>JAIUNR010000001.1 GCA_020161575.1 Pseudomonadota bacterium
TATGGAACATATATCTGCGCGATTCCGCTCATAAAGGAAAGCCCTCAACCTATTCTTCAGTGAATGTCCGCTTGCAGGGGCGCACTACGTCGCGAAGATTGATGGAAAAAGGCGCATGTAGGTCGTTTGAACCGATCTCCGTGGAAATTCGAACCGGTCTCTGATCAGCGCGCCTTAAATTCCCGGAAAATGCTGATTTGGTCGCCGAGAATTGCGCCGAATCGGGTCCGTAAAAACGTGCTGAAATCCCTGTCTCCGGCACTCTTTATCGTCTGGGTACCAGCGCAAGCGACGGAAATCGTACGGCTTCTCGGCCGCAGCCAGAAAATCGTCGGTTGTCATGAGAATGGCTGGTGCCCTTGGCAAGGATTGAACCGAGTCACTGCTGACCTGCATCAAGGCACAGGGGAAAATCCACCGACGCGGTGGAAACCGGCGCGATCCAAGTTTGCCATGAGCGGGCACCAGAAAATTATTATTCACACATAATTATCATTGAAACAGAAATTCATGGATTGATTTCAGTTTTCACGCTATAGCCCTGAGATATTGCGATTTCATGCAGGCGGGCAGGTTTTCATGGCAGCAACCCATCAGATCGGGTTTTCAGGCCAGGTGACGGTTTTTCTGGAGCGGCGGCTGCCCGAAGCTGCGACACCCGCAGGCTACGCGGCCCTGATCGATGCACTGGGATTGCAGGTTCCGGTGCCCGCGATGCTGGCAGCCATCGGCCCGCGTCACAAGGTCTATGCCCGTGACGACTGGCAGCTCTACACCCCCCGTCATGCGCCAGAGCCGACTCTTGAAGGCCATCTGATTTTTGCCCTGAAATACGAGGGCCTCGATCTGACAGTGCTCAAGGCGCTGTTTCGCGCGGTTGGCCCCGAGCCGATCGCAGCCATGGTGCGGGGAACCCCGACGGGCGCCTATGCCCGCAGGTTTTGGTTCCTGTTTGAGTGGCTGACCGGGACGCTGCTTGACCTGCCGGATGCCACGCAGGGCAGTTACGTTCCTGTTGTCGATCCCGATCAGCAATGGTGCACCCACGCCATCATGTCCCCGCGTCACCGTGTGAAGGACAATCTGCCGGGCACACCAGCCTTCTGTCCCATGATCCGGATGACGGAGCGGCTGCAGACCTATCGGCAAGGCGGGCTCGCCTCGCGCGCCCATGCCGTCGTGGCGGCCGTGCCGAAGGATGTGCTCGCGCGGACAGCAGCGTTCCTGCTCCTGAATGACTCCCGGTCGAGTTTTGCCATCGAGGGTGAGGCGCCACCGCAGGACCGGATCCAGCGCTGGGGTCGCGTGATCGGCGAGGCCGGTCGTCGCGCCATTGATCTCGACGAGTTGCTCCGTCTGCAGAGGATCGTCATCGGGGATGCTCGTTTCGTGAAGCTCGGCCTGCGCCATGAAGGCGGGTTTGTCGGCGAGCACGATCGATCAACGGGCGCTCCGCTGCCGGACCACATTTCGGCGCGGCACGAGGATCTGCCCGATCTGATGGCGGGGCTCATCGCCTTCGATCGTGATCCCAACAGGGGGCTTGATACCGTGCTGGTGGCGGCGGCCCTTGCCTTTGGCTTTGTCTACATCCACCCTTTCGAGGACGGGAACGGGCGCATCCATCGTTATCTCATCCATCATGTGCTGGCGGAGCGCGGCTTCAACCCCCCGGGCATGGTGTTTCCGGTGTCTTCCGCCATCCTTGCTCGGATCGACGCGTATCGCCGGGTGCTGGAAAGCGTGTCGCGGCGGCTCCTGGCTGCGATCCGCTGGGAGCCGACGGATCGTGGCAATGTCCGTGTGCACAACGAGACCGCGGACTTCTACCGCTACTTCGATGCCACGCCGCACGCGGAGTTTCTCTATTCCTGTATCGAGCAGACCATCGAGTTCGACCTGCCACAGGAAGCGCGCTTCCTTGTCGCGCATGACCGCTTCCGGAGCCGCATAAGTGAGATCGTCGACATGCCGGAGCGGACGGCCGACCTGCTGTTCAGATTTCTCCGCCAGAATGACGGAAAGCTTTCGCAGCGGGTACGGGAGCGGGAATTCGTCAATTTGAGCGATTCCGAGGCCAAGGAGATCGAGCGAATCTACGGGGAAGAGTTCACTTGAGGGTGAAATGTCGCGGGAATCGTTTTTCACGATCTGCGAACCACTCTCAGCCCAAAGCAAACCAGTCTCTGGACAAGCCCATGAGAAAACTTGGGAAAATCTAAAAGTCGTGGTCCAGAAAACCTGAATTCAAAGCGAGGGATCACGCGGAAACAGGGCGTTTGAAGCCTCTCAGAGAGGCCAAATCTGATATTCAAGTGTTTGAAATTTCGAATTATTGCAGCCGAGAGGTCCAGAGTTCGAAACTCGGAAGGACTGGCTGGTGCTGCGAGAGAGGATTGAACTCTCGACCTCTCCCTTACCAAGGGAGTGCTCTACCACTGAGCTACCGCAGCAACGAGACCCGCTCCCTGCCATAGCGTGCAGAGATGGTCAAGCAGTCAGCGAAAGATATTCCGCGGCAAGATTTGTGCGCCGCACAATAATGTTGCATCGCAACATAAAATCCGCTACTGAATTAGGCGTAATCATTCAAGCGGCGCAGCCGAATCCGTGATCGCCGCGCTAACAGGAGCCCGTCGATGAGCACGATTCGTAAACCGACCGCAAAGGCCACCATGCCCGAAATCGCTGATGAAGCCGGCCAGGCCGTTGAAGCCGTCCACGCAAAAGTTTCAGCAATAGCGGTGCCGGATTTTCTCAAGCCCGTTTCGGATTTCCAGGAGCAGATCCGCGCTCAGGCTCAGAAGAGCGCTGATCAGTTCCGCGCGCAGTATGAAACGTTCAAAGGCAAGGCTGAAACCGCAACCGGCAAGCTTGAGGAAAGCTTCGAGGCGGCGAATGCCGGTGCGCGCACCCTGAACCTGAAGATTGTCGATCTTTTTCGCGAACAGGCCAATGCCGGCTTCGCGCATATCGAAGCTCTGTCCTCTGCCAAGACATTCGGGGATGCGATCCGCCTCAATCAGGCTTTCGTGCAGGCGCAGGCGGAAGCCCTTCAGGCGCATTCCAAGGGGATTGCGGAATTCGCAACCAAGCTGGCAGCCGATGTCGTGGAGCCCGCTCGGGCTTCGGTCGTTCTGCCCTTCTCGCGTTGAGCGCTGCCGCTTCAAACGGATGCAATCGCCGGGATGAAAAATCGCCTTGAATTCCGGAGCGATTGAGTTTAGGCACAGCCTCCTTGGCGGGCAGTCGTAGCTCAGTTGGTTAGAGCGTCGGATTGTGGCTCCGAAGGTCGGTGGTTCGAGTCCACCCGACTGTACCATTTCCCTCAGCGGAAACGCCAAAATAAAAAGGCCGCCCTCGGGCGGCCTTTTCATTTTCCGGCTGGGAAGCCTCAGGCGACTTTTGCTCCCTTGCGCTTTGCCGCCAGGCCGCCAAGCACCACAATGGCCGCGCCAATCGCCGCTGCGCCGTAATGGATCCACCCGACAGGCGTTGCCTCCAGGACCTTGCCGCCGTGGCCATCCGAGATCTGCGCCATGGTGATATAGGCAGGGTTGAGGTTCTTGAGGAAATCCACGATGTAGACATCCTTCACGATCATCTCGCCGGCGATCCATCCGAGCAAGGCGGCGCCGGCCCAGATGATGAGCGGGAATCTCTCCATCACGGTCGACAGCAGGGTCGAGCCATAGATGATGAGGGGAATCGAAAGCAGCAGGCCGAAGATGAACAGCGGGATATTGCCGCCGGCCGCAGCCGCGATGGCGATCACGTTGTCGAGGCTCATCACGGCATCGGCGATCGCGATGGTGCGGACTGCGCGCCAGAGATTGTCAGAGGATTCGATTTCGTGCCCGTCATCCTCCTCGCCTACGGCGAGCTTGTAGCCGATCCAGAGCAGGAGCAGCCCGCCCGCGACCTTGAGGAAGGGAACCTTGAGCAGGAAGGTCACAAAGATGGCAAAAATGATGCGCAGGCCAATGGCAGTACCGGCGCCAAGCAACATGCCGATCTTGCGCTGCCTCTCGGGAAGGGAGCGGCATGCCAGCGCGATCACGATCGCGTTGTCGCCGGACAGGAGAAGGTCGATCCAGATGATCTGGAGCAGCGGAACAAGATAAGGCGTCAGAAAATCCATGATCGCTCTCGGCAGGAGGGGGTAGTGTCTCCTTCGCGCATCCACGCGCCGCTGACAATAGCCGATGGCGGCTGGTGAGCGGCCTTTAGCGAAAAAGCGCAGTTTTACTCCTGCATATCAGCGAATAACACTATTATATCATGATATAGGTGCGGTAGAATCTGGCTGTATCTTATTTTGTGGCGGTAAACTCCGTTTCCCGATATGCGGAGCTTGCCAGCTCTGCAAGAGCGAGAATGAAGGATCGCCCTTGCCGAACCGGCGCGTGGGCTCCTAACATATAAACTGGAAAAGCATTCAGGGAGGCGGGGTAACGCCCGCAAGGTCGTTTGGGTTCCCATCCAGCAAGCCCGGAAAAACCGGGCGCCGGCAAGCGCGTGGCGTTGTTCGCGACCTGCCTTGTCGATTCGTTGCGGCCCAATGTCGGTTTCGCGACCGCCAAGCTGCTGGAGGAGGCCGGATGCCGCGTCGAGGTTCCGCGGCAGACCTGCTGCGGGCAGCCGGCCTACAATTCAGGAGACCGCGCGACCGCCAAAACCCTCGCGCTTCAGATGATCGAAGCTTTCGAGAGTTATGATTATGTCGTGGTCCCCTCCGGCTCCTGCGCGGGGATGATCATCAAGCATTATCCGGCCCTGTTCGCGGGCGATCCCAATCTCGCGGGGCGGGCAGACCGGCTTGCGGCGAAGACGTTTGAACTCGTTTCCTTCCTGGTCGGCGTGCTGGGGCTCAAAACCGTTTCCGCGCGCTTTGAGGGCCAGGTCACCTACCACGATAGTTGCTCGGGCTTGCGCGAACTTGGCATCAAGGATCAGCCACGGACCTTGCTTGCCTCTGTCGAAGGGCTCGAACTGGTCGAAATGAAGGATGCGGATGTCTGCTGTGGATTTGGCGGCACTTTCGCCGTCAAGTACGGCGAGATTTCCGACAAGATCGTCACCGAGAAATGCGCGAATGTAACCACAAGCGCCGCGAAGACCCTGCTCGCGGGCGATCTCGGCTGCCTGCTCAACATGGCGGGCAAGCTTTCCCGCCAGGGATCAGGCATTGAGGTGCGCCATGTCGCGGAAGTTCTCGCAGGCATGGCAGAGGGGCCGGCGATCGGTAGGGCAGCCCAGGACCCCGCATTGGTGGAGGCCCGGTCGTGAGCGCGCATTCCACTGCCCATGATTTCAAGGCGAATGCCTCGCGCGCCATCGCCGATACCCAGCTGACAGGCAACCTGAAAGCGGTTCGCCAGAACTTCATCGACAAGCGTGCCAAGGCCGTGAAGGGCCTGCCGGAATTCGAGGCACTGCGCGAGAGCGGCAAGGAAATCAAGGATCACACCCTCGCCCATCTCGACCTTTATCTCGAATATTACGCGCAGAAGGTGGAGGAGAGCGGCGGGCATGTCCATTTCGCCGCCGATGCGGAAGAGGCGCGCAAGATCGCGCTCGATATCTGTCGCAAGGTCGGCGCGAAGACGGTGACGAAGGGTAAGTCCATGATCACCGAAGAGGTGGGCCTCAACGCCTATCTCGAGGCGAATGGTGTCACGCCGGTCGAGACCGATCTCGGAGAATACATCATCCAGCTTCGTGGCGAGACGCCGAGCCACATCATCGCGCCCGCGGTGCATCTCAACAAGCACCAGATCGAGGGTGATTTCCGCCGCGTGCATACGCATCTCGATCCGGCCCGCGATCTCAACGAGAAGGTTTCACTGCTCACCGAGGCACGCGGCGTGCTGCGCGACCGGTTCCTGGTCGCGGATGTCGGAATCACCGGCGCGAATTTCCTCGTTGCGGAAACCGGCACTTCCATCATCGTGACCAATGAAGGCAATGGCGATCTCACGCAGATCCTGCCGAAGGTCCATATCGTGATGACCTCGATCGAGAAGATGGTGCCGACCCTGGAGGATGCCAGCCAGATCCTGCGCCTGCTCGCCCGCTCCGCGACCGGACAGGAGATGAGCGTTTACACGACGCTTTCCACCGGGCCCAGGCGCATGGGTGATCTCGACGGGCCGGAGGAATATCACGTCATCCTGCTCGATAACGGTCGCTCGGCGATGCTCGGCGGCGAGTTTCAGGATATGCTGCGCTGCATCCGCTGCGCCGCCTGCATGAACCATTGCCCCGTCTATCACCAGATCGGCGGGCACGCCTATGGCTGGATCTATCCGGGGCCGATGGGCTCCGTCCTCTCCCCCTCGCTGATCGGGGTCGACGAGGCCGGGCATCTGCCCAATGCCTCGACCTTCTGCGGACGCTGCGAGGCCGTCTGCCCGATGAAGATCCCGCTGCCGAAAATGATGCGTCATTGGCGCGAGCGCGAATTCGAGCGCAATCTCAACCCCGCGCTCCAGCGCTGGGGGCTTGGGTTCTGGGCGTTCTTTGCGAAGAGGCCGCGCCTTTACGCGCTGGCGAATCGCCTTGCCATCAAGGCGATGGCGCTGATCGGGCGGAAAAAGGGAAGCTTCAAGGGGCTTCCCGGGCTCGGCGCCTGGACGAAGTACCGCGATTTCGCCGTGCCCGAGGGCGAGACCTTTCAGGCGAAGTGGAAGAAGGCGAGGGCGGGGAGATGAGTGAGAGTCGTGCTACCATGCTCGCCTCCATCCGCCGCTCGCTGGGCGTGAAGGGCGATGAACGCATCCGCAAGGCGATGGTCGAGGACAGGCTCGAGCGTGCGCCGAAGGGCGTGATCCCCGATCGGGCGCAGCTTGATGCCGCCGGCAAGCTGGCGCTGATGCTCGAAAAGCTCGAGGCGGCGCAGGCCAGCGTCGCAAGGCTCGCTTCCTATGCCGACGTGCCCGGCGCGATCGCGCAATATCTGCGCGACAACAATCTCCCGGCCTCGATCCGGCGCGGCGAGGATTCGCGCCTCGACGGCCTGCCTTGGGCGGAGACTGCGCTTGAAGTTTCCAAGGGCCCTTCCGCTGGACACGACCTTTCCGCCGTGAGCCATGCCGATCTCGGCGTTGCTGAAACCGGCACGCTGGTGCTGGCTTCGGGGGCGGATAATCCCACGACGCTGAACTTCCTGCCGGATTATCACATCGTCGTGCTCTCGGCGGCGGATGTCGCGGGCGATCTTGAAAGCCTGTGGCCGAAGCTGCGCAGGAAACACGGCAAGGGGGCGATGCCCCGCACCGTGAATCTGATCACGGGGCCCTCCCGCTCCGGCGATATCGAGCAGACCATCCTGCTCGGCGCGCATGGACCGCGCAGCCTGCATGTCCTTGTCGTCGAGGGGTGAGCGCGGGGATCGAGACTTTTGATCCCGCGATCATGGTAAACAAGGATTTGTTCGGGATTTGGCGCTAGCCTTCTTGCCGGATCAATCATCCGGGGTCGCCGATGCGCCTTTTCCGTCTCCTTTTCCTGCCGCTCGGCGGGGTGCTGGTGGCCCTTCCGCCGGCAAACGGAGCTTTTGCGCTGGAGCCGCCGCCTGCCGCGCTCGCGCCGCCTTCGCTTGCGGCGGAACCTGCCAAACCGAAGCCGAAGCCCGCTCCGATGGTGCATGAGGGGGTTGTCGCGCGTGCGGATAAACGCCCGAGCGTTCACCCTGATTCGCTGAAATTCATCACGGATGCCGCCGAGCGTTATCTTGCCTTCGCGAATGCCGGCGGCTGGCCGATTCTCCCGCAGGATGCCGCGCTCAAGCTTGGCGACGAGGGCGAACTGGTCTTGATGCTGCGCCAGCGCCTGGCCGCGGAGGGTGATCTGGCGACCAGCGAGGCACATGAACCCAAATTCGATGCGGCGCTTGCCGGCGCCGTCAAGCGCTTTCAGGCGCGCCATGGCCATACGCAGAACGGGCTGGTCATCGGCCCGACCCTGGCCGCCCTGCGCGTTTCCGCGCGCGAACGCGCGGCGCAGCTCGCAAAGAGCGCTTCCCGGCTTTCCACGCGCAATTTCGCCTTCGGTTCGCGCTATGTCGCGGTGAACCTGCCTTCGGCTTCGGTGGAAGCCATCGAGAACGGCGTGGTGGAGAAGCGCTTTGTTGCCGTTGTCGGCAAGAAGGAGCGCGCCTCGCCGGAGGTTGAGACCCGGATCACCAACATCAATCTCAACCCGACCTGGACCGTGCCGCATTCGATCGTCAAGAAGGACATCATCCCGAAAATGCGGGAGGATGCCGCCTATCTTTCGAAGGCCAAGATCCGCATCATCGGCGCCAGCGGCACGGAGATCCCCGCCAGCGCGATCGACTGGAAGACGGAAAGGGCGTTGGCCTTCAACCTGAGGCAGGATCCCGGCTCCGGTAATGCGCTCGGCCAATTGCGCATCGACATGCCGAACCGCGAGGCGGTCTATATGCATGATACGCCGTCGAAGAAGCTCTTCGCGCGCGATAACCGCTTCCATTCTTCCGGCTGTGTACGGGTCGAGAATGTCCGCGACTTCGCCGTCTGGCTGCTCGACGATGATCGCGGCGCGCAGGGCTGGGATCGCGCGGCGATCGATGCCGCGATCAAGGAAGGCAGAAGGGTCGATATTCGCCCGCGCGAGCCGATCCCGGTAATCTGGGCCTACCTCACCGGCTATGTGACGCCGGACGGCATCGTCCATTTCCGCTCGGATTTCTATGGTCTTGATTCCGGCCTTGTCGCCTCGCAACAGAAAAACGAGGGCGAGGCGGCCCCGCCTTCCATGCCCGCCGCGCGCAAGGCCAAAGCGATGCTGCCGGTCGAGGCGTCGCTCGATTCCGCTGGGCTAGAAGCACGCATCGCTGCTTCCGGCGCTCCGGTTCCGCTCCAGCGTATCGATCCGTGATTATTCCGCCAGGACGCGGGTCGAGGGGAAGGTGATCTCGATCATCGTCCCTTCACCGGGGTTGGAACGGATCGAGAAGCTGGCGCGGTTGGCCTCCACCAGTGCTTTGGTCAGTGGCAGGCCCAGGCCGGTTCCGCTGTTATCCCGCCGCGTTCCGACCTGACGGAAGGGTTCGAGCGCCTGTTCGATCTCGCGTGGCGACATGCCGATGCCGGTATCGCGGATGCGGATGACCGCTTCGCCGCTGTCCAGCAGGGCGGTGGCGACGATGACCTGTCCGCCGGCTTCCGTGAAACGCGTTGCGTTGGAGAGCATGTTGAGCACGATCTGGCGGATCGAGCGCTCATCGGCAACAACCGGAGGCAGCTTCTGCGCAAGCTGGGTGCGCACCAGTACGCGATTGGCATTGGCCTGCGGTTGGATGATCGCCACCGTACTGGTCAGCATCGTGTTCAGGTCGGTCGCGGCGAAGTTCATTTCCATGCGACCGGCTTCGATCTTGGCCAGATCGAGTAGATCATTGACCAGGCTGACCACATGTTTGCCAGAGGTGCGGATATCCCCGATATATTCCTTGTACTTCGCGTTTCCGATGGCGCCGAGGCGCTCTTCCAGCATCACCTCTGCGAAGCCGATGATCGCATTCATCGGGGTGCGGATCTCATGGCTGATCTTGGTGAGGAAATCGCTCTTCTTCGCGCTGGCGAGTTCGGCGTCGCGCCGCGCCTGTGTCAGCTCCGCTTCGGCGCGCTTCCAGGCGGTGAGGTCGCGCAAAACCGCGCAATAGCGTTGCGGTTCGCCATCCGAGATGCGTCCCAGCGTCATGAAAAGCGGGATCGGCCCACCCTTTTTCTCGCGTCCCACAACTTCGCGCCCGTCATTGAGCACGGAGCGTACACCATTGGCTTTCAGGCCATCGAAATAGTCGAGCGCGAGCGCATGGCTCTCGTTGCGCAGCAGGCAAGTGAAGCTGGCGCCGATCACCTCGTTCTGATCGAGCCCGAACAAGGCTTCGGCGGCGCCGTTGAGGCTGATGATCGCGCCTTTGCCGTCAAGCGTGGCGACGCCATCGGTCGCGGTGTCGAGGATCGAGCGCAATTCCGCCGTCTCGGCCTTGGCGGCGCGCAGGTCGAGCGCGACGGAACGCAGCGCCTTGCCCTGCTCGATCTCGAGCGCGCGGCGTAGCGAGACAAGGCTCGCCGGCGCACCCTTCCATTCCGTTTGCTGGAGATGCGCATCGACAGGGAAGGTCTCGCCCGTGCGGGATGCCAGAACAATCGTATCGAAACCGTCTTCGCGGGCACGCGGTAGCGCGCCCTTGCGGAAAATCGCCTTGCCGCCTTCTTCGGCGATGAATGTGGCAAGATCAGCATAGCCCGCGAGTTCGAGCAGGGTGCGGTTAGCGAAGAGAGTCTCGCTGTCGCGCATCACCAGAATGCCGACGGGCAGGGCATCGAGGATCGCCGTCTGGCTATCCTGCGCTGGTGAGTTGGCAGGTGCGGCCGGCGCGGGCCGGGAGAGCGCCTCCTCTTCGATGGCAGGCGCGGGCGTGCCGGGCGGTGCCAGTGTCAAGGTTTCGTCGGCGTCGAACCTTGCGCCAAGAGCCTTGGCGATCTCCCGGAACGCGTTGCGCTCGGACATGGAAAGCCCGCTCTTGATATGGGCAGGCTGTTCAGGGATCGAGGCCGGGCCGGGGCGCAGCGCGATGATCTTGGCCGGAGCGCGATTGTCCTGCGCAAGGCCGACGCGCGGTGCGGGAGAAGGCTCAACGTTCTCGACGGCAGGTTCTGCGGTATTTTCAGCTTCACCTTCACCCGCTTCATCGAGCGCAGGCGCTTCGGCGTCGGCAAGTTCGAGAACGGAGGGCGCCTCCTCAAGCATGGTGGCGGCGTCGTCGTCCGGGATCGAGGGGGCAGGCGTCTCCGCTGTCGAAAGGGCCTCGGCCTGGCTTTCTTCCACAGCGACGGGCACCTCGGCTTCATCCAGGGCAGAGGATTGCGCTTCCGCTTCCGGCGTGGCGGATACGCGCGGCGTGGCAAGGTCGATCTGGCAGCGCCCGAAGCCGGAATAGCCGGTCAGTGCGTGGCCATCGGCATGAAGCGGGAGGGCGGAAAGCTGGACGGGGATCACGAGATCCGTTCCTTCGACCGGCCAGGCCACCGAGATACCGTTCCAGGTCTCTCCGCCGAGCACGGCGCCGCGTATTGCTTCCGCGGCTTGCGGATCGAAAGCGCCGACAATCATCGCGAGCGGCTGCCCGAGCACTTCCGCCTGCGCGGTGCCGACAGCCTCGGCGAGGGGCGGGCTGACACGTTCGACGATGCCGTTGGAATCAAGCTCGAAGACGAAACGGATCGGCCGGCGCTCTTCCGTCGGCTTGTCGAGCCAGGCGGGTCTGGGCGGTTCCGGCAGGGCGGCGGGCATGGCCGCCGATAGGGGCAAGTCAACGAAGCTGGGGGCTTCCGGTCCTGCTTCCGCCATGTCAGGGGGCGTGAATTCATCGCGCGGGGCGCGGGCCTCGATCAGCGCGACATACATCGCGTAAGTGCCGTCGGCGAGCGCGAGGGGCTGGCAGAGACCTGTCAGCGCAACAGAACGAAAGCCGATATTGAAGCGCAGGCGCTCCAGCCGCTTGGCCGCATCGGCGTCGAGTTGCCGCCCGAGCTGTGCAAGCCGCTCCGTGCCGGCCGCGCGCAGGGGGAGGCCTTTTGCCATAGCGTTTTCGGCATCGCGCAGGCCCAGCCGGCGCGCGGCTTCATGGCTGGACCACAGGATATCGACGCCATTGGCGGCCACGATGAAAGCCGGGAGCGGATTGGCGAGCAGTTCCGCCCGGCGCGCCGGGGAAAGCAGCGCGGCGGGGAGCAGGCCCTCGGCCGCGCGGTTCGCGGTATCCACAGCCATGACAACGCCTCTTTACTGAACTCGACGCTTCGCGCCCCGTTTTTCGGGCGATGCCGAACATCATGGCAACGCTGTTCCGAATTGGCACGCGAATTAACGTCTCATCCATAAATCGGCGGGCGCGATCCGTCCATCCGCTAGCAGGCGATCAAGAAAATTTACCGAAAAACAACCTTAACGGCGGCTCATTCCGCCGCAAGTTTGTGCGCTGTCCGGCGTGGCAGGCCGAGCGTGTCGAATACATCGACCATTGCTTCGAGAAGGGTATCGATGAGGGTGTCGTCATGCAGCGGTGTCGGCGTCACGCGTAGCCGCTCGGTGCCGCGCGGCACGGTGGGATAGTTGATCGGCTGGACATAGATGCCGTGACGCTGAAGCAGCAGATCGCTCGCGGCTTTCGCCTTTGCCGCGTCCCCGATCATCACGGGCACGATATGGGTGGAGTTTTCGAGCACCGGGATGCCCTTTGCCGCCAACCCTTGCTTGACCTTGGCGACCTGCGCGCGCTGTTGCGCCCGCTCATGGCCTGAAGCGCGGAGATGGCGGATGGAAGCCGCCGCCGCCGCCGCGACGGGCGGGGGCAAGGCGGTCGTGAAGATAAAGCCATGGGCGTTGCAGCGCACCGCGTCGATGATATCCGCCCGCGCCGCGATATAGCCGCCGAAACAGCCGAAAGCCTTGCCCAACGTTCCCTGCACGATGTCGATGCGCGCCATCGCGCCCACTTCCTCGGCGTAACCGGCGCCGTGCGCGCCATACATGCCAACGGCATGAACTTCGTCGAGATAGGTCAGTGCGCCGTATTTCTCGGCAAGATCGCAGATGGTGTGGATCGGGCCCACATCGCCATCCATCGAATAGATGCTTTCGAAGACGATGAGCTTGGGCCGTGCCGGATCGGCTGACTTGAGCAATTCTTCGAGATGCGCGGTATCGTTATGGCGGAAGATCACCTTCTCGCGTCCGGCGCGGCGCACGCCTTCGATCATTGAATTATGGTTCTCGGAATCCGAGAGGATGAGGCAATTCTCAAGGCATTGCGCGATGGTGGCGATCGCGGTCTGGTTGGCGACATAGCCCGAGGAGAAAACGAGACCCGCCTCCTTGCCGTGAAGGATGGCGAGTTCCTTTTCCAGCGCCACGATGGCGTGGGAATTGCCCGAGATGTTGCGCGTGCCGCCCGCGCCGACGGAGCCGGTCTGCGCCTCGGCCACCATGGCGGCGACGACATCAGGATGCCGACCCATGCCCAGATAATCGTTCGAGCACCAGATCGTGATCTCGCGCGCGGCGCCGTCAACATGCCATGTGGCGCGCGGGAAGGCCGAACAGTCGCGCTGAAGCTCGGTGAAGACGCGATAGCGGTTCTCGGCGCGAATGCCGGCCGTGACGGCGGCGAAAGCGTTCCGATAATCGAACATGAAATGTCCTTGCGCGGGCAGGCGGAGTTTGAACGGTTCCAAAGTCTATAGCCCTCTTGCCAGAAGCGGCCAATGCCCCGCATTGATCGAGCGCATTTTTGTGATCACTGCCCGAAGGAGGTGGGATGAGTACCGGCAAGAAGGATGACCCGCGCAAGGCGCGTCTCGCCGAGGCTCTGCGCGCAAATCTGCGCAAGCGACGTGATCAGGCGCGTCGACGCGCCACGGAGGCGCCGCCTGTCGAAACCGGCGGACCGGCCAACAAAACGCCCGAATCAACCGGCAATTCGCCCGGTAAAGGCTGAGCGGATTTGATTTGTGCGCCGCCGCATGGCAGAGCAGCGCCCGGCTACGGCGCGATCTGCGCTTTCTCGGGTGGATTTCATGGACCGGATCAAGATTGTCGGCGGCGCGGAACTCAAGGGCAGCATTCCCATCGCCGGGGCGAAGAACGCCGCGCTTCCGCTGATGATCGCCAGCCTGCTGACGCCGGATACGCTCGAACTTGAGAATGTGCCGCGCCTGTCCGATGTAAGGATGCTCAAGCGCATTCTCGGCAATCACGGCGTGGATGTCATGGTGGCGGGCAAGCGCGCGGGCGATAGCGGTGAAGGCGGCGAGGTCGTTCGTCTTTGCGCCGCCAAAATTGTCGATACCACAGCGCCTTACGAACTCGTTTCACAGATGCGCGCGAGCTTCTGGGTCATCGCGCCGCTGCTGGCGCGGATGGGCGAGGCGAAGGTCTCGCTGCCCGGCGGCTGCGCCATCGGCACGCGCCCCGTTGATCTCCTGTTGATGGCGCTCGAACGCCTCGGCGCCGAGATCACGATCGAGGCTGGTTATGTTCATGCCCGCGCGCCGAACGGATTGAAAGGCGCGGAGATTGCTTTTCCCAAGGTGACGGTCGGCGGCACGCATACCGCGCTGATGGCGGCGGTGCTCGCGCAAGGGACCAGCGTGATCCGCAACGCCGCGCGCGAGCCGGAGGTCACGGATCTCGCCAATTGCCTGGTGAAGATGGGCGCGCGCATCAAGGGGATCGGCTCCTCCACGCTAGAGGTCGAGGGCGTCGCCGCGCTCCGTGGTGCGGTGCACCGCGTTCTCCCCGATCGGATCGAGGCCGGGACCTACGCTTTCGCTGCCGCCATGGCCGGTGGAGATGTCACCCTCGAAGGCGTGACGCCGGACCTGCTTCAGGCCGCGCTCGACAAGTTGAGCCAGGCCGGCGCGGAGGTTTCCGCCACCAATAACGGCATCCGCATCCGCCGCAACGGCCGCGGCATCATGGCGGTCGACATCACGACCGAAGCTTTCCCCGGCTTCCCGACCGATCTTCAGGCGCAATTCATGGCGCTGATGACGCGCGCAGGCGGGACTTCCCACATCACCGAGACGATTTTCGAAAACCGTTTCATGCATGTGCAGGAACTGGCGCGGCTGGGCGCGAAGATCCGGCTTGATGGCGACATGGCCATCGTCGAAGGCGCGCAGACCCTGAAGGGCGCGCCGGTCATGGCGACGGATCTGCGCGCCTCGGTCAGTCTGGTGATCGCTGCGCTCGCGGCGGAGGGCGAGACGATGATCAGCCGTGTCTACCATCTCGATCGTGGCTTCGAGGGGCTTGAGGCCAAGCTCGCGCGCTGTGGCGCGCAGATCGAACGCATCCGGGGCTGAGCACCGGACGCGGATTGCTCAATAGCGGACGTTGCCGGCCTTGCGCCCGAAGCCGGGAATGTAGCAATAGCACCCGCTCATGATCGGGACCGGCCTGCCCACCGGGCATTCCCCGCGCGAGGTCACGCACATCGAGCCATAGGCCTGGCGCCGGCGCGGATAGGGGTTGTAGTAGCCGTCGTCATCCTCGTAGCGCGGCTGGTAATGCGGCTGGTAATACTGACGCCGCTGCGGATGCGCGTATTGTGCCCCGCCGATATTGCCCGCCTTTCGGCCGAAACCGGGAATGTTGCAGTAGCAACCGTCACCCAGTGCCGCATAGCCGCCATCGCAATTGCCGCGCGAAGTGACGCAGACGGAGCGCTGGCCGTAATATTGCGCATCAGCCACATTCACGCCGGTCAAGAGCAGCATCAGGGCGGCAAACGCCGCCGGTATCGCGCGAGAAAGCCCAAAACCGATCCTGTTTCTCGTCATTACCATCCTGTCCTCCTCACTGGCATGAAGCGATTCGGACCCTAATGCCGCGAAGCTGAAGGGCATATGAAAATCTTCGTGTGCGATTTGTACGCTTTCGGGTGTCAGCGGGCGCTTGCAGGCGTTGCGAGGCTTCGCATCGGGCGGTAACAACAAGCCATAGCGCTTTGTGTTTTCCGGGCTGGTTCCATGTCTTCCTTTTCCGCCTTCCGTTTGGACGAAATTCCCGGCCCCGCCTGGCGGCTGGTCCATGGCGAGGCGGATTTCGAGGCGCGTTTCTCGGCGCTTCTGGGGGCCAAGCGTGAAGTCTCCGAGGATGTTGACCGCGTCGCCGCCGCCATTGTCGCGGATGTGCGTGCGCGCGGTGACAGGGCGCTTGTGGAATATTCGCTGCGTTTTGATCGCATCGACCTTGACGCGGCAGGGCTGCGGGTGCGCCCGGACGAGATTGCGGCGGCGCGCGCTGCTTGCGATCCCAAGCATCTCGAAGCGCTGGAATTCGCCGCCCGCCGCATCCGTTTCTTTCACGAGAAACAGAAACCGGCCGATACGCTTTTCGAGGATTCACTCGGCGTGAAGCTCGGCTGGCGCTGGTCGGCCATCGCGGCTGTGGGGCTTTATGTGCCCGGCGGTTCGGCCTCCTATCCCTCCTCCGTGCTGATGAATGCGATTCCCGCCAAGGTCGCGGGGGTCGGGCGGCTTGTCATGGTCGTGCCCATGCCGGACGGCGCGGTATCGCCACTGGTGCTGGCGGCGGCGGAGCTTGCCGGCGTCGATGAGATCTATCGTGTCGGCGGCGCGCAGGCGGTGGCCGCGCTCGCCTATGGGACCGAAACGATCCGGCCTGTCTCCAAGATCGTGGGCCCCGGCAATGCCTATGTCGCTGCGGCGAAAAGACAGGTTTTCGGGCAGGTGGGGATTGATATGATCGCCGGCCCTTCGGAGGTGGTTGTAATCGCCGATCACACCGCCAATGCCGAGTGGATTGCTGCCGATCTCCTTGCCCAGGCCGAACACGATACGGCGGCGCAATCGATCCTGATCACGGATGACGCGGAGGTTGCGGAATCCGTGATCGCGGCGGTGGCGGGACAATTGAAAACCCTACCGCGCGGTGAAATCGCCGCCGCGAGCTGGCGCGAGAACGGCGCGGTGATCCTCGTTCCTGATATCGATGTGGCGGTGGCGCTCTCCGATCGCATCGCACCCGAGCATCTCGAAATCATGACTGTTGATCCCGATTCCGTGGCGGCTCGGGTGCGCGAGGCCGGAGCGATCTTCCTCGGCGCCCATACGCCCGAGGCGATCGGCGATTATGTCGGCGGCTCGAACCATGTCCTGCCGACGGCGCGCTCCGCGCGTTTCGCTTCGGGCCTAGGCGTGCTCGATTTCATGAAGCGCTCGTCGCTGCTGTCATGCGGGCCGGATCAGCTCGCGGCTTTGGGGCCGGCGGCTGTCGCGCTTGGCGAGGCGGAGGGGCTTGCCGCCCATGCGCGCTCGGTTTCCATCCGACTCAATCGAGGCTAGCCATGGGCGGGGCGGGCGACATTTCCGGCCGGCGGCTTGTGGCCATCACGCTCGACGAAGCCTCGATCGAGCGCGGCACGCCCGATCAGGAGCATGAGCGCGCCATCGCGATCTACGATCTCGTGGAAGAGAATGTTTTCGGTATTCCGGGCCATGCCGGTGGGCCTTACTTGCTCCGCCTCGGGCTCGTCGCGAACAGGCTCTCCTTCGATATCCGGCTTGAGGATGACGTGCCGATCGTCAACCATCTGCTGTCGCTCTCGCCGTTCCGGAAGGTGATCAAGGATTATTTCCTGATCTGCGAAAGCTATTACGAGGCAATTCGTACGGCATCGCCGGAGCGCATCGAGGCCATCGATATGGGCAGGCGCGGCGTGCATGACGAAGGCGCAGCCCTTGTCATGGAGCGGCTCGACGGCAAGATCGAGATCAATCACAAGACTGCGCGGCGGCTTTTCACGCTGATCGCCGCCCTTTCGTGGAAAGGGCAGGAGCGGTGACGGATTCCGTGCTTCCGAAATTGCAGGCGGTTCTCTTCGTCTGTTCGATGAACGCCGTGCGATCACCCATGGCTGAGGCCCTGACCCGGATGCGCTATGGCAAGCGGATCTACGTTGATTCCGCCGGCTTGCGGAAACTCGATCGCGATCCTTTCATGCTGGCTGTCCTGCGCGAGATCGGCGTTGATTTCGAGGGGGATGAACCGCGCAATCTCGAAGAAGTGGATTGCGAGGCTTTTGATCTCGTCATCGCGCTGTCGGGAGAGGCGCATCAGCGCGCCGCGACGCTGCTGCGCGCGACCGCGGTGGAACTCCTGCATTGGCCGATCGAGGATGCGACGCAGGCAGGCGGCACACGCGACCAACGCATCGAAGCCTATCGCCGGGTGCGCGATGCGCTGGATGCGCGCATCCGAGCCGAGATAGGCGCAAGGCTGCCGGCTTGAGAGGCGCCCGCGCTCCCGCGGGTTCATCTTCAGCCGGTTGCCAGATCCACCAGCAATTTCACGTTCAGCGCGATGATGATCGCTGCGATGACGCTCGCTGCGACAGTCAGCCAGCGCGGGGCGACGAGCGCGCCCATCTTCCTGCGCGAGGCGGTGAACATCACCAGCGGCACGATGGCGAAGGGGAGCTGGAAGGAAAGGATCACTTGGCTGAGGATGAGCAGCTTCGCCGTCTGCCCCTCGCCGTAGAGGATGGTGACGGCGATGGCGGGAACAATGGCGACCATCCGTGTCACGAGACGCCGCATCCATGCCGGCAGGCGGATGTCGATGAAGCCTTCCATGACGATCTGGCCCGCCATGGTTGCAGTGACGGTGGAATTGAGCCCGCAGCAGAGCAGGGCGATCGCGAACAGCGTCGGCGCGATGGAAGCCCCCAGCAGCGGTGCCAGCAATTCATGCGCGCGCGCCAGCTCTGATACTTCGGTCTGCCCGGTCTTGTGGAATGTCGCGGCCGCGAGAATGAGGATCGAGGCGTTGATCGTGAGCGCGAACATCAGCGCGAGGGTGGAATCCAGTGTCGCGTATTTCAGCGCCTGTTTCTTCTCCGGCAGCGTATCGCCATAAGCGCGGGTCTGCACGATGCCGGAATGGAGGTAGAGATTATGCGGCATCACCGTGGCGCCGATGATGCCGAGCGCGAGATAGAGCATGTTCGGATTGGTGATCACATCCGTGGTTGGGGCGAAACCGCGGATCACCTCGCCCCAATGCGGATCGGCAAGCGCGATCTGAACGGCGAAACAGAGCGCGATCACGCCAAGCAGGGCGATGATGATCGCCTCGATCCAGCGAAAACCCTTGTTTTGCAGCCACAGGATCAGGAAGACATCGAAGGCGGTGATCAGGACGCCGAGTTCGAGCGGGATCTTGAACAGCAGGTTGAGCGCGATGGCGGTGCCGATCACTTCCGCAAGATCCGTCGCGCAGATCGCGAGTTCCGCGAAAAGCCAGAGCGGCCAGGATACCCAGCGCGGATAGGCATCGCGGCAGGCCTGGGCGAGATCGCGCCGCGTGGCGATGGCGAGGCGCGCGCAAAGCGCCTGCAGGATGATCGCCATGATGTTGGAGACAAGCGCGACCACGAGGAGCGTGTAGCCGAACTGCGCGCCACCCGCGAGCGAGGTCGCCCAATTGCCGGGGTCCATATAGCCTACGGCGACCAGATAGCCCGGTCCCAGAAAGGCAAGAAAACGCCGCCATGGCGTCGCGCCGTTGACCGGAATGGAGCGGAAAACCTCCATGAGCGAAGGCGCGCTCCCTGATTGCCGCCAGCCGGATTCCGGGGAGCTCTGCATCTCTTCCATTCCTGCGCGTGGTGTCATTTATGCAAATGATTTGCATTTGCATTTGTACGGCATCCCGGATTTGCAGTCAATCCGACATGTATATCTCCTTTGAGGAGGGGCATTTTCCGCGCGCAATTGATGATGCCTCAACGAAATCGTGCATTTGGGGGCGCTTTACCTAATATTGAAGATTAATTATAAACTAAAAAACATAGTAAATAAAAAACTAACAAGCATAAATGTGATTATAAACTAACATGCTTTATGTTTTTTATGACTGTTCATTGGCGCAAAGCGCATAGTTATTTTTTTGTTAGGCATTTACTGTGATTATTAACCTGCTCCCGAGCGCTGGATGCGCGCCTTTCGAGGTGAGCCAGGAGAATTTTGATGACCAGAATTATCAATGGGATTGTAACGGGAACTGCCGGCGATGATGTGATCGATCTGGCTAATTATCTGAATTCCCCAGCGCAGGCCGGGACCGAGATGCGCTCTGATGGCGGCAATGGCGACGACCGGATCGAGGGGACCGCGCTCAACGACCTGATGAATGGTGGCGCCGGGAATGACACGCTCAATGGCGGCGACGGCAACAACAACATCGATGGCGGCGACGGTAACGACACGATCTGGGTAACGGGCGGCAACAATTGGCTGTCAGGCGGAAACGGGAACGATGTTGTTACAGGCGCGGCGGGCAACGATCATCTTTTCGGTGATGCCGGCAATGATACGCTCAAGGGGGGGGCAGGGGTCGATACGCTCGACGGCGGAGCGGGAAACGATGTCTTCCTGCTGACGGGCGATGCGAACGATCCGGCTTTCAGTCATTCGGGCGGGGGCACGAGCTATTATCGCGGAACATCGAGCGGGCAGGATGATCTTTACGTCGGGGATGAAGGGCTGGATACTTTGCGCGCGGAAAGCGCCAATCTGACGCTCGTGCTCAAGGAGGCGGCGCATCTCAAGCAGGATGGGATCGAGACGCTCGCAGGCGCGGCCGGGGGTGGTTTCCGCGTCGCCGTGACAGGCGAGGGGCCGCAGGATTTCACGGCTATCCGCCTCGACGAGGTCATGCTCGATTTCGGCGATGGCGATGACATCATCACCGGCTCTTCGGCCAACCAGCTTGTCGATACCGATGGCAACGGCACTGGCGACACCAGCAACCTGGCAACCGGCAATGATGTTATCGAAGGGGGTACGGGCCTTGATACCGTACGATACAATGCCAACTTCGATCCCGCACGATACTCGATCAGCCTGGTCGAGAATGGCAGGATACGCGTGCAGGATACCTACGCCGCCGATGGCGATACCGGCACGGATATCCTGACCGGAATCGAGCGTATTGCCTTCAACGATCGTGTGTTTTCCTTCCTGCCGGCGAGTGTGCAGGACGACGATGCCGCTAATGGCCATGACGGAATCGTCTCCGAGAACGCGGTAAACGGCGCGGGTGTCGGGGTGGATCTCAGCACGGTGGTCAGCCCCGATCTTCTGGGGATCGCGCCTGGTGCCACGGCTTCTTACCGTCTGACCAACGATGCCGGCGGACGGTTTGTCATCGACCCCGCGACAGGCCGCGTCAGCGTGGCGAATGCGGATCTGCTTGATTACGAGACCACGCCCGAGATCAATGGCGGACCCGATCGAGGTTTCCCCATTGTGGTGGAGGTGGATACGGGCGGGTTCAAGCTCCAGAAAACCGTCACCATCCTGATCTCGGACGGCAATGATCGCCCCGATGCAATCAGTGATGCCGATACGAATTTCGACTACGTGATGGAAGGCGTCCCGACCGGCACACTGGTTGGGCTGACCGCGCAAGCGGAGGATTCCAACCCCGGCGATACCTTCACCTATTCGTTGGTGGACAATGCCGGCGGTCGCTTCCAGATCGATCCGGCCACGGGGGTCGTCTCCGTTCTCAACGGTGCGCTGCTCGATTACGAAACGGCGTCCAGCCATAATATCAAGATCCGCGCGACCGATAGCGGCGGGCTGTTCAAGGATCAGGTCTACACGATTTATCTGGCTGATTTTGTGGATGATTCCATCGTCGACAGCGATTGGTCCACCCCGGAATGGGTGCGCGAAGGCGCGGCCAATGGCACCTATACCGGCGTCACGGCTTCCGCCGTCTCGGCGATCGGCGGCACCATGACCTACTCGCTGACGGACAATGCCGGCGGGCGTTTCCAGATCGATCCTGCCACGGGGCGCATCACCGTGCTCGACGGTACGAAACTGGATTACGAGAGCAATCAATGGTGGGATGTAAAAGTCCGTGCTTTTGACGGCGCCGTTGCGACCGAGCAGGTCTTCACGATCTATCTTGAGGATTTCACCGAGGATTCCATCACCGACAGCGATTGGTCGACGCCGGAATGGGTGCGCGAAGGCGCCGCCAACGGCACCTATGCCGGCGTGACGGCCTCCGCCGTTTCCGCGACCGGACGTCCGATGGTGTATTCGCTCGTCGATGACGCCGGCGGGCGGTTCCAGATCGATGCGGCGACGGGCCGCATCACCGTGCTTGATGGTACGAAGCTGGATTACGAGAGCCAGCCATCATGGGATGTGCGGGTCCGTGCTTCGGATGGTCTGACGATCACCGAGCAGGTTTTCTCGATCAATCTCGAGGATTTCAGCGAGGATTCCATTGTCGACAGCGATTGGTCGACGCCGGAATCCGTGCGCGAAGGCGCCGCCAGCGGCACCTATACCGGCGTGACGGCCTCCGCCGTTTCCGCGACCGGGCGTCCGGTGGTATATTCGCTCGTCGATGACGCGGATGGCCGCTTCCAGATCGACCCGGCAACCGGCCGCATCACGGTGCTTGACGGCACGAAGCTGGATTACGAGAGCCAGCCATCATGGGATGTGCGGGTCCGTGCTTCAGATGGTCTGACGATCACCGAGCAGGTTTTCTCGATCAATCTCGAGGATTTCAGCGAGGACATTCCGGTTGATTCAGATGCCACCGTCGAAAACGGGGTCGATGAAAACGCCGCGGCGGGCGCTTATACCGGCATCACGGCCAATGCCGTCTCTGCCCTGGGCCGCGCGATGACATACTCGCTGATAGCCGATGCGGAAGGGCGTTTCCAGATCGATGCAGTGACCGGGCGGGTTACCGTGCGCGACGGAACCAGGCTTGATCACGAGGCGCAGCAATATTTGGAGATTACCGTCCGCGCCTGGGACGGCGTTACCTATGCCGACCAGAGCTTCCGGATCGACATCCGGGATGTCGCTCTGGAGAGCTGGAGGGGAACGACTGGACGAGATACCTATACCGTAACCGGGCTTGGCGAATGGACGCTCGACGGCCTTGCCGGCAATGATGTCCTGACCGGCAATGATGGCGCCAATGTCACCTTCATCGGCGGAACCGGCAACGATACGCTGACCGGCCGGAACGGGAACGATGTCTTCCGGTATACCGGTGGTTCAGGCGGCATGGATATTGTCGATGGCGGCGCTGGTTACGACGTTATCGAAGCAACCGCGAACAATACGACAATCGGCCTCGCTTCCATTGCAGATATCGAGAAGATAACAAGCGGCGGCTTTGCCAATGTGAGGCTCCAGCTCGGCAATGGTGACGATGTCATCGACTCGAACGCGATCGTCCTCGAGGGTATTGCGGTCATCCGCGCCGGCGCCGGCAACGATACGATTATTGGCACGGCTGCCAATGACAGTCTTGTTGGTGAGGATGGTAACGACACCCTCTATGGCGGTAACGGCAACAACCATCTCAACGGCGGAAGAGGCGACGATACAATCGTCGGGGGCGACGGCTACGATTGGATCGAGGGTGGCGCTGGCGCAGACCGGATCGATGGTGGTGGCACTCATGGGCATATCCTGTTCGCGGGTTCGCTCGCTGGCGTGAACGTCAACCTGACAACCGGCACGGGCTCCGGTGCCGACGCGCAGGGCGATACCTATGTCAATGTCCAGCACGTCAATGGCTCGGCTTTCGGGGATATCCTTACGGGAGATGGGGGAGCGAACACGCTTTCCGGCGAGCGTGGAGACGACACGCTTATGGGACTCGGTGGGGATGACACCCTTAATGGGGGCGATGGCAATGACCGTCTGGAAGGGGGTTCTGGCAACAACCGGCTCAATGGCGGGAATGGCGATGATGTGATCATCGGCGGCAATGGCAACGACTGGATCGAGGGTGGTGCCGGTGCCGATCGGATCGATGGCGGTGGTACTCATGGGCATATCCTGTTCGCCGGTTCTCTCGCCGGCGTGAACGTCAATCTTGCAACCGGTACGGGTTCCGGGGGTGACGCGCAGGGCGATACCTATGTCAATGTCCAGCATGTCGATGGTTCTGCCTTCGGGGATATCTTGACCGGAGATGGCGGCGCGAACACGCTTTTTGGCCTTGGAGGCAATGATGTAATTCATGGCGGCGGCGGCGATGATCGCCTCGCCGGTGGGAACGGGGCCGATCAGATGCGTGGCGATGCGGGCCACGATGTCTTCGACTTCAACGCGATCGGCGAGAGCAATGTGGGTGCGCTTTCCGACATTATTCTCGACTTCACCAGAGGGCAGGACAAGATCGATGTGACAACCATCGACGCCAATGCCGGGCTTGCTGGCAATCAGAACTTCGCCTTCGTCGGCACAGGCGCCTTCACCGGAACTGCAGGCCAGCTACGCTATGATACCACCGCGGGCGACGGTTTCACCCACATCTTCGGCGATGTGAATGGTGATGGCGTCGCGGATTTTGAAATCCGCCTTCAGGGCAACTACACGCTCACCGCAACCGATTTCATACTCTAGAAGCAAACCCAACTAGGGACGCCTGAAACGGGTCCGCTCCTCCCAGAGGAACGGGCCCGTATCCATTTTTGAGGTAGCGTGGCCATAGGGCGAGAGAAGCGGAATGCTACGCTACATCCCCGGTCCGCAAGGACGGGTTTTTTATGGATGCAATGCTGGGGTTTTGTGATCCGGGCTGCCCTCCATTTGGCGCCCAACAAAAAAGCGCGGCTTGCGCCGCGCTTTCGAAAACGCCGGAAATGTTTCGGATCAGTATTTGCGGACCAGCGGGCCCGGCATGAAGCTCGGCGCTGCATCCGCGAACATATAACGCAGGCCAACCTTCACATCATGCGAGGCAAGGCCGCGAATGCGCACATTGTAGGGGCAGGCGCCCGCGCAGGTCACCCGACCGCCATCGACATTGCCGATATGCAGGTAGCGATACGCGACTTCCGCCTTGAGATTGGCGGTGAGATCGTAGCCGAAACCGGCATGGAGTGCCCAGGCCATGCGCGTCTGCGTCTTGGAGGGGCCTGTGCCGTTGAGGGCGCCGCCGGCATTGAGCTGGTAATCGTTGGTGCGCCCCATCGTCATCGAGGCGAAACCGATGCCTGCGCCGAGGAACGGCGTGATCCGGTGCCAGGTGCCGAGATCGACATAGGCGTTGGCGAGACCGACGAACCCGCCCACAGTGCCGGTGATGAGGTTCGATTGCGGCGGCGTGAATACATCCACATGCCGGTGCTTGGTGTGGAAGCGGTATTCCGCCGTGATGTCGCCGCGCAGGAAGGAATTGACCTGGTAACCGGCGCCAACACCCACAAAGGCCGTGCCGTTCACCGAGCTGCTCAGGGTAGAAAGTCCCACAACCGGCGGCAGCGTGACGATGCGCGAATGATCGTAAAGGCCAACGCCGATATCGCCACGCAGATAGAAGCCACTCGTGGATTCGAGCGCCGGCGGCGGCATCATGGGCGGGGGCGGCGGCGGAGACATCATGTCCGCGGCGCTGGCACCGAGGCCGCTTCCTGCGAGCGCGAGCATTGCCAGCCCGGCACCGCGGAACGAATTCAAGCTCAGCATGTCATGTTCCTTCATGCATGTCAGGCCGGACTGATACCGGCCGCAATTCCACGGGAAGGAGCATGGCAGAGCGAGGTTAAGGTCAGCTTAACCCTAAAAAATAACGCTAATACAGAGTGAAAAGTTGGCGCCCCGATGGGGCGTTCTTGAGGGTCAGGCCGCTTTCGCGATCGCCGCGATCACGTCGTCGACGATACTCTCGACCAGCTTGCGATCGTCGCCCTCGGCCATGACCCGGATGACGGGCTCGGTGCCAGAGGGGCGAATGACCAGACGGCCCTTGTTGCCGAGCTTGGCCCGCAGCTTCTCGATTTGTCCGGCGACCTTCTCGTCCTTCAGAGGCTGCCCGCCTTTGGTCTGGACGTTCTTGAGAACCTGCGGCAAGGGCTCGAAGCGATGGCAGATTTCGCTCACAGGCTTCGCCTCGTTACGCACGGCGGCAAGGATCTGGAGCGCGGCGACGAGCCCGTCGCCCGTCGTCGAGTAATCCGAGAGGATGATATGGCCGGATTGCTCGCCGCCCATGTTGAACCCGTGCTCACGCATATGTTCGAGAACATAGCGATCGCCCACGGCGGTGCGGGCGAGCGAAAGGCCAAGCCCTTCGAGATGGCGCTCCAGCCCGAGGTTGGACATGATGGTCGCGACAATGCCGGGTTTCGAAAGCCGCCCCTCGCGATGCCAGCTTTCCGCCACCACCGCCATGAGCTGGTCACCGTCGACGATCTGGCCCTTTTCGTCGATGATGATGACGCGATCGGCGTCGCCATCGAGCGCGATGCCGATATCGGCGCGCATCTCGCGCACCTTCTGCTGCAGGGTCTGGGGCGCGGTAGAGCCGACGTCGCGGTTGATGTTGAACCCGTCCGGCTCGTTGCCGATGGTGATCACCTCGGCGCCCAGCTCCCACAAGGCTTCGGGCGCGACGCGGTAGGCGGCGCCATTGGCGCAGTCGAGCACGATGCGCATGCCGTCGAGGGCGAGCGCCTTGGGCAGGGCTCGTTTGGCGAATTCGATATAGCGGGCATGAACGCCCTCGATCCGCTTGGCCCGGCCGAGATCGCGCGAGCCGGCAAGCGAGATGGAAGCGGAGGGCTCGATCAGCGCCTCGATCGCCAGTTCGATCTCGTCGGAGAGCTTGTAGCCATCCGGGCCGAACAGCTTGATGCCGTTATCCTCGTAAGGGTTGTGCGAGGCGGAGATCATCACGCCGAGATCGGCGCGCATCGAGCGGGTAAGCATGGCCACGGCGGGGGTCGGCATCGGGCCGAGCAGCATCACGTCCATGCCCACGGAGAGGAAGCCGGCGGTCAGCGCCGTCTCGATCATGTAGCCGGATAGGCGGGTATCCTTGCCGATCACGACCCGGTGGCGATGTTCGCCGCGATGGAAGATCTGGCCTGCGGCCTGCCCGACGCGCAGGGCGAGTTCCGGCGTGATCTTTACGTTCGCGCGACCGCGAATGCCATCGGTGCCGAAAAACTTGCGTGTCATGAAATCACCCCTTCAATACAGAATGTGGTGCAGCAAGCGGCGTTGCAAGGCAAGAAAAAGCCGTGTTGCAGGAAAACAGGAGCTTAACCGGGCGCGACTGGCGGGGCATGCGTGCCAAAAGAAAAGCAGCCCGAAGGCTGCTTTTTCGATTTCCGGGGATTTCCGCTGCTCAGCCTTGCGGCTGGGGCTCCATGCCGCCATCCGCCTCGGGTGGGCGGGGCTTACCGGCGGTCGGCACGGCGGAACCGCGCGGCGTCGAAGGTTCGTCCGGGTCCTCGCGCTTGGGGCGCTTGCCGTCCATCAGGTCGCGCAGCTCGTCGCCGGTCAGCGTTTCGAATTCGAGCAGGGCCTGCGCGATGGCCTCGAACTGCTCGGCATTCTCGGTGATGATCCGGCGCGCGGTCTTCTCGCCGCCTTCAATCAGCTTGCGCACTTCCTCGTCGATCAGCTTGGCGGTTTCGTCCGACATGTTGGTTGTCTGCGAAACGGAATGACCGAGGAAGACTTCCTGCTGGTTGGAGGCATAGCGCACGCGACCGAGCGTATCGCTCATGCCCCATTCCATCACCATCGCGCGGGCGAGCGAAGTCGCCATCTGGATGTCGCCGGTCGCGCCGTTGGTGACCTTTTCCGGGCCGTTCTTGAAAATCTCCGCTTCGCGACCGCCGAAGAGCATGGCAAGGCGCGCAAGGCTCTTTTCGTGGTTCATCGAGTAGCGGTCGCCTTCCGGCAGGGTCATCACCATACCGAGGGAGCGGCCGCGCGGAATGATCGTCGCCTTATGGATCGGGTCGATGCCCGCCATTTTCAGCGCGATGATCGCATGGCCGGCCTCGTGATAGGCGGTGTTCTTCTTTTCCTCGTCGGACATGGCCATGGATTTGCGCTCGGCGCCCATCATCACCTTGTCCTTGGCATCCTCGAATTCGAGCATGGTGACGATGCGGCGGTTGCGCCGGGCGGCGAGCAGCGCCGCCTCGTTGACGAGATTCATGAGATCCGCGCCGGAAAATCCGGGCGTGCCGCGCGCGAGCGTCTTCAGGTTTACATCCGCCGCCATCGGCACCTTGCGGGTATGGACCTTGAGGATCTTCTCGCGACCGTTCACATCCGGCAGGGGGACAACAATCTGGCGGTCGAAGCGGCCGGGGCGCATCAGGGCGGGGTCGAGCACGTCGGGCCGGTTGGTGGCGGCGATGATGATCACGCCCTCGTTGGCCTCGAAGCCGTCCATCTCGACGAGAAGCTGGTTGAGCGTCTGCTCGCGCTCGTCATTGCCGCCGCCGAGGCCCGCGCCGCGATGGCGCCCCACGGCATCGATTTCGTCGATGAAGATGATGCAGGGGGCGTTCTTCTTGGCTTCCGCGAACATGTCGCGCACGCGGCTCGCGCCGACGCCGACGAACATCTCGACGAAATCCGAGCCCGAAATCGTGAAAAAGGGCACGTTGGCCTCGCCGGCGACGGCGCGCGCGGTGAGGGTCTTGCCGGTGCCGGGCGGGCCAACCAGCAGCACGCCGCGCGGAATGCGCCCGCCAAGGCGCTGGAATTTTTGCGGATCGCGCAGGAATTCGACGATTTCCTGAAGATCTTCCTTGGCTTCGTCGATGCCGGCGACATCCTCGAAGGTCACGCGGCCATGCGCCTCCGTGAGAAGCTTGGCTTTCGATTTGCCGAAACCCATCGCGCGGCCGGCGCCGTTCTGCATCTGGCGCGACATGAAGATCCAGATGCCGATCAGGACCAGGAAGGGCAGGTAGGTCGCCAGCAGCGACATGAACCAGTTATTGTCGGCATTCGGCGAGCGATAGGTAACGTTGATGCCGCGCTCGCGCAGCTTCTCGCGGATGCGCTCGTCGGAAGGCCCATAGGTCGAGAAATTGCCCGAGCCGTCATTGTAGCTGCCCTGGATGTCGAAACCGGAAATCGTGACCTTTTCAATACGCCCCTTCTCAACGGCCTCGACATAGGCGGAATAGGGGATTTCCTGCCCGGATGAGCGGTTCGACGGGCTCTGGAAGACCGAGACCAGCGCCAGCACCAGCACCAGGATGACCGCCCAGAGGGCGATGTTGCGGAAATTCGGGTTCATCGACGCTTTGCTCTCTCACGGGGGGTGGCTGGATCGCCAAACCCTGCTCCATACCGATATCTAGGGGTGCGAAGTCCCCTTGCCAAGTTATCGCGGCTTTTTTGGTGCCGGCAGGTTAACGTAACGCCCTTCAGGCGCGCCGTCTCTCCGTTTTTTGCGGGAGATTCTGCTCACGTGCTGCGCGGCGTGGCGGCGCTGTCCGCACCTCGATGAAGCCGTTGCCATGCGCGATAACCGACCAGGCCAGCGATTGCCGGAAAGGGCGCTGGTCGCGGATCGCGATCCGCAGGTGCTTGAGCATGCGTTCGAGCTTGGAGAGCGAGATCTGCACCGCGCTCTGGCCTTCAACCGCGATCTGAAGCATCGCGTTGCGCAACATGCGCAGGGCAAGGTCGAAAGGCTCGCTGAAGAAGGGCTCGGCTTTGAGCCGGATCGCCCCGCCATCGGGCGCGCGGCGGATGATCGCGCCGTCGACAGTGCGACGCGCGACATGTTCAAGCGCATCCTCTGTGCGACGCGCGCGGGCGGCCAGCGTGCCGAGGCGCTCAGGGGTAAGGCCTTCCTCCGCGAGGATCGGCATCAGCGTGCGGAAGCGCGATCGCGCGAAACGGCGATCCGTATTGGTGGGATCGCTGGAATAGAGCCAGTGATTGCGCGTGCAGGTGGCGACAAGTCGTGATTTCGGCACTTCGAGGAAAGGGCGGATATGGTGCACCGCACCGCGGACCACATTGGGCCGCATGGCGCCCAGCCCGCCGAGCCCCGTGCCGGAGGCCATGCGGATCAGTACGGTCTCGGCCTGATCATCCAGCGTGTGTGCGGTGACGATATGGCTCGCATCGATCGAGCGGGCATGGTTCAGAAGCAGGGCGTAGCGGCCCTTGCGCGCGGCCTCCTGCGAGGTCGGTGGGTCGGTGTCGCCCCAGTTCAACGTGGCATGCGGAATGCTCAGTTCGCGGCAGAATTCGGCGACGAAAGCCGCTTCCTCTTTCGCTTCCGGGCGCATGCCGTGATCGACGGTCGCCACCGCGAGCGGCGGAAGATAGGCGCGGGCGGCGGCGCTCAGCCCCAAAAGCCCCATCGAATCCGGGCCGCCCGATACGCAGAGCAGCATGCCGTTGCAACCGTCATTGCCGAGTGCGCCGCGATAAAGCGCGAGCGCTTCCTCAGGGGTGAGGGGCAGGCGGTCGGTCGGGTCCTCGTCAATTTCGATCAGCACTGCGCGCGCGCCCTTTCCCTTTCGACAGCCTGCCGGATCGCCGGGGCGGCATTCGGGTATTTCTTGGGGACCTGCGCGAAGGTGCCGCAGGCTTCCTGGATCGCGCCCAGCCCGCGCAGCGACATGCCGAGCTTGAGCATCGCCTCCGGCGCCTTGGGCGAGCCGGAATGCTTTGAGGTGACGTTGAGGAAATTCTCCGCCGCCTCGCGATAGCGCGTGCGCCGGAGGTAGCTTTCACCGAGCAGGAAAGTCGCCTCGGCGACGCGCCTGTCCTTGCCATGGGCGCGCAGGAAATCCCTGAAGGCGCCCTCGGCCAGTTCATAATCGCCGCGATCGACCAGCGATTTGGCGAAGTCGAAATCGGATTTGGCGTCACCCCGTCCGGGGCCGGGCAAGGGGGCGGCGCCGATACCGTTGCCGCGGCGCTGGCCGGTCACGTCAAGCGGCGCGCCAAGTTCACCATCCTGCACCAGGGCGCCGCCGGGCAGCGGCGCACCAGGCGGTGTCGCGACACCCGCCGATCCGAGCGGGCGCGGCGCGCCGGGCGCGTTGCCGGTATTGGTGGGGTCAAAAGCGTCAGAGCGTTTCGGCGCGCCGCCGGGTGAGGGCGGCGGCGTCTGGCCCGGTCGTGGCGCAGGCGCGGCGCCGCCGCGCGCGCCTTCCAGGTCCTTGAACCGCAGATCGTTGTCGGTCTGCATGCGCTTGAGCTGATCCTCCAGCTTGCGAAGCTGGAAGCGCATCTCCTCCACCTGCCCCGTAAGGCGGCGGTTCTCGTTCTCGAGCCGGTCGAGACGCAGCATGAATTCAGCGGCATCCTGCGCCCGGAGCGCGGGCGCAGTGAAGAACATCCCCGCCGCCAGCAACAGCGCTGTGCGAGACAATGCGAAGCGGATCATCCTGATCATCCCGCTAGATTAGCAGAGATTACGTGGAGCAAGAAGCGTCAGCTTCCTGCTCCGCCGAGCACCGAGACCGCACGCCGGTTCTGCGACCAGCACGAGATGTCGTTGCAGACCGCGACCGGGCGCTCCTTGCCGTAGGATGTGGTGCGGATGCGGTTGCCGCCGACCCCGCGCGCGATGAGGTAGTTCTTCGCGGCTTCGGCACGACGGGCACCGAGTGCGAAATTGTATTCACGCGTGCCGCGCTCGTCGGCATGGCCCTCGATCATGAAGGAATAACGCGGGTAGCGCGCGAGCCATTGCGCCTGCTTGTCGAGCGTGGCCTGACCTTGGCCGTTGATCTCCGAGGAATCGGAATCAAAGAAGACGCGATCGCCGACATTGACCACGAAATCCTGGATGGAGCCCGGAACATTTGCGCCACCGGCGCCGTTTGCGGCGTCATCCGCGCCGGTTTTGGAGGCGCAGGCGCCGAGCAGGCCGGCAACCAGGAAAATTGCGGCGATGCGCGAACCGCGCGCGAGCGAAAAAGCGGGAACCATCCCAAGAACTCCTCGATATGCGCTCCTCTCCGCCCAAGGGGTGGAAAGATAAAGCGCGTCAAAAAACACGGCACCCAGCCTATCGAGCACTTAAAAGTCGCCCGATTAACGAAAGCTTCCGTAAAGCCTAATGAAACCCGCATTGAGCGGTTCCGCATGGCGACTTTGCGGCGAATGGTGAACGTTTTCTTGATTTTTTAGGCGCTTGCGTCAGGCAGGCAGGCCAAGGCGCCTGTCGCGTTCCCGGATGAGGTGGATGACCGGGAGTGCGAGGAACACCATGATCGCCTTGCCCGCGATCTGCCCGCCAAGATAATCGAGCGAGCCGAAGGCGAGCTGGAGAAAGACCAGGCTGTCGACGATCAGCCCCACGATGCTGCTGACGAAAACCGCCAGCACCAGCCCGCGCTTCTGCAAGGGCGTGAAGATGGCGAAATCCGCGAGTTCCGAGAGGAGGAATGCGGCAACCGATGCATAGACAAGCGCCGGCGGCGAGAAAAACGCCGAGAGAACCCCGCCGAGCGCGATGGCGCCAAGCGCAAAAACCGCGCCCAGACGGCGCTGGACCAGATCGCGCAGCACCAGCGCCACGCCCACCAACAGCACGCCGCTTGGGGCCGTCAGCCCCGGACCTACCGGAATGAGGCAGGGCCCGTTCGGTGCGCAGAAAGTGCCAACATTCTGGATCAGCCAGTTCGCGGCCGGAATGCACGCGATGAAGAGCGCGAGGCACAAATAGCCTTCACGACGAAGAGAAGTTTCGCTCATGATTGTCTCGCTTTGGCCCGTGATCAAAAGATCTTCGGCTTTGAGGGATCAGCCACCCTGTTTCAACGCTGCCGAACCTCCTGATAGCGGACGAAACCATTCGCGCGCAATTCGCAGGCCGGGCATTGGCCGCAGCCATAACCCCAAGCGTGGCGTTTGTCACGCGCGCCGAGATAGCAGGTATGGCTGGCTTCGAGGATCAGGCTGACCAAGGGTTCGCCCCCAAGCTCTTCCGCGAGCGCCCAAGTCGCGGCCTTGTCGCGCCACATCAGCGGCGTCTCCACCACAAAACGCCTGTCCATGCCGAGATTGAGCGCGACCTGAAGCGCCTTCATCGTATCGTCCCTGCAATCGGGATAGCCGGAATAATCCGTCTCGCACACGCCGGTCACGATATGCCGGATGCCGCGCCGATAGGCGAGGGCGGCGGCGAAGGTGAGGAAGATCAGGTTGCGTCCGGGCACGAAGGTGTTCGGCAGCCCTTCAACCCCGAACGTGATCTCGACCTCGCGCGTCATCGCGGTGTCCGAGATCGCGCCGAGCGCGGCGAGGGGGAGGCTGTGATCCTCTCCAAGCCGCTCCGCCCAGAGCGGCTTCAATGCGGCCATGCCCTTGCGCAGGGCATCACGGCATTGAAGCTCCACGATATGGCGCTGGCCGTAATCGAAACCGATGGTCTCGACGCGGCTGAAGCGATCGAGCGCCCAGGCCAGGCAGGTCGCGGAATCCTGCCCGCCCGAGAAAAGCACCAGCGCGGAAGCTTCCGCCATCACTTACTTCGCGGAAAGCAGGGGCGACCAGGCCGGATCGGAGGCGAAGGCCGGGGTGGGGATCGGCACATCGACGCGCCCGGTCACATCGACCATGAACAGCTTGGGACCAGCGCCGGCATCGCGGAAGAACATGATATAGCGACCGTTCGGCGCCCAGGTGGGGCCTTCATTATGGTACCCTTCCGTGAGGATGCGCTCGCCCGAGCCATCCGGCTTCATCACGCCGATGGCGAAAGCGCCGCCCTTCTGACGCGTGAAGGCGATGAAATCCCCCTTCGGCGACCAGACCGGCGTGGAATAGCGCCCCTCACCAAAGGAAATGCGCCGCGCGCCCGAGCCATCCGCCCCCATCACATAGAGCTGCTGGCCGCCGCCGCGATCGCTCTCGAAGGCGATCTGCGTGCCATCGGGCGAGAAGGAGGGCGCGGTATCGATCGCGCCCGAGGAGGTCAGCGGGCGGGTCGCGCCCGAGCCGAGATCGGCGAGAACGATATTGGCATTGCCGCCGGCCTCGATGCTCATCGCGATCTGCGATCCGTTGGGTGCGAAACGCGGCGAGAAGCTTGCCACATTGGCGTTGCCGACAACGGAGCGCCGGCCGGAACTGAGATCGAGCACCTGCACATTCGCCTTGCCGCCATCCTCCAGCGCCATGAAGGCGACGCGGTCGCCGCGCGGCGAGAAGCGGGGGGTGATGAGCAATTCGTTGCCCGAGGAGATGGCGCGGAAATTCGCGCCATCCTGATCGATGATCGCGAGGCGCTTTTTGCGCTTCTCCTTCGGGCCGGTTTCATCGACGAAGACAATCCGCGTGTCGAAAAAGCCGGTCTCGCCCGTCATGCGTTCGTAGACGGCATCGGAGGCGAGATGCGCGAGCCGGCGCCAGTTCGCCTGATCGATCGCGTGTTTCTGACCGATCACCTGCTTCGCCGCGCTGACATCCCAGAGGCGGTATTCCACCGCGAGCCGCGTGCCATCGCGCACCACGCGCCCGGCGATGATCGCCTGCACGCCAACCGAATTCCACGTCGCGAAATTGGGGGTGCTGTCGAAACCGATCCCCCGCTCGGGAAAGCGCGATTTGTCGATGGGATCGAACACACCCGAACGCTTGAGGTTGGCGGTGATGATCTCCGAGACCTGAACGCCCTGCGGATCGCCGCCGAAATCAAGCACCGCGACCGGCATCGGCTTGAAGTTGCGCGGGTTGAGGTCGATACAAAGCGTGCCGGGGCCGCAGTTTCGCTCCTGTGCGCGAACCTCGCCGGAGAGCACCAGTGGCGCGACAAGCGCGGCACCGAGGCCAAGCATGAAGAAGATCGGGCGAAAGAGCTGGAACGGGCGGTTCATGGTGGCGGGCTCGTGTGTCTTGCAGGCATTTCAGGGGTTGCGGTCATTCAGGTTCTTGTGCGGCGATCAGTTGCCAGAGGCATCGATCACGATGTCCAGGTTTTTCCAGTCATCGTAAGTGGCGAGAAAACGGTCGGGAATCCGGTAGGGCTGGCAGGCGCGGAAAGCGCGCTTGGCTGCTTCCGTATAGGCGATGAAATTGGGGTCGTTTGAACGGTTCTTGAGCTCGACTGTGCTCGTGATGCTGCCGTCTTTCGCAACACTGAAATGGAACTGTGGCCTGGCTGTCGGCAGCGTACCTGGGTAATTGAGGCAGCGCAGCATCTGATCCGTGAAGATTCCGATCAATCGGGCTTTGTCTGACGGCGAGAGCGAATTGCCCGTCGCGGTGCTGGTTCCCGCAGTCGAACGGCTCGCCACCTGCTGCCCGGTGGAGCCTGTCGAGGAGGGCGCCTCCTTCGAGGTGTTGAGCTTGTTGTTGATGGCGGCCAGCAGCTTCTGCTCCTCGGCCTTCTCCTTGGCGAGCTGCTCCTGCCGCGCCTTCTCTTTCGCTTCCTTCTCGCGGCGCGCGGCCTCGGCCTTTTTCAGATCCTCGGCCTTCTTGGCTTCATCTGCTTTGCGCTTGTCCTCGGCGCGCTTCTGCGCCTCGGCTTCGGCTTTCAAGGTTTCCTCAAGCTTGCGCTTTTCGTCGGCGGCGGCTTTCGCGGCCTCCTCGGCCTTGCGCTTCTCGGCCGCCTTCTTCTGGCGGATGATCTCGGCCTCGCGGTCTTCCTCTTCTTCCTCGGCCTGTGCGGGCGGCGGCACCGGGCGCGGCGGCGCGACGCGCAGTTCCGGCGGGCGCGCGGGCGGGGTCACCGAGGCGACTTTCTGCTCGGCGGGTACAGGCGGGGGTGAGGCTTTCGGCGGTTCCGGCGCGGCGACATCCTTCTTCGCCTCGCCCGGATCATTGTCCTTCTTGATCTCGGCGACCTTATCGACCCGGCGCTCCGGCTGCTTGGCGACTTCTTTCGAATTCTTGTCGCCCTTCATCATCTCGTTGAAGTCTTTTTCGGAGACGACATCGACCGCGACGGATTCGCCCGCGGGCTGGAAGGGCTTGGCGGAGGAAAGTCCCAGCAGGCCGATGGTGAGGACCAGCACGTGACCGCCAGCCGAAACCGCGCCGCCCGGCTGCCGCCAGTCGACGTTGGTTTTGAGCCATGTCGCGATCCTGTCGATCACATCGTTTCCTTACTGCTTGCCGCCGGGCGCCTGCACCAGGGCGGTTTTCGTGTAGCCGGCCTTGTTGAGCACCGCGAGAACCTCGGAAACCCGGCCGTAATTCACATTCGCGTCACCGCGCACATAGATGCGCTCGTCGAAACCCTGCTTCGCTTCCGCGCCCAGCGCCTGCACCAGCGCCTCGAGCGCGATCTCCTTCTCCTGAAGGAAGATCTTGCCCTTGTCGTCGATGGAAACCGAGAGCGGCTTCTTGTCGACATTGAGCTGACCGGCGGATGTCTTCGGCAGATCAACCGGCACGCCCACGGTGAGCAGGGGCGCCGCGACCATGAAGATCACCAGCAGCACCAGCATGACGTCGATGAACGGGATCATGTTGAGATCCGCCATCGGCGCCGCGCGGCCGGAGCGGCGTCGTTTTCCGCCCCCGCCGCCGGAATTCATCGCCATCGCCATCAGGCCGCTCCCCGTCCGGCGCGTTCGTCGATCTGGCGGGAGAGGATGGCGGAGAATTCATCCGCGAAGGTCTCAAGCCGCCCCTGGGTGCGCGAGACGTCCTTCACAAGCTTGTTATAGAAGATATTGGCCGGAATCGCGGCAACCAGCGCGATGGCGGTCGCAAAAAGCGCCTCCGCGATGCCCGGCGCGACCACCGCGAGCGATGTATTCTTGGAGGCCGCGATGGAGCGGAAGGTGGTCATGATGCCGAAAACGGTGCCGAAAAGGCCGATATAGGGGCCGACGGAGGCAATCGTCGCAAGAACCAGCAGCTTGGATTCCAGCCGCTCGACCTCGCGGGCGATCGAAACATCGAGCACCTTGTCGATACGCGTCTGGAGGCTCGCGAAGCCGCGGCCCGAACCTTCGAAGGCGCGGCGCCATTCGCCCATCGCCGCCACGAAAAGCGCGGCGAACCCGTCCGTCGCCTGCTGCGAAAGGGAGCGGTAAAGCTCGTCGAGGCTCTGGCCGGACCAGAACGTATCCTCGAAATTATCCATCCGCGCCTTCATCTGGCGCAGCATGATCGATTTGTTGATGATGATCGCCCAGGACCACACGGACGCGCCCATCAACCCCAGCATCACCAGTTTGACGATGAAGTGGGCGTGCAGGAACAGCGAGATCAGCGAGAGATCCGGTTGGGCGTCAACAGGTGGCATTATCGGTCCTTCTGTCCATGCGACAGTGAAAACGACCCCTTCGGGCGGTTCCACGGCTCTTGATCCGGGTTTGCGACTAAACTGAGGCGTGCATAACCGGCCTTGCCCGCACCTTCTGGCACGGGGCTTCCAGCCACCATCAATCGGCTTTTATGGTTAATGTTGGGTAAAAGTTAACCCTTCGTGAGCTTATCCAGCGCATCGCGCATGGATCGCGGCATGCGCGCCGGGCGCCCGGCGGCCAGAAATGCGATCGTGACATCGGCCTGAGCGAGCACCATACCTTCGCGCCGGAGCACCTGACGCATCACGAGGCTCGCCCCGCCGATGCGGGTGATTCCGGTCTCAACCTCGACCAGATCATCCATCCGCGCGGGGCTTTTGAAATCGATCTCCATATGCCGCACGACGAAGGCGAAGGGGCCTCCTTCCGTCTCGAACAGCGCGCGCTGGTCGATTCCGAGCCCGCGCAGGGCCTCGGTGCGTGCGCGCTCGAAGAAGTTGAGATAGCGCGCATGATAGACGAAGCCGGAAAAATCCGTGTCCTCGTAATAGATGCGCAGGGTCAGCATGCCCAAATCCCGCTCCTGTCGTACTGCGCTCTTCTAGCAGCATCCTGGCGTGAGGCGAGAGGTATCCGGCCATCGCCCGGTCAGATTTCGTTCGGACCTGTTGCTTGCTTTTCGGATCAGGCGCTGCTGCGAAAGCGTGCGTGCTGCAAGCCGGTCATCAGCAGGCAAATGATGAGCAGCACGCTGAACTCTGCGCCATTGCGGCCAAGGCCAACGACGAACCAGCCGGATTTTGCATGAACAAGGACGATCCCGAGCGCATAGATGGCGGAATAGACCAATGTGAGCGGAACCACCAGCCGGCCCGCCGCGAGGAGCAGGGATCCAACGATTTCGATGCTTGTGACGGCGATTGCCCAGGCGAATCCTGCCGGAAAACCTTGGCTTTCAAGAAAGACTCCGAAGGGCGGGACGGCGCCTGCAAGCCAGCGCGCCCATCCATGCGCTGCGATCAGCCCCGCCAGCGTCAGCCGCAGGATCAGCCAGCCAAGCCGGCTACGAGATTCTATAGAATGGGCAAAAGGCATCAAGACAGTTGCAAATCCACAATGGTGTGAAAATTTGCAAGGAAAATGAGCTTGAATTTAGTTGTTAGTCAATATGCGTTGCGCTTATAGCACATAAGCACTATAAAAAATTTTTTGATGGATGAATTTCTAATAATATCAATGGTATTCTTGATATTTATATTGTTGCTTTTTTGAAGATGAACGAGCAAAAATTTGTGAAGTGACTTTGATCAAAGGTCTCCGATTTTCTGAGAGTGCATTTTCTCAGTTCGGAGCAAAGAATGCCGTTCTTCTCTCTTAATGGCTGGCGATTGTTTCTCGTCTCCGGCCTGATCATCCTTGCCGCGACTTTTGGCCCCCTCTGGCAGGACGCTTTCTCGTCGCAATCCCTGCGCTGGGCGATACGGTTCACGGCGCGCAGCTCGGCGATCCTGTTCCTGCTGGCCTTCACGGCCAGTGCGCTGTTCCGCCTGATGCCCAATCGTTTCACGCGCTGGCAGCGCGCCAACCGGCGCTTTCTCGGGCTTTCCTTCGCCTTTTCCCATTTCGTCCATGCCAGCTTCATCATCGCCTTCGCGGCGCAGGGGCCTGAACAATACGCCTATGCCGTGACGCCGGACATGGTGGTGGTCGGTTCGATCGGCTACGCGCTGATCATCCTGATGGCCGCGACCTCATTCAAAGCCACGGCCGCGCTGATCGGCGCGAAAGCCTGGGCGTGGCTTCATTCCATCGGCGTGCATTGGCTCTGGCTGCAATTCGTCGTGGCTTTCGGCGTGCGGGCCAAGGCGGGCGGGCCGCTTTACTGGAGTTTCATCGCCGTATTCATGCTCGCGCTGGCGGCGAGGCTGGTGGCATGGCGCCTGCGTGTTGTGGCGGAACGGCGGATGGCGTGATCACTCCTCCTCGCCTTCGAAGAGCCCGAACTGTGCAGCTTGGCGGGAGGGCGGGCTCATCCCGAGATGGCGGAAGGCGGCATCGGTGAGGAGGCGCCCGCGCGGCGTGCGCTGCAGGAAGCCCTGCTGGAGCAGGTAGGGCTCGATGATATCCTCGATGGCGTCGCGTGGTTCGGAAAGCGCGGCGGCCATGGTCTCGATGCCCACCGGGCCGCCGGAGAATTTCTCTGCGATCGTGGTGAGATAACGCCTGTCCATCAGATCGAGGCCGATGGAATCGACATCGAGCATGGTCAGCGCCTTGTCCGCGATGGCGCGCGTGACCTTCTCCGCGCCTTCGACGATCGCGACATCGCGCACCCGGCGCAGCAGGCGGCCGGCGATGCGCGGGGTGCCGCGCGCGCGCCGCGCGATCTCGTTCGCGCCATCCTGGCTCATGCCGATGCCGAGGACGCGCGCGCCGCGCGTCACGATCAGCTCCAGTTCCTCCACCGTGTAGAAATTGAGGCGGATGGGAATGCCGAAGCGGTCGCGCAGGGGAGTTGTCAGCAGGCCAGCGCGGGTGGTTGCGCCGACGAGGGTGAATTTCGGCAGGTCGATCTTGACCGAGCGCGCCGCCGGCCCTTCGCCGATGATGAGGTCGAGCTGGTAATCCTCCATCGCGGGGTAGAGGATTTCCTCGACCGCCGGGTTGAGGCGGTGGATTTCATCAATGAAGAGCACGTCGCGCTCATCGAGATTGGTGAGCTGGGCGGCGAGATCGCCTGCCTTGGCGATCACCGGGCCTGAGGTCGAGCGGAAATTGACGCCAAGCTCGCGCGCGACGATCTGCGCGAGGGTTGTCTTGCCGAGGCCGGGCGGGCCGACGAACAGGACATGATCGAGCGCATCGCCGCGTGTTTTCGCCGCTTGTATGAAAACCTTGAGGTTTTCCTGCGCCTGTTGCTGGCCGATGAACTCGCCCAGTTGCAGCGGGCGGATCGACTGATCCACATCGTCGCCGCGTTTCTCGGGGTTGAGGAGGCCGGGGCGGGTCACAGGTCGATCTCCAGCTCCAGCGCGTCGCGAATGGGGATGCCATCCTGTCCTTTTTCCGGGAGGCTGGGATTGACGGCGCGGTAGATTGCGATGGCGCCGGGATAGAAGGCGGCGATCCTGAAACCCTGCATCTGGAAGTAGCGCAAGGCGGCGGTATTGTCGTTGGTGGTCACAACACGCATGATTTTGACGTTGTTCTCGCGCCCGATCTCGGCGCAACGCGCAAGCAATGCCTTGCCGATGCCGGGTACATCCGAGAAATTATCAACCGTCAGCACGAGCATCATCGCCCGTTGCACCGCATATGTCGCGAGCCCCAGGGCGGTTCCCTCCGGGCTTTTTGCAACCAGTGCAGAAAATTCTCCAATTTTCCATGTCCTGCCGAACATGATCAGGGTATCGCCCCAGCGCCGCGTAAGGAGCTCGCTCAGCTCGGATTGGTCGTCGAGCGGAGCGATCGCAAAGGTATCCCGAGGGAGTTCCAGCGCCATTGTCACTTCGCCAGTTCCTTCAATCCCTGCCGGATCAGCGCGCCGGTTTCCGCGCCATCCCCCAGCGCCTTTGCCGCTGCGGCAATGGCGGCAGCGGCCTGTGGCTGGCCATAGCCAAGATTGACCAGCGCGGAGACGGCATCCTTCAGCGGCCCCGCGACGCGGCTCTCCTCGACATCGCCGACGAGCTTGGCGACGGCCGGATCGACGGCGCCGAAAGCCGGGGCCTTGCCCTTGAGTTCGACACAGATCCGCTCGGCGAGTTTCGGGCCCACGCCGGGAGAACGGGCGATCGCGCCCTTGTCCTTCATGGCGATGGCGCCAGCCAGCTCCGCCGGGCGCAGGGTGGAGAGGATCGCGAGCGCGACCTTTTGCCCCACGCCCTGCACGCCGAGCAGGATATTGAACCATTCCTTCTCGATATCCGAGGAGAAGCCGAAAAGGCGGATCATGTCCTCGCGCACGATGGTCTCGATATGAAGTGTTGCTGCCTCCCCCGCCGCCGGCAGCGCCTGCAGGGTGCGCGAGGAGCAGTGGACGAGATAGCCCACGCCGTGCACATCGAGGATCACGTGATCCTCGCCGTAGCTGTCGATGACTCCCTTGAGCTTGCCGATCATGCGCTCACCTGCCGCAACGCATCAGCGGCGCGCTTCTCGATCCGTCCGCCCAGAGGATGCGCAGGCTGGTGCCTCGCGCTTCCAGCTTGAAATCCTGCGGCCCCGGCGGAGCCTCCTCGCCCTGGCAGCGTTTGCCCTTGACCGCCCAGAGCGCGCCGTCGCCGCGGGTTTCGATCACCTTGAAGCCCAGCCCCTGGCAGGAGAAAACCGGCAGATCCATGCGATCCCCCTTGAGCGTAAGGAAGATGTCATTCGCCTTGCAGGCCTGCCCATGCAACGCGTATCGCCCTTCCGGCGGACGCGGTTCGGCTCCCCCCGATGCCATGGCCGGGCTGGTCACGAGAAAAAGCACAAGAGCAGCGGACCGCATCGGGAACCTCATCGCACGCTCCTGTTATGCGCGTGGCAGATGGCGATGGCGAGCGCATCGGCCATATCGTCTGTGCGAAACTCGGCCTTCGGCAGCAGCACCTTCACCATCAGGCGAATCTGCGCCTTTTCGGCATGGCCCGAGCCAACCACGCTTTTCTTGACCTGGTTGGGCGCGTATTCGGCTACGACCAGCCCCGCTTGCGCGGGAACCAGCATCGCGACACCGCGCGCCGCGCCGAGTTTGAGCGTGGCGCGCGCATCCTTGTTGACGAACGTTTCTTCCACCGCCGCTTCCTCGGGCGCGTGATCGTGAATGACGACGCGAAGCCCCTCATGGATTGCGGCGAGCCTGTCCGCGAGATCGGCCTTCGGGCTGGGCTCGACGACGCCGCAGGCGATATAGGTCAATCGTGTGCCCTCGACCTCGATGATCCCCCAGCCCGTATGGCGCAGGCCGGGATCGATGCCGATGATTCGCGTCGCTTTTCTCATGGGGCGATTTTATGCCCGCGCAAATGAGAACGAAAAGTGAAAATTCGTTCCCTCTACCTCACGGGCCGTAGGAACGTCGGACCACCACCTGCGCTTGTCCCGTCTGGATGGCGCGCGATCGTGCATCGAGCGTGCCTGTCGAGCGCATGCGCGCAAGCACCGGCTCTTGCCGAAGTGCCGCGGCGACCCGCGCGCGATGCACGGGCGTGACCGGGAAGCAGCGATTGGGCGCTTCCCACAGATCCCGCGCGATCGAGGTCGATACCGCCCAGCTGATGGCGGAGAAGGCCGTCTCGTTCGGCCGGACCTGATTGGTTTCGATCAGGGTCTTGATGACCTCCGCGAGGATGCGCGCGGAATCCTCGAAGGTGATGTTCAGTTTGTCGAGGTAATCGGGGTTGCAATGGCGCTGGATGAAGAGCCAGTCATGGATGATATAGGCTGGCGCGAAGCCCCAGGGGGAGAAACCGTCCAAGGCCCGGACAGGCCGTGGGATGGAGCCGCCATCGGTATAGATCATCTCGGGCTTTATGAGCTTTCCGTCGGAGGTGCGGAAGCTCAATCCGCCAGGCCCGCCGACATAGACGAACGAGTCTTCGCCGACCCAGACCACCGCCAGCTCGCCGCGCAGCACACCGGGAGGTGTGCCTTCCAGGGTGAAGGTCTGGCAGCCCGCGAGAAACAGGACCGCCGCCAGTAGCATTGCCCGCGCGCGCATGCAGCCCCCATTTTGCTGAAAAACACGGGGATTGTATCAGTATTCCAGCCGCGGGCAATAATCGTCGGGGGGCGGGCTCACGCCGTGAGCTTCGCCATCACCTCGTCCGAAACCTCGAAATTCGAGAAAACGTTCTGCACGTCGTCGTCATTGTCGAGATTGTCGATGAGCTTCATCACGCTCGTGGCCTTGTCGAGATCGAGCTCGACATTGTTCTGCGGTTTCCAGATGCCCTTGGCCGAAGCCGGGGCGCCCAGCGCCGTCTCCAGCGCCTTGGAAACGTCGGAGAGATCCTCGAAGCCGCAATAGATGACATGGCCGTTCTCGTCGGACACGACATCCTCGGCGCCGGCCTCGATCGCGGCTTCCATCACCTTGTCCGCGTCGCCCGCGCTCGCGGGATAGGTGATCTCGCCCACGCGGTCGAACATGAAGGTGGCCGAGCCTGTCGCGCCCAGTTCGCCACCCGCCTTGGTGAAATAGGAGCGTACCGCCGCCGAGGTGCGGTTGCGATTGTCGGTCAGTGCTTCCACGATCAGCATGACGCCGCCGGGACCGCGGCCCTCATAGCGCACCTCGTCGTAGTTTTCCGCGTCGCCACCGGCTGCTTTCTTGATCGCGCGCTCGATATTGTCTTTCGGCATGTTCTCGGCACGGGCCGCGAGCACCGCCATGCGCAGGCGTGGGTTCATGTTAGGGTCAGGCATGCCCATTTTCGCGGCAACGGTGATTTCGCGCGCGAGTTTCGAGAACATTTTCGAGCGCACGGCATCCTGCTTGCCCTTGCGATGCATGATGTTCTTGAATTGCGAATGACCGGCCATGCGGGGCTTTCCTCAAGCAAAAGTGCGATGATCAATGCGGCTCATAACCAAAAGCGTGCCGCGAAATCAAGAAAACCGTTTGTCTTCAATCCCAGTCGGGAATGGTTTCGGCGATATTGGGGCCGACGCGCAGCGGGGCCAGGCGTTTTGTCAAGCCGGTCGTGTCATCCGTCTCGACCAGCAATCCGCAGATCGTGCCATGTCCGGAGGCGGATTCCCAGCGCACGCCCGGCGTCTTCTCGATAAGGCGGCGGACCGGCTCGTGGCGATCGAAACCGATCACGGAGAGATAATCGCCGCACATGCCGGCATCGCCCATATAGCCCGAGCCGCCGGGCAGGATGCGATGATCCGCCGTGGGGACATGGGTATGGGTGCCGACCGAGAAGGAGACGCGGCCGTCGAAATGCCAGCCGAGCGCTTGTTTCTCCGCCGATGCTTCGGCGTGAAGGTCGAGCACGATCGCATCCGCCACCTGCCGCAGCGGCGCGGCTTCGATCTCGCGCTCGACGGCACGGAAGGGGCAATCGACCGCATCCATCTCGATGCGCCCGAGGACGTTGATGACCAGCACGCGGCGCCCATCCGCGGTTTCCACCATTCCCGCGCCGCGTCCCGGCGTGCCCGGCGGCAGGTTCGCGGGACGGATCAGCCGTTCCGAGCGTTCGATATAGACGAGCGTTTCACGCTGGTCGAAGGAGTGGTTTCCCAGTGTGATCGCATCCGCGCCGGCATCGAGCAATTCGTGGTAGATCGCCTCGGTGATGCCGAAGCCGCCGGCGGCATTCTCGCCGTTGATGATCACGCAATCGGTCCGCAATGTCGATTTCAGCGAAGGAAGGTGGCGGGATACCGCCTCGCGGCCCGGTCTGCCGACCACATCGCCCAGAAAGAGAATACGCAAAGGGAGCCTCGTGCAACGCTGCGCCGGCAGCGCAAAAACAGGGAAGTGCGGAGCCACAGAACCGGTGGAGTGTCGATCCCGGGAACCTACATAAGTAGGTGGGCGCCGTGTGCCCGGACCCAGAGGTCCAGGCAGGAACAGCTCCCTAAGGATCGTTAAGGCCCCGGGGAATACGTATAACCTGCCGCATCCCGCAGCCCCGCGCCGTCAATGTAGGTGTTTCGCGCGAAGAAGAGAAGAGGGCTGTGCTTATTCCGCCGTGGCGGCGCCCGAAAGTACCCGCGTGATCCGCTCGATCCGCTGTGAAAGGCTATCGATGACACCGGCAATGGCGGTGTCTTTTTGATTCTCGCTGCTCGCCGCCTGCTGGCGGGCAAGGCGATCGGCCTCGACGGCGCTTTCCGCGTGCGTCACCTTCTTCTTTTCTTCGGAAAGCTCGTCGCAGACCATCAAGGCCGCCATCACGGTAAGGCGCAGATCGCCAATCTCGCCGAAGCTCTGCCGCATCATCTGGATGCGGGTATCGAGATGCGCGGCAAGCTCGCCCAGATGCGGTTCCTGCCCGTCCTCGCAGGCCATGCGGAACTGCTTTCCGTCAATGGTGATCGTGACCTGTGCCATGAACGGTCAGACCCGGCCGAGACCGTCGCGGATCGCGGCGATGGCATTGTCGATTCGCGGCGCGAGCTGTTCGAGGCCGGCCTCGGTGCTCATCCGGGCGGCGCGCTCCTCGTCGAGCAGGCGCGCGAGCTGGTGACGATCCTCGCGCATGAGCGACAACTCGGTTTCGAGCGTCGTGCGGGCACGGTCGCCATCCGCATGGCGAAGCGATGCCGCGTCCAGCCGGTCAATGGCGGCGGAAAGGCGGGACAAGGCGTCCTTGATCGCATCGCTCACGGGCGTCTTCCTGTCGTTCCCGGCGCGGCCGGGTTTGGTATCCGGCTGCGAGTGGAAGGCAAATCAGCCTTTTGGGCCGCGAACCTTATGCGGCGGTTGAGCGGGTGGTCAACCATTCAAACGTGGCAACGGCATGACCATGCGGATTACACCGAATTACCAAGAGATTCCGCCATTCGAAATGCCTAGAAAACCGGATAAGTATAAGAGCATCCAGGGAGGAGAGCATGGGCAAGCCGAGAGATTACGCGGAAATCTACGCCGCCTGGCAGGGCGACCCCGGGACTTTCTGGCGCGAGGCGGCGAACGCGATAGACTGGATGCGCGCGCCGGACACGATTTTCGATGCTGCTGCTGGTTCCTACGGTCGCTGGTTCCCGGACGGACTCTGCAACACGAGCGCGAATTGCCTTGATCGCCATGTCGCGGCGGGACGCGGGGATCAACCCGCGATCATCTATGATTCGCCCCTGACAGGTTCGAAGCGCGTTCTCACCTATGCCGAGACGCTCAAGGAGGTCGAGATTCTCGGCCATATCCTGAAAAGCTTCGGCGTGGGCAAGGGCGATCGCGTCCTGCTCTACATGCCGATGGTGCCCGAAGCCGCGATCGGCATGCTCGCTTGCGCGCGCATCGGCGCCATTCACTCGGTGGTTTTCGGTGGTTTCGCCGCGCATGAACTCGCGACGCGCATTGATGATGCCCTTCCAAAGCTTGTTCTTGCCGCCTCCTGCGGCATCGAGCCGGGGCGGGTTGTTCACTACAAGCCCCTGCTCGACCGCGCGATCGAGGAGGCCCATCACAAGCCGGAAGCCTGCTTCATCCTCCAGCGCGAGCAGGAGCCGGCTGCGCTTGTTGCTGGGCGGGACCATGATTGGGGCGCGCTGCGTGCCCGCATGATGGCGGCTGCTCCCGGCCCGCTCGCGCCGGAACCCCTGCTGGGAACCGACCCGCTTTACGTGCTCTACACCTCAGGCACGACCGGAAAGCCCAAGGGCGTTGTCCGCGACAATGGCGGCCATATGGTCGCGCTTCATTGGTCCATGGAGGCGCTTTACGGCGTCAGGGCGGGCGACGCTTTCTGGGCCGCTTCGGATGTCGGCTGGGTGGTGGGGCATTCCTACATTGTCTATGCGCCGCTGCTCAAAGGCTGCACCACCATCCTCTACGAAGGCAAGCCGGTGGGAACACCCGATCCCGGCGCTTTCTGGCGTGTGATCGCCGAGCACAAGGTCAAGGCGCTTTTCACGGCGCCGACCGCGTTCCGCGCGATCCGCAAGGAAGACCCGGATGCCGCGCATCTGTCAAAATACGACCTTTCCCATTTCGAGGCGCTCTATCTCGCGGGCGAGCGCGCCGATCCCGATACGGTGAAATGGGCCGAGACCAAGCTCAAAGTGCCGGTGATCGACCATTGGTGGCAGACGGAAACCGGCTGGGCCATCGTCGGCAACCCACGCGGATTGGGGCTGCTGCCGGTCAAACACGGCTCGCCCACGGTGCCCATGCCCGGCTACGACGTGCAGATCGTGGACGAGGGCGGCAAGCCGGTCGCGCCGGGCAAGATGGGTTCGATCGTCGTCAAGCTGCCGCTGCCGCCGGGCTGCCTGCCCACCCTCTGGCAGGCGGAGGAGCGGTTCAAGGAAAGCTACCTCGCCGATTTCCCCGGCTATTACAAAACCGCCGATGCGGGTTTTCGCGATGAGGACGGCTATCTCTTCATCATGGGGCGCACGGATGACATCATCAATGTCGCCGGGCACCGCCTCTCGACTGGCGGCATGGAGGAAGTGCTCGCTTCTCATCCGGCCGTCGCGGAATGCGCGGTGATCGGCGCGAAGGATGCGCTCAAGGGCGAAGTGCCGCTCGGTTTCGTGGTGCTCAAGGCCGGCGTTTCCGCGACGCCGGAGGCGATCGGTCGGGATTGCGTGAAGCTCGTCCGGGATCAGATCGGTCCGGTGGCGGCTTTCAAGACGGCGATTGTCGTCAACCGCTTGCCGAAGACGCGTTCGGGCAAAATCCTGCGCGGCACGATGAAGAAAATCGCCGATGGCGATGCCTGGACCATGCCGGCGACGATCGACGACCCCGCCATTCTCGACGAGATCGCCAGCGCGTTGGAAGGGGCGCACAAGCCCGGTGGATAAGGCTCAGGCCGCCTCTTCCTGCGGCAGCGCCTCGTCGCCCATGGGCACGACCAGTTCGGAACTGGTGGAGCCGGGCTGGATGCTCTTGTCCTCCGGCTCCTCGCCGAAATCGTAGTCGATCTCCTTCGGATCGCCCCAGGGGTTCAGAACCTCGATCTGGAAAGGGGCGAAATAGCCGACATTCCTGGTCATCACCGCGAGTTCGCGGCGCTTCGCCGTCGCGGCGATCAGGCTGTCATGGTAGGGCAGGCGCAGCCGCCGCCGCGCCGCCGAACTCATGATCTGCCCCCAGAGGACGCAGGTTTCGTAATCGATGCCGTGGAGGTTGTTGCCGAGCTTGCGTCGGACATCCTGCATCCATGTGCGCACGCGCCGCTGCTTGAATTCCTGCGGCAGATGCAGGACCCCGCTTTCCATGATCGCGAAGGTGACGACGGAGAGATGGACATCCTCGATCCAGAGGTCGTCCACGGCGCGCCGGACACGCCAGAAAGGGCGCGGGAGATGAAGCTCCCGCAACACGCAGGTATCAATAAGGTAGGCCACGCCACGTCACTCCAGAAACACAACCTAAAATAGCATCAACAAATAATGCTACTATTTGGTGTATGTTTCCGGCGTGAAGGGAAGCCTCCCTCGCGTGGAATTCAGTCCTCGCTCTCGGAATCGTGGATCGGCTTGAGATCCTTGAGCTTGGCGAAGACATGTTCCGCGTCAAGCTCGACCCGCTTCTTCGGGGGCTCCGCTGCCGTGGTGAGCTCGGCCGGCATCAGCGTCGCGCCGGTATCCATCGGCGGCATCGCGGGGCGATCCTTGGCGGCGCGGCTCACCTCGAGGTCAAGGTCCATCTGCGAGCACAGGCCCAGCGTGACGGGATCGAGCGGCTGGAGATTGCTGGCATTCCAGTGCGTACGCTCGCGAACCGAGAGGATGGTGGATTTCGTGGTGCCGACGAGGCGGATGATCTGCGCATCCTTGAGCTCGGGATGATTCTTGAGCAGCCACTGGATCGCGTTGGGTCGATCCTGCCGCTTCGAGACCGGCGTATAGCGCGGCCCCTTGGTGCGCTTGACCTCGGGCAGGCGGACCTTGGGCTCCAGCAGTTTCAGGCGGTAATTGGGATCGGCTTCCGCCTTCTCCAGTTCCTCGCGCGAGAGCTGGCCGGCCTGGACCGGATCGAGCCCCTTCATGCCGGCGGCGACATCGCCATCCGCGATTCCCTTCACTTCGAGCGGGTGCAGGGTGCAGAAAGCCGCGATCTGGTCGAAGGTGAGGGCGGTGTTCTCGACCAGCCAGACTGCCGTGGCCTTGGGCATGAGAAGCGTTGCCATCGATCAGGTCTCCTAATTCGTTTTCATTAATGCGGGACATCGACTTTCGCCGATGCGCGGGCTGCCCTTCGGCTTCCCGCGGCAAACGCGGATACGCCTGTTCCCTGCGCTGCCTTCCCCGGCGGCGCGGCGCGAGACGATCTCGATGCCATTTTGGGAATGCGCCCTTATACTGTCCGGAATTGATCCATGCAACATCGAGCATGTGCGTGCTCGGCAATCGTAAAAAAGGGTAGCCCCATGATCGACGAAGAAAGCGGCCGGACCAAAAAAACGCTCCATGCCGTGGGGGAAGATCTCGCGCCGCTTTCGGTCGCGGAGCTTGAGACGCGCATCACGATCCTGAGGGGTGAAATCACCCGCCTCGAGGGGGCGATCGCGGGCAAGCGCAAGACGGCCGCCGCCGCGGATGCGCTGTTCCGGGGGGGAGCGAAAGGTGAATCGGATGCTTCCTCATAGCGTTAGCAGGAGATGCAACGCATTTGATGAAAATTTTCCGAACTTTACAATTCGTTAAGCTCTTTGGGTTAAAACCGGAACTGTTCCGGTTCGCCGGATCCCGAGTGGCTCCTGCTACTCTGTTTGACGCCTCCCTGTTGGACTCATTTCAGGATCGCCTCGGCGATCCTTTTTTTGTGCCCGCGCGTTAACCATAAACACATCGCCATTGCCTCGACATCGCGAGGTGGTGTTAGTCTTGCAGAAACCTTTGGCATCAACGGGCCGCGTTCTGGCGTGGCACATGCGGTGGCGGAGGCAGCAATGCAGGACAAGTTCGAAAACACCATGACGGGCAATACCCCGAAAGAACGGGACGAACGGTTGGGCACGGTGTCCTTCACCGAGCGCATGCTGCTCTCCGACAATTTCATGACCCTTTTCCGCGACGGCATGGGGCTGGTCGAGGAGACCGCCGCGTATCTCGACGGGCAGGGCAGGCACGATTCCAAGGCGCTCGACCGCAACATCGCGCTTGCCTATGCGAGCGAAAGCATGCGTCTGACGACCCGCCTCATGCAGCTGACCTCCTGGCTCCTGCTCCAGCGCGCGGTGAACGAGGGCGAGCTGACCCGCGCCGATGCGGAGCGTGAGCATCGCCGCGTGGTGGTCGCGACGCAGGAATCGATGATTGCCTCGGAGATCTTCGAGCAATTGCCGGAAATCCTGCGCGATCTGATCGATCGCTCGCTCCGCCTTCAGATCCGCATTCTCAAGATCGACCGTGAACTCAAGGGCGAGGGCGTCTCCCAGCCTGCCGCCAACGCGGTGCAGAACCAGCTCGGCGCGCTTGCCGCCGCCTTTGCCGGCAAGTAAGGCAAAATCAAGTAAGGCAAATCCGGTATTTCAGGTGGGGACCTGACCAGCAAAAAGCCCGCGTGAGACACGCGGGCTTTTTGTTATGCGCTGGTGCTAACGGCGAGTTGTTCCCGCCGGGCAAGGAAGAAGGCCGCGACAGAGCGCGGCCCGCGACTTACTTCTTGCCGAAGGAGAGGCCGCCGAACTTCGAATTGAACTTGGAGACGCGGCCACCGCGATCCATCAGCTGCTGCGAGCCGCCGGTCCAGGCGGGATGGGTCTTGGGATCGATATCGAGATTCATCGTGTCGTTGGCGCTGCCATAGGTCGAGCGCGTGATGAATTCCGTTCCATCGGTCATCACGACCTTGATGTAGTGGTAGTCGGGATGAATTTCCGCCTTCATGGGGGGAACCTTTCGAAAAAACCCGTCCCGGGCCGCGCTCGGCGAGCCGCTGGACGCCTAAACCTATTCGTGAGAGCGCCCCTATACATCAGAGCGCTTGACGGGACAAGCGCTTAACCGCCAAAGCTCTGCGCGAAAATCCGCCGTCGTTGCGACGCGTCCGTATTCAAGGGAATTTCCGTATGAACAAGAGCCCGGCTCCAGTCTCCGCCGAGAAGCGGCGTGCCCGGCCCGATTTTTCGTCCCTGCGCCATCTTCTGCCCTTCATCGGGCAGGATTGGGGGCGGGTGGCGATGGCGCTTGTCGCGCTGGCGGCTGCCTCCGTGCTGACCCTTCTCGTGCCGCTGGCGGTTCGGCGCATGGTTGATTTCGGCTTTTCGGCGGAAAACCGTGGGCTGGTTGATGCCTATTTCGGCATGATCGTGCTGCTGACCCTCGGTTTGGCGCTGGCCTCGGCGATTCGCTATTATTGCGTCATGACCATCGGCGAGCGGGTTGTGGCCCGCATTCGTACGGCGGTCTTCGCTCGGGTTATGGCGCTTGATGGCGCTTTTTTCGATAGCGCCCGTTCCGGCGAAATCGTCTCGCGCCTTTCGGCAGACACCACGCAGCTCAAATCGACCTTCGGGGCCAGCGCCTCTGTCGCCTTGCGCAATCTGATCCTGCTCATCGGCGCGGTCGTGATGATGGTCGTGACCTCGCCGCAGCTTTCCGCCTATGTGATGCTGGCGATCCCGGCCATCGTGCTCCCGCTTGTCGCGGCGGGGAAGGGTGTGCGCGGCAAATCCCAATTCGCGCAGGATACATTGGCCGAAGCGATGTCTTTTGCGACCGAGCGGGTCGGCGCGGCGCGGATCGTGCAGGGGTTCGGTGGCGAGAAGGCGGCGACCAAGCGTTTCGGCGACGCGGTGGATACCGCCTACGCCGCCGCGAGCAAGGCCACCGGCGCCCGTGCCGTGCTCACCGCCGTGATCATCTTCCTCGTTTTCGCCTCGATCACCTTCGTCCTCTGGACAGGGGCCAAATCCGTCATTACCGGAGAGATCAGCCCCGGCAGGCTGTCGCAATTTGTGTTCTATGCGGTGTTTGCGGCGAGCGCACTCAGCCAGCTTTCGGATGTTTTCGGTGAATTGTCGCAAGCGGCGGGTGCGTCACAGCGCCTCTCCGAGCTGCTGCACACCGAACCGCTCGTGCGGGAAATTGCCGAGCCGCGCGCGCCGGCTCATCCGGCGCGGGGCGCACTTGCTTTCGAGGGGGTTGTCTTCGCCTATCCCGGCGCGCCGGAGCGCCGTGTGCTCGGGCCCATCGATCTGCATGTGAAAGGCGGCGAACGGGTCGCGATCGTCGGTCCCTCGGGCGCGGGCAAGACCAGCCTGTTCCAGCTTCTGATGCGTTTCTACGATCCCCAGCAGGGGCGGATCCGTATCGACGGCATCGCGATCGACGAGATGGCGCTGGCGGATCTGCGCGCGCTGGTGGCGAGCGTGCCGCAGGACCCGGTGATCTTCGCCGATACGATCATGGGCAATATCCGTCTTGCGCGGCCTGACGCCAGTGATGAGGATGTGCGTCTGGCGGCGGCGAAGGCATCGGTCGCCGCCTTCGCCGACCGTCTTCCCGATGGGCTCGCGACCATGATCGGCGAGCGCGGCGTCACGCTTTCGGGCGGCGAGCGCCAGCGCATCGCCATCGCGCGCGCGATCCTGCGTGACGCGCCGATCCTGCTTCTGGACGAGGCGACTTCCGCGCTTGATGCCGAGAACGAGCACGCCGTCCAGAAAGCGCTTGATGCGGCAATGAAGGGGCGCACCGCGCTGGTGATCGCGCATCGCCTCTCCACGATCCGCGATGCTGATCGGATCGTGGTGCTCGATCAGGGCCGCCTCGTGGAAGAGGGGACGCATGAGATGCTGGCTGGCGCAGAGGGGCTTTACGCGCGCCTCGCCAGCCTTCAGTTCGGCGTGGCGAACTGAGGAATACCTTCCCCGGCAGCTGATGCGCGATCATTTCCGGCGCGTGTCGGCTCCGATGCGGGTGCATTCATGGGATGCGTCCGCTTTCGCCTCGTGATCCACCAAATCGGGGCGCGTCCAATTGTGGCGATTGCACGGCGAGGTAGTTTCGGCTAGACCCGAACCGATATTCGTTCCAAGTCCGAGAGGAACTGCAATGGCCGCAGAGAAGAACCATCCCGAATCGAGCGCGATGGATTATGCCGAGCATGAGAAAACGTTCGGCCTTTTTGCCAGCCTCATCAAATGGGGCACGGTCTTCTCTCTCGGGCTCACGCTGTTTTTCGGCGCTCTCACCCATACCATTTCCTGGAGCTTCGCGATCATCGTCACCGTCGTGATGACGGCGGTCGTCGCCAAGTTCTTCTGATCCGGTTTCCCCGCCCGCCGTTGGTGGCATGATGGCGATGGCGCAAGCCGGCCCCCGATGAACCCGTGTCGCGGTTTCGCGGCACCGTAATTCTCAAGCGAGGGGACGGACATGCGCATCGCTGTTCTCGATGAATCCAAGGCTGGCGAGCCGCGCGTCGCGCTGACGCCGGAGACCATCGGCAAGCTCAAGGCTTTCGGCGCGGAATTCGTGGTCGAGAAGGGCGCGGGCAACGCTTCCGCGATCCCGGATGCCGCCTATGAAGCCGCCGGCGCGAAACTCGCCAAGAACACGGCGGATGCGCTGAAGGACGCCGATATCCTCCTCGCGGTGCGCCGCCCGAAAGGCGAACTCGCCGCCAAGATGAAGTCCGGCGCCGTTCTTCTGGCGATCATGGACCCTTACGGCAACGAGGAGGCGATGCGCCCCTTCGCGGAGAAGGGCATCGCCAGCTTCGCCATGGAGCTGATGCCGCGCATCACGCGCGCGCAGGTGATGGACGTGCTCTCCTCGCAGGCCAATCTCGCCGGCTATCGCGCCGTGCTCGATGCCACCGAGGTTTATGGCCGCGCCTTTCCGATGATGATGACTGCGGCGGGTACCGTTCCTGCGGCGAAAGTCTTTGTGATGGGCGCTGGCGTCGCGGGCCTTCAGGCCATCGCGACGGCCCGGCGGCTCGGCGCTGTCGTCACCGCGACCGATGTGCGCCCCGCGGCCAAGGAACAGGTCGCCTCGCTCGGCGCGAAATTCATCGCGATCGAGGATGAGGAATTCAAGCAGGCCGAAACCGCCGCCGGTTACGCCAAGCCGATGTCCGCCGAATATCAGGCGAAGCAGGCGGCTCTGGTTGCCGAGCATATCGCCAAGCAGGATATCGTCATCACCACCGCGCTCATTCCCGGCCGGCCCGCGCCGCGTCTCGTCTCGAAGGCGATGGTGGAATCGATGCGCATGGGCTCGGTGATCGTCGATCTCGCGGTGGAACGGGGCGGCAATTGCGAACTCTCCGTCGCCGACAAGATCACCGATCATAACGGCGTGAAGATTGTCGCCTGGTCGAACACGGCCGGCAGGCTGGCGCCCAGCGCTTCGGCGCTCTATGCGCGCAACCTCTTCGCCTTCCTTGAGACGATGATCGACAAAGGCGAGAAGAAACTCGCGATCAACTGGGACGACGAACTCGTGAAGGCCACCTGCCTCACGAAGGACGGCGCCCTCGTTCACCCGATCTTCGCACCCAAGGCGTGACCTTTTCCGCCCCTCGCCCTTGAAGGAGACGAGCATGGCCAATACCCCCCAGCAACTGATCGAACAGGCGAAGGCCGCGCAGGTCGCCGCCGATGCCGCCTTGGCCAAGGCGCAGGCTGCGCTCGCCGCCGCCGAGAAACTGGCGGATGGCGCAAGTGCCGCCGCTGCTGCCGCGACGGGTGGTGCGGTTGATCCCACCGTTTTCCGCTTCGCGATTTTCGTGCTGGCGATTTTCGTCGGGTATTATGTCGTCTGGTCGGTGACCCCGGCGCTGCATACGCCGCTGATGAGCGTGACCAACGCGATCTCCTCCGTGATCGTGGTCGGCGCGCTGCTTGCGGTCGGCGTGCCTTTGCTCAGCGAGGGAACCGGCGCGGCGCGAAGCTTCGGCTTTATCGGGCTCGTTCTCGCGAGCGTGAATATTTTCGGCGGCTTCCTCGTCACGCAGCGCATGCTCGCCATGTACAAGAAGAAGGGTTGAGCCGATGAACGCCAATCTCGCCAACCTGCTCTATCTCGTCTCGGGTGTCCTGTTCATCCTCGCTTTGCGCGGTCTGTCGCATCCAACGACATCGCGGCAGGGCAATTTCTTCGGCATGATCGGCATGGCGATCGCCGCCGTGACGACGTTGCTGCTCTCCCCGCCCTCCGGTTTCTCCGGTTGGGGCCTTGCGATCCTCGGCCTCGGGATCGGCGGCGGTGTCGGCGCTTTCATGGCCAAGCGCGTCGAAATGACCAAGATGCCGCAGCTTGTGGCGTTTTTCCACGCGCTGGTGGGGCTTTCGGCGGTGTTCGTGGCGGCGGCGGCGCTCTATGCCCCGCAGGCTTTCGGCATCGGCACGATTGGCCAGATCAAGGGCGCGAGCCTTTTTGAAATGGCCCTTGGCGTGGCGATCGGCGCGATCACCTTCACCGGCTCGGTCATTGCCTTCCTGAAGCTGGACGGGCGCATGAGCGGCAAGCCGATCATGCTGCCGCAACGCCATGCGATCAATATCGGTCTCGCCGTGCTGCTGGTGGTGCTGATCGTGCTGCTGATCGCCACTGAAAGCCACACCGTCTTCTGGCTCACGGTTGCTGTTTCACTCGCGCTTGGCGTGCTGCTGATCATCCCGATCGGCGGCGCGGACATGCCGGTCGTCGTCTCGATGCTCAATTCCTATTCCGGCTGGGCGGCCGCAGGCATCGGCTTCACCCTGGGCAATCTCGCGCTGATCATCACCGGCGCGCTGGTCGGCTCCTCGGGCGCGATCCTGAGCTACATCATGTGCAAGGGCATGAATCGCTCGTTCTTCTCGGTCATTCTCGGCGGGTTCGGCGGCGAGACCGCCGCCGCGAGCGGCGAGAAGGAGACGCGCCCCGTCAAGCAGGGCTCGGCGGATGACGCCGCCTTCATCATGAAGAACGCCTCCAAGGTCATCATCGTGCCGGGATACGGCATGGCACAGGCGCAGGCGCAGCACGCGCTGCGCGAGATGGCCGATACGCTCAAGAAAGAGGGTGTCGAGGTCAAATACGCGATCCATCCCGTCGCGGGGCGCATGCCCGGCCATATGAACGTGCTCCTCGCCGAGGCGAACGTTCCTTACGACGAGGTGTTCGAGCTTGAGGACATCAACAACGAATTCGCGCAGGCCGATGTCGCCTTCGTGATCGGCGCGAACGATGTCACCAACCCCGCCGCGAAGACTGATCCGGCCTCGCCGATCTTCGGCATGCCGATCCTCGATGTCGAGAAGGCGAAGACCGTGCTCTTCATCAAGCGCGGCATGGGGTCGGGCTATGCCGGTGTCGAGAACTCGCTGTTCTTCATGGACAATACGATGATGCTGTTCGGTGACGCCAAGAAGGTCACCGAGGAAATCGTGAAAGCCATGGCCCATTGAGGGCAGCGATAGAAATCAGAAAAGGGCGCGGGCGGGGTTGACCTTCCCGCGCCCTTTTTGTCTCTGAAGGGATGATCAGGATTTTCCCAAGGAGCCGCCTCGGCCGGCTCGGCTTCCTACTTCTGGCGCTGATTGGTGCCGCCTATCTTGCGGCTGCCGCCTATATGGCGATCAACCAGCGCAGCTTTCTTTACAAGCCCGCCCCGTCCTGGATCGCGCCGGAAACCCAAGGCATCCCACGAGCCGAAGCGATCCGCCTCGTCTCCTCCCCCGGCGATGCGCTTGATGGCCCAGAGCTCAGGGGATGGTTCGCGCCCCCTGCGGATGAGCGCCAACCCGTCTATCTCTATTTCCATGGCAATGCGAACGGGCTGGACCGGCGCGCGAGCCGGTTCCGCCTTCTGGCGACTGGCGGGGCAGGCTTCGTCGCCCTTTCCCATCGCGGCTATGGCGGCAGCGAGGGTGCGCCGTCGGAGGCCGCGCTGCATCTCGATGCCGAGCGCGCCTATGCCGCCCTGCTGCGCAAGGGGTTTTCGCCTGAGCGCATCGTGATTTTCGGCGAGAGCCTCGGCACCGGCATCGCGCTCAATCTCGCGCGCAAGGTGAAGGCGAAAGCCGTGATCCTCGACAGCCCGTATCTCTCCGTACTCGACCGTGGACAGGCCGAATATCCCTGGCTGCCGGTTTCGTGGCTGCTGAGCGATACCTTCCGTTCCGATCTCTGGATCAGCGAGATCAAGACCCCGATCCTTATCCTCCATGGCGATGCGGACAGGGTTATCCCCGTGGGTGATTCCGCCCGCCTCGCCGCGAAGGCAAGAAACGGCAACGTGATCCGCAAGGTTTATCCGGGCCAGCCGCATGTCGTGCCGCTCGACAAGGGACCAATGCCGGACATCCTCGCCTTTCTCGACGGGCGCCTGCAATGAACGAAATCACCTATCGGCCTTTCCGCGCCGAGACGGATTTCGAGGCTGCGGCGCGTCTGCATCAGATGCTCAACACGCTCGAGGGCGAGATGGGCGCGCATCGCGAGACCAGCCTCGCGGCAGGGCGTCTGTGCCTTGAGGATGATGTCCGGCTGGTCGGGGAGGAGGGGGGCGAAATCCTTGTCGCGGAGCTGGGTGGCGCGGTCATCGGCTATTGCTCCCATCATTTCGAACGCCGTGGCCCCTATGTGCCGGCGCATTGGCAGCTTTGCCTTTATGTGAAGAATCTCATGATCGACGAAGCGCATCGCGGGCGCGGCATCGGCACGGTTTTTCTTGAAATGGCCGAGCATTTCGCCCGAAAAAGCGGGGTGAAGCTTGTCTGTCTCGGCGTCGTCGCCGGGAACGGGCGCGCGGAAGCCACCTATCGCAAGCAGGGTTATCGGCCGATCAGCTTCGAAATGGCCAAGGAGCTCGACTAGGGCGCTTCCCGCTCAAGCGGGCATCGGTTGATCGCCGGCGGCAGGGCTCAGAAGAATCCGCGCCCGCCGGAGAGCCCCTGCTTGGCGATCTTGTTGTTGCCGTCGAGCGCAAGCGCGCGCTGGAAGCTCTCCTGCGCCTCCGTCTTCTTGCCGGCGCGATCGAGCGCGATTCCACGCAAGGCCCAGCTATTGGCGTTGCGGTTATCGACATTGAGCGCGGCGTTGAAATCCTCGACGGCCTGATCAAACTTGCCGACCTCGATCAGGCTCTGCCCGCGCGCGTGATAGGGCGGGGCGACGTAAGGATTGCGGTCGATCGCGGCATCGAAATCCGAGATCGCGAGCGGATGCTGGCCCTGCGCCTGATAGACGAGGCCACGCCCGTGATAGGCTTCCGCACCCGAGGGATTGAGCTGCACGACACGGCCGAGATCCGTGATCGCTTCCGGGAGGTTGCCCTGCGCGCGGTAGAGATTGCCGCGCCCGAGATAGGCGGGGTGGTAATTGGGATCGGAATTGAGCGCGCGGTTGAAATCGCTCATCGCCTGATCGTTGCGACCGAGCTGACGGAAAGCCAGCGCGCGGTTGGAATAGGCCGCGGCATATTGCGGGTTGAGCTGGAGCGCCTTCGTGAAATCCGCCACCGCCTCCTGGAAGCGCCCCGCCTTGGCATAGGCGACGCCCCGCGTATTATAGGCCTGCGGATCGTTCTGGTTGCGCTGGATCACATCCGTCAGCGACGCGATATTGGTCTGCGCTGCCTGCGGGTTGGTCGTGCTGTCATCGACCTCGGCAACGCCTCGGCCTGTGGGTTGGAGCGAGCCGATCGTGGTCTCGCAGGCGCCGAGAAAGCTTGCGACGAGGGCAGCAAAGGCAATGGCCGTGAGCGGCTTTCCCCGCTCGATCCGGCTGGCTGCGCGCGGCTGGCTCATCTCGTCTCTCCTCGTCCCGGACCGGCGAAGCCTCACCCCACGGAAGCGAAACCGGTATTTGTTCTGGGCACCATCGCAGCGAAAGCTTGATGGCCGCTTACCATGACAAAAAGCGAAAAGCGCCCGGTTGCACGAGCGCTTCGAATAAGGGTCGGTCAGGCGGCGGGCCGATGCACGCCGGGAAGGCGATTACGCCTTCACCTTCTTCACGGGAGCCGGGAGAAGACCTTCGCGCTGGAGCTTCTTGCGATGAAGCTTGCGGGCGCGGCGCACGGCTTCCGCCTTTTCGCGCGCCTTCTTCTCGGAGGGCTTCTCGTAATGGCCGCGGAGCTTCATCTCGCGGAAAATACCTTCGCGCTGCATCTTCTTCTTCAGCGCGCGCAAGGCTTGATCGACATTGTTATCGCGGACGAGGACCTGCACGTTTGCTCCGATATCAAAGCGAGGAAAATAAAATGGCCCCGCTATGGGAGCCAGACCGTGGGGGGCTATAGCAAAGCTTGAAGGCGCTGTCCACCACCTTGCGGCAAACAAAGCCAGCAAATTGGGGCTAACCTTGCAACAGCCGATTCACATGCCCCATCTTGCGGCCAGGACGTGCTTCACCCTTGCCATAAAGATGCAGGCGGGCGTGGCTATCGGCCAGGATCGCGCGCCAATCCTGTGCCTCTGCACCGATGAGATTGATCATCTCTGCCTTTCCCAGCGCCGTGGTCGCGCCCAGCGGCCAGCCGGCGAGGGCACGGATATGTTGCTCGAACTGGCAGGTCACGGCGCCATCCATTGTCCAGTGACCGGAATTGTGCACGCGCGGCGCGATCTCGTTGACGATCACCGTGTTGGTGGCATCAATCACGAAGAACTCGACAGCGAACGTGCCGACATAATCGAGCGCTTCGGCGATCCGGCGGGCGATGGCGATCGCCTCCCCGGCCGCGGCTGAGGAAACCCGCGCCGGTACCGAAGAGCGATGGAGAATGTGGTTGCGATGCTCGTTTTCCGTCACGTCGAAGGCGGCGAAGGTGCCGTCCGCGGCGCGTGTCGCGACCACGGAGACTTCGCGGTCGAAGGCGACGAAGCTCTCGAGAATGCCCTGACCCCCACGCAACATGGCAAAGGCGCCCTCGGCATCGGCGGCTGTCAGGATTTTCGCCTGCCCCTTGCCGTCGTAACCGAGGCGGGTGGTCTTGAGGACGGCGGGCAGCCCGATGGCTTTTATGGCGGCATCAAGATCGGCGCGGCTGTCCACTGCGGCGAATTCGGCTGTCCGCGCGCCGAGCCGACGCGCCAGCTCTTTCTCGGCCAGCCGGTCCTGCGCGACTTCCAGCGCCTTGGCGCCGGGGCGGACGGGTTTAAGCGCCTCCAGAAAGCGCACGCTCTCGACCGGAACATTCTCGAATTCATAGGTGATCGCCTTCACCTCGGCCGCGAAACGCCTCAGGGCGTCATCGTCGCGATAATCGGCGACGGTGCGGGCGGCGGCGACATCGAAAGCGGGGCTATCCGCCTCCGGCGCGTAGATATGACAGGAAAGCCCAAGCCGCGCGGCGGCAAGGGCCAGCATGCGCCCCAATTGTCCGCCGCCGAGAATGCCGATCCTGTCGCCGGGCGCGAGCATTCGTTAGCCCTCATCCTTGGGAAATTCGGCGACATCCGCCGTGCGGGCGGCCCGCCATGCTTCGAGCCGTTCGGCCAGCGCCGCATCGTTGAGCGCAAGGATCGCGGCAGCCATCAGGCCCGCATTGGTCGCGCCGGCCTTGCCAATCGCCAGCGTACCGACGGGAATGCCGCCTGGCATCTGCACGATGGAGAGCAGCGAGTCTTCCCCCGAAAGCGCTTTCGATTCAACGGGAACGCCGAGAACCGGCAAGGTGGTGAAGGCGGCCGTCATGCCCGGCAGATGGGCGGCGCCGCCGGCACCCGCGATGATCACCTTGAACCCCGCCGCTTTCGCGCCCTTCGCGAAGGAGACCATGCGATCTGGCGTGCGATGCGCGGAAACGATGCGCGCCTCGTAGGCGACGCCAAGTGCATCCAGAATTTCGGCGGCGTGGCGCATGGTCGGCCAATCCGATTGGCTCCCCATGATGACGGCGACGGAAGGCTTCATTCCATGACCCCCGGTTCACCCGGAAAGCGCTCCACGAACCTCTCGCTGGCGGCGCTTTCGATGAAAGGTCAGCGAGTTATGCGATGCGTGGGGCGAAGGCAAGCGCCAAGTTGCGCCAGAAGCGGGCCTTACGCGATGATATCGGGCGTGAGATTGTCGCCGATCTCGGAAAGGCGATCACGCAGGTGCAGCTTGCGCTTCTTCAATCTCTGGATCTGGAGTTGATCGAAGGCACCGAGCTGTTCCAGCGCTGCGATCGCGGCATCAAGGTCGCGATGCTCCATCTGAAGCCGGTGGAGTTCCGCTTCCAGAGCCGCGCGCTCCTCATCCGAAACCGGAACCCGCATCCACCACCCCGTTTGTCCAATGATGAAACCATCGAGTTCGAGACAAACTGCCCCGTGCGCCCGACAATCTTAACGCAGCATGGAACCCGTTAACCCGGCGCTAATGGCATTGTCCACAGGGGAGTTCAACCTCATCAAAATGCCCCCGTTCCGCCTTGCGGAAACCCCGTTTTGTGACAAACTCGCGAACGCGGTATCAGGAATGGAGGTTTCTCTTATGTCGATGACGACCCATATCGCCGAACTGGAGCGCAAGCATCAGGCGCTCGACAGGAAAATCACCGAGGAGCTAACCCACGCTCACAAGGATGATGTCAAGATCGCTGCTCTCAAGCGACAAAAACTGGTGCTCAAGGACGAAATCCTGAAACTGCGCGCTTCCGGGGTCAAGAACAGCCCCCAATTGCACTGAATCCCGGCTTCCCAGAGTTTTCAGCCCGGGCTTGTAGGCCGAGCAGGCCAATTCTCAAAGCAATGTCGATACAAGAAGCCGCCCCGGTGACGAGGCGGCTTTTTTTTCGGCGGGCAATCGGGCCAGCCGCTTCACAATCGTTTACTTGCTGGCCGATTCGCGGTTCGCCAGGTTGGGGGCCGCCTGGTTCTCCTGCGGGGCCATCGACAGCTGGGGAGTGGCGTTCATCGGCCGGGAGGCGACGGCCGGAGCACCGCGCGTGCTCATCACGGGAATATCGTTATGGCTGGTTTCCGGGGAGGCGAAGGCCTGCGCCGAGAAAAGCGAGGCGGCGACGAGCGCGGAAGCAAAAAGAGTCTTCATGGTCTTTCTCCTGAATGGGCGACCTGGCGGGTCATTCCGCCTTCGGTCGCCGTGGTCTCGATGAGCAGGAGATAGGTCTGAGGTCTGTCACGTACCAATCAACAGCCGGTGCTGCATTGCACAAAACCGGCCCGGTTTTCGTGATCGATGATCACCGATCCGTGAGGGCTGCCGGTGATCCAATCTCACACCTGAAACGAACGCGCGCGCTTTGTGCGAAAGGGCGAAATTCAGCCGATGCAGCAGCATTTTCCCCGCGACTTGATTGACTCATCCGCGCCGGCTGTTAACGAAAGCGCCAGTGAATTCCACGCCCGATACCAGACTTTTGCCGAACCCAAGGGATGATATGACTTCTCGTGCTGAGCATGACGCGATGGCCAACGCCATTCGCGCGCTGTCGATGGATGCGGTCGAGGCCGCGAAATCCGGCCATCCCGGCCTTCCAATGGGGGCGGCCGACATCGCGACTGTCCTGTTCCGCAATCATCTGAAATATGATCCCGCCGATCCCGCCTGGCCGGATCGTGACCGCTTCATCCTTTCCGCGGGCCATGGCTCGATGCTGCTTTATTCGCTCCTCCACCTCATCGGGGTGAAGGGCGTTTCGCTCGATGATCTCAAGGCCTTCCGCCAGCTACATTCGAAGACGCCTGGGCACCCGGAATTCGGTCACACGCCGGGGGTGGAGACCACCACCGGCCCGCTCGGTCAGGGCCTCGCCAATGCGGTCGGCTTCGCGATGGCGGAGCGCTTCATGGCGCATCGCTTCGGCAAGCTCGTCGATCATCATACCTATGTGCTCGCTTCGGATGGCGATCTCATGGAGGGGATCAGCCAGGAGGCGATCACCCTCGCGGGGCACCTGAAACTTTCGAAGCTGATCGTTCTTTTCGACGATAACGGCATCTCGATCGACGGCCCGCTCTCGGTCTCCGACACAACCGACCAGCTCAAGCGCTTCGAGAGCGCCGGCTGGAACGCGGTCCGCATCGACGGGCATGACTCTGTCGCGATCGACGCCGCGATCGCCGCCGCAAAGAAAAGCGACAAGCCCTCGCTTATCGCCTGCGTGACCACTATCGGTTATGGCGCGCCGACCAAGGCGGGCAAATCCTCCTCGCATGGCTCGCCGCTCGGCGCCGAGGAACTCAAGGGCGCGAAGGAAAAGCTCGGCTGGAAGCACGGCCCGTTCGAGATTCCGGCGGAGATCCGCAAATTGTGGGGGGCGACCGGCCAGCGCGGTGCCGGGGCCCATGCGGAATGGATGAGCCGTCTCGAAAAGACAGGCCCGAAACTCAAGGCGGAATTCGCGCGTGTGATCGCGGGCGAATTGCCCAAGGCCTATGCCAAGGCGATGAAGACGCTGAAGGCCGAGGCCGCGGCGCAGCCGCAGGAAGTGGCGACCCGTCGCGCCTCCGAGATCACGCTTGAACATATCTCGCCGGTCCTGCCGGAGCTGATTTCCGGTTCCGCTGACCTCACGGGTTCGAACAATACCCGCACGAAGGATATGGGCATCGTCAAGCCGGGGGATTTCTCCGGCCGGTTCGTCCATTATGGCATTCGCGAGCACGCGATGGCCGCCGCGATGAACGGCATGGCGCTTCATGGCGGGCTGATCCCCGCTTCGGGCACCTTCCTCGTCTTCTCCGATTATTGCCGACCCTCGATCCGCCTTTCGGCGCTGATGAACCAGCGTGTCGTCTATGTGATGACGCATGATTCCATCGGCGTCGGCGAAGATGGCCCGACGCATCAGCCCGTGGAGCATGTCGCCGCCCTGCGCGCCATTCCCAATGTCGATGTGTTCCGCCCCTGCGACGTGACTGAAACGGCGGAAGCCTGGGATTGCGCGCTCCAGAACCGCAGCGGGCCGAGCGTTCTCGCGCTCACCCGCCAGAACCTGCCGCAACTGCGCAAGGATAGCGGCGCGAAAAATCTTTCCGCGCTGGGCGCCTACGAGCTTCTCGGCGCGGATGGCAAGGCCGAGGTCACGCTCTTCGCTTCAGGCTCGGAAGTCTCGCTGGCCGTGAAGGCGCGCGCGCTGCTGCTTGAAGTCGGCATCCTCGCGCGGGTGGTCTCGGTGCCGTCGATGACGCGCTTCCTCGCCCAGCCGGAAAGCTACCGCAAGAAGATCATCGGCCGCGCCAAGGTGAAGATCGGCATCGAGGCGGGTATCCGCCTTGGCTGGGATGCGCTGATCGGGACCGACGGCGTGTTTATCGGCATGGGCGGCTTCGGCGCCTCGGGCCCCGCCGGCAAGGTTTACCAACACTTCGGAATTACCGCCGAGGGCGTTGTCAAAGCGGCTAAAGAGAAGCTCAAGCGCTGATTTTCAGCGAAAATTCAGGTTCGGAGCCAGAAAGGCTCTCTATTCGCATCACGGCAAGGAGAAAGACATGGCGGTCAAGGTTTTCATCAACGGCTTCGGACGCATCGGCCGCAACGTGCTGCGCGCCATCGTCGAGTCCGGCCGCAAGGATATCGTGGTGGTCGGCGTCAACGATCTCGGCCCGGTCGAGACGAATGCGCATCTGCTGCGCTTTGATTCCGTGCACGGCAAGTTCCCGGCGGATGTGAAGGTCGAGGGCGATTTCATCGTCATCAACGGCCAGAAGATCAAGGTCACCGCGATCAAGAACCCGGCCGAACTGCCGCACAAGGAACTCGGCGTCGATGTCGCGATGGAATGCACCGGCATCTTCACCTCGAAGGACAAGGCCTCGGCGCATCTTGCCGCCGGCGCCAAGCGCGTGCTGGTTTCCGCCCCGGCGGATGGCGCGGATCTCACGGTGGTCTATGGCGTCAATCACGACAAGCTGACGAAGGATCACCTCGTCGTCTCGAACGCCTCCTGCACCACGAATTGCCTTTCGCCGGTCGCGAAGGTGCTCAACGACGCGATCGGCATCGAGCGCGGCATGATGACGACCATCCATTCCTATACCGGCGACCAGCCGACGCTGGATACGATGCACAAGGACCTCTACCGCGCCCGCGCCGCCGCGATGTCGATGATCCCGACCTCGACCGGCGCCGCCAAGGCGGTGGGTCTCGTGCTGCCGGAACTCAACGGCAAGCTCGATGGTTTCGCGATGCGCGTGCCGACCCCGAATGTCTCGGTTGTCGATCTTAAGTTCATTGCCAAGCGCGAGACGAGCAAGGATGAAGTCAACGCGGCGATCAAGGCCGCGGCGGACGGCCCGCTCAAGGGCATCCTCGGCTATACGACCCAGCCGAATGTCTCGATCGACTTCAACCATGATCCGCATTCCTCGATCTTCCACATGGATCAGACCAAGGTGATGGGCGGAACGATGGTTTCGATCCTGACCTGGTATGACAATGAATGGGGCTTCTCCAACCGCATGTCGGACACCGCGGTTGCGATGGCGAAGCTGATCTGAGGCAATCGAGGGGCAGACCCTGGCCAGAAGGCAAAAAAGGAGCGGAGCATGAGCGATCGTATCGAGCCCAGGATCGACCGGGCCATCGACCCCACCGCCGAGCCGGCGCCCGCGCCCGCTCCTTCCCCCAAATCGGCGCCGGCGCGCTCGCCGCTCGATCAGCTCTCGCGGATCGAAGAGAAGGCGGCGCGCATCGAGGAGAAATTCGCCCGTTACGAGAGCCTGTTCGGCCGTGTCGAAGATCGCCTTGATCGCGCCGCCGAACGGGTGGAAGTGGCAGCGAAATCGGTCGACGCGGTCGAACTCGCGACCGAGGTGCTGAAACTGCGCAATACGGTTGGCAGGATTCCCGGCTTCAAATCGATGCTGGTGACAGCCGCGATCACGGCCTTCTCCACCGCCATCCTCGTTGTTCTGTTGATCAAACTCTTCCCCGGCCTTGTGAAATGACTGCTTTCAAGACCCTCGACGACCTTGCCCCGAAGGGAAAGCGCGTTCTCGTACGCGTCGACCTCAACGTCCCGATGGAGGGCGGCAAGGTCACCGACACGACCCGTCTCGACCGTATCCTGCCCACCCTCCGCGATATCGCGGATCGCGGCGGGCGCGTGATCCTGCTCGCGCATTTCGGTCGCCCCAAGGGCGAGACATTCGAGGAGCGCGCGAACGCGGCGGAAAGCCTCGCGCCGGTTGTGGCGGAGCTTGCGCGCCATCTTGGCCGCCCCATCGCTTTCGCCGCGAATTGCATCGGCGAGGTGGCCGAAAAGGCCGTCGCAGCCTTGAAGGACGGCGATATCCTCTGCCTTGAGAATACACGCTTCCATAAGGGCGAAGAGAAGAACGGCGCGGATTTCGTCGCCGCCCTTGCCGTGCTCGGCGATGCTTATGTGAACGATGCCTTTTCCGCCGCGCACCGCGCCCATGCCTCGACCGAGGGGCTGGCGCACAAGCTCCCGGCCTATGCCGGCCGCACGATGGAAGCGGAACTCAAGGCGCTCGACGCCGCGCTCGGCAAGCCGAAGCGCCCGGTGATGGCGATCGTCGGCGGCGCCAAGGTTTCGACCAAGCTCGATCTGCTCGGCAATCTCGTCACCAAGGTCGATTGCCTCGTGATCGGCGGCGGCATGGCCAACACCTTTCTTGCCGCGCGCGGGGTGAATGTCGGCAAGAGCCTGTGCGAGCACGACCTTGCCGCTACAGCGCGCGAGATCGAGGCCAAGGCGAAGGCGGCGGGCTGCGAGATCCTGCTGCCGGTTGACGGTCTGCTGGCCAAGGAATTCAAGGCCAATCCGCCCCATCGCGCCGCATCGGTCAACGCGGTTGCCGCGGATGAAATGATCCTCGATGCCGGGCCGGAATCGGCCAAGACCATCGTCACGAAACTCGCAAGCATGAAAACGCTGGTCTGGAACGGCCCGCTCGGCGCCTTCGAACTCGCGCCTTTCGATGCCGCCACGGTTCTCGTCGCCAAGGAAGCCGCGCGGCTCGCCAAGGCCGGTAGCCTCGTCGCGGTGGCGGGCGGCGGCGATACGGTCGCGGCGCTCAACCATGCCGGCGCGGCGGATGACATGACCTATGTTTCCACCGCCGGCGGCGCCTTCCTCGAATGGATGGAAGGCAAGGAACTTCCGGGCGTCAAAGCGCTTTCGAATTAAAAATCCAGCAGGGGAACAAGAACATGGCCCGCATCACGCTTCGCCAATTGCTCGACCACGCCGCCGAGAACGATTACGGCGTTCCGGCGTTCAACATCAACAACATGGAGCAGGCGCTCGCGATCATGGCGGCCTGCGATGCGGTGGATGCGCCGGTGATCATCCAGGCGAGCCGCGGCGCCCGCTCCTACGCCAATGACATCATGCTCAAACACATGATGGACGCCGTGACCGAGATCTACCCGCATATCCCGGTCTGCGTGCATCTCGATCACGGCAACGAGCCGGCGACCTGCATGACCGCGATTCAGGCCGGTTTCACCTCGGTGATGATGGACGGGTCGCTCAAGGCCGATGGCAAGACGCCCGGCGATTGGGATTACAATGTCGGCGTGACGAAGCGCGTGACGGAAATGGCGCATCTCGGCGGCATCTCGGTCGAGGGCGAGCTGGGCGTGCTCGGTTCTCTCGAAACCGGCGAGGGCGAGAAGGAGGATGGCCACGGCTTCGAGGGCAAGCTCTCCCATGACCAGCTTCTCACCAACCCGGACGAGGCGGTGAAATTCGTCAAGGAAACCAAGGTCGATGCGCTCGCCATCGCGATGGGCACCAGCCACGGCGCCTACAAGTTCACCCGCAAGCCCGATGGCAAGGTGCTGGCGATGAATGTGATCGAGGAGATCCACAAGAAGCTGCCGAACACGCATCTCGTGATGCATGGTTCGTCCTCCGTGCCGCAGGAGCTTCAGGACATCATCAACAAGTTCGGCGGCAAGATGAAGCCGACTTGGGGCGTGCCGGTGGAGGAAATCCAGCGCGGCATCAAGAACGGCGTGCGCAAGATCAATATCGACACCGATAACCGCATGGCGATGACCGGGCAGATCCGCCGCATCCTCGCCGAGGAGCCGGGCGAGTTCGATCCGCGCAAGTATCTCAAGCCTGCGATGGAGGCGATGACGAAGCTCTGCCGCCAGCGGCTCGAAGAGTTCAACACCGCCGGGCAGGCTTCCAAGATCAAGAAGGTGATTCCGCTCTCCGATATGGCGAAGCTCTACGCCAAGGGCGCGCTCGATCCGAAGATCGCCTAACACCTCCTCACAACCTCACGAAGGGCGGATGTTGTTCGGCATTCGCCCTTTTTTCGTTTTTGTGGCATATCGACGCGCATGATCCCCCAGTTCTTCCTCATCACCCCGCCGATTTCCGATGCGCCCGCCTTCCGCGCCAAGCTCGAACCCGTGCTTGCGAGCGGCGCCGTTGCCGTGCTGCTCGCCCGCTTCACGTCAAAGGAGGAGGGGGAGGTCAAGCGTCTCGCCGGTGCGTTGAAGACCCCGGTGCAGGAAGCCGGCGCAGCGATGCTGATCGATTGCCCGGATGACATCCGCCTCGTGGCGCGAACGGGGCTTGATGGCGCGCATGTGCCCCATCCGGGTGCGCTGTTGCGCGATGCGATCGAGGTCCTGAAGCCCGAACGTATCGTCGGCATAGGCGGGCTGAAATCACGCCATGACGCCATGGAGGCGGGTGAGGCGGATATCGATTACGTGATGTTCGGTGAGCCGCGCGCCGATGGCTCGCTCCCCCCTCTCAGCCAGACGATCGAGCGCGCGGAATGGTGGGCCTCGATCTTCTCCGTACCCTGCGTTGCCTATGCGCCGGATGGAGAAAGCGTCGCGGCATTGGCTGCAACGGGGGCTGAATTCATCGCGCTGGGGCCATGGCTTTTCGACGCGGCGAACCCGGCTGAAGCTTTGGCCGAGGCGCGCAGAACCGCGAAGAATGTCGCCGCCGAGCGTGCGGGAGCCGTCTGAAACGCTCTCTATCGCCTTTTTCCTTGCGCTTGCGGTCATTTTCCGCGACACGCCCAATTGTCCGTCCAGTTTTCCGGTGCCCGAATGATCCGCTCCCCGCTGATGAATGTCATGACCGCTGCCGCCATCAAGGCAGGCAAATCCTTGAAGCGGGATTTCGCGGAGCTTCCCTCCCTCACCATCTCGCGCAAGGGGCCGGGTGATTTCGTCACCGAAGCGGACAAGAAGGCGGAGAAGATCCTGTTTCAGGAGCTTTCCAAAGCCCGGCCGGGCTACGGCTTCCTGATGGAAGAAAGCGGCACGGTCGAAGGTTCGGACAAAACGCACCGCTTCATCATCGATCCGCTCGATGGCACCACCAATTTCCTGCACGCTATTCCGCAATTCGCGATTTCCATCGCGCTCGAACGCGAAAACGAGATTGTCGCGGGGCTGGTCTACAATCCGGCCACGGAGGAAATGTTCGTGGCGGAGAAAGGGCAGGGCGCCTTTGTCGCCGGTGCCACCAGCCGCGACAATTACCGGCTGCGCGTCTCCCCGCGCACCGAACTCGTTGAATCCGTGATTGGCATGGGGGCGCCCCATGCGGGCTCCTCGCTTCATGCCCAATATATCCGCGAGTTGGCGGGCATCATGCCGCGCTGCGCCGGTCTGCGCCGCATGGGCGCGGCGGCGCTCGATCTCGCCTTCGTTGCCGCGGGGCGGCTCGAAGCCTTCTGGGAGCGTGATCTTAACCCCTGGGATATCGCGGCCGGTATCCTGCTGGTGCGTGAGGCGGGCGGTTTTGCCTCCGCGATCGACGGTTCGATGGCCATGTTCGAGGGGCGCAGCATCCTCGCCGGCAACGAAGCGATCCATGGCGCGCTGAAAACCATTTTCGCGCAGACGAAAGGCTGAGACCCGGCACAGGCTAGCGCAAACTTGCGGGTTGCCATTCCGGCGCGAACAGTTTTGATTAACCTTGCCTCGTCTCTTTGAGGCAAGGTCGGCGTTCGCGGATGAAAGACGAAATGGCAAAAGAGCAGAACAGCCAGAAACTCACTTCGCCAGGGCTTTTCCTCTTCCGGATGATCGTTTTCCTGGTGCTGGGCGGGTTGATCCTGCTGGTGCTGCAAAAGCAGATCCTCGTTGCTTTCGCGGCCAACCCAGCCCTCAACGGGTTGATTTTCCTGGTCCTGTTTCTCGGTATTGTCTTCGCTTTTGCTCAGGTGGGTAGGCTTTTTCGTGAAATCCGCTGGGTGAATTCGCGTATCGAACCTGACGATACCAAGGCGCCGCCGCCAGATCCGATCCTGCTGGCGCCCATGGCGACTTTGCTCGGCGAGAAGGCGGGGCGTATCGGCATTTCGGTCCTCACCATGCGCTCGGTGCTCGATTCAATCGGCGGGAGGCTCGATGAATCGCGCGATCTCGCGCGTTATCTTACCGGCCTTCTGGTCTTTCTCGGTCTGCTCGGCACTTTCTGGGGCCTGATCGAGACCGTTTCCTCAATCGGCGGCGTCATCGAGAAACTGCCGAGCGTGGGCGACAACAACACCCTGTTCGACGAGCTGAAACGCAGCCTCGCCGCGCCGCTCTCGGGCATGGGTATCGCCTTTTCCTCATCGCTGTTCGGTCTTGCTGGTTCCCTGACGCTTGGCTTCCTCGATCTTCAGGCAGGGCAGGCGCAGAGCCGCTTCTTCTACGAGGTCGAGGAATGGCTCGGCTCCATCGCCCAGGATCAATCCTATGAGCCGGGCAGCACCCCCGATCTGCGCCGCGCACTGGACGGGATTTCCCGCGCGGTTTCGGATGCGGGCACGGGCCGCAACGCGACGCAGGCGATCTCCAATCTCGCGGATGGCATTCACGCGCTGGTCCAGCACATGCGCAACGAACAGCAGATGATCCGCACATGGATGGAGGCGCAGGCCGCGCATCAGGCGGAGGTTGGAAGGCTCATCGAGAAGATCGCGCGCGAAACGCCGGCTGAACGGAAGGACAGCTGATGGCGCTGGGGCGCAACCGCTCGCGCGAGAGGGTCATCGATTACTGGCCCGGCTTCGTCGACGCGCTCTCGACGCTGCTGCTTGTCTTCATCTTTCTGCTGGCGGTTTTCATGCTGGGCCAGTTCTTCATCAGCCGCGAAATCGCGGGCAAGGAAGACGCGCTCCAGCAGCTTAACCGCCGTATTCTGGAATTGACCGATCTTCTCGCGCTCGAAACCGCGACGAAATCCGAGATCGCGCAGCGGGTTGTCACCCTGTCCGCGTCCCTCGCCAGTGAACGCGCCGAGCGCGAACGGCTGCAGGCGCTGGTGGCGAATACCGATGCCGGAAAGGCCGAGATCGGTGCGCTTACCCGCACGATCGAGGATGAGAAAAGCGTCGCCTCGCGCGCCCTGCGCGAGGTTGAGTTGCTCAATCAGCAGATCCGCGCGCTGCGCCAGCAATTGCAGGCGCTCGAAAACGCGCTCGCGGTTTCCGAGTCGCGCGAGAAAGACGCCCAGCTGCGCATTTCCGATCTCGGCTCGCGGCTCAATGTCGCGTTGGCGCAGCGGGTGCAGGAGCTGAACCGCTACCGCTCTGATTTCTTCGGCCGCCTGCGCAATGTGCTCGGAGCCCGGCCGGATATCCGCGTGGTGGGCGATCGTTTTGTCTTCCAGAGTGAGATTTTCTTTTCCTCCGGCGCCGCCGAACTCGAAGGTGCCGGCAAGGACGAGTTGGACAAGCTGGCAGCAGCACTGATCGAACTGGAGCGCACCATCCCGCCGGATATTCCGTGGGTCGCGCGGATTGATGGACATACCGACAAACGTCCGCTTTCCGGTGCGGGTCAATTCAAGGACAATTGGGAGCTTTCCTCCTCGCGTGCGATCGCCGTGGTGCGCTATCTCATCGGCAAGGGAGTCTCGCCCCAGCGGCTTGTCGCGGCGGGCTTCGGCGAATTCGCGCCGCTCGATTTCGGCGACGCGCCGGAAGCGCTGGCGCGCAACCGCCGCCTCGAGCTGAAGCTTACCGAGCGCTGATGCCAGGCGAGCCGGAGCTGGAGCCACATAACCAAGCGAAAACAATCGTAACCACAATTCGCTATGATTGGACGAAACGGGAAGGGAGAGACAGTTTTGCCTTGAAATTCAACCAAAAGTTGCAATGAGTAAACATGGCCTATTCCGTCCGCCCGGCGACACCTGATGATTTTGCCACGCTCGTTCAATTCTGGATCGAGACCTGGACACTATCCATGCCGGAGATCGATTTCGAGGCTCGGCGCGGCTATATCCAGGGGGAGCTGGACTGCGCCTTGAATGACGGACGTATCATCATGGTGGCGGTTGAGGATGGTGGGCAGGCCTGCGGCTTCGCTATCGTCAACCTGGCGAATTGCGAGCTTGAGCAGATCGCCGTCGCACTTGCGCATCTTGGGCGTGGTGCTGCTGCCCTGCTTATGCAGGCGGCCAAGGAGACTTCGCCGCGGGAGTTGCTCCTGAGCGTGAACAAGGGAAACCCCCGTGCCATATGGTTCTATGCGCGCGAGGGGTTCGAGGTCATCGGTGAAGGCAAGAACGCAATGTCCGGGCTTCCGATCCTGCGCATGCGCTGGAAGGGCGGAAGCTAACGATATCCAGGCTCTTGCGCGTATTTGCTTCGGCGCTATCGCGTTTCGTCTAGCCCAGCATCCCGGAGCGCTTTCTCCTGACGCTGCGTGACGCGGGCGAGCGAGAAATCCTCGATTTCAGCATTGAAAAGGGCAAAAAAGTTGAGTTCCGCGGCAAGGTGAAGAAAAACGCCACCGAGCCCGATCGCGGCGCGATCCATGAACACGAATTCGCGTGGAATCCTTACTGGCCCTTTTTCCTTCAATGCCTTGTGGACACGTTGTGCTTCCGCGCGGCCATATTGGCCGGGCGCGATCCCATCCGCGACGCTTCGGACGCGGTCGTCGAGGAGCGGTCCGTAGATGAAACGCGCCCAGATATTGAGGATTTCGACAAGCTCGCGAGAGAGGTTGCGAAACCCCCAAGTCTCGTAGGCGTGGATCGTGCGCGCTTCATCATTCGATTGCAGGCCGCGATAGAGATCGACCACGCCGCCGACAAAGCTTGGCGGAAAAATACGAATGCACCCGTAATCAAGCAGGTTGATGCCGCCAGCCTCGCCCTGGGCGTCACGGAAAACCGTGTAGTTCCCGAGATGCGGATCGCCGTGGATCACGCCATATTGGCTGAACGGATGCCACCATGCCTTGAACATGGCGGTTGCAAGCCGGTTGCGGATTTCCTGCGGCGCCTGCTTGAACGCGAGAAGCTTCTCGCCCTCCAGCCATTCCATGGTGAGAAGCCGCCGGGTCGAGAGCGCGGGGATGACACGTGGCACGCGGATGAGCTCCTCGTCCGCGAGCATGGCGGCATAGAGGGCGGCGTGTTTCGCTTCGCGCGTATAATCCAGCTCCTCACGGATACGCGCGCCGATTTCCTCGCGAATCTCGCTTGTGTCGATGGCGCCGTCGATCTGCCGATGCAGCGCGAAGAGCAGGCCAAGCTGTTTCAGATCCGCCTCGACCGCGGATTCCATGTCCGGGTATTGCAGCTTGCAGGCGAGCTTGGTTCCGTCTTTCGCCGTGGCGCGATGGACCTGTCCCAACGAGGCGGCGGCGGCCGGTTCCTTCTCGAAAGCGGCGAAGCGACCGAGCCAATCGGGTCCGAGTTCGGCGGCCATCCGGCGGCGCACGAAGACATAGGGCATGGGCGGTGCTTCGGACTGAAGCTGGCGCAGTTCCTCGGCATATTCCGCCGGCAACGCCTCGGGAATGGTCGCAAGCAATTGCGCGACCTTCATCAGCGGGCCTTTCAATCCGCCAAGTGCACGGGTGAGGGCGGCTGCGTTAGCCCGGTCTCCCGCGCTCGAACGCCCCGTCAGCATCGAGCCGGCGATGCGCGCGGCGACCCCGCCCATATTCGCGCCGACACGCGCATAGCGTGATGCGCGGGCGGTGAAGCGGTTCTGTTCCGTATCGCTCGTATCACTCATGGGAAAGAAGTGGGGTGGCCGCGCCTTTTGTCACCCCTCCATCGCCTCCAGTTCCGTGATCATGCCGTCGATGACGGAAAGCCCGATCTGCCAGAAGCCGGGATCGCGTGCATCGAGCCCGAAAGGGGCAAGCAGTTCCGAATGATGCTTCGTGCCGCCAGCGGCGAGCAGCGCGAAATAATTGTCGACGAATTTCGGATCAGCCTTCTGATAGACGCCATAGAGCGAATTCACGAGGCAATCGCCGAAGGAATAGGCGTAGACATAGAAGGGCGAATGGATGAAATGTGGGATATAGGACCAGAAGGTCTCGTATCCCTCGCCGAGGCGGATCGCCGGCCCGAGGCTTTTCGCCTGCACATCGAGCCAGATCTCGTTGAGGCGTTCGGTGGTGAGTTCGCCGTTGCGCCGTTCGGTATGGACGCGGCGCTCGAAGGAATAGAACGCGATCTGCCGCACGACGGTGTTGATCATGTCCTCGACCTTGCCGGCCAGCAAGGCCTTGCGCTGGGCGATATCCTTCGTCTCTGCCAGCAATTTGCGGAAGGTCAGCATCTCGCCGAAGACCGAGGCGGTCTCCGCCAGCGTCAGCGGCGTCGGGGCCATCAGCGCGCCGTTCGGTCCGGCGAGCACCTGATGAACGCCGTGGCCGAGTTCATGCGCGAGCGTCATCACGTCGCGCGGCTTGCCGAGATAGTTCACCAGCACGTAAGGATGGGCTGACGGCACGGTCGGGTGCGCGAAAGCGCCCGGCGCCTTGCCGGGGCGCGTCGGGGCATCGATCCAGCCTTCGTCGAAGAAACGGCGGGCGATATCCGCCATTTTGGGGGAGAAGCCGCGATAGGCGTCGAGCACGCAATCGCGCGCTTCATCCCAGCCGATGGTGCGCTGCGGAACCTTCGGAAGCGGTGCGTTGCGATCCCAGAATTCGAGCTTCGGCTTGCCGAACCATTTGGCCTTAAGCGCGTAATAGCGGTGGGAAATACGCGGATGCGCGGCCTCTACCGCCGCCACCATCGCATCGACAACCTCCGCCTCGACACGGTTGGCGAGGTGCCGGCTATCCGCGACATCCTTGAAGCCGCGCCAGCGATCGGCGATTTCCTTGTCTTTTGCCAGCGTGTTGGTGATGAGCGTGAACAGGCGGCCGTTTTCGCGCAGGGTTTTCACCACGGCCTCGGCGGCCGATTTGCGCTTCTTCTCGTCCTTGTCCTGAAACAGCGTCAGGGCCGGTTCGAGCGTGAGGCTTTCGCCGTCGATCTCGAATTTGAGGCTGGCCATGGTCTCGTCGAAGAGGCGGTTCCATGCGGAGCGTCCCGTCATCGCCTTTTCGTGGAAGAGCTGCTCGATGCGGTCATCGAGCTGATAGGGTTTCTCGCGACGAAGATCGATCAGCCATGGCGCGAAATGCGAGAGTGGGGGCTGTTGCATCAGCCTGTCGAGCAGCGCATCGTCGATCCGGTTGAGTTCAAGCGCGAAGAAGAGCAACTCGGTGCTCGCATTCGTCACCTTCTCCTGCGTGTCGCCATAGAACTTGCCATGGGCAGGGTTGGTCGTGTCCGTGGAATAGATCAGCCCGGCATAGGAGATGATCCGCCCGATCCTGTCCTCGATGGCCTCATAGGTCTTGAGGATATCGAAAAGCCTTTGTGCGCCATCCGCAGCCGCCGCGATCGCTGCGAGCTTGCCCTTGCAGGCAGCGGCGAAATCCTTCGCCTCCTTGTCCATCGCGCTCAGCGCATCGGCGAATTCGCGCGAATCCATGCCCGGATAAAGGTGATCGAGCCGCCATTCCGGCAGCTGGCCGAGATCTTCCTTCGAGGCGGCGCTCTCGTTGGCGGCAGCACGGAAGGGTGAGCAACGGAAAGACGATACCGGCATTTCAGGCGAAAAATTCATCTCAAACCTTCCTTCGTGCCCGCATGGGCGAATCACCGCGCTTGAAGCTGGCAAGGCGATGCGGCGCATGTTTGGCGAAAGCGACGCGGTGATGCAACCGCTTCCGGCGATCCGCTATTTTTTCCGGCTCGAGATTAGGATTTACAACCTGTTTACGCCGATCCGCGACACTGCGCCGAAACGAAACAACCGGAGCGCGAATCGTTCTCCGGCTCGAAACGAAAAGTGTGCGGATGAGCGCCAATATTCTTGTTGTTGATGACGATCCCGTCCAGCGTCGCCTCCTGACCGAGATGGTTCGCCGCTTTGGTTACGAGCCGGAAGCGGTGGAGAGCGGAGCGCAGGCGCTTGATCGTCTTAATGACAAGGGCAGGCCGCCCATTGGCGCGATGGTGCTCGATCTTGTCATGCCCGATCTTGATGGCATGGCCGTGCTGGAACGGCTCGCTGGGCGCGAGGATCGTCCGGCCGTCATCGTCCAGACCGCACATGGTTCGATTGAGACAGTGATCAGCGCCATGCGCGCCGGCGCGACGGATTTTGTCGTCAAGCCGGTGGGGGCCGAGCGTCTTTCGGTCTCGATCAAGAACGCCTTGCGCGTAGATGCGCTTGAGGGCGAGGTCCGCCGCCTGTCGAAGCGCGGTTCTGGCGCGATGGGCTTTTCCGATCTCGCCTCCGCCGCGCCCGATATGCTCCGTGCTGTGCGGCTGGGTGAAAGAGCCGCGAAATCCGGCATCCCGGTCCTGCTTGAAGGGGAATCCGGTGTCGGCAAGGAGGTTTTCGCGCGGGCGCTCCAGGGGGCGAGCGAACGCAAGGGCAAGCCCTTCGTCACGGTGAATTGCGGCGCGATTCCCGCCAATCTCGTCGAGAGCATCCTGTTCGGCCACGAGAAGGGTGCGTTTACCGGCGCGACAGAAAAGCATGCCGGCAAGTTCGTGGAAGCCAATGGCGGCACGCTTTTCCTCGATGAGGTCAGCGAATTGCCCCTCGATGCGCAGGTTAAACTGCTGCGCGCGATCCAGGAAGGCGAGGTCGATCCCGTCGGCGGGCGCAAGACGGTCAAGGTCGATATCCGCCTGATCTCCGCCACCAACCGCGATCTCATCGAAGCCGTGCGGCAGGGGCGTTTCCGTGAGGATCTCTATTACCGCCTCAATGTCTTCCCGATCACGATACCGCCCTTGCGCAACCGGCGCGAGGATATCCCGGCTCTGGCCCGGCGGTTTCTTGCCCGCATCTCCGCAGAGGAAGGGCGCAATATCCGCGGTATTTCCGCCGAGGCGATGGCGCTCATCACCCGTTTCAACTGGCCCGGCAACGTGCGTCAGCTCGAGAACGCGATGTTCCGCGCCGTGATCCTGTGCGAGGGAGACGAACTTACCCTCGCGGATTTCCCGCAGGTCGCGCAGGCGGTGGAAGGCTTCGATGTCCGCATCCCGCCGATCGCGAGCGTGCTGCCGCAGGAACGCCAGGAGCGCGAGATCGTTCGTGTCGAGATCCGCGATCCGAGCGCGCTCACCCTGCTCGACCAGACCGGCGATGTCCGCTCGCTTGATCAGGTTGAGGGGGACACGATCCGCTTCGCGCTCGAGCACTATCGCGGGCAGATGTCCAAGGTGGCGCGCAAGCTTGGAATTGGCCGCTCGACTCTTTACCGCAAGTTGAAGGACCTCGGAATTGAAACCGAGGATGGCGATTTGGAGAGCGCCGACGAGCCGCGCGTCGCATAAGAAGGCGTTTTCGTTGCGAAGGGTGCGCTGGCGCACTTGACGGCGCGGCTGTTTCGTTCAACCACGATTCGTAGATACGAGGGTGATCGCTCGATGATCGGATGCAACGGCAAGGCGGAACTTGGAAAACGGCATCGTTCGCAGGCCCTCACAGGGCGTCTGCTTGCGGGCATCGTTGCTTTCGCTGCCTTGGCCGGTCCGGGCCGGGCTGAGGAAAACACCCCGAATATTCCGCTGCCTGAGGAGATCGGCGCGCTAATCGAGGATAGCCTCAAGGCGAATACCGCGCCCGTGGTTCTCCCCTTGCCCGAGGATCTCAGCGACACCGTCAGGCAGGCGCTCGCGGACGAAGCCCGGCGCCTCGAGAGCACGACGAGTTCCGTATCCGCTCCGGCGGCGCTTGCTTTCGACATTCCACTTCCGCCTGAAGTGGTTGTGTCCTTCGATCTGCCGCGCAAGGTCGAGATCCAGCCGGTCGCGCTCGGGCTGGAGGAGGAAAAGCTGCGCGCGCTTCTCGAACCGGCGAAGCAGAAGTTCCGCCTCACGCAAGGTCAGATCGACGCGATCGTGGAGACCTATCTCGCACGCGGTGGGCGGGCTCTGTGGATCGAGGCCGGGATCGAGGGGGCGCGCCTCTCCGCACGCGCGGAGGCTCTGAAAACCGCGTTGTCCCATGCGGATCGCGACGGGCTCGATCCTGCCCGTCTCCTCTCGGTGTTGGCGACATCTCGCGACGGCAGTGTTCCGACGGAAAAACAGGCCGAGACCGATATCGGCTTCTCGCTGGCCGCCTTCCTTTACGCGCATGATGCGCGGGGCGGGCGCATCGAGCCCGCGCGCGTCTCGGCGCTGCTGACGCCGCAACTCGCGATTCCCTCACCGCGCGAAGTACTCGAACGGGTTTCCGTCGCTGAACCGGCGAAGCTCGGGGCGGTGCTGGAAATGTATCAGCCCCCTCATGCCGGCTACCGCGCCCTGCGCAAGGCGCTCGCGAAGCTGCGCGAGGAAATGGCAGCGCCGGTTCTCGCCGGTGCCGTTGCCGGGGTTGAAGGGGCGCCGCACCCGAGCGGCATTCTGCCGGCGCACTGGCTTGAGGGCGCGCCGCTCGCCTTCGATAAACCCGATCCGCGCGTGCCGCATTTGCGCCAGCGCCTCGCCCTCGCCTCCACCGGCAGCAATATCTATGACGCCGAGACTCGCGAGGCGGTGATCCGCTTCCAGCGCGCGAATGATCTCACCCCAAATGCGCGTATCACGCCGAAGACGCGCGCGGCGCTGCAAAATCCGCGCTCGCCGCTCACAGAGGCGGATCGCAAGCCCGACAAACAGGCGCTGCTCTCCGCTCTTCTCGTCAATATGGAGCGTTGGCGCTGGCTTCCCGCCGACCTTGGCGAAACGCATGTTTTCGTCAATATCGCGGAATACCGGCTCAATCTTGTCTCGAAGAATGCCAGCATTCACGAGACGCGCGTCATTGTCGGCAAGCCGCAGACGCAGACCCCGGTTTTTTCTGACGAGATCGAGCATCTCATCGTCAATCCCTCCTGGCATGTGCCACCTTCGATCCTGAAGAAGGAGTTCCTGCCCAATCTCGCCAAGGACCCCGAATATGCGGCCCGGCGCGGCTACGAGGTGATCCGGCGCGGCAATTCCATCTCCATCCGCCAGCCGCCGGGCGAGCGGAACGCGCTTGGAAATGTGAAATTCATCTTCCCCAACCAGCATTCGGTCTATCTCCACGATACGCCGACGCGGAACCTGTTCTCGGCCGAGCAGCGCGCCTTCAGCCATGGCTGCGTGCGTGTCGACAAGCCCTTCGCTTTCGCGGAGAAGTTGCTTCAGGCGGATCTCGGACTAAGCGAGCAGCAATTGCGTGCGATGGTGGGCCGCGGCGAGCGTATGCTCAAACTGTCGCGCAAGATCCCCGTGCATCTTGCCTATTTCACGATCTCGGCGAACGAAGCCGGCGAGATCATGCAGCGGCGCGATTTTTACGGGCATGACGGGCGGCTTGCCTCGGCCTTGCGGTTCTGATCGAAATCATAGCGGCAGAAGGCTGTTCGGGTATGATTCCCCCTGTATTGCAACGATATCGGCTTGATTTGGCCATGATCGTTGCGCAAGGAAAACAATCGTCGGCGCGGCTCAAGGGGGGCTGTTTGCGGATCGTGACATCCTTTTCGCCTCTTGCGGCAATGGCTCGGGAAATCTCGCCTTTCCCGAAAGGCGCTGTTTTCGCGCTTGCCGGGCTCTTCGGGCTGACGCTTTCCACCGCAACCCAGGATGCCAACGCGAATGGCGAGACCCGATCGCTCTCGATGGTGCATTCGCATACCGGCGAGTCCCTCTCGATCACCTACAAGCGGAACGGTTCGTTTGATTCCGCAGCACTGGAAAAGCTCAACTGGTTCCTGCGCGATTGGCGGGTTGATGAACCCACCAGCATGGCGCCCCAGCTTTTCGATGTGATCTGGCATGTCTACCGCGAGGTGGGCGCCGATGAGCCGATCAAGATCATGTCTGCCTATCGTTCGCCTGGCACCAATGCCATGTTGCGCCGGCGCTCCCGCGCGGTGGCGAAGGAAAGCCAGCACATGCGCGGCAACGCCATGGATATCCACATTCCCGGTGTCTCGATGGGCAAGGCCCGCGAGATCGGAATGCGCCTCCAGGCCGGCGGCGTTGGTTATTATCCCTCCGCCGGCTCGCCCTTTGTCCATCTCGATGTCGGTTCCGTCCGCTCCTGGCCGCGGATGCCGCGCGAGCAGCTTGAGCGCCTCTTTCCCGATGGAAAGACGGTGCATCTGCCGGCCGACGGTATTCCCCTCGCCAATTATCAGGTTGCCCTCGCGGAAGTGCAGGCACGGGGCGGTTCGGCGCTTGATTACGAGACGGTGACCACGAACCGCGGCAAGAGCCTCTGGGCATTGCTTTTCGGCTCCGAGACGGATGAAGACGCCGGAGAGATCCAACCGCGTGGTGGCCGGCAGGTCGCGCGCGGACGCAACGGACGTCAGCCCGTCGAGGTCGCTTCGGCCGCGCCGCAGAGTTTCGACGATGGCGGCTCGCCCTGGAAGCTGTTGGCCGCCCAGAACCGGACCGCAGCGCCTGTTTCCCCGCCGCCGCGTGGGCCGGTGCTGGCGATGGCCGAGCCGGAGCCGGCGAAGCCCGTCGCGCCGCCGGCTGTTGCCCGTGCCGTGGTTTCCGAGAAGGTTGAACCGCCACCGCTCCAGATCGCGGCCCTGCCGGTTCCGCCGATCCGCCCGCGCGGCGCGCAGCTCGATAAGCTGATCGCGGCGACGGATCCGCTGCCGCCTATTCGCCCGCAGGGGCTGAGCGCCTTCCCGCCGCAGATGACGGCGCCGGAGCCGCCCGCTGCACAACAGGTGGCGCTGGTGCCGGCGCCGGGAGCGCCCGTACCACCGAGCCGCCCCGTTCAAATCGCAGCCTTGCCATCAGCCGAGCCGGTCTCGCCCGCGATCCCCGCAGCGGCCGAGCCGCCGAAGCCTGTCGCGGCGCCGTTGCCGCCCTTGCGCCCGACGCTGGAGGCGTCGGTGAATGCGGTGGCCGCGTCTGCCCTTCCCTCGTTCATGGCAAAACCGGAGCCGGTGGCGCCTGCGGTCGCGATGGTGCAAGCCTATGCGGCGATTGCAGCCCCCCTGCCGCCGGCCAGGCCTGGTGCGCCGCCACGCGCTGCTGCCGCCACAACAGCCTTGCCCGCGCCTGCCGTGGCCGCCGCCGCCGCAGTCGCGTCGACTCCGTCACCGCGCCCGAAAGCCGTGCAGGTTCAGGCCGAAAATGTTGTGACGGCACGCCCGGCCGTCGTGGCGCGCCCGGCGCAGGTGCAGGCCGTGGCTGAACCGCCGGTGGCGCGTGAGATCCGCAGCGGTGTCGTTGCGATGAAGCTTACGCAAGAAAAAGCCGCTGTCCCCGGTGGGTTCAGCGGCGGTTTCGTCCGCCCGCTCGGGGCGAGCTTCACGAAGAGTGGCGAATAAGCTTACTGCATGCCGAGCGCGCGCAGATAGGTATCGAGCAGTTCCTCCTGCTCGCGGCGTTCATTGGCATCCTGCCGCCGCAACGACACGATCTTGCGCAGGATCTTGGTGTCGAATCCGTTCGCCTTGGCTTCCGCGTAGACATCCTTGATATCGTCCGCGATCTGCTTCTTCTCTTCCTCGAGGCGCTCGACACGCTCGATCAGCGCCTTGAGCTGGCCGGCGGTCGAGGGGTTGATGTCGTCCATCACAAGCTCCCATGCATCGGCGGATATGCCGGTGTGTTTCCTCCTCTCGCTTCTCGCAACATGGCGGGCGGGTCAAGGGCGTTGTGGGCGAAGCCCTCGCTATAAGCTCGATGCTGGGTTAGCTCTTGTGCATGCGAAAAGATGATTCCCGGATAGAGACCCTGCGGCACGATTGCCGTGCCGTTTTCGATGCGGCGGTGGCTTCGGTGCATCCGCGCCATTTCATGCCCGAACGTTTGCCGCCCGTGCCGCGTCATGACGGGCGGATCATCATTCTGGCGGCGGGCAAGGCGGCGGGGTCGATGGCCCAGGTGGCCGAGCGGCATTATCTCGGCCTCGGCATGCCGCCCGAGCGGCTCTCCGGGTTGGCGGTCGCGCGCCATGGCTACGGCGTCGCCCTCGAGCGAATCACGATGCGGGAGGCCGGTCATCCGGTGCCCGATGAGGGAAGTATCGCCGGTGCGCTGGAAATGCTCGCCCTCGCCGAGGAAGCGCAACGCGGCGATCTCGTGCTTTTCCTGCTTTCCGGCGGTGCCTCGGCATGCCTCGCTGCGCCGGTGGATGGCGTGACGCTGGCCGAGAAGCAGGCACTGACCCGCGCGCTTCTCGCTTCGGGCGCGAGTATCGGAGAGATCAATACGGTGCGCCGTCATCTGAGCCGGATCAAGGGTGGGCGCCTCGCGCAGAAGGTCGCGCCTGCGCGGCTGATCACGATTGCCCTCTCGGATGTCCCGCGCGATGAATTGGCCGCGATCGGCTCTGGCCCCAGCGTGCCGGACCCCACCACACTTGCCGAGGCGCGCGCGATTCTCAGCCGTTATGCGATATTCCCCGCCGAATCCATTCGCTCGGCCCTGTCCAACCCCGAGAATGAAACGCTCAAGCCCGGGGATGCCGCCTTTGCCGGCACGCGCGCGATGATCGCCGCCGGCCCGGCGGATGGCTTTGCCGGTGCCGTCGTCGAAGCAACGCGGCTTGGCTATCATGTTGTTGATCTGGGCGCCGATATTCAGGGCGAAGCGCGCGAGGTCGCGGCGCACCATGCGACCCTGGCGCTTGCCGAGGCGCGTTCGGGGCGGCGTATTGCGCTGATTTCGGGCGGTGAGCTGACCGTCACGCTAGGGGAGGCGCCTGCCGGCGAGGACAGGGGCAGAGGTGGGCCCAATCAGGAATACGCGCTTGCGCTCGCATTGGCGCTGAAAGGGGCGGCGCACATCGTCGCGCTGGCGGGGGATACCGATGGAACCGATGGCGGCGCCGGTAATCCTGATGATCCCGCCGGCGCGATCGTCGATCCCGGAACCCTCGCGCGGGCGGAGGCGAAAGGCGCCGTGGCGTCGCGCTTTCTTGAGCGTCATGATTCGACCGGCTTTTTTTCGCTTTGCGGCGACCTTCTCGTCACCGGACCGACACTGACCAACGCGAATGATATCCGCGTCATCCTGATCGACGGTTGACCTTCCGCGATTGACCTCCGGCCACCTCGGGGCGATAGAAAGCCATGCACAGGAACGCGCATCATGCAGTCTTGGGACGCCGGACGGTTCTGGCCGCGCTGGCGTGCCTCGCCCTCGGGGTGCTGGCACCCTCGCAGGCGCGGGCGGATCTGCGCGTATGCAACGCGACCACGGGCCGTGTCGGGCTTGCCATCGGCTATCTCGACGGGCCTGTCTGGGTGACGGAAGGCTGGTTCAACCTCAAGCCCAATCGCTGCGAGACCATCATCCGGGGGCGTCTGTCCTCGCGCTATTTCTACGTCCATGCGGTCGATTACGATCGCGGGGGCGATTGGAGCGGGCCGAACGTGCTGTGCACGCGCGATATCGAGTTCTCGATTCGTGGCCCGCTTGATTGCTACGCCCGCGGCTTCGATCGTTCCGGCTTCATCGAAATCGATACCGGCCAGCAGGCGGATTGGACGGTCGAGCTGGGCGATGGCGGGCTCGTCACGGGTCGATAAGCGCTTTCCTATCCTGGCGATGCGTCGCATGATGATTCCCGAATCAGGATCGGAAAAAGAACATGCGCCGGAATAGACGGACGAAGCTCATTGCAACCCTCGGCCCCGCCTCGGAGGCGGATGCGGTTGTCCGGCGGCTGTTCGAGGCCGGCGCGGATGTCTTTCGCATCAATATGAGCCATTCGAGCCATGAATTGCTCAATACACGTGTGGCGCAGATCCGGCGCATCGAGACGGAGCTGGGGCGCCCCATCGGTATTCTGGCCGATTTGCAGGGGCCCAAACTGCGGGTCGGAGTTTTCGCCGCGCCGCCCGTCATGCTCGAAAACGGGCAGCAATTCACGCTCGATTCCGATCCGACGCCCGGCGATTCGCAGCGGGTGCACTTGCCGCATCCCGAAATTCTCGCGGCGCTCCAGCCGGGACACCGCGTGCTGATCGATGACGGCAAGCTGATGTTCCGTGTTGTGGAGGCGGATGGCACGCGCGCTGTGATCCGTGTCGAGGTCGGCGGCGCCATTTCGAACAAGAAGGGCGTTTCGCTGCCCGATACGCTGTTGCCCAGTTCCGCCCTCACGGACAAGGATCGCTCGGATCTCGTCGCCGCGCTCGAGGCGGGTGTCGATTGGATTGCGCTTTCCTTCGTGCAGCGCCCGGAGGATGTCGCCGAAGTGCGCAAGATCGCGCGCGGGCGTGCCCTGGTCATGTCCAAGCTCGAAAAGCCGCAGGCCATCGAGCGGCTGGAAGAGATCATGGAGCTTTCCGACGCGCTGATGGTGGCGCGCGGCGATCTCGGCGTCGAGATGCCGCTGGAAGTGGTTCCTGGCCTCCAGAAGCGCATCACGCGCATGGCGCGCAAGCTCGGCAAGCCTGTCGTGATCGCGACCCAGATGCTCGAATCAATGATCCTCAGCCCGACGCCGACGCGCGCCGAGGTTTCCGACGTCGCGACGGCCGTGTTCGAGGGCGCGGATGCCGTGATGCTCTCCGCCGAAAGCGCGGCTGGCAAGTTCCCGATCGAGGCGGTGGAGACCATGAACCGCATCGCGGAAGCGGTCGAAACCGATCCGAATTATACGCTCCTGCTCGCCGGGCAGCGCTCACCTCCCGAGGCGACGGGCGCCGATGCCATCGCCTCCGCCGCGCGTTCGGTTGCCGAGACGCTCGATCTGCGTGCCATCGTCGCATGGACCGCCAGCGGCGCCACGGCCCTGCGGATCGCGCGTGAGCGGCCCTATCCGCCGATCCTCACGCTCACGACTTCCGCCCAGACCGCGCGGCGGCTCGCGCTTGTCTGGGGATGTCACGCGGTGGTCGGGGAAGACCCCAGGGATGTGGACGACATGGCGCGCCTTGGCGCGCGCGTGGCGCGCGAGCAGGAATTCGCCAATCCCGGCCAGCGCGTGATTCTCGTGGCCGGCGTGCCCTTCGGAACGCCGGGCGCGACGAACATGCTCCGCATCGCCTTCGTGGGCGCCGGCTAGGCGCCGTCAGATCGGCTGTCCCTCGATCTCGGGGCGCATTTTCTCGACCGCTTCCTTCAGATCCGCGAAATGCGGATGAATTTCGAGCACTTTCGAAAAGGCCCGATAGGCGCCTTTCTTGTCGCCAAGGCCGCGCAGTATGCCGCCAAGGCCCGCCAGTGCATGATAATGGCGCGGCTCGCGCAGGAGGGTCTCGCGCACGTCGCGTAGGGCGGCATCCTCATCCTTGCGGATGAAATGGATGATCGCGCGCCGATGGTAGGGTTCCGCCCAATCCGGTTTAAGCATCACGAGGTAGTCGAAAAGGTCGAGCGCGAGATCGAAATCCTTGGTGTTCATCGCGTTCCTGGCGCGCTCGTAGAGCAGATCCGCGGTCGCGCTGCCAGATTTCTCGAAGGCGCGCTCGATCTCCTGCGTGATAGGCTGGGTGGCGGCGAGGCTCTCTGCCTCCTTCAAGCGCTCGAAGAGCTTGTCGAGCCGGGAAGCGGCCTTTTTCTGCGCCTCGCTCGCGGCAGGCGGAGCGACGGACTGACTCACAGCCGGCCCGGTGGGGGGCAGGGTCGCCAGCAGGGCGATGACGGCGGCGAGGATCGGTTTCATGCCAGCGAGGGTACGCCGGGACGCATCGGCGTCAAGACGCAAATGCGTGAGAATCAAACGCAAAAAGGCGCCGCAGAGGGCGCCTTGATCTGACGTTGGACGAAGGCTCAGCCCTGGCGGGCTTTGTAGCGCTTCTGCGTCTTGTTGATGATGTAGACGCGACCGCGGCGGCGGACCATCTGATTGTCGCGATGGCGCTTCATGAGCGCTTTCAGCGAATTCCTGATCTTCATCGTCTCAACTCCAACCGGGGCGGAACCCGTGATAAATCCGAACCTGAGCCTTTCGGGCTCCAATCCGGGGAAAATGGTGGGCACGACTGGGATTGAACCAGTGACCCCTACAGTGTCAATGTAGTGCTCTCCCGCTGAGCTACGCGCCCGCCGAAGCCGTTGCCGACCTCGTAAAACGGAAGCGACCGTATAGTCAGCCTCCGGGAAAAGGGCAAGTCCTTTTCCTGAAAGCGGGTCGCTTTTTTCGGAGTCCTGCGGTCAGGCCGCGAGCATCCGCTTGACCTCGTTGACGAGGTCCTTGAGGTGGAAGGGCTTGGAGAGAACCCGCGCATCCTTCGGCGCGTTCGATTCCGGGTTGAGCGCCACCGCGGCGAAGCCCGTGATGAACATCACCTTGATGTCAGGATCAAGCTCTGTGGCGCGACGTGCCAGCTCGATTCCATCCATTTCCGGCATCACGATATCCGTCAGAAGCAATTCGAACGGTTCTTCACGCAGGCGGTGATAGGCGGAGCGCCCGTTGTCGAAGGAGGCGACATCGTAGCCGGCATTCTGGAGCGCGCGCACCAGAAAGCGGCGCATGTCGTTATCGTCTTCAGCGAGGAGAATTTTGGTCATGATGCTCTCATCGGTCGATGCCGCCGGTTTCGCAACGAGGGTTAGGCAATTATGGTAAAGATGAGGTGTATAAGGATTGTGGCAGGTCGCGAGGGCTGGACCCCCGCGACGAAGGACGCCAAACAGAAGCGGGCACGACGAAGTGGTGGCAAAGAAGGGAAGAGAGCACATGACGGCTTCGGCCACGCCTGACCTTCCCGCCGAGGGGATCTTCGCAATCGATGGCGTCGAGTGCCGGCAGACCCCGTTCTTTCTCAACTCTCCCCATTCGGGCGATTTCTTTCCATCCGCCTTTCTCGCGCGCAGCCAGCTTCCGCTCGCCACCCTGCGGCGCGCTTCCGATCTCTTTGTGGATGATCTCCTCGCGCCAGCGCCGGAAGCGCTCGGTATTCCGCTGATGCGGGCGCTGTTCCCGCGGAGTTTCCTCGATCTCAACCGCGAGCCTTTCGAACTCGATCCGAGGCTGATCGCGGGGCCACTTCCGGTGGACGCGAATACGCGCTCGCTGCGTGTCGCCGGCGGGCTCGGCACCGTGCCGCGCGTTATCGGTGACCAGATCGAGATCTATGCCGGCAAGATCTCGCTGGAGGAGGCGCTGGGGCGAATCGAGCACATCTACATCCCCTACCACATGCGACTTCATCGCGAACTCGCGGCCCGCCACGCGCAGCATGGCCGGGTTGTGCTTGTCGACGTCCATTCCATGCCGTCGCAATCCTTTCCACGCCCGACCAGGCCCATGCCGGATATTGTTCTTGGAGATCGGTTCGGCGCAAGCTGCGCGCAACCGCTTGTCGACGAGGCGGAGCGTCTGGCGCGTCAACTCGGCTTCCGCGTGGAGAGGAACCAGCCCTATGCCGGAGGCTACATCACCGAGCATTACGGGCGCCCGATGTTGGGCTGGCACGCGCTTCAGATCGAGATCAACCGCGCACTCTACATGGATGAGACAAGCCTCACACCCCATGCCGGTTTTGCCGCGCTTTCCGATGCGCTCATCGCATTGCTGGGAAAACTTTATGCCTTCGAGGCATTCGAAATTCGCAATTCGCCCTTGCAATTTTCACAGAAGGCTGCTGAATAAGGGCGTCAGGCATGACTAACCCAGTCGCAGAAGCAGGGTAGCGCGCCGGGCAAAACCCACAATCGGGGTCCATCCCGGATTGCGGGCAAAAAAAAGGCCGCACGAAGCGGCCTGTAAAGTCTAGGGAGGAAACGCCCAAGGAGGGCATGTCACGAGGGCGAACCGTCGTGACAGCGACCTATATATATTGCGGCGCACAAAAAACAAGGCCTGTCGTTCGCGACAGGCTGTTTTTTTTGGGTCGACCCCATCCTTCCTTATTTTATGGCTTACAGAACGTTTTTTTGAGGTTGTTTCACGGTTTCCAGGGAAGACCTACGGGTGCCGCTTGGCTTGAAGCGCAAAGTCATGGCAACCATTTCTCCCCGCCAGCGCGCTGCAAACAATCCGAGGATTCATGCGACCGGTTGAATTATCTGCCTTCATGGAAAAACTCGCCCAGCTTTCCGGAGAGGCCATCCTGCCGTTCTTTCGCACGCAGCTCGGCGTGACCGACAAGGGAAATGGCGGCTTTGATCCCGTAACGGAGGCGGATCGCGCGGCGGAGACCGTGATTCGCCGGCATATCCGTCAGAACTTTCCGACGCATGGAATTCTCGGCGAGGAATTCGACGCGGAAAATCCCGATGCCGAATATCTCTGGGTCATCGATCCGATTGACGGGACGCGCGCTTTCATCTGCGGGCTGCCGGTATGGGGAACATTGATCGGGCTGATGCGCGGCGGAAACCCGGTGATGGGGCTGATGCATCAGCCCTATACGGGCGAGACCTTCATCGGCGATGGCGGGCATTCCCAGGTGAAGGGACCACGCGGAGCGCGCCCCCTGCACACGCGCTCTTGCCTTGATCTTGGCGTTGCGCATCTCATGACCACCGATCCGCGCCTTTTCCGTGGTGCGGAGGAGGAGGCCTATCTCCGGGTCCAGAACGAGGTGCGTCTCACGCGCTATGGCGCGGATTGTTACGCTTACGCCATGCTCGCCTCGGGGCAGGTCGATCTCGTGATCGAAAGCGGGCTCAAGCCCTATGATATCGTGGCGTTGATCCCGATCATCGAGGGAGCGGGCGGCATCGTCACCGATTGGAAGGGCGGCACCGCCAAGCATGGCGGGCAGATCCTCGCGGCTGCGACGCCGGAACTGCACCGGGCTGCACTCGAGAAGCTCAACGGCTGAGAATCAAAAACGCTACGGAGACGGCGCTTCCCGCGCCGTTTCCTCCGCTTGTGGTCGCGGCAGAAGCATGAAGGCATCGAAGGCCGACCAGAACTGCTCAAGGATCTGGTTTGTTTCGATCATGATCTCATGGTGCGCACCGCGAAGCTCGATCGCGCTTGCCGCGCGCATCCGGCTTGCCAGCGCCGCGGCGGCATTCTTGTCCACCACCGTGTCATCGCCTGCCGTCAGAATCAGGAGCGGTGTTTCGTTCCGCGCACCGAAATCGGGATCAGCGAAGCGGTTCATCGCTTCGAAGGCGGCGTCGACCCAGCCGATTGTCGGGTCGCCGACGCCGAGAGCGGGTTCTGTCTTCAGCCATGCGCCGGCAAGCGCGAATCGATGGGCGTCATGGGTGAGCGGGTTCTCCTCGAAAGGTTTTTCCAGAATCGAGCGCCTGCCGCCGCCTGGGACGAACAGGCCCGACAAGCCAAGTGAGGCGAGAACCCGCGCAAGCAGACGCGCGCCGGTGCTGCCGGCAAGGCCGGGCAACCCGACGAGCGGGGAGGAGAACACGGCGCGGCGGAAAGGGAAATCGCCCCGCTCCAGCGCGAGAAGGCCAACCGCGCCGCCGGTGGAATGCGCGAGCAGGCCGAAGGGCTCGGGCAGGGCGCGCTGGCGCGTGGCTTCGATAACGGCGGCAAGGTCGATCAGGTAATCCTCGAAATCCTCGACATGCCCCTTGCGCGGATTGCCGAGCTGGCGCGCCGAACCGCCTTGCCCGCGCAGATCGAACGTCACCACACCGAAGCCGCGTCGGTGGAGTTCGGCGTAGATCTCGCCGTATTTCTCGATGAACTCTCCACGGCCCTGGATGAAGATCACGGTGCCCTTGGCCGAACCTTCGGAGGGCGCCAGAAACGCCGCGCGGATCGACACGCCATCAGCCGTTTCGAGGCGAGCGGCGATCATCCCGTCGGGCAGGATCGCGCCCTCGGGCCTGGGCGCAAGCGAATCGAGCATATAAGCCTCCGGATACGCGGAGCCCTAGTTTGCAGGTGTCGCGCTGCCTTGCAAGCCGGGCGCCTTGGCGGGCAGGCATCCCGGCAGATCGCGATCGAGCACGTGCAGGCCGATCAGCTTGCGGCTTTGCGCATCCAGAACCACGCGCACGGGAATGCCTTCGCGCGAACACAGCTCGCCGACGAGGCTGGCGCCGCGTTGCTGGAAGCCGGCGGCCTTGCGCGTGATCTCGGCGCTGTCCAGCGTTGGCGGGCCTTTGGGAAGGGCGGTGACGCGGCTTTCGTTTTCCGTGCGATGCGCGAGGGCGAGCGTGATGCCGATGAGCGCGAGCGGGGCCAGCGCGACGACGAGCATGAGCATGCGCAAGGCGGGGCTGATGGAAAACCCGGCCTGCGCGCGGTTCCCGCGGCCTGCTCTATCCGTATTGCCGATATCGATGGACATTGCTTTACCCCGCCGGCGAAAATGGCCGGACGGTGTATTCCTAGCGCCCCGAGACTGAACCGGATCGCGGCGCGGTGTTCATCACGCATTCACGGAAATCGGGTGCGATCCGTCTTCAATCCCGAATGTCAATTTGCCTTCAGGAAGCCCCCTTGAAAAGCGCGAAAGGGCTTCCCACCTGATTTCTCGTGCAGGCCAGATGGCTGCATAGAACCTGATCCGGCCCCAGGTGGCGGATCTTCTGCATGTCGCTCAAGGAGGATATGCCATGCGCAATTTTGACCTTTCCCCCCTCTATCGCTCGACTGTCGGCTTTGACCGGCTCTTCTCGCTGATGGATCAGCTTGGTGGCGAACCCGCGCCCCAGCAGAGCTATCCGCCCTACAATATCGAGAAGGTTTCCGAGAACGGCTATCGCATCTCGCTGGCCGTCGCAGGGTTTGCGGAAGAGGATCTCTCCATCGAGTCCGAGGAGAATCTGCTCGTCGTGCGCGGCGAGAAGAAGCCCGAGGCGGCCAATGAGGGCAGCGCCTTCCTGTTTCGCGGTATCGCGGCTCGCCAGTTCGAACGCCGCTTCCAGCTTGCCGATTACGTCAGTGTGACGAATGCTCGGCTCGAGAACGGCCTGCTCCATATCGAGCTGCTCCGCGAGGTGCCCGAGGCCAAGAAGCCGCGGGCGATCCCGATCGGCGAGAAGTCTGTGTCGAAAAAGATCAAGCAGATCGCGGCGTAACGCACCCTCCGGATTCGAGACCCGGAAACGATACGTATCGCATCAGGGAAGGGGCATCACGCGATGCCCCTTTTTTCGTTGCCGCCAGTTTTTCAGGGCTTTGGCTGCGCCAGATCCGGCGGCAGCCATTCGGAGGACGGGCGAGCAGGGGCGACCGGCGCGGTGCGCGGCGCTTCGGAAGGCTCCGCGGCGCGGCGTGGCGGAGGTGGAACCTCGGCGAATTTTTCCGCTTCGCGCTTGGCTCTCTCGGTCTCGATCTTGCGCGGGGCGGGATTGCCCGCCTGCGGCGGCAGGCCCGGCGTGCCGGGCGGAGGCACGCTCGTCGCGACATCGCGCGCGAAGCGTTCGAGAATTTCGGCATCGAAGGCGTCGACGACCAGGCGGACCGGCTGGCGGCGTGGATCGAGCGCATTGATGATCACGACATCGCCACGCCGGGCGACCACGCTCTGGGGCCGGTAGCCGCGTTCTTCCAGTTCCGCGAAGATCGCGCGGATCGGCAGACCGGCGGGACGGCGGGGGATGATGATCTCGTCAGCATCGGGGTAAACGCCGAAATAGGGGCGCGGGTAGAACTGCGCCGAACCCGGCGCGACGAGGATCGCGAGCAGGCACGTGCCCCCCGCGAGTGCCAGCGCAGTTGAACGAAGGCGAATCGTCACGCTCATTCCGATCTCCAGCCCTTATTGCAGTGCGCCATTCTGGCTGCCTCCATGCCTAACAGAACATGAATGCCGACCCGATTGCCTGGGTTTTGCGGCGAATCCATGGTCAAATATGCTTGATTTCAGCCTTTCGCGAAATCGCGGGCACGTGCAACCACACCGTCGATTTCGTCGGCATGGGTTTCGAAGGAGGTCACGAAGCGCAAGATCACCTCATCGGGCGCCACGGCGTTTTCCGGTGCGAGCGAGGTTTCCGACCAATCGTAGCACTTCACGCCTTGCGCGGTGAGATATCCCCACATCGCGCGCGGCATGATGGGGAAGACCTCGTTGATCTGCTGCGCCCAACCGAGCCGGATACCGGGAATGCCGGTGAGGCCATCCGCGAGGCGCCTGGCCATCGCATTGGCGTGGCTCGCCAGTTCGCGCCAATGATCCTGATCGAGGAAGGCTTCGAATTGTGCCGCGATCAGCCGCTGCTTCGAGAGGGTCTGGCCGCCGCGCTTGCGGCGAAAACGAAAATCCTCCGCCAGTGTCCGGTCAAAGAAGATCACCGCCTCCGCCATCAGGCAGCCGTTCTTGGTGCCGCCGAGCGAGAGGACATCGACACCCGATTTCCAGGTCATTTCCGCGGGCGAACAGCCCTGCGCGATCAGGGCATTCGAGAACCGGGCGCCATCCATGTGCAGCTTCAGCCCGTGCGGACGGATCGCGGCCGACAGCGCCGCGATTTCCTGCGGGGAATAGGCAAGGCCGAATTCCGTTCCCTGTGCGATGGAAAGCCCCTTGATCGGCGGACGGCGCGTGCCGCCGGGTTCCGCCTCGAAATGTGCGTGCACGGCTTCCGGCGTGATCTTGCCGCCGATGCCGGGCAGGCCGACGATTTTCGCGCCGCCCATGAAGAATTCCGGCGCACCGCATTCATCGTCGATCACATGGCTTTCGCGATGCGTGATCAGCGTGCCCCAGGGCGGGCAGATGGCGGCGGCGGCGAGCGCATTCGCCGCGGTGCCGGTGGTCACCAGAAATACATCGAGGTCGCATTCGAAAAAGCCGCGCAGCTGCTTTTCTACCCGCTCGGTCCAGGCATCAGCACCGTAGGAGCCGGCATGGCCGGCATTCGCCTTGACGATCGCATCGAGGATCTTGGGGCTCGCGCCCACGGTATTGTCGGAGAGAAAGTACATCGTGGTTCCGGTAAGGGTCAGGAGAGGGCTTGCGCGAGCAAGGGCAAGAAACGGTCCATCCGGTAGTCGATGTCGGAATGGTCGTCGTCGAATTCCTCGTAAAGGTGAGGCACCTTGGCGGCCTCGAGTTTGCGCACGAAACGGCGCATGCCGTAATGGATGCGGAACTGGTCGCGCCAGCCGCAATCGAGGTAGAGGAGCTTCAGGCCGCGCAGGGCATCGAAGCGGTTCTCGACCATGTTCACGGGATCATGGCGCTGCCAATTGCCCCAGCGGAGAGGGTCGAGTTCGCCGGTATGCGGATCGCCGGGCAGGCGGATGCCGAGATAGGCAGAGGGGTCCGGGTCGTATTCCGCCGCCATGCACAGGATCATCATCGCGGTGCGCTCAGCCGGGCTCGGCTTCGTCTTGGCCTCGAAGGCCTTGATGAACGCCTCGATCGAATAGTCATAGGGTTTGAGCACATCGAGCGTGGTGTAATAATCGGGCAGATAGCAGATCTCGAAACACATATCGGCGGAATTGATCGCGGCGGCGGACCAGATATCCGGGCGCTCCATCGCATGCCAGGCGGCGCCATAACCGCCCGAGGATTTGCCGAAGCAACCCCGTTTGCCTTCGCCGCCGCAATTGTAGGTTTTCTCCACGAAGGGAACGACTTCATCGATGATGAAATCAGCATAGCGACCCAGCGCCGCGGAGTTGATGTATTGGTTGCCCCGCAGCCGCGTCGCACAATCGGGGAAGGCGACGATGACTGGCGGCATCGCGCCCTCGCCGATCAATCGGTCGAGGCGCTCGGGGACGTTCTCCCCAACGGATCTGAAGCTGACATGCGAAAGCCCGGAACCGTAGAAGCCCACCATGTCGACCAGAAGCGGCAACCGGGTGCCGCCATTCCAGCCGGGCGGCGTATAGATCGGCAATTCGCGCCGCGTCGGATCACCTTGCGGATTGCCGAGGAGGAGGCGTGAATCAAGAACGGGGCGGTGAATTTCGCCCTGAGGGTAGGTGCGATCATGGCGGCGCATGGCCGAATTCCCTGTGAACTTGCCTTATCGTGCATAGCCCAGGCCTCGATGCAACCGCCAAGCGGGAACTGGCGTCGCGATGTGCTACTTTTTGTCATATGCGCTGCAACAAATTTGAGCGGCGCGATAACCTATTGTAAAACATGATTTATTGCGAAGAAGGTGCGATCGCGCTCTGTTTGCTTCTGCTTATTTTTTGTGCAATTGGAATTTTATTGCCTATTTGAGCGCCAGTTGCGCAATAAAGCGATCAAAAAATGACTTGGCGGGCTTGTCTGTTGCCGGGATTTCTGGTTATCTCGCCAATAGGACAGCGTTGCTGACCTACCGACGCCGGAAGGCGCGGTTTCGATCCTGATCACCCCAGCCCGCCGGAAGTCCGGACGGGCTTTCTTCACGCCACCCCAGGGAGGGGACGATGACCACGAGAGAGAAGCAATTCGAGGCCGCAACGCAACGCCAGATGGCGACGCGTGCCGCCACGAAACGCCTCGATAGTGGTCAGAACCGAAAAACACGCACGATGATCATGCGCGATCCCGGTCTGCCGGCGGCGGAAGGTCTTTATGATCCGCGCAATGAAAAGGATTCCTGCGGCATCGGCTTTGTCGCCGATATCAAGAACCGCAAGAGCCACAAGATCGTCGAGCATGGCCTCAAGATCCTCGAGAATCTCGAGCATCGCGGCGCGGTCGGCGCGGACCCGAAGGCGGGCGATGGCTGTGGCATGCTTGTGCAGATTCCGCATCGCTTCTTCTTCGAGGAATGCGCGCGGCTCGGTTTCACCCTGCCGGGGCCGGGGCACTATGCGGTCGGTCAATATTTTCTCCCGCGCGACGAGGCGGCGCGCAGCCGCATCGAGACCATCATCGAGCAGACGATCGTCGCCGAAGGGCAGAGCGTGCTCGGCTGGCGCGATGTGCCGGTGGACAATTTCGATCTCGGCGAGAGCGTGAAGCCGACGGAGCCTGTGCATCGGCAGGTCTTCATCGGTCGTGCCGCGGATATCCCGGATGAGGAGAGCTTCGAGCGCCGCCTGTTCATCCTGCGCAAGGTCGTCTCCCATGCGCTCTATGAGAGCACGGAACGCTCCAAGGCGGATTATTACCCGGTCTCGGTTTCCTGCCGCACCGTGACCTACAAGGGCATGCTGCTGGCGACCCAGCTCGGCGGTTATTTCAAGGATCTCACCGATCCTCGCTTCGAGAGCGCGCTCGCGCTCGTGCATCAGCGCTTCTCGACCAACACCTTTCCGACCTGGCAGCTTGCCCACCCCTATCGCATGGTGGCGCATAACGGCGAGATCAACACGCTGCGCGGCAACGTCAACTGGATGGCGGCCCGGCAGGCGAGCGTGGACAGCGAACTCTACGGCATCGAGATCGGCAAGCTCTGGCCGATTTCCTTCGAGGGGCAATCGGATACCGCTTGTTTCGACAACGCGCTCGAATTCCTCGTGCGCGGCGGCTATTCGCTTGCCCACGCGGTGATGATGCTCGTGCCGGAAGCCTGGGCCGGCAATCCGCTGATGGATGAGCACCGCCGCGCCTTCTATGAGTATCACGCGGCGCTGATGGAACCATGGGACGGGCCGGCGGCGATCGCCTTCACCGATGGCTGCCAGATCGGCGGCACGCTCGACCGCAACGGGCTGCGTCCCTCGCGCTATTACGTGACGAAGGACGATCTCGTCGTCATGGCCTCCGAAATGGGCGTCCTGCCCTTCCCGGAGGACCAGATCGTGCGCAAATGGCGGCTCCAGCCGGGCAAGATGCTGCTGATCGATCTCGTGCAGGGGCGCATCATCTCCGATGACGAGGTGAAGGAGCAGCTTGCACAGGCCAATCCCTACAAGGAATGGCTGCAACGCTCGCAGATCGTGCTGGAGGATCTACGCCCCGTGGAGCCGCGCGCCTCGCGCACGGATGTCTCGCTGCTCGATCGCCAGCAGGCCTTCGGCTACACGCAGGAGGACACGAAGCTCCTGATGGCGCCGATGGCGGTGACCGGGCAGGAGGCTGTCGGTTCGATGGGCACGGATACGCCTCCTTCCGTGCTCTCGGACAAGGCGAAGCTGCTCTATACCTATTTCAAGCAGAACTTTGCGCAGGTGACCAATCCGCCGATCGACCCGATCCGCGAGGAACTGGTGATGAGCCTCGTCTCCTTCATCGGGCCACGGCCGAACCTGTTCGATCTCGAAGGCAATGCGCGCAAGAAGCGCCTTGAGGTGCGCCAGCCGATCCTCACCAACGAGGATCTCGAGAAGATCCGCTGCATCGGCCATTTCGAGGACCGTTTCGACACCAAGACGCTCGATATCACCTATCCCGTCCAGCAGGGCGCGAAGGGCATGGAAGCGGCGGTCAAGCTGCTTTGCGACCGTGCGGAAGCCGCCGTGCATGGCGGCTACAACATCATCATCCTCTCCGACCGCATGGTCGGGCCGGATCGTATTCCCGTGCCGGCTTTGCTCGCCACGGCGGCGGTGCATCACCACCTCATCCGCAAGGGTCTGCGCACTTCGGTCGGCCTTGTGGTGGAAACCGGCGAAGCGCGCGAGGTGCACCATTTCGCCTGCCTCGCCGGCTATGGCGCGGAGGCGATCAACCCCTATCTCGCCTTCGAGACGCTCGTCGCCATGAAGGCGGATATGGAGTTCCCCGAAGAGGTGGACGAGGCGGAAATCGTCAAGCGCTTCATCAAGGCCATCGACAAGGGGCTGCTCAAGGTCATGTCCAAGATGGGCATCTCGACCTACCAGAGCTATTGCGGCGCGCAGATTTTCGACGCGATCGGCCTCAAGGCGGAGTTCATCGAGAAGTATTTCTTCGGCACCTCGACCTCGATCGAAGGCGCCGGCCTCGCGGAAATTGCCGAGGAGAGTGTCCACCGCCATACCGAGGCTTTCGGCAAATCGCCGGTGCTGCGGAACTTCCTCGAAGTCGGTGGTGAGTACAATCTCCGCCAGCGCGGCGAGGACCATGTCTGGACCTCTGACGCGGTGGCGGATCTCCAGCATGCCGTTCGCCTCAATGCGAAGGAGCGCTTTGCCGCCTATTCGCAGCGGATCGACGGCGATGAGAACCGGCTGACGACCATCCGCGGTCTTTTCCGCATCCGCGAGGCGGGGGAAGCGGGGCGCAAGCCCGTCGCGCTCGATCAGGTCGAGCCCGCCAGCGAGATCGTCAAGCGTTTCGCCACCGGCGCCATGTCCTTCGGGTCGATCAGCCGTGAGGCACACGAGACCATCGCGCGGGCGATGAATGCCATCGGCGGCAAGTCGAATACGGGCGAGGGTGGTGAGGAGGCATCGCGCTTCGAACCCCTGCCGGATGGATCGGTCAATCCGCGCCGCTCGGCGATCAAGCAGGTGGCGTCTGGGCGTTTCGGCGTGACGACGGAATATCTCGTCAATGCCGATGTCATGCAGATCAAGGTCGCGCAGGGCGCCAAGCCCGGCGAGGGCGGCCAGCTTCCTGGTCACAAGGTTGACGCGACCATCGCCAAGGTCCGGCATTCGACGCCGGGGGTGGGGCTTATCTCGCCGCCGCCGCACCATGACATCTATTCGATCGAGGATCTCGCCCAGCTGATCTTCGATCTCAAGAACGTCAATCCGGCGGCGGATGTCTCGGTGAAACTCGTCTCGGAGGTGGGTGTCGGCACGGTCGCGGCCGGTGTCGCCAAGGCGCGTGCCGACCACATCACGATCTCGGGCTACGAGGGGGGGACGGGCGCTTCACCGCTCACCTCGATCAAGCATGCCGGCAGCCCGTGGGAGATGGGGCTCGCGGAAGCGCAGCAGGTTCTCGTGCGCAACCATCTGCGTGGGCGCATCGCGCTTCAGGTTGATGGCGGGTTGCGCACCGGGCGCGATGTGCTGATCGGGGCGCTGCTCGGGGCCGATGAGTTCGGGTTCTCCACCGCGCCGCTGATCGCCGCCGGCTGCATCATGATGCGCAAATGCCATCTCAACACCTGCCCCGTCGGTGTCGCGACGCAGGACCCCGTCCTGCGCAAGCGCTTCAAGGGGCAGCCCGAGCACGTGATCAACTTCTTCTTCTTCGTGGCGGAGGAAGTGCGCGCCCTGCTGGCGGGGATGGGCTTCACGAAGCTCGAGGATGTGATCGGCCGCACGGAATTGCTCGATATGCGCGAGGGGATCGAGCATTGGAAGGCCAGGGGGCTCGATCTTTCGAAGCTTCTCACCAAGCCCGATGTGCCGGCGCATATCGCCAGGAAACATGCGGAGCGTCAGCAGCACCCGATCGATACCGTTCTCGATCTGAAGCTGATCGAGCAGGCGAAGGATGCGCTGGAAACCGGCGCGCCGGTTGTGATCGAAAGCACGATCCGCTCCGCCGACCGCTCGACCGGCGCCATGCTCTCGGGCGAGATCGCGCGGCGCTACGGTCATGCGGGCCTGCCGGACGACACGATCCATGTGAAGCTCACCGGCACGGCGGGCCAGAGCTTCGGCGCGTGGGTATCGAGCGGCGTGACGCTCGAACTTGTCGGCGAGGCCAATGATTATGTCGGCAAGGGACTTTCGGGCGGCAAGCTGATCATCCGCCCGGCGGAGAATGCCGCGATCGTGCCGGAGAAATCCATCATCGTCGGCAATACGGTGCTTTATGGCGCGATTTCCGGCGAATGCTATTTCCGCGGCGTCGCGGGCGAGCGCTTCGCCGTGCGCAATTCCGGCGCGATCGCGGTGGTGGAAGGCACGGGCGATCACGGTTGTGAATACATGACCGGCGGCGTGGTGGTGGTGATCGGCGAAACCGGGCGCAATTTCGCGGCCGGCATGTCGGGCGGCGTGGCCTATGTCCTCGACGAGGACCGCACCTTCCGTTCGCGCTGCAACCTCTCGATGGTCGATCTCGAGCCGGTCGAGGAGGAGGAGGTTCTCCTCGAACGTGATTACCATCACGGTGGCGATCTCGAGTTCAAGGGCCGCATCGACATCATGGGCGACATGTCGCGCCATGACGAGGAGCGTCTGCACCAGTTGATTGCGAACCATGCCCGCTACACGGGCTCGGCGCGCGCGCGGCATATCCTCGACCATTGGGCGGAGTTCCGCACGAAATTCGTGAAGGTGATGCCGGTGGAGTATCGACGGGCCATTCGCGAGATGGAAAAGGCGCGCCAGCTTCAGGCGGCGGAATGAGGCCGATAGGCGCCGTGCTTCCCCACGAGGCATAGTGCAGCGGCATCGGCATGAGACAGCGCGGGCGGGCCGCGCCGTTTCCCCTCACCCCCATTGATGGAGAGATCCATGCGGATCTACGGAGACTTGAACTCGGGCAATTGCCTGAAGGTGAAATACGCGGCCGACTTCCTCGGTCTTTCCTATGATTTCGTGCCGGTCGATATCTCGAAAGGGGAGGCCCGTACGCCGGAATTCCTCGCCATGAGCGATATGGCACAGGTGCCGGTGGTCGCGCTTGATGACGGCCGCTTCCTTGCGCAATCCAACGCGATCCTGCGCTATCTCGCGCGTGGCACCGCGCTTCTGCCGGAAGACCCCTATCTCCAGGCGAAGATCGACGAACTCCTGTTCTGGGAGCAATACAGCCACGAACCCTATATCGCGGTCCTGCGGTTTCATATGGTGTATCTTGGCAAGCCTTCCGAGACGCGCGATCCCGAGAAGGTGAAGCGCGGCGAGGCGGCGCTGGACCTGATGGAAAAGCGGCTCTCGGACCGCCAGTTCTTGGTCGGCGAGGCGCTGACGGTCGCGGATATCGCGCTTCTCGCCTATACCCGGCTCGCCCATGAGGGTGGGTTCGATCTTTCGTCGCGGCCGGCACTTTCGGCCTGGATTTCACGTTGCGAGCGGTTGCTCGCCTTGCCGCCGGCCAAGGGCCGCTGAGGAGGATCCAATGGGCAAGGTCACAGGTTTTCTCGAAATCGATCGTCGCGAGCAGAAGTATCAGACCGCTTCCGATCGCATACGGCACTTCCGCGAGTTCACGCTGCCGCTTTCCGAAACGGATGTGCGCGAGCAGGCCGCGCGCTGCATGGATTGCGGCATTCCCTATTGCCACGGGCCCAATGGCTGCCCGGTGCATAACCAGATCCCCGATTGGAACGATCTCGTCTGGCAGGATGATTGGCGCCTCGCGCTCGATAACCTGCATTCGACCAATAATTTCCCGGAATTCACCGGGCGCATCTGCCCCGCGCCCTGCGAGGAGGCGTGCACGCTCAACCTCGAGAATGTGCCGGTGACGATCAAGACGATCGAGCAGGCCATTGCCGACAAGGGCTGGCAGAATGGCTGGATCCGCCCCGAGGCGCCGGAAAAACTCACCGGCAAGCGTGTTGCGGTTGTCGGATCAGGCCCGGCTGGTCTCGCTGCTGCCCAGCAGCTCGCCCGCGCCGGTCATGAGGTGCACGTCTTCGAGCGCGAGCCCAAAGCCGGCGGATTGCTGCGCTACGGTATCCCCGACTTCAAGATGGAAAAGCACCATATCGACCGCCGTGTTGCACAGATGACGGCCGAGGGCGTGACGTTCCATTATGGGGTCGAGATCGGGCGGACGAAACCCGTCTCGGACCTGAAGCGCGATTTCGACGCCGTGCTTCTGGCGGGGGGCGCCGAAGCGCCGCGCGATCCCGGCCTGCCGGGGCAGGAGCTCGACGGTGTGCATTTCGCCATGCCTTATCTGGTGCAATCCAACCGCCGGGTTGGCGGGGAGGGCGAGCCCGAAACCCCCATCCTTGCGAATGGCAAGAATGTCGTGGTGATTGGAGGCGGGGATACGGCTTCGGATTGCGTCGGCACCGCATTCCGGCAGGGTGCTCTATCGGTGACGCAGCTTGATATCCGCCCGCGTCCGCCGGAGATGGAGGACAAGCTCATCATTTGGCCCTACTGGCCCACGAAGTTCCGGACCTCCTCTTCGCAGGCCGAGGGCGCCGATCGCGAGTTCCAGGCCGCCACCCTAGGACTTGTCGGCAAGAATGGTCAGGTCTCCGGCGTGCGCTGCGCGCGGGTCGACGAGAAACGCCAGCCGATCGCCGGCACGGAATTCGTGCTCAAGGCGGATCTCGTCTTTCTTGCCATCGGGTTCGCGGGGCCGATCAAGGCCGGTATGGTCGAGCAATCCGGTGCGCCGCTTGATCGGCGTGGCAATGTTGACGCCAATGAGCAGGATTATCGCGCCGGCGGCGGCAAGCTCTTCACCGCCGGCGATATGCGGCGCGGCCAGAGCCTTGTTGTCTGGGCGATCCGGGAGGGGCGCCAGGCCGCGCATGCGATTGATATGTTCCTCATGGGAACGAGCGCCTTGCCGCGGTGATAAAAAAGCCGGGCCCGCGAGGAGCCCGGCTTCCCGATACTGAGATAGGCGAGGCTTAGCCGCCGACCTTGAGGACCAACGAGGTCTTCGCCGGTACGTTGATTTCCTTGCCGGTGCGCGGATTGCGGCCCTTGCGCGCCGGGCGGGTCACGGCCTTGAAGCGACCGAGATCGGGCAGGGTGGCATAGCCTTCCTTGGCCTGCGCCGTGGCGACAGAAGCATAGGCACGGGCGATACGGTCAGCCTCGGCCTTGGTGATGTCTGCGGCCTTCGCAAGGGCATCGATGAATTCAGCTTGAGTGGCCATGTTTAAGCGTCCCTGTTCTGGATGAGCATCTTTTCGAGGCCCACCGCGCTTTGGTTGGTTTTTTCGCGACAGGGCGGATACCCACCCGTTGCCACGCGCGGACATTATCAGCCGGATCAGCTTCGGCTAGACGGCGGGAAGACCTAACCTTCCTCTTTTGTCAAAAAACTGTGAGTTTCACGCGCGAGGGACTACCCATGCGTGCAAGTTTAGCCGGGCTGTGGATCAATTCCGGCGGTTTTTGGCTGATTTTATCCAATATTAGTCGATTTTCATGCGTTGATTCGATCAAGGCCGGGCGACTCGTGGCGAACCACCAGGCCTCGATCAGAAAAGCGGGATCCGTCTCAGGCCGCTTTCTGCTTCGGCGTCAGCAGGGAGCGATTGATCAGGCATTCCGCGATCTGGATCGCGTTAAGCGCGGCGCCCTTGCGCAGGTTATCCGAAACGCACCAGAAATTGAGGCCGTTCTCGATCGTGGCATCTTCGCGGATACGCGAAATATAGGTCGCATCCTCGCCCGCCGCCTCGTGGGGGGTGATGTAGCCACCATCCTCGCGCTTGTCGATGACGAGCACGCCCGGCGCCTGGCGCAGGATCTCGCGCGCTTCGTCCGCCGTGACCGGCTTGTCGAACTCGACATTGACCGCTTCGGAATGGCCGATGAAAACCGGTACGCGCACGCAGGTCGCCGTGAGCTTGATCTTCGGATCGAGGATCTTCTTCGTCTCGGCCATCATCTTCCACTCTTCCTTCGTATACCCGTCCTCCATGAAGACATCGATATGCGGGATGAGGTTGAAGGCGATGCGCTTGGTGAATTTCTTCGTCGTCACATCCTTGGCCGAGAAGATGGCGCGGGATTGATCGAACAACTCATCCATCCCGTCCTTGCCGGCGCCCGACACGGATTGATAGGTTGAGACGACCACGCGCTTGATGCCGAATGCATCGTGCAGGGGTTTCAACGCCACGACCAGCTGCGCTGTCGAGCAGTTCGGATTCGCGATGATGTTCTTCTTCGAAAAGCCGCGCACGGCGTCGGCATTCACTTCCGGCACGATCAGCGGGACATCCTGATCATAGCGCCAGGCGGAAGAGTTATCGATCACGACACAACCCTGCGCGCCGATCTTCGGGGACCATTCCTTCGAGATGGAGCCGCCGGCGGACATCAGGCAGATATCCGTGTCCGAGAAATCGTAATGGTCGAGCACCTTCACCTTCAGCGTCTTGTCGCCGAAGGATACTTCCTGCCCGAGCGAGCGCTGCGAGGCCAGTGCGACAACCTCGCTCACCGGAAAGGCGCGCTCAGCGAGGATATCAAGCATTTCCCGGCCCACATTGCCCGTGGCGCCTGCGATTGCGACCTTGTAACCCATGATAATGATCCCGTTCTGATCTTTCTCCCCCGGAGGATGCCCCCGGCCTGGCGGGGTACCCCTTCCCCCGCCGGGGGAGGACCCGAGAGCGAGGACGAGCTTAGGCGACGGTACCCGTTTTCACGGTCCGTTTCGTGGTCGTCGTTGTTTTCGTCATCATGAAAAAGGTCATGGATCCGAACGAACGCCAAAGCAGCCTCGGCGGGAGTGCCGATACCAGTGGTGAAACACGCTAACCGTTAAAAAGTCAACTCGACCTTTGAAGGAAGGGCGATATCGCCGCCGGTGCCTGCGCTCAAGGGCGCGTTTACCTTTCGGCAAAGAAATCCGCGCCCGGTAACCGGATGCTTGTCCGCTTCTGCCAGCTTGGCTGCGGGTAGGACGGGACAGGCGGGACAACCGCCGCCAAACGATCAGGTGGCGTTCATGCGTATCGCAAGGGAGATTTCGGCCGCCGGGCAGGGCCGGGCCTTGCAGCTGGTGCGCCACGCGGTCTTCATTCTTCTTGTCGCGCTGCTCTCACGCTTCATCCTCTTGCGCCTGCGAGCAAGCGCGGCCTTCAAGGCGGTTGGGCCGATGGCCGCGCTGGTTATTCTTTTGAGCGCGAGCGCCTCCGCCCTTGTCGCATCCCTTCTCCTGCCGGAGGGACGGAGCGCGGAAAACCGCAAGATCGCTTTGTCCGCGCTGCCACCCATTATGGATGAACCCTTGCCGCCTGCGCGGATTCCGCCTCCGGCGCTTCCTGTCGAGCCGCAATGGCAGCTCGTCAAGCGCCCCATTCCGATGTTTCATCTCGAAGCGGGCGATCTCGGTGGTGGAGAACGCGAATCGCTGATCTTCATGCGCGGCCCCCAGACAAGGCGGGAGGTCATTTCGTGGCTGCCGCGCGCCGGCGATGAGAAGAAGACGGGACGCCTGCTGGTTCAGCTCATGGCTGAGCGCTACGAACAGAGCCTGCCGACCTTCCGCCCCCTCTTCGCCGATATGGCGATGCGGGCGGCCGAGCGGGGCTTCTCAATCGAGAAGATTAGCCCGACCGATGAGCTGCGCACGAAATTCGGCCCCTTTGAAATCGCGGAGGTGATGCTGTCGGGTGAGCAGGGGCTCGCGGCCTGCATCGCCTATCGCCGGATCGAGGGTTTCGGCTTTGTGATCGCCGGTTTTTATTGCGGTTCGGCGCAAAGACCGGCGGATCGGGTCAGCCTCGCCTGCTTTGTCGATCGGCTTGATCTCGTTGGCGCCGGGCAGGATCGCGAATTGAAGAAGCATTTCGCGGCGGCCGAGCGCAATCGCAAACCCTGCGCCAATCCGCGTCAGCCCGGCCGCAAGATGAGCTGGCTCGATCACGAGGCCCCGCTGCCGCCGCTCAAGCTGTCGGCGCGCGGCAAATAGGTGCCGGCTGATTTCTCGGGAATGCGGCAAAAACGTTACGCGCTGTTTACCTTTCCGGCGATATGGTTAACGCGCAAACCCGACGCAGGAGATTGACATGCGCGCCGCCCTTATCGCCGCCAGCTGCGGCCTTGCCCTTCTTGTTGCCGGTGCCGCCCAGGCACAGGAGAAGCGTCGCCTTGTTATCGAACTCAAGCCGCGCTCTTGGCTTGATGCGGGCAAGGTGGTGCGCGTCGGCTCGATGCAGAATTACGTGACCGATCTCAACGGCTTCGGCGACAGCGCGCGGTTCGGCGCGCGCGGCGCCACCAACCTGCCTGATCGCTTCTCCTCGGGGCGTGGCTTTACGATCAACACCCCGAATTTCTACTTCCGCGATCTCGACTGAACACGGATCGGGTTCCGGAACGACAAAGGGCGCCTGCGGCGCCCTTTTTCTGTTTCGCGCAGGGTTATATCAGGCGCGCTTCTTGAGCGCGGCGACGATGGCATCGCCCATTTCCTTCGTGCCCACGGCGTTGGCGCCCTTGGCCGCGATGTCGCGCGTGCGGATACCCGAGGCGAGTACATCCGCGATGGCGCCATCCACCATATCCGCCGCGTCGCCCAGGCCGAACGAGTAGCGCAGGGCCATGCCGAAGGAGCCGATCATCGCGATCGGGTTGGCGAGGCCTTGTCCCGCGATATCCGGCGCGGAGCCGTGCACGGGCTCGTAAAGCGCCTTACGCTTGCCCGTTTTCTCGTCCGGCGCGCCGAGCGAGGCGGAAGGCAGCATTCCGAGCGATCCGGTGAGCATGGCCGCGACATCGGAGAGCATGTCGCCGAAGAGGTTGTCGCACAGGATAACATCGTACTGCTTGGGCCAGCGCACGAGCTGCATGCCGCAGGCATCGGCGAGGTGATGCTCCAGCTCGATATCCGCGTATTCCTCGGCGCCGACCTTGGTGACGACATCCTTCCACAAAACGCCCGAGCGCATCACGTTGTGCTTCTCGGTGGAGGTGACCTTTTTGCGGCGCACCTTGGCGAGATCGAAGGCGACGCGGGTGATCCGCTCGATCTCATGCGTGGTGTAGACCTGCGTATCCACCGCGCGCTTCTCGCCGTTCTCGAGCGTGACGATCTCTTTCGGCTCGCCGAAATAAACGCCGCCCGTCAATTCGCGGACAATCATGATGTCGAGGCCCTCGACCACCTCGCGCTTGAGCGAGGAAGCGTCGGCGAGCGCCGGGTAGCACACGGCGGGGCGCAGGTTGGCGAAGAGCTGGAGATCCTTGCGCAGCCGGAGCAGGCCGGCTTCCGGGCGATGCTCGTAGGGAACCTTCGCCCATTTCGGCCCGCCGACCGCGCCGAAAAGCACGGCATCGGCGGCGAGGGCCAGCTTCATCGCGTCTTCGGAGATCGCCTTGCCATGGGCGTCATAGGCCGCGCCGCCGACAAGGTCGGTTTCGGTCTCGAAACGGGCGACCCCAGCCGTGCCGAGGAAATCGGCGACCTTCTTCACCTCTGCCGCGACTTCCGGGCCGATACCATCGCCGGGGAGGAGAAGGAGATTGTACGAAGTCATGGACGGGACCCTCTGCGCAGGCGGCGCGTTGCGCCGGAATGAGACAGCGTTGAGTAGCCAAGCGGGGAGCGCCCCGCAAGCACCACATTAACCGCGACGCCGGTTTTCGCTGCATCTTTCGGCGGATCGGGAGTAGAAGGGCGCCCATGAGCGAGGATCGGACAAAACCCGCATACGCGGCCTTCCTGAAAGGCTTCGCCAGCGCGTTGCTTCTGGCGGCTGTCGCCTTGGGCGGAGTGCTCGCTTTCGAGACGACGCGCAATGCAGGGCAGGCCAATGCCGCCCTTCCGGTTTTCCGTGTCAATCACACCGAATACGGCCCTCAGAAGGTCGTCTATCACGTCGCGACACGCGGCTCGTGGCGTGATCGCGAATCCGAGGCATGGCGGTTGATCGCGGTGCTCAACAACCATATCCGCGCGGTGGAGCCGGCGGATCTATCCGTTACCGTGATCTTCCAGGGCGACGGGATCGACGCGCTCAAGCGCGCCAAGGGCAACCCGAATCTCGCCGCGGCTTTCGACAACCTCAGCAAGCGCGGCGTTTCCTTCCGGGTCTGCGCCAATACGCTCGAAGCCTATCGCCTGGGGCTTGAAACCCTGCATGGCATCAAGGAGAGCGATCTCGTGCAGGCGGGAGTGGCGGAGCTGATCCATCTCCAGAATCAGGGCTACGCCTATATCAAGTTCTAGATCCCGGATTGGCATCCTATTTCTGCCCGAATGATATCGGGAGATGCGGCATGATTTCGCGCCGCCACTTTCTTGGATCGGGCCTCGCCGTGCTTCTACCGGGGCAGGGAGCGCTTCTCGCCCATGCGTCTGCCCCCGTTGCCCCATGGGCCGCGCGCCTGATCGCTTCAGCCGAAGGGCAGATCGGGGTCACGACGATCTATGATCCAAGCTATGTCCGTCTTTCCTTTCCGGGTGGAGATGTTCCGCCGGAGCGCGGTGTATGCACCGATGTGGTGATCCGCGCCTATCGGGCGCTCGGCTTTGATCTCCAGAGAAGCGTCAGCGAAGACAGGAAGCGCGCGGGAGAGGCCTATCCGCGCCACTGGGGACGGATACCGCCAGACAGCAATATCGATCATCGCCGGGTGCCCAATCTTCAGGTCTTCTTCGCCCGGCGTGGTGCTGAGATGCCCATCCCGTCGCGCGGCGAGGATTGGCTTCCGGGCGATCTCGCGACCCAGATGCTGCCCGGAAACCTGCCGCATATCGGCATTTGCGCCAAGGAGCGAAGCGCGGATGGCTACCCGCTTCTGATCCACAATATCGGGCGTGGGACCCGGAAAGAGGCCGTCTTGACGCAGTTCCGCATCACAGGGCGCTATCGCTTCGCCCCCTGATCCACCGGAGGGTGTGGTCAGGACGTGCGCTTCCTCGCCGTTACCTCGATTTCGACCTTCATCGCGGGATCAAGCAGGGCCGCGATCACGTAAAGGCTTGCCGCGGGACGGATTTCGCTGAAAACTTCGCCGCAAACGCCAAGCACCGCCTCGGCATGGGCGCGGTCGGTGATGAAATACTGCGCGCGCACGATATCCGCCATCGCGAAGCCGGCTTCGCTCAAAACGCCCTCAAGCGTTCTGAAGATATTCCGCGCCTGCGCCGCCGGATCTTCCGGCATGGTCATCGTCGTGTAATCGTAGCCTGTCGTGCCGGCGACGAAGAGAAAATCGCCGTCAATCACCGCGCGGGAATAGCCGTACTTCTTCTCGAAGGGCGAGCCGGTCGAAATCAGGCGGCGTTCAGGCATAAGACTCTCCTTCGCTATGGGTATTTTATCGCAAGGCATCAAAGACCTTGCCGCCGGGGCGCCCGGTTTGCGGCAGGCCGAGCCTGGCCTCGACATCCTTGATTGCGGCGCGTGTCAGGGCGCCGATCGCGCCATCCGGCTTGCCGACATCGTAACCGCGCGCAATCAGCCGCTCCTGCAAGGTCTTGCGCTCGGCGCGCGAGAGACCGCGATCATCCGTTGGCCAGGCGCCGCGCACGCCGGGGCGACCCTTCAGCCGGTCCGATAGCACGGAGATCGCCAGCGCGTAGCTTTCGGCAGCGTTATAGGCATAGGCGGCATCGAAATTCTTCGTCACCAGAAAGGCCGGGCCGTTGCGCCCGGCAGGCATGAGAAGGCCCGCGGGCGGCAGCGAGACGAGTGCCGAACCGTCGATCCGCGTGATGCCGCGCCCAGCCCAGCTTTCGGTGGATTGCTTGCCGCCGCGCCCGGTGGGGCCGGAATAGCCCTGCGGCACGCGCACCTCGTAGCCCCAGCTCGCGCCGCTGATCCAGCCGGATTTCTTCAGGTAATTGGCGGTGGAAGCCAGCGCATCGGGAATGGAATCGACAAGATCGCGCCGCCCATCGCCATCGAAATCCACCGCGAGCGAGAGGTAGGTCGTCGGCATGAACTGCGTGTGCCCGAAGGCGCCGGCCCAGGAGCCGCGCAGCTTTTCCGCCGCGAGATCGCCGCGCTGGATGATCTTCAGCGTCGCCATCAGCTCCTTTCGGAAGAATTCCTGCCGCCGCGAACCGAGGCAGGCCACGGTGGACAGCGCCTGCGGCAGATAGCGCCCGCTGGCGATCTGCCCGAAATCGCTCTCCACACCCCAGACAGCGACCACCGTATGCCGATCGACCCCGTAAGCCTGCTCGATCCTCGCCAGCGTCCCCGCGTGCTTGGCGAGCATGGCCTTGCCATCGGCGACCTTCTGCTCGTCAACCAGTGTCGCGAGATAGTCCCAGACCGGGGTTTTGAATTCCGGCTGGTTGTTCATGAGTTCAAGAATCTTCAGGTCCGGCTCGACGCCCTGCATGGCGCTGTCGAAAGTGCCGGCCGAAATGCCCTGCGCAAGCGCGTGGCTTCGAAGCCCCGCCACGCAACTGCGGAAATCCGCCTGCGCCGGTTGACAAGCAAGGCCGGCGACGAGGGTGATGAAGGCAGGGAAACGCGCGCGCATGGGGGGAAATCTCCGTCCGGATGCGCGCGAATTTAAGGCGGGAGGGTTAAAGGAGATTAACCACGCCGCAGTTCACAGCCACGGACGCTCCGTCTTCGCCTTGGTCTCGTAGCTCGCGATGCTCGGCGCCTTGGCCATGGTGAGGCCGATATCGTCGAGCCCTTCGATCAGGCATTTCTTGCGGAACGGATCGATCTCGAACTTCACGGTGCCGCCATCGGGACCGCGGATCTCCTGCGCTTCGAGATCAACGGTCAGCGTCGCGTTCGCACCGCGATCGGCGTCGTCGAACAATTTGTCGAGGTCGTCCTGGCTCACGATGATGGGCAGGATGCCGTTCTTGAAGCAATTGTTGTAGAAAATATCGGCGAAGCTGGTGGAGATCACGCAGCGGATGCCGAAATCAAGCAAAGCCCAGGGCGCGTGCTCGCGGGATGAGCCGCAGCCGAAATTATCGCCTGCGATCAGGATCTCGCTCTTGCGATAGGCCGGCTTGTTGAGCACGAAATCGGGATTCTCCGAGCCATCCTCGCGGTAGCGCATCTCCGAGAACAAGGCGACGCCAAGGCCGGTGCGCTTGATCGTCTTCAGGAACTGCTTGGGGATGATCATGTCGGTATCGACATTGACCACTTTCATCGGCGCGGGGGTCGAGGTGAGCTTGGTGAAGGGCTGCATGGTGGGACTCCTTGGGGAGCGGTTTTAGCCGATTTCTCTCCTGCCGCAAGCCGAAGGACATGCCCTCGTGAAATGGATTCAGGATTTTTCCTGCGCTCCCCGCATGCGCTCAAGGATCCCGTCCTTCAGGATGAAATGATGGTAGAGCGCCGCGCCGATATGGAGAAGGGCGAACGCAATCAACGCATAGGCGAGGAGTTCATGGATCTCTCCCGCGATACCGCGCATCGCGTCGTTCTTCTGAAACAGGGAGGGCATCGTGACGTTGAGCAAGGCGGAAGGACGGCCCCGCACGCCGTAAAGCCATATCCCGGCAAGCGGAACCGCCAGCATCAGGGCATAGAGGCTCGCGTGAACGATGCGTGATGATGCGCTCATCCAGCCAGGCATGGGGATTTCGACCGGCTTCGGGCGCAGGAGGGCCCAGCCGCCGCGAAGGATGACAAGCACCAGGAAGCCGCTGCCGACAAAGATATGGAGCGCCAGGACGAGGGTGCGCGCGTCTCCGCGGGGCATTTCTTCCTGAATAAGGGCCGCTGCAAAAACCGAGACGATGAGAACAGCGGACAGCCAGTGCAGCAGCCGGGAGGCTGAATCATAGTGGCGGGACATGGATCAATCCTTTTTAGAATTGTTCCAGTAGATAGGCTTTCCCTCTTGACGCAATTTAACTTTTTGTAATTTTCTCTGCTCCGCTCGCCTCGACCTTTGCCTTTTTCATGATGGTGGATCGAACCAGTGCCATTATCGGTCAACGGGTTTGAAACGCATTCCGTGCAGGGTTTGGATATGAAAGCGCTCAACGCGATCCCGCGCGAGACGATGCAGCAGCTCATGCAGGAGCTGGGCGGAGAAAGGATTCTCTGGGCGGGGCAGCCTTCCCCGGCGCAGGCATTTCGGAAAAACACCATGATCTGGTTTTTTGCGATTCCGTGGACTGCCTTCTCGCTTCTATGGGAGGGCAGCGCTTTCGTGATGCTCTTCGGTGATCAGGCAAGGGCTCCGGGCATCGCAGGTTGGGCGCCCGCCCTCGTTTTCCCGCTTTTCGGCCTGCCTTTCGTGCTGATCGGACTGGGGATGATGGCGACGCCATTCTGGCGGGCGCGCAAGGCCAGAAGCACCATCCATGTTCTCACCGACAAGCGTCTTGTGACGGCGATTGCCGGGCGCAGCCTCTCCATCGAGAGCGTCCCGCCCGGACGCGTCGTCTCGGTGCTGCGTCAGGAAGGTGCGGAAGGCTTTGGCACGGTGAGCCTGTCGTTGGGCGGGTACCGCGATTCCGATGGCGATCTGGTCGAAAAGAATGTGCAATTGCTCGGGGTGCCGGAAGCTCGCGCCCTTGAAACGCATCTTCTCGCACTAATGGAGCAGGGGCGGGCGGGCGGTTAACCCGCCTCCGCCTCGATCTTTTCCATATCGGCATCGCTCAGGCCGAAATGATGGCCGATCTCGTGGACCAGAACATGCGTGATCACCGCGCCGAGGGTTTCCTCATGCTCGGCCCAGTAATCGAGAATCGGGCGGCGATAGAGCCAGACCATGTTGGGCGGCTGGCCGGTTTCCGGCACGGCGCCGGCTTGCGCCAGCCCCTGTCCGTGGAAAAGGCCGAGAATGTCGAACGGGGTTTCAAGCTCCATCGCCTCGATGACTTCCTCGTCGGGGAAATCCTCGATCCGCAGGATCACATCGCCGCACAGCTTGCGGAAACGCTCGGGCAATTGCGCGAAGGCGTGATCCGCCATCACCTCGAAATCCTCGAGGGTCGGGGCGCTCATGGGGGCCCATGAGGTCGAGGGAAAACGCGCGGTCGCGCTCATGCTATGCTCACCACCAGTTCAGTTGGTGGCCGAAATACCACGCAAGAACCACAAAGGCGACCACGGAAAGCGCGCGCCCCACGCGCGTGGCCCAGCGCTCCACCGGGTCCATCTCGCCCTTGTCCTTCGCCCCGAAATGATCGGCGGCGCGGGCGAGGGAGGAGGTTAGGAAAGTGCCTTCTTCGTGATAGGGAGGCTTGTCTGCCATCCCTCACCCGATCTGCCGGATATCCACGAACCGACCCGCGATCGCCGCCGCCGCCGCCATCTGCGGCGAGACGAGATGCGTGCGGCCCTTGAAGCCCTGCCGTCCCTCGAAATTGCGGTTCGAGGTCGAGGCGCAGCGCTGTCCGGGCTTCAGCTGGTCGGGGTTCATGCCGAGGCACATGGAGCAGCCCGGCTCGCGCCACTGGAAGCCGGCAGCGAGGAAGACCTTGTCCAGCCCCTCGGCCTCGGCCTGTTCCTTCACGAGGCCGGAGCCCGGCACCACCATCGCATAGGCGAGGCGGTTCGAGATTTTCTTGCCTTCGAGGATTTTCGCGGCGGCGCGCAGATCCTCGATGCGCCCGTTCGTGCACGAGCCGATCCAGACCACGTCGAGTTCCACATCGGTCATCTTCGTGCCGGCATCGAGGCCCATATAGGCGAGCGCGCGGATCTTCGATTCGCGCTTGACCTCATCGGCGATGGAGGAGGGGTCGGGTACCGTGCCGGTGATCGCGATCACATCCTCGGGGCTCGTGCCCCAGGAGACGATCGGCGGCAGGTTGTTGGCGTCGAGCTTCACCACGCGGTCGAAATGCGCGCCCGCGTCGGTCTTCAGCGTTTCCCAGTACTTCACGGCCTGATCCCAGGCGGCGCCCTTGGGGGCCTTGGGACGATCCTTCAGATAGGCGAAGGTCTTGGCGTCCGGCGCGATGAGGCCGGCGCGCGCGCCACCCTCGATCGTCATGTTGCAGACGGTCATGCGGCCTTCCATCGAGAGCGCCTCGATGGCCGAACCCGCGAATTCGATCACCGAGCCGGTTCCGCCGGCGGTGCCGATCTCGCCGATGATCGCGAGTACGATATCTTTGGCGGTGACGCCGCCCTGAAGCGTGCCATCCACCTGCACCAGCATGTTCTTGGCTTTTTTCTGGATCAGGGTCTGGGTCGCGAGGACATGCTCGACCTCGGAGGTGCCGATGCCATGCGCCAGCGCGCCGAAGGCGCCATGCGTCGAAGTGTGGCTGTCGCCGCAGACGATGGTGGTGCCCGGAAGGGTGAAGCCCTGCTCGGGGCCGATGACATGGACGATACCCTGACGCTTGTCGCGCTCGGAATAATATTCGACACCGAAATGCTTGGCGTTCTGCGCCAGGGTCTCGACCTGGATGCGGCTTTCCTCCTCCTCAATGCCCTTGGAGCGATCGGAGGTCGGCACGTTGTGATCGACGACGGCCAGGGTCTTTTCCGGCGCGCGGACCTTGCGGCCTGTCATGCGCAGGCCCTCGAAGGCCTGCGGCGAGGTGACTTCATGGACAAGATGGCGGTCAATATAGAGGAGGCACGTTCCATCCGCCTGACGATCGACCACATGGTCGTCGAAGATCTTGTCGTAGAGGGTGGTGGGCGCGCTCATCGCATTCATCTCCTTCGGGCGCGGAACTCATCCGCTGCCGGCGCGTTCTCTCATCCGCATCCGGCCAATCTGGCGGGTTTTAGGGGAAAGGGCGCCGCCTTACCAGTCCCTTGTTGACATGCAGACACAACGGCGTGTGAGGCGCGCGTATTCGACGTTTTTTTAGCGGATCCGCCGCTATTCGCCGCGCGGTGAAAGGTGTATAAGCCGCGCCGCGATGCAAGATGAAACCACTTCTTCCATGAGGCGTGGTGGTTTTTGCGTGATCCGATTGCTCGCCCGGAGCCTTTTATGAGCCAATCCGCCGTGTCCGAGGCCGTCCATTCCCGGCCTGATTCCCACGAACATGATCCCAATCCCAAGGGTTTCAAGCGCAACCTGGCGCTTGCCATCGGTTCTGTGGGTGTCGTCTATGGCGATATCGGGACCTCACCGCTCTATGCGCTGAAGGAATCAATCCATCACGCCGCCAAGGACGGTCTTGAGCGGAGCGAGGTGATCGGAATCGTTTCGCTGCTGATCTGGGCAGTGATCGTCGTGGTGACGATCAAATATGTCATTTTCATCATGCGCGCCGACAACAAGGGCGAAGGCGGCACCTTGTCGCTGATGGCTTTGGCGCAGAAGGCTTTCGGACGGCGGTCGCTGCCGATTTTCCTGCTCGGCGTGCTGGGCGCGGCCCTGTTCTACGGTGATTCGATCATCACCCCGGCGATTTCGGTGCTCTCCGCGGTCGAGGGCTTGAAACTCGTCACGCCGGTCTTCGCGGACCAATGGAACGTGATGATGCTGGCAATCGCCATCCTTTTCTTGCTTTTCCTTGTCCAGAGCCGCGGCACGGAAAGCGTCGCCCGCTTCTTCGGCCCGATCATGGTCTTGTGGTTCGGGGTGCTGGGCGCGCTCGGTATCATGCATATCAGCGATGATCTCGGCATTCTCGCGGCCTTCAATCCCTATTATGCGGCGCAATTTGTCGCCGGCCACGGCGTTATCGGCCTTCTGGTCCTGGGTTCGGTGTTCCTCGCCGTCACCGGGGCCGAGGCGCTCTATGCCGATATGGGGCATTTCGGCCGCTTTCCGATTCGCGCGGCCTGGCTGTTCTTTGTCTTTCCGGCCCTCACACTGAATTATCTCGGCCAGGGTGCGTTCGTTCTCAAGAATATCGGCGATCACCGCGCCATCGAGAATCCCTTCTTCCTGCTGGCCCCGGAATGGGCGGTTCTGCCGCTTGTTATTCTTTCTGGGCTCGCCACCATCATCGCGAGCCAGGCGGTGATTACCGGCGCCTTCTCGCTCACGCAGCAGGCGGTTCAGCTCGGGCTGCTGCCGCGTATCGAGATCCGCCATACATCCGAGACGACGCTGGGGCAGATCTATATTCCCCAGGTGAACCGCCTTCTGGCTGTTGGCGTTTTCGTTCTTGTTCTCGCCTTCAAGAATTCTAGCGCGCTCGCTTCGGCCTACGGCATCGCCGTGACTGGCGCGATGCTTGCCGATACCGGCCTGTTCTTCATCGTCGCGCTGCTGGTGTGGAAATGGCAGCCCTGGCGCGTGGCTTTGTTCGGCGTGCCGTTTCTCGCCATTGATCTCGTCTTCTTCGGCGCCAATTGCCTGAAGATTCCCGAAGGCGCCTATATGCCGCTGCTCTTCGGCGCTTTCCTGATGCTGCTGATGTGGACCTGGGTGCGCGGCACCCGCATCGTCTACGAGAAATCCCGCCGCGATTCGGTGCCGCTCGGCGAGCTGATCAAGATGCTGGAAAAGTCGAAGCCTGTCCGCGTCGCAGGCACGGCGGTTTTCCTCACTTCGGACCCGGATACCGCCCCCGGTGCGCTGCTGCATAACCTCAAGCACAACAAGGTCTTGCACAAGCGCAACATCATCATGACGATCAACACCGTGCCGAGCCCGCGCGTGGCGGAAAACGACAAGCTCATCATCGAGGATTTGTCCGAGGACGTGAAGAAAATCATCGTCAAGGTTGGCTATATGGAAACCCCGCATGTGCCGCATTTCCTCGCGCTGGCGCGGCGGCGGGGGCTTGATTTCGATATCATGCAGACCTCGTTCTTCCTCGGCAAACGCACGATCAAGGCCGCGGCTGATTCCGGCATGCCGCTCTGGCAGGACAATCTTTTCATCTTCCTCTCGCGCACGGCCGCGAACGCGACCGACTTCTTCCACATCCCGACCGGGCGCGTGGTCGAACTTGGCGCACAGGTAACGGTGTAGCGCTTCTTGCCTTCGTGATTTCTCCTTGCCACTCTCGCGGAGGCAAGGAGACACGCATGGACAAGAACAAGCTGGAAGCTTTGCGCCAGCGCTTCGGCAAGGCCGAGGCGAATGACGTTCACGACCCGGAATTCCGCAAGGTCGTGGACCTGCTCTTCACCGGCAAGGGCAGAAGGGCAAAGCCCTATGAGGGTATTTCCACCTTCCTCGATGCGCCGATGCGCCCGGATGCCGCGAAAAGCGGCGATTTCACCGGGATCGATATTCCCTTGATCGGCGTGCCGATGGATCTCGGCGTCACGCACAGGCCCGGCTCGCGGCTGGGGCCGCGCGCGGTGCGGCAAATCGAGCGGATCGGCCCCTATCACGAGGTTCACCGCATCGTGCCCATCGCGGAATTCGGTGTCGTGGATATCGGCGATGTGCCGATGCGTTCGCGCTTTTCGCTGGAGGAAAGCCACGAGGATATCGAGGCCTTCTACCGGCCCATCGCCGAGGCGGGCCTGCGTCCCGTCACGATCGGCGGCGATCATTCGATTTCCTATCCGATCCTCAAGGCGCTCGGCGCGAAGCAGCCGTTGGGCATGATCCATATCGACGCCCATTGCGATACATCGGCGCCCTTCGAGGGATCGCGCTTCCATCATGGCGGGCCGTTCCGGCAGGCGGTGCTGGACGGCGTGCTGGACCCGGAGCGCGTCATCCAGATCGGCATCCGCGGCAATGCGGAGTTCTTGTGGGAGTTTTCCTATGCATCCGGCATGACAATCATCCATGCCGAGGAGTTCCACCGCCTCGGCGTCGATGCCACGATCGCGAAAATGCGCGATGTCGTCGGCAATGGACCGACCTATATCTCCTTCGATGTCGACAGCCTCGATCCGGCTTTCGCGCCGGGAACGGGTACGCCGGAAGTGGGTGGACTTTCCTCGCGCGAGACAATGGCCTTGCTCCGGGGGGCGGCGGGGCTGGATATTGTCGGCGGCGATGTTGTCGAGGTCGCGCCGCAATACGATGCGACGACAAATACCGCGCAGGCCGGCGCGCAGATGCTGTTCGAGATCGTGAGCCTGGTCGCCCTGGCTTTGCGTAAGACCGGGGGGCGTTGAAGCCTTTTCTGGTCAAGCGCCCTAGATTCAGAAACGAGTCTCGCGGCGTATTTCCGCGCGACCCTGTCCCAGAAACCAACCCGCATCCCCGCTGGCGGCATGAACTTCTTCTCAGAGAGCGGCGGCAATTATTTCAGTATTTCCGCGATTGCCTGGCGGAAATCGGGCGCGATTTCCTCGCGTGCCAGTGCATAGGCGACATTGGCGGAGAGAAAGCCCAGCTTCGAGCCCGTATCGTAGACCTTGCCATCGAAATGCACGGCGTGGAACGGCTCGCTCTTCGCAAGCGTCAGCATGGAATCGGTGAGCTGGATCTCGCCGCCCGCGCCCTTGGCCTGTTTTTCGAGCAGATCGAAAATACCGGGCTGGAGGATATAGCGGCCGGAAATCGCCAGATTGGACGGCGCGGTTCCCTTGGCCGGCTTCTCCACCATCGCGTTGATCTTCGCGACCTTTTCCGAAGAGCCGCCGACATCGACAATGCCGTATTGATGCGTCTCGTCATCGCGTACGGAATAGACGCCGATCATGTTGCCGCCGGTCTTCTCGTAGCCGTCGATCATCTGCCTGAGGCAGGGAACCGCGCCGAGATGCAGCATATCCGGCAGCAGCAGCGCGAAGGGTTCATCTCCCACGATATCGCGCGCGCACCAGACCGCATGGCCGAGGCCGAGCGGCTCCTGCTGGCGGGTGAAGCTGGTCGCGCCGGCTTTGGGCGTATCTTCCTCGAGCTGGGCAAGCTCGGTCCATTTGTTGCGCCCGCGCAAGGTAGCTTCAAGCTCGTACTGGCGATCGAAATGATCCTCGATGATGTGCTTGTTGCGGCCCGTGACAAAGATGAAATGCTCGATCCCCGCCTCGCGGGCTTCATCCACCACATGCTGGATGACCGGACGATCCACCACCGTCAGCATTTCCTTGGGCATGGCCTTGGTCGCCGGCAGGAACCGGGTGCCAAGCCCCGCGACCGGGAAAACCGCCTTGCGAACTTTCTTCATCATTCCGTTTCCTATTCGTGGGTAGTACACAGACGCGTTACACGACGCAGCGGCGCGATCCAAGCCGGTTCCCCCTTAACGCGGGTTGAACCAGCAGGATCGCGGTCTTCTATTGCAGAGGAAAAGGACATTTCATGACAATTCTGGTTACCGGCGGCGCGGGGTATATCGGCTCGCACATGGTGCTGGCGCTTGCTGATCGCGGCGAGAAGGTCGTGGTGATCGACAATCTCTCCACCGGCTTTCCCTGGGCGCTGCCCCCGAATGTCACCTTGCGCGGTGGCGACATGGGCGACACGGCCTTCGTGCAGGCGGTAATCGAGGAGTTCGGCGTCACCGAGATCGCGCATTTCGCGGCGAAGATCGTGGTGCCGGAATCGGTTGCGAACCCGATGCTTTATTACGGCAATAACACCGCCAAGAGCCGCGCGCTGATCGACACCGCGATCCGCTCAGGCGTCAAGCGCTTCATCTTTTCCTCCACCGCCGCCGTCTATGGCGACGTTTCCGGCGATCCCGTCGGCGAGGACCTCGCCCCTGCGCCGGTTTCCCCCTATGGCCGCTCGAAGCTGATGACGGAGTGGATGCTCGAGGATGCGGCGCGCGCGCATGATTTCCGCTTCATCGCGCTGCGTTATTTCAATGTCGCCGGCGCTGATCCGCAGGGGCGCTCGGGCCAATCCACGCCCAATGCCACGCATCTCATCAAGGTGGCGGTGCAGACCGCGCTCGGCCAGCGCAAGGCGATGGATATTTTCGGCACCGATTATCCCACGCGCGACGGTTCGTGCATCCGCGACTATATCCATGTCACCGATCTCGCGACCGCCCATGTCGACGCGCTCGGCTATTTGAGGAACGGCGGCGAGAGCATGATCCTCAATTGCGGCTATGGCCAGGGCTTTTCGGTGCTCGAAGTGGTCGATGTCGTGCGCAAGGTCACCGGCGTCGATTTCATCGCGAACCGCGTGCCGCGCCGCCCCGGCGACCCCGCCACCATCGTCGCGAAATCGGACAAGATCCGCCAGGTTCTCGGCTGGAAGCCGCGGCATGACGATCTTGAGCAAATCGTCCGGCAGGCCCATGCCTGGGAGCGCCATCTTATCGCGCGCAATTCCTGATCGCGCCGGCTTCTGGCATGATCGTCGCCCTGATTCGTGAACCAAAAGGGCAACGATGCGTATCCGTTCAAGCCTCCTGCCCGGCATTTTCGCCCTGCTGGCGGCGAGCCTGCCGATGACCGCGCCAGTTCAAGCCGCCCCCGCCGGGCCGAAGGCGAGCGCCCGGCAGGGCGACTTCGCCGGCTTCCTCGCGCGGCTCTGGCCCGATGCGCAGAAGGCGGGCATCTCGCGCAAGACCTTCGACGCCGCCTTTGCCGGCGTGACGCCCGATCCATCCATCATCGCGCTCACCAAGAAGCAGAGCGAATTCGTCAAGCCGATCTGGTCCTATCTCGACAGCGCGATTTCCGAGACGCGGCTCCAGCGGGGCCGAGAGGCGGCAGAGAAATATGCCTCCGTGCTCGCCGCGCTCGAGCGCAAATACGGCGTCGATCGCCGGGCGGTTCTGGGCGTCTGGGGCATGGAGACCAATTTCGGCTCCTTTACCGGCAATATGGACGTGATCCGCTCGCTCGCGACCCTCGCCTACAAACGTTATCGTGACGATTTCTTCCGCGATGAATTACTCATCGCGTTGAATATCCTCCAGGAAGGCCATGTCGAGCGGGCGTCCATGCGCGGCTCCTGGGCGGGGGCGATGGGGCATACCCAGTTCATGCCCTCCAGCTTCATGAAATACGCCGTCGATCACGACGGCGACGGCGCCAAGGATATCTGGGACAACATCCCGGATGCCCTCGCCTCGACAGCGAATTATCTCGCGAGCTTCGGTTGGGAATCCGGCGTGCCCTGGGGCGTGGAGGTCACCTTGCCGCCAGGCTTCAATCTCGCTTCGGCGGAGGGCGCGCATGATTTCGCGCGCTGGGCGGAAGCCGGCATAACCCGCGCGGATGGCGCCGCCATGCCCCGCAAGGGCAAGGCGTTCCTTTATCTCCCCGCGGGGATCAAGGGGCCGACCCTGCTCGTGTCCGAGAATTACCGCGTCATCAAGAAATACAATTCCTCCGATGCCTATGCGCTCGGCGTCGCGCATCTCGGCGACAGGCTGCTCGGTGGCGGCGCCATCCGCAAGAGCTGGCCGCGCGAGGAAAAGCGCCTGTCGCTCGACGAACTGAAGGAAACCCAGCGCCATCTCGCCGCGCTGGGTTTGCCGATCGGCAACAAGATCGACGGAAGAATCGGCGAGATCAGCCGCGATTCCGTGCGCAAGGCACAAATCCGGTTCAACCTGCCTGCGGATGGATACCCCGATGCGGCGCTTCTCCAGAAGCTGCGGAAGAAGTAAGCTGAAGCCTCGGCCATGGTCTCGCCTTGTTTGGGCGCGATTTCGTTCATCAGGTTCGAGGCGAGTTCAGAACGTTCAGGTGCAGGAAAGGTCGTGATGGCGATCCGGCGGGTTCCGCTTGCGGCATGGGTGTTTCCGGCTCTGCTGGGCAATGACGCATGGGCGCAGGTCGAATCCAGCGCCCGTCCCATATTGCCGCCGCCCGGCTCCTTCTTCCGCTCCACCGCCGCCCCCGCTCCCCAAGCCGCCAGCCAGACCTATCGCCCTCGTCGGCGTTACGATGTCGCGCGCCCGCAATTCATCGACGATGCCGCGCTTGGGCTGATCATGCCCGACATCAAGCCCCCGATCGTGCAGGAGATCGATATTCCCCGCCCGGCGCTTCTGGTGATCGGCGATTCGCTCGCGGATGCGCTCGCCAGCGGGTTTTCAGCGGACCCTGCCTTCAAGAATACGTTCGCGCTCCGTCAGAAGACGGTGAGTTCCTCCGGCCTCGTGCGCGACGATTTTCACGATTGGCCCAAAACCCTCGGAAGCCTCCTGGGCGAAACGCCACCTCCCATCGCTGTGGTCGTGATGATCGGCCTCAATGACCGGCAGGCGATCCGCGTCGGGGATACACAGCTCGAGCCTCTGAGCGATGTCTGGCGCGAATCCTATCGCAAACGCATCGATTCCATGATCGGCGCGGCACAGGCCGCCCGCCTTCCGCTCATCTGGGTCGGGCTTCCGGTGATGCGCACGCAGCGTCTCTCGACCGACCTTCAGATCATCAACGAGATGATCCGCGAGCGCGTGACGGGCGCCGGAGAAACCTTCGTCGAGACGCTTGACGGCTTCACCGACCCCAATGGCGCCTTTGCTTTTTCCGGCCCTGACATTATCGGCGATACGGTGAGGCTGCGCGGGCCGGATGGCATTCATTTCACCCCCGCCGGGCAGCGAAAACTCGCCTTTTTCGTCGACAAGCCGCTGCGCAAGCGGACCGAGGACAAGCTGCGCCCCGATGCCAATGCCGCGATCGCGGCGCTCCCGCCGCTTCCCCTGCCAGCCCGCGAAACCCCGAAGACGAATGAGATCACCCTGCCCATACCCACGCTGCCCGCGCCGATACTGCTGCAACGCGTAGAGATCGGCGAAATCCGCCCGCTGGTTCAGGACAAGAGCGCGACAAGCCTGATCGGTGCTGGAGCCCCCGCGGCAAGCGACCCCGCGACGCGCGATCTCTTCGAGCGCGGCCTTACACCGCCCTCGCGGGCCGGGCGCGCGGATGATTTTCGCTGGCGCTAGGTTCTCTACCCATAAAGGTGACGTGATTTCCTGTTGGCTGGTTCAAGGCTTCTTTGCAGAGGCTTTGATGGCGCGCTACGACCTGAGTGAGTAGGAATGGCCTGATTGAACCGCGCTTGCCGAAAGCTTAAAAGTTCAGGCGCATCGCAACGCGCTTTGATAAACTTGCCAGAAACTTCCTCACCGCCGTCATGGTAGCATCGGCGCGTTTTTGGCTCAGAACTGATGAGACAAGATCCTACGGCGTGAAGCGGATTCCCATCAGCATGACATGCGCCTTATAGCCTTCGCCGGGCGTGTTCACGAGGTTGTTCTCGAAAGCGTAGGAGCCGCGCAAGGCGAGCGCGCGGGTGAATTTGTATTCGAGGCGCAGGCCGGCGTTGAGCGTGTTTTCGCGGCGGCTGGCGCCGCGATAGGCAGTATGACCATAGCCGAGCGTGGCGGTCGCGATGAAATTGCGCAGGAAGGCATGGGTCAGCGTGGCCGTGCCGCGATAGGTGAGGGCGCCGGAGGAATTGGCAATGGTCGTTTCCGCCACTTCGCTCTGGGCGCGCAGGTTCAGCGTGGTGAGCGGCGAGACGGACCAGGTGAGCTGCGCATCGACCACCGGCGCGCGCAGGAAGGCAAGGCGCGCATCCTCATAGGCGCGGAAAGTATAGCCCGCGCCGATCTCGCCCGTGAGAGTGCGGGCGAGTTCGAAGGTGGAGCCGAGGCGCAGGGTCAGCCCGCGCGAATCCCGGCGGAAACCGCCGGCATCCTGTCGCAGGTCATGCACGCGCTGATCGATCCCGGCTTCAAGGAAGGGGGTTGCGCCGGGGGTCACCTCATAGCCGGCGCGCAGGCGCAGCCCGTAGGCGGAGACATTGCGCGCTTCCTGGCTGATGTTCACGCCGCCTGCTTGTGCATCGGCATAGACCGAACGGTCGAAGCTGGAGCGCAGCCCCAACGAAAGCCGCCCGAAACGCTGCGTTGCGCCAAGCCCGGCCGCGAAAGTGTAGAACGGCGTGCGGCTGGAAACACCGCCGGGAAGATTCACGGAACTGGGGCTTTCGGTATCGATCCTGCCGCGCAATTCACTGTCGATCGTCAGGTCGCGCGTCGCATCGAAGCGCAGGGCAAGGCGCCCTTCGCCTTCCGGCCTGTCGGATTTCCTGATCGCGGTATAGCCGGTATAGGCGCCGCGCAGGGTCATATCGAGTTGATGACGGCTCCAGTCCGAGGTCGCATTGAGTTCGACCTCGGTGCGGTGCAAGGCCGAGCCGCGCGCATTGGTGCCGGAACGGCGCGCATTGGTGTCGTATCCGCCGCCGACCTCCAGGGCCGGACGCAGGATCATCGAGCCCGCGCGGATGCCGAGGGGCGCGTAGGGATCGTCCTCCTGCCGGGAGCGGCGCGCGACCGGCGGCTGCACGGGTGGCAGGCCCGGCGCGACGGAATAGGGCACGGAGGGCGTGCCGAGGGGGGGCAGGGAAGCGCCGGGATCGACCGGCGTGCCGATTCGCGAAGCGGTGAGATCGCGCGGGTTGCGCGAGGCAGTCGCCGGACGCGGAAAACCGCCGCCGGCGGCCGACGCGCCGGGATATCCGCCCGCGCGGGTCTGCCCGGACCCCGGCTGGCGTTTTGCGGCCGGATTGGGATTGCGTTTCAAACCGAATTTCCGGCTTGCGGGCTCGCCTTCGATCTGCGGATCAGGCCCACGTAGTGCGGGAGCCGTACGCAGCACAGGTGCCGCTGGAGCACGCGGCGGACGGATCTCGCCATCGATCGCGCCGGGCGTTCCCGGCGTCTGTGGCCCGAGGATCTGCGCCTGGGCGTGACGCGGGTTCGTGAGCTGCATGCCGATCCCGACCACTGCGGCAGGGCCGAGGCGGGCTATCCAGAACCATCCGGAACGCGTATCAGAACGGCTCGACACGGGTGAAACCTGCCTGGTCTCCTGGGACGACGAAAATGGCCGAACCGTTTGGCTCGACCCGTTGACGAGAAGTAAAGATCTGAGGTTAACGCTTCCTTATCCATGCGGCATTTTCTGCCGGGGAAGCGCGGAGGGGTGAAAATGCCGGCACAAGCCATCGCCAGCGCCTTGCGTACGCTGGAGAGCGAAATCCGCGGGCTGGAGCAATTGCGCGAAGGCATCGCCAACGGCCTCGGCAAGCCTTTCATCGAGGCGGTCGAGCTGATCCGGCGGTCGCCGGGGCGGATGATCGTCACCGGCATGGGCAAATCGGGTCATGTCGGGCGCAAGCTTGCGGCAACCCTCGCCTCCACCGGCACGCCCGCGCATTTCGTCCATCCCGGCGAGGCGAGCCACGGTGATCTCGGCATGATCCGCAACGAGGATGTCATCCTCGCGTTGTCATGGTCAGGCGAGACGGCGGAACTTTCCGATATCATCGCCTATTCCCGCCGCTATCAGGTTGGGCTCGTGGCGATCACCTCGAACCCCGCCTCGACGCTTGCGACCGAGGCGGATGTCGCGATCGTGTTGCCAAAGGTCGAGGAAGCCTGCCCGAACGGGCTCGCGCCGACGACCTCGACCACGATGCAGCTTGCGCTCGGCGATGCGCTGGCGGTGGCATTGCTGGAAGCGCGTGGTTTCACCAGCGAGGATTTCCGCGCCTTTCATCCCGGCGGCAAGCTCGGCGCCAAGCTCACTTTCATCCGCGATATCATGCATCAGGGTGATGAATTGCCCGTCGTGAAGCTCGGCACGAGCATGGCAGAGGCTATTGTCGAGATGACTGCGCGCAGCTTCGGGTGCGTGGCGGTTGTCGATCGCGACGGGGTGTTGCAGGGCATGATTTCCGATGGTGATCTGCGCCGGCATATGCGCCCGGATCTCACGACGCTCAAGGTCGAGCAGGTCATGACCCGCAATCCGAAGACGGTTCCCGAAACCGTGCTCGCGGTCGAGGCGCTGGATGTTCTCAACCGCAACAAGATCACGGTGCTTTTTGTGCTTTCCGGCCAAGGCAAGCCGGTGGGGATCGTGCATTTCCACGATCTCCTGCGCATCGGCGTCGCGTGAGGGCGCAGTTCCTCTACGTGCTGAAAGCCGTGCGGCAATCCATGCTGACGGATGGGCCGACGGTGGAGGAACATGCGGCCATCAAGGCCCATTTCGCCTATCTCTCGGATCTGACGGCCAAAGGCGTGATGATCCTTGTGGGGCGTACGCAGACAGCCGGGCCCGAAACGATGGGGCTCGCCATTTTCGAGGCCGAGGATGAGGAGGCCGCCCGCGCGGTCATGCTGGCGGACCCGGCGGTGGCGCAGGGCGTGATGACGGCGACGCTCTACCCTTACCAGATCGCGCTGATGCGGGGCGGCTTGCCCGCTTGATCAGGCGGCTTCGACCAGCAGCGTCGAGCCGTCAAGCGCCGTCACCCGGACTTTCGCCCCGAGTGGAAGCTCCGGGCCGGAAACGCGCCAGACCGAATCATCGACCCGTACCATGCCGGTTCCGCCCTCGATGGCGCTTGATAGCGTGAGGACGCGCCCCACCATCGTGATCGCCGGATCATGCAGATCACGCGCAGCGTCGTTCTCCACCCGCGCGCCATAGACGCGCCAGCCGGCAAAACCGCAGCCCAGGGCGAGAATACCGAAGATCGCCAGTTCCGACGCGAGGCCGAGCGGGAGCAGGGCGGTGATCGCGGCCATCAGCAACGCGGCGATCCCGATCCACAGAAGATAGGAGCCGGGCGCGAGCAGCACCTCGCCGGCGATGAGGAGAAGGCCGGCGCCGAGCCAGCCCCAGATCTGCGGCAAACCAAGCAGGGACATGGCGTTTTCTCAGCTCTCCGATTTCGGGCCCGACCACGGCTTCTTCGCGGGCGTGGCGCTGTCACCCGCAGGGCCGAGCGCCGATTTCGCGAGTTCGGCGATGCCGCCCAGCGTGCCGACAAGCCCACCCATTTCCGCCGGCACGATCACCACCTTCTGGTTCGGCGCCGTGGCGAGCTTGGTGAAGGCCCCGACATACTTCTCGGCGATAAGGTAATTCACGGCCGCCAGATCGCCCTTGGCGATCGCATCGGAGACGGCGCGGGTGGCATTGGCTTCGGCTTCCGCCTGTCGTTCGCGCGCCTCCGCGTCACGGAAGGCGGCTTCCTTGCGCCCTTCGGCGGCGAGAATCTGCGCCTGTTTCTCGCCTTCCGCCTTGAGGATGGCGGATTGACGCTGGCCTTCCGCCTCCAGGATCGCGGCGCGGCGCTCGCGCTCCGCCTTCATCTGGCGGCCCATGGCTTCGACGAGATTGGTCGGCGGGATGATGTCCTTGATCTCGATGCGCGTGATCTTGACGCCCCACGGGGATGCGGCGGCATCCACCACCGTGAGGAGTTTCACGTTGATCTCGTCGCGATGGGAGAGCAGCGCGTCGAGGTCCATCGATCCCATCACGGTGCGGATGTTGGTCGTCGTGAGGTTCAGAAGCGCATAATCGAGCTGGGCGACCTGATAGGTCGCGCGTGCCGCATCCACCACCTGATAGAAGATCACGCCATCGGCTCTGACCGAGGCGTTGTCCTTGGTGATGACTTCCTGCGTCGGCACATCGAGCACCTGCTCCATCATGACGACCTTGGCGCCGACGCTCTCGATATAGGGGATCACCAGTCCGAGGCCGGGCGTGAGCGTGCGGTTGTAGCGGCCGAAGCGTTCCACCGTGTAATGGCGGCCCTGCGGCACCTGCCGGATGCCTGCCATCAAGGTGATGATGATGAAGATGACGAAGATAATCGCGACGATCTGGCCACCATCCATGTACATCGGGCTTCTCCCTTTCGTTTCGTGCGGGAAAGATGAGGCTTTACCCCGCTCCGCACAAGTGCGCTTGCGCATGGGTCAGGATTTTTGTCCGGTCGTGGGCTTCCTGCGCAGATGGTCGTTGATGCGGCGCATGTAATCGCCAAGCTGGTTGCATTCGGCCTCGGTGAGGGCGTTCATCATGTCATCAAGCAGGCGTGTCTCCGCCGCGAGGCCGAGACGGGCGATGCGTTCCCCCTCCGGGGTGAGGAAAAGCCGGCGCACACGGCGGTCCTCGTCGTCGGTGTCGCGGCGAACCCAGCCCAGCGTTTCCAGATCCGGCAGAGCCATCGAGAGATTGGAGCGCCCGACGAAAATGCGCTCTGCGAGGCGCTGCTGGGTAACGCCAGGCTCGTAGAGCAGGTTCGCGAGAATGTCGAACTGGTTCATTTTCAGCCCGTGCTCGGCAAGCATCGCGGCAAGCTGCTGCGCCCAGAGCGAATGTACACGGGCGACGGCGACCCAGTTCTTGAAGCGGGGGCGATCCCAGGGCAGGTCGGACATGGTTCCTTCACGCAAAGGTGTAAGCCGCGCGGGCTTGAGTTTGTTCAATCTTGAACTATAATGTTCAAACTTGAACAAAATAAGGCTTCGAGGATGACACATCCTGCGTTGAAGGTCATTCGGCCAATCGTCAAGGCGTCGAGCGCGCTTTCGCCTCGTATCGTCGGAAAACTCGCCTTCCGGCTCTTCTGCACGCCGGTGGGGCGCGCGAAGATCGATCCGCGCAATCCCGCGATCCGCAAGGCGCAGGGCATGTTCGCGCGCGGGACAAGACGGTTGGTGAGCCATGAGGACGGTTTCGCCAGCGTTGCCGAATTCCGGCCCGAAGGGCACCTGCGCGGCAGCGTGCTGCTGCTGCATGGCTGGGCATCGCAGGGGCTTTTCATGGCGGGTTTCGTCGAACCCCTGCTCGCCAAAGGCTATCGTGTGCTGGTGCTCGATCTGCCGGCGCATGGCGCCTCCTCCGGGCGGCTTCTCACCTTCCCGCGCGCGCTCCAGGCGATCACCGCCCTGCTGCGAAGCGAGGCGCCGCTCGCCGGCATCGTCGCGCATTCCTTCGGCGGCGCGGTTGCGACCGTCGCGGCTTCCGGCGGGATTGCGGCCTACGAACCGGTGCGGACGAAGAAGCTGGTGCTGGTCTCCGCCCCGCGCGGCATGCAGCCCTATGGCGATGCCTTCGCGCGGATGATCGGTCTCGGCAAGCGGGGCCATGGCGCCTTCGACGACGAGGTCCTGGCGCTCACCGGGCGGCCGATGGCGGATTTCTACGCGCGCCCGGATCTCGCACAGGCCGGTATTCCCACGCTTGTGCTCCACGCGCCCGATGACAAGGAGATTCCCTTTTCGGATGCCGAGGAGCTCGCGCGCGCCGGAAATCACGTGACGCTGGTCGCCATGCCCGGCCTTGGCCACCGCCGCATCCTCTTCGCGCCGGAGGTTCATGACGCGGCGGCGGATTTCATCGCGGGGTGAGGTTCAGATCCACCCCATCAATTCGCGCCGTGCGATGGTCTCGATCACGTCGATGCCGCCCTTCGAGGCGTTGAGCGCGGGGATATAGGTGAATTTCTCGCCGCCATTGTGTTCGAAGATCTCGCGGTTCTCGACATCGAGTTCCTCGAGCGTTTCAAGGCAATCCGCCGAGAAGCCCGGCGCGATCATCGCAAGGCGCCTGACGCCCGATTTGGCGAGGGCCTCCACCGTTTCATCCGTATAGGGCTGGAGCCACGGATCATTGCCGAAGCGCGACTGGAAGGTGATGCGGAAACGGTCCTTCTCCCAGCCAAGGGCCTCGCGCAGGAGGCGTCCCGTCTTCTGGCATTCGCAATGGTAGGGATCACCTTTTTCGAGATATTTCTGCGGCATGCCGTGGAAGGTGGCGAGAAGCACCTCCGGCTCCCAATCGAGCGTCGCCAGATGCGCGCGCACGGAATGCGCCAGCGCTTCGATATAGGCCGGCTCGTCGGCATAGGCGGGCGCGACACGCACGTAAGGCTGCCAGCGCATCTTCATCAGCGCGCGAAAAGCGTGGTCGGCGGCGGTCGCGGTGGTTGCCGCCGCGTAATGGGGGTAAAGCGGGAGAAGCAGGATGCGGTCGCAGCCCTGCTCTTTCAACGCCAGGATGCGGCTTTCGGTCGAGGGGTTCTGGTAGCGCATCGCCCAGTCAACGATAACGCGATCATCGGCGGCAAAGCGTTGGGCCAGCGCCTCCGCCTGATCGCGCGTGATGGTTTTGAGCGGCCCCTCGTTCTTCTCGTTGTTCCAGATCGAGGCGTAATCCTTGCCTTTCGGGCCCGGACGCTTGGTCAGGATGATGAAATTGAGGATCGGCCACCAGATGAGGCGCGGCACCTCGATCACGCGGCGATCGGAGAGGAATTCCTTGAGATACCGCCGCATCGACCAGTAATCGGTGCCGTCGGGCGTGCCGAGATTGAGCAGCAGGATGCCGATCCTGCCCTTGCGGACGGGGGGGTGATCGACAGGCCAATGGGGCGGGCGGGTGAAGGGCGTGTTCTGGCTCATGATGACGCCTATTTAAAACAATTCGTGATTGCGCCTAGCCCCTGAACGCTTATTCTTCTGCCAGATTTTGCCCGGGGGATACGTCATGAGTGATCAAACCAACAACGGCCTTTCGCGTCGCGAAGCCTTCTCCATCGCGGTTGCCGGTGGCCTTGCAGCAACCACGATCATGGCTGCGAGCGCGGATGAGGCGCTGGCGCAGGCCGCCGCGCAGGGCGCGACACCGACTTTCCGGCTGCTTCTGGTGAATGACATCTACAAGATGGGCGAAGTGCAGGGCAAAGGCGGTTTCGCCCGCCTCGCGGCGATTGCCCGCGCCGAGAAGGCCAAGGGCGTTCCGGTCTTCTATGCCCATGCGGGCGACATGTATTCCCCATCGCTGATGTCGGGTTTCGACCAGGGCGCGCATACGGTGGAGCTGCTCAATGTGGTGCCGCCGGATGTCTTCGTGCCCGGCAACCATGAATTCGACTTCGGCAAGGAAAACTACCTCAAGCGGCGTTCGGAATCGAAGTCGCTCTTCATGGCGGCCAATCTTCGCCACGAGGATGGCTCCCAGCTCCCCGGCCACGAGGACCGCAAGATTTTTGAAATGGGGCCGATCAAGCTCGGCGTGTTCGGCGTCGCGCTCGCGAATACGCCGCTGATGTCGAGCGCTGCCGGGTTCAAATTCTCCGACGAGATGGCCGCCGTGCGCGAGCAATCGAAAGCGCTGCGCGATGCCGGCGCGGATATCGTGGTGGCGGTGACGCATACGGATTTCGCGCGCGACCTTGAAATCGCGCGTTCGCGCCTCGTCGATGTGCTGCTGACCGGCCATGATCATGATCTGCGCATTTCCTATGATAACCGGGTCGCAATGGTGGAATCGGGCGAGGAGGGCGAATACGTCACCGCCATCGATATGTATTGCATCATCGGCGAGCGTGAGGGGAAGCGCACGGTCACGTGGCGCCCGGTCTTCCGGCCCCTCGATTCCGCGCTCGTGACGCCCGATCCCGAAGCGTTCGCCATCGTCAAGAAATACGAGGCCGAACTATCGAAGGAGCTGGATGTTCAGATCGGCACCACGGCGGTGGCGCTCGACAGCCGCTCGGCCACGGTGCGCTCGCAGGAAGCGGCGATCGGCAATCTCATCGCGGATGCCATCCGCGATTCAACCGGCGCCGACATCGCCATCACCAATGGCGGCGGCATCCGCGCCAACAAGCAGTATCAGCCGGGGCAGACGCTGACACGGCGTGACATGCTCTCGGAACTTCCCTTCGGAAACTCGACCGTGATGGTCGAGATCACCGGCAAGGACGTCAAGGACGCGTTGGAAAACGGCGTCAGCCAAGTGGATAACCGCGCCGGGCGCTTCCCGCAGGTTTCGGGGATGAAGTTCACCTACGATCCCAAGGCCGCGCCGGGCAGCCGGGTGGTTTCGGTCGAGATCGGCGGCAAGCCGCTCGATCCGGCGGCGAAATACAAGGTCGCCTCCAACGACTTCATGTTCGGCGGCGGCGACGGTTACTCCTCGCTCGGCAAGGGCAGGACGCTGATCGGCAAGACCGATGGCAAGCTCATGGCCAATGTTGTGATGGTCTATGTCCGCAAGATCGGTAAGGTCGAGAACGCTGTGGAAGGCCGTATCGTTGCAAAGTGAGGGCTGATCCCCTCACACCGGCCGCTCATCCGCGATGATCTTGCCGTCGTTCGGCAAGGTCCCCGGCGCGACGAGCTCCACCGTGCCGTTGAGGCCAGTTATCGCCTGAAGGCTGGCATGCAGGGCGGCGGCGAAGCCCTCGCCCTGTTCGAGGCTTTCGGCGCGAAGATGCATGACATCCTGCTCGTTTTCACGCCGGACGACGAGGCGAAGCCGGCCCAGCTCCGGGTGCTTGCTGGCAATTTTGCCCATCTGCGCCGGATCCACGAACATGGATTTGATCTTGGTGCGCTGGTCGGCGCGGCCCATCCAGCCGGCAAGGCGGCGATTGGTACGCCCGCAAGGCGAGATGCCGGGCAGGATCTTCGAGAGATCGCCGGTGCCCAGGCGCAGGAGCGGGTAATCACGGTTGAGCCGCGTGACCACGATCTCGCCGACTTCTCCGTCGGGAACAGGATCATTGGTGCCGGGCCGTACGATCTCGACGATCATCCCCTCGTTGAGGATGAGTCCCGAACGCGCCTCGCTCTCATAGGCGATCACACCGATATCGGCGGTGGCATAGGCTTGATAGGCGTCGACCCCTTTCGCCTTCACCGCATCCTGAAGGCTGGTCGGGAAGGCGGCGCCGGAGACCAGCGCCTTCTTGATCGAGCTTGCCGGCCGGCCCGTCTCCTCGCCTCTGTCGAGCAGGATCTTGAGGAAATCTGGGGTTCCGGCATAGCCGGTCGGCGATAATGCCGCGATTACTTCGAGCTGGTGCTCTGTCTGGCCGGGGCCGGCGGGGATCACCGCGCAGCCGAGCGCATGCGCGCCCGCTTCCATCACGAAGGCGCCGGGCGTGAAATGGTAGCTGAATGTGTTCAGGACGATATCGCCCTTGCGGAAACCCGCGGCATGGAAGGCGCGGGCGCTGCCCCACCAATCCGCCGAAAAGCCCTCAGGATCGAAAATCGGTCCCGGCGACATCAGCAGACGTTTCAAGCCACCGGGTATGGCGGTGGTCAGTCCCGCGAAGGGGGCGGAGAGCTTCTGACGTTCGAGCAGCTCGTTCTTGCGCAATACGGGGATCGCGGCGAGCGCAGCGCGGTCGACGAGCCCCTCGATCTCGATGCCGGAAAGCTGGGTTTCCAGCCCTGTGGCAGCGGGCCGCGCCCAGGCAAGCAAGTCGCGCAATTCGGCGAAAAGCGCGACTTCCCGCACCTCCGGCGCACGGGTTTCGAGGGCGTCGAACGCATCGCTCATGGGGCTCTCCCTCCGGTTATGAAAGCCGGTACTGCCTTTTTTCAACAACGGCAATCCTGCGCGAAAGGATAGGCGTGCCGGTATGGCCTGCCTGTCAGGCAGGCGACATTCGGCATGCGAATGCGCAGGGGGATGAGCGCCGTGATTGCCTGTTGCCGGGAGCGATGCCCTGCGCCATCCTGCTTGCAACAGTGGCGGCGAAAATACGCCCGAAGGAGTTCTCATGAACAAGGATCTTTCTAGCTGGGCTGCCCGGCCCTTGCCTCAACGTGTGCCGCTCGAAGGATTCTATTGCCGCCTCGAACCGCTCGATCCCGCCCATCACGGTGATTCGCTCTTCGCGGAATCGATGGCGGAAGGTGCAGAGACCCGTCATCGCTACCTCTTCGACAAGGTAGAGGATCGCGTCGGTTTCGATGCCTGGATGAAGGCGAAGGCGGCTTTGGCCGATCCGCTGTTCTTCGCCGTCATCGATCGCGCGAGCGGGCGTGCCTGTGGCCGGCAGGCGCTGATGCGGGTCGATGCCAATCACGGTGTGATCGAGATCGGCAATATTCTCTGGGGGCCATCGATCGCGCGAAGCCGGGTTGCGACAGAGGCGCTCTTTCTTTTCGCGCGATATGCCTTTGACACGCTCGGCTATCGCCGTTTCGAGTGGAAATGCGACAATGCCAACGCGCCCTCGAAACGGGCGGCCGAGCGTTTCGGCTTTACCTTCGAGGGTGTTTTCCGCCAGCACATGGTCAACAAGGGCCGCAATCGCGATACGGCGTGGTTCGCAATGCTCGATGGCGAATGGCCTGCGCTCAAGGCAGGCTATCAGGCCTGGCTTGATCCTGCGAATTTCGATGCCGCCGGCCAGCAGAAGCGCGGCCTCGCCGAATGCCTCACGGCGGCGCGTGCGTGAGATTCAGCCTCGCCAGGGCGTTTCGGCGACCGGGGTGAGGGGGCCACGCCCTTGCGCGAAGCTCACGAGATTGTCGACCACGAGCTGACCCATCGCGTTGCGCGTATGGACGGAGGCGGAACCGATATGCGGCAGGAGGACGACGTTCTCCATGGCGAACAGGGCTTCGGGCACGCGCGGTTCATCCTCGAACACATCGAGTCCCGCCGCGCCGAGCTTGCCGGAGGCAAGAAGCTCGATCATCGCTTTCTCGTCCACCAATGTGCCGCGCGCGACATTGATCAGCGTGCCTTGCGGACCCAACGCTTCCAGCACGGCTCGCGACACGATGCCGCGCGTTTGCGCACCGCCGGGGGCGATGACCATGAGGATATCCACCTCGCGCGCCATCGCTTCCAGCGAGGCGTGATAGGGATAGGGTACATCCGTTTGCGCGCGCCGGCCGTGATAGCAGAGCGAGAGGCCGAAAGCCTCCGCCCGCTGGGCGATGGCCTTGCCGATGCGGCCGAGGCCAAGAATGCCCATCTTCTTGTTGCGCAAGGTATTGCTGAGCGGGAACGGCGCCTTCAGCCATTGCCCGGCACGGACATAACGATCAGCCTGCGGTAGCCGCCGTATCGTTGCGATCAACAGGCCGATGGCGAGGTCGGCAACCTCGTCATTGAGGACATCGGGTGTGTTGGTGACGGTAATGCCGTGTTCTCCGGCCCATTTCGCATCCACGCCGTCATAGCCGACCCCGAAATTGCCGACGATGCTGAGGTTGGGGAAGCGCGCCATGAAATCGGCGGTAATACGTCCCGCGCCATGCCCGCCGACAAGCCCGCGGATTTTTGGCGCGATCGTATCAAGAAAGGCTTCGCGATCTGGCGCTTCGAACAGGGCGTGAAGAGGAAACCTTGCCGCCAATCCCTCCCGGATCACAGGCAGGACCGGGCCGGTGAGCAGCACGTCGAAATCGTTCATGGGAGATCCGTCGAGAATTTATGATGTTGCTCCCACTAGAGCGCGCCGCGCGCGCGAGCGCAACCGCACCGCCGACGGTTATTCCTCATCCTCGTTTTCTTCGTCGATCAAGGCGTCGTGATTGCCGCTGGGATCCACCATCTCGCCGAGCTTGCGGGCGATGCGCCGCAGGGATTTCCTGAGCCGCTTGGCATCCTTGGAGTCGAAAAGCTCGTTGATTTCACCTTCGATCTGCGCGGTGGCGGCATCGATGCGCGCGAGTTTCTCGAGACCGGCGGCGGTCAGACGAGCGCGTACCACACGTCCGTCACCCGCGGTCGAATCGCGCTCGACCAGTTCCTGGGCGGCTAGTCGTGCGATCGTCTTCGATGTCGTGGGCGGGCGGACATGGAGCGCGCGGGAGAGTTCCCCCATGGTCATGCCGGCCTGGTTCTGCGCAAGAACCTGAAGTGCTTGCTCCTGGCCGGGAAACAGGCCGATCTCATCGAGCAGGATCGCCATGCGCGTACGGTGCAGGCGCGCCGCGAGCATGAGCTGGAAACCAATCGATTTGCGTCCGGGATGCTTGACCATTCTGCCTCCGCCTTTCGCGAAATTTATCGCATCGCCAGCCCGACTCCTGCAGATCATCTTATATCGAGCTGGCAAAACCACACGCCATGTTTTGATGACAGCTTGATGACATCCGGTGCCGGATTGTCACTTTTCGCGTCGCAGGCGCGCCTGAACGGGCGGAGAGAAGCAGGGGTAAAAATTTTCCCCGGAATAACGCGGAACTTTGTTGCATCCTTAAGACGATAGCCCTATAGACCGGCTTGCCCAATTTCGCACGTGCCTGTGGTTGCGTGCTGGTCGGCGGATCTCCGGACAAGAGGCCGGAAAAACGCCAGTCGTTGGAGAGCATGCTCTCTGAAGAACGGACCAGTAGCCGGAGGCGAACCGGCGGCCCCGCCCGAAGCGGGTGACGCAGCTCAAAGCAACGACGGAGCGGGCTTTTTTGGTCTCAGCCGGTTTCCATATCCGGCGAACTAAAGAGGCTTGTCCATCTTGCCGGGCGTGCGGTGGGGATTTCCCTTCCAAACGATGGCTTCTTTGAACGGCCAGGCGCTTTGCGTCCTGCCGCGAAAAGTCGTCCAACGGCGCAGCGTCACCGCCGTAACGGAACCTCTCCGGTTCCCGCGCGGCACGGGATACGTCGCAACCGTTCGTCGCGCCTCCACCGCGTGACGTGCGAGGGCATCGCGTCCCATGTGTCCATCGCCTATGCGGGAGAGACCCGCGTGAAGGGGATGCTGCCATGACTGATCGCATTCGCGAATTTCTCCGCAACCGCCACGACGAAGGCCCGATCCTTGTCGTCGATATCGATGTGGTGCGCGACAATTACAACGCCTTTGCCAAGGCGCTGCCGGATACGCGCGTCTTCTACGCCGTGAAGGCCAACCCGGCGCCGGAAATCCTCGAGCTTCTCACCCGTCTCGGCTCGTGCTTCGACACGGCTTCGATCGGCGAGATCGAGATGGTGCTGGCCGCTGGCGCCACCGCCGACCGCATTTCCTTCGGCAACACGATCAAGAAGGAGCGCGACATCGCGCGTGCCTATGAGCGTGGCGTGCGTCTCTTCGCCGTCGATTGCGAGGCCGAGGTCGAGAAGATCGCCCGCGCCGCGCCGGGCTCGAAGGTATTCTGCCGCATCCTTTGCGATGGCGAAGGCGCGGAATGGCCGCTTTCGCGCAAGTTCGGCTGCGTGCCGGAAATGGCGCCGCGCGTGCTCGAACACGCTCATCGTCTGGGCCTCGTCGCGCATGGGGTTTCGTTCCATGTCGGCTCGCAGCAGCGCAACCCGCTGATGTGGAACCGCGCGCTTGCCTCCACCGCGGCGATCTTCCGCGAGATGGCTGAGCGCGGAATCCAGCTTCAGATGGTCAATCTCGGCGGCGGTTTCCCGACGAAATACCTCAAGGACGTGCCGGCGGTGCAGGCCTATGGCCGCGCGATCTTCGACGCGCTCAAGACGCATTTCGGCAACCGTATCCCGGAGACGATCATCGAGCCGGGTCGCGGCATGGTCGGCAATGCGGGCATCCTCGAAGCCGAGGTGGTGCTGGTCTCGAACAAGTCGGATGACCCCAAGGATATCCGATGGGTCTATCTCGATGTCGGCAAGTTCCACGGGCTTGCCGAGACGATGGACGAGGCGATCCGCTACCCGATCCGCACGCCGCGCGACGGGGATGACCTCATCCCCTGCGTGCTTGCCGGGCCGACCTGTGATTCGGCCGACGTGATGTATGAGAAGGAGCCGTATATGCTCCCCTTCAGCCTCGAGATCGGCGACAAAGTGCTGTTCGAGGGGACAGGGGCGTATACGACCACCTATTCGTCCCGTGATTTCAACGGCATGTCCGGCCTGCGCCAGATCGTGATCTGACGCGCTTTTTCTGAAAAATCTCCCGTTCGGCGTGGGGGTGAGCGTAAACCTGTGATCGTGCCGCAAAACCGGCATCCATCTCTTGGGATCACAGGCTGACCACCCCCATGGTGCGAGGGTTCTCTTTCAACGGCGCGCGGCGCCGGGGAGGACCATCCCATGGCCTATATCGACACTGAAAAGCTCTTCGATGTCCCGGCGCGCGAAAAGCTGCTCGACAACGCTTTCGGCTCTACGCGCTTCACGAAAACCTCCGAGCGGCTGCGCGAGGGACGTCTGCCTGCGGATGGCCTCGCCCTGGTCGCGCGCTGCGATGATCGCTTGGTCGCGACCTTGCGTCTTTGGCATATCGATGCCGGCGGTGTGCCGGCGCTGATGCTTGGTCCGTTGGCGGTGGATTCTGCTTTCCGTTCGGCCGGTCTCGGCGGTCAGATGATGCGTCATGCCATCACCCGTGCGGCGGAAATTGGCCATCGCGGCATCGTGCTGGTGGGCGATTATGCCTATTACCAGCGTTTCGGTTTCGAGCATGTCCATGCAGCGCGGCTGGAACTGCCCGGTCCGGTGGAGCGTGCGCGCTTTCTCGGGCTTGAACTGCAGGGTGGTGGACTGGCGGGCGCCGCGGGCATGGTCCGCGCGACTGGCGCGATTTCGATGGAGGAAGCGCGAGAGGCTGTGCAGCGCCGAAAGGCGGCATGAAAAACTTCTCCCCGCCACATCAAAGACTTGACCTTCCAAAGCGCCCTCCTCACAAGGCGGGCGCTCCTTCCGTTTTATTGACAAGGAAAGACCGCTCCGATGACTGATTGGCCCAACCATGGCACCATTTCCGGCCCGATCGTGATGATCGGCTTCGGTTCGATCGGGCGCGGTACCCTGCCGCTGATCGAACGCCATTTCACCTTTGACCGCAGCCGTTTCGTCGTGATCGATCCCAGCGACGCCGATCGCAAGCTGCTCGACGAGCGCGGCATTCGCTACCTTCAAGCCGCGGTGACGCGCGAGAATTACCGAGACATGCTCAAACCGCTCCTCACCGAAGGCAGCGGGCAGGGCTTCTGCGTCAACCTTTCGGTCGATACCTCCTCGGTCGATCTCATGGAATTCTGCCGCGAACTCGGCGTGCTCTACATCGACACGGTGGTCGAGCCGTGGCTCGGTTTCTACTGGGACAATTCCGGGGGTCCCGCATCGCGCACCAATTACGCGCTGCGCGAGACCATGCTGGCGGCGAAAAACCGCAAGCCCGGCGGCACGACGGCGGTTTCGACCTGTGGCGCCAATCCGGGCATGGTCTCGTGGTTCGTCAAGCAGGCGCTGGTGAACATCGCCTCCGATCTCGGCCATAAATTCGAGGAGCCGAAAACCCGCGAGGGCTGGGCGAAGCTCATGGCCGATATCGGCGTGAAGGGGGTCCATATCGCGGAACGCGATACCCAGCGCGCGAAAAATCCGAAGCCGACCAATGTGTTCGTCAATACCTGGTCGGTTGAAGGTTTCCTCTCGGAGGGGATGCAGCCGGCCGAACTCGGTTGGGGAACCCATGAGAAATGGATGCCGGAGAATGGCCGCACGCATGAGAAGGGCTGTGGCGCGGCGATCTACCTGCTTCAGCCCGGCGCGAATACGCGCGTGCGCAGCTGGTGCCCGACCAACGGCGCGCAATACGGCTTCCTCGTCACGCATAACGAGAGCATCTCGATCGCGGATTACTACACGCACCGCGATGCTTCCGGCAAAGTGCTCAGCCGCCCCACCTGCCATTACGCCTATCACCCGGCCAATGACGCGGTGATGAGCCTGCACGAATTGTTCGGCAACGGCGGCAACATGCAGCCGGAGCACCATATTCTCACGGAGAGCGAAATCGTCGACGGGATCGATGAACTCGGCGTGCTGGTCTTCGGGCACAAGAACAACGCCTATTGGTATGGTTCCCAGCTCTCCGTGGAGGAGACGCGCCGCATCGCGCCGTATCAGAACGCGACCGGCATGCAGGTGACCTCCGCCGTGCTCGCGGGCATGGTCTGGGCGCTCGAAAACCCGAATGCCGGCATCGTCGAAGCCGACGAGATGGATTACAAGCGCTGCCTTGAGGTGCAGATGCCCTATCTCGGCCCGGTTCAGGGCTTTTACACCGACTGGACCCCGCTCAAGGATCGCGAGAAGCTCTTCCCCGAGGATGTCGATTATTCCGACCCCTGGCAGTTCCGCAACGTGCTGGTGCGGTGAGAGCAAGCGGGGCGGCAACGCCCCGGCTTCCGCCATTTCGTGACTTCCTCTATTGCAAGGCTTGAGCCTTTGAAAGCAGCGGATATGGATGGCGGGAAGGCTTTTTCGAAGCTGGCAATCTTCTTCAGGCTCGATGGGGCGATTTCTCTCCTCTTCGGCCTGTCGACCATGCTGTTTCAAGCAGAAATATTCAGCACTGCTGTTGATCTGAAAAGCGCCAATTCAGGAGGGCGGGGCGATTCTCTGATCGAAGCAGCGCTTTTTACGCTCTCCGGATATTATATTCTGGTTGGTTCTATCCTGCTGGTTTGTGCGAAGATCCCGCCTGCTTACGCCGTTCGGTTATGCGCCCTGATTACCCTGCATCATGCCGCGATGGCAGGGAAGGGGATTTTGGAGGCAGGGCGGAGCTGGGTGACCGGAAATCCCTGGTGGGATGTGGCGATCCATACCGCTTTCGTCACGGCTTATCTGGCTTGCTTGATCCTGGGAGCCGCGCGCCAGCCGCCGAAAACGCCGACATCCTGAGCGCCCATGCGCTCACAAATACCGCATCGCTTCCGCGATATCCGCTTCGGCGATCTCGGCGATCGGCTTTCTCACCTTCATCGCTTGCGTCGCTTCGCCCGCGCGCATCACGAGGATGAAGGTTTCGAGGCCGGGGCAGGCGGGGTCCGCGCATTCCACCTCGGAGATGGTAAGATCGAGCCCCTCAGGATCGCCCAGCGCCGCGTGTGCCCAGCCGCGGATGCGCGCAAGCGCCGCCTCGTCACGCGGGGGCTTCTTGCGGAAGGGGTTGACGAAAGGCGGCATGTCGTGGGCTCCTCGGATCGAGTTACATCGCCGTCATTGCGAGGAGGGCAAGGCCCGACGTGGCAATCCATCTTTTCCGCCGCATGGATTGCTTCGTCGCTGCGCTTCTCGCAATGACGAAAACCATGTCTGCCGCCATCACAGCGGCAGCGAAACCAACCCGCCCGCGCCACTTTCCGCGCCGAAGGCGAGGACCTTGCCATCGTCATCCCAGGCAAGCGCGGTGATCACCGCGCCGTCGCCGCCCGCCCGGACCAGCAGCTCCGCTGCATCCGTGAGACGGACAAGCATCACCCAGCCATCCTCATAGCCTATCGCCAGAACCAACCCCTTGGGGTGGAAGGCCACCTGCGTCACCTTGGCGGGGCGGATGCCGCATTCGCGCGGCGCCTTGCCGGTTGGGCCATCCTTCGCGAAGGGCCAGATGATGGCGGCTTCCGCCCCTGAGGTCGCGAGCCAGAGCCCGTCATGCGACCAGGAGAGCGAACGCGTCTTCGAGGGATAGCCGGACATGCGCATATGGCCCTTGTCGGCCAGCCGCCAGCCATGGAGCTGGTTTTCCTGCATCGAGGTGATGAGGAAGCGGTTGTCGGGCGAGAAGGTAATGTCGAGATGCGGCCCTTTCCAGCCGAAGGTCTCCGGCTCGGCGGCGGTATTCGGGAACCAGCAGGTCGCGCCATCGACATGCGCCACGCCGAGCCGGTAGCCTTTGGGGGCGAAGGCAAGCCCTTGCGGAGTCGAGGGCATGGCAATCGATTTCACCTGCCCCTTGCCATCCCGCGCAACTGCCTTCTTGCCCGCGCTCCAGGCGGCGGCGCCATCCGGCCCGAGCGAGACAGCCTCGATCCAGCGCCCCTGCTCGTGGCCGAGCAGATGTGACGCGCCATCCGCCCGCGTTTCGATGATCTTGCCATCGTCACCGCCGGTGACGATGCGCTTGCCGTCGCAGTCGCAAGCCAGAATCGCATCGCCATGCGGCGTGATCGCTTCGCGCTCGCCGATCAGGATTTGACCATCGGCGAGAATGAAAAACGCTTCCGGCCCGAAAAAACCGGCGCGAAGGATATGGCCGCCAAGATCGCGGGGAGAGACGCGATCCTGAAGCGAGACGGGCGGTGTTTTCATATTCATCAGGCGGCGCAGGCGAGGAAGCCGGCTTTCAGCCCTTCCGTATCGAGATCGCGGCCGATGAAGACGATACGCGAGACACGCTTCTCATCCGGCTTCCAGTCGCGCTGGAGATCACCGTCGAGGATCATATGGACACCCTGAAAGACGAAGCGTTTCGGCTCCTTCTTGAAAGCGAGGATGCCTTTCGAACGCAGGATCTTGATCCCGTCCTTCTGCACGACATCGTTGATCCAGGGCATGAACTTCTCGGGATCCATATCGCCCTCATGGGCAATCGAGACCGATTGCATGTCCTCGTCATGGTAGTGCTTGAGCCCGCCATGCTTATGCGCCTTGTGGCCGTGATGCGCGTGATCATGGTCGCACTCCGGGCCGCATGCGTGGTCGTGATGATCATGCGCGTGATGAGGGTGGGCGTGATCGTGGTGATGATCATGCGTACAACCCGGCCCGCATGTGTGATCATGGTCGTGATGGTGATGATCATCGGCTTCGAGGAAGGCCGGTTCGATTTCGAGGATGCGTTCGAGATCGAAAGCGCCGCGATCGAGTACCTTGTCGAGCGCAATGGCGCATTTCTGCGTCTTGTGGAGGGTGGCGTAGGGGTTGATGGCGCGGATGCGGCCCTCGACTTCCGCCAGTTCCGCCGGGGTCACCAGATCGGTCTTGTTGAGCAGGATCACGTCGGCGAATGCGATCTGGTTCTTGGCTTCAGGTGCATCCTTGAGGCGGTCGGACAGCCATTTGGCATCGGCGACGGTCACCACCGCGTCGAGGCGGGATTTCGCCTGCACGTCCTGATCGACGAAGAAGGTCTGCGCCACCGGCGCCGGATCGGCGAGACCGGTCGTCTCGACGATGATGGCGTCGAAACGGCCCTTGCGCTTCATGAGGTTCTCGATGATGCGGATGAGATCGCCACGCACGGTGCAGCAGATGCACCCGTTGTTCATCTCGAAGACTTCCTCGTCCGCGCCGACGACGAGATCGTTGTCGATGCCGATTTCGCCGAACTCGTTGACGATCACGGCATATTTCTTGCCGTGCTGCTCGGAGAGGATGCGATTGAGGAGCGTCGTCTTGCCGGCGCCGAGATAGCCCGTCAGTACCGTGACGGGGATCTTGTCGCTTCCCTGATTTTGCGTGGTCATCGCATGGCCTTTCCGCGCCGCCTCCGGCGCATGGTGAATTGTTTGAAGCGAAAAGCGGGGATCGATTCAAGCCTTTCCTTCGCGGCTTATTCCCGCAAGGCTTCCACCAGCACTTTCGCATTGTGTCTCATCAGCGCGATATAGGTCGGGGCAGGGCCTTTTTCATCAGAGAGTGCATCGGAAAAAAGCGTGCCGCCGATGCGCGCGCCCGTTTCGCGGGCGATCTGCTCCGCGATCTTCGGGTTGGCCATGTTCTCGATGAAAATAGCGCGGGCCTTTTTCTCCTTCGCCGCGCGGATGATGCGCGCCACATCCTTCGCGGAAGGTTCCCCCTCAGTGGAAATGCCCTGGACAGGGGCCAGCGTGAAGCCGAATTCATTGCCGAAGTAACGGAAAGCATCATGATTGGTGATGATGACCCGCTTGTCGCGCGGGATCGCGGCGAAGCCCTTATCCAACTCGGTCTTGAGTGCTTCCAACTCGGCGAGATAGCGCGCGGCGTTCCTGGCGTAATCCTGCGCACCGGCGGGATCGGCCTTGGCGAGGCCGTCGCGGATGTTGGTGGTGTAGAGTTTCATCGCCTCGATCGATTGCCAGGCATGGGGGTCGAATTTGCCATGGGAATGCCCATGATCATGGCCGTGATGACCGCCCTCGGCGTTTTCGAGCGCCTTGAGGCCGGAACTCGCGGTGACAAGCGTCGCCTTGGTTCCGGAGCTTTTCACAAGCCGTATCATGAAGGAGTCGAAGCCGAGGCCGTTGACGATCACCACGCCGGCTTCCTTCACCGCCTTCGCATCCGCCGGCTTGGCCTGATAGGCATGGGCATCACCATTGGGACCGACCAGCGAGACGATGCTCACGCGCTCCTTGCCGATTTCGCGCGCGACATCCGCAAGGATTGAAAAGGAGGTGACAACCTTGACCGGCGCCTGCGCTGTTGCCACGCCGGTTGCGGCCAGCAACACCAAGGCTGCTGATGTTATAGCGTTTCGAAACAGGGAAATAAGGTTGGCCATGAATATGGTCTCCTGTGCGGATCAGCCTTGAAGATGACGTTGGGGGAGAAGCCTGCGGCCGAAACCATGCGGCGCGACAAGCAGGGACAAGGCGTAGACCGCGCCTGCGACGAGAATGATCGCGGGACCGGAAGCAAGCCCGGCATGATAGGAAATCAGCAGTCCCGCAAGGTTCGCGGCCATGGCGACCGGCACGGCGATGGCGATCATCGTCGTGACATTCTCGCTCCAGAGGCGGGCGGTGCCGGCGGGCAGCATCATGATCCCGACAACCAGCAAGGTGCCGAGCGCGTGAAAGCCCGCAACGAGATTGAGCACCACCAGCACCAGAAATCCGAGATGGAAGAGCGGGCCCAGCCGGTGGATTCCCGCCGCGAAACCGGGATCGAGACATTCGATCACCAGCCCGCGATAGCCGATCGCCAGTGCGGCGAGCGTCACGCTCGCGATGGAGACGATCAGCAGCAGGGTGGCATCGTCCAGCCCGAGGATCGAGCCGAAAAGCAGGGCGAGCACATCAATATTCGAGCGATTCGCTGAAACGAGGGTGACGCCCAAGGCGAGCGAAACGAGGTAGAAGGCGGCAAGCGCCATATCCTCCTTCACCAGCGTCACGCGGGAGACGAGTCCCGCCGCCAGCGCGACGCCCAGCCCCGCCGCGAGCCCGCCGAGCGTCATCATGCCAAGCGAAAGCCCGCCGATGAGAAAACCGAGCGCCGCGCCGGGCAGGATGGCATGGGCCATGGCGTCGCCGATCAGGCTCATCCGCCGCAGCATGAGGAACACGCCGATGGGGGCCGCGCCGAGCGAGATCGCGAGCCCGCCGACCAGCGCGCGCTTCATGAAGGGGAATTCGGCGAAAGGGGCGATGAGAAGATCATACATCGTCAGGCTGCCCGATGACATTCGAGCGCGTCGCGGTCGAAGGCTTCGGCCATGCGGCGCGCATGGTCCAGATGCGCCTGCGTCAGCACTTCCGTCGTCGCTCCCCAGGCGAGCGGCTCGCGCGCGAGCAGCAAGGTTTGCGGGAACGCCGCGCGCACGAGGTCGAGATCATGCAACACGGCGAGGATCGTGCGCCCTTCCGCGTGCCAGCCTTTGACGATGGCCATGAGGTCATCGATCGTGCGCGAGTCGATGGCGGTGAAAGGCTCGTCGAGCAGGATCAGCGGGGCGTTCTGGAGCATCAGCCGCGCAAAGAGCAGGCGCTGCAACTGCCCGCCCGAGAGCGTACGGATCGGACGATCCTCGAAGCCGGCCAGCCCGACCTTGCCGATGGCTTCCAGCGCCTGACGGCGGGCATGCCGCCCGATGCCGCCGAACAAGCCTGCCTTGCCGCAGAGCCCCGTCAACGCGAGATCAAAGACAGAGACCGGAAAATCCCGCCCGAGATCGGCGATCTGCGGCATGTAGGCGAGCGCGCCGGATGCACGCTCGATCCTGCCGCCCAGCGGGGCGATGCGCCCGGCAATGCCCTTGAGCAGGGTGGATTTGCCGCCGCCATTCGGCCCGACGATGGCAAGCAGGGCACCGCGCTCCACCGTGCCGTCGAGATGATGCACGGCCGGGTGGCGTTCATAACCGAGCGTGAGATCGCGGAAGGTGAGCGCGGCTTCAGCCATGATGGAGCGCCCAGAAAGTCAGCAGCCAGAGGGCGGCGATGAGCGGTGCCGCGAGCAGGAGCCGTTGCCAGGCTGCCAGCGCCAGCAACGAGCGGCCCGGAAAGGGGCGCGAAGGCGCGTGATGGTGGTGATCATGCGCGTGCCCGCCATGCCCGTGCGGCTTGTGCGCGTGCGGATGGTTCGACGAGGCGGCTGGAGAGTGCTCACTAGGCATTGTATGTTATAGTATAACAATTTATGGAAATATCAAGGCGGCGGACCGCCTCGATATCAATCGTAGAGCGGTTCGATCTTCGCCGCGCCGCGCACGAAACGGTAGGTGACGTAAATACCCGCGAGCAGGCAGGCCACGATGAGGCCGATGGTGAACTCCTCGCCCATGCCGGTCAGCCCGCCCAGAGCCCAGCCCAGCGCGAGCGCGGCGGCGATGATCTCGGTGCCGACAAGGATCGCGGCGCAGATCACGGTCAGCGCGTTCTGGCGGTTGAAACGTTTCGCGGCCATGGCCAACTCCGACATTCTCCGGCACGATCGCCGTCTGTTTGAGCGCTAACGCCTTTCGCAGGCGAGCGCAATCGTTCTTCAGGCGCCCGCGCTCATCATCCCCGCGAGCAGGGCCGCGCCGAAAAGCGCGAGGGCGAGGCCCGCCAGCATTTCTACCGCAAGCACGGCGCGCGAGAGCGTGCCCGGCCCCGAGATGAGATTCAGCGCCAGTACCTTCGCCTTCACCGCCAGCAGCGCGAAAAGGCTGGTGCCGATCGCGGTGCCCAGCGCCATCGCGCTCACGGCGAGCGCGCCTGCGGCGAACAGCCCCTTGGCGAGCGCGAAGACGAGCAGGATCACCGCGCCCGAGCAGGGACGGATGCCCGCGCCGATCGCGATGAGCGCGAGATCGCGCGTCGATGCCTGCGCGAAACGCGCGGGATCGCCATGGTCATGCCCGCATGAGGGGTCGTCGCAGGCTGGATCATGCGTGCCGGCATGCCCGAAAAAGCGCCGGCCTTTCCGCCACATGATCCAGAGCCCCATGAAGAGGATGATGGCGAAGCCGGTGATTTCAATGATGCGGATCGTGCCGTCCATCATCCGTGCGCCGCCGCCCGCAACAAGCGACACGGCGAATACGACGCCAAGCGCGATCAGCGCCTGTACGCCCGCGGCGCCGAAGGAAAGCGCGATGCCGCGCTTCAGCGCTGTTTCATTCGCAACGAGATAGCTCGCGATTACCGCCTTGCCATGGCCGGGGCCGATCGCATGGACAAGGCCATAGAGGAAGGCGAGACCGACGAGGCTCCACAGCGCGCTCGGCTCGGTCGCGACAAGGCCGATTGCCTGCGAAAGCGCCTTATGGAACGCGGCCTGCTGCTGTAGGAACCACGCGGCGATGCCGCCTGCCGGTTGCGGCGCCCCGCCCACAAAGCCGCCGGTGCCGAACGGATTGCCCTGCGCGAGGGCAGGCGCGTGGAAAAACACCGCCCCGAGGAGCGCGCCCAACGTCGGCACCATCCTGCCCGTCATTTGCACGCGAATCGGACCGGGATCGCCCATTCAGCTTCCGCGCCCGCCTTCATCGACTGGAAGAAGCTCTCCGAAAGCTGGGAAAGGCGCTGTGTCACACTCGCGCTCGGCGGTGCGATTTCTGCCGTACAGGCCAGCTTCCCGCCTTCAATCTCGACCGGCTTTTCCTTCAGGAATTCGAAAGCGACGAAATAGCTCGGATCGTAGACTTCGAGCTTTGCCTCGCGGATCGCGGGTTTCTTCGATGTCACCGGCAAGGTGAAATGGAGGGTCAGCGCCTTGCCGTCATGGGTGAGGTAATAATCCTGCACCGCGCCGAATTCCGCGCTCGCCTTGCCTTGCTTGAGAAAGGAAAAGAATCCGTATTCGTGCAGCGATTCCACGTTGATCTGGGCGAGTTCCTTCAACTCCTCGCGGTCAAGCTTGCCGTCCTTGTTCTTGTCGAGTCCCTGCGTCGAATAGGCCGAGAACGGCTCGTCGAAGGTCCAGGCATGGCGAAGAGCGGTGATAGCGCCCGCATCATCAAGTACGATGACTGTCTTGACGCTGACCTGGACATGCGGATGCGCCATCGCGCCGCCCGACGCAAGGCAAGAGCCCAGAGCTGCTGCCATCAGGGCGGCAATACGGGTGTTCGATCGCATTCTGGCTCCGTGAACAGGGAATCAGCTCGGCATTATGCCTCATATCCCTTCATTATGCGAAATCCGGGCCGGAAGATGGCGAGGGGATGAAGGTGGTCCCTGTGCACGAGTTTTGAAAGGTTCTCGAACGGGCTAGAAATGTCAGCAATGCTGACGTATACGAGAGGCAAAGAAGCGCGCAGAATGCTCTTCCCTGAGCCGCCTGACGTGCCACCCCGAGGAGGAGACGAATATGGGCCAGCCGCTTTCGCTCAAGGATGTGTCGCTCGAGGACAAGTACGACCTCGCCGCCGAACAGGTTTTCCTCTCCGGCACGCAAGCGGTGGTCCGGCTGCTGCTGATGCAGCAGGAACGCGACCGGCGCGCGGGGCTGGATACGGCCGGTTTCGTTTCGGGCTATCGCGGATCGCCCCTCGGCGGGCTCGACCAGCAGATGTTCAAGGCCGGCAAACAGCTGAAGCGGCAGAATATCCGCTTCGAGCCCGGCCTCAACGAGGATCTCGCGGCCACCGCCTGCTGGGGCACGCAGCAGGCCGAGATGCGTGGCGAGGGCAAGCATCAGGGCGTTTTCGCGCTGTGGTACGGCAAGGGGCCGGGGGTCGACCGTACCGGCGATGTCTTCCGCCACGCCAATATGGCCGGTTCCTCGAAATTCGGCGGCGTGGTCTGCCTTTCCGGCGATGATCACACGGCGGAGAGCTCCACCAACGCGCACCAGACGGAATTCAACTTCGTCGATACGATGATCCCGATCCTCAATCCCGCCGGGGTGCAGGAAATGCTGGATTTCGGGCTCCATGCCTTCGCGCTTTCGCGTTATGCGGGTGTCTGGGTGGCGCTCAAGGGCGTGAAGGACAATGTGGAATCGACAGCCTCCGTCGATGGCCGCATCGATCGGGTTTCCATTGCCATCCCCAATGATTTCGAAATGCCGCCCGGCGGGCTTAATATCCGCCCGCGCGATAATTTCCTGGAGCAGGAGCATCGCCTGCATGCCTTCAAGCGCGCGGCGGTGCTCGCCTATTTCCGCGCCAACCAGCTCGACAAACTCATCTATTCGGGCGGCTCCAGGCCGCGCATCGGCATCATCACGGTGGGCAAGAACTACCTTGACGTGATGCAGGCCCTCGAATTGCTGGGGGTCGACGAGACGAAGGCGGTTCGCCTTGGCCTCAAGGTGCTCAAGCTTGCCTCGCCCTGGCCCGTGGACCCTATCCGCCTGATGGATTTCGTCCGCGACATCGATCTGTGCATGGTTGTCGAGGAGAAGCGCTCGCTGATCGAGGTGCAGGTGCGCGAGGAGCTTTACGGCTCCGCGCATCAGCCGGTGGTCGTCGGCAAGAAGGATGAGAAGGGCGATTGGCTCTTCCCGGTCCATGGCGCGCTCGACCCGAACGACATCGCCATCGCCCTTGGATCGCGCCTGCTGGTTTACGGTGCCGACGCGGATCTTGCCGAAAGGCTCGACAAGGTGAAGGCGGCGCAGGGCAGCGTGGGAGAGGTGGTCGAGCTGGCCAGCCGCACGCCCTATTTCTGTTCGGGCTGTCCGCACAATTCCTCGACCAAGCTGCCCGAAGGCGCGCGCGGCTATGCCGGCATCGGCTGTCATTACATGGTCCAGTGGATGGATCGCGAGACCGAAGGCTTCACCCAGATGGGCGGCGAGGGGGCGAACTGGATCGGCGAGGCGCCGTTCTCGAAACGCGGCCATGTCTTCCAGAATCTCGGCGACGGCACCTACAACCATTCCGGTATTCTCGCGCTGCGCTGGGCGCTCGCGGCCAAGACCAACATCACCTACAAGATCCTATTCAATGATGCCGTGGCCATGACCGGCGGGCAGCATCACGAGGGCAATCTGACGCCGGACATGATCGCGCGGCAGGTGCGCGCCGAGGGCGTGGAGCGCATCGCGCTGGTCTCGGACGAGCCGGATAAATACGGGCCGGAATATTCCTGGCCGCCCGGCATCACCTTCCATCATCGTTCCGAGCTGATGATGGTTCAGAAGGAGCTGGCGGCGATTTCCGGCGTAACGGTGATGATCTATGATCAGACCTGCGCGGCGGAGAAGCGCCGCCGCCGCAAGCGCGGCCTTTATCCCGATCCCGACAAGCGCGCCTTCATCAACGAGCTGGTCTGCGAGGGGTGCGGTGATTGCGGAACCGCCTCGAACTGCGTGTCGGTGCAGGCGGTCGAGACCGAGTTCGGGCGCAAGCGCAGGATCGACCAATCCTCCTGCAACAAGGATTTCTCCTGCGTTGACGGGTTCTGCCCGAGTTTCGTGACGGTTTCGGGCGCACGTCCGCGCAAGCTCGGCGGCTCCAACAAGGGAACGGCCCTGCCCAAACTGCCCGAACCCGCGATCCCTGATCTTGACCGGCAAGGCTGGGCGGCCATCGTCACCGGCGTTGGTGGCACGGGTGTTGTCACGATCGGCGCTATTCTCGGCATGGCGGCGCATCTCGAAGGGCGCGGCTGCGGCATGATCGACATGGCGGGTCTCGCGCAGAAGGGCGGGGCGGTCTATTCGCATATCCGTCTTGCGAAACGCCCGGAGGATATCCACGCCATCCGCGTTTCCGCAGGCATGGCGGATCTGGTTCTTGGCTGCGACCTCGTTGTTTCGGGGTCTAAGAAAGTCCTGACCGCCGTGCGCGCCGGGGAGACGAGGATGATCGTCAATACGGCGGAGGTCCTGCCGGGCGATTTCACCCGCAACCCGGATTACGCCATCCCGACGGAGCGGCTCAAGCGTGCCATCCTTGTCGCGGCGGGCCGTGATCAGGTCCATTTCCTCGATGCCACCCGGATCGCGACCACGCTGTTCGGTCAATCCATCGCGGCGAATATGTTTCTCCTCGGCTATGCCTATCAGCAGGGCGGCGTTCCGCTTCACGCGCTTTCCATCGAACGTGCGATCGAGCTCAATGGCGAGGCGGTCGCGATGAACCGGGAAGCGTTCCGCTGGGGGCGTGCCGTGGCGCATCAGCCCGATCTCGCCGCCGCTTTCCTCAAGGGGAGCGATCACGTCACCACGCATGTTCTTTCCGATACGCCGGAAGAGAGCATCGCGCGGCGCGTGGCCTTCCTCACGGAATATCAGGATCGTGCCTATGCCGAGAGCTATCGCCGGTTCATCGACAAAGTGAAGGCGCGCGAGAATGCGGTAAGCCCCGGTTCGAGTGCGCTCACGCAGGCGGTTGCGAGAAGCCTTTTCAAGCTGATGGCCTACAAGGACGAATACGAGGTGGCCCGCCTTTATACGGCTCCCGCCTTCCGCCAGCAGCTGAGGGACGCTTTCGAGGGCGAGGATATCCGCCTCACTTTCTATCTCGCGCCGCCGATTCTGGCGCGCGTTAATCCCGCGACCGGCAAGCCGCGCAAGATGGAATTCGGGCCGTGGATGCTCTCCTTCTTCGGCCTGCTGAGGCATGGCAAGCGCCTGCGCGGCACGGTTTTCGACCCCTTCGGGCGCACTGCCGAGCGCAAGGATGAGCGCGCGCGCATCGCGCGTTTCCGCGAGACGGTGGAAGGAATGATGGCCGGGCTTTCTCCCCGAAACCTCGCCGTCGCGGTGGAGATCGCACAACTCCCGGAAACCATTCGCGGATATGGCCATGTGAGGGCAAAGAACGCTCAAAACGCGGACCACAAGGAGAGCGCGCTCCTCGCTCGCTTCTCCGCGCCCGAACAGGGGATGCGAACCGCTGCGGAATGACCTGCGGAAAAGCGGGTTTCACCGCCCTTGCACCATGAGCCGCGCAGAGCGATACTTAAGCGGGGCGGAGAGAACATATCCCGCCACGCGGGAGAAGCCGTGGTTTCGCTTGAAGTGCTCCGGCAGGTTGCCGTCTGGTCCAGGGAACTCGCGACGGAAGAATTGGAGCGTGCCCGCAAGGGCATCTCGGAGCGCGCTTATGCCAAGGGCGCTTTCATCTGCCATCAGGGTGACAGGTTCGATTCCTGGGCGGGCGTGATTTCCGGCCTCGTCAAGCTTTCCACTGTCTCGGATGCCGGCAAGCAGGTGAGTCTTGCCGGTCTCGCGGCTGGCGCATGGTTCGGCGAAGGCAGCGTGCTCAAAAGCGAAGCGCGACGCTACGATCTCGTCGCCTTGCGCGACACCCGCCTCGCCCTCATGGATTCCGCCACCTTTTTCTGGCTCTACGAGCATTCTGTGGGATTCAACCGCTTTCTGGTGCGCCAGCTCAACGAGCGGTTGGCGCAATTCATCGGCCAGGTGGAGAACGAGCGCCTGCTCGATGCAACCGGGCGTGTCGCCCGTGCGCTCGCCACTATGTTCAATCCCGCGCTCAACCCCGGCCTCGGGACGCATCTCTCGATCACGCAGGAGGAGATCGGCCTGCTTTCCGGCCTTTCGCGTCAGGTGACCAACCAGTCGCTCAAGACGCTTGAGAGCGCTGGAATCCTGCGCGCGGAGCGGGGCGGCATCGCGATCCGCGACTGGCAGGATCTGCGAAGCTTCGGCGTTCGCCAAGGGTAGCGTTTGCGAAAAGCCCGTCATTGCATTCGAAACGCGCTCCCCTGGCGTCAAGGGCGCAATATCTGTTGAAATTGGTCGGAAAAACCGCACTCTGTGGCATGTCTTCTGATCGAACAGACATGCGGTCGATAGTTTAAAAGCAGATTAGCCGAATGTCTGTCAAGACCCCGCTTGCGCTGGGGTGCAAGGATTGCGAACCTGACGTCAATGATAAACGCCCGCCTCCAAGTGGCGGGATATGGGTTTGGGCCCTGGGGAGAACGCTGGCAATGGCTGACAACACGGCCAATCTGGACACATTTCCCAAATGGTTGCGCCATAACGCGGCGGTGCGCCCCGACCGCCCCGCGATGCGGCACAAGGATCTCGGCATCTGGCGCGAATGGAGCTGGGCCGAGGTCAACCTCACTGTGCGCGCCTATGCGCTGGGATTGACGGCTCACGGCCTTCAGCGTGGCGACAAGATCGCGATCATCGGCACCAACCGGCCCAAGCTTTACTGGTCGATCATGGCCGCGCAGCTTCTCGGCGCCGTTCCGGTCCCGGTCTATGCGGATTCGGTCGCAGATGAGATGGCCTATGTGCTCGACCACGCCGAGGTGCGCTTCGCCTGCGTGCAGGATCAGGAGCAGGTCGACAAGATTCTCTCCGTCTCGGACCGCCTGTCACGGATCGAGATGGTTTTCTACGACGAACCGCGCGGTCTGCGCGACTACGATCACTCCCGCCTTCAGGCGATCGACGAGGTGATTTCGCAGGGGCACGGCATTCTTCTCGCCGATCCCGGCGCGGTCGGGCGGCTGGACGCGGCGATCGAGGCCGGCAAGGGCAGCGATACCTCCGTGATGCTCTACACATCCGGCACGACCGGGCGCTCGAAGGGCGTGATGCTTTCCGCCGGGGGATGCGTCAACGCGGCGCGCGATACCGTCGCCTTCGATAAACTCACCGAGAATGACAGCGTGATCGCTTATCTGCCGCTGGCCTGGGTGGGCGATCATTACCTCAATTACGCGCAGGCGCTGGTCGCGGGCTTCACGATCAACTGCCCCGAAAGTCCCGAAACAGCGGTGAATGACCGGCTGGAAGTCGGCACCACTTTCGCGTTCGCGCCGCCGCGCGTGTTCGAATCCATGCTCACCAGCATCATGATCCGCATGGAGGATGCCGGCTGGCTCAAGCGCAAGCTTTTCAACTACTACATCGAAGTCGCCCGCAAATGGGGCGAGAAGATCCATGCCGGCAAGAAGGTGCCGGTTCTCGCGCGTCTCAATTACGCGCTGGGCGACATCCTGATCTACGGGCCGCTCAAGAACGTGCTGGGGCTTTCCTCCGTGCGCGTCGGCTACACGGCGGGGGAGGCGATCGGGCCGGAGCTTTTCTCGTTTTTCCGCTCTATCGGCCTCAACCTCAAACAGCTCTACGGCCAGACCGAGGCTTTCCTCTACGTGACCTGCCAGACCGACACAGAGGTACGCGCCGATTGCGTCGGCCCGGCGACGCCCAATGTCGAGATCCGCATCGCGGAGAACGGCGAGGTGCTCTACAAATCGCCGGGGCAGTTCATCGGCTATTTCAAGGAGCCGGAGAAAACCGCCGAGACCATGACCGAAGACGGCTTCGTGAGAACCGGCGATGCCGGCTTCTTCGAGAAGGATGGCCAGCTTCGCATCATTGATCGCGCCAAGGATGTCGGCAAGCTCCGGGATGGCGCACTGTTCGCGCCGAAATACATCGAGAACAAACTGAAGTTCTTCCCCAATATCCGGGAGGTCGTGGCCTTCGGGCAGGATGAGGACAACGTCACCTGCTTCATCAACATCGATCTTGTCGCGGTGGGCAACTGGGCGGAGCGGAACAACATCGCCTATGGCTCGTATCAGGAACTGGCCGGCAACGCCCAGGTCTACGAGATCATCGCCGGCCATTTGGCGGAGGTGAACCGCCAGCTCGCGGAGGAGCCGATGATGGCGCGTGCGCAGGTGGCGCGTTTCCTCATTCTCCATAAGGAACTCGATGCGGATGACGGTGAACTGACCCGCACGCAGAAGGTGCGGCGCGGCTTCATCGCGGATCGCTACGCCCCGCTGGTCAAGGCGCTCTATGACGGCTCCTCGCTCGCCGATATCTCGACAGAAGTCACATTCGAGGATGGCCGAAAGGGCGTGATTTCGGCACGGGTGAAGGTGATGGACGCGAAGATCTGGCCTGTCGTCACCGGCGCTGCGGCTGCCTGAGCGGAGGAAAAACGATGAAACCTCAGCAGCAGATCGAAACCGGGGCAACCTTGCTCAATGTCGAGAATGTCTCGCTCCGTTTCGGCGGCGTGAAGGCGATCACGGATGTCTCCTTCGATATCCGCAAGGGAGAGGTGCGCGCGATCATCGGCCCCAACGGCGCGGGCAAGACCTCGATGCTCAACGTGATCAACGGGTTCTATCACCCGCAGGACGGGCGGATCACCTATCGCGGCGCGACGCGCTCGAAGATGCGCCCGCATGTCGCGGCAAGCCAGGGCATCGCCCGCACCTTCCAGAATGTCGCGCTCTTCAAGGGCATGACGACGCTCGACAATATCATGGTCGGCCGCACGCTGAAGATGAGGAAGAGCTTCTTCTGGCAGTTGTTCCGCCACGGCCCCGCCATGGCGGAGGAGATCGAACACCGGAAGTTCGTCGAGGAGATCATCGATTTCCTCGAGATCGAGCATATCCGCAAGGTTCCCGTCGGCAAGCTGCCCTATGGGCTTCAGAAGCGCGTGGAGCTTGGCCGCGCGCTTGCCATGGAACCTGAATTGCTCCTGCTCGATGAGCCGATGGCCGGCATGAACCTTGAGGAGAAGGAGGATATGTGCCGCTTCATCCTCGACACCAAGGAGCAATACGGCACGACGATTGCGCTGATCGAGCACGATATGGGCGTGGTGATGGACCTGTCGGACCGGGTGGTCGTGCTCGAATACGGCATCAAGATCGCCGATGGCACGCCCGATGAAGTCAAGGCGAACCAGAAGGTGATCGACGCCTATCTCGGCGTCGCGCATTGAGGAGATGACGATGGATCTTGCCTCCCTCCTTCTTGCGCCCGCGTTTTTCGCCTTCGACCTGCTCGGGTTGCTCAAATCGATTTTCGTCACGCCTTTCGCGGATATGGCCGCGATGCCGGATCTGCTCGTCCAGACCATCTGGGAAGGGCTTGTTTCCGGCGTGCTCTACGCGCTGATCGCGCTCGGCTTCGTGCTCATCTTCAAGGCCTCGGGCGTGTTCAATTTCGCGCAAGGGATCATGGTGGTCTTCGCGGCACTGACTTTGGTGGGCTTTCACGAGAAGGGCGTGCCGGCCTGGCTCGCGGTGTTTCTCACGCTGGGCGTGATGCTGGTTCTCGCGATCGCGGTGGAGCGGGTGGTGCTGCGCCCGCTCGTCAACCAACCCGACATCATCCTTTTCATGGCGACCTTCGGGCTGACCTATGTGCTGATCGGCCTTGGGGAATTCATCTTCGGCGGCGAACCCAAGCAGATGATCGCCGAGCAGCTCTACATTCCGCGCGGACCGATCGATGTCGCGATGCTCGGCGGGCGCGTGACCTTCCAGAAGATCGATATCGCTGCGGCGGTGATCGCCTCGGTGATGATCATCGCGCTGGCGCTGTTCTTCCAATACACGCGCATCGGCCGTGCGCTGCGCGCGGTGGCGGACAGCCACAAGGCCGCGCTTTCGGTCGGCATCTCGCTCAACCAGATCTGGGTGATCGTGTGGTTCGCGGCCGGTATCGTCGCGCTCATCACCGGCATCATGTGGGGTGCACGCTCGGAAGTGTCCTTCGGGCTCGACATCATCGCGCTGAAAGCGCTGCCGGTGCTCATCCTCGGCGGGTTCACCTCCATTCCCGGCGCGATCGTCGGCGGGCTGATCATCGGCATCGGCGAGAAGCTGGCGGAATTCTACTGGGGGCCGCTGGTCGGCGGCGGCATCGAAAGCTGGATCGCCTACGTGATCGCGCTCGGCTTCCTGATGGTGCGCCCGCAGGGCCTCTTCGGCGACAAGATCATCGAACGGATTTGAGGAATTAGGACATGTTCTACCGCGAATCCGGCCAGTTCAAGAAAACCTACGCAGCGGATATGGCCGTCTTCCCGATCCTTCAGGATCGGATCGGCATCGCCATTATCCTCTTCGTGGCGGCGGTGATCATCCCGCTCTTCGGCTCGACCTTCTTCATCTCCTCGGTGATGATCCCCTTCCTCGTCTTTTCGCTGGCGGCGATGGGTCTCAACATCGTCACGGGCTATACCGGGCTGATCTCGCTCGGCACCGGCGCGTTCATGGGGGTGGGCGCCTTCGCCTGCTACAAGCTGACGACCATCTTCCCCAATGTGAACATCATCATCTGGATTCTCGCCTCCGGCTTCTTCTCGGCGGCGATCGGGGCGCTGTTCGGCCTGCCTTCGTTGCGCATCAAGGGGTTCTATCTCGCGGTGGCGACGCTGGCGGCGCAGTTCTTCCTTGAATGGTGCTTCGTGCGCATTCCCTGGCTTTACAATTACTCGGCCTCGGGCGCGATCCAGGTGCCGCAGCGCACCCTGTTCGACCTACCGATCACCGGCGCGAACGCCACGCCGGTGACGCGCTATCTCGTGCTGCTGGGCATCGTGGTGTTCCTCACCTGGATCGCTTCGAACATCCTGCACGGGCGCATCGGGCGCACCTTCATGGCCGTGCGCGACATGGATATCGCCGCGGAGCTGATGGGTATCCGCTTGCTGCCGGCGAAGCTCATGGCCTTCGCGCTTTCGTCCTTCTATTGTGGGGTGGCCGGCGCGGTGATGATGTTCCTCTGGTATGGCGGCGGCGAGGCGGCCGATGCCTTCAACATCCGCCAGAGCTTCAACATCCTCTTCATGGTGATCATTGGCGGGCTCGGCAGCCTGATCGGTTGTTATTTCGGCGCGGCGCTGCTCAGCGCGGTGCCGCTGATCCTCAAATTCGGTTTTCCGGCGATGGGGATCGCCATCGGCAGCCAGACGGCGGAGCATATCAACCATCTCTTCGTCGGCTCTCTCATCATCTTTTTCCTGATCGTCGAGCCGCACGGACTCGCGCGACTCTGGCAGATCATGAAGCAGAAGCTCAGAACCTGGCCCTTCCCCTATTGAGCCCGGTTTCGATACGGCCCGCGTTCTTCACGCGGGAGGAAAGACCAAGCCCGCGTTCTTCGCGCGGGATATAACCAAAGCCCGAAAAGGGCGCGAGCAATGGAGGAAATGCTCATGAAACATCCCTTGACCAAGACGGCGCTCGCGGCGGCGGCTTTCGCCTCGTTCGCGGTGCCTTCCTTCGCGCAGGACAGCATCTATGTTCCGCTGCTGACCTATCGCACCGGCCCCTTCGCGGGTTCGGGCGTGCATATCGCCAACGGCATGCGCGATTATCTCGAAATGCTCAACCAGCGTGATGGTGGCATCGGCGGCGTGAAGATCGTCATCGAGGAATGCGAGACCGGCTATGACACCAAGAAGGGTGTGGAATGCTATGAATCCGTGAAGGGCAAGAACCCGGTTCTGATCGGCCCCTATTCGACCGGCATCACGCTTCAGGTCATTCCCAAGGCGGCGGTCGACAAGATCCCGGTTCTCTCGATGGCTTACGGCCTTTCGGCCTCGGCGGACGGCACCAATTTCCCCTGGGTCTTCAACCCGCCGGTGACCTATTGGGACGGTGCCTCGGTCTTTATCCGGCACGTGATTCAGGCGGAGAAGGGTGATCTCAAGGGTAAGACGATCGGCCTCATCCACCTAGATGCGCCCTTCGGCAAGGAGCCGATCCCGGTTCTGGAAGCGCTTGCCAAGGAATATGGCTTCACGCTGAAGCTCTATCCCGTTCCGGCGGCGCAGATGCAGAACCAGGGCTCGCAATGGCTCGCCATTCGCCGCGACAAGGTGGATTGGATCTATAATCAGGGCTGGGGCGCGATGAACCCGACAGCGGTGAAGGAAGCGGTGAAGAACGGCTTCCCGATCGACAAGCTGGTCGGCGTGTGGTGGGCCGGCGGCGACGACGATGCGCGTGCGGGCGAGGCCGGCGCGAAGGGCTACAAGACGCTCAATTTCCACAATACGGGCGCCGATTTCCCCGTGATGCAGGATATTCTCAAGCACGTGCACGAGAAGGGGCTCAGCCAGGCCAAGAAGGAGCAGGTGGGCGAGAACCTCTACAATCGCGGCGTCTATAACTCGATGCTGATCGCCGAAGCCGTGCGCACCGCGCAGAAGATCACCGGCAAGAAGGCGGTGAAGGGCGAGGATGTGCGGCGCGGGCTCGAGGCGCTCAACATCACCGAGGCCCGCCTGAAAGAGCTTGGCATGGAAGGCTTCGCCAACGCGGTGAAGGTCGCCTGTGACGATCATAACGGCCATAACAAGGTGTTCGTCTCGCAATGGGACGGGACGAAATACGTGAAGGCTTCCGAATGGATGGACCCGATGAAGAGCATCGTGCGTCCGCTGATCGAGGCCGAGGCGAAGGATTACGTCTCCAAGGATGCCGGCTGGCCCAAGCGCACCGAGCCTTGCGAGAAGGGCTGATTCCCGCGCGAGAACGGCGCGGCCCTTCGGGGCCGCGTCTTTGCCGGGCTCTCGTCCGGTTCATCCGAAATGCCCGGAGTTTTCCATGTCCGTTGCCGCGCAAGCCGATATCGCCGAACCGATCCTCTCGGTGAACAATATCGAGGTGATCTACGATCACGTGATCCTCGTGCTCAAGGGCGTCTCGCTCACCGTGCCGCGCGGCGGCATCGTGGCGCTGCTGGGCGCGAACGGCGCCGGCAAGACCACCACGCTGAAAGCGATCTCCAATCTGCTGAAGGCCGAACGCGGCGATGTCACCAAGGGGTCGATCGTCTTCGAGAACGAGCGGGTGGACGCGATGAGCCCCGCCGATCTTGTCAAGCGCGGCTGCATCCAGGTGATGGAAGGCCGGCATTGTTTCGGGCACCTCACCATTGAGGAAAACCTCCTCACTGGCGCCTTCACCCGGCGTGACGGCAATGCCGCGATCAAGCGCGACATGGAGATGGTCTATACCTATTTCCCGCGCCTGCGGCAGCGGATGAAATCCATGGCCGGCTATACTTCCGGCGGCGAACAGCAGATGTGTGCGATCGGCCGCGCGCTGATGAGCCGGCCGAAGATGATCCTGCTCGACGAGCCTTCGATGGGGCTGGCGCCGCAGGTGATCGAGGAGATTTTCGAGATCGTGAAGGATCTCAACGCCAAGGAAGGTGTCTCCTTCCTGCTCGCGGAACAGAACACCAATATGGCGCTGAAATACGCGACCTACGGCTACATCATGGAAACCGGCCGCATCGTCATGGATGGCGACGCGAAATCCTTACGTGAGAACGAGGATGTCAAGGAATTCTATCTCGGCGTTTCGGAGGGTGAGAAGAAAAGCTTCCGCGAGGTGAAGAGCTACAAACGCAGGAAGCGCTGGCTGGCGTGAAAATGAGCGAATAGAGAGAATAGGGGGCTGGCGAATAGGGAAATAAGTTTGCTTCATAGAGAATCAACTATAATTCGCTATTCGCTATTCGCTATTCGCTATTCGCTATTCGCTATTCGCTATTCGCTATTCGCTATTCGCTATTCGCTATTCGCTATTCGCTATTCGCTATTCGCTATTCGCTATTCGCTATCTCATCCCCATCGTCACCCACGCCGCGAGGAACGGAAACGGCAGCGACACCAGAATGCGGATCGCCACCAGCCGGGGTGGCATCAGCGGGAATTCCCACGAGATCATGCGGTTGATCGTCAGCAGCGACCAGGCGGTGACATAGGCGATCACCTGGCTGAAATCCGCGCCGGCCTTCAGCGCGGCGGAGCCGAGCGCATAGCCGACAACCGGGCCGCCCGGTGTCAACGCGCCGGCGAGGGTTGCGAGCGCGGTGCCCGTAAAGCCTGAATTTGGCCCGAACCACGCGAGAACCGCCTCGCGCGGCATGAGATGGGCCAAAAAACCCGAGCCGAGAATGCCGATGATCAGGCGCGGCAGCAGGAAGATGAATTGCTTCTTCGCATCCCTGAACCCTTCCATGAAGGTCGCGCGCCCACGCCGGAGCGCGATGCCGGAGAGGATTGCGGCCACCGCACCAAGGATCACGGTGAAGACAAGGATGATCATGCCTTGTCCTCGCCCTTGGAGGCTGGCGGCATCAGGCGGTCGAAGAGGGGAAGGCGGGCCAGCAAACCGAGCAGCATTGGCATCGGCGCGCTGATGACGAACCGGAACAGCACGAAATCGGGACCGAAGAACGGCATTTCCCAGATGATGGCGCGGTTGATCCCGAGAAGAAGCCAGCCCGAGATGAAGGCGATGGCGGCGCCGCGATCCGCGCCGCTGGCCATGAGAACCACGGCAAGTGGGAAAATCGTGAACGGGCCGGCGGGAAACAGCATCCCGATGAGGGCGGCGAGGGCAAGGCCGGCAAGCCCGGACCCCTCGCCGATATATTTTTCAATCGTCGCGCGCGAGATCAGCAACCTGATCAGAGCGCCGATCAGGCAGCCGAGCGCGACCTTGGGCAGGATCGAGACGAGGAGATGAAAATCCTCCGCGAGGATAGGCTGGGCGACCGCCCAACCTTCCTTCCAGAGCACATAGCTCGCGGAGCCGAGCGAAAGCGTCGCGACGATCGCGAAGCCCCAATCGATTTTCTTCAGCACGGCGAGAACGCGGCGCGGGAGCGAGCCGTCAGAGGTCACGAGATTCTTCCAGACGAGAGACCTCCAGGTTGATCGATTCGCTCCGATGTCTCCAGAGTTTTCTCGCAGCTTACGCCTTGGCGGAGTTTGCCGCCGCGTCGATATGCGCCACGAGCCCTGCATCGAGTTCGAGCATCCCGGCGAGCGCGGCGAGGAAATCCTTCTCGTCCGGCGTGTCGGGGTCGATCGCAAGGCGCGCTGCGGCATAGACCTGGGCGCCTTCTTCGGCTGTCGAGATGCCTTCGCACAAGGTGCCGATTTCGGCAGGATTGGCGAATTCATGCTCGATATAGGCCGTGGCCTCGGCATCAAGGCCCGCAGCCTTGAGGTTGCCGGCAATGGCGGCACGCTCCTTGTCGTCGATGATCCCGTCGGCGCTGGCGGCCGCGATCATCGCGCGAACAAGGCGCAGGGCATGGTTCTGCTCGTTGGCGGGCGGGGGAAGCGCAGCCGGCGTGCCGGTGATCTCACTGGCCGCACCCGAAAGATCGAGCAACGGCTTGCCAGCCTGATAGTTCTGGAGCGCCTTGTAGGCGAGCCCGCCGATCAGCGCCATGCCGCCGAGCTTGGCGGCGGTGCCGGTGAGTTTGCGTCCCGCGCCGGTCCCCAGCAGGATCGCGGCGAGGCCGCCGATCGCGGCGCCGGTCGCGAGCTGGTTCTTCGAGGCAAGTTCCTTCGCCTGGCTGAGAAAATCCGTCGGGGTCTTGCCGGTCGCCCGCGAGAAGGCGTCCGCTGCCTTGCCGGAGACGCCGGTGCGCGAGTCAATCTCGCCCGCGGCTTGTTTGACGCCGCCGCTGGCCTGACCGAGGACCGAGCCCACCACCGAGCCGACCTGCCCGATCACCGCGCCGAGATCCTGCCCGCCAACCTTTTTGCCGGTGCCGGATTGGACAAGCATATCAAGCAGTTTTTTGGCGTCGAACATAAGGGCTCCTCCAGCCATGCGCATCTTGCCATGCGAAGATGCTTCCTGCGTCGCGGGGCTTTTGACACCCCGAAGCGCGCGTGATGTGGCCATCGCGCGGCTTCATGGCAAGAGGATGACGGGAAAAGAAATCCTTCAGCTGCGCAGCAATTCGTTGATGCCCGTCTTGGAGCGAGTCTGCGCATCCACGGTCTTCACGATCACGGCGCAATAGGTGGAGGGGCCCCAGTTCTCGCCCGGCAGCGGCTTGCCGGGCAGATTGCCCGAGACCACCACGGAATAGGGCGGCACGTAGCCGACATGGATCTGGCCGGTCTGGCGGTCGACGATCTTGGTCGATGCGCCGAGATAGACTCCCATGGCCAGAACGGAGCCCTCGCCGACGACCACGCCCTCGACAACTTCGGAGCGGGCGCCGATGAAGCAATTGTCCTCGATGATAGTCGGGTTGGCCTGCAGCGGTTCGAGCACGCCGCCGATGCCGACGCCGCCGGAGAGGTGCACGTTCTTGCCGATCTGCGCGCAGGACCCCACCGTCGCCCAGGTATCGACCATCGTGCCTTCATCGACATAGGCGCCGACATTGACGAAGGACGGCATCAGCACCACCGATTTGCCGATATAGGCCGAACGGCGCACGATGCTGCCCGGCACCGCCCGGAAACCGGCTTCGGCAAAGCCCGCTTGCCCCATCCCCAGGAATTTCGAATCGACCTTGTCCCACCAGCTGGCACCACCGGGTGCGCCGGAAATAGGCGCCATGTCGTTGAGGCGGAAGGAGAGCAAAACGGCCTTCTTGAGCCATTGATTGACTTGCCACGCCTCCGGCCCGCTCTTGCCGGCGATTTTCTCGGCCACGCGCAAGCTTCCGTTATCGAGGCCGGTCAAAGCGGCTTCCACGGCATCGCGGATTTCGCCCTTGGTCGCGGCGTTGATATTGGCGCGATCTTCCCAGGCAGCTTCGATGATGGAGGCGAGCGACATGTCAGGTCCTTGGCGTTTCTTGCGGCGGGAAAGCCTTGGTCCAGAATCACCCTTGCTTTGTCAAGCGTGCGAGGGCGACTTGAGCTGGCGCGAGAGCAGGTCGAGAAAGGCGGGGAGGTTGGCGGTCACCGCGTCGAAGCGGATGCCCAGCGCGCCCGGGCCGTTCTCGATATAGCGCTCCCAGTCTTCCTTGTGATCGCCACGCGCATCCGGCACCACGAGCACCGTGCGCATGCCCAGTTCCGCCGGTACTTCGAGATTGCGCGGAATATCCTCGAACATGGCGGCGCGGACCGGCGCGATGGCGTGGCGTTCGAGGAAACGCTCATAGGGACGACGGGCGGGTTTGGGCACGAATTCCGAGGAGACGATATCGAAAATATCCTCGAAGAGATGATCGATGCCGAGCTGGCGCATCGTGTCCTCGGCATGGCGGCGCGAACCGTTCGTGAAGACGTATTTATGCCCCGGCAGATCGGCGATCGCGTCGGCCAGCATCGCGTCGGGCGCGAGGTTGGAGCGGTCGATATCGTGCACGAAATCGAGAAAGTCGTGCGGATCGATGGCGTGCTCGATCATCAGGCCGTTCAGGGTCGTGCCGTGGGTCTGGTAATAGTATTTCTGGATCGCCCGCGCGGTCAGCCCGTCGACGCCCATGAACTCGGCGATATAGGCGGTGATCTTCGCGTCCACCTTCGGCCAAAGGTCGGAATGCGGTGGGTAGAGCGTGTTGTCGAGGTCGAAGATCCACGTATCGATCTGCGCGAACCGCGCCATGCGCGCCGCGTGCCATTCGTGTTTCGTTTCCGGCTCGCCCACCCTGTCCATCATGCCTTGATTGTGCGCTGCAATTCCTTTTCGAGCCGTTACAGCGCCAGCCGCCCTCTGAGGAAGCGAAATCTAAAGCGTGGTGCGGCTGAGCATCGCGGCGGAAAGCGTTCCCTCGTCGAGATAGTCGAGTTCGCCTCCGACCGGCACGCCATGGGCCAGCCGCGTGACCTTGACGCCCGAAGGCGCCAGAAGATCGGTGATGTAATGCGCCGTGGTCTGCCCCTCGACATTGGCGTTGAGCGCCAGGATCACCTCGCGGACCTGTCCGGTGCTCACGCGCTCCACCAGCTTGGGCAGCGCGAGATCCTCCGGCCCCACGCCGTCAAACGGCGAGAGCGTCGCGCCCAGCACGTGATAGGCGGCGCGCAGCGCCCCCGCGCGTTCGAGCGCCCAGAGATCGCCGACATTCTCCACGACGACGATGATGGAATTGTCGCGCTTGGGATCGCGGCAGACCATGCATGGATCGGCGGTATCGAGATTGCCGCAGGTCGAACAGGTGGCGATCCGTTCCGCCGCGACCCGCATCGCCTCGCCCAGCGGAGCGAGCAGATCCTCGCGCTTGCGCATGAGATGCAACACCGCCCGCCGGGCCGAGCGCGGGCCAAGCCCCGGCAGACGTGCCAGAAGCTGGATCAGCCTTTCGATCTCGGGGCCGGCGAGGGATTGCGCCATGGTCTCAGAACGGCAGCTTGAAGCCGGGCGGCAGCGGCAGGCCGCCCATCAGCCCTTGCGTCTTCTCGGCCATCACGGCCTCGATTTTCGCGCGCGCATCCGTATGGGCCGCGACGATGAGATCCTCGAGGATCTCCTTTTCATCCGCCTTCATGAGCGAGGGATCGACGGCGATCCCCTTCATGGCGCCTTTCGCGTTGAGCGTAACGACCACCATGCCGGCGCCGGCGCGGCCTTCGACAAAGGTTGTCTCCAGCTCGGCCTGCATGGCCTCCATCTTGGCCTTGAGGCCGGACATTTCCTTCATCATGCCGAGAAGATCGCGCATGGTCTCTCCAATGCTGTTTAGGATCGATCACAGATCGTCGTCGGTGATCGCAGGTTCGCCATCAGCGGTGAATTCGGCCGTGCCGGAGGCGTCGCCGCCGGCCTGACCGGCTTCATCGGCCGCGCGCCTGTGATTGGTGATCACCGCGCCGGGAAAGGTTTCCAGCATCGCCTTGACGGCGGCGATGTCACGCAAGGCATCCCGCGCCGCCTGCTCGGCTTTCAGCCCGACCTCATGGATCGTGGGCGCCAGCTCCTCCGGCGCGACATTCCTTGCGACCGAGATGCCCCAGCGCTGTCCGGTCCAGTCGAGCAGGGCCTTGGCCAGCCGGTTCGGCAGATCCGCCTCGGCATTGGGAAGGAGCGCGATCTCGATGCGACCGATTTCGAATTTCACGAGACGGATCTCGCGTTCAAGCGCGAGTTTGAGCCTGATATCGCGCTTTTCATCCGCCAGCGCGACCAATTCGCCGAGGCTGGCCGGCATCGGCCCCGCCAGCGCCTGGGTTGCGACGGGCTCCGCCAAGGCGGTGGCGGCATTGCCGCGATCCGAGACGAGACGCGGCGCCGGTGCCGCCACCGCCTGCGGGCCGCCCGGCTGGGAAGGCGCCATGCTCGGCGCGCCGGCGGCCAGCGCGCCGGATTTGATGTCGCGGATCAGCTCGCCGGGGCTTGGCAGGTCTGCTGCGTAGGCGAGGCGCACCAGCACCATCTCGGCGGCCATCTTCGAGCGCGCCGCGCCCTGCACTTCCTGCACGCCCTTGAGCAGGATCTGCCAGGCCATGGTGAGCGCGCGGATCGGCACGAGCTTGGCGAAGCCTTGCCCGCGCAGGCGCTCGGTTTCCGAAAGCGCATTGTCTTTCGCGGCATCGGGCACCAGTTTGAGCCGCGTGACGACGTGCACGAATTCGGCGAGATCCGTCAGGATCGCGACGGGATCTGCGCCGGCATCATGCTGGCTCGTGAATTCCGTCAGCGCGCGGGCGACATCGCCGCCCATCACGGCCTCGAAAAGGTCGATCACGCGGGTGCGGTCGGCGAGCCCGAGCGAGGCGCGGACTTCCTCGGCGCGTACATGCCCGCCGCCATGCGCGATCGCCTGATCGAGAAGCGAGAGCGCATCGCGCATCGAGCCTTCCGAAGCGCGCGCGATCAACAGCATCGCCTCCGGCTCGACGCTCACGCCTTCCTTCGCGACGATGCTGTCGAGATAGGCGGTCATGGCCGGAATTTCGATGCGCCTCAGATCGAAACGCTGGCAGCGCGAAAGCACCGTCACCGGCACCTTGCGGATCTCGGTGGTCGCGAAAAGGAATTTCACATGAGGCGGCGGCTCTTCCAGCGTTTTCAGCAGGCCGTTGAAGGCCGCGTTGGAGAGCATATGGACTTCGTCGATGATGTAGACCTTGGTGCGCGCCGAAACCGGCTTGTAGCGCGCGGCCTCGATGATCTCGCGCACATTGGCGATCGAGGTGTTGGAGGCGGCGTCCATCTCGATCACGTCGACATGCCGGCTTTCCATGATCGCCTGACAATGCACGCCCAATTCGGGCATCTCGATCGAGGGGGCGTGGATCGCGTCGGTTTCGTAATTGAGGGCACGGGCGAGGATGCGCGCGGTGGTGGTCTTGCCCACGCCGCGCACGCCGGTGAAGATATAGGCCTGATGGATGCGGTTGGCGGAAAACGCATTCGAGAGCGTGCGCACCATCGCTTCCTGGCCGATCAGATCGGCGAAGCTCTGGGGCCGGTATTTGCGCGCGAGAACGCGGTAGGCGCCGTTGGTCTCGGAGGTTTCGTCGCTCGCGGCCATGCGCTCGTGTTGCCTTGTCCCTGGAAGGGCGAAGGGCGCATCCTTGCGGCGCGCGGAAATAAGGTGGGAGGCTGGAACAATGACCCGCCCGGTCTCGTTAGGGCTGCTTCCTTCCGGACCTGACCCGGTTGGCGAGGGATGCGTCCATCGCCAACCTCCCGCCCGCTATATCGGATAGAATGACGACGAAAACAAGTCATCATCTCAGCGGGAAATCGGCTGGCATCAACCGGCGCGCGGGATTAGAAAGGGCGCGTCGCATCTCCTGCGAACGCCAGAGCCCGGAACCCTCATGCCCGAAACCGGTTTTGAACTCGACCCGCGCCTCGAGGCGCCGGGAATTTTCCTCGGTGATTTTTCTCTCTGCCGGGTTTTCCTCTTCGACGACGCGCGTTTCCCCTGGCTGATGCTGGTGCCGCGCCGGCCCAAGGCGGTGGAAATCCTCGATCTCGCCCCGGAAGATCAGCAGGTGCTGTTCGCCGAAACCCTGCAGGCGGCTGAGGCTTTGCGTGCTGTTTCAAGGCCGGACAAACTCAATATCGGCGCGCTCGGCAATGTCGTGCCGCAGCTTCATGTGCATGTGGTCGGCCGCTTCGCCTCCGATCCGGCATGGCCCGGCCCCGTCTGGGGGCATGGCGAGCGCCGGCCCTATCCGCCGCATATGGCCGGGCCGTTGGCGGACCGCTTCGCGAGACAGTTGGGGTTTGAATTATGAACGAGATTGTCGGCATTCCTCCAGAGATTGCGGCGCTTTTCTCCCCGCTTGCGGAGCATAGGGCGCCGACCACGCTCGGCTTCGCCACCAACCATCTCGATCGCTCCGCTTTCCTGCGAACGAAGCCGGAGGCGCTTGCGCAGATCAAGGCCGAGGCAATGACACGCTTTTACGTGTTTTGTGGCGACAATATCGTGCTCAAGGCGGGAGAAAGCGCCGAGCCCGCGCTTTTCGCCTTCGACGAGATGCCGGGCGCTGCGCATTTTCGCGAGCAGATCTTTCTCGGTCGCGAGGGAGAGGCCGCGCGCTTCGCGATGCTTCTTGCCTCCGAGGCGGAAGCGGAATTGCAGGCGGATGCGACGCTCGAGCTTCTCGGCCTGCGTGCGCTCGCGCTCGGCGAGAAGCTGACGCCCGGCGCGCTGGGTGCTGTCGCGCAGGGCAAGGCAATGCTTCACTGGCATTCCCGCCATCGCTTCTGCGCCAATTGCGGCGCGCCGACGCTTGTTCACGAGGCCGGCTGGAAGCGCGTCTGCGAGAGCTGTTCGGCGGAGCATTTTCCCCGGACCGATCCGGTGGTGATCATGCTCACGATCGATGGCGATCGCTGCCTGCTCGGGCGCGGGCCGAAATTCCCGCCCGGCTGGTATTCGACATTGGCGGGCTTCGTCGAGCCGGGCGAGACCATCGAGGATGCGGTGCGCCGCGAGACGATGGAGGAGGCCGGCATTGTCGGCGGGCGTGTCACGCTCATGGCCAACCAACCCTGGCCGTTCCCCGCGAGCCTGATGATCGGTGCTTTCGTCGAGGCGAAATCCACGACGATCGCGGTGGATCGCGACGAGCTCGAGGATTGCCGCTGGTTCTCTCGTGAGGAGGTTCGCCTGATGCTCGCCGGCACGCATCCGGATGGGCTCGGCGTGCCGGCGAAGATGTCGATCGCGAGCCACCTCATCCGGCATTTCGCGGGGATGGAGTAAACTCTCCGGTCATTGCGAGAAGCGAAGCGACGAAGCAATCCATTCTGTCCAGACCTTAGTCGGACCGGGAAAGGAAGGGCTGGATTGCCGCGTCGGGGGCCGAGCCCCCTCCTCGCAATGACGGTGTTTCACTCCGCCGCGGGCTGCACCTTCTGGCGATAGGGATGCGCTGGGTAGGTGCCGAAAATGCGCAATTCCTTCGAGAAGAAGGCGAGTTCCTCCATCGCGCGGCGCACATCGTCATCCTCGGGATGTCCCTCGATTTCTGCGAAGAACTGCGTCGCGGTGAATTGCCCCTCGACCATGTAGCTCTCGAGCTTGGTCATGTTGACGCCGTTGGTCGCGAACCCGCCCATCGCCTTGTAGAGCGCGGCGGGCACGTTGCGCACGCGGAAGACGAAACTGGTCATGACCGGACGCGTCGAGGCCGGCGCATCCTTGCGCTCACGCGAGAGAATCACGAAGCGGGTGGTGTTGTGATCTTCGTCCTGCACGTCCTCTGCCAGGATATCCAGCCCGTAGACGCTCGCCGCGAGCTTGGGCGCGAGCGCGCCGCGCGTGAGATCGCCTAATTCAGCCACCTGACGCGCGGAGCCGGCGGTATCCGCCGCGACAACGGCCTGAAGCTTGAGCTTCTTGAGGATCTTGCGGCATTGCCCGAGGCCCATCACATGGCTCTGCACGCTCTTGAGCGTGGCGAGCGTCGCGCCCTTCGGCGCCATGAGGTGAAAATGGATGGGAAGGAAATGCTCGCCGATGATGTGAAACCCCGAAGCGGGCAGCAGGTGGTGGATATCCGCCACGCGCCCGGCGATCGAATTCTCGATCGGGATCATCGCGAGATCGGCGGTGCCGTCCGCCAGCGCGGCGAAGGCATCCTCGAAAGTGGGGCAGGGCAGAGCTTGCCAATCGGGGAAGACCTCGTTGCAGGCGATTTCGGAATTTGCCCCGCGTTCGCCCTGGAAGGAAATTACTTTCGCCATCTCTTCTTTCGTCCTGTTCAGCCTGTTGTGCCGAGGAGCGCGCGGGCCCGTTCGAGATCCTCGCGCGTATCCACCCCGAGCGGCACCGTATCCACCACCATCACATCGATCCGCATGCCCGTCTCGAGCGCGCGCAATTGTTCGAGTTTCTCGCGCTGTTCAAGCGGCGAGGGCTTGAGCGTGACAAAACGTTCGAGCGCCGCACGGCGATAGGCGTAGAGCCCGATATGGTGGAAAAGCGCGCCCTCGCCCCAAGGCGCGGTGGCGCGCGTGAAATAGAGCGCGCGCAGCCGGCGCGGCGCGACAGGCGTACCCACGACCTTCACCACCTGGCTCGCGGATTTTTCCTCCTCGCGGGTGATCACGGCCGCGAGGGTCGCGATGTCCACGTCCCCATCCGACAGCGGCAGGAGGGATTCCGCGATGATCGCTGGATCGATCGTCGGCAGGTCGCCCTGAACGTTCACGATGATATCGTGCCGCCCGGCGGGGTCGAAACGCGACACCGCCTCGGCGATGCGATCAGAGCCGGAAGGATGATCGGCGCGTGTCATGACCGCCTTGCCGCCCGCCGCCGCGACCGCATCCGCGATGGCGGCTGAATCGGTGGCGACGATCACCGGGCCGATATCGGCCTTGCGCGCCCGTTCGAGCACATGGACGATCATCGGCTTGCCAGCAATGTCGGCGAGAGGTTTGTCGGGCAGGCGCGTGGCGGCGAGGCGCGCGGGAATGACGACGAGCGGGGCTGCCATGGTTCTCCTGATCCTCCCCGCAGGCCCCTGAAGAGCGCATACGGATAAAAATCGATGCACGAGTAAGAAAGTAGCAAAGACAGCGCGCTTATACGGGTTGCATTCCGCTATTGAAAGCGGCTAATCAGCCGGAAGAATTCTAGGCGCTCGCGGAGGCGAATCGTCGCTGGCGGGCTTATGCGCGCGATCACGGGGTAACGGGCATGGATGCGAATGAAGTCAACAAGGTGGCCGGTGCCGTTCTGGGCATGCTGACCTTGGCGATGGGGATCGGTTTTTTCTCGGGCGCGCTGGTTTCTCCCAAGCCCATGAAGAAGGCCGGATACGAGCTGCCGGACAATAGCGGCGCGGCCACGGGCGGCGCGGCGCCGGCCGCCGCCGAGGCCGCCGAGCCGATCGCCAAGCGTCTTGCCTCCGCCGATCTCGCCAAAGGCGAAAGCGCGGCCAAGAAATGCGTGAGCTGCCACCAGTTCTCGAAGGATGGCAAGAACGGCCAGGGCCCCGCGCTCTATGGCATTCTCAACAAGGCCAAGGCTGCCGTCGCGGGCTTCAACTATTCCGCGGGCATGAAGGACGCTGCCGGCAAGGGCGGCAAATGGGATTACGAATCGCTCGACAAGTTCCTCACGAACCCCAAGGGTTACGTGCCGGGAACCTCGATGGGCTTTGCCGGCGTGCCGCGCCCGGATGAGCGCGCGAACATCATCTTCTATCTGCGTTCGCTGGCCGAGACGCCGGCCGCGCTGCCGTAAAACGCGGCATATCGAGACAAATGATGCAGGGGCCGGTTTCCGGCCCCTTTTCTTTTTGGCCTCCCTTCACACGCCCGGCTGGAACGGGGTGGTGGTTTCCCTCGCTTTCGCGCCATAGTGTCTGCATCTATGCAGAGGGTGATTCGTATCGGCGGGAGGCAGACATGAAGGAGCGCAAGAGGCTTCAGCTTGGGGTGACGCGCCGGACCACGCTGATGCTGGGTGGTGCCGGTATGGGCCTGTTGATCGCCCGCCCGGCTTTCGCGCAGGCAGCGCCCGTTGAATTCGGCCCTGAAAAATACGGCCTCTCGATTTTCGGGGATCTCAAATACCCCCCGGATTTCAGGCATTTTTCCTATGTGAATCCGCAGGCGCCCAAGGGCGGCGAGATCGCGCTGACCGTTTCCTCCACGGGCGGCAACCAGAACTTCACCACTTTCGACACGCTGAACATCTACTCTGCCAAGGGTAATGGCGCCGGGGGGATGGGGCTGATCTACGATTCGCTCATGGTGGGCGCGGCGGATGAGGTGGATTCGCTTTATGGCCTTGTCGCGAAATCCGTCCGCTGGAGCGCGGATGGCCTGGTCTACCGCTTCGCCTTGCGGCCCGAAGCGCGCTTCCATGATGGCTCGCCGATCCGCGCCGAGGACATCGTCTTCACGCTGGAGACGCTGAAAGGCCCGAAAGCCTATCCTGTCTACCGCCAGATTCTCCAGCCCATTCTCTCCGCGGTGGCGGTCGATCCGCTCACCGTGGAATTCCGCTTCGCGCCGGGGCGCTCGCGCGAGATGCCGCTCACCGCCGCAGGATTGCCGATTTTCTCGAAAGCCTATTACGCGAAGCACGATTTCGAGGCGGGGACGCTCGAAAGCCCGCTTGGATCCGGTGGGTACAAGGTGGAGAAGGTCGATCCGGGCCGCTCGATCTCGTTCCGCCGCGTGCCCGATTACTGGGCGAAGGATCTGCCGGTCGCGACGGGGCAGGGCAATTTCGATGTGATCCGCTATGAATATTTCCGGGATCGCGAGGCTGGTTTCCAGGCTTTTTCCTCAGGCGCCTATTCACTGCGCTCGGAGTTTACCTCGCTGATCTGGGCGACGCGCTATGATTTTCCCGCCGTGAAGGATGGCCGCGTCAAGCGCGAGACCATGCCGGATGGACGGCCGAGCGGCACGCAGGGCTGGTATCTCAACACGCGGCGCCCGCAATTCCGCGACCGGCGCGTGCGCGAAGCCATCTCGCTCGCCTTCGATTTCGAATGGACGAACAAGAACCTGATGTATTCGCTCTACAAGCGGACCAACTCGTTCTTCGAGAATTCTCCCCTCAAGGCCGAGGGGAAACCCTCGCCGGCCGAACTCGCTCTGCTCGAACCCTTTCGCGGCAAGGTGCCGGAGGAAGTGTTCGGCGAGCCCTATTCCGCGCCGGTTTCGGATGGTTCTGGGCAGGATCGGGCGATCCTGCGCCGCGCTTCGCAGCTTCTCGCCGAGGCGGGTGCGAAGCGCGGCACGGATGGCGTGATGGTGTTGCCGGACGGCACGCGCCTTCAGATGGAATTCCTCGAATTCGATGCCGGACTTTCCAAGCATGTCGAAGGCATCGTCAAGAATCTCAAGCTCATCGGCGTCGAGGCAAGCCAGCGCATTGTCGATCCGTCGCAATTCCAGCGCCGTGTCCAGGATTTCGATTTCGACACGACCTCGATGCGTCTCGTCATGTCGCTGACGCCGGGGGAATCGCTCAAGGCGATCTATAGCGCTGATTCCGCGGATCGCCCGGCTTCGCGCAATCTCGCCGGGATCAAGGACCCCGCCATCGACGCGATCCTCGAGAAGATCATCGCCGCGAAAAACCGCGAGGAGCTTAATGTCGCGGTTCGTGTGCTCGATCGCCTGCTGCGCGCGGGGCGCTACTGGATTCCCGCCTGGTATTCCGCTGAGCACAAGATCGCCTATTGGGATATGTTCGGCCAGCCCGGCCCGATGCCGCCCCTTGCGGGATCGCCGGACAGTTTCGCCGCCGCGACCTGGTGGCATGATGCCGAAAAGGCAAAGAAGATCGGGAAATAAGCGCTCATGACCTTCATGCCTTCGATCGGGAGCGTGCGATGCTCGCCTATGTGATCCGCCGCCTCGCGCTGATGGTGCCGACCCTGCTCGGTATCATGTTGCTCTCTTTCATCATCATCCAGTTCGCGCCGGGCGGGCCGGTCGAGAAGGTCATCGCCCAGTTGCAGGGGCTCGATACCGGCGGGAACCGCATCGGCGGGGGCGGCGGCGAGATCGCGCCTGTCGGCGGGAACGATCCTGGATCGCTCTATCGCGGCGCGCAGGGGCTCGACCCGGCCTTCATCAAGGAGCTGGAAAAGCAGTTCGGCTTCGACAAGCCGGCGCATGAGCGCTTCATCAAGATGGTGCTCGATTATGCCCGCTTCGATTTCGGCAACAGCTTCTTCCTCCACAAGCCGGTGATCGAGATCATCAAGGAGAAGCTCCCGGTTTCCATTTCGCTCGGGCTCTGGACGACCCTGATCGGCTATCTCATTTCCATCCCGCTCGGCATCGCCAAGGCAACGCGGGACGGCACGCCTTTCGATATCTGGACCAGTGGCGTGATCGCGATCGGCTACGCCATTCCCGGTTTCCTTTTCGCGGTGCTGCTGGTGGTTCTTTTCGCCGGCGGCTCCTTCTGGCAGCTTTTCCCGCTGCGAGGGCTCACTTCACCTGATTTTGCCTCCCTGAGCCCCTCCGGCAAGGTGCTGGACTATTTCTGGCATATCACGCTGCCGCTTCTCGCCATGCTGATCTCGCAATTCGCGACGCTGACTCTGCTCACGAAGAATTCCTTCCTCGACGAGATCCGCAAGCAATATGTGCTCACCGCCCGCATGAAGGGGCTGACGGAAAGGCAGGTGCTTTATGGCCATGTCTTCCGCAACGCGATGCTCATCGTGATCGCCGGATTTCCGGGCGCCTTCGTCCATGCCTTCTTCACGGGCTCGCTCCTGATCGAGACGATCTTCAGCCTCGACGGGTTGGGGCTGCTGGGCTATGAGTCCGTTATAAAGCGTGATTATCCGATTGTTTTCGCGACGCTTTTCATTTTCTCTCTGATGGGGATGGTCGTCGCGCTGATCACCGATCTCGCCTATACCTTCATCGACCCGCGTATCGATTTCGAGGCCCGCGATGTCTGAGGCCGCGACGAATCCCTCCATCCTCTCCGCCGACGAACGCGCGCCCGCCGCGCCGCCCTTACCGCCCCAGAAGGGCTTGATCCGCCTTTCGCCGCTCAACCGCAGACGTCTGGCGAATTTCAAGGCCAATCGGCGTGGCTATTGGTCTTTCTGGATCTTCGCGGTGCTTTTCATCGCGAGCCTTTTCGCTGAATTCATCGCGAATGACCGGCCCATTCTCGCCAGATACAAGGGGGAATGGCTTTTCCCGGTGCTTGTCGATTACCCTGAGGAAAAGTTCGGCGGCTTCCTTGCCGTGACCGATTACCGCGATCCCGTGATCGCGGATGAAATCAAAGCGCATGGCTTCATGGTCTTCCCGCCCATCCGCTTCGGCAATCGCACCGTACAGCGCGAATTGCCGGTGCCCGCGCCTTCGCCGCCGACCTGGCTGCTGACGGATGCGCAATGCGCGCCCATCGCCCAGAAGGCGGGCGGCAAAGGCTGCGGGGATATCGAGTGGAATTGGCTCGGCACGGATGATCGCGGGCGCGATGTCGCCGCGCGCTTGATCTACGGTTTCCGCATTTCCGTGCTCTTCGGGCTGATCCTGACGCTGGCCTCTTCCTTGATCGGGGTCACCGCCGGCGCGATCCAGGGCTATTTCGGCGGCAAGACCGATCTTTTCTTCCAGCGCTTCATCGAGATATGGACCTCGATCCCGCAGCTTTTCCTACTGATCATCCTCTCGGCCTTCATCACGCCGAGTTTTCTCGTGCTGATCCTCATCCTGTTGCTGTTCAAATGGACCGCGTTGGTCGGCGTGGTGCGCGCCGAGTTCCTGCGCGCCCGCAATTTCGAATATGTCAACGCGGCGCGCGCGCTTGGCCTCGGTGATCGCCAGATCATGATGCGCCACATGCTGCCGAACGCCATGGTCGCGACGCTGACCTATATGCCTTTCGTGCTCAACGCCTCGATCACGACGCTCACCTCGCTCGATTTCCTCGGTTTCGGACTGCCGCCCGGTTCGCCCTCGCTCGGGGAGATGCTCCAGCAGGGCAAATCGAACGTACAGGCGCCGTGGCTCGGCATATCCGGCTTCATGGTGATCGCCACGATGCTCTCGCTGCTGATTTTCGTCGGTGAGGCGGTGCGCGATGCCTTCGATCCGCGGAAGAGTTTCTCATGAGCACCCTCCTCACCGTTTCCGATCTTTCGGTTGCCTTCCGGCAGGGCGGAAAGACCAGCCTCGCGGTTGATCATGTATCGTTCGAGCTCGCGCGTGGCGAGACACTGGCGATTGTCGGCGAATCCGGGTCGGGAAAATCCGTTACCGCGCTGTCGGTGGTGAAGCTGCTTTCCTACCCGGCGGCCTCGCATCCCTCCGGGACCATCCATCTCGATATCGAGGGTGAGGCGACGGAGATTCTCTCGGCGTCGGACGAGACCATGCGCAAGGTGCGCGGCAATGTCGTCACGATGATCTTCCAGGAGCCGATGACCTCGCTCAACCCGCTCCATACCATCGAGCGGCAGATCGGCGAGATCCTTCTGGTACACCGGGGGCTTGCGGGCGAGGCGGCGCGGGCGCGCATTGTCGAGCTTCTGACGAGGGTCGGCATCCGTGATCCCGAGACGCGACTGGGGGCCTATCCGCACCAGCTTTCCGGCGGGCAGCGGCAGCGGGTCATGATCGCGATGGCGCTCGCCAACGAGCCCGACCTGCTGATCGCGGACGAGCCCACCACGGCGCTCGATGTCACGGTGCAGGCGAAGATCCTCGATCTGCTGCGCGAGATCCAGCGCGAGACCGGCATGGCGATGCTTTTCATCACGCATGATCTCGGCATTGTCCGGCGCATCGCCCACCGGGTGATGGTGATGCGCAAGGGGCAGGTGGTCGAACAGGGCGCGGTGGCGGATGTCTTTTCGGCTCCGCGCCACCCCTACACGCAGGCGTTGCTGGCCGCTGAACCCAAGGGCGAGCCGGCCCCGCCGCGCCCGGATGCGCCGGTGATCGTCGAAGCGCGCGATATCAAGGTGCATTTCCCGGTCAAGACAGGACTTTTCCGGCGCGTGAGCGCGCATATCAAGGCGGTGGACGGCGTTTCCGTCTCCATCCGTGCGGGCGAAACCCTGGGGGTGGTCGGGGAATCCGGCTCAGGCAAAACTACGCTCGGTCTTGCGATCTTGCGGCTTATCCGTTCCGAGGGGCCGATTGTGGTTCTCGGGCAAGAGGTGCAGGGCAAGGACCGCGACTTCATGCGGCCCTTGCGCAAGGACATGCAGATCGTCTTTCAGGACCCCTATGGTTCGCTCTCCCCGCGCATGTCGATCGCCGAGATTGTCTCCGAGGGGCTCTATATCCAGAAACCCGGCCTTGGAGAGGAAAGCGCGCGCGAGATTGTCGCCCGCGCGCTCCACGATGTCGGGCTCGATCCGGCGGCGATGGATCGTTACCCGCACGAATTCTCCGGCGGGCAACGCCAGCGCATCGCGATCGCCCGCGCCATGGCGCTTGACCCGAAATTCGTGGTGCTGGACGAACCGACCTCAGCGCTGGACATGAGCGTGCAGGCCCAGATCGTCGATCTCCTGCGCGCGCTCCAGCGCAAGCGCGATCTCGCCTATCTCTTCATCAGCCATGATCTCAAGGTCGTCCGGGCCTTGGCCAGCCATGTCATGGTGATGCAGAACGGTCGGATCGTGGAACAAGGGCCTGCTTCGGCGCTTTTCTCCGCGCCGCGCGAGGCTTATACCCGCACCCTGTTCGAAGCAGCGTTCAGCCGCTGATGCCGCCGAGGGATGAATGTTGCGCAACGTTCATCGAAGCTGCGCTATGGGCAGTGGCCAACTTGAAAATGGATTGAAGAATGTCGTCTTTTCCCAAGCCCCTGAGTGCCATTCTCCCCAATACCCGCGAATTCGAATCCACGCCGCTTGTGAAACCGACCGGATTTCGTGAGTACGACGCGCGCTGGTGGTTCGGTCATCCCGCGTCTGATAAAGCGCCCGAGATCAACCTCATGGGCATTCAGGCGCTGGGCATGGGCATCGGCACCTATCTCAAGGAGCGCGGCGTCGAGCGGCGTATCGTCGTGGGGCATGACTTCCGTGGCTATTCGGCCTCGATCAAGCTGGCGCTCGTGGCGGGCCTGATGGCCTCCGGCTGCAAGGTGGTGGATATCGGCCTCGCGCTGTCCCCGATGGCGTATTTCGCGCAGTTCGCGCTCGATGTGCCGGCGGTTGCGATGGTCACCGCCTCGCATAACGACAATGGCTGGACAGGCGTGAAGATGGGCTGCCAGCGGCCGGTAACCTTCGGGCCGGATGAAATGACCCGCCTCAAGGAAATCGTGCTTTCCGGCGCTTTCGCGCTCGATGGCGGCGGCAGCTATACGTTCCACGAGAATTTCTACGATCTTTATTTCAAGTATCTGACGGACCGGCCCAAGCTCGGGCGCAAGCTCAAGGTGATTGCGGCCTGTGGCAACGGCACTGCCGGCGCCTTCGCGCCCCAGATCCTCGAAGCGCTCGGCTGCGAGGTGATTCCGCTCGATGTGAAGCTCGATCACACCTTCCCGCGCTACAACCCGAACCCGGAAGACATGGAAATGCTCCATGCCATGGCCCATGCGGTGAAGGAGCATGGCGCGGATCTCGCGCTCGGCTTCGATGGCGACGGCGATCGTTGCGGCGTTGTCGATAACGAGGGCAACGAGATCTTCGCGGACAAGATCGGCGTGATGCTCGCGCGCGACCTTTCGAAGCTTCACCCGAATTCCACCTTCGTCGTCGATGTGAAGTCGACCGGCCTGTTCGCGACCGACCCGGAACTGAAGCGTCTCGGCGCCAAGGCGGATTACTGGAAGACCGGCCATTCCTATATCAAGAAGCGCGTCACAGAGCTGGGCGCGCTGGCGGGCTTCGAGAAATCGGGCCATTTCTTCTTCAATGCTCCCGTCGGAAAGGGCTATGACGATGGCATCGTGACCGCGATCGCGGTGCTCGACATGCTCGATCGTTCGTCCGGCAAGTCGATGGCGGATCTCTATCGCGATCTGCCTAAGACCTGGGGTTCGCCGACCATGTCGCCGCATTGCGCGGATGAGGTCAAATACTCGATCGTCGAGCGCGTGAAGGCGCGGATCGAGAGCATGGCCAAAGCCGGCGAGATGATCACCGGGCAGAAGATCCGCGATGTGGTCACCGTCAACGGCGTCCGCGTCACGGCGGAGGATGGAACCTGGGGATTGGTGCGTGCGTCGTCGAACAAGCCAGAGCTGGTCGTCGTCGTCGAGAGCCCGGTTTCGGAATCCCGGATGCGCGAGATGTTCAAAGCTGTGGATAGCCTCCTGCGCGAGAACCCCGAGGTAGGTGCCTATAATCAGACGATTTAGGCGCCTATCCGTGTCCTTCAGAGTCGGAAACCATGCGCACGGACCTCCGAGAGAAGGTCCGTCTCGCTTTTCACGTGAATTGCTGCAAACCCGAGTTTGCGCGCAGCGGCGGTATTCGCGGCGCTGTCGTCAATAAATAAGCAATCGCTTGCATTTTGCGCGTATCGGTTGAGAAAGAGGAGGAAGATCGCTGGGTCCGGTTTGAGCAGCTGCTCCTTCGCGGAAACCACGATCCCGTCAAATGTGTTGAGAAACGGAAATCGAGCTTGGGCTTCCTCGAACGTATCTTCCGCGAAATTCGTGATGGCGTAGCAGGGTATGCCCGTTTCCTTCGCGGATTGAAGAACGGCGACGTTACGCTCGATCGCGTGCGGAATCATCTCGTGCCAATGGGCGCGCCAGGCGCGGATAAGCTCTGCCTTGTCCGGGAAAAGGGCGATACGCTCCGCTTCGGCAACGTCCCAGCCTCTGCCCCGGTCCTGTTCCTCATTCCACGCCGGAGGCAGGATCTCGCGCAGGAAGTGCTCCCGCTCCTCTTTTTCAGGGATCAGGCGCGCATACAGAAAGTCGGGGCTCCACCGCAGGAGAACATTGCCGATATCGAAGACAAGGGTAGTCGGCGTGGCCATGAGTGGTTTTTCCTGCGATTCTGGGCGGGATCGCGTCCTGGTGGCGATGTCTCAAATCAGGACACGGCGTTTCATTCCTGGAGATGCATATGACATCATCGCCGGGGCTGAACGTCAAAATCACTCGCGCAATAGTTGTTTTTGTGGGCATTCATTCAGACTGGTTAATGAAAGGTGCAGTTTGAAGATATGGCACGCGGATTGAGTAAGGAAACGAAGGTGTGCCGTTCGGGGCAGAAATGGGACTAGTGGAACCAAGATACGGCAATTCGTATCGCGACGTTGAGTGGAAGTTTTCTGCTTGTGCAGCTCTGGCGAAAGACATCACCAGGCCGCTGCCATTGAAAATTCAAACCATTCGCGCCGGGAAGAGTGTCGGATCCGGGAAGGAGGAGCGATGACAAAAGAAGAGCCGAAGGTCATGGTTTTCCACCCGGATATTCTTACCCGTGCCGAGATCCGGGCGGAGATCGAGGCGACGCCTGGGATCGAATTCCTCAAGGAATTGTCGAGCCTGCGTGCGCTGCCGATTTCGCTTCAGGGAAAAGACGGCCTTGATATCCTCATCCTCGGCATTGACAGGCCGACGCCGGAAGCGGTGGCCTTGGTCAAGCGCTGGCTGGAGCGTTTCGGCCTGCTGCGCTTCGTGGCGGTGCTGGCGCCTGGCAACCTCGACAGTGTCCGCTCACTGGCGGCGGCGGGGGTTACCGGGTTTGTCGCGGAGGGCGCGCCCACGCACGAATTCGCGAACGCAATCCGTACGATCTGGGATGATGGTGCCTATCTCTCGCAGAGCCTGTTCCGTGGGTTGTTCCATAACGATCTTCAGGAGCCGAAAGGCGCAAACGCTTATGGTTTGACACCGCGCGAGCGCGAGATCCTGATGCTGATCTGTGTCGGCTTGTCGAACAAGGATATCGCGCGGCGGCTGGATCTCTCGGTGCGCACGGTCGAGACGCATCGCCTCAATATCCGCAAGAAGACAAAGGCGCGCTCGCGGCGCGATCTCATCAATGCGGCCCAGCGCATCGGCTTCTTCAGCGAGGCGCCTGCTGGCGGTCAAATGGCGCAGCTGGAAAAGCCCGCCGTCGAGGAGTGACGGAAGGCGGTCACGAAGGCGAAAGGTTCGCGCATTATCATTGAGCCTGACCGCGATCCGAAGATGGCGTCGCGGTCCGGTGGTGTTCATGCGTCGCGTCTGGCTTTCAGCCCTGCTTCTCGTTCCGGCTCTGCGGGCCGGGGCGGCTTTGGCCGCTTCTTTCCCGATCGACCCGGACCCAGCCTCGCCAACCCTTTCCGAGTTGCTTGCCCGCGAGGCATCCCGGCAGCAGCCAGCTCCGGTTCAGGCGCCCCCAGCGCCGTTGCCGCCATCCGCCGCTTCCACTCAGCCGGTGATTCCGCGCGGGGCGGTGACGGTCCTGACGCCGGGCGCGCGGCTGCGTGACGGCGGGATTCGCGTGCTTCCCCGGCGCTGATCACCCCGCCATATCGAGCATGATCTTGCCGCGATGCGCGTTGGATTCCATGCGCTCATGCGCGGCACGTGCCTGTGAAAGCCCGAAAACCGTATCGATGCGCGGCCGGATTGCACCCATCTCCACCAGCGGCCAGACATCGCGGATCACGGCCCTTGCGACCGCGCTTTTCTGTTCGAGGGTGCGCGGGCGCAGGGTCGACCCCGTGATCGTCTGGCGCTTCACCATGACATGGCGGAAATCGATCTCGGCGACGGGGCTTCGCAGGAAGGCGATCTGCACCAGCCGCCCCTCCAGCGCCAACGAGCGCAGGTTGCGGGCGATGTAATCGCCGCCCACCATGTCGAGGATGACATCGACGCCCTTCTTCCCTGTTTCTCGGGCGATGATCTCGACGAAATCCTCGCTGGCATAGTCGATGGCGTAATCGGCACCCAAAGCCCGGCAGAAGGCCGTCTTGTCCGCGCCGCGCGCGGTCGCGAAAACCGTAGCGCCATAAGCTTTCGCCATCTGGATCGCGATCGAGCCGATGCCGCTTGCCCCGCCATGGACAAGAAAGCGCTCGCCGCTTGCGAGCCTTCCGCGCGTGATCATGTTGTCATAGACGGTTAGCACGTTTTCCGGCAGCGCGGCGGCTTCGAGCAGGTCGAGCCCGCGGGGCAGCGGCATCGCGAGCGAAGCATCGACCAGGCAATATTCCGCGTAGCCACCGCCGGAAACCAGCGCGGTGATCCGCTCGCCGGACACGAGGCCGGTGACATTCTGGCCAAGCGCGACGATTTCGCCAGCGACTTCCAGCCCCGGAATTTCCGGTGCGCCGGGCGGCGGCGGATAGGCGCCGGCACGCTGGAGGCAATCGGGCCGGTTCACGCCGGCATAGGCGACCTTGATCAGTATCTGCCCGTCGTCGGGGGTGGGAAGCGGCGCGGTTTCCAGCGCAATGACCTCGGGACCGCCGGGGACGGTGAAGCGGATCTGGCGCATCGTGGCGGGAAGGGGCATGAAGATCGCTCGCGCATGTTGTTTCGGCCTGTTCGAACAGGCATGTCGCGGCATAGGATGGCGCCAACCTGCCGGGATTCCAACCCTGTTTGCGAGCAAAATAGCGAAATGACTGATATTCAGAACAGCTTGCCGGCGCCTTTCATGGCGCGCGCCCGCGATCTTTTCGCCGAGGCGGATCTGCTGACCGGGGAGGCGCTCGCGCCCTATCTCGTCGAGACGCGCGGGCTTCATCGCGGCGCGGCGGGTGCGGTCTTCCTGCCGCGCGGCACGGATCAGGTCGCGGCGCTGATGCGGCTTGCGGTGGAGTTTTCCGTTCCGGTCGTGGCGCAGGGGGGCAATACCGGGCTTGTCGGCGGCGGCGTGCCTTTCGGCGGCGTGGTGATCAGCCTTGCGCGGATGAACCGCATTCGCGCGCTCGATGCACCGAACGCGGCGCTGACTTTGGAAGCAGGCGTTGTTCTCCAGCATGCGCAGGAAGCGGCGGCGGCACAGGGCTATCTCTTTCCGCTCTCGCTGGCCTCCGAGGGGTCGTGCACGATCGGCGGCAATATCGCGACCAATGCGGGCGGTACGGCGGTGCTGCGTTATGGCAATATGCGCGATCTCGTGCTGGGGCTGGAAGCCGTGCTGCCGGACGGCCGGATTTTCAACGGCCTCTCCGCGCTCCGCAAGGACAATGCGGGTTATGATCTCAAGCATCTCTTCATCGGCTCGGAGGGGACGCTCGGCATTGTCACGGCGGCGGTGCTGAAGCTTTTCCCCGCGCCAAAATCACGCGCGACGGCGATGGTCGCCGCGACCTCACCCGAAAAGATCGTGACGCTGTTCGCCCGCCTGCGCGCGGCGGCGGGGGACGCGCTGACGACTTTCGAGATCATGCCGCGCTTCGGGCTGGAGATCGTGCTGAAACATGCGGCGAACACGCGCGATCCGCTTGAAAGCGTGGCGCCCTGGTATGCGCTTGTCGAACTCAGCGCGCCGGATGCGCAGGCCGGGTTGGGCGCCTTGCTCGAAACCCTTCTGGGTGCTGCTCTGGAGGAGGAGGAGATCACCGATGCCGTGCTTGCCGCGAGCGAGGCCCAGCGCGCCGATTTCTGGCGCCTGCGCGAGCAGCTCTCCGAATGCCAGCGCCATGAGGGCGGTTCGATCAAGCATGATGTCTCGGTGCCGATCTCGCGCGTCGCCGATCTGATCGCCGAGGCGGGGGCGGCCTGTCTGGCGGCGATGCCGGGTGGCCGCCTGTGTGTTTTCGGTCATATCGGCGATGGCAATCTCCATTTCAACGTCAGCCAACCGATCGGCATGGACAAGGCCGTTTTCCTGGCGAACTGGCATGTCTTCAACGCGATCGTCCATGAGCATGTCGTCGCGCGTGGCGGTTCGATCGCGGCAGAGCACGGAGTGGGCCTGATCAAGCGTGACGAGTTGCCGCGCTACAAGGACCCGGTCGCGCTAGATCTCATGGTGACGATCAAGCGCGCGCTCGATCCGCGCAACCTGCTCAACCCTGGCAAGGTTCTGGATTTGGGTGGGGAATTGCCGCAATTCACGCCGGGGCGCTGAAGCCCCGGCATTCGGACAAGATCGACATCATATGAAAGGGCGTTGTCCATGCCCTTTCCCGCGCGGATGGCTCAGCCGAGCCCGCCGATGCAGATGTATTTGAGGTCCATGTAATCATCGAGTCCGTGATAGGAGCCCTCCCGGCCCATGCCGCTCTCCTTCACGCCGCCGAAAGGCGCGACCTCGGTGGTCAGAAGCCCCTCGTTGACCGCGACCATGCCGTATTTCAGTCCTTCCGAGATGCGGAAGGTGCGGGCGAGATCGCGCGTGTAGAAATAGGCCGCGAGGCCGTATTCGGTGGCATTGGCCATGGCGATGGCGTCTTCTTCCCTGGCGAAGCGGAAGATCGGCGCCAGCGGGCCGAAGGTTTCCTCGCGCGCGATCGCCATGTCCTGTGTCGCGCCATGGACCACGGTCGGCTCGAAATAGGTGCCGCCAAGCGCATGTCGCTTGCCGCCGGCCACGACTTTCGCGCCCTTGGCGAGCGCATCCGCGATATGCCGCTCGACCTTGGCGACCGCGCGATCGTCAATGAGCGGACCGAGCTGCACGCCGCCTTCGAGCCCGTTGCCGACCTTCACCTTCGCGACCGCCTCGGCAAGTTTGGACGCGAAGGCATCGGCGATGCCCTCCTGCACGTAAAAGCGGTTGGTGCAGACGCAGGTCTGGCCTGCATTGCGGTATTTCGCGATCATCGCGCCCTCGACCGCGCGGTCGAGATCGGCATCGTCGAAGACGATGAACGGCGCGTTGCCGCCCAGCTCCATCGATATGCGCTTCATGGTCGAAGCGCTCTGCGCGGCCAGCAGCTTGCCGACGGGCGTCGAGCCGGTGAAGCTGATCTTGCGTACGGCCGGGTTCGAGGTGAGTTCACCGCCGATCGGCGCCGGCTCGCCGGTCACGATATTGACGACGCCCGCCGGGATGCCCACCCGCTCCGCCAGCACGCCCCAGGCGAGCGCGGAGAACGGCGTCAGTTCCGAGGGCTTGATGACGATGGTGCAGCCCGCCGCCAGCGCGGCGCCGAGCTTGCGCGCGATCATCGAGGAGGGGAAATTCCACGGCGTGATGGCGCCGACGACCCCAACCGGCTCCTTGGTGACGATGAGCTTGCGGTTGGGCCAGGGCGAGGGAATGACATCCCCGTAGGCACGCCGCGCTTCCTCCGCGAACCATTGCACATAGGCCGCCGAATTGCCGACCTCGCCGCGTGCTTCCGCAAGCGGCTTGCCCTGCTCCATTGTCAGGATGGTTGCCAGCGCCTCGATATTGGCGCGGATTTCCTCGGCGAGCTTCAGTAGCAGGGTGCTGCGTTCCGCGGCCGTCCGCCCCTTCCAGGCCGGTAGAGCCGCCTCGGCGGCGGCGATGGCACGGCGTGTTTCCGCCGCGCCTGCATTGGGGACATGGCCCAGTGTTTCGCCCGTTGCCGGATCGGTTACCGCGATGGTCTTTCCGCTATCCGCGGCGATCCAGGCGCCGCCAACGAGGTTGGCTTCGCGCTTGAAATCAAGTTTCGTCAACATATCGATCTCCCGAGGCCCGCCCGAGCAGGCCGGTTAAAGATCCCCTCGAGGTGGATATTTAATGCGGTTCGCCGCCAAGGGCGAGATGGAACAGGGGCGCCATCGCATTTTCCGGTTTCCCGGATGTCATCAGCGCAGGAGAAAAACGCCACCCGCCGCAACGCCGAGAAGCAGGATTGTCGCGCCACAAAAAACAGCCATGTGGCGCCACCCCACGGCAAACAACATCGCCAGAGAGGTGCCGAGCCCGAGCGCGGCGATGGCCTGAAGCATCATGAGGCCGGACAGCTCGATCAGCGCGCTCCGGGCCGGAGCGTAGAAGGGCGCAAGCGTCGTGCCGGGCAGAAGCGAATTTATCAGTGCCAGCGCGAGAAAACCGAGCGCGAAGCCCGGAAGGGCGGGGCGGGCGGTGTCCGCCCCGTTGCCGCGATGGAACCACCAACCGATGATCATGACGGCAGGCAGCAGCAGAAACACCCGGAACAGCTTCACGATCACCGCGATATTGCCGCTTTCCTCCGAGACGGCATAGCCTGCGCCGACGACCTGCGCCATGTCGTGAATGGTGAGGCCGAGCAGGATTCCCGTTTCCCTCGGCGAGAAGCCGAGCAGGAGGCACAGGGGCGGATAGGCGAGCATCACCAGCGTGGAAGCGGCGTTCGCCATCACCACGGTGAAGGCGATATCCGCCGCCTTGTGGCGATAATCGGGCAGGGCGGCAGCCGTGGCGAGCGTCGCGGATGCACCGCAGATCGCGTTCGCGGCGCCGGAAAGCGCACCGTAATGCGCGCTCAGGCCGAGGAGCCGCGCGAACAGAATTCCGGCAATCAGCGTGATGATCATCGATCCGATCACCAGCATCGCCGTGCCCATGCCGAGCGCGGCGATATCCCCGAGGGCGATGCGCAGGCCGAGCAGGCCGATAGCATAGCGCAGCAGGACCTTCACCGAGAACGCGATCCCGGCGCGGAAAATCTCCCGATTTCCGATCCCGTACGCCGCGATTCCGATGAGCAGGGCGATCACGATCGCGGGCAGGGCGAAGCTGCCATTCGTACCTGCGCGAATCAGCTTCTCGATCACGAGCGCGGCGGCACCCACGAGGCTTGCCAGCAGCACGCCGGGAAGGATCTCCCGCAGCACGGGCGCGCCGGAGAGGCGGAGCGGAGCAGCCATTTCCGGCGGATCCTGTATAAATTGAGACCCGGTTCCTATAGAGGGCCGAGAAAGGGCGGGTCAATCGCAAGAAGTTGGCGGCAAATGCGAAATCCGGCTCGACAAGCGCGGGGCTTTGCAACAAACCTTTGGCGGGCGACGAGGTTGATGATGCTGCCAAGCAGGTTGCTGCGCTGGATCTGTCTTTTCGTGTTCGGCTGCTGGCTGAGCACCCTTGCCCATGCGCAGACGGTGTTGCGCCTGGCGACCGGCGCGTCCCGCCATGTCGAGGTGCTGCGCGAGATCACCGAGGCCTATGCCCGCGAAAATCCCGAGGTCAAGATCGAGATCGAAACCGGCGGCGAGACCGGACTTCCGGCGATGCTCACGCAATCCTTCGCCGCGAAGGACGGGGCGATCGATCTCGTGGTGATCGACGTGCTCCGGCTGGCGCAATTCGTTGAGGCGCAATGGGTCGAACCGCTTGAATCCTATCTCGATTTCACCCGAGATCCCAATCCGGCGCGCGTTTTTCCCGTCTATCGCCAGACCAGTGCCATCGGCAACCGTCAATATGCGCTTCCCATCGCGGCGGATGCCTTGTTTCTCTACTTCCGCAAGGATCTGCACGAGAAATACGCGCTTCAGCCTCCCCGCACCTGGGAAGAACTGAAAAGCAACGCGCAGGCCATCCTCGCCGGCGAGAAGAACCCGGCCCTGCGCGGTTTCGAGATGGCCGGCGCACCGGTTGAAACCGCAGTTTGCTCGTTTCTGGTGCCGATCTGGGGGAATGGCGATGACCTCTTTCGCACGGGCCGCGCCATCTTTGACGGCGATGCGCCACGCCGCCCCTTCCAGCTTATGGCGGAGTTCAAGGCAGCGAAGCTCGTGCCGCCGAACATGGCTGAAACCCCTACGGACCGGGTGCGCCAGAACATGCAGGCGGGAAATCTCGTCTATGGCCTGAGCTGGGGCTACGCGCGCACTCGTTTCGAGCAGGATGCCGAGACGCAGGTTGCGGGCAAGATCGGTCAGAGCCTGCCGCCCGGCAGCAAGCCTGAGCTGATGAGTTCCTGCGCGGGCGGCTGGCAGGTGATGGTTTCCGCTTTCTCCAGGAGCAAGCCCGAAGCGGCGAAGTTCGCCCGCTATCTCGCCTCGCCGGAAGTCGCCCGCCAGTTCTCGCTGCGCACGGGGCAATTGCCCGTCTATCCCGAACTCTATGAGAACGCGGAACTGCTCGCGGCCCATCCGTGGTTTGCTGAAGCTTTGCCGGTTCTCAAGGCGGCGCGGGCCCGGCCCATCACGCCGCGCTATCCCGAAGTCTCGGAAGTGATCCGCACCAATGTCGCGGCTTTTCTGGCCGGCACGCGCAGTCTTGATTCCGCCGTGGCGGATATGGCGCTCAAGCTCAACGCCATCCTGCGCTGAGGCTTGCTCCGGCTCAGCGCTTTTCAATCACGAAGGTGAAACGTCCGCCGTCGCGCAGGGTCTCGATCAGCCGGTCTCCGGTCTCGTTGAGCAGGTTCGGAATATCGATTCCCGCCAGCGGATCATCGCAATGCACATGGTAGATGTCGCCGGGTGCTGCGCTTTTGAGCGCCTTGCGCGCCTTGAGCGCCGGCAGCGGGCATTTGAGCCCGAGAAGATCGAGCGTGATCTCGGCCATGTCATGGGTTCCCGGATGCGGCTTTTCTGCCGCCATATCGCGTCCTATGCTGCGCTTACAAGGAGAAGTCGAGAGCCGGTTGATGAGAAAGAGGCACTTTAGCGCCGTGATGCTCGCCACCGTGTTGCTGGCAATGGCCGGACGGAGCGTCGCTGGCGATCTGCGCGGGCATGGCGGGCCTGTCCGCGCGATTCTGGTGCAGGGTACGCAAGCCGTCACGGGGAGTTTCGACACTACGCTCATTCGCTGGGATCTCGCGCGCGGCGTGGCCCAATCAGTCCTGCGGTTTCACGAAGGCGCGGTGAATGCGCTCACGCCTTTGCCCGGCGGTGGGTTCGCCAGCGCGGGCGAGGATCGCCGGATTGCGCTGTGGAACGCGGCGAGCACCGCGCCGATCCGTGTTCTCGAAGGCCATGACGGCGCGATCCTGGCGCTTGCATTGTCCCCCGATGGCAAGCTTCTCGCCTCGGCAGGGCGGGACGGGACGATCCGCTTCTGGCCGCTGGCGGACGGCGAGGCGCGGGTGATCGACGGGCGGCATGGCCCGGTCAATGCGCTCGCTTTCCTGCCGGATGGACGGCTTGCCAGCGCCGCCTATGACGGCACCTTCCGCCTTCACCCGAGCGGGGGCGGCGAGGCGGCCAGCCTCGCGCTCGGCCTGCCCCTCAACGCCCTGCTGATCGCGGATGGCGAGATCGTCATCGGCGGGGCGGATGGCGTCTTGCGCATCATCGACCCGGCGACGATGGGAGTTACCGTTATCGAGGTCGCGCAGGCGCCGCTCGTGGCACTTGCGATCAGCCCGGATGGGCAAATGATCGCCACCGCCGGTTTTCGCGGCGCGCTTCTTTTGGTTGACCGCCGGACGCGCAAGGTGATCCGCCGCCTCGAAGGGCCGGCTTTTCCGCTCTGGTCGCTGGCTTTCTCATCCGATGGTGCGGAAATCCTCACCGGGGGGGCGGATCGGCTCGTGCGGCGATGGCGGGTCGCGACCGGCGAGCCGGTTAGTCCGATCGCCGCCGAGCCGGAGGAAGCGCGATGGGGGGCTTTGGCGAACCATCCCGGCGTGGAAGTGTACCGCGCCTGCATCGCCTGCCATACGCTCGGCCCGGAGGACGGGAATCGCGCCGGGCCGAGTCTGCATCGCATCATGGGACGGAAGATCGCGACCGCGCCGGGCTATGCCTATTCGCCGGCCCTCAAGGGCATGGATATCGTCTGGACGCGCGAGACGATCGCGCGGCTCTTCGAGATCGGCCCCATGGCCTATACGCCGGGGACCAAGATGCCAGAACAGCTTGTGGGCGATCCGAAAGCGCGCGAAGACCTCGTCGATTTCATCGACAAGGCGACACGCTAGAGCATTTTCCGATCAAGTGGACACCGGTTGATCGAAAGAAAATGCGTCAAAACAAAAAGATAGAGCGGATGATCTGATCAAGGCAGATCGGATTCCGCTCTAAGATTCAGCTTTCCCCGGAGATTTAACCCTCCTTGGAGTTTCAGCTATCCTTGTCTTCCGGTCGGGCGCGGAAATAATCGTCGGTGGTGACGACACGCGGGCGCTCCGGCCCGCCATAGGGATCAAACCCCTGCACGCTCGCGGTCTCGATGCGGCATTCCTCGCAATAGCCGATGAGTTTCAGCCTGTCGGCATTGGGGCCGGAGAACATCCAGTGCTGGCCGGCAAGCTTGCCCTTGATCTTCTCGATGGTGGAGCGGGTGCCGAAAAGCTTGCCGCATTTGTCGCAAGGATAGGGTTCTTCCTGCTTGAGCGAGACCGGCGGCGCGCCGATGGCGGCGAAGTCGAGCCGGGGGGCGAGCGTGATCGCCTTTTCCGGGCAGGTCGGCGCGCAAAGCCCGCATTGCACGCAAAGATCCTCCTGAAAACGCAGTTCCGGCTGATCGGGATTGGCCGAAAGCGCGGCACTCGGGCAGGCCGAGACACAGGACAGGCAGAGCGTGCAGGCAGCCTGATCGACGTTGATTGTTCCGAAGGGCGCGCCTTGCGGCAGCGTGATGCGTGCCGGCTTCTCGGGCGCATGGGCGTGCCATTCGCGCAAGGCCAGCATCATCACCTGCCGCTTGCCGCCGGCTGGCGCGAAACTGGCGGCGGGGGAGGCGAATGCCTCGCGCGGCATCCCGCGCAGGGCGGTGAGCAGGGCGTCGGGATCATCCGCCTGAAGGACGCGGAAGGCTTCGTCCTCATAACCCAGCGCGGGCAGGATCGGCGCGACCAGCGCCGCAAGGCGATGGAGCGCGGCCAGATCGTGTTTTGGTTTTTCGCGCGCGAGAATGACGATTCCGGTCGCGCCATAGGCATAGGCCGCGGCGATCTCCGCGAGCGAGAGCTGCGTCGTCTCGTTGATCTCGACCGGAAGGACGCGCGCGGGCAGCCCGTCGCCGAAGCGGGCGAGGGCGTCGATGAGCGGCAGGCCGTGCCCGGCATCATGGAAGAGGAGAAGCGGCGCCTCGCCTCCGGCCGCGCCATATCCACGCAGCAGGACGCGCAGATGGTTCATCAGGTCGTTGGTCGAGGGCAGGGCATAGGCGGCGGCGCCTGTCGGGCAGGCGGAAGCACAGGAGCCGCAACCGGCGCAGATCGCCGGATCGATCGAGACCTTGTCGCCCGCCGGAGTGATCGCCCCTGTGGGGCAAAGATCGAGGCAGCGCGTGCAGCCCGTGATTTTCGAGCGCGAATGCGCGCAAAGATCGGAATCGAAGGTGATGTATTTCGGTTTGTCGAACGTGCCGACAAGATCGCGTGCTTTGGCGAGAACTCCCTCGACCGCGAGGGGATTGCCCGGATCGGCGCGAAGATAGCCGTCACGCAGGCTGTCGGCGGAGATCAGCGGTGGATCGCCGGTCAGGTCGATGATGAGATCGCAGCGCGAGCGTGCGCCGTTCTTCATCGCGTCGAAACGCAGATTGCCGCGCGAGGAAGGCGCGGCGAGGGCGAAATCATCCACCACCAGTTCGAAGGCGCCGAGATAGCCTTTCGCCTCGCGGATGCGTCCGCGCGCGAGAGGGAAATCACGCCGGGGCGGGGGGGCGACGTCGCGGGGCTCTTTCAGCAGGACGGTGATGTCGAGTGTGTCGGCGAGGCGCTGCCCGGCCTCGATCGCGCCTGCGTCACGGCCATAGACGAGCGCCACGCCCTCGCTCCCGAGCGTGACGAACGGCAGGGCAGGCGGCGGCAGGCGCGCGGCGGCGATCAGCGCTGCCATTTTCGGCCCCGCCGCGATGCTTTCGCTCGACCAGCCGGCACGGTCGCGGATATCGACGAAGCGGACATCGCGGTCAAAACCCAGGGCCTCAAGCTCCGCGCCAAGGCTCGCCTCCTCCTGCTTGCAGGCGATGGTGACGTTGGCGACCTTGAGCGCGCTCGCGAGCTTGTGCTTTTCCGTCCCGCAAAGCTGGGAACAGGCGACGACCTTGCCGGCGTTCAGCGCTTTCCCGATGCTGGCCGTATCCGGCGCGAAACTATCCTCGCACGAGCAGACAAAAAGCAGCTCGCTCCCGTCCTTCGCAGATCTTGCATCCATTCCGCCTCTCCTCCCGCGCAGCATAGAGCGAAGCCATGCGCTTGGCCTTGTCTTTTTTTGAATGAGTCAAATAACGTTGCCCATGCAAAAACAAGGGCGGGCATTTTCCGCTGCCCGGATTGGATCAAGACCTTGGACGGAACTGTTCACTTCCCGCCATTGATCGCGCCCGTGAAGTTGCGCGAGCGCGAGGACGCGTTTGCGCAGGCGATCGCGGCCGCCTCGGCGGGCGGCGAGGCGCATCGCGGCGCCGGCACGCTTTTCTATGTCGGTCGCTTCGAGCTGATCGAATTCGCGCTTGTGCTGGAGCCGGAAGAGCCACTTCGGCTCGCGCGCAAGATCTTCTATGCCGGCATGAACGCCCTGGCCGACACGCTCTCCATGCTGGCGCCGCCGGAAAAGCCGATCACCTTCCGCTACCCGGATGCGCTTTGTTTCGATGGCGCGCTGGTTGGCGGCGCCCGGCTTGGCGTGCCTGCGGACGCGACCGAAGATATGGCGCCGGATTGGCTGGTTTTCGGCGCGATGGTGCGCGCCGGCGGTTTGCGCATTTCCGAAACCGGCCTGATGCCCGAAATCACGACGCTTGACGACGAGGGGTTCGAAGCCTGGGAGCCGGCGGAATTCTCCGCTTCCTTCGCGCGCCATTTCATGGTGGCGGTCGATGCATGGCACGAGGGGGGGATGCGGCGCATCGCGCCCGATTATCTCGCGCGGCTGGAGGGCAAGGCAAAGGAAGTGCGGCACGGGATCGACGAAAACGGCGATCTGCTGATCGACGCCACGACCGGACGGCAGCGCACGGATTTCACCGCGGCGCTACGCCGCGCCCAATGGTATGATCCGCTTCTAAATGAGCCGAGAAGCGATCTCGGCGCCGGAGCGTGAGATGCCGAAATTGCTGCGCACCATCCGGCTCGATCCCTCCGATGCCTTTGTCTTCACCCGCGCCGCCGAGCCCGGCGAATGGGCTGTTCCCGGCAGCTTCCTGTTCTGGGACCGGCCATCAGAAACGCTCATCGGCAAGGAGCGCGCGGCTTTCCGCTCAGGTCTGCTTGGAATTGCCAGCTTCGGCTGGTCCACCCTGACAACGGTTGTCGAGGCAAGCGAAGCGGATGTCGCTGGAGCGATCGAGCAGCTCGCGCAGGGCCTTGTTGATCGCTGCGGTGCGCCCGATATCGGGACCGCGCGTGCCGCGGCGCGCGAGGAAATCGCGGCAGCCATGGAGCTGGCCAGCCCGCCCGTCGGCACGCTGGTGGCGCTTCACCGCATCATCGAGCACGGAGAAATCGTGGAACGTTTCCGCACGCTCCTGCCGGGCACGGATGACAGGCATTCGCGCGCTTTCACCTTCGAGGAAGTTCCCGGTGACGAGGCGCAGGAAATCGGGGAGGCGCTCGATCTTCTCGCGCTTTCCGGGCAGGGGGGGCGGACATGACCGGCGAGGCGGATTTCTGGGTGTCCAGCGGGCATCATCTCGTCGATCGCAGCGAGGGCGGAGGACTTGTCGTGACCGACGCCTTCCTGTCCGCCTATCTCGCGCGGCCCGAGCTGATGCCGCCGGACGAGGCTTGCCCGGTCGAGCGCGGCCTTCACGCGGAGCTTCTCGCCAATCCGCGGATGCTGGTTGCGCAGGAGGCTTTGGCATTGGTCGCCGATGCCGATGCGCGCGAGAATTTCGCGCTTTTCCTTGCTTTCCGTGACCGGCTTCTGATCCATCCCACGCTTGAAAGCGCCTGGCTTTCCCTCGCGCGGCATGGTGCGGGCAATACGCCGCCGCTCTTCCTCCAGCATCTTACGCATCTGATCGCGCGCAATGCCTTCGACGATGTGGCGGATGCACGGGTTTTACGCGCGGCAGAGTGTTTCTGGCGTCCGCAGCGCGTGACCTTCCATGAAGGCGCGGTGCTTCTGGCCGATGAGGAAACGATTGCCGGCCACGAGCATGCGCGGACGCATTCGCCGCTGATGTCGATGCTTGGCGGGCCGGCGGTTTCCGAGCTTGAAATCCTGACCGACGAGAATACGCAAAGCTATCACGGCCGCTCGGATGCTTATGATCTGGTTTATGACCTTACCCATCCCGATCGGGGGCGGCAGGCGCTTGGCGAGGCAATGGCTATCTTGACGCGCCATCTCCTCGGTTTTTCGCCCGATTACCATCCGGTCGAGGCGCTGGATGAGGCGAGGGTAACGTGGTTCCTTTCGCTCGATAGCGACGGCACCACCTTCGGCAACCGGATATGGGCGGGCGAGGCTCTTGAGGAAGCGGAACGGGGCCGCGTGCTCGCGCTCTTTTCCTTCACCTTGCCCGATCACCCGCGTATCATGGAAGAGAAGCGCGGGCGCGAGGCTTTCGCGATCATGGGCTCGACGGCGGATCGCATGTTGCGCATCAAGCCCCAGAACCTGATCGCGGGGCTCCCCCTCGCGCCGGATGCGGGGTAGCCATGCTGGTCGAAGAGAATGTTGCCGTCGGGGTCATCGTCGAGAAGCGCAAGGCGGCGAGCCCGTGGATCGATCATCTCTGGGTGCCTGTGGCGGTCGTGCCCGGCCTGCCCGAAGCCGCGCCCATGACGCTGATCGATCGGGATGACACGATGGAGCGCTATTATCTCGGCGCCAGCGCGCTCGTCCTTGCCTCCACGGATACCGCGAATTACCGCGACAATCTTTCGAGCGGGGCTCCCAAGCTCTGGGTGGTGATGGCGGGTCAGCCGGAGGATGCCAGCGTGGCGCTGCACACCGTCACCGCCGATCCCGCGGAAGGGGAAGCGCATACCGAAACCGGCACCAACCTTGTCGACGTGGTGCCGATGGTGCCGGAGATCGCGGCTTTCGTCGCTTCCTTCGTCGAGCGCCACCATGTCGATCGCGTGTTCATCAAGCGCAAGCGCGATGAGTTTCGCGAGGATGGCGGGCCGGAGCGCAAGAGCCGGAGGCGGCCATGACGGAGCCGCCGCGCTTTCTCGCCCGATGGTCCGAGCGCAAGCGCGCGGCAAATCACGACGGCGAAGAGAAGCCGGTCCAGCCCGCCCCGGAGAGCATCCCTGAGGAAGAAGAGGCGTTCGATCTCGCGAGCCTGCCCGCCATCGAGGATCTTGCGGGCGATTCCGACCTTTCCGCCTTCATGCACAAGGCCGTGCCTGAAACCTTGCGCAACGCCGCCCTTCGCCGCGTCTGGGCGCTCGATCCCTTCCTCAAGGATTTTACCGGGCCGGTCGATTACGGTTGGGATTTCAACAAGCCCGAGACAATCCCCGGTTTTTCCGGTGAGGCGGTCGCGTTCGATGCGCAGGCCCTTGCCGACAAGATGCTCTCACCTTTGCGGGCCGATTCGCTCTCGATAGCCGAGAAGCTGCCGGATTTGCCGGAATCGCCTGCGGAAACCGGCTTGGCTTCATGTGCAAATACGCAAGAGCGAGATGGCGCTTCTGAAGGTCATCTTATTGATAAAAAGCATGAAAATGAAGAAAAAACGGTTTCTTTACCCTCCCGTCGTCGGCATGGCGGCGCATTGCCAACCTGACCGGGATTTCTGCTTGCCGTCCCATAGGCTTGTCCTATAGTTGCGACATATTCCAATGTAGGGCGCGGTTCAGAGCCGTATTCGGGAAACGCGATGAGAGACGCAGGGCTTCAGGAAGCGATCCGGGCTGTCGGTGGCATTTCCGCGCTCGCGCGCAGGCTCGGCCTTGCGCAACCCTCCGTCTCGACCTGGACACGTGTCCCCGCCGAGCGCGTGGCCGCGGTCGAGAGCGTCACCGCGGTTGCGCGCCACGTCCTGCGCCCCGATCTCTATGCCGAGGCCGTGCCGGAGCTTGATGCCGTCGACGAGGCGCGGCGCAATCTCTACTTGCTGTTGTCGAACCTCATCCTTCATGTGCCGCATGAGCGCGTGCTGATTGATCTCAAGCGCCTTGGTGGCGATGGCACCCTGCTCGGGGCGGCGATTTCCGCCCTTGCCGGCGCGGTGGACGTGCCGAATGCGCAGGCCATCGCGCGGGCGCATTTTGACCTCTTCGTCGGAGTGGGGCGTGGCGAGCTTCTGCCTTACGCCTCCTATTACATGACCGGCTTTTTGTATGAGCGCCCGCTGGTGCGCGCCCGGCAGGACATGAAGCGGCTCGGGGTGGAGCGCGGCGAGGATCTCTCCGAGCCCGAGGATCACATCGGTTTCCTTCTCGAAATGATGGCCAGCCTGATCGCAAAGCGCATTCCGGCCGAGCCCGAGGAACAGAAACGCTTCTTCCTGCGCCATCTTGCGCCATGGGCGGAGCGCTTCTTTGGGGATCTGTCGAAGGCGGAAGCCGCGACACCCTTCTACCGGGCGGTGGGCCAGCTAGGACAGATTTTCCTCGCCATCGAGCGCGAGGCCTTCGCGCTCGATCCCGTACTCGACGATTCCAACGATCTTACCGCAACGCATGAGGGGCGCCCGGCGCCAGCGATCTCACAAGGAGCACGCGCATGAGCACGACGAAGGACGAAAAGCGCGAAACGGTTGATCCCGCCCGGCGCAACTTCCTGCGCGCCGGCCTCGTCGGGGCATCCGCTGCCGCCGTGGGCACGGGCGCGGGCGTAGCCCAGGCGCAGGCTTCCGAGAGCGACAGCGAGAAGAAAAAGGCCCGTTACAAGGAAACGGACCACGTGAAGAAATATTACGCCACCAACCGCTACTGAGGAAAACGCCATGTTGATCAAGCGGAAAGAAGGACAGGCTTCACGCGGCTCGCTGGTGGCGGGCCTTGCGGCGAGCGGCGCTGAGCGGCTGGACCGCCGCGCCTTCCTGCGGCGCTCCGGCCTGACGGCGGGCGGTGTCGCGGCGATCGGCTCCATCGGCTTCGGCGCGGTGCGCGAGGCGCAGGCGAACATGCCCAAGCCCGGTAAGCCGGTGGAGGTGAAAACCAACATGTGCACCCATTGTTCGGTGGGCTGCACGGTGAAGGCCGAGGTGCAGGAAGGCGTTTGGGTTGGTCAGGAACCGGCCTGGGACAGCCCGATCAATCGCGGCACTCATTGCGCCAAGGGCGCGGCCTCGCGCGAGCTGGTGAAGGGCGAGCGGCGCCTCAAATACCCGATGAAGCTCGTCAACGGCGAGTGGCAGCGGATTTCCTGGGATATCGCCTTCGATGAAATCTCGAAGAAGATGCTGGAAATTCGTGAGAAATCCGGTCCCGAATCGCTCTGGTTCCTTGGTTCGGCGAAGTTCACCAATGAAGCCGCCTATCTCTTCCGTAAATTCGCTGCCTATTGGGGCACGAACAACGTCGACCATCAGGCGCGCATCTGCCATTCGACGACGGTGGCGGGTGTCGCCAATACCTGGGGCTATGGCGCCCAGACCAATTCCTACAACGATATCCGCAATGCCAAGACCATAATCTTCATGGGGTCCAACGCGGCGGAAGCGCATCCGGTATCGATGCAGCATATCCTCACCGGCAAGGAGACCAACCGCGCCAACGTGATCGTGCTCGATCCGCGCATGACGCGCACGGCCGCGCACGCGACGGAATATGTCCGTTTCCGCTCGGGCACCGATATCCCGATCATCTGGGGCATGCTCTACCACATCTTCAAGAATGGCTGGGAAGACAAGAATTTCATCGCCCAGCGCGTCTACGGCATGGATCTGGTGCGCAAGGAAGTCGAGAAATGGACGCCCGATGAAGTGGAGCGCGTCACCGGCGTGCCGGGCGCCCAGCTGGAGAAGGTTGCCAAGCAATTCGCGACCGAAAAACCCGCTACCTTCATCTGGTGCATGGGCGCGACGCAGCACACGATCGGCACCGCGAATGTCCGCGCCTTCTGCACCTTGCTGCTTGCCACCGGCAATGTGGGCGGCTCGGGCATGGGGGCGAACATCTTCCGCGGTCACACCAACGTGCAGGGCGCGACCGATCTCGGCCTCGATGTGACGACGCTGCCGCTCTATTACGGCCTCGACGAAGCCGCCTGGCGGCATTGGGCGCGCGTCTGGGAGACCGATTATCAATGGTTCTTCGACCGCTTCGACAAGACGACTGCGCCGGACGGCAAGGTCACCTCGATGATCAACACGCCCGGCATTCCCTCGACGCGGTGGTTCGACGCGGTGATGCTGCCGAAGGAACAGGTCCAGCAGCGCGACAAGCTCAAGGGCGTTTTCGTGATGGGCCATGGCGGCAACACGATTCCGCGCATGCCGGATATGGTGAAGGGGCTTGAGGCGCTCGACCTGCTCGTGGTTTGCGATCCGCACCCCACCACCTATTCCCACATTTCCGGTCGCAAGAACGGCACCTACCTGCTGCCGATCTGCACCAATTTCGAGGCATCCGGTTCGCGGACGGCGTCGAATCGCTCCATCCAATGGGGCGAGCAGGTTGTCGATCCGATCTTCGAAAGCGCGAACGATTACTGGGTGATGCTCAAATTCGCCGAGAAGCTCGGCTTCGCGCGGCAGATGTTCAAGAACATCAAGATGGTGAAGGGCAAATACGGCGACGAGCCGGAGGCCGAATCCATCCTGCGCGAGATCAATCGCGGCGGTTGGTCGACGGGTTATTGCGGCCAATCGCCCGAGCGCATCAAGGCGCATATGAAACATCAGGACAAGTTCGATATCGTGACCCTGCGCGCGCCCAAGGATGCGCCGGCGGAGATCGCGGGCGATTATTACGGTCTGCCCTGGCCCTGCTGGGGTACGCCGGAATACCGCCATCCCGGTACCCACCAGCTCTACAATACCAACCTTCATGTGAAGGAAGGCGGCGGCACCTTCCGCGCCCGTTTCGGCGTGGAATACGAAGAGCCGCAGGCGGATGGCTCCAAGAAGAAGATCAATCTCCTGTCGGAAGGCTCCTATTCCAAGGATTCGGAGATCAAGGACGGGTATCCGCAATTCACCTACGGCATGCTCAAGAAACTCGGCTGGGACAAGGACCTGACAGAGAACGAGAAGACGGTGATCGAGGGGATCGGCGGCAACGCGCCGGACAATGTGAGCTGGGCGATCGACCTTTCGGGCGGTATCCAGCGTGTCGCGCTCGAGCATGGCTGCATCCCGTTCGGCAACGGCAAGGCGCGCGTCAATGCGTGGAACCTGCCCGATCCGGTCCCGGTCCATCGCGAGCCGATCTACACCCCGCGCCCGGAGCTGGTCGCCAAATATCCGACACGGCCGGATGTCGCCGCGCAGTTCCGCGTGCCGAATATCGGTTTCACGGTGCAGAAGAACGCGGTGGACAAGGGAATCGCGAAGGAATTTCCGATCATCCTCTCCTCGGGGCGGCTCGTCGAATACGAGGGCGGCGGCGAGGAAACCCGCTCCAATCCCTGGCTCGCTGAATTGCAGCAGGACATGTTCGTCGAGATCAACCCGGCCGATGCGGCGGATCGTGGCATCAAGGATGGCGGCTGGGTCTGGGTTTTCGGGCCGGAGGGCGGTTCGAAGGCGCGCGTGAAAGCGCTCGTCACGGAACGGGTCGGCAAGGGCGTCGCCTGGATGCCGTTCCATTTCGGCGGCTGGTTCCAGGGTGTGGATCAGCGCGGCAACTATCCGAAGGGGACAGATCCGGTCGTGCTCGGCGAGAGCGTCAACACCGTGACAACCTACGGCTACGACCCGGTGACAGGCATGCATGAAGGCAAGGTCACGCTTTGCCAGATCCGCGCAGCGTAAGGGGGAATTGAAACATGGCACGCATGAAGTTTCTCTGCGACGCGGATCGGTGCATCGAATGCAACGCCTGCGTCACCGCCTGCAAGAACGAGCACGAGGTGCCCTGGGGCATCAACCGCCGCCGTGTCGTCACCATCAACGACGGCAAGCCGGGCGAGCGCTCGGTCTCCATGGCCTGCATGCATTGCACGGATGCGCCCTGCGCCTCCGTCTGCCCGGTGAATTGCTTCTACACCACGGCGGATGCGGTGGTGCTGCATTCGAAGGACCTGTGCATCGGCTGCGGCTATTGCTTCTACGCCTGCCCGTTCGGCGCGCCGCAATATCCCAAGACCGCGAATTTCGGTTCGCGCGGCAAGATGGATAAGTGCACCTATTGCGCCGGCGGTCCCGAGGTTGATGGCAGCCAGGCGGAGTTGGACAAATACGGTCGCAACCGCCTCGCCGAAGGAAAATTGCCGCTCTGCGCCGAGATGTGTTCCACCAAGGCGCTGCTTGCCGGCGATGGCGACATCATCGCCCAGATCTATTCGCAGCGCGTGGCCAAGCGCGGCTACGGCTCCGGTGCCTGGGGCTGGAAGGTCGCGTACAAGGAAACGATTTCGCTTTGAACCCGCCGCGCGGGCTTGGGCCCGCGTTGTTCTTTCTTTCGAAGAGAAGGAGCCGGAAAATGGCTTCGACATTCTCCAAAGTCTTGCTTGCTGGGCTGACGGCGTTTTTCCTTTCTGTTTCCCTGCTCGCGCCTCCGGCCGCCGCGCAGGCACCCGCCAGCGTCAACCCCACCGCGCAATCGGTGAAGGAACAGCAGCTTCTCGATGCGCTCAAACCGGGGCAGGCCTTGTCCGGCCGCGCATCGATTCCCAACAAGAATGCCGCGACGCTTATCCAGCCGGGGCGCGATTGGCGGGCCTATAATCAGGAAACCCTGCCGCGCCTTGCCGCGATCGCCGTGCTGGGTGCACTGGCGGCGCTGGTGTTGTTCTATCTCCTGCGCGGCAAAATCATGATCGATGCCGGGCGCTCCACCATGCGCATCCTGCGCTTCGGCGCGATCGACCGTTTCGTCCACTGGCTGACCGCGACGAGCTTCCTCACGCTGGCGCTGACCGGCGCGAATGTCACCTTCGGCAAGACCCTGCTCGCGCCGATCATGGGGGCGGAGGCTTTCGCCGCCTGGGCCGGCTTTGCCAAGCTCATCCATAATTATGTCGGTTTCGCCTTCATGGCGGGCGTGGCGCTGACCTTCCTCATCTGGGTGAAGGACAACATCCCGAACATGATCGATGTGAAATGGTTCGCGGCGGGGGGCGGTCTGCTCTCGAAAGGCTCGCATCCGCCGGCGAAACGCTTCAACGGCGGACAGAAGATCGTCTTCTGGAGCGTGGTCCTTGGCGGAGCCTTCATGTCGATTTCGGGCTGGCATCTGCTCTTTCCGACCAATGAAGGGTTGGCCGAGGTGCAATGGCACGCAACCATCCACGGCACGCTTGCCTTCGTGATGCTCGCGCTCATCCTCGCGCATATCTATATCGGCTCCGTGGGCATGGAGGGCGCCTTCGACGCGATGGGCTCCGGCGAGGTCGATCTCAACTGGGCCAAAGAGCATCACTCGCTCTGGGTCAAGGAAGAGCAGGCGCGCAAGGGGACCTCGCGGATTTCCGGCGCGGCGCAACCGGCGGAATGACAGGCGGACAATTCCTCGCTAAGAAGGGCGCTTCGAGCGCCCTTTTTGTTGGTTCTACATGAAAATCATCGGTTTCGCGGGCTGGAGCGGGGCAGGCAAGACGACGCTGTTGACCGCCTTGATCCCCGAGCTTGCCGGGCGCGGCCTGAAGGTCTCGACGCTGAAACACGCGCATCACCGTTTCGAGATCGATCATCCCGGCAAGGACAGCCACAGCCATCGCATGGCTGGGGCATCCGAGGTGCTGGTCTCCTCGGCGAATCGTTATGCGCTTGTCCGCGAATTGCGCGGGGAGGCGGAAAGGACGCTGCCGGAGCTGCTCGCCCTTCTCTCGCCGGTCGATCTTGTGCTGGTCGAAGGTTTCAAGCGCGAGAAACACCCCAAGATCGAGGTGTTCAGAAGCGCCAATCGCAAGCCCCTGCTTTACCCCGATGACTCGATGATCCGGGCCGTGGCGACCGATCTGCCGCTTCCCGATTGCGCCTTGCCGCAGGCGGGGCTCAACGATATCGCCGCGATCGCGGATCATGCGATGGCCGCCGCAATGCCGGTCGCGGCGATTTTTCCGCGCTGAGGGAGGCTCGATGGCCCAGCTTTCCGATGATCGTTTCGCCTTTGGCGGCTCCCTGTTGGGGCTCGACGCGGCGCTTGACGACCTTGCCCGGCGCCTGAGACCCGTCGTGAGTAGCGAGACCGTAGCGCTCGATGCGGCGCGGGGCCATGTGCTGGCGCAGGATGCCCTGTCCGGGATCGATGTTCCCGGTTTCGATAATTCCGCGGTCGATGGTTACGCTTGCCGCCATGCCGATCTTGGCGAGGGCGAGACATGCCTGCCGGTAAGCGCGCGCATCGCCGCCGGTATGCGCGATATCGCGCCGCTCGTCCCCGGCACGGCGGCACGCATCTTTACGGGCGCGATGATGCCGGAGGGGGCGGATACCGTCTTCATGCAGGAGGATGTGCGCGTCGAGGGCGATCGCGTGATCCTGCCGCCGGGGCTGAAGCCGGGGGCGAACAGGCGCTTTGCCGGCGAGGATTTCGCCGCCGGAGCGCCGCTTCTGGCGGCGGGAACGCGGCTTGGGCCGCGTCATATCGCCGCCTTGGCGGCGACGGGCATGCGCAGGATCGCGGTGCGCAGGCCGCTTCGCGTCGCGATTTTCTCGACGGGCGACGAAGTGATGGACGGGGCGGCTACCACGGCCTCCGATCTGCCCAAAGGTGCGCAATTCGATTCGAACCGCCCGCTGCTCGCGGCACTTCTCGCCACGCGGGGCATGGAAGTGATCGATCTGGGCATCCTGCCGGATCGCAAGGAGGCCATCGCGCGGGCCTTGGGCGAAGCCGCGCGAGCCTGCGATGCGATCCTGACTTCCGGCGGTGTTTCGACCGGCGAGGAAGACCATGTGAAAGCAGCGGTCGAGGCGGCGGGAAAGCTGGATTTCTGGCGTCTGGCCATCAAACCGGGACGCCCGATCGCCATGGGCACGATCGGCGGCAAGGCCTTTCTGGGCATGCCGGGCAATCCGGCGGCGGTTTACGTGACTTTCGTGCGCTTTGTCGGGCCGGTGCTGGATATGCTCGCCGGCGCCGTGCCGCTCCGACCGGCGCCGATGTCCGTGATCTCGGGGTTCTCTTATCGGAAAAAGGCGGACAGGCGGGAATATGTCCGGGTTTCGATAAGCGCCGGCGCGTCCGGGCCGGTGGCGCATCGCTATCCGCGCGATGGTGCGGCGCTGATCTCATCCCTGACGCAAACGGACGGGTTGGTCGAGCTGGAGGAGAGCCGTCTCGCGGTCGAGAAGGGCGATGTGCTTGCCTATTACCCCTATGCGAGCCTGTCGGGCTGAAACCTTGCCTGCTTAATGCGTGCCGACGCGCGCGCCCTGGGTTGCATAGGCCTGATCGGCGGTTTTCTGGAAGCCGGCATTGAGAACACCTGCGGCAGCGGCCGAGATCGCGATCATGGCCGCAACGGCGAGAATGAAGGATTTCATCCGGTTTTCTCCTCAAGACGGCGGACGCCGCATCTGCGGGTTTCATTTCCTCAAGTGCAGTCTAGGCATTCCCCTTGCCATCGACAAGAGCCGCGATGGTCTCGGCCTCGGTCAGTTCTTCCGGCGTATTGACGTTGAAGAATGGATCATGCCCCAGCACGGGCCATTCGGCGGAAGCGCAGCCGAAGCGTGCGGTGAAACGGTCGATCTTGCGCTCACCGGCATGAAGTGCTGCGCGAAGTTCATCGCGAAGGCTGATCGGCCAGAGGCCGATGACGGGATGAGTCCACCCGGCGGAGGCGGCGCAGGCGAGCGGCTTGCCGGATTGGCGGCGTGCTTCCTCAAGCCGTTCAGGAAGATCGGCCGGAATGAAGGGACAATCGCCAGGTACCGAAAGCACGTCGCGCAGGCCGCCCTGCGCGACGGCCCAATCGAGCCCGGCGAGAATGCCGGCAAGCGGGCCGGGGTAATCGGGCATCGCATCGGGGATCACCGGCAGGCCGAAAGGGGAGAAGCGCGCGCCATCCGCGTTGGCGTTGAGCACCATGGGGCGCTCCGGTGCCTGCAGCGTGGCGATGACCCGCGCGAGAATGGTCTTTCCGCCCACCTGTTTGAGCGGCTTGTCGCCGCCGCCCATGCGTGATGCGCGTCCACCCGCAAGAATGACGATGCCGAAGGACATCACGCATCCTCCGCCAGCGCGCTCTTGCGGCGATGCTTGGCGCTCTCCTCCTCGACATAGGCAAGATCCTGATCATAGATCAGGCGATCCTCGCCCGAGAGCACCACGAAACGCTTGCCGCGCGCCCGCCCGATCAGGGTCAGGCCTGCTTTGCGCGCAAGTTCCACGCCCCAGGCCGTGAAGCCGGAGCGGGAGACCAAGGCGGGAATGCCCATCCGTACCGTCTTGATGACCATTTCGGAGGTGAGCCGTCCCGTGGTGTAGAAAATCTTGTCTGCTGCCGGCACGTCGTGGCGCTGCATATAGCCGGCGATCTTGTCCACAGCATTGTGGCGGCCGACATCCTCCATATAGACCAAAGGGCGATCCTCCCGCGCAAGGACCGAGCCGTGGATCGCCCCGGATTCGAGATACAGCGAGGGGGTCTGGTTGATCTTGTGCGAGAGGGCATAAAGCCAGGAGGTGCGCAGGGGAGTCGCCGGAAGGCGCGCATTCTCGATCACATCCATGAGATCGCCGAAGATCGTGCCCTGCGCGCAGCCGGAGGTCTGGGTACGCTTCTTCAGCTTTTCCTCGAAATCGGTTCGCGCGGGCGTGCGGACAACGACAACGCCGAGATCTTCATCGTAATCGATTCCGGTCACGGGCGTTTCCGGGGCGAGCATGTTCTGGTTGAGCAGATAACCGAGCGCGAGGTATTCCGGGTGATCGCCGATCGTCATCATGGTCACGATCTCGCGCGAATTGAGAAAGAGCGTCAGCGCCCGTTCCATCGTGACGCGCGTCTCGACGACTTCGCCGGTTTCGTTGCGCCCTTGGACGGGGATAGAGAGGCGTGGGTCGCTGGGGTCCGGCCGGAGCCAGTAATCGTCGAGGAAATTCATGCGGTGGGACCTCCGCGCTTTTTTCCAGCATATGACAGGTGACAGGCAACAGGAACAGCGGTATTCAAATTAGTAATATATGTTACCATCTGGACTTGCCTTCCAGTCAAACCTGCCACATGGAACAGCATCTGCCGGGCTCCGGCCCGCCTCCGAGGTTACTGATGAACGAGAATGCGATGATCAAAACCGATTGCCTGATTGTAGGCGCAGGCCCGGTGGGGCTTTTCGCGGTTTTCGAGCTGGGGTTGCTCGATATCCGCGCGCATCTGGTCGATATCCTCGGAAAGCCCGGCGGGCAATGCGCCGAACTTTATCCCGAAAAACCGATCTACGACATTCCGGGCTTCCCGGTCGTGACAGGGCAGGGATTGACCGACAATCTCATGCAGCAGATCGCGCCCTTCAACCCGACCTTCCATTATGGCGAGATGGTCGCCGCGCTGGAGCCGGTGGGCACGCGCGAAGCACCACTCTTTCGCGTGACGACCGATGCCGGAACGGTTTTCGAGGCGAAAACCGTGTTCATCGCGGCGGGGGGTGGCTCTTTCCAGCCGAAGAAACCGCCTATCGAGGGGATCGAAGCCTATGAAGGCACGTCGGTCTTCTATGCCGTGCGCAAGATGGAATCCTTCCGTGGTCGCAAGGTGCTGATCGTTGGCGGTGGCGATTCCGCCCTTGACTGGGCACTCAACCTTCAGCCGATCGCCGATCGCGTGACCCTGCTGCACCGCCGCGATGATTTCCGCGCCGCACCGCATTCGGTGGCGGCGATGCGCGAACTGGTCGCAAGCGGCAAGATGGATCTCGCCATCGGGCAGGTGATGCGCCTTGAAGGCTCGGCGCCGGAACTGGCCCGCGTGGTCTGCCGCGGCAACGACAATGCCGAGTTCACGATCGAGGCGGACAGGATGCTGCCCTTCTTCGGGCTCACCATGAAGCTCGGCCCCATCGCCGATTGGGGGCTGAACCTCAACGAGAACCTGATCCCGGTCGATACGTCCAAGTTCGAGACCAATGTGCCGGGGATTTTCGCCATCGGCGACATCAACACCTATGAAGGCAAGCTCAAGCTGATCCTTTGTGGCTTCCACGAGGCTGCGCTCGCGGCCCAGAAGGTCCACAATTACGTGTTCCCGGACAAGAGACTCGTGTTCCAGTACACGACCTCCTCGACGAGCCTTCAGAAGAAGCTCGGAGTCTGATCAGGGATCGAGGCGGATGATGCGCGCGGCGATGGCCCGCGCCATCACCATCGTCGGGACCGAGGCGACATAGCCTGGCGCCCCGGCCGGAACCCAGACGCGCGCGAAACGCAGCAATTGCGTATCAAGCATAACGGGGATCCGGTTGAGATGCGGCATGGGCGGAATCGCCTCGTTCACATAGCCGGCGCAGCGCAAGGCGAAATCCGCATCCGCGCGGTGCAGGTTTTCTCCGACGATCTGGCTGATGAAGCGCTCGTTGACCTGCGACGCGCCGGAATGAAACAGCAGGAACGGCTTCTTGGTGTTCTTGCTGCGGAACAGCACCGGCACCACGATGAAATTGACATCGCAATCGCAGGCCTCGGCGATTTCCTCGGTCGTCGTGGCCTCCGGGGGGAGATGCTTGAGCGTGAAGGGCAGCGCAGCGCGGGTCATGGCGTCAAGAACGCGCCGCACCGCCGCCGGAGCAAGGGCAGGGTCCGCGCCCGGCGGGAATTCACTATCGTGAAGCGAGTCGATCTGCTGCGCGCTGGCCACGTTCTGTGCCTTTTCCGATAAGGCCTGAACTTGCCAAAGCTTGGTTAAGAAACTCCTTGCGTCAGCGCCATCTCGCTCAATGCGCCGATGCCATTGCCATCGGCCAGAAGGCCGCGGCGCTGGATATGAAGCCGGCGGGTTTCCGGCATGATCTCGATAAGGTGGTATTCCGCCCGATGATGGGGCGTGCCCGGCACCGCCGAAGCCGACGCCACACCGAGAATCGGAATGTCGCCGCCCTTCGCGGGCAGTTTGGCAAGCGAGTGGCGGTGATTATGGCCGTGCAGCACCAGTTCAGCCCCATGCTCGGCCAGAAGCCGTGTCAGAGATTTGGCATCCGTCAGTCCGCGACCGAATTTCGCTCCGGCAGCGAGCGGTGGATGATGGATCATCACCACGCGGAACAAGCCTTGCCTGCGTGTTTCATCGAGGAGTTCGCCCAGCTTCGCACGCTGCGCGCGTCCCACACGCCCGGTTGCGAAGAAGGGTAGGGTCGGCACGCCGGAATTGACTCCGATCAACGCGACTGCGCCTCGACGGCGCAGATAGGGAAACGTCACCTCCCGGGAGCTGTCGCCGAGCATGAAGGGCGAGAAAACGCGGCGCATCGCAGGCAGCGATTCGCGGATATAGGCGTCGTGATTACCCGGCACGATCGAGACATCCGCAGCATCGCCCAGAAGGCGGGTCATGGCGAGCGCCTGAGGGAATTCGGGCTCATAGCCGACATTGACGAGATCGCCGGTGAGCGCGACATGATGGGGCGCATGTGCGGCGACATCGGCGAAAAGCGCGGCGAGCACATCCATGTTGTGGATGTTCGCGCGCGCCTTGTGCCAGTTCAGCGCGCCTGTGAGGCGCTTGTTGAGGAGGCGCCGGAAGGGTATGCGCGGCAGCGGGCCGATATGGGGGTCGGAAAGGTGAGCGAGCAGGAAAGTCACGTGCCGGGCCCCGGTCATGCCGCCTTGAGAGATGAGGCGTCTTCCCTCTCGCGCGCAGGCGTGGATGCGTCAAGCCGCAATCGCGGCGAAACGGCAGGCCTGCGCTGGTATCACCGGCTGTTGCGCAGGGGCATTCATCGCTGGTTCTGGCTTACCCGCGGCATGACATTGGGTGTACGCGCGGCGGTGCTCGATGGCGAGGGGCGCGTTTTTCTCGTCCGTCACAGCTACATTCCGGGCTGGCATCTGCCGGGGGGTGGCGTGGAGCGCGGGCAACATCTGCGCGCGGCTTTGGAGGCGGAACTGCGCGAGGAGGGCAACATCCTGCTCGAGGGCGAACCGCACCTTTTCGCGGTCTATCACAACAAGATCGCGGCACCACGCGATCATGTCGCGCTCTATGTCGTGCGGCATTTTCGCCAGAGCGCCCCGCGTCTTCGGGATCGCGAGATCGTGGAGGCAGGGTTTTTCTCGCTCGGGGCGCTGCCGGAGGGCACGACGCCGGCGACAAGGCGGCGGCTCGCGGAAATCATGGATGGCCGCACACCCGATCCATGCTGGTGAAACGCCAAGGCTTGACATCGCGCGGATTTGGCGACGTTTTCAGCTTATGAGCGAACTCCAGTTTTCCATCGATCCGCAGCAACCGCAGGATATCGATGCCGTCGAACGTCTTCACGCCCGCGCGTTCGGGCCGGGGCGTTATGCCCGAACCGCGTTCCGCATCCGCGAGCAGGCGGGCGAGGCGGGCGGCCCGGCCTTCGTCGCCCGCGTCGGCTCGCTGCTGGTTGCGGCGGTCCAGCTGACGCCGGTGACGATCGGCGGCACGGTGCGCGGCTTCATGCTGGGTCCGTTGACCGTGGATCCGTCCTTCGAGGGGAAGGGAATCGGTCGCGCCCTGCTCGACCATTGCGCCGAGGCGGTACGCGCCGCCAACCGGCCGATCATCGTGCTGGTGGGGGATGAACCCTATTATGCGCGTGTCGGCTACCGGCGGGTGCCGCCGGGACGCATCACCCTGCCGGGCCCGGTGGATCCGATGCGGCTGCTCGCGCTCGAAATCGTGCCAGAAACGCTCAAGACCCTCTCGGGCGAGGTGCGCGGCGATCCGGGTTGATCATTCGCGGTTGATCAGGCCCGCTTGCGTCCAAGCCGTCCTTCCGCCAGCCAGGTGCCGATGAGCGGGAGCAGAAGCAGCAACAGCCCCAGCAGCCCCAGACCAAAAGGCGTGATGGAAAGCCCCTTGAGCACGGAGGCTTCCGTGGGCTTGAGCCCGATATAATCCGGCCCCGAAAAGACGGATCCGGTGCGGATATCGGCGAGGCGCGGTACCTCCACATTGCCGTTCGCCGCCATCCGGCGGACCCCGCCGCCCGTTGCTTCCGCCACGGGACGCAAGGCTTCGAGCGTGCTGACCACTTGCCGGAACTCGCGGGGATTGGCTTGACCGGCATTGACGAAGGCGACGAGATTTCCGTTGCGCGCGCGGTAAAGCCCGGCGCGGCGAATGGCCATTTCCGCGCGCCACAGGCCCGGCTCAGCCTCGAATGGCGTCAGAGGCAGGGTCTCGCCGCCCGGTTCCGTGACCGAGAAATCGCCCGGCGCACCGCCGATCGTGCGTCGTTCGATGACGATCCGGTTGCCTGAAATCGCCATGCGCAGGGCTTCTTCTTCGAGCTCAGGCTCTTTCATCAGCCAGTGGGAAAGGCGGCGCAGCAGGTCGAGATAGGGGCCACCCCCGGCATAGCCGCGTGCCCAGAGCCAGACATGATCGGAGAGGAAAAGCCCCACGCGCCCTTTGCCCTCCCGGCGAAGTTCGAGCAGCGGCAATCCGTCGACGCCGCTCATCAGGCTCTGGCCGGCGCGCGGCCGCGCGGCGATCTGCCGGAACCATGGCGCCCATTGCGCGGTGCCCGGTGCGGCACCGGCGCCATCGAGATTGCTGGTCACTGGGTGGCGCCGGCCGAGATCGGTCACCTCGGCGCGATAGGCGCGCTCCAGGATCGAGCCCGTAGGCTCCGCTGGCATGATCTCGCGCAAAGGCGTTGAGAGCAGCCCGCCGCGCGCGACGATTTCCGGCCCCACCGCGAAAAGGATCGCACCGCCGTCGCGCACATAGGAGACCATGTTCTCGAAATAGAGGGTCGGCAGGAAGGTCTGATTCGAGTAGCGATCGAAGATGATGAGGTTGAAATCGTTGATCTTTGTGACGAAAAGGTCGCGCGTGGGAAAGGCGATGAGCGAGAGTTCGTTGGTCGGGGTGTTGTCCTGCTTCTCGGGCGGGCGCAGGATCGTGAAATGAACCAGCTCCACATTGGGATCGGCCTTGAGCAGGTTGCGCCAGGTGCGCTCGCCCGCATGGGGCTCGCCTGAAACCAGCAGCACGTTGAGTTTCTCACGCACGCCTTCAACGGGCAACGCGATGAGATTGTTGAGCGGCGTCAGCTCTCCCGGAAGAGTTTCGATCTGGAGCTCGAAAAGATTGAGCCCCGCCCGGTCGAGCTTCAGTGCGATCTGGATCGGCTGACCGGCGCGCACGGTCTCGCTGGCCAGCGTCTCGCCGTCGCGGCGGATCGAAAGCCGTGCGGGCCCGCCATTGCCGCCCTGATCCTCGATGCGGATGGTCGCCATGACCTCCTTGCCGACAATGCCGAAGCGAGGCGCCTCGACAAGCTCGATCCGGCGGTCGAATTCGTTGGCTCGCCCCGTGATCAGCGCGTGGAACGGCGCCGAGAAGCCGAGGCGCGCGAGATCGGCGGGAATATCATGCGCCTGCCCGTCCGTGAGGGCGATCACCCCGGCGAGGCGATCGGGCGGAACATCGCGCAAGGCGATCGCCAGCGCGTCGAACAGGCGCGTCCCGTCTCCCGCGCCATCGCGGTCGAATACATCGATCACGCGCAGTTCGGTATTGGGGCGTTGGCGCAGGCGCGCGGCAAGGGTGGAGAGCGCGGCTTCCGTTTCCGCCATCCGCGTGCCGATCCCCTGTGAACCGGAGCGATCAACCAGCAAGGCGACGATATCGCTCAACCGCTCGCGCTTCTCGCTGACAAGGCGCGGATCCGTGAGCGCTGCGAGTCCGAGGAAGAGCGCGCCGAGGCGTATCCACGCGCCACGCCGCTTCTGCCGGACAAGATACCCGCCGAGTGCGAGCGCGATCAGCGCGAGCGCCGCCAGGAATGGCCAGGGCAGCAGGGGAGAGAAATCGACAAACAGCCTGTCCGCGTTCATTGCCCGAGCCTTTCGAGCAGGGCGGGCACATGCACCTGATCCGCCTTGTAATTGCCGGTCATCACATACATCACGATATTGACACCCGTGCGGAACGCCATTTCGCGCTGACGCGGCTCACCCGGCACCAGCGGGTAAAGCGGATTGCCGAGCCGGTCGAGCGCCCAGGCGCTTGCGAGGTCATTCGAGGTGATGATGATTGGTGAAACGCGGTCGCCCGCCCGAGCCGGGACTTTGGCATCGCTGGCCCCCGCAAGGGTTTCGACCCAGGTATCGCCCGCTGCATAACGCCCGACGAAGCGTTCAAGCAGATAGAAGGTTTTCGTCAGCACGTGATCGCTTGGGACAGGTTCGAGCGCGGGTAGATCGAGCGCGGAAAGCATCGCGCGCAGAGCGCGGGTCTCTGCCGTGGGCTGGCCGCCGGGGCGCTGGATGAAGGCATCGCGCGTGTCGAACAGCACGGTGCCGCCTTGCTTCATGAAGCTGTCTATGGCGCGGATCGCCTGCTCGGATGGGCGTGACTGACCCAGAACGACGGGCCAGTAGATCATCGAATAGAAGACCAGCTCGTCGCGCGCGGGGTCGAGGCCGATCGGCTCGTCGAGATGGAGCGAGGTGCGCTGGCTCAGCATCCGGCCGAGGCCCTGCAGCCCGGCGCGGCTGGTTTCATCGACCTTCTGGTCGCCGGTGAGGATATAGGCGAGGCGGGGACGCAGGCTCGAGCGGATATCCTCGGGGCGGATTGAACGCAGATCGAGCGGTTCGGCCCTCGCCGCAGGGGCAATTTGCGCAAGCAGGGCAAGGCCGAGCAGGAGGGCTGCCGTGCTCTGCGCCGGTCGCCGGAGCGAGGCCAATGTACCGCCGATGAGGATCATCGCCAGCGCGTCGGCGAGGAAGAGCAGGACCGCAGCCACCATCAGCGCGGGGCGGAAGTCGATCACGCGCGGATTGGCCAGCGGCATTGGTGTGTGCCCGGCATAGGAGATCGGCTCGAAAGCGCTCGCCGGCGTGACGGCGTTGACGGCGAAGCCGGTTTCGGGTGGACCGTAGAAACCCGGCGGGTGATCACGGGTTGCCGGCTCCGAGAACCGCTGATCGACCGGGCGAGCCTCCGCCGAGGCAGGGCCGAGCTGGCCGAATCCGTCGAGCGTGAGGCGCGGCGCGATTTTCGTCGTAACAGAGGCACCTCCGGCGGCCTGCGTGCCCGCCGGCCCCTTGGCGATCGTGAGCACACGCCGGAGCATATCCACGAACAGGCCGGAAAGCGGCAGGTTCGACCAGCTCGTATCCGCAGTGACGTGGAACAGGACGAGATGGCCCTTGCCGAGCATTTTGCCGGTCACGAGCGGTGTGCCGTCCTCCAGTATAGCCCAGCTCGCGCGGACAAGCTCGGAATCCGGTTCTGCCAGCACCTGACGCTCGACCCGCATATCCTTTGCTGGCGCCAGTGTCGCGAAAGGGGACGCCTCGGGGAAGGGGCCGAGTGCGCGCGGTTTGTCCCATGACAGCGCGCCGCCGAGAATGCGCCCGCCCCGGCGCAGGCGCACGGGAAGAAGGTCGTCTCCCGCTGCGGCGAGTCCCGGTCCGGCGAAGCGGATCAGCACCCCGCCATTCTCCACGAACCGGGCGACATGCGCCCCGGTTTCGCCGCCGATCGTGCCGATATCCGCGAGGACGAGCACATCCGGGCGATCCTCCAGCGCCTGCCGGATCGGATCCTTGGCGCCGGGGGGCGGTTCGCGCAGATCGCCATAGGGCGCGAGGGCCCGGGCAAGGAAATAGCGCGCGGAGACCAGCGGCTGCGCGGTATCGGTGGTCTCTCCCGAAATGAGCGCGACCCGCCGCCGCCGATTGGCGCCATCTACCAGATGAACCGCGCCGGCATGGTTCGCTTCCGCGATTTCGAGCCGGTTGATGTCGTTGGCGATCTCGAGCGGAAGCGCGAGCCGTGCGCGCGTTTCGCGCGCATCCTGCGCGAAAGTCGCGGTTGCTTCGCCGAGCAGGCGGCCTTTCTCGTCGAGCGCGCGGATCAGGGAGGGCGCCCCGGCAGCGCCCGTGCCTGCGCGGCGGAGCAGCGCCTCCACCCCTTGCGCGTTCTGTGCCAGGCCGACCAAGGCCGTGGTCGGGGTGTCGTTCTGGGCGTAGATGTCGAGCCGCTCGCCCCCGCGCGCGAGGAAGGCGGCGATGCTGTCCTTCTCGCCCTCGCGGGTGATTCCGTCGCTGATCCAGACCAATCGGGCGCCGGCATGGCTCGAAAGCAGCGCGATGGCCGTGTCGAAGGCAGGCTGACGATCGACGAAGTAAGGGCGCGGCCGCAGCGGCTGAAGACGGGTCATCACCTGCCGGATCGGCTCGGGCGATAGAACCGGACGCTGTTCTCCGGCGGCAAGGAGAATGACCGGGCGCTCCGGGCGGTCGTTCATGAGGCGGGCGGCACGCTCGAGACGCGCCTGCCAGTCACGCGCGGCGGCCCAGCCATCATCAAGGAGCAGGATGAGCGGGCCACTTCCTTCATGCGCTGCCGCCGGGTGCATGTCGGGCTCGAAACGGGGGCCGGCGAGGGCAAGGATGAGCGCGGCGGCGGCTGCAAGGCGGAGCAGCATCAGCCACCACGGTGTGCGGCGCGGTTCGCGCTCGGAGCCCAGAAGATCCGCGACCAGCGGCAAGGTCGGCAGCGGCAGGCGACGCGGTGGCGGCGGTGTCACGCGCAGGAGGAACCACAGCAGCGGCAAGGCCAGCAGGGCGAGCAGCGCGAGCGGGGCGGCGAAACCGAGACCGGCGATCATGGCGTGGCCCCCAGGGAGGAATGCGCGGCTGGCATCTGCCCGCCGATCATGCCCGCCAGCGCGAGCAGGGTCTCGGAGGCGGGGCGATGGGTGAGGTGTTTGACGAAACCGAAGCCATGGCGCAGGGCGGCGCGGCGTAGCTCCTCGTTTACGGCGGCGATCCGCTCGCGATAGCGGGCCGCGAGATCACGTGCTTCGCCGACCCGCCAGGTCTGGGGGGATTCGGGCGTCTCGAACTCGATCTCGCCCGTGAAGGGGAACTCCTCCTCCACGGGGTCGCGGATCAGCACCACGCTCGCGAGGAGCCCCCGCTCGGCGATCGCGGCGAGGCGCGCCTCGAATTCATCCGGGCGCATGATGAAATCGGAGATCAGCACGAGGTGATCGCGGCGTCTGAGCCGGGTGATATCCGGCATCGGCATCCTCGCAGCTTCCGGCAGCCGCAACATTGCTTCCGCAAGGCGCAGGACGATGTTCCGCGAGGCCATGGGCGCCGTCACACCCGCAAGGCCGGTGCGCTCGCCGGCATGCACGAGCAGGTCGCCGAGTGCCAGCGCGATCAGGATGGCGCGGTCACGTTTGGCGCGTGACGCAACGCGGGAGGTGAAATTCATCGAGGGGGAGAAATCCACCCAGAGCCAATGCGTCGAAGCGCTCTCCCATTCGCGCTCGCGCACGAAAAGGCGTTCCTCGCGCGCGGAACGGCGCCAGTCGATGCGGGCGACGGATTCGCCGACGCCAAAGGGGCGGAATTCCCAGAATTCCTCGCCTGGCCCGGCCCGGCGGCGGCCATGGATGCCGAGCTGGAGCTGCGCCGCGACATTGCGCGCTTCCACCACGAGATGCGGCAGGATCTCCGAAAGCCGCGCGGCCTCGCCCGCGAGTCCCGCCGGGAGGGCAGGGCCGAGGCCGGGAACGAGGCTGGCATCCGGTTGCGCCATGGCGGGCTCAGCGGTAGCGCGCGACGAGGGCGGCGATGATGGAGCCGATCGTCTCGCCATCCGCGCGGGCGGCGAAACTCAGCGCCATGCGATGCTTGAGCACCGGCTCGGCAAGCGCGACCAGATCGTCGAGCGAGGGCGAGAGCCGTCCGTCGAGCAGGGCGCGGGCGCGGATCGCGAGCATGAGCGCCTGGCTTGCGCGCGGGCCCGGCCCCCAGGCGAGCTTGCCGGCAAGCGGTGTGCCGGGCAGGGGGCGTGCCGAACGCACGAGATCGAGGATAGCCTCTACAATCGCTTCCCCCACAGGCAGGCGGCGCACGAGCTGCTGCGCCTCCATGATGCCTTGGGGCGTGAATACGGCGGAGACGGCGCCAGCCTCGCTGCCCGTGGTTTCGATGAGGATCCGGCGCTCGGCATCGCGATCGGGGTAATCGACGTTGATTTCGAGGAGGAACCGGTCAAGCTGTGCCTCGGGCAGCGGGTAGGTACCTTCCTGCTCGATCGGGTTCTGCGTCGCCAGGACATGGAAGGGGCGGGGCAAATCGTGGCGCTGCCCGGCGATGGTCACGAAGCCTTCCTGCATCGCCTGGAGCAGGGCGGATTGCGTGCGTGGGCTCGCGCGATTGATTTCGTCCGCCATCAGCAATTCGGCGAAGACGGGGCCGCGCACGAAACGGAAGGCGCGCTTGCCGGGGCTGGGTTCGTCGAGGATTTCGCTGCCGAGAATGTCCGAAGGCATCAGATCAGGCGTGAACTGCACGCGGCGGGCATCAAGCCCCAGCACGTGCCCCATCGTCTCGACGAGTTTCGTTTTCGCGAGGCCTGGCACGCCGACGAGCAGGGCATGACCGCCCGCCAGCACGGTGACGAGCGCACGCTCGATCACCTCTTCCTGGCCGAAGATCGCCTTGCCGATTTCCGCGCGGGCCTTGGCAAGGCGGGTGGCGATGTCCTCGGCCTGTCGCACGAAACCGGCGGTTTTATCGGCTTCGTGCGAGGGGTTTGTTTTGAGATCAAGCATCCTACCCTCTCCGGCGATTCGCGCTCTGTCGCGCTTACCTTGCCAAATTGTCGCGCGGCGCGCATCCCGGCAATGGGGGTTGGCGCTCCGGTAGCCGATACACGCACAAGTTTTCGTGTTCCCGCCGACAGTCGAAGGGCCAATCATGGCTTTGCGAGGGCGGAGGCGGGTGCTTCCCTTGCCGCCCGGCCGGCGCTAGATGTCGGTGCGAGGGAGCCATGAGCCAGACCGAACTGCCCAAACGTTTTCTGGAAGCTGCGGCCGGGCATGCGGGCAGGAATCCGCCGCCCGTCGAGAAATGGAATCCGGCTTATTGCGGCGAGATCGACATGCGCATCGCGCGGGATGGCCGCTGGTTCTATCTCGGAACGCCGATCACGCGGTTGCCGCTGGTGAAGCTCTTCGCCTCGATTCTCCGGCGCGATCCCGAGCGCTACGTGCTCGTGACGCCGGTCGAGCGCGTAGGAATCGTTGTCGAGGACGCGCCTTTTCTCGCCGTGGAAATGGCGCCGGTGGAAACGTCCGCGGGCCCGGCTTTCGCCTTCCGCACCAATCTGGACGAGATCGTTGTCGCCGGGGCGGATCACCCGATGCGGTTCGAACTCGATCAATATGGCGGGCTCAAGCCCTATCTGCATGTGCGCGGTGGTCTTTTTGCGCGCGCAACCCGTTCCCTTGCACTCGATCTCGCGGCGGTTCTTACAGAGGATGCGCAGGGGCGGCCCGGCCTTGCCTCGGCGGGCGCGTTCTTCGCGCTGCCGGATGAAGCGCTGGAGGTGAGCGTATGAGCGTGGCTGCGCCGCTCGCCCGTTTTCGAGACCGCGCGGGGCAGGTGCTGTTTACGGCGCCGCTCGAACCGGAAGCGGATCACCGGCCTTTCGGATGTCATGTCATCGCGCAGGTTCCTCCCGAGCCGGATTTCATCGCGAGGGCACGGCCTGCGGCGGTTCTTTATCCGGTGGTGATGCGCCCGGAAGGGTTATCGGTCCTGCTCACCGAGCGCGCCGGCCATCTGAGCAATCATGCGGGGCAGGTGGCCTTTCCCGGCGGGCGTATCGAGCCCGGCGAGACCCCGGAACAGGCAGCCTTGCGTGAGGCGCGGGAGGAAATCGGCCTCTTGCCTGCGCTTGTCACGCCCATCGGCTTCCTGCCGCCCTATTTTTCGGGCACCGGCTTTCGGGTGCAGCCCATGGTGGGGCTGGTCGATCCCGCGATGTCGCTCCAGCCCGATCCGGGCGAGGTCGCGCGTGTCTTCGAGGTGCCGCTCGATCACGCGCTGGATCTTGCGCAATACCGGCAATCGACCATCTTCTGGAAAGGTCGCGACAGGACCTTCTATATCCTTGACCATGCATCCGCCTATATCTGGGGTGTAACGGCGGGAATCATGCGCTCTTTTGCGCAGCTCTATGCGAATGGGTGAAATAAGATGGGGCGTATCGTTTTCGAGCTTTCCGGGTTTTTCCTGCTGCCGTTCATCTGTTATGCCGCCTTCCTGGTCTGGCAGCAGAAGCATCCGGCCGCCGCGAAGAAAATCCTCACGGCCAAGGCCTTGCAGATCCAGAGCCTGATCGGACTGGCTTTCGTCGTCGCCGCGCTGCTTTTCTTCGGCCTGAGCGACGAAAAACATACCGGCCCGTATTCTCCGGCGATCTTCAAGGATGGAAAGCTCATCCAGGGGAAGGTCGAGTGAGCCCACGCGATCTTCACGCCCGTCTCGTCGCGCTTGCCTCGGAGCCGCACCTTTCTGACCTGATGGCCCTGCTGAACCCGGCGGGGGAGGAGACCCGTATCGTCGGCGGCGCGATCCGCAATACGATCCTGGGCGAGAAGACCAACGATATCGACCTTTCAACCACCCTCCTGCCCGACGCGGTGCTCCGCCTTGCACAAGCGGCGGGCTGGCACGGCGTGCCGACCGGGATCGAGCACGGCACGGTGACGCTTATCCGCGATATACATGCGTTCGAGGTCACCACCTTGCGCGAGGATATCGAGACCGATGGCCGCCACGCCAAGGTCCGCTTCGGCCGCGATTTCCGGGCGGATGCCGCGCGGCGCGATTTCACGATCAACGCGCTCTCGCTCGATCGCGACCACAAGCTCCACGATTATTTCGAGGGCGTCCACGATCTACGTCTGCACAAGGTGCGCTTCATCGGCCGGGCTGATCAACGGTTGCGAGAGGATTATCTCAGGGGGCTTCGCTTCCTGCGTTTTTCCGCGGAATACGGGCGTGGTCGGCTCGATTCGCTTGGCCTCGCGGCGGTTCTCAATCACCGCGGCGGTTTTGTTGAACTCTCGCGCGAACGCATCCGCGCGGAGATGATGAAGCTGGTCGACGCGCGCCACGCCGCCGAGGTGATCAAGAAAGCCGAGGAGTTCGGGCTCATCACGCAATTGCTCGGCGTGCCGGCGGACCCGGCGGCTTTCGCCGCCCGCATCGCGCTGGAGGGACGCTTCGGGGAGATGCGGGTGCCACGCCTCGCCCGCTTCGCGGCCCTTGGCGTTCATGACGATCGCAATATCGCCTACCTGCGCGAGAGCATGCGCCTCACCAATGCCGAGGAGCGCTGGCTCCACCGGATCATCGACGTTCAGTACCGCTTTCGGCGGGATGGGTTGGCGAGCCTTCTTCTGCTTGGCCCCGAGGAGGCTGAAATCGGTGTCGAGGCGCTTCGGCGCGAGGCTTCGGCGCGCGGCAGTGTGTCCCTGCTGCTCGATATCGACCGCGTGGCGAACCCGCCCGTTTTCCATCTCTCGGGCAAGGACGCATTGGCGCTTGGCGTGGTCGCCGGGCCGGCGGTGGGGCAGGCGCTGGAGGCCACCCGCACCACCTGGGCGCGGGAAGGTTTTCCGCCCGGCTATGCCGATCAGCACGCGATCCTGGCCGGTGTCATACGGCGAATGCGCGAGCGCTGACGCTCAATCCTCGTCTTCGCCGTCGTCCTCGTCGTCCTCTTCCTCGAACTCGACCGCCTCGAGGCAGGCCATCGGGAATGTATCGCGCTGGAAGGTCTCGCTACCCTCGGCGAACCACAGGCATTCCGCCTTCTCGTCCGTCGTCGAGACAACGCTCATGGCGGGACCACCCGATTTCATCTGAACCACGTCGCCGATCTTGAACATGCATGATCTCCCTTGTTGAGCGAGGGTGATAGCCGCACAGAATGACGAGATTGCGACATGCGCTCAGGGCCAACGCACGCTGGGCGGCATCGAGGAGAGGATGGAATCGATGTTTCCGCCCGTCTTGAGGCCGAAGATCGTGCCGCGATCATAGAGCAGGTTGAACTCGACATAGCGCCCGCGCCGGACCTGCTGCTCGTGGCGGTCTTCGGCGGTCCATGGACGGGAAATGTTAGCCGTGAGAATGCGCGGATAGATATCGAGGAAAGCCTCGCCAACCGCCTTGGTAAAGGCGAAATCGGCTTCCCACTCATCCGCGACATAATCGTAGAAGATGCCGCCGATTCCACGTGGCTCGTTGCGATGCTTGAGGAAGAAATACTCGTCGCACCAGCTCTTGAAGCGGTCGTAATCGCGGCCATGCGTGCGACAGGGCGCTTCCATCGCCTCATGGAAGGCGCGCGCGTCGGCATCTTCCTGCACACGTCGGCGATCGAGCACGGGCGTGAGATCCGCGCCGCCGCCGAACCATGCTTTCGAGGTCACCACGAAGCGCGTGTTCATGTGGACAGTCGGCGCATTGGGGTTCCACGGATGCGCGATGAGCGAGATGCCGGTCGCCGCGAAGCGGGGATCCTTGTCCGCGCCGGGGATCTGACCGGCGAATTCCGGCGCGAAGGAGCCATGGACATGGCTGACATGCACGCCGGCCTTCTCGAAGACGCGCCCACGCAGCATCCCCATGCGCCCACCGCCTCCCGGCGTGCTGTCATGATTGGTGCGGTTCCATGGCTTGAATTCCGGGATGCCCGCAGCCTGCGCTTCCTCGAAGAAGGGACCTTCCGCCTCCTGTTCGATGCGGGCGAAGACGGCCATGATCTGCGCCTGAAGGTCGAGGAACCATTCATGGGCGCGTTCGCGCCGGGCGGTGACCGTGGTATCGTCGATGAGGGACATGATCAGACTTTCGTTTCGGGGGGAAAGGCGTCGAGCTGGCGCAAGGCTTCGCCGATGATCATCGCGCCGGCAACCGCGATATTGAGCGAGCGCAGGCCGGCACGCTGGGGAATGTAGATCCGGGCCTCGGCTGCTTCATGCACATGCGCCGGCGCGCCCGCGCTCTCGCGCCCAAGCATGACGATATCGCCGGGCTGGAAGACGAAACGGGTATGCGCAACCGCGCCATGGGTTGTGGCCAACACGAGACGGGCTCTTCTTTCGGTGCAGAAAGCCTCGAAATGGCGGAAGGAAACGTGACGCCGGATGACGGCATGGTCGAGATAATCGAGCCCCGCGCGTCTGAGGTTCCGGTCGCTGGCGTCGAATCCGGCGGGCTCGATCAGGTCGACCGGGACACCAAGACAGGCCCCCAGCCGGAACAGCGTTCCGGCGTTCTGCGGAATGTCCGGCTCGAAAAGCGCAAGCCTCAGAGGGGCGATGCGCTCAATTTCCTTTTGATCAACCATATCTGTGGCATCTAGCTGTCGTGAAGGGGATGGACAAGCGGCATCGACGATGCCATTGAGCCTCTTGTTCAGGATCGTTCCAAATTCTGATATGCCCGAAGAATCAGGCAGGCTATGCGCGGCGCGACGCTGCGGGGAAGCTCCTGTTTTTCGCGGCGCATTTTTGGGCGCGAGGATGAGGCGGGTCTGCCCTACGAGGCACGGACCCTGCGACTGAGGAAGGGCTAAACGTGGCTGACCATACGATGAGTGAACCGAACCGCCGTGATTTTCTGTTCCTCGCCACCGGCGCGGCGGGTGTCGTCGCGGGCGGCGCGGCCGTCTGGCCGCTGATTTCGCAGATGTCGCCGGATGCTTCGACGATCGCCGCCGGCGCGCCGGTCGAGGTCGATCTCGGGCCGATCGGCGAAGGCAAGGCGATCACGCTGAAATGGCGCGGCAAGCCGATTTTCGTCCGCCATCGTACGGCGAAGGAAATCGAAGAAGCCAAGAAGGACGACGCCGCCGCCCTGCCGGACAAGCAGGCCGATTCGGCCCGCGTGAAAGCCTTCGAGGGCAAGGCCCAGGAAAAATGGATCGTCGTTTACGGCAACTGCACCCATCTGGGCTGCGTGCCGATCGGCTTCTCCGGCGATTACAACGGCTGGTATTGCCCCTGCCACGGCTCGCATTACGACAATTCCGGCCGCATCCGCAAAGGTCCGGCCCCGCGCAATCTCGACATCCCGGAATTCGCGTTCCTGTCGGCGTCCAAGATCCGCATCGGCTGATCGCATTCAAGGTGAGACAAGAGAATGGCTGAGCATCATTCCTCCTATGTGCCGAAGACCGGCATCGAACGCTGGATCGACGCGCGGTTGCCGATCATCCGCCTGATGCACGATTCCGCGGTGTCCTACCCGGTTCCGCGCAACCTCAACTACTTCTGGACGTTCGGCGGCATCCTGATGTTCATGCTGGTCGCGCAGATCGTGACCGGCATCGTTCTCGTGATGCATTATACGCCGCATGTCGATTTCGCCTTCGCCTCCGTCGAGCACATCATGCGCGACGTGAATTACGGCTGGCTGCTGCGCTACATGCACGCCAACGGCGCCTCGATGTTCTTCATCGCGGTCTATATCCACATCTTCCGCGGCATGTATTACGGCTCCTACAAGGCGCCGCGCGAATTGCTCTGGATCCTCGGCGTCGTGATCTTCCTGCTCATGATGGCCACGGCCTTCATGGGGTATGTGCTTCCCTGGGGGCAGATGTCCTTCTGGGGCGCGACCGTGATCACCAACCTCTTCTCGGCCATTCCGGTGATCGGCGATCCGATCGTGACCTGGCTCTGGGGCGGCTATTCGGTCGACAACCCGACGCTCAACCGCTTCTTCTCGCTGCATTACCTGCTGCCCTTCATGATCCTTGGCGTGGTGGTTCTCCATGTCTGGGCGCTGCATCATGTCGGCCAGAACAACCCGACCGGCGTCGAGGTGAAGAATGTCGCGAAGGATACGGTTCCCTTCACGCCCTTCGCGACCGTGAAAGACCTCTTCGCGATGGTCTGCTTCATGATGGTGTTCGGCTGGTTCGTGTTCTATCACCCGAACTTCCTCGGCCATGCGGATAACTACATCCCGGCCGATCCGCTGAAGACCCCGGCGCATATCGTGCCCGAATGGTACTTCCTGCCCTTCTACGGCATCCTGCGCGCGATCCCTGACAAGCTTGGCGGTGTCGTGGCGATGTTCGCGGCGATCGCGATCCTGGCCTTCCTGCCCTGGCTCGATACCTCGAAGGTCAAGTCCGGCAAGTATCGCCCGACATTCAAGATCTTCTTCTGGATCTTCGTGGTGGTCTCGGTGCTGCTCGGCTATACCGGCTCGCAGCCGACCGACAAGGTGGTGCTCGCGCTCGGCGGCCGCACGATCCTCGACATGGTCGGCTTCGCGCAGATCCTCACCGTGATGTATTTCGCCTATTTCGTGATCGCCCTGCCGTTGCTCGGTCTGTTCGAGAAACCGAAAGCGGTGCCGGCTTCCATCGCCGATTCCGTGCTCGGCGACGCCAAGGCGGCGAAGTGAGCGGGACGAGAGGAAGGAAAACGCTATGAAAATCGCTTCTCGTCATCTTGTCGCGGCCTTTGCCCTTCTCGGGCTCTCCGGCCTTGCCGCCCCGGCCCTCGCGGCCGGCGGCGCCGAGCATCCGCCGGCGCAGAAATGGAGCTTCTCGGGCCCGTTCGGCACTTTTGACCGCGCGCAGCTTCAGCGCGGCTTCAAGGTCTATCGCGAGGTTTGCTCCTCCTGCCACGGGCTGGAAAAGATCTCGTTCCGCAACCTCTCGCAGCCCGGCGGTCCGGGCTTCACCGAGGGACAGGTCAAGACGCTGGCCGCGGAATACAAGGTCAAGGACGGCCCGAACGAAAGCGGCGACATGTTCGAGCGCCCCGGTCGCCCGGCGGATCGCTTTCCGGCGCCGTTCCCGAATGCCGAAGCGGCCAAGGCCGCGAATGGCGGCGCGGTACCGCCGGATTTCTCGGTGATCGCCAAGGCCCGCACCTATGAGCGCGGCTTCCCGATGTGGCTCATCGATATCTTCACGCAGTATCAGGAGCAGGGGCCGGATTACATCGTCGCGCTGCTCAACGGCTACGAGGTTGCGCCGAAGGGCGTCACCGTCGAGGCCGGGCTGCACTACAACAAGTACTTCCCCGGCAACAAGATCGCGATGGCCAACCCGCTCGTCGCGGTGATCGACGATAACGGCAAGCCGAATGATCCGGGTTTCTACACGGACGGCACGCCGGTGACGCGCGAGCAGGTCGCGCGCGATCTCGCGGCTTTCCTCATGTGGGCGGCTGAGCCCAAACTCGAGGAGCGCAAGCATCTCGGCGCCAAGGTGATGCTGTGGCTGCTGCTTCTGGCAGGGTTGCTCTATTTCACCAAGAAGCGCATCTGGTCGCGTCTCGAAGGCGCGCATTGAGCGCCGCCTGATGGATCAGCAAGGGGCCCTGCGGGCCCCTTTTCTTTTTCTGTTGGCATGCGCCTTCGGGGACGGAAGCCGGCTTTATTCGCCCCGGTGGTTCTGGCAGGCTCGTATCGTCTTTTCTTTGCCGGGCCTTCCATGCAGACACTTCGTGACGCGATCCGCACTATTCCCGATTATCCCAAGCCGGGTATCCAGTTTCGGGATATCTCGACGCTTCTGGGCAATCCCCGCGCTTTCCGCCGCGCGGTGGATGAGCTTGTTCAGCCCTATGCCGGCGCGCGCATCGCCAAGGTGGCGGGGATAGAGGCGCGCGGCTTCATCCTCGGCGGCGCGATCGCCCATCAGCTTTCCTGTGGTTTCGTGCCGATCCGCAAGAAGGGCAAGCTCCCGCATCAGACGGTTTCGATCGCCTATGCGCTGGAATACGGCACCGACGAGATGGAGATCCATGTCGATGCGGTGGAGAAGGGCGAGAAGGTCATTCTCGTCGACGATCTGATCGCGACCGGCGGCACGGCTTCCGCTGCGGTGCGCCTTCTCCAGAAGCTCGGGGCGGAAGTGGTCGCGGCCTGTTTCGTGATCGATCTGCCCGAACTGGGCGGGGCGGCGAAGATCGAGGCGCTCGGCGTGCCGGTGCGCACGCTCGTCGCCTTCGAGGGGCATTGAACGTCAGTCCCGCGCCTCCAGCAGCGATATGCCGGAGAAAGCGAAAACGGGGATACCCTTCTGGTTCAGCGCGTAATTGCGCAGGTTGAGGATACCCCAGCCGGGACGCGAGGCGGAGCGCCGCGCGCCCTCGATGCGCGTGAAATAGGTAAGCGTATCGCCGGCGAGGACGGGCCTCAGCCACAGGAGATTGTCAAAGCCCATGCCCGGCCCGCGTTTCGGCGTGCTTTGCGCGGGTTGCCGCGCCCAGAAATCGGTCATCACGCGCATCCAGGCCGAGGCCGTATGCCAGCCGGAGGCGGAGAGCCCGCCGAAATGCGTCGCGCGTCCGCCCTCTTCCGAGAGGTGGAAGGGCTGCGGATCGAAGCGTTTCGCGAAATCGATGATGTTCTCCGGCGTGAACGCATAACTTCCGAGGCGCAACACCACGCCGGGGCGAAGATCGTCGACATAGCCGAATTGCGCGGCATTCGCTTCCGCTGGAAACTCCTCGGCTGCTGGCGGCACGATCCGGCTTCCGGACAGATCATCATCGGCGGCGCCCGGCTCGCGACGGGCGAACATGATGAGATTGACCTGCTCCATCACCGAAACGCCATCCTGATTGGTGATATCGAAGCGGAAATCAACGAAGCCGCGATCAGGCTTGCTGGATGAGGCACGCCGCCCGAGAACTTCAAGCCGGCCCGTGAGCGTATCGCCCACGCGCACAGGGGCGAGCCAGCGCAATTTCGAGATTCCGGGCGCGCCCATGCCAGAAGAGTTGAGCAACATGCCATAGGTGAGCAGGCGCATGTTCACCCCGGCGCTGTACCAGCCCGAGGCGATCAGGCCGCCCATCATGCGCGCCTGATCCGAGGCCGCGTCGAGATGCATCGGCTGCGGGTCGAACTCGCGGGCGAAGGCCAGCATCGGCGCTTCGTCGATCCGCGCCGAGCCATATTCCCATGAGGCGCCGGGGACGAAATCCTCGAAGTAGAGTCTGTCGTTCCCCGTCATGGCGCAGCTTCAATTCGCGAAGCGGAAATGCAGCACGTCGCCGTCCGCGACGACATATTCCTTACCTTCGAGGCGGAATTTGCCAGCTTCGCGCGCGCCGGCTTCGCCCTTGAGCGCGACGTAATCGGCATAGGCGATGGTTTCGGCGCGGATGAAGCCTTTCTCGAAATCGGTATGGATCACGCCAGCGGCCTGCGGCGCCTTGGTGCCGGTCTCGATGGTCCAGGCCCGCGCCTCTTTCGGACCGACGGTGAAATAGGTCACGAGGCCGAGCAGCGCATAACCTTCGCGGATGACGCGGTTGAGGCCAGGCTCCTCAAGGCCGATGGCATCGAGATAATCCTTCTGCTCGGCGGCATCGAGAACGGCGATCTCGCTTTCGATCTTCGCCGAGACGACGACGGCGCGCGCGCCCTCGGCCTTTGCCCGCTCGAACACCTTCGCGGTGAAGGCATTGCCCTTGTCCGCCGAGGCTTCCTCGACATTGCAGACATAAAGGACCGGCTTCGATGTGAGCAGCCCCAGCATCTCGAAAAGCTTGCGCTCATGCGGCTTCACATCCACGAGGCGTGCGGGCTTGCCGTCGCGCAGCAGGGTCAGCGCGCGCGACATGAGATCGAAGCTTTCCTTCGCCTCCTTGTCGCCGCCCTTGGCCTTCTTCTCGATGGCGGTGATCCGCTTTTCCATCGAGTCGAGATCCGCGAGCATCAACTCGGTTTCGATCGTCTCGATATCGGCCAGCGGGTCGATCTTGCCCTCGACATGGGTGATGTCCCCATCCTCGAAGCAGCGCACGACATGGGCAATCGCATCCACCTCGCGGATATTGGCGAGGAACTGGTTGCCGAGCCCTTCGCCCTTGGAGGCGCCGCGCACCAGCCCGGCGATATCGACGAAGGTGAGGCGGGTGGGGATGATCTCCTTCGAACCGGCGATGGCGGCAAGCGCATCGAGGCGGCCGTCAGGCACGGCGACATCGCCGACATTCGGTTCGATCGTGCAGAACGGATAATTCGCCGCCTGCGCTGCGGCCGTTTGCGTGAGCGCGTTGAAAAGGGTCGATTTGCCGACATTCGGCAGGCCGACAATTCCGCATTTGAAACCCATTTGGGCGATCCGTTCCGTGCGTGAGAAGTGGTTTCCGGCGGTCTTTTCAGCCGCTTGGGCGGGGAAGTCTAGTCCTTTTTCGCGCCGGGAAGGGTGATGCCCTTATGCCCGCGCCCCTCCATGCGGAGATGGACCTTGGATTGAAAATGCTCGCCTTCGCCCTTGACGAGCAGATCCGCGAATTCTGCGGTGGCGTCGCACAGATCCTCGACCCACGGCATCTCGGCCTTGGCGAAATCGCCGAGCACGAAATTATGCACCAGCGCCTTGTCGCCGGGATGGCCGATGCCGAGGCGCACGCGCGGATACTCGTTGCCGCAATGCGCCGTAATCGAGCGCAGGCCGTTATGGCCGGCATTGCCGCCGCCCTTTTTCATGCGCAATCTCGCCGGGGCGAGATCGAGCTCGTCGTGAAAGACATAAACGTCGTCGAGCGCAATCTTGTAGAAGCGCATGGCCTCGCCCACCGCGCGGCCGCTCTCGTTCATGAAGGTCGTGGGCTTGAGAAGAACCACTTTCTCGCCGCCGATCGTGACCTCGCTCGCCTCCCCCTGGAAACGCGTGCGCCAGGGCGTGCCGCGCCAATGGCGCTGGATGGCGTCGAGCGCCATGAATCCGATATTGTGACGATTGCCGGCATAGCGGGCGCCGGGATTCCCGAGGCCGACGAGAAGATGCATCGTCATGCCCTCATCAGGTTGGAAAGGATCGCGGCCTCATGGCCGCGATCCGTTTTCAATCAGGCTTCTTCCTTCGAGCCGCCGGCGGCAACGATGGTCGCGACGGTCGCGTCCTTCTCGTGGCTGATCAGCTTGGCGCCTGCCGGGAGGGAGAGCGCCGAAACATGGATCGAATCGCCGATCTTCGCCTTGGAGACATCGACGGTGATGTGATCCGGGATGTTGTCCGCCGGCACCATGAACTCGAGCGAATGATGCACGAGGTTGAGCGCGCCGCCGGCCTTGAGGCCCGGCGAAGTCTCCTGGCCCGTGACATGGACCGGGATTTCAACCTTCACCATAGCGCCTTCGCCGAGGCGGAGGAAATCGACGTGGATGGGGAAGTCGCGCACGACATCGAGCTGGTAATCGCGCGGGATGGCGCGGATCTTCTCGCCGCCGACATTGATCTCGAACACCGTGGTCAGGAAGTGACCGGCATAGATCAGGCGGTTGGTCTCGCGGAAATCGAGCGAGATGGAAACGGGCGACTGGCCGGCGCCGTAAATGACGGCCGGGACGCGGCCTTCACGACGAACAGCACGGGCGGCCCCCTTACCGGCCCGCTCGCGGCGCTGGGCCGAGAGCTGCTTAACTTTGGACATGTGTCTCTCCAAACAAAAACAGGGGCCAACGGCGCTCCCTCGCGGAAGGCGCCAGCCCCGAACTTGCCGCTTCCTCCAAGGGTGTAAGAACGGCTCCGGTTCCATAAGGAAAAAACGTGGTCGATGCAAGCCGGCGCGGCGATCGCGCGGGGCGGGATGCCTACGCCACCATAAAATATAGGCTTTTCCTATACTTGTCTTGCGGCTGGCCATGCTTGAAAAATGCGATATCCGCATCGCGCAGGGAGGAATGACCACGATGGCAAAGCGCTTCGCCATGCTTTTTCATGCGATTGTGATGGCGATCGCCGTAACCGGGCCGGTTGGCGCGGCGGAGCGGTTCATTACACTGGCCTCGACGACCTCGACCGAGCAATCCGGCCTCTTCAAGGCCATCCTGCCCGTCTTCCAGCAGGATACCGGCATCGAGGTGCGGGTAGTTGCCGTGGGGACAGGGCAGGCGCTTGCGCTCGCCGCCAAGGGCGATGCCGATGCCTTGCTGGTGCATGACAGGGCGGCGGAGGAAAAATTCCTCGCGGATGGCCATGGCCTAGACCGGCGCGACGTGATGTACAACGACTTCGTGGTGATCGGCCCCAAGGATGACCCCGCCAAGGTGCGCGAGGTGAAATTGGCCGCCGAAGCGCTCAAGCGCATCGCGGGTGCGAAGTCGCCCTTCGTCTCGCGCGGGGACAAGAGCGGCACCCATGCCGCCGAGTTGCGGCTGTGGGACAAGGCAGGCGTGAAGCCGGCGCCCGTGGATGGCTGGTATCGCGAACTTGGCACCGGGATGGGCCCCACGCTGAATTCCGCCGCCGCGATGGGGGCCTATGTGCTTTCCGATCGTGGAACCTGGCTTTCCTTCGCCAATCGCGGCAATCTCGATATCGTGCTTGAGGGCGATAACGCACTGTTCAACCCCTATTCCTCGATCCTCGTGAACCCGGCCAAAGGCGCGCATATCAAGGTCGCCGATGCGAGGATCTGGCATGAATGGATCACCTCGGAGAAAGGACGCGCCGCGATCTCGGCCTTCACGATCGGCGGCAAGCCGCTGTTCTTCCCACTTGTCGGCGCATCGAGAAGCTGAATCCGAAGCTCAATCCGTTGTATCAATCGTTCCAAGAAGCCGTCGCCCTGATAGCCGGAGGGGAAAGCGAGGTTCTTGCCGTGGCGGCGCTTTCCTTGCGCATCAGCCTCACGGCGACTGCCTGCGCTTTTGCCCTTGGGGTTCCGCTTGGGGTCCTGCTTGCGATCCGACGCTTTTCAGGGCGATCAGGCCTGCTGCTGGTTGCGAACGCATTTCAGGGGTTGCCGCCGGTCGTTGTCGGGCTGGCCGTGTATCTGCTTTTGTCGCGGAGCGGTCCGCTGGGGACGCTCGGCTGGCTGTTCACGCCGCGCGGCATGATCCTGGCGCAGTTCGTCCTGGTCCTGCCGATCGTGGTCGCGCTGGTTCACCGCGTGACCGAAGGGCTGTGGCGCGATTTCGGCGATCTCTTCATCATGGACGGGGCGGGATACCGCAGCGCGCTTCGCCAATTGCTGGTCATGGCCGCGCCTGCTTTCGCGACCGTCTTCCTGACGGCTTTCGGGCGCGCCATCGCGGAGGTTGGCGCGATCATGATTGTCGGTGGCAATATCCGCGGTCACACGCGCACAATGACGACAACCATCGCGCTGGAAACCAGCAAGGGCGAGCTGGCGCTGGCCATCGCGCTCGGGCTTATCCTCATGGCGATCGTGATGGCAATCGCGGCGATCAGCCTCTTCCTGGGGCGCCGGGCCGAGAGACTGCGCTGAAGTTCAGTCGAACAGGCTCGACACGCTCTCCTCGCCGGCGGTGCGGCGGATGGCTTCGCCCATCAGGGTCGCGACCGAGATGACGCGGATATTCTTGGCGACGCGCACCGCCTCCGTGGGCTGGATCGAATCCGTCACGATCAGCTCTTTCAACTTCGAGGCGGTGATACGCGCCACGGCGCCGCCGGAAAGCACGCCATGGGTGATATAGGCGGAAACGTCGTTCGCGCCCGCGGCGAGCAGGGCATCGGCCGCGTTGCACAGGGTGCCGCCGGAATCCACGATGTCATCGACGAGAACGCAGGAATAGCCGGAGACATCACCGATGATGTTCATCACCTCGCTCTCACCGGCGCGCGGGCGGCGCTTGTCGACGATGGCGAGCGGCGCGTTGATGCGGTTGGCGAGTTGACGGGCACGTACGACGCCGCCGACATCGGGCGAGACCACCATCACCTTGCCGCTCTCGAAACGGGACTTGATGTCCTGCACCATCACCGGCGCGCCGAAGAGGTTGTCCACCGGAACATCGAAGAAGCCCTGGATCTGCGCCGCGTGCAGATCGAGCGTCAGGACGCGATCACAGCCCGCATGGGTGATGAGGTTGGCGACGAGCTTGGCGGAAATGGGGGTGCGTGGCGCCGATTTGCGATCCTGCCGGGCATAGCCGAAATAGGGAACCACCGCCGTGATGCGCTTGGCCGAGGAGCGGCGCAGCGCATCGGTGATGATGAGCAGCTCCATCAGATGATCGTTGGTGGGAAACGAGGTGGACTGGATGACGTAGACATCCTCGCCGCGCACGTTCTCCTGGATTTCGACGAAGATCTCCATATCCGCGAAGCGCCGTACCTGGCACTTGGCGAGCGGCTGTTCGAGATAGGCGGCGATCGCCTCGGCGAGGGGGCGGTTGGAATTCCCCGCGACGAGCTTGATCCTGTCCATGCCTCGACCTTCCTGATGTGGGGTGCGGGCGCGTTTCGCCGCCCTCGGGCTGCTGGTAGCGCGCCTTTGGAGCGGTTTCAACATGACAGAGTACTAACATCACAACCGAATCAGGTCGGCGTGATAAATTTTCAACGCCTCACCACCTCTTCGCCGCCTTGGCGGGGTGATTACTCCTCCGGCGTCGAGGCGCCGGATGCGGCGATCTGTCCGCCGCCCTGGATCTGGCGGATCATGTCTTCCACCGCGAGGCCGGCGATCTGACGCATGGCGGTCTCGTCGAAGGCGCTCCAGGGTGAGGCGCCGCCACCCGTCATTTCAGCGCCGCCCTTGATACGGATCGCACGGGTGCGCCCGTCCTCGGACGTATCGATCACCCAGGAAAATCCTGTTTTGCCGCCCTCGGCGGGGTAGGCATCGAGATAGGCCTTGACGCGCATGGCGGGTCCGGTGCTGCCGGCGGCGGAGAAGCCGCGCTTCTGCGCTTCCTCAAGGAAAACCGCTTCGAATTTCTGCGCCGCCTCCGTCTGCGGTCCCTGAACGGCAACAACCTTCAACGGAGCTTGTGCGCTTGAAAGAGCGCCTGCCGGAGCCAGGGCGGTCATGCCGCCGCCGGTCGATTGGCAGCCGGCCAGGCCCAATGTCGCCGTGAGCATGAGGATGAGCAGGGGAACGGTTCTGGGCATGTCAGGCTTTCGTCTTTCCTGGCGTCGTAACGCCTATGGTTGACGAAGTCTTAACGCGGCGCGCGTGGATGGGGAAGCCTGGAAGGCGCTCGCCGCGCGGATATGGTAAATGCGCGGATCAGGGTGCCTTCGCCGCGCTCTCGCCGGGGCAGGGGGTCACGGCACTGCTGGCCGTGGCGGCCGGGCGGCCATTGATGAAGACATTGGGCGAGCCGGAAACCACGATTCCCCCGCATTCCGTCCGCGAGCCGATCGTCGCCGCGCCACGCCCGTTGATGAAAACATTCGCGGAGCCGCCGGTGACGCGCGCGCCGGTGGATGTGTTGTCCTGCTGACGCGCGGCGGGTTGCCCGCCGATCGTCACAGAAGGCGCGCCGTCAACCACGGTTCCAGGCGTCTGCTGGGCCAGTGCGGGGCTGGCGACGAGCGTGAGGAAGATGAACAGCCTGATCATGCTCCTACCGGATGACGAGATCGAGCGAGGGCGCATTGATGGGTTCGGCGCCCCGCTCCGAGACGAGATAGGTGCGCCCGAGGCACATGGCGGTTTCGCTATGCGAATCCATCAGGATCATATGCGCGAAAAGCACCATGCCGGCCTCTATCGGCCAGGGATTGGCCTGGTAGAACATCGGCCAATCCATCCAGCTCGGCGTGAATTTGGCGCCAAGCGAATAGCCGCAGGCGTTGAGCCGATGCGCGGAAAGTCCGTGCGCGTCGAAAACGCCGGCATGGGCGTTGAAAATATCGCCTGCGGTCGCGCCCGGTTTCATCGCGCCCTGGCAGGCATCGAGCGCCTCGCGCGCGGCGGCGTGATAGGCGAGATGCAGCGGCCGGGGCTCGCCGACCACATGCGTGCGCATGATCGCCGCGTGGTAGTGGCGGTAGGTGCCGGCGAATTCGAGCGTGATCTGGTCGTCGCGGTCGAGTTTTCGGCGCCCGGCCTTGTAGCGGCACAGCAGCGCATCGCCACCGGAGCCGATGATGAATTCGTTCGCCGGATAATCCCCGCCATTGGCGAAGATCGCATTGTGCTGGGCGGCGAGGATTTCGCCCTCGTCCGCCCCGGCGTGAATCGCGTCGATCGCGGCCTTGTCGGCGAGGTCGGAAAGGCGCGCGGCCTGACGGACATAGATCAGCTCTTCGGGCGATTTCACCGCCCGCAGGATTGTGACGATCCGGGAGGTGTCGATGAGTTCGGCGAAACCGTCGAAAGCAGCTTCGAGCCTGCGGCCATTGGAATGGACGAGGCCGTAGCTCTCGAATTCGCAGCCGATCCTTTTGTCGGCAAGGCCAAGCTCCCCGGCGAGCCTTCGCAGGTCCAGCGCGGGGTTGGCATCCGCTGAATCCTTCCAGATGCGGATATCCGCGATATTCGAGGTGCGCTGGGCCTGTCTGAGATCGGCGGAGCGGGTCAGCAGCGCCATGCGCCCATCGGCGCGCATCACGAGGCACTGGAAGAAGCAGAAGCCGAAAGTGTCATAGCCCGTGAGCCAGAAGAGGCTCTCTTGCTGGAACAGGAACAGCGCATCGAGCTTTTCCGCCGCCATCCGGCTCTGGAGCGCGGCGCGTCGGCGCGCGAATTCGCCGGGCGTGAAATGAAGGGCCATGAAATCCTCGATATCCTCGTGATGAAGTGGCCCAAGGCTAATCAGGGGAGGGGGATTAGCCAAGTGCCGCCACGGGGTGGAATTCAGAAGCCGTCATCGGGCGGATGGCTCAATCGCAAACGAGAACGCGCCTCGAGACCATGCGACGATGAACAGGGTCCCAGCGCTTGAACACGCGCACCCAGCGGCAATCCCCGTCAGGTTCTGCCATGGCGACCGGCCCGTAGGCGCGGTAGGGCGAAGGGTCACTCCAGCCGAAACCAAGGCCGATACCGCCGCCGAAGCCGCCGCGATTCCAGCCGCCATGATGCCCGCCATGATGATGGCCACCGTGATGGCCGCCGTGGTTCTGCATCTGGCGCATGGCGCCCTTCTGGGTCATCTGGGCCTGCGCTGCGGGCGCGAATCCGAGCATCAGGATGGCCAGGCTCCCGGCGGCAAGGATGCTCGGGATCGGCAGGGTTTTCTTCTTGGTCATGGCGGGCTCCTTGGGGTTGGTGTCAAGGCGATGACCAGACCTTAGCGAGGTCACCGGCCGGCGCCGTGCGCCGCCACACCGGGCAAACGCGCCCGCCTGAAGGCGCCCATTAACGCGGGAACCCCGCCTTCCTTGCGGAAGACGGGGCCGCCGAAGCGGGCGCGGGATGAGAAGCGTGATCCGCTCCGGCGAACCGGGCGATCACTCGCAGACGGTGCGGGTGACGCGGACGTAGCGGCCGCGATAATCGTCCCACACGCGGTCGCGGACGCGGTAGCATTCCGGGCCGTATTCATAGGCGCCGACCGGGGCGTAATGGCCGCGCGCGGCGATCGCGGTGCCGATCACGGCGCCGCCGATGAGGCCGGCGGCGAGCCAACCGTTGCGATGGAAGCGAGCCTCGGCGGCGGGGGCGAAGGCAACGGCGAGGGTGAGGGCGGCGGCGGCGGCGGTGAGGGTCTTCTTGAGGGCGGTCATGGGAGTCTCTCCTTTGGGGTTCGGGTGGGCTCTGGTTTCGTTCCCGCCGTTTTCTGTCCGGCGATGATCAGAAATTAGCGCCCCTTCTTCCCGCTTGCCGTGTGTTCGCGCACAGGGTGATCAATCTGCGAAAAACCCGCCGAAAACCCCTGCCGGGGCTTTGACGCTCCGCTCCAACCGCCTATCTCTTCCATGATGACAGCCCGCCCCCCCCGCGATCACGATGATATCCCTGCCGATCAGCCCGATATGGGGGATGACGAGGATCGGCTCATGCAGGACGGGCCGGATCATTCCCCGCCGGAGGTTATGGTCGAGGTGGTCGCGACGCCGCAGCGTCTGGCTTCCGGCATGGCCGTCATCCGCGCCTTCTGGGAGACGCTGCCCGGCTCGCCGGGTGTGTATCGCATGCTCAACGGCGCCGGAGAGGTGCTCTATGTCGGCAAGGCGCGCAATCTCAAGGCGCGTGTTTCTTCTTACGCGCGCGGTGACGCACCCAATAACCGCATCGCGCGGATGATCGCCGAGACCGCGGCGATGGAATTCGTCACCACCACGACCGAAACGGACGCGCTGCTGCTCGAGATTAATCTGATCAAGCAGCTCAAGCCTCGCTACAACGTGCTGATGCGGGACGACAAATCCTTCCCGTTCATCCTCATCACGGGCGATCACGCCGCCCCGCAAATTCTCAAGCATCGCGGCGCGCGCAACCGCAAGGGCAGCTATTTCGGCCCCTTCGCTTCGGGGCTGGCGGTCACGAACACGCTCAATGCGCTCCAGCGTGCGTTTCTGCTGCGCACCTGTGTCGACAGTTATTACGAGAACCGTTCGCGCCCCTGTCTGCTTTTCCAGATCAAGCGCTGTTCGGCGCCGTGCACGGGCGAGATCTCGCTTGAGGATTATGCGCTTCTCGTCCGGGAGGCGAAGGCCTTTCTCTCCGGCAAAAGCGGAACCATCCGTGACAAGCTCGCCGCAGAAATGCTTGCAGCTGCCGAGCGTCTCGATTTCGAGGCGGCCGCCCGCTACCGGGACAGGATTTCCGGGCTTTCGAGCGTACAGGCGAGCCAGGATATCAATCCCGCGGGGGTCGAGGAGGCGGATGTCTTCGCGATCCATGCCGAGGCGGGGCAATTCTGCATCGAGGTCTTCTTCTTCCGTACCGGGCAGAACTGGGGCAATCGCGCCTTCTTTCCACGCGCGGACAAGGCGCATGAAACGGCCGATGTACTCGATGCCTTTGTCGCCCAGTTCTATGATGAACGCCCGGCGCCAAGGCTGATCCTGCTTTCGGAGGAAATCGAGAACCGGGAATTGCTGACACAGGCTTTGTCCGAAAGGATGGATTATCGTGTCGAGATCGCCGTCCCCAAGCGCGGCGAAAAACGCGATATGGTGGCCCATGCGCTCACCAATGCGCGCGAGGCGCTTGGCCGGCGCTTGTCGGAGAGCGCGAGCCAGGCCCGCCTGCTCGAAGGCGTGGCGCAAGCGTTCGGCCTCGCAACACCGCCGCGGCGGATCGATGTGTTCGACAATTCCCACATCATGGGCACCAACGCGGTCGGGGCGATGATCGTCTCCGGTTCGCGCGGCTTCTCGAAGACGCATTACCGCACGTTCAACATCCAATCGACGGAGATCACGCCGGGCGACGATTACGGCATGATGCGCGAGGTGATGCGCCGCCGCTTCTCGCGGCTTCTCAAGGACGCGCCGCGCGACGAAGTGCCCGACGACCCCGATGCCTTGCCCCAATGGCCCGATCTGGTGCTGATCGACGGCGGCAAGGGGCAGCTCGACGCGGTGCGGGGCGTTCTGGCGGAACTCGGGATCGAGGGGGTGCCGCTTGTCGGCGTCGCCAAGGGGCCGGACCGCGATGCCGGGCGGGAAAGCTTCTTCCTGCCGGACAAGCCGCCCTTCAAGCTGCCGCCGCGCGACCCCACTCTCTATTTCATCCAGCGCCTGCGCGACGAGGCCCATCGATTCGCGATCGGCACGCATCGCGCGCGCCGCAAGCGCGACATTACCCGCAACCCTCTCGACGAGATCGCGGGGATCGGCCCGGCCCGCAAACGCGCGCTGCTGCTGCATTTCGGCACGGCGAAGGCGGTAAGCCGGGCAAGCCAGTCAGATCTTGAAAAAGTGAATGGAATCAATGCGACAACGGCAAAAATTGTCTATGATTTCTTCCACGAGAAACAAAGTTGAATATGAAAAATCCCCGACTGGGCGCTTGACCCGTCCCGCTCGCCATGGTGCTAGAGAAACATGAATCAGGGAAGCGCAAGAAACATGGCGCATAATCAGCGGGGCCGAAGCCGCCGTCTGGCGATATCCCTTCCCAATCTGCTGACCTATGCCCGTATTGCAGCCATTCCGGCAATCGTCGGGCTGCTGTTCTGGCCCGGCGATGCGACGATGCGCTGGTGGGCCCTCGTGCTTTATGCTGCGGCGGGGATCACCGATTATTTCGATGGCTATCTCGCACGCATCTATGCGCAGCAATCCTCGCTGGGGCGGATGCTTGATCCGATCGCGGACAAGCTGCTCATTGCCGCCTGCCTGCTGATGCTGGCCGCCGACGGGTCTATCCGCTCCTGGTCCCTCTGGGCGGCGATCGTCATCCTCTCGCGCGAGGTGCTCGTTTCGGGGCTGCGCGAGTTCCTCGCCGAGGTGAAGGTCTCGGTGCCGGTGTCCAAACTGGCGAAATGGAAGACCACGGCGCAGATCGTCTCTGTCGGATTTCTTGTCGCCGGCCATGCGGGCGACGCGATCCTCCCCCGTGGCTGGACCGTGCAGATCGGCATCGCCCTGCTCTGGGCTGCCGCGATCCTCACCATCATTACCGGATACGATTATATGAAAGCCTCGATCCGTCATCTCATGGAAGATGGGGAGTGAGCATGAAGGTCAGCTATTTCGCCTGGATTCGCGAGAGAATCGGTCGGCCGGAAGAGGAGATCGCGTTTCCCGCATCGGTAGTGACCGTCGCGGATGCGCTTGCGCATCTTCAAGGGCTTGGCGAGGAATATGCCTATGCCTTCGAGAAACCGGGGATCATTCGCGCCGCGCTGGATCGCAAGCATGTAAAGCCGGAAACGCCGATTGCCGGCGCTGGCGAGATCGCGTTCTTCCCGCCCATGACGGGGGGGTGAAATGGCGCGGATCAAAGTGCGCATCCAACCGGAGGATTTCGATCCGACGGTGGAAATCGCGGCTCTGGGAGCAGGGCGGGCTGATATCGGCGGTATCGTGAGTTTTCTCGGGCTTTGCCGCGATGAAGGCGGACGCCTCGCCGCGCTGGAACTCGAACATTATCCGGGCATGGCCGAAGAAGAGATCACGCGCATCTGTGAGGAGGCGGTCTCCCGGTGGTCCTTGCTTGGTCTGACGGCCATCCATCGCTATGGGAAGATCGCGCCGGGCGGCAACATCGTCTTCGTCGCGGCGGCGGCGGGACACAGACAGCCTGCTTTCGCCGCTGCCGAATTCGTGATGGATTTCCTCAAATCCCGCGCCCCTTTCTGGAAGAAGGAACACGGACGCGACGGAAATATCGGCGATTGGGTGGAAGCGCGTGATCAGGACGAGCAGGCGCTTATGCGCTGGCGCTAATTTTTTAGCGACGACGACGGTCGACGCGATTCTCTAAACGGTTATTTAAAACCAGTGGTTGTAGTCTGCGACTCCTGATGAGGGATCGCAATGCCTATCCTTGCTCTGAACCAGAACAAAATCGACCAAGACGCCACGCAATCCGTGCGCATCCTCATCGTGGATGACCAGTTGGTTGCCCGCGGCGCCGTGCGTTCCGCACTCGACAAGCTTGACCGCTCCCTGACCGTGATCGAGGCTGATACGGGCGAGGAAGCCCTCTCGATCATGCGCAATGCACGTGTCGATGTGATTTTTTGCGATATTCATCTGCCGGGCATTTCCGGGCCGGAGGCCCTCGCTCATGCCTATGGCGCCACGGATCGGCGACCTTTCATGGTGCTGATGTCGACGATGCACGGCGACAGCGTCAGGCAAATCGGGCGCCGGATAGGTGTCTACGAATTCATGGCAAAGCCCTTCCGCCCCTCCGATGTGCTCAATGCGATTAGTGCCTATGATCGGCTCAAGCAGGTCACGAGAGTGTTGCTGGTCGACGACAGCGCCACCGCACGCAAGCTGATGACGCGCATCCTCGGCAGATCGCAATTCCACATTGAGTTGCAGGAGGCCGGTAGCGGCGAAGAAGCGATCGCGCTGATGAAGCAGATTCCCTATGACGTGATCATCTGCGATTTCAACATGCCGGGTCTTGATGGCGCGGAAACAGCGACGGCGCTTCTGAAGCTCAATCCCGCTGCGCAGATCGTGGTGGTCTCGACCGAGCAGCAGGCGGGCATGGTGCGCTCTGTGCAGTTTTCCGGCGCTTTTGCGTTTCTGAAGAAGCCGTTCGAGGCATCCGATGTCGATGCCGTTCTCCATGACGCTTTCGCCATCAAGCGGCCCAGTATCGCGCCGCCGACGCATGCGATTTTCTCAAACGAGGAAGGCGTGCGGGCCAAGGGACGGGGGGCCGTCACCGCGGGTGCGAAATTCGGCGGCGCCGGCGTGGCGTGAACATTCTTGAAGCGGATGATCCGGTCAGACCATCCGCTCCATCGCTTTGTTCAGGCTTGCCTTCTGATCAGCTGGAATTCGCCTGATCGGAAAGCGGCTCAGAGAGCGCCGACATCCTTCATGTAATCTTCCATCAGCACGCGGCTCATATTGCCGGGCGTGAAGGTGTAGGGGCCGATCTCGGCCACGGGCGTCACCTCCGCGGCGGAACCGCAGATGAAGCACTCGTTGAAGGTCGAAAGCTCTTCCGGCATGATCCGGCGCTCGATCACCTCCATCCCGCGCTTCCTTGCCAGCGCGATGACGCTCTGGCGCGTGAGGCCGTTGAGAAAGCAATCGGCGATCGGCGTATGGATCTGCCCGTCCTTGGTGAAGAAGATGTTGGCGCCGGTGCATTCGGCGACGCGGCCCTGCCAATCCAGCATCATCGCATCGGCATAGCCGCGCTTTTCGGCGCGATGCTTTGAGAGGGTGCAGATCATGTAAAGCCCGGCCGCCTTCGCATGAACCGGCGCGCATTGCGGATCGGGACGACGATACTCGGCGATATCAAGGCGGATGCCTTTCATCTTCGTCGCCGGATCGAACATGGACGGCCATTTCCACGTGGCGATGGCGACATGGATCTTATTGTTCTGGGCCGCCACGGCCATCATTTCCGAACCGCGGAATGCGACAGGGCGGATATATTGATCTCCGCCGCCATTCTTCTCGAGCACGGCGTGTTTGGCGGCTTCGATTTCGTCGATTGTGTAGGGAATGGCGAAATCGAGGATCTCGGCGGATTTGAACAGGCGCTCGGTATGGGCGCGGCTCTTGTAGATCTTGCCTTTGTAAGCGCGCTCACCCTCGAAGATCGACGAGCCGTAATGAAGGCCGTGGGTGAGGACGTGGACCTTGGCATCCTGCCAGGCGAGCATCTCGCCATTCATCCAGATGAAGCCTTCGCGCTTGTCGAACGGGACGAGCGCAGGTTGAGCATGGGTCGACATGGCGGTTCCTTCCAGAGCGGTGATCAGCCGGAAAATCTTGGATGATCAGAAGATTAGCGAGCCGTTGATTCTCACGCCAGTGGCTGTTCGTTCGGTTGTCCGGGCCGCGTTCGCGCCGATCTGCTCCTTGGCAACACGGCAACACGACAAAAACAATTCACGAACTTTCATTGCGCGATATTCGCCTTGACGGGTAACAATCGTTCTGAAATATGTCAATAACGTTGACGCAAATAGGTCTGTCGATAACGGATCGACGCCCTGCTTCGAGTGGATTTCTCCTTTGAAAGTACGAAAAACTGCCGGTTTCCCGCCTGCCTCTGCGCCGGATGACACGCATGGGGATGGACCGGACTTCGAGCTGATCGAGCTGTTCTTCTTCGCCTATCGCGATTTTGTCGGCGAGCCGGACCGGCTCCTCGAAAAGCACGGTTTCGGGCGTGCCCACCACCGGGTGTTGCATTTCGTCAACCGGAACCAGGGGCTCCATGTCGCGGAATTGCTCGAATTGCTCGAGATCACCAAGCAAAGCCTCGCGCGGGTGCTCAAGGACCTGATCGAGGCCGGCTTGATCGAACAGCGGGCGGGCGAGACGGATAGGCGCCAGCGCCTGCTGTTCCTGACCGCCGAAGGCGCCGCGCTCGCGGCGAGCCTCGCGGAAATGCAGGATGCCCGTGTCGCGCGTGCAAAGGCGGCGATCGGCGCGCATAACCGGGGAACCATCGTGCGCTTTCTGAGCGAGCTGATTGATCCGCGTGCGTCCCTTTTGCCAAGAAAGGCGACAGAACCGCGCCAGCCGTGATATGCGGAGCATCCTGCCCCGGGGGTGGAGCGCGATCGGAGGAGCTGGTGGATGCCCAAAGGCGTGGTGATGGACGAGGCGCCGCACATTCTTGTCGTCGATGACGATGACCGTATCCGCGCGCTGCTCCACCGCTTCCTCACCGAGAACGGATATCGCGTCACGACCGCCGATAACGCGCGTGAGGCGCGGGCCCGGATGGAAGGGCTGGTCTTCGATCTGGTTGTTCTCGATGTGATGATGCCGGGAGAGAGCGGCATCGAATTCGCCCGTTCGGTCCGCGTGAAATCCGCCGTCCCGATCCTGATGCTCACGGCTCGCGCCGAGATCGATGATCGCCTCGCGGGGCTTCAGACAGGCGTCGACGATTACCTGACCAAACCCTTCGATCCGCGTGAATTGCTGCTCAGGATCAATTCCATTCTGCGTCGCGCCGCGCTGGTGCCGCAGAAGAAGGAGGAAACCCTGCCGGAGAGTGTGCAGTTCGGCCCTTATTCCTTCCACTTCCAGCGTGGAGAATTGTGGCAGGGCGAAGAGCATGTGCGCATCACCGAGCGGGAGCGCGAAATGCTGCGCGTGCTCGCCGGGGGGCTGGGCGAGACCCTGCCGCGCGAATCTCTGGCCGAGCATGGCGCCGCCGCGAATGAGCGGACCATCGATGTCCAGATCAACCGCCTGCGCCGCAAGATCGAGGAGGACCCGTCCAATCCCCTCTACCTGCAAACGGTACGTGGCATCGGCTATCGGCTGGTGATCGATCGATGACGAAGACGCGGCGCGCGCTGGCTCTTTCCGGGCGTGCTCTTGCGGCAGGCTGGCGTTTTCTTGGGCGCGCCGCGGCGTTTCTCCTGCAGCTTTTGAGCGTGGTCTTTGCCTGGGTGGCGCGGGGGGGCAGGGCAATTCTCATGCAGCCCCATATCCGGCGTTTCCTCATGCCCGCGCGCCGGCTGGAAAAGCGCATCGGCCGCGCCCTCAACCGCATCTTGCCGAAGGGACTTCACACCCGCGCGCTGATGATTGTCATCGTGCCGATGGTGTTGCTTCAGGCCGTGATCGCCTATGTCTTCATGGAGCGGCATTGGCAATCGGTCACGGCGCGGCTTTCCTCCGCGCTCTCCCAGGATGTCGCGGCGTTGATCGAGATCTACCAGCGGTTCCCGCAGGATGCGGAGGGGCGTGTCCTCGCGACGATCGCGGAGCAGAAGCTGGGGCTGGATGTGGATTTCCTGCCGCCCGAGCCTTTGCCGCCCCCCTTGCGCAAGCCCTTTTTCGATATTCTCGATCAGGTACTCTCGACAGAGTTGCGCACACGCATCCACCGTCCGTTCTGGCTCGATACAGTAGGATCGTCGTCGATCATCGAAATCCGTGTCCAGCTTGAAAAGGCGATGATGCGCGTCACGGCGCGGCGCAGTCAGGCCTATGCGTCGAATTCGCATATTTTCCTCGCCTGGATGGCCGGTTCCTCACTCGTGCTGTTCGGCATTTCCATCCTGCTGATGCGCAACCAGATCCGCCCCATCCTGAAGCTCGCGGACGCGGCCGAGGATTTCGGCAAGGGGCGCGATGTCACGTTCCGTCCGCGTGGCGCGCGCGAGGTGCGCCGGGCAGGGATGGCCTTCCTTGAAATGAAGAACCGCATCGAAAGGTCGATCGAACAGCGCACGACCATGCTCAACGGGGTCAGCCACGACCTTCGCACCGTGCTCACGCGGTTCCGGCTCTCGCTTGCGCTGCTGCCGGAAGGGCAGGAGGTCGAGGACATGCGCCGCGATGTGGACGAGATGAACCGCATGCTCGACGGTTATCTCGCCTTCGTGCGCGGCGAGGCTGCCGAGGGCGCCGCGCCGACGGATATCCGCGCTCTGCTGGAGGATTTTCGTGTCGATGCCGAGCGAACGGGGCATTTCGCCACCCTTGCCGTTGAAGGCGATCCCGTTGTTTCCGTGCGCCCCCAAGCCTTCCGTCGGCTTCTCGGCAATCTTGTCGCGAATGCTGCGCGTTACGGTGACCGGATCGAGATCCATGCCGTTCATGATGCCACCGATCTCACGGTAACCGTGGATGATGACGGGCCGGGAATTCCCGAGGAAATGCGCGAGGAGGTGTTCAAACCCTTCCTGCGGCTCGATCCCGCGCGCAATCAGGACGATCACGCGGGAACTGGCCTCGGCCTTGCCATCGCACGGGATATCGCCCGCGGCCATGGCGGGGATATCAAGCTCGGGGAAAGCCCGCTGGGAGGCTTGCGCGCCACGGTGCGCGTGCCGGCGTGAGGTTCAGCCTTCTAGAAAAGCCGCCCGCCATTGGGCACTTCGCGTTCGGGCATAACCAGCACGACCTCGCCATTCTCGTCGGGAAAGCCGAGGGTCAGAACTTCGGACATGAACTTGCCGATCTGCCGTGGCGCGAAGTTGATCACCGCCGCGACCTGACGCCCCTTGAGCGTCTCCGGCGTATAATGCCGGGTGATCTGCGCCGAGGAGCGCCGCGTGCCGAGCGGTCCGAAATCGATCGTGAGCTTGTAGGCGGGTTTGCGCGCCTCCGGAAAGGGCTCGACGGCGATGATCGTGCCGACCCGGATATCCAGCGCGGAGAAGGTCGAGAAATCGGTCAGCGAGGCAGGGGTATCTGGCATGATCATTCCACGTCTTCAGGCGGCATCCGCCTCTCCCGGTGCGTGGCGGCGTTCCTCCCGCGCCTGTTTCGCGGCACGGCAGAAACCGCGCAATGGCGCGAAAAACCTGTCGATCCCCTCCGCCCGGGCCAATACCCATTCCCCGCGCGACAATTCGCGATCGAGAGCCGCCATGGTCCGCGTGAGCCCTTCATCCTCGTCGTCGAGGAAGACGGGGAAGATGCGGGCGAAGACGAGGATGGCGCCTTGCAGCTTCAGAAAGCCCATCGGACCTTCCGTTTCGATGCCGGCGGATGCGAGCAGGTAGCGCCAGGAGTTCAGGGCCTGCTGGTTGAGCGCGAGAAGTCCCGCGAGATCGGAACGGAAAGCGTTGTGGATTGTCCCGAGGGCGGCGCGATAGGGCAGGAGCGCGTCGAAGCGGCGCAGCATGAGATCGAGAACGCGCTCGCGTGCGGGGCTGTCGGCCAGGTCTTCCGCCCGCCCTTCCAGCGTGATCCGGTCGATGCGGCGGATGAAGCCGCCCAGCATGGCGCCTTTGGAAGGAAACAGGTCGCGAAGATCCGCCAGCGACAGCCCGGCTTCTTCCGCAATCATCGGCAGCGTGATGGCATTCCATTCATGCGCGGCGGCGAGCGTCATCAATGCATCGACGGCCCGTACGCGCGGATCCGGGGTTTGGGCATTGTCTCCGGCCTTGCGTGGCATGTCGGCTCTCCCTCAAGCGAATGGGTGACGGAAGGAGATTAGGCAGCAATCATGGCGTGGCAAGGGCCGCTCTCTTGAAAGGGAAGGATTTCCGCCCGCTCAGCCGGAAAGCGCCTTCGCGCGGGCATGGGCTGCCTTGACGGTCTGCGCCATCAGTTTTTCCAGCCCCTCCGGCCCCATCAGGATTTCGAGAGCGGCGGCGGTGGTGCCGCCGGGGGAGGTGACATTCTGGCGCAATGTCGCGGGTGAGGTCGCCGTCTCCTGGAACATCAGCTCGCCCGCGCCCTCGATCGTGGCCCGCGCGAGGCGCATGGCGAGATCCGCGGGCAGGCCGATCTGCTCGCCGGCTTTCGCGAGCGCCTCGACGAGAAAGAAGACATAGGCCGGGCCGGAGCCGGATACGGCGGTCACGCAATCGATCTGCGCTTCGCTTGTCAGCCATTCCACGCGCCCGGTTGTCTTGAGCAGGGCGGATACCAGTGTCTTCTCGCTTTCCGCGAGCGCATTGTCCGCATAGGCGCCGGTGATCCCGCGCCCGATCGCTGCGGGCGTATTGGGCATGGCGCGGACGATGCGCGAGAGTGCAGGCAGACGCGCCTTGAGATCGGCCACGCTCTTGCCGGCGAGGACCGAAACCAGCACGGTTTCCGGTGTGACGCACGTGGCGAGGGCGGCGGCCGCGGAATCGAGCATCTGCGGCTTGATCGCCAGAAGGACCAGCTTCGCGGGTGTTTGCGTTGTCGGATTCAGCGCGAATCCCTTGCGCTGAGCCTCATTGCGCAATGCGTCGGAGGGATGCGGATCGATCACGCTGATCAAGCTGGCCGGCCAGCCTGCCTTGAGCGCGCCATCCAGCATGGCGCCGCCCATCTTGCCGGCGCCGAAGACGAGAAGCGGCAGAAAATCCATCGCGTATACTCCCGGACGGGTAAGAGTCAGGCTTCGCCGGCGGTCTCGAACAAGACGGCTTCGAGCGCTTCACCAGCACTCTTGCCGGCCCAGACCACGAACTGGAATGCCTGATAGAAGCGTTCGCAGGCTTCAACCGCGATCTTGAGCGCTGTTTCGCATTGATCCGGCGACGGGCGCGCGCCGCCCGCGAGAAGGAGCGCGTGGCGATACATCACCATCGAGCCGCTGCTCCACAGGTCGAAATGGCCGATCCACATCTGCTCGTTGAGCCGCGCGATGAGCTGGCTGACTTCCATCTTGCGCCGCTCGGGCGCCTTGAGATCGAAGGAGGCCGAGAGATGCAGGGCTTCCATTTCCGCGAGCCAGGTGAAATTCACCTGATAATCGCACCAGCGACCGGCGACGGTGAACGAGATCTCGTCCTCGTCATCGCGCTCGAAGGACCAGGAATTACGCGTCGCGATCTGTTCGATCAGATCGACCGGGTTGCCGGCAAATACGCTTTCTGGTTCGCCAAAATTCATCGATCGGGCCTGTTCTGGTCGTCGCGGAATGCCTCGGGCGAGCGGCGGAATCCTCCACCGTCCGCGCCATCGGCACGGTTTTCGAATAGGAACGCTCACGCAAGACAGGGTACGCCACGCTCACGGCGAAGGTTTCGGCCTTCGTCAACGCGGATCAATTTCGCGGCCCTCAACCCGGCGCGAATCACCCTGAGCGAAACTAGCATGGCCAGAATCGCGCTGTCGCCCGCTTTCTGGCGGATCGAACCTGCTCTCTTGGGGAAACGCGGCGCCGGAAGGCCCGTCCACAGATCATCGTCGAAACGGAACTTCCGGGATTCGATGCGCCCTCACAACCGGGGAGGGCGGGGTGATCCACAGCGCCCTTCGATGTCCACAGGCGCCGGGCGATTTATTTGTCGCGGCTTATTTTTTGGTTGCGAGTTCCGCTTCGAGCGCGGCGACTCGTGCCGCGAGTTTCTCGTTCTCGTCCCGCGCGGCGATGGCCATTTCGCGAAAAGCCTCGAATTCCTCGCGGCTCACGAAGTCAGAATCCCGGAAAACCCGCTCGATCTGGCTGCGCACGAAGGAATCCGCCTCTTTCTGGACACCCTGGGCCAGGCCGACGGCGCCGGTCATCACGCGCGACAATTCATCGAAAAGGCGGGTGGGGGGCTCACGCATCGCAAATCTCCTTCAGATGGCCTGCCAGGGCAAAGGCCGGAATTCGGAGGCGCTTCTAGCATGTGTTTGTGGCAGCGGTTAGAGAGATTTGGCAGAATGCGACCGCCCTCAAAGGAAAAGGCCCTATGCAGCTTCCCGAATTCGACCCGGTTGCGCTTCAACTTGGTCCGCTTGTCATCCGCTGGTACGCGCTCGCCTATATCGTCGGCCTGCTGGGCGGCTGGTATTATGCGCGGCGCCTTGCCGCCGATGCGCTTCTTTGGGGACGCCTTCGCCAGCCGCGCCCCGAGGAGCTAGACGACATGCTCGTCTTCGCTGCCCTCGGCGTGGTGATCGGCGGAAGGCTCGGTTTCGTCCTGTTTTATCAACCCGGCTATTATCTCGCGAATCCGCTTGAAATCCTGCAGGTCTGGAAGGGCGGCATGTCGTTCCATGGCGGGCTCGCGGGCGCCGCGCTCATGGTGTGCTTTTTTGCCCTGCGCCGCAGGCTCGATCCTTTCGCGATGATGGATCTGGCGGCTATTGTCGCGCCGCTCGGCCTGCTGCTCGGGCGCATCGCCAATTTCGTCAATGGCGAACTCTGGGGGCGTGTCGCGGATGTGCCCTGGGCTTTCATCTTTCCGCGCGCGGGCCCAGAACTGCGTCACCCCAGCCAGCTTTACGAAGCCGCGCTTGAAGGATTGCTGCTGCTTCTCGTGCTGGGCCTGCTGGTTCGGCGGGTGGGCTTTCGCCGTCCCGGCCTGCTTGCCGGGGTTTTTGGCATGGGCTACGCGCTCACGCGGATCACGGCGGAATTTTTCCGCGAGCCCGATCGGCATCTCGGCTTTCTGGCCGGCGGCTGGGTGACCATGGGCATGGTGCTTTCCGTGCCGATGCTGATCGCCGGGCTCTGGCTGGCGTCGCGGGCGCTCAAGCGCGAAAGGATTTCCGCATGAACGCCCTCGAGCGCGAGATCGCGGAGGAAATCGCCGCCGGCGGGCCGATCGGGCTCGATCGCTTCATGGCTCTGGCGCTCAGTCACCCGCGTTACGGCTATTACATGACCCGGGATCCCTTCGGTCTCGCGGGCGATTTCATTACCGCGCCGGAAGTCAGCCAGATTTTCGGGGAATTGCTGGGGCTTCTTGCCGGAATTACCTGGCAGATGCTCGGGGAGCCCAAGCGCGTGGCTTTGGTGGAACTGGGGCCGGGGCGCGGCACGCTGATGGCGGATGCCCTGCGCGCGGCGCGGGCGCTGCCGGGGTTCATCGCCAGCCTTGAATTGCACATGGTCGAGATGAGCCCGGTGCTCCAGCAGGCGCAGGCGGAAAGCCTGAAGGGCTCGGGCATGCGCGCGCAATGGCACGCCTCCATCGAGAGCTTGCCGGAGGATTGCCCGCTCATCGTGCTTGCCAATGAATTCTTCGACGCCATTCCCGTGCGTCAGTTCCAGCGGCGCGACGGCGAATGGCGCGAACGCCTTGTGGGAATCGCACCGGATGGCAAGCTGGGTCTTGGTCTGGGCGCTCCCGTGCCCGGATTGAAGCTCGAAGCGCCGGACGAGGCCGTTTTCGAAACCTCGCCGATTTCACTCGAAATCATGAAGCATCTCGCCAAGCGGATCGTGGCGCAGGGCGGCATGGCCTTGGCGATTGATTATGGCCATGCGCGCTTCGGCTTCGGCGAGACGCTTCAGGCGGTGCGCCAGCATGCCTTTTCGCCCGTTCTCGCCGATGCCGGCGAGGCGGATATCACGGCGCATGTCGATTTCTCCGCGCTGTCGATTGCCGCGCGGCGATCGGGCGCAGCGGTTCATCCCGTGATCACGCAGGCAAGTCTGCTCGAACGGCTCGGCATCCGCCATCGTGCCGAGATCCTCAAGGCGAAGGCGGAGAATCCCGAGGAGATCGATCTCGCGGTCGAGCGGCTTGCCGGTACCGGGCCGCAGGCAATGGGCCTGCTGTTCAAAGCGCTCGCGATCACGAGCCCTGGTCTTGCGCCGCCGCCGGGCTTCGACGCACCCGATCCCCGTCTTGCCGCTCAGAAGGAAGATTGACCATGCTCGCGCCGCTTCTCTCCCCCGCTCTCAAGCGCGCGGGGGTCCGGCATGCATTCTTCACGCGCGAGGGCGGCGTCTCCGAAGGCGTCTATGCTGGTCTGAACGGCGGGATCGGCTCAGCGGACAACCCCGATCATGTGCGCGAGAACCGCGCCCGCATGGCGGCTTATCTCGGGGTTGCTCCCGAGAAATTGCTCTCGCTTTATCAGATTCATTCCGCGAATGCCCTGCTTGTGGATGAGAATTGGCCTCTTTCGGCGCGGCCTCAGGCGGATGCGATGGTTTCGGCTGCGCCGGGTTTCGCGCTTGGGGTCGGGGCCGCGGATTGCGGGCCGATCCTCTTCGCGGATGCCGAGGCCGGTGTGGTCGGCGCGGCGCATTCGGGCTGGAAAGGCGCCATCGGCGGCGTACTCGAAGCGACCATCGAACGCATGATCGAGGCCGGCGCGCGCCGGGAGCGGATCATCGCCGCGCTCGGCCCGATGCTCAGCCAGGAGAATTACGAGGTCGGCCCGGAATTCGAAGCGCAGTTTCTGGCCGAGGCGGACGCGAATGCGCGCTTCTTCCGGCCCGGCGCCAAGGCGGGGCATCCGCATTTCGATCTGCCGGGCTACATCGTTCACCGGCTTGCGGGCGCCGGCATCGCCGAGATCGACAATCTCGGTCTGTGCACCTATGCCGACGAGGCCCGGTTCTATTCCTATCGCCGCAAGACCCACCGTGGCGAGGCGGATTACGGCCGCCTTATCGCGGCGATCGTCCTGTAAGCGAGCGGAAGGCCTCGGTATCCGGGGTGATCCAACCGAGATGCTGGCCGGAATCCACCGCGATCATCTGCCCGGTGACGGCTTGGGCGCGTGCGAGATAGAGCACCGCTTCCGCGACCGCCATCGGATCGGAGGGCTTGCCCAGCAAGGTTCCCTCGGCTTCATGGTGAAAACCGGCTTGGCCATCCGCAACATTGGGGAGTGTCGGTCCCGGCGCGACCGCGTTGACGCGGATGCGCGGCGCCAGTGCCTGCGCGAGCGTCTTCGTGGCGTGGAAAAGCGCGGCTTTGGACAGCGTGTATCCGAAATCGACCGGGCTGGGACGCAGCACGCGCTGATCCACCAGATTGATGACCGCGCCGTTCTCTGTCTCCGGGAGGGCGCGCGAGAAATGCTGCGCGAGCAGAACCGGGGCCTGGAGATTGACTGCCAGCGCCTCCGAAAAATCACGGGGGGTGAGCGTTTCCAGCCCGCCGCGCGGGAAGACCGAGGCATTGTTGACGAGCAGGGCGGGCACGCCGAAAGGCTCGCTTGCCCGCGCCATCAGCGCCGGAAGATCCTCCAAGGCGGCGAGATCACCGCCGGCGATATCGGCCTTCCCGCCTTCGCCGCGAATTTCCGCCGCGAGGCTTTCCGCCTCCGCGCGCGAGGCGTTGTAATGAATGACGACCGAGTATCCGGCCCGTGCCAGCACGCGGCAGATAGCGGCGCCGATACGCTTCGCGCCGCCGGTGACAAAGGCCGGGCCGGTCACGGGCGCTTGCGTCATGGGCGCTCCTTTTGGTCACGGGTGGCGGCCTTGCGCGCAAGCGCACGGCGTTCGTAATCCTTGGCGACGCGCAACCAGCGGAAGAAGGCGAAATTCATCGCCGTGATCACGCCGTAGATTCCACGCAGCGCATGACGCCGGCCAATATAGGCCTTGAGGAAGGCGAGCGGAAACTCCGTGAAGATACGGATTGCCGCCAGCGATTTTCCACGTGCCGCGAGATCGGCCACCTGCTGGTCGGCATAGGCGTTGAGCTTGTCGATCTGATCACCGATCGAGCGCACGGAAAAATGATGGATCGTTCCCTTGAGCCGCCCGACGCGCGCGCCGGGCGCCAGATCCACGCGGTCATGGACCGGCGAGGCCGAATAACGCCCGCGATCCTTGCGGTAAAGGCGCACCGGCGCCAGCGCATAGGCGAGCGGATGGGGCGCTTCCTCGCCCGGAAAGATCTCGGCGATGCGGATCTCGTAGGCGTCACGATCCGGCTCACCTTGCGCGAAAAGGGCGCGGATCTCTCTCACGAGTTCCGGCGGGAGCCATTCATCTGCGTCGATGTTGAGGAGCCACGGTCCGGTCGAATGCTCTTCTGCGAAACGCTTCTGCGGGCCGTAACCCGGCCAGGGATTGAAGAGCACGCGGGCACCGAGCGCCTCGGCGCGGGCAACGGTGTCATCCGTCGAGCCGGAATCAATGACCACGATATCGCGGCTCAATGTCCGGGCGGCCTCAAGCACGCGGGGCAGGCGATCCGCCTCGTTCTTCGCGATGATGAAAATCGTGAGGGGCAGCGAGGGCGCGGCGGCGTGCAAGATGGGCTCCGGAGGCAATGCCGCCAAGCGATGGCATGGGGCGCGACGCCATGCAAGCGCTCTCGGTGGGCGTTAGGGAGGTATTAATATTAACAGTAATTCGAGTAGTTTAATAATTTTTTTCCCGTCTTTGGAGCGCTTTGTTTAGCTTAACAGGGCGCTATGCTAAATTCATGAAACGCTGAATGACGAATTATTTCCTGTTATCTCTTCCGAAGGAGGGAGCTATGCGCGCAAAATCAAAAGTAACAGGCTTGTTTTTGGCCTGTATTGCTGCGGTTTGCATCCCTTCTTCAGCAAATTCGGCAGATCTTCCTGGGCAATCCAGCCGCTCAACACCGATGATGGCCAGCAATTGGGCAGGATTCTACGCTGGTGCGCATATCGGATATGGTTTCGGGCGTTCACGCGGGGCGGAAATCGATGGTTTTCTGGGCGGCGTTCAGGCCGGCATCAACTTCCAGAGCGGCCCGGTCGTCTACGGCGTCGAAGCCGATATCGGCTATACCGGCATCGATTACCGCGCCTTTACGGAAACCTTTCGTCAGAAATGGATGATGTCGGGCCGTGGACGCCTTGGCTATTCCTTTGACCGCTTCATGCCGTTCCTGACCGCCGGTCTGGCCTATACAAACGGCACCATGAAGGCCGGGGGTGCCAAATCCTCGAATGGTCATCTTGGATACGTTATTGGTATCGGTGGCGAAATGATGGTCACCGAACGCGTTTCTGCCAATGTCCAGTTCCTGCATTATCGTTTTGGCGCGCAGAACTATAATGTTCTTCCGGCAACAAGAAACGCGAATATTATTACAAATGAAATTCGCGCAGGAATTAATTATCGTTTCTGAGGTCTAGAAAAAAGCGTTGCACAGGATTGCCTTAATTTTTGAGGAAATACGGCATGAATTGGGAGGCGGGTGCCATTGAATCGACGCAACCGCCCTTCAATGAGGAAACCACACGAGGGCTTCCGCAGCCGTGAAGGCGGCGGGTTTTCACTTCGATGGCACGGATCGGAACCCGGCCGATTCCTTGAGGAACGGTCGGACTTTGAAGTTGTAGGAGACTGACTATGAACAGGAAATCGATCATCGCTGGCTTCGGCGCGGCTTTGCTGGCCACTGGCGCCATTGCGGCTGACCTGCCGCGCAAGGGCGCGCCCGCTGCGCCCGTGGCCTTCACCCGCGCGCCGGTCTTCAGCTGGACCGGCCTCTATGCCGGTGTCCATGCCGGCTATGGTTTCGGCTCGGCCACGGGGCGCGGCTCGGGCGTGTTCAAGGACCCGTCGGGTTTCGTCGGTGGCGGCCAGATCGGCTATAACTACCAGATGGGCCAGTTCGTCCTCGGCGCCGAGACCGATCTGTCCTTCACGACCATGAGCGGCAAGAACAACGTCGCCGGCACCAAGGACAAGATCCCCTATTTCGGTACCGTGCGCGCCCGCGCCGGTGTCGCGGTTGATCGCTTCCTGCCGTATCTGACCGCCGGTTATGCCTATGGTGGTTCGACCGTGCGCGAGAACGGTGTCGGAAAGTCCTCGACGCTGCATCACGGCTGGGCGGCCGGTGGCGGTGTCGAATACGCGTTCACCAACAACCTCACGGCGCGTATCGAAGGTCTCTACGTCGATCTCGGCGATAAGCGCGTTCTCGGCGGCACACGGAAATACGGTGCGGAAAGCGGTGTCATCCGCGCCGGCATCAACGCCAAGTTCTGAGAAATTCCTTCGAAAGATCGGCGGTTGGCTTAGGCCTGCCGCCTCCGGCTACCACAGCGGGGAAACCCGACTGTTGGGGGGCGGAAAGGGTCCGGGAAACCGGGCCCTTTTTTTGTGGGCAGCGCTTATCGCGGCGCTGTCTCCTTGAAGGCCGGGATCGCGGCATTGAAATCCGCGAGAAAGGCATTGAGGCGGGGATAATTGTCGAGCCTGCCGGGAAAGCGGAAGCGATACCATTCGAGCATGCAGGCAACGGCGATCGTGCCGATATCGGGCGTGGCGCTCGCACGCGGAGGCGCGGCTTCGAGTGTGGAGAGGCCGCGTTCGACCTTGCCGCCCTGATGCGCGATCCAGGCCGGTTCGTGCATATCCGGTTTGCGGAAGCGTCCTTCATAGAGCTGGAGGATCGCGGCATCGGTGATGCCGTCCGCCAATGCCTGAAGCTTGAGCGCGGCGAGCCGTGCATCCCATGCGCCGGGGATCACTTTGTCGCCGCCGGCGATGTGATCGAGGTATTCGACGATCACGCGCGAATCATAGAGCGTGGCGCCATCTTCGAGGATCAGAACCGGGATCTTGCCGAGCGGATTGTCCTTCCGCAGCGGATCATTGCTATCCATGGTGTCGGCGGCGAGGATCTCGATCTTGTCCAGCAGGCCTGTGATCGTGGCGACGACCTTGACCTTCCGCCCGAAGGGAGAGGCGGCCGAAGAACGAAGTTTGAGCATGGAATTCCATTCCGGTCAGCGATGCGATGGCGGGAACATCGCCTGCCCCGAGGGCGCGGACAAGTCCTGCTTCCGTCCTAGCGTGTGGATTTCGCGGTGAATTGACCAGCATTCGGCTGAGCTGATCTCACCCTTCGAGAACGGGATCGACGCGCCAGCGCGCGACATCGCCGCGTGCGAGGCGTTCGGCGAGAGCAGGGAGGAGAAGCTGCATCTCCTCGGCGAGTTTCCAGGGTGCATTGGCGATTGCGAGGCCGCAGGCGGCAAGCGGGCCTTCATCTTCCGCCCTGTCGACATGCAATTCGAGAATCAGGAGCTTCGAGAAGCCGCTCTCGCGGATCGCAGCCTCGAAACGGGCGACAGCCGCAAGGTTCTTGATCGGGTACCAGAGCATGGCGGTGCCCGTCGGCCATTTGCGCGCCATCATCGCCAGATGCGCCGACATCCGGTCGAATTCGTCCTCCTTCTCGAAAGGCGGGTCTACCAGCACCAGCCCGCGCCGTTCTGGCGGCGGGACCTGCGCTTTCCACGCCATGTAGCCGTCCATCTCGTTGATGACGAGGTGGGAATCGCGCCCCATCGCGCGCCTCAGAAGGACACAGGTGCCGGGATGAAGCTCGTTGAAGGAGGCGCGGTCCTGCGCGCGCAAGGCATGGCGGATGAGTGCCGGCGATCCGGGATAGGTTTTGGGACCAGGACACAAAGCGGCAAGCGCGGCGCGGTAGGGTGCGAGGACGGCTTCGGCGGGCCCGTCGAGCGGATCATCCGTGAGAAGGGCAATGCCCTCGCGCCACTCGCCGGTGCGGCTGGCTTCATCGCCGGAGAGGTCGTACATCCCCGCGCCGGCATGGGTATCGATGACGCGGAACGGCGTTTCCTTCATACGAAGATGGGTGAGTACGCGCATCAGGGCGGCATGTTTGAGCACATCCGCGAAATTGCCGGCATGGAAGGCGTGGCGGTAATTCATCGCGCGGCGGGAACGGCGATGTCGCCTGACCGGCAGGAATCGCGATCGACCTCCTCGCAGGGGCGGAAATTGCGCAGATCACGCGAGAGGCAGATGCGCACTTCCTTGAGCTTGCCGCCGCGGGCGCAGGTCACGGCCATCATATCGGTGCGCAGCCCTGGATTGGTCTCGGCGAAAGCCCGCTCGATCTCCATCGGCGAGAGTCGGAGATCGCGTGCGGGCGCGACGAGGGCAGGGGGGATCTTGATTTTCGCCTTGGCAAGCGCTGAAGCATCGAAATAGCCGGCTGGGCTTTCGCCCGAGCAAGTCCCGTGTTTCGACCATTCATGTCGCGCCAGCCCGAAATCGGGATAGACGCCATCCGCCCGCTCCAGCGCCTGCCGGGTCGGGTTGCGGTTGTCTGGTCCGCAGAAAACCGGGTAACCGCGCTCGAATTGTGGCCAAAGGCCGTGGAGGACAAAACCGGGATTGCGCCCGATCTCGCATTGGCGGGCGTTGCGCGCGTTTCCCTGTTCCTCGCAATAAGTCGCGGACCAGGAAAGCGAGACGACGTAGAAATCAAAAAAGCCGGGCTCGCCGCCTCTTTTCGCGCGCGGCTCCGCCAGGGTGCCGTTGCCGGCCATCGCGCCAAGCAGAAGGGCGGCGAGGAAGCGGATCATCGGTCGAGACGATAGCATCCGGGCATCGCGGTGTGATTGCGATCGTACCCGTCGAGGCAATATTGCACGCCTTCGCCAAGGCCGCCGAAACCTGCGCCTTCGATGATCGCATAGCGCAGTTTCAGCTGCCGGCGATCATGCATCGTCGCCACGGCCTCGCAATAGCGGCGCGGGATCAGGTCGAGACCATGGGGGCGGAACGCAGCCTGCCGCACGCGGTCGATGGCGACGATCTCGGCCTGAGACTGCCAGAACCGGCCTTCCGTGCGCGAGAAACGCGCGCGGATCGTGCCGAGCACGCTCTCGGATTCGCAGGCGGAGAGGTTGGCGGCATAGGAGGTCTCGCGCGTTTCCGCAGGGATCTGCTCGCGCGCGGGCAGGCTGGCCGGCGCGGCCACGAGAAGGGCGAAGGCAATTGCGGTAACCAGAGGCGATTTCTTCGACATGATCCGCTCCCGAAAAAAGACAGCGCGAGATGTCGCGCGTGAGGGGGCGGGGGTCAAGCGTGAAAAGCCTTCTCCACGCTTATTTCCCGGCCGGAGGATCAAAGGGCGTGCGCCTCGGCGCCGGGGCGGCGCTGCGCTTCGGCTGGGGGCGGGGCGTCGGCTCCATCGCGCCGGATACCGGCGGGAGCGGCTGGCGTGGATCGCCCGGCGCGCCGGCTTCAAGCCTGCGTCCGCGTGGCAATTCGGGGATGGAGCCGGTCACGATATCGAACTGGGCGGGATCGAAATCGGGCTCGACCTCGTTGTCCTGCCGGGCTTCGGGCGCGTTCATCGCGGGGGCGGGGGGGCGCATGGGCTGGAGCATGGCGGGCGGACGGTTGTAGACCGGCCCCCCCGAGGCTTGCAGCTGCGTCGGCGGCGCGGGGAGAGGGTTATACGCATAGGCGTTGTTCGGGCCGGGATTGTGGAACGGTGCGAAGTTGCCCGGCGCGGGACGCTGCGGCGCCGCGACCTGGGGCTTGCAATAGCGCCGCTTTCCCTGCGCATCGTGATGCGCGAGGTCGAGATGGAAATGGTCGTAGTGGAGCGCGTCGGATCCCGGGCCGAGCACGGTGCGGAAGCGCTGGCACGCACCGTGGAACACATCGCGCAGGAAGCCCTGCTCCTGCTCCGTGCCGCGCCATCCGCCCTTCACGGTGACCACGTTGCCATCATTGAGGACGAACGACATCACGTCGATCGCGTTGCCGAAAGCGTGTTCGGAGAGGCGGGCATTCGCCATGTGATTGCGGCGGCGGCAGGCGTAGGAGCCGCCGGTGCGGATTTCCTTCACGCCCTGCCCGAACCATGCGAGGGCCGCCGGCTGGACATTGCCGGCGATCCAGTCGTCGGTCCATGCGACCATCGGGCAGCCCAGTGTCGCCTCGGGCTTGAGCACGGTCATCTCCAGCAGCCCCTGCGAGAAACCTTCCGGGACAGGACCGGCGCTCGCGACCATGGCGAGGGCATATTGGGTGTCGTTCTCGAAAGCGCCGACCTTGAGCGGAAGATCGGTGCCGCAGGGGCCGGGGCCGTCGATCGGCTTGGTCTGGCGGATGAACTGGCTCTGTTTCACGATCCCCGATTTCATGCAGGCCAATTCGGCCTCGGCGCGCCAGGGCTCGCGCGTTTCATAGCGGATGAACCCGCAACCGCTCAGGAACACGCCGATGCCGAGGGCGGCAAGCGCGAGGCGGGAGATCGCGTGGACCGATCTGGGGGCATGATCAAAACGCAACATGCGCGAAAATTGACTCGATTTCAGTAACCTTTCGCTAAGGAGGACGGTTACGATCGGGTTAACATTCCTCCGAACCGCCTCTTCCGAAGGAGCCGACATATGGAAGGCAAGGCCAAATACATCTTTCCCGCGCTGCTTTCCGGGATGATGGCCTTCATGATGACCTGCGTGATCACCTGGCTCAATCTTGGCCTGGTCCCGGATTTTGTCTGGAGATGGTTAAAGGCTTTCGTCGTCGCCTGGCCGCTGGCCTATCTCGCGGCGCTGATCGCCGCGCCCTTCGCCCGCAAGGGCACGGCCTATATTCTCGCCAAGCTCGATGGTCCGCGCGCATGATGCGCCTGCTCGACCTCGCCGAAGCGATCGATGCCGGCGATATCACCCCTTCGACAGTGATGACGCTCGCCGCGGAGGCTATCGCCGCGCGCGAGGGCGAGGTGAAGGCCTTTGCCCATCTCGATCTTGATGCCGCGAGGATCGCCGCAGATCGACGGGGGGGCGATGATGGGTTTTTCGGCCTGCCGGTCGCGGTCAAGGATATTATCGATACAGCCGATATGCCCACCGCCCACGGCTCGCCGATCTATGCGCGCCACAGACCCAAGGCGGATGCTGCGATCGTGATGCGTTTGCGAGAGGCGCAGGGCATCGTAATCGGCAAGAGCGCAACGGCGGAATTCGCCTATACCGCGCATCCGCCGACACGAAACCCGCATGACCTTGCATATTCGCCGGGAATTTCATCCGCCGGATCGGCGGCGGCTGTCGCAGCCGGCATGGTGCCGCTGGCGCTGGGCACGCAGACAGGCAGCTCGACGATCCGCCCCGCGAGCTATTGCGGCGTTGCCGCGATCAAACCCTCCTACCGGCTTCTGCCCATGCAGGGGATCAAGCCATTCTCGCCGCTGCTCGATACGCTGGGCGTGTTCGGCGCCCGGGTGGTCGATATCGCCTATGCGATGGAAATCCTTTCCCGGCGCCCGATGCGTGTCGATGGCGGTGATTTCGGGACACCGAGCTTTGGTATCCTGCGCCAGGAATTCCTCGGCCCGGCGCAGGAAGCGGGCGAGGCGGCGCTTGTTTTTGCGGCCCGTGCCGCGCAGGATGGCGGCGCTGTTCTTCGTGATATCGCCTCCCCGCCGGAATGGCACGCCGGCGCGGCCGCGCATCGCGTGATCATCCTGGCGGAAGGCGCGGATTCACTGGCATACGAAGCGGTGCATCACGGCGAAAAGCTCTCGCCCGTCCTGCGTGACGCCCTTGCGCGCGGCAGGGCGATTTCCGCCGAGGAATACGATCTCGCACGGCGCGACGCCAACCACGCCCGCAAGGTTTCTCGCGCGGTTTTCGAGGGCGTCGACGCGCTGCTGACTTTCTCGGCACCGGGCGAAGCGCCGCCTTTCCCGCAGACGGAGGGCGGGCAGTTCAACCGCCTTCCCACATTGCTCGGCCTTCCGGCCATCAACGTGCCGGTGCTTCGCGGTCCCAAGGGTTTGCCGGTCGGAATTCAGGTTCTCGGCCGTTTCGGGGAGGATCGGCGCGCGCTCGCCGCTGCGGCATGGCTGGAGGCGAGAATTGCCGCATCCTGAGCCGGGGAAGATCTGTGCCGGATTGGCACAGGACCACTCGGTTGCGATTAACCCTTCCGCAAGGAATTGACTCGGAAGGATTGCCAAATTCTTAATTTCGGTTAGCCTTCCATTGTCTCCGAGCGGGAGGAAACCGACATGAGCGCTGCCCTACGCCTTGATGTTCTGGCCTTCGTCGCCTCGCTGGGCCTGCTGATCGCGATCATTTTCGGGCTGGTGTGATCCATCCTTTAGATGGCGTAGCCAACGGGAATAACTCTTTTTCTGGACAAGTTCCGGCGAGTTGATTGTCGCGGTCCCCGCAGTTTTCGGTTGTTTCCTCAGCTCTGTGGACAGGTGCGATCCAGCCGCTTCCAGCTGGTGACGTTCTGATCCATCTCGCAGCGGAATAAGCTGGCTTGCCCCGACACCGCGAGGCAGATCTCCGCGCCCATGCCGTAGATCCTGCCATTCGCGCGGCAATAGCAATCCGGCAAGGTTGTTGCCGGCCCGGAATTATCCTGTGACGAGGAAGAGGGCTGGGCGCCGGCCAGTTCCACGATCGCGATCGCAAGGGCGAAGCCGGAAAACCATGCGCTATTCCGGCGCAAGATGGGCGCAAGGACAAGGGGCGCGCGCGCAGGCATGGCGACCTCGCATTCCGAAGAACCTGCCTGCACTTTCCTCCTCTCCCGCAGAGCTGTCAAACCAAGACATGGCTATGTCAGAGGCGTTGGAATTCGTTGGGCTTTTGTTAGGAAAAACAACTTAAGGTTGAGTTTTCTAGGGGAGTTCGATCATGTCGGCCTTGTCCGGACGGATTATCGCCGCTTGCATTCTTGCCTGCACGGGCATTCCTCCTGTTTTGGCGCAATCTTCGCGCGAAATTTCGTTCAATCCGTTCTGCGCAGCAGTTCCGCGAACGGCCTGGCTCTCCCAGACGGAGGTCAAGTTGCGCTTGGGCGAACTCGGCTTCACGCTTGTCCAGCTCCGCATGGCGGATGACCGTTGCTACGCCGTGGTGGTGAAGGACAATAGCGGGCGCTCACATGATCTGATCATCCACCCGGTGACGGCGGAAATCGTCAAGACAAGCGATTGACGGCAGGCAGGCTGCGTGAGAGCGAGCCTCTCAGGCAGCGAGCTTGGTTTCCAGGGCGATGGGGCGGAAAGCTCGAACCAGCGACATATCCAGCTTGCCCTTCATCCCGTCGAGCATCGCATAGGCATCCTCATTGGCGATTGCGGTCTTGTAAGAGCGCTCTTCGATGAGTGCCGCAAAGATGTCCGAGATGGTCACGATGCGCACGAGGTCGCGGATCTGGTTGCCGGACAGGGCATCAGGATAGCCAGATCCATCGAGCATTTCATGGTGATGCGCCACGACATCGATCATTTCCGGTGCGAAGCCGCCCTGGCGCGACAGGATTCCGCGCCCGAGGCTGGGGTGTTCACGCACGATCATGGCTTCCTCTTCCGAGAGCGGACCGGCTTTCTCGAGCAATTCCGCGGGGATCGTCGCCTTGCCGATATCATGCATCAGCCCGCCGATCGCAAGGCGCTGGAGATCATCCTGCCGCATGCCGAGAAGCTGGCCAAACCCCACCGCGATCCCGGTGACCAGCAATGAATGGCGATAGGTGCGGCTGTGATGCGCCTTCACCGCCTCGACCCAGCGGCCAAGCCCGGTTTCGCCCAATGTTTCGATCACGGTATCGCCGCGCGAATACAACTCGCGTTGGGTGAGGCGCGTTCCGTTGGCCGCGAATTCGAAGAGCGTATCGAGCACCTCGGTTCCGGCCAACAATCCCTCGGCTTCCGGTCCAAATCTCTCCGACCACATTTTCGAGCGCGCACGATTGAGAAGAAGGTCGATGCTGGAGAACAAGGCGCGGGCACCCAGAGGACGGGCGATTACTGTCTCGGCACCGAGCGCATGTGCACGCAGGACAAGCGCGCGTTCCTGACGCTCGATGATGAAGGCAATTCCGGGCTCGTGCTTTGGCCTTCTGCGCAATGCAGCCTGAACACGCTGGAAATCCTCGATCGTGTCGATGGGTGCATCAAGGACGATGTCCAGAGGTTCCGGCCAGGAATACGAGGGCAGGTCTGTCAGCGCGCATTCCACGAAGAAGTAACGCTGGGACAGGGTCTGGCGGATGTCCAGCCGGGGGCAATCATGGCCGTGAACGAGTAACAATCTCGGTGCTTTGCTGCTCAAGGGTGTGATCCTGCGCCTGAGCTTCCACGAGACCACAACTTCACGAAGAAAAAATAAAACCCTGAGTTGAATAACTCCGCTAAAGATGCCCTCGCATCACACTCGCCTATCTGCGCCGGTGAGGGACGGTTATTAACGCTATCTTAACGCTATGCTTGCCTCGCCGGGCGTGACGAGGCTCAGTAAAATCCGTATTGCCACGGAGATTGTTCATGACCGGAATGACTGCCGAACGCCGCCAGGCGGCCCGTCGCCGCACGCTTATCGGCGCCACCATCCGTGTTTCCCAATGCAATGCGACGTTTTCCTGCACGGTGCGCAATCTGTCGGAAGGTGGTGCGCGGCTCGATATCGAGAATCCGATGTGGCTACCCGATGCCTTCGAGCTGGATATCCCGCACCACGATCTTCGCGCTCCCGCCCGCATCGTACGGCGTGCCGACAACCATGTCGCGGTTGCTTTCGGGAACCGTCGCGAAGCGAAATCCATCAGCGAGGTCGAGAAGATCCGCGTTCTCGAAGCCGAGAGGGCGAAGCTCGCCGAGCGTGTGCGCAGGCTCAGCGAAGCTTACTGATCTCAGCGCCGGCGCGGCTTTCCGCCGCCTTTGGGGCGCGGCGTACCCGAAAGAGGCACTTCGCGGTCTGTTCCCGGCCCCATCGCATCCAGCGAAGGTTTCGCGGCGCGCGAGGGGGGCAGATTGGCCGCGCTGCCGTAATGCGAGGCACCGGCCTTGCCGGCCTTTGCCGTCAGCTTGCCCTGACGGGCGGAAGGATCCTCGTAGACCGCGAGTTCCGTTCCCCTCAGGCGCTTGATCTCGTCGCGCAGACGGCCGGCGGTTTCGAATTCGAGATCGGCGGCAGCGGCGCGCATCCGCTTCTCGAGATCGGCGATCACGGCCTCGAAATTGTGGCCGATCGAGACGGCTTCGTCGGCGACACCCTTGTCCACTGTCACGCGGTCGCGTTCATAGGGCGAGTTTATGATGTCTTCGATATTGCGCTTCACGCTTTGTGGTGTGATGCCGTTCTCGGCGTTGTAGCGCGCCTGTTTCTCGCGGCGGCGATTGGTCTCGGCGATGGCGCGCTCCATCGAGCCGGTCATGTGATCGGCGTAGAGGATGACCTTGCCATCGACATTGCGGGCCGCGCGGCCGATGGTCTGCACCAGCGAGGTCTCCGAGCGCAGGAAGCCTTCCTTGTCGGCGTCGAGGATCGCGACCAGCGCGCATTCCGGGATGTCGAGCCCCTCGCGCAGCAGGTTGATGCCGACCAGCACGTCGAACGTGCCGAGGCGCAGGTCGCGGATGATCTCGATGCGTTCAAGCGTATCGATATCCGAATGCATGTAGCGCACGCGCACGCCATGCTCGTGAAGATATTCCGTAAGGTCCTCCGCCATGCGCTTGGTCAGCACGGTGACGAGCGTGCGGTAGCCGGCTTTCGCGACATCGCGCACCTCGCCGAGAAGATCGTCCACCTGCGAGCGGGCCGGGCGGATGATCACTTCGGGGTCGGTCAGGCCGGTGGGGCGGATCACCTGTTCGGCGAAGATGCCGCCGGTGCGTTCCATTTCCCATTTCCCCGGCGTTGCCGAGACATGCACGGTCTGCGGGCGCATCGCCTCCCATTCCTCGAAGCGCAGCGGTCGGTTATCCATGCAGGAAGGCAGGCGGAAGCCATATTCCGCGAGCGTTGCCTTGCGCCGGAAGTCCCCTTTGTACATGGCGCCGATCTGCGGCACGGTGACATGGCACTCGTCGGTGAAGACCAGCGCGTTGTCGGGAAGGTATTCGAACAGGGTCGGTGGCGGTTCACCCGGCTTGCGGCCGGTGAGATAGCGCGAGTAATTCTCGATGCCGGCGCAGACGCCGGTCGCCTGCAACATCTCGAGATCGAATTGCGTGCGCTGCTCCAGCCGCTGCGCCTCGATGTAACGGTTCTGCGCATTGAGCTGGCCGAGGCGCTCCTTCAGCTCTTCCTTGATTCCCCGGATCGCCTGATCGAGCGTCGGGCGCGGCGTGACATAATGCGAATTCGCATAGACCTTCACGAATTTCAGATCGGCATTCTTGTGGCCGGTCAGCGGATCGAATTCCGCGATGCTCTCGACCTCGTCGCCGAAAAGGCCGATGCGCCACGCCCTGTCCTCCAGATGCGCCGGGAACAATTCGATCACATCGCCGCGCACGCGGAAGGTTCCGCGCGCGAAATCGGCATTGGTGCGCCGGTATTGCAACGCAACCAGATCCGCGATCAGCTGGCGTTGCTCGACCCGCTCGCCCACTTCCACCGCGAAACTCATCGCGGTGTAGGTTTCCACCGAGCCGATGCCGTAGATACAGGAGACGGAGGCGACGATGATCACATCGTCGCGTTCGAGCAGCGCGCGCGTCGCCGCGTGCCGCATGCGGTCGATCTCCTCGTTGATCGTCGATTCCTTGGCGATATAGGTGTCCGTGCGCGGTACATAGGCTTCGGGCTGGTAATAATCGTAATAGGAGACAAAATACTCGACAGCATTGTCGGGAAAGAAGCTCTTGAACTCGGAATAAAGCTGGGCCGCCAGCGTCTTGTTCGGCGCGAGAACGAGGGCCGGGCGCTGGGTCTGCTCGATGACCTTGCCCATGGTGAAGGTCTTGCCGGAGCCCGTGACGCCCAGCAGGACCTGATCGCGTTCGCGGGCCTGCACGCCGGCGACCAGCTCTGCGATCGCGGTCGGCTGGTCGCCCTTGGGCTCGAAAGGTGCTTTCATGACGAAGTGGAGACCGCCCTCCGATTTGGCCGGCCGTTCCGGTCTGTGCGGCACCCAGAGCTTCTCGTCCTTGAAGAGCGGATTGCCGCTTTCGAGCAGCGCCTTGAGCGCATCGGCGGTTGCCGCGACGCCGAGGGAGGAAACGGTATCGGCCTCCGACAAGCCGTCGAGCCCGCCGCCCATCCGCATCTCATCCGGCAGGGATGGCACGGAAATAGTGTGGACGACATTGCCTTGCATCACCCGCCGGGGTTTTGCGCCGGCAATATCCGCATAGGCGCTCGGCTCGCTCGCGGTTGAGCGCCGGCGCGAGGCCGGGTTCTCGTCCTGCGGCAGGCCGAGGGCCTTCGCGAGGGCGGGATCAACGCCGGAGACAGGGCTGGAATCGAAGGAAGCCTGTGGCGCCTCGGCGAAGCCCGTCCTCGCGCCGGCTTTCCCGGATGCCTGCGGCAAGGCGGGATTGAGCAATTGCGCCAGATGCGGATCGAGCGGCTGGAGCGCCGGCTTCGATGCCTTGCCGGAAGAGGAACGGGGAGCTTTGGCCATGTCCCCAAGATGGCGTGCGATGGGGATTGCGGCAAGAGCCTTGCCACTACTCCGCCTGACAGGAAATGTCAGGAGGCGGCGATGCGCTGGCTGGTTTCGGCAATGATGCGCGGCAAGGTCTCGACGAGGGTCGTGGTGGTGCGCTCCATCTCATCCGCAACTTCCTGCACGGATTGCGCGGAAGCATGGGCGTCGGAACCGAGCGCGGCGATGGTGTTGACCTGCTCGCCGACCGCACGGACGGCATCCATAAGCTGGCGGATGGAATCGCCGAAGCCTTCGCTCGTCGCGTGCTGCTGGTGAACGGCGGCGGCGATCCCCGCATTGAGCCCCTGGATGTTGCCGACATCATCGGAGAGATGGGTCGATTCCTCCGCTGCCCTGCGCGCGATGATCTTCAGCTCGTCGATTCGGGATTCGATGGTGCGGGTCGCTTCCACCGTGCGGGCGGCGAGCCCCTTGACCTCGCCCGCGACCACCGCGAAACCCTTGCCGGCCTCGCCCGCGCGTGCGGCTTCGATCGTGGCGTTGAGTGCCAGGAGATTGGTCTGCGAGGCGATGGCGTTGATCAACCCGATGATTTCGCCGATGGCATTCGCCACTTCCTCGAACCGGGTGGCTGATTCGCGCGAATGCTCGGCACGTCCGAGAACTTCCTGTGCCAGCTTGGCGGTGCGGTTGGATTGCTCGGCGATTTCCACGATCGAGCGGGAAAGCTCGCTCGAAAGACGGGCCACATCGTCCATCACGGCGCGCGATTGCTGCGAGGCGCCATGCGCTTCATCCTGCGCCTGCCTTACAGCATTCATCGTGGAGAGCATCGCGACGGATTTCTCATTGAGCGTCGCCGCAGCCATCTGGAGCGTGCCCGTCGCGGCGCCGGCGGCGCTGTTGAACTCCTGCTCCATTTGCATCAGCACGCGCTGGCGTGTTTCACCCAACGCGGCATTCGCGGCCTCGCGCTCCTCGACGAGGCGCTGGCGTTCCCGCGTCGCCTCGATGAAGCGGCCGACCGCATTCGAGATGCGTCCGATTTCGCTCCTCTCCGACATTTGCGGCGGCGGAATGACATCCGCTTCCCCGCGCATCGAGCGCTCGAGCGCATCGGAGGCCCGCCGGATCGGGCGGGAAAGGCTCATCCCGACCATGATCGTCAGGCCCAACCCGGCCAGCACGGCGAGAATCTGGAAGATGAAGGAACGGATCATCTCGTTGCGGGCTGCGATTCCTTCCTGCGCGCCCAAGGCGCTCAGCTTGGCGAAGGTGTCGGAGAGCATGGATTGATAGGCCTCGCCGCGTTTGCCGGTCAGCGCCCACCAATCCTCCGAGGGAATGTCGATCTTGGTGCCGGCGCGCACGGCCTCGACCAGATCGCGCCGCTTCTGGAGGTAGGTTTCGGAAGCCTCGGGCGAAAGCGCTTTTGCTATGAGCGAGAGCACGAATTCATCCGCTCTCCCCTGGAACTGGGCGAAGTAACGGTCATGCAGCTGGGTGGCGACATAGATGCGCTCCTTGAGCGCGTCGTCGAACCCGTCCTCGTTGATCAGCGCGGCGCCGACGGCGCGTTCGATACCCAGCAGATCGTTGGTGATCAGCAGCGTATCGAAAGCCTGGCGGATGCGCAGGATATCCTCGTTCGCCGTTCCCGCGCTCAGCGCCGAGGTTCCTGCGACAAGCTCGTCGATGATCCCGCCATAAGCGGAAAGCATGTTCCCCATATCGGTGGAGGACCCGAATACCTTTTCCCGGATGGTCTTGAGGTCGTCGATGATCCGTGTTTTGGCGGAAAGCAGGCGCTCGGAGCCCTTTTCGAGGCGGCTGTCCTGGCGCGCATCGGCCAGCAGGGCGGAGAAGGCTTCCAGCGCCTTGTCGGAAACGTCCTGCACTTCCACGAACCGGTTGCGATGTTTGGAACGCCCTTCCGTTGCCGTCAGCAAACTCGCCGCCGCGGCGCGTTCGGTCTGGAGATCGCGCATCAGGGCAGCCGAACCTTCGGCGACGCGGATGCCGAGTTCCAGCAACGAGGCCTGGCCCATCTGGCGCATGGCCCCTGGTGCAAGTTGTGCAAGCGAGAGGGTTGCTGACAGGACAGGGACCATCAGGAGAAGGGCAAGATACTGGCGAATGGTCAGCTTCTGCATGGACGCGCTCTCGCCTTGCGTGTGGTAACCTGTTTTCCCTCTTTTGGCTTAAATGTTCCTAAATAACAGAAATTTCAGAATGTAATCGGAATTTATTCTTTTGTTGCTGAATTTGAGGGCTGTCCTTTGGATATTCCCACCCCGGTTTCTGTCGTATGTTTGATGAATTTCATCCATCAGGCTTGTGCCTCGGCAGGGCGGCGGGCTATCGAAGGCCATGCCCCAATATCTCGTTGAAATCATCGGCGGCCTCGCCGCGACCATCACCACCCTTGGTTACATTCCACAGGCGGTCAAAGCGATCCGCACGCGTGATACGGCTTCGATCTCGCTGGCCATGTATGTGCTGCTGGCGATCGGAATCGCCCTGTGGCTCGTCTACGGCATCCTGATCACGTCATGGCCGCTGATCGGCGCCAATATCGTGACGCTGGTGACGATCCTCATCACGCTGGCGATGAAGATCCGGCACGGATAGCTCACCCTTTCGGGACGAGGCGGAGCAATTGCCCGTTCGGGGAATCGGTGAGCAGATACGGATATCCATCCGGCCCTTCCACGACATCCCGGATACGCTCGCCGAGGCTTTCAAGGTAGCGCGTCTCGCCAGTGACCTTGCCATCGCGGAACTCGATCCGCGCGAGCAGGGAGCCGGCGAGGGCGCCGACCAGCAGCGAGCCACGCCAGCTTGGGAATTTGTCGCCGCGATAAAAGGTGGCGCCGGAAGGGGCGATCGAGGGGTCCCAATAGAATAGCGGCTGTTCCATCCCTTCCTTGTGGGGCCCGATGCCGATTTTCGCGCCGGAATAGTCGATGCCATAGGTGATCACCGGCCAGCCGTAATTCTTGCCGGCTTCCGGGCGGTTGATCTCGTCGCCACCGCGTGCGCCGTGCTCCACGGTGAACAATGCGCCGGTCTCGGGTTGCAAGGTCGCGCCCTGAATGTTGCGGTGCCCGTAGGACCAGATTTCCGGTTTCGCCTCCGCCCGCCCGACGAAGGGATTGTCCGGTGGCACGGATCCATCGCGCCGGATGCGGATCACCTTGCCGATATGGCCGTCGAGTTTCTGCGCGGCATCGGACATGTTTCCACGATCGCCAAGGGTGACGAACAACGTACCATCGCGCCCGAACACAAGCCGGCACCCGAAATGGCGGGTCGTGTTGCCCGCGGGCATTTGCCGGAAGATCACCTGTCCGTCTTCGAGGGAGGTTCCACCGGGGGCGAGCCGGCCGCGAAAGACGGAGCTGCCGCTGCCGCCCTCACGCGCCTCGGAGAAGCACAGGAAAACCTCCCGGCTTGTCGCGAAATCGGGCGCGAGCGCGAGGCCAAGCAATCCGCCCTGGCCCTGCGCCGAAACCTTCGGCACACCCTCGATCGGGCCGGATGAAGTGCCTGTCCTGAGATTGACGATCCTCAGGCGGCCCGGCCTTTCGGTGACCAGGGCCCGTCCGTCGGGCAGGAAGGCGAGGCCCCAGGGATTGGAGAGACCCTTCGCCACCACTTCGACGCGCGGTTCGTCCTTGGGTTGGGCGAGGGCAGGCGCGGCAAGGAAAACCGCCAGCGCCAGCCCCGCCTTGCGCGCGTTTATTCCGGCTGGATGCCGACAGCCTTGATGATCTCCGCCCATGTATCGATCTCCTGCTTGAGATAGGGCGCGAAAGCCGCGGGTTCGCGTATGTTGAGCGCGAAACCCAGCGCGTTGATCTTCTCCGCGACCGGGGCCGACTTCAGCGCGGCGATAACTTCTTTCGAAAGCGTGGCGAGAATGGGGGCGGGAACCTTGACCGGCGCGAAGAAGGCCGCCCAGGATTCCGCATCGGCACCCGTGATGCCTTGCTCGCGGAAGGTCGGCGCGCTCTTGAGCTGCGCGACGCGCTCGGCGCTGGCGATGCCGAGGCAGCGCATCTGCCCGGCCTCGATCTGCTTGAGCACGCTGGGGAGGGTCGAAAGCGAGACATCGATCCGGTTGCCGATAATGTCGGTCACCAGCGGCGCGGCGCCCTTGTAGGGAATATGCTGCATCGAAATCCCGGTGCGCTTCATCAGAAGCTCCATCGAGAGATGGGACCCCGATCCCGGCCCTGTCGAGCCGTAATTGAGCTTGCCCGGCTCCTTCTTCGCAAGCGCGATCAATTCAGGCAGGGTTTTTGCGGGCAGATCGTTCTTGACCACCAGCGCATGGGGGAAGGCGCCGACACCGGCGAGCGGCGCGAAATCCTTGATCGCGTCATAGCCCGGCTCCTTGAGCAGGAACATGTTGTTGCCATGCGTCTGGTTGTTGCCGAAGACGATCGTGTAACCGTCCGGCTCGGCTTGCGCGACGGCACGTGTGCCGATGGCGCCGGAAGCGCCGGCCTTGTTCTCGACGATGACCTTCTGCTTGACGCTTTCCTCGATGGCTTGCCCGACGATGCGTGCAATCGCATCCGTGGGGCCGCCGGCAGGATAGGGAACCACGATGGTAATCGGCTTGTTCGGGAACGCGCCCTGCGCGCGGCCGATGCCGGGCAGGACAAGCGCGCCGCCGACGGCAGCAAGGAAATGGCGGCGATCAAGCTGTGGTCTTTTCGTCATGACCCCTCCGAGGGTTCGTCCAAACGTTGTCGGCAGGCTAGCGCATTTTTCGCGGTGCTGCCGTCTTTTCGCCCCGTTTTTTGTCGAAGGCGGGTTTTGTCTTGAAGGCTTGCGCCAAGAGACATAAAGCGGTCCGGCCCCGATGGCGAGTGCCAGGGGCCGGCCGGTGCAAAATTGTTCCGGCGACACCCGGAACGGAGAATTCGCTCATGGCCTTCCTCGCCGACTCGCTCAGCCGCGTAAAAACTTCCGCGACCATCGCGATAACGCAGATGGCGCGTGATCTTCGCAGCCAGGGCAAGGACGTGATCTCACTCTCGGTGGGCGAGCCGGATTTTGATACGCCCGAGAATATCAAGGAAGCCGCTATTGCCGCGATCCGCCGCGGGGAGACGAAATACCCCCCGGTTTCGGGCATCCAGCCCTTGCGCGAGGCGATTGCCGCGAAATTCAAGCGCGAGAACAATCTTGACTACAAGCCCAGCCAGACGATTGTCGGCACGGGTGGCAAGCAGGTTCTCTTCAACGCCTTCATGGCGACGATCAATCCGGGTGACGAAGTGATCGTTCCGGCGCCTTACTGGGTTTCCTACCCGGAAATGATCGCGATTTTCGGCGGTGTGCCGGTGATTGCGATGACGCGCATCGAGAACAATTTCAAGTTGACCGCCGCCGAACTCGAGCGCGCGATCACGCCCAAGACCAAATGGGTTCTGTTCAACTCGCCCTCGAATCCGTCCGGTGCGGCCTATTCCCGCGCGGAACTGAAGGCGCTGACGGATGTGCTGATGCGCCACCCGCATGTCTGGGTGATGACCGACGACATGTATGAGCATCTCGTCTTCGGTGATTTCGTCTATACGACTCCGGCCGAGGTCGAGCCTGGCCTGTTCGAGCGCACGCTCACCGTCAACGGCGTTTCCAAGGCATATGCGATGACCGGCTGGCGGATCGGCTATGCCGCCGGCCCTGACAAGCTCATCAAGGCGATGGATCTCGTGCAGGGTCAGCAGACCTCCGGTGCCTCCACCATCGCGCAATGGGCGGCGGTCGAGGCGCTGAACGGCCCGCAGGATTTCATCCCGATGGCGCGAAAGGCCTTCGAGGAACGTCGTGATCTCGTGGTCTCGATGCTCAATCAGGCGAACGGGCTCGCCTGCCCCAAGCCGGAAGGCGCGTTTTACGTCTATCCCTCCTGCGCGGCATTGATCGGCAAGAAGGCCCCCTCGGGCAAGCTGATCGAAACCGACGAGGATTTTGTGATGGAACTGCTCGCGAGCGAGGGCGTGGCCACGGTTCACGGCTCGGCATTCGGTCTCGGCCCGAACCTGCGCATTTCCTACGCGACCTCCAACGACAAGCTCGAGGAAGCATGCCGTCGTATCCAGCGCTTCTGCGCTGCGATCGCGTGAACGGCTGACGGGCGGATCAGGACATCGCGATGACCTTGCTTCGCCCGTTGCTGCTGTCGCTTCTCCTATTGTTGCCGGGAGGTGGAAACGTCCTGGCGCAAGGCAGCGACAATCCGATGCGGATCGCACCCGTGCTGCCGCCGGTTGTCGATGACGAGCCGGAAAGCGCAAATGTGCCGCCGGAAAACGGTGCGACTTCCGCCGAACGCCTCAAGCTGATCACGGCTCCGCTGCCGCCGCAGCGGCCGTGGATGGGCAACGGCGCGGCAGCTGTTGCCGCGCCGCCCGCGGGGACGCAGCCCCCGCAGATGAGCGCGGTTAACGCGCCCCTCCCGCCCCGACGCCCGGAGACGGAGGAGCCGGAAGCGGCTGAGCCTTCTCCTGAACCCCCGCCGCAGCCGGAACCCAAGCGGCCTGCCGCGCCGTCCTTCTTCACCTTTTTCGGCGCGCCCTCGGCCAATGCGCCGCTGGTGAACGAGCCTGATCACAGGCTGGTCTCGCTGCCTTCCACCGCCATGCCCTCGACCACCGAGGAGATCGAAGCGGAGGAAGAGAAGGCCCCGGAGCCCATGCTTGTCGAGAAGCAGACCGATTCGGTGGATATCGCCTGCCTCCAGCCCGAACTGCTCAAGCTGGTGCGCGTTGCGGGCGAGCATTTCGGGGGCACGCCGGTAATCACCTCGGGACAGCGCGATCGTGGCCGGCGTGGCTCGTATCACCGCAAATGCATGGCCGCGGATTTCTTCATCCCCGGCATCGAGCGCGCGCGGCTGGCGAAATATCTGCGCGCGCTTCCCGGTGCGGGCGGCGTTGGGACTTATTGCCACACGAAATCGGTGCATATCGACATCGGTGAGCCGCGCAACTGGTGGCAATGCGGTTTTCGCTTCCGCTTCGCCCAGCGCTGATTTCAGGTGGTATGCCGCCGGTTGACGTGCGACACTCGCGCCAACTTTCTGAATTCCGAGTGATTCATGTCCAAATCTGATGATGCGCCCGTTGTGGCGCAAGCTTCCGCGCGTTCCATGACGGGCGCGGAATGGTCGATGCTGCTTGTCCTGTCCGTGCTTTGGGGCGGCTCCTTCCTGTTCAACGGCATCGCGCTGAAGGAGGTCCCGGTCTTCACGATCGTGGCGTTCCGGCTGACATTCGGCGCGCTTGCGCTTCATCTCGTGATTCGGGTTTCGGGTATCACCATCCCGATGGATACTCGATCTGTGCTTGGTTATCTGGGTATGGCGCTCCTCAACGGCGCCTTGCCCTTTTCCCTCATTGCCTATGGCCAGACTCTCATTCCGAGCGGGCTGGCTTCCATCCTCAATGCAACCGTCCCGATCTTCACGATGCTGCTCGCGCATTTCCTGATCGCGGGCGAGCCGCTGACCGGACGGCGCGTCATCGGTGTCTTGTTGGGATTTGCCGGCGTTGTGGTGCTTTCCGCCGAGCGCGCCTTCGGTGGCGCGGGAGAATGGATCGGCTTTCTCGCGTGCATCGCGGCGGCTCTTTCCTATGCGCTCTCCAACATGGTCGGGCGCCGTCTCATGCCCCCCGGTGCCAATCCGATCGCCCTTGCTGCGGGGCAGTTGAGCGTCGGCGCGCTTATCATTCTGCCGGTCGCGATCGTGGTCGACAATCCGTTCGCCGCGCCGCTGCCTGGGCTGGCCTCGTTTTTCGCGCTGATCATGCTTGCGCTGGTCTCAACCGCAACGGCCTACATCCTGTTTTTCCGGTTGCTGGCACTTTCGGGCGCAACGAATGCCTCGCTCGTGACCCTGCTCATCCCCTGCTGGTCGATCCTGCTGGGGACGGTTTTCCTCGGCGAGAGGCTGGGATTGCAGGAGGTCGGAGGTTTCGCCGTCATTGCCCTGGGGCTGCTGGTCATCGACGGCAGGCTGGTCGCGCTGTTCCGGCGCAAACGGGTGCCGGATTGATCATGGCGGCGCGTTTTCGTTTGAAAACGTTCTCTTTCAAAACAGACTTGCCAGAAAGGCTGGACAATCTACCTTCTCCCTGTAGGAATTGTATTGTTTACATATAAACAATCGGCGCGGATGACGCCGAGAAAAATAGACCCCCACGGGGGTCGGGGAGGGTTAACTTATGGCGAAGACGGCAGATCAATCGCGTCCATGGCTCGCGCATTATCCGGAAGCGGTCCCTCACGAAATCGATGTCCAGCGATTGCCGACGCTTGTGGAACTGCTGCAGCAGGCATTCCAGGAATTTTCCGAGCGGCCCGCCTTCGAAAGCTTCGGGAAGGTGCTCACCTACCGCGAGATCGGAGAAAGCGCACGTGCCGTAACCGGTTGGCTTCAGGCGCAAGGGCACCGGAAGGGTGACCGCATTGCGGTGATGATGCCCAATGTCATGGCCTATCCGGCGACAATGTTCGGCATCCTGCTTGGCGGCTTTACTGTGGTGAACGTCAATCCGCTCTACACGGTGCGCGAGCTTACCTATCAGCTCAATGATTCCGGCGCGGAAGTGCTCTTCGTGCTCGAGAATTTCGCGCATATCGCGGCGGAAGCGGTGCCCCATACCAATGTGAAGAAGGTAGTCATTGTTTCCGCGGGCGATATGCTCGGCCTGAAAGGCAAGATCATCACCTTTGTCGCGCGCCACGTGAAGAAAGTGGTGCCGGCCTATTCCCTGGCCCATGCGATCCGTTTCCCGGAGGTTCTCAAGGTCGGCGCCTCGGCGGGTTTGCGTGATGTCAGCGTCGCGCCCGAGGATATCGCCTTCCTCCAGTATACGGGGGGCACCACGGGGGTCTCAAAGGGCGCGGCGCTCAGCCACCGCAACATCTCCGCCAATGTCGAGCAGGCACGGTACTGGCTCGGCTGGCAGATCCCGGATGGCGAGGGCCAGATGATGGTCACCGCGCTGCCGCTTTATCACATTTTCGCGCTGACGGTTTGCTGCCTCTATCTTATCAAGGCCGGCGGTGCCTGCCTTCTGATCGCCAACCCGCGCGATATTCCGGGCTTCATCGGTATCCTGAAGAAAGCGCGCTTCACGATGATGAGCGGCGTCAACACGCTCTACAACGCGCTCGCCAATCACCCGGATATCCGCAGCGTCGATTTCTCTCGGCTGAAATTGTGCCTCTCGGGCGGCATGGCGACGCAGAGCGCGGTGGCCCAGCACTGGAAAGCAGTGACCGGCTGCCCGATTGTCGAGGGTTTCGGCCTTTCCGAGACTTCGCCGATCCTCTCCGCCAACCGGACCGACCTGACCGAATTCACCGGCAATATCGGCTATCCCCTGCCTTCCACCGAAATGAAGCTCATCGATGGTGAGGGAAAAACGGTGCCGATGGGCGAAGCGGGCGAGATATGCGCGCGCGGTCCGCAGGTGATGAAAGGCTACTGGAACCGCCCGGACGAGACCGCCAAGGTGATGACCCCGGATGGCTTCTTCCGCACCGGCGATGTCGGCGTCATGCTGCCAGACGGCGCGTTCAAGGTCGTGGACCGCCTCAAGGACATGATCCTCGTTTCGGGCTTCAACGTTTATCCCAATGAGGTGGAAGAGGTTCTTGCCCAGCATCCGGGTGTTCTCGAGGTCGCGGTGGTGGGTGTGCCGGACCCACAATCCGTCGAGGCTGTCGCAGCCTATGTGGTGAAGAAGGACCCGGATCTGGAGGCAGATACGTTGCGTGCGCATTGCCGCTCGCAGCTTACCGCCTACAAGGTGCCGAAGATCATCTATTTCCGCGAGACCTTGCCCAAATCGACCGTTGGCAAGGTTCTGCGGCGGATGCTGCGCGAGGAAAATGCCTCCTGATCTTTCGGCTGCACGTTGTCGTGAATTCCCGGTGAAACGGCAGGGCGGTATCCTTTGGTGAATAAAGGAGAGCCGCATGCCGTTTCATCGCCGCAAGGGTTGGGAAATCGCCGAGAGCCGCGTGACCGCCGAGGCTGTCTTCATGGATCGGCGCCAGGCGCTTGCGCTGGGCGCCGGCCTCGCTGGCGGCCTGCTGGCGCCCGGCGTGGCCATGGCGGCTTCGAAGGTGCAAACGGATGCGCTTCACCCCTATGCACGTAATGGCGCTTATGAAGCAGGCCGCGAGATCACCCGGGAATCCGTCAGCTCGGAATATAATAATTTCTATGAATACGGGACCACGAAGTCCGTAGCCGCTGCGGCCCGGCAGCTTGTGACCCGGCCCTGGCTTCTGACCATCGACGGCATGGTCGAGCAACCGCGCCAGATCGGTATTGATGACCTCATCATGGCCATGCCGCGTGAGGAAAGGATCTACCGCTTCCGCTGCGTCGAGGCATGGTCGATGGTTGTGCCGTGGTCGGGCTTTCCTTTGCGCGCCTTGCTCGACATGGCCAAACCGCTCGGCGGCGCGCGCTATGTGCGCTTCGAGACCTTCCACGATCCCAAAATGGCGCCGGGGCAGAGAGCGCCTTTCTACCCATGGCCCTATATCGAGGCCGTTACCATCGAGGAAGCGGCACATGACCTCGCTTTCATGGTGACGGGGGCCTATGGCAAGCCCCTGGCCAACCAGTTCGGCGCGCCGTTGCGCCTCGCGCTGCCATGGAAATACGGGTTCAAATCCATCAAGTCGATTGTGCGGATGACGCTCACGGACAAGCGTCCGAAAGGGCTATGGGAGGCCATTCAGCCTGCCGAATACGGGTTCTGGGCCAATGTGAACCCCCAGGTCGCGCATCCGCGCTGGAGCCAGGCGAGCGAGAATGTGCTGGGGACCAACGAACGGATTCCAACGCAGATGTTCAACGGCTATGGTGAACAGGTAGCCGGGATTTATACGGGCCTGACGGGCGAGAAGCTTTGGATGTGAGATAGAGCCCGAATTAGAAGATCGCAGAAATACAATTTTAAGTTGCGTTTGCTCTGCTGCCCCTACCGCAATTGCGGAGGGCAGGTCATGAATTTCGTTGTGAGCGTGAAATCGTCGAATCCGATTGGCGCGATGGAGCGCCTGTTCGGCATCAATCGCTGGGTGCTCAATCTCAGGACCAATATGCTGAGGCTGGAGTACGGGCGACGCTTCGACAAGATGAAGCTGATTGAGCTTGACGCTGGCGAACTCAACAAGCTGCTGACGCCGGCGGAAATGCGATCCCTGGTGGAACATTGGGAGGAAGCCGTCCAGCACGGCAATGCCGGACCGACGCTCATCCCCTTTGCCGCGCGCGATCAGATCGGAGCCAAGGTTGAATCAACATGCATCGTCGAGATGATCGATAGCGACCGCTGCCTTGTCGGCCTTTTCCGGCGACCGCCTGCTGAGGAAAAGCTCTCCAAGAACAATCGCCTGCTCACCGAATTCCTCGAGAGCTTCATCGAGAACTCGCCCACCTGCATTGTTGTCGTCGATCACAATGGCTCCGTGATCAGCCTAAACTCCTCCTTCCTGCGGTTTATCGGCCGCGACAGAAAGGCGGATCTTCTACGCGCAGGCTTTCATTCCATCGCCGAGAAGTTCAATCACGGTTTCGGGCTGGTCGTGCGCGAGGCGCTCCAGACGACCAAGCCAACGCGTGGCCGCACCGAGATCCAGATCAGCGACACGCACAGGCAGACGCTGTACTGGCGCACCTTTCCGCTCAGCCTCAAGGATGAGATCCACTTGCCGCGCGTCTTCTCGTTCGAGGTTCATGAAGGCGGGCCGCGGCAAGTTGCGGCGTGAATTTCAATAAACCCAGCGCTGCGCCTTGCTGACGAGGAAATCCCGGAATACCTGCACGCGCGCAACCTGCTTAAGTGTTTCCGGAAAAACCAGGTAGCAGTCAAGGTGCGGCATGGTTTCGCTCTGGAGCAGCTGCATCAGCGGCGAGGATTGATCGACCACGTAATCCGGCAGCACCGCGATGCCGGCGCCGCTGGTCGCCGCGTTGAGCAGGGCCGCAATCGAATTGACGACGAGAGTGGGGGTGCGGGGGCTCGATTTGTCGCGCCCGGCCGTGCAATGCCAGTTGATATCCGAAAGATAGCCGGGGATATCGCCGCCGAAAGCCACGAGCCGGTGCTCGTCAAGATCGGCGATATTGCGCGGCGAGCCATAACGCTTGAGGTAATCAGGCGAGGCATAGACATGGAAATGCACCGCGAAGAGACGCCGGCGGATGAGATCCGCCTGAACCGGCGCGCGCAGGCGCAGCGCAACGTCTGCCTCGCGCATGGCAAGGTCGAGTTCGTCGTCTGTCAGGATGACGTGCAACCGGATATCCGGGTACATGTCGAGAAACTCGGTCAAGCGCGGCGTCAGCCAGATGCCGCCGAGCGCGACATTCGCGGTGATCTTGAGCTCGCCATCGGGCTTCTCGCGGCTGTCGGAGAGGCTGGCGCGGGTCTGCTCGAGTTTCGTGACGAGTTCGCGCGCTGTCCGGTAGAGCATCTCGCCCTGCTCGGTGAGCACGAGCCCGCGCGCATGGCGATGAAAAAGCGGGACCTCGAGTTCCGCTTCCAAAGCGGAAACCTGCCGGCTCACGGCGGATTGCGACAGGCCGAGCATATCACCGGCCCGCGTGAGGCTTCCAGCTTCCGCCGCCGCGTGGAAAACTCTGACGCGATCCCAATCCACTTCTCACCCCCGGCCCCGATCGAGGGTGCCCGTTTTTTCATTACCGCTATGCCAAAACAGCATAGCATGACTCGCTGCCACGCAGGCAAGTCGGATTAGGGGAAGAAGTGTGGAGGGCTTATGACGCCATGAAGCGCTACGATGCGTGAGCGGTAAGGAAACGTTCCGCCTCCAGCGCTGCCATGCACCCCATGCCTGCTGCGGTAACGGCCTGCCGGTAGACATCGTCGGCCACATCGCCGGCGGCGAATACGCCGGGTATGTTGGTTTGCGTCGTACCGGGGGTGACCTTGAGGTAGCCGTTTTCCTTCATGTCGAGCTGGCCGGCGAAAAGCGCGGAAGCCGGCGCGTGGCCGATGGCGACAAAGACGCCATCGGTCTTCAACTCGCTCACCACGCCGCTTTTGACGTTCTTGACGCGCAGATGCGTCACCGAGCGCGGCCCTTCGGTCCCGCAGATCTCCTCGATAGCCGAATCCCAGATCACTTCGATCTTCGGATGGGCAAAAAGCCGCTCCTGGAGGATACGCTCGGCCTTGAAGCTGTCGCGGCGATGGATCACCCGTACCTTGCTCGCGAGATTGGCGAGATACAGCGCCTCCTCGACGGCTGAATTGCCGCCGCCGACCACCACGACCTCCTTGTTGCGGTAGAAGAACCCGTCGCAGGTCGCGCAGGCGGAAACGCCGAAACCCTTGAAATGCTCCTCGGATGCCATGCCCAGCCACTTGGCCTTGGCGCCGGTTGCGACAATGAGCGCATCGCAGGTATAGCGTGCGCCGCCATCACCCGTCAGCGTGAAGGGGCGCCGCGAAAGATCGACCGCCGAGATATGGTCGGAGACCATCTCGGTGCCCACATGCTCCGCCTGCGCCTTCATCTGTTCCATGAGCCAGGGGCCCTGGATGGCCTCGGCGAAGCCGGGATAATTCTCGACATCGGTGGTGATCATCAATTGCCCACCCGGCTCGAAGCCCGAAATGAGCATCGGCTTCATCATGGCGCGGGCGGCGTAGATCGCCGCCGTGTAGCCAGCCGGACCGGAGCCGATCACGATTATCTTGGCGTGGCGCGGTTCGCTGGTCATGTCTGGCTCCGAAGCTTCTGGCGGAATGAGAGATAGTGCCGCGCCAGCGCGATGGCGATGGCGGGCGTGTCGTCCAAGGGGGGATAGGTATCGTTTTCGACGCGGCCGGAAAAGGCGCGCACCGCGCCTTCCCCTTCAAGAATGCGTAGGAATGCATCGATTTTTTGTGATCCCGCCGCCGGGCGGAAAACATGCACGGGCTTTCCCGATGCCACGGCCTCGCCGACCATGTTCACGGAATCCGCCGTGACGACAAAGGCATCGGCATTGGCAAGAAACGCGGGGTAGGGATTTTCTCCGCTTTCATTCCAGAAATACCCGCCTGCCGCCGCGACGATTTCGCGAATCTCGAGGGCAAGATCCGGCGGGGTCCGGCGCGAGGCTGTCGCCATCAACCCCGCACCGGAGGCTGCGAGCGTCGTGATCGCGGTGGCGAGTTTCACCCGGTCTTCCGGTGTGAAGCGCATCTCTTTCGTGTCGCCGCCGAGCAGGATAGCGACCCGCGGATGCGCGAGTCGTGCCAGCCATTCCGGCGGCAGGAGGCGGGATTGCTGGAGAAGCTCGGGCGAGAAACGATGTGGCGAAAGCAGCGTTGTCAGCACATTTTCGCCGCGCAGCCGGTCATGGTGGGGCACCCAGATGAAATCAGCGATTTTCGGGCTGGTCCTCGGGTCCTTCAGGAAGACGGTGAAGACCTTGCCCCCGGAGGCACGCTTGATCGCCGGCAGATAGGCGGCGGCCCGGCGGCCTGAGGCAATCACCAGATCGGGAAGCGGCGCGGCCAGCGCCCCTTTCAGCCGTCCCGGACGTTCGCGCGGATCGATCCCGATCCAGGGCAGGCGCCACAGATGCGGCATGGCCCATACGAAGGGCGCGCGCGGCGCCACGATCCGCGATTCGACTGAAAGCCCCAGCCGCTCGGCGATCCCGCGACAATGCGCAAGGTCGCCGGCTTTGCCGTCGGTCACGATCCAGGCATGGGCGCCGGAAAGGGCCGCGCGGGCATCGTCGAGCGTTTCGGGGGCAAAGACGGGGCGGGACAAGTAGGAGCCTTGCTTTCTGCGGTTGCTGTGAGATGCGGATTTAGCTAGGGGATTGCAATGCTTATCTCTTCGATCCGTGGCAGAATCCACTGCCTCCGGCATGGAGGAGAGTGAACCATGCCCCGGCAAGAACAAGAGCTGAAATCCAATGAGCCGTCCGGTTACGCTTGATGCCATTGACTGGAAGATTCTGGGCGAATTGCAGGCCGATGGCGCGCTGACCAATGTGGAGCTTGCGCGTCGCGTGGGGCTGACGCCGCCTCCTTGCCTGCGCCGTGTCCACGCCCTGCGGGAAGCCGGCTTCATCGAAGGCTATCGCGCCATTCTCGATGCGCCGAGGCTGGGATATTCGGTTGTCTGCTTCGCCTTTGTTCATCTCGCGAGCCAGGCGGAAAGCGACCTTGGCGCGTTCCAGGCGCGCATCGAGCAATGGCCGACCGTGCGCGAGTGCTGGACGCTCTCGGGCGATATCGATTTCCTGATGAAATGCGTTACCGAGGACATGCAGAGCCTGCAGCTCTTTGTCTCTGAGCTCACAAGCACGCCGAATGTGCGCAATGTGCGCACGGCGCTGGCGCTTGGCAAGATCAAGGCGCTGGGGTTGGTGCCGATCGAGGCGGACCCGCTCTGACGCTCAGCGCAACGCGCGCGCGGTCCAATAGGCGAGCGCGGCGGTAAGGTTCAGCATGCGCCGCGCCGCATCCGCCTGCACGGGCATGGCCCAGCCATGCGAAGGCGTCGAGCGGCCCGAGACCGGCTTGCGCAGCAGAACACGTCCCGCCCGGTCCGTAACGATGACCTCGCCCTCGATGGCATCGGGCATTCGCAGGGAAGCACCGAGCGGGCCCTCGCGAAACCCCGGCTCATCGGCGAGATAGATTTCCGTAACCTGCAAGGAGAGGCGGGAGCCGGCCGGGAAGCGATCCACGCCCTGGCGTTCAAGTTCCTGCCTGAGCTGGGCTGGAAGCTGGCGGCGCGCTGCATCCGCCATCCAGCCGGCGCCGTGGATATCGGCCCGCACGACCACGTGGCGAAGCGGCGCAGCACCAGCCTCGTGGCCGGCGCCGCCCAGCAGCGCCAGCGCGAGGAGGGCTGCCTTAGTGGAACGCAACCTCCACGACCTCATAGCTCTTGCCTCCACCCGGCGTGTTGACCTCGACCGTATCGCCGACCTTCTTGCCGATCAGCGCGCGGGCGATGGGAGAGGATATGGAGACGCGGCCCGATTTCACATCCGCCTCCACATCCCCAACGATCTGGTAGGTCTTCTGTTCCTCGGTATCGTCATCGACGAGCTTCACCGTGGCGCCGAACTTGATCGTCGAGCCGGTGAGCTTGGATACCTCGATGATCTCGGCGCGTCCGATCAGGCTTTCGAGTTCGCCGATCCGGCCCTCGTTCAGCGATTGCGCTTCCTTGGCGGAGGAATATTCCGCGTTTTCCGAGAGATCGCCATGCGCGCGCGCTTCCTGGATGGCGAGAATGATGCGGGGGCGCTCGACCGTCTGGCGATGCTTGAGTTCCTCCTCCAGCATCTTGAATCCATTGGCGGTCATGGGAATGCGTTCCATCGCGCGTTCTCCTTAAATGCGTACCCCGCCCAGCGTTGCCGCCGGCGGGGATGTCGAAAACAAGCCGGTCATGATCCCGGCGCAAGAATTATCCCACACAAGCGCGTTGTGGGGACAATCTCAGGCGAAGTATTCCTGCAAGGCCCGAACTTCAAGGTCACCGCCGCGATAAGCGCGAATCCCTTCCGTTGCGGCGATCGCACCCGCTAGGGTGGTATAATATGGAACCTTGTGCAAGAGGGCAGCGCGCCGGAGCGAGCGACTATCCGCCAGCGCCTGTGCTCCCTCGGTCGTGTTGAAGACGAGCTGGATCGAGCCGTTCTTGATTGCATCCACGATATGCGGGCGTCCTTCGAGCACCTTGTTGATCCGCTCGGATTCAATCCCGTGATCAGCCAGATAGCGCTGAGTGCCCGAGGTGGCGACGATGGTGAAGCCAAGCTCCACCAGCGCACGGATGCTCGGCAGGATGCGGTCCTTGTCGGCATCGCGCATCGAGACGAAGACGCGCCCCTCCTTGGGAACCTTGGTGCCGCCACCGAGCTGGCTCTTGGCGAAGGCGGTGCCGAAGCCCCGGTCGAGCCCGATCACCTCGCCCGTGGAGCGCATTTCCGGCCCCAGCACGGTATCGACGCCGGGGAAGCGCGCGAAGGGGAATACGGCTTCCTTCACGCCGACATGGTTGAGCTGTTTCGGTTTCAGGCCGAAGCTCGCCAGGTTTTCGCCCGCCATCACGCGGCTTGCGATCTTGGCGATCGGTTCGCCGATCACCTTCGCGACGAAGGGCACCGTGCGCGAGGCGCGTGGATTGACTTCGAGCACGTAGATCTCGCCGTCCTTGATCGCGTATTGCACGTTCATCAGGCCGCCGACGCCCAGCGCAAGCGCCATTTCGCGTGTCTGGCGCTCGAGTTCGGCAAGCAGCTCGGGAGAGAGCGAACGCGGGGGCAGCGAGCAGGCGGAATCGCCCGAATGGATGCCCGCTTCCTCGATGTGCTCCATGATGCCGGCGACGAAAGTATCCTTGCCGTCGCAGAGGCAATCGACATCGACCTCGATCGCATCGGCGAGATAACGGTCGAAGAGGAGCGGGTTCTTGCCGAGCACGGTATTGATCTGCCCGGTCTTGTCGTTGGGGTAGCGCGTCTTCACATCCGAGGGGATGAGCGAGGGCAGGGTACCGAGCAGGTAATCGTCGAAAGCCTCGCGCTCGCGGATGATCGCCATCGCGCGGCCACCGAGCACATAGGAGGGGCGGACGACGAAGGGGAAGCCGAGATCGGCCGCCACCAGACGCGCCTGTTCGACCGAATAGGCGATGCCGTTCTTCGGCTGCTTGAGATCGAGCTTGTCGAGCAGGCGCTTGAAGCGGTCGCGGTCTTCCGCGAGGTCGATCGCATCCGGCGAGGTGCCGAGGATCGGCACCTTGTGCTGTTCGAGCGCGGCCGCGAGCTTCAGCGGCGTCTGCCCGCCGAACTGGACGATCGCGCCGTGGAGCGTGCCGTTCTCACGCTCCTTGTCCATGATCTCGAGCACATCCTCTGCCGTCAGCGGCTCGAAATAGAGGCGGTTCGCCGTGTCGTAATCGGTCGAGACCGTCTCCGGGTTGCAGTTGATCATGATCGTTTCATAGCCCGCATCCTTCAGCGCGAAGGCGGCATGGCAGCAGCAATAATCGAACTCGATTCCCTGGCCGATGCGGTTCGGTCCGCCACCGAGGATCACAACCTTCTTCTTGTCCGTGGGACGCGATTCATCCGCGATCTGCCCGGCGAAGGGCGGGGCGTAGGTCGAGTACATATAGGCGGTGGGAGAGGCGAACTCCGCTGCGCAGGTGTCGATGCGCTTATAAGCCGGGCGCACGCCGAGCGCGTGACGCTTGCCGCGGATATCGGACGCTTCCTGTCCGGTGAGGCTGGCGAGGCGGGCATCGGAGAAGCCCATCGCCTTCAACGCGCGGAAATTGTTGGCATCCTTCGGCAGGCCGTGGGCTTTCACCCGCGCTTCCATCTCGACGATTTCGCGCAGGCGGTCGAGGAACCACGGATCGACCTTGCAGGAGGCATGGATCTCCTCGTTGGAGAAGCCGAGGCGCATCGCCTGCCCGATTTTCAGGATGCGATCCGCCATCGGCGTGCCGATCGCGGCGCGGATGGCGTTCTTGTCGTCGCCCTTGCCCAAGCCCTCGATTTCGATCTCGTCGAGGCCGTCGAGGCCGGTTTCGAGGCTGCGCAGCGCCTTCTGAAGGCTCTCGTGGAAGGTGCGGCCGATCGCCATGCTCTCGCCGACCGATTTCATCGCCGTGGTCAGAACCGCGAAATTGGGATCGGAGGAGGGGAATTTCTCGAAGGCGAAGCGGGGGATCTTGGTGACGACGTAATCGATGCTCGGCTCGAAGGAAGCCGGCGTCGCCCCGCCCGTGATGTCGTTGTCGATCTCGTCGAGCGTATAGCCGATCGCGAGCTTGGCGGCGACCTTGGCGATGGGAAAGCCGGTGGCCTTCGAGGCGAGCGCGGAGGAGCGCGAGACGCGCGGGTTCATCTCGATCACGATCATGCGGCCCGTGGCCGGGTCCACGGCGAACTGCACGTTCGAGCCGCCGGTCTCGACGCCGATCTCGCGCAGCACCGCCAGCGAGGCGTCGCGCATGATCTGGTATTCCTTGTCGGTGAGTGTCAGGGCCGGCGCGACGGTGATGGAATCGCCAGTATGCACGCCCATCGGGTCAAAATTCTCGATGGAACAGACGATGATGCAATTGTCGTTCCTGTCGCGGACAACCTCCATCTCGTATTCTTTCCAGCCGAGAACGCTCTCTTCGATCAGCACCTCGTTGGTGGGCGAGGCGTCGATGCCGCGCTCGACGATCTCGATGAATTCCGCCTTGTTGTAGGCGATGCCGCCGCCGGTGCCGCCCATGGTGAAGGAGGGGCGGATGATCGCCGGAAGCCCGATATCCTCAAGGCAATCGAGCGCGGCGCCAAGCGTCTTCACATGGTGCGATTTCGGCGTGGAAAGCCCGATTTTCGTCATCGCCTCGCGGAAGCGCTCGCGATCCTCTGCCTTGTCGATCGCATCCGCGGTCGCGCCGATCATCTCGACATCGTGCTTGGCGAGCGCGCCCATCTTCTCGAGGCTGAGCGCGCAGTTGAGCGCGGTCTGGCCGCCCATGGTGGGCAGCAGCGCGAATTTCTTGCCCGCGGGTGTCTTGGGGCGTTCCTTGGCGATGATCTTCTCGACGATCTCGGGCGTGATCGGCTCGACATAGGTCGCATCCGCCAGCTCGGGATCGGTCATGATCGTGGCGGGGTTCGAGTTCACCAGCACGATGCGGTAACCCTCGGCTTTCAGCGCCTTGACCGCCTGCGTACCGGAATAATCGAATTCGCAGGCCTGTCCGATAACGATCGGCCCCGCGCCGATGATCATGATCGTGTGGATATCCTGACGTTTGGGCATGGTTCCGGCCGTTTTTTGCGCAACCTGACCGAACCGCGGGCGCTGGCTTGCGCGGCGCGGAGGGCAGATTGCTGGAATGTCTCGTGCTGAAGGCCCGCTATAGACAAGCCTTCGCGGCACGACAAGCCAAAACGGTACTTTTAGGCTCGCGCCGCACAAACCATTGTGAGCCACAGCACGGCGCGATAGGGTCTGCCTGCATAAAAGCCTGATCAGATCAATCGCGGGAGAGGGGTAGGCATCATGGAATGGGTTGTTCTTGGCGTCATCGTACTTTTGGTTCTGTGGATTTTCGGGGTCTATAACGGCCTCGTCAGCATGAACCAGCGCGCGAACCAGGCTTTCGCGGATATCGACGTGCAGCTCAAACAACGCCACGATCTCATCCCCAATCTTGTGGAAACCGTGAAGGGCTATGCGAGCCACGAGAAGGAAACGCTGGAAGCCGTGATCCGCGCCCGCAGCGTCGCCATCTCGGCGCAGGGGCCTGAGGCGCAGGCGGTGGCGGAGCAGGGGCTTTCCGGTGCCCTTGGGCGGCTCATCGCCCTGTCGGAAGCCTATCCCGACCTCAAGGCGAACCAGAATTTCATGGATCTCCAGGGCCAGCTCGCCAATATCGAGGACAAGCTTGCTGCTGCACGCCGCTTCTTCAACAATGCCGTCGGCGAGTTCAATGCGGCGGTGCAATCCATCCCGGCGGTGTTCTTCGCGAAAAGCTTCGGCTTCTTCGTGCGCCCGTTCTTCGATGTCGGCGACAGCGAGCGCGTGCGCCTCGACAAGCCGCCGGAGGTGAAGTTCTAAACCGCCGTGACGAAGTCTTCCGGCTTCTCAGCTCTCGCGTAAGCCCGGATATGATCCGGGCAGGCGGGACGCCCCAGACCGCATCAGGTGGAGTCTCTGACGATGGGCGAGGCCTTCGGCCTTTACACGCATATCCGGAACAACCGCAGGCGATCGATTTTTCTCGTCGCCAGCCTGTTCGCGCTTGCCGTGATGGTGACCTATGCAGTCACCCTGCTGGTGATCGCCCAGATGTACAGTGCCTCGCTGCCGGTATTGATGCGTGTCGCCTATCGCCAGTTCTGGACCTATCTGCCCTTCGCTTTCGCGGGGACGGCCTTGTGGGTGATGATTGGCTACAAGGCCAATACCGCCCTCATCTCCTGGGCGACGGGCGCCAGCGCCGTCACGCGCGAGAGCAGCCCGCGCCTTTACCGCCTCACCGAATTGCTGTGCATGACACGCGGCATGACCGTGCCGCGCCTCCAGATCCTTGAAACACCGGCGCTCAACGCCTTCGCAAGCGGGGTCAACGAGAAGCAATATACCGTGACGGTCACGACCGGCCTGATGGACGCGCTGGATGATCGCGAGCTTTCTGCTGTCATTGCGCATGAGCTGACCCATATCCGCAACGGTGATGTACGGCTGATGATCTTCGCCGTCCTGATCGCGGGCGTGATCTCCTTCTTCGGCGAGATGGCCGTGCGGAGCATGCGGTTCTCGCGTTCTTCCGGCGATCGGGAGAAGGGGAGCGGCAACGCCTTGGCCATGGCGATCGGGATCGCGATCCTGATCGTCGCGTGGTTCCTTGCGGTGCTGATCCGCTTTTCGCTCTCGCGCAGCCGCGAATATCTCGCCGATGCCGGCGCGGTCGAGTTGACGAAAGACCCCGACGCGATGATCGCCGCCTTGCTCAAGATTTCCGGCCGCGCGGATATCGAAGGGGTGCCTTCCGGCATCATGGATATGTGCATCGAGAACGATCCTGATGATTTCGCGGATATTTTCTCGACCCACCCTTCCATCGGCAAGCGCGTGCAGGCGCTCCAATCCTATGCCGGTGGGCTGATGCCCTCCGATTTTCCAAAAGTAGGACCGCCTGCGATAGCGGAGCGCCAGCCCTTGCCGGAACTCGTCGAAAAACGCGGCCCCTGGGCGCGAGGCTGACTTAGCGATCATTTTAACAAGGGACTGAGGTGTCGCACTGCGGGCTTGACAGTTAGATGCCTTACTATATAAAGTTAGATATCTAATTATATGGAGCGACCAGATGTTCAAACCCTCCCGCCGTATCCTGTTATCCGCCCTCGGAGGAGGTGTCGCGCTGGTTGGCGCCGGCGCGGCCTGGCGCGTTACCCGCGTTCCCCACAAAGCGGTTGTACCCTGGAATCTTGAAACGGGACCCCTCCGCGATATCCGGCTGGAGGCATTCCGCCATGCCATCCTCGCGCCCAATCCGCATAACCGGCAGCCCTGGCAAATCCGCCTGCTTGGCGACAACGAGGCGATTGTCACCTGTGATCTCGAACGTCGCCTGCCTGAAACCGATCCCTTCGATCGTCAGATCACGATCGGCTTCGGTGCCTTCATCGAACTGGCAGCCATTGCTGCGGCTGAACGGGGTTATGAAGCCCGTATCACGCCGTTCCCCGAGGGCGCGCCGGGAGAGGGCGCGCGTCTTGACCGGCGTCCCATCCTGCATGTGCGCTTCCAGCGCGATGACAGCATCGCGAAAGATCCCCTGTTCGCCTGGATCACCCGGCGGCGTTCGAGCAAACTGCCTTATGACATGTCAAGGCCGGTGCCGAAGGATGTGCTCTCGAAGCTTTCCGGCGAAGCCGGGGGCATGATGCGCTTTGGTCACGCTGTCGAGGCGGATGTCGCGGCCCGTCTGCGCGATCTGGCAGGGCGGGCGATGGTGCTCGAACTGGAGACACCGCACACGCTCAAGGAGAGTATCGATATCGCGCGTGTCGGTGCCGCTGAAATTGACGCCAACCCGGACGGGATTTCCCTTCAGGGGCCGCTTTTCGAGGCATTGGGTCTGCTGGGAAGCGATTCGGTTCGCAAGCAGGCGCTCGATCCTTCCTCGAATGCCTATCGCTCGGCGATGGCCCGTTTCGCGCGCATGTTTGCCGCCACTCCGGCCTTTTTCTGGCTGGTCAGCCAGGGCAATACGCGGGCTGAGCAGGTCGAGGCGGGGCGGCGTTATGTCCGGCTCAATCTTGCCGCCAACGCCCTGGGGCTATCCGTCAATCCCGTGAGTCAGGCGCTCCAGGAATATCCGGAAATGCGCGCGCATTTCGCGGCCATGCACGCGATTTGCGGAGCGAAGGGGCAGGAGCGGGTTCAAATGCTCGCGCGGCTCGGCTATGCAGATCCTGTCGGGCCGTCGCCGCGATGGCCCCTTGGAGCAAAACTCGTCGCGTGACGCCTTCTTCGGATATCCTGGCCCGGTTTTTCAACGAGATCGGAATCATCGCGCAATTGAGCCAATCCGCCTTTGAGCGCGTGATGCCCGAAGGCATGACGATGGCGCAGTTCACGGTGCTGAACCATTTCGTGCGGCTCGGCGGCACGAAGCGGCCGATGGATATCGCGCGCGCCTTTCAGGTGACGCGAGCCACGATGTCGAGTACGCTTTCGCGGCTGGAGGGCAAAGGGCTGGTCGCAACGACACCGGACCCGGAGGATGGCCGCGCCAAGCATGTCGGAATCACCGAGGCAGGCCGCGCGATGCGTGAGGCCTGTCTCGCAGCTTTGGGGCCTGAATTCGCTCGGCTTGCTCCGCTTCTGGCGGCAAGCCGGATCGAGGAACTGCTCCCGGCCCTTTCGGAAATCCGCAGTATCCTGGATAAGGCCCGTGACTGATTTCTCTTTCCTTTCTCGCCTCATGCGCCAGTTCGCCGCCTTCTTCGGCGTTGGGCTGGTCGCGGCGATCGTCCATTACAGCCTTCTCTATCTGCTGGTGGAGGCCTGGTTCTATGATCCCGTCTCGGCTGCGCTCGCCGGTTATGTCGCGGGCGGGGTGGTGAGCTACGTACTCAACCGCCTCTTCACTTATGACGCCGGGCGCGGTCATCTCGATGCTGCCTGGCGTTTCGCCGTCGTTGCCGGCGTTGGTTTCTGTCTCACCTGGCTTCTCATGCGGTTGTTCCATGGCACCTGGGGTTGGCACTATATGCTGGCGCAGGTCGCGACGACCGGCATCGTGCTCGTCTGGAGTTTCCTGGTGCACAAATACTGGAGTTTCCGCGACCGGAGCTGACCTCAGCCTTCCGGCAGCGGCGTGAACTTGACCGCGGCGAAGGCCATGCGTGCCTGATTATGCCCCAGATTCTTGTCGAGGCGCCGGGCCGTGAAGCCAAGGCCTTCGAGCAGGGAGAGCATTTCGCTTTCCTCGTAATGCGTCAGGCCCAACTCGCCCCGGATTTTCCGGTAATCCGAGAGAGCGGTCCGCACCAGTCCGAGGGCGGCGGGAATGAGGAACCCGCCCTCGAAGCCGAAACCCAGCAGCGCTTTTGCATCCGTGACGGGCGAGAGCCCTGTCGGGAGGACATCGCCGACGATCAGCGTGCCGCCGGGGCGCAGCTTGTCGCCCAGCTTGTCGAGCAATTGAGCGAATTCCGCCCTCGGCACATATTGCGCGACCGAATGGATCACGATCAGATCGAGCTTGATCTGGAGCGCGTCGACCTCCTCGGGGGAGAGGATATCTATGGCTTCGTTGTCGCCAAAGCGGGTCTTGAGTTTATCACGGACATTCGGGGCCGCGTCGCAAAGGAACAATTCGAGGCAGCGATCAGTGACCAGATCGGCCGAGAGCGCCTCTCCGCATCCGTAATCGAGCACGACAGCTTCCAGCCCCGGCACGAGATCACGGATATCCTGCGCGATCATGCGATAATGCAGCAGCTTGTGCCGCTCATTCACGTAAATCGGGTTTTCCGCGTTCCAGAACTCGACCCAGCTTTTCATGTTTCCTTATCCTCTCGCACTCTTCTAGCCTGCGCGAGGGGAACGGCAAATCCTATCGCCGCTTGAGCGTGGCGAGATGCGCCAGAATGTCGTCGATTTCCTGCGGGGAAAAGGTGAATTCGGGCATGCCCGAATGGCCCGTGACAATGCCTTCTGCAAAGGCTTCCTGCAATTGATCGAGCGGCCATTGGTTTGCGATACGCCTGAAGGGCGGCGCTTTAAGGTGCCGACTGGTTCCGCTCTTGCCGATCGCATGGCACGAGCCGCATTGCTCGGCGGCAAGCAGGGCGCCGCGTTTGGCGTTGGCGGCGTGTCCGGCGGACGAAATCGCCAACGTGAATGCGAGCGCAAGGATTATCCGCATCGCGACCCTTCCCTTTTCTCCTGGCTAAAGGATGATCCGCGATTACAGGATGATCCACGAAGCGGCCTTGATCTGGCGCATTCCGGTGGGCGGCAGCTTCTGCCGGTTTGGCTGCCGACGCGGCTGTTTTTGCCGGATTGCGGCTGTCGGTTATCTGATAACAATTTGAATGTAAAAAGATATTTTTGGGCGCGCAAATTGCTGGGTCAGGGGCGTGTTTTGTAAAAAAGAGTTTTGATGTGCAGATAGGCCCTTCCATTCAGACATCGCCAGCCGTCACCTATCAGAATAACGCGGAGAGGGCTTCCAAGGGGAAGAACGACCAGAACGGTACTGCCTTTGTCGATTTTCACGCGGTCTCTGCCAAGGAGATGCGCGCGACTGCTTTCGATCTTTTCAAGGCCGGCAAGGTCGATATCGACCAGCTTCTCATCCTTCAATGGGGCAGCGAGGCGCGCATTTCGACGGATGGTTCGATCCACCCGCAGAATGACGCGGATGACAAGCCGATCGATTTTATCGCGCTCGTTGAGAAAGGCGTGCGCGCCATGGAGGCGACCGGAGAAGCACGCGCGCCGAAATCGCCTTATGCGAGCTGGGTCGGTGCGCTGGAGGCGCTCCGCAGCCTGCAGGGTAGCGTGAACCGGAAGGTGTAAAGCTCCTCTTGCCGGAACCGGAAGGCGGGTCAGCCCGCCTTCCGGTTTGCCTTCATCATCGCGATGAACCGATCAAAGAGGTAGTTGCTGTCCTGAGGGCCCGGCGAGGCTTCCGGGTGCTGCTGCACCGAGAAGGCCGGGCGGTCGGTGAGGCGGATACCGCAATTCGAACCGTCGAACAGCGAGATATGTGTTTCCTCGGCATTGGCCGGCAGGGTTTTCGGGTCGACCGCGAAACCGTGGTTCATCGACACGATCTCGACCTTGCCGGTCGCGTGTTCCTTCACCGGATGGTTGGCGCCGTGATGCCCCTGCGCCATCTTCATCGTCTTCGCGCCGATCGCGAGCGCGAGCATCTGATGGCCGAGGCAGATGCCGAAGGTCGGGATTTTCGCATCGAGGATCGCGCGGATCACCGGCGCGGCGTATTGCCCCGTGGCGGCGGGATCGCCGGGGCCGTTGGCGAGGAAAACACCGTCCGGCTTGAGCGCCTTCACATCCTCGAATGTCGCATTGGGCGGCAGGACGGTGACCTTGCATCCGCGATCCGCCAGAAGACGCAGGATGTTGCGCTTGACGCCGTAATCGAGCGCGACGACATGGAATTCCGGCGTCTTCTGCTCGCCATATCCCTCGTTCCAGCGCCAGATCGTCTCGTTCCAGTCATAGCGCTGGGTGCCGGTCACGGCGGGAACCAGGTCGAGCCCCGCCATCGAGGGCAGCGCCTTGGCGGTCGCGGCAAGCGCCTTGCGGTCGAAGAAGCCGTCAGGATCATGCGCGATGATCGCGTTCTGCATGCCCTGATCACGGATAAGGGCGGTCAATGCGCGCGTATCCACCCCGGCAATGCCGACGATGCCGCGCGTTTTCAGCCATTCGTCGAAATGGCGTATCGCGCGGTAGTTCGAAGGCTCGGAGATATCGGTTGCCAGGACCACGCCGGTCGCGGCATGGCGGGCCATGTTCACCGTCTCGATATCCTCGTCATTGACGCCGACATTGCCGATATGGGGAAAGGTGAAGGTGACGATCTGCCCGGAATACGAGGGGTCGGTCAGGATTTCCTGATAACCGGTCATCGCGGTGTTGAAGCAGATCTCGCCCTTGCCCTCGCCGGTCGCGCCGATGCCCGTACCTTCGATCACCGTACCATCGGCCAGGACGAGCAGGGCCGTGGGGCGCGTCTCGGTCCAGGGCGCGGGCGCGCGTGTTGCTTTTTCGGATTGCAGCTCCGGCATTGTCATGGCACTTGCTCGTGATCTTTCGGCGCGGATCAAGGCTGGGCGGAGGCCCGACCGTTCCGCGCGGCGGCATTCGTCGTTCGATAAGGAACGCCGTCCGTCCCGTCAATTCCCGTTTTCGGGCCATTTCCGCGACAAGCGGGCAAAGGAGAAGACCATGCGCGAGCAATTCATGACAGCCCTCAAGGATGCGATGAAGGCGGGCGACAAGGCGCGGCTTGGGGCGATCCGGCTCATCCAGGCGGCGATCAAAGACAAAGATATCGAAGCGCGCGGGGCCGGAAAAGGCGAAGCCACCAATGACGAAATCCTCGCGCTGCTCCAGAAGATGATCAAGCAGCGCCAGGAATCCGCCTCCATCTACCGGCAGAACAACCGTCCCGAACTGGCGGAAACCGAGGAAGGCGAGATCGCCGTCATCTCCTCCTTCCTGCCCAAGCAGCTTGACGAGGCGGAAACCAAGGCCGCCATCGCCGCCGCGATCGCTGAAACCGGCGCCGCGGGTATGAAGGATATGGGCAAGGTGGTCGCGCTCCTGAAGGAGAAATTCGCGGGCCAGATGGATTTCGGCAAAGCCAGCGGATTGGTGAAATCGGCGCTTTCCGCCTGAGTTTCCTTGCGCTAAATTACGTAAAATTCTCATGCGGTTGCGCGTGAAGCGCAACCGCTGGTGAGATCTGCTTCGCGCGTCGAAACCCTGTGGATTACGGGGATTTCTCGCCGGGCGCTTGTGCGCCGGCGCGATGCTTCCACTCTGGAATCCCATGCGTTACCCGCCTTCCATCCTTGAGGATATCAAGGCCCGCCTGCCGGCCTCGGCGGTGGTGGGGCGGCGCGTGCAATTGAAGAAGGCGGGGCGCGAATGGCGCGGGCTTTCGCCGTTCAACGCCGAGAAGACGCCGAGCTTCTATGTGAACGACCAGAAGCAGGCCTGGTTCGATTTTTCCTCGGGGCGCAACGGCGATATCTTCACCTTCCTGATGGAAGCCGAAGGGCTTTCCTTCGCCGAAGCGGTGGAGCGTCTGGCCGGCGAGGCGGGGGTCGAATTGCCGGCGGCGACGCCGGAAACCGAGATCCGCGAGAAGCAGCGACTCGGCCTTTATGACGCCATGAGCCTTGCCGCCGATTACTTCCGGCAGGAGCTGAAAGGCGCGAAAGGGCGAGAGGCGCGCGAATACATGGCTTCGCGCGGGCTCATCGGCGCGGTGGCCGAGCGCTTCGGCCTTGGCTACGCGCCGCCGGATCGTCACGGCCTGCGCGATTTCCTCGCCGGCAAGGATGTCCCCGTCGATGTGATGGTGGAAGCGGGATTGCTTATCCGGCTTGAGGATAATCCGGTCGCCTATGATCGCTTCCGCGACAGGGTGATGTTTCCGATCCACGATGCGAAGGGGCGGGTCATCGCCTTCGGCGGGCGCGCGCTCGCCAAGGATGCGCAGGCGAAATACCTCAATTCGCCGGAAACGCCGATCTTCCACAAGGGCGCGACGCTCTACAACCTTCACCGTGCCCGCAAGGGCGCGCATGATGCCGGCACGCTCTTCGTCGTCGAAGGCTATGTCGATGCCATCGCGCTCGACAGGGCGGGGATCGGCCATGTCGTCGCGCCGCTCGGCACCGCGCTCACCGAGGAGCAGCTCGCGCTGATCTGGCGGATGACGGGCGAACCTATCCTGTGTTTCGACGGCGACAAGGCCGGGCTTCGCGCCGCCTATCGCGCCGTCGATGTCGCGCTGCCGGCCATCGCGGCCGGCAAGACCCTGCGCTTCGTGTTCCTGCCCAATGGGCAGGACCCGGATGATCTTTTGCGCGCGCAAGGGGCCGATGCCCTCCGCGCCGCGCTCGAGAAGCCGCGTCCGCTGGTGGAAGTGCTTTTCGAGCGGGAGACGGAGCGCTCCCCGCTTGAGACGCCCGAGCAACGCGCGGATTGCGAGAAGAGGCTCTTCGGCGCGGTTGCGCAGATCGCGGACGAGGATCTCAAGCGTCATTACCGGCAGGCCATGCGCGAGCGGCTGCAGGAGCGCTTCCAGCCGCAGCAGCGGACCGGACGCGGTGAGTTCCGGCGTCGTCCACCGGGCGAACGCGGTGCCTTCCGCAAGGGCGAGGGATACCAGCCGCCGCTCGTCGCCAGCGAAGGATTGCGGCGCAACCCGCTGCTCCAACCTGCGCCCCCGGTCACCCGGCGCGAGGCGGCGCTGGTTCTCGCGGCGATCCATCACCCCGCGATTATCGAAGCGGAGGCGGAGACCTTCGCCGAGCTTCTGTTCGAAAGCGCACCGGCCCGGCGTCTGCGCGCTGCGCTTCTCGATTGCGCCGCGCATCCCGAGGCGGTGAGTCTGGCGGATTCCTACATCGCGCGGCTGCTGGCGCGCGGCTTTGGCGATGCGTTGGCCCGGATAGAGGAGGCGGCAAGCGTCGAAAGCTGGGTGCGGCCCGCCGCTTCTTCGGAACACGCTCTTGCGGCATGGCGTGAAGCTGCCCTCTTGCATGGGCGCCAATCGTTCCTAAATACCGAGATCGACTCACTTTCTCTTGATTTTGTTGAAAACGGAGGCGAGGAGAGGTTTGAACGCCTCAAGGCGCTGCTCCAGCGACGCGAGGCCCTGCTGGATTCGGACTAGCCGCGTGCTATTCGCGGCTGCCGGAAACCGGCAAAGTGAGTTTGCATGGCTGGCTGCCGCCGGGCATGCATGGATAATGAATCATTAAGCCGCTTCGCGCTAACGAAGCTTGGCGCCGATAACTTGGCTAACATACGCGGGGAGACCCGCGGCTTCAGGACCTGACGGATGGCAACGAAACCGATCAAGAAAGACGAAGCGGCAAAAGAGGGCGCAGAGACCCCCGACAGCCCGCTGATCGACGTTTCGGATCAGGCCGTCAAGAAGCTGATCAAGCTCGCCAAGAAGCGTGGCTATGTCACGATCGACGAGATCAACGCCGTCCTGCCGCAGGAAGAGGTGAACTCGGATCAGATCGAGGACATCTACGCGATGTTCAACGAGATGGGCATCAATGTCGTCGAGAATGAGGAAGCCGAGGAGGGCGAGAGCGCCGATTCGGGCTCCGACGATGATGATGGCGATGGCGAGGAAACGCCGGCCCGTTCCACGGCGGTCGTGAAATCCGAACGCTCCTCCGAGCCGCTCGACCGTACGGACGACCCCGTACGCATGTATCTGCGCGAGATGGGCTCGGTGGAACTCCTGTCGCGCGAGGGCGAGATCGCCATCGCGAAGCGGATCGAGGCTGGCCGCGAGGCGATGATCGCGGGGCTTTGCGAAAGCCCGCTGACCTTCCAGGCGATCATTATCTGGCGCGACGAACTGGAGGAGGGCAAGACCCTCCTGCGCGAAGTCATCGATCTTGAGGCAACCTATGCCGGCCCGGACGGCAAGGGCGCGCCGAAGGTCGAGGGGCCGTCGGACGATTTCGGCGATGAGCCCAAGGCCCGCACCACGAACGAAGACGGGGAAGAGGTCGAGGCGCCGGCCGAACCCGATTCCTTCGATGACGAATTCGAGGGCGGTGTCTCGCTTTCCGCGATGGAAGCGGAACTCAAGCCGAAAGTGCTCGAGACCTTCGGGCGCGTGGCATCCAACTACAAGAAGCTGCGCCGCCTGCAGGATCAGGATATCGAGAACAAGCTGCAATCGACGAAGCTCTCGCCTGCCCAGGAGCGCAAGTACAAGGCGCTCAAGGACGAGATCATCGCCGATGTGAAGTCGCTCTCGCTCAACCAGAACCGCATCGATGCGCTGGTCGAGCAGCTCTACGACATCAACAAGCGCCTGATCGGGCTCGAAAGCCGCCTGCTGCGCCTTGCGGAAGGCTATGGCGTCGACCGTGTGGAATTCCTGAAGACCTATCAGGGCGGCGAACTCGATCCGAAATGGATCCTGCGTGTCTCGAAATTCACCACCAAGGGGTGGAAGGATTTCGTCGCCAACGAGCTTGAGCGCATCAAGGACATGCGCGGCGAGATTCAGGCGCTTGCTTCCGAGACCGGGCTCGAGATCGGCGAATACCGCAAGATCGTGCTGACCGTGCAGAAGGGCGAGCGCGAGGCCCGGCAGGCGAAGAAGGAAATGGTGGAGGCGAACCTGCGCCTCGTCATCTCCATCGCCAAAAAATACACCAATCGCGGCCTGCAATTCCTCGATCTCATCCAGGAAGGCAATATCGGCCTGATGAAGGCGGTCGATAAGTTCGAATATCGCCGCGGCTACAAATTCTCGACCTACGCCACCTGGTGGATCCGGCAGGCGATCACGCGTTCGATCGCGGATCAGGCCCGTACCATCCGCATCCCCGTGCACATGATCGAGACGATCAACAAGATCGTGCGCACCTCGCGCCAGATGCTGCACGAGATCGGCCGCGAGCCGACACCGGAGGAACTGGCGGAAAAGCTCGCCATGCCGCTCGAAAAGGTGCGCAAGGTGCTCAAGATCGCCAAGGAGCCGATCTCCCTCGAAACGCCGATCGGCGACGAAGAAGACAGTCATCTCGGCGATTTCATCGAGGACAAGAACGCGATCCTGCCGATCGACGCGGCGATCCAGTCGAACCTGCGCGAAACCACGACGCGCGTGCTCGCCTCGCTTACCCCGCGCGAGGAGCGTGTGCTGCGCATGCGCTTCGGCATCGGCATGAACACCGATCACACGCTCGAAGAGGTCGGCCAGCAATTCTCGGTGACGCGCGAGCGTATCCGCCAGATCGAGGCGAAGGCGCTGCGCAAGCTCAAGCACCCGAGCCGGTCACGGAAGCTCAGGAGCTTCCTGGACAACTGACATGCCGGAAGCGGCGGGCTTTTTCCTGAAGCCTCTCACGCCGGATATGCGCAAGGCGGCGATCCGCCTCGTGGATCGTGTCTTCCCCTCGCAGGATCTGGCGGAGATGTTGAGCCTTCGCCTGTTCCAGACACGCTGGGCGTGGTTGCTACGCCTTGGCGGGATGCGCCGCGGGCGCTTCTGGGGTGCCATACGGGGTGGAACGCTGCTCGGGCTTGTCGGCCTCTATTCCATGGCGAAAGACGAGGAGGAGGCCAACTGGCTGGGTTGGTTCTGCGTGGCGCCGGAAGCGCGGGGCCTCGGGTTGGGCCAACACCTTCTGGATCACGCCATCGGCGAGGCACGCGCCACGGGACGCCGCTATCTGCGCCTCTACACCTCCACCGATCCTGTCGAGGAGGCTGCCCAGGCGCTCTATGAGCGTAATGGATTTAGGATCATAGCCCGTTGCCGTCCGTGGATGTGGCGCTTGCTGGGCATCCGGGCCGAGATGATCCACAGAGAGCGCGATCTGGCAATCGAGCCGGCGTAAATCCGGGCTTGCGCATGGCGCCATCCAGGCTAGCCTCGGCGGGCATAAAGGAGCGCCTATGTCCCTCGAATTCCTGTTCACCACCTTCATCGTCGTCGCTTCGCCCGGCACGGGAGCGATCTACACCATCGCGACCGGCCTTGCGCGCGGCAGCAAGGCGAGCCTGCTCGCGGCCTTCGCCTGCACGCTCGGCATCATCCCGCATCTTCTGGCGGCGATGCTGGGGCTCGCGGCTTTGCTGCATACCTCCGCGCTCCTTTACGATGCCGTGAAATATGCCGGTGTCGCCTACCTCCTCTATATGGCCTGGCAGACGCTGAAGGCGGATGGCGCGCTGAAGGTCGAGGGAACGCCGACCGCGCGTTCGGCGCTCCGCGTGCTGGCGGATGGCATCGCGCTCAACATCCTCAACCCGAAGCTGACGATCTTCTTCGTGGCCTTCCTGCCCCAGTTCACCAGCCGCGACGCGGCGAACCCGCTCGCGGAGATGCTCGGCCTTTCCGGTGTGTTTATGGGAATGACTTTCGTGGTCTTCGCGCTTTACGGCCTGTTCGCGGCGGCGATGCGCGATCACGTGATCACGCGCCCTGCGATCATGGCATGGCTGCGCAGGAGTTTCGCTGCCGCCTTCGTTGCGCTTGGCGCGAAACTCGCGGTGAGCGAGCGTTGAGAACGCTTTCGAGGCGGGTTCGCGTCTTATTGCTATAGCCGGCAAACAATCTTGCGGGCCCGCTTGGCGCATGGCACCTTCCTGCCGCCATCCCCGCCAAGAGGGGTGATGATCAGGGTCGGGAGGAGACATGCCGAGTTTCGCGACGAATTTCACGCGATCCGCCGCGCTGGCAATGGCGCTCGCATCTGCCGCGATGGCGCAAAGCGGGCCAGCAGCCCATCGCACGCTCGATGGAAAGCCGCCGCTCGTGATCGGCCATCGCGGCGCGCCGGGCTATCTGCCGGATCACACGCTCGAGGGCTACAAGCGCGCCATCGAACTTGGCGCGGATTTCATCGAGCCCGATCTCGTCATCACCAAGGACGGGGTATTGATCGCTCGGCATGAGCCGATGATCGGCGAGACCACCGATGTCGCTTCCCGGCCCGAATTCGCCGGCAGGAAGCGCAAGATGAAGATCGATGGCGCCGAGATCGAGGATTGGTTCGCCTTCGACTTCACGCTTGCCGAGATCCGCACCCTCGGCGCGGTGCAACCGCTGAAGGAACGCGACCAGAGCCATAACGGCAAATACCGTGTCCCAACCTTTCAGGAAGTGATCGATCTTGCCAAAGCCGAGAGCGCGCGCAGCGGTCGGGTGATCGGCATTTACCCCGAGACCAAGCATCCGAGCATGCATGCAGGGCTGGGGCTCGCGCTGGAGGACAGGCTCCTTGATGCGCTCAAGGCGGCAGGATGGACCGAGAAAAGCTCTCCGGTCATTATCCAGAGCTTCGAAACCGCCAACCTGAAATACCTGCGCGGCAAGACCGGCGTGCGCCTTGTGCAGTTGGTCGGCGCGGGCAGCCTGGACCGAAACGGGAATATCAGGCCTGGCACGCCCGGAGACAGGCCCTATGACCTCGCCGCCGCGGGCGATCCGCGCCGTTATGCGGATCTGCTGACTCCGGCCGGCCTTGCGGAGATCCGCCTCTACGCTGACGGGGTGGGCCCGTCCAAGGTGTATCTCATCTCCTCACGGCAGGAAATCGGATCGGATGACAAGCCGAAGGACCTCAACGGCGATGGCAAGATCGACGGGCAGGACCGGGTGCTGTTGCCGCCGACGGATATCGTGGAGAAGGCCCATCAGGCCGGGCTCTTCGTCCATACCTGGACGTTCCGCTCCGAACCGCATCGCCTCGCTTCGGATTTCAAGCGCGATCCGGCGGCGGAATACCGAGCCTTCCTCTCGCTCGGAATCGACGGACTTTTCAGCGATCATCCCGATCACGCCGTCGCGGCGAGGAAGTGACCGGACGGTTTGGCTGTCGAGGGTTCTTGTTGCTAGCAGCGCGCGAATAAAAAAGGCCGGGATTGCTCCCGGCCTTCACGGCACATGAAATTTTGGGGGGATTCACGCGCCGTAGGGGCGATTGGTCTCGTCACTGCCCTTGTTCTGATCACGCGACGGCTCGCTGGTCGGGCGGTTCTTGCGGTCCGCCATGAACTGGTCGAATTCGGCCTTGTCCTTGGCGTGGCGGAGCTGCTCGAGAAAATCGCGGAACTCGCCGGCTTCATCCTCCAGCCGCCGGATGGTTTCGGCGCGGTATTCGTCAAAAGCGCGGTTGCCGGAGGGGGTGAAATCACGCGAGCCACCCCAGAAGCGGCGCTCGCTTCGTCCGCAGCCCCAGCGCGACATTTTCTCGTGCATCATGCCCATTTTATTCTCCCATCCGGCGCGACGTTCATCCGTCCAGTTGCGCCTGCAGCTGCCCATTCGTCCCGAAGCGATGAGGAAGGCGAGTATCGCCAAACCGATCGGCCAGAAGACGACGAAACCCAAAACCATCGCGGCGATCCAGGCGGGCTTGCCCATTTCGTCGAGCCGCATGACCATCGAAGACATCCTCAGCTCCTTGCTGATGTGAATGTAAATAACATTTACATATCTGCCATCGACAGCGCCGCACGTCAAGAGGCGCAGGATTACAAATTGGTCAGGTGCCGCTCAGGCCGTCGAGATAGACCAGCATGCCCGCTTCCAGCAGGTCCTCCGGTGCCATTGGCAGGGGACGACGCGCGGCATCACCGCGGCCGAACAGGCTCGCGATGCCATGGCTCATGCTCCAGATATGGAGCGCGACCATCATGGGGGGCGCGCGGCGCCCCCCCGGCATCGCCGAGATGATGACTTCGCATGCTTCCCGCAGCACGCCGAAAGCTTCCTCGCCCGCGGCATTCAGGGCAGGGTAATTTCCGAGGGGAAAGTTGGATTCGAACATCGCCGAATAGGCGGCGGGGTCGTGGCGTGCGAAATCGAGATAGGCGCGGCCGACACGCAGGATCGCGCTGCGCGGACTGGGCTGTCCTTTGTCCCAGGCGGCACGGAGCGCCTTGGAAAAAGCCTCGAAGCCGCGTTGCGCGACATCGGCCATCAACTCGTCGCGGTCGCGAAAATGGCGATAGGGCGCGGCGGGGGAGACACCTGCCGCGCGCGCCGCTTCCGCGAAGGTGAAGCCGGCAGGCCCTTTCTCGCCAATCAGCCGCAAGGCAGCCTCGATCAACGCTTCGCGCAGATTGCCGTGGTGATAGCCACGCCGCTTGCCAGCCTCGTTCGGATCCCAACTCATGCGGCAAGCTTATCCGCAATTCGCGTTCTGCGCGCAATGGCCGAAGCGTCGGCCTATTCCGGAGCGTGCAGGACTTTCTCGATGCGCTGGTCTGGGATCAGCCATATCAAGGCGACGATGACGTATATGCCGCTGGCGATCCAAGGGCTGACAAAAGCCAGCGGAATGGCCGCAAGATAGCAGACGATCGAAAGCTTGCCTTTGCGATCTTTCCCGACCGCACGGGCGAGATGCGAATTCTGCCCTTCGGTCCGGATGATCGTGCTCTGAAGGATGGAATAGGCGATCGCACAAGCGAAAAGCACGACGCCATAGAGAGCGGTCGGCAGGGTAGCGAATTGGTTTTCTCCCATCCACGCCGAGGTGAAGGGCACCAGCGATAGCCAGAACAGGAGATGGACATTCGCCCACAGGACGCCGCCGGTCACATGTTTGAGGGTGTGGAGCAGATGGTGGTGGTTGTTCCAGTAGATCGCGACATAGATGAAGCTCAGCACATAGCTGAAGAAAACGGGCAGGAGGGGGATCAGCGCGGCAAGGTCCGCTTTGTGCGGTGCTTTCATCTCAAGCACCATGATCGTGATGATGATGGCGAGCACGCCATCGCTGAATGCCGCCATGCGCTCCGGTTTCATACGTCTCCCTCTTTTGTCGTGAGGCTAGGAGAAGGGCGCGCTTGGCGCAACCGGTTCACGCTGTTGCGCGCATCAGCTTGTAAAGCTCCCGTTCCTCGGCAAAGGCTCGTTTGATGGCGGCGCGCTCGGCTATTCGCGCGTGATGTGCCGCGAGATGCGGCCAGTTCGCAAGGTCGATGCCTGCAAGCCGGACCCAGTTCATCGCGACGTAGAGATAGATATCCGCAACGGAGAAGAGGTCATCCGCGAGATAATCGTGCTGCCCGAGATGGGTGTCGAGCGTCAGCAGGCGTCGGGGCAGGCGGGCGCGCAGGAAGTCCCTCACGCCCTCCGGCGTCGCCGGGTTGAAATACATCACGAAAAACGAGGCATGCAGTTCCGCAGCCGTGAAGCTCAGCCAGCGCTCTGCCTGGGAGCGTGCGGGCCGGCTGGCGGGAACGAGCCCGGCGGCGGGATAGGTATCCGCGATATGCAGGAGAATGGCCGATATCTCGGTCAGCAAGGTGCCGTCGTCGAGAATTACCGTCGGGACCTGTGCCATCGGGTTGATTTCGGCGAGCGCGATGCCGCCGGGGATCGTCTTGGTCGCCCAGTCCACGGGGATGAAATCGGCGGTCGCGCCCGCTTCATAGAGCGCGCAGCGCACGGCGAAGGAGCCGGTCAGGGGCGCGAAATAGACCTTCATGCGATCTCCGTCAGGTATCTCTTGGATTATGTATCGATATGCAATAAAATGGAGTCAAACATTAATTTCATTCTGGAATGCATAAAATGAGCCGCAAGCCCGGTCGCCCGCGTAGCTTCGAAGCCGATACGGTGCTTCGCGCGGCCATGCGTTGTTTCTGGCGCAAGGGCTATTCGGGAACCTCGCTCGATGATCTCGTCGCGGCGACGGGGCTCAACCGGCCCAGTCTTTACAATGCGTTCGGCGACAAACGCGCGGTCTATCTTGCCGCTTTGCAGGCCTATATCACCGGGTCCAGCCTTGGCGTGCGCGGCACGCTCGCGGGCAAGGCCCCGTTGCGCGACGAGCTGACCCAGCTTTTCGCCCGCGCGATCCAGACCTTCACTGGCGGCCCGGGTGGTGGGCAGGGATGCTTCGTGATTGGAACCGCGATCGTCGAGGCCGAGGAGGATCAGCCGACACGCGAAGCAGTCCTTTCGCTATTCCAGGGGCTCGACCGCGATCTTATCGCGCGCTTTCGTGCGGCGGCGACCGAGGAACTCCCTCTCGGCGGCGACGCGGAATCCCTTGGCCGGATGAGCGTGGCGATGCTCCACTCGCTCTCGGTCCGCGCCCGTAGCGGAATGGGACCGGAAATGCTCTCCATGATCGCCGCGGGCGCGGTGGATATGCTTGCGCCCGCCAAGCGGCGCGAGGCGTGATCCATCACCCGAATGCGCGGATCCATTCACAACAGGCGTTTGACTTTGCCTATAGGGGACAGAACGATAACGCCATGACCGAGATTTCCGCCGATGCCCGCTACCTCCCCGATGGTCCCTATGCCTGGTTTCGCCTTGCCCTGGCGCTGATTGTCTCGACCTTCGTTGGGTGCGGCATGTGGGCGGTCGTCGTCGTGCTGCCGGATGCGCAGGCGACTTTCGGTGTTGGCAGGGCGGAGGCCTCGATTCCCTATACCGCGACCATGCTCGGCTTTGCCTTCGGCACCATCTTCATGGGGCGGATGGCGGATCGTACGGGTATCGTCCCTCCGATCCTGATCGCGGGAGTGTGCCTGGGGAGCGGGTTTGTGATGGCAGGCTATGCCCAGGATATCTGGGTGTTCTCAGCCGCGCATCTGTTCCTGATCGGGGTTGGCACCGGCACGGGCTTCGCGCCGATGATGGCGGATATCTCGCATTGGTTCGTGCGCCAGCGCGGCCTCGCGGTGGTCATCGTGGCTTCCGGCAATTATCTCGCGGGCGCGATCTGGCCTTTGGCGATGAAGGTCGCCATGCCCATGCTTGGCTGGCGGATGACCTATGTGGCGATCGGCGTCATCTGCGCGTTGACGATCCTGCCGCTCGCCTTTCTCTTCCGGCGCCGCCCCTCGCATGAAGTGATGCGGCAGGCCGAAGCGGCGACGCAGATCGCGCGTGCCGATCTTGGTATGTCGCCCGCCGCCTTGCAGACATTGCTGATACTCGCGGGTTTTGCCTGCTGCGTTGCCATGTCGATGCCGCAGGTTCATCTCGTCGCCTATTGCGGCGATCTCGGATACGGCACGGCCCGCGGGGCGGAGATGCTCTCGCTCATGCTGTTCCTCGGTATCCTCTCGCGGATCGGTTCCGGTCTGCTGGCCGACAGGGTAGGCGGGGCCGCCACCTTGCTGATCGGCTCAATCATGCAGGGCACGGCGCTGGTGCTCTATCTCTTCTTCAACGGGCTGACCTCGCTCTATGTGATCTCGGGCATTTTCGGGTTGTTCCAGGGGGGAATCGTGCCGATGTATGCCGTGATCTGCCGCGAATTCCTCCCCCCGCGCGAGGCGGGCGCGCGCATCGGCATGGTGATGGCGGCGACGGTGTTCGGCATGGCCTTCGGAGGGTACATCTCCGGCGTCATCTATGATGTGACGCAATCCTACCGCCTTGCTTTCCTCAACGGCGTGATCTGGAATCTGGCCAATCTCGCGATTGTGGCATGGCTCTTCATGAAACGCCGGAAAGCCGAGGCGGCTTTCGCCTGAACCCATTTGCGACGGTGTGCTTTGGCCTGCGCGAAAGCGTGGGCTCCCTCTCCGCTTGACCTTGGCGCGTGGCTCCGTCAATCCGGGATGTCCCAACACGGAGCGAACGAGATGGATCAGGAAACCCCGCGCGGCGAGCTTACCGTCCGCACGATCGCCATGCCGGCGGATACCAATGCCAATGGCGATATTTTCGGCGGCTGGGTAATGAGCCGCATGGATCAGGCCGGGGGAATCGCGGGGGCGGAGCGCGCGCATGGGCGCGTGGTGACCGTTGCCGTGGATGCGATGACCTTCATCCGCCCGGTGAAGGTGGGCGATGTGCTCTGCGTCTATACCGAGGTGGAGAAAGTCGGCCGTACATCGATGAAGATCCATATCGAGGCCTGGGCGCAGCGTTTCACCACGCATCACCGCGAAAAGGTGACGGACGCGACCTTCACCTTCGTCGCGATCGATGATCAGGGCCGTCCGCGCGAGGTGCCGAAGGCCTGAGGATCAACGCCGGAGAAAAGCGATGAAACGGCGGTAAAGTGCCTGCCGTTCCTCCGGTGTTGAGCGGGGCTCCGTGATCGCGAGGCCGAGAAAGGCCGCGTATTCGATGCGCGCGAGCATCAGGGCACTTTCGGGCGCGATCCCGGCATCCGCATGGAGGCGCGCGAGGAACTGCGTTCGACGCTGGTCCACCGCGTGGCAGAGATCCGCGATCGCCGGATTTCTCACGGCGAGCGCGCGAAATCCCTGTTCGACGCGCTGATCCACCGTGCTTGTGAGCACGTTGAGCGCGTCAAGCTTGTCCTCGGGCGTCGCCGCGTTCTCGGCGCGGCGGATCACCGCTTCCGTATGCTTTTCGCGCCAGGTTTCCGCCAGCGCGAGAAGGTAGGCGTCGATCGTCTCGAAATGATGGTAGAAAGAGCCCTTGGAGCGGTTGGCGCGGGCCGAGACGGCATCGATGGTCAGGGCATCCGGCCCGGCTTGCGCGAGCAGGGCGAGGCCAATATCGAGCCAATCCGCGTATTTCAGGCGTTCGACCACCGTTCAAGCTCCTGTGGTTACATCCACAACCCTGCCGCGCCGAGCCCGGCGAGCGGTGCGAACAGCATCCATTGCGGATGGCGGACATGCCGCAACCCCAAGGCGATATTCATGCCGATATTGGTGAGCGCGTAAATCGCGGCGGCGGCGGTCGCGAAAACTGCCGGGGTGCGCTCGCCCCCCGGCAAGGCCGAGACGAGATAGGCGATCGCCATTCCCGCCAGCGTGATCGTCACGAAATGCCAGCACATGTACAAGGTCCATTTCGAGATGCGCGGCAGATCGGTATTCGCGAGAAGCGGGCGGATAATCTCGCGCCCGCCGATGATGAGGTGGATAAGGCAGATGGCCAGCGAGAAAACCGCCGCCACCGACAGGAACAGGTTCATTGCTCTCTCCATACTATACCATATAGTATAGTCATTGACGGGAAATGCGCAAGCCGATACTTCCCTTGGCGGCTGATCCCGGTCATCATGGCGGGGGAGGCACGCGCATGTTCGGTCTGCTTCGCATCTTGAGGATCAACCGCCCGAGCTTTTACATCGGGGGCATGGTGGGGTTTGCCGCCGGCCTCGGCGTGATGCTTCTGGCTTTTCCCTTCCTCTTCCCCCCACCCGCTCTGAACGAGGCGGCACCGGCCCAGGAGATTATGGCCGAAGGCGAGGCGGCAAGGCGTTTCGCTTTCCGGTTCGACGAGAACGCGCCGGGGCGTGATCCTCTCCATTGGGCCAACGGAACCGGATACATCGCCGCGCTGAAATCGGGCTGGCTCCTGCGCCTGGAGGGCGATTTCAAGACGGGGCCGGGGCCGAATTACTGGCTCTATCTCAATACACGGGCGGTGGGCGCGGAGGGGGATTTTCTCGATGATGCCGGGCGCATACGGATCGCCCAGCTCAAGAGTTTCGAAGGCGGGCAGAATTATCTGCTCCCGCTCGAGATCGACGGCAAGCCGCTCGATCCCGCCGCTTTCCACACGCTCACGATCTGGTGCGAAAGCTTCTCGGCCTATATCGGCTCGGCGAAGCTGGAGAAATAGCCGCGCTTACAGCCAATTGTAGTTGAAGCTCACCGAGATGCGCTCATCCTCGGCGCGGTTGATCGGCACATCGTGGCGCAGCCAGCTTTCCCAAAGCAGCAAGGTGCCCGGCTGGGGCTCGATGGAGACGAAAGGTTGGTTTTCGCGGCTGGCTTTCGCCTTTTTCGGCGGCGCGGCCATCATCATGGCGTGGCGCGGATCCTCGAGGCGCAGCGCGCTCGCGCCTTTCGGCACGGCGACATAGTAAGTGCCTGATATCACCGAATGCGGGTGGATATGCGCGGCATGGAAGCCGCCTTGCGGCAATACGTTCACCCAAAGCCCGTCCATCACGAGCTTGCCTTTGCCCAGATCGAATTCGAGCGTCTTCGCGAAAGCCGAGACATGCTGGCCGATCGCTTTCGCCAGTGCCTTGAAGGCAGGGAAGCGCCAAGGCAGATCGTCGAGCGAGGCATAGGAAGTGTATCCGGGATAACCGTGCTTTTGGCTCCAGCTCCGACCGGCTTCGTCATCCTCGGCCAGGGTGCGACAGCAGATCTCCACCTCGTCAAGCAGGTCGGGCTCGGCGATTTCCGCGCGATAGAGGCGGGTGGGGAAAAGGGTGATGATCTCGCTCATGCGGCGCTGATATCACGCGAGGCTGGAGGATTTCAACGCATCACGCGCCCAGGCTTCCTGCTCAGGTGTTTCCACCGCGCCGGGGCGGGCAGCGCGTATCGTGGCAAGCGCGTGCTCCGGCGCGATGCCGGCCTCGATCAGGAGCCGCATCGCGACCATGCCCGAGCGCCCTTTGCCGCCCATGCAATGGAGCAGCACGGCGCTCCCGTCAGTCAATGCTTCGTGGATATCTGCCGAGAGCGGCGGCCAGCGTGGATCATCCATCGCCGGAGCATCGAAATCCTGGATGGGGAAATGGCGATGGCTGATCCCGATCGCGGCAAGCTGGCGGGGGAGTTGTTCCACGCCGGCTGCTGTCATTTCGCTCTCCTGCGTCATCGAGACGACGAGCGATGCTCCCCAATGCCGGATTTGTGCCAGATCCTGACTGATCTGGCCTGTCTTTCCCGGAAGCGGCGCGATCGCGAGCTTGCCGGGAAAGGGGGCCGTGATCTCAGCGATGGTTATCTGTGATGATGGCTTCACCAAAGTGCAATTTCCCTGCCTGCTGATCGGAGACAGGCTCCGGCTCCGGCGCTGCGGTGGCAGCGACCGGCAGGGTAGCGCCCATGTTCTGCAGGCGCAATTGCGCGGTTCCGGCGCTGGCGAAACCCAGCATGCGCGCGGCGCCCAGCGAGACATCGATCACCCGTCCGCGAATGAACGGCCCGCGATCGTTGATGCGCACGACGACGCTCTTGCCATTCGAGAGGTTCGTCAGTTGCAGCCTTGTGCCGAAGGGAAGTGTACGATGCGCCGCTGTCATGGCGGAGGGATTGAATACTTCGCCAGAAGCCGTACGTTTTCCGGCGAATTCCCGACCGTAATAGCTGGCATGGCCGATAGAATTTGCGGAAGCCGAAGCCGCGGATGCAGCCAGGGCTGTCGCAACAAGAAGTTTCTTCATTCACCTGTTCTCTCGTGGTGCCGGAAGAGGAAATCATTCATCTACCGACGAGGGGCGCTGCATTGCACAATGAATGAGGCGTAAAAAAGATGCTCTTGCGCGTTTCGTTAATCGGCGCGGGGCGGTGTGCTTCCAATTTTGGCGGCGAAAGCAAGGTTGGGGCTTGAAACTCGGCGCGGAGCGCGCAAAAGAAAAGCAGCTACGCGAAGCAGGGGCCTGTAGCTCAATGGTTAGAGCCGGCCGCTCATAACGGTCTGGTTGCAGGTTCGAGTCCTGCCGGGCCCACCATTTCCTGCTCGCTTGCTCTGTCGCGGCCACTCTTTCTACCACTAATGGACAATGTCGGCCGTGCGCGCTTGCGTCGATCCGCTCTTGCGAAGCGATGCGGATTGAAGTCCGTTATGCACGCTATAAACGGGAGGCTGGCGGTGAATTCGCGCGAAGACGGACACAGATCCCAGCGCAAGGTCGAGCGGGAAGTGATTGCCGGGCTAGAACACCGGCTGAGGCGCATTTTGTCACAGGGAACGGCTTCCCAGCGCAAGCTGGCTGATTTTGTTCTCCGCCATCCCATTCGCGTTGCGGCGGCTTCGATCGAGGATCTTGGGCGGGTGGCGGGTGTTTCCGCACCGACCATCTCGCGTTTCGCGCGCGAGATGGAATTCGCCGGTTTCGCCGAGATGCGCGCGGCGATCGCGGATGCGACGCAGGCGCTGATGGACCCGGTGACCAAACTCAAGGAGCGGATCCACGAGAGCCGCGAGCCCTGTGGTGCCGCGCAGGCTTTCGATGTCTTTCGCAGACAACTTGCATTGGTGGATGGCGATGAACTGGGGGGGGCTGTCCAGAACATTGCCGCACGTATCCATGAGGCGCGCTCGGTTTATGTCGCGGGATGGGGGCTTTCGGCTTTCGCGGCGGGGATGCTCGCCTATCGCCTCGCGCCCTTCCACCCATCCGTGATCAATGTCGTGCAGTTTGGCGGAAGCGAACTCGCGATGACAACATGCGCCCATATCCGCCGAGGCGATCTGCTGCTGGCGATCACCGTTCCACGCTACACGCAGGATGTCGTGCGCCTCGCGAATCTTGCGCGGGAAAGAGGCGCGCATGTCGCCGTGCTTACCGACAGCATGGCGTCGCCGCTTGCTTCGCTCGCGGACGATATCGTGCTGGCGCCCTGCTCGCATCCGATCCTGCCCAACAGTCTCGCCGCGATTGTCGCGATCTGCGAAACGCTTGCCTCGGCGGTGATGCTCGCCGACCCGAGCAGCCCGGAAAAGGCACGCTCGCTGGTGGAGTCTTTCGCGCACCATGTCGTGAACGAGAACGGCTAGGATCCTTTCCGACCAGCCCGAGTCGGCTGGTCGGAAAAGCAAGGCGCCTGGGCAGGGCGGTTCAGGCCGCCGCCACCATGCGCTTCAGCCCCAGCGTCCCGAAAAGATCCTTGGGATTGGAAGGCGCGGGAATAAGGTCGAGACCGCGCCCCGCCCTGCCGGTTGTGGCGATATCCTTCAGCAGGCGAAGCGCGGAGAAATCCTCGATCGCGAAGCCCACGGAATCGAAGATGGTGATGTCCTCGGCGCGCTCGCGCCCCGCCGCGCGCTGGGTCAGCACCTGCCAAAGCTCCGTGACGGGAAATTCGGGCTCCATCTGCTGGATATCGCCCTCGATCCGCGTTTGCGGCGTGAACTCCACGAAGACGCGGCCGCGGCGAAGCAGTTCCGCCGCGAGTTCGGTCTTGCCGGGGCAATCTCCGCCGATCGCATTGATATGCGTGCCGGGACGGATATGCTCCGGCTTCAGCACGGCCTGCCGCCCTTTCACGGCGGTCGCGATCGTCACGATATCGGCGTTTGCGCAAGCCGCGCCGACGGATTCCGCGATTTCGACCCGTAAGGGGGAGATCGCCACCAGGTTGGCCCTGGCCTTTTCCGCCGCGCTACGATCGGGGTCGTAAAGGTCGATATGGGTGATGCCCAGTTCGGCTTCGAAGGCGAGCGCCTGGAATTCGGCCTGAGCGCCGGCTCCGATCAAGGCCATGCGTCGCGCCATCGGACGGGCGAGGGCACGCGCGGCGACGGCGGAGGTAGCCGCTGTGCGCAAGGCCGTGAGGATCGTCATTTCGCTGACCAGCAGGGGATACCCTGTCGCGACATCGGCGAACACGCCCATGCCGGTAACCGTCAGCAGCCCTGAGGCGGTATTGACCGGGTGCCCGTTGACATATTTGAACGCGTAGAAGGTGCCGTCGGAAGTTGGCATCAGCTCGATAACGCCTTGCTGCGAGTGGCTCGCGAGCCGGGCGGATTTCTCGAAAAGCGGCCAGCGGCGAAAATCCTCGCGGATGTAATCGCAGAGCTGGCGCGAGAAGACGCCGACGGACATCTCGCGCAGCAATCGCGCCATATCCTCGGTGCCAAAAAACTGAACCATCACTTCCTCCAGGTTAGTCGACCGCCTTGTCAGGCGGCTTCTTCGGTTTCGCGTGGCGAACGGATGCCGAGACTGATCGCCTTGCCGAACAGCGAGGCGACGAGATCAACGGCAAGGCGCGCGGTTTGTCCTTCATGGTCGAGCATCGGATTGACCTCGACGAGGTCGGCCGAGCCGACGAGACCGGATTCGTGGAGCATCTCCATCACCAGATGCGCCTCGCGGTAGGTGAGGCCACCCGCGACCTTGGTGCCGGTGCCCGGCGCGAGGGCGGGATCCACCACATCGATGTCGAAACTCACATGCAGGTGCGTCTTAGCGGGATCGACACGCGAGAGGACGCGTCTGAGCAATGCGCAGATGCCGAATTCGTCGATCACGCGCATGTCGAGGCAGGCGACCCTGGCTTCGGCAATGGCGGTCTTTTCTGCGCTGTCGAGCGAGCGGGCCCCGATCAGATGCACATCCTCCGCGCGGACCGGCGGGAAACGGCGATCCCCGAGCAGGGCACCAAGACGTGCATCCCCCGCGAGCATGGCGAGGCTCATGCCGTGCAGATTGCCGCTCGGCGAGATGCGCGGGCAGTTGAAATCGGCGTGTGCGTCGATCCAGAGCAGCATGAGCCGGCGCCCGGTCCTTGCCGCATGGCGTGCCGCCGCGCTGGCCGAACCCATGGCGATGGAATGATCCCCGCCCAGAACGAGCGGCATTTGCCCGCGCTCGAAGGCAGCAAGCGTGGTGTCATGGATTGCTGTCGCCCAGGCCGAGACAAGCGCAGCCTCGTTGCCCAGCGCGCCAAGCGCAGGCGTGGCGGAGCGCGGTTCTTCCGGTGTGACATCGCCAAGATCGACGATTTGACGACCGAGACTCGACAAGGCCGGAACCAGACCGGAGAGGCGCAGGGCGGCCGGCCCCAGCTCGGCGCCGCGCGTTGCGCCGCCATGCCCGAACGGTGCGCCGATCAGCGCGAGTGGGCCTCCACCAAGGGCAGAGGTCGCGCTCTTCAGCACGATCCGTTTCTCTTGTCGCATCGCCGATCTCTCCTCTGCACCGAGGATCATGCGCGCTTCGGCTAACATCTAGCCAATTTTATGCCAATTTTCGTCAGCTATTGATGCATTATGCTAGTAATGATATGCATTATGCCAATGAGTATCCTTCTCGACGATCTCGATCATCGGCTGATCGGCCTTTTGCGGCATGATGCGCGGTCGCCGGCCGTCACGCTCGCGCGCCAGCTCGGCGTTTCCCGTGGCACGGTCCAGAACCGCATCGAGCGCCTGCAACGCGCAGGGGCGATCAAGGGCTTCACCCTTCGCCTGGCTTCCGAGGCTGATATCGGGCGTGTCAGGGCGTTGATGACGCTGGAAATACGTTCGGCGGATATCCGCCCGGTTGTGGCTGAAATCCGCAAATTGCCGGAGGCGATCTCGATCCATTCGACCAACGGGCGCTGGGATATCGTGATCGAAGTGGCTGCTTCCGATCTCGGCGCGCTGGACCGGGTGATTTCCGCCATCCGCACCGTTCCGGGGGTGGCGCATTCGGAAACGAATATCCTGCTCAGCGCACTTTAGGGGTGCGGCGCCGGAAAACCGGCCTCCGGGATGCAAATATTACAGAAAATTCATGCAGCTGCGGTATGCATGGCCGGTTGCTTTCGTTAGAAGGGCGTCTGCGCTCCAACAACAAGACGAAGGCGTGAGAAGGCGCCGGGAGGCCGGATGAAAGTTTCGAGGCAGATTGCCGTTGTCGCAATCGGCGGTGCGTTGGCTGTCGCGGCCTGGTCGCAATGGGCGTTTGTCGCGCCGGTTCTGGGCAATGTGCCGGGGCTGGCCTTTCTGGCGCCGAAGGCGGCGCCCGGCTCCGCTGGCGGCGGGGCAGGGCGTGGCGGTTCCGGCGGCGCGCCGATGCTGGTCGAGGTTGCCGCGCTCGGGACGGGTGCCGTGATCGAGACGTCCGAAGCCGTCGGCAATACGCGCGCCAATGAATCGGTGGCGATCACCTCCCGCGTCTCCGGCGTGGTCGAGAAGGTTCTTTTCATTGAAGGGCAGAATGTCAAAGCCGGCGACGAGCTGATCCGCCTCGATGCGGCGGAGAAACAGGCCGATCTTGAAGCCGCCAAGGCGGCCATTCTCACCACCCGTGCCCAGCGCGACGAAATGGCGCAGAAGCTCGGCCGTGCCCAATCCCTGCGCCAGACCGGCGCGGGCACGGAGGCGCAGGTCGCGGATCTCACGCTCCAGCTCAAGACGATCGAGACGAATATCGCTGCTGCCGAAGCGCGTGAACGCGCTGCTGCGGCCCGCCTTGATGACCTCATCATCCGCGCGCCGTTCGACGGGCGCGTCGGTTTGCGGCAGATTTCGGTCGGTGCCCTTCTCGATTCAAAGGTTGTCGTGACGACACTCGACGATGTCTCGCGCATGCGTCTTGATTTCTCGGTTCCCGAGACACTCATCACCAAGATCGCGGTCGGCGCGCCGGTGCGGGCCTTCTCGCTGGCCTTTCCGGGGCGTGTGTTCGAGGGACAGGTCGCGGTGATCGACACGCGCATCGACCTGCTGACGCGCTCCGCGAAGGTCACGGCGCTCATCCCGAACCCCGATGCCGCGCTCAAGCCGGGCATGTTCATGAATGTCTCGCTTCAGGTCGCGGCACGCGAGAACGCGCTGCTCGCCTGGGAAGAGGCCATCGTGGCCGAGGGGCCGCGTCAGATCGCCTTCGTCGTCAAGGACGGCAAGATCGAGCGGCGGGTGGTGCAGATCGGGCAGCGCCAGGCGGGCAAGGTCGAGGTCACGCAGGGGCTGAGCGCGGGCGATATTCTCGTCGTTCGCGGCATCCAGCGCATCCGGCAGGGAATGCCGGTCCAGACCAAGCCGGCCTTCCCGGAAAAGCAGGGTGCTCCCTCGGCGGAGACGGACCCCACCAAGCCGGGCAAGAAGGCGTGAGAACGGCCGGCCGCTTTCGCGAGAAGGCGGCCGATACGGCATGAAAGCGCCGGTTCCCCCGGCTGAAGGATGACCCAGATGCAGCTTTCCGATGTCTCGATCCAGCGGCCAGTTTTCGCAAGCGTGATCAGTCTCCTGCTCTGCGTGGCGGGAATCGCGGGGCTGATGTCCCTGCCGGTACGCGAATATCCGATGGTCGATCCGCCGATCGTCTCGGTGAACACCGCCTACAAGGGCGCCTCCAACGAGGTCATCGAAAGCCGCGTCACCGAGGTCATCGAACGCGCGGTGGCGGGCATCGAGGGGATCACCAACATCTCCTCCTTCAGCCAGAATGACCGTTCCTCGATCTCGATCGAGTTCAACGTCAACCGCGACCCCGATGCCGCTGCGGCGGATGTGCGAGACCGCGTGGGGCGCGTGATCGCGCGTCTGCCCGATGGCGCCGATTCCCCTGTCATCCAGCGGGTGGATGCGAATGCACAGGCCATCCTCTGGATCGGTGTTACCTCGGCCAATCTCGACGCGATGGAACTGACGGATTTCCTGCGCCGCGTGGTGGTGGATCGCCTCGCGACCGTGCCTGGCGTGGCCAGCGTCACCGTGGGCGGCGAGCGGCGCTACGCCATGCGGATCGCCGTGGACCGCACCGCGCTCGCGGCGCGCGGTGTCACCATTCAGGAAGTCGAAACCGCGATCAAGCGGCAGAATGTCGACCTGCCGGGCGGCAGGCTGACATCGAGTCAGCGCGAATTGACGGTGAAGACCGATTCCAAGCTTTCGACGCGCGAGGATTTCGCCAATATCGTCATCTCCTCGAAGAACGGTTACCTTGTCCGCCTCGGCGAGATCGCGCGGGTCGAGGTTGGCGCGGAGGATGAGCGCTTCGAGTTCTTCGCCAATTCGAAGACCGCGATCGGGCTTGGCATCGTGCGCCAGTCCACGGCCAACACGCTTTCGGTCGCGGAAGGGGTGGCTGCGGAACTTGAGCTGATCCGTCCGGCCTTTCCCGCCGGAACGACAGCCGAAATCCTCTACAACGAGGCGAATTTCATCCGCTCCTCCATCAATGGTGTGCTGAAAACGCTGGCGGAAGGCATCGCGCTGGTGGTGCTGGTCATCGTGCTGTTCCTGCGCTCCTGGCGCTCGACGGTTGTGGCGGCCATCGCGATCCCAGTCTCGATCATCCCCACCTTCGCGGTGCTCTGGGTGTTCGGGTTCTCGGTCAATGTGCTGACCTTGCTTGCGGTCGTTCTTGCCATCGGCATCGTGGTCGATGACGCGATCGTCGAGGTGGAGAATGTCCATCGCCGCATCGAGGAGGGCGAGCCGCCGCTGCTTGCTTCCTTCATCGGCGCGCGCGAGATCGCCTTCGCGGTCATCGCGACCACGATCACGCTGATTTCGGTTTTCGTGCCCATCGCCTTCATGGATGGGCAGACGGGCCGGCTCTTCCGGGAATTCGGCATCACGCTCGCGACCGCGATCTTCTTCTCGGGCGTTGTCGCGCGCACGCTCACGCCGATGCTGTGTTCCAAGCTGCTCTCATCGCATCACGGCAAGTTCTATGAATGGACCGAGCCGTTCTTCGTAAGGATGAACGCCACCTACAAGCACATGCTCCGCCGGGCGCTCAACGCGCCGGTGATCGTGATCGCCATCGGGCTTTTCGTCTCGTTCGGGGCGGTGCAGTTCTTCTCCATGGTGCCGAAAGAATTCGTCCCGATCGAGGATCGCGGCACGATTTTCGTTTCCGTCACCGCGCCCGAATCCGCCTCGCTCGCCTATACGCGCGAGCGGGTGAAGGAAGTGGAGCGCATGGTGCAGCCCTATATCGAGCGCGGCATCGTCTCCTCGACGCTGACCAACGTCGCGCCCGGCTTCCAGCGCCCGGCGCCGGTCAATGCCGGTTTCGTCATCGTGCGCCTGGTGCCGTGGGACAAGCGCGAGGTCAGCCAGCTCGCGCTCCAGCAGGAGCTGCTTGCCAAGGTACAATCGATTCCGGGCGCGCGCGTCTTCCCGATCAATCCGCCCTCGCTTGGGCAGCGTGGCCTCAACCAGCAGATCAGCTTCATCATCGGCGGGCCGGATTTCCCGACCCTCGCGGCCTGGCGCGATATCGTCATCGACAAGGCGAACCAGACCGGCCTCTTCCGCAATCTCGACAGCGATTACACCGAGCGCCAGCCGGACCTTCGCGTGAAGATCGACCGCGCCCGCGCGGCGGATCTCGGCGTGCCCATCGATGTGATCGGCCGTTCGCTCGAGCTGATGTTCGGTGAGCGCGAAGTCTCGACCTACGTTGATCGCGGCATCGAATATTCCGTCATCATGCAGGCGCGCGAGCAGGACCGCGTGCGTCCGGACGACCTCAAGAGCGTGTTCGTGCGAGCCAATAGCGGCGATCTCGTGCCGCTCTCCAATCTCGTCCAGCTCAACGAACTGGCGGGGCCGGCGCGGCTCAACCGCAATGACCGGCTGCGCTCGGTGACGATTTCCGGCTCGCTCCCGCCCGGCGTGTCGTTGGGGCAGGCGCTCGATACGCTCGATGCGATCGCGAAGGACAATCTGCCGCCGGAGGCGCGGATTTCCTATGGCGGGCAATCGAAGGAGTTCCGCCGCGCCTCCAACTCGCTCTACCTTACCTTTGGCTTCGCGCTGCTCATCGTCTTCCTTGTGCTCGCGGCGCAGTTCGAAAGCTGGATCGCGCCGGCGGTGATCATGGTCACGGTGCCGCTCGCCTTGACGGGCGGGCTCGGTATCCTGCTGCTGGTTGGCAAATCGCTCAATGTCTACAGCCAGATCGGCATGATCTTGCTGATCGGCATCATGACCAAGAACGGCATCCTCATCGTCGAGTTCACGAACCAGCTTCGCGAGCGCGGCGTCGAGATGTATCAGGCGGTGCTTGAAGCGTCGGAAATGCGCCTGCGCCCCATCCTCATGACCTCGATCGCGACCATTGCCGGCGCGGTTCCGCTGGCGCTTTCCAGCGGCGCCGGCGCCGAGGCGCGGGCGACGATCGGCTGGGTGATCATCGGCGGCGCCAGCCTCTCGACCCTGATGACGCTATTTCTGGTCCCCTCGGTCTTCCTGCTGATCGGGCGCTATTCCTCGCCGCGTTCGACCATCGGCGAGAAACTGGCTGAGTTGCAGGGCCGGTTCGGTCTGGGCGGCATTGCCGGCCCGGAAGGTGGTCACGCCAAGCCCCCGGCGCAGCAGGTCACGCCAGCGGAATAAAGCTTCAGAAGGCGGAAGCGACCTCTTCCCGCTCGGCCGCGCTCATATGCAGGCCGAGCTTGGTGCGACGCCAGAGCAGATCGGCGGGCTGGCCGGCCCATTCCTCCGTCTTGAGATAGGTGATTTCGCGCGTGGTAAGCCCCGCGCCGAAAGCTTTTCCCATATCCGCCATCGTGGCCGCATCGCCCAGCATTGCGAAGCTGCGCGTCCCGTATGTCCGCGCGAAGCGACGAACGGTTTCCGTCGGCAGGAACGGCTTTGTCCCCGCGATTTCCGTGATCAGCGCCTCGATCCCGTCATGCGGGAAATCGCCGCCCGGCAGCGCTTCGTTCAAGGTCCAGCCGGCCTGCGCGCGCGCGGCCTCGGGCAGGTATGCGCCGAGCTTTTCCAGCGCGTTCTCCGCCAGATGCCGGTAGGTGGTAAGCTTACCGCCGAAAACGGAGAGGGCAGGGGCTTCTCCCGGTGAGGCATCGAGGTGAAGCACGTAGTCGCGCGTGGCTTCCTGCGCTTTCGAGGCGCCGTCATCGTAGAGCGGGCGGACGCCGGCATAGGCCCAGACGACATCGGCAGGGGCGATGCCCTGCCGGAAATAGCCGCTCGCCGCCTTGCACAGATAGGCGGTCTCCTCCTCGCTGATGCGCACATCGGCGGGATCGCCGGTATAATCGCGGTCTGTGGTGCCGATCAGCGTGAAATGCTGCTCATAGGGAATGGCGAAGATGATCCGCCCGTCGGCATTCTGGAAGATGTAGGCACGGTCATGGTCGAAGAGCTTACGTACGACGATATGGCTGCCCTGCACCATGCGGATGCGCGCGGGCGTTTTCTGCGCCATGACATTCTCGCTGACGAGCCCCGCCCAGGGGCCGGCGGCATTGATGAGGATGCGCGCTGTTTCCGTTCGGGCGGAGCCCGTGCGCTCGTCCCGGATATCAAGATACCAGCACGGCGTACCGTCTATTGTGCCGCGCCGCGCGCCGGTCACGCGGTTGCGCGTATGGATCGCCGCGCCGCGGCTTGAAGCGTCCATCGCATTCAGAACGACAAGGCGCGCATCCTCGCACCAGAGGTCGGAATATTCGAAGGCGCGGCCAAAACCGGGCTTGAGTGGCTGGCCGGCTTCGTCATCCCTCAGGTCGAGCGTGCCCGTGCCCGGTAGGATCTTGCGCCCGCCCAGATGGTCATAGAGGAAGAGGCCGAATCGCAGCATCCAGGCGGGGCGCATCCCCTTTGCATGCGGCAGCACGAAGCGCAGCGGCCGGATGATATGCGGCGCGATTTTGAGAAGCCTTTCGCGCTCCATCAGCGATTCACGCACGAGCGCGAAGGCGTAGTGCTCGAGATAGCGCAGGCCACCATGGATGAGCTTGGTCGAGGCCGATGAGGTCGCGCAGGCGAGGTCCGCCTTTTCGTAGAGCGCGACGGAGAGGCCGCGTCCGGCGGCATCGCGGGCGAGGCCGGCACCGTTGATGCCGCCGCCGATAATGGCGATGTCATGAATGCTCATCGTGGCAAGTGCCATTCCATTGTTAACCGGAAGCGAGGAAATTACCTCGATCCTGGACAAGATCGCGACCGAAGCATAAGGGCGCGCGGATTAAAATCCACAGCCTTAGCAAGAATGCTGTGATGGATATGGGATGGCATGGTAAACATCAAATTAACCATTCTGCGCCATCGTAACGCCCTGATCCCACGGCTCGGATGACGAATAAATGACCAGCCTTTGGTTGAGAATCGCTGCGAGACTTTCGCTTGTCCTCTCCCTTGCATCCGGCATTCCCGCTAAAGCTTCGGAAATTTCGCTGGTGGGGACAGGAGATGGCCTCGATATTCTGCGCGCGATTGGCGATGCCTTCCAGAAAAAGGCACCAAATACCAATATCCAGGTCCCGGCCTCCATTGGTTCGGGCGGAGCGATCGTGGCGGTTGGCGCGGGGCGGGAACGGATCGGGCGCGTTGCCCGCCCGTTGACGCCGGCCGAGGAAGCCAGCGGGCTGAGCTATCACCCCGTGGCGAAAATCCCGACGGCTTTCTATCTTCATCCGGGGCTGGGTAACCGCAAAATTTCGCTTGGGGATCTCCGGCGCATCTTTGCCGGCGAGGTGATGGATTGGGCCGAGCTGGGCGGCACTGCGCAGCGTATCCGTGTCGTGCGCCGGGAGGATGCTGATTCGTCCATCGCTGTCATGCGCTCGACACTGCCCGGTTTTCAGCAGCTTCGTTTCACGGATCGCGCGAAAATCGCGCTGACCACGCAGGAGGCGCTGCTCTCCGTACGCGAGAATGCCGGCGCGATCGGCTTCGCTCCCTACTCGGTGATGGAGGCTCAGAAACTCGGGGTGGTCGCTGTCGACGGCGTGCCTCCCGATCACCTGGATTATCCCGCCGTCGTGACGCTTGCGCTGATCTACAGAGTGGATCGGCTGGATCCTGAGCTCAAGGATTTCATCGCGTTTTTCGATAGCAAGGCGGCGCATGACATTATGCGCAGCTTCGGCGCAAGGCCGGCAAGACCATGAAGGCTTGGATGACAAGGGAAGGGCGCCTTTTGCCCGTGCATCCGGCGCGCTCGCTTGCTGTTCGATGGGTGATCTATATCAGCATCACGGTGGGGTTGGGGATCGCGGCGCTGCTGGCGATCACAGTCCGCCAGATGGATTACCAGCTTCAGGCGGAAGGGGCGAGCGTGATGCATCTCGCCCGTCTCAAGACCGCCGAGCGGATTGACGCCGAGCTGGCGCTGGTCCGTCAGCGCCTCGAGCGGATGGTTGAGACCTATGAGGGCTCGCTGGCGAATGTTTCCAACCTGCGCAGCACCTTGCTGGCAATTCAATCACGCAACGATGTTGGGATCGCCGAGGAGATCGGCAAGCGCATCCTGATGGCGGGCTTCAATGGTGCGCTTGTTCTGGACGAGAAGCTCAACGTGATCGGAGCCGAGCGTACCGGCGCGGAGCTTGTCGCATCCGATGCCGCCCTGAAGCTTCACGAGCTTCACCATGAACTCAAAGGAGGTATCGCCAAATGGGGCCGCGCGAGCACGGTTGTCAGCCGTTTCGTGGGGCCTCTCGATCCTTCTTTTGCCGCGGCCTTCATGGCGCCGATCCAGGATGAGTACGGCATCATTCTGGCTGCGCCTGTGCTCAATGATTTCGCCGAGCCTGTCGGGGCGATCATCGCCTACCGCACTCTGCGCAAGAGCGAGCCCTTGTTGATGGAATTCGCGGCTTCAACACGCTCGATCGTTGTGCTGCAAGGGGTGGATAAACTGGTTTCCCTCGCTGGCGCGCAGGCGGACATGATTCGTCTTTCAGCGCCGGGGCCTGAAGGCTTGCGGCGTGCGTATGACCACGGCGCTTCCGCGCGCTGCGCTCCTTCCTTCCCCGGCCTTTCGATCTGTGTCTTGCGCGCGAATGCGGAAATCGAGCGTTTCGGGCAACAGATATCGGTTATCGGACGGGAATATCTGGAGAAGACCAGAAAAACCCTGTTTGTCACGGGCCTTGCGGTGCTTTTGGTGACTATGGCCATTCTTGCTGTTCTGGCTGTCCGGCTGGTCCGCCCGATCCGTGATATCACCGCGTCGGTGGACAAAGTGGCTTCGGGCGAGTGGCGGGTCCATGTCGGGCATACCACGCGCCTCGACGAGATCGGCCGGATCGCCCGTGCTGTTGCGGCGATGCAGGTTTCTCTCGCAGAGCGCGATCGCATGCGTCAGGAGATGGTCCGCATCGACGCGATCAACCAGCGCCGCCTGGTGCTCGATGGCGCCGTGACGCGCTTCGAGGACGGCATGGCCGTTGTCATGAAGGATATCTCGGATACCGTGCACGTGCTTTCCGAGACGAATGATGTGCTCGACAGGGCCGCTCGTCAGGCGGACATGCAGGCAGAGCGGATCCGCAACACATCCTTGATGACCGCCAAGAACACGAGCGTGGTCTCCCATACGACGAAGGAATTGTCGCGTACGATCCACGAGATCAGCGAGCGTTTACGCAATGCCAGCGGGGTGGTGCATATGAGCGAAAGTCATGCGCGTGATGCGGAGGCCCGGATCGGCGAAATCGCGGATGTTACGGTCAACGTGGAAGAGGCAATCCTTATTCTTCAGGATACGATGGCGGATCTGAGCCGTCTGGGATTGCGCGCTTCGCTCGATGCGGCGGCCGCTGGCGAGGCGGGATCGATGTTTGCGCCACTTGCGGGATCGGTCAATCTCTTCGCCGGCAAGGCCAGCGAGGCGACGCGCGTTATTTTCAACGAGATGAGCCGGCTGGCCAAGGTGGCAGACGGCGCGAGCGGCGCGATAGGCGAGGTCAAGGGCGTGCTTGGCGAGGCCCTGCGGGAAACGCAGGAAATATCGGTGACGTTGGAAGAGCAGGGCGCGACGACCCGGGAGATCGTTGAAGCGCTCTCCACCTCTTCCTCGGCGCTCGCTTCGCTCACCGAGGCCGTCGACCACCTGCGCGAGAACATGTCCAGCGCGCATGACGCTTCGGCGGATTTCGTGACCACCGCTCGCCGCATTGCGGAAGACGCCAAGGCTATCGATCAGTCCTTGCGGTCCTTCCTGCGTGATGTCGTCGCGTAGCGCGCGGGCTTACGTTTTCTCGCGCGCAAGACTTGCCGCGAGCGTTTCGATCTGCGCATGGACAGGCGAGGGCTTGCTGGGCTTTCCCCCGAGGAAGCGTCGGATTCTCATGCCGATCGTGGGTTGGCTTGTCGAAGGCAGGAACGGGTCCGAGTAGCATTTCGCGCCGACATCCTGCGCGGCGCTCCGCACCAGATCCACCAATCCGGGAGTGCCCGCCACGTAGACCGTATCCGTTGCGCGGAAGGATGGGAGATACGCGCTCGCCCGTCCGTGCCGGGCAGGAGGGAGCGGATTCGCCCCCGATGCGGTAAGGACGATATCCTCGACGCCGTGGCGCGCCAGCCAGTCGCAGGACTCGCGCATGTAGAGATTGCGCGGGTCACGCGCGGAGGCGATCAGCGTGAGCGGGCGATGCGGCTGACCCAGGCGCGCCGCGACCGCAATTGACCAGATTGGCGCGAAGCCGGTGCCGGTCGAGATCAGCACGATGCGTCCCTCGCCCTGCCGAAGAAAGGCATGGCCGTAAGGCCCGGTGACCTTCACACGGTGACCGGCCTTGATCGCGCCGCCCAGCGCGGAAGAGACGAGGCCATCCGCCGTGCGCCGGATATGGAAGATGAGCTGGTTGATTTCGCGCAGGCCGTTCAGCGTCAATGTCGGGCTGAAATCGCGCGCGGGAAAGCCGGAAAACGCGACCTTGACATATTGCCCCGGCAGATAAGGTACCGGCTTCGTGACTTCGATGATGACCTCCACGATCTCGCCGCCAAGGTCATTGATGGCGATCACGCTGCCACCCGTTTTCATCACGGCAGGAACGGGGTCGTAATGGATCTCGGCATCGCCCGTCACGCAGGCCTGGCAGGCAAGCACGCTGGCGCCTTCCGCCGTTCCCTTGGCATCGACCGAGCCGGAGAGAACATCCACGCGGCAGGTCTGGCACTGGCCCGTGCAGCAATCCTGCGGCATCACCAGTCCGGCTTGCAGCCCGGCCTCGATCAGTGTCAGGCCGTTTGGGGCCGCGATGGTCTTGCCGTTGATGGTGAGGCGGGATTTTCCGCTCATGAAGGGGCCTCTTGCGCCGGATTTAACGGAATTCGAGTTTCACGGGTCGAACATGGCGCGTGTGCCGTGTCTGATTCCGGTCGAATACCGAGACCCACATATAGATGGCTGATCCCGCGGTGAAGTCGACATCAAATTTCGATGTCGATTTGAGCTTGCGTTTGACCTCCAGCACCCACCAGCCGTCCCGCCATTTCGGCGCTGCGGTGACATCGTCGCGGTCGCCTTCATACACGCCCGAGATCAGGGTCGAGGGCATGAGCGTGCCGACGGGGATTTTGGCGTCGAGTTCCGCCGAATAGGGGACGGTTTCCTCGTCAAACAACCACCATTGGCTGCCTTCGTCGTCAGTGGCGGTAGGATCGAGATCGATGCGTCCCATCTTCGCCGTCATGGCCTGGTGATCCTTGGGCAGGCGGCGCAAGGTTACCGGCCCGCGATAGCCGCCGGGCGGCTGGCCGAGGTAGTTATAGATGTAGAACGCCTTGCCGGGGTCCTGAAGATACCCTGCCGAATAGCGTTCCGTACCGGCAGATTGCTGGGCATTGGCCGGGTAGGGCGGGCCGATATGCATGTCGTCTGCCTTGCCGAGATGCCCACCGCGCGAGGCCTTCCACTGCCACAGATCGGCGATCGTGCCGTCTCGCGTGTAGTGAAGCCCCCTTCCGTTGAGCGCGCCGGGTTTATCCGCAAGCGGTTTTGGTCCCATGAAGGTGGTGTCGCCGCTACCGAAAGCATCGGAATGGGAGAAGAGGACGGCGAACTTGTCTTCGTAATAGGCGGTCTCGTCCGCCGTATCCGCGCGGTTATGCAGCATATGCCAGCCATCCGCCCGCTTGATGAGCGGCAGGCGTTTGAGCGAGCGTGTCGGATCTTCCCAGCGGAAGGCGAAATAGATCGTTTCATTGTCGCGCACGGCGCGGATTTCGACGCGCGATTCGCCTCGTCCTCCCGCGAGGTTGACCCCTTGCTGGGTCCGCACCCGCGCGGGAACGAGTCCTTTCCAGGCGTCATCGTCCAGAACGCCGTCCAGGTTGGGCGCTTTCGTGACCTGTGGGATCGCGAGCCGGTCGCGCGTACCAAAGTCGAGCGCCGTGATCGCGGCGGAAGTCGCGATGCCCACGATCAACGCCACGGCGAGCGGATAGGCTTTGGTCATCGGCCCGTCCCGCAGCTTCTGGGGCAGGAAGATGCGCAGGATCTGCCCCCATCCACCCTGCATGAAATGCCCGATGACATGAAGGAACAGATAGACCACGAGCGCGATCGCAACGGCAGCGTGGATATCCACGACGATCCCACCCCAGCCGAGATAGAGAAGAATACCCGTGCCCATCATCACGAGGGTCAGCAGGTAGAAACCCCAATGCAGGCCGATATTGATGCTTTGCCATTTGAGTGTGGCTGGCGCTTTCAGCCGCAGGATGCGTAGCCGTCCGAGCGCGTTGCGCCCAAAAAGAGATGCGCGCGAAAGATAGATCGCATAGCCGCTGGCGCAGGCGAACATCACGCAGGCGGAGATGAAATGCAGCGTCCAGATATCACCCTGCAGCAATATGCCGGCGATCCATCGCGAGAAGCGCGCGCCCTCGCCATCCCAAGAGATGCGGAAACCGGTGATCATCGCGATGATCATGGCTGTCGCCATGACCCAATGGATGAGGAAGGTTCCAAAATCGGTACGCGGCCTCTGCGCGCCCTGTTTCGCCGGGGCTTCTCCTCCGGCTAAGCGAGTCTCGATTGGAGTATCCACCAGTTCACCCACCGTTAAGGACTACGCAGAATGCGTAACTTATACAATGGTGCAAGGAAAGAACAATATTAACGGAATCTAAAAGAGGGCGACCAGTTTTCAGCGTGTGCCGCGATCGGGGCGCTGCAAGCGCCCGGTCTGGAGGACAAACCCGATCACCTCCGCCACGGCTTTGTAGAGGGGAACCGGAATTTCCGTATCGAGATCGACCTTCGAGAGGGCCTCAGCGAGAATGGGATTCTCCTCGATCGCGATATTGTGCTCCTCGGCGGTGGCGATGATCTTCTCCGCGACCTCGCCCTTGCCTTTGGCCGCAACGATTGGGGCGCCATCGCCGAAATCGTATTTGAGCGCGACCGCGATCCTTTCGGGATCGACCTTGCGCTGGGAAGGGGTGGGAGAATAGCCATGACTCATGTGCGTCGATCCAGCACGGGGGCGGCACGAAGGGGTGCGCCTTGCGGCCTGCCGTCCTTCACATCCAGTTTCGCGATCTCGAAGGCCGCGCCGGTCAGCGCCTTGTGAAGCGCGCCGATCTCGGCGCGGGCGCGCTGGGCCATGCTTGCCCGCTCCGCCCATAAGGTGACCGAAACACTCTGGCCACGCAGACCGATTTCCGCCTGAACGGGGCCGGTTTCCTCAAGGTCCACCGCAATGCGCACTTTCCAGGGGAAGGGCGTCTTCTCGCTGTCGCCGCCTTCCTTTTCAGCTTGATAGGCCTCGGGCTCGACCGGGGCAGGATTATGCTCGATGATCACGCCCATCATCGCGGTCGGCGGGCGATCAGCACCCTGGGTCGCGAGCGGGATCTGGAGCGCCAGACGCATCGGTTGGCTGCGCTCATCGGTATAGGTGATTTCGGGATGGTTCGGCAGCGAGGCGAGCTGCATCAGCTTCACCCTTTCGCCCGCACCTTCGACCGCGCGCGCAAGTTCCGCAAGCCGTCCGGCATCGGGCGCGGGGCGCGTGGTGCCTTGTACGCCGATTGCCGGCCCATTTGCTTCGCCCTGCTTTCCCGCATCGCCCAGCAGGGCGCGGATCGTCATGAGCGCCGATTTGAGATCGCCTTGCGGGGCCTGGCCCTTCGCGAGCATCGCCTCCGTGAACAGGCCGGATTTGCGGATCGCCTCGGCAAGGCGGGCGGGATCGGCGAGCGCTTCCGGCGTTGACCGGGCATTCCTCAATTGGCCGAGGGCTTTCGCGAGATCGGGGGGGAGCGTGGCATCATCCGCTGTGGCGAGGATCTGTCCGAGCGCGTTCGAAAGCGGGATCTGCCTCCCGGCGGCCTGCAGAAGAGCGGTCGCAACCTCCGGCTCGACCGGCTGCGTGAGCAGGCCGGGGCGTATGCCGGCAGCGGCATGGGGTGCGGGCAAAGCCTGTCCCGGCTGCGCTGTGGGTTCCGCTGCGGGAAAGGCGATGCCCGCGAGCTTCGCGATGACCGCGCCGAGCGAACCCGCCGGAAAGATATTCTGGAGTGGCGGCGCGGGCCCGACCGTGCTGCCGGTCGCCGTATGGGTGAGCGTGACCTGGGTCGCTGGGGTGGAGAGCGCGCGCGCCGGGATATCGGCCGGAAGCAGGAGTGTATTGCCGGGCTTGAGCAGATTCGGGTTGGCGAGCGCCGCCTTGAGAATTTCGGGCGGCAAACGGGCTTCAACCAATCCGCCAGCGATTTTCAGGATGGCCTGTCCATCGGGCGTGGCTTCGATGATCACGGCGCGGATCGCCGCCTCGGCCGATTGCAGGGCTGCCTGTGTATTTCCACTCGCATTGCCGCTGAGGCGCGCGGCGGCGCCCACAGGATCGATGCTCGCCATGAGCGTGGCAAGGCTCTGGGCCTTGATCTCCTGAATATGCTTTGCAGCCAGCGCGAGCGAGGAAGGCATCGCCGGAATCCCCGATGGTTTTATTGCGCCATTCTTGCGCCAATGGCTTTCGTTTTCGTTAGTTTTGCAGCGAAAATGGGGTAATTCTTCCCTTAAGGGGTGAGCAGGGCGCCTTTGTCCTTGAAAGCGCCGGGCGCGGTTGCTACCTCACCGCCTGCTGCGCGGCCTGACCGCGCCTTTCCTCAACCCGGATTCGAGATCGAGAAGATGTCCCGTCAGTTCATCTACCATATGCGCGGCCTGACCAAGGTTCATCCGGGCGGCAAGAAGGTGCTGGAGAACATCCATCTCTCCTTCTACCCGGATGCGAAAATCGGCGTTCTCGGCGTCAACGGCGCCGGTAAATCGACGCTTCTGCGCATCATGGCGGGGATCGACAAGGAATGGACCGGCGATGGCTGGGTGGCCGAGGGCGCGCGCGTCGGCTATCTCCCGCAGGAGCCGCAGCTCGATAATTCCCTCACCGTGCGAGAGAACGTGAAGCTCGGCGTCGCCGCCAAGCAGGCGATCATCGATCGCTACAACGAACTCATGATGAATTACTCGGACGAGACCGCCGAGGAGAGCGCCCAGCTTCAAGACCAGATCGACAGCCAGAACCTGTGGGATCTCGATTCGAAGGTCGATCAGGCGATGGATGCCCTGCGCTGCCCGCCGGACGATTGGGCGGTGGACAAGCTCTCGGGCGGTGAAAAGCGCCGTGTGGCGCTCTGCAAGCTGCTGCTCGAACAGCCTGAACTCCTCCTGCTCGACGAACCCACCAACCATCTCGATGCCGAGACGGTGAACTGGCTCGAAGCGCATCTGCGCAATTATCCCGGTGCGATCCTGATCGTCACCCATGACCGCTACTTCCTCGACAACGTGACGGGGTGGATCCTCGAACTCGACCGCGGCAAGGGCATTCCCTACGAGGGCAATTATTCGAGCTGGCTCCAGCAGAAGCAGAAGCGTCTCGAACAGGAGGGACGCGAGGATGCCGCCCGCCAGCGCACCATGGCACGCGAGCAGGAATGGGTCGCCTCTTCGCCCAAGGCGCGGCAGGCGAAGAACAAGGCGCGCATCACCCGCTACGAGGAGCTTGTCGCCAAGGCGAGCGACAAGGCGCCGGACAGCGCGCAGATCATCATCCCCATCGCCGAGCGTCTCGGCGACAACGTCATCGATTTCGAGCATCTGAACAAAGGCTTTCAGGACAAGCTCCTCATCGAGGATCTCTCCTTCAAGCTGCCGCCTGGCGGCATTGTCGGCGTGATCGGCCCGAACGGCGCCGGCAAGACGACGCTGTTCCGCATGATCACCGGCGCGGAGAAGCCCGATGGCGGTTCGATCACGGTGGGCGAGAGCGTGAAGCTCGGCTATGTCGACCAGAGCCGCGACGCGCTCGACGGCAAGAAGACCGTGTGGGAGGAAATCTCCGGCGGCGCCGAGGTCATCTATCTCGGCAAGAAGCAGATGCATAGCCGCGCCTATTGCGGCGCCTTCAACTTCAAGGGCGGCGATCAGGAGAAGAAGGTCGGTATGCTCTCGGGTGGTGAGCGCAACCGCGTGCACCTCGCCAAGATGCTGAAATCCGGCGCCAACGTGCTGCTGCTCGACGAACCGACCAACGATCTCGACGTCGATACGCTCCGCGCGCTGGAGGAGGCGCTCGAGGATTACGCCGGCTGCGCCGTGATCATCAGCCATGACCGCTGGTTCCTCGACCGTATCGCGACCCATATCCTCGCCTTCGAGGGCGACAGCCATGTCGAATGGTTCGAGGGCTCGTTCTCGGATTACATGGAGGACAAGAAGCGCCGCCTCGGCGCCGATGCCGTGGAGCCGAAGCGGATCAAGTATCGCAAATTCGCGCGATAGATCCGGGGCGCCCATGCGTCATTGCGAGGAGGGCGAAGCCCGACGTGGCAATCCAGACTTTTTGTCTTTTCTGGATTGCCACGTCGGTATCTGCGATACCTCCTCGCAATGACGGGTGAAGCGATGAGGCAACCCTGCGTCTACATCATGGCGTCGAAGCGCAACGGCACGCTCTACACCGGCGTGACCTCCAATCTTGCCGGGCGCGCGTATCAGCACCGGGAAGGGCTGATCGCCGGCTTCACCAAGCGCTACGGGTGCAAACTGCTGGTCTGGTACGAACTCCTTGAAACGATGCCCGACGCGATTGCCCGCGAAAAGCAGATCAAGGCTGGCTCGCGTTCCGACAAGATCGCGCTGATCGTCATTGCGAGGAGTGAAACGACGAAGCAATCCATTTTTACTTCGCGTTGCAAAATGGATTGCCGCGTCGGCCTTTCGGCCTCCTCGCAATGACGGAGAGTTGAGCGTCATCGCGAGGAGCATAACGACCCAGCGATCCAGCCCTTGATGGCCGGGCTTGGCCCGGTCATAACGAGAGCGTCAGTTGCTTCTGAAATCGAGATTCTGCGGCATTTTTGGCCTCGCGATCCCTGCGCCCGAGGGAACATCCTCAGTCAGGCTGAAGGCGAAGCCGCGCGCCCAACCCTGCCCTCTGCCGTGGAGATAGAAGCCGAAGTGGACCGTCTCCCCACGCTCGGGCACTTCAAGCACGATCTGGCGTCTGGTCCAGTCCATCGTGCCCTTGAGCGAACCGTTTTCGACATACTCCTCCCGGTTGTCGAAGGCGACGGATTTGCCATGGATATCATCCACGCGCACCCAGATCGTCACCGAGCCGCGCACATTCTCGGCCCTGAGTTCCGCATCGAAGGCGATGCGCTTGCCGCGAAACGCTTCGGCCGCGATCACCTGCATCACTGTACAGAAATCGCGGGGATCGGGCTCGCGCCCGTCCTTCTCGTTTTCGCGACTGACGATGCTGATCGCGGCAATCGCGGGGTTTCCCGGTGAAGGAACGCTCGACGCCGTATAGGCGTCATTGCCTTGCCCGGCCTTGAACCAGCCCTTGGGAAGGCCGGCATCGTTTTCGAGATGCTGGTCAAATCGCTGGAAGCGTTTCAAGTCAGCCGCCATCGTGTTCCAGTCGCGATGGCCGAATTGCTTCGCCACCACTTCCAGGCATTCGGAATGGCCGAGATCGATATTACGGTTTGAAAGTTCCTGCCGCAGCGTTTTCGCCATGGCCTTTGCGTCGAGAAACGAGCGCATGTGATCCTCCGATCATCTTCGCGGATGGTGCTGATCAGGGCCCGCCTTGCTGATCCATTCGCGCAATTTCGGAAGGGATCGCAGAGTATCGAAATCGACGCATTCACCAAGCCGGAGGAACTGGCCTCCTCGGCGCGGGCGGCAGGCTGCGTCTGCCTTGAAGGAGTGCACCACGCGGTTTTGAAACTGTCAATCTGCCCTTGCCTTCCCCCTTGCGCCGTTAACGAAAATCACATAAACATATCTTTATATCGTTTTGCGGGTCGCCGCTTTGTGAGTTTCCAAGGGGGAGGCGGCATGGCCACGCTTCGATCCGTTCCGAATGTGGAGGCACCGGCGGGCTTTGCTTTCGCCGATTGGCTCGCCGCGCTGGAAGCGGCGGGGGAGGCGACGCGGCTGCGCATTCTCGCGCTGCTGGCGGAAGGGGAACTTACCGTCACCGAGTTGATGACAATCCTCGGTCAGTCTCAGCCGCGCGTCTCGCGGCACCTCAAGCTGCTGGTGGAAGCCGGGCTGGTGGATCGCCACCGCGAGGGCGCCTGGGCCTTTTTCCGCCTTGCGGAGAGCGCCATCGCCCGCGCGATCCGTGACGGAATCGTCACGACCCTTGATCCCTCCGATGCGACGCTGACGGCGGACCGCTTCCGGCTCGACGCCGTGCGCGCCGAACGCAAGAGCCACGCGGCGGCTTATTTTGCTTCCCACGCCGCGGATTGGAACCGCATCCGCGCGCTGCACATCTCCGAGGCGCGGGTGGAGGCGGCGGTCGCGAAGCTGGTCGCGGATCGCCGCTTCGATTCGGTGCTCGATCTCGGCACCGGCACCGGGCGGATGCTCGAGGTAATCGCGAAAGACACGACGCGCGCCGTCGGGCTTGATGTCTCGCCGGCGATGCTTGGCGTGGCGCGCGTCAATCTCGATGCCGCCGGGCTGCGCCATGTCCAGCTCCGGCAGGGCGACGCCTATGCCTTGCCGGCGGATCTCTCGGGCTTCGATCTCGTGATCCTGCACCAGGTCCTGCACTACCTCGATGATCCCGCGCGCGCTGTGCGCGAGGCAGCGCGGGCGCTAAGGCCCGGCGGACGCCTGCTGGTCGTCGATTTCGCGCCCCATCACGAGGAGCATCTGCGCGAGGCCCATGCGCATCGCCGGCTTGGCTTCGCCCGGACGGAAGTTGAAGCGTTCCTCGCCGAGGCGGGTCTCAAGGCCGTGACCTGCGAGGTGCTGAAACCGGCCTCGGGCGAGGAGGCGAAACTCGCCGTTTCGCTGTGGCTCGGCGCCGATACCCGTGTCGAGGGCGATTTTCCGCTCAAATCAAATCCTGCTTACCCGAACCAGAATCGCGAGGTTGCGTGATGAACGCGTTCCCCATCCGCTCCAGCCGCCAGCCCGAGGGCGCGTCGCTTGGTATTTCCTTCGAGTTCTTCCCGCCGAAGAACGATACGATGGCGGCCAATCTCTGGGCGTCCGTGCAGCGTCTCGCGCCGCTTTCCCCGCGCTTCGTCTCCGTGACCTATGGTGCGGGGGGCTCGACGCGCGAGCGCACGCACCAGACGGTGAAGCGCATTCTCGACGAAACCGATCTCGCTCCGGCCGCGCATCTCACCTGCGTCGCCGCCACGAAAGAGGAGACGGACGAGATCATCCGTGACTACTGGAAGATGGGGGTGCGCCATATCGTCGCGCTGCGCGGCGACCCCGTGACCGGACTCGGCACGAAATTCGAGGCGCATCCGCAAGGCTATCAATCCTCGGCGGATCTCGTGGCGGGGATCAAGCGCATCGGCGATTTCGAGGTCGCGGTCTCGGCCTATCCGGAAAAGCACCCGGACAGCCCCTCGCTCGAAGTGGAGCTGGAGTTGCTGCGCCGCAAGGTCGATGCCGGCGCGACGCGCGCGATCACCCAGTTCTTCTTCGATAACGATCATTATTTCCGCTACCTCGACCGGGTGCGCAAGGCGGGCATCAAGATCGAGATCGTGCCGGGCATCCTGCCGGTGCAGAATTTCAAGCAGGCCGCGAGCTTTGCCGCGCGCTGCGGCACCGAGGTTCCGGCCTGGCTCGCGAGCCGCTTCGAGGGGCTCGAAGAGGATGTGGATACCCGCCGGCTGGTCGCGGCCGCAGTTGCGGTGGAACAGGTCTATGACCTGCTCGACCGCGGCGTGACCGAATTCCACTTCTATACGATGAACAAGGCCGATCTCGTCTTCGCCATCTGCCACATGCTCGGCATGCGGACGAAACCCAATAATCTCGCGGCATAAGCAGGGGCAGCTTTCATGACCTTCACCGTCAACGGTTCCGAAGTCCGCGCCGCGCTCGAAGCTGCCGCGCGTGAGCGCATCCTCGTGCTCGATGGCGCGATGGGCACGGAGATCCAGAACCGCAAATTCTCCGAGGAGGATTTCCGCGCCGAGCGCTTCAAGACGTGGAATCACCCGCTCAAGGGCAACAACGATCTGTTGATCCTCACCCAGCCGGATACGATCCGCGATATCCATCTCGATTATTTCATGGCGGGAGCGGATATCGTCGAGACCAATACCTTCTCCGGCACCTCGATCGCCCAGGCCGATTACGGCATGGAGGCGATTGTCTATGAGCTGAACAAGGAAGGCGCGCGGCTCGCGCGCGAAGCGGCCGTGATCGCCGAGCAGCGCGACGGGCGGCGGCGCTTCGTGGCCGGTGCCGTGGGGCCGACCAATCGCACGGCCTCGATCTCGCCCGATGTCAACAATCCCGGTTTCCGCGCCGCGAGCTTCGACGATTTCGTCGCCGCTTATGGCGAGCAGATCCGGGGGCTGATCGATGGCGGTGCCGAGATCATCCTCATCGAGACGATCTTCGATACGCTCAACGCCAAGGCGGCGGTTTTCGCGGCCAAGCAGATATTCGCCGAGACCGGCAACGAATTGCCGATCATGATTTCCGGCACGATCACCGATCTTTCGGGGCGCACGCTTTCCGGCCAGACGCCGACGGCCTTCTGGCATTCGCTGCGCCATGCCGAGCCTTTCACCATCGGACTCAACTGCGCGCTGGGCGCAAGGGAGATGCGCGCGCATATCGCCGAAATCTCTCGCGTGGCGGATACTTTCGTCTGCGCCTATCCCAATGCGGGCCTGCCGAACGAGTTCGGCCTTTATGACGAGAGCCCGGCGGCGACAGCGGCCCTGATCGCCGAATTCGCCGATGCCGGGTTCGTCAACATGGTCGGCGGCTGCTGCGGCACGACGCCGGCGCATATCAAGGCGATCGCGGAGGCGGTAGCCGGCAAGAAACCGCGCGAAATCCCTCAGGTGAAGCCGCTTCTGCGTCTTTCCGGCCTCGAGCCCTTCGTGCTCGACGAGACCATTCCCTTCGTCAATGTGGGCGAGCGCACCAATGTCACCGGCTCGGCGAAGTTCCGCAAGCTGATCAAGGAAGGCCGGCTTTCCGAGGCGCTCGATGTCGCGCGCGATCAGGTCGCGAACGGCGCACAGGTGATCGATATCAACATGGACGAGGGCCTGCTCGATTCCGAGAAGGCGATGGTGGAATTCCTCAACCTCGTCGCTGCCGAACCGGATATCGCCCGTGTGCCGGTGATGGTGGATTCATCGAAATTCCCCATCATCGAGGCCGGCCTGAAATGCATCCAGGGCAAGGGAATCGTCAATTCGATCTCCATGAAGGAGGGCGTCGAGAAATTCATCGCCGAGGCGAAGCTCGTGCGCGCCTATGGCGCGGCGGTGGTCGTGATGGCCTTCGACGAGAAGGGCCAGGCCGACACCTTCGCGCGCAAGGCGGAGATCTGCGCGCGGGCCTACAAGATCCTCACCGAGGAAGTCGGCTTCCCGCCGGAGGACATCATCTTCGATCCCAACGTCTTCGCGGTCGCGACAGGCATCGAGGAGCATGACAATTACGGCGTCGATTTCATCAATGCCGTGGAATTCATCAAGAAGAACCTCCCGCACGCGCATATCTCGGGTGGTATTTCGAACCTCTCCTTCTCGTTCCGGGGCAACGAGCCGGTGCGCGAGGCCATGCATTGCGTGTTCCTCTACCATGCGATCAAGCTCGGCATGGATATGGGCATCGTGAATGCCGGCCAGCTCGCGGTGTACGACAATCTCGATGCCGAATTGCGCGAACTCTGCGAGGATGTGGTCCTCAACCGCCGCAAGGATGCGACCGAGCGCCTGCTCGAAGCCGCGCCGCGTTTCAAGGGAGACGGCAAGGGCGAGGTGCGCGTTCAGGATCTCGCCTGGCGCGAGGCGCCGGTCGAGAAGCGCCTCGAACATGCGCTGGTCAATGGCATCACCGAATTCATCGAGGTTGATACCGAGGAGGCGCGCCAGCAGGCGGTAAAGCCGCTCCACGTGATCGAGGGGCCGCTGATGGCCGGCATGAACGTGGTGGGCGATCTCTTCGGTGCCGGCAAGATGTTCCTGCCGCAGGTGGTGAAATCCGCCCGCGTGATGAAGCAGGCCGTCGCTTATCTCCAGCCCTATCTGGAGGAGGAGAAGCGTGCTTCCGGCCTCACCGAGATGCCTGCCGCCGGCAAGATCATCATGGCGACCGTGAAGGGCGACGTGCATGATATCGGCAAGAACATCGTCGGCGTCGTGCTCCAGTGCAACAATTACGAGGTGATCGATCTCGGCGTCATGGTGCCGAGCCAGACGATCCTCGAAACCGCCCGGCGCGAGAAGGCCGACATGATCGGCCTTTCGGGCCTCATCACGCCCTCGCTCGACGAGATGGTGCATGTGGCGAGCGAGATGGAGCGCGAAGGGTTCAAGATTCCGCTGCTGATCGGCGGCGCTACCACGAGCCGCGTCCATACGGCGGTGAAGATCCACCCGGCCTACAAGGCGGGGCAGGCGGTCTATGTCACCGATGCATCGCGCGCGGTGGGCGTCGTTTCGACGCTGCTCTCGCCGGAGAGTAACGACAATTACACCGCCTCCCTCAAGGCGGAATACGAGAAGGTGGCCGATGCCCATGCCCGCGCCGAGGCGGATAAGCAGCGCCTCCCGATCGAGAGGGCGCGCGAGAACAAGCTGAAGATCGACTGGGCGGCCTACACCCCGCCCAAGCCTGCTTTCACCGGCACGCGCATCTTCCAGACCTATGACCTCGGCGAACTCGCGAAATACATCGACTGGACCCCCTTTTTCCAGACCTGGGAGCTGAAGGGCCGTTTCCCGGCCATCCTTGAGGATGAAAAACAGGGCGAGGCCGCCCGCGCCCTGTGGGAAGACGCGCAGGCCATGCTCAAGCGCATCATCGACGAGCGCTGGTTCCAGGCAAAGGCGGTGATCGGCTTCTGGCCGGCCAATGCCGAGGGCGACGATATCCGCCTCTATACGGGTGAAAGCCGGCAGGAGGTGCTCACGACCTTCCACGGCCTGCGCCAGCAGCTCTCCAAGCGCGATGGCCGGCCCAATATGTGCCTTTCGGATTTCGTTGCGCCCGCGGGCACCAAGCCCGATTGGCTCGGCGCCTTCGTCGTCACCGCCGGCATCGGCGAGGACCGAATCGCGGACAAGCTCAAGGGCAAGAACGACGATTATTCCTCGATCATGGCGAAAGCACTGGCGGACCGCCTCGCGGAGGCCTTCGCGGAGCGGATGCATGAGCGCGTGCGCAAGGAATTCTGGGGCTATTCGCCGGAGGAGAACTACTCCAACGAGGAGCTGGTTTCGGAAGCCTATGATGGGATCCGCCCGGCGCCGGGCTATCCTGCCCAACCGGATCACACGGAAAAAGCACAGCTTTTCGAGCTTCTCCAGGCCGAACGGCGCATTGGCGTGCAACTCACCGAGAGCTTTGCCATGTGGCCCGGCGCCTCGGTCTCCGGGCTCTATTTCAGCCACCCCGAGAGCCATTATTTCGGGGTCGCGAAGGTGGAGCGCGATCAGGTCGAGGATTACGCCGCGCGCAAGGGCATGGAGATCCGCGCGGTGGAGCGCTGGCTCGCGCCTATCCTCAACTACGATCCGGCGAGCTATGTCGTCGCGGCGGAGTGAACTGGCCCTTTACCGGCGTTGCGAGGTCAAGGGCTGCCCGATAAGCTGGCGGAATGAGCATTTCCTTCCGCCAAGCCCGCCATGATGACCTTCCGCGCGTCAACACCATCCGCCACGCCACGGCCGAGAATCGTCTGTCCGATCCTTCCAGGGTCAGCCAGGCGGAGGTCGTCTGGTATCTTGAGAACGCGATCTTCCTCGTCTCCGAGGATGATGAGGAGGTGCAGGGCTTTCTCTGCGCCAACCCACAGAATTCCTATATCTGGGCGCTGTTCGTGATCGACGGCAAGGACGGCAAAGGCCACGGCAAGATGCTGATGGACGAGGCGGAAAAGCGCCTCGCCGCGCTGGGCCATCGCCAGATCTATCTCACGACCGGCCCCGGCACCCGCGCGGAGGAATGGTACAAGCGCCGCGGATACCGCGTCACCGGCACCGATTTCGGCGGCGATCTCGTGCTTGTGAAGGCGATCTAGGCCGAAATTGGCTTTGCCAGCAACGATACGGCCCGCAGGGTCGCGATCGTCTCCCCATCCGCCACGCCATCCACGCGCCCCTGCCGCCAATGGCGCTGGAAGGCGGTGACGACATCCTCCGTGCGCTTATCATAAACACCGGTCTGCTCGATGCCGTAGCCGAAGGCCGCGAACATCGATTGCAAAGCACGGACGGGCATCCCCTCGTCGCCGGGGCGGTAGGAGGGCGCGGCTGTCGGCATGGTCGGCGTGGCTTCCGGCCATAGCCCAACGCCTCCCGCCGCCAGTTTCTGCCACGGGAAACGCTCGCCCGGATCAACCTTGCGCCCCGGCGCCACATCCGAATGCGCGAGAATGCGGCTATCGGCGATTTTCCAGCGCGCCTTGATATCCGCGACGAGGGCGATCACGGCGTCGATCTGGACGTCCGGGAAATCGGGATAGGCGCCCGGCTCCGGTGGCATTTTGCTCAGGTCATGTCCGATATTGACGATCTCGATCCCGATCGATCGCGCGTTGAGATCGGTCTCGCCATGCCAGGAGGAAACGCCGGCATGCCAGGCACGGCGGATTTCCGGCACCATCTGGAAGATGCGGCCATCCTCGAAGACGAAGTAATGGCTTGAAACCTTCGAGAGCGGGTTGGCAAGCCAGAGCAGCGCCGAGGCTGCATCCTTCATGCCGGTATAATGGAGGATGATGCAATCCGGCCCGACCATGCCGGTGCGTTGCGAGGCGCTGCGCTCGTTATGGTTGGGCGAGGGAAAAATGCGCGCGGCGAGCGGGTAATCAGGGGCGAAGATTTCGCCTTGGGCGGTTTCTGAATCAGACATGGCGGGAAATTACTCCCGCCATGTCGATTTTCAATATGGCTTAGCGCCGGATCAGTAGTAGCGGCGATAGCGCGTGCAATAGGCGTTGCCATAGGCGTCATAGCGGACGCGGACGCATTCACGCTGCGGGCGGGTCGCGTCGGCGACAACCGCGCCGCCCACGCCACCGATGAGCGCGCCGGCGGCAGCGCCGCTCGCGCGGCCCGTCACCGCGGCGCCGATCAGACCACCGGCAATGGCGCCGACAGCAGCGCCCGAGGCTGCACGCTCTTCGCGCGCCGTGCAGGCGCCCAGGCTGGCGGCAACAACCGCAATCGCGGCAACCGAAAGAATCTTACGCATTTTTGTCTCCCTGTTCCGCCCGTTAGGGCATGAAAAAGCTTGCCGGGCGTTTCTTTCATGCTCCGCGGGTAAGCTCAAGTGCGATAACGCACAATCAAGGTATTAGTTCCACAAAATCTCCTGAAATAAGTGAATGCGCGGAAAAGATTGACCTTTCACGGATTAGAGGCCAAACGGGCCTCATCCAGTCGGCCGGGCGGCCGCTATCCCGCAGGGATGGAGGAAAGTCCGGGCTCCACGGAGAAACGGTGGCGGCTAACGGCCGCCGGGGGCGACCCCAGGGAAAGTGCCACAGAAAGCAAACCGCCGAAGCGTGCTTCGGCAAGGGTGAAAGGGTGCGGTAAGAGCGCACCGCGTTTCCGGCAACGGCGACGGCAGGGCAAACCCCACCGGGAGCAAAACCGAATAGGGACGACGCGCGGCGGGCAACCGTCGCAGGGCTCTCCGGCCCAGTCGTCCGGGTTGGTTGCACGAGGCAGGGCGCGAGCCCGGCCCCAGAGGAATGGCCGCCACGTTGGCGCCGCGAGGCGCCGGCCATACAGAACCCGGCTTACAGGCCGACTGGATAGCGTTTTCGGTGTGCGCCTTTGGCGCGGAATCCCGCGCATAAGCGCGGGCACCCTTCGGGCTGAGACAGGATCAGCGCCCGGTTGGCGAGGGCGGGAATACCCGGCCGTTTTTGGGCATGCACCTTGACCCGGCATGAGGAAGCATCACAAGATTCCTGCGGCGACGGGGGCTCGATATGCCGAATCATCTTTATTACGGCGACAATCTGACGGTGCTGTGCGACAGCATCGCCAGCGAGAGCGTTGACCTGATCTATCTCGATCCGCCGTTCAACTCGAATGCCAGTTACAACGTGCTGTTCAAGGGGCCATCGGGCGCGTCAAGCGCGGCGCAGATCGAGGCGTTCGACGATACCTGGCACTGGAATGATTCAGCCGAGGAAGCCTTCGGCGAGGTGATCCGCTCCGGCAATGCGGCGGCGGCCACGATGCTCAGGGCGATGCGCAGCTTTCTGGGTGACAACGACATGATGGCCTATCTCGCCATGATGGCGGTGCGGCTTCTCGAACTCCACCGCGTGCTCAAGCCCACGGGGAGCCTTTATCTCCACTGCGACCCCACCGCGAGCCATTACCTGAAGATTCTGCTCGACGCGGTGTTTGGGGCCATGAATTTTCGGAATGAAATCATATGGCAGCGTGCGACCGGAAAATCTTTAATGAAGCGCCGCCTTCCGAATAATCATGATGTTCTTTTAGCGTATCATAAAACTGACCAAGCGGTATGGAATGACAGATCGATCTATACTCCCTATGATTTGGACAATATACCTAAGAAAACGGCAATTAAATATTCTCACAAAGAACCTGGTGGGCGTTTATATAGACTAGATAGCCTTATAAATCCGAGTTCGAATCGTCCAAATCTGACATATGAATTTCTGGGTGTAACGAGGGTTTGGCGTTGGACTCGTGAGCGAATGCAGGCAGCCTATGAGGCAGGCATAGTTGTTCAGTCAGGGCCGGGCAAGGTTCCTCAACAAAAGCGATATTTAGACGAACAAGAAGGCATAGCTCTGTCGGATGTCTGGACCGACATCTCCCCCCTGAACTCCCAAGCGCAGGAACGTCTCGGCTACCCCACGCAGAAACCCGTCGCGCTTTTGGAGCGCATCCTCAATGCCTCCTCGAATCCCGGCGATGTGGTGCTGGACCCGTTCTGCGGCTGCGGCACCACGGTGCACGCGGCGCAGAAGCTCGGGCGGCAATGGATCGGGATCGACATTACGCATCTCGCCATAGGCCTCATTGAAAAGCGTCTGCGCGATGCCTTCGAGGATGTGCGCTTCACCACCCATGGCGTGCCGCAGGATCTTGAGGGCGCCAAAAACCTCGCCGCGCGCGGCCGGGAGGACAAGAACTACTATTTCGAATTCGAGAAATGGGCGCTTTCGCTCATCAACGCCCAGCCCGGCAACCTCTCCAAGAAAGGGGCCGACAAGGGCATCGACGGCAACCTCTATTTCGGGGCCAAAAGCGAGGGCCGCGCCATTATCTCGGTCAAGGCCGGGGATAATGTGGGTGTATCGATGATCCGTGATCTCCGGGGAGTGATCGAGCGCGAGGGGGCCGGAATCGGCGTCTTCCTCACGCTTGCCGACCCCTCCAAGCCCATGATCACGGAAGCGGCCGGGGCAGGGCAATTCGAGCTGCCCGGCTTCGCGCCCGTGCCGCGCATCCAGATCGTCACCATCGAGCAGGCGATGGAACTGCGTGACCGGGCGGTGCGGCTGCCGGCGCGGCGTGATGATACCTTCAAGCGTGCCGCGCGCGAGAAATCGGACCGGCAGGGCGATCTTTTCTGATCCGTACGCCTTCTTAACCCTACCAGAACCTTTCCTTAACGCCTCGGATTCACAATCCGAGGCGCGTGTCTTTTCGGGCGAAAAGCACGTCGGTTGCGTTGACGCCCATGAAATCCCATGCTAGCCCATATTAGCCCAAGAAATGTCGGCGATGGGGCGGGTGAATTGCCCGTCGGGATTGCCGTGCCGGCCGTATTGGCCGCGGGCGAGGCGTTGCGTCATGCGTTTTTTGTCGACTCTTTCCGGCCGCCTCGACGGCAAGGGCCGGGTTTCCATCCCGGCACCCTTTCGGGCCGTGCTGGAGGTCGATGCGTATCCCGGTCTCTTCGTCCATCCCGCGCTGGAGGCTCCGGCGCTGGAAGCGGGCGGCAACCGTCTCCTTGCGGAGATCGACGGGCTGATCGCGACTTATCCTCCCTATTCGGAGGCGCGCGATCTCATCGCGACGGCGCTTCTGGGCCGTGCGGAGGTGCTCAAGATCGACCCGGAGGGGCGCGTCAGCCTGCCCGAGCGCTTCAAGGCGCATGCGGGCATCACCTCCGAGGTGGTGTTCGTCGGGCTTGGGGACAAATTCCGGATCTGGGAACCGGGGCGGTTTTCCGCGCATCTTGCCGAGGCAACGGCGAATTTGCGCGCGCTCAGGGCCGAACTCTCCGGGGCAAAGGGGGGCGCGGGTTCTGGCAGAGGGGGACCGGAGACATGATGGGCCACGGCTTTTCCACGAAGGGGGCCGATGGCGGACCGGCCGATCATGTCTCCGTCCCGTCCAATCCCGCTCCGCATATTCCGGTTCTGCTCGCGGAAGTGCTCGCGGCGCTCGGCGCCGAAGCGGGCGGCGATTTTCTCGACGGTACCTTCGGTGCAGGCGGCTATACCCGCGCGATCCTCGGTGCAAACCCGGCCAACCGCGTGCTCGCGCTTGATCGCGATCCAAATGCGATCGCCGGCGGACAGGCGCTGGTCGCGGAGGGCAGCGGAAGGCTGGTGCTGGCCGAGACGGAATTCTCCTGCATGGAAGATGCCGCGCGCGAGGCCGGTTTTGGCGCGTTCGACGGCATCGTGCTCGATATCGGCGTCTCCTCGATGCAGCTCGATCAGGCACTGCGCGGCTTCTCGTTCCGGCAGGACGGGCCGCTCGACATGCGCATGGCCGCCGAGGGCGAGAGCGCGGCGGATATCGTCAACCACGCCTCCGAGACGCGCATCGCGGATATTCTCTACCATTACGGCGAGGAACGGCTCAGCCGCCTCATCGCGCGCGCCATCGTGACGGATCGCAAGGCGAAACCCTTCGAGACCACGAGACAGCTCGCCGATCTGATCGGGCGGATCGTGCGCACGCGCCCCGGCGATATCCATCCCGCGACGCGCAGCTTCCAGGCCTTGCGGATCGCGGTCAACGACGAGCTGGGCGAGCTTGCACGCGCGCTTCATGCCGCCGAACGCCTGCTCAAGCCTGGCGGCAGGCTCGCGGTTGTGAGCTTTCACAGCCTCGAGGATCGCATGGTGAAGGTGTTTTTCGCCGCGCGTTCCGGTCGGGGCGGCGGATCGCGCTATGCGCCGGTGCAGGCCGCGCCTGTCACGAGCTTCCGCATCGAGGGCAAATGGCCGGTCACGGCAGGGGAGGCGGAACTTGCCGCCAATCCGCGCGCGCGCTCGGCGAAGCTGCGCGCGGCAATCCGAACTGAAACCGCGCCGGGAGACGAGGAAACTTCTGTCTTCGCGCTGGCTTCCCTGCCCGATGAACGCGCCTCGGCCTCGCGCGCGAAGAAGGGAAGGGGACGCCGATGATCCGCCTCCTGAATGTGCTGGCGCTCGGCGCGCTGATCGCCTCGGCGACCTGGGCCTATTCGGTGAAATACGAGACCATCCTGGTCGCGGAGAAACTGAAGAAGCGTGAGGCCGAGCTTCACCGCGAGCGCGATGCCGTGACCATTCTCCAGGCCGAGTGGCAATTGCTCAACCGCCCGGCGCGGCTTCAGGCTTTGGCCAAGCCGGAAAGCGGCATGCAGCAGATTTCGGCCCGGCAGGTCGCGAAACCCGCGGATATTCCGCATGGCGCGCCTGCTACGGCGGACCCGCTCGACCAGCTGCTGACCGGCTCGTTGCCGGCGACCGACAATCCGGCCAAGGGGGCGCCGAAAAATGCCGGGACGACCCCGGTGACGAAGCGTCCGGTGCCTGGTGCGGCAAAAACGGGCACGACACCCTCGAATGCGGCGAGAACGCCGCCCAGAAATCCGGCTGTCGCGACTGCTGCCCCGGTTCGAATCACGCCGCCGGCGCGGATCGGACCGCCGCCGGGTGCGGAGGAGCGGGCCGGTGGCAACCCGCTGACCGGCCTTTTGAAGAAGATGTTCCAGTGAGATGACGATGCGTTTTCCCCGTCTTCCCGCGCTGTCTTGGTTCTTTCGCCGCAAGCCTGCCTTGCCGGAAGCCGGCCTCGCGCCCGAGCAGCGCATGGGGCTGGTGCGCGCCATGTTCACCATCCGCTCGGAGAAGCTCTCTCCGCGCATCCTGCTTGTCGCGCTGGTCTTCGGCGGCATGTTCACGACGCTCGCGGCGCGGATCGTTCATATCCAGATCCGTCCGGATGACGCGACGACGATCGGGCGCATGACGCAAGGCTCGATCTCGACCGCACGCCCCATGATCGTCGATCGCAACGGCGTGATGATGGCGGGCGATGTGAAGACGATCTCGATTTTCGCCGATCCGCGCAAAGTCATCGAGAAGGATGAGGCGGCGGAACTGATCAACGCGGTCTTCCCCGAGCTCGACGGCAAGGAACTGCGCGAGAAACTCGGCAAGAAGAACGGCTTCGTTTGGATCAAGCGCGAGGTAACGCCGAAACAGCAGGCCGAGGTGCATCGTCTCGGCATTCCCGGCCTCGGCTTCCTGCCCGAGAACAAGCGCGTCTATCCCAACGCCCATGCCGGCGCCCATGTGCTCGGCTTCGCCAATATCGACAATGTCGGCATTGCAGGTATCGAGAAATTCATCGACGGACAGGGGCTCAACGACCTCGCGGGCGCGGGGCTCGCCAAGGATGCGACCGATCTCAAGCCGGTGGAGCTGGCGCTCGATGTGCGCGTCACGCATGCCGTGCGCGAGGAACTCGCCGCCGCGGTTTTGAAATACAAGGCGATGGCCGGCGCGGCGCTCGTGATCGATGTCGAGACGGGCGAGATCATCAGCCATGTCTCGCTGCCCGATTACGACCCCAACAACCCCGCCGATGCGCTCAAGCCCGAGAACATCAACCGCCTTCAGGTCGGCGTCTACGAGATGGGGTCGACCTTCAAGGCCCTGACGACAGCGATGGCGCTCGATTCCGGCAAGGTGAAGATCACCTCGGTTTTCGATGCGAGCCAGCCTCTGCGCTTCGGCCGGTTCAAGATCGGGGATTACAAGGGCAAGAACCGGCCGCTCTCCGTGCCGGAGGTCTTCATCTACTCCTCCAATATCGGCACGGCGCGCATGGCGCTCGCGGTCGGCGTCGAGGGGCACAAGGCGTTTCTGAAGAAGATGGGCCAGCTCGATCGCATGCGCACGGAGCTGCCGGAAAGTTCCGAGCCGATCAAGCCCGCCAAATGGGGCGAGCTGAACACCATGACCATCGCCTTCGGCCATGGTCTGGCGGTCGCGCCGCTCCAGGCGGCCGTGGCGACGGCGGCTTTGGTGAATGGCGGGCGGATGATTCCGCCGACCTATCTCAAGCGCTCGCGCGCGGAGGCGGATGCGATCGCGGTGCCGGTGCTCAAGCCCGAAACCAGCCAGATGATGCGCTATGTCATGCGCCTCAACGCGGAGAAGGGCTCGGCCACGCGCGCCGATATCCCCGGCTACTACCTTGGCGGCAAGACCGGCACGTCGGAGAAGGTGATCGGCGGCCGCTACTCCAAGACGCGCCTGCTCACCTCCTTCATGGCGCTGATGCCGGCGGACAAACCGCGCTATCTGCTGCTGACGCTGCTTGACGAGCCCAAGCCGCTGCCGGAAACGCATGGCTATGCGACATCGGGCTGGAATGCCGCGCCGACCACGGGGCGGATCGTCGAGCGTATCGGCCCCATGCTGGGACTGGAGACGAATTTCGACCTGCCGCGCCAGCCATTCCCGCTGGTCGCGCGCACCGGTGCGATACCGGTGCGGCAATAGCGAAGATTGCCTTGATTTCGCGCCATTCCTCTGGGACGGGCAGAAAGCAAGGTTCTGATGGAACAATTGCATGGTGGCCGCCCCCCAGGGGCGGCCTGATTCTGACTGGAAGGCTCCGGCGAAGCCGGAGGACGTGACGATGGCCGAGACGACAACCATGACCGCGCAGGACGAGACCGCGCCCACGATCGGCCGGTTGGCGCGCGCGATGGGGCTCGATGCCGGCCATTTCTCCGATGTTCCCCTGGCGGGGCTCACGGCGGATAGCCGCAAGGTGCGGCAAGGATATGCCTTCTTCGCGATGCCCGGAACCCGCATCGACGGCGCCACCTTCATTGCTCCCGCTGTGGCGCAAGGCGCGGTCGCGGTGATCGGGACCGGCGCGCGGCCCGAAGGGCTCGACCGGATGGTGTGCTATCTGCGCTCCGGCGATCCGCGCAAGGATCTCTCGCGGGCGGCGGCGGCCTTTTATCCGCACCAGCCTGGAACGATCGTCGCGGTCACCGGCACGGCGGGCAAGACTTCGGTCGCGGAATTCACCCGCCAGATCTTCGCGGCGCTCGGCCACAAGGCGGCCAGTCTCGGTACGCTGGGCGTGATCGGCCCCGAGGGCGCTGCCTATGGTTCGCTCACCACGCCCGATCCGCTGACGCTGCATGCCACGCTCGACCGCATGGCCCGCGAGGGAATCACGCATCTTGCGATGGAAGCTTCCAGCCATGGGCTCGACCAGCACCGGCTCGACGGGGTGCGCCTTGCCGCCGCTGGCTTCACCAATCTCGGGCGGGATCATCTCGATTACCACCCTGATATCGCGCATTATTTTTCCGCCAAGCTTCGGCTCTTTGAGCAGCTCCTGCCCGAAAACGGCACCGCGATCATCAATCTCGACGGGGATCGCGGGGCGGAAGCGGCCGTCGCCGCCGGGCTTGCGGGGCGGAATGTTCACACGATCGGGCGCAACGGCGCCACGATCGTCATCCGGGATGTTCAGCCCTCCGGCTTCGGGCAGGATGTCACCTACCTCCATGCGGGGCAGGATTACACCGTGCATGTTCCGCTGATGGGCGCGTTCCAGATCGAGAATGCCACGCTTGCGGCGGCTTTCGCGCTTGCGACGGGCGAGAAACCGAAAGCGGTTTTCGCCGCGCTGGAAACGCTCAAGGGCGTGCCGGGCCGGCTCGACCGCGTGGGTGCTTTCAATGCCGCGCCGGTTTTCGTCGATTATGCGCACAAGCCCGAGGCGCTCTCCTATGCGCTTTCCGCCTTGCGGCCCTCGGTCAGCGGCAAGCTGATCGTCGTCTTCGGATGCGGCGGGGACCGTGATCCCGGCAAACGGCCGATCATGGGGCGGATCGCGTCCGAGAAGGCGGATATCGTCATCGTCACGGATGATAACCCGCGTTCGGAAAATCCTTCGCTGATCCGCGCTTCCATCCTCGCCGCCTGCCCGGCGGGAATCGAGATCGGGGATCGCGCCGCGGCCATCCGCGAGGGGATCGAACGGCTCGAACCCGGCGATGCGCTCCTGATCGCCGGCAAGGGACACGAGACGGGGCAGATCGTGGGAAGCGAAACCCTGCCTTTTTCCGATCATGAAGTGGCAAGAGCCGCGATCGAGGCGCTGACATGAACGAGATGCGATCCACCCCGCTCTGGGCGGGTGCCGAACTGACCGGCCTGATGGGGGGCGAGGCGCCGAATGCGCTGCCCGCCATCCATTCCGTTTCCATCGACACGCGCACCCTCGAACCCGGCGCGCTGTATTTCGCGATCCGGGGCGATCTTCATGATGGTCATGCCTTCGTGCCGCAGGCGCTCGAAAAAGGCGCGGCGGGCGCCGTCGTCGAGCGGGCGCAGGCGGGGAAGTTTTCCGCGCAGGCCCCGCTTGTCATCGTCGAGGACGTTCTTGGCGCGCTTGAGAAGCTCGGCCGCGCCGCGCGGGCGCGCATGGATGGCGCGGTGATCGCCGTCACCGGATCGGTCGGCAAGACCTCGACCAAGGAAATGCTGCGCATCGCGTTTTCGCGGCAGGGCCGGACCCATGCCTCCGTTGCCTCCTACAACAACCATTGGGGCGTCCCGCTGACGCTCGCCCGCATGCCGGCGGCAACCGAATTCGGCATTTTCGAGATCGGGATGAACAACCCGTTCGAGATCCTGCCGCTGGTGGATATGGTGCGCCCGCATGTGGCGATCGTCACGACCGTGGAGCCGGTCCACCTTGCGCAGTTTCACTCGGTGCAGGCGATCGCGGATGCCAAGGGCGAGATATTCTCGGGGCTCCAACCCGGCGGTGTCGCGATCATCAACGCCGACAATGCGCATGCTGCGCGCCTTGCCGCCCATGCCGGTGCGTCCCGCGCGGGACGTGTTATCCGCTTTGGCGCTTCACAGGAGGCGGATATCCGGCTCAAGGATATCCGGCTGGAGCCCGATTTCAGCCTTGTCTCGGCGGAAGTCTTCGGAATGCCGGTTACCTACCGGATCGGCGCGGCCGGGCGGCATCTCGCGATGAATTCGCTCGCGGTGCTCGGCGCCGTCCATGCCACGGGCGGTGATCTCGCGCTTGCGGCTCTGGCGCTTCAGGATTTCACCACGGTCGAGGGGCGGGGCAAGCGCGCGCTGCTGAAAGTGGCGGGCAAGACCTTCACGCTGATCGACGAAAGCTACAACGCCAATCCATCCTCTGTGCGTGCCGCCATGGCCGTGACGGGTGGTGTGCCGCGCGGCGCGCGGGGACGGCGAATCGCCGTGCTTGGCGACATGCTCGAACTCGGGGCGGAAGGGCAGGCCCTCCATGCCGGGCTCGCGGCTTCGGTTGTGGAAAACGACATTGATCTCGTCTTTGCCGCCGGTCCGCTGATGCGTTCGCTTTATCAGGCCTTGCCAGCGGAGCGTCGCGGCGCCTATGCGGACAATTCCGAAGCGCTCGCGCCGCTGGTCTGCGACGCGATTGCGCCGGGGGATGTCGTGATGGTGAAGGGGTCGCTCGGATCCCGGATGTCGCTGATCACGGGCATGTTGAAGGGCCGCTTCGCGCTCGCTGACGCCGCACCGGCTGAAATCTGATCTTGGAGAAAAATCGCGATGTTCTTCTGGCTTTCGGATTTCGCCGCTTCGTTCTCGCCGCTCAACCTTTTCCGCTACATCACGTTCCGCGCCGGCGCGGCGACGGCCACGGCGCTGTTCTTCGTGCTCTTTTTCGGGCCGGCGATCATCAACCTGCTTCGCCTCAAGCAGGGGAAGGGGCAGCCGATCCGCGAGGATGGGCCGGAGGCGCATCTTCTCAAGCGCGGCACGCCGACCATGGGCGGGCTGATGATCCTTTCCGGGGTCTTCTTCTCCGCCTTGCTCTGGGCCAACCTCAACAATCCCTTCGTCTGGTGCGTGCTGGCGGTGACACTCGGTTTCGGGGCGATCGGTTTCTACGACGATTATCTCAAGGTGACGAAACAATCGCACAAGGGATTTTCCTCCAAGGCGCGCCTCGCGCTGGAAGCGATTATCGCGGGTACCGCATGCTATGTCGTGGCGCGCTATCTGCCGCCACAGCTCTCGAGCACGATCGCGATCCCCGTCTTCAAGGATACCTTGATCAACCTTGGCTATTTTTTCCTGCCCTTCACCGTTTTCGTCATCATTGCGTTCGGAAACGCGGTGAACCTCACGGACGGGCTGGATGGGCTCGCCATCGTGCCGGTGATGGTCGCTGCGGGCACGCTCGGTTTCATCGCCTATCTCTCGGGCAATGCGATTTTCGCGAATTACCTCCAGATCCATTTCGTGCCCGGCACCGGCGAACTCGCGGTGCTGCTTGGCGCGGTGATCGGCGCCGGCCTTGGTTTCCTGTGGTTTAACGCGCCGCCGGCGCAGATCTTCATGGGGGATACCGGCAGTCTTGCGCTTGGCGGGTTGCTGGGCACGGTCTCCGTGATCACCAAGCACGAGATCGTCTTTGCGATCATCGGCGGACTGTTCGTGCTGGAAGCCGCGAGCGTGGTCATTCAGGTGGCTTCCTTCAAGCTTACCGGCAAGCGCGTTTTCCGCATGGCGCCGATCCACCATCATTTCGAGAAGAAGGGCTGGAAGGAGCCGCAGGTGGTGATCCGCTTCTGGATCATCGCGGTTATTCTCGCGCTGATCGGGCTGGCGACGCTGAAACTGAGGTGAGGGGGGCGTATCCCCGTCAATGCGAGGAGGCCGAAGGCCGATGCGGCGATCCATGCCCGAAGGGGCAAGAAAGATGGCTTGCTTCGTCGTTTCCCGCCTCGCAATGACGGAGCAACCGGCGCTATGGTCTGTGACGGCGAGAACGCGGAGGAAACCCCCATGATTCCTGTTGAGACCTTTCGCGGCAAGAAGGTGGCCCTGTTCGGGCTCGGCGGTTCCGGCATGGCGACAGCCGAGGCGCTGCGCGCCGGCGGCGCGACGCCAATCGTCTGGGATGACGCCGAGAAGGCGGTCGCCAAGGCACGCGAGGCGGGTTTCGAGGCGCGCGATCTCCGCGCGCTCGACTGGCGGGAACTTTCGGCGCTCATCCTCTCGCCCGGCGTGCCGCTGACGCATCCCAAGCCGCATTGGAGCGTCGATCTTGCCCGGGCGGCGGGCGTCGAGGTGATCGGCGATGTCGAGCTTTTCTGTCGCGAGCGTCACCGGCTGACGCCGGACGCCCCCTTCGTGGCGATCACCGGCACCAACGGCAAATCGACCACCACGGCGCTGATCGCGCATATCCTGAAAAGCGCGGGGTACGACGCGCAGCTCGGCGGCAATATCGGCACGCCCATCCTCGCGCTTGCGCCCCCTGCGGCGGGCAGGTTTCACGTGATCGAGCTGTCCTCCTATCAGATCGATCTTACGCCATCGCTCGATCCGACAATCGGCCTGCTGCTCAACCTCTCGCCCGACCATCTCGACCGTCACGGCACGATGGAGCATTACGCGAGCGTGAAGGAGCGGCTCGTCAAGGCGGCGGATGCAGCGATCATCGGCGTGGATGATGGTTTCTGCGAGGCGATCGCGGTGCGGCTCGATCATGTCGGCAAGCCGATCGTGCGGATATCGCTCAAGGAAACGCTCGGCGCCGGAATTCACGTACGCGGACGCGAGATCTTCGCCTGGCGCGGCCATGGACGCAAATTGGCGGACCTCACGGGGATCGGGAGCCTGCGCGGCGACCACAACGCCCAGAATGCGGCGGCGGCGGTCGCCGCTTGCCTGAAGCTCGGTCTTTCCGAGGCGGAGATCCAGGCCGGGCTGGCGAGTTTTCCCGGCCTCGCCCATCGCATGGAGGAAGTGGGGCGCGTCGGCAAGGCGCTGCTCGTCAATGATTCCAAGGCGACCAATGCCGATTCGACCGAGAAGGCGCTGGCTTCCTTCGAGAAAGGGATCTTCTGGATTCTCGGCGGCAAGCCGAAAGCCGGCGGTATCGCGATGCTCGCGCCGTATTTTCCGCGCGTTGCCAAGGCCTATCTTATCGGGGAGGCGAGCGACGAATTCGCCGCCACGCTGGAAGGAAAGGTGGCCTATGCGCAATGCGGCACGCTCGACAAGGCGCTGGAGGCTGCAGCGCGCGATACGAAAGACGCAGATTTCGCGGAACCGGTAATTCTTCTTTCACCTTCTTGCGCCTCCTTTGACCAGTTTCCGAATTTCGAAATTCGCGGTCAAAGGTTCCGCGAATTCGCGGAAAAGTTGCCGGGCTTTCAGGCCCGTTAGGGGCGCCGACGCCCCGATTGCGAGGGGCGATGGTAACGCGCGCGGAACGCACGGCCTTCGGCGAGTGGTGGTGGACCATCGACCGCTGGCTGTTGTTCTCTTTCATGGTGTTGATGGTTGCCGGGTTCCTGTTCGGGCTGGCGGCCTATCCGCCGGTTGCGAACAAGCTCGGTCTGCCTACCTTCCATTTCGTCAACCGTCAGGCGGTCTTCCTGCTGGTGGCGGGTGTGATTATCGTGTCGGCTTCGTTGCTGAGCCCGCGGCAGGTTCGGCGCGCGGCGTTGCTCCTGTTTGTTGTCAGCCTGGCACTTGTCTTCGCGACGCCTTACTTTGGGGCGGAGATCAAGGGCGCACGCCGCTGGATCAATCTTCCGGGATTTGGCCTCCAGCCTTCGGAGATCCTCAAACCTGCTTTCGTCGTCATTGCTGCCTGGGCGTTTTCCGAGCGTCAGGTGCGTCGGGATGTCCCTTCGATCACCATTGCGGTACTCCTGCTGCCCTTGGTGGTGGTACCCCTGATCCGGCAGCCTGATCTTGGACAGACGATCCTCGTATCGGCTGTCTGGGGTGGCCTTTTCTTCCTTGCCGGGCTTCACATTCTCTGGGTTGTCGGTCTTGCCGGAATCGGCGTTGTCGGCCTTTTCGCCGCATATCGTTTTCTGCCGCACGTGACGGACCGCATCGATCGCTTTCTCAACAAAGGGAACGGCGATACATTCCAGACGGATATGGCGCTCGAAAGCCTGATGTCCGGCGGCTGGTTCGGACGCGGGCCGGGCGAGGGGACGGTGAAGCGTTCGCTGCCGGACAGTTACACCGACTTCCTCTTCTCCGTGATCGGCGAGGAATTCGGCGCACTGGTGTGTCTGGCGGTTGTTGCGATGTTCGGTTTCATCATCGTTCGAGGTCTCATTTCGTCACGGCGGAATACCGATCCGTTCTCCCGAATGGCGGGGGCAGGGCTCGTGATGCTGTTCGGGCTTCAGAGCTTCATCAACATGGCCGTGAACCTGAACCTGATCCCGCCCAAGGGGATGACCCTGCCATTTCTTTCCTATGGCGGTTCCTCGATGCTATCAGTAGCCATCACGGCAGGTTTCCTGCTCGCCGTGACACGGCGCAGGCCGAAAGCCGCGCTCATGGAACGGATGGATATTCCGCTGCGCTACCGCGCGGCTCCGTTTGATCAAGGATTGAGCCCCCATGCCCAAAGCTCCGGCTAAGAACCCCATCCTTCTCGCTGCCGGCGGCACGGGGGGGCACCTCTTCCCGGCGCAGGCGCTGGCGGATGTTCTGATCCAGCGTGGGAAGTCTGTGGCTCTGGTGACCGACAAGCGCGCCGAAGGCTGGGCCGAGCATTTCCCCGGCGATGTTCACACCATCATCGCCGGCACGGTGACCGGCGCGTCCATCGAGACCAAGCTGGCGGGGATATGGCGTTTGCTGAAGGGCATCGTCCAGGCATACCGGCTCCTTGGCCAGGTGCGCCCGAGCCTTGTCGTGGGCTTCGGCGGCTACCCGACCGTGCCGCCCATTCTCGCGGCGAAGTTGCGCGGAATCCCGACAATGATCCACGAGGGCAACGCCGTGATGGGCCGCGCGAACCGGTTCCTCGCCCCGCGCGTGAACAGGATCGCGACCGGATTTCCGCTAAAGGGTGATGCATTCCCCGAAAAGACCGTTGTGACCGGCAACCCGATCCGCAAGCCGGTGCTTCATGCTGCAGGAACCGCGTATCCGCCGCTGAGCGAAAGCTCGATCATCCGCCTTCTGGTCTTCGGGGGCAGCCAGGGCGCGCGCGTCATGAGCGACGTGGTGCCCAACGCGCTCCAGCATGTGGCGGAGGATCTGCGCAAGCGTCTTCATGTCACCCAGCAGGCGCGCGACGAGGACGTGCTGCGCGTGACCAAGATCTACGAGAAACTGGGCGTGCATCACAATGTGCAGCATTTCTTCGAGGATCTGCCCAAGCGCATGGCGGAAAGCCACCTCGTGATCGGTCGGGCGGGAGCCTCGACCGTCGCCGAACTCGGCATTATCGGCCGTCCCGCCATTCTGGTACCGCTGCCCGGCGCGCTCGATCAGGATCAGGCGGCGAATGGGGAAGTGCTGGAGGCGGCGGGCGGCGCGGTGATCCTGGCGCAGAACACCGCCTTCACGCCTGTTTCGCTCGCCGAATTGCTGGAGCGTCTGCTTGCGGATCCACTCCGCCTCCAGAAAATGGCGGCCTCGGCCAAGAGCATCGGCGTGCCGGATGCGCCCTCGCGGCTCGCGGATGAGGTGCTTTCCATCCTCTCCGGCGGCTGATAGGCACCGATGCCAGAATTCCGCCGTGAATCGGGCGGCAGAGAAGTGATGAACCGGGCCTTCCGTCCGGCTGACATTCAAGGCTTGAGACGATGAAGATCCCCCGCGAGACCGGCCCCATCCATTTCATCGGAATCGGGGGGATCGGCATGTCCGGCATCGCGGAGGTGCTGGCCAATCTCGGCTACAGCGTGCAGGGCTCGGATGCGTCCGACAATGCCAATGTGAAGCGCCTGCGCGAGAAGGGCGTCACCTGTTTTGTCGGCCACAAGGCCGAGCATATCGAAGGCGCGGGCGTTATCGTGGTCTCCACCGCGATCAAACGCGACAACCCGGAGCTGGCCGCCGCGCGCGAGCAGCGCATTCCCGTCGTGCGCCGCGCCGAAATGCTCGCCGAGCTGATGCGGCTCAAAACCTGCGTCGCGATCGCCGGCACGCATGGCAAGACGACGACAACCTCGCTGGTCGCGACCCTGCTCGACAAGGGCGGGCTCGATCCCACCGTGATCAACGGTGGCATCATCAACGCCTACGGCACCAATGCGCGCCTCGGAGGCGGCGACTGGATGGTGGTGGAGGCGGATGAGAGCGACGGCACCTTCCTTAAGCTGCCGGCGGATATCGCCATCGTCACCAACATCGACCCGGAACATCTCGACCATTTCGGTACGTTCGAGGCGATCAAGAAGGCGTTCCACACCCTTGTCGAGAACCTGCCCTTCTACGGGTTTGCGGTGATGTGCATCGATCACCCCACGGTGCAGGAGCTTGTCGGGCAGATCGAGGATCGCCGCGTCATCACCTATGGCGAGAACGTGCAGGCCGATGTGCGGCTGATGAACATCAACCTCGAAGGCGGCGTATGCCATTTTTCGGTGCTGATCCGCGATCGCAAGAGCGGCAAGGTGACGGAATTGCCGGATATGGTGCTGCCTATGCCGGGGCACCACAATGCCCTCAACGCGACCGCGGCCATCGCGGTGGCCTATGAACTGGGCGTGCCGGTCGATGTGATCCGCGCCGGGCTCGCCGGATTTGGCGGCGTCAAGCGCCGCTTCACGAAAACGGGCGAGTGGAACGGCGTGACCATCTTCGATGATTACGGCCATCATCCGGTGGAGATCGCGGCGGTGCTCAAAGCCGCGCGTGCCTCGACCAAGGGGCAGGTGATCGCAGTCGTGCAGCCGCATCGCTACACCCGGCTGCAATCGCTGTTCTCCGAATTCTCGACCTGTTTCAATGATGCCGACACGGTGATCGTCGCCGAGACCTACGCCGCCGGCGAGGCGCCGATTGCAGGCGCGGATCGTGAGGGGCTGGTCGCCGGCATCAAGGCGCACGGGCACCGTCATGTCATCCCGCTCGAAGGGCCGGAAGCGCTGGCCGGGCATGTCGCCGCCGTCGCGAAGCCGGGCGACTACGTGATCTGCCTCGGCGCGGGCAACATCACGCAATGGGCCTATGCGCTGCCGGGGGAATTGGCGGTGCTCCCGTGAGTGACAAGGAAGGCGAACATCTTCGCGTCCACCCGTTGGCGCGGTTCTTCCGGCTTCTTTTCGCCGTCAGCGCGTTCGGCATGGCGACAGGCGGCATGATTCTGGTGGGAGCGGGCATTTTCGAGATCGCCGAAGGGCTTCTCGGAATGGTGCGGCATGCCGCTGACGGTGCTGTTTCGAGCCGTATCATGAAATCGACGGACGAATTGCTCTTCGGCACCGTTCTGGTGATCTTCGCCGCGAATATCTTTTTCGGCTTCTGCATCGACGAGTCAAAGGCATTGGCCTGGCGTATTCCCGCCTTCATGAGCGCGCATACGATGTCTGAGCTCAAGGCGACCTTCTGCCATGTTATTGTGGTTTATCTCATTGTCGATTTCGCGACGGATGTCGCTGCCGGTGGGGCCAAGCTCGACGCACGGCTGCTTTATTTTCCCGCAACCATCGTGCTGATCGCTCTTGCCCTGCGCCTGATGCCGCACGCTGCGGCGCATGAGGGCGCGAAGGGGGGGCATGGGGAGCGCCATGACAGCCGCTGAACCTGCCGTCGGGCTTGCTGCCCGTCTCTCTGCCACCATGCCCGCCTTGCGTGGGCGTCTGCTTGCCAATGAGCCGCTGGCGCCCTTCACCTGGCTGCGCGTGGGCGGGCCGGCGGAGGTGCTGTTCACCCCGGCGGATACGGAAGACCTCGCCTATTTCCTGAAGAACCTCCCGGCTGAAATTCCGGTGACGGTGATCGGCCTTGCCTCGAACATGATCATCCGTGACGGCGGCATTCCGGGTGTCGTGATCCGCTTCTCGCCGAAGGGGTTCGGACAGGTGATCGTGGAGGAAGGGCATCGCATCCGGGCCGGCGCTTTCGCGGCGGACCGCAAGGTCGCGGTGGCGGCGGCGGAGGCAGGGATCGGCGGGCTCGAATTCTATTTCGGCATTCCTGGTTCCATCGGTGGTGCCTTGCGGATGAATGCCGGCACGCGCTCCAACACCAATCCCGAGATCGAGGGCGAGACGCGCGAGCGCTTCGTCGAGGCGAAGGCGGTGACCCGCGCCGGCGAGATCGTGCTTCTCAAGCCTGAAGACATGAAATTCGCCTACCGCAATTGCGGTGTCGCGCCGGATACGATTTTCGTCGAGGCGCTGTTTCAGGGCTTTGCCCGTCCGCCCGCCGAAGCCCACGCCATCAACGCGGCGGTGCAGGAGCACCGGGAGAAGGATCAGGAGACCAAGGTACGCACCGCGGGCTCGACCTTCAAGAACCCGCCCGGCCATTCCTCCTGGCGCCTGATCCGCGATGCCGGCGGGCTCGATCTGCGCGTGGGGCAGGCGGAAATGTCGCGCAAGCACGCCAATTTCCTGATCGCCCATGATGGGGCGACGGCTGCGGATATCGAGACGTTGGGCGAGGAAATCCGCAAGCGGGTGAAAGCCAAAAGCGGGATCGAGCTCGAATGGGAAGTCAAAAGGGTGGGTATCGGCTGAGGCCGATTCCGGGAAGGACGAGTTATGCCTAGACATGTCGCGGTTCTCATGGGGGGCTGGGCGGCTGAGCGGCCGGTAAGCCTGAAATCCGGCGCCGCCTGTGCGAACGCGCTGCGCGAGCGCGGCTATCGTGTCACCGAGATTGATGTCGCGCGTGATCTCGGCTCGGTGCTCGAAAAACTCAAGCCGGACGTTGTCTTCAACGCGCTGCACGGCCCCTGGGGCGAGGATGGCACGGTGCAGGGCCTGCTTGAGATCATGGGCATACCCTATTCGCATTCGGGCGTGCTCGCCTCCTCGCTGGCGATGCGCAAGGACCGCGCGAAAATCATGATGGCGGCGTATGGCGTGCCGGTCGCCGCAGGACTCACGGTCTCGCGATTCGAACTCGCCAAGGCCCATCCCATGGCGCCTCCCTTCGTGGCGAAGCCTGTGGCGAACGGGTCTTCCTTCGGCGTTTTCATCGTCAAGGAGGGGCGGACGCATCCCCTGCAGGAACTGGGGCGCGAGGATTGGCCGCTTGGCGAGGAGATGCTGGTGGAGCCCTTCATCCCAGGCCGCGAGCTGACATGCGGCGTCATGGGGCCCAAGGGAAAGGCCGCGGCGCTCGATGTGATCGAGATCCTCCCGGCCACCGGCGAGTTCTACGACTATGACGCAAAGTACGCTGCGGGCGGATCAATTCACGTCCTGCCTGCATCACTTAAACCAAATATTTACCAGCGCGTTCAAGAAATGGCTGTGAGGGCATACGAGGCTCTCGGCTGCCGTGGAGTCGCCCGGGCGGATTTCCGCTACGACGACGAAACCGACACGCTGGTCTGCCTGGAGGTGAATACCCAACCAGGCATGACGGAGACCTCGCTGGTGCCTGAACTTGCGGCCAAGAAAGGCCTCAGCTTCGGCGAGCTCGTGGAATGGATGGTGGAGGATTCCTCTCTCGATCGGTAAGGAAAGGGCTCGGCGCAGCGGCTGGTTCTTTCGCGCTTTGGCGCGCCGGTCGTTACGCGCGCCGGCGTTCGGCAGGCGGGCTCCATATTCCGCGCGGAATCGGTTCCTCGGCCGCGATCCTGTTCGTTCTTGCCTGCGGCGGTGCCGGCATGGCGATTGGCGGCCATTTCGATTCGCTGCGCCGCGAGCACGGTTCCTTCTCTGACATGCTGGCCCGCGCGCTGGGCTTTTCGATCGATCACGTGGCGATCAGCGGAAATCATGAACTGACGCCCGAGGAAGTGGTGACGCTCGCCGGCGTCTCGACGGTTGATTCGCTTCCCTTCCTTGATCCGAAGGCCATCCAGCAGCGCCTCGTCGCGGTGCCGATGATCGCCGAGGCCAATGTCACCAAGCTCTATCCCGACCGTTTGCTGATCCATATCCGCGAGCGTGTTCCCTTCGCGATCTGGCAGCATGACGGCCAGGTCGATGTCATTTCCGAGGATGGCACGCCGATCGAGACCCTCACCGATCGGCGTTTCCTGCGTCTGCCGCATGTGGTGGGGCCGGAGGCCAATCTCCGGGTCAAGGAATTCGCGATGCTGATCGAGGCCGTCCCGGATCTGCGTGAGCAGATCCGCGCCGGAATTCTTGTGTCGAAACGCCGCTGGACGCTCAAGCTCCATAACGGAGTCGAGGTGAAGCTGCCCGAAATCGCGCCGGAGACCGCGCTGAAGACCTTTGCGGCCATGGAAAAGGAACAGGGCATCACCAAACGTGCGATTCTCGATATCGATCTGCGCTTGCCTGATCGTATCACCGTGCGCCTCACCGAGGAGGCTGCAGCGGCGCATGCCGAGGCAATCCAGCAGAAGATCAAGAAATGGGGAGGGCGCGCTTGATGCGGAGCACTTCCGGTTTCACCCCGCGAATTCGTCCGGTTCCTCCGGGCAAGACCGCGATCCTTTCCGCGCTTGATGTCGGCACCTCGAAGGTCGTCTGCCTCATCGCGCGGCTCGATCCGATCGAGAATTCCGATGTCCTTTCCGGGCGCACGCATCGCATGCGCATTCTCGGCATCGGGCATCAGCGCTCGCGCGGGATCAAGGGCGGCACGGTGATCGACCTCGCCGAGGCCGAAAAGGCGATCCGCCTCGCGGTCGATTCCGCCGAGCGCATGGCCGGCGTCCAGGTGGCGAGCGCGCTCGTCAACATTTCCGGTGGCCGCATCGGCTCGCATCACTTCCAGGGGCGGGTGGCGCTCAATCGCCGCAACGTGGAAGAGGGCGATATCACCCGCGTGATCGAGGTCGCCTCTGCTCACGCTCAGGATGGCGGGCGCTCGATCCTTCACGCGCTGCCGGTGGGCTACGCGCTCGACGGCGCCATGGGCATCCAGGAACCCAAGGGCATGGTGGGCGACGCGCTGGGCGTGGATATGCACATCGTCTCCTGCGATCCGCTGGCCGCGCATAACCTGATGCTTGCGGTGGAGCGGGGTCATCTCGCGGTCGAGGCGCTGGTCGCGACGCCCTATGCCTCCGCGCTCTCGACCCTGTGCGACGACGAGGCCGAGCTGGGCTCTGTCGTCATCGATATCGGCGGCGGCACCACTTCGATGGCGGTGTTCCATCAGGGGCATCTCGTCCATGCCGATACGATCGCCATCGGCGGAAACTATATCACGCTCGACATCGCGCGCGGGCTTTCCATGCGTCTCGACGATGCCGAGAAGCTCAAGAACCGCTTCGCCTCCTGCATCGAGACCGAGGCGGACAGCCGCGACATCCTCTCGATCCGGCAGGTCGGCGAGGGAGATCAGGATCTCAATCATTCGATGCCGCTGGGGCACCTCACGCGGATCGTGCGCCCTCGGGTCGAGGAGACGATCGAGTTCGTGCGCGAGCGGCTCGACAAGGCCGGCTTTCGCATCGCGCGCGGTCAGCATGTGCTGCTCACCGGCGGCACGGCGCAGCTCGGCGGCTTGACCGATCTCACCAAGCGCATCTTCGGCACCCAGACACGCCTTGCGCGGCCAGTGGGCGTGCAGGGCCTGCCGGAAGCGGCGAAGAGCCCGGCCTTTGCGAGCGCCGTCGGGCTGCTCGTCTATCCGCAGGTCGCGGGCAAGGAATTCTACGACGCCGGGCGCAGAAGCGCCCTGCGGATGACCGGCACCGGCGGGTATTTCGCCCGCATGGGGCAATGGTTGCGTGACAGCTTTTAATTGGTTCCAGACCGGCGCGGTATTGCCGGAGCAACGAGGCAGGATATGACCATCACCATCAAGGCGCCGGATATCCGGGAACTGAAGCCGCGCATCACCGTCATCGGCGTCGGTGGCGCCGGTGGCAACGCGGTCAACAACATGATCCGCTGTGGCCTGGCCGGCGTCGATTTCGTCGTCGCCAACACCGATGCGCAGGCGCTGCTGCTCTCGACCTCCGAGCGCCGCATCCAGATGGGCATTCAGGTCACCGAGGGCCTCGGCGCCGGCTCGCAGCCGGAAGTCGGCCGGTCGGCGGCAGAAGAGGTGATGGACGAGATCCGCGACCAGCTCACCAATGTCCACATGGCCTTCATCACCGCCGGCATGGGCGGCGGTACGGGTACCGGCGCGGCGCCGGTCATCGCGCGGGTCGCGCGTGAAATGGGCATCCTGACCGTGGGCGTCGTGACCAAGCCGTTCCATTTCGAAGGCCAGCGCCGCATGCGTGTCGCGGAAGCCGGTATCGCCGAGCTTCAGAAGGCGGTGGATACGCTCATCGTCATCCCCAACCAGAACCTGTTCCGCATCGCCAACGAGAAGACCACCTTCGCCGAGGCCTTCGCGATGGCGGATCAGGTGCTGCTCTCGGGCGTCGCCTCGGTGACCGATCTCATCGTGAAGCCGGGTCTGATCAACCTCGATTTCGCCGATGTCCGCGCCGTGATGCGCGACATGGGCAAGGCGATGATGGGCACGGGCGAGGCGACCGGCGAGAGCCGCGCCATTCTCGCCGCGGAAGCCGCCATCGCCAATCCGCTGCTCGACGAGACCTCGATGAAGGGCGCGCGCGGCCTCCTGATCTCCATTACCGGCGGGCCGGACATGAAGATCTACGAGGTGGACGAAGCCGCCAACCGCATCCGCGAGGAAGTGGATGTGGATGCCAACGTGATCTTCGGCGCCACGCAGGACGAATCGCTTGATGGCATCATCCGCGTCTCGGTGGTTGCGACCGGCCTCGATCCGGCGAAGACCGAGGAAGGCGATCAGGGCGCCAGCATCGATCAGCGCCTCGCGCTCATGGCTGACCGCCTGCGCGCGCAGATGGCGCAGCGCGCCGCCCAGAGCGTGGCCCAGCCCGCGCCGTCGCTGGCTCCCGCCCCGGTTGTCGCGGAGGCACCCGCGCCCGCGCCGGTTTTCGCGCCCGTGATTCCGAGCCAGCCCGAACCCGTCGCGGCGATGCCCGGCCTCGTTGTCGAGCAGACCCCGCCGCCGCGCCCTGCCTTCTTCGCGGCCCCGATCGTGGAGGAGCCGAAGGTCGTGCACGAAGAGCCGGCCATGCCGCGCGCCTTCATTCCGCCGGCGCCCGAGCGCGCGCCCATCCGCCCGCAGCGCATGCCGAGCATCGAGGAGCTGCCGCGTCCGGCCCAGGCACAGCTTCAGGCCAGCCGCCAGGAAGCCGTCGCCGCGCCGCCGCCGCCGGAGCAGAAGCGCATGACGTTGATGCAGCGTCTCGCGGCAGTCGGCATCGGTGCGCGCCGCGAGGAGGATGCCCCGGCACCCCGCGCGGCCGAGCCGGCGCCCGTGGCCGAACCGCAGGCGCCGAGCGCGACCCACGCCATGTATGCCCGCAAGCCGGCAGCGCCGGTCCAGCCGGCCTATCGCCCGGCGGAAGGTCAGCTTGACGCCCAGGGGCGCCAGCAGCCTGCGGCGCGCGGTTTCGAGGATGATCAGCTCGAAATCCCCGCTTTCCTGCGCCGCCAGGCGAAGTGAAGCGAAACGGAAACAGCGCCATCACCGGCGTGATTCCTTCCCTCTCCGGCCGTGCCGGGGAGGGAAGCTAAAAAACGGTGAACAGATTGTTACAAATCCGAGCCTTTTGATTATGGCAATCAAAAGGCTCATTTGTGATGATTGGCGACTTAAGTAGCTGAACTAAAAAGATAAAACTGGATTCGTGTTTTCCATCAATGTGGCGCGTGCGTGTTACGAAGCGTAAGAAACAGTGATTTTGAAATCGCTGGCCAACGGGGTATCCCGGCTTTGGTAACGGGTGACATCCGGTTCAACCGGGTGAGTTAGCGTCGGCATCGGGGCTGTACCCCGGGCATAGGGGAAAATACGTGAAGCAAACCACGCTGGCCGATCAGGTCGTCATCGAAGGCATTGGCGTTCATTCCGGCAAGCCGGCGCGCGTCGTTCTTCACCCCGCCGAAGCCAATGCCGGGATCACTTTCCTCCGTACGAATCTTCCCAATGGCCGCGAGCGCCTGATCGAGGCGCGCAGCCACGCGGTGCGCGACACCCAGCTTTGCACCGTCATCGGCGACAATGCCGGCGCGACCATTTCGACCATCGAGCATCTGATGTCGGCGCTGGCCGGCCTTGGCATCGACAATGTCCTTGTCGAGGTGGATGGGCCGGAAATGCCGATCCTCGACGGTTCCTCCCGTCTCTTCGTGGATGCGATCGACCAGGTCGGCATCCGGACACTTTTTGCCAGCCGCAAGGTCGTCAAGGTCCTCAAGCCCGTGAAGGTTGAGCTTGGCAATTCGGTCGTCGAGCTTCTGCCGCGCGCCGAAGGGTTCCGCCTCGATGTCGAGATCGCCTTCGATTCGAAGGTCATCGGCCGGCAGACCTATGGCTTCGAACTGGATGCGCAGCGCTATCGCCGCGAGATCGCCTCTGCCCGCACCTTCGGCTTCATGCGGGATGTCGAGAAGCTCTGGAAGGCGGGCCTTGCACTCGGCGCCAGCCTCGAGAACACCATCGCCGTCGGCGAGGATGCAGTCGTCAATCCCGAGGGACTTCGCTATCCCAATGAATTCGCCCGCCACAAGCTGCTCGACGCCATCGGCGATCTGGCGCTGGCCGGCCATGTCCTTCAGGGGCATTACCGGGCCTTCTGCCCCGGTCACAAGCTCAACGCCATGATCCTCGACGCGCTCTTCGCCGATCGTTCGGCCTACGCGATCGTGGAAACCGCCCGCCGCCCGGCGCGTGCCGGTATCGGCGAGATGCTGCAGCCGCAGGCCGCCTTCGCGCCTGATCTGAGCTGAATTCCATTTCCCGCCTTATTCTTGCCGCCTCGGCGGTTAACGAGAATGTTCAAAGCCGCCCGCTCGCTCTTGCGCTTGCGGGCGGTTTTCTTCAAAAGATCGGGTGGATTGTGCGGCGTGCGTTTTCTCGCCGCGTGAGGAGCGTGAAACCGTCATGATATCATCCCGCCAAATTGAAACGCAGCCGAAAGCAGGCCTGATGATCCGGCTTGTCACCGGCGCGCTTCTCGCTTTCTCCGTCGCGGGCTGCGAGACGGTTTCCTCGCTAAATCCCTTCGGCGACAAGGGGCCGCAAAGCGATATCGGCAAGGACGAGAAGGCCGATGTGCTCTTCAACGACGGTCTTGCCCGGCTTGAGGCGCGCGATTACGGCGGCGCGGCCAAGAAATTCGGCGAACTGGACAAGCAATACCCCTATTCGCAATGGTCGCGCCGGGCGCTCCTGCTCTCGACCTTCGCGAATTACGAGGGCGGGCTTTACCCGGATGCGATCAATACCGGCCGGCGCTATGTACAGCTCTATCCCGCCAGTCCGGATACGCCCTACGCGCAATATCTCGTGGGCATGAGCTATCACAACCAGATCCTGGATATTTCCCGCGATCAGGAGCGTGCCGAGAAAACCGTCGCGACGATGGAAGATCTCGTGCGCAAATGGCCGACCTCCGAATATGCCAAGGACGCGCGCGAGCGCATCCGCATCGCGAAGGACCAGCTCGCGGGCAAGGAGATGGAAGTCGGCCGCTACTATCTCGAAAAGCGTAATTTCACCGGTGCGATCAACCGCTTCCGCGAGGTGATCGTCAAGTACCAGACGACTCGCCATGTCGAGGAGGCGCTTTCGCGCCTCACTGAAGCCTATCTGGGGCTGGGCATCGTCAACGAAGCGCAGACGGCTGCGGCCGTTCTGGGGCATAACTTCCCCGACAGCCAATGGTACAAGGACGCCTTCACGCTTCTGGAATCGAAAGGCACCGCGCCGCGCGAGGATGGTGGCTCCTGGATTTCGAAGACGTTCCGCGGCTTCTCGCGCGCCGTCGGGCTCTGAGTTCGGCGCGCGGCGATGCTGACCAGCCTCTCGATCCGGGACATCGTCCTGATCGACCGGCTCGATCTGACCTTTCATGACGGTATGTCGGTCCTCACCGGCGAGACCGGCGCGGGCAAATCCATCCTGCTCGATTCGCTTTCGCTCGCGCTGGGTGCGCGCGGCGAAGGCGGTCTCGTGCGCGAGGGGGCCGCGCAGGGGCAGGTGACGGCCGTTTTTGACGTGGCGGCGGATCATCCCGCGCGTGCGATCGCTGCCGCCTTTGATGTCGATACCGAAGGCGATCTTCTTCTCCGGCGGGTGCAGATGGCGGATGGCCGCTCGCGCGCCTTCATCAATGATCAGCCGGTGAGTGTGCAGGCGCTGCGTGCGGTGGGCGCGGCGCTGGTGGAGATTCACGGCCAGCATGCGGATCGTGCCATGGTCGAGCCGGCGCAGCATCGCGCGCTGGTCGATGGTTTTGCAGGCAATGGCGAGGTGGTGGAGGAGCTGTTACGCCTTCACACCGGCTGGCGCGCGGCGGAAAAGGCCGTGGCGGAGGCGCGGGCGCGGATCGAGGCGGCGCGCAAGGAGGCCGATTTCCTGCGCCATGCCGCCGATGAACTCGATAAGCTCTCGCCGGAAGAAGGCGAGGAGGAGGCGCTTGCCGAGCGCCGCCAGCAGATGATGGTGGCGGAGAAATCCATCGCTGATCTGCGTGATGCCGGCGAATTGCTCGATGGCGATCACGCGCCTGGCCCGGTCCTGATTTCCGTTCTGCGCCGTCTGGAGCGCCGCCGGGAGGGTGCGGGCGAGGCGCTTGCGGGCGCGATTGTCGCGCTCGAAGCGGCGCTGACGGCGCTCGATGAGGCGCAATACGGACTTCAGGCGGCTTTGCGCGCGGCGGAATTCGACCCGCGCGAGCTTGAGCGCGTGGAGGAGCGGCTTTTCGCTCTGCGCGCGGCGGCGCGCAAATATCAGGTGCCGGTGGCGGATCTTTCCGCGCTCGCGGCGAAATATGCCGCTGATCTCGATGCGCTCGACCATGGCGAGGCGCAGCTCGCGGCCCTCGAGGCGCGCGCGAAGGAGGCGGAGGCGCTCGCGCGGCTCAAGGCACGCATCGTCTCTGAACGCCGGATTCATGCCGCCGCGGCTCTGGACGCCGCGATCGCGGCTGAATTGCCGCCGCTCAAGCTCGAACGCGCGCGGTTCATCACCGAGATCACTCGTGATGAAGGCAGGCTCGAAGCCAGCGGGTTCGATACGGTGGAATTCCACGTGGCGACCAATCCGGGCACGCGGCCAGGCCCCATGATGAAGATCGCCTCGGGCGGCGAGCTGGCCCGGTTCATGCTGGCGCTGAAAGTGGTGCTGGCGGATCGCGGTTCGGCACCCACACTCGTTTTCGACGAGATCGATACCGGCGTCGGCGGAGCGGTCGCGGATGCGATCGGCGCGCGTCTCGCGCGGCTTGCGGGCCGGGTGCAGGTGCTGGCGGTGACCCATGCACCGCAGGTGGCGGCGCGCGCCGCGCAGCACTTCCACATCGCCAAGAGCGTGACCGGCGAGAGCGAGACCGGGGAAGCAAATCGGGTGGCGACGCGGGTGATACTGCTCGAATCTGACGGGCGGCGCGAGGAGATTGCGCGCATGCTCTCGGGCGCGGCGATCACGGACGAGGCGCGCGCGGCGGCGAAACGGCTTCTGGAGGCGTGAATGGCGAAAGGGCCGATTACGGCGAAAGATCTGCTGCCCATGGAGGCGGAGATCGAGCATCAACATTTGGCGGAAGAGATCGAGCGGCATGACCGACTCTACCATGCCGAGGATGCGCCCGAGATTTCGGATGCCGAATATGATGCCCTTCGCGCCCGCCTTGTGGAGATCGAGGCGGCGTTTCCGCAGCTGGCCAGCCGTGCCGGCACCGCCGTGGGAAGCGCGCCTTCCGGCAAATTCGCCAAGATCCGCCATAGGGTGCCGATGCTCTCGCTGGGCAACGTCTTCAGCACCGAGGAGGCGGGGGAGTTCGTCGCGCGCGTGCGCCGCTTTCTTGATTATCCCGTAGACAAGCCGCTCGCGTTTACGGCAGAGCCCAAGATCGACGGGCTCTCGCTGTCGCTGCGCTATGAGAAAAGGCGCCTCGTCAGCGCGGCGACGCGCGGCGATGGCGCGGAAGGCGAGGATGTCACGGCGAATATCCGCGCGGTTCTCGCGAGCACGGGCATTCCTGAAACCCTGCCCGCCGCTGCGCCCGATATCGCCGAGATCCGCGGCGAGATCTATCTCTCCCACGCTGATTTCCAGGCGATCAATGCGCGCCAGGCCGAGATCGGCGGCAAGATCTTCGCCAATCCGCGCAATGCGGCGGCAGGATCGCTGCGCCAGATCGATCCGAAGGTCACCGCCAGCCGGCCGTTGCGGTTTTTCGCCTATGCCTGGGGCGAGATGAGTTCCGCCCCGGCGAACACGCAAAGCGGCATGGTGGAGGCCTTCGCGCGCTGGGGTTTTCCGGTGAACCCGCTGATGCGCCTTTGCGCGGATGCCGAGGCGCTGGTCGCGCATTACCGGCTGATTGAGCGCGAGCGGCCCGTGATCGGCTATGATATAGACGGGGTTGTCTACAAGGTCGATGATCTCGAACTCCAGCGTCGGCTCGGCTTCGTGGCGCGGGCGCCGCGCTGGGCGGTCGCGCATAAATTCCCCGCCGAGAAGGCGGTGACCCGCCTCAACGCGATCGAGATCCAGGTGGGGCGCACCGGCGCGCTGACGCCGGTCGCCAAGCTCGAACCCGTCAATGTCGGCGGGGTCATCGTCTCCAACGCGACCTTGCACAATGCCGACGAGATCGCGCGGCTCGATGCGCGCGTGGGCGATTATGTTGTGATCCAGCGCGCGGGGGATGTGATTCCGCAGGTGGTGGAAGTGGTGCGGGAGCGGCGCCCGCCGGAAGCGACGGCGTTCGAATTCCCGCATATCTGCCCCTGTGCGCTCAAAACACCCGTGATCCGCGAGGCGACGAGCGCGGGTGTGGAAGGCGCGGTGCGCCGCTGCTCCGGCGAATTCGCCTGCCCCTTCCAGCGTGTCGAGCATCTGCGCCATTTCGTTTCGCGTCGCGCCTTCGACATCGAGGGGCTGGGCGAGAAGCAGATCGCGTTTTTCTATGAATGCCCGGTGGAGGCGCTGCGCATCCGCGAGCCGGCGGATATCTTCACGTTGGAAGCGCGCAATGCGGCCTCCTTCCAGAAGATCGAGAATTTCGAGGGTTTCGGCAAGCAGAGCGTCGTCAATCTCTTCGCGGCGATTGCTGCACGGCGGGAGATCTCGCTCGAGCGTTTCATCTTCGCGCTGGGCATCCGGCATGTCGGGGAGACCACGGCGAAGCTGCTCGCGCGCCATAGCGGCACCTGGCTGGATTTCGAGGCCGCTGCCCGGCGCGTGGCGCTTGAGGACCCCGAGGCCATCGCTGAATTGCAGGCGATCGACCAGATCGGGCCTTCCGTCATCGAGGCGCTGGCGGAGTTTTTCGGTCGTGTCGATGCGGTCTCCATGGTTGACCGTCTCGCCGCCGAGCTGGTGATCCTGCCCGCTGAAAAGCCACGCGGTGAAAGCCCCGTCACCGGGAAGACGGTGGTTTTCACCGGCTCGCTCGAGATGATGACGCGCGATGAAGCCAAGGCGCGCGCGGAAAGCCTCGGCGCGAAGGTCGCGGGATCGGTCTCGAAGAAGACGGATTATGTCGTTGCCGGCCCCGGCGCCGGATCCAAGCTCGACAAGGCGACCGAGCTTGGCGTGAGGGTCATGACGGAGGCGGAATGGCTCGCCCTGATCGGGGAAAGCGCTGTTTAGATCACGACGTGTTTTGACGGAACAGCCAAAACCCGCGTTCTAGGCGCCAAACCGCCCCATCGCGAACATCGAAAGATCGAAACCGGGCTGCCGGCCCATCGCCATATCGGCCAGAACCTCGCCGAAGACGGAGCCGAACTTGAATCCATGCCCTGAGCAGGGCGAGGCGACGATCACCTGTTCCGCGCCAGGCAGACGGTCAAGGATGAAATGCTCGTCCGGCGTCATGGTGTAATGGCAGGCCGTCATGCGCAGGCAGGCCCCGTTGGCGTGGGGGAAGGCGAAAGCAAGCCCCTCGCGCAGCAGCGCCTCGTCTTCGGGATAGACCTGCCGGTCGAGCGTTTCCGCATCCGATTGCTGACGCAGATGGTAATGACACCCGATCTTGAAACCCGCCGCGCCCCAGAGCGGAAACTGGTAGAAGATCCCGGCATCGCACCACAGGATGGAAACGGGAAAGTTCTCCGGGGCGAATCGCGCTGGCTCATCGGGCTGGAACCAGCCGAGCACGCGCCGCTCGGGCAGCGCGATCGTCTTCAGCGCCGGGACATGCTCGCCGATCCAGCCCCCTGTCGCAAGCACGAGGCTGGCGGCCTCATAGGTGCCGTTCGTGGTTTTTACGCGGACGCCGCCCTCGGCGGTGGTTTTATAAGAGAGCATGCCCTCACGGGCGCGGATTTCCGCGCCATCCGCGTTGGCGAGCATCTGGTAGCCCGCCAGCGCGCGGTCCGAGGCCAGGAAGCCGCCATCCGGCTGGAAGATGCCGGCATAGCCTTCCGGCAGCGAAAAGCCGGGGAAGCGGGCATGGATCGCTTTTGCGTCGAGTTCTTCAAAGGGAAGATCGTTGAGGAGGCAGGATTGCCGCGATTGCGCCGTTGCCGTTGCACCTGCCGGCGCACAATCGAGCGAGCCGGTCACATGCATCACCTTCTCGCCCAGCCTTGTGCCGAGCGCCTGCCAGAGAGTCGCGGCGCGCCGGACCATCGGCACATAGGCGGCGCCCTCGAAATAGGCGAGGCGGATGATCCGCGTGATTCCATGCGAAGAGCCCATGGCATGGCCGAGATCGAAGCGCTCGATGCCGAGCACGCGCTGGCCGCGTGCCGCCAGCGTCGCGAGGGTCGCCGATCCCGTGATCCCCAATCCGACGACGATGCAATCATAGGGTTTCGGCATTCTCACCTCCCGGATTGTTCGATCTGGCGCCGGCTCAACCAGCCGGAGAACACTGCGAGAACCGCGCACATGACCAGCAGGCCAGCGAGCGGCACGGTCGAGCCTTGCGAATAGGTGGCGGCGAGGAAGGAGAGAACCGCGCCGATACCCACCTGCCCGAAGCCCATCAGACCGGACCCGGCGCCGGCTGCGTCAAGATCGACGCTGATCCCGCCCGCGATCGCGTTCGGAAGCACCAGCCCGTTCCCGACCGATACGAACATGGCGGGACCGAAAAGCAGGGCGGGATGCATCGGCAACAACAACGCGGCCGCCAGCATGAGCGCGGTGCCGAGCAGGCAGGAAAGACACCCCCACCAGATCAGCCGGCCGATTCCGAAGCGCCGCCCGCCGCGCGCGGTGATGAAGTTTCCGGTCATGTAGCCGATGGAAAGGCAGACGAACCACAGGCCGTACTCGCTCTTCGTGCGTCCCATCGCCTCGATGACGAGATAGGGCGCGGCGCCGAGAAAGCCGAAGAACAGCGCCGCGCAGAAGCCGGAGGCACCGAGGAAGACCAGATAGCGTGGATTGGCGGCGAGGCGCAGCGTACGCCGCGCGACATCGCCCGCCGTGGCGGCCACCAGCGAGGCGGGGCGCGTCTCGGGCAGGCTGCGTGCCGAGAGCACGAGGCTCACCGTGCCGCACAAGGCGCAGAAGGCGAAGATCATCCGCCAGCCCAGATGCTCGTCGATCACCGCACCAAGCAGGGGCGAAAGCATCGGCGAGATCGTCATGGCCATGGTGACATAGCCGATCAGGCTCGCGGAGGAGGCAAGATCGTTCTGGTCGCGGATCATGGTGCGGCTCAGCGAGAGCCCGGCCGTTGCCCCGAAGCTCTGGGCGACGCGGGCGAAAACCAGCGTCTCGATATTGGGCGCGACATAGCCCACAAAACTGGCGGCCGAGTAGAGCGCCAGCGCGCCGATAATGACCGGGCGGCGGCCGAAGCGATCCGCCAGTGGACCCAGCAGAAGCTGGCTCAGCGCCATGCCGAACAGGTAGAGCGAGAGCGTGAGCTGCGCGCTTTCCTTCGTCGTGTTCAGCGCGCCTGGCAAGCCGGGCAGCGAGGGCATGAGGATGTTCAGCGTCATCGGGCCAAGCATCGACAGCGCGACCAGGAGCGCGAGGAAAGACCGGCTCGTGGCGCTCATAGCGGCGCGCAGGCCGCTTCGAGGAAGGCGAGATCCGCTCCCTTGAGCCCTTTGCCGATCCGCTTAAGCGTTTCGGCATGATAGGCGTCGAGCCAGTTCCGCTCGTCTTTCGTCAACATGGATTTGACGATGAGGCGGCGGTCGATCGGTGCGAAGGTCAGGGTCTCGAAGCCATACATCTCGCGCTCGCCGCCCTTGATCACCCGCTTTTCGACGACAACGAGGTTCTCGATGCGGATGCCGAAATGTCCCTCGCGATAATAGCCGGGTTCGTTCGAAAGCATCATGCCCGGTTGGAGCGGGGTGGTCCCGAGCTTGGAGATGCGCTGCGGGCCTTCATGCACGGAAAGGAAGGAGCCGACGCCATGGCCGGTGCCATGGTCGAAATCCTGCCCGGCCTGCCAGAGAAACTGGCGGGCGAAACTGTCGAGCTGGGCGCCGCTCGTGCCCTTTGGGAAGACGGCGAGCGAAATGGCGATCATCCCCTTGAGCACGCGGGTAAAGGCCTCGCGCATCGCTTTCGTGGTTTTTCCAATGGCGATGGTGCGTGTGATGTCGGTCGTTCCGTCACGGAATTGCGCGCCGGAATCGATGAGGAACAGCCCTTGTGTGATCTTGCGGTTGGAGGCCTCCGTCACCCGGTAATGGGGCAGGGCGGCATTCGGTCCGGCGGCGGAAATCGACGGGAAAGAGATGTCGGCGAGATCACCGGCCTCTTTACGGAAATTTTCGAGCGCGATCACCGCGTCGATCTCGGTGAGCTGTCCCTTCGGCGCCTGTGTGTCGAGCCAGTTGAGGAAGCGCGTCACCGCCACGCCGTCGCGCGAATGCGCCTTGCGTGATCCTTCGATCTCGACATCATTCTTGACCGCCTTCATCAGCGCGATCGGATCGGTGCCGGCATCCGCGCGCCCACCAGCTTCCTCGATCACGCCGGTGAGAAGAACCGGCGCGCTTTCTTCATCGAGTCGGATGCGCGCGCCGGAGGCCGCGACCTGCCGGAGACGCGACGAAAGCTCCGCCCGCCCGTCGCCGGGCGCGGTGGCCGGCGTGACGATCTCGACGCTTCGGGCAAGGCGCCGCGCGAGATCAGGCGCGAGGCGCTTGGCATCGACAAAGAGAACCGGCTTGCCTTCGCGCGGCACGAGCGCGAATGCACGCAGGATCGGCAGATGCGGCACGTCGCCGGCGCGGAAATTGAACAGCCAGTTGACCGACGGGCACTCGGAAACAACCAGCGAATCGAGCTTCAGCTCCGCCATCTTCTCCTGAAGGCGGCGGATCTTCGCTTCCGCGCTCTCGCCGGCATGGATCTCGGCATGATCGACGATATCGCTCGCGGGGGCGGCGGGGCGATCCTCCCAGATCGGATCGAAAGGATCGCTTTTGAGCGCCACGAGGGCAAGCGCGGCATCCGCGGCGGCACTCTCGAAGCGCTTCAGTCCGCGGGCGGTGAACAGCGCGGGGTCATAGGCGATGCGCGCGCCCGGCTTTCCCTCGCGCCTCAGCCAATCCTCCGGCGATGTCTCGGCCAGGGGCACGACGGAAACGACGGCCGGGTCAGTCTCGGCCTTGCCCTGCACGGTGTAGCGCCCATCGACGAACAGTGCCGCGCGATCCTTGAGGACGATCGCGAAGCCGGCGGAACCCGTGAAGCCGGTGAGCCAGGCGAGGCGGTCCTCGGAAGGGGGGAGATACTCGCCCTGGAAGATGTCCGCGCGCGGCAGCAACAGACCTTCCGCGCCCAACGCTTGGAGCGCGGAGCGAAGGGATTTGAGGCGGGCAGCGGAAAGATCGGGGCGGGAGCGGGTGGAAAAAGTCTGGAATTGGGCTTTGGGCAAGGCAAACCTCGTGATTTGGCCCAGCATAGCGATTGTATGCAGCCCTCTCAAGAAAAGAGCGGATGCGCGGATTTTTACCTGTCGCCCGATTTTGTGGCGGTGCCGATTAGATCATGGCCAAATTATGCAAAAATAAAGCAATAGTGAACAGGAAATAGCCAATCTATGCGTTTAATGCATAGCTATGCTGCGCCGCAACATCTTGCTGCGCTGCAGCGAAGGTCTATCTTCTTGGTCCAAGATATGCGGCACCGACATGGTGTCGCCTGCCAAACCGGAAGGAGAAAACCATGGCTGCATTGACATTCTCGGATGCGCTGCTCCCGCTCGCCGGAACGGATACCACACAGGCCGCCGCGCCGCGCAAAGCTGGTATCGCCGCACGCTTCATGGCGGCGGTGATGGAGAGCCGCCGGCGCAATGCCGAACGCGAAATCGCCCGGATCGAGGCCGCCTATGGCATCCAGATCCGCGAGCGCGTGGCGCAGTCGCTCGCACGCGACCTGCCTTTCTGACAGGAGATCAGCATGATGATCGCAGTTTTCGTTCGCCTCGCCCACGTCCTCGGCCTTCTTGCCGAGGTGGTGAGGGAGGGTAACGCCCTTCACCGCCGCATGAACCGGGTTCATCCCGGTCTGCTCGGCAGCGAGTGACACCGACCTGAACCCCGCTTCGGCGGGGTTTTTCGTCTCCGGCTTTCAGGTCGCGCGCCGTATCGGTTTTGCGCCGCCCCGCCTGAGGATGAGGCTCACCCAGCCTTCGAGCTGTCTTTTCGCGACGAGGTGAAAACCGAACGCGCGATACTTGGCGAGTACGCCCGGCACATCGCCGACCAGAAGGCCGGACAGGATCAGCTCGCCGCCGGGCGCGGTAGCGCGCGCGATTTCCGGCGCGAGCCCCTTCAGCGGTTTGGCGAGGATATTCGCGAAGACGAGATCGTAGAAGCGCGTGGCCATCAGCTGCGGATGCCGCAAGCCCGCCGCGACCACGGGGCGTACGAGCGGCGCGACGCCGTTGAGCCGCGCATTCTCGCGCGCGATGCGAACCGAATCCGGGTCCAGCTCGCCGGCATGGACGAAATCCTTGATCGCCATGGCTGTCGCGAAGGCGAGGATGCCCGTTCCCGACCCGATATCGACCACATTGACCGGGCGGCGGCGCTTGAGCAGCGCATCGAGATGCAACAGGCAGCCGCGCGTCGTGCCGTGATGGCCGGTGCCGAAGGCGAGCGCGGCCTCGATCTCGATATTGTGCCGATTGAGTTTCAGCGTATCGCGCGAATGCGCGCCATGCACGGTGAAGCGCCCGGCATCCACGGGTACCATGCCTTCGAGCGCGGCGGCGATCCAGTCACGCGCCTCGACGGCTTCGAAAACAAGCGCGGCCGCGGCTTCGTCGCCCGCGATGCCGGCCACGAGATCGCGGATCGCGGCTTCATCCGGCGCCTCGCCGAAATAGAGTTCGCACAGCCACGGGGTTTCGAGATCGGGCATCAGGGTACCCATCGCGCCGTGGCGGAGATGATCCTGCCTGCTGGGGCGCGGCACGGAAGTGTGGATCGCGTTCTCCTCGGGCATCTCGAAGGCCGAGGCGGCCAGATCCTCCGGCTCGAACAGATCCGAGAGCTGGTCGGCGATCAGCTTGGCGGTGTCCTCGTCGGTCACGAGGCGGGCGAGGGTGGTTGAGGCGGGGTTCATGCCCAGTGCTTCAAGCCCAAAGTCAAGGCGATTGCCAGCCCGATTGTGAGGATCAGATAAATTTCCCAAAGCGCCAGCCGAGCATGGCGAAGATGACGAAGAAAGCGCGGCGGGTCGGGCGGGAGAGAAGGTTTGGAAGCCATCGAGACGCTCCTGATTCGATTGGGCGTCTTTGAAATTGCATATTCCTGATGTTCTCCCAACTAGGCCCCTAGTTCGGGTGACTAGTATGTTCCTTTAAAAATCAATAGGTTATTCCGAATCCCCGTGTCGATGCTTGTCGCATTCGTGTTCGATCTAAACTCTCCTTTATTTACAATGGCATACGTCATCTTATCCACAAAGGGGCGTGGTGGATTTTCTCTATCCATTTGAAATATCTGCAAGAAAAAATATTTGCTCGCCGCCGTCAATGGTGACACCAAGGGAATGGGGAACGTCATGCCCGGCCTTGGGCCGGGCATCCACGACTTCCGGGGTATTAGTTATCGCCGATCCCGCTCGGGAATATTGATCTGCTCGCAACGAAGCTGATCGATCAGGGATTCCCGGCGCTTGCGGTTCCCGTGCGTCATGTTCTTGTGACGCGGACAACAGCCATTTGCTTTGCGCGGTTTGCACAGAAGGCACCCGGCGCGTGCTGATTTAGGGCGCTTGCGTTTGAAATGCATGTTTGTCTCCGGACATATCCGGTGCGCCCCTATGGCGCACGGGCATGTTCGGAGACTGGAGAGGAACGAATCTACCCATGCCCAGAATGTAGCGCGGAGGATTATCGCGGCCCAGTCGTGGATGGCCGGGCCAAGCCCGGCCATGACGCGAGGCGTTGCCCTCACCCCGCCTGCACAAAACTATCCAGCACCATCTCCCTTCCGGCCTTGTCGAAATCGACGGTGAGCTTGTTCCCGTCCACTTCCGCCACCGAGCCGGGGCCGAACTTGACGTGGAACACGCGCGCGCCAGCCTTGAATTTCGAGGGGGTGCCGGTGGAGGAAGCGAGAACACGCCCCTCGATCAGCTTTGCTTGCCCTGGTGTAGATCCGGTCATTTCCAGGAGGGTTGCGGTGCGCGCCCCTCCTTAAAGCCATGGTTGAGAAAATGTTGAACGGGATTGACGCCTGCGGCGGCAACGTCCGGGTTGGCTTCGAGGTACCATTCCCGGTCCACGATCGACTCGATGATATGTCGGAGGGCCTCTTCGGAGAGGGGCGCGCCACGGGGCCGTCCCCAGCGGACAACGCGGGAGTTGATGACAGATCGCATCACTTGCTCGGTCAGGGCGGTAAGCATTTTATGGGAGGCAGAGGCTTTCTCGTGAGAGGCGATAGCTTCCTCACGCGATGCCGCAGCTTCCGCGCGGCAGGCTGCGGCTTCCTCACGCGATGCGGCAGCTTCCTCACGCGATGCGGCAGCTTCCGCGCGGCAGGCCGCAGCTTCCGCTTCGGCTATTGCGGAACGATTCCTGAGTTGGGAGACTTCTTCCTGCAGCTGGAGGATGATTGCATCGCGAGCAGCGATCCTCTCCCTTGTGTTAAAATAGGTGATGGAAATTTTATGGTTTTCAATCGTACAGTTGTAATCACTAAATTTTTTCAGAGGCGTTCGCCAACGCTTACCGTAAGCGGCCTCACAGCAGGTGGTCGGCTGTGCCGGAATGGAAACTTGATTTCCATTGATTTCTGTCTGCGTGGTTGGAAATATGTAGTGGCGAGGGATGTATAAATCGTCTTCCCTTCGTTGAGCGGCAGAAATAGTCCAGCGAAGGATAATTTCGTCTGTCTCCTCGCTTTCTTCCCAGAAGTAGAAATCAATTAGAATTTTTGCTCCACCTATTTCACGGCCAGCTTGGAGGAAATAGGGTGTTGTATTGGAAAAAACTTCAAGGTCAATTTCAAAACCATAATTAACTAATCGATTAATTATATTTTCTCTATCGTGGATGGAGGCGATAAAGTCAATATCATCATCATACTCGATCAGTTTTCCGTTGCGGTGCAGGCCAAGTAAGGTTCCGAACATGGGTATAATATTGATCCCCTGCATTTTTGAAATAATTTCATCAAATGCTTGCTGTGACAAAGCGGAAGGAAAGCCAAGTTTCATGTTTTAACCTGTTGCCTGAGTTATGTAAATTTTAGTATTATCTTGCTGTCACCTTAGGCCGCCTGCACAAAACTATCCAGCACCATCTTCCTTCCGGCCTTGTCGAAATCGACGGTGAGCTTGTTCCCGTCCACTTCCGCCACCGAGCCGGGGCCGAACTTGACGTGGAACACGCGCGCGCCAGCCTTGAATTTCGAGGGGCTGCCGGTTGAGGAAGCGAGAACGCGCCCCTCGATCAGCGCGGGAGACTTCCCGAAAGATTGGCCCCCACGCTGTCCCGCCCCTTGCGTCGCGGCGGAAGGGCGGAACCCTGACGCGGCGGCGGCCTGCGCGCGTTGCCAGCCCGGCGTCGCATAGGTGGAATTCTGGAAGGGTTGCACCTTGTCGAAGCGCGAGCCGCCGCCTCCGAAATTCCCGCCCCCATAACCACCGCCGTAAATCTGGCGCTGCTCGCGGCCATAGGTGCCCTGGCCCTCCATCACCTCGACATGCTCGGCGGGCAGCTCATCGACAAAGCGCGAGGGAATGGCGGCATTCCACATGCCGTGGATGCGCCGGTTGGTGGCGAAATAGAGCCGCGCGCGCTGCTTGGCGCGCGTCAATCCGACATAGGCGAGGCGGCGCTCCTCCTCCAGCCCGGCCTTGCCCTGCTCGTCGAGCGCGCGCTGATGTGGAAAGACGCCTTCCTCCCAGCCCGGCAGGAAGACGGTTTCGAATTCGAGGCCCTTGGCGGCATGGAGCGTCATGATCGAGACGCGATCGTCGCTTTCCGACGAAGCGGCATCCATCACCAGCCCGACATGTTCGAGGAACCCGGCGAGGTTTTCGAACTCCTCCATGGAGCGCACGAGTTCCTTGAGGTTTTCGAGTCGGCCCGCGGCATCCGCCGAGCGATCTTTCTTCCACATCTCGGTATAGCCGCTCTCTTCCAGAACGGTTTCCGCAAGTTCGTGATGCGGCATGGTCTCGATCAGCGAGGACCAGCGGGCGAATGCCTCCATCAGCTCGCGCAGGGTCGAGCGCTGCTTCGGCTTCAGCTCCTCGGTTTCCACCAGCACCCGTGCCGCCTGCATCAGCGGCACCCGCGCCTCGCGCGCATAGGCGTGCAGGCTCGCGAGCACCGCATCGCCGAGGCCGCGCTTGGGCGTATTGAAAATGCGCTCGAAGGCGAGATCGTTCGAGATATTGGCGACGCATTTGAGATAGGCGAGGGCATCGCGGATTTCCGCACGCTCGTAGAAACGCGGGCCGCCGATCACGCGGTAGGGAATCGCGTTGGTGATGAAGCGCTCCTCGAATTCGCGCATCTGGAACGAGGCGCGCACGAGGATCGCCATCTCGTTCAGCCGGTGCCCCTTGTGCTGGAGTGCCTCGATCTCGTCCGCGATCTGCCGGGCTTCCTCCTCGCTGTCCCAGGCGCAGGCGACAGCGACTTTCTCGCCCATCTCGCCTTCCGTGAAGAGGGTCTTGCCGAGCCGGCCTTCATTGTTGGCGATGAGCTTCGATGCCGCGCCGAGAATATGCCCGGTCGAACGGTAATTGCGCTCAAGCCGGATCACCACCGCGCCGGGAAAATCCTTCTCGAAGCGCAGGATGTTATCCACCTCCGCCCCGCGCCAACCATAGATGGATTGGTCGTCATCGCCCACGCAGCAGATGTTGCGCCGCCCCTGCGCCACGAGGCGCAGCCAGAGATACTGCGCGGTGTTCGTGTCCTGATATTCGTCGACGAGGATATAGCGGAAACGCTCCTGATACTGCGCAAGGATATCCGGGTTGTCACGGAAGAGGCGGATCGTCTCGACCAGCAGATCGCCGAAATCGACCGCGTTCAGGGTTTTGAGGCGCTCCTGATAGAGTGCGTAGAGTTCGCCGCCGCGGCCGGCGAAGGAGATCGCCTCGCCCGCGGGCACCTTGTTCGGCGGCAGGGCGCGGTTTTTCCAGCCATCGATGATGGAAGCGAGCACGCGCGCCGGCCAGCGCTTGTCGTCGATATTCTCGGCCTGGATGATCTGCTTCAACAACCGGATCTGGTCATCGGTGTCGAGAATGGTGAAATCGCTTTTCAGATCTACCGCCTCGGCATGGCGGCGCAGCAGCTTGGTGCCGATCGAGTGGAAGGTGCCCAACCACGGCATCCCTTCCGCCACCGCGCCGACGAGATGCGCGATACGCTCCTTCATCTCGCGCGCGGCCTTGTTGGTGAAGGTCATGGCGAGGATTTCGTTGGGCCGTGCCCGTCCGGTCGCGATGAGATGGGCGATGCGCGAGGTGAGCACCTTGGTCTTGCCGGTGCCGGCACCGGCCAGTACGAGGACCGGTCCGTCCAGCGTCTCGACCGCGCGGCCCTGCTCGGGGTTCAGCCCGCTGAGATAGGTTGCGGCAGGCCGTGCGGCGGCCATGGCGCGCGCGGCGATGCCGCCGCCGGGGGCGGGGTTCTTCATGGCGGGCCGGGGCTCTTCCCAGCCATCGAGCGAAAACGGATCCGACAAGGTGACGACTTCTCTGGCCAATAAAAGAGCGAGATGGGGCTCAGCCTCATCTCCTGCAAGCATTCTGGCTGATTCGCACCCCTTTCACCCGGATTGATCGGGGACATAAGGGAGAAGAGGCGTTTGTTCTTCAATTGTTCTAGATCGTCTTGGGATTTTGCTCAACCCCTTCCGGCGCGTTTTCCGCATTGCGGTGAAAATCCGGCTTGAAGCAGGCGTGACGGCGTTACAGATTTCGCACATCTGTCCTTTCGGAGAATCCCATGTCGTCCATGAACCAGATCGGCCTTTCGACCTTGAACCAGACGCTTGCCGCGCTTGACCGCGTCCTCGGCAAGCTCGCCGCCCATTGCGAGGCGAAAAAGATCGACGAGGCGATTTTCGTTTCCGCCCGCCTTTTCCCGGATATGTTCGCGCTTGCCCGGCAGGTGCAGATCGCGTGCGATTTCGCCAAGGGCGCGGCTGCCCGGCTTTCCGGCGCGGAAGTCCCCGCCTGGGCGGATGACGAGAAGAGCATCGCGGAACTGCGCGCCCGCATCGCGAAGACACGCAATTATGTGGATGGGATTCCCGCCTCCGCCTATGCCGGTTCCGACGACCGCGTGATCAAGATCAAGCTTGGCCGCAATGCGCCGGAAACGGAGATGGCGGGCAAGGATTATCTCGCGAAAGTGGTGTTGCCGAATTTCTATTTCCACGCGGCGATGGCCTATGCGATCTTGCGCAACGGCGGCGTGGAACTCGGCAAGAACGATTTCCTCGACCGCTGAACAGCCTGATCTGACTTTTCCCTGCTCCATCCTGTGCGCGGCCTGTCGGGGCGGCGCGCCGGGTGGAGCCTATCCGCCTATGGAGCACGAGATGAACGAGAGCCTTCAGCGACCGAGCCCCGAAACCATGGCGGTTGTCGTCGCCGGGCTTCAGCGGCAATTCGGCAATCGCTGCACGCTGAGCGAGGCGACTCGCCGCCAGCACGCGCACACCACGACATGGCTCGAGAACCAGCCGCCGGATATCGTCGTGTTTCCCGAGACGACCGAAGAGGTGCAGGCGATCGTGCGGCTTTGCGCCGCGCATCGCGTGCCGGTCATCCCGTTCGGTTCGGGTTCCTCGCTCGAAGGGCAGCTCAACGCCCCGCTCGGCGGCGTTTCGGTGGATCTGTCCGGCATGAAGAAGATTCTCGCCGTCAATGCCGAGGACCTCGATTGTGTGGTCGAGCCAGGCGTCACGCGCAAGGAACTCAATGAGTATCTGCGCTCCTACGGGCTGTTCTTTCCCATCGATCCGGGGGCGGATGCGACTTTGGGCGGCATGGTCGCGACGCGCGCCTCCGGCACCAATGCTGTCCGCTATGGCACGATGAAGGACAACGTGATCGCGCTCGATGTGGTGACGGCGGAGGGCGAGATCGTCACCACCGCGCGCCGCGCGCGCAAGACCAGCGCCGGCTACGATCTCACCCGGCTTTTCGTCGGCGCTGAGGGAACGCTGGGGATCGTCACCCGGATAACGTTGAAGCTTTCCGGCCTGCCGGAAGCGGTTTCCGCCGGGTCATGCCCGTTTCCCTCCATCCGCGCGGCGGCGGATGCGGTGATCATGACGATCCAGACCGGAATTCCGGTGGCGCGCATCGAGCTGCTGGACGAGGCGCAGGTCAAGGCGGTCAACGTCTATTCCAAATTGTCGCTGCCCGAGATGCCGCTGCTGCTGGTGGAGTTCCACGGCACGGAAGCGGGCGTCGCGGAACAGGCGGCGCGTTTCGGGGAGATCGCCGCTGAATTTTCGGGTGGGCCCTTCGAATGGGCCGTAAAACCGGAGGATCGCACCCGGCTCTGGCAGGCACGGCATGATGGATATTGGGCAGCCCTGGGGTTGCGGCCTGGTACGCGCGGGCTTTCGACCGATACCTGCGTGCCGATCTCCCGTCTGGCGGATTGCATCGAGGAGACCAAGACGGATATCGTCGAGAACGGGTTCGTCGCGCCGATTGTCGGCCATGTCGGAGATGGTAATTTCCATTGCCTCCTGCTCGTGGATACCGAGAGCGAGGCAGAGCGAAAAGGTGCCGAGGCCTTCCTTCATCGCCTTGTCGAACGCGCGCACCGCATGGACGGGACCTGCACGGGCGAACATGGAATTGGGCAGGGCAAGCAGAAATACCTTGAACCGGAGCTGGGGCGGCCCGCGCTTGACGCGATGCGCGCGATCAAGGCCGCGCTTGACCCCAAGGGCATCATGAACCCTGGAAAGATCGTCGCGCATAAGCCGTGATCCGGTGCCACTTTGGCGCTAGGATGGAAAGCGCCGGGGGGTGATTCCGGCGCGGATTCGGGGTTCGACGATTGCGTGATTTCCTTACCGGCATCGCGGCTTTGCTTGCCATCGCGCTGATCGCGCTGATGGTCGGGCCGTATTTCGTGGACTGGAACGCGCAACGCGAACGTGCGGCGGCTTGGCTTTCCGAGCAGATGGGCGTCGAGATCCGCCTCAACGGCGAATTCCGCCCGGCTTTCCTGCCTGTTCCCGCTTTCGATGCGGAGGAGGTGGAAATCGGCCCGGATCAAAATCCGTATTTCCGGGCGCGCCGCCTTACTTTCACGCTTTCCGCCGCGGCGCTGCTCGCCGGCAAGCTTCAGGTCAGCGCCATTCGGGCCGACGATGCCCAGATCCGCCGCGATCTGGTGCGGTTGCCGCAGGAGGGGGCGCTGGAGGTCGTGCCCGACCTGATGCGCCGCATCGCGATCGAGCAGGGCGAGATTTCGGGGCTTGCGCTGGTCGATTCTGTCTCGCCGAGCCTGCCGGCCGGGCTTCCGCGCTACGACGTTTCCTTCGCCGCGCCCGGCCTTGCGGGGCCGTACAGGATCGACGTGCTCGACCGTGCGCAGGGGCGTGAATACCATGCGCAGATCGGCAAGTTCGAAGCCGCCCGCGCCCGCCTCAAAGGCGTTGTCGAGGACAAGCATATCGGCGCCCGCATCTCGCTCGACGGATTGTTCGCCCTGCCGGGCGTGCCGGGCCGCGCGATCTTCGACGGGGCGGTTATCGCCAATGGCAACCCGCTTCTCGGGGGGGAGGCTGGGCGGCAGGTGCCTTTCCAGCTCGCGGCCCGGGTGATCGCGCAGGGCGATCAGATCGTGGTTGATCCGGCGAACCTCACCTTGGGAACGGGCGCGGGCGCGGCTCAGCTCGCGGGGCGTGCGCTGGTGGATCTTCTGCCCGAAAGACCGCTTCTCGATCTGCGACTCAGCGCGAAGCGGGCCGATATCGCGCCCTTCTTCGCCGAAGAGCGTGAGATGTTGGCATCGCTGAAGGTTGTTTCCGCGATGCTCGCGCCCGGCGCCCTGAGCGGCACGCCTTTCGATGCACGGCTTGAAGTCGGGATCGCCGCCGCGCAACTCGCCGGCGGGCAGGCGCAGGAGGTGCAGATCCGCGCCGGATTGGATGATGGGCACCTCACCTTGCAGAATATCGGCTTCGGCCTGCCCGGAAATGCGCGCATCGCCTATCGGCGTGACGAGGCGGGCAATGCGGCGGTAGGCGGTGTGCTCGATATCGCGATCGGTGATCTGCCGAGCTTCATGGCATGGCTTCACGGTCCCGATCTCGCCGCTCACCTGCCGGCTTCGGCGCGTTTCGGCGCGAAGCTCTCCGGTGATCTGGCGGCGATCGCCATCGGCGACATGGCGTTTGAAACGCCGGTGGGAGTGGTTCGCGGACAGGGAGAATTCCTGCTTCCGCGTGCGGGCGGACGTGGTGCGCCGCGCCTGTCGCTGAAAGTGCTGTCGGAAAAGTTCGACGCCCGCGTGCTTTCCGCGCTTGATCCCTCGCCGCTGGCCGCGCGTCTTGAACTTGCCGCCGATCTCGATATCCGCGGCCTCTCGCTCGACGGGCAGGATCTCGGCTCGCTGCTGCTTTCCCTTGAGCGCGATCAGGCGGGCGCCCGCATCCGGCAGATGCGTCTTCGCGGCAAGCGGGGCGAGGAACTGACCTTGTCCGGCACGATGGGGACGGGGCTGGTGCAACTCGCCGGTAAGCTCGATGCCGAAAGGCTGGGCGATCTCGCACGCCTTGCCCGTGCGCTGTATCCCGGTGCGTTGACGGAAGCCTTCGCCGCGCGCGCCGCCACGCTCGAACCCGCTCTGGCAGTCGCGCGGATGCGGATCACCAATGAGGGCGGGCGCGCGGTGTGGGATATCGATGCCGAAGGCCGCCTCGGCGGTACGAAGTTGGCCGGGCGCAGTGTTTCCACGCTTGCGGGGGGCAATTGGCACGCCAGTCTGGAGGCGGATCTGTCCAATCCGGATGGTGGCCGTCTCGCGGCGCAACTGCTCGGCCTGCCCCTGCAGGCGGGAAGCTCTGCCGGGCAGGTTACGATCAAGGCGCAAGGGGACCCACGCCGTGAGGTGCGCGGCCATGCCGAAGGTGAATTCGGCGGCATGACCTTCCGCTTCGACGGCGGTTTCGGGGCTTTCCGCTCCAATCCGCTCGATGGACGCCTCACGCTCAAGGCAACGGATCTCCCCGGCTTCGGTCGGCTTTTCGTGCAGGAAACCTCGGTGCGCAATGCTGCCGCGGAGGTTGCGGGGCGGCTTTATTCCGATCAGGCCAAGCTGACCCTTACCGGCATGGAAGCGCGCATCGGCGGACAACCGGTTTCCGGTGAGATTTCTTTCGATCTCGCACGCGGCGGGCAGGTGGCCGGGCAATTGCGGACCGGCGCCCTCTCGCTTCCCGCCCTGCTTGCGCCCGCCCTCGGCGATGGCGCGCTCGATGGCGAGGGCGGCTGGTCGCGCGCAAGTTTCCCGCCAGCTTTTGCGATGCCGCTCGCGGGCGATCTCTGGATCGAGGCGACGGAGATGCGTTTTGCGAACCGTTTTCATCTCAGGCAGCCGCGCTTCGTGTGGCGCTTCGCGCCCGGCGCCACGGCTTTCGAAGGGTTGGAAAGCGCTGTCGGCGAGGGGCGGCTGGGTGGTGCGTTGGCCCTGATGCGCAGAGGCAGCAAGCTCGAGATCGCGGGGCGGATCGATGCCGCGAGGCTTCCTCTCGGCCTGGGCAGCGCCCGAATCTCCGGCGACATTCCCTTCGCTGGGGGCGGAAGCACGCCTTTCGAGCTGGTCTCCAGCCTTTCCGGCGCGGGAACCGTCATGCTCGATGGCTTTGTCGTGCCGGAAGCCGATCCGCTTGCTCTGGCGCGTGTCACGGCGATGCCACTGGAAGCGCTCCAGCCGCTCGACGAGAACCATGTCGGCGGGATCGTGGATCGGGCATTGCGTCAGGGCGAGCTTCGCCTACCCGCGACGAATTGGCCCGCGAGCCTCTCCGGGGGGCTGATCCGCTTTGGCGGCACGCCGATGGCGCCGTCTTCCGGCATTTCTGTCACGCCGGCTTTCACGCTCGATCTCCCGCGGCGGGAAATGGAGACGCGGCTGGTGATGACTTCGACCCAGATCCCGCGGGATTGGCGTGGCGCCTTGCCCGAAATTTCCCTGACGCAGCTGATGCGGCTGGGTATGCCGGGCACCCGTCGCAATCTTCAGGTCTCCTCGCTGGTCAACGGTTTTCTCGCTGTCGCGATTCAGCGCGATCTTGAGCGCACCGAGGCTTTCGATGCCGATATGCGTGAGCGCGAGATGCAACTGCGCCGCCAGCGCGCCGATGCCTTCATGGAGCGCCGCGACCGCGAGATCCGGGCTTTCGAAGCGATGGTGGAATCGGAAAAGCGGCGACAGGAGGAAGCCCGTCGCGCGGAGGAGAAGCGCAAGGCCGAGGAGGGGAGATTGCCGCTCCCCGGTGCGCCGCTGGATATTGCGCCCAGGCCCGCCCTCCCGCCCGGCTGATCAGCCTTCGCGCGGGACTTCGCGGATCATCATGCCGCCTTCCCGCATCAGCCATTCGAGCAGATAGACCCGGATAGCCGAGGAAAGATTGGCGCCGCTGCGTTCGTCGTCAATCCGCTGGATCAGCTGCGCGACGCGCAGGCCCTTGGTGGCGGCGACATGCTGGAGCAACTCCCAGAACTGGTCTTCCAGTGAAATCGATGTGGCATGACCTGCGATGCGCAGGCTGCGTTTCACGATTCGACTGGGTTCTGTCGCCGGCATCTGTTAGCCCTCGCCATTCCCGCTGGTTGTTTCAAGTCTTCCGGAGGCATGACGCTTGTCCTCCAGCTTTTTTTCGGCCGCATTGAGTTTCCGCAAAGCCTTGGGCGTGCCGAAAGTCACGCGGTTTTCCTCGGCCTTCTTTTCGGCTTGGGCGCGCGCTTTGGCCTTCCGCACCAGGCGGAGATTGACGATGGTGCCGGACATTGTGCCTCCGGCAATGAGTGTAGCCTGCTTATTCGCGAATGGCGATGAAGGATTTCGTCAATCCCAGCACCCTTTCCTTGATCACCTGGGCAGGGGCGGGGAAAAGGGCGCGAAAACGTGCCGCATCCAGCAAAATCGCATCTTCCACGAAGCGCATCGCCTCGTCGAGCGTTTGCGCGCGCGGATAATGCCCGAGGGCCAGATGGCGGGCCAGCCAGATGCGCCAGGGCATCGGCAGCCAGTGAAAGAAGGGGGCCCGGAAATGCGGTTCGACCGGGAAACCGAAAGCCGGCGTCTGGAGATAGAAGCGCGGCGCGAGCCGCCACACTTCGGCAGCCATGGCCTTCATGTTGTTCCAGCGCCCGACATGCTCGATCACGGAGTTGGAATGGACGATGTCGAAGGTATTGTCACCAAATTCGGGCATCGCGCAGGCGTTGCCGGCGAGCGATGTGAAACGCGGGTCGCTCACCGGCTCGGCCTCGAGATTGACGAGCGTGAAGGAAAGATCACGCCCGCGCCAGAGTGGCTCCAGCGCCATCCAGTAATCGACCGTACCGCCGACATCGAGAATATGCGCCTTGCCTTTTTCCGCCACCACCTTGTCGATGAGGGCGAGCATCGTCGCGAACCGCTTCACGCGGAAGGAGCTTAGCGGCGAGGCAGCGCTTTGTGCGGGATTGTCATGGGCGGCGGCTGTCATCGGCTTCTTCCGGTTGGTATCGGGAAAGCCGCCTTTAGCTCAAATTGTTTGCGGAAGACTGAAAGGGATGGATTCAAAACCCATCGAAGAGCGTGTCGAGGCTCTTCGACCGTCATCGCGAGGAGGGCGAAGCTAAACGCGGCGATCCATGCTCTAGGGATTGCCGCGTCGGAGCAAATGCGCCTCCTCGCGATGATGTTGGCGGACTTACGCTCAACCCGGCGAGATCATCTTCTCCGGGCGGACGATCGCGTCGAAATCCTCGCCGGAAATGCCGGCCTTGATGGCTTCCTCGCGCAAGGTGGTGCCGTTCTTGTGCGCGGTTTTCGCGATCTTCGCGGCGAGATCGTAGCCGTATTTCTCCTTGAGCGGGGTGACCAGCATCAGGGAATTGTCGAGCCCGCGCTTGATGTTGTCGAGGCGCGGCTCGATGCCGACCACGCAATTATCGGTGAAGGAGACGGCGGCATCGGCGAGCAGGCGCACGGATTGCAGGAAGTTGTAGGCCATCATCGGGTTGAAGACGTTCAGCTCGAAATGGCCCTGGCTGCCCGCGAAGCCGATCGCGGCATTGTTGCCGTGGATATGGGCGGCGACCTGGGTGAGCGCCTCGCATTGGGTGGGGTTGACCTTGCCCGGCATGATCGACGAACCGGGCTCGTTTTCCGGCAGGGCGAGTTCGCCGAGGCCCGAGCGCGGGCCCGAACCGAGAAAGCGGATGTCATTCGCGATCTTGAAGCAGCTCATCGCCACGGTGGTGATCGCGCCATGCGTCATCACCATTGCGTCATGGGCGGCGAGCGCCTCGAATTTGTTGGGCGCGGAAGTGAATTTGAGGCCGGTGAGCGCGGCGATGCGCTCCGCGACTTTTTCCGCGAAGCCGATGGGGGAGGCGAGGCCTGTGCCGACGGCGGTGCCGCCCTGCGCCAGCTCCATCAGCATCGGCAGGGTCATCTCGATGCGCTTGATGCCGTTCTCGATCTGCTGCGTATAGCCCGAGAATTCCTGGCCGAGGGTCACCGGCGTCGCATCCTGCGTATGGGTGCGACCGATCTTGATGATGTCCTTCCAGGCCTGGGCCTTGTCGTTGAGTGCATTGCGCAGCTGGGCGAGCGCGGGCAGCAGGCGGTTCACCACCTCGACCGCGCAGGCGATATGCATCGCGGTCGGGAACGTGTCGTTGGAGGATTGCGACATGTTCACGTGGTCATTGGGGTGAACGGGCTTCTTCGAGCCCATCTCCCCGCCCAGCATCTCGATGGCGCGGTTCGAGATCACCTCATTGGCGTTCATGTTGGATTGCGTGCCGGAGCCCGTCTGCCACACCACCAGCGGAAAATGCGCGTCGAGCTTGCCCTCGATCACTTCCTGCGCCGCCTTGACGATCACTTCGCCGAGTTTGGGATCGAGCTTGCCGAGCGCCATATTGGCCTCCGCCGCCGCGCGCTTGACGATGCCGAGCGCATGGACGATCGGCGCGGGCTGCTTTTCCCAGCCGATCTTGAAATTGCCGAGCGATCGCTCCGCCTGCGCGCCCCAATAAACAGCGGAATCGACCTCGATCGGGCCAAAAGTATCGGTTTCGGTGCGGGTGGCGGTAGGGGTGGCCATGTGTGGAGAACCTTCAAGCGCGCGAAATTCACGGGTTGGAATTCCCGCGCTCGCTAACACGCGCGCCGGCCCGCTTCAACCGCGACGGAAGGTTAGGGTATGCGGGAGTCGATGTGGAAGGCGATCGCCATCAACAGGAACGCGAGGAAGGAGGCGATCATGCGGACGAAGTTCCAGAACACCCATTTGCTCTCATAGGCCGCGCGGATCGCGGATGGTTCCGCAATTCCGGAGGCCGGCCCCTGTGCCGCCAGCCATTCGTTGAGCGGCACATTGATAGTCATCGTCAGCAGCAATCCACCGCCGATATAGAGCAGCGCGGCGGCGGCGATCAGCAGGCCCTTCGTGCGGAGGATGTCGCGCCAATGCATGAGAACCGCAAGCGCCGAAAGCAGGGCGGCGCCGAAGAAACTCGGCGCGAAGGCGGCGTTGCGGATCGTCGCGTTCACCGATTGCATCGCCGCGATGAAATCGCGATCGGAGAGAATTGCGAAGCCGCGCATCACCGAAACCTCGTAGGCATAGAAGAAGCCGGCAATCAGCCCCAACGCTGCTGTGGCGGCGAGCAGGACCGACGCCCGCAGGTCGAATCCGCGCGCGCGGGCGTTGATCGAGGATGCCTCATTCGCCAGAATTTCGGGATTTGTCTTCATGGAGGGCGCCTTTCCGTGTTGCCCGAACCGCGTGTATCGGCCCCAAGCATGCCTCATCGTCGCCCGGCTTCTGCCTAGACCAGCTTCGCGCGGCGGTCGAATGAACAATCGGAAAGGTTGGGCGTTACTTCTTCTTACGGAACGCATCGAGGCTCACCACCTCTGCGCCGGCCTGAGGAGCTTCGTCCTGAACGGGCTCGTCTGAATCGGTCGGGGGCGCCGCGGCGCCCTCCTTCTCCGCCGCCGGTTTGGATTTCCGGCGCGGCTTGTCGGCGCTTTTCGGCTTGGCCGCTTCCTCGATCTTGGCGATGGGGGCGGCCTGAGCCTCCTCCCCCTCGGTTTCATCGCCGGAATCGTTATCAGCCTGCGCCTCGTCGGGCGAGAATTTCAGGCCGAACTGCACGGAAGGATCGTAGAAGCCGGTCAGCGCGTCGAAGGGCACATGCAGCCTTTCCGCGATGCCGCCGAAGGAAAGCCCGACCTCGAACCCGCTCTCGCTGACCTGGAGATCCCAGAACTGGTGCTGGAGCACGATGGTCATCTCTTCCGGATATTTCTCGAGCAGGCGCGGCGAGAGCTTTACGCCCGTCGCCCTCGAGCGGAAGGTGATATAAAAATGGTGATCGCCGGGCAGGCCGGAACGGCCGGCTTCGATGAGAACCTTGCGCACAACCCCGATCAGCGCTTCCTGCACCATAACATCATAGCGGATCAGGTCTTCGGATTGCGGTTCGGTCGTCATTCGGCGGATCGTTCTCGATTGCGGGGCCAGCGTGATTCACGCCCGGATAGCGCCCGAAGGTAACGGAAGTTGTCGCGCGCTGCCAGAGGGAAGTGGCGCGAGGGCAAGGTTGCGATCGAGGTGGGAAGGGAAATCCGGGCGGGAGGAGAAATGGCAGGGTTCTGTTGCCAGGCCCCTGCCGGCCCCGCCCTACGGTGCTACCCGCAAGGACTTAGGTTCGGAATTCCAAACCGCTTACGCGGCCTGGGCAACCGGAGCATAGTTGTCATTCGCAACTATAGGTTTGACCCGATAACGGCGGTATCATGCCGAGCAAAAGTCCACCCTTTACGCCCTCGTCGATCCTGTTTCGCCCCCGCCGCAACCCAGCACGCTGAGTTGCGGTGGAGGCGCCGGGTACCGCCCCCGGGTCCGATGGGTTTATTCCGATAGCCGTTTATCGCCATAGTCGTCCGAGGACGACATCGCCAATATAGGCGCGGCCCGCGCCGATTTGAAGGGCGAAAAGCGAAAATTGCTGCGCAACGTGCCGCACAGCGCGCTTTCCGTGAGATCTATGGTGTTTTGGCTGGAATCGTGTTCCATTCTCATCGCCGCCTTTGTGGCGCGAGGGGAACATCCTGTGGGAGGGAATACCGTATGGACCATCTTGCCGATGTGAAGAAATATACCGCGAAGGTCGATGAAGCCGCTGTCGCTGGCATGGCCAAGACCTATGCGCTTGTGATGAGCAAGCCCGATACACGCTACGTTGCCGCCTCCGACCCGGATGAGGTCAAGCGCGTGGTCGACAATTTCTGCAAAAAGAAGCTGGGCCGCAAGGAGAGCGACGCGGATCTGACAGCCGTCGTCAAGGCGCAATGCGAGAAGATGAAGGCGGACCGCACCAAGTCGCGGATCACCGTCTATTATCTCATCGCCGAACATTTCAAGGCGCTCGGCATGTTTCACCCAAAGGCGTGACGCCCCGGACGATCAAGAAAAAGCCGTGGATGGCCGGGCCTAGCCCGGCCACGATCGTTTTATCAGGATAAGAGAAGCGCTCGAGCGTTTCGCGAAGGTGAGCCCATGCAGCCCTATCTTGATCTCATGCGCCGCATCCTCGTTGAGGGCACACCCAAATCGGACCGCACCGGCACCGGCACGCTCTCGCTTTTCGGGGCCCAGATGCGCTTCGATCTCAGCGCCGGCTTTCCGCTGGTGACCACCAAGAAGCTGCACCGGAGATCGATCGTCCACGAGCTGATCTGGTTTCTCGCCGGCGATACAAACACGAAATACCTCACCGACAACAAGGTGACGATCTGGGACGAATGGGCCGATGAAAACGGCGATCTCGGCCCGATCTATGGCAAGCAATGGCGCAGCTGGCAGAAGCCGGATGGCGGCGTGGTTGATCAGATCGCGCAATTGCTGGTCGATCTGCGCAAGAACCCGGATTCCCGTCGCCTGATCGTGTCCGCCTGGAACCCGGCGGATATTCCGAAAATGGCTTTGGCGCCCTGCCATTGCCTGTTCCAGTTCTATGTCAGTCCGGGCAATAACGGGCGGCAGCGGCTCTCCTGCCAGCTTTACCAGCGCTCGGCCGATTTCTTCCTCGGCGTGCCGTTCAACACGGCTTCCTACTCACTGCTCACGCATATGATCGCGCAGGTCGTGGATATGGAACCGGGTGATTTCGTCCATACTTTCGGCGATCTGCATCTTTATGCGAACCATATCGAGCAGGTGAAAGAGCAGCTCTCGCGTGAGCCCCGCCCGCTGCCGCAGCTCCGGCTCAACCCTGTGGTGAGGGATCTTTTCGCCTTCCGTTACGAGGATATCGCGATCGAGGGATATGATCCCCATCCCGCCATCAAGGCGCCTGTCGCGGTGTGATGATGACGGTCGATCTTGCCGAGCTTCAGGAGAAGATCGTTGCGGCGTCGCATCGCTATGCGGCGCATTACGGCATCGCGCGCACCGAGGATTGGGTGGTGCTCAAGCTTTCGGAGGAAGCGGGCGAGGCGGTCCAATCCTATCTCAAGCTCTCGGGGCGCTCGCGCCACGGGGCGGTTGATCTTGAGGCCGGGCGGTACGATCTTGCCGGCGAAGTCGCCGACCTCATCGGCATGGCGCTGATCCTTGCCGCAGAGCAGAAGCTCGATCTCGTGCCCGCCTTCGAGCGCAAATGGCGGATTTCCCTTGATCCAGCCTCTTCAAAGGATGAGACATGAAAACCGTTCTCGTCGCGGCTGTCGCGAAGAACGGCGTGATCGGCGCCGATAACCGGCTGCTCTGGCGGCTCAAGAGCGACATGAAGCATTTTCGCGCGCTCACCATGGGCCGGCCCATGATCATGGGGCGTAAGACTTTCGAATCCATCGGCAAGCCCCTGCCAGGGCGCCATACGATTATCCTGACGCGGGACACGGGGTTCACCGCGGAAGGCGCGGAAATCGCGCTCACCATGGAGCAGGCGAAGGCGCGCGCGATCGCCTTCGCGCAGGCCGCCGGGCAGGACGAGATCATCATTGCCGGCGGCGGCGAGATCTATGCCGCCTTCCTGCCGATGGCGGATCGGCTGGAGATCACCGAGATCGATCTCGAACCGGAGGGGGATGCCCGTTTCCCCGCCATCGACCGGGCGGTATGGCGGGAGACAGAACGGCGCGCATTCACCAAATCCGCCGATGACGAGGCCGCTTTCGCCTTCGTAACCTACCTGCGGCGTTGACGTTCCGGGCAATACACCCCAAATGGAAATGGCAACGACCTTCATGGCCGGAGAAAAGACCCTGAAATGAGTAACGGACCCTGGCAGCCGCGTGGGCAAGGCCCTCGCAATCCGAACCCCTGGGGCGGCGGCCCTTCCGGCGGTGGACGAGAACCGCCCGATCTTGAGGAAATTCTCCGCCGTTCGCAGGACAAGCTGCGCCGCGTCATGCCGGGTGGCGGCGGGGGCGGTGACGGTGGTGGCCTCGGCAAACTGGGGGCTGTCGGCATCGGTTTTCTGGCCTTGCTCGGCGCGGCCGGCTGGCTCGCGACCGGGTTCTATACCGTCCGCCCGAACGAGATGGGTATCGAGCGTGTCTTCGGTAAATTCGAGGCGATCACGCCGCCGGGTCTGAACTGGAACTGGCCGTATCCAATCGGCCGGATCGACAAGCCGACGATCGGTGTGCAGACGATCGAGATCGGCTTCTCTCGCGGGGAAACCCGGCGTACGACGACGATTTCGCGCGGGGATATCCGCAAGGAGAGCCTGATGCTCACCGGTGACGAGAACATCGTCGATGTCGAGGTCTCGGTGCTCTGGCTGGTGGATGCGAAGAAGCCGCAGGATTTCATCTTCAACCTCAAGAACCCGGAAGGTACGGTGAAGGCCGTCGCCGAAAGCGCCATGCGTGAGGTGATCGGCAAGCGCGAGATCCAGCCGATCCTGACCGGCGCGCGCGCCGAGATCGAGCGTGCGGTGCAGGAATTGATGCAGAAGACGCTGAACGCCTATGGCGCCGGCATCATCGTGCAGCAGGTGCAGATGCAGAAGGTCGATCCGCCCGGCGAGGTGATCGACGCGTTCCGCGATGTTCAGGCCGCGCGTGCCGACCAGGAGCGCATGCAGAACGAGGCGCAGACATACGCCAACAAGGTGGTGCCGGAAGCGCGCGGTGAAGCCTCGCGCATCACCCAGCGCGCCGAAGCCGAACGCGAGCGCCTGATCGCCGAGGCGAAGGGTGAGGCCGCGCGCTTCATCGCCGTGCTCGACGAATACAAGAAAGCGCCGATCGTAACCCGCCAGCGGCTCTATCTCGAAGCGATCGAGCGCATTTATGGCGGCATGGACAAAGTGATCCTCGATCAGGGCAAGCAGGGCAATGGCGTGGTGCCGTTCCTGCCGCTCAACGACATGCTCAAGAAAAACCCGAACGAACAGGGCAAACGCTGATGTTCCGCTCCGCTCTCGGCATTATCCTCGCCGCCATCGTCCTTATCGGTGGTTCCTCGATGTTCATCGTCGATCAGACGGAACAAGCGCTTGTCGTGCAGTTCGGCCAACCCAAGCGTGTGGAGAACACGCCGGGCCTCAAGTTCAAGCTGCCCTTCATCCAGAGCGTGATCTCGATCGAGAAGCGCATTCTCGATCTCGACACGCCCTCGGTCGAGGCGATCACCGCCGATCAGAAGCGCCTCGTCGTCGATACGTTCGCGCGCTACCAGATCAAGGACCCGCTGCGCTATTTCCAGGCGACGGGCGGCTCCGCGCCGCGCGGCAACCAGCAGCTCGGCACCTTCATGGATGCGGCCCTGCGCCGTGTGCTGGGTGAATCGACCTTCCTCCTCGTCGTCAAGGAAGACCGTTCGGGCCTGACCGCGAAGATCCGCGATCAGGTGAATTCCGAGGCTTCGGCGCTCGGCGTCGCGATCGTCGATATCCGTATCCGCCGGGTCGATCTGCCGGAGCAGAACAGCCAGGCCGTGTTCAACCGCATGAAGACCGAGCGCCAGCGCGAGGCTGCGGAGCTGCGCGCGCAGGGCACGGAATTGTCGGATCGCATCCGCGCCCAGGCGGATCGTACCGTCACGGTCACGCGTGCGGAAGCGGATCGCCAGGCGCGCGAAGCAACGGGTAAGGGCGAGGCGGAACGTACCAAGTTGCTCGCCGATGCCTATAACCGCGACCCAGAATTCTTCGCCTTCTACCGTTCGATGCAGGCCTATGAAGCCGGTCTCAAATCCGGGGATACCCGCATGGTGATCACGCCCGATAGCGAATTCTTCCGCTATCTCAACGACCCCGCCGGCAAGGGCGCCCAGAAGGCGCCGTGATTGCGTAAAACAGCGTTCGGGGCGATACTGTGCCCCGAACGATGAAATAAAAAAGCCGGTGCGCCTCCAGGAAAGCGCCGGGCGGGGAGTAGAGCCGCGATGGGTGTGACGACGAGGAATTGCGAGGGCGTCGATGAGTGATCTGCTCACGGCTCTCGCGCTCATGCTGGCGATCGAGGGGTTGAGCTTCGCGGCGTTCCCCGGGGCGATGCAGCGGGCCCTGCGCGATGCTTCAGAAATGCCCGAGCGCATGTTGCGCCTCCTCGGCTTCGGTGCTGCTTTTGTCGGTGTGATCCTGGTTTGGGTTGCCAAGGGATTTCCGGCGCTCAAACTCTTGTGAACGCCCTAAAAAGCAAGGATTTGGTCGCGCTTGTGCCGCAATTATTCCCTTTGTGTGGGAGCGTCGCGGGCGGCGACAGAATGGAGATCGTGGAGATCATGATGACGGCGCACGCTGTTCAGAAAATGGAACCTGTTCGAATGAAGGTTGCGCGGCCCGCAAGCGCGGAGGCGCCTTCGCGCATCGCCCGCCTGGCTGGTGCGCTCGCGCTGTCCTTCATGGTCCTCGTCCCTTCTTGGAGCCCGGCTCTGGCGCGCGGCCCCGAGGGGATCGCGGATGTCGCCGAGAAGGTGATGGACGCGGTGGTGAACATCAAGGCGTCGCAGCGTGTGGCGCAGCGCAACGTGCCGCTGCCGCAATTGCCGCCGGGCTCGCCTTTCGAGGATCTGTTCAACGACTTCTTCAATCGGCGCGGGCCGAATGGACAGCCGGGGCAGCCGGGGCCGCAACAGCGCTCCTCCTCGCTCGGTTCCGGCTTCGTGATCGACCCTGCCGGTATCGTGATCACCAACAACCACGTGATCAACGAGGCGAACGAGATCGTGGTCGTCTTCAACGACGGCACGGAGCTCAAGGCCGAGATTGTCGGCAAGGATGCCAAGACCGATATCGCGGTCCTGAAAGTGAAGCCGGAGAAACCGCTCAAGGCCGTCAAATTCGGCGACAGCGACAAGATCCGCATCGGCGAATGGGTGATCGCGATCGGCAATCCGTTCGGGTTCGGCGGCTCGGTTTCCGCGGGGATCGTGTCGGCCAAGCAGCGCAATATCCGTTCCGGCCCCTATGACAGCTTCATCCAGACCGATGCGGCGATCAACAAGGGCAATTCCGGCGGCCCGCTCTTCAACATGGACGGCGATGTTGTCGGTATCAATACCGCCATCATCTCGCCCTCCGGCGGTTCGATCGGTATCGGCTTCTCGATCCCGGCCACGCTCGCCATGCCGATCATCGATCAGCTGAAGCAATACGGCGAGACCCGCCGCGGTTGGCTCGGTGTCGCGATCCAGGATGTCGATGACGATACTGCCGATGCGCTCAAGCTCGGCAAGGCGCGTGGCGCCATGGTCATCAATGTTGATGAGAAGGGCCCCGCCAAGAGCGCCGGTTTCGAGCGCGAGGACGTGATCCTCAAATTCGACGGCAAGGATATCCGCCGTTCCAACGATCTTCCGCGCATCGTCGCGCAGACGCCGATCGGCAAGGAAGTCGAAGTTCTGGTCTGGCGTGGCGGCAAGGAGATTTCCCGCAAGGTGACGCTCGGCAAGCTGGATGAAAACCCGCAGCAGGCATCGCTCAGCCCGACCCAGACGCAGCCCGAAGGCGCGACCAGCTCCCTGCTCGGCCTTGATCTCGCGCCGCTCAACGCCGAGACGCGCCGTCGCTTCAACATCAAGGACGGGATCGAAGGCGTGGTGATCACCAAGGTTGCGCCGGGATCGGCGGCCGAGGAACGTCGCGTTTCGGCGGGCGATGTCATCGTCGAGGTGCAGCGCGAGAAGGTCGCTTCCGCCGCCGATATCCGCAAGCGGATCGATGCGCTCAAAGGGCAGGGCCAGCGCCGCGCGTTGTTCTACATCGCCTCCGGGCCGGAAGGCACCTTGCGCTACGTGACCCTGCCGATTCAATAGGCGAATAGCGAATAGGACAGAAACGGGAAACGGCGGAAAAACCGCCGTTTTTTGTTGCGCCGTTCCCGCCTCCGCGATGGCCGATCGCTACGCGCTACGCGCGATCTCCTCATCCCGATAACCCTGGAAATAGATCAGCGCGGAGAGATCGCCGTGATCGATCCGGGTATGCGCGGCTTCGGCAACGATGGGCTTGGCGTGAAACGCGACGCCAAGGCCCGCTTCGCCCAGCATCGCGAGATCGTTGGCGCCGTCGCCCACAGCGAGGCTGTCCTCATGGGCAAGATTGAAGCGGGTGCGCAATTCGATGAGGCTTTCGCGCTTGGCCTCTTTGCCGAGAATGGGCTCATGAACGATGCCCGTGAACTTGCCATCGGCAATATCGAGCAGGTTCGAGCGATGCATGTCGAAGCCAATCATCGCGGAGATCGGTCCGGTGAAAACCGTGAACCCGCCCGAAACCAGCGCGGTATAGGCGCCATGGGCCTTCATCGTCGCGACGAGCGCCTTGCCACCGCCTGTCAGCGTAATTCTCTCGGTGATCAATCGATCGACTGATGAAGCATCCAGACCTTTCAGAAGCGCCACGCGCTCGCGCAGGGCTGGCTCGAAGGCGATTTCACCGCGCATCGCGCGCTCGGTAATGGCGCTGACATGGGCCTTGAGGCCGACGGCATCCGCGAGCTCGTCGATGCATTCCTGTCCGATCATGGTCGAGTCCATATCGGCGAGGAACAGCTTCTTGCGCCGCCGGGCGCTCGGCTGGACGACGAGATCCACGGGCAGGCCCGCCAAGGCGGCGCGCAACGCCTGCGCATGGTCATCCGCTTCCTCCGACGCGATGAAGTGGAGATCCACCGCCCGCGATGGAGAGAGAATCGCTACCTCCGCTTCCGGCAGGGTGGCGCGCGCGCGCGCGATCGCCGCGAGATCGAGGCAGGGCTCAGCCGGTGCGCTGACGAGCGTCGCGACGAGGGGGCGGGGCGCGGAGTCGGTCATGTGGCTCGCAATTTGGTTGGCGGCAGATTAGGAGAGGGGTATCGACCAGAACCGGCGATTTTCCAAGATGGTAATTGGCACGAGGGACATGGTTGGTGCGAAGGACATGGCCGACAAGCCTTTTGCAACCCTGATCGCCGGTCCGACGGCTTCCGGCAAATCCGATCTCGCGATGCAGCTTGCGGCGCGATGCGATGGATTGGTGGTCAACGCCGATTCCATGCAGGTCTATGCCGATCTGCGTGTTCTTTCAGCGCGTCCTACCTTGGCGGATGAGGCTCGCGTCCCGCATCGGCTCTATGGGTTCGTCGCGGCGGGGGAGGAATTTTCCGTCGGGCGCTACGAGGCGGCGATCCGTCCCCTGATCGAGCAGGCGCGGGCGGGCGGCGCGCCGCTTGTCATCGTGGGAGGGACGGGGCTCTATTTCCGCGCCTTGACGGAAGGGCTGATGCCGACGCCGGAAATTCCAGTCGCGATCCGCGAGGCCTGGCGACGCCGTGCGGCGGAAGGGCATGATCTCTGGGCCGAGCTTGCTGGGCGCGATCCTGTCCGGGCCACCGCCCTCGCACCGGCGGATACGCCCCGTCTCCTGCGTGCGATCGAGCTTCACGAGGCGACCGGGCGCATCTATTCCGAATGGCTGGCCGAGAATCCTGGCACACCTTTGCTCGCTGCTGGCGAATTTGAAGGCGTTTTCGTTGATCCGCCACGGGATTGGCTCAACGCGCGGATTGAAGCGCGTTTTGCCAAGATGGTGGAAGCAGGCGCGCTCGAGGAGGTGCGCGCCCTTCTCGGACGCGAGTTGCCGCTCTCCCGCAACCTCGGTGTGATGAAGGCCCATGGCGTCCCGCATCTCGCTGAGTTCATCGAGGGGCGCATAAGCCGCGAGGATGCGATCGAGCGCGGCGTCAGCGATACACGCCGCTACGCGCGCAGGCAGGTGATCTTCGCGCGCAAATATCTGGCCGGTCCGGCCTGGCGATGGGTGCGTCTTGCCGAGGATGCGCTGATTGGCTCAGGCGGCGGCGGTCGCATCGCCGTCTGAATTCTCAACCCCGCCGGTTGCTTCGATCGCAACCTTGTTCCGCCCCGTGCGCTTGGCGGTATAGAGCGCGCGATCCGCTCGATCGATGAGATCATCGAGATCAGAAGATCGGCGGTTGAGCGCGACGCCAAGGCTGATCGTGGGGCGGATTTCATGTTCGCCGACAATAACCGCGGTTTGCTCCACGCGGCGCCGCAGCTTTTCGGCGAAGGCCATGGCGGCATTCGCATCGGTGTCTGGCAGGAGGACGACGAACTCCTCGCCGCCCATGCGTGCGGCGATATCGAGGTGAGCACGCAGGGGCGCCTTGATGATATCGACAACCCGGCGAAGCACGGTATCGCCGGCGGCATGGCCGTAGGCGTCGTTCACGCGCTTGAAATGATCGATATCGATCGAAATGATGGCGCAGGGGCGATGGGCCGTCTGGGCTTCGGCAAGTTTAAGTACGGCGGAGTCGCGGAAGGCACGACGATTGGGCAGGCCGGTCAGCGGATCAAGATGTGCAAGTGACCAGAGCTCCTGTTCCAGGGCGCGGCGCTGTTCCATCTCGTCGAGCAACATCTTCTTCTGATGCTCGGCCTCCAGCATCGTGCGCTTCATTTCGGTGATGTCGATCATGAGGATCAGGATCCCGTCGCGCACCGGGACGGAATGGACCTGATACCAGCGTGAGCCGTTATCGCCGAGATGGTGGTAATCGAATTGCTGCTGCTTGCCGGTGCGCAACGCGGTAAGATGGCGATCCCACCCTGAGCCCGAGCTTGTATCGCCGAAGACCTGACGAAGGCTCGTGCCGACGAGATCCTCTTTGTCGGCATGGCCGGAAAGTTCTGCGGCCCGTTCGTTCGCTGCCCTGATCGTGGCATCCACGATTTCGCCGTGCTCATCGCGGGTTGGCGCCGCGCGGAAAAGGCCGCAAGGCAACGCATTAAGCAGATGGCGCATGTATTCATGCTTGTGTTCGCGCGGGATGCAGAGCGCGATGACCATTCGACCACCTTCGCCCGGATCCATCGGAAGGAAGAGGCATTCCCAGCGGTGGACGGCCGCGAACTGGCCCGTCGCATGGTCGATGAACACGGCGTCAAGGGTTGATAAGGCTTCGAGCGCCCCTTGCCGGAACATGTCGGCAGTGACCTGTGAGATGTTTCTCGTGGTTTTCTGGGCGAGCGGCATCCCGCTATCGTCGGGGACTTCCGCGCCTGCGAAGAGGAAGAGGAACTCCTCGTCTTCTCCCTGCTCCATCACGATCAGATTCTTGCCATAGGCACGCATCACATCCCTGTCGAGCATACCCACCGTAATTTGTTTGCCCGCCGTCCGATGGTCACGGAACAGTTTGAGGAGAAACGCTGCCTCGGCGCTTCTCAGGCGGACTTCAAGATCGGCGGTATACAACTCGTCGGACACGCTGGGACGCCTACAAGAGAATGAAGAAAATTCAGACAAGTCTAACGCGCAACAGCCTAACAAAATCTTCTTCTGCGTGCAGAAGCAGGGCGCCCCGTCTCGCCCTTGATCCTTTTGCGGATTGACGCCCTTCAAGCGGGCATGTAGCGTGCGCTTCGTGAATTCGAGGAAGATGATGTCGCTTCTTATTGTACCATGCGCGCCGAGAAAGGGACTGGCCTGAGGCCAGATTTTCCCCTGACCGGCGCGCATCCAAAGGCCCCCAAGAGGGCCTTTTTTGTTGCCCGGCTTTCTCTCGATGTATGGCATTTGCGGAAGCGGCCACGAGCCGCAGGAGTGGATGATGAGCGAGACGATGACTGGCGCCGAAATGGTGGTGCGCGCGCTGCAGGATCAAGATGTGCAGCATATATTCGGCTATCCCGGCGGCGCGGTCCTTCCGATCTACGACGCGCTGTTCCAGCAGAATTCGGTCGAGCACATTCTCGTGCGCCATGAGCAGGGCGCGGTGCATTCGGCGGAAGGCTATGCGCGCTCCTCCGGCAAGGTCGGCGTGGTGCTGGTGACATCCGGGCCAGGCGCGACGAATGCCGTGACCGGGCTGACGGACGCGCTCCTCGATTCCATTCCGCTCGTCTGCTTCACCGGGCAGGTGCCGACGCATCTGATCGGCTCGGATGCTTTCCAGGAATGTGACACGGTCGGGATCACCCGGCATTGCACGAAGCATAATTACCTCGTCAAACGCATCGAGGATCTGCCGCGCATCATCCATGAGGCGTTCTACGTCGCGCGTTCGGGGCGCCCCGGCCCGGTGGTGATCGACATTCCCAAGGATATCCAGTTCGCGAGCGGCACCTATCTCCCGCCAGGCGACATGATCCACAAATCCTACCGCCCGAGGACCGAAGGCGATTCTTCGCGCATCGAGGCGGCGGTGGCGATGATGGCCAAGGCCAAGCGGCCGGTCTTCTATACCGGCGGCGGGATCATCAATGCCGGCCCGGAAGCGAGCCGCTTGCTGCGTGAATTCGCCAAGCTCACCGGCTTCCCGGTGACCTCGACCCTGATGGGGCTCGGCGCCTTTCCGGCGAATTCGCCGCAATGGCTGGGGATGCTCGGCATGCACGGCACTTACGAGGCCAATCTCGCGATGCATGGCTGCGATCTGATGATCAACCTGGGCGCGCGTTTCGATGACCGCATCACCGGGCGTCTCGATGCTTTCTCGCCGGATTCGCGGAAGATCCACGTCGATATCGATCCGTCCTCGATCAACAAGAATGTGAAGGTCGATCTCGGTATTGTCGGCGATTGCGCCAAGGTGCTCGCCGAAATGGTGCGCATCTGGAAGGAGAAGAAATATCAGCCCGAAGCGGAGGCGCTGAAGGGCTGGTGGGGCGAGATCAACAAGTGGCGTGGCCGCAATTCGCTCGGCTACGCCCGGTCGAAGGACATCATCAAGCCGCAATATGCGATCGAGCGGCTTTATGAGCTGACCAAGGACCGCAACACCTATGTGACGACGGAAGTGGGCCAGCACCAGATGTGGGCCGCCCAGCATTTCCACTTCAACGAGCCCAATCGCTGGCTGACTTCCGGCGGGCTCGGCACGATGGGCTACGGTCTTCCGGCGGCGATCGGGGTTCAGAAGGCGCACCGGGATGCGCTGGTGATCGATATCGCGGGCGAAGCCTCGATCCTGATGAACATGCAGGAAATGTCGACGGCGGCGCAGTATCGGCTGCCCGTGAAGGTGTTCATCCTCAACAATGAATATATGGGCATGGTGCGCCAGTGGCAGGAACTGCTCCATGGCGGGCGCTATTCCGAGAGCTATTCGCAGGCCCTGCCGGATTTCGTGAAGCTCGCCGACGCCTATCATGCACATGGCATCCGCTGCGCGGACCCGGCCAAGCTCGACGATGCGATCCGGGAAATGATTGATTACCCCGGCCCGGTGATCTTCGATTGCCTTGTCGCCAAGGAAGAGAATTGCCTGCCGATGATCCCCTCGGGCAAGGCGCATAACGAGATGATCCTGCCGGATTTTGCTGGCGAGATCGGCGACGTCATCGACGCCAAGGGCAAGCAGTTGGTGTGAGGCGGATTCCGCACGCTCCGCTATCGCGCATCAAGAGGCACTGAAATGAAATCCCATTATTCCGATCCGACTACCTCGCAGATCGTGGAGCGCCGCGTGCTCTGCGTGCTGGTTGACAATGAGCCGGGCGTGCTCGCACGCATCGCCGGGCTGTTCTCGGGCCGCGGCTACAATATCGAGAGTCTCACGGTCTCCGAGACCGAGCACGAGAAGCATCTCTCGCGCATCACGATTGTGACCTCCGGCACGCCCAACGTCCTCAACCAGATCGAGGCGCAGCTCGACCGCATGGTGCCGGTTCACCGGGTGGTGAACCTCGCCGCCAAGGCATCGATCGAGCGTGAGCTGGCGCTGGTGAAGGTGTCGCAGAATGGGCCGGACCGTTCCGAACACCGCATGGAGGCGTTGCGGCTGGCCACGGCTTTTGGCGCAAAGACCGTGGACGCGACCCTGAATTCCTTCATTTTCGAGCTGGCCGGTCCGGCGGATGATGTCGAGCGCTTCATCAACCTGATGACGGCGATCGGCCTCGTGGAGGTCTCGCGCACGGGCGCGGCGGCGATCGGGCGCGGCGCGGAACCCATGTGATCCGATCGATTGATCCGACCGATCACAAAAATCGATGCTGCTTTGAAAAGATGTCGTTGGCGGGCGCGCTGCCCGCCGTGTTAGCGCTGTTTCCGTCGGGCGGGAGCCTGTGCCGGAGAGGACATCATGCCGCTCGAACTGATGGTCGCTTTTGTCGGCTTCGCTTTTGCAAGCTCGATCACGCCCGGCCCGAACAACATGATGCTCATGGCCTCGGGCATGAATTTCGGGTTCCGCCGCACGGCGGCGCATTTCTGGGGTGTGCAGATCGGTTTCACGGCGATGATGATCGCGGTCGGGCTTGGGCTCGGGCAGGTTTTCGAGCGCTATCCCATGGCTTATACCGCGCTGAAGATCGCTGGCGGGCTCTACATGCTTCACCTTGCCTGGAAGATCGCGACTTCGGGGCCGGTCGACGGTGAGCGCGAGGTCGGCACGCCTATCGGCTTCTGGGAGGCGGCGGCGTTCCAGTGGGTGAACGGCAAGGCCTGGGTGATGGTCGTGGGCGCGGTCGCGGCCTATACCGTGCCGTCGGATTATACCGCCTCGCTCTTCATGATCACCTTTCTCTATATTTTCGTGGGCGCGCCCTGTTCCATCGCCTGGATCACCCTTGGCGCGCTGATGCGCAATATCCTGCGCGAACCGCGCGCGGTGCGGATATTCAACGTCACCATGGCGGTGCTGCTGGTGGCCTCGCTATGGCCCATCGCCGCTGAATTCTGGCCGCGGTGACGAAAACGCCGAAAGCATTTGACGTGCGGGCAAAGTTCCGCTTATCTCCAGAACCGTAACGTACGGTACGGAAGAGACTCGCAAGCATGCCCGACAAGGGGGAGACGATCTGGAGCCAGCGCCAGCAGGATGTGCTGGAAACTGTGCTGCGTCTGCTTGTCGAAATGGGCGACCGCGTGACGATGAGCGCCGTGGCGCGCCACGCCAACTGCTCCAAGGAAACCCTGTACAAATGGTTTGGTGACCGCGACGGGCTGCTCACGGCCACGGTGAAATGGCAGGCCTCCCGGGTTACCTTCCGCGCGCTGGAAGACGCCCGGCCAGACCTGGCGGCCGTGGAGGCGAGCCTTACGGATTTCGCCGCCAACTGGCTGAGCGTGATCTCTTCCGAAACATCGCTGGCGCTCAATCGCGTGGCGATCGGACAGACCGGCGCGGACAAGATGCAGCTGGGGCGGATCGTGCTTGAAAACGGTCGCTTCGCGCTTGGCGCGCGGTTGAAGCCCTTGCTCGAAGCGGGCAGGGAGGCCGGCATCCTTGCTTTCGAGGATAGCGAGACAGCGTTCCGCGTCTTTTTCGGGCTTTTCGCACGGGATATCCAGATCCGGCTTCTGCTGGGCGATGATCTCAGGCTCTCGCCGGATTGCATCCGCCTCGAGGCGGCGGAAGCGGCCCGTCAGTTTTTCAAGCTCTTCGCCTCTCCCGAAAGGGCGGGGGCGCTGAAACCATGATCCCAATCACGTGATCCCAACCCAAGGAAGGAACGACCCATGCGCGTTTATTATGATCGTGACGCTGATCTCAACCTCATCAAATCGAAGAAGGTTGTCATCGTTGGCTATGGCTCGCAGGGCCGCGCCCATGCGCTCAACCTCAAGGATTCGGGCGCCAAGGAAATCCGCATCGCGCTGAAGCCGGGTTCGCCGACGGCCAAGAAGGTCGAGGCCGACGGGCTTCAGGTGATGAGCGTCTCCGAAGCCGCCAAATGGGCGGATCTGATGATGATGGCGACCCCGGACGAGCTTCAGGCCGATATCTACAAGAACGACATCGCCCCCAATATCCGTGACGGCGCGGCCATCGCCTTCGCCCACGGCCTCAACGTGCATTTCGGCCTGATCGAGCCGAAGAACACGGTCGATGTGGTGATGATCGCCCCGAAAGGCCCCGGCCACACCGTGCGCGGCGAATACCAGAAGGGCGGCGGCGTGCCGTGCCTCGTCGCCGTGCATCAGAACGCTTCCGGCAATGCGCTTGAACTCGCCCTTTCCTATGCCTGCGGCGTGGGCGGCGGGCGTTCGGGCATCATCGAGACCAATTTCAAGGAAGAATGCGAGACCGATCTCTTCGGCGAGCAGGTCGTGCTTTGCGGTGGTCTGGTGGAGCTTATCCGCGCCGGTTTCGAGACGCTGGTGGAAGCCGGCTATGCGCCGGAAATGGCCTATTTCGAGTGCCTGCATGAAGTGAAGCTGATCGTCGACCTCATCTACGAGGGCGGTATCGCCAACATGAACTACTCGATCTCGAACACGGCGGAATGGGGCGAATACGTTTCCGGCCCGCGCATCATCACCGCCGAGACCAAGGCCGAGATGAAGCGCGTCCTCAATGACATCCAGACCGGCAAGTTCACCTCGGAATGGATGCAGGAATACCGCTCCGGCATGGCGCGGTTCAAGGGTATCCGCCGTCTCAACGACAACCACCAGATCGAGCAGGTGGGCGAGAAGCTGCGCGGCATGATGCCGTGGATCGGCAAGAACAAGCTCGTCGACAAGGCGCGTAACTGAGCATTTCCGGCGGAGGCGGGACGACCCCCGCCTCCTATGGGCTCGGCAGGATCAGGCTTGTCGATAAATCAAGTTATTGCAGGGGAGGGGCGGCTTGTGCTGCCCCTCTTTTTTCGGCCATTCTGAGGCCATGTCCTCGCACCCCTTCCGTCTTGCGACATTCAATGTCGAAAACCTCTTCTCCCGCCCCGATTTCTGGGATCCGCAGCGCCGGATGGACCAGCAGATCGGCAATGTCTTCTTCGAGGACCGCGAGGAGGCGATCCGCGCGCGCCGCATCGCCGAGGCCACGCTGTCGGATGACAAATGCCAGTTGACCGCGCTCGCGCTGCTTCAGGCGAATGCGGATATCATCGCGCTTCAGGAGGTCGACAGCGAAGCCGCGCTCAAGAGCTTCCGGGAGAATTACCTCAAGAAGCTCGAACGGCCCCATGTGGCGCAGCGCATGCGCGAGGTGATCTTCGCCGAGCCACGCCCGGATGCCGAGCGGGTACGCCGTGCCCGTGACATGGCGATCGCGGAGGTAAATTACCGCTATCTCGCGGTGCCCGAGGGCAATGACCGGCGCGGAATCGATATCGGCCTGCTCTCGCGGATTGGCTGGCAGGGTTTGCGCTCCCACGCTGCCGTGACCTTCGAGGATATCGATGTCTGGCCGGAAGGGATCGAGACCTACAAGGAAGGGCCGCCGGAAAACCCGCGCTTTGTCGAGCGGAGCAACCGTGTCTTCAAGCGCGATCTGGTGGAGGTCGATTTCATCATCGACGGGCGGCCCTTCACTTTGTTCTGCTGCCACCTCAAATCCATGACCGGCGGGCGTGGTCCGACACGGATCATCCGGACCGCCGAGGCGATGGCGGTTCGCGCGCTGATCGAGCGCCGCTTCGCCGATCATCACGGCGGCCCCGGCAATGCCAATTGGGCGATCTGCGGTGATCTCAACGATTACATGGAAATCGACGGCGAGGGCGATATCCGCGATTACGTCACAGGCGAGGACAGCCCCGGCGCGCTTGGTCCGCTGCTGGATGACGGATTCGCGGTCAATATCATGGCGCGCCGGGAGCGGAAGGATCGCTGGACGACCTATCACGCGCCGGACGATATCCATTGCCAGCTCGATTATATCTTGCTGTCGCCGCGCCTTGCTGCGGCCAATCCGAACGCGGTGCCGGAGGTTATCCGAGCCGGGCTGCCCTATCGCGCCACGCGCTATGAAGGGCCACGCTTTCCCCGTATCGGCTGGGACAGGCCCAAAGCCTCTGACCATTGCCCGGTGGTGGTGGCGCTGAAGCTTCCGTGAGAGCGGGCCGTTGTTTCCGGAACTGGCTTTTTCAAGACCAGGCGCGCCGGGAGCCTGCGTCTTTGGGCTTGTAACGTTTTCTGGAGTGACCTAGCTTCCCCGGCAAGAAAACGAGAGGGAAGCGCCTTGCCGATCCTGTATTTTTGCGGCCTTTCTGCATGACCGGCGCACTTCCGGCCGTCCAGCTTAACGGCGTTTCCGTTGTCTATGCGCTCGCGGGAGGCGGGCGCTATGAGGCCGTGCAGCCGGTGGATGTTCGTGTCGCCGAAGGCGAGTTCGTTGCTATTCTCGGGCCGACCGGGTGCGGCAAATCGACCCTTCTCAATATTGCCGCCGGGCTCATGCCGCCTTCTTCCGGCGAGAGCGTGATCTATGGCGAGAAACTGGCGGGCCTCAACAGCGTTGCCGGATATCTTTTCCAGCAGGATGCGTTGATGCCGTGGAAAAGCGCGCGCGACAACGTGGCGATCGGGCTTGAGGTCGCGGGCATGGCGCGTGCGAACGCGCTTGCGGCGGCGGATTCAATGCTTGCCAAGGTGGGGCTTGCGGCTTTCGGTGATCGCTATCCGCACCAGCTCTCAGGCGGGCAGAAGAAGCGCGTGGCCTTGGCTCAGGTGCTGGTCCGGCGGCCGAAAATCCTGCTGATGGACGAGCCCTTCGGCCCGCTCGACGCGCAGACGCGGCTGATCATGAGTGAATTGCTCCTCGATCTCTGGCAGGCGGACCGCAAGGCGGTGATGTTCGTGACGCATGATCTTGACGAGGCCATCGCCCTGTCGGATCGTGTGCTGATCATGTCCGCCGGTCCGGCTTCGCGTATCATCGGTGATTTTCCCATTCCGCTGCCGCGTCCGCGCAATATCGCCGAATTGCGCGGCGAACCGGAATTCCACCGCCTTCACGCGCTGATCTGGAACGCCCTGCGCGACGAAGTGCGCAAGACCTATGGGCTGACCAGCGCCGGGAGCGCAGCATGAGCCGCGTGAAGCTTCTCTCCTTGCAGGTTCTCGTGGCGCTCGTGGCGCTTGGCCTTTGGCATATCGGCTCGACGATTCCGTTCGGAACGGGGGCGAATGGCAAGCCGTTCTACCTGCTGCCGCAATTCTTCTTCTCGACGCCGGGCGCGGTGATCGGACGGGTTTTCACGATGTTCGCCGACGGGTCGGTTTACGCCCATCTCTGGATCACGCTGGTCGAAACCGTTCTGGCTTTCACCATCGGCGCGAGCCTTGGCATCCTCATCGGCTTCTGGTTCGCGCGCAAACCGCTGGTGGCGGCGGTTTTTGATCCTTATGTGAAGATGATGAACGCGCTGCCCCGCGTCGTGCTCGCGCCGATCTTCGCGCTCTGGTTCGGCCTTGGCATCTGGTCCAAGGTCTGGCTTGGCGTGACGCTGGTTTTCTTCATCGTGTTCTTCAACGTGTATCAAGGCGTGCGCGAGGTGCCTCAGGTGGTGCTCCAGAACGCGCGGATGCTCGGCATGAGCGAGCGCCACCTGCTGCGCCATGTCTATTGGCCGGCGGCCTTGTCCTGGGTTTTCTCGTCGCTGCACACTTCCGTCGGGTTCGCGGTGGTCGGCGCGGTGGTCGGGGAGTATCTCGGCTCGTCGAAGGGCCTGGGCTATCTCATCCATCAGGCGGAAGGGGTGTTTGATGTCACGGGTGTCTTTGCCGGCATGGTGATCCTCATGATCTTCGTGATGGCGATCGATTTCCTCGTCACGCTGATCGAGAAGCCCTTGCTTGTCTGGCGCCCCGGAGAGACAAAGACGGTGTGAATGCCGGAAGAATGACCTAGGAGGAAAAGCATGAAAGCGCCCACACGTCGCCTTGCACTCGCTGCCGGACTTGTTCTTGCCGGCCTTTCGACTGGAGCATGTTTCGCCCAGAGTTTCCCCAACAAGCCGGTCACGATCGTGGTGCCCTTCGCGGCGGGCGGCTCGACTGATATCGTGGCGCGCATCGTCGGCCAGCGCATGGGCGAGTTGCTCGGGCAGACCGTTATCATCGAGAACCGCGCCGGCGCCGGCGGCAATGTCGGGGCGAACGCGGTCGCCAAGGCCGCGCCGGATGGCTACACCATCCTCATGGGCACGATCTCGACCCATGCGATCAACCCGGCGGTGTTCAAGTCGATGCCGCATGATCCGGTGAAGGATTTCGCGCCGGTCTCGCTGCTCGCGCTGGTGCCCAGCGTGCTGACCGTGGCGACGAATTTCCCGGCGGACAACGTCAAGGGGATGATCGCCGAACTGAAGAAGAACCCGGGCAAATACACCTACGCTTCTTCCGGTATCGCGACTCCGCAGCATCTGGGCGGCGAGCTGTTCAAATCCATGACCGGCACCGACATGCTCCATATCCCCTATCGGGGCGGCGGGCCTGCCCTGCTTGATGTCGTCTCGGGCAAGGTGCCTTTCATCTTCGACAACCTGCCATCCTCGGCGGAGATGATCCGCGCCGGCAAGGTGCGCGGCTTCGCGATCACGACCAACAAGCGCTCGCCGGCATTCCCGGATATGCCGACGATGGAGGAGGCGGGGCTGCCCGGCTACGAGATCTATTCCTGGAACGCGCTCTTCGCCCCGGCGGGAACGCCCAAGGAGGTGATCGCGCGCCTCAACGACGTCGCCAATCAGGCGGTGCGCGATCCCGCGATCGCGCGCAAGCTCAACGATCTGAGCGCGGAAACGGTTGGCTCGACGCCGGAGGAACTGGGCGAGCACGTCAAGAAGGAAATCGCGAAATGGGGGCCGATCGCCAAGGCTGCCGGCGCGACGCTGGAATAAACGCCTTTGCGAACAGCATCCGATGCAAGGAGATCGTCGATGATGGAATTTGACAGGCGCCGGGTGATGGCGCTGGCCGGAAGCGCGATTGCGGGCGCGGCGCTGAATGGCCCCGCACGCGCGCAGAACAAGCTCATGATGGGCGTGGGAGGCAAGCCGCTGCTTTATTACCTGCCGCTCACAATTGCGGAGCGGAAGGGCTTTTTCAAGGAATTCGGCCTCGATGCCGATATCAATGATTTCGCCGGCGGCGCAAAATCGCTTCAGGCGTTGGTGGGAGGCTCGGTCGAGATCGTCGCCGGGGCCTACGAGCATACCTTGCGCATGCATGCCAAGAACCAGGATATCCGCGCGGTAATCGAGATGCTGCGCTTCCCCACGATCGTGATCGGCGTGCGCAAGGATCTCGTCGGCAAGGTGAAGTCCGCGGCGGATTTCAAGGGGCTGAAGATCGGCGTCACGGCGCCGGGTTCGTCAACCTACATCACTTGTGTCGCCGCGATGGCGAAGGCGGGGTTGAAGGCGGCGGATGCCAGCTTCATCGGCATCGGCGGCGGCGCGAGCGCTGTTGCGGCGATGAAGAAGGGTGAGATCGATGTCATTTCCCATCTCGACCCGGTGATCGCCAAGCTCGAACAGGATGGCGACATCGCCGTGCTGATCGATACACGCACCGAGAAGGGCACTTTCGATCTCTTCGGAGGCACCAACCCGGCCTCCTGCCTCTATGTGAAGCAGGAGACGATCGAGAAGAACCCGGCGCTCGTGCAGGCCTCCGTCAACGCGATCTACAAGGCGCTGCGCTGGATCGGCAAGGCGAAGCCGGAAGAGATCGCCGATGCGGTGCCGGAAGCCTATCATCTCGGTGACAAGGCGCTTTATATCCGCGCCGTGAAAGCTTCGCTGCCGGCCTTTTCCGAAACCGGGATCATGTCGCCCGCCGGCATGAAATCGGTCTACGATACGCTGAAGGCGCTCGACAGCGAGATGGCGAATGCCAATGTCGAGGTCGCGAAAACCTTCACGCCGACCTTCGCATTGAAGGCTGCGCAAAGCGTGACGTGAGCCATCGACGATCCTTGCTCCGCCTCGCGGGGCATGTGACAGAATGGAAGGGAAGGGGCGGCGCGATTGGCCGCCCTTCCTGTATGGAGCCGGCACATTCATGAATATCTTGTCCATTCAGTCGCATGTGGCCTACGGGCATGTGGGCAATGCTTCCGCGACCTTTCCCATGCAAAGGCTGGGCGTTGAGGTCTGGCCGATCCATACCGTGCAATTCTCCAACCATACCGGCTATGGCGCCTGGCGTGGGCAGGTTTTCGACGCGGGGCTGATCCGGGAACTTGTGACGGGTATCGCCGAGCGTGGCGCGCTTGAACGCTGCAACGCCGTTCTTTCGGGCTATATGGGCTCGCATGAGACGGGGGAGGCCATTCTCGATGCCGTCCAGCGCGTCAGGGCGGCGAATCCTTCTGCGCTCTATGCCTGTGATCCCGTGATCGGCGATGTCGGGCGCGGTGTCTTCGTGCGGCCAGGCATTCCCGAGTTCATGCGGGAGAAAGCCGTTCCGGCGGCGGATGTCATCACACCCAATCTTTTCGAACTGGAACTGCTCTCGGATGTGCCGACGCGCGATGCCGCGGGATTGCGCAAGGCGCTGGCGAAAGTCCATGCGCTTGGTCCGCGCATCATTCTCGTAACCTCGGTGAGCGTGGCGGATACTCCAGCTGATGCGCTCGACCTCGTGGTGTCGCATCCCGACGGAGTACACCGGATGCGTACGCCGAGGCTCGATTGCAACGTCAATGGCGCAGGCGATGCGATCGCCGCGCTCTTTCTCGTCCATTGCCTGCGCAATGGAGACCCGGCACTGGCCATGGGGCAGGCAGGCGCTTCGGTCTACGGTCTTCTCAAGCGCACCGTCGAAGCCGGCTCACGCGAGATCCTGACGGTCGCGGCGCAGGAGGAGTTCGTCAATCCAAGTCGGAGTTTTGCGGTCGAGCCACTTTAAAAAAAAAAGGCCGGGCGAACCCGGCCTTTTCCGATGAGAGAGGTGATCAGAAGCGGACCTTGCCCTTGATCGCCTCTTCAGCGTTCTTCGGCACGACATTGCGCGCGACGAAGTCGTTCCAATCCTTGAACTTGCCGCTCTTGGTCCGCGCTTCGATGATGTCCTTGGCGCGGGCCGGGCCGATCTGCGGCAGCTTGTCGAGTTCATCCGCACCGGCGGTATTGAGGTTCACAAGCGTGGCCTGAGCGGCGGGCGCGGGAGCGGGCGTCGCGGCTTTCGGCGCAGCAGGCGCCTGTGCGGCAGGGGCCGGAGCCGGTGTTGCTGCCTTCGGCGGCTGTGCAGGCGCGGTCGGCGCGGCGGGCGGGGGCTTCGGCGCGTTCGGATTGGCGGCCGGTGCCGTACCCTGAGCGAAAGCCGCGCCCGAGCTGATGAGCAGGATGGCAGCGGTGCGGAGGATGAAATTCTTCGACATACCCAGACACTCCTTTGAGTGTATCCCCTGTTGCTCACGCTTTCGCCTGTGGGGAGGGGGCGAAAGCGAAGGGCGGGAGCGGGCCATCGGCGGCCCCGACCTCATGAACCGGAAGCTACACATTGCTGCGTGAATTGTCCTGCAATGTGCTGTTTGCTTTCTGTTCATCTGGCGACTTCTCAACAGGCGGGGCTAAAACCGGCGTCTGGATCGGTATGCCCATCTCGGCATAAGGTGCGCCGACCCGCACCATGCTCAAGGCACCGCAACCGGAGTTTTCATGCCCCGCCATTTTCACACGCTCGATGTTTTCACCGCGCGCATTCACGAGGGTAATCCCCTCGCCGTCGTCATGGACAGCGAGGGTCTCGACGATGCCGCGATGCTCGCGATCACGCGTGAGTTCAACCTTTCCGAGACCGTCTTCGTCGCGCCGCCGGATGACCCTGTGAATACCGCGAAGCTGCGAATCTTCACGCCTGGCGGAGAGCTTCCCTTCGCGGGGCACCCGACGATCGGCACCGCGATCCTGCTGGCGGAGTTGCGTGCCGCGGGTGAACTCGGCAACGGCGTGGTGATCGCCCTTGAGGAAAAAATCGGGCTTGTCCGGGTCGAGGTGCGTCGCAAGCCGGGGCAGGCGGCGCGTGCCATGTTCGAACTTCCGCGCCTGCCGGAGAATCTCGGCCTCGCTTTCGATCCCGTTTTGGTCGCCGGAGCCTTGGGGCTAGATCCGCTTGATCTTGGTTTTGGCGCCCATGGGATTTCCGCCTGGTCTGCCGGAACGCCGTTCGTCATGGTGCCGGTGAAGGATCTGGCGACCATCGCGCGCGCGCGCGTCGCGGATATCAACATGTGGAAACCCGCCTTTGGCGCCACCGGAAAAGGGGCGGCGTTTCTCTACACGCGCGAGACCATGGATCCCGCGCATCATGTCCACGCCCGCATGTTCTCGCCTTTGGGCGGGATTCCGGAAGATCCGGCGACCGGATCGGCTGTTGCCGCCTTTTCAGGGCTCGCCGCGACGGTCGAACGGCCAGAGGATGGCCGGCATCAGCTCATCATCGAGCAGGGTTATGAAATGGGTCGTCCCAGCCAGATCGCGCTCGATCTCGACATTCGCGGCGGGCGTCTGATCAGCGCGACGATCGGCGGTTCCGCCATCCGCGTCAGCGAGGGGCGACTGCTGGCATGAGTAGCTCTTCCGAGGTTGTCGCGATCGAGGGAATCGACGCGGTTGTCGAGCCTTATGATTGGGTGTTTCCGCGTGAAAACGAAGCCGACATTGACGCCTTCTGGAGGGCCGAGATCGAGGCCAAGCCCGCGCTCTATGATGGCGAGGTGCTGATCCAGCATCGCGGCGCGCTGGAGGGCGGCATTTTTCGCGCCGGCTATTCCTTCACGCGCTACAAGCCTTTTCTCGCCTGGCATCGGATGGGTTTTCCCGGCGCGCCGGTGCGCAATGGCTTCGCCGTGGCGGCGCTGAGGACGCGGGACGGTGCCTATCTCCTTGGCGAGATGGCGGCCCACACGGCGAATGCCGGCAAGATCTACTTCCCCGCCGGCACGCCGGATCGCGGCGATGTCCTGCCCGACGGCACGGTTGATCTTGCCGGCTCGGTGCTGCGCGAGCTTGAGGAGGAGACGGGATTGCGCGCGGCGGAGGTGCGGGTCGAGCAGGGCTGGAAAATGGTTCTGGGCGCGGTGCGCGTCACATTTTTCCGCCCGGTTCTGATCGATCTTGAAGCCGAGGACGCGCGCCGCTTGATGCTGGCGCGCATGGCGCAATTGCCGGAGCAGGAACTGAGCGATATCCGCATCATCCGAAGCCCGCGCGATTTCGACCCCGCGCGGATGCCGGTTTTCCTCACCTCCTACCTCGCCTGGGCCTTTGGCGAAGGGAGCTGAGCCTTGCGGTCATGTCCGCGCGCGTATCAGGGATAGCCGAAACGGCTCTTTGTCGCCCTGACATGCGCGCTGGCACCGCCCGAATTGCCGGCGGCGCACATGGAATCGGCCTTCTTCATTTCCGCTTCGATCTGGTCGTAAACGCTTTTTGTCGTGTGGCCGGTTTCAAGGTCATTGGCCTGAATCGCCCTGAACCGCGCGATATCGCCGGTGCAGCCCGCGCCTTCCGGCAGCTTGAAATTCGTTGGGGTGATCGAAACGCCGCGTGGCTCCTGGGCAGCCGCAGGTTTGGGGGCCTCGGACGTGCTCTGGCAGGCGCCGAGCGCGAGGAGGGCGGAAAAGGTAAGGACGAAACGCGGCATGGGAACCTCTTGAGAACGAATCGAGCGAACTGCGCCGGCAGGAATAGCATGTTCCATGGCAGCAATGGGGCGATCATTCTTTTGCCGGGCCGGCTTGCGGAACGGGCGATCCTCGGTTACGCTCGGTCTATCGTTATCGAAAGCTGAGTTTCAGTCTCACGATGAAGTCGAAACGCGCCCGCGCTATCGCCATCACCGCATCGCAAGATGCGGCGGCCGCTTATGCGCGCGCCCTTTCCTTCCTTGGTCTCGGCCTTCTCCTTTCGCTCGCGCTTCTTCTTATCAGCCCCTGAGGGCCGTCCGGGCGCGCGCCTGGGCCTTCAGGGGAGTGAAACGCACAAGCCCCCGTTTTCCCGTTGATGTATGCCTCGCTTCGCGCCAGAACGCTGCGCGAGCGTTGCGAATGAGCCAAGGATCAAACCGATGTCCTCCGACAAGAATCGTGTCCTGATTTTCGACACCACCCTGCGCGATGGCGAGCAATGCCCCGGCGCAACCATGACCTTCGAGGAAAAGCTCGAAATCGCCGATTTCCTCGATGAAATGGGCGTAGATATCATCGAGGCCGGGTTTCCCATCGCTTCCGAAGGGGATTTCGAGGCGGTGAACGCGATTGCAAAACGCGTGAAGCGCGCGACCGTCGCGGGGCTCGCCCGCGCCATCAACGCTGATATCGACCGCGCCGGCGAGGCGGTAAAGGCGGCGCAGCGCGGACGCATCCACACTTTTGTCTCGACCTCACCGATCCATCTCGCGCACCAGATGCGCAAATCCGAAGCCGAGGTGCTCGACATCATCGCCGCGACCGTGGCGCGGGCGCGCAATCTCGTTGAGGATATCGAATGGTCGGCGATGGATGCGACCCGCACCCCGATCGAGTATCTCTGCCGCTGCGTCGAAACCGCGATCCGGGCCGGCGCGACCACCATCAACCTGCCCGATACGGTGGGTTATGCCACGCCGGATGAGTATCGCGACATGTTCAGGGCTGTTCGGGCGCGCGTTCCCGACAGCGACAAGGCGATTTTCTCCGTGCATTGCCACGATGATCTCGGCCTCGCCGTTGCCAACTCGCTCGGCGGGTTGGAAGGCGGGGCGCGCCAGATTGAATGCACGATCAACGGGATCGGGGAGCGCGCAGGCAATGCCGCGCTCGAGGAAATCGTCATGGCGATCAAGACCCGTGGCGATGTTCTCCCTTATGAGACCGGGATCGATAACCGCATGCTGACACGCGCCTCGAAGCTCGTTTCCGCCGCGACCTCCTTCCCCGTGCAATACAACAAGGCGATCGTCGGCCGGAACGCCTTCGCGCATGAAAGCGGCATCCATCAGGACGGGATGCTCAAGAACACCCAGACCTACGAGATCATGACCCCGGAATCGGTCGGCGTGTCGAAGACCTCGCTCGTCATGGGCAAGCATTCGGGCCGCAACGCTTTCCGCGACAAGCTCAAGCAGCTCGGTTACGAGATTTCCGATAACCAGCTCGAAGATGCCTTCGTGCGCTTCAAGGCCCTCGCCGACCGCAAGAAGCACATCTACGACGAGGATATCGAAGCTCTGGTCGATGAGAACATCGCCACGCGCGAGGACAGGGTGAAGGTGCTGAATCTTCTTGTCGTCGCCGGGACGAACGGCCCGCAATCGGCGGTGCTGACACTTGATATCGATGGCCAGCATCACACCCGTCAGGCAACCGGGAACGGGCCGGTGGACGCGACTTTCAACGCGATCCAGCAGATGATTCCGCATCAGGCCAAGCTGGAACTCTATCAGGTCCATGCGGTGACCGAAGGAACGGATGCGCAGGCAGAGGTCTCGGTGCGCCTGGCCGATACCGAGGGCAAGCTCGTCACCGGCCGGGCCGCAGATCCGGATACGCTCGTTGCATCGGCCAAGGCCTATATCGTGGCCCTCAACAAGCTCACCTCGGCGCGCGGAGCGGGTGACCCCCGGCTTCATGCGCATCACGGCGCGGCTTAAGGGCTGATCATGCGGCTTGGCGTTGATCTCGGCGGAACGAAGATCGAAATCATCGCCCTTGACGCTTCCGGCGGCGAGAGGCTTCGCCGCCGAATTCCCACGCCGCGCGGCAGCTATAAGGGCATCGTCGGCGCCATCGCGTCTCTGGTGACGCAGGCCGAAGGCGAACTGGCCGCTTCGGGCGATGTCGGCCCACATAGCCTGGGCATTGGCATGCCCGGCGGTATCTCGCCCTTTACCGGGTTGGCGATGAACGCCAATTCCACCGAACTGAACGGACAACCCTTCCAGGCTGATCTCGAAAAGCTGCTGGCCCGCCCCATCCGCTTCGCGAATGATGCCAATTGCCTCGCCGTTTCCGAGGCGGTGGACGGCGCGGGCGCCGGTCGGCGCGTTGTCTTCGCGGCAATCCTCGGCACGGGATGTGGCGCCGGCATCGCCCTTGATGGCCGCTCATGGGAGGGGCCCAATCGCATCGCCGGGGAATGGGGGCACAACGCCTTGCCCTGGCCGAGTGTCGAGGAGGTGCGGGAAGCCTCGCGCTGCTATTGCGGCAAGCTGGGCTGCAACGAGACCTGGATCTCCGGCACCGGCTTTCAGGATGATTTCCGGCGCGAGAGCGGCAGAAGCCTGCCGGCCGCTGAAATCGTCGCGCAGGCGGTGGATGGCGACGTGCGGGCGGCGGCGGCTTTCGAGCGCTATCTCTCCCGCCTCGGGCGTGCGCTTGCGCAGATCGTCAACCTTCTCGACCCGGAGGTCATCGTTCTGGCTGGCGGCATGAGCAATGTCCGCGCGCTCTATGAAAGGCTGCCGGCAGCGATCGCGCCCTTTGTCTTCTCGGAGAAATTCATCACGCCCGTCCTGCCTGCGCGCCATGGTGATTCCTCGGGCGTGCGTGGCGCGGCTTGGCTGTGGGAATCGTGACGGCGATGCTGCAGGTGTGACCTTTCCGCCATAGGCAGATGCCGGGCGGCGCGAGATCATGCCCCCTGTTTCAATGGGGGAATATTATGCATCGTCAAGATATCGCGCGGCTCGCCTCGCTGACCGGCCTGCTGGCGCTTGGTGCCTGTGCCACCGCGACACGCGGCACCACCAACCAGATCCAGATCAATTCCGAACCGCCGGGCGCCAGCGTCACCACCTCGCTGAACCAACAATGCACGACGCCGTGCACCATCACGGTCAGCCGTAAGGACGAATTTTCGGTCGTCTTCTCGCTGCCGGGGTACGAGGACCAGACCATCGCCGTGAAAACGCAGGTTGCGGGCGCTGGGGCCGCCGGCTTCGCAGGGAACGTGCTCGTTGGCGGCGTGGTGGGCATGGGCGTGGACGCCGTCACGGGCTCAACGCTGGAGCATCAGCCAAACCCGGTCATCGCCGTGATGCGCAAGCTCGCCCCTGCGCCGAAGGCTGATCCGAAAGCCCGCCGCGCACCCGCGCCGAAGGCCCGCGCGACCCCCGCGCCGAAGGCTGAAAAACCCGCCGAGGAAGGCGAAGGATAATTCTCGCGAATGAGGCTTGCCAAGCCTTAGCCGATGCGGTATCGAACCGACCTCGCGCGGGGTTCCCGCGCGTTGCCTTTTTGAAGACGATGGCCGAAACGCGGCGCTAATCTTCCAGAAGGCTTGGGTGTGTAGCTCAGTTGGTAGAGCAGCTGACTCTTAATCAGCGGGTCCAAGGTTCGAATCCTTGCACACCCACCAATCCGCTGGATATTTTCTCACTGCAGACATGACGAAGCTATCCGGTTTTCCGGCTGCGGGCCTGTCCGTTGCTCGATCGTTGGACCATGGCGAGCAGACAAAAAGAAACCCCGCCGAAGCGGGGTTTCAAAGGTTCGATTTCGAAGGAAATCAGAACTTGTAGTTCAGGCCGGCGCGAACGATGTGACCCTTGGTGGTGGTGTTGATACCAGCGCCATAGGTGTACTTGCCGAGATCGTAGTACAGGTATTCACCCTTCACGGTGATGTTCCGGGTGATCGCGGCTTCAGCGCCGGCACCGATGGTCCAGCCTGCGCGGAAGGACGAGCCGGTGACCGCACCGGCAGAGCCCTTCACGTCACCCATGGCGAGACCGCCGGTGATGTACGGCATGAAGCGATCGATCGCGTAGCCGAGACGACCGCGAACGGTACCGAACGAGCGGATATCGGTGCGGCAGCCCGGCGCGACGCAGTTGAGATCGGTGCTGCCCTTCAGGCTCGACCAGGCGTAGTCGGCTTCCGCGCCGAGAACCAGGCCGTTGGAGAGCTGATAGTTGTAACCGATCGTCGCGCCGACAAGGCCACCCTTGTTGTTGATGGTGCCGGAAGTAACGGCGCCGTTGGAGTGCTTGTTGCTGCCCCAGCCGTAACCACCCTGAACACCGACATAGAAGCCGGTCCAGTTATAGGCGGCCATCATCGGGACGACAGGGGCGGCCGGCTTGCGCGTGCCGAGATCGGCAGCCTGGGCGGCGCCGGTGGCGAGAAGGCCGAAAATGGCGGCTTTCGCGAATTTGGACATCATGGGATTACCTCTTTAGTTTTAAGTACCGAACTCATCTTGGCGCTCTATAACGCGATGCAGCATGGTTGTCTGTATCCACGCGGCAACACCTTTAGCACTGGTGGGGTAGGGTTAATGAATTTGCCGTGAACCGCCCGCCTTGATGTCCGTCGGATGGCACTCCGCACATACAATGGTGGCGGAAACGGGGCGTGATTCACCTTCATGGCAACGGCTTAACAGAATCGCGAAGATTTTGTGTTCATTCTCCCTGCTTTCGACGGGTAGAGACGAGGCGGCAGAACGCGATGGACAGGCAAGGGGCGCAGGACGGGGAAAGTTTGAAATCCGGTTCTGCTGAATCCAAAAGTGCCAATGAATGGGTGACTCGCCAGAGGTTGATCGCCCTCGTTCTGGTCTTTGATGTCTCGACGCTGGTGGCCGTTGGGCTTTTCACTGCCATGCTTCTGCTGCCGCCGGCTCATCTGGCATCATGGCAACCTGTTTTCGTGATCGGTGCGATCTGCCTGGTCTCAGTCTATGTCCACCAGCGCCTGTGGGGCTACACGATCGCCTCTCTCGGTGCTTTTCCGAGGCAGACGAGGAGCCTTCTGCTCGCCATTGTCGCGGGTTTCATCAGCGTAGCCGGATTGATGTTCCTTTCCGGGGTTGAGATCAGCCCCTTCCGATTGTGGTTTCTGGGCTGGCTGTTGCTCCTTCTGATCGTCCTGCCCTTTTTCCGGCTGTTCGTTTCACGCAGCATCGCGCAGGCGGAACGGCGCGGCGAGCTGGCCCGGCGCGCGGTGATCGTGGGGGGCGGCAAATCCTGTGAGGACCTCATCGCCAGGCTGGAATCCTCCCGCTCCAACGCGATCCGCATCCTCGGTGTATTCGACGATCGCGATGACGAGCGTTCACCGGAAACAGTGCGCGGTTATCGCAAGGTCGGCACCTTTGCGGAGCTGGATGGGTATTGCCGGCAGAACAGGGTCGATCTTCTCGTGGTCGCGCTGCCCGCGACTGCGGAAGAACGCATCCTGCACCTGATGAAGAAGCTCTGGGAATTGCCCATTGATGTACGCATCGCCGCCCATGCCTCGAAGCTCAAACTCTCGAAGCGCGCCTATTCCTATATTGGCGACGTGCCCTTCCTCGCGGTGTTCGATCGTCCACTCTCGGATTGGAACGCGACCGTCAAATGGGCTTTCGATTTCGTTGTCGCGGCGCTGGCGCTGGCCGCCCTATCGCCGCTCATGGCGCTGATCGCGCTGGCGGTGAAGCTTGATTCCAAGGGGCCGGTTTTTTTTCGCCAGAAGCGCCATGGCTTCAACAACGAGATCATCCAGGTCTTCAAGTTCCGCTCGATGTACACGGAATTGACCGATCACAATGCGAGCAGGCAGGTGACGCGCGGCGATCCGCGCGTGACGCGGGTGGGACGCTTCATCCGGAGGACTTCGCTCGACGAATTGCCCCAGCTCATCAACGTGCTGCGCGGCGAATTGTCACTGGTCGGTCCGCGTCCGCACGCGATCGAGACGAAGGCAGGCAACCGCCTCTATCAGGATGTTGTCGACGGCTATTATGCCCGCCATCGCATGAAGCCGGGGATCACGGGCTGGGCGCAGATCAACGGCTGGCGTGGCGAGACCGATACGGTGGACAAGATCGAGCGCAGGGTGGAGCATGATCTCCACTATATCGAGAACTGGTCGCTGGCCTTTGATGTCTACATTCTCGTCATGACCCCCTTCGCGCTTCTGAGCACGCGCAACGCCTACTGACGCCTGCTGCCACGATGGGGATGTGTGCGTCTGCGCACAGCCGCCGGATTATTCCTCGCTTACTGTGCCGGCAATCTTTTGTCGCGGGAGAGGCGTATGGAGCTGGAGGTATGGGGTGCACGCGGGACCAGTCCGGTTTCCGGGTCCCGCTTCAACCATTATGGCGGGCACACGGCCTGCCTTGCACTTAGGGCCGGCGAGGATCTCGTGGTTCTCGATGCCGGCTCCGGCGCAGCTGCATTGGGCGAGAAACTGGTGCGGTCCGACATCCGCCGTGTCCATGTCCTGCTCAGTCATTTCCATCACGATCATGTCATGGGGCTGCCCTATCTGGTCCTCGGAGCCGGGGCAGGGCGGCGTCTCGCGATCCATGCCTGTGGTCTCACCGCGGATATGCTGCGCGATAGCCTGTACCGACTTTTTTCCGAGCCCTATTTCCCTGCACAGGAAACGCAGCTGTTTTCCGGCGTCTCGCTCCACGCCCACGCCGCGGGGGACGCGTTTTCGCTTGGGGAGGGGACGCGCTCGGGCGGGACCGTTGCCGTTCGCGCCGAGCCGCTTCGGCATCCCGGTGGTGCCTCGGCCTTCCAGCTTGCCGGATGCGGGAAAGCACTCGCCTATGTGACGGATATCGAGGAATCGCCGGAACCGCCGCCAGCGCTCATCGAACTCTGCCGCGGGGCGGATATGCTCGTGCATGATACGATGTTCACGGGCGAGGAAATCGAGACGCGACGCGGCTGGGGGCATTCCACCATTGAGGCGGCATTGGCTCTGGCGGAGGCTGCCGGGGTGCGCAGGCTTGCCGGCTTTCATCACAATCCGTCCCATGATGACCTTGTTCTGTCCCGACGCGATGAGGAAATCGCGGCCAGGCGGGCAGGCGCCTTCCTGCTGCGCGAGGGGCAGGTTTTCCACATCTGAGGGGAGAGGAACACGCATTTCCGGTGTATTTTCCCGGTAATCGAAGCCAGAGCCTAGATGTAGCCCTGTCGCGTGTACCTTGATGGGGGAGTGCCGCATGGTGCCTGCCCGGCATGTCCGCGGCGAGGTTGCTTTTCGGTTTCTTTTGTAACTATCTAGCTCGCGGGTTCGTCCAGAACGGGAGAAGACCAACATGGAACGACGCCATTTCCTGCGTATCGCCGGGCTCGGCGTCGCCGCGCCGGCTGTCATGCGCGTGAGCCGTGCCAATGCCGCCGAGGTGACGCTGAAGATGCATCACTTTTTGCCGCCGGTTTCCAATGGCCATGCCCGCTTCCTCAAGCCCTGGTCGGACAAGGTTGCCGCGGAATCGGGCGGGCGGATCAAGATCGACATCTACCCCTCGATGCAGCTTGGTGGTGCCCCGCCCCAGCTTTTCGATCAGGCACGCGACGGCGTGGCCGATCTGGTCTGGACCCTGCCGGGCAATACGCCGGGACGCTTCCCCGGTATCGAGACTTTCGAGCTTCCCTTTGTTGCGGCCAAGAAGGCCATGACCAATTCGAGGGCGCTCCAGCAATTCGCCGAGCAGCATCTGAAGGATGAGTTCCGCGAAGTGCACCCGATCTGCTTCTGGACGCATGACCATGGCTTGCTGCACACAAGCAGGCCGGTTGCGCGGATGGAAGACCTCGCCGGCATGAAGATCCGCTTTCCCACCCGCCTTGCGGGCGAGGGGCTCAAGGCGCTTGGCGCGAACCCGATCGGTATGCCGATTCCCCAAGTGCCGGAGAGCCTTGCCCAGAAGGTCATCGAAGGCTGCGTGGTGCCCTGGGAGGTCGCGCCGACGATCAAGGTGCATGAGCTGGTGAAGAACCACCTCGAGATTCCGGGCTCGCCGACCTTCTATGTCGCCACCTTCGTCCTGGCGATGAACAAGCCGAAATACGAATCGCTCCCGGCGGATCTCAAGGCGGTGCTGGATCGGAATTCCGGCCTCGTCGCGGCCGAGATGGCGGGCAAGGTCTGGGATGATCAATCCGTCACCGTCTCGGAGATGATCAGGAAGCGCGGCAATAATGTGAGCACGCTCTCGGCGGAGGAATATACCCGCTGGCGCAAGGTATGTGCGCCTGTCACCGAGACCTGGATCAAGGCGGTGAAGGAAAAGGGCCTCGACGGGGGCAAGCTGCTGGCTGCGGCCGAAGCCCTTCTCGCCGCGCATGCTGGCTGACGGCACGGCCGCGATGGAAACGAATCCTCCGCAAGGAGAGGAGCCTTCCCGCTTTGGCAGGCTCTCGGGCGCGATCGCGCTGCTGGGCGGCGCGCTTGCAGTGGGGGTAGGCCTGCTGGTCAGCACGAGCGTGATCCTGCGCTGGTGGGGCCTTGGTGGAATTCCGGGTGATTTCGAGCTTGTGCAGATGCTGACCGCCGCCTCGGTCTTCTGCTTCCTGCCGCTCTGCCAGCAACGGCGCGGCCATGTCATCGTCGATGCGGTTTCACAGGGCTGGCGCTTGCCGCTGCGCCGCCGCGTCGACGGGGTGTGGGAAATTCTCGCGGCTGGTGTTTTCGTGCTGATGGCCTGGCAGCTTGCAGGCGGTGCGCATGGCATGAGCGCTTCCGGCACCAACACCATGGTCCTCGCGCTGCCTGTCGCGCCCGTCGTGTGGTTATGCGCGTTGCTATGCGGTTTCCTGGCCTTTGTCGCGCTGGCGAAGGGGCTGGAGAACCTGCGCCAGCATAGCCGGGAGGGCTGAATGAGCGGCAACGCCATCGCCCTTGCCGGCTTTGCCGGGATGCTGGCGCTCATCGCAATGCGGATGCCCGTGGGCCTCGCGATGCTTGTGGTTGGCGGGCTTGGCTATGCGGGCTTTACCGGCGTGCCGGTTTTCCTCAACTACCTCAAGACCACGCCCTATTACCTCTTCTCGAATTATACGCTGTCGGTCATCCCGCTTTTCGTGCTCATGGGGGCCTTCGCGGAGAAATCCGGCCTCTCGACCGGGCTTTTCCGGGCCATGGCGGCGCTGGTGGGACATCGGCGCGGCGGCATGGGCATGGCGGTGATCGGCGCCTGCACGGCGTTTGGCGCGATTTGCGGCTCCTCGGTTGCGACGACCGCGACATTCGGGCGCACGGCGCTGCCGGAGCTGGTGAAGCTGCGCTATGCGCCGGGGATAGCGGCAGGCACCGTGGCGGTTGGCGGCACTCTGGGCGTTCTCATTCCGCCCTCGGTGATCCTCGTCGTTTATGCGATCTCGACGGAGCAGAACATCGTCAAGCTTTTCATGGCGGCGCTCATCCCCGGCTTGATGGCGGCATTCTTCTATCTCGTGGTGATCGCGATCATGGCGCGGCGGAACCCCGATTCCATGCCGGTTCAGCCTGCATTGCCCTGGCGAGCACGCCTTTCGGCGCTGGCTTCGGTCTGGCCTTCGCTGCTGATTGCGGTTCTCGTGGTCGGCGGCATCTATGGCGGGATCTTCACGCCGACGGAGGCAGCTGCCATCGGCGCGATCGCGGTTCTCGCGGATGGGCTGATGCGCCGCGCGCTCGATTGGCGCCGGATACGGCTTGCGCTCCAGCAGACGGCGGAGACCTGTGGCATGATCTTCATGATCCTGCTCGGCGCCGAGGTGTTCAACGGCTTTCTTGCCCTCACGCAGCTGCCCGCCAATGCCGCCGAATGGATCGGCGCGCTCGGCCTTTCGCCGTATTTCGTGCTGATCAGCCTGCTGGCTTTCTACATCCTGCTCGGCGCGGTGATGGACGAACTGGCGATGATCCTGCTGACGCTGCCGGTTTTCTTCCCCATCGTCACCAGCCTCGATTTCGGCATGTTTCCGGATGAGGTCGCGATCTGGTTCGGTATTCTCGTGCTCATCGTCGTGGGGATCGGGCTGGTGGCGCCGCCGATCGGGCTGAATGTCTTCGTGATCGCGGCGATCGCGCGCAACATTCCGGTCGGGGCGATCTATCGCGGGGTTATTCCCTTCGTGCTGGCGGATATTCTCCGGCTTTCGCTTTGCGTGGCGTTTCCGGCCCTGTCATTATGGCTCGTGAGAGTCTTGAGTTGAGGTAATCCCAATGATCACGGATCTAGCCCGCGACGATATCAAATCGGGCCTTGCTGCCGGGACCATGCTGGTCGTCGATGTGCGCGAACCGCACGAATACGCGGCGGGCCATATTCCAGGGGCGATCAATATGCCGCTTTCCGCCTTCGATCCCCGACGCCTGCCGATGGATGAAGGCAAAAGAACCGTTCTTTCCTGCGCTGCGGGCGTCCGCTCCATGCAGGCGGCGATGCTCGCGCGCTCTGCGGGTGTCGCGATTGACGCGCATTACCGCGGCGGCTTCAAGGATTGGCTGATGGCCGGCGAGCCGGTCGAGCGCTGAAACCGGATATTTGTCCGGGCAAGGGGCGCTTGCGGGTTGAAACCTTGCATCGCGGGGTTATCATTCCCGCAACGGCGGAACGGTTTCCGCGCGGGTTCTGGAGTTTTCCATCTCCGGGGCTCTCTTCTCTCGGCTTTCAACCAGCGAGCATCACATGCGTCCAATGAAATTCGGCATGGGCCAGGCGCTCACGCGCGTGGAAGATCAGCGTTTCATCACCGGGCAGGGACAATACGCGACCGATTATCGCGCCAAGGGCGAATTGCGCGCCTATGTGCTGCGCTCTCCCCACGCCAGTGCGACATTTTCCTTCAAGAACCTTGCGCATGCGCGCGCCATGCCAGGTGTCGCCTTGATCCTGACGCATGCGGAAACGGCGCATCTGGGCGATCTGCCCTGTCAGGCACCGCTCAAAAACGGCGATGGTTCGCCGATGGTGCCCACGGCCTATCCCGTGCTGCCAAAGGACCGCGTGCGCCATCTTGGCGAAGCAGTTGCCTTTGTGGTTGCGCAGACACTCGAACAGGCGCGCGACGCGGCGGAGGCGATCGAGATTGTCTGGAAGCCGGAAAAGGCCCTGCCTACGATGGTGGCGGCTCTGGCTTCCGGGGCGCCGGCAATTCACGCCAATGTGCCGGGCAATATCGCCTTCGATACGATTCTCGGTGATCGCGAGAAGACCGAGGCGGTTTTCGCGAAAGCGCACCGGGTGGTTTCGCTCGATCTCGTCAATAACCGCATCGTGCCCAATTACATGGAGGCGCGATCGGTCGTCGCCGAGGTCAAGGGCGAGAATATCACGCTCACGCTGGGCAGCCAGGGCAGCCATGGCCTGCGCGATACGCTCGCGAAGGCGATCTTCAAGGTCGATCCTGCGAAGGTGAGGGTCGTCACCCCCGATGTCGGCGGTGGTTTCGGCACCAAGAGCTTCATGTATCGCGAATATCCCCTCGCGACTTTGGCCGCCCAGACGCTCGGCAAGCCGGTGCGCTGGGTGTCGGACCGTTCCGAGCATTTCGTCGCCTGCACGCATGGGCGCGACAACCGCACCCGCGCGGAAATGGCGCTGGACGAAAAAGGGCGCTTCCTCGCGATGCGGGTGACGCTGGATGCGGATATGGGCGCCTATCTGTCGCAATACGCCCCGTTCATTCCGTGGATCGGTTCCACGATGCTGACCGGGTGTTACGACATTCCCGTGGGTTATACGCGGTTGCGCGGCATCTACACGCATTCGGTGCCGGTCGATGCCTATCGTGGCGCCGGGCGGCCCGAGGCCGCGTACACGGTTGAGAGGCTGGTCGATTTCATTGCCGACGAGATCGGCATGGATCGGATCAAGCTGAGGAAGATGAACCTCATCAAGCCGAAGAAGATGCCGTACAAGACGGCCACCGGGCGCGTCTATGATTCCGGTGAATTCGCCGCGCATATGGAACGCGCCATGGAGATCGCGGATTGGAAAGGCTTTCCCGCGCGTCTCAAGGCGGCGAAGAAGGCAGGTAAGCTGCGCGGTATCGGTTTGGGCGTCTATATCGAGGCTTGTGGCGGCGGCTCGGCCGAGCCGGGCTATGTCACGCTTGAGAAGGATGGTAGCGCCACCGTGCGCATCGGCACGCAATCCAACGGGCAGGGGCATGAAACCGCCTATGCCCAGCTTGTCTCGCAACATCTCGACCTGCCGCTCGACAAGATCCGGGTGTTGCAGGGGGATACGCGCGAGACGCCGACCGGGAGCGGCACGGGCGGGTCGCGCTCCATCCCCGTGGGCGGCGCGGGCGTTGCCAAGGCGGCGGAACTGCTGGCGACCAACCTCAAGACTCTCGCCGCCGAAGCGCTTGAAGCCGGTACGGGGGATCTGGAGATTGCGGAAGGGCGCGTGCGCATTGCCGGCACCGACCGCGCATTGACCTTCAGCGAGATTGCCATGTTGCCGGGCGCGAAGCCCGCGATGCTTTCGACCAAGGCGGAGTTCAAGCCGCCGGAGGCGACCTATCCGAACGGCACGCATGTCTGCGAGATGGAGATCGACCCGGAAACCGGGGAGAGCCGCATCGTCAATTATGCGATCGTCGACGATTTCGGTGTCACGCTCAATCCGCTGCTCCTCGCCGGGCAGATCCATGGCGGCGCGGCGCAGGGAATCGGCCAGGCGCTGGTCGAGCGCTATGTGATGGATGAGAGCGGGCAGCTGCTTACCGCCAGCTTCCTCGATTACGCGATGCCGCGCGCCGACGACATGCCGGATTTCACCTTCGAGACGCGCAACGTGCCATGCGTGACCAACGCGCTCGGCGTGAAGGGGGCGGGCGAGGCCGGTACGATCGGCGCCGCGCCTGCGGTGATGAATGCGCTGGTGGATTGCCTTCGTCGCGCCAAGGGAATTCGCCATATCGACATGCCGGCGAATGCGCAGGCGATCTGGCAGGCGCTGCGAAGCTGAGTGTTTCATGCGTGGGTGCGATCACAAAACAGTGATTGCGCTTCTGTTTTGCGTTTCTGCAAGATTTCCTGGCTGGACAAATTCCACTCTTGCCGCGACCTTGCCGGTCCACTTGCTGCGTGACGAAAGTTCGCGCCGCGTTTTGCCGGAACTGAGAAGAGGAAATTCCATGCGCCGTATCACCGTTCTTGCAACCTTTCTGGCTTTCGGCGCGGGCGCCGTGCTCGCCCAGTCCAACGTCATTGACCAGCGCAAGGCTGAAATGAAGGCGATGGGCGGCGCGGCCGGCTCGATCAGCAAGATGATGAAGGGCGAGGAAGCCTTCGATCTCGCGAAGGTCAAGACCGGGCTTGAAACCCTGGCCAAATCCGCGAAGGCCAGCGTCGCGCTCTACCCCGCCGAATCCAAGACCGGCGACACCAAGGCGCTGCCCGCTATCTGGGATAACAAAGCCAAGTTCGATGGCCTCTTCGCCAAGCTCGAAGCGGATGCCAACACCGCGCTCGCCGCGATCAAGGACGAAGCCAGCTTCAAGGCGGAAGCCGGCAAGGTTTTCGCCAATTGCGGTGGCTGCCATACCGATTTCCGCGCGAAGTAAGCTCTGCCGCTACCGGGCGGAATGATCCGGGCATGGCGGGTGGACCGGCATGCCCTTTTCCCGTTCAGGGCGATTGATGAAGGAGCGGGATATGGCAAAATGGATCGGGAGGCTTGCGGCTCTGGCCATTCTGGGGCTGGCCGGCTTCTGGCTTGTCACGGAGCCGGCGGTTCAGCGCCTGTGGTTCGCAAGCGCGCCGGCAGCCTCTGGCGAGATCGATCTGGCCAATGGCCGCACCATGTTCTTCGCGGGCGGTTGCGCCTCCTGCCACGCCACGCCGGGGCAGGGCGACCGCCTGAAGCTCGGCGGTGGACTCGCGATGCATTCGCCCTTCGGAACGTTCCACACGCCGAACATCTCGCCTCATCCGCGCGATGGAATCGGCGCCTGGAGCGTGGAATCCTTTGTCACCGCCATGCGTGAGGGGGTCTCGCCGGACGGTCGTCATTATTACCCTGCTTTCCCCTATTCCTCGTATCAGCGGATGAAGGCGAAGGATCTCGCTGATATGTTCGCCTTCATCAAGACCTTGCCGCCGGTCGAGGGCCGCGCGCGCGATCACGAGGTCGGCTTCCCGTTCAATATCCGCCGGCTGCTTGGCGGCTGGAAGCTGCTGCATCTCGATGGCAGGCTTTTCGCGGCCGATCCCACGAAGGATGCGGAATGGAACCGCGGCGCTTATCTTGTCGAGGGCGCGGGCCATTGCGCGGAATGTCATTCGCCGCGCAACCCGCTGGGCGGGATCGTGACGGCAAGGCGCTATGCCGGCGGCATGGACCCCGAGGGCAAGAGTTTCGTGCCGAACATCACGCCGCACAAGGATGGGCTCGGCGGCTGGTCGAAAGGCCAGATGGCGGATTTCCTGAAGACCGGAGAGACGCCGGGTTTCACCTCCGCCGGCGGGTCCATGGCCTCCGTCATCAAGAACATGGCGGAGCTACCGGATGCCGACCGCGCCGCGATGGCGCGCTATCTGGTCGAGCTGGCGCCGCTTGAGACCAGGAAGCCGGCGGGAAAGTAAGGGGCATAGCCCCTTATTCCATGACGGCGGCCTTGAGGATTACCACCATGGTCGCGTGGCCGGGTTCATCGCCGATGCAGCGGATGATATGCTGACGGTCGCAGCGATAGCGCAGGCTTTCACCGGCGCGTGCTGTTTCGACGCCCCCACCGACCTCGACCTCGAACGTGCCCTTGATCACCGAGAGGTTTTCCACCGACCCGCGCTGATGCGCATCCGAATCGAGCACGCCGCCCGGCTCCGCCTGCAAATCGTACCATTGCAGCCATTCCACGGTTTTCAGCCAGCCGATGATCGCGAGGCGCAGCTTGCCGTCATCCGAGACGAGGATCGGGGTATCCCCGCGCGAGGATTTCTCGATGAAGGGTTCCTCGTCCGAGGAGACAAGGAAACGCTCGATCGAGACATCGAGCGCCTGGGAAAGCCGCCAGATCGTGGCGAGCGTCGGGTTGGTCTCGTTACGCTCGATCTGGCTGATGATCGATTTGGCGACGCCGGATTGTTCCGCCAGTTCGGAGAGCGAAAGATTGTAAGCCTTCCTCAGCCGCTGGATCGTCTTGCCCAGCTGGCCCGAAAGCGCTGCGGCACCGGCTTCCATTTCGCGCGGCTTTTCCTTTTCCTGCATCGATTTTCCAGTCGGATCTGCGTGGCGCGAACGCATGGCGCCTTAACAGTACTAGCTTTGCCCCAGTGCATGGCGCGATGCAAGATTTTCGGCTATCGGGAGGTAACCTGAAGGAATGCGACCCATGAGCGCTGTTGAACTATCCGGCTCCGAGGATCTGGCCACCGGCCACGCCTCCTCCGACTTTTCCCACGCCGTGCCAGTTGAAGGCTTTGATCCCACGCTTGCCGATGGCAGTTTCACGCTGCTTGACCGCGAGGGGGGGCTACATCGCCTGCCGGGACTCGCTGGCTACAGGATGATGGAGATCATCCGCGATTTCGGCTTCGACATCCCCGCGATTTGCGGTGGCGCAGCGGCTTGCGGGACATGCCATGTCTATGTCGAACCGGGGGACATGGCACGCCTTGCCGAGCCGAGCGAGGAGGAGAGCTACCAGCTCGACCATCTGCTCACCTATCAGCCGCAATCGCGCCTTTCGTGCCAGATCATCTGGGATCGCGCGGTCCATGACGGGATGCACGTCGCGCTTGCGCCCAAGGAATAGCGATCTCAATAGCGTTTTCCGGCGAAGTGGTTTCCGGTTCGCCGCCGAAAACGCGTCAAGGAAGAGCAATAGCGTTTTCCGGCGAAGTGGCTTCCGGTTCGCCGCCGAAAACGCATCCTGGTTCAATCGGGCTATTCCGAAAGGCTCATCGCGTCGGCGAGCGTCACCTGCCGCCACAGGCGACCGCCGCTTTGCGATGCGCGCAGCGAGTTGAGGATGCGTTGCCCGATGGCGCTTGCGCCGATCCGATCCTCGATGAGATTGCGGGCCTCGCGTCGTGCGCCGGCAAGGACATCCGTCGGTATGCGCCGCAACTGCACCTGATGATCGCGAACGAGGCGAACGAGCGCGCCGGAATTCTCGCTTTGGGCCTCCGTCAGCCCGCGTGCATGGGCCTCGATGCCCGCGACCTCGAGGATCGCGCGCCATTCCGCCGGAAGCTTCTCCCAGGCGGCGAGATGCACGATGAGTTCGGCGGGGCCATTGGGTTTGTTGAAGCCCGGCGCGTAATAATAGGGCGCGGGCTTGTAAAGCCCGAGGGGCAGGTCATTCGCGGGCGCGAGAAATTCGGCTGCGTCGATCGTGCCGCTCGAAAGCGCGATGAGCAGATCGCCGGGCGCGATGGAGAGCGGCACCGCGCCCAGCCGCTGCCAGACCTCGCCGCCTAGACCCTGCACGCGGATCTTGATTCCCTTCATATCGGTAAGGGATTTGATCTCCTGCTTGAACCAGCCGGCCATGGAAGGGCCGGTATTGCCGGCGAGCAGCGGCTTGGCGCCGAAGGGGCGATAAAGTTCGTCCCACAGCGCCTGCCCGCCGCCGCGCTCAAGCCAGCTCTGATGTTCGAGCGCATAGGAGCCGAAAGGCAGGGTGGTGAAGACATTCGCTTCCGGCATCTTCCCCTGCCAATAGAGCGGGGTGGAATGGCCAAGCTCCACCGTGCCGGTGCCGACGGCATCGAGCACCTGAAGCGCCGGGACGATCTCACCCGCGCCGAAAAGCTGGATTTCGAAACGTCCGCCGGAAAGCTCGCCGACCCGCTTGGCGATATGGGCGGCGGCGATGCCCGGTCCCGGCAGGTTCTTGGGCCAGGATGTCGCCATGCGCCATTGGAGACGTGTCTGCGCGTGGACAGCCGGCATGGCGAGGGTTCCGGCGGAAACGGCCAGCGCGGTGCGACGGGAAAACAAGAACATCGGAACCTCCCTGGCTTACCAGTAAGCGTGGAAATGATGCACGGGACCATGCCCCTGGCCGATTTCCAACCGTTCCGAGGCGGCGATCGCCCCATGAAGATAGGCTTTCGCGGCATGGCAGGCGGCAGGCAGGGCCGCTCCTTTCGCAAGCTCCGCCGCGATGGCCGAGGAGAGTGTGCAGCCGGTGCCATGCGTGTTTTTCGTCACGATGCGCGATGCACGAAGACGCAAGCTTCCCCCCGGTGTGACCAGCAGATCCACGGCTTCCGGCCCTTCCGAATGCCCGCCCTTGACCAGCACGGCCTTCGCGCCGAGCTGGAGGATCACGTGCGCCTGTGCTTCCATCTCGCCTTCGTTTCGGGCGATTGGTCGGTCGGCGAGTTGCGCCGCTTCCGGCAGGTTGGGGGTAATGAGGTCGGCGCGGGGCAGGAGGCGTGCGCGCAGCGTCTCGACGGCCTGCGCATCGATCAGCGGATCGCCGCTGGTCGCCACCATGACCGGATCGAGAACCACCGGGCCTTTGAAATCCGCGAGCCCTTCCGCCACGGCGGCGACGATTGCGGCATTGGCGAGCATGCCGATCTTCACCGCGCGGATATCAAGATCGGCAAGGACGCTCCTCATCTGCGCCGCGACGAAATCCGGCGGTACGGCATGCACATCCTGCACGCCTTGCGTGTTCTGGGCCGTCAGCGCGGTGATGACGCTCGCGCCATAGACGCCAAGGGCGGAAAAGGTTTTCAGATCGGCCTGAATCCCGGCGCCGCCGCTGGAATCCGAACCGGCGATGGTGAGCGCGATCGCACTCTCTTGCAGAGTATTTCTGGCCCGTTCCAGGCGACGAAGGTGTCGCCGGCGATCATGCGGGAAAGTGTGCATCATTCTCCCCTTTCATGCAGGTGGATCACATTCAACCGCGCTTCGATCGTGTGTTCATCGAGCGCGGCAAGGGCGTCGATCAGGCGTACCGCGAAAGTGCCGGGGCCTTGCGCCTCGGCGGCGGCGATCTCGGCGGCGATGTTGAGGATCGAAACGCCGGAGATCGCGGCATGGAACGGATCACTCTCGACGCTTGCCATCGCCGCGAGGATCGCACCCAGCAGGCAGCCGGTGGCGGTCATCATGCCCAGATACGGATGTCCGTTGGCGAGTTTGGCTTCGCGCGTGCCGAGCCGTACATGGTCCTGCGCGCCGGTCACGAGCAGGGCGGTGCTCTCGGGTACGAAGCACGAAAACGCTTCCGCCTCCTGCCGGTTCGGCTTCATGATGAAGGGGGCGTGCGCGAGAACCTGTCGCGCCAGTGCATGACGGGCGGGGCTTGTATCGGCGAAGGCCGGATCGAGCACGAACGGCTTGCCCGCCTTGGCCGCGATGTCGGCGGCATGCGGAATGACGGCGAAACGTTCCTTGTCCATCATGCCGAAATTGAGCAGGAGCGCCGACGACGCGTGGATGAAGGCCGCGCATTCTTCCATGTTGGCGGTCAGGGTAGGGTTGGCGCCCAGCGCGATCAGCCCGTTCGCGGTGATTGTATATGCGATCGGCCCGGTAATCGCATGGATTCTCGGATGTTCGGCGCGAAGCCGGGCGAGGTTCGCCGCGATCCGTTCGGCCAGATTTTGGCGCGCGGCATCCGCGACGTTATCGGGATGCGGCAATGCTGGTTCTGTCATCGGACAAGCTTTCCTCCGCCGGAACGACCCGGATCAGGTTCAATGGGTTGGCATCTTGCCTCTCAGCGCTCCCGGAAGAGGAGGGCACCCCAAGCTTCTTTTGTGAGCTAAACCATGCCCCCGATGAAAGCAAGCCGCGCGGCTACACGGCCCTTTGCGCGGAGGCTTCGCTCTGCTTGGCGCGGTCGATCCCGAGCTTGCGCTCGCGCAGGATGACGAAAATTCCCGCTGCCGAGACGATCGTGGCGCCGATCAGCACGGCGCTTTCGGGAATCTTGGAGAACAGGAAATAGCCCCAGGCGATCGAGAAGATCATCGCGGTATAATCGAACGGCGCGATGAGGGAGGCCGGCGCGCGGCGATAGGCTTCCGTGAGGAAAATCTGTCCGAACCCGCCGAGAACGCCGATCAGAAGAAGCAGGATCGCCGGCCAGAGGCCGGGCGAGACCCAGGCCCAGCGTGGATCGAACGCGCCGCCCAGCACCGAGATCATGCCGAAAGTGGTGGTGATCAACGAGAAATGCGTGACGATGGAAGCGGTGGTCTCGGTGGCGGTGAGTTTTCTCACCTCGATCATCGCGAAGGCGGCGCAGATGGCGCCGGCAAGGCAGAAAAACGCACCGCGCGCCCGCGTATCGGAATCGGAAAGCAACAGCGCTTCGGCCGAAAGATGCGGCCAGAGCATCACGATCACGCCGCAAAAGCCGATCAGCACCGCGCTCCAGCGATAGAGGCGGACTACTTCGCCCAGGAGCAAGGCAGCCAGCACGACCGAGAAAAGCGGCGCGGCGAAGGAAATCGCCGTCGCATCCGCCAGCGGCAGCGCGGCCAGCCCGGCGAAACCGAAGAACATGCCGGCAGAGCCGATGAGCCCGCGTTTGATATGCCCCATGCGGTTGGTGGTGGCGAAGGCGGTGTTGAGCCTGCCAACCAGCGCCAGCCAAACGAAAACAGGGATCAGCGCGAAAAACGAGCGGGCGAACACGACCTGGCCGACCGGATAGCCACCCGGCGGGCCGGGGATCACCTCCAGAATCTTCACCACCGCGCCCATGAAGGAAAAGGCGAAAACCGAGGCAAGCTTGAAAAGGATACCCAGAAAGGGCCGTGCGTCGGGAGCAGGCTCCTGCATGGCGGGTGCGGAGGGCGGCAGGACAGCGTGCGGATCAGGATCGGGCATCGGGGGAGAATAGCCGCGCCGCGCACGGCTGCAATGCTTATCCGCTTCGATTGTCATCTTGTCATGCCGTTGTCACCCACGCGGGCTAGGCGTCGCCTGCCCCAAGCCGGGATATCCATGGGAAACGGGCAGGCGAGGAGGTTCCTATGCGCGACGAACAGCCCATCCGCGTCCGCACGATGTTCATCTCCGATATCCATCTGGGAACGCGCGGATGTCAGGCGGAATCCCTGCTCGATTTCCTGAGAGCCTATGATTCCGATACGATCTATCTCGTCGGCGATATTGTCGATGGCTGGCGCCTCAAGGCGCGCTGGCACTGGCCGCAGGCGCATAACGATGTGGTCCAGAAGCTTTTGCGTAAGGTGCGCAAGGGGGCGCGGATCATCTACCTGCCCGGTAATCACGACGAATTCCTGCGCGACTATTGCGGAACACGCTTCGGCGGGATCGAGATCATCGACCGCTGCATCCATGTCGCGGCGGATGGCAGGCGCTATCTCGTCCTGCACGGCGACCAGTTCGATCTTGTCGTGCGCCATGCCAAATGGCTCGCGAGCCTTGGTGACGGCGCCTACACCTTCGCGCTCTGGCTCAATACCTGGCTCAACCTGGTCCGGCGCAAGCTCGGCTTTTCCTATTGGTCGCTTTCCTCCTGGGCCAAGCAGCGCGTGAAGAACGCGGTGAATTTCGTCGGGCGCTTCGAGGAGGTTCTTCAGGGCGAGGCCCGGCGGATGCAGGTGGACGGCATCATCTGCGGGCATATCCATTCGCCTGCCCTGCATGACAGGCTCGGCATCGGCTATGCCAATACCGGCGATTGGGTCGAAAGCTGCACGGGGCTGATCGAGCATTTCGACGGAAAGCTGGAGCTGCTCCACTGGCATCGCCGGACGGGGGAATTGCTGCCATTGCCGCTGCCCTTGATCGAGGCGGCGGAGTGAGGCCCGCCACGATGAAGCCGGATGACGGGGGCGGCGCACAATTGCGCATTCTCGTCGTCTCCGATGCGTGGAAACCGCAGATCAATGGCGTGGTTCGCTCGCTTGAAGCGCTTGGGCGCGAAGCCGGGCAGTTTAACGCAGCCATCGACTTCCTGACGCCGGAGGGCTTTCGCACATTCGCGCTGCCAACCTATCCCGAGATCCGCATGTCGATGGCGCTGCCGGGAAAAGTGTCGTCGCGGCTCGCAGCGGCGCGGCCTCACCATATCCATATCGCGACTGAAGGACCGCTCGGCATTCTCGCGCGGCGGCATTGCCTGCGCAGCGGCCTGGCCTTCACGACGAGCTATCACACCCGCTTTCCCGAATATGTCTCCGCCCGCCTGCCGGTGCCGGAGAGCTGGTCCTATGCGGCCCTGCGGCGTTTCCACAATGCCGGGAACGGGATCTTCGTCTCGACGGCCAGCCTGGAGGCGGAACTCGCCGGGCGTGGGTTCAAGCGCCTCATGCGCTGGACAAGGGGAGTCGACACGCGCCTCTACACGCCCGCGCGCCGGGAGGAGACCGGCCTTGCCGGCCCGGTCATGCTCTATGTCGGGCGGATCGCGGTTGAGAAAAACCTTGAGGCCTTCCTGTCGCTCGATGTTCCGGGAACCAAGGTCCTTGTGGGCGATGGTCCGGCGAAGGCGGAGCTTGAAGCCCGCTTTCCCGAGGCGTGTTTTCTGGGGCTGAAGGAGGGGGAAGCGCTCGCGCGGATCTATGCTTCGGCCGATGTCTTCGTCTTTCCGAGCCTGACCGATACGTTCGGAATCGTGCTGATCGAGGCGCTGGCCTCGGGATTGCCGATCGCGGCTTTCCCGGTCACGGGGCCGCTCGATGTTGTCGGTAAGGCGCCTGTCGGCATGCTTGACCTGGATTTGGCGGCGGCCATTCGCGGCGCCATGACGTTTTCACGTGCTGATTGCGTCGCCCATGCCCGTCATTTCACCTGGCAGGCAAGCGTCGGCCAGTTCATCGCCAATATCCGCCATTGCATGGCGGAACGGCGCATCGCGGCCTGACGGGATGCTTCAGCGGAAGGCGCGAAGCTTTTCTTCCGTCGAAAGCGCGTCGTAAGGGGTTTCGGGCAGGCTTGCCGGTGCTTCCTCGGCAACCGGAGCTTCGGCCTCAAGTTCGAGCAGATCCGCGCCGACCATGGTCGGCTCGTGATGCTCGACGGCGGCAGGAACGAAGAAATCGAACGTTTCGTCGATTTCCGCCTGATGCGCCTCGCCAAGCCAGATATCCGAAGCCGACTTGCGGACAGGCTTGACGTCGTTCTCGGCGATCATCCGCTCGTCGGCATGGAACTCTTCCGCGAGGCCGAGCGAATCGAGAATCGCTTTCAGCCGCTCATCGATGAACTTGACCGCTTCGACCACCTTGCGGATGCGATGCGCGGTGAGATCCTGAAAGCCGCATGCCGTGTAGATTTCCGTCGCGCAGGCATCGAGCTTCTCGCAATCTGCTTCGTTGCCGGCCTGCTCACGCATGGTCCAGGCATATTCCTGCACGCGCTCCGCGGCGGAAAGGATGTTGGAGGTGGCGTGTTCCGTCATGGCGACGACGCTGGTCAGCTCGTCCGAGGCGGACACGACCTGCAGGGAGGTTGCGCCATCGGGCTGGATCTCCCGGATTTCGCGCTCGGCGCGTGAAATCGCGCGCGCCATTTCGACGATATCCTCGACGAGGGCATCCTGGCCGCCGCCGCGCTTGCTCATGCTGCGCTGGAGACGATCGATCGCATCGAGCACGCTGACCGTGTCGGCCTGCCGGTTCCGGCGCGCATATTCGGCCAGAAACCAGCGGCCACGATTGGTTTCCATCACGGCAGCTTCGATCTGCTCATAGGCGTGTTCGTCATCCGGTGGTTTGACGATCATCGAAGACATACAGAAAACCTCGCGCGCATGACTGGCGAACCAGATATGAAACTGCCGGAATTGGGTTAAGACTTTGTTAGAATGCACGTTTCGGTTGCTGATTTCTGCGCCTGGATGTGGAAGGCGCTGATGCCTCCCTCCACTACGCTTGACGCCGGCGGCTCGCGGGTGCTAATCCGGGTTGGCGAGGCGGATGAAAGCTCCGGCCCCGTTTCCGGGACAAGATGGCGACACCGAAGGCAATCCGGCACGACAGATCTGCGGAGGGATTTTCCCTCACCGGCACCTGGAATGCCGAACATGCGCAGGATCTCGAAAAACTGATCGACGGCGTTTTCGCCGAACGCGATTCGCTCCCGCCTGGCCGGGTTACGCTGGAATGCAGCGAGGTCAGCGGGCTGGATACGCTCGGCGCCTATATCATCCACAAGTTGCGCAACGGTCTTGCGGCGCCAAATCGGGAGGTCGTGCTGGCCGGGCTCGATTCCTCGCGCCAGATGCTGATTGACGAAGCCTCCTACACGCCCAAGGCGCCACCCGCGCGGCCTGATACCGGCGGCGCCTACCACATGCTGGCGGATATCGGCGAGGCAGTCGTCAATGCGGGCCGAGATCTTGCGAGCGGGGTCGCGTTTTTCGGAGCGGTCGTTGTCGCGTTGGGGCGGCTGCTGACAGGCCGGACAAGGCTGCGCCTTCCCTCGCTCGTCACTCAGCTAGAGCGTGTCGCCTTGCGCGGCGTGCCGATCATCGTGCTTATTTCCTTCCTTGTCGGGGCGATTATCGCCCAGCAATCGATTTTCCAGCTCCGCACCTTCGGAACGGTGCATTTCGTGGCGGATCTACTCGGCATCCTTGTGCTGCGCGAACTCGCGGTTCTGCTCACCTCGATCATGATCGCCGGGCGTTCTGGCTCTTCCTTCACGGCGGAGCTGGGCTCGATGAAAATGCGCGAGGAAGTCGACGCGCTCGAGACGATGGGGCTTGATCCTATCGAGGTGCTGGTCATGCCGCGAATTCTCGCGCTGATCATCGGCCTGCCGCTGCTCACCTTCATTTCCGCGATGGCGGGTATAGCCGGCGGTGCCGTCGTAGCCTTCTTCTATGGCGGGGTGAGCACCGAGGTGTTTTTCAGCCGCCTGCAGGGAGCGATCGGGCTCAATACGTTTCTTGTCGGCATGATCAAGGCGCCTTTCATGGCGCTCGTCATCGGAATCATCGCCTGTATCGAGGGTTTTGCCGTGCGCGGCAGCGCTGAAAGCCTCGGCACGCATACCACGGCCTCGGTGGTGAAGGCGATCTTCGTGGTGATCGTCGTCGACGGGCTTTTCGCGATGTTCTTCGCGGCGATCAATTATTGAGGCGGGCGCTGATGGCGGAACACGACGAGGATTTCCCCGACAGGCAGACCGCGCGCCCGATTATCGAGGTGCGCGATCTCGCTGTGGGATTCGGCGAGCGGCTGATCATGGATGGTCTGTCGCTGGATGTCCGTCGCGGCGAGATCCTGGGCGTGGTCGGCGCCTCGGGAACCGGCAAATCGGTGCTGCTTCGCACCATTATCGGGTTGATCCAGCAGCGGCGGGGCAGCATCCGCGTTTTCGGGCATGACATGGCCCGGCTCAGCCCCGAGAAGCGTCGGCTGATCGAGAAACGCTGGGGCATCCTTTTCCAGCATGGTGCGCTGTTTTCTTCCCTCACCGTGAAGCAGAACATCCAGTTCCCGATGCGCGAGTACCTTCATCTCTCCGAGGAACTGCTTGACGAAATGGCGATGGTGAAGCTGCGGCTCGTCGGGCTCAAGCCGGAAGCGGCCGAGCGCATGCCTTCCGAGCTGTCAGGCGGCATGATCAAGCGTGTGGCGCTTGCGCGTGCGCTGGCGCTGGACCCCGAGATCGTCTTCCTCGACGAGCCGACTTCCGGCCTCGATCCGATCGGCGCGGCGGATTTCGACGAATTGATCGCGACCTTGCAGAAGACTTTGGGCCTCACGGTTTTCATGGTAACCCACGATCTCGACAGTCTCGCGGGGATCTGCGATCGCATCGCGGCGCTCGGCGACGGCAAGGTGCTTCACGAAGGACCGCTGGACGAATTGAAGCAGCAGAAGCACCCTTGGCTTCAGGCTTATTTCAACGGCCCGCGCGCGCGGGCGAGCCACGTTCACACCGCATCGGCTGCGGCCAAAGGGTGAGCGGGGAGGAGTTCGGATGGAAAACCGCGCGAATTACGCTCTTGTCGGCCTTTTCACGCTCGCCGTGATCGCGGGGGCCTTCGGCTTCGTCTATTGGTTCAAGCGCAGTGGCGAGACCGGCGAGAGGCGGGCTTACCGCCTTGTTTTCGTCGGTTCCGTTTCGGGGCTCTCCAAGGGGTCGACGGTACGCTTCAACGGCCTTCGGGTCGGCGAGGTCATGTCGGTCGGCATTCTTGAATCCGATCCCGGCAAGGTGGTCGCCACGATCGAGGTGGACAAGACCACGCCGATGAAAACCGATACGCGCGCCCGCCTCGAATATCAGGGCCTGACCGGCGTTGCTTCGGTGCAGCTTACGGGCGGCGAGGCGCGCGCGCCGGACCTCGTATCGAGCGATTCCAAGGGGGCGATCATCCAGGCGGACCGCTCGGATTATCAGGACATTCTCGAGACCATCCAGCGCCTTTCCGGGAAGATCGATGCGGTGCTGACCCGTGCCGATACCGCGCTCGCGCAATCCGAAGGCTCCTTCGTGGCGACGATGCGCAATGCCGAGACTTTCTCGAAGGCCCTGGCGGATAATTCCTCGGGCGTCGCCTCCTTCCTCTCCAATGCCGGCGAGATGAGCCAAAAGGTGGCCTCGCTTTCGGCCCGTCTCGAACGCTTCACCGATCAGGCTGAGGCGCTGGTCAAGGCAGTGGAACCGAAGGACGTGGAACGGGCGGTGAAGAACATCGCCGATTTTTCGGAGGCGCTCGGCAACAACAAGCTGGCGGTTTCCGACATGCTGAAGGATGTTGCCCAGCTCGCGAAGAACCTCAATACCAGCGCTGCGAAACTTGACGGTGCGCTGGAGGAGATCACGCGCGTCGCCAAGGCCATCGATACAGACAAGGTTGATCGCGCGCTCGATGGCGCGCAGAAATTCGCCGATGTGCTCGGGCGCAATGCGCAATCCCTTGACGAGACGTTCCAGGAAATCTCGCGCATTACCGACAAGGTTTCGCAATCCGCCAACCGGCTCGACAATGTGATGATCGGCGCGGAGAAATTCTTCGGCGGCGGTCAGGACGGGCAGGCTGCGGGCATGATGAACGAGATCGCCGAGACCGCGAAGGCGATCCGTACGCTTGCCGCCAATCTCGACAAGCGCACAGGCGAGATCACCGCGGGCATCAACCGCTTCACCGGGCCGGGTTTGCGCGATATCGAGGCGCTCGCGGCTGAATCACGCAAGGCGGTTGGCGATCTTTCCCGCGCCGTCCGCTCGCTCGAGCGCAACCCGCAGCAGTTGCTCTTCGGCGGGCGTTCCAATATCCCGGAATACCGGCAATAGGGTTTCATGATGGGTTTCGAGATGTCCAATGAACGAGCCTCCCCGGCGGCTTTGTCGCGCCGGAGCGTTCTGGCGGGGCTGGGCCTTGGCGGCGCTTTCGCGCTGGGCGGATGCAGCTCCGGTGCGGCGCCGGCGACCTATGATCTCGCGGCCCCGCGCGACGGCATCACCTCCGGGCGCGGCAAGGGGCTGATCGTGATCGCCGAGCCGCAGGCGCTGCAAGCGCTGGATTCAAACCGGGTGGTTGTGATGACCCGGGGCGGCGGCATCGCCTATCTGCCGGATGTCCAGCTCTCGGATCGCCTGCCCAAGCTGTTTCAGGTTCGCCTGATCCAGACCTTCGAGAATGCGAGCCGCATTCAGGCGGTGGGAAGGCCAGGCGACCGGCTGTTGCCTGTCGCGCAGATCAACTCCGAGATCCGCGCTTTCGGTATCGATGAGGCCAGTGGTGAGGCGCTCGCGGAAATCTCGGTCAAGATCGTCAATGATCGCTCCGGGCGCATTCTCGCGGGGCATGTTTTCACCAGCCGCGTTCCCGCCGGCGGGAGCGCTGTCGCCGCCCTCGATCTCGCCAATCAGGCTCTGATGCGCGATATCGTCAAGTGGGTCTCAGCGCGGATCTAAGCTGCTTTTTGCCGTTTGGAGCAGATTTCGAGAAAAGCAAGTTGCAACATATGGTTGCGTTTCGTTCCCGAATCAATCTCTGAGCTTCCCGGCGTTTTTACCCGTAGGCGGCCAGATTGAATCAAAATCTCTGGGGATCACAAAAACTGCATATGCAACTTATAGTTGCATATCATTCTTGAATCAATTTGCGTGCAACGGTTTCGTCTCCGAATCGATGCGTTTTTCGTGCAGATGACATGCCGTTTCCGATGACAAAAAAAGGCGGCCTGAAGCCGCCTTTTCATCACTTGTCACGCCTCGGGATAAATCAATCGAAGCGCCCGGCGGCGTGCGCCAGCATCGTATAGACCTTGCCGGTCTCCGAGGAGAGGTAGGTCCGGGCGATCATGGAGTCACGGTCATCGCCCGCAACCTCGCCCAGCAGGCGCTCGAACTGCGCGATATAGGCGTCCACCGTTTTGCGGAACTCGTCATCCCGGCGATAGCGGCGGCGGATATCGTCATAAGCCTCCTGCCCCTGAAGGGTATAGAGCCGACGCGTGAAGACGTTGCGCTCGCCCTTGCGATAGCGATCCCACAGTTCGATCGCAGCCTCGTGATCGATCATCCGCGCGATATCGACCGAGAGGGAATCAAGCGATTCGATCCGGTTGGCGGAACCCTGCTCGCGCCCGTTGCGTGCCGGCGAGGGGAGGGGCGCGGCTTCATCCGAGGCGCGCTCAAGAAGCCCTGAGAGCCATGAGGCGCCGGCCGCGCGGCTCTGCTGCTGCGGGGGCTGGATCGGTGCTGCCGGGCGGGTGGCGCGCGGCGGTTCGACACGCGGGGGCGCGGGAGGCGGCACCGGCGCGGGCGCCGGTTCTGCTGGCCGGAAGCTCATGCGCTGCGCGTCCATTTCCGAGCGGCGCGGTGTGGCGACATCAAGGGCCGGGGCCGAGCGGGAGACGATCTCGTTGAGTTCGCCCAAGGCGCGGATCTGGTCAGTCACCACGCGCTTGAGATTGCCGGAGGCTTCGCGGGCGGCATGCGGGATTTCGAGCCCGCTCGATTGCAGGGCCTGCCGTGTGGCTTCCAACTCCGCGAGCACGTCATGCGAAGCCTGGCGGAATTGCGCGGCCGTTGTGGCAAAACCTTCGAGCTGGCGCTGGAAGAGGGTCGACATTTCGGCATTGGCCTGCTCATAGGCCGCGCGCAGCGAGGAGGCCGTACGCTCGCGCTCCTTGCCGGATTCGATGCGCACGCGCTCGAACTGGGTACCGATCGCGCTGGCTGCGGCTTCGGCGCTCTGATGCACGAGTGTGCTTGCTTCGCGTGCCTTTGCTTCGGCTTCGGTGAACTGATCACCCACCAGAGCCGAGAAGGAGCGCAGGAGGGATTCGATATCCTCGGAGCGGGAATCGAGCGTGGAAACCAGCTTTTCGAACAGCGCGTGGCGTTCGTCGAGCAGGCGATTGACCTTGTCCTGCGTCGCGGCGAGGTCCGCACTGACGCTCTGGAGACGGCCGGTGCGGGCATCGAGATCGCGGCTCATGCTCTCGCTATGGGTGAGCACATCGCCCGATGCGTTGCGGATTTCCTCGACCTTGGTGGAGAGGGCTTCCGCGCCCTCGCGCGAGGCGGAGAGGATGGCGGCGAGCGTGGCTTCCAGCCCGCGCACGCGCTCGCTCATGCGGCTCTCGACCTCGGTGAGGTTCTTGGTCGCGGAACCGACGATCGAGTTGAGCAGCTGGTTCGCATCCGAGAGGCGGCCGAGCAGCGCGGAAACCTCGGTGCGCAGCTTGTCGTTGGCTTCGACGAGTCCGGTGAGCGAGGAGGCCGAGCCACTGGCGATCGCCTCGTTGAGATCGGTGAGCGAGGTCGTCACGCGGCGCGACAGATCCTCGGTCGCCAGTTCCAGGCTGGCGACGATGGCATGGCCGCGCGTTTCCATCGTGTCGAGGAAGCCGCCGCTCTTCTGGTCGAAAAGGCGGGCGATATCGTCCGATTTGGTCGTGAGGCTTGTGGAAAGCGCCTCGGCGCGGGCAATGATTTCCTGGCCGACATCACGGCCGAGGGTTGCGAGCGAACGCTCGACCTCGCCGGCGCGCAGCATGATCGTTTCCGCGCTCTGGTCGAGCCGGTTGCCGATCCGCTCCGCCGCCGCGTCGGTCTTCGATTCGATGGTCGCGAGATGCTCGCCGAGCGGGTCGACGACGCGCGAGGAGAAGGCGGTGACCTTGCCCTCCAGCGTGCCGAGCAGTTGCGTGCCGCTGTCGCCGATGACGCGGGAGAATTCCAGCGTGCGCAGGGCCAGCGTGTCGCCGAGCTTGCGGGCGCGGTCGTCGAGGCCGGTTTCGATGCGGTTGAGCAGGCTCTCGAGGGTCGAGGTGACCTCGCCGGTGCGGTTCTGCAGCGTTTCCGTAAGGCTGGCCGAACGGGTGATAACCGTCTGTTCGAGCGAGTCGGCCTTGCCCACGAAGGCGTGTTCGAAGGCTTCGAACTTCTCCGCGAGGCCCGCCGTGCGTGCCGTCACCGTTTCGGCGAGAGAATTGGCATTGGCGCCGAGGGCCTCGTTGACGCGCGCGCCCTGCAAGGTGATGGCCTGCACGACATCACGGCCGGAAAGGGCGAGCTTCTCGGTGACCGTGCTCGCCTGTTCCATAAGGGCGGTGCCGAGCTGGTCGATCTCGCTCTTGAGACCGGCACTGGCTTCCTGCGTCCGTTCGCCGATGAGGCTGGCGAGGCTCTCGCCGGCAATGGCGAAGGCTTCGTTCGCCTGCGCGATGCGCGACGAGAGCATTTCCGCGAGCGAGACGCCGCGTTCTGTGAGATTGTTTTCGAGGGTCTCGGTCTGCTCACGCAGCGTCGTCTCGATGGAGCCGACGACCCGTTCGAGATTGCCGGCCAGCATCTTGCCATGGCCGTCGAACAGGCCGGAAAGGCGCTCGGTGCCCGCATCGAGATGGCGCTCCACGAGGCCGGCCTTCTCCTCGAGCGTCTGCCCGAGGATATCCGTTGCGCCGCCGAGGCTCTTCTCGAGGCTTTCCGCCTGCTGGCTGAGCACTTCCGCCAGGCGGACGGTGCCGCCATCGAGATTGGCTTCGATGAGGCGCGCATTCTCGTTGATCGAGCGTTCCAGCGCGCCGGCATGGCCGACGATCTTCTCCGCCAGCTCGCTGCCGCGCGAGGCGATCTCCTCCGCGATGCGCGTGCCCTTCTCCTCGATGAGGCGGCCCGATTCCAGCCCGCGCGCTTCCATCGCCTGGATGAACTCGCTGGAGGCGATGCGCATCGTCTCGTTGATCTCGACGGCGCGGCTGCCCACGGTCTCCATGATCGAGCGACCATTCTCCGCGAAGGCGGAGTTGACGATCGAGGCCGTCTCGTCGAACTCGGCCTTGAGCGCCTTGCCCGCCTCGCGGAAGGTTGCCGCAGAGACGGTGAGGCTCTCCTCGACATCGCGCGCAGAGACGGCGGCGATTTCCTGGAAGCGGATGGTCGCGGTCTCGGAAGCGTCCGCGAAGGCGCGCGTGGCGCCCGCGGTGGCTTCGACAAGCATGGAAGCGGTGTTCTCGCCCAGCTCGCGCAGTGTCCGACTCGAATTTTCGCTCACTTCGCCCAGCGACTGGATGGTCAGCGCGCTGGCATCATGGAATTCGGCGACAATGGATGTGCCGGTGTCGCGCAGGGCAGCGGTGGTTTTCTCGGCGGCTTCCGCGATGGCCTGGTTGGTGGCCTGGCTGTGCTCCGCCAGGGAGGCGGTCAGCGTTGCGGTGCTGTTGCCGATGCCGGCGACGACATCGCGCGAGGTGCGCGAGAGTTCCGTGGATACTTCGTTGCGCGCGAGGGTGAGCGCGGCGGTGGTCTCATCCGTGACACTGGCGATACGGTCGGCCATTTCGGCTGCCCTGACACCAATGACATCGTTGAGCCTGTCTGCTGCCCGATCGAGTGCAGTGACGATCTCGTCCTGCTTGCCGCCGATCATGAAGGAAACACGCCCGCCTGCTTCATCCACCGCAAGCGAGATAGAGGAACTGGCCTTGGCAATATCGGTCGAGAAGCCCTGATGCGCGACCTCGATCGTGCTGCGGATGCGCTCGGCGGTGGCCATGATGGCCTCGCGCTCGGCTGCCAGCTCGTTTACCAGCGCGCGCATCTTGTATTCGTTGTCCGCGTAGGAACGCTCGAGCGCGGTTACCTCGCCATGGACGATATTCTCGAGTTCGCCCGCACGTGCCACGGCACGCTCGATTCCATCGCCGATCGAGGAGACTTCACGGCGCACGGCCTGACCGAGCGTGAACACGGTCTCGGTGCCGGCGACTTCCGGCTCGGCGAGACGGGCGGCGACTTCCGCCATCACCTTTGCCGAGATCTTCATCTCGCGCGAACGGCGCTGGAGCATCGCCATCGAGAACAGGAAGAGCACCGGCACGACAAGCGCCAGGGCAGCGAGCAGGATCATGCCTTCCGAGCCAGCGCGCAGGCTGCCCTCGGCGTTGAGAAGCAGGCCGTCATTGCGCGAGAAGACAAAGGCGCCCGCGGCGAGCCAGACGAGCGACAGGACGGCGGCGACCAGCAGCGGCGTGCGGGGGGCTGCATCGGCGAGCGGCGCGAGCAGCTCCGCGACATTGGCGCGCTTGTCGTCATTGGCGGGAAGGACGGGGCTGCGCGGCGAACGCGGCGGCATCGCCGGCTGGGTGATGCCGAGATCCGGCGCGGCGGGCTCGCTGGCGCGGGGCTGGGCATTGCCGGGACGGCGCGGCTTGATGATCGGGGCTTCCGGCGCGGCGGCTTCCTTCTCGCTTCCGGAGGTGGCCTTCACCGCCTCGGCTGCGGGGGGAGCGATCTCGTTACGGAAGATATCGACTTCGTCGACGCGCGGCAGGCGCGGCGTTTCCGGGCCGTCCTTCGCCTTGGAGGGCTCGCCGGCAGGGGACATACCGAGCGCCTCCTCGATCGCCGAAAGAGCGGCTTCCGAAGCGTCCTTGTTCTTCTTATGCGTGGCCATACGCGGTTCACCCCTGCCTGATGCTCGCTTCGGAACGGATTCCGGAGCGGCCCACCACCTGCCCGGAACACGGGCAGTCGATCAAATTCGGTCTTAGTTTACTTTTTTAACGGAGCTACGGAAACATAAACTGTTAACGATCTCAAATCGTCGTTAACGGGTTGGCGACCCTGTCGATGGAATGGGCGACCTTCGTGGTTTTGGATTGGGGCTGTATTAAGGTCGCCATGCCAGCCTGAAGCTCCGGCAACAACGGCAGGAAAGCCATGTCCATGAACGCAATCGGACAGCAGGACGAGCCGCTGATCTCCCGCGAGCGCCCCATCGATCTTGTTCATCTGGCGCGCCAGACCATGGGCGACAGGGCGCTTGAGGCGGAAATCCTCCAGCTTTTCGTGGGGCAGGCGGCGAGTGTCCTTGCCCGTCTCCAGGCAGCGCAGGATGCGCGCGCGCGCGCTGATCTCGCGCATACGCTCAAGGGCTCTGCACGCGCGGTCGGCGCGTTTCGTCTCGCGGCGGCGGCACAATCCTGCGAGAATATGGTGGAGCAGTCAGGCTGGTCCGAGGCCCTTGCCGGGCTGGAAGCGGCCACGCATGAAGCCCTTGCGGCGATCGAGGGTTTTCGCCGCGCGGCTTGACGCGCCTCCCGCTCCTTTCGATTTTTTCTCGCCAAGCGCGCGCTGAAAGCGTATGGCCCCGCAAAGCGCTGTTTGCGGAGGAATTCATGGCTGAAATCACTTTTGTCGCGCATGACGGAACCCGTCGCACGGTTCAGGGCGAGAATGGCTCGACCGTGATGGAGACGGCGATCCGTCATGGTGTTCCCGGCATCGACGCGGAATGCGGCGGCGCCTGCTCCTGCGCGACCTGCCATGTCTATGTCGACGAGAGCTGGAGCGAGACGGTGGGGCGGCCCGGGCCGATGGAAGAGGACATGCTTGACTTCGCCCATGATGTCCGCCCCGCATCGCGGCTTTCCTGTCAGATCAAGGTGAGCGATGCGCTTGACGGTCTCGTTGTGCACACGCCGGCGCGTCAGGCCTGATTTTTTCTCACACCCCTGTGAATTGAGGGTGACGAGGATATCGGCTTTCTCGAAAGGGAAAAGCCGGAGCCTCCCATGCAGACACTTGTCCTTGCCTATCTCGCGGGCGCGTTGACCACGCTCAATCCCTGCGTGCTTCCCATGATCCCCTTCGTGCTTGCCACGGCCTTGCGGGAGGGGAAATGGGGGCCGCTCGCGCTGATGGCGGGCATGAGCGTGACCTTCACGCTGCTCGGCACGCTGATCGCCTCGATCGGTCCCGCGATCGGGCTCAGCCAGGAGAATATCCGGCTCGGCGGCGCCATCATCATGATCGCGATCGGCCTCGCGATGCTCATCCCGCAAGGGCAGGCGGCCTTCGCGACCGGTTTCGGGCCGCTTGCCGACAGGGCTTCGGGCGCGCTCGACAGGCTCTCCCTTTCCGGGAATGCCGGGCAATTCGTCACCGGCCTGCTGTTGGGCGCGATCTGGTCGCCCTGCGCGGGGCCCAGCCTCTTTGCGGCGATCGGCCTCGCTGCCCAGACCGGTACCGTGCTTCAGGCCGCTATCGCCATGGCCTTTTTCTCGTTCGGCGCGGCAAGTGTGATGCTCGCGCTCGCTTATGGCACGCGCGAGGCGCTTGGGCGGCGCAAGGCGGCGCTGATGGCGTTTGCCTCCTCCGGCCAGGGCAAGCTGGTTTTCGCGGCCCTGTTCATCGCCATGGGCGTCGCCATTCTCGCGGGCTGGGACAAGGCCGCCGAAGCGGCTCTTGTCCGGGCCATGCCCGATTGGCTGGTCGATTTCACGACGCGGATCTGACCCGTCACTCCGCCGCGGCCGGTGCCTGCCTTGCCGAGAAGATCGTCTCGTTGCCCGGCTTCGGGTGACGGGGCACCAGGAAGGACAAGGCCAGCGAGGTCGCGGCGATCCCCGCGCCAAGCAGGAAGACGAAGCTCGGATTCTTGAGCCAGATCAGCCCGAACGTCACCGGAATCACCACCGCGGCGATGTGGTTGATGGTGAAGGCGCAGGCGGCGGTGGGCGCCATGTCGGCCGGGTCGCCGATCTTCTGGATATAGGTGCGCTGGGCGATGACAAGGGTACTGAACACGCCATCCGCGATGAAGAGCAGCGCGGCCATCCAGCCGGCACTCGCGGCGGCATAGCCGAAGAAAATCGCGATCAGCGAGATATTCTCGATGGTGATCGTCCTTCTCTCGCCGAGATGGCCGATCAGCGCGCCCAGACGCGGTGCCGCGAACACGTTGAGCGCCGAAGTGGCGAGCAGCAGCAACGCGATATCCGGCACCTTGAAGCCGAATTTCTCGACGAGAAGAAAGGCGGCAAAGGTCGTGAAGATCTGCCGTCGCGCGCCGTTCATCAGCGTCAGCGCGTAGTAGAGCCAGTATCGCTTCCTCAGGATGATCTTCTTGTGTTGGGGCACCTCGCCCGCGAAGCGGTTGAACAGGCTCCAGGCCGCCAGCGTGAGAAGCGTGCAGGACACGCCGATAATGGCGAAGAGTACGCCGTAATGCGTCAGCCCCAGCCACCAGAGGAGGGCGAGCCCGCCATAGGCGGTGAAGGAAGCCGCCGAGCCCGCGCTCGCCACGCGCCCCAGCAGGCGCGGGGCTTCGCTCTTGGGAAAGAGTTGCAGCGAGAGGGACTGGTTGACCGTCTCGTAATAATGAAAGCCCACCGACATGATGAAGGTGGTGACCAGCAGGCCTGTCAGCGTCGGGAAATACCCTGTCACGGCGAGCCCGCCCGCCAGGATGATCAACGAGACATAGCCGAAAAGCTGCTCGCGCATCATCAGGAACCAGATGATGGCGGTGAAGGCGAGAAAGCCCGGAATTTCGCGGATCGTATGCGCGAGGCCGATATCGGCGCCGGTGAAACCGGCGGCTTCCTTGGCGAAGTTGTTGAAAAGAACGTTCCAGCCGGCAAAGCCGAGAAAGTTGATGAAATTCAGCGCCATCAGGAAATAGACAGGCTGCGACCGGAAGCGGGATAAAAATCCGGCATCCTCGGATAGTGCGGGTTCGGAGGACATGGCTCACACGGAATGGAGGAGGGGTTGAGCGAATTCGCGCCTTTTTCTCCTGTGCGTCAACCTCAAACGCCGCGGGGGCGGTGGAATCGGGTTTCTTCTTTGGACAGCCTTTGAAATGCCACCTTGTCACGCCTTGTTGGGCCTGTTTTGATGTCGCGCAAGGTCAGGCATCCCGCCGTGAAATAGCCTTCGGGTGTTCGGCGACGATGCCGCACAAGCAAGAGGGCGAACCATGTTCAAGAAGATACTCGTTCCCGTCGATCTCAGCGACATGGCTCTGGCGAAGGCCGCGCTGGAAAAGGCCAAGGGTTTGGCGCAGGGCTGGGGAGCCGATCTCCGGCTTGTCTATGTGATGCCGATTGTCCCCTCGACCTATCTGGAATACGTGCCGGCGGATTTTGAAACCGGCGAGCGGTCGCGCGTCGAGAAGGAACTCAGCGATATCATCGCCAGCCTCGGCCTTCCGGCTGACAAGGTCTCGAAGGCGATCCGCGCCGGCGGCGTCTACCACGAGGTGCTCGCGGAAGCCGAGGAATCGAAGGCGGATCTCATCGTCTGCGGCTCGCATTGGCCGACGCTTGCCACCTATCTGGTGGGCTCGCACGCAACCAGCATTGTCCGCCACGCCAATTGCTCGGTGCTGGTGGTGCGCACCCACTGAGCGGGCTCAGCCGGGCGGAGGCATCACCTCCACCGGAATGGAATCGGCCGCGAAAATGCGCGGCCGATTGCGCCTGAGATAGTCGCGCAGCCAGAAGCCGAAATAGAGCGCCGAAAACCCCGCCAGCCCCGCGAAGAGATAGAGCGGGACGGTGAGGAAATAAGGAATGCTGGCCGCGAGCAGCGCGAGCAGCGCCAGGCCGAGAATGGCCATCGCGCCATGATGGCGCCTGCCGATTCCGGCTTCGAGGCGCAGGGCGGGGTTGGCGTGCGCCGCCCGCATCACGAGATCGGTGACGAAAGCGCGGTATTCCGCATCCTGTCGCTCGACGGCGATCAGCGATCGCCAGGAAATCGTATCGAAGCGGATCGATTTCCCGTCCCGCGCGCGGATTTCGCAACGGAAGGCGAGCCGCGCGAGGTTCTGGGGCGCAAAGACAAGATGGATAAGCTCGATATCCTTGAGCGGGTATACCTGCCGCGAACGGCCCCGCTCCGCCGCGACCTGCCGGTCGTCAAGCTGCAATTCGAGTTCGCTCGAATAGGGTTTGGGGCGGTGGCTGTAGAGATGGACGGGCGGGTTCATTTCCATCCTTGATAACGTTTACGACGGTTCCCTCGCTTCCTTGCATGTTCCCGCAACCCGCGTCAAAAGGGGATGTGGCATCATGCCGCGATCACGGCAGGGTTTCGAATGCGCCAGCTTTTTCTTCTCCGTCACGGCAAATCCGCCTGGCCCGACGGCGTGCCCGATCACCAACGCCCCCTTAATCCCCGCGGAATCCTCGCCATCCCGATGGTGGGCCGGCGCCTCGCCGAGATCCAGCCGGATTTCGACCTCGTGCTGGTCTCGGATGCCCGGCGCACGCGCGAGACCTTCGCACGGCTGTGCGAGGCGATGCCGGCGCTGCAAGCGCAGTTTCTTCCGGAAATCTACGAGGCGCGACCTGCCGCACTCCTTGAAGTGGTTCAGAATTTACCCGCGAGCGCGCACAACGTATTGATGATCGGGCATAATCCCGGCTTTCACGCGCTCGGACTCTACCTTGCTAATCCCGTTTCCGGCGATGGCGAGGCCCTGCGCCGGCTGGAGCGCAAGCTTCCGACATCGGGGCTCATCCACCTGGCTTTCGAGGGGGAATGGACGGGGCTTGATCGCGCCGGCGCAGCCCTGCGCCATTTCGTCACGCCCTCGCAGGTTGGCGGCGTCGACGAGGATTGATGCGCTTAATTCCCGCGCCGGCCTTTCGGGCGCTAGCAACCACTGAATCAAAACGCCCGCCTTCTGCCGGAAGACGGGCGCCGTGATGTTGCCTAACGGAATTGAGCAGCCGCTCAGAGGCCGCCCATCGGATGATGGAGCGCCGGGTCCTTGTGGCGCAGCAGCTTTGGGCTCACGCCCTTGCAGATCTGGAATTTGTCTTTGCTGAAGATCGCGGGGTCCTTGACCGCCACCATATTGAACCCATGGGGAGGGCCCTCGAGATAGACATCGGCGGCAGGAATGATCTCGATCGGCTTGCCGGCCATGTCGTAGTTCGAGTTGAAGTCGCGCACCGCGAAGGCGTGATAGCCGAAGCTCTTCAGGAAGCCGATCAGGTCGGTGTTCTCGAGCCCATGGGTCCAGTCGACATAATGGCGATGGACCTCGAAAACGATTTTCGGCGCTTCGCCGACGGGTTTTGCGAGGAAATTCTTTGCACCCATCAGGGCGCGATGCTCGGCGCCCTCGATATCGACCATGATCAGGTCGAGCTGTGTCGCGCCCGCGGAGGCGAGGTAACCGTCGATGGTGACGGTTTTGAAGGCATCGCTGTCCGTGCCCTCAACGGCCTGCGGGTGCGCGACGGAATCGTGGCCAACCAGCACGATCTGGTCGTTGCTGTTGTCCCAAAGACCTTCCGGGCGCGGGATGATGTTGCCGATATTGTTCAGCTTCGCGTTGCGGGCGAGCATCTCGCGCTGGCCGCTATCGGGTTCGAAAGCATGCACAGTGCCGCCGGTCTTTGCCGCTTCCTTGGCGATGAGGAGCGCGTGGTCACCGAAATAGGCGCCGCCGATCACCACCGTCTTCGCGCCGCGCGCCAGGTGCACGAGCAGGCGTGTCGTCTGCGGTTCCCAGGCGTGATCCGGCGTGGCGGGATGCGACATCACGAAATCGCGCGTGATCTTGGAGCGGTAGAGGAATTCGAACTGCGTGCCGTCCGAGATACCCTTGCGGACGACATCGTCGTCGGAAAACAGCGCGTCGACGATCGGCCCCGTGATCGCGTCACGCGGATCGAAGCCGGGGGCGGAGAGGGCGTTTTCCAGTTCGACCAGCTTCTGGATGAAAGCATCGCGCCAAGCCGTGTTGCTTTTGATCTGCTCGATGGCCTTCGTAAGCTTCTCGCTGCTCATGGAATTTCTTTCCTCTTTCCGCTCCTGAGGGAGGTTTCATGCGAATCCGGCGCGATCGTCGCGTCAGGGCGCCAATATTTCGTTAACGTTGATAAAAAATTGCGTCGCGGCTCAAGGGCAGGGATCCTCGTCGTCTTAAACACACAAAGCGCTTGAAACCCCACGCGCGCATTGCCATTCCTTTGGCATGAGTGGAAAATCCTCGGTACCCGGCGCCGGGCTGTGGCGCGAGACAAAGGCCGGGGCGGTGCAATTCGGCTCGGCGATCGCGCGGCTTGGCTCGCCGACCATCCGCCTCGGTGTCACCGGGCTTTCGCGCGCGGGAAAGACCGTCTTCATCACCGCGATGGTCCATGCGTTGCTCGCGGGCTCGCGGATGCCGGCCTTTCGGGTGATGGGGGAAGGGCGCCTCGCCGGGGCAAGGCTCTCCGAGCACCCGGATGGCTCCTTGCCGCGTTTCGCGTACGAGGATCACCTCGCGACGCTGACCGGGCCGGAGCGTGCCTGGCCCTACTCAACACGGCGGATTTCCGCGCTGAGCCTCGAACTCGCCTATCGCAGCAAGCGGCGCTATCTCGGCGGTCTGATCGGGCCCAGCGGGCTGATCGGCACCGGGGAGGCCGCGCTTGCGCTTGAGATTGTCGATTACCCCGGCGAATGGTTGCTCGATCTGCCGCTCTTGTCGAAATCCTATGCCGAATTCTCCGCGGAGACCTTGAAGAAAGCGGGCGAGGGCGCGCGGCAGGCGCCGTTCGCGCCTTTTATCGCCGCTTTGGCTGAAACGGATGCCGCGCTTCCTTCCGAGGAAACACGCGCCCAGCATCTCGCGCGGCTTTTCACACAGGCCTTGCGGCAATGCCGCGAGGAGGGGCGCGAGCTTTCCGCGCTCGCGCCGGGGCGTTTCCTCATGCCGGGAGACCTTGAAGGCGCGCCGGCGCTGACCTTCGTGCCGCTGCCGCCGGGAGAAGCGCCGGCAGGGTCCTTGCGCGCGTTGATGATGCGACGCTACGAGGCCTACAAGGAAAAGATCGTCCGCCCCTTCTTTACCGATCACTTCTCGCGCATCGACAGGCAGGTCGTGCTCGTGGACGTGCTCGGCGCCATCAATGGCGGTCGTGAGGCGCTGGCGGATCTCGAGGATGCCCTGGTCGATGTGCTCGCCGCCTTCAATCTCGGCGCGAATTCGCTGATCTCGAGCCTTTTCGCGCCGCGTGTCTCGAAGCTGCTTTTCGCGGCGACCAAGGCCGATCACCTCCACCATGCCAATCACGAGAAACTGGAGGCGATCCTTCGCGTGCTGGTGCGGCGCGCCCAGTTCCGCGCGCAGGGCTCGGGTGTTCCCACCGATGCGCTCGCCATTGCGGCGATCCGGGCGACGCGCGAAGTTGTCGCGCGGCAGGCAGGCGAGGAGCTGGCCTGCATCGCCGGCGTGCCGCTCGCCGGGGAACATCTTGATGGCGAGACATTCGACGGCGAGGGCGAGGCGGCCTTCTTCCCCGGCGATCTGCCCGACAATGTCGAGACGCTTTTCCGCGAGGCGCCGCCGGCGCTGAAATTCCTGCGATTCCGCCCGCCGGGCGAGGAAGCGCGCAAGGCGGCGGGCGGATTGCCGCATATCCGCCTCGATCGGGCACTGGACTTCCTGCTTGGAGATGCGTTGCGATGAACCGCAAGAGCGAGCCCCCCGAGACGACACGCGCGCCGCGCGCTTTCCGCCTTGATCCCGAAGGGCGGACGGAGGCTGCGGAGATCGAGGCGACGCCCGATTTCACCGCGCTGCCGGATGATCTTCGCGAAACGCCTCCAGTGCCCCGATCTTCCTGGCTCCGGACACTTTTCTGGTCTGCCCTCGGCCTTCTTCTCACGCTGGCGCTGTTCGATGCCGGCTGGGCCCTGGCCCAATCCCTGGCGATGCGCGCGCCTTGGCTGGAGCAGGTGGTATGGGCCTTGATGGCGCTGATGGCCCTGATCCTGCTGATCTGGTTGCTTCGGGAGATGATGGCGCTGTTCCGGCTCCGGAAAGTATCGGCCTTGCGCGCCCGCGCCGAAAGCCTGGCCGACATACCGGAGAGCGCCAAGGTTCGGCGTTTCGCGCAGGATCTTTCCGCCTTCTATGCCCGCGATCCAGCAGGAAGCACCGCGCAGGCGGAGCTTGCGCGCATTCTCGACGAGATCCATGACGGACCGACCTTGCTCGCGCTCACGGAACGCACGCTCCTGAGCGAGCGCGATGCACGTGCGCGCAAGGCCATCGCGGAGGCGGCGCAACGTGTTTCTGTCGTCACGGCGCTTTCTCCGCGCGCCATCGTCGATATCGCTTTCGTGCTGGTGCAGGGTGTGCAGTTGATCCGGCGCCTGTCCCAGATCTATGGCGGCCGGGCGAGCGGAGCAGGCCTGCTTCGCCTTTCGGGGCGCGTGCTGGTGCATCTGCTGATCACCGGCGGCGTGGCGATGGCGGACCAGCTCCTTTCCCAGGTGGTTGGCGCAGGGCTTGCCGCGCGCCTTTCGGCAAAGCTGGGCGAGGGGGTGCTGAACGGCGTGCTGACCGCGCGGGCAGGAATTGCCGCTGTAGCCCTGTGCCGGCCCATGCCCTTCCGGGAAAATGCGCCAATACAACTATCAGAAGTTGTAAAAATATCAATCGCTCAATGAGTAATTGCGGAAATTCCTGCCCTCCTCCCAAGGAAAAGGGCGTTTTCTTCCAGCAACTATTGCGTGTATATTGAATTAACCCCTTGAATTATATGACCTGATCGCTCTGGCACGGCCCTTGCCAACTTGAATGCCAAGGCAAGGGGTTTGTCAGGTCTCGCGTTTTACCCCTCGCCGCCAGTTTTTTTCAGAGCGACGGGGTTCGAGCTCATGGGTATCTTCGGTGCAATGACTACGGCGATTTCTGGCCTCAACTCCCAGAGCTTCGCCCTCGAGAACATCTCAGGCAACATTGCCAACAGCCGCACCACCGGCTTCAAGCGGGTCGACACATCCTTCGTGGATATGGTGCCGGATCTGCCGCCGCGCCGCGAGCGCTCGGGTTCGGTGAGCGCGTTCAGCCGCAACACGGCGAGCATCGGCGGCGATATCGCCGACAGCCAGATCAAGACCAATATGGGCATCACGGGCGAAGGCTTCTTCGTCGTCAAGGCGAAAACGGGCGATGCCGCCGGCGCGCCGCTCTTCGCGGGCAAGCAGATGTATACCCGCCGCGGTGATTTCGATCTCGATCGCAATGGCTATCTCGTCAACGGCGCGGGCTATTACCTGATGGGCTTCCCCATCGATCCGGTGACGGGTGCGGTGACGGCCTCGACGCCGGGCATGCTGCGGGTTTCCAACAACAACCTGCCGGCGCGCGCGACCACCACGGTCGAATACAACGCCAACCTGCCGAAATATCCGCTGACGACCAACGCCAATCCGCTGGTCCCCAACTCCGAACTGCTGACCGGCGCGCTCTATACCGGCGCCACGATCGCGGCTGCGGATGAAACCCCCTTCCTCAACATGACCATCGCCGGTCAATCGGTCACGGTTTACGATTCCGCAGGCTCGCCGGTGAATGTCCAGATGCGCTGGGGCAAGACCACCAACACCGCGCCGGAGACCTGGAGCCTCTATTATATGTCGGACTCGAACGCGGTCGGCCCGGCTGCGAAATGGACCCGCGTCGCCAACAACGTCCAGTTCAACGCATCCGGCCAGCTCACCAGCCCCCCCGGCGGCGTCATCACCGGCACTTATACGGTGAACGGCGTCACCACGGGTTCGATCAACCTCAACTTCTCGTCGAACGGCCTGACCCAGTTCGCCGATCCGAACGGCCAGATGCGGCCCAACCGCATCACCCAGGACGGTTATCCGACCGGCTCGCTGGAGGATGTCGCGGTCTCGGATGGCGGCAAGGTCGTGGGCTCCTATTCGAACGGCCAGACGGTCGCGCTGGCGGAAGTGCCGCTGGCGCAGTTCGCCTCGGATAACCAGCTCAAGCGCGGTGATGGCGGCGTGTTCGAGGAGACGCTCGAATCCGGGCAGGCGCTGATCGGCTCGGCGGGCCGTGCGATTGTCGGTTCCTCGACCGAGCAGTCCAACGCGGATATCGCGGACGAATTCTCCAAGATGATCGTCACCCAGCAGGCCTATTCAGCCAATACCCGCGTGCTCACCACCGCCCAGAGCATGATGCAGGATGTGATGAACATCATCCGCTAACCGGAGGGCCGCTCCGGCGGCAAAGAGAATGACCATGGGTTCCGCAGCGTATCAGGCGAAAAGCACGGGGGAGGACAACACCTCCCACCGGGCGATCGCTGGCGCCGCGGGGCCCGGCAAGCTTTGCCGGTTACCCGGCAAAGGCGACGCGCCTCGAAGGAGGGGAAGTCATAAACGCAACCATAAGTTGTTGAAAACAAAGAAGCGCAACCTTGGCACGAAATATGCGGGTCTGTGGGCACGGTCCACGGGCGATGCATGGCGCATCGAACGGTTGGCCGGGCTTACCCTGCTGCCAGACGAGGTTGTGTCCATGGGCATTTTCGGTGCGATGACGACGGCGGTTTCCGGGCTTTCGGCCCAGAGCTTCGCCCTCGAGAACATTTCGGGCAATATCGCCAACAGCCGTACGACCGGCTTCAAGCGCGTGGATACGGTTTTCTCCACGCTTGTCCCAGACCTGCCGTCACGGCGTGAGATTTCCGGCTCGGTTGCCGCCTATAGCCGGGGTACGACGACCGTGCAGGGCGATTTCCTGCCCAGTCAGATCGCGACCCATATGGCGCTGACGGGCGAAGGGTTCTTCGCCGTCAAGCAGCGCACCGCCCTGGTCGACGGCTCGCCTGTCTTCGCGAGTGCCGATTCCTATACGCGGCGTGGCGATTTCGAGGTGTCGAGCAACGGCTTTCTGGTGAACGGTGCCGGTTTCTACCTCATGGGCTACCCGATCGACGCCAATACAGGCTCCGCTGTCGGCTCGGCCTTGCAGGTTCTGCGGCTGAACAACGACAATCTGCCGGCCAAATCGACCGAGATCATCGAATATCGCGGCAACCTGCCGAGCTATCCGCAGACGGAGCAGGCGGACAGCCTCCTTCCCGGTTCCGAATTGCTCACCGGCGCGGCCTATACGGGCGCAACCGTCGCGGCAAGCGACGAGACCGTGTTCGTCGAGCGCACGATCGCCGGGCAATCGATCACGGTCTACAACGCAATCGGCACGCCGATCGATGTGCAGCTGCGCTGGGGCAAGACCTCCAACGCGCCTTCGACCTGGAGCCTGTATTACCTTTCCGATTCCCTCGCCTCCGGCGCGGCGCCGAAATGGTCGCGTATCACCAACGGCGTGACCTTCGATACCAATGGTCGCATGACTGCGCCGGCGAGCGGCATCATCACCCAGACCTTTACCGTCAATGGCGCGAGCAGCGGTCCCATCGACATGAATTTCGGCCTTACGGGGCTGACGCAGTTCGCGGATCGCAACGGCGCGCTCTCGCTCAATACGCTCAGCCAGAACGGTTATCCCTCCGGTGTGCGCAAGAGCATCCAGATCGGCGATGGTGGGCGCGTGATGGGCGTGTTCTCGAACGGGCAGACCGTTCCGCTTGCGCAGATCCCGATCGCGCAGTTCCCGGCGGATTCCGCGCTGATGCGCCGCGATGGCGGGGTCTTCGAGGAAACACTCGAATCCGGCCAGCCGATTTTCGTCGATGCGGGCCGCAATCTGATCGGCGGCAATCTTGAAGGCTCCAATGCCGACGTTGCCGATGAATTTTCGAAGATGATCGTCACGCAGCAGGCCTATTCGGCCAACACGCGGATCATCACCACAGCACAACAGATGTTGCAGGACGTCATGAACGTCGTCCGGTGACGAGACCCGGCCGGATTTTCCGGCTCGGGTGTAGGAGGAAAAGATGGGTTTGTTCTCCGCCTTGCAGAATGCCGTATCCGGCCTGACGATCAATCAGAGCCAGATGAGCCTCATCTCGCGCAATATCGCGAATGCGGGCACGGTGGGCTACAGCCGCCGCGTGATGACCACCAAGGAGACGAGTGCGCTCGGCATCAATGCCGGCGCCGTCCGCGAGGTTTCGGTCGATCGCGTGCTCGACGATCTGCTCCAGAAGCAGATGCGGCTCGAGGCCGGCGGCGCCGCCTATTCCGCCGTCCGCGCGGATTACCTCAAGCGCGTCGATACGCTGTTCGGCCAGCCGGGCAGCGCCGCGGGGCTCAATACCATCTATTCGAAATTCTCGACGGCGATCCAGCAGCTTGCCGGCGATCCCGCTTCGCCGACGATGCGCCTCAACGCGCTCTCGCAGGCGCAGAGCCTTGCCGCTGGACTGAACAGCCTCTCCGAGAATATCCAGCTCATGCGCGGCGAGATCGAAGCGCGCATCGCCGACAATGTTGCCGAGGTGAACGGTCTTCTCGATGGTATCGAGCAGACCACGCGGAAGCTCAACGAGACTTTTGATTCCGCCACGCGGGCGGGCCTCCTCGACGAGCGCGATAAATATGTCGATCAGCTCTCGACCCATTTCGATCTGCGCGCCTTCGATAACGGGGCCGGCAATTTCAATATCTACACTTCCGGCGGTGGTCCGCTCTTCATCGAGGGACGCAAGCTTCGCCTCCAGTTCGACGAGCGTTTCGCCGTTTCCCCGGATTCGCTCTACAATCAGAATGCGGCGATCAGCGGCCTCGGCCATCTCATGATTTCCGATCCTGTCGGTGGTGCCGTTGATCTCAACCGCAACGGGCTGATCAAATCGGGCAGTTTCGCCGCCTTGTTCGACCTGCGTGACCGTGCCCTGGTAGAAACCCAGGCGCAGCTCGACGAATTCGCCGCGGCGGTCACGACTTCGCTCGGCGACCAGACAGTTGCGGGGGTGGCGGCGACGCTGGGACCGCAGCAGGGCTTCACGCTTGATCTCAACGCGCTTCAGAGCGGTAACGTGATCACGCTTGAATACACCCCGCTGCCGGGCACAGCGAAGCAGAAGGTCTCCTTCGTCAAGGTCAACAACCCGGCTGCCCTGCCGCTCGCGGCCGGCGCCACGGCGGATCCGAACGATATCGAATACGGGATCGATTTTTCCGGCGGTATCGGCCCGGCGATCACGGCGATCGGCACGGCGCTTGGCGTCAATTTCACGACGACCAACATGGGTGGCGGCGTTGTCCGCATCCTCGATGACGGCGGAACCAACACCCGCATGAACGCGCTTTCCGCCCGCGCCACGGTTACGGCGCTGACGGATCAGGGGCTTGCGCTTCCGTTCTTCGTGGATGGCAGCGCGGGGTCGCAGATTTATACCGGCTCCTTCGACAGCGGTCCGCAGAAGCGCGGCCTTTCGAACGGGCTTCGCGTCAACCCGGCCCTGCTCGCCGATCCCAGCCGCCTGGTGGTCCATACGACGATCCCGACGCCGACCCTGGCCGGCGATCCCGCGCGTCCGACCTTCCTGCGGGATCAGCTCCAGAACTGGCAGACCGATTTCACGCCGGCAATCTCGCTCACCGGCTCGACCTCGATCTATCGCGGGACATCCGGCCAGTTTCTCGATCGCGTCATCGCCACGCAGACTCAGGCCGCCACCAATGCCAATGCCCTTTCGGAAGGGCAGGAGGTCGTGATGGCGGCGCTCCGGGAGCGTGCCGCCGATATCTCCGGCGTGAAGACAGACAAGGAAATGACCGATCTGGTCGAAATCCAGAACACCTATGCGGCGAATGCCCGCATCGTTTCCGCCGTTCGCGACATGTTTGACGCACTTCTGAGGATCTAAGCCATGTCCACATTCTCTACACTTTATCCCTTCGCCGGCGGCAACATCCGCCAACGTCACCATGCAAATCGGCTCATGGATATGCGCCAGACGCTGGATGATCTCGTCCGGCAAATGTCCAGCGGGAAGAAATCGGAGACTTATGGCGGGCTTGGCGAATCCCGCGTCTCCTCGCTCACATTCCGCAATCAGCAGGAAATCGCGAACGGGTTCACGGATGTCATCGACGTGACGACCATCCGTCTGCAGGTCATGACCCGCTCGACCAATGAGATGCGGACCCTGGCCGAAAAGGCACGCAGTGTCATGCTCGGCACGCGCGGTACCGGCGGCTACCCCGAAATCACTTCGGCGGTGAAGCAGGTGCAGGCGCAGTTCGAGCAGATCGTCTCGTCCCTGAACGACCAGCACGAGGGGCTCTACCTCTATTCGGGCCGCGCGCGCGATGTGCGTCCGGTTGTCGATGCCAATACGATGATCTGGGGCGACGGCACCAATGCCGGCCTGCGCCAGGTTGTCGACGAACGGCGTCAGGCCGATATCGGGACCGGCAACGGCCGTATGCTCTCCACGAATGTCGGTACCCTGACCACGCTCTCCGAAGATGCTGTCGGCAATCCTTTCGGCATCAAGCTTGTGCCCGGCACGGCTGGGGGCGGCATGACCAACGTCACGGTTGTCGGTCCGGGTGGCGGTCCCACCAATATCAGCTTCAATTTCACCGGGCAGCCGAACCCAGGGGAGCGCGTGACCTTCACGATCACGCTGCCGGACGGCAAGACGAAGAATATCGGCTTCGCCGTGGGTGTCGCCGGCGCCGCGGACGATACCGTCTTCAACGTCGGCGCGACGCCGGCGGATACAGCGCTGAACCTCAAGAACGCCATTGATGGCAAGCTGTCCTCGCTCGCCAGCGGTGAATTGCGCGAGGCTTCCGCCAAGATCGCTTCGGAGCAGTTCTTCTCGGGTTCGAACACGGTGTTCCCGCCGCGTGTCCAGCCGCCTTTTGCCACCTCCACCAGCTACGCTGTTCCGGGCACGCGCCCGACGGTGATCTGGTACAAGGGAGACGACAACCTGGCAGTTGCCGCGCGCGATACCCAGCGTGCCGCCGTGGATAGCGGAACCTTCATCAGCTTCGGCGCCCGCGCCAATGAAGCGCCGCTGCGGGATACGCTCGTGGCGCTCGGGATGTTCCTCTCCGAGGATTATCCGCCGAATGTCGCCTCGACGAAGGATCGCTTCGATGCGGCGACTGGCCGCGCGATCGAGATCATGAACACGACGGGAGGGCCGAACGCCATCCTCCAGATGAACAGCGATTTCGGACGCTCGACGGCGCAGGTCATCGAGACCAAGCAGCGCCATAACGACCGCAAGGAGTTCCTCTCCGGCCTGCTCGCGGAAATCGAGAATGTGGACAACGAGGAAGTCGCGGTGCGGCTCACCTCCCTGCGCACCCAACTGGAGGCCAGCTATCAGGCCACGGCGCGGGTGTCGCAGCTCTCGATCGTGAACTACCTCTGATCGCGGGCAGCGGGCCTCCTGGCCCGCATCGTGGTTCCAACGGGCGCTTCGGCGCCCGTTTTTTTTGTCGCTCTTCGTCTTGGGGGGCAGCACAAAAAAGGCGCCCCTTGGGGCGCCGTTTCCGATCAGCTGGTGGTGAGGTTGTCGTGCCTCGACGGCCCCGTGCGGTTCAGATCGCAGCGGAGAGGGGCTGGCGCTGCTCCGGCGCCGACTGGCGCATGTCGGCTTCCGCCTTTGCCATAAGGCCGGCTGCGATGCTCTGATTGATCTCGATGAGCAGATCGAGCTTGGACGGGTCTGGCTCGAACAGAATGCGCATGCATTGGTTGATGATAAACCGGCCAAGGCCGATGATGTTCTTGCGCAGTTCCGGCGGCAGCGTGCATTCGGCATCGGTGGCGGAAGCCAGGAAGATGGCCCAGACCTGCCTGTTGTGCGAGAGCGGCTCGTCGATGACGGAAACGCTCGGATCCCAGTTTTCCTTCAGAGCCTGAAGCTTGCTGGCTGCCTTGAGGAGCGCACGCGCTTCCAGCTCACGCTGACTGAGCGCTAGCGACTGCGTCTTCGCGTAGGCTTGAATTCCGTGCTGCATGCTCGAACAACGTCCTCTCGTACGCCAGAAGCCTTTTCGCTTCCTTGAGGGCTTTATAGAACTCAGCGTTTAAGATATGGTTGTGAATGGCCATCAATATGCCAGTAGAACTTGGGACAGCTTGCTGAAAATCTGTCGCAAATTTGTTGTAAAGGCCAATATTCTCGGACACTTTACCATCGATATACATGAGCTGGATGGCAAGATAGATCAGCTTCGCGGGCGTGTCGGCCGATTTTGGGCTGAGAATGTCTTTCTCGCGCAGGATCGGCGCATGGCCTTCGATGATCAAGCTGGTTCGCTGATCGCCATTTCTGACCACCGCGGTTCCGATGATGATGCGCTCGTTGGGTTTGAGCTCAACTTTAAGGGCCACGGCTGGCCTCCTTCCTTGGAGAAAAGCTGATCATAGGGGCGTAAATAACTCGTTTCGCTTTGGACGAATCTGACCGACTCGGTGCATGAATGCAATCTCTGGTAGAAGAATTAACAAACTATTTACTGTGAATGCGGCTTTCTTGCCGAACCAAGCAAGGGAGGGAGCGATGAAATGGGTTGAGGCCGTGCCGGCGCCGGGCAAGAGCTGCGGCACCTGCTCGCTCTGCTGCAAGCTTTTTGATGTTGATTGGCTTGATAAACCGAAGCCAGCCGGCAAATGGTGCCACCATTGCCAGCCGGGGCGTGGCTGCGCGATTTGGAAGGATCTGCCGAAGCAATGTGGTGATTATTATTGCGTCTGGCGGATTGACCCGGCGCTGGCGGCGGAATGGCGGCCCGACATCGCGCGGTTCATCATCACCCACGCCCATCAGGATGCGCCGCTTGCGCTTATCGTGGAGCCCGCTTTCCCCGACGCGCATCGCAAGGAGCCTTACCGCACGGAACTGGCGAAAACCGCGCTTGGCATTCTTGAGGGCAGGGGATCGACAATTGTTGTCTTCACGGGGCGCAAACGCGCCTTGATTTTCCCCGATTGCGAGATCCCGATTCCCGATGGGGTCGAGCTGCACGAGATCCGCATTCGCAAGGAGGGGGATGTCTGGCGGCCGGTCTTCCCGCCGCAATCCCTGGCGGCGACCGGCTGATGCCGGCCGCCGGTATCGGGCTCAGCCGACGCGCTTGAGAAAGCCTTCGGAAGCCACGCTCACCATCAGCTTGCGATCGAAATCCAGGTCGATCGCGAATTCCGGGTGCGACTTCAGGAAATGGCGCAGGGCGGTCTTGGGATTGTCTCCCGGCGACCACGGACGGTCTGGGAAAAGATCGGCGGGCATGTCCTCGACGAAGCTGTCGAACACCACGCAATAGGACCCCTTGGACACCATCGGCGCATAGGCTTCGAGTTCGCCCACGACATGATCGTGCGTATGCATGGAATCGAGAAAGACCATGACTTTCTGGTGGCCTTTCGCGGCTTCCTTCACCTTGGCCACGGTCTCCGGTGCGATGGACGATCCCTCGACGAGATGGAGCGTCCGGCTGAGCGGATGCGCGTCAAGCGCAGCACGATTATGGGCGCGGATGTCGATATCGATGCCGATGACTTTGCGCTTGGAGGCGCGCGGGTCGAGCGTGACGCCCTTTTCCATCGCCTCGCAATAATCGAGCATGGCGAGGATCGAGGCGGAAAGGATCAGCGAGCCGCCATGCGCGATGCCGGTCTCGATGACCAGATCGGGCTTGACCTGCCAGATCAGCTCCTGCACCGCCCACATATCCTGCGGGTACTGGATGATCGGGCGACCGAGCCAATCGAAATTGTAGACGTATTTCTTGCGCATCGAGGCTTCGAGCCAGGTTTGCGACAGCCGGCGGAATTCCGCATCCTGGGCATAGGCGGCAAGCCTTTCGCGGCGTTCCTCGGCGAATTGGGCGACCGGGTCCATGGGAAACTCCATTCTCGTTATTCGGGATCAACAAGGGAAATGTCGGTCTTGAGCGTGCCGAACACGCTTCGGAGCACGTCGCGTGGCGCGAAGGCGAATTCCTCGCGCAGGCGCGTGATGTCGATGACGGGAAAATCGAGGACCGGCGCGTTCGGCATCACCGCGACCGAGCATCCGGTGCGGGCGGAAATCCAGTAGGTCCATTCGCGATGGCTGATCTTCTGCCCGCTCGCGAGATTGTAGAGCCGGTAGCGTCCGCTTTCGGCGATGCGCGGCAGCATCGCCACCACATCGTCGATATGGATGTAATCCTTGGCCGAAGTCAGCGCCGAGCGCAGGAGAATGCCCCCGCTTTTGGCCTCGCGCAGCAGCGAGGGCAGGAAATTCTCGCTCTCGGCATCATCGCCGCCGATCACGTTGGAGAGCCGCACCGCGCGCACCTGCGCGCGGCCGCCATGCAGGCAAAGGCTCTCGCCCATCAGCTTCGAGAGATTGTAGAGATCGGAAGCGCTGTTGGGATCGACCGAGAGCGCGGCATCCTCCCGCCCCACCTGGCTCGATCCGTATACGCGGGTGGAGGAGAGATAGGTCAGGCTCGAAAAATCCGCGCGCGCGAGCATCTCGCGTAGCAGGCAGACATGCGCCTCCACGGTATCGAGCGGCTTGGTGCGGAAATCGGCTGTGATGCCGATCGTGTAGATCGCGTGGCCGAGCGGGCGATCCCAGATCGTCCTGTCACCCCGTGCCGGCGCGGAAACATCGTGACCAAGCGCGCGCAAATGGGACACCAGCCGTTGGCCGATGGTTCCTGTCGCGCCGAGGATGGTGAAATGGCTCACGCGACCTCCAGCCCGGGCACGGCGGTGACAAATTTACCGCCCCATTCGCGGATATAGGCGAGCTGGTTCATCACCTCCGCCTTGATGTTCCAGGGCAGGATGACCACGAGATCCGGCCGGTCGGCCTTGAGATGCGCCTCGGCGACGATCGGAACACGGCTGCCGGGCATGAACTTGCCCTGCTTCGCGGGGTTGAGATCAACGACATAAGGAACGAGATCCGGCCGGGTGCCGGCGAAATTCATCAGCGTGTTGCCCTTGGCCGCCGCGCCATAGGCGCCGACCCTCAACCCCTTCCGTTTCGCCTCGATCAGGAAGGCGGTGAAATCGTCCTTCACCTTCTCGGCGCGCTTCTGGAAGGCGGCGTAGGTCGCGGCATCCTTCAGACCGGCCTTTTCCTCGCGCGCGAGAATGTCCGCCACGGCGGGCGTGATCGCATGGCGGCCGGTATCGGCGCGCATGGCGAAAACTCGCAGCGAGCCGCCATGGGTGGGGATTTCCTCGACATCGAAAACCGTGAGCCCGTTCGCCGCGAAGATGCGGTGCACCGCGGTCAGCGAGAGGTAGGAATAATGCTCGTGATAGGCGGTATCGAACTGGTTGAACTCCACCATCCGCATGAGATGTGGGAATTCAAAGGTCGAGACGCCTTCGGGCTTCAGAAGCCGGGCGAAGCCGCCGGCGAAGTCGTTGATGTCGGGCACATGGGCGAGCACGTTGTTGGCGGCGGTAAGGTCCGCCTGCCGCCCCTCGCGCGCCAGCTTGTCGCCGAGCGCGACGCCGAAGAATTCCTCGACGATATCGATCCCCCTGGCGCGAGCGGCATCGGCCGTGCTTCTGGTCGGTTCGACCCCGTAACAGGGCACGCCCGCGGCCTTCACATATTGCAGCAGATAGCCGTCATTGGCGGCGATCTCGACGACATTCGAGCCTGCGCCCAGCCCGAAGCGGGTGATCATCGCCTTCACGTAAGTCTCGGAATGCTTCAGCCATGAAGCCGAGAAAGAGGAGAAATAGGCGTAATCCTCGGTGAAAAGCGCCTCGCGCCCGGCATAATCCTCGGTCTGGACCAGCCAGCAAGCATCGCAGGCGAGCACGCGCAACGGAAAGAACATTTCGGGCGCATTGACCTTGTCCGCGCCGAGATAGGCGTTCGAAGGCGGCGCCGTGCCGAGATCGAGAAAGGGCAGGCGGAGCTTGGTTCCGCAATGGCGGCACTTCACAGCGTTACTCCTCGGAAATCAGGCGCGATCATAGGATGATTCCGGTCGCGTTCGGAAAGTGTCGGTGAGGGCAGGGGCCATGCGATCGCGAGCTTCGGATCGAGCGGCTGGAGCCCGCCTTCCGCATCGGGCGCATAGGGCGCGGAATGACAGTAGAGCATCTCGACATCCGCGCTGATGGTCTGGAACCCGTGGGCGAAACCTTCCGGGATCAGCAGGGCGCGGTTGTTCTCGGCCGAGAGTATTTCGCCGTGCCATTGGAGAAAGGTCGGCGACCCGGCACGCAGATCCACCGCGACGTCGAAAACCGCGCCGGAAAGGCAGGTGACGAGCTTCATCTCGGCATGAGGCGGGTGTTGGAAATGCATGCCGCGGATGGTCGCCGGATGCGCGGTCACCGTATGGTTGATCTGCGCGATCGGTTTGGTCCAGCCCGCGGCCGCAAGTTCCCCGGCGCAGAAGAGGCGCGAAAGCGATCCGCGTGTATCGCCGAGGCGTTGCCTTTCGACGATTTTCAGCCCCTCAAGCGGCGTGGAATGCACCGTGAAACGGCTCATGGCCCTGCCTTGCTCGCCGCGATTCCGGCCTCATAGGCCGCGATCTCGGCCTCGCAGAGCATCCGGGCATCGGCGCCCGCGTGCTGTGCGCGATACCAGGCAAGGGTGCGGCGGACATTCTCCTCGATGCTCCAGAGCGGCTTCAGCCCGAGCATCGTGCGTGCCTTCGCGGTTTCCAGCGCGAGCCAGCCGGCCTCGTGCGGGCCTTGCGAGCCGTCGCCATAGGCCACATCGCCACCGCCATTGGCGGTGCGGGCGATTTCGATCACGTCGCGCACGCTGGCGGCTTCATGCGTATGCGGGCCGATATTGTAGGCGCCGGCCAGGGCCGCGTTGTCCCAGAGCTTTTCGGCAAGCCTGAGATAGCCATGGAGCGGTTCGAGCACATGCTGCCAGGGGCGGATCGCCTCCGGTCGCCGGATCTCCAGCGTCTTCCCGCCCTGCCAGGCGCGGATCGCATCGGGGATCAGCCGGTCCTCGGACCAATCGCCGCCGCCGATCACATTGCCGGCCCGCGCGCTCGCAACCGCGACACCCTGCTCCTTGAGGAAACTGTCGCGATAGCTCGCCACCACGATCTCGCTCGCGCCCTTCGAGGCGGAATAGGGATCGTAGCCGCCGAGCGCGTCTTCCTCGCGATAGGGATAGGGCGTCTCGCGGTTATGATAGACCTTGTCTGTCGTGATCACCACCGCGACTCGCACGCCATCAAGCCCGCGCAAGGCATCGAGCACATGGGCGGTGCCCATCACGTTCGCTGCGAAAGTTTCGACCGGCTGGCGATAGGAGGCGCGCACCAGCGGTTGCGCGGCGAGGTGGAGCACGATGTCCGGCTGCGCATGGCGGATCAGCGGCGTGAGCGTCGCGCTGTCGCGGATATCGCAGAAATGACTCTGCGCGCAGGCTTCCTTGACGCGCGCGAGCATGAACAGGCTGGGATCGCTGTTCGGCGGCAGGGCGATACCCGTGACCTCCGCGCCGAGGCGCGAGAGCCAGAGGGCGAGCCAGCCTCCCTTGAAGCCGGTATGGCCGGTCAGAAGGACCCTTTTTCCGGCCCAGAAGGAGGCGAGGGGCGGCGTCACCATGTTTTCCAGGGGGCCTTGCCCGACGCCCAGAGGTCCTCGAGCATGTTCTTCTCACGCAAGGTATCCATCGGTTGCCAGAAACCGTCATGGGTAAAGGCGCGCAATTCGCCCTCGGCGGCGAGGCGCTTCATAGGCTCAACCTCCCAGCTCGTCGCGTCGCTGTCGATAAGGTCGATCACGGCCGGCGAGAGCACGAAGAAGCCGCCATTGATGAAGCCGCCCTCGCCGCGCGGCTTCTCCACGAAGCCGCTGACGCTGTCGCCTTCCATCTGCAGCACGCCGAAGCGTCCCGGCGGCAGCACCGCTGTCACCGTTGCCTTGCGGCCATGCGCCTTGTGGAAGGCGATGCTCGCGGAAATATCGACATTGGAAACGCCGTCGCCATAGGTGAGGCAGAAGGCTTCCTCGTCGCGCAGATAGCGCGCGACACGCTTGAGACGCCCGCCGGTCATCGTATCCTCGCCGGTATCCACCAGCGTGACGCGCCAGGGCTCGGCCTGCTCGCGGTGCACTTCCATGCGGTTCTTGGTCATGTCGAACGTCACGTCCGACATGTGGAGGAAGTAGTTCTGGAAATACTCCTTGATGACATAGCCCTTGTAGCCGCAGCAGATGACGAACTCGTTCACCCCATGCGCGGAATACATCTTGAGGATATGCCACAGGATCGGCCGTCCGCCGATCTCGATCATCGGTTTGGGGCGCAGATGCGTCTCTTCCGAGATTCGTGTACCCAGCCCGCCGGCAAAAATGACCGCCTTCATGCGCGTTCCTCGTTATAGCGACGTACCATCTCGATATACCCCGCTTCCAGCCCGCGGGTGCGCGCCTTGCGATCGAGGAAGGGGCTTTCCTTCACGCGATCACGCAGACTGGCCCGCAACGCTGCCAGCGCCTCGATGTCGGAAGCCTTCTCGACGGCGCGCTGAACGAACTCCGCTTCCGTATCCACCACCCAATCGGAAAGCCCCATCGGGCCAAGCACCATGATTCCATGACGCCCGACCGAGGGGCGGTCCTTCTTGGAAAGCACGGGAACGCCCATCCAGAGCGATTCGAAGGTCGTCGTACCGGCATTGTGGGGCCAGCAATCGAGGCTGATATCGAATTCGTGGTAGCCGGCCCAGTGGGGGGTGGTCGAAACGAGATCCACCTGATTGCGGTCGAAGCCGAGCTTTTCAAGCCGCGCAAGCACCCGATCGCATGTTTCCGGATCGCCGAACGGCTTCTGGTCCAGCCGCAGGCGGCTGTTGGGAACGCGGTCGAGGATCTCCTTCCAGACCTTCAGAAGCGAATCATTGAAGCGAATGATGCGCGACATCGACCCGAAGGTGATGTACCCGTTCCGCCTTGCTGGCAATTCAGCGACATCCGGTGTGAACTGCACAGGCGGTTCGTAGCCGTAAACAGGGGCGGCCACGCGGATGATCTTTTCGGTAAAGAACTCATCACAACCTTCGGGGGTAAAGAGTTCGTCGCCAATAAAATAGTCGATTTCCTTCATCCCGGTCGTGTATCCATATCCGAGATAAGTTGCCTGGATAGGGGCGGGACGCATTGCGAGTGCTTTTAGACGATTTCCTGCTGTGTGACCTGCCAGATCTATAACAATGTCGATGTCGTCAGCATGCATCCGCTCTGCCACCTCTTCATCGCTCATATCAACGACATCAATCCAGTAATCAAAAAACTTCTGTGCGCTTGCCGTTTGAGCATCAGGTTTAAAGACATTTGCATAGGCATAGATCTCGAATTTCGAGCGATCGTGAGACATAAGAATAGGTAGTATAAAATACATCACGACATGTGCGCAGAAATCGCCCGATGAGTAGGCAATTCGGATGCGACGATCGCGAATTGGCTCTCTCTTTGAATGATCAAAAATCTTTTCTGTCTTTAATTTGGCGCCATAGGATTTGTATTCATTAAAAACCTCGGCAGCTGTTCGTTGCGCATCGTAGTTAAGCGCAAAAAGAAGGGTTGTCGGAATCTCCATGTTGTTGGGATCGATTTCGATGGTTTTTCGATAAAGCCGCATGGCCTCTTCGCCCTCCCCAAGAACGACGAGGGAGTTCGCGCAGGCCGCGATATAGTCAGGTTTCTGATCGAGTTCGAAAGCGCGCCGGGCCGCTTCGATCGCTTTCACAAAGAGATGCTTCTCCTGATATGCCGTGCAAAGACACATCCAGATTTCGGGATTGTCAGGGTGTTGAGTTGACAATATTTCTAGGATTTTTGTTGATTCATCAACATAGATTTTCTGTAGTCTGAAGACATTTGCTAGATTCATTTTGGCATTTACATTGCCTGAATCTATTTGAAGAGCTCGACGGAAAGCGGATTCTGCTTTTTTCAGCTGACTCCTGTGACCGTACACAACCCCCATATTAATAATATTCTCAGGGTAGTTGGGGTTGATCGCCTCTGCCTTTTCACAAATTTCCCAGGCATCATCGAAGCGCTTCTGTTGGATGCGTAGATTGGCGAGCGTTGCCATTGCAGCAATGTTGAGGGGATTGGCCCGCAATGAACGCTCAAGAAGCGTTTCCGCAGCGGCGAGTTGCCCCTCGCGCTTGATGATTGATGCAAGGTTACCCAATACTTCTGAATTACTTGGGTAGCTACGGATTAGTTTCTGGTAGGCAGCTTTTGCCTTAGGCAGTTGGCCTTTGATCTGAGCCTCGACGGCGCTTTCGAAAAGTTGCTGCGCTTTCATTCCCGGCTCCAAGCTTCTGTTGGGATCCGTTACGATTTCCTGCGTGACGGGACCTGACGAAACTCCCGGCCGGAGAGACCGTAGGCCATGGGAAGCCAAGTCCTAACCAGAGCTAAAGGAAGAGGGTTAACAATTCGGAACCGGGCAGGAGAGTTGCTGCGAGCAAAAGAAAAGGGCGGCAGGTTTCCCTGCCGCCCCGATTTTCGCCTGGATCTTGCTTGCTCAGCCGAGGAGGCGGAGCAGGCTCTGCGCGTTCTGCGAACCGGCCGAGAAGGCCTGAACCGCAAACTGCTGCTGGGTCTGCAGCGCAGTCAGCTTCGCCGATTCCTCGGCGACGTCGGCGGCCACGAGATCATCACCCAGCGTCTTCAGGTTGACCGAGAACTCGCGGTTGAGGTCATAACGATCCCGGACAAACGAGGAGTAGTTGCCGAACTGGGCGGCAAGCTTGTCGACGTTTGCCTGAGCGTTCTGAACCTGCCCCAGCGACAGCTCAATGTTGGTGTTCACCGTCCAGGTCGTGCCAACCGTGGTGAGGGCAAGGAAGCCACCGGTCGTCACGTTGACACCGCTGATCGCGATCGGGTTCGCAGCGAACTCGTTCAGGATAATGCTCATGCCCTGGCCCTGGAGCAGGTTGCGCCCTGCCTGAACCGGGTTGTTGTTGATCAACTGCGTGATTTCGTTCTTGTAGGATTCGTACTGCTGGCCAAGTTCAAGGCGGCGGTCATTGTTGTTCGAGCCGAGGATCGGGTTGCCCTGAACCACCGGCATGCCAGCCGTGACGTTGAAGCGGCCTGCGCCGGCGTTGGAGTCGAAGTTGCCGGTGCCGTTCAGGACCGTCATGGCCGTGCCGTCGAGCTTGCGCAGACGGAGGAAGCCGCCGGCCGCGAACTCAGCCTTGACGCCGGAATTCATCGCGTTGATTTCCGCCACGACAGCATCATAGCCCTTCGCCGTCGTCGTCGACCAGGTGCGCGCAACGCCATCGGCGCCAACGAACGAAATCGAGGAGTTGGCGGAAGCGCCAGTGCCCGGAAGCGACGAAGCGGTGGTGACCGCGCCGCCGGTGCCGAACTTCATGCCGTTCGGCGTCGTCGCGGCAAAGCCGGTCGGCATCACGGAGCCGTTGGCAAACTTGGACGCGACGTAGGTGCCGTCATAGCCCGAATTGATGCCGGTCAGATCGTCAACAACCTGCTGCGAGGACGAGCCATCGATCGAGAAGCCGGTCTTGCCGTCGGTCGAGCGGAGGATCAGGCGCGGCGCGGCGGCGTTCGATGTATCGAACTTGATTTCAACGCCAATGTTGGCCGAGTTCAGCGCGTTGGCGACGTCACCCCAGCGGATGTTGGCCGAAGAGCCGGTACCACCAGTCGAAGCGCCGAAGTTGAAGGTGAAGTTCTTGCCGGTATCCGACGTGATCGAAAGGCGCATGCCAGCTGAATAGCCGGTCACGAAGGTCGTATCGCCAACGTTGGCAGTCGGCGTCGCGGCAACGGTCGGCGTGGAGCCGGCGTTGAGGGCCTGCGTCGCCATCGAGTTCATCTGCTGAAGCAGATTGCGGACCTGCTTGAGCGTGTTGTCGGTGGATTCGAGGGTCTTCAGAGCGGTCGAGATGTTGTTGTTGACCGCGTTGATGTTCTTGGAACGGCTCAGCATCGTCTGCGACATCGTGTAACGGGTCGCGTCATCGGCCGCGCCGAAGATCGATTTGCCGGTGGCAACGCGCTTCTGCGAAACCTGGAAGAGCTGGTTCGTGGTCTGGAGGATCGAAACGTTCGCCGCAGTGGCGGCATTGAAAACGACAGACATGATTGCACCTTCTGTTGCAAGTTGGCTCAGACCATCCTGGCCTGATCATCAATCGGGCGGATAACCGCCTCGAAGACGGGGTGAAGGTGCTGTCCCGCAGGCTAAACAGAAGTTAATTTCGCTCCTTTCAGCGCTCCCGTGCGTTTTTATGGTTAAGGTGACGCCAATTGATATGCTTTACACCTAGTAAATATTTCAGAAAATAGTGGGAATAGCCTAGATTATCAAATGGCTGAAGTTTCTGCCACGATATGCGGCTATGAGCGCTCAGTGTGCGCAGCAAACAGAAAAAAGCCTGGTTGCCCCGACTTCCCCATGGGAAAGCGATGACAACCAGGCCCTAAGTTCGGCCGGAGAACAGAAAGCTTTATCCGCCGAGCAGCGAGAGAAGCGAGCGGCTGTTCTCGTTGCTGATCGAGAGCGACTGGACTGCGAATTGCTGGCGCGTTTGCAGCGCGATCAATGCGGCGCTCTCCTCGCTCACATCGGCGGCGACCAGCTCGTCGCCCTGGGTCTTCATCTCGCTCTGGAAGCTCTTGTTCATCTCGTAGCGGGAACGGATGTAGTTGTTGAAGGTGGCGAATTGGGCCTGCAATTCCCGCAACAGGGTCTGCGCCTGACGCGCCTGCACCGATGAGGTCTGGATATTCTGCTCGTTGACCCAGCTCGCGCCCGGTTGAGCCATGGTCAGATAGCCCGCGGCAGTCACCAGGACGCCATTGATGCTGAGCGGCGTGCCGGCGAATTCATCCATGATGACGTTGATATTCTCGCCCTTGAGAAGATTCCGTCCATTGGGGACGGGATTGTTGGCGATCATCAGGTTGATGTTGCTCAGCAGCGCATCATATTGCTCGCCATAAGCGAGGCGCAGCGCATTGTTCGACGAGAGCGGGGCTGTATATCCGACAGTGATGCCGTTGAACCCAACGGAGCCGCCGGAGGCAAAGTCGCCGCTTGCCGCGACGATCTTCATGTCCCCGCCGTTCAAATTGCGCAAACGCAACTGGCGCGGACCCGCTGCGCCCCCGGTCTGATTGACCAGCTCCGCCTTGATTCCAGATCCCAGTGCCGTGACATCCGCGATGAATGCGCCAACGGTCGTCGCGGCACCGTAGTTCAACGTGCGGAAGCCGCCATTGCCATCCTCGAAGACAATGCTCGACCCCGCCGCGATAACGGTTGCCGGCGTAACACCTGCCGGGATTGTTCCGGTGACACGGCCGCCATAGGTGATGGTAAAGCCGGTTTCGTTCGCGCCCGGAGCGGCGAGGCCGTTGGCGAAAAGGTTCGTCGCGTTGAAGGTCTGCCCGCTCGGCGAGGTCAACCCGACCAGGTCGTCCATGACGTTCTGGTCCGAAATGGCATCGAAGGAGAAGTCCTTCTGGTTGGGCGCGAAGAACTCGATGTTCTTTTCGCCCGCCGTGGCGCCGGGGACAAACCGCGCGATCACGCCGATATTCGCGGCGTTCAGCGCGTCGACAATCTCACCCCATGTCACGGTGGTAGAGCTGAAGGTGTAGGTGAAGTTCCTGCCGCCATCGGAGGTGATGGAGAATTTCGAACCGATCGAAACACCGCTCACGATTGCGGAGGGCTGGATATCGGCGGTCGTATGTGCGCTGCGCAGCCCGGAAGCGCCTTCATTGAGCGCGCGATTGGCCAGATCGAGGGCGGAATCGACATTGCCGATCATCGCCTTGAGCGTCTTGTCGGTTGCTTCGAGCGTCGCAAGCCCGAGGGCGATATTGTTGTTCACGTCGGCAATCTGCCGGCTGCGCCCGAGGACGGATTCGCTCATGGCGAAGCGGGTGGTGTCATCCGCCGAGGTGAAGACCTTCTTGCCGGAGGCGACCCTTTTCTGCGTGATCCCGAAAAGATCATTCGTACGCTTGAGGATGGAGACGTTGAGATTCGTCGCATCGTTCATCAGGATCGTCATGCATCACCTTCTGTGGAACGTCTCCGGTCCCTTGCCGTCCCGTCAGCTTTCTGGCTGCACGGAATGGAACGGCGTTCTGGGACTGTGACCGGCCTTCGAAGGGGGAGGATGTCAGCAAGGGGCTAAGGCTTGGTTAAATTTGGTAACCTTAATGAAAAATGACCTGTTAACCATGATGCGGCGCGGCGCAGCAAAAAGCCGGGCAGGGGCCCGGCCTCCATCAATCAGAAAGGGAAGTCACTTCCCGTCGCCCTCGGCGGCCTTGATGTAGGCGCGCAGCTTGAGCAGCGATTCATAGGGATATTGCGTGACGGTCTGCTTCGTCTCCGGATCAATGACGCGGTAGACGAGATCGCCGGTCTCGCGATCGGTTTCGATCGAGCTTTCAGTCTCGCGGCGGATGGATGTTTCTGCGCGCCGCTGATCGCGCGACCAGCGTGTCTGTTCCGAGCCGGCCTGCGCTGCAACGGCTACGGGCGGTGCGAGGTCGGTGCGAACCGCCTCGCGCACGGGGGCCGCATCGGGCCGGGTGTGCGCGAGAGGGATCTGTGCAACCGCGCTGGAAAGGCGGGTATCCATGATGCTTCTCGCTTCCGGCGGACATCCACGTTCCGCCAGTGCCGAGAATAGGCATGACCGTCTTTACGTTCCGTTCAGAAAAATGGTTGAGACGCGATGAATCAAATCGCGAAAATTCGCGATAAATTAAGACTTCTGGTGCAGCCGCACGCCAGACTTGCGGGCAGGAAAATACTCCGCTAGCTGACCTTGGAAATCGCCAGCGGTGCGGTGCCCGGTTTGCGGGAAATTCCGGCGCGGTGATAGGTTTTCGGGCTTGAATTCCTGCCGACGGCGTCGGCGAGATCGCGCATCAACCCCTCCGATACGGTGCGCGCCGTCGCTACCACAGCCATATTCAGGGCCATTGTGGCAGAGAAGACCTCGTGCCGGTTGCGCAACTCCTCGAGGCGTTCAGGCTGGAAACGGCCGATGGCGATGGCGTTGTTCTTCAGCGCTTCGAGGCAGCGTGTATAGACTTGGGCGGCTTCGTTCTTTTCCATCGCGAGTGTCAGGGCATCGCGCATCTTGCCGGCCTTGAAGCGCCGGGTTTCCTCCTCGATCAGCGGTTCGAGACGGTCGAGTGCCTCGAGCGCGGAGAAGATCAGCGTATCAGCTTCCTCCGGTTTCGAAACTCGGATGCGGGTATCCGCCTTTTCAGTTCCGGGGGGGCTGGACCGCATGGGACGATGACTCCTGATGACGCAACATTTCACGGTAGATCGCCGGCGTGAGACCGATCCCGCCCTTGGCCGTGATCGATTTGCCGTATTCCTCGATGAGCATGCCCCGCCAGGTATCCTGGCCGGTGGCTTCGGTGCCCATCGCGCCTTCGCCCTTCACGCCTTCGAACATCGAACCAACCATGGTCTGGAAGAAGTTGGCTTCCAGACCCTGCGCGGTTTCCCACGCCTTGCGGTTGACAGGGGTGCCCTTGGGCAGGAGACCGGCGGACTTGGCGCGCTGGATCTCGGCGGCGAAATTGGGGTTGGAGGCGATGGGGTTCATCACATCACCTCGATATCGGCCTGCAGCGCGCCGGCGGTCTTGATGGCCTGAAGGATGGAGATCAGGTCGCGCGGGCCGACGCCCAGGGCATTGAGTCCATCGACCAGTTCCCGCAGGGACACGCTGTCCTTCACGATGGCGAGCTTCTTCTTGTCGTCGGTATCGACCCGGATTCCGGTGCGTGGCACCACCGTGGTCTGCCCGCGGGAGAAGGGTTCGGGCTGCGAGACTTCCGGCGTCTCGGTGATGGTCACGGTGAGATTGCCCTGCGCGACCGCGACCTGGCTGACGCGCACGTCCTTGCCCATCACGATGATGCCGGAACGCTCGTCGACAATGACACGGGCGCGTTGGTCGGGCTCGACGCGCAGCTGCTCGACCTCGGTGAGCAGGCGGATCATGTTGCCCTGGAAGCCGCGCGGCACCTGGATCGACACAGTCGAAGGGTCGGTCGGTTCGGCCGAATCAGCGCCGAGAAAATCATTGATCGCGGCGGCGATACGGCGGGCGGTGGTCAGATCCGGGTTGCGCAGCGAAAGGCGCAGATTCTGGAGATTGTTGAGGCGAAAATCGACTTCGCGCTCGATCAGCGCGCCGTTGGCGATACGGCCGACCGTGGGAACGCCCCGCGTGATCTTGGCGGCGTCGCCCTCGGCCTGAAAACCGGAAATGGCCAGCGAACCCTGCGCAACCGCGTAAACCTCGCCATCGGCGCCCAGAAGCGGCGTGGCAAGGAGCGTGGCACCCTGGAGGGATTTGGAATCGCACATGGCGGAGACGGTGACATCGAGCCGCGTGCCCTGAGTCGCGAAGGCCTGAAGGTTGGCGGTCACCATCACGGCGGCCATGTTGGCGGTGCGCATGTTCGCCTGGCGCGTGTTGACGCCGAGACGCTCCATCATCGCCTGAAGGGACTGGCGGGTCATCGGGCAATTGTTGAGCGTGTCGCCGGTGCCATTGAGGCCGGTGACGAGGCCATAGCCGACAAGCTGGTTCTCGCGCACCCCTTCGACGGAGGCGAGATCCTTGATGCGCGAAAGTGCCGAAGCTTCGCTCGCGCCGAAGGCGCCGATCGAGGCTGCGCCGAGACCGATGGCCAGCGCGATATCGCGCAAGCGGCCTTTAAGTCCGGTAATCTGTGCCATCATCTTCATTGCCTGCTGCTCCTGGCGTATTCTTCGGCAGTCCGGTCGGGCAAAAACCCTCGCAGATGGAAAATTGGGTGAACGTACGCGAGACAGGAGCCGTCCACGCCTATTCCTTGCGAAGTGCGTGCCAAGCAAAGGTCCCGTCTAACAATATGAAAAATAAGGAGTTTGGTTTTCTGGCCGATCTCACGACGCGCAGGATTGCCCGGAGAAAAATGCCCACCCGGCAAAAAACGCCCACCATGGTTACCGCTGCTTAACCAGCTTCAGCGAAACTCATGTCATCGGATCGCAACAAAAGCCCTTCGAAGGCATCATGGAGGCGATCCAGGTCCGAGGAAGCGGGTCAGAATGCGCATTGTTGAACAAAAATCGGTTGGGAATGTCGGTGGCGCACGCGGGGCGCGTGGCGCGAGCGGTTCTGGCGCGCGCTTTACCATTGATCAGGGCGCGACCAGCACCAAGGCCGAAGCCAAGGCACCGATTTCGATTCTCGGTGGTCTTGAGGCGCTGATCGCGATCCAGTCCGAAGACAATACGCGCGAGAAGCGCAAGCGCAGTCTCAAGCGCGGACAATCCATGCTCGATGTGCTGGACGAGTTGAAGCTGGCGCTTCTTTCCGGCCATCTGCCGGCCAATATCCAGTCCCGCCTGGGCATGGTGCTTCAGGATACCGGCGCGAGCGGCGATCCGCGCCTCGACGGGATCGTCGACGCCATCGAGCTGCGTGCGGAAGTCGAACTGGCGAAATTGCGTCAGGCGCAGCGCCGCGAGAGCTGATACGCAAGTTCCTCATCCGCCCCCCCGGAAGCGTCATCCCGGTTTTTTTCCCCATTGCGATTGTTTCGTCATGATGAGGGCGCTATACCCCCCGGCGACAAGCTCGACTTGAACCGAGGCGAGGCGATGGCGAATACCAGTACGAGTAGCAGTACCGGCCGCAAGGCGATTTCGCTCGAGCAGGGCTACCGCCCGAGCGATGACGAACCTTTCATGAATGACCGTCAGCGTGAATATTTCCGGCGCAAGCTGAATGCGTGGAAGGACGAGATCATCCGTGATTCCGAACTCACGCTGACCGCGATGCAGGCGGATAGCGATTCGCATCCCGATCTTGTCGACCGCGCCTCTTCCGAAGGGGACCGGGCGATCGAGCTGCGCGCGCGCGACCGCCAGCGCAAGCTGATCGCCAAGATCGACGCGGCGCTCGCCCGTATCGATGACGGCACCTACGGCTATTGCGAGGAGACGGGCGATCCGATCTCCCTCGCGCGGCTCGATGCGCGGCCGATCGCGACATTGTCGATCGAGGCGCAGGAGCGTCACGAGCGCCGCGAGAAGATCTATCGCGACGATTGACGGCACGGGGCGGGAAAATTCCGTACCGTGTCCTGCGCGCGCTTTTTTCTTGCGCGTGATCCATTACGCTCGCCCGGAACGGAAAGGGCGATAATGGCTTTGGCCTCTCCACCTTCTGGCCTGAATATCGCGCGCCGGTTTCTCGGAACCGGTGCGCCGCGCCTGCTTGGCCTGCTTGTGCTGCTGGCCATGCTGGGGCTGCGCTATGAGGACCCCGCGCCGCTCGAGCGGCTCAGGCTCGCGCTGTTCGATGCCTATTTCAACCTGCATCCGCGCTCTGCGCTGCCGGGAGGCAATGGGCCGGTTGTCATCGTTGATATCGATGAGGCGAGCCTGCGCCGTTTCGGGCAATGGCCGTTCTCGCGCGCCTTGCTCGCGCGTGCGGTGGATGCGGCGCGCGAGGGCGGTGCAGCGGCGATCGGCTTCGATATCGTCTTCCCCGAGCCAGATCGACTTTCGCCGTCGCGTATTGCGGAGAATGTCGCTGATCTGCCGGAGGCGATCCACGCCGAACTGAAGACGAAGCCAGATACGGATGCCCGCTTCGCCGCTGCGATCGAGGCAGGGAAGGTGGTGCTCGGTCGCACCGGGTTGAACGAGGACAGGAAAGGCGGCTTCTCCGGCGCGGGGATGCGCGGTTTTGTCGAGGCACGCGAACCCGCCTTGCCGCTTGCGACTTTGGGCGGCGATCCGCTGCCGCTTCTGCCGACTTACCCTGCCTTGCTGCGCAATATCGAGATGCTCGAAGCGGCGGCGGCGGGAATCGGGATCTTCTCGATCATCCCGGAGCCGGATGGCATCATCCGCCGTGTGCCTTTGGCCTTCGCGGAGGGCGGCAAGCTCAGGCCCGCGCTTTCGCTCGAGATCCTGCGCATCGCGACAGGCGGTGGCGCTTTGGTCGTCAAGCGCGACGAGGCGGGCATTTCCGGCTTTGCCGTCGGTGGGCATGCGATCCCCACTGAACGCGACGGGCGGCGCTGGGTCTATTACTCCCGCCACGATCCCGCGCGTTTCGTCTCCATCGCCGATCTGCTGGACGGCAAGCTGCCGGCGGGACGGCTGGAGGGCAAGATCGTCCTTTTCGGCGCCTCCGCCATCGGCCTGCAGGACCTGCGCGCGACACCGCTCGAACGCGCGATGCCGGGCGTGGAGATCCACGCGCAGATGTTGGAGACGATCCTCTCCGGCGAATCGCTGGACCGGCCGCATCTTGCGCTCGGCGCCGAAGTGCTGGCGGCCGCTCTGCTCGGCCTTGTCATGATCGCGCTGGTGCCGTTGCTGGGCGCCATGCCGGCGCTCTCCCTCGGCGCCTTGCTTGGCGCGGCGACGCTTTTCGTCGGTTGGCACCTTTTCGTTAGCCGCGGCCTGCTGATCGATACCGCTTTTCCGCTGCTCTCGGGCTTTGCGGTGTTCCTCACGCTCGCTTTCTCGAATTACTGGCGCGAGGAACGCCGCCGCCACGAGATCCGTACCGCGTTCCAGCATTATCTCGCGCCGAGCCTTGTCGAGAAGCTGGCGCGCGAGCCGCATCTGCTGCGCCTTGGCGGGGAGACGCGCGAATTGACGATCCTCTTCTCGGATCTGCGCGGGTTCACGGCGGTGGCCGAGAGTATGAGCGAGGACCCGCAGGCACTGACGCATCTGATGAACCGGCTGCTCTCGCCGCTTTCCGCCGCGATCATGGCCGAGGGCGGCACCATCGACAAATATATGGGCGATGCGGTGATGGCCTTCTGGAACGCGCCGCTCGACGAGCCCGACCACGCCGCCTGCGCCGCTCGCGCCGCGCTCGCCATGCGCCGCGCGCTCGATGCGCTGGAGGCGGAACGCCGCGCCGAGGCGGCGGCGGAGGGCAAGCCCTTCCTGCCGCTCGAAATCGGCATCGGCATCAATACCGGCATGGCGGTTGTCGGCAATATGGGCTCGGAATTCCGCTTCGACTACACCGCCCTTGGCGACGCGGTGAATCTCGCGCAACGGCTCGAAGGGCTGACTCAGCGCTATGGCGTCCCGATCCTCATCGGCGAGGCGACGGCGGCGCGGCTCGAAGGCCGGTTCGGCCTGGCAGAGATCGATGCCGTACAGGTCAAGGGCAAGAGTGAAGCGGCCCGGGTATTCGCCCTCGGCGGGGCTACGCTCCCATGAAGCTCGACCGCCGCACCGCGACCTCCTCGACGATGTGGTCGATCACCGCGCGGATGCGGCCGAGGCTTTTGAGATCCTCGTGGACGACCAGCCAATACCCGCGCCGCGCCTGCCGCTCGGGCAGCACCTGCACGAGATCGGGAATGCCCTGCGCGATGAAGTGATGGAGCACGCCGAGGCCCAGCCCGGCGCGTACGGCCTCGGTCTGCCCCGCCGCGCTTGCGGCTTCGAGGCTGGTCGCATGGCTGCCGAAGAGGTCGGAGACATAGGAGAGCGCGTCCGAGAAGGCGTAGCTGTCGACATAGCCGATGAGGCGATGCGCGGCGAGATCCTCCACGGTTCGGGGTGTTCCGGCGCGGTCGAGATAGGTCCTCGCGCCGAAAATCCCGAGGACATGCTCGGTGAGCTTGCGCGAGACGAGACGCCCGGCCTCGGGCGCTTCGAGCGTGATCGCGAGATCGACCTCCCGGCGAATGAGCGAGGTGGCGAGCGGCATCGGCACGAGCTGGATATCGATGCCGGGATGACGGCGCAGAAAAGGCTCCAGCGCCGGGATCAGGAAATACATCGAGAACCCGTCCGGCGCGCCGATGCGCACGGTGCCCGATAGCTCGACATCGCGCTGGCGCAGATCCGCCTGCGCTTGCAGCATCTCGCTTTCCATGCGCTCGGCATGGGCGAGCAGGTGGTGCCCCGCCTCGGTGAGGGTGATGCCGGTGGTGGCGCGTTCGAACAGGGTCGCGCCCAGCGCGCCCTCCAGCGCGCTGATATGCCGCGCGACCGTCGCCTGGTTGACCCTGAGCGCGCGCGATGCCGCCAGAAACTGGCCGCGCCGCGCCGCCGCGAGGAAGGTGCGCACGAAATCCCAATCCAGCGGTGCTTCGCGTTCCGACATCTTGTTTCCCCGGCGATATCTTGAAATTCGCAGAACAACCACGCGATTTCAAGGATTGAGACGAGAATTTTGTCGTGGCACGAAAGCGGAAATGGGAGAAGATCATGCTGCCCAAATCCGAAATTCCGATCCTTCAGGGGCCGATGCTCGGCGCTTCGACGCCGGATATGGTTGTCGCCGCCTCCCTCGCGGGCGGCATCGGCTCGCTCGGCGCGGCAGGTTATGCGCCAGGCGCGCTGACCGAGGCGATCACGGGGATCCGCCAGCGCGTCGGTGGGAAGCCGTTTCTGATCAATCTTTTCGTGCTCGAACCGGCGCGGCCCGATGCAGCGGCACTCGCGAACGCCATGCGTCAGCTTGCGCCATGGCGGGCGGAACTCGGGCTTGCGGAACAGGCGATTCCCAACAAATGGGCCGAGGATTTCGCCGCGCAGTTCGATGTGCTGGTTGAAACCGCGCCGCCGATCGCGAGCTTTACTTTTGGTATTCTCAGCGCGGAGCAATGCGCGCGGCTCAAGGCGCGCGGCATCGCGGTTGTCGGCACGGCGACGACAGTGGCCGAAGCACGCGCCTGGGCCGAGATCGGCGCCGATGCGATCTGCGCCTCGGGTTTCGAATCCGGCGGGCATCGCGGCACGTTTCTTAAGCCGGTCGAGGAGAGCCTTGTCGGCGTCGTGTCCCTGGTTCCGGCGATCCGCGCCGCCACCGGCCTGCCGGTAATCGCCGCCGGCGGCATCATGGAGGGGCGCTCGATCGCGGCGATGCTCCAGCTTGGTGCCGAAGCGGTTCAGATGGGAACCGCTTTCCTGCTCGCAGAGGAATCGGCGATCTCCGCGCCGTGGCGGGCCGAACTCAAGGGCAAGGACGCGGATGCCACGCGGCTCACCCGTGCTTTCTCGGGGCGCTATGCCCGTGGCCTTGAAAACCGTTTCCTGCGCGAAATGGCGGACAAGGAAATCCCGCCCTATCCGATCCAGAACGCGCTGACGCAGGAATTGCGCGCCGCCAGCGCCAGGGCGGGGCGTTCCGAAATGCTTTCGCTCTGGGCGGGGCAGGGGGTGCACGCGATCCGGGAGGGGCGGACAACGGATCTCGTGCGCATCTTCTGGGACGAGGCGCGCGCCGCGATGCGTGATACGCTCGCGCGTTTCGATCCTTGATCAACGTAACTGGAGATTCGCCGTGACGATGAAGCTTTTCTACTCGCCTGGTTCGGTTTCCCTTGCCTGCCACATCGCGTTGGCGGAGGTGGGAGCGGATTACGAGGCGGTTCGTCTCGATTTTTCCAAGGATGAGCAACGCAAGCCGGAATACCTCGCCATCAACCCCAAGGGGCGTGTGCCGGCTCTGGTGACGGAACGCGGCATTCTGACCGAGGCGCTCGCCATCCTCGCCTATATCGCGCAGGCCTATCCGCAGGCGAAGCTTGCGCCGCTCGATGATCCCTATGCCTTTGCGCAGGTGCAGGCCTTCAACGCCTATCTCGCCACCACGGTCCATGTCGCGCATGCGCACCGGATGCGCGGCTATCGCTGGGCGAATGAGGAGGCATCCTTCGCCGATATGCGCGGCAAGGTCGCACAGAACATGGCGGAATGCTTCGAGCTGATCGGCGCCGAATATTTCAAGGGGCCATGGGTGATGGGCGATCAATACACGATCTGCGATCCCTATCTTTTCCGTCTTGCGGGCTGGCTTGAGGGAGACGGGGTGGAGATGGCGCGCTTCCCGTGGCTGGTGAAGCATTTCGAGGCGATGCGCGCGCGACCGGCAACGCGCCGGGCGCATGAGGAACAGGGTTTGCCCGTCTGACCGGGCCTGAACATCAACCAAGAGGGAAGATCATGATCACCTACGGGCATTTTATCGGCGGCAAGGCCGTTGCCGGCAAATCGGGCCGCTTTTCGGATGTTTTCCAGCCGATGGATGGAAGCGTGCGCGGCAAGGTCGCGCTTGCGACCAAGGATGAGCTGGCCGCCGCCGTCGCCAATGCCAAGGCGGCGCAGCCGGCTTGGGCGGCGACCAATCCGCAGCGCCGCGCCCGCGTGCTCATGAAATTCCTCGACCTCGTCGCCAAGGCTACCGATGAACTTGCCGAGACCCTCGCCCGCGAGCACGGCAAGACCATCGCCGATGCCAAGGGGGACATCCAGCGCGGCGTGGAAGTCGTCGAATTCTGCATCGGCGCGCCGCATCTGATGAAGGGCGAGTACACCGACGGCGCCGGGCCGGGCATCGACATCTATTCCATGCGCCAGCCGCTTGGCGTCGTCGCGGGCATCACGCCGTTCAACTTCCCGGCGATGATTCCGCTCTGGAAGGCCGGTCCCGCGATCGCGGCCGGCAATGCCTTCATCCTCAAGCCCTCGGAGCGCGATCCGGGCGTGCCGATGCGTCTCGCCGAGCTTTTCCTCGAAGCCGGCTTGCCGCCGGGCATCTTCAACGTCGTCAATGGCGACAAGGATGCGGTGGATGCCATTCTTGATCACCCGGATATCAAGGCGATCGGCTTTGTCGGCTCGACCCCGATCGCGGAATACATCTATTCGCGCGGCTGCGCGAACGGCAAACGCGTGCAATGCTTCGGCGGCGCCAAGAACCACATGGTCATCATGCCGGATGCCGACATGGACCAGACGGTGGATGCGCTGATCGGCGCGGGCTACGGTTCCGCCGGCGAGCGCTGCATGGCGATCTCCGTCGCGGTGCCGGTGGGCCAGAAGACCGCCGACGAGCTGGTGAAGCGCCTCATTCCGCGGGTCGAGGCTCTCAAGATCGGTCCCTCGACCGACAGCTCCGCTGATTTCGGCCCCGTCGTGACGGCGGCGGCGCTGGAGCGCATCAAGGGCTATGTCGATCTCGGCGTGAAGGAAGGCGCCAAGCTCAAGGTCGATGGGCGCGGCTTCAAGATGCAGGGTTATGAAAAGGGCTTCTATATGGGCGGTTGCCTCTTCGACGAGGTGACGCCGGATATGCGCATCTACAAGGAGGAGATTTTCGGCCCGGTGCTCTCCGTGGTCCGCGCGCCGGATTACGCCGAGGCGATCCGCCTGTGCAACGACCATGAATACGGCAATGGTGTCGCGATCTTCACGCGCGACGGTGACGCGGCGCGCGATTTCGCGAGCAAGGTCGAGGTCGGCATGGTCGGCGTGAACGTGCCGATCCCGGTTCCGATCGCGTATTACACCTTCGGCGGGTGGAAGCGCTCGGGTTTCGGCGATCTCAACCAGCACGGCGCGGATGCTTTCCGCTTCTATACCAAGACGAAAACCGTCACCGCCCGCTGGCCTTCCGGCATCAAGGACGGTGCGAGCTTCGTCATTCCGACCATGGGCTGAGTGCGAGCGTGAGGAAAATCCGGCCCGGCAATTTTTCGCCGGGCCGGCAACACGCCGCATCGAGTGGTTCACGCATTATTTAGAAAACTCTCCCATACCTGTTAAAACTCAACCAAGGGTTGCAAGGTGTGGTATGGCCGGTCTCCAGTTCTCTCCGCTCAAATGGTTTGCGAATCTCAGGATAAGAAGCAAGATTTTGGTGATGGTGGCGGCGATCGCTTCAGTGGCGACCGTCTCCACGATCCTGATCATACCCAGATTCCAGGCGATCGATTCCTCCACGGACCGGGTAGTTGAGCGGCGCGCGCCTTCAGTCGTGATGATCGCGGGTTTCGCGACCGGCAGCAAAGCATCTACCGCTGATCTGCTGGCTTACGCCATTACGGGTGATCAAGCCTTCGAGCGTCGTCGCCTGGCCCATTGGGAAACAATTGCTGCATTGCAAAAGAGATATGATGCCGTGCCGCATACTACGAAGCGCAACATTGACGACCGTAACATGATGAATGCGGCGCTCATGCGCCTGCGCGCGATGCAGGATGGCTTGGTGGCTCTGGTAAAGTCGGGGCAGGTCGACGACGCTGCCATCAAGGAAGCCGTCACGACCAAACTGGAGCCTGCATTGGCGGAAGTCTCAAGTATTCTTGTCAGCAGTGACGCCAAAAGCGACAGCATGATGTCTCACCTCCTGGCGAGCCTTGTAAAGGATGTGGGAGAAATCAACACGGCGTTTGACGCGCTGATCACCATTGTCGGGATCGCCGTGGTCGCTTCTTTTGTCATGCTCGCGATCGGGTGCTGGGGGCTCATCCTTTCCATTGCAACCCCCCTTGGGGGACTCGCCAACGCGATGAAGGCTTTCGCTCGGAAAATCTACAAAGCGGATATTCCGGCAGAGGGACGCCAGGACGAACTGGGTGATATTGCCTCGGCTCTCACGATTTTTCGCGATGCGCTCGAGCAGCGTGACGCCATGGAAGTGCAGGAAGTGGAACAGCAACAGGCGGCCGCCAAACGTCAGAAGCAGGTCTTTGAGCTGATCGCGAATTTCGAGGTGATGGCTGAAAAGGTCGTGAACACCATTGCTTCCGCTTCCACCGAACTTGAAGGCTCCGCGCAGCTGCTCTCCAGCTCGGCCCAGCAGACGACCGGCGAGGCGACCGCCGTTTCCGCCGCCGCGCACCAGGCCACCGCGAATGTCAACGGGCTTGCCGCGGCGGGCGAGGAATTGTCGGCTTCGGCCGGTGAAATCGCCCGGCAGCTGCGCGCCTCCACCGATGCCGCGCGCAATGCTGTCGAATGTGTTCGTTCCACGGATAGCGCCGTGCAGGGGCTCTCGGGCGCCGCCAACAAGATCGGCGCGGTTATCGGGATCATCAACGGGCTTGCCGCACAGACCAACCTGCTCGCGCTCAACGCCACGATCGAGGCGGCGCGCGCGGGAGAGGCGGGCAAGGGCTTCGCGGTGGTCGCGAGCGAGGTCAAGGAACTCGCCAACCAGACAAGCCGCGCGACGAGCGAAATCGCCGAGACGATCACCGAAATCCAGCAGATGACCAACCAGACCGTGAACGCGATGGGGCAGATCGACGATGCGATCAAGGTGATCGACAGCGCGACGGCGGAAATCGCCGGATCGGTTGGCGAGCAGGAGCGGGCGACGCGCGAGATTGCCGTGAACGTGCATCAGGCCGCGCAGGGCACCGAGGAGGTGAGCCGGGCGATCATCAATGTCTCGTCGGTGGCGACGGATACCGCCGAAGCGGCGACCCGCGTGCTGGGCGCGGCAGGAATCCTCTCGCGCGAATCCGAGACAATGCGGACTCAGACCCAGGGCTTCCTCGCAGCGGTGCGCGCCGCCTGATCCGCGGAAGGTCATTGCGTGCCGCTGGCGCGCATTTGAGCCCGGTCACTGGAGGAAAGCTGGTTTCAGCCGCTAATGCGGGCGTAGCAGCAGCTCCTTCTTCCTTAAGTGTCGAGAGCTGGGTAACGCTTCGATCAAAGCGCTATCTATTTCTTGACACTCGCCTTTTTTCCTCGCGGCAAGGTGAACTTAACGCAGGATTTACCTTGTCTGTTAACGCTACTTTTAGTTGTGATTATTATCTTTTCACTCGCGTGGCGGGAATATGAGGGCAGTCTTGCCCGAGCCTCTCCGCCTTTTGCATGATCTGGGGACAGATAGAGGTGAAGCTATGAGATTGTCATCGCTAAAGCTGATGTGGCAAATTTTGGTCCCGCTATTCCTTATTTCGGCCTTGGGTATTTCGATTCTTGTCTACCGAAGCGGAACCGAAATGCTGGCGATAGACAACAAGTATTCGCTTCTTGTCGAGGATGTCGCGGCTGGCAATATCGCATTTGTCCGTGTTAGATCAACATTTGCTGAGTACAATACTCAGCTTCTCATTAAAATGGAGGAGACTGAAGAATTAAAGAAAGCTGATAATACAGCGTTCTTTGAGGGGATGATTTCAGACATATTTACGCAGTTTAATATAGCGAAAAAGAAATTGCCTGGATCAAAGGATGCTCTCGCCAATTTGGAAAGAGAGTTGAATGCTTCTCTTGCTGTTTCCAGATCCATCCTCAAGGACATGGTGTCTGGTGCTTATAGCGCGGATCGCAAGAAGCTGGATGCCTATAAGGAGAGCGTCCTGAAAGTCCGTGATGCAGTGCGGAGCGGGGTCGATGCCTCCCAGAAACTCATGGTCGACGAGTCGACCGAAGCCACGAAGGCGACTTACGCTACCATCAACACCATGGTGATCGGCGCGGCGGTTATTCTGCTCGCGATGATGGTTATCACCGGCGCGTTGGTTCGCTGGGGGATTTCGGGACCGATTACGCGCCTTGCCGGGGGCATGGAGCGCCTCGCCAAAAGCGATATCATGGTCGAGATCGAAGGCGTGGACCGCAAGGACGAGGTCGGCCAGATGTCGCGTGCGATGCAGGTCTTCAAGGACAATTCGATCCGCATGCGCGAGCTGGAAGCCGAGCAGGAGCGCGCCAAAGCCGCCGCGGCCGAGGCTCGCAAGCAGGAAATGACCGAGCTCGCCGACAAGTTCGAGCGCGCTGTCGGGACTGTCATTTCCTCCATCGCGGCGGCCAGCAGCGAGTTGGAAGCCTCGGCGAGGAATCTCTCGGGTTCCGCCCAGCAGACCACGGGCGAGGCTGCGTCGGTTTCGGCGGCGGCGCATGAAGCGACCGCCAATGTCAACGGGCTTGCCGCCGCGGGTGAGGAGCTTTCAGCCTCGGCCGGCGAGATCGCACGGCAGTTGCGCGCCTCGATCGATGCCGCGCGCAATGCTGTCGAATGCGTGCGCTCGACCGATTCCGCGATTCAGGGCCTCTCGGATGCTGCTGGCCGGATCGGCGCCGTGATCGGCCTGATCAACGGCCTCGCGGCGCAGACGAACCTCCTCGCGCTCAACGCCACGATCGAGGCGGCGCGCGCGGGCGAGGCGGGTAAAGGCTTCGCGGTCGTCGCCTCCGAGGTCAAGGAACTCGCCAACCAGACGAGCCGCGCAACCAACGAGATCGCGGAGACCGTGACCGAGATCCAGCAGATGACCAACATGACGGTTTCGGCGATGAGCCAGATCGACGAAGCGATCAAGGTGATCGATGCGGCGACGGCTGAGATTTCCGGCTCCGTCGGCGAGCAGGAGCGCGCGACCCGCGAGATCGCGGTCAATGTAAGCCAGGCGGCGCAGGGCACCGAGGAGGTCAGCCGCGCGATCGTCAATGTCTCGCAGGTCGCCAATGACACGGCCTCGGCAGCTTCCGAGGTGCTTTCGGCGGCCGGCGATCTGTCGAAGCAATCCGAGACGATGCGCAAGGAAGTGCATCACCTCCTTATCGCGGTGCGCGCGGCCTGAGGCCAATCGCGCAAGCGCAGAACAACAAGCGGCGCAGGGCGAGATCCGTCCTGCGCCGAATTCCGTTAAAGACGGGCGGGGTGGATAAAGGGCCAGGGCGAGGATTCCGATCCACGCGCGGAGGGAATCTCGATCAGGGCAGGTTGATCCCGCCGCAAGGCTTCCGCCAGCACCGGCGCCAGCGCGGCCGGGCTCTCTACCCGATGTCCCGTCACGCCAAAGGCTTTCGCCAGCATCATGAAATCTGGATTGACCAGATCCGCGCCGATGATGCGGTTGCCGAAGCGCTCTTCCTGATCACGGCGGACATTGCCATAGGCATTGTTGTTGAACACGATCGTGACCAGCCCGATCCCGTATTGCCGGGCGGTGGCGAGTTCCTGCACGGCAAAAAGCAAGCCGCCATCGCCGGTGATCGAAACCACGGGCTTGGCGGGATTGGCGGCCTTCACGCCCAGCGCGGTCGGGAAGCCGAAGCCCAGCGTCCCCTGGAATCCGCTCGAGACATAAGTGCGCGGGCGATGCACGGGATAGCCGAAATAGCTCGCAAAACCGACCTGACACAATTCCTCGACGAGAAAACCATCGGCGGGCAGGGCGGCGCGGATCACCTCGAGATAATCCAGCTGGGGCTGGACCTGCCGGATCTCCGCTCCGGCCTGCATGCGCGCCTGTTCGATAGCGGCGCGCTTGTCCGCCGGCGCGTGTCCCGCTTCTTCCAGCGCCGCCAGCAGGGCGGGGACGACGACCGCGCAATCGCCGACGATCCCCGCCTGCGGCGGGAAGCGGAGCATCTCCTCCGGGTCGACATCGATGCGCAGCAGAACCGGCGGTGTTTGCGGGCGTTCGACGCGCTGCGATCCCGGTTGCCAGCGCATATAGGGCATTTCGAGCCTGGAACCGATGCCAATCAGCAGATCGCATTGCGCGAAATATTTATGCGCGGCATAGGAGGAGAGCCCGTAAGGCCCCGTTTCATCGACAACGCCGCGTCCGCCCCGGAAGGCCGCGACCGGCGCGCCAAGACGTTCCGCAAGGCGAAGAATGGCTTCCGGCGCGTGCTGCGCGCCCGTTCCGACCATGATCATCGGCTGCTTCGCGTCCCGGATCAGTTCGATCGCGCGCCGGACAGCCTCGGCATCGGGAGCTGCGGGGGCGGGGAGGATCGCGCGCTGCGCCGCCGGAACCGCTTCGCTGGAGGCCATCGTGTCCCAGCACATTTCGAGGGCGACCGGGCCGGGGCGTCCGGTCTGCATCTGGCGGAAGGCTTCCGCGACGAGTTCCGGCGCATCGGCGGGGCGCTCAATGCGTTCGGCCCATTTCACGAGGCTGCGCATCGTGCCGAGCTGATCTGGAATTTCGTGAAGATGCCCCCGCTTCTTGCCCAGATAGGAAGTCGGAACCTGCCCCGTGACGCAAAGAATCGGCGTGCAAGTGCCCCAGGCGGTTGCGAGCGCCGCCGTGGTATTGAGCATGCCCGGCCCCGGCACGACGGAATAGACGGCGGGTTTGCCGGTGGCGCGGGCCGCACCGAAAGCCATGTAGCCGCAGGTCTGCTCATGCCGCGCGCCGATGGTGCGGATATCCTGCGCATGGCGCGCCAGTGCATCGAAGAACGGATACATCTGCGCGCCCGGCAGGCCGAAAACCGTATCGACGCCCTGCGCTTTCAACCCCTCGACGATTGCCTCGCCGCCGGTCATGGTCCGGGTCATTGGTAACTCCTGTGACTAATTGGGCGTTTTTCTCCGAGATCTGCTTATGCCGCATTGATTCAGCCCAATTGCATTCCGGGGAGTGTCGCCGTGATGGCCTCGGCATATATGCCGCGCTTACAAGAAGGGCGTGTCAAGTCTTCCTCGGCCTGTCAACCTTCATGCAGGGATGCTGGCGCGTGCGAGGCGGATTAAGCGGCGCTATCGCGTGATGCAGTCATCGATGAGCGAGAATGATTCATCTTGTTTGAGCGGTGCTCAAGAGACGGCCAGTCGCGGCGGTTTCTTTGGCCTCTTTTGTTGAAATCGCCGTATATTTTATGTAATTCCTGTTGTTCCACGTGGTGCCTTGGGATGACAAGATGCGCGATCGCTGATAGGTTTGAGTGAGTATTGCTCAATTATGTGGTCGTCGCTTTCCCATGGCCTTGCGTCTTCCCCCGCTCGCGACCTTGCGTATTTTCGAAGCCGCTGCCCGGCTCCAGAGTTTCAAGCTCGCGGCCTCCGAGATCGGGCTGACCCCGAGCGCGGTGAGCCATGGCATTGATACGCTCGAAAAATGGCTTGAAGTCCGCCTTTTCGACCGTGCGGGCCGGACGGTGACACTGACGGAAATCGGTCGCCAGTACTTGCCTTACGTCGCCGAGGGGCTGTCCATGATCGGTGTGGGCACCGAGCGTGTTGCATCGGGGCCGCATCGCAAGCGCGTTTCGGTCTCTGTCGCGCCGACCTTCGCGATGGAATGGCTTGTGCCGCGCCTCGCGCGCTTCAATGCCCTCCACCCGGATATCGCAGTGCTGATCGATACCTCGCACAGGCAGGCCCTGTTCCCGCTTGATGGCGTCGACCTTGCCATCCGTATGGGCAAGGGGCCATGGCCCAATACGAACTCGCAATTGCTGATGCGTGAAAGCCTCGTGCCTGTGGCGTCGCCCGCCTATCTGGCCGGCCTTGGTGGCGCATCGGGACTGGATTGGGCCAAAGCGAAATTCATTCACGTCTCTTCCGTCGAGAATGATTGGTCCTCGTGGTTTTCCGGCGTCGGCCTGGAAGCACCCGACGGTGCAAGCCATCTCCATTTCGATACGGTTCATCTCGCGCTGGATGCGGCGGCGGAGGGGCTGGGCATCGCGATCGGTCGCCTGCCGCTCCTCGACAAGCATCTCCATTCGGGGCGGCTCGTGCGCGCTTCGGACAGGGTGCTCCCCATCGAAACCGGCTATTGGCTCGCCGCCCCGCCCGGAGACGAGACACGCCGGGAGATCCGCGCCTTTCAACGCTGGGTTCTGTCGGAGATCTCGGGAGAGACGCGCCGAAGCCAAGCTGCCGAATAGCCGGCGCCTCACGCAAAGACATGAAGGGACAAGCTGCGTCTGTTGCACGGCAGGATTACGCTTGGCTGGCCTGTGCATCTGCTGGATGTAATACTATTACATTTTTGTCCTGCTTCCACCGATGCGGGGTTGCGCCGTTGCCTCTCTTGAGCTTCATTCAGGCAAAAGCATACGCGCAGGCGATGCCCGTTTCCGGATTGCTATCGTGACAAATGACACTGAGCGCGCCTCATTGCGCGCAAGCGGCGGGAGTATCCTGCCGAGTATAGCCCTGCGCTTGGCTGCGACGGGGCTCTTCGCTCTCATGACATTATGCGTGCGGCTCGCTTCTTTTGATGCGCCGGTCGGACAGATCATGTTCTGGCGCAGTGCGGTGGCCCTCATTCCCATCGTCATCTATTTGATGATCCTGGGGCAGTTTCCCGCCGCGCTGAAGACTGCCATTCCCATGGGGCATTTCCAGCGCTCGCTGATGGGGTGCTCCTCGATGTTCTTTTCCTTCGTGTCGATTGCTTATCTGCCGCTCGCGCTGGCATCGGCGATTGGGTACATCTCGCCGATCATGGTCGTGCCGGCGGCGGCGATCATCCTGCGCGAGCGGCCCGGCCTGCTGGTCGCGCTGGCGGCTTTGGCGGGCTTCGCCGGTGCTCTGGTCATGCTCTGGCCAGCCTTGACGGGCCCCACGCTCGATATCGGCACGTTGATCGGCGTCGGTGCCGGCTTCGCCATGGCCCTGACGACCGTCATCACAAAAATTCAGGTCAAGAATCTCACCGCGACCGAGCCTCCCGCGACCATCGCCTTCTACTTCGCGCTGTTCTGCGCGCTGGTGAGCCTGGCCAGTTTTCCCTTTGGCTGGATCACGCCGAGCTGGAGCGTGATGGGCTGGCTGGCCGGGGCGGGCATCCTAGGCGGATTGGCCCATATCGCGCTGACCGAGGCTGTCGCCCGCGCGCCGGTTTCCGCGCTGGCCCCGTTCGAATATACCGGCCTGATCTGGGCCTTGGGGCTGGATCTCGTGGTTTTCAGCCATGTGCCGAGCACGCATGGCTTGGTCGGAACCGCGATGATCGTCGCCGCGGCGGCGGCGGTCGCCTTCGGGGACAAGCTGGTGCCGCGCAAGGCGGCGTAAGCTTGTTCAGAGAGTAAGGGCGGTCACCTGAACCTCGTTGGCTAGCCTGTCCATATCCGTGGCGAGGCCAAGGCCGGTTCCCGGGCTGAGCAGCGCCGCCGACCCCGCCGCGACGCCTTGCCGCAGGGCATCTTCCGGCGATTGCCCGCGCGCGAAGGCGAGGGTCAGCGCGCCGACGAAACTGTCGCCCGCGCCGACGACGCTTTTCACGTCCAGCGCGAGCGGGGGCGCGAACAGCGCGCGTGCTTTATCCTGGTCGTCTTTGCCCACCAGCAAGGCGCCTTCGCTCCCGAGTGAAAGCGCGACCCAGCGGGTTTTCCCCTGCGACACGTAATCCCGGCCGAGGCGGGCGAGGTGAGAAACATCCGCCTCCCCGGCCTTGGGCGGCGCGAGGCCAGCCAGTTCGTGGAATTCCTCGATATTCGGCTTGATCAGGAAAAGCCCGGTCTCCAGCGCCGCCACGAGGGCCGGGCCGGAAACATCGACAACGGCTTTCGCGCCCTGTGCCTTGGCAAGCGCGGCGGCACGGGCATGGAAATCCTCCGGCATTCCCGGCGCGAGCGAACCGCTGATCACCGCATGGGCGGCATCTTCGCACTGCCGCTCGAAAGCACGCAAAAGCGCGCGCCATTCCCGGGAAGACAGCGGAGGACCGGGCAGGACAAAGCGATATTGCGCGCCGGTTTCCTCCTCGAAAACGGTGACATCCTCGCGCGTATCCTCGCCGACGGGCACGGCGAGCATGTCGATCCCCTCGCGATGGACGAGCTGGCCGAGAACCGTACCCGCCGCACCGCCTGCGGGGAAAACGGCGCGGACATCGCCGCGCAACCGATGGATCACGCGCGCGGCATTGATGCCGCCGCCGCCGGGATCCTTGCGGGCCGGCGCGCAGCGCAGCTTCATGAAGGGTTGCAGGCGCGTCACCGAGGTCGAAACATCGAGTGCGGGATTCGGGGTGAGCGTAACGATTTTCGGTGGGCGGTGATGGGGCACGTGGCGCCTGTCAGCAGGAGGAATCAAGTTGCCCTGATCGTTTCACGATCCGTGTGATTCGTCGCGCAAAAATCCTCTCAGGTGGCAGGCGGGGTTCAGGGTGTTGCGCCTCGGCTCTGCCGCCAGCGCAGGAACAACACGCCGATCGTGACCGAAATCGCCAGCACCACAGCGAATTGCGCTGCCGGTCCTTTGAGGAAAATGGCGTAATCGCCTTCGGAAATGGTGAGCGCGCGGCGGAAATTGATTTCCAGCCTGTCCCCCAGCACGAAGGCGAGCAGCAGCGGCGCGATGTCGAATTTCATCAGGCGCAGGAAATAGCCCAGCAAGCCGAAAGCCGCCATGACGCCGAGATCGAAACTCGATGCCTTCACCGAATAGACGCCGATCAGGCAAATGAGCAGGATTGTCGGTGCGAGATAGCCATAAGGCAGGCGCAGCATCGAGACGAAAAGCCCCACCAGCGGCAGGTTCAGCACCACCAGCATCAGATTGCCGATCAGCATCGAGGCGATGAGTCCCCAGAAGATTTCCGGGTGCTGCGCGATCATCAGCGGGCCGGGTTGCACGCCATGGATGGTAAGCGCGGAAAGGAGCACAGCGGTCACCGGGATCGCCGGGATGCCGAGCACGAGCAGCGGGATCATCGCCGCGCCGGTGGTGGCGTTGTTCGCGGTTTCCGGGCCGGCGACTCCCGCCACCGCGCCCTGGCCGAATTCCTCCGGGCGCTTGGAAAGCGATTTCTCGACCGCGTAAGAAGCGAAGGTCGATACGATATGCCCGACGCCGGGCACGATGCCGAAGACGAAGCCGATGAAGGAGCCGCGCAAAGTGGGCATCGCGGCTTCCTTCAGCTCACGCCGGTTCGGCAGCATCTCGCGCAAGGCGGGCGCTTTCGGGCGTTCGGTGATCGTCTGACCGAAGGACATGAGGATCTCGGAAACGCCGAACAGCCCGATCGCCATTGCCGCAAAGGAGAGGCCGTCGGCGAGCTGGAGCGAGCCGAAGGTGAAGCGCGGTGTCGCGGTCAGCGGATCAAGCCCGATCATGGCCAGCAGCAGGCCGAGCGCGATCATCGTCGCGGTTTTGAGCAGCGGCCCCGTCGCGGCGAAGGCCGAGATCCCGAGCGCCACGAGCAGGATGGTGAATTCCGCCGCCGGACCGATCGCGAGCATCGCATCCGCGAGGCGGGGCGCGACCAGCATCAGGCCGATCACCGAGAGCACGCCGCCGACGAAGGAGCCGATCGCCGCGATCGAGAGCGCCGCGCCGGCACGCCCCTTCCGTGCCATTTCATAGCCGTCGATGCAGGTGACGACGGAAGCCGCCTCGCCGGGAATGCGCATCAGGATCGAGGTGGTCGAGCCGCCATACATCGCGCCGTAGAAGATGCCGCAGAGCATGATGATCGCGCCGGTCGGGTCCAACGAGAAAGTCAGCGGCAGCAGCAGAGCCATCCCCGCGAGAGGCCCGAGCCCTGGCAGGACGCCCACGATCGAGCCCCAGAAGCACCCGATAAAGCAGAACAGCAGGTTGCGCGGCTGAAGCGCGATCCAGAGCCCATCAAGGAGAAAACCGGCGGATGTCATGAATGGCTCTTCGAAAAGGGAATGGGATGGAAATCAGCGGAACAGGATCTCGCCGATCACCCCGTAGGGCAGGCCGACGCCGAGCAGCTTGGTGAAAAGGTACCAGAGCCCGGCCGCGACCAAAGCCGCTGCCGGCGCGGCCCGGCGCCAATCCGCGCCGCCGAGCCAAATGAAGCCGCCGAGAAGGAAGAGAAAGGTTGCCAGCATGAAGCCGGCGCTTTCGAAAAAGGCAGCCCCGAGCAGCAATCCGGCGATCGCCACGAGCTGCTTGCCGCCGGCGATCTCGACAGGTGCGGTATCACGCCGGATCAGCGCGCGCAGGGCGCTGACCACGCCCATCGCGGCGACGAAGCCGCCCAGCAGCATCGGAACGGTGCCGGGGCCGGGAATGCCGGCCTCATCGGGCGGCGGCAGCCTTCCTCCGACGATAAGGAAGAAAGCGCCGGTGCCCGCGAGCATCAGCCCGGCGGCAAGTTCCGCCGCCCAGCGAGGCAGGGAGAGAGGCATCGCGCGGCCTTACTGTTTCTTCTCGATGCCGAGTTCCTTGGCGACGGCGCCCAAGGCGGCAAGCTCGTCGCGGATGAGCGCGTCGGTCGCCTTGCCGTTGAGGACACGCGATGTCGCGCCCTGCTTCGCCATCGCATCGCGGAACTTGTCCGAAGCCGCCGCCTGGATGAAGGCTTTCTGCAAGGTCTCGAAGACTGCCTCCGGCGTGGCCGCAGGCACAATCAACCCCCACCACAGCACGGTTTCGGCTTTGTCCAGCCCAAGCGCGGAGAGACCTTCCGCCTTCGGCACGGAAGGATTGCGCCCGGCGGAAGTCAGCAGCAGGCATTTCGCCTTGCCGGCCTCCACATGTGGCAGGATCGGCGGGAGCGAGCCGCCGTAGAAATCGACATGCCCGCCAAGGAAGTTCTTCGCGGTCTCTCCGGCGCCCGCGAAGGGGATGCCGCGCAGCTTCACGCCGATCGAGGAAAAGACCCGCTCCGCGGCCAGTTGCATCGTGCCGCCCACGCCATCATTGCCGTAGGTGTATCTGGTGCCGGGCTGCTTGAGTTTCTCGACGAGCTCTTTCGCATTCTCGGCCGGGAAATCAGGCCGGACGCACAGCACGTAGGATGAATAGCCCACCGACATCACCGCGCGATAGGAATCGGGCGTGTACGCCACGTTGAGGCTGTGGGGTGACGTGGTGAGCGGCGAATTCCAGATGAAGCCGATCGTGTAGCCATCCGGCTTGGCGGTCACGATCTGCGTGGTGCCGAGCGTGCCGCCCGCGCCGCCGCGGTTCTCGACGACGAATTTCTGCTTGAGATCGGCTTCGACAATCTCGGCCAGAACCCGGGCGAAGACATCCGTGCCGCCGCCTGTCGGGGCGGGGACAATCATCGTGACCGGGCGCGAAGGATAGTTCTGGGCCGCGAGCGTGGCGGGTAGCGCGAGCAGGGCTGAGGCCGCGCCGACCAGCGCCAGCGGCAGACGAAACACGATATGGCGGGAGTCGTTCCGGCACGATTTGGTGTAAATTGTCACATCGATCTCCTTCTGGAAATGAATTCAATGCTTTCTGTGCCGCCATTCGGCCGATAACCATCTCTTGAGGCTTTTGTTGCAAGACGCAAGGCCGCGTTTACAATTTGGTTACCATTCTTATCCGGATATTCCTCGAGCGCGGTCGGGACCATGCCTTTTATTGATACTCATGCGCATGTCTTCCTGCGGTCCCTGCCGATGGTCACGGGGCGGCGCTATACGCCCGGATACGATGCTTCCCTCGCTGATTACATGCGCGTTCTGACCGATAACGATATCGGATGCGGCGTTCTTGTTCAGCCCTCGTTCCTGGGAACAGACAATTCTTATCTCCTGAATGCTTTGGAGCGCTATCCGAATGCGCTTCGCGGTGTCGCCGTGGTTGATCCCTCGATTGGTGAAGACGACCTCATCGATATGAACCAGCGGGGCATCGTCGGTATCCGTTTCAATACGATCGGGCGCGATATCGACGAGATCGCCACACCGGATAACCGGAGCCTGCTCAGGCGGATCGCGGCGCTCGGCTGGCATGTCGAGGTGCAGGCGCAAGGTGGCGATCTACCACGTATTTTCCGCCATCTCGATTCCTTCGACGGGCATGTCGTCATCGATCATTTCGGCCTGCCAGACCCGCGCCTTGGCCTGCGTGATCCGGGTTTCCGGCACCTTCTGCGCGAGGGGGAGACGGGGCGAACCTTCGTCAAGCTCTCGGCCGGGTATCGCTGCCGCGGCCTTGATGTTGCGCCGCTCGCCGGTGCGTTACTGGCGACCCTCGGCCCCCGGCGCCTGCTCTGGGGCAGCGATTGGCCATGGACGCAGTTCGAAAACGGTCGCACCTACCCTGGCATCGCGGCAGATCTGGCGCGATGGCTGCCGGATCTTTCGGCGCTTGACCAGATCGATCAGACGGCAAGCGGCCTGTTCCGCTTTTCGCTCCCGCTCCATCAGGCGATGCATCGTCAGCGCAAGGTTGCGTGACCGGCTGCGGCTGCAGCTTTACTTCCAAAATACAACCTTAAACTGAAAACAAGGGAATCTTATCTTCATTTTTACCATGGAGGTGAAGAGCTTAGCGCCGGCGGCCGCCCTGAAAGTCTTCCTTAAATCCTCTGGGCCAGATCCTTCCCCCATAATTTTGGCGATACAACCGCCCGGCACCAGAATGGGTGACCGAAATTTTGACAGGGAACTAACGGGGTCCACAATGTCAGTTATTGCCCTGCGGCAGAAGCCGCAGACCGAGGAGAAGAAGCTCGCCCGCCGCGCAGGCCGCGTGCTGGAACTGGAGCGGCAGATTGACCGCCTGTTCCGCCGCCTGCGCCTTGCGGTTGTTTTTGGCGGCGACAAGCAGGTCGAGGGCGCTGTTATCGAGCCCACCGGCAATCCACGCTCATGGAAGAGCTATGAGACCGTCGCCCGCGATATCGCCGCCTCCATGGTGCGCGCCGGCTGCAAGCAGGTCTCCCTTATGCCGGACGATATGCGTCTGGGCGACAATCTCAGGGCGCAGGATGCGCATCTGGCCTGGCTGAACACGGGGGGCGTTCAGGGGCATTGCTCGGTGGCTCATGCGCCGGCGATGATGGAGCTGTTCGGGATTCCGTATATCGGCCATGACCCGATGATGGCGGGCATTCTCGATTCCAAGCATGTCTTCAAGCGCCAGCTGCGCTCCGCCGGCCTGCCGACGGCCTCCTTCGCGATCGTTCTCCCCGAGGGTGCCGGCTACCTGCCGGAGCAGGACCCGGTCTTCATGAACGCTTTCGGCGAGCAGGAAGGTCCGTTCATCGTGAAACCCGTCTCGGGTCGCGCGTCGCTCAACGTACTTTATGTCCAGAGTCGCGCCGATCTGGCCGCGGCGGTTGACGAGGTCTATGCCCGGACCCGCAACTATGTGCTGGTCGAGCAATATCTCTCAGGCGCTGAATATTGCGTGGCGATCGGCGGGCCGGTGATCGCCCGCGGCGGCCGCCTCGAGCGCCTTGATCATCCCTTTGTGTTCTCGCCGCTCGAACGTGTGCTCGACAAGGACGAGAAGATCTTCACCTCGATGGATCTGAAGCCGATCTCCGGCGAGCGCGCCCGCCTGCTCAATTCGGAGAGCGATGCGAAGGTTCGCGCCGAACTGGAGGCGCTGGCCATCGAAGTCTGGCGGCAGCTCGGCATCGAGACGCTGGTGCGGCTCGATATCCGCGCCGATGCGCAAGGCAAGCTTCATATCCTTGAGGCCAATCCGAAACCCGATCTCAAGGCGCCCGAAGGGGTGGTGACGAGCCTCGTGGCGATGGGTTTGGCGGAATTTGGAATGACTTACGACGATCTCATCCTGTCGATCTTTGCGGATCGCGTCGACACGCTGCTCAGTCAGCGTCGCGGCAGCGCGGACCGCCTGGTGCGGCTGGTTTGATCGCTAAAGAAGACAGGGGTCGGGGATGGAACTCAATCTTTCACGTGGACGCAGGATTGCCGATACCGCGGCGATGCTGGTGGTCGCGGCAGTATCGCTTCTGACCCTCATCTATATCGCTTTCGGCGAGGCGCGGCGCAATTACGAGCATTTCCAGATCGAGAAACTGGTCTCGCAGGGGCAGGTGGTCCAGAGCGCGGTGGAAACCTTCGTTCGTCCCGGCCTTCCGATGCACCAGTTTGTCGGCTTCGCGACGATTGTGGATTCACTTGTCGAGGCCGATCCGCTGATCGACAACATCGCGGCCTATGGCGCGACCGGCGAACGTGTCTTCTCATCCGTCACCGGCGCGCAGATCCAGCTCCTTCCGGCGTCGCTCGGACGCCGGCTCGACAATAACAGCCAGGCGGAGGTCCGCCAGACTTCCGACCAGCTCCAGGTTGTCCTGCCGATCAAGAACCGCTTCGAAACGGTGGGCTCGATTGTTCTGTCTTCTCCACGCGGCAAGGTAGCCTCCAAGGTCGAGGAAGCTTTCCGCCCGCTCGCCATGATCGCCGCTTCGGCGGCGCTGGTCTTCACCGCTTATGTTTTCTTCATCAGCCAGCAGACGGACCAGCGCCGGCGCGCGCGTGCTGTCGCCATCGCCTTCGCGCTGCAATTCATCCTTGTATCGGTGTTCGTCGTTCACACGCTGCTGACCGTCTACAATCAGGGTGCGCAGTCACGTGCCAAGGCGATCGCGGATTCGCTCGCGCAGCGTCTCGATGATGTCGTGGCCTATGGGCTCAGCTTCGATGAATTCACCGGGGTGATCGCGCTGGTGGACGAGTACAAGCGTCTCAACCCGGAGATCCGCTCTGCGGCCCTGACGATCGGGGAGCGTTTGCGCGCCCATTCTAACCCGGTGCCGAAGGAGGACCGCTGGATCTCCAATCCGAGCGACTTCGAGTATTCCGTGGTTCTGACGCCAAGCGACGCGCCGGTTCCCATCCGCGTGGTCGTCGCGATGCCGAAGGATGTCGTCTACAAGCAGGTTATCCGCTCGGGGAAGAACTTCGTCGCCCTCTTTGTCGCCTGCGCGCTGATCGCCGCCCTGTTCATGGGCGTTGCCCGCTCGCTGCAATATGTCAGCGCTATCAACCGGCAGGGGCATGAGGAGGTCGATCTCGAGGCGCGTGAGACCGCGACGCTCAATCTCGTCAAGCCGGTCTTCTTCCTGGCTGTGTTCGTGGAGCATCTGAACTACGCGTTCCTGCCGCAGCTCATGCATGAACTGACCGCGCAGGCGGGATATTCCATGGCTTTCGCCTCGCTGCCGTTCCTGGCCTATTACCTCTTCTTCGCGCTCTCGCTGGTTCCGGCCGGTCGCCTTGATGCCAATCTGGGTTCGCGCAAACTCATCATCGCCGGCATGCTCATGGCGGGTTTGGGCATTTTCATGCTCTCGACCATGCGTTCGATCGAGATGGCGACGCTCGCGCGCGCCGTGGCTGGCCTGGGGCAGGGGACTCTTTTCATTGGCGTCCAAGCCTATGTGCTCGCGAATTCCTCCGCGAACCGCAAGACCAGAGCCGGTGCGGCGATCGTGTTCGGCTTCCAGGCCGGGATGATCGCGGGCATGGCGATCGGGTCGCTGCTGGTCTCCTATATCGATGCGAAAGGCGTGTTCCAGCTCGGCACGGTGATCGCGCTGGTGACGACCCTCTATTCGACCGCGGTGCTGCCTCAGGCGCATGCCATCAATCCGGGTGCGCAACGCTCAGGCGCGGCCTGGCGCGATGTCGGAAAAATGCTCACGAACGGGCCGTTCCTGCGCGCCATGATGCTGATCGGCGTTCCGGCAAAAGCCGTTCTTACCGGCGTGGTCCTCTTCTCGCTGCCGATGCTGCTGACCAAACAGGGCTATGCGCGCGAGGATATCGGCCAGTTCACCATGCTTTATGCCGGTGCGGTGATCCTCGCTTCCTCCCTCATCGCTTCCTACGCGGATCGTTCGCGCCAGACCGAGCGGATTCTGGTCATGGGCGGTGTGCTGACTTCGCTTGGGCTTGTGATGATGTCACTTGTCAGCACCGATTTCGTCACGACCCAGAACGCCAACCCGTTCATGATGAGCATCATCATCGCGATCGGCGTGAGCATCATCGGCATCGCCCATGGCTTTATCAACGCGCCGGTTGTCACGCATGTCGCCGAAAGCCGCATCGCCGCCGAACTCGGTGTTTCCAATGTTGCCTCGACCTATCGGCTGGTCGAGCGCTTCGGCCATATGCTTGGCCCGGTCCTGATGGGGCAGGCGTTTCTCTATTTCGGTGCCTCCTGGGAGACGATCGGCTGGGTCGGTGCCGGGGTGCTGCTACTTACAGTCCTCTTCCCGAGCGCGCCTGAAAACCAGGACAGCGCCGTCAAAGAACATGCGGTGACCTGACATGATCCATTCGACACAGAATTTCGATGAATCGACCGGGCTTTCCCGCCGTGCATTGATCGGCGCGGTTGCCGCGACCTGCACATTCTCCTCGGCCTACGCGCAGGATGCAACGCAGGACCCGCTGCGCGGCGTCGTGCCCGATACGTCAGCCAAGGTTCTGCCCGAGAAACAGGCTTTCTGGAGCTGGTTCAAGTTCCGCCAGTCTGTTCTCGACACCTGGATCATCAAGGCGGACCCGAAAAGCGAGTTCTACGTTCATGCCAGGCCGCTGCGGCTGGGTCTGGCCACGCCGCAGAAGAAGGTGCTGGTGATGTATCCGCGCGCTTCTTCCGCCTATGATGTCTCGATCACCAAGATCTTCTCGGTCTTCGAGGACAAGCTGCTCGATGCCGAGGTCACTGCGGCGAATTTCAATAACAACGATGGGGAAGGGCGCGAGGTCATCCGTTACGCCGAGGCCGGTGCCTACGATATCATCCTCGCGATGGGCTCCGAAACCACGGCATGGCTCTGGGCGCATTACAAGAACGGCAAGATCCCGGTGGTGTCGGTCTGTTCCAAGGACCCTGTCGTGCTGGGGCAATCGCCCGGCTACGAGCAGGGCTCGGGGACGAATTTCGCCTTCACTTCCCTCAACATGCCGATGGACGCGCAGATGGCGTATGTCCACGAGCTGAAGCCGAAGCTGAAGAACATCGCCGTTCTGGTCGATTCGAAGAATCTCAGCGCGGTCGAGACGCAGTCGAAGCCCGTTATCGATTATGCGAAGAAGCGCGGCATCCGCGTCATGGATCTGGCGGTGGCCAATCCCGCGCACGCGAAGGAGGAGTTGGCCCATCTGGTCACCGCCGCGACGCAGCAGATGCAGCGCAATGATCCCGATCTGAAGAACTCGTTGTTCTGGCTGACCGGCTCAACCTCGATCTTCAAGGAAATCGAGACGATCAACAAGCATGCCGGCACGGTTCCCGTTGTGGCGGTTGTCCCGGAGATCGTGAAGGAGGGTGATCACACCGCCGCGATGTCCATCGGCATCAGCTTCGAGTCCAATGCCCATCTCGCGGCCGTCTATGCCGTGGATATCCTCAACGACCGGGTCAAGGCAGGCGCGCTGAAGGTCGGCGTCGTATCTCCACCCGATATTGCGATCAGCTTCCGCAAGGCGCGGGATATCGGAATGACGGTTCCGCTTTCCCTCTTCGAGGCGGCAGGCACGATTTACGATTACGACGGTGTCGCCGTGCGCATTGATGGCGCGAACGTCACCAAGAAAACAAATTGATTGGGAAGCACCCCGCAGAAGCAGGGTGCATAATCTGGTTGGATAGAAAGCCATGAAAACGAACGCGGCACGCCTTGCCGAGAGGGAAACTCCGCCCCGCAAGAGAGGTTCTCAGGCTCCGGCGGGAAGTTTTTCCGGCCTTCAGGCCGAGCTTCTTTCGCGTGCGGTCGCGGGGGAGGCACTCGAAGCGCTTTACGCGCGCGCTGCCGAGTTTGTCGAGCGGATGTTGCCGGGCGCGACATGCATGATCGAGATCGCGGAAACGCAGGTTGTCGCCGAATATCGCACGCCCCGGCTGCTTTCCGATCCATGCCGGGACCTATGCGCGATTGCCTCGCCGCACTCGAACCTTGCTAAGCTGGTCCTGAAGACCGGCATGGCGGTGGAGTGCGACTCCTTCGCCCGCGATCCCGAATGGCATGCTTTCGGCCTTCGTGCTGTTGTCGCCGGGCTTGTTTCCGGTTCGGCCTATCCCCTGATCGCGGATGAGGCCGATGGTGCCTTCGGGGTTCTCTCGGTTTATGCCGCGAGAGAAGATCAGCTTGACGGTGACCAGCGTCGCCGACTGGAAAGCCTCGCCGCAGTGCTTTCGCAATTGCCGACCATCGCCAATTCGCGCGAGCATCTCCGCCGGGCGGATGACCGCTTTTCCGAACTGGCATCGACGATTCCCGGCGTGGTTTACCAGCGCGTCGTGCGGCCGGACGGAGATATCCGCTACACCTATATCAGCGAGGGGGCCAAAGAGCTCTTCGGGGTCGATGCGGAGACGATCGTGCGTGATCCGCAAGCCCTGTTCAATCATTACGGCGCCGAATACCGCGCGAGCTTCCGCCAGAAATTGATCGAGGCCTCGAAGACGCTTTCGATCTGGGATGTCGAGGCGCAGATCGAAAGGCCGGACGGCACGACCCGCTACACTCATGCGATCGCGCATCCCAAGCTTGAGGAGGATGGCTGCGTCGTCTGGACCGGCGTGATCCTCGATGCCACGCGCATGAAGCTCGCGGAAGTCGAGGCCGCCGCTGCCGAGACGCGCACCCGCGAGGCGATTGCCGAGAGCTTCACGCAAGGCCTGCTTCTCTTCGGGCCGGATGGCCGTCTGGTCGTGCGGAATTCAAAATTCCTCTCCATTAATCCGGGGCTTGAGGCTGTTGCCGTCGCCGGCGCTTCCTACATCGATGTTCTCAAGGCCGAACTCGACCCCAAGCGTCCCGGCCAGATCATCGAGAGCGACGCGACGTTCGAATTCTGCGAGCGCATCGCCAAGCACAACCGCAAGATCGGCGCGGTATTCGAGCGCCAGATCGCGGGTGACCGCTGGATCCTCATCAACGACAACCCCACCGATGCCGGTGGCAAGGTTGTGCTCTATACCGATGTCACCGAACTCAAGCGCCGCGAACGCCATATCGAGCATATCGCCCATCACGACGCGCTGACCGGCCTTCCCAATCGCGTACTCTTTCGCAAGAAGCTCGAAGAGGCGCTTCAGCGGGCTGAACAGCAGCAGGCTGGCGATGTCGCGGTCATCTTCATCGACCTGGACCGTTTCAAGGCGGTCAACGATACTCTCGGCCATCCGATCGGCGATGCGCTGCTCCAGATTGTCGGCAAGCGCATCCAGGAATGCCTGCGCCTCGGCGATGTCGCCGCGCGCCTCGGCGGGGACGAATTCGCGGTGATCATTGCCCGCGACGCCCATACCGAGATGCTCACCTCGCTCGCCTGGCGTCTGATCGACGTGCTCAGCCGCCCGACTGAAATCAACGGGCATTCCGTGGTTGTCGGGGCAAGCCTCGGCATTGCTTTGGGCCGGGATGGTGCGGATGCCGCCGATTTCCTGCTCAAGAGTGCCGATCTTGCCGTCTACCGTGCGAAATCGGATGGAAAGGGTACGTTCCGCTTCTTCGAGGCGGAAATGGACGCAGTGGCGCAGGAACGCCGCAGCCTCGAAATGGATCTGCGCTCGGCGATCCAGCTCGGCCAGCTTCATGTCCATTACCAGCCGCAGGTGGATGTCTTCACCGCCCAGATGGTGGGCGCGGAGGCGCTTCTGCGCTGGAAGCACCCCGTCCGCGGCAACGTGCCGCCCTCCGAATTCATTCCGCTCGCCGAGGAGACCGGGCTCATCACCGAGATCGGCCCCTGGGTCCTGCGCCGGGCTTGCGAGGATGCGGTTAAATGGCCGCTCGCCGCGCGCGTGGCGGTCAATTGCTCGCCGGCGCAGTTCCAGAATGGCGGCTTCGTCGATACCGTCAGGCAGGTGCTCCAGGAGACCGGCCTCAAGCCGTCGAGGCTTGAAATCGAGATCACGGAATCCCTGCTCATCCGCGATACGGATTCCAATCTCAAGACGCTCTGGGGGTTGAAAGAGCTTGGCGTGCGGGTGTCGATGGACGATTTCGGCACCGGCTATTCCTCGCTCGGCAATTTGCGCTCCTTCCCCTTCGACAAGATCAAGATCGATCGTTCCTTCATCAACGACCTCAAGAACTCGGTCGATGCGGCGGCGATCATCCGCGCGGTTGTGTCGCTGGGGCGCAGCCTCGGCATCACGACCACGGCGGAAGGGGTGGAGACGCGCGACCAGCTCACCTATCTCAGGGCCGAGGGCTGCTCGGAAGTCCAGGGCTTCTATTACAGCGAGGCGCGCCCCTCGGAGGACATCCATAACATGCTGGTGAATTCGCCCAACGGGGTCATTCACCCGCGCTGAAACGATAAAACCCCCGGATCCGCGAGGAGCGACGATCCGAGGGTCTTTCAGGCCTCGTCGCCCGCAAAGGGGGGAGCGAGGGGCAAAGCGAGGCCGGTCCCGCCAGATGCGGGTACGCGATACGTCAATCTGGCGGAAGGAGCAGGCGGGGCATGGACCCCGCGCCGCAAAGAGGTGAGCCGTTGCGTCAGAACGGCAGGATGATGTCGAGAACCTGCTGACCGTAGCGCGGTTGCTGCACATCCGTGATCTGCCCGCGGCCGCCATAAGCGATGCGCTGCTGGGCGATTTTCGAGGAATCGATCTGGTTGCCGGCCTCGATATCCTCGGGACGCACCACACCGGCGACAATGAGTTCGCGCACCTCGAAATTGACGCGCACTTCCTGCTTGCCCTCAATCACGAGATTGCCGTTCGGCAGCAGCTGCGTCACCACGGCGGCGATATCGGTCACGAGCTGTTCGGAGCGCTTGACCGACCCTTCGCCCTTGGAAGACGTGGAGGAACCGAGATCGACAAGCCCCTTCGGGGTCGCGCCGCGTGCGAAAAGCTTGTGGAGCCGGTCTTCCTGGCCGAAGAAGCCTTCGGCATTCAGGCCTTCCTTGTTGCTGCGCGAACGCTCGGTCGAGTTGTCGATCGCGGCCTTGTCCGTGATGCGTACCCGCACGGTGAGAAGATCGCCGACCTGCTGTGCGCGCTGATCCTTGAAGAAGGCGCGGCTGCCGGTGCGCCAGAGCGAATTCGCCTGGAAGCTCATCGGCTTGGGTGCCGGCATCGGCATCTGAACCGGCTTGTAGCCCGGTTGGGAAGTCGGATTCTCGATCGCGGAAAGGGCAGGGGCCTTGCCGACATTCGACAGGCGGTCTAGCGAGCCGCAGGCGGAGAGCGAGAGTCCGGCGGCGGCAAGGATGCCGAGGCGGAATGTCTGGTTCAGCAGCCGTTCGGAAGAGAAAGAGAGGCGGGACATGACAAAATCCTTTTGAAGGCTTACTGGCGGCGCGCGGTCGTGGCGTCGGCGACCGGCGGTGTCGGCGGCGTGAAATGCGTGATGCTGATCTGGCCCTGGCCCGTGACCGTGCCTTCGACCATGCGTTTGGATTGCGGATTCTGGATCTTCACCGTCTCGCCGAGCGCGCCGTTCTGCTGGACGCGGCCGCGCATGGTGAGCTGGAGCCCGCCCGAGGAATAGGTGACCGTGACGAGCTGGTTCTTCTCGACGAGGATCGGCTTGGCGAGATCGGCGGTACGGACGGTTTCACCCGCGCGCAGGGCGCGACGCGAGACCATACCCACCAGATCTGAGGCGGTGACGGCGATATCATTGCCGACCTGGCTGGCAGGACGGCGCACCAGCGCGACATCGCGCGACTGCACGGTCTCGCCGCGCTCGACATCATTGACGAGAACCGCGATTTCGCGCGTTTCCGCGATGCTGCCGGTGATGGTCCAGGCATCGCTGTCGGGCGAGCCCGCCATCGCGATCCGGGCCTCGAAGCGACCCGAACGTGGATCGCGCAGCAGATTGACCACGCGGATCGCGCCACCCTTCGACGAATCGAGCATGCGGGAGCGGACCTGCTCATCGAGAACGACCTCGATCTCGCCCTTGCCGCCCTGCTCGGCAACAGCCTTGGCGATGGTATCCTGCATGTAGGCGCGGGAGATCGCGCGGCCGGTCCGCACAACGATCACCGAGCGGAGAGTTCCGATCTCGACATCGTCGATGCCCATTTCGCGTGCCGCGGCGACAACCCGCTCGGCACGGATCGTGCCACGGGCTCCCGGCGCAGGCGCGGCGAAGACCGGAATCTCGGCGCCCCGATCGAGGCCCTCGATGAGATCGCCCAGGCGGATCTGGTCGCCTTCGACCAGCGCCTCGCCCTTGAGACGCGGGCCGGCAAGGGCCGGACCAGCCAGGAGAAGGGCCGCGAGAGCCGTTCCGGCGAGGAGCTTGGTGAAAGACATGAGGATTCCTCCCGTCAGCCGCGGAACATGTTCGAGGTCGCGCTCAGCATCTGATCCGCGCCTGAAATGACCTTGGAATTGAGCTCGTAGGCACGTTGGGCCTGGATCATCGCGGCGATCTCGGTGACCGCGTTGACGTTCGATTCCTCGAGATAGCCCTGCTGGAGATTGCCGAACCCTTCCGAGCCCGGCGTGCCGTCGATCGCGGGGCCCGAGCCCGGCGTTTCGAGGAAGAGGTTGTCGCCGATGGATTCGAGACCGACCTTGTTGACGAAGCGGCTCATCGTGAGCTGGCCGAGCTGCTGTGGGGCAATATTGCCCGGCAGCATCGCCGAGACCTGGCCGAGCTGATTGATCGCCACGCTGGTCGCATCCTGCGGCACCGTGACGCCGGGATCGACGAGATAGCCTTCCTTGGTGACGATACGGCCTTGCGAATCCGTCTCGAAGCCACCGTCGCGGGTGAAAGCGGTGCGCCCGTCGGGCAGCTGGATGCGGAAGAAGCCCTCGCCGCGGATCGCGACATCGTAGGTGCGCTCGGTCTGCGAGACGTTGCCCTGGCTCATGATGCGCGGCGTGGCGACGACCTTGGTCCCCGAGCCGATGAAGACGCCGGCGGGAATCTGGGTGTTCTGATCCGATGTCGGCTGGCCGGCCCGGCGCTGGTGCTCGTAGAGCAGGTCCTGAAAATGCACGGTCTGGCGCTTGAAGCCGGTCGTGCGCATGTTGGCGACGTTGTTCGAGATGACCTCGACGTTCTTTTCCTGGGCCATCATGCCGGTTGCGGCGGTATAAAGGGCGCGCATGGCGAATTCCTTTCATGGACGCGCGAGGGCGGCCGGAGAACGGCTCCGCTGCCTCGACGCAAGATCAAACGGGTACTGGAACGCAAACCGGGCAACGGCCCGTATCAGATCGGCTCGCCAAGCTTCTGGATGGCGGTGCGACGGGTCTCGTCTGTCCGCGCCATCATGTTGGCGATATTCTGGTATTGCCGCGTGACCTCGATCATGCGGCTCATCTCGACCACCGGGCTCACATTCGAGCGCTCGACAAAGCCGGCCTGCACGCGCGCCTGAAGCGCGGGCTCGCCGGGATTGTTGGCGGTGAAAAGGTTGGCGCCGGCATTCTGGAGAACCTGCGGGCTCTGGAAGCGCACCATGCGCAACTTGCCGCGCGTGCCGTTGGAGGAGGAGACGGTGCCGTCACTCGCGATGCGGATATCGCGCTCCTCGCTGCCGAAGGCAAACGCGCCCTGCTCGCCGATCATCGCGTGCCCGTCGGAATTGACGAGATCGCCGCGGGCATTGAGCATCAGCGCGCCGTTTCGCGTATAGCGCTCGCCATTCGCGGTCTGGACCACGAAGAAGGCATCGCCGTTGATCGCGATATCCATCGGGTTCTGCGTCGGCTCGAGCTTTCCGATCGAGGCGTCGAGCGGCGTGCCGCGATCGACGACGAAGGAAACGCGGCGATCCTGCCCACGCTTGAAAGTATCGTCAGATGCGACAGGCATCTGGAATTCGCGACTGTCGGACATACGGCGCTTGAAGCCGTTCGTCTGCACGTTCGCGACGTTGTTCGCAATGACATCCAGTTCACGCCTGAGCGCCATCTGGCGCGACAGGGCGACGAGAAGAACGTTCTCCATGGAACGATTCCTCCTTGCTCCTCGGTTAAGGCCTCTTTCCTCGCTCCCCAGCGCGAAAGGTGCCGATGCGTTAACCATAACAAGAGGCGTGCCAGAATCCTGTTTTCGGAAAATACTTTTAAAAACAGAGTGATAAATAATTTGGTGCGTTAAGGGGTGCTGGGCCTGTTTTGCCAGTCGGCAGAAATGAACGGGCAAAATTTGCCGCATGGCCCGGAAAAGAAAGCCTTCGTTAACCAACCTCGCCCAAGGTTCGGTGCATCGACGCTCCGCACGATTCAGCGCGGGCGCTAACCGGACCGAAAAGAAGCTGAGGTGATGGGTCATGGCGGCGACAACGGCGAAGCCCGACGAACTGCCCGCTGAGGGCGAAGAGGCCCCGAAGGCGGCAGGCGGGGGCGGCAAGAAGAAGCTCATCATTATCGCGGCCGCGGCCCTGCTGGTGCTGGGTGGTGGCGGCGCCGGTTTCTATATGTGGCAGAAGGGCAAGGCCGCCGAGGCCGAGAAGGCCCAGGCGAAGAAGAAGACCGTCTTCTTCGATCTGCCCGAGATCACCACCAATCTCGCGATGCAGCCTGGTCAGGAGCGTCCCGTCTTCCTGAAGCTGAAGGTGGCGCTTGAGATCGAGGACCAGAAGATGGTGGCCGAGATCACGCCGCTCATGCCGCGCGTGATGGACAATTTCCAGATCTTCCTGCGCGAGCTGCGTCCTTCGGATCTCGAAGGGTCCGCCGGTCTCTATCGCCTCAAGGAGGAGCTGGTGCGGCGCATCAACGCGGCGGTTTATCCGTCCCGCGTCGAGGCGATTCTCTTCAAGGACGTGCTCGTCCAGTAGTTTTTGATCCTCGTTCGGCCGGCCGAAGCCGCGCCTTATGGAGAGACTTTCGTGGCTGATACACCCGAATCACAAGACGATCTTGCCGACGAATGGGCCAAGGCGCTGGGAGAAACCGGCGATGGCTCGGAAGCGGGCGGCGACACGCGCCCGGCCGATGCCGGGCTTGACCTCGATCTCGGCACCGGCCTCTTCCTCGATCAGGAAGAGGTGGACACCATCTTCGGCTTTGATCCCGAGGATGCCGACCAATCCAAGCAGAACGGCGTCCGGGCCATCGTCGATTCGACGGTTGTCTCGTATGAGCGCCTGCCGATGCTCGAAATCGTGTTCGACCGTCTGGTCCGCACGCTCACGACGACCTTGCGCTCCTTCTTCTCCGATAACGTGGAAGTCTCGCTCGATGACGTGACCTCCGTGCGCTTCGGCGATTACGTCTCCTCGCTGCCGCTGCCCACCATCCTTTCGGTGTTCAAGGCGGAGCCGTGGGAGAATTACGGGCTCATCACCATCGACAGCGAGCTGATCTATCTCGTGATGGATGTGCTGCTCGGCGGTCGGCGCGGGCTCTCCAATTTCCGCATCGAAGGCCGTCCTTACACCACGGTCGAGGTGAGCCTGGTCAAGCGCATGCTCGACCTCGTGCTCAGCGAGGCCGAGGCGGCCTTCCAGCCGCTTTCGCCGGTCAAGTTCCAGGTCGAGCGTATCGAAACCAATCCGCGTTTCGCCTCGATCACCCGGCCGGCCAATGCCGCGATCCTGATCGCGCTCGCCATCGACCTCGAAGGGCGCGGCGGGCGAGTCGAATTGCTGCTGCCCTATGCGACGATCGAGCCGATCCGCGAGCTGCTGCTTCAGTCCTATATGGGCGAGAAGCTCGGGCGCGACCACATCTGGGAAGGGCATCTCGCCTCCGAGATCTGGCAGGCCAAGCTCGATATCGAAGCCGTGCTTCACGAGACCCAGATGCCGGTGAACCGGGTCCTGGATCTCAAGGTCGGCGATACCTTGATGCTCGATGTCCGCGGGGAGCCGATGGTTTCGCTCCGTTGCGGCAATCTGCTGGTCTCCCAGGGGAGAATCGGCAGAATGGGCGACAACATGGCGATCGAGATCGCCAAACCTCTCAGGCGGTCGAGAACGACCTTCGCAGCTTTTGAACAAGGCGCCTCTGTGCGGCGTGACAGGTGATCCATGACGGGCAATATGGGGATGATGATCGAACTGGTTGTCGTGGGGCTTCTCGCGGTGACGATCGGCTATTGCACGGTCCTTGATCGCCGCCTGCGCGCCATTCGCCAGGATGAGCAGGTCATGCGCAAGACCGTGGTTGAACTCGGCGCCGCGACGGAACGTGCCGAACGTGCGATCGACGCGCTGCGCAATACCCTCGGCGATTGCGACCGCACGCTCGGCGAGCGGCTGCGCGTCGCCGAGCGCTATGCGGCCGATCTCGAGGAGCAGATCCGCTCCGGCGACGATGTGCTCAACCGCATCAGCCGTATCGTTTCCTCCACGCAGCTTCCCTCCGAGACTGTGCCGGCCGAAGCGCCGCGCGCCGGTTCTCGCATCAGCCAGACGCTTGCCGCCGCGCAGGCCCTTGCCGCGCAGACCCAGGCCCGTTCGCTTGAAAAGGCACACAAGGAAAACGTGGCATGACCAAGGTCCGGCTCCTTCCTGTCCTGATCTTCGGAATGGTCTCGCTTCTGACGATCAAGCTGATCTCGATCGGGCTCAGCTTGCCGCCAGGGCGGCTTTCCCCCGGCACCGGGCCCGGCGATCCTTTTGCCCGCGCTATCAACATGGCGCGTGAAGGGAGCAACCCCGATGCATTGATCACCGGGTCCGTGCCCAAGAAGGATGACAAGAAAGCCGAGGGCGAGGAGGAAAAGGTCGGTGGGCAGCCCAAGCCGCTGACGCCGGAGGAGAAGGCCGAGCGCGAAAAAGCGCGCGCCGAACTTAAAGCCAGGCAGGAGCCGGAAGGTGTCCGCTACCCACCCAATCCGGGTGCGGATGGCAGCCAGAAAATCGCCTCCAGCCCGGCCGAGCGTGCCTTGCTTGAAAAGCTCAAGGATCGCAGCAACGAGATCGAGGCGCGCGACAAGGAAATCGAGATGCGCGACGCCCTGCTGCGCGCCGGCGAGCGCAAGCTGGACGAACGCATCGGCGAGTTGCGGACACTCGAGAACCAGCTTGGCGGCGCTGCCAGCAAAAATGACGCCAAGGCCCGCTACAAGCCGCTGGTCGTCATGTATGAAAGCATGAAGCCCAAGGAAGCGGCGCGTGTGTTCGACCGCCTCGATATCAAGGTCCTGATCGATCTTGTCGGGCATATGAACCCGCGGAAGGTTTCGGAAATTCTCGCGGCGATGGACCCTGCCGCCGCCGAGAAGCTCACGGTCGCCTTGGCCCGCCAGGCAGCAGCCAGCGATGCCCAACTGGCGGATGGCGCCGGTGCGGGCGCAGATGCGGAACTTCCACGCCTGCCGGCAACGCCTCGCCGCTGACCACACGGAAAAACGCGGTTCCGGGCAATGCCCGGCGCCGGATTAAGACGACGTTAGGCATGCCTGGCTAGAGTATCGTCCAGTTCCGCGTTCAGGTTTGGACAGTCCCGTGTTGCGTAATCGTTCTGTCGCTCGTGTTCTAAATGCCGCCCTGCGCCATGTTTTCGCGCCGGCGCTTCTCCTGATCGCCGCGCTTTCTCCCTCCCTTGCTGCCAAGGGAACGGTCTCCGGGACGGAGATGCAGGGCTACGGCCGCATGATTTTTTCGCTCGATCAGGAAGTCGGCGCGAAAATGCGCGTCATCAACTCCGTTCTTATCGTCGAGTTCGATCAGGCGGTTACGGTCGATGTGGAGAAGCTGAGCCAGCAGCTTCCGAGCTATATCTCCATCGCCCGTGCAGACCCGGACAACCGTTCCTTCCGCTTCGCGCTGAGTGATCGCTTCAAGGCGGACCTCAAACAAGCTGGCGAGCGGATCTATCTCGATATTCTCTCGACCAAATGGCAGGGCCATCCGCCCCCGCTTCCCGCCGAGGTGGTGCAGGATCTGGTACGGCGGGCCCGCAACGCGGAGGACCAGCTCAGGCGTGCGAGCCGCGATGTCGAGAAGACTGCCCTGCGTGATCTTGATGTCCGTATCGCGACGGCCCCGCGTTTCAAGCGCGCGGTCTTCCAGATGCCGCGTACTGCGCCGGTGACCTTCACCGAGAAGAACGGTGAAATCTCGCTGGTTTTCGAAGCAAATTTCCGTGTCTCCGCGGATCTCCTGCGGGCACGGCTCGCGGGTTTGATCCGTGATCTCGACATCGAGACCGGAGAGGATGTCCTCAAGATCCACCTCCAGCCGGCGGAAGGTTTCCAGGTCCAGGGTTTCAGGGAAGACGACGCCTTCACGCTCGATTTCTCGCGCGCGGATGGCAAGCCTGTTGATCAGGCGGAAGCAGCGCCGACCGCGCCGCCCGCCAAGCCTGAGGCGGCCTCTTCGCAAAAGGCGCAGAATGGTGCGCAGCCCGTGCCGAAAGCAGCGCGCTCCGGTTCCGAGCACGGCGCACCGCCTGCCGTCGGTGCCCCGTCCCAGCCGAAGATGGAGGCCGGGAAGGGGCTTACCATCAAGGATCTCGCCGCGATCGAGCCGCCAATTGCCGCGCGCGTCGAGCCGGGGAGTGATCCGCAGGGTTTCGCCATCCGGCTTGTGAACATTGCGGATGCGCCTGTTGCGGTGATCCAGCGCGGAAAGTCGCTGCTGGTCGTGGTTGAGGCGATCGAGCCGGTCAACATGCCCAGTATTCCGGCTGAACTTGCCGGGAACATCGAGGGGTTGAACGTCACGCGCCAGCGCAGTGCTTCCGTACTGACCATCGTGCCTGCGCGAGAAGGGCAGTTCTGGCTTGCCCGAGGCGGCAAGGATCTCACCATCCAGCGTGGGCATACGCCCGACGCGGACGGATTTTCCGGCACCCCGGTCGAATTGCGCCGGGGATTTGATGCGAATGGCAAGGAAGCACTGGAAGCGCTGGTCGGCGGCAGCGGTGCGCTGCATTTCGTAGACGACCCGGTTTCTGGGCAGAAATTGGGCATCGTCCCGGCGCCCTTCGCGGAGATGGCCACGCCCAAAGGCTTGGCTTTCGCCGAATTCTCGGTGGAACCGACATTGGCCGGCTTTGCTGTCCTCCCGATCGACGAGGCGGTGACCATCCGGCGCAACCCGGAAACGCTCGTCATCGGGCATGAGATCAAGCTCAACCTTTCCAACCTGCCCAAGGAGATGCTGGAGCCGCAGAAGGGGCGCCGGCCTCAGCAGGCGTTGATGCTCGATATCAATGGTTGGCAGGAAGACAGTAAGGGCAATATCCGCGAGATCGAGCGTGCTTTGCTCAAGGTGGCGGCTGAATCCCCGCGCGTGACGCGGTCGGAGGCACGCATCCGGCTCGCGCGGTTCTATGTCGCGAATGGTCTTTACCCGGAAGCGGCCGCGGTGCTCGATGTGCTCGCGGGGGACGATAATCCGGCGGCTTCCAGCAAACAGGCGCTGGTCCTGCGCGCTTTTGCCGCCACCATGATGGGGCGTCTGGTGGATGCCACGCGCTTCCTCAGCGAACCGGCATTCGCGATGGAAGGCGAGCAGAAGCTGCTTCAGGCCGTGGTGGATGCCAAGGCGATGCACTATCCGCAGGCACTCGCCAATTTCCGGCAATCGACCGGCGAGCTGGAGCGCTATCCCGAGGCCTTGCAGGCGCAATTCCGTCGCCTTGCGATCGAATCCGCGATCGAGGCGGGAGACGCGGCTTTTGCGCGTGACCAACTCCTCGCGCTCGAAAAAGTGGATTCACGTTTCCGCGAGCCGCATCTGCTTCAGCTCCTCGCCGGGCGCCTTGCCGAAATGCAGAACCGCTATGCGGATGCCTTCGCGGCCTATTCGCTTGCCCAGCAATCACGCGACCGCTCGATCGAGGCGGAGGCGCGCTATGGACGCGCCAGTGCCGGCCTCGCCGATGGCAGGCTTGCGCCCGAGGATGCCCGCTCCGAATTCGAGACCCTGACCGCGATCTGGCGGCGCAGCGAGGTGGAGCTGAAATCGCTTGAGAAACTGGGCGAATTCTACGCCGCCGAGGGGCGGTGGCGCGAGGCTTTCCTCGCCGCCCAGCGCGCCACTTCGATGATGCCTGACCACCCTACCACCCGGCGGCTGGAAGAGGCGATGGGACGGCGTTTCGAGAGCATCTTCCTCGACAAGGAGGGCGAGAAGCTCTCCAAGGTCGAGGCGCTGGCCCTCTACCAGGAATTCCGGGCGCTGATTCCCGTCGGTCGGCGCGGCGATGAGATCGCCCGCCGGCTGGCGGAGCGCCTCAACGACCTCGATCTCACGGCCGAAGCGGCGGAAATCCTTGAGCATCAGGTCAAGAACCGCCTGGAAGGCGTGGCCCGCTCGACTGTCGCCGCGCGTCTGGCCGTCATGCAGCTCACCAATCGACAGCCGCTTCAGGCGCTGAACACCTTGCGCAGCACGCGCCTCGCCTCCCTGCCGGATGAGCTGCGCCGCGCCCGCACGCTGCTGGAAGCGCGCGCGCTCGGCGACCTGCTTCGGACCGAGCTTGCGATCGAGATTCTCGCCAATGATAGTGGCGAGGATATCGATCGTCTGCGCGCCGATATCTACTGGAAGGGCAAGCGCTGGCGCGAGGCTGGCGAGACCTATGAACGCATTCTCGCGGATGCCTGGCAGCGCGAAGAACCGATGGACGATGCGCAGCGCCTCCTCGCCATGCGCTCGGGCCTTGCCTATGTGCTGGGAGACGAGAAGCTTTCGCTCGACAGGCTGCGCTCGCGCTATCTGCCGAAAATGTCCAAAACCCCGGATGCCGGCGCCTTCGCCCTGATCACGAACGACAAGACGAAGAAACCGCAATTGCTCTCGGATGTCGTTCGCTCGGTGGTCAATGCCGATACGATGACGGAGTTCCTCTCCGCCTATCGCAAGCGCTATCCCGAATCTGGTGGGCAGGCCCGTCCCGTCCGCTCGGCCGGTGATGGACGCCAATCCACCCTGGATCAGCCTGTTCCGAGCCGTGGGTGACGCCGAGCAAGTCGCTTCCTCGCATTCGCACGAACTGAAACGCATCGCCCCCAGGGGCGGTGCCCGCCTTTCCCGGCCCCAATATCTCGCTAGAGCGTGCCGAAGCTCTGGACCAGCGAGCCGGTCACCAGCCGCCAGCCATCGACAAGCACGAAAAAGATAAGCTTGAACGGCAAGGATACCGTGATGGGGGGCACCATCATCATGCCCATCGATATCAGGATCGACGAAACCACGAGGTCGATGATCAGGAAGGGCAGGAAGAGCAGGAAGCCGATTTCAAAGGCCCTGCGCAATTCGGAAATCATGAAGGCCGGCACCAGCGTGGTCAGGGATGTCGCTTCCGGCGTCGTGGGGCGCGGCTGGCGCGAAAGTTCGATGAACAAGTCGAGATCCGTCGGGCGGACATGCTTGAGCATGAAGGCCTTGAAAGGCTGCGAGGCGCGCTCGAACGCCTCGATCTCGCGCACTTCACCGGCGAGGAGCGGGCGGACACCCGCGTCATAGGCCGCCTGGAAGGTCGGCGCCATGATGAAGGCCGTCATGAACAGGGCCAACCCCGTCAGCACCGTATTGGGCGGCGAGGATTGTGTGCCGATCGCGGTTCGAAGCAGGGAGAGCACGATCACGATCCGCGCGAAAGAGGTGACCATGATCAGGATCGAGGGGGCGAGCGAGAGGACGGTCAGCAGCGCGACCATCTGGAGCGCGCGCTCGGTCACGCCCGTTCCTTGCCCGAGATTGATCGAGATATCCTGAGCATAGGCCATGCCGGCCATGCCCAGCCCGAAAGCCACGATGCAAGCGATCCGGCGCAGCAACGAGGCTGACACCGCGATGCGCCTTGGCGCGGCGTTATTCCGGTCCTGCCGATAGGTAGGCATCACTTGTCCTGCTTTCCGCCGGGCGAAGGACGTCCGAGCAGGCGCGCCATCTCCTCTTCCAGAAGATCCATTTCGCTTTCCGCCGCCGCGCCCTTTTGCGCGACGGGCGGGGAGGGCGGTGCCGCGGATTCCACCGCACCGGGAAGACCCGGCAATTCCGGCGGCAGGGGAGGCAGCTGTTGGGGCGTTGGCGCGGGCGGTGCTGGAACCGGGGCCGCCGGTGCCGGGGCGGGTTCAAGCGGAGCGGGGGTGCGGCCCATCGGCGGAACCGGCGGGATGGGTTTGTTAAACGGCGCGCGAAGCTGACCGCTCAGGGGCTTCTGGAGAACTTCGTTCAGTCGCTTCGCCATGTCGCTCATCGGAGCGGGCCGGGGCGGCGGCGCCTCGGCGGGAGGCGGCGGTGGCGGAGCGACCGGTTGGGGCGCTGGGATTGGGCTGGGCGCGGGGGCGGATGATGCCTGTGGCGGCGGTTCGCTGCGCAGCTGGCGCGCCTGGGCCTGCTGTTGCTGGGCGACCTGCATGGCCGCGAGAGCCTTTTCGAAATCGTCGTCGATCTGCTGGGGCGTGCTCGGCGGCGCCTGTACGATCTGCGGTGCGGCGCGCGCCGAGACGGCGGGTGCGGAGAGCGGCGCCTGCGTTGCGGCGAGCGGTTGCTGCGCGCGCGCGACCGGCGCAGGGCGCGGTTGGGCAGGCGGCGCGATCGAGGCGGAAGGCAGAGCCGGCGTCATGGCAGGTGCCAGCGCAGGCTCAATACGGACGGGTTCCCCCGTAAGCGCGGCTTCGGCGGCTTGGACGGATTCCTGATCCGGGCCGCGCGTCGCCCCGCGATCGCGAAGAGCACGCTCGTTGCGGGCGATATTGGCCTCGACAAGAACATCGTTCGGGCCACCGATGAGCAGGAGATGCTCGACATTGTCACGCCGGATGATGACCAGGCGGCGACCGTCGCGATCGAGCGAGAACGCATCCGTGACGGCGAGGCGTTGAGGTCGGCCACCTCGGCCCTGTCCTCCGCTGATATTCAGGCTCGGGCGAAGCATCCGCACGAGCCAGACGGCCAGCGCCATCACGATGATGAGCAGGACAAACGACAGGCCGATCCACAAGGCGGCGCTCATCGTGCCGTCGCCCAGCCCCAGTTTCTCGATCAGGCTTCGCATTCGAACTCCCGAAATCTCCCCGTCGCGCCGGGGAACGCATCTTCACGCGCAAAACGCATCGAAACCGGGGAAGAGAACGATCCCGCATTCGAATCGATACTTCTTACCAGCCCGCGCCGCGCGGGTCTTGATGCTGTTTTGCTCAACCCGACGTTAATCACAATTAACCCGACGATCAAACCCCTGCTTTTCCGGGAGATTTCGGGACAAAATCGCGCGGAACTTAACGGCCTATTAACCATGAAGAGGCAAAATTTTCCTCAGGAAGGGCCCGAATGGCCGAATTTGCCGAGGCATTAATGATTCATGATCTTCCCACTTTCGCGGCGCTCAAGGAGCGGATGCGATTTCTCCAGACCCGGCAGAAGCTGCTGGCGGAGAATGTTGCCAATGCGGATACGCCCGGCTTTCGGCCCAAGGATATCCAGCAGGGTGTGGATCCAGCCTCGCGGGGGGCGGATCAGACGCGCAATCTTCCCACAAGCAGCGTGGGCGGCGGTGTTCGCGTCGCGGTGACGGACCCCAGGCATCTGGGCGGCGGTTCCGCGGCGGGTGTCAGCGAGGGGCGTGGCGCGATTTACGAGACGCGCCCTTCCGGCAATTCGGTCGATCTCGAAAACGAGATGCTGAAAGTGTCTCAGAACCAGATCGATTTCCAGACCGCCGCGAACATCTATCAGCGCGGGCTGGCGACGTTGAAGATCGCGCTTGGGCGCAAGGCGTAAGGAGCTGAAAGATGGATTTTCTCCGTTCCCTCACCGTCGCCGCTTCGGGCCTGCGTGCGCAGGCCGGACGCATGCGCGTCATTTCCGAGAACATCGCGAATGCAGATACCACCGCCACGCGGCCTGGCGCGGATCCCTATCGGCGCAAGGTCGTGACCTTCCAGAAAAATCTCGACCAGGCGATGGGCGTGAATACGGTTCAGCTGGGTCAGGTCAAGCGCGACCGTTCCGAGTTCAAATCCGTCTACGAGCCCAGCCATCCCATGGCGGATGCGCGCGGCTTCGTGAAGAAGCCCAATGTCGATTCGCTGATCGAATCCCTCGATATGCGCGAGGCGCAGCGTTCCTACGAAGCCAACCTGAACGTGATCTCGACAACCCGGCGCATGCTTGCCCGGACGCTCGAGATCCTGCGCGCGTGATTTTACCGAATCATTTATGGAGAACACCATGAAGACGATGACAACCCCCGGTTTGGCTGCTGGTGCTTACGCACTGGCCCAAAAGCTGAACTCCAACCCGGCCGCGATGGCCGCCAAGAGCGCCAGCGATGCGAACAGCTTCGCGGATGTTCTGGAGGCGACCGTCGGTCGTGCCCACGACGCAGGCAAGCGCTCCGACGCATTGGCGATGCGCACGGCCGGCGGCCAGCCCACCGATCTGGTCGAGGTGGTCACGGCAGTTGCCGAGAGCGAGGCGGCGCTCGAATCGCTCGTCGCTGTCCGTGACCGCGTTGTCGCCGCCTACGAGGAAATCATGCGGATGCCGATCTGATGACAGCTGCCGAGCTGATCGAACTCTCACGCGAGGGCATCGTCACCTTTTTCAAGGTTGGCATGCCGGTGATGGTGATCGGCCTGCTCGTCGGCGTCGTGATTTCGCTTTTCCAGGCCCTGACGCAAATTCAGGAACAAACCTTGGTCTATGTGCCGAAAGTCGCTGCGATTTTCGGCTCGCTTCTCCTGCTCCTGCCTTTCATGGCCGATGGCATGGCCACCTATATGGCGCGGATTGCGGCGCGCATTGCCGCCGGTAATTGAGCCCCCCCGCCCGGAACGGGGATCGCCAGAAACGCCGAATCGGTGGATGATTCGGCATGACCGTTTCCCTCCTTCCCGAATTCGCGATCGCTTTCGTGCTCGTCTTCGCGCGGATCGGCACGATGATGATGCTCGTGCCCGGGTTGGCCGAGCGGACGACGCCGGTGCGCGTGCGGGTGGGCCTTGCGGTGCTCGTGGTCTTTCTGGTCCTGCCTTTCGTCCGGGCGGGCATGCCAAAAACCCTTCAGGATCTGCCCATGGTGGTGCGCCTGTTGATCGGCGAATTGCTGGTGGGGTTCACTTTGGGACTCAGCGCCCGCTTCATGATGTCCAGCCTTCAGACTGCGGGCGTGCTCATCGCCCAGCAGATGAGCCTGGCCTTCACCATGACGCTCGACCCCACCCATGGCGATCAGGGGCAATCAGCCTCGATCTCGAATTTCCTGCTCCTGCTGGCGATATCGCTGATCCTGGCCACCAACCTGCATCATGTCGCGCTGATGGGGATTGTCGATTCCTACCGTTCCTTCGCGCCGGGCCAGGTTCCGGAAACGGGGGACGCGGCGGAGCTTGCGCTCTCCATTGCCGCCATGTCCTTCGCGGTCGGGTTGAAACTCTCGGCGCCATTTCTTGTCTTCGGCCTGGTATTCAACGTCGGGCTGGGCATTCTCTCGCGCATGATGCCGCAATTGCAGGTCTTCTTTCTCGCGATGCCGGCCTCGATCCTGCTCGGGACCATCATCTTCATGCTGGTCCTTTCGCTCATGATGGATGGTTTTCTCCAGAGTGCGGCGCGCGTGCTAAGCACGGTCTTTCCTGGAGCATCGTGAGCCATGGCTGAGGACACCGACCAAGAAGACAAAACAGAAGACCCGACCGATCGTCGAATCGAACAAGCGATCGAACGCGGCGACGTGCCCAAGAGCATGGAAGCGGCCACCTTCTTCATCCTCGCGGCGGGAATGCTGTCGCTCGTCATCACCGGCTCGGTGGGCACCAATGACTTCGTCAGCGGCATGCGGGCTTTTCTCGGCAATGCCCACCAGGTCTCGATGGATCAATCGGGCTTGATGAGCCTTGCCCGCTTTTCCGCTGTGAGTTTTTTCTCGGTCATTGCCATCCCCTTCGCCTTCGCCTTCATCGCCGCGCTCGGCTCCGGCATGATCATGCATCGCATGCTCTGGACCACCGAACCTCTGATGCCGAAGATGAACCGCATCTCGCCGATGGCGGGGTTCAAACGGCTTTTTGGGCGCGAGGCCTTCGTCCAGTTCATCAAGAGCCTGCTCAAATTCGCCATCGTCTCGGTGGTGATGGTCATGGTCCTATGGCCCGAACGTGCGCGCCTGGGCACGCTTGTCCAGCTCGATCCCGCGAAGATGATGGATGCCAGCCTCGTCCTGTCGTTGAAGCTGCTGGGGAGCGTACTGGCCATCTACGCCGCGGTGGCCGCGCTTGATATTTTCTACCAGCGCTTCTCCTGGCGCCAGCGCCTCAAGATGACGCGCGAGGAAATGAAGCAGGAGTTCAAGGAGACCGAAGGCAGCCCTGAGATCAAGGCGCGCATCCGCAAGCTGCGGATGGAAATCCTGCGCCGGCGCATGATGTCGCAGGTGCCGCAATCCTCCGTCATCCTGACAAACCCGACCCATTATTCCGTGGCTCTGCGCTACGAGGCCGGGATGAACGCGCCGGTGGTGATGGCCAAGGGCGTGGATTCCCTTGCCTTGCGCATCCGCGAGATCGCGGGGGAACACGATATTCCGATTGTGGAAAATCCGCCTTTGGCGCGCGCGCTTTACGCACGTGTGGACATCGATCAGGAAATCCCCGAAGAGCATTACAAAGCGGTTGCGGAAGTGATCGGATACGTGATGCGCTTGCGCCGCCGTTGAGCGCGGCGGACAGGCTAACATTCCGGATGGCGGATTTCCGGGGGAACAGGTGACGCGTTGATGCTGAAGGAGAATCCCGTCGGAGCGCCGATCGACCGCAGCCAGCGTCAGGGCTCACCCCTGCTCCTGCTGCTGATCACGCTGGTCGTGATCGGTGGCGTTCTCGCCGTCTTCTATCTCGATGAACAGCAGCATTCCGCGGGAACGACCCTGCTTCTCGGTGTTTTCGCCGCGGCGGGCGTGCTGATGTCCTTCCTCTACGCGATGGGGATCATCCAGCCCTCGGGGCGGGCCGCGCGCAATGACATCACCAAATCCATCATCGACACGGCGCAGGAAGCGCATCTCGTGATCGATCGCGAGGGCAGGGTGCTTTACGCCAATGCAGCCTATCAGGCGCTGTGCGGCGGCATGATGGGGCGTCTGGCAAGCCTGCGCCCGGTGGAACGGCTTTTTTCCGGCGCGCCGGAGGTGAGCGAGGCTGTCTATCGGCTCGCGCAGGCGGCGCGCGAGGGGCGGCGCGCCTCCGAAACGATGCGTCTCGTGCCGGCACTGGCAGGCGGCGCGCCTTTCGCTTGGTATCGCGTGCGCGTGCGCCCGCTTTCGCGCGCGGGAGAGACCCTGCAATTCTGGACCGTCTCGGACATCACCCGTGATCGCGAGCGCAGCGAGAACGAATTCCAGGAACTCCAGCAGGCCATCTCCTATCTCGACAACGCGCCGGCCGGCTTTCTCTCCGTGCGCCCGGATGGGCGGCTGTCCTATGTCAATGCGACGCTGGCCGATTGGCTCGATCTCGATATCGCCGAGATCGCCGACCAGAATCTCGAATTGCGCGACCTCGTCTCCGGCGGCGGCGCGGCCCTGATCGCTTCGGTTCAGGGGGCGCCTGGCAGCATCAAGACCGAGACCATCGATCTCGATTTCAAGCGCAGGAACGGCCAGAGCCTGCCCGTTCGCCTTGTCCATCGCCTTGCCTTCGCGGCGGATGGAACGCCCGGCCCCTCGCGTACGCTCGTGCTCAACCGCAGCTCCGGCATGGGCGCCGATATCGCCGAGGGATTGCGGGCGGCGGAGGTGCGCTTCGCGCGCTTCTTCAACAACTCGCCCCTCGCCATCGCCACTCTGGGGGGCGAAGGGCGCATCGAGGCGACCAATGCCCGCTTCGCCGCGCTTCTGCCTCCCCCCAATGCGGGCAACGACCAGCGGGACCTTTTCTCGCTCTTCGTCGCGGCGGACCGTGCCAAGATCGAGGCGGCCTTCCGGGATGCCGCGGCGGGCAAGGGCGAGCTTGATCCCGTGGATGCGATGCTCGAAGGGGATGGCAGCCGCTCGGCGCGCTGCTTCTTCGTGCCTTCCGAGCTGCGCGGCAGCGATGGCGAACTGGCTCTGGTCTATCTGGTGGAGACGACGGAAGAGAAGAAGCTTCAGGAGCAGTTCTTCCAGTCGATGAAGATGAATGCGATCGGCCAGCTGGCCGGGGGCGTCGCGCATGATTTCAACAATCATCTCCAGGCCATCGTCGGGTTTGCCGATCTCCTGATCGGCAATTACCGCGCCACGGACCCGCGCTATCAGGATGTGATGCAGATCAAGAATTCGGCGAACCGGGCGAAGAGCCTCGTGCGCCAGCTTCTGGCCTTTTCGCGCCAGCAGACCCTGCTGCCTGAGACGATCGATCTTGGTGAACAGCTGAGCGATCTCACAAACCTGCTCAAGCGCTCCATCGGCCCCAATGTCGAGCTGGATGTGCGTCACGGTCGGGACTTGTGGGCGATCCATGCCGATCCCGCCTCCTTCGACAACATGATCATCAATCTCGCGGTCAATGCGCGCGATGCCATGCCTGCGGGCGGCAAACTCGAGATCCGCACGCGCAATGTCGAGGCGGCGGAATGCACAGCCTTCGCTGTCGAGGGTATGCCGGCCGCTGATTACGTTCTGGTCGAGGTTGCGGATACCGGCACCGGCATGAGCGAGGAGGTGCGCAAGAAGATCTTCGAGCCCTTCTTCACCACCAAGGATGTCGGGCGCGGTACCGGCCTCGGGCTTTCCTCGGTCTATGGGTTCGTTACGCAATCCAACGGATTCATTGCCTGCGAGTCGGAACCGGGCAATGGCACGACCTTCCGTATCTTCCTGCCGCGCCGCGAGCGTGTCGCCGAGACCGCAGCCCCGACGCGGGGAGAGGGGGATACGAGCACCAGCGCCGCCGCGGCGCCGCCTCCGATCACCGATATGACCGGAAAGGGCACGATCCTGCTCGTCGAGGACGAGGATGCAGTCCGCAATTTCGGTGCCCGAGCGCTGCGTTCGCGTGGTTATACCGTAATCGAGGCGGAATCCGGCGTCGACGCGCTGGCGAAAGTCGGCGACGGCATCGACCGTATCGATCTCGTCGTGTCCGATGTCGTGATGCCGGAAATGGACGGCCCCACGCTGCTCAAGGAGCTTCGCGCGCGCAAGCCAGAGCTCAAGGTGATCTTCGTCTCCGGCTATGCCGAAGAAGCTTTCCGCAAGAATCTGCCGGATGGGCAGCAATTCGACTTCCTGCCCAAGCCTTTTGGCCTCAAGCAGCTTGTCGAGACGGTCAAGAGCGTGATGAGCTGAAGCCCGAACGCCTGCGCATTTTGTCGAGATGGCAGATGTCATCTCGGAATTCGTCCGGTCGGGCTGCGGAATGACCCTGTATCGTGACGAGCCTGCACAGGATCATTGAAGCGCAGGACGTCTTAATCGTCCGAGATCATGCCACCGTCATACGAGGCCATGATCCTGCCGAGGGCGGCGCGCGCGCGATCATCGAACGGCGCTGTCTCTTGTGCTTGCGTCGAGACGGGCCAGTTCCGGTCCCCATGGAGGAGGGCTTGCAGGGCTTCTCCCTGTTCCAGCCCTGCCTTTCCGCTCGACTTTGCCAAAAGCGCTAGGATCTCCGCCTCGCTCAATGTTCCTATCGTTGCCAGAAACCCCTTGATCAGGCGTTCCGTGAGCATGCGGTCGGGATGAGCGACATTCTCATGCGCGCGGCCAAGCTCATAGAAATGGGTAACGGCATTCCAGGGTGTCGGTGCGGCAGGAAAACGACCAACAAGCTCTTCTTCTTCCTTCCGAACGTAAAAGCGATTCAGTTCATCCGTGAAAGCGAAGAGATAGCCATTGCCGGTCAGGATACCCTCCCAGCTTTCATGCGCGGGCAGGGTCGAGCCAGGCTCTATGGCCTCGATGCAGAGGATGGAGGGGCGGTGACGCCTCCAGTCAAGGCCGGAAAGCACGTCGCCCTCCGCTCCTTCGACATCGATTTTCAGGAAATCGACATGCGGTGCCTGAATCTCGTCAAGCAAGCCGGAAAGGCGGCGAATCGGCTTGCGCTCACTGGCATAACCGGCGCCAAATTCTGCTGCCCCACGCGCGTGGCTTTCGATGATGGTCGAAAAGCCGTGCAGTCGATCGACCTTATGGAAGGTGACCTCGCCATCCTCGCGCCCAATCAGGTGATTCGCCACGAGATCGCGCGGTCGAATGAGGCGATAGAGCGCCGCCAGATCTTCCTGCGGCTCCACAACCAGACCCCGCCACCCCTTGAGGTAGAAGTGGAAGCTTACATTGTCCGCGACAGGGTGGCCTCCGCCAATATCGACATAGAAGGCATCCCTGCGCTCTCCGAGAACAAGATCGAGGTGAAAATCCTCAAGGCGCTGGGCGTAGGAAAGGTTCATCGGTGCCGCTTTCGATCGCCGCTTCGCGGCCTCTGGGTGATTTGCATGGGAAATCTCGGGAAGTCAAGGAACAAAAAAAGAACTTTACAACGAGAACAAAGGGTGAATAAGCTTGTCGTTGAACCTACTGCGCCGATGCCCTAAGGAGGTTAACGTGTCCCAGGCCCAACTCCGTCTCGTCGAAGGATCCTCCATGGATAAGACCAAGGCGCTCGATGCCGCGCTCTCCCAGATAGAACGTGCCTTCGGCAAAGGCTCGATCATGCGCCTCGGCCAGCAGAAGGTGATGGAGATCGAGACGGTGCCGACAGGCTCGCTCTCGCTCGATATCGCTCTTGGTGTCGGCGGCTTGCCCAAAGGGCGCATTGTTGAGATCTACGGCCCCGAATCGTCGGGTAAGACGACGCTTGCCTTGCATACAATTGCCGAGGCCCAGAAGGGGGGCGGCGTGTGCGCTTTCGTCGATGCAGAGCACGCGCTGGACCCTGTTTATGCCCGCAAACTCGGGGTCAATCTGGATAATCTCCTGATTTCTCAGCCCGATACCGGAGAGCAGGCGCTTGAAATCACGGACACGCTCGTTCGCTCTGGTGCGGTTGACGTTTTGGTCGTCGATTCAGTCGCTGCTCTGACACCGAAGGCCGAAATCGAAGGCGAGATGGGCGAGATGCAGCCCGGCCTGCAGGCGCGCCTCATGAGCCAGGCGCTGCGCAAGCTTACCGGCTCCATTTCACGCTCGAACACGATGGTGATTTTCATCAATCAGATCCGCATGAAAATCGGCGTCATGTATGGCAGCCCCGAGACGACGACAGGCGGTAATGCCCTGAAATTCTACGCCTCCGTCCGGCTTGATATTCGGCGTGTGGGCTCGATCAAGGAACGTGAGGAAGTTGTCGGTAATACGACTCGGGTGAAGGTGGTGAAGAACAAGGTCGCGCCGCCTTTCAAGCAGGTCGAGTTCGACATCATGTATGGCGAGGGCATTTCAAAAACCGGCGAGTTGGTGGATCTCGGCGTCAAGGCGGGCATCGTCGAGAAGTCCGGCGCCTGGTTCTCCTATGACAGCCAACGACTCGGACAGGGGCGCGAAAACGCCAAACAATTCCTACGGCAGAATCCCGAAGCGGCGAACCGGATTGAGCAGGCTATCCGGCAGAATGCTGGATTGATCGCGGATTCCATTCTCGCGGCTTCGCCGGGGGAGGATGACGGCGATAGTTAAGTCCGCTTTTTGAGGCTGGTAGCCTTCGGGTGCATGGACAGGCTCATCGACGGCAACTAGAACCAGAACACGATAAACCTCCTCAACGCGGAGAATTGGGTTCTGGCATGAGTGGCGTCAACGATATCCGGTCGACTTTTCTCGACTTCTTTGGAAAGAACGGGCACAGCCTTGTGCCCTCTTCGTCCCTTGTTCCGCGCAATGACCCGACCTTGATGTTCACCAGCGCCGGCATGGTGCAGTTCAAGAATTTATTCACTGGCGTTGAGACCCGAAATTATACGCGTGCTGCAACATCCCAGAAGTGCCTTCGCGCAGGTGGCAAGCATAACGATCTCGACAATGTCGGATATACGGCGCGACACCATACTTTCTTTGAGATGCTGGGCAATTTTTCCTTCGGGGATTATTTCAAGGAAGAGGCAATCCACTACGCATGGACGCTGGTGACGCGGGAATACCAGCTTCCCAAGGAAAAGTTGGTTGTCACGGTCTACCATGACGACGACGAGGCCTTCGGGCTCTGGAAGAAGATTGCTGGTCTTCCTGATGAGAAAATCATCCGGATCGCCACATCGGATAACTTCTGGTCCATGGGGGATACAGGACCTTGCGGGCCCTGTTCTGAAATCTTCTACGACCATGGTCCCCAGATCCAGGGTGGCCCACCAGGCTCCGCGGATGCCGATGGTGACCGCTTCATCGAGATCTGGAATCTCGTCTTCATGCAATACGAGCAATTGGCGAGCGGTGAGCGCATCGCCTTGCCGCGCCCGTCGATCGATACGGGCATGGGGCTCGAGCGCATTTCAGCGGTTCTCCAGGGAACCCATGACAATTACGAAACGGATATGATGAGAGCGCTCATCCAGGCGGTGGAGGACATGGTCTCCGTCCGTTCGGAAGGCGCACAGAAAGCCAGCCATCGCGTGATCGCGGATCATCTGCGTGCCGCGAGTTTCCTTGTCGCTGACGGCGTGCTGCCCTCCAATGAAGGACGCGGCTATGTCGCGCGCCGCATCATGCGGCGGGGGATGCGTCACGCGCAGTTGCTTGGTGCCAAGGACCCGCTGATGCATCGCCTTGTTCCGGTTCTCGTGCGGGAGATGGGGCAGGCCTATCCGGAGCTTTTGCGCGCGGAAGCGTTGATCAGCGAGACCTTGCTTCTTGAGGAAAAGCGTTTCCGCAAGACCTTGGAGCGCGGTCTTGCCCTGCTTGAAAATGAAGCGGCGCCCCTGGTCGCGGGGCAAAAGCTGGCGGGGGAAACCGCATTCCGGCTATACGACACCTATGGTTTTCCGCTCGATCTGACGCAGGACGCACTCCGCGCGCGGCAGATTGGTGTTGATACCGATGGCTTCAACGCGGCGATGGCGCGCCAGAAAGAGGAAGCGCGCGCAGCCTGGGCAGGCTCCGGGGAGGCGGCGAATGAAACCATCTGGTTCGGCGTGAAGGACAGTGTCGGCGCGACGGAATTCCTTGGTTACAGCACCACGACCGCCGAGGCCATGGTCAGCGCGATCGTGCATGAGGGAGCCTTGGTGGACAGGGCGGGCGAAGGAAAAGCCGCGCTCGTTTTCAACCAGACACCTTTTTACGGCGAATCCGGTGGTCAGGTCGGCGATCGCGGCGTGATCCGCGGGGAGGGTTTTACCTTCCGCGTGACCGATACCCAGAAGAAACTTGGTGATCTCTTCGTCCATCACGGGGTTGTCGAGCAAGGTACGGTAACGGTTGGCGCGGCGGCGACGCTTGCAGTGGATACGGCCCGGCGGAATGAAATCCGCGCGAACCATTCCGCCACACACCTGCTTCATGAAGCTTTGCGGCAAGTTTTGGGGGATCATGTTGCGCAGAAGGGCTCGCTTGTGGAGCCCGATCGCCTGCGCTTTGATATTTCCCATCCCAAACCGATCACGCTCGAAGAGCTTGAGGCTGTGGAAGAAATGGCCAATGCCGCGATCTTGCGCAATGAGCCTGTGGTTACCAGGCTGATGGGCGTTGAAGAGGCGATGGAATCGGGCGCGCGTGCCCTTTTCGGTGAGAAATACGGTGATGAGGTTCGCGTCGTTTCGATGGGGAGCATCGATACCGCGGAGGGTGCCAAGCCCTATTCGGTCGAGCTTTGCGGCGGCACGCATGTCGAGCGCACCGGCGATATCGGCCTTGTCTCCATTCTGGGCGAGGGGGCGGTTGCTGCGGGTGTCCGGCGCATCGAGGCGATGACGGGGAATGGCGCGCGCCGGCATCTGAACAGCGAGCGCCAGCGCATACGCACAATTGCTTCCACGTTGAAAGTCGGCGTCGAGGACGTCGCGACTCGTGTCGGCGCTATCGCGGAGGAACGGCGCAGGTTCGAAAAGGAGCTTGGCGAGGCCCGCAAGAAGCTGGCGCTTGGCGGTGGTGCCGGCGAGCAGGATGCTTCTGAGTTGATCAATGGTGTCCGTTTTGTCGGAAAGCAGGTTGACGGGGTGGAAGCCAAGGACCTCAAGGGGCTTGTCGATCAGCAGAAGGCGAAGATCGGTTCTGGCATTGTCGCGATGCTGGCTGTCGGAGAAGATCAGCGCGCGGGAATTGTCGTTGGTGTAACCGAGGATCTTGTCGCCCGCTTCAGCGCGGTCGATCTGGTGCGTGCGGCGTCGGAAGTCCTGGGCGGCAAAGGCGGCGGTGGCCGGCCCGATATGGCGCAGGCTGGCGGCCCGGATGGGGCGCGGGCGCCGGATGCGGTGGCGGCGATTGCCGCTCGAATTGCAGCGGCGGGGTGATCCATGGCGCGTCTGCGTTCTCTCGCGATCATACGCAGACGCACTTACGAGATCCTCGATGTCGGCTCGCAGCATGATCCTGTGAGCCGCATCGTCCACCGTGCCTTGGTTGCGCTCGTCCTGCTGAGCGTTGCAGCCACGATCCTTGAATCGATTCCGGCGCTTCATGCGCGCTATCGCATATTCTTCCAGGGGATCGAATTTCTGGCTGGCGGGCTGTTCACGCTCGAATATCTGCTGCGGATATGGGCAACGCCGGAGCATCCACCCTTGCAGCATTTTCCGGTCTGGCGCGCGCGTATCAATTACGCCGGCAGCCCGGCCATGATCATCGATCTGCTGGCAATCGTACCGTTCTATCTGGCCGCCTTCACCACGAGTGATTTCGAGGTGCTGGTCATTTTGCGCTTCCTACGCTTTTACAAGCTCGCGCGTTACTCCCCTGGCATGCGCTCGCTCATCGAAGCCGTGCAGAGCGAGAGGCGCGCGCTGATCGCCTGCCTGATTATTCTCGGCGGTCTCATGATCATCGCGGCGGCGATCATGCACGCGGTGGAGGGGAAGGCGCAGCCCGACAAGTTCGGCACCATCCCCGAGGCGATGTACTGGGCAATCATCACCTTGACGACCGTGGGTTACGGGGATGCCGCACCGATAACACCCGCCGGCAAACTTGTTGCGGGCGGAACGGCGGTGATGGGGCTGGTGATGCTTTCGCTGCCTGTCGGCATCATCGCCACGGCTTTTGCCGAGGTGATCCACCGGCGTGATTTCGTCGTCACCTGGAACATGGTTTCGCGCGTGCCGCTTTTTTCACGGCTTGATGCCTCCGAAATCGCTGCCGTTATGCGCTATCTGCGTTCGCGTGCGGTTGAAGCTGGCGATGTGGTGGTGCACCGCGATGATCCGGCGCAATCGATGTATTTTATTTCCGCCGGCGCGGTGGAGGTCGAGCTGCCGGATCGCCGGATACGTTTGGATGAAGGCCATTTTTTTGGCGAGATCGCTATTCTGCGCAAGGGGCGGCGCAGTGCGACGGTGCGCGCCCTCGAGGCATCGCGGCTGCTTGTGCTGGACCGCGAGGATCTTCTGACCCTGATGGAGCAGAACAGCACAATTGCCGAGCATGTCCAGTCGGTTGCGCAAAGCCGGTTGGGGCCGCATCCGCTGGAACCCTCCGGCGATATCACCGAACCCGAAATTACGCCTTGATCGCACTTCCTGCGAGGAAAAAGGGGCGCCGGCTGGGCGAGCGTATGCTTTTCCGGCCCACGTTTTACCCGGCTGCGGTTCTCCCTGTGCGTGCGGGATACGGGCGCAGGGCGAGGAGCGGCGCCGGCAGATTGGCTTCGAGCCAGGCGGCGATCACGCTCTGCCGCCGGGCGAGATAGATCCCGAGCGCAACAACGAGAAGACCGAAAGCGGAAAGCGCGAAGGGGAAGATCAGCGAATCCTTGAAGACGCGATAGGCGAGATCACTCAGATAGACCATGACCCCGATCACGCCGAGGGCAGCATAGACGCGACGACCGGACCAGACCGCCACCGCGAGAAGCGCGACGTTGATGAGGCAGTAAAGGAATTTCGCCAGATCGCTGTTGGAGGATTGGAAGGTCAGCCCGCCCCAGAAGGTGATGGCGGCGACGATGTGAAGCCAGAAGGCGAAATCGGAGCGCCTTGGGCGCATCTCGTAGGCGCAGGTCAGCACGAAAAGCGCGATGCCGAACCAGAGCGACACTTTGCGGCGGATCTGGAAACTGAAAAGCTCGCTCCCGGTGATCCAGATGGCGAGGTCCATCGAGAGGAACCAGAGGCTGAAGGCCGCGGGAAAGGCAATGAAGGCGAAGGCGTAGCGCCTTGCGGCGAGCAGCGCCGCCGCCAGCGTCGCGATCTCCATCGGGATCCAGCCGCCCTGAATGTAATGGAAGAAATTCCGGTATTGGCCCGGCTTCTCAAAACCGGCCCAGCTGCCTGTCGCATCCTGAAGCGCGAAGACCACCAATGGCACCATTGCAACGGCTGCCGCGACCAGCAGGCCGCCAGGGGTGCGGGTGTCGTCCTTGCGCCATAATCTGTCGCCCATGAACCACAGCCCGAGGCCATAGGCTATTCCGGTTGCGGCCAGCCCGGCGCTGCCCATCGCGGAGAAGGCGAGGGTGGAGAACAGCCCCATCGCGCTCATGATGATCAGTGCGCCGGCATACCAGAGCAGGTGGATGAGATCGAAGCGGGTGGCCGGCGCTGCCGAATTTTCCGCCAGAGGGGGACTGGCGGGCGCGCGCCCCGCGAGAAAGCCTTGCAGCCTCTGGGCCGAGGTGGAATCGATCACGCCCGCCAGGACGGCGGCATCAAGATCGGCTCTGGAAAAGCGATCGGAACTGTTCATCGCGCCACTATGCGAGGCGGTCATGCGCGCAGCAAGTGCGCCAGCGCACAATTCAGGGGAGGCGCGCGCGAGCTGCACACAAAAAAGGGGCCTTCCGGCCCCTTTGCTGTGAGACAGGCGTGGCGGCGATTACGCCCCCATGGCCTTCTGGAGATTCTCGTCGACCTTGTCGAGGAAGCCGGTGGTGGAGAGCCATTTCTGCTCGGCGCCGACCAGCAGCGCGAGATCCTTGGTCATATAACCGGCCTCGACCGTGTCGATGCACACTTTCTCAAGCGTTTTCGCGAATTTCGCGAGTTCCGCATTCTCGTCGAGCTTGGCGCGATGCGCGAGGCCGCGTGTCCAGGCGAAGATCGAGGCGATGGCGTTGGTGGAGGTGGACTTGCCCTTCTGGTGCTCGCGGTAATGGCGCGTCACGGTGCCGTGGGCGGCTTCGGCCTCGACGATCTTGCCGTCGGGCGTCATGAGCACGGAGGTCATCAGGCCGAGCGAGCCGAAGCCCTGCGCCACGATGTCGGATTCCACGTCGCCGTCGTAGTTCTTACAGGCCCAGACATAGCCACCCGACCATTTGAGCGCGGAGGCCACCATGTCGTCGATGAGGCGATGTTCGTAGGTGATGCCGAGTTCCTTGTATTGCGCGGCGAATTCCTTGTCGAAGATCTCCTGGAAGATGTCCTTGAAGCGCCCGTCATAGGCTTTCAGGATCGTGTTCTTGGTCGAGAGATAGACCGGGAACTTGCGCATCAGGCCATAGGCCAGGGAGGCGCGGGCGAAATCGATGATCGATTCATCGATATTGTACATCGCCATCGCGACGCCGCTGCCCTCATACTGGTAGACCTCGTGCTCGATATTCTTGCCGTCGGCGCCCTCGAACTTGATCGTGAGCTTGCCGGGGCCGGGCACGCGGAAATCGGTGGCGCGATACTGGTCGCCGAAGGCGTGGCGGCCGATGACGATCGGCTGCGTCCAGCCCGGCACGAGGCGCGGCACGTTCTTGCAGATGATGGGTTCGCGGAAGATGACGCCGCCAAGGATGTTGCGGATCGTGCCGTTCGGCGACTTCCACATCTTCTTGAGCTTGAATTCCTCGACGCGGGCCTCGTCGGGGGTGATGGTCGCGCATTTCACCGCGACGCCGTGCTTCTTGGTGGCCTCGGCAGAATCGATCGTCACCTGATCGTTGGTGCGGTCGCGGTTCTCGATGCCGAGGTCATAATATTCGAGATTGATGTCGAGATAGGGGTGGATCAGCTTCTGCTTGATGAAATCCCAGATGATCCGGGTCATTTCGTCCCCGTCCATCTCGACGACGGGGTTTGCAACCTTGATTTTTTTCATCGTTCAGAAGCCTCGATAGCGCGGGAAAGGAGTTGCCGGAGCATGAGCCCTGCTTCGCGAAGGACAGGGTTCGCGGCCCGACTGGCCGATGTTGGCCTATAGCATTGCTTTTATGGGAGGCAAAGATTGACGAAGGGCGAAACCCTTGCCGGGTTATTGTGATTTTCGTTTTGGCCGTGCCTTCGCTGCCTGTTTTTCGCCCAGTGCAAGATTGTGGCCCAGGGCCATCCCCACCCATTCCTCCAGCGCGGCCTCATCGGCCAATTGCGCCGGGTCCACGAACCAGTAGCCGGTAAGGGGGCGCCCGCGCATTTCCATCGGGCGCGCGGCGCCGGAAGCTGCGGCGCGATCGTCGCCTTCCGGGCCGGTTCTCACCAACATCCCGCGTTTCGAGACGCCGAGAGCCATATGGCCCCGGATCATGAAGCAGGTGCCGCCGAACATTTTCTTGCGCTCCGGATCAAGCCCGGCAAGACGGCGTGCGATACGCTCTTCCAGATCTTCCATTGTGCTCCTCATGTCACGAGGCTGAAAGCGGGATGATACTCTACGACGCCGCCCTCCTTCGGCAAGGCCTCGGCGTTTCGGACGCGGATCATGAAGGCTTCTTCCGGGATATCCGGCCATTGCGGCCGGATCCCGTGGCGGATCGCAGGTTCGAAACCAAAGCGCGGATAATATCCGGGATGCCCGAGAACGACGATGAAGGGGCAGTTCCTGGCGTCGAGCAGGGCGAGCCCGTGGCGGATCAGCGCGCTGCCCACACCCTTGTTCTGCGCGTCCGGCAGTACAGCCAGCGGGGCGAGCCCCATCCCGGCCGTTGCGCCGTTCACGGTCACCGGAGAAAAAAGGAGATGGCCGATTATCCTGTGCCGTTCCTCGGCGACAAGGGAGAGCATGTCGCATTTTGCAGCGTTGAGCGCCGCGACAAGCCGGCCTTCGAGCGGCCCGCCGAAGGCCGCGTCATGGATCGCGCGGATCTCCTGTTCGTCTTGAGCGCGCGCCGGACGTATCTCGATCATGATCTTTTTATCCGGCGGCATGGAGACTAGCGGAAATACTTGGCGAAGCCGCCTGCCTTTCAGTAGAGAAATAGAGCGCTCCATGCAGCGCCGAAAGGACAGCAAAGACACAGATGGCCGAATCCGACCCCTCTCTCGCAGGTGATCTTCCTGCCCCTGTTGTCATCCTTGTCCGACCGCAACTTGCCGAGAATATCGGCATGTGCGCGAGAGCCATGGCGAATTTCGGGCTTTCCGAGATGCGCCTCGTTGCCCCGCGCGATGGTTGGCCGCAGAAGACACGCATGAAAAAGGGTGCCGTCTCCGCCGCCGCCGGTGCGACGGAAATCCTCGAACACGCGGTTCTTTTTCCCGATGTGGAAAGCGCGGTGGCGGATCTTCACCATGTCTTCGCGACCACCGCGCGCGAGCGCGGGCAGGCGAAGCCGGTTCTCGCGCCTTCGCAGGCCATGGCAGAGACGAAAACGCGGATCGGTGCGGATCAGCACGTGGGTATTCTGTTCGGCCCGGAGCGGACAGGGCTGGAGAACGATGATGTGGCTCTGGCGAGCGCGATCATCACTTTTCCCGTCAATCCGAAATTCGCCTCGCTTAACCTCGCGCAGGCCGTGCTGCTGACGGGCTACGAATGGTATCGCCATGCGATCGGCGAGGCGCCCCCCTTCGATATGCCGGAGATGAGCCCACCCGCGCGGCGCGAGACTCTCCTGTCCTTCTTCGCTTTTCTTGAAGGGCATCTCGATCGCGCGCGTTATTTCTGGCCAGAGGACAAGCGCCCGGTGATGATCCGCAACCTGCGCAACATCATTCACCGCATGAACCCTTCCGAGCAGGATGTCCGCTCCTTGCGCGGCGCGCTCGATCTTCTGGTCAAGCGCGGGCGCCCGCAGGACGACGAGCCGCAATCATAAGGCGGACGCATGGATGCCGGGGCTTGCCTCGAAAGACGGATCGCGCGATGGACGATGATCTGAAAACTCGTCGCGAAATCTCGATGCCCCGGACAAAACGCCAGAAAATCCTCGTTTTCGATTCCGGCCTTGGCGGCCTCACGGTGTTCCGGGAAATCCGCAAGGCACGCCCGGATGCGGATTACCTCTATCTCGGGGATGATGCGCTTTTTCCCTATGGCGCGCTGGCGCCGGATGCGCTTGTCGCGCGGGTCGACAAGGTGATCGGCGAGGCCATGGCGCAATTTACGGCTGATGGCATCGTCATCGCCTGCCACACGGCCTCCACGCTGGTCCTGCCGCCCTTGCGCGCACGCTATGCCGTTCCGATCATCGGCACGGTCCCGGCGATCAAGCCCGCCGCCGCGCTGACGAAAACCGGCATCATCTCCGTGCTCGCCACGCCCGGCACCGTGAGCCGCGATTATACGGCCGAGCTCGTCCGAGATTTCGCGAGCGGGATCGATGTAACGCTGGTTGGCTCCAAACATCTGGCCGAATACGCCGAGGCGGCCCTGCGCGGCGAGCGGATCGATGACGCGGAAATCGCTGTCGAGATCGCGCCTGCTTTTATCGATGGAAATGCCTTTGCAAGCGAAGTGGATACCGGTTCGCGCCAGGCAAAGGCGTCTACAACGAGACAGGGCAAGCGCACCGATGTCATCGTGCTGGCCTGCACCCATTACCCGCTTCTGATGGACCGGCTGGAAAAGCTGGCGCCCTGGCCGGTCACTTGGATCGATCCGGCGCCCGCCATCGCGCGCCGGGTGGTGCAGGTGATGGGCGAGGTTTCCGCAGAGGGGACGGGCGAGGCCCATGCGATTCTCACCGCCGGGCTCGAAGGGAACGAGGCGATGCTGGCCGCGTTCGGGCTTGCGCCGGCGCCTTGACCTCGCCTGCCTGCTCCTGTAGTGAACCCGCTTCCACCGTTTGACGGTGGATTGCGCACCCGTGTCGCGTTGCTCTCGTAACAGCGACTGTCGTTCCCGCAAGGGGAAGAGGAGGGGCGTTCCTAGCCTCGGAAATTTCCGCCTTGGAAATTTTCCGAACCCGTTATCGGGCCGGCTGGAACGCGATGGAGACAGCCCCGCTGTGATGCGGGCTATGCTCGTCGTTTTCCGCTGGCCGCAAAGGAGCCAGCGATGACCAAGCGTCACGAAGCCAAATACAAGATCGATCGCCGTATGGGCGAGAACATCTGGGGCCGTCCCAAGTCCCCGGTCAACAAGCGCGAATACGGCCCCGGTCAGCACGGCCAGCGCCGCAAGGGCAAGCTCTCGGATTTCGGCACGCAGCTGCGCGCCAAGCAGAAGCTCAAGGGCTATTACGGCTCGATCTCCGAAAAGCAGTTCCGTCGCTACTACGCCGAGGCGACCCGCATGAAGGGCGATGCCGGCGAGAACCTGATCGGCCTGCTCGAGCGCCGCCTCGACGCGGTTGTCTACCGCGCGAAGTTCGTCTCGACCGTCTTCGCCGCACGCCAGTTCGTCAGCCACGGCCATGTCAAGGTCAACGGCAAGCGCGTCAACGTTCCGAGCTATCTCGTGAAGGTCGGCGATGTTGTCGAGGTGAAGGAAGCCTCGAAGCAGCTCACCGTGGTGATCGAAGCCGCCGGCCTTGCCGAGCGCGATGTGCCGGACTTCATCGAGGCGGATCACGGCAAGATGGCCGCGAAATTCGCCCGCATTCCCGGCCTTTCGGATGTGCCGTACCCGGTCCAGATGGAACCGAACCTGGTCATCGAATTTTATTCGCGCTGATTTGCTTCGCTTTTGCGTTTCTGGGAAGGCCGCCCTCGGGCGGCCTTTTCTTTTGGAGGCTTGCTGGTTGAGCCTATTCGCTGAATTTGGCGGGAAGGCGTTTGGATGCCAGCCGGGCTCTCGCCAATAAAAAAGCCGCCCGAGGGGCGGCTTTTCCTTTTCGAACCTTTGAAGGGTTCAGAACTTGTAGTTCACGCCCGCGCGAATGGTGTGGAAGGTCAGGCGAGTCTTGACCTGCTCGGTATAGGCAGGAACCGTGAACGCGCTGCCCGGCAGATAGGATGAATCCTTCGAGGAGCGACCGAGATCGGTGTAGAGATATTCGAGCTTGGTCGTCCAGTTGTTGGTGAAGGCATGCTCGACACCGGCGCCGACAGTCCAGCCGATGCGGACACCCGAATTGGTCATCGCCTTGAGATAATTGCCGTTCGAGGCAACCGACCAGCCATCCTTCACCTGCGCGAGCGCGAGACCGCCGGTGACATAGAGCAGGGTGCGATCCATCGCATAGCCGATGCGCGGACGCAGCGTGATCAGCCAATCGGTGTCAACCGAACGGGTGTAGTTGTAGGTTAGCGCCGGAAAGCCACCGGCTCCAACGAGGCTGTAGGCCGTTCGCTTGCGCAGGTCCATGTAGTTGAAATCGACTTCAGCGCCATAAACCATCATGCCGACCTGACGGTTGTAGCCCGCCTGAATGCCGCCGATGAAGCTGCCCGGGCGAAGATTGCCACCGCCGGCTGTGCGAAAATCATTCTGCAGTGCAGCTGACTCGGCAGCCCATGCCCCGCCAAGGCCGAGGCGGGTACTCTGCTGGCCGAAGGCGTAGCCGGCATTGGCGCCGACATAGAAGCCGGTCCAGCTGAAGGCGGCCATCCGCGGCATGACAGGCGAGGCCGGCTTGCGGGCAAGGTCGGCTGCGGAAGCGAGCGAGGCCGAGAGGGCGAGGAGCGCAACGCCACCAAGCACACGGTTAAGGAACATGGGTATCTCCACGATGAATTTTATTATGATCTTTCATCCCAAACTCGTACTAGCACAACTGGCTACGTATGGTAGAGCCCAAGCGATGAAGCCAATGGGATTGCTTGCATTTTAGCGTCAGCGTTGCGTCTGGGCAACATCTGGCGCGTCTTTCAGCGTTGCGTGCGGTAGGCTTGACCCGGATCAAGGCAAGAAAGCGTGGAATGGTGTCCTCTCCGCCCATTCAAATTTTGGAGGCCGGGATGGCGAAGATCGCGTTTCTTGTTCACATCGTGCTGATGACAGTCCTGATGGGTGTGCTGGTTATCGCCGTTGTCACCGTTCCCTCGCTTGCCGAACAGGCGAAAACCCTGATTCCGCTCTCCGCGGCGGTTGGCTTTGTGCTTGCGATTCCTTTCAGCGTGCTGATCTCGAAGCGGATTCTCGCGCTGACCAACGGGCGCTGAGCGCCTCAATCTCCGCTGCTGAGATAGCCGATGACGGCTCTATTGATGCGGTGGAAGAGAGACTCGAAATCGGTCTCGCCTCTCTGGACGGCCGCCTCCGCCATGCCATGCGCGATCGCGATGATGTCGAACGCCATCCTTTCGGGATGCGCGATCTGATGTCGAGCGAGAAGGGCAACAATCAGCGCATGCATCTTCTGCTTGATCGCGAGAAGGTCCTTGTCCAGCGGCAGCCGTCGCTCCGCTGCTTCCAGCGCTTCGGCTAAAGCGGGGCGTTCGAGATGATGACAGAGGCTGGCACGAATGCCCGCTTCGACACAGGCCCGTAAATCGCCGGGATCGACTCCGGCCAGCGCGGCGCGGAAATCATCCAGCATGACCTCACGCATGTTGAGGATAAGGCCTGCAAGGATTGCCTGTTTTCCTGGATAATACTGATAGAGCGTGCCGATCGACACGCCGGCGATTTCCGCGATGTGGTTGGTGGTGAAGGGCGAGGCGGTTTGTCCTTCGAGAATGCGAGCAGCCGCCTCCAGAATCACCTCGCGCGTCGCTCTGCTGCGAGCCTGGGACGGGGTTTTTCGTGGTTCCAGCGCTTTCGCCATCCGTTCCTCGGGAATGCGAGTTTGAAAGCGAGCTATTGCTCATATTATCCGGCGGGCATCAAGGGGATGCGGCGAACGATCGGGAGAATATGAGATGAGCGGGTTCGATTTTCAGGAGCGCCTTGTCCTTGTCACGGGGGGCGCGCGGGGAATCGGATTGCATCTCACCCACCAACTCGTCGAACGGGGCGCGCGGGTTCTCATGGTTGGGCGAGACCTGAACGCCCTAGAAAAAGCACGGAACGAGCATGGAGACCGGGTTTTCATCCATGCCGCCGATCTCGCTCACCCTGACGCGGCGGTGGAGCTGGCGCGTTGGGTCGCAAGAGAACACCCGGATTGCTCGGCATTGATCAATAATGCGGCGATCATGATCCACGAAGATCTGACCAAGGATGGAGACCTTCACGCCGCGGCGATTTCAACGGAGATCGGTATCAATCTTACCGCTCCCATCCAGCTCGCGGCGGCCTTGCTGCCGGTTCTGGCGAAGCACGAGAAATCGCTGATCGCCAATGTCACCTCGGGGTTGGCCATTGCACCCAAGCGCGATGCGGCGGTTTACTGCGCGACCAAAGCGGGCATGCGCAGTTTCACGCGCTCCTTGCGCGATCAATGCCGAAAGGCCGGGCTTGGCGTACAGGTCAGCGAGGTGGTTATGACGCTCGTGGATACCACGCTTTCAAGCGCGGCGAATGCGATGAAGAAATACCCGCCTTCCTTCGCGGCCGCGGATATGCTGGCGGGAATCGAAAAGGGGCAAGATGAGGTGTGGATCGAGAAGACCAAGATCCTGCGTCTCCTCCATCGTCTCGCGCCAAGCCTCGCCTACCGGATCATGCGCGGGCGCTGAGCGCCTTCAACCTGCCGGAAGGCGCTTCAGAAAACCGGCGAAGCGCAACAGGCCTTCCGGCCATGGCCCGTGCCCGGATTCCACATTGATATGACCGACTTCGCCCGCATCCACCAGATCGGAGCCCCAGGCATTCGCGAGATCCGCCGCCACCTCGAAATCGCAGAACGGATCGTTCCGGCTTGCGACCAGCAGCGAGGGAAAGGGCAGGGGATCGCGCGAGGGGCGGAAGCGACGGGAAATGCCCGGCGTGAGATTCTCGCGCTCCACATTGGTCGGCGCGACGAGAAAGGCGCCGGCGATCTGCTTGGTGAAATCCGGCGCGGCATGGACCGCGCTGAGAACGCCAAGCGAATGGGCGACAAGCACGACCGGCTTCTCGCTGCGCGCGACCGCTTCTTTCACCGCGGCGCTCCAGGCTTCAGGCTCGGCATTGACCCAATCCGCCTGCAGGACGCGCCGGGCGCTGGAGAGCTTCGCCTCCCAGCGGCTCTGCCAGTGATCGGGCCCGGAATCGCGGTGTCCCGGCAGGATCAGGATGTCGGCATCCGACGTCTTCATGCGGATTTCCTCCAGGTTCTCAGCTCGCGAGCTTGAGCCCGATAATGCCGGCCACGATCAGCCCGATGCAGGCGAGGCGCGCGGCATGGGCTGGCTCCTGAAAGAGCACGATGCCGAGGATCGCCGTTCCCACGGCACCGATTCCGGTCCAGATCGCGTAGGCGGTGCCCACCGGCAATGTGCGCAGCGCCATGCCGAGCAGCACGACGCTGATCGCCATGGCGGCAAGCGTCAAGGCGCTCGGCACGGGGCGTGAGAAGCCCTCCGTGTATTTCAGCCCGATCGCCCAGGCGATTTCGAACAATCCGGCGAGGAACAGGATGGCCCAGGCCATGCGCTTCAGACCCCGAAGACCCGTGCGAAGATCGTCTCAACGTGCTTGAAGTGATAGTGAAGGTCGAACATCGCTTCGAGTTCTGATTCACGAATCCTCTGAGTCACTTCCGCATCGTTCTTCAGCGAGGTGAGGAAGTCGGCGCCGTGTTCCCAGGTCTTCATCGCGTTGCGCTGGACGAGGCGATAGGCGTCTTCGCGCGAGACGCCGGCCTGCGTCAGCGCCAGCAGCACGCGCTGGGAATTGTGCAGGCCGGAGAGTTTGTCGAGGTTCTTCTTCATGTTCTCGGGATAGACGAGAAGCTTGTCGACCACCTGCGTCAGACGGTTGAGCGCGAAATCGAGCGTGATCGTCGCGTCGGGGCCGATATAGCGCTCGACCGAGGAATGGGAGATATCCCGCTCGTGCCAGAGCGCGACATTCTCCATCGCCGGCATCGCGTAGGAACGCACCATGCGGGCAAGGCCGGTGAGGTTCTCCGTCAGCACGGGGTTGCGCTTGTGCGGCATCGCCGACGAGCCCTTCTGCCCCGGCGAGAAATACTCCTCCGCCTCATAGACTTCCGTGCGCTGGAGATGGCGAATTTCGGTGGCGAGCCGCTCGATTGAGGAGGCGATCACGCCGAGCGTGGCGAAATACATGGCGTGGCGATCACGTGGGATGACCTGCGTCGAGACCGGCTCGACCGCAAGGCCCATCTGCCGCGCAACATGCTCCTCGACGGCGGGATCGATATTGGCGAAGGTGCCCACCGCGCCGGAAATGGCGCAGGTCGCGATTTCCGCGCGGGCATTGAGCAGGCGCGAACGGCAACGCTCGAATTCGGCATAGGCCTGCGCGAGCTTCAGCCCGAAGGTTACCGGCTCGGCATGGATGCCGTGCGAGCGCCCGATCGTCGGGGTCATCTTGTGCTCGATCGCGCGACGCTTGATCGCGGCGAGCAGGCGATCCATGTCCGCAAGCAGGATATCGCTCGCGCGGGCGAGCTGGATGGCGAGGGTCGTGTCGAGCACGTCCGAGGAGGTCATGCCTTGATGGACGAAACGCGCCTCGGGGCCGACAATCTCGGAAAGATGCGTCAGGAAGGCGATGACGTCATGCTTCGTCTCGCGCTCGATCTCGTCGATCCTGGCGATGTCGAAAGTCGCCTTGCCGCCCTTTTCCCAGATCTTGCGCGCGGCCTCGGCGGGAACCACGCCCAGTTCGGCGAGCTTGTCGGTCGCGTGCGCCTCGATCTCGAACCAGATGCGGAAGCGGGTTTCGGGCGACCAGATGGCGACCATTTCAGGGCGGGCGTAACGCGGAATCATGGGGCTCTCGGTTTCGGAAACGGGCGCGCGGCGCCCTCTTGGCTGGAAAAGACGCGGAGCGCGATGGTCGCTTCGTTACACCCGCTTGGCCGATGGCTCAACCGTTTCGTCGGAGGCGGGCACGAGCAATCGCGCCGCCGCGAAGACAAGTCCCGGTAAGGGCAGGGGTAGGAGATAAGTCGGGGATGATATCAGGAACAGCCCGAAGACCTGAAGGAAAGCACCCGCCAGGGCTCTCAGCGTGTAGCCGTCATGAGGTTCGAATTCACCGGCGATGAAGAGAACGAAAAGGACATAGGCGCCCCCCATCGCCAGCATGAAGAACCCGGCGAAAAGAAAACCCGCGCTCGGCCTGCCTGAAAAGCGGCGCGTGAAAACTCTCAGGAGCCGGAAGGCGAGCAGGCTTGCCACCGCGCCGACGAACCCGCCGAAGGCCGCCAGAGCAACGATGAGATAGGTGCGCGCGAACCAGATCTCGCCCTTCAGCGTGATTTGCAGCGCGGTAAGCCCGGCCGCGATCAGCGCGAGGAGGAGGGACGCGCCGAGTTGCTTCACCGACGCCCGGCCTCGCCGGCTTCACGCAAGGCGGCGATATTCGCTCCGTAGGCTGCCCGCCCGCCCTTGAAGGCGGCGGAACCGGCGACCAGAACATTCGCGCCCGCCCGCACGATTTCGGCGGCATTTTCAGGGGTGACACCGCCATCGATCTCAAGGTCGATGGGGCGTTCCCCGATCAGCGCGCGCATGTCGCGCAGGGTTTCCAGCACCGAGGGAATGAAGCTCTGCCCGCCAAAACCGGGATTGACGCTCATGCAAAGGACAAGATCCACCATGTCGAGAACCGGCTTCACCGCCGCCGCCGGCGTTCCGGGGCAGATCACCACGCCGGCCTTTTTGCCCAGCGCGCGGATCGCCTGAAGCGAACGGTGGATATGCGGCCCCGCCTCGACATGGACGGAGATGAGATCGGATCCGGCTTCCGCGAAATCCTTGAGGTAAGGGTCCGCCGGGGCGATCATCAGATGGGTGTCGAACAGCTTGGGCGTCGCCTTGCGGATCGCCTTGATGATCGGCGCGCCGAAGGAGATGTTGGGCACGAAATGCCCGTCCATCACGTCGATATGCACCCAATCCGCGCCCGCGGCCATCATCGCGGCGACATCGGCGCCGAGATCGGCGAAATCGGCCGAGAGGATCGACGGAGCAATCAGGAGCGGGCGCATCGGGGTCAGCCTTGTGTTTCGCGGATCGCGCGCGGTTCCAGTCGGGCCTTGACCGCCTTGAGGATGACCGGCGCGACATAGATCGGGATCTGTGCCAGTGCGAAATAGAGGAAGGTGGGCTGCGGCACCAGTGAAATGATCGGCGCCATTAGCAACCCCATATTGCGAAGGGAGATGCCGATCGCCAGCGCGAAACGGTCGTTGAAGCCGAATGGCGTTGCAAGCCAATAGGCGAGAGCGAAATTGACCGCTGCGACAAGGCAGGACAGCGCCAGCATGCCCGCCATCAGAAGCGGCGCGCGCAAGCTCGTTTCTATCACGCCATCCATCGCCGCGATGGCGAAGAGGAAGAAGAGGACAACCCCGAGGCCATCGAGTTCGCTCTTGATCGCTGTGATGCGCGCCGTTCCCACGAGGCGCCGGGTGACCAGCCCGGCAATCATGCCGCCGCCGATGAAAAGTGCGATCCGTTCGGCAAGGGTGAAAGGGGAGATCGGGACATCGGCGCCCGCAAGCAGGCTCGCGATCATCGGCGATGCCAGCGGCGCAAGGACCATGCCCAGAACGAGAATGGTAAGGGCGAAGCTGTTCTCGATGCCCAGCAGCGCCGCATAGACCGGAGATGCCATCAGCGGCGGGGCCGCGGCCATCAGCGCGATCGCCAGGCGGATCGCCGGGTCAATGCCCGCCATCTCCAGCCCCTTCACGAGCGCGAACCCGACAAGCGGGGGCAGCAGCGTCGAGAGGAGAAGCCCGGCGCCGATTCGTCCTGGTCTGGCGAACACCGCTTTCAGGCCGGGCAGGTTGGCGCGCGCGAAAGCAAGCAGGATGAAGATGAAAATCGTCACCGGCAGGATCGGGCGAAGCGTGGCCGCCAGTTGAGGAAGCGCCAGTCCGAGGAAGACCGAAAGGGCGTAGGCAGCCGCCGAATGGCGGCCGATATAGGCGAGAATCGGGCTGATGAACGGCATGAGGGGTGTTTTTCGGTTTCTCGAAGGGCATTGGCGAAAAATATCGCCGGAAATTCTGGATCACGGGCCTTGAATCGCTATGAAGCATCCATGAGGATTGCCGCAACTGAAAGGGTTTTTCGATGCGGTTTGATGTTTTGGTGCTCGGCGGCGGTGTCGTCGGCACGTCGCTCGCGCTTGATCTTGCCTTGCGCGGGCGTTCTGTTGGCTTGATAGAGAAGGGCGCGCCGGGGCGCGAGACTTCTTTCGGCAATGCCGGGCTTATCCAGCGCGAAGCTGTGATGCCCTATCCGTTCCCGCGCGATATCCGGCTGTTGTTCCAGTATGCGCTCGGCCGGAAGCCCGAGGCGAACTACCACATAGCCGATGTGCTGAAAGTCGCGCCCTTCCTGTGGCGGTATTTCCATGCTTCGAGCAAGGAAGGCCAGCTCAAGACTGCGCAAGCCAATCTCCCGCTTTTCGCCCATTGTCTCACGGAGCATACGCGCCTTGCGACCGCCGCGGGCGTGCAGGATCAGCTTCGTCCGGGCGGCTGGCTCAAGGTCTATCGCAACGAGGCTTCACTGGCGGCCGAGATCAAGCGTGCCGAACAGGAGCTGTCTCGCTACGGCGTTTCGGCCGAGTTCCATGATCGCAAGGGCCTGCAGGCGAAGGAGCCGCACCTCTCGGATGTCGTGATCGGTGGCATCCACTGGAAGGACCCGTTCAGTCTCAACGATCCCGAGGCGCTCACCCTCGGCTATGCCCGCCATTTCGAGGCGCTCGGCGGCAAGATTCTCCGGGGCGACGCCATGTCTCTTGAGGAATCGCGCGATGGCTGGTCCGTGCTGGCGGATGGCACCCGCGTCTCGGCGCCCGATTGCGTTGTCGCGCTCGGTCCCTGGGCACCGGATCTGCTGCGCCCCATGGGTTACAATGTGCCGATGGGCGTCAAGCGCGGCTACCATGTGCATATGAAGCCGAAAGGTAACGCGGCGCTCGGCCTTCCCGTGCTCGATGCCGATATCGGCTATCTGCTCGCGCCGATGGCGAAGGGCATCCGCATGACTTCCGGCGCGGAATTCGCCGCGCGGGATTCACGCGCGACCCCGCTTCAGCTCGAACGTGTCGAGCCCTACGCGAAGGCGCTGTTCCCGCTGGAAGGGCGCGTCGAGGCAATGCCATGGAAAGGCGCGCGCCCCTGCATGCCGGATATGCTCTGCGTGCTCGGCAAGGCGCCGCGCCACAAGGGATTGTGGCTCAACTTCGCCCATGCGCATCACGGATTGACGCTTGCGGCCTCATGCGCGCGATTGATGGGCGAGATGATCACGGGGGAAGCACCCTTTACCGACCCCAAGCCTTACTCGCTTGAGCGATTCAACTGAATGAAGGCGGAAAGCCGTTTGATCTCAACGGCTTTCCGCTTGTTGCGAAGGCACTGATTCCGGGGCTTCACAAGGTGATTCAGGCAGGATTCTCACGCCATGGGCGGGGTCCGGCCAGACTGAATCAGGTCGGCGCTCCAGGCTTTTGTTTTCACGCATTTTCTTTCGATCAACCCATGTCCACGGGGTCGGAAAACGCGCTTGGCTGCGTCATTGCGCGTGGCGCAGCCGCCAGTCCGGCAATGCACCGGCGAAGGCCAAAGCCTTCGCTTCATACACTCCCACCGCCACGGCGCGGGCGAAGCAATCCGCCGCGAGCATGCCGAGTTCGGTGAGGTTCATCATCGGATCGGCAAGCGGAACCGCGCCCGTTGCGGCGGCGAAGATCGTGTCGCCATCCATCGGCGCGTGACTCGGGCGGATCGCGCGGGCAAGTCCGTCGCCGGCCATGATCGCGAGGCGCTTGGCCTGCGCCTTGGTGAGAACGGCATCCGTCACCACCGCGCCGATCGTGGTCGCGGGCTCGTTGGCATGGCCCTTCACCTTGAGGGAGAGCGCGGAGGCGGGAATATCCTGCGGCATGCCGAGCCCGCCGAATTCGGCATCCCGCTCGTAAGGGGCTGCCCAGAAATAGGGACTGTCGCCGATCGTCGCGGAGCCGATCGCATTGACCACCGCGAATGCCTGCACCACGGCGCCGAAGCGCGTGCGGGCATGCGCGACGCCGAAACCGCCCTTGAGGTTGGCGGTTGTCGCGCCCAGCCCCGCGCCGGCAGAGCCGATGGCGAACTCCCCGGCGGCGTTGTAGAGCGCTCTTCGGCCAAGCTCCCAATAGGGTGGCCATTCACCCCAGTTTTTGCCACCGCCATTGAGCAGATCGAAGATGATCGCCTGCGGCACGATGGGAATGCGCACCGAGCCCACGGGCACCCCGCGTCCGCGCGCGAGCAGGGCGCATTGTGCGCCGCCCGCGGCATCGAGCCCGAAGGCCGAACCGCCGGAAAAGACGAGGGCGTCTACCCCCTCCACCGTCATTTCAGGTTCCAGCAGGGCGGTATCGCGACCGCCGGGCGCCCCGCCGAGAATCGAGATGGAAGCGACGGCGGGTTTTTCGAAGAGCAATGCGGTGACGCCGCTGGCGGCGCGGATATCCTCGGCATGGCCGATCGTCAGGCCGGCGATCATTGATCGCGCGCGGCTCTCGGGCCGCGAAAACCCACTCATGAAACGCCCCCAGTACCAAACCGATCGTGGTCCGTTCACCGGCCCATCGTCATCACGACAAGGTGTCCGGTTTCTCCCTTTTTCTCAACACTCTTTCGGGTAAGGAAGGGGAATATACGGGACCAACCCGACCGGGAAATCATGGCGACCGAACTCACGCTTCCGACCATCGCGCTTGCGGGGCTTCTTTCCTTTCTCAGCCCCTGTGTGCTGCCATTGGTGCCGCCCTATCTGTGTTATCTCGCCGGCGCGAGCATGGGGCAGCTCGCGGGTGAGGGAAGCGTGTCGCCGGCGCTCAGGCGCGGCGTACTGGTTTCCGCGCTGTTCTTTGTTCTCGGATTCTCCGCGGTTTTCGTGGCGCTTGGCGCGGGGGCATCGCTGATCGGGGCTGTCCTGCGTGCCTATTCGCATATTCTCGGCCAGATAGCCGGCATCGCGATCATCGCGATGGGGCTGCATTTCCTTGGGGTCTTCCGCCTTGCCTTTCTCCAGCGCGAGGCGCGCCTGGAGGCCGGACAACCTGGAGGGCCGTTCGGCGCCTTCGCGATGGGCCTTGCCTTCGCCTTCGGCTGGACACCGTGTATCGGGCCAGTCCTTGCCGGCGTGCTCGCGGTGGCGGGAAGCGAGGCCAGCGTCGCGCGTGGGGCTGGGCTGCTCGCGGTCTATTCCGCGGGCCTCGGCGTGCCTTTCCTGCTGGCTGCTTTCGCGATGCGCCCGTTCATGCGCTTCATGGCGCGCTTTAGGGCGCATATCGGAAAAGTGGAGAAGGTCATGGGCGTGCTGCTTGTGCTGACCGGCATCGCCTTCCTCACGGGCTCGATCAGCCAGTTTGGTTTTTACCTGCTTGAGATGTTCCCGGCGCTGGCGACGCTGGGGTGAAGGACACGCAGTGTCGTCATTGCGAGGAGGCTTCTCTGGAAGCCGACGCGGCAATCCAGTTTCGAGGCGGATAAGAAAAAGCCTGGATTGCTTCGTCGCCCTGCTCCTCGCAATGACGGAAAACGGTCGCTCGCGCCGGTGAGGGCGGTCGTCATGAAATCGGGTGGCTGCGAAGCTGCGGCTCTGCAATCCTTTCAAGACTGAAAGGAGCCTGCCATGAACCAGAATGCGCGTCTTGCCACCTCTCTTGTCACCCCTCCCGCTGCCGCCGGGGATTTTCCGGTCCGCGTGAAGATCGCAGGTCTTGATCCTGCGGATTTCGCATCGCTCTTCGCCCTTGATGACCTGGCGCTGGCGCGGCAAGGCATCCGCCGCGTGATCGCGTCAGCCGAGCCGGGGATCAACTATCCCTGCCGCGTGAGCCTCGATTTCGCAAAGGAAGGCGAGGAGCTTTTGCTACTCAACTATCGTCACCTCGACAATCCGACCACGCCCTACCGAGCGGAAGGGCCGCTTTATGTCCGGCGCGCTGCGACGCGCTTCAAGGCGGAGGGTGAATATCCGCCGATCATCATGCAGCGCATGATGTCCCTGCGCGGTTACGACAACGACGGCATGATGGTGGAGGCGGAGGTTGCCGAGAAGGAAGGGCTTGTCGCCCTCGCACAAGAGTGGCTGGCAAGGCCGGAAATCGCGCATGTCGATATCCATTCGATGCGCCGGGGCTGCTTTTTCTGCCGGATCGAGCGCGCGTAAGGCGGGGCTGGCCGGAAAACCGGGCGAGGGGCAAAGCACCCGCCCAAAAAGAAAGCCCGCCTTGCGGCGGGCTTTCCTCGTTTCAGGCCGGGCAAGCCGGCCCAATCCGATCTTAGTTCTCGATATAGGTGATCTTGCCGTCGGCACCCTTCTTCCAGGTGTACATGACGTAGTCCGGACGGGTGATGTCGCCCTTCTTGTCGAAGGAGAGCTCGCCGATCACGGTCTTGAACTTCATGCCCGAATGGATCTTCTCGGCAACCTTCTTCGGCTCGAGCGACTTGGCAGACTCGGCGGCCTGCTTGATCACTTCCATCGCCGCATAGGTGTAGAGCGTGTAGGCTTCCGGGTTGATGTTCTTGGCCTTGTAGGCATCGACGATCGCCTTGGCTTCCGGACGGCGGCGCGGATCCGGCGGGAAGGTCATCAGCGTGCCTTCGACGCCCGGACCGCCGATCGTGGCGAATTCGTCCGAGGTGATGCCGTCGCCGGACATCATCACGGCCTTGACGCCCTGATCGCGCATCTGGCGGATGATGAGGCCGCCTTCGGTGTGCAGGCCGCCCCAATAGACGACTTCAACGCCGGCGTTCTTCATCTTGGTGATGAGCGCCGAGAAATCCTTCTCGCCGGTGTTCACACCTTCGTAGAGGACTTCCTTAACGCCGAGCTTGTTCATCGCCTTCTTGGTCTCGTCGGCGAGGCCCTGGCCATAGGTGGTCTTGTCGTGGATGACGGCGACCTTCTTGCCCTTGAGCTTGTCGGCGATGTGCTTGCCGGCGACTTCACCTTGCTGGTCGTCACGGCCGCAGGTGCGGAACACGTTCCACAGCTTGCGCTCGGTGACCTTCGGGTTGGTGGCGGAAGGCGAGATCACGAGAACGCCGTTCTCGGCATAGACTTCCGAAGCCGGAATGGTGACGCCCGAGTTGAAGGGGCCGACCACGAACTTCACGCCGTCACCGACGAACTTGTTCGCAACCGAAACGCCCTGCTTGGGGTCCGACACGTCGTCGCCCTTGGAGAGGGTGATCTTCTGGCCGAGGATGCCGCCGGCCTTGTTGAAGTCTTCCGCCGCCTGCTCGGCGCCGTCCGTCAGCTGCTTGCCGAAAGCGGCGTTCGGGCCGGTGATCGGTCCGGTCACGCCAAACTTGATCTGCGCATTCGCGACGCCGGCAAAGCCAAGCGTGGCGGCAAGCGCAACGCCGGCCAACAAAGTTTTCTTCATCAGGTCTCTCCCTGTGACTGATAAGACGGGTTCACCTCGCCACCCGCGAGCGTTTCCAAACGTGCCTGTTCTGGATGAACCACGGTTGAACCGAACCTTCATGGTTACGGCCTCCATGTTTGAGCACGCCTGAAGCCATCAAAGCCGGTTTTTTATCTTCTGTCACCAGCCAATTAGTTTAGCTTGCAACTGCTTTATTTCCCTTTGCGCCGCCAGCTGAAAAGCGAAGCCTTTTCAAAGGCAAAGTCATATTGACGCGCCATCGCTTCAGCGCGCTGGCTGCGCCAGCCGAGATAGGCGCACAGCGTGATCAGGAGCGTGTCGACAAGATAATAACGCCCGGAGAGCAAGGTGCCCTCGAACAGCGCGAAATGGATGAAGCGCACTGCGCCGCCGAGCAGCAGCATATAGGGCACCAGCATCCAGGCTGGCTTCCAGGTTTTCGCGAGGGCTCTGCCCGTGCGCCAGGCAGCCCAGCCCCCCATCATCACCGTCACCAGCAGGAAGAGCCAGATCGATTGTTCCTCGTAGAGAATGCCTTGCATGGAAGCTTCCCCCTTATGTTTTTTGCACCCGGTAGACGGGCTTCTTGCCGCCGCGGCGGATCAATGGTGGCCGCCTTCGAGATAGGCGGCCTTGACCTGCGGATCGGCCAGCAATTGCTTGCCGGTTCCGCTCATCGTGATGAGGCCGTTGACCATGACATAGGCCCGGTCCGCGAGCTTGAGCGCGTGATACGCATTCTGCTCGACCAGGAAGACGGTCATGCCCTCCTTCTTGTTGACTTCGCGGATCACGTCGAAGATCTGCCGCACCACGATCGGCGCGAGGCCGAGCGAGGGCTCGTCGAGCAGAAGGAGGCGCGGTCGGCTCATCAACGCACGGGCTATGGCGAGCATCTGCTGTTCGCCGCCCGACAGCGTGCCCGCGCGTTGCTGCAGGCGCTCCTTGAGGCGCGGAAATATCGCGCAGACCTTTTCGAGATCTTCCGAAAAATAGGCGAGGTTGTTCACCGAGGCGCCCATCTGGAGGTTCTCGAACACGCTCATGCGCGGGAAGACGCGCCGGCCTTCCGGCGATTGCGCGATGCCGAGATGGGCAATCTCGTGCGTCGGCATCTTGGTGATATCACGCCCGTCATAGGTGATGGTGCCTTCGCGCGCCTGCGGCTTGCCGAAGATCGTCATCATCAGGGTTGATTTACCGGCGCCGTTGGCGCCGATCATCGTGACGATCTCACCCTGGTTGACATCGATATCGACGCCCTTGAGCGCGATGATATTGCCGTAATAGGTCTTCACTCCGCGCACGCTGAGCAGCGGGGCCGTCATATCGGTGCTCATAGGCCCACCTCCGCTTCGATCTTCTCGACTTCCGCCTCGTCCTCGGCGCCGAGATAGGCGGCGATGACCTTCGGGTCGTTCTGAACATGATCGGGCGTGCCGTCCGAGATCTTGGTGCCGTAATCGAGCACCACGACGTGATCGGAAATCTCCATCACGACGCTCATATCGTGCTCGATCAGCAGCAAGGAGGTGCCGTGATCGTCGCGGATGGCGCGCAGCAGGGTGTTGAGTTCGAGGCTTTCCTTCGGGTTGAGACCGGCGGCGGGCTCGTCGAGGCAGAGCAGAACCGGCTCGGTACACATCGCGCGTGCGATTTCGAGCCGGCGCTGATCGCCATAGGGCAGGTCGCCGGCGGGATCATCCGCGCGGTCGATCAGCTTGGTCTTCTCGAGCCAGTATTTCGCTGTCTCGATCGCCGCTTTCTCGCGGTTGCGGAAACCTGCCAGGCCGAGCAACCCGCCCAGGGTCCAGTTGGAGGCGACCATCAGCGGGTTGTGCTGGGCCACCATCAGGTTCTCAAGCACCGTCATGCCGGAGAAAAGGCGGATGTTCTGGAAGGTGCGCGCGACCTTGGCGCGCGCCGAAACCTGGAAATCCGGCATCCGCTCGAGCAGGTAGAGGCTGCCCTCGGGGGTGGTGACCGAGTCGCCCGCCGTATCCGTCAGGGCTTCGACATGCGCATCGATATCGATATGGCCATGCCGAAGCGACATCCGCCCCACGGTCGGCTTGTAGAAGCCGGTGATGCAGTTGAATACGGTCGTCTTGCCGGCGCCGTTGGGGCCGATCAGCGCGGTGATGTCGCCGCGCCCGGCGGTGAAGGAAAGGTTGTTGATCGCGACGAGACCGCCGAAGCGCATCGTCAGGTGCTCGACCTTGAGGATCGGGTCTTTTTCCCAATTCGACATTATGCTGCTCCCCGCAGGATCTGATCCGAAAACCGGGTTCCACTTTTCGGGATCATGCTCAGCCATGCCCCTCTTTCACGAGGTCCGAGGAAACGGCCTTCTTCTCTTTCAGGAAGACCGAGGGTTCGCGCGTGGAGATCAGGCCGCGCGGCTTCCACAGCATCATCAGCACCATGCAGATGCCGAAGATGAGCATGCGGTATTGGGCGGGGTCGAAATTGTCCCCGAAATACATTTTCAGGAAGTCCAGCTCGCGCAGGATCTCGACGCCGCCGACGAGCAGCACCGAGGCGATGACCACGCCGACAAGGCTGCCCATGCCGCCGAGCACCACGATGGCGAGGATCTGCGCCGATTCGAGGAAGACGAAGCTTTCGGGCGAGATGAAGCCCTGCCGCGCCGCGAAGAAGGCGCCGGCGAAACCGCCGAACATCGCACCGATCGCAAAAGCCGTGAGCTTGGTGTTCACGGTGTTGATGCCGAGCGAGCGGCAGGCGATCTCGTCCTCGCGCAACGCTTCCCATGCACGCCCGACAGGCAGGCGGCGCAGCCGCATCGAGACGGCGGCGGTCAGCAGCGCCAGCGCCAGGATGACGTAGAACAGGAAGATCGTGCGGTGAATGGGCGAGAATTCGATGCCGAATTTCGCGGCGAAACCGTTTTCCGTCGCGTTGAAGGGCACGCCGAAGAAGCTCGGCCGCGGAATAGACGAGATGCCGGCATAGCCGTTCGAGAACTCAACCCAGTTGATCAGCACGAGGCGGATGATCTCGCCGAAGGCAAGCGTGACGATCGCGAGATAGTCGCCGCGCAGGCGCAGCACCGGGAAGCCAAGCAGCACGCCCCAGAAAGCGGCGAGGATGCCGGCGACAGGCAGGCAGATCCAGAAGGCCCAGGCCTGCCAGAATCCCTCGCCGATCAATTGCGCCATGAACTCCTTGATGGGCTCAGAGGTGGCGAAGAGCGCGTAGGAATAGGCGCCGACCGCGTAGAAGGCGACATAGCCGAGATCGAGCAGGCCGGCGAGGCCGACGACGATATTCAGCCCCCAGCCCAGCATGATGTAGATCAGGATCTGGACACCGAAATTGTCGATCCATTTCAGCGCGCCCTGCGGTCCCACCGTGCCGAGCACGACGAGCGGATAGACCACCAGGAAGCCGATCAGGACCGGAAGGCCGTATTTCTCGACCTTGATCATGAGCGCCGAACTGGGCTTTTTCTTCTTCACCTCGCTTGAGCGGACGGCATTGAGATAGCCGAGGAAGAGCCGGCCGAAGAAGACCAGCGCCACGATCGTGCCGAACAGGCCGGGGCGGGGCACCAGCACCATCTGGTTGTTGAGCGTCTGGTCGGTCTTGAGGCCGATCAGCAGGGCGAAGAGCCCGACAGCGATCAAGGCGGCGATCAGCGCATCCTTGAAAATGGCGGTCCAGTTAACCACCGGCGTTGCGCGCATCTCGGACATCGATCACACCTTCTCGACTTCGGGTTTGCCCAGAAGGCCCTGCGGCATGAAGATCAGCACGATGGCGAGGATCGAGAAGGCCGCGACGTCCTTGTAGTCGATCGAGAAATAGGCGGACCAGAAGGTCTCGATCAGGCCGATCAGCAACCCGCCGAGCACGGCGCCGGGCAGGGAGCCGATGCCGCCGAGAACCGCGGCCGTGAAGGCCTTCACGCCCGGCACGAAACCGTCGGAGAAGTGCACCACGCCGTAATAGGTCAGGAACATCGTGCCGGCGACCGCGGCCAGTGCCGCGCCCATGATGAAGGTCACCGCGATGGTGCGGTCGACATTGATCCCGAGCAGGGCGGCCATTTTCGCGTCCTGCTCGCAGGCGCGCTGGGCGCGACCGAGCGGGGTCTTCTGGACCACATACCAGAAAATGCCGAGGAGCAGCGCCGTGACCACGATGATCATCACCTGCTTGTAGGAAATCGCGACCTGGAAGCCGTTGCGTTCGAACAGATGGATCGTGTCGCGCATGATCGGCGGGATGGGTTTGTTGCGCGCGCCCTGCGACACCTGCACGAAGTTCATGAGCAGAATGGACATGCCGATCGCGGAAATCAGCGGTGCGAGGCGGAACGAGCCGCGCAATTTGCGATAGGCGACCCGCTCGATCGTCCAGCTGTAGAGCGCCGTGACGACCATCGAGATCAGCAGCGCCAGCATCAGCGCGAGGAAGATGACACCCGCCCCCATGCCGAGGAACGCCGTGACAGCCATGAAGACGATGAGCGCCACGAAGGCGGAGATCATGAACACGTCGCCATGGGCGAAGTTCACCATCCCGATGATGCCGAAAACCATCGTGTATCCGATGGCGATCAAGCCATAGACAGCGCCTAACGTGACGCCGTTAATCAATTGCTGGACGAATACTTCCATCGTTGAACTGAACGCCTCCCACCCGTTTTCTCCCGTCTTGACGCGGGATTTTTTCACGCCGGCTTCTGCCGATATTTCTTTTTCGTTAGCAGCAACCATCGGGTTCTACAATCCGATGGGCGCCGCGTTAATGGACCAGTGTATCTCTCCGATCAACTGAGAATATGTTCCGCAAGGAGTGAATTCCTCCAAAATCTGAGGATGAACTAGCGGAAGGCCACGATTTCAGGGCTTGTCCGCCAGCACGAAGCCATGCGCGAAGGGGTCGCGATCATCGATGAAGATCGTGTTGAGGCCGGTCATGATCGCCCATCCCTCGACAGAGGGAATGATGGCCTTCTTCCCGCCCACCTCGGTTTCTCCCTCGATGCGGCCGGTGAAAAGCGAGCCGATGATACTCTCGTGGATAAAATCATCACCGGGCTTGAGCAGCCCCTTGGCCGCCCATTGTGCGAGGCGCGCCGAAGTGCCGGTGCCGCAGGGGGATCGGTCGATGGCCTTGTCCCCGTAGAAGACGGCATTCCGTGCGCTCGCGCCCGGCTTTGTCGGCTTGCCCGTCCACAGGACATGACGCGAGCCACGGATCAACGGATTTTCCGGGTGCACGAGTTCGATCGTCTCGTTGACGGCGCGGCGTACGGCGGGCGACCAGCGCAGCACATCCGAGGGCTGGATATTTTCAAGCCCGGTGAAATTTTCCTGCGGATCGACGATCGCATAGAAATTGCCGCCATAGGCGATATCCACCTTGAGCCGGCCAAGGCCTTTCACATCCAGCACCACATCGGTGGCATGGAGGAAGGAGGGGACATTGATCAGCTTCACGCTGGTGATGCGCCCGTCCTTTTCGGTGTAATGGGCCTCCACCAGCCCGGCGGGCGTGTCAAGGCGGAGCTTGCCGGGCGTCTTCGGCGTGACGACACCATGTTCGAGCGCCATGGTCACGGTGCCGATCGTCCCGTGTCCGCACATTGGCAGGCAGCCGGAGGTCTCGATGAAAAGGATCGCGATATCGCAATCGGGCCGGGTCGGTGGATAGAGGATCGAGCCGGACATCATGTCGTGGCCGCGCGGCTCGAACATCAATCCGGTGCGGATCCAGTCGTATTCGGCAAGGAAATGCTCGCGCTTCTCGCTCATGTTGGCGCCATGGAGCTGGGGGCCGCCGCCCACCACCATGCGGACGGGATTGCCGCAAGTATGCCCATCGACGCAAAAGAAGCTGTGCCGTGCCATGATCGTTCCGGTTTTTCAGGGAAGAAGAGGGTGAAACGCACCGTCCGGCGCGAGAGTGTAGCACCCCTCGGCGAGGTCGTGCTGGTGCTGGGCGGCGAGCGAGAAGGCGGGCGGGGCGAGCCAGCCCATTTCCCTGGCGATAAGACAACCGATCAGCAGGATCGCATCCGGCGCGCCCATGACAAGCGCCGCCGGTGCCTTGCCGCCGCGGATCAGTTCGAGCAACACCGCCGAGGAGGAGGAGGAGCCGATCGTGCCCGGCAGGCACAGGATCGTTCCCGCGATGCTGGTCCCGCATTGGGGATGGCGGACCTGGATGATCCGCCCGCTGGCCGGGTCGACACCGCCCCAGAAAGAAAGCGGTGCATCGAGCTTGAGCAGGGGGCCCTGCGCGTCACCGGCAAGCAGGGCTTCAAGCCTCATCGCCATAGCCGCGCCTCCCGAACCAGCCGTCCGGCGACCGCGCTTTCCACGCATTCCGAGAGCGCCCCGTATCGCACCGCATAGCCGGTATTGCCGGGTGCGTAATGCGCGAATTTTCCTGAATTGGTCATCAGCACGCCGGTGGTGGCTTCGAGGATCGGCGCCACGACGATGCAGGTATCGGCCACCAGCGTGACGCCCGCCTCCTCGAGCGCGCGCCGCCTGCCGGCGGCTTCCAGCGCCTTGATCGCGTGACGGCCGGTGCAGGCATAGAAGGGGCGGACGAGCTTTCGGCCGTCGATCAGCCTTTCAAGCTCCACCAGCTCCTCGTAGGAGCAATGCGGCGAGCCGATCGCCACGGCATCGACAGCTTCGAGAACGGTTGTCGACATGCCCGCGAGGGTGGAGGAGATCATCCCGGGCGTGACGGAGATCGTGGGAATTTCCCGCTTTCCGCCGGTCGCGCTTGACAGGTCCGGCGCCTCCGGCGTCGCGCCGATGATATGGAAGAGGCCGACCGCGCCGGCCGAGGCCGCCGCCGCGCCGAAGGCCTTCAGGCGATCCTCGGTCGCAAAGCCGGTGAGGCCGATCACCACTCCGATGGCGTTTCCCGCTCTCTGGCCGAACAAGGTGCCGATCACCGGCCAGAAGATATCACTGTCACGGAGGTCCGGCGAGAGTCCTGAGCAATCAAGCGCGAAGGTCGCATGCCGGTTTTCAGGAATATGAAGGCCATAATACGGAGCGCGCCCCGCAATGGCGCAGCAGATATCGAGGAAATCGCCATAGCGATTGGTCCGCGCGCCAAGCACGGAATTGCAGAAGGCAACCGCATTGCTCTCGCCCCAGGCGACATCCGTGCCGAAAGCGGGGCGATGGCCGGCCTGATACGGCGCGCAGGTCCAACTGGGCGCGCATCCCATTGTTTCGTAGGCGCGCATCATGCGCTTTGCCATATCATGTTCATGCGGCGAATGGCGGGTACGCGCGCCGCAGAACAGGTCGAGCGCGCCGACATTGAGCGTCGCGGGAATTGAGACCTTTGCGCCCAGCGCAACCAGCTTCTCCGCGAAAAGCGTGCCCGAATCACCGTGATAGAGGGCACCGTCGATATGCGCGGATTCGACCGCCACCAGCTTTTCAGCCCCCATCAGCCGCGCTGTCTCGGCAATGACCCGCATCGCCAGCGCGCGCGCTTCGCCGCTTTCGCCGGCAAGCCATGAGGTTTCGAGCGGGGTCAGGGCCAGTGTCACGTGAGCAGGAATCCCGATCGGAGAGGCCGTTGCTTGGGTTCAGGGGGCAGGATAGCGATCGAGCTCAAGAAGTCACCTCTGATGCCTGCCGATCCAATAGGGTCGAAGTCCGGGCATCATGGCGGGCAGGCAGCAACCCGTCAATTATTTTATACAATCTACAAGTCAATGCTGAAACGGCGAGGCTGCCATCCCGAGGATGTGCATTCCCCCTTGCGCTTTCGGCTGGCTCATCCATTTGTGCCTGTCACAGACAAGGACCCCGCGTGACAAGCATCGACCAGCCCGCCAGCGATACCGCTCCGTCCAAGGCCGCATTCCGCGACGCGATGGCGCGGATCGGCGCGGCCGTCCATCTCGTCACGACAGATGGCCCCGCCGGGCGCGCGGGACTTACCGCGACGGCCTTCGCGCCTGTAACGGACGAGCCGCCGCATCTGCTCGTCTGCCTCAATCGCGAAAGCCGGACAGCCGCGCTCATCCGGGAAAACGGCGTCTTCGCGATCAATACGCTTGCGGCGGGGCAGCAGGAACTGGCGGATGTCTTTGCCGGGCGTACGCATCTGCATGGCGCTGCGCGTTTCAGTCATGGTCTCTGGCGTGAAGGCGCGCTGGGCGTGCCCGTCCTTGCGGATGCGCTGGCAAGTTTTGTCCTGCGCACCCGGTCGATAGAGACCCTGGGCACGCATCAGGTGGTGATCGGCGCGCTGACCGGAATTACGACCGGCGAAGCCCATGCGGGGCTGGTCTATACACGCCGAGCCTATCACGCGCTCTAACTGCCGGGCCTGTGTGACGAACGGCAATCACACCGCGCGGGTGATCCCGCCATCCACCCGGATATTCTGGCCGGTGATATAGCCGGCATCCTCCGAGAGCAGGAAGGCAACTGTTTTGGCGATTTCCTCGGTCCGCCCATAGCGTCCCATCGGGATGCGGCTTTTGAAGACCTCCTTCTCGGGGAGGGAGTCGATGAAGCCCGGCAGCACGTTGTTCATGCGGATGTTCCGGCTCGCGTAGCGATCGGCGTAGAGCTTGGTGAAGGAGGCGAGGCCGGCGCGCAGGGTGCAGGAGATCGGGAAGGCGGGATCCGGCTCGAAGGCGGCGAAAGTCGAGATATTGACGATGGCTCCGCCGCCCTGGCTTTCCATGATCGGCGTGATGAGCCGCGCGATCTTCACGACATTGAGAATGATCAGATCAAGACCCTTCGCCCAGTCGGCATCGGTGAGGTCGAGCAGGTCGCCTTTGGGCGGATGGCCGGTGGAGAGCACCGCGCCGTCGATCCGGCCCCATTTTTCCATCGTCGCGTCGACAAGGCGCTTGAGATCGCCCTCCTCGGTGACGGAACCCGTCACCCCGATGCCGCCGAGTTCCGCGGCGAGGGTTTCAGCATTGCCCGAGGGCGAAAGCAGCGCTACATGCCAGCCGCGCGCCACGAGTTCGCGCGCCGAGGCACCGCCCATGCCCTTGCCGGCGCCCGTGAGAATAGCAACCTTTGTCATAAGTACCGATCCGTTGTGAAATCAGAGGCCGAAAAATTCGGCGAGAGCCGCATTGTAAGGCCCGGGCGCCTCGCAATTCGAGATATGCGCCGCGGGAATCACGGCTCTTTTTGCGCCGGGAATGTTGCGCACGAGGATTTCTCCCATCGCGGGTGAGGTCGCGGGATCTTCCGCGCCGATCACGACAAGGACTGGATTCGTGATCGTCCTGATCGCCCAGCGCTGGTCCATGTCGCGGATCGCTCCGCCGCAGGCGGCATAGCCGGCGGGATCGGCCCGGCGCACCTGATCGGTGATACGGGTGACCTCCGCCGGATTGACGCGGTTGAATTCCTTCGTGAACCAGCGCAGCTTCATCGCCTCGGCGATCGGGGCCATGCCCTTGGCATGCGCCATGCGGATACGCGCGTTCCAATCTGTCGCCGGCGGGCCCATGAAGGCGGCGGTGTTGCCCAGAACGGCGCGTCCGATTCGCGCGCGGTGGTGGGTCAGCAGATGCATTCCCACCATGCCTCCCATCGAGCAGCCAACCCAATGTGCCTGCCCGATACCGAGGGTATCGAGAATGCGCAGGGCATCGCGCGCGAGGATGGCGATGGAATAGGGGCCGGGCGGGCATGAACTCTTCCCGTGCCCGCGGACATCGTAGCGGATGATCTGGAAATGGCGCGCGAAAACATCGACTTGCGCGTCCCACATGGTGAAATCCGCGCCGAGCGAGTTCGAGAAGATCAGCGCTGGCGCATCCCGGGGGCCGTCCAGCCGCACATGCAGCGAGACATCTGCGAAGTCGATCATTCTGGTTTCGTGCTGCATGGTTGCCTTCGCTTCCTGGCGCGCCTGAGGTGAAGAAGGCGGTAGCTTCCTCTCGTCGACATTCCACTCGCGACGCATGCCGGATTTTCACGGTTTGGCCGCGGATCGCAAGCGTTTCCGGGCGAAAGAAGTATTTTTGCGCGCCAAGAAAGATTTATTGCGCCGCAACAACAAATGCCCGCTGAAATGCTTGCTTGACCATTGCTTTAGAGTGAGTCCAAACTCACGAAATCGGCCCAAAAGCCAGAAAAATGGCCCCTGTGCGTGCGACCTTGTCTCTTGTCGTGCGCATTCGAGGCGTTTTCAGGCATCAAACATCCATCGCCGGTCGGGGGAAGAGGTCCATGCCCAAGGTCAGTATGAGCGTTAACGGCAAGCAGGTCAGCGGCAATGTCGAGGCACGGACATTGCTGGTGGATTTCCTGCGCAACGAATTGCGGATGACGGGAACCCATGTCGGCTGTGATACCAGCCAGTGCGGGGCCTGCGTCGTCCATGTGAACGGCAAGGCGATCAAGTCCTGCACCACGCTGGCTGTCGCCTGCGACGGGGCGAATGTCACCACGATCGAGGGCCTCGCCAACGGGCAGGATCTGCACCCGATGCAGGCGGCCTTCCGCCAGCATCACGGCCTGCAATGCGGGTTCTGCACGCCCGGCATGATCATGGCCGCGGTGGATATGGTCAACCGCCTTGGTTTCGACCTTTCCGAGGAGACGATCCGCCACGAGCTTGAGGGCAATATCTGCCGCTGCACGGGCTACCACAACATCGTCAAGGCCATCAAAGCCGGTGCTGCCGCGATGGGTGGGCTCAAGGTCGCCGCCGAGTAATCCCGCTTCCGATCCTTCCCCGCGGGTATGCCCGCATCCGGCCCGGCTCAGGCGCGAGGGGCGGGAGGGGAAGGCCAACGCGCCTCCGACAAACGCGGGCAATCCGATCCGTGATCCATTCTGGAGGAAACACCATGGCAGGCACCGGCATTGGTGCGCGCGTCGAGCGCAAGGAAGATTTCCGCTTCATTACCGGCAAGGGCAATTACACCGACGATATCAACCGCCCGGGACAGGCTTACGCCTATTTCCTGCGCTCGCCCCATGCCCATGCGAAGATCAGGAAGATCGACACGAAAAAGGCATCCAAAATGCCGGGCGTTGTCGGCATTCTCACCGGCGAGGATATCGAGAAGGACAAGATCGGCGGCCTGATCTGCGGCTGGATGATCCATTCGAAGGATGGATCGCCCATGAAGGCCGGCGCGCATCCCGCCTTGGCTGTCGGCAAGGTGCGCTATGTCGGCGATCATGTCGCCGTCGTCATCGCCGAGACGCTGGCCGAGGCGCGCGATGCGGCGGAAGCGATCGTGGTCGATTACGAGAAGCTCGCGCCGGTGATCGATCTCGCGGGCGCGACGAAAAAGGGCGTCCCCACGATTCACGATGCCTCGCCCGATAACCAGGTCTATGATTGGCATCTGGGTGACAAGGCAGCGACCGATGCCGCCTTCCGCAAGGCCAAGCACGTCACGAAAATCGATCTCGTCAATAATCGCCTCGTGCCGAACGCGATGGAGCCGCGCGCGGCGATCGGCGATTATGATACGGGCGAGGGGGCCTTCACGCTCTATACCACGAGCCAGAACCCGCATGTCGCCCGGCTCGTGCTTTCCGCCTTCATCGGCATCGCGCCCGAGCACAAGCTGCGTGTGATCGCGCCGGATGTCGGCGGTGGTTTCGGCTCGAAGATCTTCATCTATGCCGAGGAGACGGTGTGCATCTGGGCGGCGAAGAAGGTCGGCCGGCCGGTGAAATGGGTGGCGGAACGCACCGAATCCTTTCTCTCGGACGCCCATGGGCGCGATCACCTGACCCATGCCGAAATGGCGATTGACGAGAACGGCAAGATCACCGGCGTGCGTGTTTCGACCCGCGCCAATCTCGGCGCGTATCTCTCCACCTTCGCCTCCTCGGTGCCGACCTATCTCTACGCGCCGCTGCTTTCCGGCCAATACAACGTTCCGGCCATCTATTGCGAGGTCGAGGCGGTCTATACCAACACGGCTCCGGTTGATGCCTATCGTGGCGCGGGACGCCCGGAGGCGACCTTCGTGATCGAAAGGCTGGTCGAGGTCGCGGCCCGCGAGCTCGGCATGGATCCGGCTGCTTTCCGCAAGAAGAACTTCATCAAGTCCTTCCCGCACCAGACGCCGGTGATCATGTGCTACGACACGGGCGATTATAACGCCTCGCTCGCCAAGGCGATGGAGAACCACGACGTCAAGGGCTTCGCCAAGCGCCGGCGCGATAGCGCCAAGGCCGGCAAGCTGCGCGGTCTTGGCTATTCCGCCTATATCGAGGCCTGCGGCATTGCGCCCTCGGCGGCGGTGGGTTCGCTCGGCGCGGGCGTCGGGCTGTGGGAGAGCGCGGAAGTGCGCGTCAACCCGATCGGCACGGTGGAAGTGCTCACCGGCTCGCATAGCCACGGGCAGGGGCACGAGACCACCTTTGCCCAGCTTGTCGCCGGCCGGCTCGGCATTCCGATCGAGAATGTCTCCATCGTCCATGGCGACACTGACAAGGTACAGATGGGCATGGGCACCTATGGCTCGCGCTCGGGCGCGGTGGGCATGTCGGCTATCGTCAAGGCGCTCGACAAGGTCGAGGCCAAGGCGAAGAAGGTGGCGAGCTTCGTGCTCGAAGCCTCCGAAGCCGATATCGACTTCAAGGACGGCAAGTTCACCGTGCGCGGAACCGACAAATCCATCGATTTTCCCTCGGTGGCGCTGCAAGCCTATATCGCGCATAAATTTACCGGCCAGCAGCTCGAGCCGGGGTTGAAGGAGGGGGCTTTCTACGATCCCACAAACTTTACCTTCCCCTCGGGCGTGCATATCGCGGAAGTCGAAATCGATCCCGAGACCGGCATCACCACCGTCGCCAAATGGACGGCGGTGGATGATTTCGGCGTGATCATCAACCCGATGATCGTCGAGGGGCAGGTGCATGGCGGCATCGCGCAGGGAATCGGGCAGGCTTTGCTCGAAGGCACGGTCTATGATGCCAGCGGCCAGCTCGTTACCGCGAGCTACATGGATTACACCATGCCGCGCGCGGATGATCTGCCTTCCTTCCATGTCGATCACACGATGACGGCCTGTCCCTCCAACCCGCTCGGCATCAAGGGGTGCGGCGAGGCGGGCGCCATCGCGGCGCCGGCGGCGCTTATGAACGCCATCACCGATGCGCTCGGCCACGAGAATATCGCGATGCCCGCGACGCCCCAAGCCGTGTGGAAAGCGGCGCGGGCGAGCTTCGCCAAGGCAGCGGAATGAGAAGCGAATAGCGAATGGTGCGTGGCGAGAAGGAGCTATCTCCATCGCCACCCGCCGTTTCCTGTTCCCCATTTTTCGGGAGAAACCACCATGTATGCTTTCGATTATCACCGCCCCGCCTCGCTCCGGCAGGCAAACAACCTCGTGGCGAAGAATGGCGACGCCAAGATCCTCGCCGGCGGGCAGACCCTGCTGCCGACGATGAAAATGCGTCTCGCCAGCCCCTCCGCCCTGATCGATCTCGGTGCGCTCAAGGAATTGAGCGGCATCGAGCACAAAGGGCGCAACCTCGTCATCGGCGCGATGACGACCCATGCCGAGGTTGCCGGTTCGGCCTTGGTGCGCGAACTTGTTCCCGGCCTTGCTGGGCTTGCCGGCGGCATCGGCGATCCGCATGTGCGCCACAAGGGCACGATCGGTGGTTCGGTCGCCAATAACGATCCGGCGGCGGATTATCCGGCCGGCTTGCTGGCGCTGGGCGCGACCATCGTCACCTCGAAGCGCAAGCTTGCGGCGGCGGATTTCTTCACCGGGCTGTTCTCGACCGCGCTCGACGAAGGGGAGATCATCACGAGGATCATCATCCCGGTGGGGGCGAAATTCGCCTATGCGAAATTCCGCAACCCCGCCTCGCGCTACGCGATGGTCGGCGTCGCGGTGGCGAAACGCGGCGCGAAGGTCGCGGTCGCCGTGACCGGCGCGGGGGCGGATGGCGTGTTCCGCTGGGCGGAGGCCGAGGCCGCGCTCGCCAAGCGCTTCAACGCCAAGGCGCTGGAAGGGGTGGCGAATCCCGCTCCGAAAGGGCTCAATGGCGATATCCATGCCTCGGCGGAATATCGCAGCCATCTTATCGGCGTGATGACGAAGCGTGCCGTGACGGCGGCAAGCGGAAAATGAGGGCGTGAGGCCCTTGATTGATCATCATCAAGGCCGGTGTCGTGGCACCGGCCTTTTGTGGCTTTTATGAAAACACAGCTTCTCGAATTCGCCCTGACCTCGCTCATCATCGAGCTGACGCCGGGGCCGAACATGGCCTGGCTTGCGGCGCTCAGCCTTGCCGAGGGTCGGCGTGCCGGGTTTGCCGCGGTTGCCGGCGTTTCACTCGGCCTGGCCGGGGTGGGGATCGCGGCGGTTTTCGGCCTTGCTGCGGTGCTGGATGGCAACCGGGTACTCTACGATATCCTGCGTTATGCGGGCGCTGGCTTCCTGCTTTACCTCGCATGGGAAGGCTGGCAGGGCGCGGATGGCGGCGAGAACGGAAAAATGGGGCGCGGCGCCGCGTTTCGCAGGGCGTTAGCCCAAAATCTCCTCAATCCCAAGGCCGCGCTCTTCTATATTGCCGTGCTGCCGCTTTTCCTGAAGCCCGGCGGGCAGGGCGTGATGGCGCAAACCATGGTGCTGGTCGCGATCTATGTCGCGGTCGCCACCGCGGTTCATGCGGGGATTGTCCTTTTCGCCGCAGGCTTGCGGCCCTACCTCGTCGCCGGCCCGCATGAGAAGCTGGTGCGCCGGCTTCTCGCCTTTTCGCTCGCGCTTGTCGCCATCTGGTTTTTCTGGAGTACCCGCCGATGATCGCCGTGCCGTCCTCGATCGATCAGGTGCTCGATCTCCTCAAGCAGGAGCATTACGTCGCCGATCGCGCTTTCGCGACCGTGCTCTTCCTGGCCTTGCGCATGGGACGTCCGCTTTTCCTCGAAGGAGAGGCCGGGGTGGGCAAGACCGAGATCGCCAAGGTGCTGGCGCGGGGGCTGGGGCGCAAGCTGATCCGCCTGCAATGTTATGAGGGGCTGGACGCGGCTTCCGCCCTCTACGAATGGAATTATGCCGGCCAGATGATGGCGATCCGCCTCGGCGAGGCTTCCGGCGAACATGACAGGAGCAAGCTCGCGGCGGATGTCTTTTCTGAGAAATACCTCGTGAAGCGCCCATTGCTTCAGGCGCTCGAACCCGATCCCGCCGGCCCGCCGGTGCTGCTGATCGACGAACTTGACCGCACGGATGAAGCCTTCGAGGCTTTCCTGCTCGAAATCCTCTCCGATTTTCAGGCCAGCGTGCCCGAACTCGGCACGATCAAGGCGCCCGCGCCGCCGATCGTGATCATCACCTCCAACCGCACGCGCGAGGTGCATGACGCCCTGAAGCGCCGCTGCCTCTATCATTGGGTCGATTACCCCGATGCCCAGCGCGAACTGGCGATCCTCAAGGAGAAGGCGCCGGCGATCCCGGCGAAACTCTCGAAGCAGATCGTCGCCTATGTGCAGGCGATCCGGAAGGAGGATCTCTTCAAGGTTCCCGGCGTGGCGGAGACGCTGGATTGGGCAACCGCCCTGGTGGAGCTCGACGCTTTGGCGCTCGACCCCGCGCTGGTCAGCGATACGCTCGGCGTGCTGCTGAAATATCAGGATGACATCGCGAAGATGCAGGGTTCGCGCGCCAAGGAAATCCTCGATGACGTGAAGGCGGGCAACCATGGATGAGGCCGTGACCGACCTTCCGCCGGGGCGTGAATGCGGCACCTGTACCTTGTGCTGCAAGCTCTTTCCCGTGCCTGAATTGGAGAAACCGGCGGGCAGGTGGTGCCGGCATATCGCGCAGGGCCGGGGCTGCGGCATTCACGAAACGCGCCCGGAAATCTGCCGGGCCTTCTTCTGCCAATGGGTGTACAACGCCGATCTCGGCCCGGAATGGAAACCGGAAGTCTCGCGTTTCGTGCTCTCGATCTATCCGGGCTCGAATTCGCTGGTCGTGACGGCGGATCCCGGCGCTCCGGCGGCCTGGCGCGCGGAGCCGTATCTGCGCAACCTTCGCCGCTGGGCGGAGGCCGCGCTCGCGCAAGGCGACCAGGTGCTGGTGATGCATGGCGCGCGGGCAACAGCCATCCTGCCTGATCGCGAGGTGGAACTGGGGGAGATCGGCGCCGGCGATCGTATCGCCACCTATCGTGGACCGGGCGGTTACGACGTGAAGCGTATCCCCGCCGGCGCCGCGAATGGCTGAGCCCGGCGGTCACCTCGCGGAGAATATCGCCTATTTCGGCCGCGCCTTGCGCGTGGCGGGCATGCGTGTCGGCCCCGGCGCGATACTCGATGCGGTGGCGGCAACCGAGTTGATCGGCATCGGCCATCGCGAGGAATTCCGCGCAGCGCTCGAGGCGGTTTTCGTCAAGCGCCGACAGGATGCGGAAGTGTTCGATCAGGCCTTCCGCCTGTTCTGGCGCAGGCGGGCGCTGCTCGAAAAGATGATGGCGACGATGATGCCCGTCGCCCCCGCCAATCCCGATGATCGCCGGCAGGATACGCTTCGCCGCGTCACGGAGGCGTTGTTTGCGGATCGCAAGCCGGAGGAGGCGCCGGAGCGCGAGCGGCTCGAACTCGATTCCCGCCTGACGGTTTCGGATATCGAGGTTTTCCGCGCCCGCGATTTTGAGGCGATGAGCGCGGCCGAGATCGCGCGGGCGAAGCACGAGATCGCACGGCTGGAAATGCCGCTCCAGCGCGTGAAAACCCGGCGCTACCTCGCTGATCCACGCGGCAACCGCGCCGATCCACGCGCGGCGATGCGCGCGAGCCTGCGCGCTGGCGGTGATGCTTTTGAACTCAAATTCCGCGCACGGGCCGAAAAGGTGCCACCACTCGTGGCTCTGTGCGATATTTCCGGTTCGATGAGCCAGTACAGCCGGGTTTTCCTGCATTTCCTGCACGCGCTGGCGCAATCGGGGCGCAGGATCCACGCTTTCACCTTCGCGACGCAGCTCACGAATGTTACCCGCGCCCTGCGTTCGACCAAGGACCCGGATCTCGCGCTCGCCACGGCCTCGAAACTCGTGCGTGACTGGGATGGCGGCACGCGCATCGGCGAGATGCTCGCAACCTTCAATCGCCAATGGGCCCGGCGCTCCCTCTCCGGCGGCGCCATCGTCCTGTTGATCACGGATGGGCTCGAGCGTGAGGTGAAGCCCGACCTCGCGCGCGAGCTTGGTCGGCTTCGCCGCTCCAGCCGGCGGCTGATCTGGCTCAACCCTCTGCTCAGGTTCGACGGGTTCGAGGCGAAAGCGGCAGGCATCCGCGCGATGCTGCCGCAGGTTGACGAATTCCGCACGCTCCATAACCTCTCCTCGATCGCGGATCTCTGCACGGCGCTTTCCGCTTCACGCGCCGACGAGGCCGATCCGCGCCGCTTTCTCAAAGGAGGCTCGTGATGCCCAGTGGAACCCCTCTCGCGCACGAAACGGAGATCCTCGCCGCCGCGGAAAGCTGGAAACGCGGCGGGCGCGGCGTCGCCATCGCCACCGTGATCGAAACCTGGGGCTCGGCGCCAAGGCCCGTCGGCTCCCATCTGGTGATCGACGGGGAGGGTAATTTCCTCGGCTCGGTTTCCGGTGGTTGTGTCGAGGGCGCGGTGATCGCCGAGGCGATCGAGGCGATCGCCGACGGCAAGTCGAGATTGCTCGAATTCGGTGTCGCGGATGAGACCGCCTGGCGCGTCGGCCTGTCCTGTGGCGGGAAAATTGCCGTCCGGGTGGAGCCGGTGACATGAACCTCGATCAACTCGCAAAGCTCAACCGTTGTCTCGCGGCGCGACAGGCCGTCGTGGTGGTGAGCGCGCTGGAGGAAGGGCTTGAACCGGGCGATCGCGTCGCGGTGCTGACGCCGGATGAAATCGGCGCCCGCCATGACGCCGAGGCGCTGCACGAGGCCTTCCGCTCCGGCAAATCCGGCATGGTTGAAATCGCCGGGCGGCGCTTCTTCCTCAATGTCCACCTGCCGCCTGTGAAGCTGGTCGTGATCGGCGCCGTGCATATCAGCCAGGCGCTGGCGGAGATGGCCCGCCTCGCCGATCTTGATTGCACGATCATCGATCCACGCACGGCTTTCGCGACCCCGGAACGCTTCCCAGACACGCGGGTGATCGCGCAATGGCCGGATGTCGCGCTGCCGCCGCTCGGGCTTGATCGCTATACCGCCTTCGTGGCGCTGACCCATGATCCGAAGATCGATGACGGCGCGATCCTGCATGCGCTTACGAAAGAGTGTTTCTATCTCGGCGCGCTGGGAAGCCGCAAAACCCATGCGAAACGGCTTGAACGACTGGCGGCGACAGGGGCGGCTCCGGAAGCGCTCGCGCGCATCCGCGCGCCGATCGGCCTTGATATCGGCGCGGTGAGCCCCGCGGAGATCGCGGTCTCGATCCTTGCCGAGATCATCGGGGCGATGCGCGCGAAACCCAGCCGCGCCGCGGGAACTTCGGCATGAAGTTCGGGACGGTCCCGCTTTCGGAGGCGGAGGGCGGCGTGCTCGCGCATCAGGTCCGCGCCGGTGCTGTCGCCTTTCGCAAGAGCCACAATCTCAGCGCGGCGGATTGCGCGGCGCTTGCGCAGGCCGGCGTAAACGAGGTCACGATCGCGCGGCTCGAAGCCGGCGATGTCTTCGAGGATGAGGCGGCGCGGCTTCTGGCGCAGGCGGCGGCCGGAAGCGGCATCCGCGCCGATCCCGCTTTCACCGGCAGGGCCAATCTGTTCGCGCAAGACAAGGGGCTCTTCGTGCCGGATGTCGCGGCGGTGGATCGTTTCAATGCGATCGATCCCGGCCTGACGCTCGCGACATTGCCGGCCTTCCGCCGTGTCGAGGCCGGTGAAATGGTGGCCACGATCAAGATCATTCCCTTCGCCGTGCCCGGATCGCTCGTCGAGACCGGAATCGCGGGGCTTGGGCCGAGCGCGCTGCGTGTCGCGCCCTTTGCCGCCAAGCGCGTCGCGATGCTCTCGCTGCGCCTGCCGGGGCTGAAGGAAAGCGTGATCGACAAGACATTGCGCGTCACGCAGGAGCGGCTCGCAGCTTTCGGCGCGACGCTCGCGCTTGAAAGACGCCTTGCGCATCGACAGGCGGATCTCGAAGCGACCCTGGCCGCGCTCGATCCCGAGGCTTTTGATCTCCTGCTGATCTTCGGCGCGGCGGCGATCGCGGATATCCGCGACATCATACCGGCCGCGCTCGTGCGGGCAGGGGGCAGGGTGGTTCATTTCGGCATGCCGGTCGATCCGGGCAATCTCATGCTGCTGGCCGAATTCGCGGGCAAGCCGGTCATCGGCGCTCCCGGCTGCGCGCGCAGCCCGCGCGAGAACGGTTTTGACTGGGTTCTCGCGCGGCATTGCGCCGATCTGCCGATGGCGGCCTCGGATATCCAGAAGCTCGGCGTCGGCGGACTTCTGATGGAGATCGTTTCACGGCCCCAGCCAAGAGCGGGCATGGGCGGAGTCGAGAGGGAGAAGATTGCCGCCGGCAAGCCGGGGGGCGTCGCGGCAATTGTTCTTGCGGCGGGGCGTTCCACGCGCTTTGGCGCGCAGAACAAGCTGCTGGCTTCCTATCAGGGCGAGCCGATGCTTTCGCACGTGCTGGCGCGCGCCGCCGATGCCGCGCTCGATCCGATCCTGATCGTGACCGGACACGAGCGGGAGCAGGTCGAGGCGATCGCTGAAAATGCGGGGCGCTTCGTTCATAATCCGGCTTTCGCCGAAGGACTTTCGACCTCGCTGCATGCCGGCTTTCAGGCTTTGCCGCCAGAGGTCGACGCCGCCTTCGTGTTGCTCGCCGATATGCCGCGCGTGAAGCGTGAAACGCTTGATGCGCTTCTTGCCGCCGCCGTGGCCAATCCGGCGGCGGAGGCTTTCGTGCCGGCCTATTCCGGGCATTGGGGCAATCCCGTTCTGGTGCGTCGCGCGCTTTTTCCAGCCTTTCTTTCCCTTCACGGTGATCAGGGCGCGCGCAAGCTGCTTCAGACAGCGGGGGATGCGGTTCAGGAAGTGGCGGTCGATGATCCCGGCATTCTCGCGGATTTCGACACGCCCGAAGCGCTCGCGCGCGCGGATCAATAGATCAGGCGATAGGCCGAAAGCGTGACATAGAGGCCCGGCTTTTGCCCCGGCTGCCATTCCGTGCCGAATGCCGCGCCGATTCTGGCGCGCCAGAGAGGAAGTTCCGAAATATGGGCTCCGGCGCGAAGCTTGCGCCATCCGCCCTGCAAGGATACCCCGCGCGCGGCAATGTCGCGGCCTGCCGAATAGGATATTTCCGGGCCGAAACGGATCTGCGTGCCGGCGAGCGCAAAGGCATGCTGGAAGCGAAAGAATACGCTGCGCTCCGCCTGATCGAGCAGCAGGCTCGCAAGGCTGTGGCGGGAACCCCAACGGAGCGGGCCTTGCCAGTTCAGCCAGAGATCGAGGCCGGCAGCGGGGCCAATCTCGAATGTGCGCCCGGTTCCCCAGGCGCGGCTGGGCGGATGGCGCAGGATGCTCACGCCGGCCATTGCCGTGATCGCGAGCGGGCCGCGATGCCATTCGTAGCCGCCCAGCAGCCGCGCCGAGGAAACGCGATGCGCGGTGCGAGCGAGCGAGGGGTCATATTCGGCCAGCCGGATGCCGAGCGTCACCATCGTCCGCCAGCCTGGCCGATCCATCCGCCGGTCGTGCGCCAGCTTGGTGCCGAGCGTAAGGAAACGATCGTGCCGGGTCAGGTCGAGGCTTTTGAACGCAACCGAGCGGTAAGGGGGGGCACTTTGCCAGAGTTCGGCCATGGAAGATGGAGGGGGCGAGAGCGAACCGAGCAGCGCCCGCCCTTTTGCGGGAAGCTGGCCGAGGCGGGGCAGGCGGATGCGGAGCGAGGCAAGCGGATCGCCCAGAAACGCGATGCCGCTCCTTGAGGTCGATGCGGGAAGCCCCTGTCCAGCCTGGATATCCTCCTGTTCCTCAGGATCCAGATCCGGGTCGTCGGCCGCCTCGGGTAGCGTTTCACTTGGGAGGGAAGGCGGCGCATTCTCCAATCTGCGCGTGTTGCTTCTCAATTCCGCTGCCTGCGCGCAAGCGATAAGCCACAGCGCCCCGGAGAGCAGCCCGAAGCCAAGTTTTCCCGCCCTCCCGATGGCCATTCGCATGGGCCGGCCGCTCCCTGCGGCTTGTTCGGTTTTTACACCACGGGGCAAGCAAAGCGCGCCACTTACGTGATCGCTAGCAACCTGGGATTGCGATTGGCGAGCGGATGATGGTGCGCCCTGTTTTTGACTTTTCTTGCGAGGCTATTCCCACTATTCACAAGGGCCGCGATGCGCCGGGAGCTTGTGACGTGATGAAGCCGTACTCGGCGCGAATATCCGATATCCTGAGTGAGACGATCCGGGGAATCGGAAACGATATCAATCCCAACCCCACCATCGCCGATTTTACCGCTGCGCTCGGCAATCGTTCCTTCGGGATCGTGCTGGTGCTTTTCGGCCTGCCCAACCTGCTTCCGGTCCCGGGCCTGCCGATGCTGTGCGGGGTAATCATCGGCGTTGTCGCCTATCAGATGATGATGGGGCGCACGAGCCTCGCCCTGCCGGCATGGCTGGGGCGCCGCCGGGTCAGCCGCAAGGATCTCGCGAAGGTGTTCGACCGCGCGGAGGGTGGGCTGCGCTGGGTCGAGAAGGTGATGCGCCCGAGGCTTCCGATGCTTGTGGGCGAGAACTCCCAGCAATTGCATGGCGTTGTGCTGATGTGCCTCGCCATTGCGCTGATGGCGCCGATCCCGTTTTTCGGCGGTATTCCGCCGGGAATCGCCGTGATCCTGATCGGCCTCGCCTTGGCGGAGCGCGACGGCGTTTTCGCGATTGCCGGCTGGATCGCCACCGTCTTCGCGCTCATTTTCACAATTGCCCTGACCTACGCGATCCTACGGCAGATCGTGGTCCTGTTTCTCTCGGCAACCGGAATGAGGTGAAAGCCGGCGGGCTCTTTTCAGGCCGCGGTTTTGGGTGAGGTCTCGCCGATGCCCTGGTTCTGGATGCGCAGCATTTCGTCGATTGCATCCGCCGAGACCGGCTTCGAGAACAGATACCCTTGCAGGAAATGGCAGCCGACGGCTTGCAGGAACCGGCGCTGTTCTTCCGTCTCCACGCCTTCGGCGGTGACTTCCAGGCCGAGGGCGCGCCCCAGATGCACGACGGAATGGACGAGGATCGCGCTTTCGCCGGTCGCTTCCATGGAATCGAGGAAGGATTTGTCGATCTTGATCTTGTCGAAGGCGAAACGCCGCAGATAGATCAGCGAAGAATAGCCGGTGCCGAAATCGTCGAGCGCCAGCTTCACGCCCAGCGAGCGCAATTCCATCATGCCCGCTTCCGCGTGATCTTCGTCCTCGACCAGCACGCCTTCGGTGAGTTCGAGTTCGAGCCTGCCCGGTTCGAGACCGGCATCGGAGAGGATGCGCCCGACATCGGTCACGAAATCGGGGTGCCGGAACTGGATCGCCGACACGTTGACGCCCACGCGCAAACCCGGCCAGCGCTTGGCGTCGAGGCAGGCGCGCTTCATCACCCATTCGCCGAGCGGTACGATCAGCCCGCGCTCTTCGGCGGCCGAGATGAAGGTCGCCGGTGAAATCAACCCGTGGAGCGGGTGGCGCCAACGGACCAGCGCCTCGACGGACGCGATCTTGCCGGAATCCGCGAAAACCTGGGGCTGGTAGACCAGTGCCAGCTCGTCGCGATCGATCGCGCCGCGCAGCTCGTCGTCCACGAGCTTCCGGATGCGCTCGTTCTCGGTCATCCGGTGTTCGTAGAGCGCGAAGCGGTTGCGCCCCTCGTTCTTGGCCCGATAGAGCGCGGTATCTGCCGCGCGCAGCACGGCGGCGACCTCCAGCCCGTCATCGGGCGCGAAGGAGATGCCGACGGTCACGCCGATGCGCATCGTCACGCCGTCCATGACGAAGGGGCGGTTCGCGGCATCAATGACCGCCTGCGCAAGCCGCGTCACCTCGTTGTGGGAGCGCACGGAGGTGAGCAGAACGGCAAACTCGTCGCCACCCAGCCGGGCGATCACATCCGTCTGGCGCAGCAGCGCGCGCACGCGATTGCCGAAATCGATGATGACCTTGTCGCCGGCCGCATGGCCGAACGTGTCGTTGACATCCTTGAACTTGTCGAGATCGAGCAGCAGCACGGCAACGGAAGTGTCGTGGTTCGGCAGATCCTCGATGCTCTGCGCCAGGCTCTCGCAGAAGACGGCGCGGTTGGGCAGACCGGAGAGCGGATCATGGCGGGCATCGTGACTAGCTTTCGCTTCCCGCATCAGGATCGCCTCGGTCGAGGCACGCATGCGGCGGAAAAGGGCAACGGCGATGATCGCGACCGAGACAGAGGCCAGGAGGCCGAAAATGCCGAGATCGACAAGCGTCTCGGCAGGCGCCCGGCTTGGGGTCCAGACAAGGCTCATTGGCGGAGTATCGCCGAAACCCGAGACGGGATAGCTGGTGGGTTGCGCCGGCGTGCCATTCACAAGACGCAGTTCTGGAATGCCAAGCACCGTGGAAAGGCGCCGCAGCGTCGTTGCGCCGACCGGCCGAGTGGCCACGAGGATAATCGAGCGGCCGATAGGCAGCATCGCCATCGAGATGATGCCTTGACCGTCCTGGAGCAGGCGCGCCTCGCGACCGATGCCGATTGTCGAGGAATCCAGTCCGCGCAGTCGGGAGGAATCAATCAGGCTGTGAGCGAGCAGGCGCCGCCTGGTGAGCACATCGCTTTCGCCCGCCTCGGCAAGGATTTCTCCATCCGCCTTGTTGATCAGGATGACAAAATCTGTCGCCTGCCGCCGGTTGAGAGAAGAGAGCAGGCGCTCGACAAGATCACGGTTGCGATGCGCCTGAAACAACTCGCCGAGGCCTTCATCGCGGGCAAGACCGACAAGCAGGTTTTCGCTTTCAATGGCAAGGCTTTGTGCAAGCTGACGTTTTTCACGATCGAGTTCAAAAGTCTCCTGCCGCCTGGTTGCCCGATCAGCGACAAGCGCCATCGATCCCATGACGCAAAGCACCAGCAGGAAAACCGGCAGCAAGGAAAGGGGAACCCCCCGCGCCTTCTGTGTTCGGGCTGGCAGGATTTTCATTCAGGAACTCAACCGCAACTCGATATTCTACTCAGTGCCTATCCTGAGGGAAGAAGGTTGACAGGTTATTTCCAATGTTCCGATAGGTTGCGGACAAGGGTTTTTCATCAATGGCTTGGAAGAGGAATACGGCGTATCCGGCTCAGCGTCGGCGCGACTGCGTACGGCCACGCGCGGAGAAGCGGCGTTCGTCCCTCAGAAGGATGCAAAACCCTATGCAGACGGCGCCGATGACCGAAGCGGCCTGAAAAACGCTCAACCACCACGATAGCTGTTGAATGAGGGCGTTCATTTGTCTTTGCCGGTTAAAATAGAACAGGGCGCATAAAAATCTTGATCGAAAGAAATTGCCGTTTTCTTGCAACGACCGGCGGGCTTTTCTTTCAAAGTTTTGGTGTGCGGAGCCACCCTAACGAAAAATACCGCGGCAATTTAGGCAGCGATTCGCGCAAAACCTCAAGGATCACCACCTGGCCTGTGAATATTGGCCCCAGGCAGGCCGGCGTATTGCAGATCCTGGTGAGGTAGGATCAATCGCTCGATCGCGGTCTGCGAGGGCGAAGAAGCTGAGGAAAGGGGTTTCAGAGCAACCCCAGCGCGCGGAAGCTGGCGTGCCCCTTGCGCCCGACGATGAGATGGTCATGCACCACGATTCCCAGCGGTTCGGCGAGTGTGACGATCTCACGGGTCATCTCGATATCCGTGCGGGACGGCGTGGGGTCACCGGAAGGGTGATTATGCGCGAGGATCAGCGCGGAGGCATTGAGCTGCAAGGCACGACGGATGATCTCGCGTGGATAGACGGGGGTGTGATCCACCGTGCCGCGCTGCATCACCTCATCGCCGATCAATCCGTTCTTTTTGTCGAGGAACAGCAGGCGCAACTCCTCGACCTCGGCGAAAGCCATCGTCGTTCGGCAATATTCCACCACGGAAGCCCAGGAGCCCAGCACCTGCCGGTCCTTGACCGCGCCCAGCGTCACGCGCCGTGCGGCGGCCCCGATCAGCTTGAGGTCATGGATGATGGCTGGCCCCACGCCGTTGATTTCCATCAGCCGCTCAGGGGGCGCCGCAACGACCTCCGAAAAGGAGCCGAACCGCGCCACCAGCGCCTTGGCGATGCCCTTGACATCGCCGCGCACGATCGAGCGGAACAGCACCAGTTCGAGCAATTCGTAATCCGGGAGCGCCTCCGGGCTTTGCGTGAAACGTGCGCGCAGGCGCTCGCGATGACCGAGGTAATGCGGTGTCTCCGCTCCCTTGCCACGCGGGGAGGAGCGGGCTTTTTTCGGGGGCGGAGGCGCCGCCTCGCTCATCCGATCACGGCCTTGCCGAAGGCGGGATTGTCGGGAAAATCGAGCCCCGCGGGCGAGCGCGTGAAGACTTCCACGCCTGTTTCCGTGACAGCTATCGTATGCTCGAACTGGGCCGATAGGGAGCGGTCGCGGGTTACGGCCGTCCAGCCATCGGCGAGGATCTTCACATGGGGGCGGCCAAGATTGATCATCGGCTCGATGGTGAAGAACATGCCCGGCTTGAGTTCCACACCCTCGCCGGCGCGCCCGTAATGGAGGATGTTCGGCTCGTCATGGAAGAGCTGGCCGAGTCCGTGACCGCAGAAGTCGCGCACCACCGAACAGCGTTCCGCTTCCGCATGGCGCTGGATTGCCGCGCCGATATGGCCGGTTGTCGCCCCCGGCTTGACCGCCTGAATGCCCTTCTCAAGGCATTCATAGGTGACTTCCATCAACCTCATCGCGCGGCGCGGTACTTCGCCCACGCCATACATGCGGCTGGAATCGCCATGCCAGCCATCCACCACGAGTGTGACGTCGATATTGACGATATCGCCATCCTTCAGCGGTTTCTCGCCGGGAATGCCGTGACAGACCACATGGTTGATCGAGGTGCAGCACGAACGCATATAGCCGCGGTAATAGAGCGTCGCCGGATAGGCGCCGTGATCCATCGCGAAATCGAAGACGAGACGGTCGATCGCATCCGTCGTGATGCCGGGCTTGACGAAATCCACCAGCATGTCGAGCGCGCGCGCGGTGAGCTGACCGGCCTTGCGCATGGCGGCGAAGGCTTCCGGTCCGTGGAGCTTGATCGTGCCGGGCTGGCGGCGGGTAGGGGCTTCGGTCCCGGTCTGCGTCATGGTCCATCCAGAGAATAACAGATACTGAGAGATGTAGCGTCACATGCGCGCCGATCCAAGGGGAAAGGCGCATTGCCGGAAGGCAGGGCAGGTAGGGCAATCGGAAGGCTCGCTTTTTGCGTTTCCTCCGGTTAAGAAACCGCCGGATGGAAAGCACCATGAACGACAATCCCCCGCCTTTCGGAACCTATGCCGCCACCGGCGCCGTTGCGCGCCTGATCCGCTGGACCCGCGCCATGCCCGCCGGCTGGCTTGGCAAAAGGCTCGGATTTCTCCTGCGGCGCATCGCGATCGGCCGGCTTGGCGGCAAGCCGGTGGATGTCGCCTCGCTCGGCGCCAATTTCCGCCTGAGCCCCTACAACAACGTTTGTGAGAAGCGCATCCTCTTCTCCCCGCGCGATTTTGACGAAACCGAGCGTGATCTTCTTATCTCGCGCCTCACGCCGGATTTCGTCTTCCTCGATATCGGCGCCAATATCGGGGGCTATTCGCTCGCGGTCGCGGCGAAAGCGGGGCCGGGCGCGCGTATCCTCGCCTTCGAGCCGCAACCCGAGGTTTTCGAGCGGCTCACTTACAATATCCGCGCCAATCCCTTCGGGAACGTCAAGGCGCTTGCTGTCGCCGTCGCCGATCGTAACGGCGAGATCACGCTTTTCCTTGATCCGCGCAACAAGGGTGAGGCGAGCGTGAAGATCGTCAGTTCCGATCAGGCGCGTCAGGTGAAGGTGCCCGCGCGCAGCCTCGCCTTCATCTGCGAGGACGAGACGCTCGACCATATCGACGCGATGAAGCTCGATGTCGAAGGGGCAGAGGATATCATCCTCAATCGCTTCTTCACCGATGCGCGCGAAAGCCTCTGGCCGAAGCTGATCATCGTCGAGCGTGGCGAGGAGCGCTGGTCCTCCGATCTGCTCGGGATGCTTGGCGCGAAAGGCTACAAGAAGATCGGCGAGACGCGGAACAATCACCTTCTGGAGCGGCTTCCCGCCGGATCGCCCGCATGAGCGAGAACGCAGCGCTTGAGCCGATCACAGCGGCGATTCTCGTCATCGGCGACGAGATCCTTTCCGGTCGCACGAAGGACAGGAATATCGGTTATATCGCGGAATACCTCTTCAATATCGGCATCGACCTGCGCGAGGTCCGCGTCGTGCCGGATGAGGAGGCGGAAATCGTCGCGGCGGTGAACGCGCTGCGGGCGCGCTACACCTATCTCTTCACCACCGGCGGCATCGGCCCGACCCATGACGACATCACCGCCGATTGCATCGCCAAGGCGTTCGGCGTTGCGATCGATGTCGATCCGCGCGCGCGGGCGATGCTGCTCGAACGCTACCAGGAGAGCGATCTCAACGCCGCGCGCCTGCGCATGGCGCGCATTCCGGCCGGCGCGGAACTGATCGAAAATCCCATCTCTAAGGCGCCGGGCTTCCGCCTCGGCAATGTCATCGTGATGGCCGGCGTTCCCGCGATCATGCAGGCGATGCTCGACAATGTCGCGCCCGGCCTCGAGACCGGAATCCGCGTCGAGGTGGCGACGATCGAGGCGTCGGGCCTGCCGGAAGGCATCTATGCCGGCCCTCTCGGCGCGTTGGCGGAAGAATTTCCCGCGCTCTCCATCGGCTCCTATCCCTCCTTCCACCAGGGCGGTTTTACGAACCAGATCGTGGTGCGCGGGCGTGAGCGCGCGCAAATTGCGGCGGCGGAAGCAAAAATCCGGGGAATGCTGGCCGCTCTTGTTGCCGACAAAGCACCGATCTAGAACAATCCGCCGCGCGGCTTCCGTATTCTTGACCGGGCCGTCGCACCAGACGAGGTGATCATGCACGAAACCACCGTGAAACCCCTGCCGGCCAAGGCTTTTCCCGTTTCGTGGGATCAGTTCCACCGCGATGCGCGGGCATTGGCCTGGCGGCTTGCGGCATCGGGGCCTTACGATTCCATCGTCTGCATCACGCGTGGCGGGCTCGTGCCGGCGGCGATCGTCGCGCGCGAGCTGGATCTGAGGATGATCGAGACCGTGTGCATCGCCTCTTATCACAGCTATGACACGCAAGGGGGGCTGAAGGTCATCAAGGGGGTCGACCACGTGATTGCCGGCACGGATGGCGGCAAGGGCGTGCTGGTGATCGACGATCTGGTGGATACCGGCTCCACCGTGCGCATGGTGCGCGAGATGCTGCCCAAGGCGCATTTCGCCACCGTTTACGCCAAGCCGCAGGGGCGCCCTCTGGTCGATACTTTCGTCACCGAAGTCAGCCAGGATACCTGGATCTATTTCCCCTGGGATATGGGACTCGCCTTCCAGCAACCGATCCGCGACGGCGCGGCGGGGTAAGGGCAGGGGATGCGGGGGCGTCGTCGGCCACCGCTTCCGCGATCCTAGCCGTAAGCGTGCCTTTTCCTGCGCTGGAGGTTTGTCTCGATGGGCAGGGCGAAAACGCATGGGTGACAGGCCGCGAAAACCCGGCTAAGCGGCATGTGGCGCGGACGTGGCGAAACCGGTAGACGCAAGAGACTTAAAATCTCTCGGCCGCAAGGCTGTGCGGGTTCGACCCCCGCCGTCCGCACCAGCTTTTCAGTGAAAATCCCTGGTTGTGCCGGCGAGATCATCGAGGATCGGGCAATCCGGGCGCAGATCACCGTGGCAATGGGCGGCGAGATGCTGGAGCGCCTTCCGCATCGCCTCCAGTTCCGCGATCTTGATTTCCAGCGCCGCGATCTTCTCCTGCGCGATGGCTTTGACATCGGCGCTGGCGCGGTTGCGGTCCTGCCAGAGCTTGAGCAGAGCCCCGATTTCCTGAACCGAGAATCCGAGATCGCGCGCGCGGCGGATGAAACGCAGATGGTGGATTTCCGCCGCGCCGTAAACGCGATAGGCGCCGCTGCCATTGCGCTGCACGGGCGAGATGAGGCCGATTTCCTCGTAATAGCGGATCATCTTGGCCGAAACGCCGGAGGCCGAGGCGGCTTCACCGATATTCATGCGGATTTCCCTCCCGTGACGGACAGGCCCGATTCCGGATCAAAACGCCCGAGCCGAAGCGCATTGGTGACCACGAACACGCTTGAAAGCGCCATCGCGCCGGCGGCCAGCATCGGCGAGAGCGTGATGCCGAAGGCCGGCTGGAGAATGCCGGCCGCCACCGGGATGAGGGCGGCATTGTAGGCAAAGGCCCAGAACAGGTTCTGGTGGATGTTGCGCATGGTCGCGCGCGAGAGCGCAACCGCTTTCGCCACGCCGTTGAGATCGCCGGAAACCAGCACGATCTGCGCGCTTTCGATGGCGATATCCGTGCCGTTGCCGACCGCGATGCCGATATCGGCGGCGGCGAGCGCCGGCGCGTCATTGATCCCGTCCCCCACGAAGGCAAGCGCGCCGCCTTTGCGGGGCAGGGCGCGCAAGGCCTCGACCTTGCCTTCCGGCAGCACTTCCGCGACGACATGCCCGATCCCGGTTTGCGCGGCGATCGCCTCGGCGGTGCGCCGGTGATCGCCCGAGATCATGGCGACGCCGAGATCCTGCGCGCGCAGCCGGGCGATCGCCGCCACGCTGCCGGGTTTGAGCGGATCTGACACCGCGATCAGCCCGGCAAGCGTGCCCTCGATTACCACGAAAAGCGGCGTGTTTGCTTTTTCCGCCAAGGCTGCGACACGTTCCGAGAAAGGCGCGGGATCGATGCCGTTCTGCTTGAGGAAAGCCGCCGAGCCGACAAGAACGCGTCGTCCCTCGACCCGCCCCTCGATGCCCAGACCGGATGCGGTGGAAACCTCGGTGGCCAGGCCGGGGACGATGTTTTCCTTTTCCGCCGCGCGCAGGATCGCGACGCCGACCGGATGCTCCGAACGCGCTTCAAGCGTTGCCGCGGCCCCGAGGATCTCCGTCGGACTGAAGCCTTCCGCCGGGATCAGCGCCGTCATTTCCGGGCGACCGAGGGTCAGCGTGCCGGTCTTGTCGAAGGCGATCATGCGCGCTTCGCTCAGGGTCTGAAGCGCATCGCCGCGCCGGAACAGGATTCCGAGTTCCGCTCCCCGCCCGGTGCCGACAAGGATCGAGGTCGGTGTCGCCAGCCCCATGGCGCATGGGCAGGCGATGATCAGCACCGCGACCGCGTTGACCAGCCCCATGGCGAGGCCTTCCGCGCCGCCGAACCAGAACCAGACGAGAAAGGTAAGCACGGAGAGCGCGAGGATGACCGGCACGAAGACGCGGGTCACCTTGTCCACTGTTGCCTGGATCGGCAGTTTCGCAAGCTGCGCGTTCTCGACCAGGCGGATGATCTGCGCCAGCAGGGTCTCGGCGCCCACCCGCGTCGCGCGGAAGGAGAACGAACCGCTCGTGTTGATCGTGCCCGCGATCACCGTGTCGCCTTCACCCTTTTTTGCGGGCAGCGGCTCGCCGGTGATCATGGATTCATCGAGCCAGGAAGTGCCTTCCTTCACCACGCCATCGACGGGAATGCGCTCGCCAGGGCGGATCGAGACGATATCCCCCTGCTGGACCTGCGCGATATCGACCTCGACAAGATCGTCACCCCGCAAGATGCGCGCGCTGGCCGGCCTCAGCTTCACGAGGTGCCGGATCGCGCGGTTGGTGTGGCCCCGGCTGCGCGCTTCGAGATAGCGCCCGGCCAGCACAAGCGTCACGATGACGGCGGCTGCCTCGAAATAGACATGCGCCGTGCCTTCCGGCAGCCAATCGGGCGCGAAGGTCGCGATGCTCGAAAATCCGAACGAGGCCAGGGTGCCGAGCGCGACCAGCGAATTCATGTCCGGTTCGCGCTGGAAGAGGGCGGGAATGCCGCGCCGGTAGAAATCGCGCCCCGGCCCGGCCAGCACCGCGCCTGTCAGCAGGAAGGCGACGATACGCAATGTGCCTTCGCCGAAAGTGCCCGCAAGGTAATGATGGAAGGCTGGGAAGACGTGCCCGCCCATCTCGATGATGAAGACGGGCAGGGTGAGCAATGCCGCGAGCAGCGCCCGTATGTGGAGCCTGGCGCTTTCCGCTTCGTTGCGGGCTTCGAGTTCATCCTCGCCGGCGGATGTGGGGCGTTTGGCGCTATAGCCTGCTTCGGCGATCGCGTTGGCGATGCGGGAGAAGTCCAGCGCGCCGGTACTTCCCGTGATGTCAGCCTGAGCGGTGACGAGATTGACGCTTGCATTCTCGATGCCTGGCAGCGCCTTGATCACGCGCTCGACGCGGTTCGCGCAGGCCGCGCAGGTCATGCCTTCGACAAGGAGCGACAGGCGATCGGGGGGTGATTGGGCATTGGCCATGGGAGGGCTCCATCTCTCGATCGTGGAGATGTAATCCTTCCCATGATGGTAAGGTCAAGGACGGCTGCGTGAAAACCTGCGCGCGTGGCGTGAATTATCGCTTTGCGCCGCCCGCCTGCACGATCAGGACGCCCAGATCCATCCGACCACGTCGGCGGACGGAAACAAGCTCGCGCATATGGCGGCGGGGAACCGATACAATGAACTGGTTCGGAATCATCGCGGTATTGGCGACAACCAGCCGCATTCCGCGGTTGGAAATGTCATGGACCTCGCATGGCACGGGCGGCTTTTGCGCGTCGATGATGATGGAACCCTGAAGAAAACAGGGGTTGCGGGCCTCTGTGCGGCGTTCTGCGGACATTGTCTTCCCTTCTGGGTTTTCTCGCGATGTCTTTCTGCATCGCGTGCGCCTTGTTCAGGCGATTTTCCTCTGCTGGTTGAGCGCTGCGATAACCTGCCGCATTTCGGCGAGCTGGCTGCGCAAATGCATGGTCTCCGCCTCGAGATCGAGCACGCGACGGCGGAGATCGAACGTGTCGCCCGAGAGCGGTATCGGCGAAGTGGCTGTCATCCCTGCCTGCGCTTCATGCACGAACGAGATGCCGATTTCGTTATTGTGCCGCCAGATGATGCGTGCGCGGCGGGTAATGCTCTTCAACGGGACGAGAATCTCGAAGAATTCCGGCAAGGTCACGGAGACCGGAATTTCCAGCCGCGCGCCGGTATCGGAGATGTCACGAACAGTGCAATCCGTGCGGGAGGCACCGTTCGAATGAACGATTTCTCCACGCAGGAAGCTGCGTGTCCGGTTGCTCTGCCGCTGTTCGACGCCCGACATGGCTCAGTTTTGCCCATCTGGAGATGTAGATGCCCGAACGCTAATCTTGATGGCTTAACGTTTCGTCGCTTCGATCGGTGAATACGCGGCTTTGGGGCTCAGCGTGCGGGCGCGCTCGCGTCATGGTCAAAAAGCCATGAATAACGCTTCAGCAGCGCCCCGGCAGGCAGGAGGCCGAGTGCCGCATCACGCAGCCGCGCCGGGATTCCTTCGAGATGATAGATCAGCGCCTGCCGCCTTGCCTCGCTCTGCACGCGCGCGCTGCGGGGCAGGCGTATGGTTTGATAGGCGTTCAGCGCTGCGGCGATGCCGTCCGGCGTTTGCGCATCACGGAGGAGGGCGGCGAGCGTCGCGCCATCCTCGATCGCCTGGCCGGCGCCCTGCGCGAGGAAGGGCACCATCGGATGCGCGGCATCGCCCAGCAGCGTCGTGCGACGGCTGGACCAGCGCGCATCGGCCGGCCTGTCGCAAAGCGCCCAGCGCTTCCATGTTTCCGCCGAGCCCACGAGGTCGCGCGCCTTCCTGTGCCAGCCGAGGAAGCGCGCCTCGATCTGGACGGGATCGCCGGGCGCGGACCAGTTTTCCTCGCGCCAGGAATCCTCGATGATCGCGACGATATTGATCTCGCGTCCGCCGCAGACCGGATAATGCACGAGGTGACCACGTGGCCCGAGCCAGAGGTTGACCTCCGCCTCGCGGGCGAAAAGCGGAGCCTGCTCGCGCGGCACGAGACTGCGCCACGCGGTCTTGCCGGAATAGCGGGTTGCCGAGGGCATACCGAGAAGCCCGCGGCTTTTCGACCACACGCCATCCGCCGCGACGAGGATGTCCGCCGCATGTGTTTCCTCGCTGCCATCGGCAAGGCGGAAGCGCGCGGTGACCGTATCCTCGCTTTCCGATATGCTCTCCACCGAGAGCCCGAGCCGGAGATCGATCGCGGCCTGTGCTTTCGCACGCCGGGCAAGAGCGGTCTGGAGATCGCCGCGATGAACGACAAGGAAGGGTGCGCCATAACGCGCCATGGCCGATTTGCCGAGGGGCGCGCGTGAAAGGGGCTCGCCGCGTGTGCCGTTCCAGATGCGCAAGGCGCCGGGTTTGACGGCGATACCCTCGAGATCGTCGAGGAGACCGAGCGGTGCAAGCAGCCGCGTGACATTGGGGGAAAGCTGTAATCCCGCGCCGACTTCGTTGAGGAGCGGCTCGCGCTCCGCCAACGTGACAGACCAGCCCGCACGCGCGAGAAAAAGGGCAGCGGAAAGACCGCCGATCCCGGCACCGACGATCAGCGCGCGCTTTGGTGAGGGGGAGGGATCTCCCTTGCCTTCTGCGGTGCCGGGACTGTCTGCGCCTTCGGGCATGAGGTCAGGCCGCTTCCGGCTCGCTCCAGAGAGCGTCGGCTGGCGCCGCGATCGCGGATTTGAGCGCCGGGTCGAAGCGGTAGAGGGTCGAGCAATACGGGCAGACAATGTCGCCGTCGGCGCCCATATCGAGAAAGACATGCGGATGATCGAAGGGCGGTTTCGCCCCGATGCACATGAATTCCTTCACTCCGACGCGGATCTCCGCCAGCCCGGCCGAATTGTGGAAATGCGGAACCGATTTCTCGGCCATGGCGCCTCTCTCCTCCTCTTCGCGCCGCGATGCGCGAGTCAGGCGTTGAATAGCGCCAATAGCGTCCTCATCCAAGATAAATCAGGATGCGGGACGCGAAATCGCGGGATGCGCTGGTGCTTGAATCCCGAGGCCGATCCCGCTAGGCGAAGACATGCTCAAGCATTTTTCCCATGACGGGCTCTCGCTCGCCTATCTCGATACGCGGCAGGAAGGCGGCCACGGCACGCCTGTACTCCTCATCCATGGTTTCGCCTCGCTGATCCGCATCAACTGGGTCGGCCCCGGCTGGGTCAAGACCCTCACGGAGGCGGGTTACCGCGTGATCGCGATCGAGAATCGTGGCCATGGCGCTTCGGAAAAGCCGCATGATCCCGCCGCTTATGCAACGCCTCTCATGGCGGAGGATGCGCGCGCGCTGCTCGATCATCTCGGCATCCAGCGGGCCTTCGTTCAGGGCTATTCGATGGGGGCACGGATTTCTGCCTTTCTCGCGATGCGCCATCCTGAGCGCGTCGCGGCGCTCGCGCTTGGCGGGCTCGGTATCCATCTTGTCGACGGGGTCGGCTTGCCGCTTGGCATTGCGGAAGCGATGGAAACCGCGGATGCCAGCGGCCTGACCGATCCGACCCAGATCATGTTCCGCAGTTTCGCCGAGAAGAACGGGCAGGATCTGCTGGCGCTTGCGGCCTGTATCCGGGGATCGCGGCAGGTTCTCGACAGATCCGAGGTCGCGCGGCTGGCCGCTCCGACGTTGATCGCGGTAGGCACGCGCGACGATATTGCCGGCGCCCCCGAACCGCTCGCCGCGATGATGCCGGACGCGCGGGCATTCGCGATCGAGGGGCGCGATCACAATCTCGCCGTCGGGGACAGGACCCATCGCGCCGAGGTGCTCGCGTTCTTCGATCAGATACGACAATCCGGTGGCATGGGGTAAAACGCAGCCCGGAATCAAAAGGTGAATCGATTTCATTCCGGGTGGTCGCGCCTGCACGCGCCCGGCAGTCGAAATTCTTCGCCTTTTGCCCTATATTGAGAACATCCTTTTTCCGATGGAGGCTCCGATGCCTGTCACATCCTTCGATCGCGCCAAGGCCGGCGTGTCATCCGCGCCCCAGCTTGATCCTGTCTGGCAGCGGTTGCGGCAGGAGGCAGAGAATGTCCGCCAGACCGAGCCTTCGCTGGCGGGGCTGGTGCTCGCGACCATCCTTCATCAGAAGAGCCTGGAAGAAGCGGTGGCGCACCGCATCGCCGAACGCCTCGACCACCCCGATCTTTCCGCCAGCCTCATCCGGCAGGCATTTTCCGAATTCGTGGCGGCCAGCCCGGTTTTCCGGGATGTCCTGCGGGCGGATATCGGCGCGGTGCTCGATCGCGACGCCGCCTGCGAGCGCGTGGTCGAACCCGTGCTCTATTTCAAGGGTTTCCACGCCATCCAGACACATCGCCTGGCGCATTGGCTGTGGCAAGCGGGGCGACGCGATTTCGCGCTTTATCTGCAAAGCCGCTCCTCTGCCGTCTTCCAGACTGATATCCATCCTGCTGTGCCCATGGGGCGGGGCGTCTTCCTCGACCATGCGACGGGGTTGGTGGTCGGCGCCACGGCGGTGATCGAGGATGATGTCTCGATCCTTCAGGGCGTGACGCTCGGCGGCACAGGCAAGGATCACGGCGACAGGCATCCGAAGGTGCGGCGCGGCGTGCTGATCGGCGCGGGTGCCAAGATCCTCGGCAATTTCGAGGTTGGCTGCTGCGCGCGGGTCGCGGCGGGCTCGGTGGTGCTCAAGGCGGTTCCGCCGGGCGTGACTGTGGCGGGGGTGCCGGCGAAGATTGTCGGCGAGGCGGGTTGCGCGGAACCGGCGCGCAGCATGGATCAACTCATCGATACCGGCGGCTGAGCCGTCGCACCACGGGAGGCGGGGCCTTTCCCCGCCAAAATACCGTTCGGGCCGGTTACGGGTTGTCCTTCTGTGCGGAGCATGGCAATCCGAACCCAGCGATCCGCGAATCCGCTTCAGGCGGTCGGCGGGTCAGAAGCGACGAGGGGCACAATATGGAAAAAGCAGATCTGGCCAAGGTCGAGGGCTATCTCAGGCGGACTTTCGCCAATGCGGCGATCCGGGTCGTGCCGCGTCCGAAGAAGAAGGATTCCGCCGAGGTCTATCTTGGCGAGGAATTCATCGGCGTCATCTCCGAGGATAACGAGGACGGCGACAAGTCCTATTTCTTTGAAATGGCGATCCTCGATACCGATCTCGAGGACTGATCCGAAAGCCGGCGCGGCCTATTGCCGCGCCATCATCGCTGCGAGAATAGCGGTGGAATCATCTGAAAGACGCCGCCATTGATCAAGATGCGCTGCGTCGAAGCGCAGCTCGGCATCGATGCCGCCCAGCCGCAGGCTCGCGGAACACAATTCGCTTCCCGCCGTCACCGGGCATAACGCGATGAAAGGCCCGCGCGGGCCGGCCCCGAGATAGAGTTGACGATCCTCATACGGCGTACCCGGCCGGAACCGGCGCATGATCAGCCCGCCCACATTGGTCCAGGTTTCTCCCGTGAAAAAGCGGGCATGGATTGCCTGCAATTGCGTGGATGCGTCGGGCCCGTTGCGCGCGGCGGGTGTGAGGGTGATCGTCAGCCTGTCCGGCAATGGGCGCCGCGGCGCTTGTGCCGAGGGCGGGGGCAGGGGGCTGAAATCGGCGATCGCGACCGCGAGATCCAGCCTGTCTAGCCGGCCACCGCCCATTTGCGCCTGATCCCGGATGAAGCGCCTGGGCACGCTCAGAACCTGGTCGCCGAGAAGAACCTGCGCGTCACCGCTGACCTGTTCCTCCTCGCCAAGCCCATGATGAAAGAGCGCCGCATTGGCCCCGAGTGCCAGAGCCAGAAGGCCGGTTGCGAAGGCGAGTTGTTTCATAAACACAACAGAAGCGGCATCGTGGTTAACCAAACGTAAAGAAACCGGGTGATCTGCCCCGTTTTGGCGCGAAAACGCCTTGCATGATCCTTGCTGCGTCGGGTTTGTTGTAATCAGGCGAATGCCAAGGTCTGGAGTTGGGCAATGTCGCAAACACAAATCGAATCCTTTCTTGCTCTTGGTCTGGGTTTCGCCTTTGCGGGGCTGGTCATGGCGCTCTACCGCGCCTGGCGCGATCAGCCGCCCAGCTTCTCGATGCTGCTGGCCGGTGGCTCGAGCGGCCTCGTCTCCATTCCGCTGCTCGCGGCTGCGGGGCCGGCGATCATCATGCGCAATACCTTGCGTGGCCGCCGCTATGAGCGCCGCAAGGTTCATTTCGTGGCCATTGCGACCGCAATCGCTTCCTTCTGGTCGATCCTGATCGGCTTCCAGCTGCTCAAGCTGGTCGGCGGCTTCTTCTCCTGAGGTCGTGATGCCGCTCTATGGTCTTGACGATCACGCGCCGATCCTGCCCGAACCGGGGCGCTACTGGGTCGCGCCGGATGCCCATGTCATCGGCAGGGTGATCCTGGGCGAGGATGTCGGCATCTGGTTTGGCGCTGTGCTGCGCGGCGACAATGAACCGATAAAAGTCGGGCCGGAAACGAATATCCAGGAGCATGCCACGCTGCATACCGATATGGGCTTTCCGCTCACGATCGGGCGCGGATGCACCATCGGCCATGGGGCGATCCTGCATGGCTGCACCCTTGGCGACCACGTGCTTGTCGGCATGGGCGCGACGATCCTCAACGGCGCGCGGATCGGCGAGGGATCGCTGGTCGGCGCCGGAGCGCTGGTGACCGAGGGCAAGGAATTTCCCCCGCATTCGTTGATCGTGGGTTCGCCCGCCAGGGTGGTTCGCGTGCTGGATGAAGCCGCGCTTGAAGGATTGCGGAAATCTGCGGCCAGCTATGTGCGCAACTGGAAACGGTTCTCGGCGGGACTTGTCCGCATCGATTCCTGAAAAAGATCGGGCCGGTCCGCTGGGTGAAGCGAACCGGCCCTTCATCGCAAGCCCGATCCAGGGGGGACGGGGTGGGGTGGGGACCTGACCGAACCTGCGAATTCTCCTTGGGTGCCGGGGCAGCCCGCTGATCAGCGGCTGGCGGCCACCGAGCGCATGTCGACACCGCCCAGCGAGACCCAGCGCATCGGGTTGTCGTCGGCCTGACGTTTCACGAAGCGATAGCCGGTCTCGTTCCAGGCCAGGATCTTGCCGACCTGATTGTCGAGCACGAAATCGCCGCGATCGGTCTTGATCGTGAGGACGGCGTGGCCGTCGCCCTTCTGGTCACGCACCACCGTGATGAGCAAGGTCTGGAGCGGAAAGCCGGCCTTGGCGAGACGGCGGCGCTTTTCAAGCACGTAATCCTCGCAATCGCCCTTGCCGTCATCCGGGTAGGACCAGACTTCCGGCTGCCCCCAATGATCCTGATCGGTGACGGCGGCGATCTCGCGGTTCACATCCGCGTTGATCTTGACGATCCTCTTCCAGCTGCCCTCATCAAGCGCGATCGTCGTGGGGGAAAGATTGCGGCTCACGCAATCATCCGGGTTGTCGCGGCAGAATTGGACATAGCCGATCGGCGCGGCGGCGGCGGCACCGAGCGAGGCGCTTTGCTGCGCTTGTGCATAAGAAATGCCAAGCAAAGCAAAGATCACTGAAGATGCTGCTCTCAAGCGTTTGATGTTCATGGACCCCTCCCATTCGTCACGAACAGGGGTGTCACAACCTCTTTTCACATCTCGCGTTTTTTTATGCTTGGATTTTGAGCGTTCAATTAAGTCTTTTGAAAGCATGCGTGGCGGCTTGAGCTTCTGCTGTCGATGCTCGTAAATTTATTAACTATGTAATTGATTGTAATATAATGCTAAAATATCAACATCAGAGAATGTTATGTCGATTTCAGGCTTTTCGTTTTAAACAATAATTACTTTGATCCTTAGCGCTGGATTCAGGCTCCCGACAAATGGCGTTTCACGCAGCCCGGAAAAACAAAAGGCGGCCCCGAAAGGACCGCCTCGCGCGCGGAATGGAAGGACGTTCCAGGGACGCTACAGGCGCAGATCCACGTCGAACATCGCGTTGGGCACGGCGCCGTGGAATTCCACGGCGATGCCGCCCTCGAAGGCACGGACGACCTTTGCAGGCGTCGTGCCCAGCAAGATCTCGTCGCCGCTCTTGAAATTCGCGCCACGGATCGAAACCGCCGCGCCGGAGCGCGACACGTCGATCAGGTGTCCGGGAAGCGCAGCTTCGGGTTCCTGCTTGACCAATCTCACCATGATTCTGGGATCGCGCGGGACGACACGATCATGGCGGCGATCCTCGGGCAGGTTGAGCAGATCGCGATTGGCAAGCCATGTGAGCTGGTTTGCCAGCTTGTCACGCTTGAGCGGCGTGGTGCTGATCTCGAGGATGAAACCATCATCTGTGAGGCGCAGCACTTTTCCTTCAATGCGTCCGATCGTGTAGAAATAGCCGACAACCCGCTCGCCGATCAGGCACTTCGTGTCCGTCTGGATCGCAATGGCCTGCACGGAGGCTTCAATGGCCGTACCGCCATATTCGCTCCGGTCCTCGCGCATGAAGCGCCCGCCGATCGAAATCTGGACACGGGGCGCCATTCTCTGTTCGGCGCTGAGCCGGAAGAGACGATGCGGCGTTCCCACATGGGGCGCGGTTTCGAATGGGAGCGACATAGCAAGAGATCCAGACTTCTTCCTTGAGGAAGAGTGCCAGCAAGCGCCAAACGAATGATTAACCGCGTTTTCAACTCTGGCGTGTTTTTTCGGAATTGCTTCCTGCCATGCCCCGGAAGACCGTGAGATGACCATGCTGACCGATGATGGTCTCGGCGATTGCGCTGGGAACCAGGCGCATGCCTTTGCGCGGCTGCGCTTCTTTTCCAAGCGCGCGCATCGCGGTGAGATCGAGCCGGCGTGGCCGCTTTGCCGGGACAAGGGGCATCGCTGCGGGGCATAGAACGCCCAGAACCCTGCCACAACCTTGATGCGGATGAATAAGAGGCAGGAGCAGCATCTCGCCGGCCGTCGCGGGCGCCTGCCTTCGTTCGGTTGCAGGCAGAGTGCCCTGCCGGCGCAGCTCGCTCCAGCTACCGCGGGTGAAGTTTGCTGCGGGGTGAGGAATGTCCTGCTCGGTGATCCGCAGGCCAAGGAGCAGCGGCGTTGCCTCGGCGGCGACGACTTCGAGAGCGTGCTCCGCGCTCTCCCGCGCGCGGTCGAGCCAGAGCGCGCCGAAGGCTTCGCCCGTCAGTTCATGCCCGAGCGCCTCCGCGATCCGCGATCCCGAAAGGCGAAAACGGCCTTCCGGCATGTCGAGAAGGAAGACATCGCCCAGGGCGCTGCCCAACCCTCGCGGATTGATCTCGGTGCGCAAAGGAGCGGGGCGCTCGCCGCGAAGCATGTTCCAATAGGCGAAGACGACCTTGATGGAGGGGTGACGCATGGCAGGCTCCCGGCAGGGCCGGCTGCCCGTTTCGGGGCAGGTGTTCCGGCATGAGGCAATTCTGGCGGAAGGCACAGGCTCAGCGCCTGGAACTCCGCCATCTGGCGGGGGGCTCGCGAAATTCGTGCCGGTCGAAGTGTTAACGCGGGTGGTCGCGTGTGCGCTGACGGATTAACGTTAACTCGGAATGTCGATTGTACTAGAACGCCTTGTATGAGAGGGTTTGATCGCTCCAAAGATTTCACGCCGCGTCCTTGCTCCGGACGCGGCGTTTACTTTTTCCGGCCTGTGGAAGAGGTCTTCCTGACCTTCCGCTCCGCGATTGCACCCTCCGCTGAATTGCGCAACACTCGCCCTCTGGCCGCGTCAGATGGCCGTCGGGTGGTGCATTTCACAAGGAGGATCGGCATGAGTGTCAGCAGAATTCTCGAAACCAAGGGGCGCGCGGTAATCACCGTGGAGCCCGGGCATAGCCTGATCGAAGCAGGGCGCCTGCTCGCCGAGCACCGCATCGGCGCGGTCGTGGTTTGTGGGCCGGATCGCCGCGTCGAGGGAATCCTTTCCGAACGTGATATCGTGCGTGCGGTCGCCAAGGGCGGAGGGGGTGCGCTGGCGGACAAGGTCGCCGACCATATGACAACCAGGGTCATCACCTGCACGGCAGCGATGTCGATGAATCAGGTGATGGAGATCATGACATCGGGCAAGTTCCGCCATCTCCCCGTGGTCGAGAATGGTCGGCTGGATGGCATGATCTCGATCGGCGACGTGGTGAAGAACCGCCTCGCACAGCTTGAATACGAGAGCCAGACGTTGCGCGAATATATCGGCGCGAGCTGAGCAGGCTCATTCCCCGGTTTTCAGAACCGGGCGGCCTTCCACCATCATTACCTTGCGATAGAAGCAGGAACGGCGATTGGTGTGGCAGGCCGGGCCGACCTGCTCGATAATCAGGATGACGGCATCCTGATCGCAATCCACGCGCATTTCAACGAGGCGCTGGGTGTGGCCGGAGGTCGCTCCCTTGCGCCACAATTCGTTGCGCGAGCGCGAGAAATACCACACATCGCCGCTTTCCAGCGTTTTCGCGAGCGCTTCGGCGTTCATATGGGCGAGCATGAGGATCTCGCGCGTTGCGTGATCCACCGCGATCGCGCTGATCAGGCCATCGGCGTTGAAGCGCGGCGTAAGCACAGCGCCTTCCTCAAGCTCGAGCTTGGTTCCTGGAGGCGCGAAAGGGGTCGAGGCGGTCCACATGCCGCTTCATGACGCGAAACAACGGCCAAGATCAAGCGGCTCGGGCGGTTTCAGGCCCGAACGCCCTTGATCATCGCGAAGAAACGCATCTGCTCGGCGGGATCGTCGCGGAAAATGCCGGTGAAGCGCGTCGTGACGGTGGAAGCACCGGAGCGCTGGATGCCGCGCATGGACATGCACATATGTTCGGCTTCGATCATCACCGCCACCCCGCGCGGATGCAGCGCATCGCTGATCGCCTCGGTGATCTGTGCGGTCATCGTCTCCTGCGTCTGAAGGCGCCGCGCGAAAATGTCGACCACGCGCGCGAGCTTCGAAAGACCGACAACGCCCCCATCGGGATAATAGGCGATATGAGCACGGCCGAAAAACGGCACCATGTGGTGTTCGCAATGCGAATGGAACGAAATATCCTTCACCAGGACGAGATCATCGTACCCCTCGACCTCCTCGAAGACCTTGGAAAGTGCTTCGGCGGCATCCTTGCCATAGCCCGAGAACAGTTCGGCATAGGCCTTGGTCACGCGCTTGGGCGTTTCGAGCAGGCCTTCGCGATCGGGATTGTCGCCCGCCCAGCGGATGAGCGTACGCACGGCAGCCTCGGCCTCCTCGCGAGAAGGGCGTTCCACGGGTACGGGCTGCCTGGCGGGCTTGAGGGTCTTAACCACGGCGTCCATGGGGCCTCTCCTTGTTGAACCGAAGTTTCTACGCCGCGTATGGCAGGTTGGATTGCCGCGCGGGGCATTTTTTTCGCCCGCCCTGATGACAAATTTTGGCAGCAGCGGATCTGTGGAAATTTTCCTCCGATCCGCCTATCTATCGGGTATCGCCACGGGCGGAACGGAACCATGCTAGACGATATCTATAACCGGCGCATCCTTGAGCTTGCGGCAGACATCCCCCGGCAGGGCCGTCTTGCTGCCCCGGATGCCAGCGCGAGCGCGCATTCCAAGCTCTGCGGCTCCACCGTGACGGTCGATCTTCGGATGGAAGGCGATGTCGTCACCGATTTTGCCCATGAGGTGAAAGCCTGCGCGCTTGGGCAGGCTTCCTCCTCCATCATGGCGCGGAATATCGTGGGCTCGACAGCCGGCGAGTTGCGAGAAATTCGCGAGACCGCGCGCAAGATACTCAAAGAGAACGGTCCGCCCCCCTCCGGCAAATGGGATGACCTGAAGGTTCTCGAACCCGTGCGCGACTACAAGGCGCGCCATGCTTCCACGCTGCTGACTTTCGATGCGGTGGTGGAGGCGATCGGTAAGATCGAGGCCGCGCGGAAGGTTGTTGCGGAATGAGCCTGGATTCCGCAAATCGGCAGAGAAAATGCCATGAGCGGGGTTGATCTGTCATTGCGAGGAGCGGAGCGACGCGGCAATCCAGCCTTCACGCCCTCTCTCTGGATTGCCGCGTCGGCATCGGAGATGCCTCCTCGCAATGACGCTTCAATCCGAAGGGGGGGCTGAAACATGCGCGCTATCCGCCGCCTGTTCCTTCTGCCGGTCTATCTCTACCGCTACACGCTCTCGGCTTTCATCGGTCGCACCTGCCGGCATATGCCCTCGTGCTCGGAATACATGATCGAGGCGGTGGATCGGCATGGCATCTGGCCCGGTGGCTGGATGGGCTTCGCGCGGATCTGCCGTTGCCGGCCGGGAGGCACATCCGGTCTCGATTTCGTCTGTGAGGAATTGCCGCCCGAGGCGCGCTGGTTTAAGCCTTGGACATACGGTTTGTGGCGCAAAACCAACGCGCCGGCACCGGAGGAGGGGAGAAAGTAACCTTCTCTCAACCATAAGCGGGCAGTCCTACCCGTCATTGCGAGGAAGGTCGTATGGCCGACGAAGCAATCCAGCCTTTTCTCTTCTGGATTGCCGCGTCGCTCCGCTCCTCGCAATGACGAACGAAACACCAAACGCCTACCCGCCTTGTTTGCGGGAGTGGGCAGGAGACATGATATGACGATCACCGTCACTTTTCCCGATGGCGCCCAGCGCCAGTTCCCCCAGAACATCACCGGCAAGGACATCGCGGGTGGCATCTCGCCCTCGCTGCTCAAGCGTACGGTCGCGATGGCGCTCGATGGCGAGCTTCGCGATCTTGCGGATCCGATTTCCGCCGATGCGAAGCTCGAGTTCATCACGCGCGACGATGCGCGCAGCCTCGAACTCATCCGTCACGATTGCGCGCATGTGCTCGCCGAGGCGGTTCAGGAGCTTTGGCCCGGCACGCAGGTGACGATCGGTCCGGTGATCGAGAACGGCTTTTATTACGATTTCTTCCGCGAACAGCCGTTCACGCCGGAGGATTTCCCCGCCATCGAAAAGAAGATGCGCGAGATCATCGGGCGTGATGCCGCCTTCACGAAGGAAATATGGAGCCGCGATCAGGCCAAGGATTTCTTCCGCGCCAAGGGCGAGGCGTTCAAGGTTGAGCTGGTCGATGCCATTCCGGCGGACCAGACGCTGAAAATGTACAAGCAAGGCCAGTGGATCGACCTCTGCCGCGGCCCGCACATGACCTCGACCGGCAAGATCGGTTCGGCCTTCAAGCTTATGAAGGTGGCCGGTGCCTATTGGCGCGGTGATTCCACCAAGCCGATGCTCACCCGCATCTACGGCACTGCTTTCGCGAAACAGGAAGACCTCGACGCGCATCTGAAACAGATCGAGGAGGCGGAGAAGCGCGATCACCGCAAGCTCGGCCGCGAGATGGATCTCTTCCATTTCCAGGAGGAGGGGCCGGGCACGGTTTTCTGGCATTCCAAGGGCTGGACGATGTTCCAGCAATTGATGGCCTATATGCGCCGCCGCCTGCGCCGCCATTACGAGGAAGTGAACGCGCCGCAGGTGCTCGACAAGAGCCTGTGGGAGACCTCCGGCCATTGGGATTGGTATCAGGAAGGCATGTTCGCGGTGAAAAGCGCCCATGCCTTCGTGCATCCCGAGGACAAGGAGGCGGATCAGCGGGTCTTCGCGCTGAAGCCGATGAACTGCCCCGGCCATGTGCAGCTCTTCAAGCACGGGCTCAAGAGCTATCGCGACCTGCCGATCCGCCTTGCCGAATTCGGGCTCGTGCATCGCTACGAGGCTTCGGGCGCGCTGCACGGGCTGATGCGCGTGCGCGGCTTCACGCAGGATGACGCGCATGTCTTCTGCACGGATGCGCAGATGGAGGCCGAGTGCCTGCGTATCAACGATCTCATGCTCTCGGTCTATGCCGATTTCGGCTTTGACAGCCTTGTCGTGAAGCTCTCGACCCGGCCCGAGAAGCGTGTCGGGTCCGATGCGCTGTGGGACCGCGCCGAGAAGGTGATGGGCGAGGTGCTCGAAAAAATCGCCAGCCAATCAGGCGGCAAGATCAAGACCGGCATCAACCCCGGCGAGGGCGCGTTCTACGGTCCGAAATTCGAATATACCCTGCGCGACGCGATCGGTCGCGATTGGCAATGCGGCACGACGCAGGTGGATTTCAACCTGCCGGAACGCTTCGGCGCCTTCTATATCGGCGAGGATGGCGAGAAGCACCAGCCGGTGATGATCCACCGCGCCATCGTCGGCTCGCTGGAGCGTTTCCTCGGCATCCTGATCGAGAGCTATGCCGGGCATTTCCCGCTCTGGCTGGCGCCCGAGCAGGTTCTCGTCTGCCCGATCACCTCGGAAGCGGATGATTACGCCGAGCGTGTCACCGAGGCCCTGTTCGCGAGCGGCCTGCGCGCGCGCGCCGATCTTCGCAACGAGAAGATCAGCTACAAGGTGCGCGAGCATTCCCTCGCCAAGGTGCCGGTGATCTTCGCCGTCGGCAAGCGCGAGGCGGAGGAGCGCACGGTGACGATCCGCCGCCTCGGTTCACAGGCGCAGGTGACGATGCCGCTCGACGAGGCGCTGGTGATGCTGGAGGCCGAGGCGGTTCCGCCGGATGTGAAGCGGGAGAAGGGGGCGGCATAGGCGTACACGGAACGCCGACTGCGGTGATCTGTGCTTTTTTCTTTTACCTTTTGCAAAGCAGCATAAGCTGGCCTCCACGTTAAGGGAGGCCAGCGGATGAACGAGAGCGTGGTTCGGCAGGCATTTCTGGATCAGGCTCGATGGTGCGATGGCCTCGGCTCGCCGTTTACTGCCTGTCTTATGCGGGTGATCGAGTCGCTGCTGGATCGGGAATGCGAAGTTGGTCGCCGGATTCTCGAATGGCAGGGCAATCCGAGCGCCTCGCATGATTCTGTACCTTTGCGCCTCGCCGGAGCCTTGCAGGCGCTGGCTCTTGGCGGCCATGCGCCCGCGCTTGCGGCGCTCTACCCGCCGAACGCAATGCCATCCCAGGGTGCGTTGACCGCGCTGCTGCCGACAATCTTTCGGGAGCACGAAACCTTCCTGCTCGAGCTCCTGCGTTTTGCGCCGCAAACGAATGAGGCCGGCCGTTCCGCGATCCTGTATCCCGCGATGGCGGAAATCGCCCGCGTCACCGGAAAGCCGCTCGCTTTATTCGAATTGGGATCCAGCGCCGGGCTGAACCTCGCGCTGGATATGTTTGCTTATCGTTTTGGCGGCAATCAGGTGGGCAAGCTTCAATCCTCCTTAAGCCTTGCGCCGGAATGGAGCGGCGAGCCGCTTGAACCACCGCCCTTCCGGGTGGCTTCCCGACGCGGTTGCGACCTCAACCCGCTCGATATCCGCGTTCCGATGGAGCGCGCGCGGCTCAGAAGCTATGTCTGGGCGGATCAGTCCGAGCGCATCGCGCGTTTCGAGGCGGCGGCCAGCATCGCGGCGGATCTGCCTATCCGGCTCGACAAGGCGGAAGCGGCGGATTGGGTCGAGCAGAACCTCGAGCTTGATCATTCGGGTCAGACCTGCCCGGTTCTCTTCCACACCATCGCCGCGCAGTATTTCCCCGAGGAAAGCAGGGCGCGCATCGCCGCGCATCTGGAAAAGATCGGCGCGGCGGCGACGCCGGATCGCCCGCTCGCCTGGCTCGCCTTCGAGCAGGTGCCGGGCGAGGGGCATCTCCTCACCCTTCGCCTGTGGCCGGGCGGCGAGGCGCGCATGCTCGCCAAGGCCGATCCGCATGGGCGGAAGGTCGAATGGCGGGGGTGAAGTGATTATTTGCTCTGATCTATCACGAGATCGACCACTTCACGTAAATATCGTGAGTCGTATATATGGTAGAAAATATGCTGAATTGAAACTTGGATCGCGGCGAAGTCCGATTCATCTTGGAAAGATTGTATTTCGGATCTCATAATTTCAAGCTCGTCTATGATATCTTCGATCGCCCGCATCAGACGATGCCACTCCGGTTCTCCATCGATATCATAGATCGCAAATGCCTTGGATTGACGCGCTATTGCTTCCAAGCGGTCTAGCGGCAAAGAATCGCGCGCGGTCATTGTCCCCTCAAAACGTCTTGAACGTGATCAGCGTCAGCGTGTCCTGAATGCCGGGAATGGTCTGCACCTTCTGGCCCACGAAATGGCCGATATCGTGCGCGTCATCGAGGTGGAACTTGGCGAGAATGTCGAAAGTACCGGCGGTGGAATAGATTTCCGAGGCGATTTCGGCATCGGCGAGGGCGGTTGCGACCTCGTAGGTCTTGCCGAGGTTGCATTTGATTTGGACGAAGAAGGTTTGCATGGCAGCGCGAATGGTGGGGAGTGAATGGCGAAGAGGGTGATCTGGGTTTCAGGCTAGCGGAATAACGGGGCTTTGCAAGCTGGCGCCTTCCTTCCTGGCTATTCGCTACCCCCTATTCGCCACGCGCGAATTTCCTCACTCCACCACAATCTCGAAATCGCGGTTGACGCCGCCTTCCACCTTGAGCTGGCCGCGATATTCGCGCTCGTTATGGCGGGCGAGGACATTGTAGGTGCCTTCGCCGATATCGACATTGGGGAAGGCGCCCGCCGCCTCGGCGACGATATCGCCGCCCGGCGTTTCGATCGTCCATTCCGCGCCTGCGAGCGCCGCGCCACCGCGCTGGCGCACGAGCTTCAGCGTGATCGTGGCGGCGCGGTGATTCACGACCGCCTCGCTCACCTTGCCGGTCTCGATCTTGACATCCGAACGCACGACAGAGTTCGAACCCGAATAGGTCGAGACGAGGTGATAGGTGCCTTCGGGCAGGGCGATCCGGGTGAAGGGGCGCAGGTTGTCGGTGACAAGCTTGCCTTCGGAATTGTTGGCGGTGGGGATATACAGCGCGATCTTCTGCCGGTTGGGCGGAATGGGGCGCTCCGGCACCCCGAGATAGCCCGAAACCGTGAGGGCGCCGGCATTGACGGCGAGGGTCATCACCGAACCCAGCTCGCCGACATTGATCTCGCGCATCGCAGTGGCAAGGCCGTAGCTCACATGCACGGCATATTGCCCCGCCGGCAGCGCAAGGCTCGGCCGCGCCACTTCCGATTTCGTGACGAGCTGGATATCGCCGCCCCGCACCGAATAGATGCGCCAGATCAGGTTTTCGGTAATTTCGCCGCCGCGCTCGCCGAAGGTCGCCCGCAAGGCGAGAACGCCGGTGCGCTGGGGAACGAATTGCGCCTGCGCGGTGCCGGCGAGCACCAGCGTCGCCGCAAGCAGCAGCGCGCGGCGGTCGAGAAGGGGCGGGGCCAAAGCGTCACGCATCCGGGCTTTGTGCGCCAAGGCGAGGGGGTGGGTCAATCGTCAACCGCATGGTGCAGCCGCGGCTCACACCGCGATTCCCGCCGCCGCCGCGCGGGCGAGGATGCGACGGGCCTGCACGAGATGCGGGCGATCAATCATCTGGCCGTCGAGACCGATCACGCCGGCATCGGGATTGGCCTCGAACAGGGCGACGATCCTGCGCGCGTGGTCGATGGCTTTCTCGTCGGGTGTGAAGACCGCGTTGATCACCGCCACCTGTGCCGGGTGGATCGCCATCTTGGCGATGAACCCGTCGCGCCGGCTGGCCTCCGCCTCGGCGCGCAGGCCGTCCGTGTCGCGGAAATCGGTGAAGACGCTGTCGATCGGCGCGACTTCCGCCGCCGAAGCCGCGAACAGGGCCAGGGAACGCGCGAGGCGATAGGGATCGGTATAATGGCCTGCCTCGTCGCGGTTCCGTTCGGCGCCGATCGCGCCGGCAAGATCCTCGCCGCCCCAGGTCAGGCCTTCCAGCCGGTTGGAGGCGCCGGGGATCGTACCGAGCCGGAAAAGCGCGAGCGGTGTTTCCGTCGCGATGGCGATGATCTGCGTCGCGCCGTCGATCAGCTCGTTCTCGGCCTCGCGCACGGCGAGCAGGGCGGCGAGATGCTGGATATCCGCGCCGCCCTCGCATTTCGGCAGCATGATCGCGGCGGGCGCGCCCGGCATGATGGCGTCGAGATCCGCCGCGATCAGCCCGGATTTCAGCGCGTTGACCCGCACCAGAAGGAGCGGCTGTCCTTCGAGCCGCTTGCGCAGCGTTTCGCATACCAGCGCGCGTGCCTCGGCCTTGCGGCTTGCCGCGACCGAATCCTCAAGATCGAGGATGAGCGCATCCGCGCCCGAATCGAGCCCCTTGGCGATTTTCCGGGCATCGTCGCCGGGAACGAAGAGCAGGGAACGCATGGGCTCAGCTCCTTGGCGCCTTGCGCATGAAGGCCTGCCGGCGGCACTCCGCGACCAGCACGCCGTTCTGGTTGAAGGTGCGGTGATGCAGATCGACGATGCCGGCATCTGGCCGCGACTTTGATTCGCGCTTCCCGACGATCTCTGTCTCCACCCGCAGCGTGTCGCCCTCGAAAACCGGGGCGGGGAACTTCACGTCGCTCATGCCGAGATTGGCGATGGTCGTGCCGACGGTGGTGTCTGATACGGAGATGCCGATCATCAATCCGAGGGTGAAGAGGGAATTCATCAGCGGCTTGCCCCATTCCGTTTCATTCGCGCAGAAATCGGCGTCGATATGGAGCGGCTGCGGGTTCAGCGTCATGTTGGAGAACAGCATGTTGTCCATCTGCGTCACGGTGCGGCGCAGGCCGTGACGAATCGTCTCTCCGACTGGAAAATCCTCGAAAAAGCGGCCGCCGCGCTCGTGCCTTTGGCCGGGAACCCAGGAAGGGGTAGAAGTGGCGGACATATTAAATCCTTCAGGATCAACAGGTTGAAGCGAAAAATGTGCCGTGCCGGCACGGGCGCGTGCGCGGTGCTTAAGGAGCGGTTTACCATAATTGGCGAAAGTGCAAGAGGCCGCGCCGGGCCTTTCCGGCCGACCGCCGGGGCCAGAAAGCCATGTTCCTCTTCTCGACGCCTGCCAGACAGGAGCCGCCGCGCCCGGAAAGCGTGCGCGCGGGCGATCACCCGATCGCACAGCCCCTGCGCGCGGCCTCGGAAGCGACCGGCATTCCCTTCGATTATCTGGTCAAGACAGCGAAGCGCGAATCGAACCTCAACCCCGAGGCCAAGGCCGCCAATTCCAGCGCCACGGGCCTGTTTCAGTTCATCGAGCAGACCTGGCTCGGTCTCGTCAAACGTCAGGGGCCCCAGCTCGGGCTGTCGCAGGCCGCGAGCGCGATCCAGCAGGATCGCTCGGGGCGCTATGTCGTCGCCGAGGCGGATATGCGCCAGCAGATCCTGGCGTTGCGCAAGGACCCCACGCTTTCCGCGCGCCTTGCCGGAATCTTCACGAGCGAGAACAAGGCCAGCCTGCGCGAGGCGCTCGGGCGCGATCCCAGTGGGGGCGAGCTTTACATCGCGCATTTCATGGGCGCGGGCGGCGCGCGTGAGCTCATCACGCAGGCGGCTGGCAACCCGGAACGCGCTGCGGCGAGTGCTTTCCCTGATGCGGCGTCGTCCAATCGGACGATCTTCTTCGATCCCAAGGGGCGTGCGCGTACCATGCGCGAGGTCTATGCCCGGCTGGTCTCCTTCCATGACGGTGCCGATTCCACTGTCGCGCCGATGATGGCCGTGGCCGCGCCGCAGGGCGATAATGGTCCGCCGACGCGCTCGCCGCTCGCCATCGCGCCGGCGCGCAATGTTACGCAGACAGGGCAGCTGCGCCGCGATGCCGGTTTCTACGGCTTCTTCCGCTCGGGAGGAGATACTCCGGCCGCCAATACCTTGCGCCAGAACTGGCAGCAGGTGGCGGATAGCCGGATGCCGGGCAAGGCGCCCTCGTTCTTTCCGCGCGGGGATGGCGTGAAGGTCGCCTCGCTTGATGATGAGGCCGCCCGAATTCAGGCGGCGCTTGACCGGCAGGATGCCGAACAACTGCGTGTCAGCCCGCTGACGCCCTTCGAGGCGAAGATCGCCTACGAGGAGGTGATCGCGCCGCTTCCGCCGGTTCGCCCCGCCAATCTGCCCGGTGCCGATAACGGGCTTCCCCTTGATCTGACCCGCCCGGCGGGAGCAAAGCGTTGAAGGCATAGCCGATGCTCGTGAAATCGTTTCTCGCCTGGATGGACAAGGCATCGATGCGTGAACGCGCCGAGGCGGCTGCAATGCTGGCGGAAGCCTATCTCGCCGGCCATTACGGCGGGGACAGCGCGGAGGAAATGGAGGCCGCGCTGGCTTCTGTGCTGGACGATCCTTCCCTGCCGGTGCGCCGCGCGCTGGCGCGGACGCTCGCTGAAAGCCCTGCCGCACCCCGGCACCTTGTCCTGGCGCTCGCCGCGGATCAGCCGGAAGTCTCGGCGCTGCTGATCGCACGGTCGCCCCTGCTCACCGAGGCGGATCTGATCGATCTTGCAACAACCTCCGAAGGTCTGGCGCTGGTGGGGCTGGCTCTGCGGCATGAAGTCCCGGCGCGTCTTGCGCGCGAGATCATCGCCCGAAAAATGTTTGATGCGGTTCACGTCCTTGTCGGCAACCATCAGGCGGAGATCGACGAGCCGGATCTGCTCGCGGCTTTGGCCGCCTTTGGAAATCACGCGAAACTGCGCGCCGCCATGCTCGGCCGGCCGGGTTTGCCGGCCAGCGTCCGTCACGCACTGATGCATGCGGTGGCGGGTAGTCTCGGCGCTTTCGTCACCGAGGGCGGTTTTTTGCCCGCCGCGCGCAATGCGCGCATTCTCGATGAGACCCTGCAGGGGGGCACGGTTGCCATCGCACGCCAGGTCGGACGCGATCTGGCGGGGTTCGTCCGCTATCTGCGCTGGGAGGGGCATCTGACGCCGGCGCTTCTGTTCAGGGCGGTGCTGGCCGGTGAGATGAAGCTGCTTGACGCGGCGCTCGCCGAATTATGCGGTCTCGATATCCGCAAGGTCGAGATGCATGTCGGGTCTGGCAGTGTCGCAGCGTTAACGGCCCTGCTGCGCCGGGCGGAGCTTCCCGGTTTTCTCGTGCCGGTGATGATCGCGGCTTTGCGCGAGGCTGGGCGGCATGATCCCGCGGCTTTCAACGGCGATTTCATGCTGCCGGTGATCCTCGTCGCCCAGCAGGCCGCGCTCGCGGTTCCGGGCGAGGAGGGCATCCGGTTGATCGCGCTGTTGCGCCGCTACGAGGCGGAAGCAGCCCGCCAGCAGGCGCGGCGTATGGCCGAAACCTTGCGCCGCGAGGCGATCGACGAGGAACAGGCGCGCCTGAGCCTTCTGCCGCTGGATATCGGCCCGGAAATGCTGCGTCTCGCGCAGGCGGCGCCGTTGGAGGAAGCGCGTCCGCCATCTCCTGCCTTTGCGCCGCTCGATCGCCGGATCGCGCGGGCGCGTGGTCTTGTGCTCGACGAACCGATCCCGGATCTGCGCTCCGTCATCGCGGAGTGGCGTGCCGAGCAGATGGCGCAAGGAATAGCGCCGACGGGCGAGGAGCCGCGTGCCGCGAACAGCCAGCCGGCCCGGAACCGGGCCGCCTGATTTGGCTTACATCGCGCGCTTGAGCCGCAATTCTTCCTGGATGGCCTTCTGGCGCGCATCGATCACCCGTTCGATCGCGCGGCGCAGGTTGAAGATGATCTGCGTCGCGACCGGGTTGGCGTAATCGCGGATGTTGTTGCGGTAGATGGCTTTGACCGAATCCACGTGATGCGCGATGAGCTGGATCGGCAGGTAATCCGGCTCTATCTTGTCCAGCAGCTTGGAGAGAGAGCCGGCGATTTCCGCCGCGATCGGGTAACCGAACACATCGGCCTGCCCGCGGATATCATGCGCCGCCCGGAACAACGGACCGATATCGCGCTTGCCGGGGTCGGAATCGCGGAAATTCTCATAAGCGGCGATGAGACGGTTGACCTCGTCTCCCATCCAGTTCTGAAAATCGGCGGAGAGGTCCTTCATCGCCGCATCGGCGGCGGCGACGGACATTTCGTCCACGCCGCCGGCATCGGATGAGCGTACGGCGGCCTTGGCGCGCAGGGTGCCGCCGAGATGGATGACGCGGGTATCGCCGAAATCCTGCTCGACATTGAGATCGGAGGGGTTTTGCGGTTCAGGAACCGGGCTGTTGGCATCGACAAGGACAGGGGTGCTCATCGCATCCTCACGCATGGGCGGTGTTGTTGTTCAGGAACGCGGCCTGCCCGCGCGCCTTGTACTGCTCCGCCTTCACAAGATGGCGGCGATCGGGGCCGAAATAGGTGTCGGTACGGATGAAGGGACGGGGATTGAGCACCACCTTGGCGATGCGCTGATACAGGCCCTTGGCGGAGATCGGCTTGACCAGCATTTCCGAGACGCCGGCATCGCGGGCCTCGAACACGCGCGAGCGCTCGGCATAGCCGGTGATCATGATGATCGGCACGAAGGGATTCGGGCTGGTATCGGGCTGGCGGATCATCTTGGTCAGCTCGATACCGTCGAAAACGGGCATCGACCAATCGGTGATCACGACATCGGGGAGGTGGGTCGCGAAAGCCTCAAGCCCGGCGGCGCCGTCCTCGGCCTCGAAAACCTCGCGCGTGCCGAATCCGTGCAGCAAGGTGCGGATGATCCGGCGCATGTAGGAATTGTCATCGATGATGAGAAAACGCAGGCGGCTGCAATCAACGCGAAACATGGACAGCTCGGCGCGTCACGGATTCTGCCGCCGGAACCTGGGTGTGACGCTATACAAGCCCTGTTCCGCTTCCGATTCTTCGGTAAGCTGAGCTTAGGCGGTCTTCGTTAACGAGGACTGAAATGTATCGGAAACAGGAATTGGTTCCGCTTCCCGAGAGGTTCGCGTGCTGGTCAAGACCCGTTCGGTCGCCTTGCTTGTCTGCGCTGAAATCGCGGCGATGTCGCTCTGGTTCGTTTCGGCGGCGATCCTGCCCGAAATGGCGCGTGAAGCCGTCATAAGCCCCTTGCGTCAGGCGATGCTCTCGAGCGGCGTGCAGGCCGGGTTCGTGATCGGCGCGCTCGCCAGCGCGGTCTCGGGGTTGGCCGATCGCTTCGATCCGCGGCGCGTCTTCGTGCTCGCGGCGCTGGGGGCGGCGGCAGCCAATCTTCTCCTGCTCGCCGTGCCGCCTGGGCATGGCCTCGCGATCCTCGCGCGCCTACTCACCGGAATCCTTCTCGCCGGGGTTTATCCCGTCGGCATGAAGATCGCGGTGGGGTGGGGCAATCGGGATCGCGGATTCCTTGTCGGGCTGCTGGTGGGCGCGCTGACATTGGGCTCCGCCGCGCCTCATCTCCTCGCCCTTCTGGGCGGCGCCGAGTGGCGCAATGGCGTCCTGCTCGCTTCCGCTCTGGCGGCGGCGGGCGGTCTCCTCGTTCTGGGCGCGGGGCTTGGTCCCCATCATGCGCAGGCGCGACGTTTCGACACCACTGTCATTCCCACCGCCTGGCGTGACCGGCGCATCCGCCTCGCCTATGCCGGTTATCTCGGCCATATGTGGGAGCTCTACGCGATGTGGGCGTGGCTCGCCGCTGCCCTGACCGCTTCCTATTCGCTGCGCCAGGGTATCGATGCGGCTTGGCTTGGGCGCCTGACGACTTTCCTGGCCATCGCGGGCGGCGCGTTCGCCTGCCTTGCCGGCGGGCATCTCGCGGACCGGATCGGCAAGGCGCAGGTAGCGATGGGATCGATGATGGCGAGCGCACTTGCCGCGCTGGCGGTCGCGGCGAGTTTCGGCGGGCCCGTCTGGCTGGTGATGCCGCTCGCCATCGTGTGGGGGATCACGATCATCCCGGATTCAGCGCAATTCTCGGCGCTGGTCGCGGATGCCGCGCCGCCGGATCAGGCCGGCAGTCTCATGACGCTGCAAACCGCGCTCGGTTTCGCGCTGACCTTCTTCACGGTGCAGTTCACGCCGCTGGTTGCGGAGGCGCTCGGTTGGCCTGCGACGCTTGCGATCATGGCGCTTGGCCCTGTTTTCGGCGTTATCGCCATGCGTCGGCTGATCGCGCTCGATTCATAGGGCTGCCGCGCGCTTGCGCGTCAATGCCCGAATTGCTCGCGCAGGATCCGCTCTTCCAGCGAATGGCCGGGATCGTGCAGCATGACGAGATCGGTCTTGCGATCCATCGCGATATGGATCTCGGCGGCGTCGCGCACCTCGAAATGATCGGCCACCGCCGAGACAGGGCGTTTCTCGGCTTCGAGCACGCGGATGGAGATCGTTGTCTTGTCCGGCAGGAGGGCGCCGCGCCAATGCCGTGGGCGAAAGGTCGAGATCGGCGTCAGCGCGATCAGCGGGGCGTCGAGCGGCAGGATCGGCCCGTTGGCAGAGAAGTTATAGGCCGTCGAGCCGGTCGGGGTCGCGACCAGCACGCCGTCCGCCACCAATTCGGGCAGGCGGACGCGCTTGTTGATCGAGATTTCGAGTTTTGCGGCCTGATAGGATTGGCGCAGGAGTGAAACTTCGTTGAGCGCCCGTGCCTCGGTCGTCGCGCCATGCGCGTCGCGCACGCGCATGTTCAGCGGGTGGACGACCGATCGTTCCGCCGCTTGTATCCGCTCGATCAGCCTGTCCTCGTGGAACTCGTTCATCAGGAAGCCGACGGAGCCGCGATTCATCCCGTAGATGGGTTTTCCCGTCCCGAGGAAGCGATGAAGCGTCTGCAGCATTAACCCGTCGCCGCCGAGCGCGACGATGACATCGGCATCCTCGGGCGCGACTTCGCCATAGAAACGCGAGAGACGGCGCGCCGCTAGCTGGGCTTCGTCCGTGCCGGAAGCGATGAAGGCGAGGCGGGGCGGGGCGCTGGTGCTCTGGGACATGAAGCCGGTTCCGGTTTGAACCACCTTGTGCTCTCTGCCGGGAAAAAGGCAAGGCGGCAATCCGCCTTGCCCGTGATCATGTCAGCCCCTGATGGTCATGACCAATGGGCGGGCACGAAGCGGTAGCCCGCGCCTTCCTTGGCGATATAGCCCGAGGCGGGGAAGGAGGCGTGATAGAAGGACACCCGCAGCTTGTCCGTCGCGGCCATGTCGAGGATGCGCTTGCGCGTCGCCACGGCCTTCGCGCCGTCCATGTCGAAGAGGATCTGCCAATCCGGGTTGGCGGCGAAGATCACCGGGGAATTGGTGATGTCCGCGACATAGAGCATCTTCTGGTTGCCCGAGGCGATGGCGAAGGCCGTGTGGCCCGGCGTATGGCCGGAAGCCTCGATCGCGGTGATGCCGGTCACCACCTCGTCGCCCCATTTGAAGCGCTTCACATCATTGGCACTGGGCTTGAGAACCCGGTGAACGCCCTGGAACGCGCCCTTCATGCCCTCGGGCGCGGCGGCCATCTTGGCGTCGTCCATCCAGAACGCCCATTCGGCCTCCGGCACCATGATCTCGGCATTGGGGTAGACCAGCTTGCCATCCTTCGCGCGCACGCCCTGGAGGTGATCGCCATGGAAATGGCTGAGGATCACCGCATCGACCGCCGCCGGATCGATACCGGCCGCCTTCATCGCCCCGGCGATGCGCCCCATGCTCGGCCCGCCATTGTCGTTGAAACCGGTATCGATCAGCACCAGCTTCGAGCCGGTATTGACCAGCAGGGCCGTGAAGGTGAGGGTGAGCTTGTCCGTCGGAAGGAAATTGGCTGCCAATGCCTTCTTCACATCATCGAGCGGCGCGTTCTTGACGAAAGCGGCGTCGAGCGGACGCTGCGCCTCGCCGTCATGGAGCGCGGTAATTTCGAAATCGCCCAGCTTGAAGCGATGGAAGGAAAGGGCCGGCCCGGTGGCTAGCGGTGCCTTGGCGAGGGTCGGCACGGAAACGCCGGTGAGAAGCGCTGGCGCGGCAATCAGCGCTGCGCCGGCAAGGCTCGGCCCCGCGAGCATATGGCGACGAGAAATGGACATGGCATTCTCCTTTTATGGGCGGTTGTTCGGCATTGGCCACCGAAACAGGTTCATCCTTGTTCCCCGCGGGTAAGGAAACTAGCGTGGGCGATCGTGAAATCAATTCACGCTTTTGCAAGCGCGGCCCGGCATCTACGCAGAAGGGTCCGGGCATTCATTCCTTTTTTAGCATTCCTTGTAACTATGCGCTCTGTTTGTATTCGATGGCGCGACAAGAATGGCGCGGCATATCCTAGGGGGCATTGATGTCATCTGGTAAAGCTGGTGGCGCTTTCGGGCGGTTTGGTCGTTCGGTTACGTGGAAAATTGCATTGATCGCTCTGGGCCCTCTTGTGGGGCTGGGCCTGACGGTTGCCCTGAATGGGTATTCCAATTCGGTCGTGCAGGAGGCGGAGCTGCGCTACAAGGCGGCTTCGGACGATTTCGACCAGATCGATATCGTTAATTCGTCCTTCTCGTTGGCCAATTCACGGATCGCGGGTTATCTCGAAAGCCGCACGGAGGCGGTGGAGAACGAGATCCTTAGCGGCCTCGACGATGCGAACAAGGCCCTCGATACCCTTAAATCCTCTAAGGACCCGCAGGTGCGCGAGGGCGCGGCCGGGGTGAGCGAGACCCAGGCCAAGGTCCGCGCAAGTTTCGCGAAGCTTGTCGAGCAGGTGCGCCTCGTCGGGCGCAGCAGCGACGAGGGCTTGACCGAGGATCTCGACAAGATGACCGAGGTGCTGGCGGCGCTTTTCGAGGGTGCCGTATCAACCCACGAGAATTTCCGCTCGCTTGCCATGACCTATGCCGATCTGCGCGGCATCGAGCTGCGTTACCGCTGGAAGCGCGATTCGCGGCTGGAAACCCGTATCGAGTTCATGCGCTCCGGCCTGACCTCCAAGCTTGAGGCGGCGGATTTCGATAAAGCGCAGGCGGAAATGCTGTTCGAATCCCTGAACAAGCAGAAGGCCATTTTCGAGGCATGGCGCAAAGGGATCTCGGATGAGAAAGTCCTGAGGGATGAAACGCTTGCGCTCGCCAAGCGGGGTGCTGTCGCGACAGCCGCGCTGCGTGAGCGCGCCGAGGCCCGGCAGATCCAGGCTCGCCGCGAGAGCGCCAAAGCTGATCAACTGTCATCCCGTTTCATGATTGCGGCGGCCACGCTTGCGGCACTCGCATCCATCGCGATGATCGTGTTGATCGGGCGCAGCCTCGGCGTGGCGCTTTCCCGACTGGCGAATGCCATGGGCCGCGTCGCCAATAGCGAGGCCAATGTCGAGATCCCCTATCTCGACCGCCGCGACGAGATTGGCGGCATGAGCCACGCGCTTCGCGTCTTCCAGGCATCGATCGAGGAACGCGCGATGCTGGCGAGGACGGCAGAGGAAGAGGCGGCCTTGCGCCTCGAGCGCGCACGCCTGGTCGAACAGGCGATCGCGGGGTTCGGTGCTTCCATCGAGTCAGCCTTGCAGCATCTTGAGCACAGCGCGGACAAGATGCGCAACGCCTCCCAGACGCTCGACGCGGATTCGCGGGCGCTGACCAGCCAGGCCGAGGTCGCGGGTAACGCGACGGCGATCGCCTCGCGCGAGGTTTCCTCCGTTGCCGTGGCGGCCGAGCAATTGTCGAAATCCATCGACGAGGTTTCCCGTCAGGCCGTACGCTCGACCGAGGTGGCGGACCGCGCTGTCCAGCAATCGCGCCGCGCGACATCCATGATGGGCGAACTGGCCTCCGAAGCCGATCAGATCGGCGACGTGGTGGAACTCATCCGCTCCATCGCTGGGCAGACCAATCTGCTCGCCCTCAACGCCACGATCGAAGCGGCGCGCGCCGGAGAGGCCGGCAAGGGCTTCGCGGTCGTCGCCTCGGAGGTCAAGGCGCTGGCGAGCCAGACGGCAAAAGCCACGGAAGAGATCGTCCAGCGCATCACCTCGATTCAGGCGGCTTCCGGCGATGTCTCGGAAGCCATCGGCCATATCGGCGGGATCCTGTCGGAGATGAGCTCGATCGCGACTTCGGTGGCTTCGGCGGTCGAGGAACAGTCGAGCGCGATCAGCACGATCAGCGATAACGTCAACGAGGCGGCTCGCTCTTCCGCCGAAGGCGCCAGCGCCATTCGCGACGCCGAAGCGCGTGCTACGTCCAGCCGGCAAACCTCCGGCGAAGTCGCCGGGGCGGCCCAGACTGTCGCGAGCGAGGCGGAATCGCTCAAGGGCGTGGTCTCCACCTTCCTTCAGGATGTCCGGGCCGCCTGAGCCCGCTATCCGTGAGAAATTGCGAACCGCCGGGGAAACCCGGCGGTTTTTGTTTGCGCTGCTCCTCGCCTCTTACGAAGCGGCGGCAGGCGTGATCTCGAAATGGAAGACCTTGGCGATGATCTGCCAGCGACCATCGAGATGCACGAAAGTCAGCAGGTCCGTGAAAGCCTTCTCGGCGATGGAACATTCGAGCCGGACAAAGGCTGTGACCGGCCCGGCGAACTCGATCGAGACGATGCGCTCTCCGGCGCGGCTCTCGTTGCGGCTGGCCGGAGAAGGGCGCCGGTCGACCATGGGGAAATAGGCTTCCATCGTCATATGGGTCAGGCGGCCCTCCGACGCGCAGGCATAGAGCGCGGCCGGATGGAAAACCTGTCTCAGCCGCGCCGTGTCGCTGTGGTGAAGGCCGTCGAGATACTGGCGGCAAGCCGCCAGTATCTCTTCGAAGCGCGGGTCAAGCGAGGACGCCTGTGTCACGCTGCCAACAACCCCTCAGCCTTCATCGCGGCCTGAACCGCGGCACGGCCGGCGACCCGGCCCTGATAGGCCTTGAGGTTCGGATACGGATCGAGCGGGATACCCACGAAATTCGTCCAGTTGGTCACGACAAAGGCATAAGCGTCCGCAATCGTGAAATCCTTGCCTGTGAGATAGGTGCGGCCATCGGAGATTGTCTTGTCGAGGAAAGCGAGACGCTTCTCGACATTGGCGCGCGCGCCGACCTTCGCGTCATCGCTGCTGGCAGGGTTGAAGAGCGGCACGAAGGCTTTATGGAATTCGGAGGAGATGAAGGTCAGCCATTCGTTGAGCCGCGCGCGTTCGAACGTGCCGGCGGCAGGGGCAAGCTTGGCCTCCGGGTTGCTGTCGGCCAGATGCTGGAGAATCGCGGCGCCTTCCGTCAGGACCTGGCTGGGCGCAACCTCGATCGCCGGGACATAGCCCTTGGGGTTGATCGCCCAGAAATCCGCGCCCTTCTCGGTTTTCTTCGCCTTGATGTCGACCTTTTCGATCTCGTGCGGCTTGCCGATTTCCTTCAGCGTGATGTGGGAGGCGAGCGAGCAGGAGCCGGGAGAATAGTAGAGTTTCATGGGTAATCCCTTGAGGTTTGTGCGACGGGTGGAACCTAGCGCTATGATTCCGTTTGTGTAGCTGATTTCTTTTTGTTACTTGCTGTTTCGCGTTACCGATTGGTAACCTGCGATTGGCTCCGACGGGGCTTGGCCATAAGGTGAGGAAATGGCGCTCAAGATCCGCAAGAACCGTTCTTCCGCCCCACCGCCCAAATGCGTGGTTGCCAGCTGCATGGCGCTGATCGGCGGCGCCTGGACACCCAACATCATCTGGTATCTGTCAGGCGGACCGCGACGCTTCGGTGAGCTTCGGATCGACATGCCCGGCATCTCGCCGAAAATGCTCTCGACCCGTCTGCGGGAGATGGAAAAAGCCGGCGTCCTGCGGCGCGAGGTCATGCCGACCTCGCCGCCCTCGGTCGAATATGCCCTTACCGATCTCGGCGCCGAGCTGCTGCCCGCGATCGTGGCGATCGCCGAGGTCGGGCACAAGCTGAAGGCGCGCGAGAATGCCGCATGTGGGCAGGGTGAGAACGACCGTCCTGCCGGCCAGCCGCTTGCCGCTGAATAGCCGAGCCTGCCATGGGGGAGAATGTGAAGGCGCGAGCACAAGGGGAGCCGCGCTCACCTTTGCATTGGGTTGATCTGGCCAAGGGGATCTGCATCATCCTTGTCGTGATGATGCATTCCGCGCTCGGCGTTGAACTCCGACCGGGCGATACCAGCTTTGTCCATGCGGTTGTCGGCTGGACGAAGCCGTTCCGCATGCCGGATTTTTTCCTGCTCTCCGGGTTTCTCGCGGCGGGAATCGTACGGCTCGACTGGCGCGCCTTCCTTGATCGGCGCGTGCTCCATTACCTCTATTTCTACGTCCTCTGGCTTGTGATCGTGCTGGCAGTGAAAGCGGCGGCGCTCGGAATCACAGCGCCCTCCGCCTTCGCCATGGCGGTGCTCAAGGGGTTGATAGAACCCTTCTCGACACTCTGGTTCATCTACATCCTGCCGGCTTTCATGCTGGTCGCGCGCGCGGCGCGGGGCAGGGCGGCGCTGCCGGTTCTGGCGGTCGCGCTGTTCCTCCATCTTTTTGCCGCCCGTTATCTCTCCGGTGGCGATTACGCGCTGAGCGCCGAGATGACGCCCTCTACCGCCTTCGACAGTTTCACCCTGTTCCTGATCTTTTTCCTGGCGGGCTATCTCGGCGCCGCATGGATCGGCGGGATCGCCGCCTGGGCAATGCGCCAGCCGAAGGGTGCGCTGGCCCTGCTGGCTGTCTGGGCTGCTTTTCACACTCTGCTGCTTGCCAAAGGCGTGGCGGGCGCGCCATTCATGCCGCTGCTGCTCGGACTGGCGGGTGCCGTCGCGGTGACGACCTTCGCGGCGTTGATGACAAGGCTGCCCTTGACCGGGTGGCTGCGCTATTGCGGACGCCACTCGCTCGCCATCTATCTCGCTTTCGTCATTCCCATGGCGATCACGCGCGAAGGGCTCGAGCGCCTCGCGCCATGGCTTCATCCCGGCTGGATCGCCTTCAGCGCCATGCTGGCGGGAATACTGGGGCCACTTCTCATCGAGCGGCTCGCGGTGCGGACAGGTTTGGGATTTCTCTTCATCCGGCCCGTTTGGGCGCGATTGCGAGCGCTTTGATGCGCGTGGTGCCGGCGGAGAGGATCGAACTCCCGACCTTCGGTTTACAAAACCGCTGCACTACCGCTGTGCTACGCCGGCATGGCGGTCTCTATCCCTGATTTTGCGCCCATGCGCAACACCTTGCGTGCTTCCGGCACGCCAATTCACGATGTCGGTATTTTCGCCGCTTCTTTCCCTCGCAGGCATCCCGCTTCGCGAAGAATCGGGTCATGCAGCGCCGATCGCGCGATGGACCGCGTAAAGGCTGATTGCGGCCGCGTTGGAGACGTTGAGGCTCTTGATCGCGCCCGGCAGCTCCAGCCGCGCGAGATGGTCGCAGAGCGCGCGCGTCGATTGGCGCAGCCCGCGCCCCTCGGCACCCAGCACCAGCACCAGCGGTAGTTTCGGGGCAAGCGAATGGATTTCCTCCGGCGCTTCCGAATCAAGACCGATGATCTGATAGCCCCCGTCCTTGAGTTCGGTGAGCGCACGCCCGAGATTGGTAACCCCGGCGAAGGGCACATGTTCCAGCGCCCCGGAGGCCGCCTTGGCGAGCACGCCGGTGATCTCCGGGCTGTGGCGGAAGGTTGTCACGATCGCGCCGACGCCGAAAGCCGCGCAGGAGCGCAGGATGGCTCCGACATTGTGCGGATCTGTTACCTGATCGAGCGCAACGATGATCTTGTCCTGCGGCAGCTTTTCAAGGCGGAGCATCGGCAGGCGTTCGGCTTCGAGATAGGCGCCCTGATGCACCGCATCCGCCGGAAGCAGCTTGTTGATCACCTCGGGCTTGACGATGTCCGCAGCGAGCCCGGCAGGCGGCGGGGCACCATCCTCCGTCAGTCGCGCCAGCGCGTTTTCGGTCACAAGAAGGCGGCGGAATTTCCGCTTCGGGTTCGCCAGCGCCTCGTGCACGCTGTGGATGCCGTAGAGGACATCCGTATCCTCCGGCAAGGCGGGTTTGGCGGCTTTCGGCTTGGGCGCGAAGCGGGACTTATCCTTGAGGTGACCGGATTTCTCGGGCTTTCCGGTTTTCTCCCATGGTTTGCGCGCCTCGGCGCCGGGCCTGTTTTCGAGCGGGGAATAGGGGCGGGGCGGTTTCATGTTCCCGGCGCTTTCTCTTGTCGATCCGGCATGCTGGCCGGAAGAAATCCATGCCATCGCTTAGGGCCTTGCCGGCGCTTTGTCGATGCACGGCCGTGCATGCAACCTAGGCAAGTGAGCCACGAGGGGATTTTCTTTGCGCGGCATGCTTGTTTGGCGTTGACACCATGCCTGCGCTTATCCATAACGCCGCCTCGCGCGCCGGTTCTCCCGGTTCTCGCGTATGGGGGAATGTCCCGAGCGGCAAAGGGGGCGGACTGTAAATCCGCTGGCTAAGCCTTCGTAGGTTCGAGTCCTACTTCCCCCACCATTTTTCTTTCAAACTTCACGATATGAGCGAGAAGCGGTCGACATCGACCATGCCGAGATCCGTGATCTTGAGATGCGGAATCACCGGCAGGGGCAGGAAGGCGACCTGAAGGAAGGGCTCCTGCAAGGTTACGCCGAGGCTTTTCGCCGCCGCGCGCAGCGCGACCAGCCTCTCGCGCACATGCTCGAAGCTTTCTATGCTCATGAGGCCGGCCACGGGCAGCGCGATTTCCGCGAGAATGCGCCCTCGCGCCGCGACGACGAATCCTCCTTCGATCTCGCCGAGGCGATTGGCCGCCAGCGCCATATCCACCTCGTCTACGCCCACGAGCGTGAGGTTATGGCTGTCATGGCCGACGGAGGAGGCGATCGCGCCGCCTTTGAGCCCAAATCCCTTGACGAAGCCGCGTCCGATATTGCCGTTCTTACCGTGGCGTTCGACCACCGCGACCTTCACGATGTCGCGGGCGAGATCGCAGCCGACAAAGCCTTCTCGCGAAGGCAGATCGAAGCGCAGATGTTCGGTGATGATCTTGCCCGGCAGGACGCCGATCACCGGCCTGTTTTCGCCGCTGCCGCTGATCATGAAATCCGCAGCTTCCAGCGCAGGCGCCTTCACGCTGTGCCGACCGACAGGCGCGATGGTGGGCCGGCCCGCGAAGAGGGCGTCGTCAACCACCCGCCCACCGGCGATGACGCCGGAAACGCAGCAGGCCTCGAGATCGTCGAGCAGGACGAGATCCGCCCGCCAGCCCGGCGCGACAAGTCCGCGATCACGCAAACCGAACAGCCGTGCGGCGGAAATCGAAGCCATGCGATAGACATCGAGCGGGCGCGCGCCCTGCGCGATCGCCGTGCGGATCAGGAAATCAAGATGGCCCTCCTCGCCGATATCGAGCGGATTGCGGTCATCGGTGCAGAAGGCCATGAAAGGGGCGTGATCCGGCGTGATCAGCGGCAGCAGCGCGTGCAGATCCTTCGAGACCGATCCCTCGCGCACCAGCACGCCCATGCCCTTGGCGAGTTTCTCGCGCGCCTCCCGCGCACTTGTCGCCTCGTGATCGGTGCGGATTCCGGCGGCGCAATAGGCATCGAGATCGCGCCCGCCGAGCAGGGGAGCGTGACCGTCGATATGCCGCCCCTGGAAGGCGGAGAGCTTGGCGAGGCATTCCGGGTCCTTCGCCAGCACGCCGGGAAAATTCATGAACTCGGCGAGGCCGATGACCTTCGGGTGATCCGCGAAGGGCAGGAGGTCTTCGACCGCCAGCCGCGCGCCCGCCGTTTCGAGAGGTGTCGCCGGCACGCAGGAAGAGAGATTGAGGCGGATATCCATGATGGTCGCCGAGGCGGCATCGAGCGCGTAGCGCAGCGCCGCGCGCCCCAGCACATTGGCGATTTCGTGCGGGTCCCAGATGGCGGTCGTCACGCCGTGGGGCAGCACGCAACGGTCGAATTCCGCCGGCGTGACCAGCGAACTCTCGATATGCAGATGCGTATCGATAAAGCCGGGGACGATGATCTTTCCCGCTGCCTCGATGATTCGGGAGCCTTCGTAGCGCCCGCCCGTGCCGACAATCCGCTCGCCGCAGATGGCGACGTCTCCGGCCAGAAGATCGCCGGTCACCAGATCGAGAATTGTGCCGCCGCGGATCACGAGATCCGCCGGGATTGTTCCGCGCCCCTGATCGATCATCCGGGCCAGCCTCTCCGGCGTGACGGCTTCGTGTGGCATGCGATGCGTCCTGCAGATGAGGTCTGTTCCTCGGGGGAGGGCATCATCGCAGCAGCAAACGCAGCGTCAACCGTTCCCGAAGGAAAGGGAAAGAACGTTTGCGCGGGGCGGGGAAATTGGAGGCCTCGGAGGGAATCGAACCCCCGTACAAGGATTTGCAGTCCTCTGCGTAACCACTCCGCCACGAGGCCTCGCGATCGGAAGAGGGCCTATAGCCCGCCCATGATGCCCCCGGCAAGAGACCTCGGCAGGAAAGCCGCGTTTTTTTGTCTTTCCACGGGGGGGAAGTTCAGGGCCCCATTTTTTTTCGCGCATGGCGCAAGAAAGGGTTTGCATCGGCCGGTGATTTTGCTAAACGCCAGCCCTCATTCCTCGATAGCTCAGTTGGTAGAGCGTTCGACTGTTAATCGAATGGTCGCTGGTTCGAGTCCAGCTCGAGGAGCCACTCTTTCTTCCCTTGATTCGAATTCGTGCGACCCTTTTGGTCGCATGAGGGTGCGCTCAACCCGTTTGCAGGCGCAAGCGAGCTGAAACTTGTGGGAAGTTTCGCCGGTTTTTGCCTGCCGAACAGCCATTATACGCTGCTCCAGTTGCGGATGACCGGCAAGCTCTGCTACCTCTTGAGCGGACATGCTTCCGAGGGAAGCGAACGCGCATCCGCGCATGGGGGTCGTGCGATGAACTGGGAATTCCTCAAGAAGAATCGCGACACGCGGGGCCGGGACGACGCGATCGATCTCGTTTCCCCCGAGGAACAGAAGCAGCTTCCGGCGGATGTGCGCATGCTGCGGCTTCTCGATCCGCGCGCGCTCGGCGTCGCTGCGGAAACGGTCCGCGTCAATCTCGACGATTTCGAGGCGACCCTCGCGGAAGTGGGGCGCCTGCCGGAACGTTTCCGGCTGGTGATGAACCCGATCGAGAATGCACTGAAATCCATGGCGCTGCTGCGCAACCGCGTCGAGGTGCTGGAAAGCGGTCTCGCGGCCGAACAGCGCAAGGCGGCCGCGCTCGCGACCGATCTCGGGCGAATCAAGGCGGATGCGGAGCGGCAGGCCTTCTCCCTCAAATCCGAGGAAAGCAACACGGTCTCGCTGCGTGAGCAGCTTGCGGCTTCCGAGGCGAATCTCTCCGCGATCCGGCAGGAAAATGCCGATCTTTCCGCCCGTCTCGGGCGTGTCGAGCCGCTGCTGCGTGAAACCGTCGTCGCCAAGGAGGCGCTGGAGGCGGAGTTCGAGCATCTGCGCAAGGCGAAGGTGCAGGTCGAGGACGATGTCGTCACGCTCAAGGCCGAGCTGATCGCCACCGTGGACAAGCTCGCCGACCACGAGAATCTCAGCGCCACGCTTCAGGCGACCAACCAGAAGCAGATGGACCGGATCGAGGAAACGGCGAAGATGGTCGCCGATCTCGAGGCATCGCTCAAATCCACGACAGACAAGCTCTCCTTCGCTTCGGCTGCCCTGGTGCGCGAACGCAACGCGGCGCGTAACCTCCGTGCGGAGAACGAGCAGCTCACCAAGGAGCGCGAGGAAAGCCAGCTCGCGTACGAATCGAAGATCGACGCCTCGCGCGCGCGGTATGAATTCGTCGAGCGGACCTTGCAGGAGGTGCGTTCGCGCTTCCATGAGGAAACCCGCCAGCTCTCCGTGGCCCGCCGCGAGCGGGCGGAGCGGGATCGCGAGATCGGCCGCCTGACACTGGCGCTCGAATCGGCCCAGCGCGAGGCTTCGGATCTGCGTGGGCAGGTCTCGGCGGCTTCGGAGCAATCCGCTTCGTCGAGCACCTTGCTCGCCGCCGAGGTGGAATCTCGCCGCAAGGTCGAGCTGGAGCTCGATCTGCTGCGTTCGGAAAATTCCAGCCTTTCGCTCAAGCTGCGGTCGGTCAACGATTCTGTCCAGAATATCGAGACGGGTATCGCGGACACGACAGCCAAGCTCCAGAATCGTATTTCCGAATTGCTGGCGGAGAACGAGCAGTTGCGCTCGGCGCTCTCTGTCGCCCGCAAGACGCAGGATACGGAATACGACAAGGAGTTCGAGTTCCTCTTCGCACAGGATGAGGAAACGAATGTCGTGACACTGCGGTGATCCGATTTGGCTTGTACCGCTCTGGTGTGCTTGGCCGGGCGTTTTGAGCGCTTGCTTTCCGCGCCGCGCTCGCGCAGAAGCGATGCATGCCTGCGCGAGCGCGCGCCTCCGCTTTGCTGATCAGGAAGCCGGAAATGACCGATATGCAATACGCCCAGCCCCATCTGGCCCGCCGCGTGATGGTGGATAACCAGATCCGCACCTTCGATGTCACAAGCGCCGAGACGCTCGCGGCTTTTGATTCCGTACCGCGCGAAATGTTCGTGGCTGAAAAGGATCAGGCGATCGCCTATTCCGACGGCCATCTGCGCGTGGGCGAAGGGCAGGGCGAACGGCCTCTTCTTCTTCCGCTTGCGCTCGCGCGGCTTATCCAGGCGCTGGCCCCTAGGGCAGGCGAACGCGCGCTCGATGTGATGAGCGGTACCGGATATCCCGCCGCGTTGTTGGCGGCGATGGGGCTGCATGTCACTTTCGCCGAGAGCGATGGGGCGAATGTCGAGCTTGCCCGGAAGGCGTTGGCGCAGGCGGGGACGTCGGTGACGATCCTGCCCGCGCAGCCCGGCATTTCCGCCGAGGCAGGCGTGAAGATCGGCGGGGCGGGCTTCGATGTGATTCTCGTCAGTGGCGCCAGCGAGCTTGAGCCGCGGGGCTTTTTTCCGCTGTTGGCCGAAGGCGGACGCCTTGGCATTTTCCGGCGTGATGGCGGCGTCACGCGCGCGATGGTTTATCTCAAGGCGAATGGCGTGGTGGGCGCAAAGCGTGTTTTCGACGCGCAGACAAGCATCCTGCCGGGATTCTCCGCCGAACCAGTTTTCATGTTTTGACGTTTTTCGTCATTTCGTCACGAGTGTCGCCTTTGCGCCGCACTGGATACCAAAACCGTGGGATGAGCAGGGCGCTTTCCTAACGGAAGGTTTACATCCAGGAACACGGCGCTAGAAGTGTCCATTGGGTGCGGCCTTATTTCGTTCTTGCCGGCGCATTCTTGCGCTTATTGCAACTTGATGTCGGGTGTCTCGTGGTTCGTTCCAGATCTTTTCTTTTCGGAATCGCTGTTCTGAGTGGACTTGGCTGGTCAGGCGTGTCTCGGGCACAGGACCTGAATTCGGCGCTTGCGAATGCCTATCGTGTCAACCCCGACCTGAATGCGGCGCGCGCGAATACGCGCGGTGTCGATGAGAGCGTACCGACCGCCAAGGCCGCAGGCCGCCCGAAAGTCTCCGCGACCGGTGATATCGGCGCCAATTCCATCGACTCGAAATCGCCAGGCCGGCGTGGCCATACGGAGCTTTTCCCCGGTGGGGTGGGGCTGACCGTCACCCAGACGCTGTATGCCGGCGGACGGATCTCGGCCGGCATCGGCGCGGCGGAATCGAGCGTGCTCGCCGCGCGCGAGACGCTGCGCAACACCGAGCAGAACACCCTCCTCGACGGCGTGAACGCCTATATGAACGTTGTGCGTGACACGGCGATTCTGAATCTGAGGCAAAACAACGTCAACGTGCTGATGGAGCAGGTCCGCCAGACCAAGGATCGCTTCAATGTCGGCGAGGTGACGCGGACGGATGTGGCGCAATCCGAGGCGCGTCTCGCCGGCTCGCGCTCTGAGCTTGCGCTCTCCCGATCCAATCTTCAGGCTTCCATCGCGCGCTTCAAGCAGGTGCTCGGGCTCGATCCGAAGAAGCTTGCGCCCGTCCAGCCCTATTCCCTTTCGCGCCTGCCGAAATCGCAAGGCGAGGCTGTGAATCGCGCCCTGCAGGACCACCCGGCGATCGCCGCCGCCTTGCACGGCGTCGATGTGCAGACCCTCCAGATCAAGGTGGTGGAGGGAGAGCTTCTGCCGACCGTGACCGTACAGGGCAATCTTTCCCGCCGCTATGACACGCAGGTCGAGAAGGACCGGCGCAGTTCCGCCTCCATCGTGGGGCAGGTCTCCATTCCGCTTTACGACGGCGGCTCTGCCTATTCGCGCACCCGTGCGGCGAAGGAAACCCTTGGCGAGCGGCAGTTGCAGGTTGATTCCGCGCGCGATCGTGTCGTCGCGGCGGTCGTCTCGGCCTGGGCGTTGATCCAGGCGACGGGCTTCCAGATCGAGGGGGCTGCCGCGCAGGTCGCTGCGGCGGAAATCGCGCTCAATGGCGTCAAGGAAGAAGCGCGCGTGGGGCAGCGCACCACGCTTGATGTCCTCAACGCCCAGCAGGAACTGCTCAATGCCCGTGTCGCGCAGGTTACGGCGCAGCGCGACCGCGTTGTCGCCTCCTATTCGCTGCTCGCGGCTACCGGCCAGCTCTCCGGGCGTACGCTCGGGCTCAAGATCGCGGCCTATGACCCCAAGGTCCATTACGAGCAGGTCAAGGACAGCTGGCTCGGTTTGCGCACGCCCAGCGGGAATTGAAGTAATTTTCCCCAGTCTCTTCCGGCATATGCACGGCGTTGCTTGATCCGCACCTCCGTGCTGCCATACTCGCGATAAGCGGCGAGTGATTCTTTCTCCGTCGAAGGTATTTGGGTCCCGCCATCGGAAATGGCGGGTTTTGTCGCACGAAATTGCAAGGAACGGAGCTCTTCATGTCCGCCAAAGCCGGCGCCGCGCAGGAGATCAAGGACGACAACGAACCGTCCATGGAGGAGATCCTTGCTTCCATCCGCAAGATCATCGCGGATGACAGCCTCGGCACCAAGAAGGACGAGCCGGCGCCCAAGAAGCCGGCGGCCAAGAAAGAGCCGGAACCGGCGCCCGCCGAGGACGAGGATGTGCTCGATCTGGCCGAGGTCGCGGTGGTTGCCAGCGTTCCCGAGGAAGTTTCGGTGATGGAAGAGCCCGCCCCCGAGCCGGTGCCGGAAGTTGCGCTTGAGCCGGCTCCGGTTCCCGTACCGGAAGTGATGCTGGAGCCCGCCCCGATGCCGCAACCCGCCGCCGCGCCCATCCACAATGTCGCCCAGCTCGAAGAGCGCATCATTTCCGAGAATACCGGCTCGCTGGTGGCGCAGGCTTTCCAGACGCTTTCGCGCAATACCCCGCTGCCCGCGCCGGGCCGTTCGCTGGAAGATGTCGTGGCCGAACTCCTGCGTCCGATGCTGCGCGGCTGGCTTGACGATCACCTTCCCGGCATCGTCGAGAAGATGGTCAAGGCGGAGATCGAGCGCGTTTCGCGCGGTTGATCGCCCGCCTTGCGGGCATTGCCGCTTGAATCGCGGATTTGAGCGTTTTACACGAAATCGACCGGGCGCCGCGCTGGCGCCCTTTTTCATGTTTGAGAAACAGGCTGCGCGGCAATTTGCGTCGCAGGGCTGACGGTGTGAGCGAGATGGACAAGACTTTCGACCCGCAATCGATCGAAACCCGCGTGAATGCGGAATGGGAGAAATCGGGCGCGTTCAGGGCTGGCGCGCCCGGACGTGGCAACGCGGAAGCCTTCACCATTGTCATCCCGCCGCCGAATGTCACCGGCTCGCTGCATATGGGCCATGCGCTCAACAACACGTTGCAGGATGTCCTTTGCCGCTACTGGCGCATGAAGGGCAAGGATGTGCTCTGGCAGCCGGGCACCGATCACGCCGGCATCGCCACGCAGATGGTGGTCGAGCGCCAGATGGCCGAGCGCAAGGAGCCGGATCGCCACGTGATTGGCCGCGACAAATTCCTCGACAAGATCTGGACCTGGAAGGAAGAAAGCGGCGGCACCATCGTCAACCAGCTCAAGCGGCTCGGCGCTTCGTGCGATTGGTCGCGCGAGCGCTTCACCATGGGCAATCGCGCGGATGGCGAGAGCGGCCAGATGCAGCGGGCCGTGATCGCCTTCTTCAACGCGCTCAACGACAAGGGCCTGCTCTACAAGGCCAAGCGCCTCGTCAACTGGGACCCCAAGCTGCTGACCGCGATCTCGGATCTCGAGGTCGAGCAGAAGGAGGTCAAGGGCAGCTTTGCGTGGGCCAGGGGAGAACTGGACAAGGAAGGAAACCCGAAGCCTTTCGATGCTGCGGCGCTCGGCAAGCTCCTGGAGCGCGAGCCGGGCGGGCATCTCTACTATTTTGATTATCCCATCGCCGGCGAGACCTACGATGCGGAAAACCCCGAGACCTATATCACCGTCGCGACCACCCGGCCGGAGACGATGCTGGGCGATACCGGCATCGCGGTGCATCCCGAAAACGAACGGCTGAAGCATCTCATCGGCAGGAAGGCGGTGCTGCCGCTGGTTGGCCGTGAGATCCCCATCGTCGCGGATGAATATGCCGATCCCGAGAAGGGCACCGGCGCGGTGAAGATCACGCCCGCGCATGATTTCAACGATTTCGAGGTGGGCAAAAGGCGCGATCTCGCCGTCACCAACATGATGGGCCGGGAAGGGGTGATCGACCTTTCCGATGCTGCTTTCGAAGGAATCCCGGATGAAACGCGCGCGTTGCACGGCATGCCGCGCTTCAAGGCCCGCTTGCGCGTGGTCGAGATGATGGAGGCGACGAACCGTCTTCGCAAGATCGAGCCGCATCTCCAGCAGGTGCCGCATGGTGACCGCTCGGGCGTGCCGATCGAGCCCTGGCTCACCGATCAATGGTATGTCGATGTCGCCCCGCTCGCCGCGAAGGCGATGGAATGGGTGCGTGCCGGCACGGTGAAGATCCTGCCCGCCAACAAGGAAGCCGATTTCTTCCGCTGGATGGAGAATATCCAGCCCTGGTGCATCTCGCGCCAGCTCTGGTGGGGGCATCAGATTCCGGCATGGTATGGACCGGACGGCGAATACGTGATCGCCGTAAGCGAAGCCGAGGCGCGTGCGAAAGCCGATGCTAAATGGGGCGCCGGCGCCGCGATCACCCGCGATTCCGATGTCCTCGACACCTGGTTCTCCTCGGCGCTCTGGCCGTTCTCGACGCTGGGCTGGCCGGAAGAAACGCCGGAGCTCTCGAAATACTACCCGACCTCGGTGCTGGTGACGGCGGCGGATATCCTCTTCTTCTGGGTCGCGCGCATGATGATGGCCTCGGCCGCGCTCGATCTCGAAGCGCCGTTCGAGACCGTCTATCTCCACGGCCTCGTGCGCGACGAAAAGGGACGCAAGATGTCCAAGAGCGTCGGCAACGTGCTCGATCCGCTGGTCGTGATCGACCAGCTCGGCGCCGATGCGCTGCGCTTCACCATCGCCTCCTTCGCGGCGCAGGGGCGCGACCCCAAGATCGGCGTCAAGACCGCCGAGGGCTATCGCAATTTCTGCACCAAGCTGTGGAACGCCTCGCGCTTCGCCGAAATGAACGAATGCCGCCGCGCCCATGGCTTCGATCCGCGCACGGTGAAGGAGCCGCTCAACATCTGGGCCATCGGCGAGGCAGACAAGGCGCTGGCCGAGATTTCCGCCGGCATCGAGGGCTATCGCTTCAACGAGGCGGCTTTGGCCGCCTACAAGTTCACCTGGAACACCTTCTGCGATTGGTATGTGGAGCTGGCCAAGCCCGCGCTTCAGGGTGCTGATGGCGCGGCGAAGGACGAGACCCGCGCTACCACGGCCTTCCTGCTCGATCGCATCGTGACGATGCTGCACCCGTTCATGCCCTATATTACCGAGGAGCTTTTCTCGGCCTATGCCGAACAGGCGGGCAAGCCCAACGCGAACCTGCTTTGCATGGAAGCCTGGCCGGCCCCTGTCGGCATCGAAGCGGCGCAAGCGGAAGCGGAAATCGGCTTCATCGTCGATCTCATCACCGAAATCCGCTCGGCGCGTGCCGAGATGAACGTGCCGGTCGCGACCGTGGCGCCGCTGGCTTTCATCGCCCTCGATGGCGCGGTGAAAACGCGCGTCGAGGCTTCGGGCGAGGTGCTGCGTCGCCTCGCGCGCGTCTCCGAATTGCAGTTCCTGCCGGAAGCGCCGGCGCAGAGCGTCCAGATCGTCGTGCGCGGTGTCGTCGCATGCATCCCGCTGGCGGGGATCATCGATTTCGCGGCCGAGAAGAAGCGCCTTTCAGGCGAGCGCGACAAGCTCGCCAAGGATATCGAGGGGACGATGAGGAAGCTCGGCAACCCGGATTTTCTGGCGCGCGCGCCGGAGGAAGTGATCGAGGAAAACCGCGAGCGCGTGGCGGAGGCCGAAGCGCGCATCGCGCGGGTTGATGAGGCGCTCAAACGGTTGGGCTGATACAAAAATTGTTAAGAATCGTGGCTAGTCTCCTCGCGCGCCGAGGAGAATCCCATGCCGCTTTTCACGCCGATCGATATCGCCCGTTTCATCAATCCCGATAGGCGGGAGGTTATCCGGACCCTGGGGCTTGGCGCAGGGTTCTTTCTGACGGAAAGCACGGTTTCGCAGCATCTCTGGGCCAAGCCTTTCTTCAAGGCGGACCCGTTTTCGCTCGGTGTCGCTTCCGGCGATCCGGCGGCGGATGGCTTCGTCATCTGGACCCGCCTCGCGCCGGCACCGCTGAAGACTGCGGGCGGAATGCCGCCCGTCGCTGTAGAGGTCGCCTGGGAGCTGGCTGCCGACGAGGCTTTCCTCAAGCCTGTCCGCAGCGGCAAGGCCATTGCCAAACCGGCGATGGCACACGCGATCCATGTTGAAATCGGCGGGCTTGAGACGGGGCGTGAGTATTTCTACCGCTTCTCGATCGAGGGGATACGCTCGCCGGTTGGCCGCGCGAAGACCTTTCCCGTGCCCAGCGCGGCGGCTTCGATCCGCTTCGTTTCCGCCGGGTGCCAGCGCTACGAGGACGGCTTCTTCACCGCCTGGCGCGCGATCGCGCAGGAAAGGCCGGATTTCGTCGCCCATTACGGCGATTACATCTACGAGTACAAGGCGATCAAACCGGATGCGAGCCGGCCCGTGCCCATCGCTCGCGATATGCCGGGCATGCCGGAAAAATGCCTGACGCTGAACGATTTCCGGCAGCGCTATGCAATCTACAAGCTCGACCCCGATTTGCAGGCGGCGCACGCGGCGGCGCCCTTCCTTTCGAGTTTCGATGATCACGAGGTCGAGAATAACTGGGCGGGGTTCGACAGCGAATACGAGGGTGTTTCAAAGCGCGCCTTCGCCCTGCGGCGGGCGGCGGCCTTCCAGGCATGGTACGAGCACACGCCGCTGCGCGCCGCGCAGATGCCGAAAGGACCGGATATCCTTGCCTATCGCCGGTTCCGTCTGGGTGATCTCCTTCAGGTCGATATGCTCGATACGAGGCAATACCGGGATCCCCAGCCTTGCGGGGATGGCTGGAAATATTGCGTCGATGCGCGGGATGAACGCCGCACCATGCTTGGCAAGGCGCAGGAATCCTGGCTCTTCTCGGGGTTCGCTGGCAAGCCCGCGCGCTGGAACCTGATCGCACAGCAAGTGCCGATGATGCGCTTCGACCGCGATCCCGATTCGACGCTTGTCGAGACGCATATGGACAAGTGGGACGGCGCCGAGGCAGCGCGCAAACGCCTTTTCGACGCGGCGAAAGAAGCAAAGCTCGCCAACCTGGTGGTTCTCGCCGGCGATGTGCATCACAATCGCGCGGCGGAGCTGAAGGTGAATTTCGACGATCCCGCTTCGGCCAATATCGGGGTGGAATTTGTTGCGACGTCGATTTCCTCGGGAGGAGATGGAGAGGCCCAACCCAAATCGACGTCGAAGCTGATGCAGGCGAATCCGCATCTCAAATTCTTCAACGCCCAGCGTGGCTATGTCGCGCATACGCTTGATGCCGCGCGCTGGCGGGCAGATTACAGGGTGCTCGACAAGGTCAGCACGAAAGACGGCGCCGCTTCCACACGCGCTTCCTTCGTCGTGGAGAGCGGAAAGCCCGTGCTGGAAAAGGCATGAGGCTGCGGATGCCCGCGCCCGTTCTGTGGCTCTTGGGCAACATTTGTTATGATTCCAATCTGATGGGTGAGGTGCAGAAAAAAACGCCGCTTTTGCGCCACAAAGGCGCGCCCAAGTCACATTCTGCTAACGTCCTTGGATGATTGGTCTTTCCTGTGATTGGACGCCGCGCTTGCTGATGACAGGGGCTTGCCTGGCAAGCAGCCTGGCGCATTGAGAGGGGTGGCGCTCTGTGGCACTTCTGGGCGCTTGAAATCGCACGAATGACGCCATGCGTCGGGGATGAAAAGGGTAGGGATATGGATCATCGCGTTTACGACAAGAAGAGGTTGCCGAGCCGTCACGTGACGGAAGGCCCGGAACGGGCGCCGCACCGCTCCTATCTCTACGCGATGGGCCTCACGACCTCCCAGATTCACCAGCCGCTGGTTGGCGTCGCTTCGTGCTGGAACGAAGCCGCCCCGTGCAATATCGCGCTGATGCGTCAGGCACAGGCGGTGAAGAAGGGCGTTGCCGCCGCGAATGGCACGCCACGCGAATTCTGCACCATCACCGTGACTGATGGCATCGCGATGGGCCATCAGGGCATGAAATCCTCGCTCGTCTCGCGCGATGTGATCGCGGATTCGGTCGAACTCACGATGCGCGGCCATTCCTATGACGCGCTGGTCGGGCTTGCCGGCTGCGACAAATCCCTGCCGGGCATGATGATGGCGATGGTGCGCCTCAACGTGCCTTCCATCTTCATCTATGGCGGCTCGATCCTGCCGGGCACCTTCAAGGGCAAGCCCGTCACCGTGCAGGACGTGTTCGAGGCCGTGGGCAAGCATTCCGTCGGCGCGATGTCGGACGGTGATCTCGATGAGCTTGAAAAGGCGGCCTGCCCTTCGGCTGGTGCCTGCGGCGCGCAGTTCACCGCCAACACGATGGCGACCGTCTCCGAGGCGATCGGCCTGGCGCTGCCCTATTCGGCCGGTGCGCCGGCGCCTTACGAGATCCGCGATCAATTCTGCATGACCGCGGGCGAGATGATCATGGAGCTGATCGCGCGTAATATCCGCCCGCGCGACATCGTCACCCGCAAGGCGCTGGAAAACGCCGCGACCGTGGTGGCGGCTTCCGGCGGCTCCACCAATGCCGCGCTGCATCTGCCGGCGATCGCGCATGAATGCGGCATCAAGTTCGACCTCTTCGATGTGGCCGAAATCTTCCGCAAGACTCCCTATATCGCGGACCTGAAGCCCGGCGGGCGCTATGTCGCGAAGGACATGTTCGAGGTTGGCGGCATCCCGCTGCTCATGAAGACCCTGCTCGATCACGGCTTCATGCATGGCGATTGCATGACCGTGACCGGCCGGACCATGGCGGAAAACCTCGCAAACGTGAAATGGAACGACGAGCAGGATGTGGTGCGCCCCGCGAACAAGCCGCTCTCGCCCAATGGCGGTGTTGTGGAGCTGCGCGGCAATCTCGCGCCTGAAGGGGCGATCGTGAAGATCGCCGGCATGGCCGAGGATCGGTTGAAATTCTCCGGCCCGGCGCGCTGCTTCGATAATGAGGAAGCCTGTTTCGAGGCCGTCACCAAGCGCCAGTACAAGGAAGGCGATGTGTTCGTCATCCGCTATGAGGGGCCGCGCGGCGGGCCGGGCATGCGCGAGATGCTGGCGACCACCGCCGCGCTTTATGGCCAGGGCATGGGCGACAAGGTGGCGCTGATCACCGATGGCCGTTTCTCCGGCGCGACACGCGGCTTCTGCGTCGGCCATGTCGGCCCCGAAGCGGCGGTCTGCGGCCCGATCGCACTTCTTCAGGATGGCGACATCATTGATCTCGATGCGATCACGGGAACGCTGCAAGTCCGCCTTACGGACGCCCAACTTGAAGCGCGTCGTAAGGACTGGAAGCCGCGGGAGACCGATTATGCCTCCGGCGCGCTGTGGAAATACGCCCAGATCGTGGGTTCCGCGCGCGATGGCGCCGTGACTCATCCGGGCGGAAAGGCCGAGAAGCACTGCTATGCAGATATCTGAGCGAATTCGCCGACCGATCGGGCACGACCTGTTCCTCGCCCTGGGCCTGCTTCTGGCAGCGCTCACGGCGCCGGGCTTCGGTTTTATGGGCAAGGCCCGTGCCTTTGATGTCAAGGAAACCCCGCCCCAGCCGGTGGAGAAGGGGACCCTTTTCAAATCGGTTGGCGATTCGCTGCGCGCGGGCATCCGCGCGCTCTCAAGCGGCGACCCCGGCTCGGCTGTTGAGCCGCTCACCTTTGCGGCGCGTGAGGGCAATCTCGCGGCGCAATGGAAGCTGGGGCGCATGTATGCCGAAGGCGAGGGCGTTCGCCGCGACGATTACAAGGCCTATCAGAGCTTCAAGCAGATCGTCGATAACCGCCCGGACGAGAGCCCCGATTCCCCCAATGCGCGGCTGGTGGCGCAGGCTTTCGTCGCACTCGGCACCTACCATCTCTCCGGCATTCCAAGCCGCGTGAAGCGGGAGCCCGCGCGCGCCGCCGAAATGTTTCACTACGCGGCGGCCTTCTACAACGATGCCGACGGGCAATATCACCTCGGGCGCCTCCTCGCGGAAGGGATGAGTGGGCCCAAGGATCTCCAGCAGGCCGCGCGCTGGTTCAACCTCGCTGCGGAGCAGGGGCATGTCCAGGCCCAGGCGCGGCTCGGCCAGTTGCTCTTCAACGGGGATGGCGTCCCCCGGCAGGCCCCGCGCGGGCTGATGTGGATGCAGATCGCCACCGTTCATGCTGATCCAGCCCGCGATGTCTGGATCATCGAGCTGAACGAACGTGCCCGCGAACTCGCAAGCGAGGATGAACGCAAGATCGCCGATTCTTTCGTCAGGAAGCGTCTGGGCGCCGGGCGCTGAGCAAAGCTGGCTTTTCCGCCTGAAATGCGCGATCCTGCCCCGAGGCAGGGGGATCGGCGCAATGTGCCGCCGCGCACATCGAGGCGCGCGGCATCATGGCTATTCTCCAGGCCAGATCATGCCGGAGGAATTTCCGTGAGAACGCCGCCCGTTTTTGCCGCAAAGCGCCCGCCGCGAGTGTTGCTTGCAGCTTTGGGTGTTTTTCTGCTGGCCTTTTCCTCCGAAGCTGCTGAGCCGATTGGACAATCGGAGAAAATCGAGAATCGGGTTTCCGGCCTTGTCGAGAACAATACGCGCGTTCTGGCCGTACCGGATCCAGTGCATCGCGAGGAAATCATCCGCACGGAAACGAAGGCGCAGGCGCATTTACGCCTCAAGGACGAGAGCGATCTTCGTCTTGGCCCCGATGCCAGCCTGAAACTTGATGCGACCGTGTTCTCCGGCAAACCGGGCGCCGCGATGGAACTTGCGCGCGGGACGATGCGCTTCGTCTCCGGCAACGGGCCGAAGGGGAGCTATCTCATCAGGACGCCGGTGGCCACGGTGGGCCTGCGCGGCACGACGGTCGAGGTGACGATTCGCAACAACCGCACCTATGTCTCGCTGCATGAGGGCGCCGCGCAGATCTGCACCCGCTCCGGCCGCTGCATGGACCTCACCGACGCTTGTACTTTCCTTTCGGTCGATAGTCGCGGCGTGACGCTGCCGCAGCCGCTGAACCGGCGCACGCCGAGCTTTTCCGGCCAATGCACGGGCGATTTCTGCGTGCAGGACCGCTGCTCGCAACAGCTTTCCAATACGAATCCGGCGCCGCCGGCCGCCACCCCCCGTACGCCGCGCCCACCCAAGGCCAATCCGCCGCGGCAGAACCCGCCGAAGAAGCGCCCGCCGCGCGCGAGCCGCCTCGCGGATGACGAATATGACGTGGATGAACCGGTGCTGATCGGGCCGCGCCATGCACCGCCGCCGATCTTCGTGCCGATCCCTGGTTTCACGATCGGCCCCGTGATCGGACCCGGAAGGGGGCCGCGCATGCCCGGCAGCCCGAATTACCCAACGCGCATTCCCGGCAAGCGCGGGCTCTTCTGAGCTACCCCAGCCGGCACCAGACAGGCACATGATCGGAGGGTTTCTCCTCAGCTCTCAGATCCTTGTCGATGCCGGTTTCCTTGAGCGCATCGGCCGCGCGCGGCGAGAGCAGCAGGTGGTCGATGCGGATGCCGTTGTTGCGCTGCCAGGCGCCGGCCTGATAATCCCAGAAGGTATAGAGCCCGGCGGCATCGCTCTGCGCGCGGATCGCATCCGTGAAGCCGAGGTTGAGGAGACGGCGATAGGCCGCGCGGCTTTCGGGCAGGAAGAGCGCGTCGCTCACCCAAGCCTCTGGGAATTTCACGTCGCGCGGTTCGGGGATGATGTTGTAATCGCCGGCGATGACGAGCTTTTCCTCGTGTTTCAGCAGGGCCTCGGCATGGGCGGTCAGCGCCTTCATGAAGGCGAGCTTGTAATCGTATTTCGGGCCGGGCGCCGGATTGCCGTTGGGGAAATAGATCCCGCAGACCCGGATCGCCTCGCCGGGAACCGAAACCACCGCCTCGATATAGCGCGCCTGTTCATCCTCGAAGCCGGGCAGGCCGCGATGTTCGATCTCCATCGGGTGTCTGGAGAGGATTGCGACGCCGTTGAAGGTCTTTTGGCCGTGCGTGGCGACGTTGTAGCCCAATGCCTCGATCTCGGCGCGCGGGAAGGCGTCGTCGACGCATTTCAGCTCCTGAAGGCACACGATATCCGGCGCGCGGGCCTGCAGCCAGCGGGTGAGATGCTCGATGCGCTGGCGGACGGAATTGACGTTGAAGGTCGCGATGATCATGGGGTGAGATTAGCGGGCCGAGGCCGTTGGCACCACCGTCATGGCCGGGCTTGGCCCGGCCATCCACGACTTACACAAGCGTTTCATAAAGATCCGTCCAATCGGGATTTTCCGCCATGATCAGCCGCACCTTCCACGCGCGGGGCCATTTCTTGATCGCGCTTTCGCGCTGGATGGCATCACGGATATCCTCGAGATGCTCAAACCAGACAAGGCGCCTGAGGCCATAGCGCTTGGTGAAGCCGGGGATCAGCCCTTCGCGGTGTTCATGGGCGCGGCGGGCAATGTCATTGGTGACGCCGCAATAGAGCGTGCCGTTGGGGCGGTTCGACATGAGATAGACATAGCCGCCCATCTGCGCCTCGCCGGATTGGACTTTTCTGCGTCATGGCCGGGCTTGACCCGGCCATCCATGACTTTGGCCCGGTATGCGCGGAATGCAAAGATGGCTCGTAGCCAAGATGTCGTGGAAAGACCGGCGTGGAAAGGCAAGACGTGGATGGCCGGGCCAAGCCCGGCCATGACGGTGGCAGGTGGGAGGGGCGTAGCGCGGGAGGCGGGGGCGCTTTCCGGTCCTCCCAACGCCCCTCGCTTCGTCATGCCCGGGCTTGGCCCGGGCATCCATGACTTGAAAAAGGAAAGGCGGCACTTCCGTGCCGCCCCCCTGTCAAATGAACATCTTGATGATGACCGCAAGTGCCAGGAGGCACCGCGCCACATTGATGTTCACATTGATCCGAATGGATTTCCGCATAGGAAAGCCCTCCGGGTCACAGCGCCGCGACCCTTAAGGGTTGCGTTCGTCATGGTGATCGAATGGAACAATGCGCCATTCATCACTGCATCGCCTCTCCCTCAGCCTTGTACTTCGGCATCAGGAGACCCGGAGTGCCAGTTCGGGTTCCCTCCGGTTGGTCCGTAAGGACTCCATTGGACCGAACTTCTCCGGCCGCTGGTTATCCTTGGCGGGTAGCCGCTTTGGCAAAGCGGGGCGCCGTGGGCCAGCAGATCTAATTCCTCACGAACACCCCGTCGTGCTCCCGCAGGTATCGCATTTCAGGCACGTCCCGTTCCGCACCAGCGTGAAGTTCTGGCATTCGGGGCAGGCCTCGCCGACATAGCCCTTCATCTTGGCGATGGAGCGCTTCGTGTCGAGATCGGCGGCTTTCGCCTCGTTCGCGGCCGCGCGGGCCGGCGCGGCGAAGCCGAGGCTTTCCACCGCCGCGGCGACGGGCTGCTCCTGCTTGAGCGCGGTGGCGCCGGCGGTCGCAAAAGCGGTGACCGTCTGCGTCACGCTGCCGCCGCCTTCCACCACGCCGAGGAAATTCGTCGCCTTGCCGCGCACGAGACCCTTGGAAATGTTGCGGGTGGGAGAGGCGGCTTCTGTCACACCCTCGCTCTTGCCGCCGCGCGCATAGCCCGCGACATCGAGATTGTCCGGCGTGACATGGGCGAGATCGTCGCGGCCGAGATAGGAGATCGCGAGTTCGCGGAACACGTAATCGAGCAGCGACGAGGCCATCTTGATCGTGTCGTTGCCCTGAACGAGGCCCGCCGGCTCGAATTTCGTGAAGGTGAAGGCATCGACATATTCCTCGAGCGGCACGCCGTATTGCAGGCCGAGCGAGATGGCGATGGCGAAATTGTTGAGGAGCGCGCGCAGGGTCGCGCCTTCCTTGTTCATGTCGATGAAGATCTCGCCGAGGCGCCCGTCCTCGTATTCGCCGGTGCGCAGGAAGACGGTGTGGCCGCCGACCTTTGCCTTCTGCGTATAGCCCTTGCGGCGGGTGGGGAGCTTTTCCTGCTCGCGGTAGCGCTCGACCCGCTCGATCACGCGCTCGATGATCTTCTCCGAGACCTGCACGGTGCGCGCCGCCGCCGGCAGGGCGACGAGCGCCTCGACGCCATCCTCGGCTTCCTCGTCCTCATCCTCGATCAGGGCGGCATTGAGCGGCTGGCTCAGCTTCGAGCCGTCGCGATAGAGCGCGTTGGCTTTGAGCGCGAGCTTCCAGGAGAGCATATAGGCCGACTTGCAATCCTCGACATTCGCCTCGTTCGGCATGTTGATGGTCTTCGAGATCGCGCCCGAGATGAAGGGCTGCGCCGCCGCCATCATATGAATATGGCTTTCCACCGAGAGATAGCGCTTTCCGAGCCGCCCGCAGGGATTGGCGCAATCGAAAACGGCGTAATGCTCCGGCTTGAGATAGGGCGCGCCTTCCAGCGTCATCGCGCCGCAGACATGGATATTCGCTGCCTCGATCTCCTTCTTCGAAAAACCGAGGAAGGGCAGCAGCTCGAAGGACATATCCCCGAGTTGTTCATCCGATACACCCAGCGCCTTCATGGCCTCGTCGCCGAAGGTCCAGCGGTTGAAGGCGAATTTGATATCGAAGGCCGAGGGGAGGGCCTTTTCCAGCTTCTCGAGCATCTCACCCGAGAACCCCTTGGCTGCAAGCGTCGAGTGGTTGATAGCAGGCGCCTGCCGGATCGACCCATGGCCGACCGCATAGGCCTCGATCTCGCCGATCTGCGCTTCCGAATAGCCAAGCGTGCGCAGCGCGGGCAGGGCGGCCTGGTTGATGATCTTGAAATAGCCGCCGCCGGCGAGCTTCTTGAATTTCACCAGCGCGAAATCGGGCTCGATGCCGGTGGTGTCGCAATCCATCACGAGGCCGATCGTACCGGTCGGCGCGATCACGGTGGTCTGCGCGTTGCGGTAGCCGTGCTTCTCGCCAAGGGCGAGGGCACCGTTCCAGGCGGCGACGGCGTGATCGACGAGCTTGTCGATCGGGCAATTGGCGCTATCGAGCGGAACGGGGTTCACCGAGAGCCCCTCATAGCCCGCGCTCTCGCCGCGCGCGGCGCGCGCATGGTTGCGGATCACGCGCAGCATATGGGGCGCGTTCTTGGCGTAGCCGGGGAAGGGGCCAAGCTCCGCGGCGATTTCCGCCGAGGTCTTGTAGCTCATGCCGGTCATCAGCGCGGTGAGCGCGCCGCAAAGCGCGCGGCCCTCGGCTGAATCGTAAGGCAGGCCCATGGTCATCAGCAAACCGCCGATATTGGCGTAGCCGAGGCCGAGCGTGCGGAATTCATAGGAAAGCTCGGCGATCTCCTTCGAGGGAAACTGCGCCATCAGCACCGAGATTTCGAGCACCAGGGTCCAGAGACGCACGGTATGCTCATAGGCGCGGATATCGAATTGCCGTGTTTCAGTGGAATAGAAGGTCAGCAGGTTCATCGACGCCAGATTGCAGGCGGTATCGTCGAGGAACATGTATTCGGAACACGGGTTGGAGGCATTGATCCGGCCCGAGGCAGGGCAGGTATGCCAATCGTTCATCGTGGTGTTGAAATGCAGGCCCGGATCGGCCGAGGCCCAGGCAGCGTAGCCGATCTTCTCCCAAAGGTCGCGCGCCTTGAGTGTCTTGACGGTCTTGCCGTCCTTGCGGGCGGTGAGGTGCCAATCGCCGTCATTCTCCACGGCGCGCAGGAAATCGTCGGTTAGCGAAACGGAATTGTTCGAGTTCTGACCGGCGACGGTGAGATAGGCTTCCGAATCCCAATCGGTATCGTAGACCGGGAATTCCAGATCCTTGTAGCCCTGCCGCGCGAACTGGATCACGCGCTTGATGTAGTTGTCAGGTACCATCAGCTTGCGCGCGGCACGGATCTCGCGCTTGAGCGCCGGGTTCTGCTCGGGATCGAAGCAGGCATCGCCGCTGCCCTCGCAATTGAGGCAGGCGCGCATGATGGCTTTCAGCGCCTTGGCGTTGATCTTGGAGCCGGTGACGAGCGCCGCGACCTTCTGCTCCTCCTTCACCTTCCAGTCGATATAGGCCTCGATATCGGGATGATCGGCGTTGACGACGACCATCTTCGCCGCGCGGCGCGTGGTGCCGCCGGATTTGATCGCGCCCGCCGCGCGGTCGCCGATCTTGAGAAAGCTCATCAGGCCCGAGGAACGCCCGCCGCCCGAGAGCTTCTCGCCCTCGCCGCGCAGGGCCGAGAAATTCGAGCCGGTGCCCGAGCCGTATTTGAACAGGCGTGCTTCGCGCACCCACAGATCCATGATCCCGCCTTCATTGACGAGATCGTCCTGCACGCCCTGGATGAAGCAGGCATGGGGCTGGGGATGCTCGTAGGAGGATTTGGACTTGGTGAGCTTGCCGCTCTTGTAATCGACGTAATAATGGCCCTGTCCCGGCCCGTCGATGCCATAGGCCCAATGCAGGCCCGTGTTGAACCATTGCGGCGAGTTCGGCGCGCAGCGCTGGGTCGCCAGCATGTAGCACATTTCGTCATAGAAGGTCTGCGCATCGGCCTCGGACGAGAAATAGCCGCCCTTCCAGCCCCAATAGGTCCAGCAGCCGGCCAGACGATTGGCGACCTGCTTCATCGAGGTTTCGGAGGTGTAGCGTGCGGCCTCGGGGAGCTTGGCGAGCGCGGCTTCATCGGGAACCGAACGCCAGAGGAAGGAGGGAACGTCGTTCTCTTCAACCCGCTTCAGCGCGGCGGGAACGCCGGCTTTGCGGAAATATTTCTGGGCGAGGACATCGGCGGCCACCTGGCTCCAGCTCGCGGGAACTTCGAGCTTCTCAAGGCGGAACACGACCGAACCGTCGGGGTTCTTGATTTCCGAACGGGTCTCGTGGAACTCGATCCCCGCATAGGGGGATTTGCCCTTGGTGGTGTAAAGCCGTTCGAATTTCATATCCGTTCCCCTGGAAGCGGCGCCTCGGCACCGCGGTTCTGCCCTTGAGCGTTTCCGCTCCTCAGACGACGCCTCGGCGCCGCCGTTCATTCTTCCGGTCCCACCTTCCATGCGGAAAGCGATCCCTCGCCGTGATCGCCCCGCGCGATCCCGCCAAACTCTGTTGTGACTGCCTTGACCCCTAGAACGCGATGCATCGGAGAGCGGTTGCGAATGCGCCGTCAGGGGTCGCCCGGCCGCGCTTTCTCCGCCTTGTCACGAGTTGCCCCATGGGCGCCCCGCTCCGTCTGCTCATGAGATCAAGCTAGGCCAGGCCTTTTGCTCTCGTCAACATGTAGTTGGTTGCTCCTTTCAATGTCCCCATATCTGGTAAGCGAGGTGTGAATCATGGGGAAAGAAGAGCGATTCTTTCTAAGCCGCTGTAGAGGCTTATCTTTTGCTTGGGTGCCTTGAGCGCGCTCAGCATCGCCTGAAAAATCAAGAGGCGTTTCTGCTGAGTGACTACGGTATTTTGCACGCAAACAATATACCACATCTAGTGTGCTGCGGTGATCACAATACAAGGATTGGCAATCAGCGGATGTTGATCGCGCGCAGGGTTCCGCAAGGGTTGTGGTGCGGCCTCGACAGGGGCTCGAATCGAACACGCCCCGGCATCTGGGAACATTCCCGATCCCGGCGCGAGAAAAGCTGGACCGGCGCGGCCAAATTTGCGAAAAGCGCCACGGAACATGAGTCCGGTCATGCCCGTCCGGGCATGGGCATCACCGAGGCAAGGGGCCGATATGAAGACGTTCCTGACGCAATTCTTCACCTGGTGGAACGGGCAGACGCTCGGTACCCGGCTGTTTACCTGGCGCAAGGGCGAGCGGATTGGTCAGGACGAGTTCGGCAACATTTATTACCGCACGCGCGGCGGCGCGAAGGACCCGGCACTCGGGCACGAGCGGCGCTGGGTGATCTACAAGGGAGTAGCCGAAGGCTCGATGGTGCCGCCGGGCTGGCATGGCTGGCTGCATCACCGCACCGATATCGCGCCAAGCCAGGAAAATTACACACCGCGCGAATGGGAACAGCCCCATCAGGGCAATCTCACCGGCAGCGCCGCAGCCTACCGCCCGAAAGGTTCGATCGTCGGCGCTGGGCAGGCTGCCTCGGGCAAGGATTACCAGGCCTGGACGCCGTGAGCGCGGCCCTTTTTTCGACGCGATTGCCGTGATACTCGCCACTGTCGCCCGAGGGGCTTCGGCGCAGCGCCTGTTGATATTGCCTGATTGAAACCGCCAGCACGAACGAAGAGCATGCGCCACGCGCTTTCCCTGATTCCGCTTTCCCGCCTCGCGCTGGCCATCGGCATGGCCGGGCTCGCCGTGCCCGCCTTCGCCGACAAGTTCAAGCATCCCACGGCGATTTTCGCCGGGCTGGACAAGATCACCGGGCGTATCATCTCTTTCGAGGCCGCGATCGACGAGACCGTCCAGTTTGGTTCGCTCCAGCTTACCGCGCGCGTTTGCTATACGCGTGCGGAAGACAGCAATCCGCGGACGACGACATTCATCGAGGTCGACGAAGTGGGCGGCGACAACCAGTACAAGAAGATCTTTTCGGGCTGGATGATCGCGCAGAGCCCCGGCCTCAACGCGATCGAGCATCCGGTCTACGATGTCTGGCTCACTGATTGCAAAGGCGCCAAGGAGGCCGACCGTATCAAGACCTCGCCGGAAGTCGATGAGGATGACGAGCCGCCGGCGCCGATTGATGCCAAGAAACCGCCTCGGCCCGCAATTGCCCAGCCCGGTCCGCGCGGAACCGGCGCGCCTTTGCGTTTGCCCGATGGAGCCGGTGCGCCTGTGCCACCGACGGCCATACCGCCGCGCGCCGCGCCGCAACAACGCTTCTTCCCGACCAATTCGGGACCGGGGCGCTCCGTCAATGACCCCAGCGGCGGCGGCAACCGCTGATTGCCATGAAGGTGGATCGGCATGACCCTGCGCCCTGTCCGGTTTGATGATCTCGACCTGATTTGCCGCCATCGCCGCGACATGTTCCGCGACGGGCGCGGGATGGATCCGGCCATTGACGAGGCGGCCGGGCCCTATCGCGCCTGGCTTGAGCCTCGCCTGCGCGATGGTCGCTATTTTGGCTATGTCCTGGAGGTTGACGGCAAGGTCGCAGCCTCCTGCGGTCTCGAAATCGTGGACTGGCCACCAAGCCCGCGCCACCCGCACGAAGCACGCCGGGGCTATGTCTCCAACGTTTTTGTCGAGCCGGAATTCCGGCGTCGCGGCTACGGGCGCCTGCTGATGGAGGCGGCTGCCGCCGAATTCGAGCGGCGCGGCGTTTCCTATGCCTATCTTCATGCGACCGATGCCGGCGTGCCGCTCTACCAGCAGCTTGGCTGGCAGATCACCAACGAGATGGCGAAATTCTTCACTCCGAAGGCGCGTTAGCTTCCAGAACCGCCATTGCATCGGCCTGGAAATCCGCCGGCCAGACATGGAAATTCGCCTCTGTGGCGAGCGCGGATTCGAGCCGCTTGCGGTAGTCGCGGCGCGGGATCTCCACGGCGCCGAATTGCCTCAGGTGGTCGGTCACGAATTGCGTGTCGAGCAGCACGAATCCGCCTGCCTTAAGCCGAGCGACAAGATGGACCAGCGCGAGTTTCGAGCAATCGCGCGCGCGATGGAACATGCTCTCGCCGAAAAAGGCGCCGCCGAGCGCGATGCCATAGAGCCCGCCGACCAGCTTCTCCCCGTCATAGACCTCGATCGTGTGGCAGAAGCCCATTTCGTACAGCGCCCCGTAGAGGCGACGGATATGGGCGTTGATCCAGGTTTCGTTGCTGGCCCCGCGCGGCGCGGCGCAGGAATCGATCACTGCGCTGAAATCGCGGTCCACGACTATGCGATAGGGATTTCGCCGCACGAATTTCGCGAGCTTCTCCGGCACGTGGAAGGCATCGAGCGGGAGAATGCCGCGCTTGTGAGGCTCCAGCCAGTGGAGGCCGGGATCCTCCGCGCTTTCCGCCATCGGAAAGATGCCTGAAGCATAGGCACGCAGCAGGATTTCGGGCGTGACGGGGAAATCGGAATCGCTGCCGGCCATCACGCCCCGCCACGTCTCAAGGGTGGCTTACACCACCTCGCCCATGCCGCCATCCTTCAGGAATTTCTCCAGCCAGTGGATGTCGTACTGGCCGTTCTGGATGTCCTGATTGCGCACCAGCGTGCGGAAGAGCGGGAGCGTGGTTTCAATTCCGTCCACCACGAACTCGTCGAGCGCGCGGCGCAGGCGCATCAGGCATTCGTTGCGCGTGCGCCCATGCACGATGAGCTTGGCGACCAGCGAATCGTAGTTCGAGGGAATACGATAGCCCTGATAGACCGCCGAATCGACGCGCACCCCGAGCCCGCCCGGCGGGTGGAAATAGGTGACGAGGCCCGGCGAGGGGCGGAAGGTCGCGGGATGCTCGGCATTGACGCGGCATTCGATCGCGTGGCCGTTGACCTTGATATCGTCCTGCCGGACCGAGAGCGCGGACCCCGCCGCGACCTTGATCTGCTCGTTGACGAGATCGATCCCGGTGATCATCTCGGTCACCGGATGCTCGACCTGGATGCGGGTGTTCATCTCGATGAAATAGAATTCGCCGTTCTCGTAGAGGAACTCGATGGTTCCCGCGCCGAGATATTGCATCTCGCTCATCGCCTTGGCGACGATACCGCCGATCTTCTCGCGCTGTTCGGCGTTGAGCGCGGGCGAGGGGCCTTCTTCCCACACCTTCTGGTGCCGACGCTGGAGCGAACAATCGCGCTCGGCGAGATGAACCGCGCCGCCCTTGCCGTCGCCCAGCACCTGAATTTCGATATGCCTGGGCTTTTCAAGGTATTTCTCGATATAAACGGCGTCGTCGCCGAACGCCGCCTTCGCTTCCGTGCGCGCCGCATTGAGCGCGTAGGAAAGGTCGTCCTCGTTGCGCGCCACCTTCATGCCGCGTCCGCCACCGCCGGCCGCCGCCTTGATGATCACGGGATAGCCGATCTTCGCCGCGACGCGCTTGGCTTCGTCATCCTCGGTGATGCCGCCATCGGAACCCGGAACGACCGGAATGCCGAGTTTCACGGCGGTGCGCTTGGCCTCGATCTTGTCGCCCATCGTGCGGATATGCTGCGATTTCGGACCGATGAAGCCGATCTTGTGCTGTTCGAGAACCTCGGCAAAACGGGCGTTTTCAGAAAGGAACCCGTAGCCGGGATGAACCGCATCCGCGCCGGTGATCTCGCAGGCCGCGATCAGGGAGGGGATGTTGAGATAGCTGTCGCGCGGGGAAGGGGGGCCGATGCACACGCTCTCATCGGCGAGCTTGACATGCATCGCATCCGCGTCGGCGGTTGAATGCACGGCCACGGTCGCGATGCCGAGTTCCTTGCAGGCGCGCAGGATGCGCAGCGCGATCTCGCCTCGGTTGGCGATGAGAACCTTGTCGAACATGTTTTCTTCTTGGCCTTCGAATGTGCCAGGTCAATTCGAAGGCAGATCCCTTGCATAAGCTCGGGCGCGCCTTCGCGCTTGCGGCACCCCGGCTGAGCCGAAGTGCCGTTTCTTGTTTACTCGATCACGACGAGCGGCTCGCCGTATTCCACCGGCTGGCCGTCCTCGATCATGATATGCGTGACGGTGCCGGCCTTGGGCGCGACGATCTCGTTGAAGGTCTTCATCGCCTCGACGAGGAGCAGCTTGTCGCCGGCTTTCACCTGGCTGCCGATTTCAATGAAGGCGTTGGCGCCCGGCGAGGGGCGGCGATAGGCGGTGCCGACCATCGGCGAGCGGACCGCGCCGGGATGGGCGGCAAGATCCGCCTTCTCGGGCTGCGCCGCCACGACGGGCGCCGCGGCGACGGCAGCCGCCGCCGGAGCAACGGCGAGCGGCGCTGCGCTCACGCTCTGCATCACGCTCTGCACGGTGATCTGCCTCGCGACCCGGATCCTCAGATCACCTTTCTCCACCTCGATTTCGGTGAGATCGGTCTCTGAGATCAGCTTGGCGATCTCGCGGACGAGATCGGGGTCGATCGTGAGGTCTTTGGCCATGGGGACTACCACTTTCGTTGACTTTTATTTCATTCCCGCCCGCGCCGCTTTCAGGCGGCGGACAGATCAAGAAGCGCGCGAAGCGCCAGCGAATAGCTGTTTGCGCCGAAACCCGCAATAACGCCGATCGAAACCGCCGCGATCATCGAGTGATGGCGGAATTCCTCACGAGCATGGACATTGGAAAGATGCACCTCGATCACGCGGGCGCCCGCGCCCTTGATGGCGTCGCGCAAGGCGATGGAGGTGTGGGTATAGGCGCCGGCATTGAGGATGACATCCGCGCCCGAGAGCCCGGCCTCCTGCACGAAGCTGACAAGCTCGCCCTCGATATTGCTCTGCCGGAAGGTGAGCGAAACACCGGATTTCGCGGCGATTTCGCGCAGGTCAGCCTCAATATCGGCAAGGGTTTTCGCGCCATAGATCCCCGGCTCCCGCCTGCCGAGCAGGTTGAGATTGGGTCCGTTGAGGACATGGATCTGACGCATGACGGGCTCTCCCCTCCCGGAACACGCGGAAGGCAAGCCGCCCGCGCGCCGATCTCTAGCCCATTTTGGCGGAAGGGGGAACCTTGGACGGCGGGAATTCCGCTACGCCGCCTTACAGCCGATGCGGCTGTTGAAAACCTCAGCAAACGGCCTTCTGGCATTTGCGCCAGGCGGCGATGCGCGTCTGGAGCGCCTCGATGCCGCGCGCGCCGATCACGAGATCCTCGGCGACGACATAGCTCGGTGTGCCGCTGATGCCGAGCGCTTCGGCCAGAAGCTTTGATTCCTCAAGCGCTTCGCCGATCTTGGGCGAAGCCATGCCCGCTTCGAGCTTCTTCATGTCCGCGCCCATCGATTTGGCGAGCGCGAGCGCCTGCTCCTTGCCGATGGCGCCGCGCGTATTCATCAGATCGGCGTGGAACTTCCACAGCTTGTCCTTGTCGAACTGCTCGCGCAGGGCCAGCGCCACCACGGAAGCATCCCGCGAGCCGGGGGAGAGGATCGGGAATTCCTTGAGGACGACGCGGACATTCTTGTCGGTGTCGAGGATCTTCTGGACATCGGCGAGGCCGCGTTTGCAGAAGCCGCAATTGAAATCGAAGAACTCGACCAGCGTGACATCGCCATTGGGGTTGCCCACCACTGTATGATGTTCCGAAGCGTAGAGCGGGCTCTTCGGATCGGCGGTGATGCGCTTGACGGCCTTGAGCTCCTCCTCCTTCTGGCGGCGCTCCAGCTCAACCATCGCCTCCTGGATGATCTCGGGATTCTTGAGCAGGTATTCCTTGACGATGGCCTCGATGGCCGCCTTGTCCGGCGGGGTTTGGGCCTGGAGTGCGCTGCCGGAGGCCGCGAGGGCGAGGGTCGCGGCCAATGCGCCCGTTGCGGCAAATTTGCGGAGCATGGAAGTGTCCTTGTTTCGATGTGCTGGCAGTTGGTTTGTTTTTTTCCTTATCCTTGCGGAAAAGGTTGGTTCTAGGGGGTCACTGGTTCTTTTCGGGCTTTGCCTCGGCGATGTCCTTGGCGGCCAGATAGGCGGGTGAGTTGGGCGGCAGCAGCGGCAGGGCACGGCGCGCGAAGCGCTGGGCATCCTGGAACTGCCCCTCGATAAGCGCGCCGCGCGCGGCCGCAAGTGCGGCGTTTCCCTCGTCTCCCCGGCGCGCATAGGCTTGTCCGAGATAGCGGAAACCCTCGTAATTGTCGGGGTCCCGGCTTGTGGCGTTGGAGAGTTCGCGGATCGCCTCCGCGACGGATTGCGGCGTCTCCTGCGCGACGAGCGCATGGCCGAGCATGGTGCGGATGAGCGGCTGGTTCGGGGCCAGCGCGACAGCCTTGCGCAAGGGCGCGACCGCCGCGCCGGCCTGCCCGGCCTCAAGCAGGGCCTGCCCCTTCAATTCCCAGAAATACGGGTTTGCGGGTTGTTCCCGGATCAGGGCGTCGATCGCCTTGAGCGCCTGATCGGGTTTTCCGAAACGATAATCGGAGATGGCGCGCGCATAGCGGGCGGGAAGCGTGGTGTTGTAGGCGGGATAACGCCGTGCGGTTTCGGTGGCAGGCGCGGTAAAGGCGAAGAGCTTCGCGCGGATCATGTCGTGCTTCAATTGAAGCACGGGAGAATCCTTCTTCTCGAAATGCGCGCTTTTCGGCGCGCTCTCCCGCAAGGAAGCCACGCGATCCTGCGGCATCGGGTGGCTTTGCAGGTATTTGTCCATCCGCGAGGCGGAAAACAGCGATTCGTTCGCCATGCGCTCGAAGGTTTCGAGCATGCCTTTCCCGGATTGGCCCGTTTTTTCGAGATAGGCGAGCCCGGCCTTGTCCGCGGCCTGCTCCTCGGTGCGCTGGTAGGCGAGCAGGGTCCGGCGCGCCATTTCCGGCCCGGCGAAGATCGCGCCCATCATCCCCTCGGAATTGGCGCCGACCTGTCTCGATTGCGCCGATCCGATCACGGCAGCCGCGCCGAGGATCGAGCCGATCACCGCGATCGCGGTGGCCTTGTCCACCTCGCTGCGCAGCCGCGCGAGATGCCCGCCTGCAATATGGCCCGTTTCATGCGCCAGGACACCGATGATCTGGTTCGGTGTTGTCGAATCCATGATCGCGCCGATATTGACGAAGACGCGCTTGCCATCCGCGACGAAAGCGTTGAACGAGCGGTCATTCACGAGAACGACCCGTATGAAACCTTTGCGCAGGCCGGCGGCCCCCAGCAGCGGATCAAGGTAATCGCGCATCACCTGTTCGATCTCGGCGTCGCGGATGAAGCTGATCTGGCGCTTCTGCTGCGCTGCGGCGGGCGGCACGCCATTGCCGATGATGGCGATGACGCTGGCCAAGGCAACCAGCGAGCGGGTCATTCGCGCGCGAAGCAGGGCAACGGCAGAGGGCAACGGGGCATCTCCCGGATGTGATGAACCGGCATAGGCAAGCGTGCCTTTGTGGTCAATCGAGGGCAAGGCCCATCGCGGCGTTGTGATCGCCTTCCGGCAGGTTGCCTCGCCGGGCGTGTTTGAATAGCGTGGTTCGGTTTTCTGGGGAGAAGCGATCAATGAAACGCCCAGCCACTACTAATCCTGCGATAGTCGGCTTTGCCTTCACCGTTTTTTTCCTGACCTTCGGCGGCAACGCGCTTTTCGCCCAAGCGCCCCGCGCGACGAAGACCGCGCCCGCCTGCTCCTGCGAGAATATCGCCGCGCTGCAGCAGGAGCTGGCCGTCGCGCTCGCTTTGATGGACAAGCATGCGGCCAAGGCGCGGGAGCTGCGGGAGCGATATGGCGCATCCCCCAAGGGAGACGAGCTGGCGGAGGCGAGGCGGAACTATGCGCGTTTCGAAAACCCTCCCGCCGCCGGCGAGAAACCGGCGCCCGGCAGCGCCCGGGACGGTCTTCCGCCCGCGCCGGAGAACAGCCCTGCACAGGTGGCATTCGTGCCGCGTGGGCAGAAGCTTTTCGAAGCCCATGCGCGGGATAATCGCAACAATCCCGATTCCCTCGCGGGCATTCCCGAGGGCGTGAAATACACGCCTGTCGGTCAGCCGGTGCCGGATACGGAGCAACGCAAGGCAATTGAAGATAAGTTCCGCAAAGCCGGCAAGGATCTGTGCGATCATGCCGACGAGGCGGCGACACGTGCCGCAATGGCGAGCGGCGGGGCCTGCATCGGCATTACCCGTAGCCTTGCGACGCATGAAGCAAGCCATCAGCAGACCTGCCGCGCCATGGGGTATTATGCGTTCATGGATCGACATCCCGCCCAGTTGGCGGATGATGAGGTGCGCGCTTACAAGGCACAGGTCGATGCGCTCGCCAACGAGATACGGCGTATCCTCTCCAAGAAGAATGTGAAGATCATTTCGGGTACGCCTGGGGCAGATCCGGCTAGCCTCGCCAAGCTCCAGATTCGCTGCGCCCTTGCGATCAATGTCAGCGGAAAGATCGACGACCTGAAGCTGTTCGGGGATGTCTGCGATACTGCCGAGGCGTTCACAATCAAGACCGCGCCGAACGCGAATTTCCGTCTGACGCCTTCTTCGGAAAAAGGAGGGGCCTATGCCTATTCCGGGCAGGCCGGGGGTGCGCATTTCCATGGCAGCGGTGGCTACACGATCGAGCTTGACGGAGATGCCGGCACGCTCACGCTGGACGGTGCTGGAAGATGGAACGTCACGCATCCTCTCGGCCGCAGCTCCAAGGGCGGGCCGGAGAAGCTCCGGGTCAACAAGCTCAGGGACGGCTGCGCCTGACGGCTCCGTTCTGCCGGGCGGTTGCCGCGCGGTGCGATTGTTTCTATAGGCTGCGGCATGAATAAGCCTTCTCCTTCCCGCCGCTCCGGGATTTCCGCCTTTCTCGTCATGGATGTCCTCGCGGAGGCAAAGGCGCTGGGGCGCAAGGCCGTCGAAACCGGCGGGCCGGGTATCATCCATCTCGAAATCGGCGAGCCGGGTACCCCCGCGCCGCGCCCGGTGCGCGAAGCCGCGATTCGTGCGCTTGAATCCGGGCGCATCGCCTATACCGAGGCGCTTGGCCTGCCCGCCCTGCGCGAGGCGATTTCAGGCCATTACAAGGCTCACTATGGGCTCGATGTCGCGGCGAGCCGTATTGTTGTGACGACTGGCTCGTCTGGTGGTTTCATTCTTGCCTTTCTTGCGATGCTTGATCATGGCGCGCGGATCGGCATTCCCTCGCCCGGCTATCCCGCCTATCGCAACATCCTCCAGGCGCTCGGCATCGAGGCGGTGGAAATCGCTACGGGCCCGGAGACGCGCTACGCGATGAGCGCGGCGGCCATCGAGGCGGCGCATGCCGCCAAACCGCTCGATGCGGTGTTGATGATGAGCCCCGCCAACCCGACCGGCGTTCTGACCGCGCCCGTCGGTGTCAAAGCCATTGCCGAGACCTGCGCCAGACTGGGCCTTTGGCTGGTCTCCGACGAAATCTATCACGGTCTGACCTATGAGGGGGAGGAAGCCAGCGCGCTGGCTTTTTCGGACGATGCGGTGATCGTCAATTCCTTCTCGAAATACTTTTCCATGACCGGCTGGCGGGTCGGCTGGCTGGTGGTGCCGGAACGGCTGGTGCGTCCCATCGAGCGTCTCGCGCAGAATCTCGCGATTTGCGTACCCTATCTCAGCCAGATCGCGGCCGTCTCCGCCTTTGACGCCTATGACGAAGCGGAGGCGACCAAGGCGATCTATGCGCGGAACCGCGCCGTTCTCCACGAGTGCCTGCCAGCGCTTGGTCTTCCGCCGCTGCCGATGGATGGCGCCTTCTACGCCTATTGCGACATCTCGCGTCATTCCAATGATTCACTCGCCTTCGCGAAGAAGGCGTTGCACGAGGCCGGTATCGCCATAACCCCAGGTCTTGATTTCGATCGCAGCGAAGGCAACCGCTTTGTGCGCTTCTCCTATGCTGGCAACGAGTCCGATGTGGTGGAAGCGATGAAGCGGCTGAAGGCCTGGCTGGGGTGAGGGCGCCCGCCATTGTGAGAAGCGAAGCGACGAAGCGGGTTATCGCGATTATGCGATAAGTTGATTGCGCATCTGGATGCTAAACATCCTGCACGCGATGACAGCAAGCTGTTGCGAATCCCAACGAGAAAGGCCCTCCATGCCCATCTCCATCTCTCTCATGCTCGCGATCCTCACCGTGCTCCGGCTGCTTTCCTTCGCGATCGCGGCGCTATTCGGGATGCTGGCGATCCGCGCCCAGTTTGATGCCGCCATCGTGATGCCGTGGTGGCAGGCAATCCTCGGCGCTTTCGCTTTTCTGCTCACGGGGCTGGCCGCGGGCGCCTTGAGGAGCGCGCTCGCGCGCAGGGCGATGCGGGAATAACTTGACGCCCGGCGCTGGCCCCGCGAAAAGCGAAGTTCGTCAAGGACTCACCCGCGAAGGCCCGCCATGTCTCTCGATATCCGTTCCGCTCCCTCGAAATACTGGATCAAGGGCGCGAAAAGCGATTGGGAAATCATCATCGGCATGGAAATCCATGCGCAGGTGAACTCAAGGGCCAAGCTCTTCTCGGGCGCCTCGACCGAATTCGGCGGCGAGCCCAACGCGCATGTCTCCTTCGTCGATGCCGCGATGCCGGGCATGCTGCCGGTGATCAACAAGGAATGCGTGGCGCAGGCGGTGCGCACCGGCCTCGGCCTCAAGGCGAAGATCAACAAGACCTCGCGTTTCGACCGCAAGAACTATTTCTACCCCGATCTGCCGCAGGGCTACCAGATCAGCCAGTTCGCGCATCCCATTGTCGGTGAGGGCGAGGTTCTGGTCGATGTACCGGGCGAGGCGGAGCCGATCACCGTTCGGATCGAGCGTCTTCATCTCGAACAGGATGCCGGCAAGTCGATCCACGATCAGGATCCCAACAATTCCTTCGTTGACCTCAACCGCGCCGGCGTGGCGCTGATGGAGATCGTCTCGAAGCCCGATCTGCGCTCGGCCGAGGAGGCGCAGGCCTATGTGACCAAGCTGCGCACCATCCTGCGCTATCTCGGCACCTGCGACGGCGACATGGAGAAGGGGAATCTCCGCGCTGACGTCAATGTCTCGGTGCGCGAACCCGGAAAACCTTTCGGCACACGCTGCGAGATCAAGAACGTCAACTCGATCCGCTTCATCGGTCAGGCGATCGAGGTCGAGGCCCGCCGCCAGATCGGTATTCTGGAAGATGGCGGCACGATCGATCAGGAAACGCGGCTCTACGATCCCTCGAAGCGCGAGACGCGCTCTATGCGCTCGAAGGAAGAGGCGCATGATTACCGCTATTTCCCCGATCCCGATCTTCTCCCGCTCGTGCTGCCGGAAGGGTTTGTCGAAAACCTGACCGCCGATCTCCCGGAATTGCCGGACGAGAAGAAGGCGCGCTTCATGCGCGATTATGGCCTGACGGCGTATGATTCCTCCGTCCTCGCGATGGAGCGCGAGAGCGCTGATTTCTTCGAGGCCGTGGCGAAGGGGCGCGATGGCAAGATCGCCGCGAACTGGGTGATCAACGAGCTGTTCGGCCGCCTCAACAAGGAAGGGAAGGGCATTTCCGACAGCCCCGTCTCGGCCGGCCAGCTCGGCGGCATCATCGATTTGATCGCCGCCGGCACGATTTCCGGCAAGATCGCGAAGGATCTGTTCGAGATCGTCTTCACCGAGGGCGGCGAACCGGCGGATATCGTCGAGAAGCGCGGCATGAAGCAGGTCACGGATACCGGCGCGATCGAGAAAGTGGTCGACGAGATCATCGCCGCCAACCCGGACAAGGTGGAGCAGGCGCGCGAAAAGCCGACGCTTCTCGGCTGGTTCGTGGGGCAGGTGATGAAATCCTCCGGCGGCAAGGCCAATCCCGGCGCTGTGAACGAGCTGCTCAAGAAGAAATTGGGGATCGAGTGAGCCTCCCCCTCCGCCCCGCCCGCGACAGCGACGCACAGGATCTCTTCGGCCTGATCACGCTATGCTTTGCCGAATATCCCGGCTGTTTCACCGATCCGCATGCCGACCTACCTGATCTCGTCAAGCCCGGCCATTGGAAGGAGCGGCGCGGCAAAGATGGCACGCTGCTCGGCGGCGAATTCCTCGTGCTCGAGGATGAGACGGGCCGCATCTGTGCCTGTGTCGCGGTGGATTATCCGGCGAGGGATGAAGCGATGGGCAGGCCCGTCGCCGAATTGCACCGCCTCTATGTCCGCCCGGATTGCCGGCGTCGAGGCATCGCGGAGGCGCTGACGGCGCGGGTCGAAGGGATCGCGCGCGAGGCGGGGGCGATCAAGCTCGTCCTGTGGTCTGACACGCGCTTCGAAGGCGCGCACCGGCTTTATCGCCGGCTGGGATACACGCAAGGCGCCGAAACACGCCCGCTCGGGGACATCTCCAATTCGATCGAATATTATTTCGAGAAGGCGCTGTAGGGCGCCTTCTCCGGTCTTCGGCTTTTATTTGCCTGCGAGGAAGGTCTGCCATTTGCCGATCTTCACCTCGGCCACCACCTCGAAGCCACCCTTGCCATCCGGTTTCACGATCACCGCATCGCCCTGCGCCTTGAGTTCGGGCCCCCCGACGGCGGGCATGTTGTCGTCATGCGCCATGATCACCGTATTGGTGCCGGGGGCGGGCGCGGCAGCGAGCAGGGGCTTGAGCGCTTTCGCCATATCCGCCTTCTGGGCGTCGGAATAATCCTTGGATGGCGGCAGCTTCAGCCCGTCGACAACCTCGTAATTGCGGAACGCCACGGCGGCGGATTGCCAGGCGCGGCAGAACGGGCTTGAAAACACCTTCCCGACAGGGATGGCGTTCTGCTCGAAGAACAGGCCGACCTTCTGCGCATCCATCAAGCCCTTGGCATTGAGATTGCGCTGCGTCGCGCATTTGGCGACATCCGCCTTGACCTGATCAGGCGTATCCTTCCCCGTTTCGAAATGCCGGAAATAGACGATGTAGCCGCCCTTCTTCAGCTCTGCGGCACTGATTTTCTGGCTGACGGGAGAAGCGGAAAAAGCAGGAAGTGCAAGGGCCAGAAGGGTGGCTGAGGCAACAAGGCGCAAACCGATCATCACAATCTCCATGAGTTGAGCCGGTGAAATGAACGGGGAGCCTCTAGTCGCGAAGATGGAGCAAATCAATAAAAAAGATAAAAATATCAATATGTTAGAATTTTTCTAATTCGCATTTCCTGCATCGTGCATCTGTAGCGCCTTGCGGGGCGCGCCAATTTCTGTTCAGCTTCGGGACAGGTTTGGGGGGATAGGTTCCACCCCGGTTTTTGCATCGGAAAGGTTTTATTCCTTCCGGGCGCAAGACAGGAGAATGATCATGATGATGAAACTTGGGTTCAAGAAATCCGCGACGCTTGCCGCAGCGGCTTTCGCGCTGACATTCGCCGCCATGCCGGTCGAGCAGGCCGAGGCACGTTATGGACGCAAGGGCGCGCTTGCCGCCGGGCTGATCGGCGGCGCGCTGATCGGCGGTGCATTGCTGGCGCCGCGCGCTTATGGCGCGCCGGTTTATTACGGTCCGGGCCCGACCTATGTCGACGAGCCCTATTGCTACCGCGTCCGCGAGCGCGTCTGGGACGATTATCGTGGTCGCTGGGTGCGTGTGACGCGCCGCGTCTGCGAATAAGCGCTCCCCGGAACGCCAGCAAATTACAAACCCCGCCGGAAACGGCGGGGTTTTTGTTTGGCAAGAAGCTTCAGAACACGAAGCTTCAGAACATGGCCTTCACACCGGCATAGGCCTGCTGGAACCATGTGGAGGAAACCAGCAGATGCCCCGGCGCGAAGAAAACGCAGATCCAGCCGAAGGCGCCGACGAAATTGGCCAGCATGAAGGGAGCGGGCGGCATGCGCGAAATGCCGGAGACAATCGGAATGAGCACCCGGATCGGTCCGCCGAAATGGCCGATCGCCACGCCCCATATGCCCCAGCGGCGCGAGAAGGCCGCGGCTTTGGCGATCGTGTCCTGAAAATTGCGAAATGGCCAATAGGTCAGCAACCGTCCTTCCAGCGCCGCGCTGAGAATGTACATCAGCGAGAAGCCGAGCGAGGCACCAAGTCCGCCGGCGATCAGCGAGGGTATCAGCGGCACGCCGGCGGCGGCCATCAGGCCGCCGATCGCGAAGAGCAGGAAGGTCGATGGGATGAAGACCGAGACGACGACGATCGTCTCTCCCAACGCCAGCAGGAAGATGACCAGCGGCGCATAGGCGCGATGCGCCTCGACGAAGGCGATGATTTTCTGAGGTTCGATCTCGGGAAGCATGCGGCGATCTTAAGGTCCTGCATCGAGAAAACCGGTTGTGCGGGGCGCATTCCGGTCGATAAATCCCCCATATCGTTTTCGCTTGAGGAAATCATGTCGTTTTCGGAGCTTATTGTTGACGAGGCCCGCCTGGCCGATATGCCGACGATCATCGAAATCCTGGGGGAGGGGCAACGCCAGCGAACGGATTTCTGGAATGAGGAAACCGCGCCGCGCTACGAGGCCTTGTTCAGGGCCATTGCCGCCGATCCCGGCGTGGCGCTGATCGTCGCGCGCGAGGACGAAAAGGTGCTTGGCGTCGTCCAGCTTGTCTTCACGCCGGGGCTGACGTTGGGGGCACCGCTGAAAGCGAGCCTTGAATCGGTCTTCATTGCAGCTTCGGCGCGCGGTCGCGGAATAGGCGCCAAGCTTGTCGCAGCGGCAGAGCACCGCGCGCGAACGCGCGGCGCCAGGGTCATCCGGCTTCTCTCGCATAAGGATCGGGTGGACGCGCATCGCTTCTACCGCAATCAGGGCTATGCGCAGAGCCATGAGGGCTTCACGAAGGTCTTGTGACTGTCACTGCCCTGCGGCTTTGAGCCGCGCCCGGCATTCGGTGGAGAATTTCAGCCAGGTCTGGCCCTGCTGGGTCAGCTTGGCCTTGTTCTCGCGCCATTCCTTGCCGCAGGCGCGCATGCGGTTGTCATTGGCGAGCTGGGCGGGCGAACGCTGGCGCTTGCCTTTCGCCTCTTCGGCGGCAGGGGCTGCCTGAGCAGCCGGCGCGGCCGGCGCGGCACGCGTGGAGGAGGGGCGCAGCGGATTGGTCTGCGGCGTGCTCTGCGCGAAAGCGCCGCTGGCGACGAGCGAGAAAAGCGCGACGCTTGCGAGGCGGGGCAAAAAGGTCATGGCGAACTCCTTGGTGAATGCCATGCGAGGATAGCGGCATGGCGGGGAAAGAAAAGCACCCTGCGCGCCTGGGCTATTCCCGGAAGGATACCGGAAAATGCGCCCGACCTCGCGAGGGGCTTGCTGGCTCAGTCTCAATACCCATATGAATTGGGCAACTTTCCTGGTTCGGAGCCCGACATGAAGCCGATCGATCTCTATTACTGGCCCACGCCGAACGGATGGAAGATTTCCATCCTGCTTGAGGAGCTTGGCCTTCCCTATGACGTCAAGCTTGTCGACATTACCAAGGGCGCGCAGTTCGAGCCCGATTTTCTCAAGATCTCGCCGAACAACAAGATGCCGGCGATCGTGGATCACGAGACGGTCGGTGGAGAGCCCGTCGCCGTTTTCGAGAGCGGCGCGATCCTGCAATATCTCGGTCGGAAGACCGGCAAGCTCTACCCGGCCAACGAGCGCAAGCGCATCGAGGTCGATCAATGGCTGTTCTGGCAGATGGGCGGTTTCGGGCCCATGCTCGGGCAGACCCATCATTTCCGCATCTACGCGCCGGAAAAGATCGAATACGCGATCAACCGCTATACCAACGAGGCGAAGCGGCTCTATGGCGTGCTCGACAGGCAGCTCGCCGGGAAGGATTACGTGTGCGGGGAGTATTCCATCGCCGATATCGCGATTTTCCCCTGGGCACGTCTGTGGGAGCGGCAGGGGCAGGATATCAAGGAATTCCCCAACGTCGCGCGCTGGCTCGAGACCATGAACGCCCGCCCGGCGGTGCAGAAGGGGCTCGCCGTTTCCGCCGAGCAGCGCCGCGCGGACAGCCACAATGACCCGAAGGTGCAGGAAGTGCTCTTCGGCAACAAGGCGAAGTAGATTGGCGCTCCCGGCGCGGAGGCTAGCTCATCCGCGCCATTGTCCGGGCACTCCTGTTCCTCTATTGGCGCGTTGGACAACAGCGCCGGGGAGTGGGCATGACGGACCAGATGATGCGCGCCGCGATCTGCGACGCTTACGGCCCGCCCGCGGCGATTCGGGTGGAGAGCGTGGCAAAGCCCGTTCCGGGCCCGGAGGATGTTCTCATCCGCATCCATGCCAGCACGGTATCATCTGCCGATTGGCGTATCCGCGCGCTGGCGATGCCGAAAGGCTTCGGCGCGATCGCGCGGCTCATTTTCGGCTTTTCACGCCCGAGGCAGCCCATTTTCGGCACCGAGCTTTCCGGCACGATCGAGGCGGTGGGAGAAAAGGTCTCGCGCTTTCGGGCCGGTGACGCGGTTGTCGCCTATCCCGGCGGTCAGCAGGGATGCCACGCCGAATACCGCGTGATGCCGGCGGAAGGGCGCATCGTCGCCAAGCCGGCGAAGCTCTCCTTCGAGGAGGCCGCGGCGCTTAGCTTCGGCGGCGCGACGGCGCTCCATTACCTGCGTGATGCGGCAAAGGCGCAGCCGGGCGAGCGCGTGCTCGTGATCGGCGGTTCGGGCGCGGTGGGTACCGCTGCGATCCAGATCGCGAGGGCGCTGGGCGCCGCGGTCGATGCGACCTCAAGCGCCGCGAATATCGAATTGATCCGTTCGCTCGGCGCTGAAAGAGCCATCGACTATGCAATCGGGCAGGGCGCGGCGGCGGCCTATGACATTGTTTTCGATACGGTGGGCGACGCGTCCGTTGCCGAAGGCCTCGCCATGCTGAAGCCGGGCGGGCGGCTCGTGCTGATCGCGGCCAGCCTGCCGCAGATGCTCGGCACCCTGATACCGGCGGGGCAGGGGCGCAAGGTCATCGCCGGTCCGGCGAAGGAAAGCCGCGAGCAGCTTGAAGCCCTCGCGACCATGGCGGAGGCCGGGCAGTTCCGCCCCCTGATCGATAGCGTCTTTGCGCTCGAGGCGATCGCCGAGGCGCATACGCGTGTGGAAACAAGGCGCAAGCGCGGAAGCGTGGTCGTGACGATGCCGGTGCTCAGCGCGTCGTCAGGATCTTGATCGCGGCGGCGCCAAAAAGCAGCGCGAAGGTCGCCTCGAAGCCGCGCTTCAGGCGGGCATAGATTGCGACCATGGGCGCCGAGGAAAACAGCATCGCATAGCCGAGAAAGACGCAGGTATTGAGCGCCGCGATGGTTGCGATGACGCGCAGGATATCCGGCGTCGGCGTGCCCATGGGGACACCGATTGCGAAAAGCGAGCCGAAGAACAGGATCGGTTTGGGGTTCGTCAGATGCAATGCCAAACCTTTGGCGTAGGCGATACGCGGCGTCAGCTGCCGGGCCGTCTCCATTTTCGCTCGCGCGCCGGCAATGGCCGAGCGGGCGGATTTCCAGGCCAGGAAGAGAAGATAGCCGGCGCCGAGATAACGCATGACCTCAAAGGTCCAGGCATTCGCCTGCATCAGCGCGGAAAAGCCCACAGCGGCCAGGATCGACCAGCTGACCGACCCGGTCAGCACGCCGAGCGCGAGGGCAAGGCCCGCGGTGCGGCCGGAATTCATCGAGGTGCCGGCGATCGTGAGCGTCGCGGGGCCCGGACTGGCGGAGGTGAGGACGGAAGCGAGCAGGATGAACGGGAGGTTGATCTCGGCCATGATACCTAATCCAGAACAATCCCCTCTGCTGACAAGGCATCATGTCGTGCGGGCAAGGTCAAGCGAGCAATTCCTGCCATTCACGGGCAAGGCTCACCTGTCTCGCCGTGAGGAAAAGACAGCGCGTTAGATCACCACCGTGAGCTTCTTCGCCGCCCGCGTCACGGCGGTATAGAGCCAGCGGGCGCGGTGCTCGCGAAACGCGAAACTCTCGTCGAAGAGCACCACGTGATCCCATTGCGAGCCCTGCGCCTTGTGGACTGTGAGCGCGTAGCCGTAATCGAATTCATCAACATGCCGGCGGATCTCCCACGGCACTTCCTCGCCGCCGCCATCGAAGAAAGCACGCGGCACCACGACCTTGATCGTCGGCCCGAGCCCGTCATCGGGGGCTACGCGCATATGCACGAATTCGCCCGAACGCTCACCCACGAGCTTGACCGTGAAGGTCGAGCCGTTGAGCAACCCCTTCTGGCGGTTGTTGCGCAGGCAGACCAGTTTTTCCTCCATCGCGGGGAGGGGGTCGGCATGGCCGAGCAATTGCCGGATGCGCGCATTGTATTTCCGCCGCGTCTCGTTGCGCCCGACCAGCACCTGATCCGCGGCGAGAATCTGGGGCGCGTCGATCTGCTCGCGCCGGATGACGCGCGTTTCGCCATAATCGCCGAGCGGCAGCCGATCCCCCGCCCGCGCGAGCATCGAGAGGCGGATGATCGGGTCGCCTTCCGCCTGACGGTGCACATCGGTGAGCATCACATCCGGCTCGCCTTCGGTGAAGAAGCCGCCGCCCTTTACCGGCGGAAGCTGCGCGGGATCGCCCAGAACAAGCACCGGCACCCCGAAGGAGAGGAGATCCGTGCCCAGTTCCTCGTCGACCATCGAGCATTCATCGACGATGACCAGCTCCGCCTTTTTCACATCCGATTGCCGGTTGAGCACGAAGGTCGGCTCCTCGGCCTTGGCTTCCTTCGAACGGTAGATGAGCGAATGCAGCGTCGCCGCGCCCTCGCAGCCGCGCTCGCGCATCACCGCGGCGGCCTTGCCGGTGAAGGCGGCGAAGAGAACCTCGCCGTCTATTCCTTCGGCGATATGGCGGGCGAGGGTGGTCTTGCCGGTGCCGGCATAACCGAAGAGGCGGAAAAGCTGCGCGCCGCGCCGCTTGCGCGCGCCGCGATGCCATTCCGAGATCGCGACCAGCGCGTCATCCTGCTTCGGGGAGAATTCCATGCCCGGCTTGTAGCCAGCGCCCCGATTCGTGCCAAGGGCGGAGCAGGTGCCTTTGATCTCTCGCCCTTGTTCGATTCAATCCGCCTTGGCCCAGGTCACGCTCCGGCAGATCAGTCCGCCCAGTGCGCAGCCTGCTGTCGTCAGCGTGGTACCCGAGAGCGACATCTTGCCTGAATAGGTCTTGCCATCCTCGGGGTTGAAGGCCTTGCCTTCCCATTTGCCTTCGCCCGCGGGCTTCATGTCATAGAAGATCCGCTGGCCGACCTTGGCGGGGCCGTTGGCGTCCTTGAGCCAGACGATGGTGCCGCAAAGGGAATCACCGCATTTCGAGAATTTCACGCGGCTCGCGCCGGTATCGGTGCGCTGCCAGTTGCCCGCCAAGTCATTGGCGAGGGCCGGTGCCGAGGCCAGCAGCATCGTCGCAATCATCACGCGCTTCATCTCTTCCTCCCTTTGCGCCCTGATGGGCGTTCTGGCTTTAGTTCATATCTGAACCGATCGGGTGTCAAGCAATGCGCGGGACGCGCCAAGCACGCGCCAGATGGGGGAATGGTTGAGAGAAGCTTCCGCTAACCCTTCGGCTTTCGTTGCTTGCTCATTGAATTTGCTGATCAATCCAGAAAATCTCGCTTAACGGAGTCCGAATCAGGAGCGCATCGCGGAAATTCGTGACGAAGCGTTAGGGACATTGATTCCGAATTTCTTGGAAAATTTGATTCAAATTCTCCCCATCGCTGATCGCAACCCGCAGCAAAAGTCGGGAGGATCGGAGAAACGCCACAACAGGGCACATGGATTTACGGGGTACGTCAAATGGGACAGTCGCAGCCTTTCGCCGGGATCGGCAAACCGGAACAGAATTACTTCGAACTCGGCGTGAACTATGCTTGCGGGCGCAAGGTCGATGCCGATCTGATCGAAGCGCATAAATGGTTCAACATCGCCGCCATGCGCGGAGACGTGGAAGCAGCCCGCCGCCGGCAGGAGCTTGCCGCCGAGATGAGCGCGCTGGAAGTCGCCGCCGCCCAGCGCAGGGCCCGCGAATGGCTCTCCATTCACTGAGACGCGATCACGGATGCAAGAGGGGCGCCCAGGGGCGCCCTTTTGTTTTGCTGTTGAGATAGATCACGGCGGTGGGATCAGGTCGGCATAGAGTGCAACGCTGGGGGCGTGTAATGACCGGGAGGTGCCCATGACGTCTGACAGCAGGCAGAAGCAAACAGAGCCGGTTCCTTCCGGCTTTCCATGGGCGACAGGCCTGGATCAATCGGCGATCTTCGCCATGCCGCATCAAATCACTGATTTCTGGCTGAAGCTCGGCGTGGAATGGCTGGGGTTTCTCTCGCACCGCCTTTGCGCGCAGGCAGAGCTGCTTTCGCGGCTACGCGCCTGCCCAGACCTTGATTCCGTGGTTGTCGCCGAAGCGCGCTTCTTCGAAAACGCGGCGGATGATTATGGTCAGGAAATCGATCGCCTTGCGGATGCGGCGCGCGGCACGCTCGAACCCGAGCAGGCTTCCACCGGGCGGCCCAGGAAAAAAGCGGTTTCCCGAGCGTGATTCTGCCACGAGCCGATTTGGGTTGAGGCGATTCGTCTGAAATCGCCTCTCTCGGAGGGAGAGGGATTCCCTTGCCCCATTCGCATGTCGAATCCAATCTAGCCTGTGGCGCGCCTCTGCGCCGGACGATGCCGCTTGGCGCGTCCGTCCGGGGTCCCATTCTGTCCCTTTTTCACCTATAATGAGCCATGGCAGACCCGGCGGACGGATGCCGGGCCCTCCAGTGCGGAAGCGGGGAGGCGCCATGCGTCCAAAGCAACGAAAAACGGGAATTTCCGGTTGACATTCGGGTTTGGTCGAGTCAGAAGCACGCCACTCGGTAGGCCGTGATCTGTGCATGCTTCGCGAGACATTCGTGGAGCGACCCGGATCAAACGCTACCTTTTTAGCGACCTGGAAACACAGCGGTTCGCGGTTTCGTAAGAAATCCGGTCCGATTAGGTCATGATCACGAGGCGAAATCCTCTGTGATCCTCTGGTTTAGGCGCCTTTTGAGCCAAGCCCCGGCACGGCTCGAACGGCGCGTTTTTGCGCTGATGGCTGTGCCGGATGCGTTTCGCGGCCCGTAACGGGCAGGATTTGAAGAGAAGGGCATCGTATGCCGACAATTAGCCAGCTGATCCGGAAGCCCCGGGAAGCCGTCAAAAACCGGAACAAGGTTCCGGCCCTTCAGGCTTCCCCGCAGAAGCGCGGCGTTTGCACGCGCGTCTACACGACCACGCCGAAGAAGCCGAACTCGGCGCTTCGTAAGGTCGCCAAGGTTCGCCTTGTGAACGGGTTCGAGGTCATCGGCTATATCCCCGGTGAAGGCCATAACCTTCAGGAGCACTCCGTGGTCATGATCCGCGGCGGCCGTGTGAAGGACCTTCCGGGCGTGCGTTATCACATCCTGCGCGGCGTTCTCGATACGCAGGGCGTCAAGAACCGCAAGCAGCGCCGTTCGAAATACGGCGCCAAGCGTCCGAAGTAAGATCTGGCGTCCGAAGCCATCGGCCTCCCGAGTCAAGAGGATTTACCTATGTCCCGCCGTCACGCCGCTGAAAAGCGCGAAGTCATCCCGGATCCGAAGTTCGGCGACATCATTGTCACGAAGTTCATGAATGCCGTCATGTATGAGGGCAAGAAGTCGGTTGCCGAGCGCATCGTCTATGGTGCTTTCGACATCATCGAGAGCCGCGCCAAGTCCGAGCCGCTGCCGCTGTTCAAGCAGGCGCTCGACAACGTGGCCCCGGCCGTCGAAGTCCGCTCCCGCCGCGTCGGCGGTGCGACCTATCAGGTTCCCGTCGAAGTCCGCACCGAGCGTCGTCAGGCGCTGGCGATCCGCTGGATCATCAATGCGGCCCGCGGTCGCAACGACAAGACCATGGTCGAGCGTCTCTCGGCCGAGCTGCTCGATGCGGCCAACAACCGCGGCAACGCGGTCAAGAAGCGTGAAGAGACGCACCGGATGGCGGAAGCCAACCGCGCCTTCTCGCATTATCGCTGGTAATTCAGGCCCGACCGAAGGTACGAGGACACGTTTATGGCCCGCCAATATTCCCTCGAGGATTATCGCAACTTCGGCATCATGGCGCACATTGATGCTGGCAAGACGACGACCACCGAGCGTATCCTCTATTATACCGGCAAGAGCCACAAGATCGGCGAAGTGCACGAAGGCGCTGCGACCATGGATTTCATGGAGCAGGAGCAGGAGCGCGGCATCACGATCACTTCGGCAGCGACGACCGCCTTCTGGGAAGGTCGTGACGGCAAGAAGAAGCGCCTGAACATCATCGATACGCCTGGCCACGTCGACTTCACCATCGAGGTCGAGCGTTCCCTGCGCGTCCTCGACGGCGCGGTCTGCGTTCTGGACTCGAACCAGGGCGTCGAGCCGCAGACGGAAACCGTCTGGCGCCAGGGCGACAAGTACAAGGTTCCGCGCATCGTTTTCGCGAACAAGATGGACAAGACCGGCGCGGATTTCTACCGCTGCCTCTCGGACATCAAGACCCGCCTCGGTGCCAAACCCGTCGCGATCCAGCTGCCGATCGGCGCGGAATCGGACTTCAAGGGCCTCGTCGATCTGATCCGCATGAAGGGCGTTGTCTGGGATGACGATGCTCTGGGCGCGAACTATCGCGACACTGAGATCCCGGCTGACATGGTCGAGAAGGCCAAGCAGTACCGCGAGGAAATGATCGAAGCCGCCGTCGAGATGGACGATGCGGCGATGGAAGCCTATCTCGAAGGCAACGAGCCGAACGAAGAGACGCTGCGCAAGTGCATCCGCAAGGCTGTCCTCAACGGTGCCTTCTATCCGGTTCTCTGCGGTTCCGCCTTCAAGAACAAGGGCGTGCAGACGCTTCTTGATGCGGTTGTTGACTTCCTTCCGAGCCCGCTCGACCGCCCCTCGATCAAGGGCGTCGATTCCGATACCGGCGAGGAAACCACCCGCCCGGCTTCGGACAGCGAGCCGCTGGCCATGCTCGCCTTCAAGATCATGGACGATCCCTACGGCGTTCTCACTTTCTGCCGCATCTATTCCGGCAAGGTCGAGAGCGGCATGGCGCTCGCCAATGCCACGCGCGAGAAGCGCGAGCGCATCGGCCGCATGCTGCTGATGCACGCGAACAACCGCGAGGAGATCAAGGAAGCCTATGCCGGCGACATCATCGCCGTGATCGGCCTCAAGGATACCCGCACCGGCGATACGCTCTGCGACCCGAACAAGCAGGTTGTTCTGGAGCGCATGGAATTCCCGGAACCCGTCATCGAGATGGCCGTCGAGCCGAAATCGAAGGCGGACCAGGAAAAGATGGCGATCGCGCTCGGCAAGCTTGCCGCGGAGGATCCGTCCTTCCGCGTCTCGACGGACCAGGAGAGCGGCCAGACCATCATCAAGGGGATGGGCGAACTCCATCTCGACATCAAGGTCGACATTCTCAAGCGCACCCACAAGGTCGAAGTGAATGTCGGCGCGCCGCAGGTTGCCTATCGCGAGACGATTTCGCGCAAGGTCGAGCACGATTACACCCACAAGAAGCAGTCGGGTGGTTCGGGCCAGTTCGCGCGCATCAAGTTCATCCTCGAGCCGAACGAGCCGAATGCCGGCTTCACGTTCGAATCGAAGATCATCGGCGGCTCGGTTCCCAAGGAATATATCCCGGGCGTCGAGAAGGGCCTCGAGAGCGTCATCGGTTCGGGTCCGCTCGCGGGCTTCCCGGTCGTCGATGTCAAGGTCAGCCTGATCGACGGCGCCTATCACGAGGTTGACTCCTCGGCGATCGCCTTCGAAATCGCTGCCCGCCAGGGTCTGCGCGAAGCCTTCCAGAAGGCCGGCGCGGTTCTGCTGGAGCCGATCATGAAGGTCGAGGTCGTGACGCCGGAAGACTTCACCGGCTCGGTGATCGGCGATCTCAACTCCCGCCGTGGCCAGATCCAGGGCCAGGACATGCGCGGCAACGCGAATGTCGTGAACGCCATGGTTCCGCTCGCGAACATGTTCGGTTACGTCAACACGCTGCGTTCCTTCTCGCAGGGCCGTGCGTCGTTCTCGATGGTGTTCGACCATTACGCCGAAGTGCCGCGCAACGTCGCGGACGAGGTTATCGCAAAATACGCCTAATCCCGCGTGATCTCACGCTAGAGTTCAGCTTAAGCGCCCTGTGCGCCTCATTCAGGAGTGCCAACAATGGCCAAAGAAAAGTTTTCGCGGACGAAGCCGCATTGCAACATCGGGACGATTGGTCACGTTGACCACGGCAAGACGTCGTTGACGGCTGCGATCACGAAGGTTCTCGCGGAATCGGGCGGCGCGACGTTCACGG
>JAIUNR010000002.1 GCA_020161575.1 Pseudomonadota bacterium
TCTCCCCTCGCGCGCTGGGCGTCCTGCTCTACCGTCGACGCACGCAGATATCCCCGAACAAACATTTCCCGATCCAGTCTGATTTAACTGGTTCTTATAATATCAGTTCGATTTGACCGGTCAAATGGATTTATCGAACTATTTCAGAGTCTTGGTTGTCTGGTTCGGTTTGGGCATGCTTAAAAGAAGCCAGGCCTTGCTTGATTTATCGAGCGTGCGCGCTTGACGAAGAAAACGCCGCTTGCCGATAGGTAGGAAAGAACGCCCGAGTCATTTGAATGCAGTCTTTGGGGCATCCAGATCGGGCGATGCGATTTCGTTGGGTGATTGAATAATGGAAATTGGACGCCTCACGCCGATCAGTGCCCGCGATGCCTGGCTGCACGAAGCGCAAAACTTCACGCCTTGGCTCGCCGAACACCTGGATGAGCTCGGTGAAGTCCTTGGCATCCAAATGGAGCTTCAGGGGCGAGAGGTGGCGGTTGAAACGTTCTCCGCCGATATTCTCGCGCGCAATCTCTTCGATGACAGCCTCGTGCTGATCGAGAACCAGCTGGAGACAACAGACCATCGGCATTTGGGCCAAATCCTGACCTATCTGGCGGGGCTTGAGGCCAAGACGGTGGTCTGGCTCGCAACCGATTTCCGGGAACCTCACCTGTCTGCGGTGAAATGGCTCAACGAGCATACTGCGGATGCCTTTTCATTCTTCGCTGTGCGGCTGCGCGTGGTGCGCATTGGTGATAGCCCGGCGGCGCCGATCTTCGACGTTTTGGCGCGGCCCAATCTCTGGGAGCGGCAGCTCCAGGCTGTAGCTCGAAAGAGTGAAAACATGTCTGAGGTCGGCGAATATCGAAAGGCGTTCTGGCAGGCCTATCTGGACCGCTATCCGGGAGACGCCTCCCTAGGGCTTGTTGTGACTGGCGCCAGCAGCAACTGGGTGTCGGTCGACGAAAGTGCTCAGGTCATCATTTCCGCCTGGGTGGGCAAGCGAATGCTTGGACTTTTTCTACGCGGGCCTCGCGGGACAGGTGGCAATTTGCTGGCAGAGATCATTGAGCCGTATCGTGACGCCTTGGAACAGGGGCTCGATGCAAAATATGGTCGTAAGACCGACAACTCGTTTTATGGCCGGGTGAAGACGATCGATCTGGATAACAACGCCAACTGGCCTCTGGCGATTGATTGGTTGCATGAGCGCATCCAGCAGTATCTGGCGGTTCTCCGCTCAACCTTGCCGGTTTCATCAAGCTGACGGGTTTTGTTCGCCTTAAAAAAAAAGGGACACTCGGTCAGATGGCCAGATGCCGCAGGTCGGCTCCATCGTAGCGGACTTTACCCATCCATTTCTCCAGAACCTTCAGCGGGTTGCCGCGCCCATAGCCCTCCATCGGCGTGTTGAGCTCCTTGAAGGTCCAGCCGCCGATATCGGCCACGACGTCCAGCGGCATCTGGATGGCGCGGGCCATGTCTCGGAACGAGTGGCGGAAAGAGTGGAAGACCAATTCGCTGTCCGGGAAAATGCTCCGAATGTGGCGGCGCAACTGCTTCTGGATCGAATTCAGCGACCGTTTTTCATCGCCACTGGAGGCCAGCATCGGATGCGAGCCGCTTTTGGCCGCTTCGATAAAATTCAGAAAGCCTGCGGCAATCAGCTCCTGATGAAGGGGGACGTCACGGCGTGACGCGTCGGTCTTGAGGTCCCGCAGCTTGTTCTTTTTGATCTCGATGACCCAGATGCCGTCTTTCTGTTTCACGTCTTCCTTGGCGATGCCCGCCAGCTCGGAAAGGCGTGCGCCCGTGAACAGCCCAAGGAGCGGCATCCAGAACAGGGCAGCATCGTCCCGCTTGGCGTGCCAAGGCTTGTCGAACGGGGCCTGGCTGAAGAAGGCCTTCAGTTCCTCGGCACGAAACGGCCTGCGTGTCTTTTCTGCGAATTTGGGTGTCTTGATCTTCGCCGCTGGGCTCGCCGCGATTAGTTCCTCGTCCACCGCGTAGGCGAACATCGCCTTGAGCGTGAACAGGTAGTTGGCGATTGTGCGGGGGTTCAAGAGCTCGGTCTCGTCCTCTTCCTCCGCCGCGAGCTCAATGGCCTCCCGCATCGTCTTTTTCGGGTAGAGCTGCGAGCAGCGGGCAGGGACCTTCCGTAAAAGGTTCAGGCCGTCCTGAATATCCTGCCGGGAGAGGTCACCGATGGGCTTCTTGGCGGGTAGCAACTGAAGCCAGGCCTTCCAGTGCCCCTTATGCGCCTTGATCGTCGCGGGGGTGTTGTCCTGATCTGCGATGTGTTGCTCGAACAGCTCCACCGCCTTTTCTAGCGTGACGCTGCGTTCGGGCTTGGTCTGGTGGTCAACCCCCTTGAAATCGGATCGGCGGTGCGTTGCCTCGCTTTCCCGGAGTTTATCCAGGCGACGCTCCAGATGCTCCAGCCAGACAGATTGCACCCCTGTGCAAATTTGCTGAAAGACCGGGTTGGCGCGATCGACGTTGATCTGCGCCCAGGCCATGAACTTTTCCGCCAGCGCCTGAACGTCTGAGGCGTGTCCGCTGCCGTAAGCGCCGATCTCCAGCTCCAATTGGTCAATTAGCTCCTGCTTGTCCTCCTCGTCCATCATGGAGGGGGCGGGGGCATTCTCTTGGCGCTTGTGCTCTTCAGCCTCCAGCTTTTGCAGGTAGGCGCGGAGAAGGTAGAGCAGCTCGGCCTTTGGGATTTCAGCGAGAGGCAGCTTCTTTTGCCGAGCCTCAGCTCTGGCCGTGGCGAAGCGGCTTTCGATCGAGGTGCGCTCCAGCAAGGCGAGGCGATTGGCCCCGCGCAGCGGAACATCGCCAAAGGACTTCTTGATTTCGATTTGCCGCAGGATAGGGCGGATTTCGTCCGGTACGCGCACGCGCAGTTCCCAGGAATTTCCGCGTCGCCTCAGGCCCTTTTCCGGCACGACATTGCTCCCGTCATCACCCGGTTGTGTACCACGTTTGTGTACCAAGCGACGCCGTGAGGTCATTGAATTTCTTGAATAATTATATCTTCCAAGGGGTTAGAAGATAGCTGGCGGAGAGGGAGGGATTCGAACCCCCGGTACGCTTGCACGTACTCCGCATTTCGAGTGCGGCGCGATCGACCTCTCTGCCACCTCTCCGTGGAGCATTTTCATGCTGGTCGAATTGTAGTCTTCGAGGTGGCAGGCTTTAGGTGCGGTGCCCGCGTTTGTCAATGACAATCGAACGCCTCCCGCACGCGCCAACAGCACGGGCGCGCATTCACCGGCCGGGGTCGGAGCTTCACTTCATGGTCAGTCGCAGCGGCGCCGTCGCCACCAGCATGGATTGACCGGAATCGTCCACCAGTGCGAGCGGCGTCGTATCGGCGTAATCGCTCTCACGGGTGAGAACCCCACGCTTGTTGTCCATGAAGAGCCATTCGCCGGCTGAGCGAATAGCAAGAATCGCGTGATATTCGCCAGTGCGATCCTCACGCAGCGCAACCAGCTTCATATCCTCGATATCGGGATCGAGGCTACGCAGCATCAGGAACTTGGCGATGACGTAATCCTCGCAATCGCCCCATTTGGTCAGGGTCTCAAGCGGTGTCGCCCAATAATCGGGACGCCCGAAAGCGAGGGAATCGGTGCGATAGCCGATCGCATGGTTGATGGCATCGTGAACGAGCAGCAGGCGATCGCGTCCCTGCCGCCCGGCGGCAATGCGCCGGATATCGTGCCATCGACGTGCCGCGGGGTTAGTGCAGCCACCGCCTTCGCAGGATGCGATGATCTCCTGCTCGCGCTGCCAGCGCTGCATGGCGGCACGCCATTTCGCGGCCAGATCGCCACCCGGCACGGCAAAAGGCATGCTGCGCAACAGCAGGGCGGCCGGTGGTTCGAGATGGGTCAGCCGAAGACCGATTTCCTCGGCGCGGGGCGCTTCCTCGGATTGCGACACCGGACGTTTGGAAGCGCTTTCTCCGCGCAAGGCCGCGAGCCGGTCCTTAATCGTGAAGAAGCGGAGTCCCTCGGCATTCGAAGCGATGTGGAGAGGAGGCGCGGCGCCGTGGGATGCAAGCTGGGCCAGGGCCACAAAGCCGCTTCCGAAGAGCCAGATGCTGGCGGCAAGCAGCCTTGCCGCACGCTTGCGCGTGGCATCGAACATCATGACGCACCCCTGTTTCACTTCGGGTGCGCCTGTTTTCAGGCTTGTCTAGCGCTCTCTGAGCGCTTCGTCCCGAAGCAATCTTGCTGGTTTCAGCAAGTAACTCAGAACGCTCTTCCGGCCGGTTAAGATTTCCACTTGGGCCACCATTCCCGGTATTATTGGTAAAGAATTCCCTGAACGATCAAGATTACTTTTATCTGTCCGCACCGTGACGCGGTAGAAGGTCTCGCCGCGCGAATCCGCGCTGGTATCAGCGCTGATACGTTCGACCTTTCCGGTCAGGGTGCCGAAGATCGCGCTGTCATAGGCCGTGATTTTCACCACCGCGCCCTGCTGCGGGCGAATGAAGCCGATATCCTGCGGGCGGATCTGGGCCTCGACCAGCAGCGTATCATCGAGCGGAACCAGCTCGACCAGCGTTTCCGCGGACTTCACCACCGCACCGATCGTCGTCACATGGAGGCGGTTGACGATGCCGCGGACAGGCGCGCGCAATTCCGTGCGACGGACGCGATCCTGCGCCGCGCGCAACCCTTCATCGAGCACTGCGAGATCCACACGGGTCTTGGTGAGATCCTCCTCGGCGCTCGTCCGGAAGGCGACGAGCGCGCCTTCACGGCGCGCCTCCGCTTCGCGCATCGCGCCCTCGGCGCGGGTAAGCGAGGCCCTGTTCACATCGATCTGGCCGTTGAGTTCCGCCATCTGACGTTCCTGGCGCAGCAGCTCGATCTCGGGCACCACGCGATCCGTATTGAGCCTGCGCGTGATGGCAAGCTCGCGTTCCATCAAGGGCTTGCTGCTCATCAGGCGCCGGCGCTGGGCCTCAAGCTCGTCCTTTTCGCGCGCCTTCTGCTGGGCCTGCTGGTCCAACACCTCGAATTCCTGCTGCAGCTTGCGCACGCGCGCCTCGTGAAGCGCGCGCTCGGCCGCGACAGCGGCCGGGCTGGCATTCGAAAGCTCATCGGGAAAGGCGAGCGGCGCGGGACCTTCCCAGCGCGCCTCGCGTTCGAGCCGCACCTGACGCGCCTGAAGCGCAGCGCGCTTCTCGCGCGCCTCGCCGAATTGCGAGCCGAGCACGGTGTCGTCGATGCGAACGAGAATTTCGTTCGCCTGCACGATCTGCCCTTCCCTCACCAGGATATCCTGAATCAGCCCGCCTTCGAGCGACTGGACGATCTGCATCTGCCGGGAGGGCACAACCTTGGCTTGCCCGCGCGTCACCTCGTCGAGCACGGCGAAATGCGCCCAGATCGCGCCGATCACCAGCATGGCAAGGCATGTGAGCGCGAAAAGGCGCAGAACGCGCGGCAGTTCTGGCTCGCGCGCGGCACCAAGATCATTCGCGAAGGAGAAATCGGCCTGTTTCAAGCGCGCTTCTCCGTGGAAGACTTGGCGAGCCCCCTGCCCTTGCCCTGCAGCGCGGCCAGCACGCCATCGCGCGCGCCGTCTGCTACAATCCGCCCTTGATCGAACACGATCAGGCGATCGACCATCTGCAGCAGAGATACGCGATGGGTCGAGATGATCAGGGTCATGTCGGGGCCGAGTTGCGCCAGGCGCTCGGCGAATTCTGCCTCCGAGCGAAGATCGAGCGCGCTGGTAGGCTCGTCAAGGAACAGGATCCTCGGACGGCGGATCAACGCACGCGCAAGCGCAACCGCCTGCCGTTGCCCGCCGGAGAGGCTTCGCCCGCCTTCCGCCACGGGCATGTCGTAGCCTTGCGGGGCGCGCGCGACGAAAGCTTCGAGCCCCGCGACCCGTGCGGCGGCGATCAACTCCTCGTCGCTGGCCTCCGGGCGTCCCATCACCACGTTCTCGCGCAAGGTGCCGCGGAACAACTCGCATTCCTGCGTCACGAAGCCGATTCCGGCCCGAAGATCGGCGGGGTCGTATTGGCGGATATCCACCCCATCCACCAGAACCATGCCGGATTGCGGCGTATAAAGCGCCGTCGCGAGCCGCCCCACCGTGGTCTTGCCGGAACCGATCCGCCCGACAATGCCGACGCGCTCGCCGGGGCGAATGGCGAAGCTCACATCCGAAAGTGCATCCGCGGCGGCCTCGGGATAGCGGAACGTGACATTCTCGAAGCGCAACGCGCCTTCCCGGATGCTTCGCGCGATGAAGACCCGGTCGCGCGGGCGTTCCACCGGCAATTGCATCAGCTTGTCGATCGCGCGCAGCGCATGAAGCGTACGCGTTCCGCGCATCATCACGGAGGCGATATTCGTCACCGGCCCGAGGATGCGGCCCGACAGCATCGTCGCCGCGATCAGCGCGCCGATCGTGATATGGCTGGACAGCACCATGAACACGCCCCAGATCACGATGAGGAGCGAGGCAATGTTCTGCGCAGCCCCCGAGAGCGTGAGGCTGAGCGCCGACCAGCGGTGAAGGGCCTCCCCCGCCCGCGTGGAAGCCGCCACGGAGCGCTCCCAATGCGTCTGGACACGCCCTTCGGCGCCCAGCACCCGGATGGTTTCCAGCGCGCCGATGCTCTCGACGAGAATGCCATGGCGCGCGGCCGCCTCGACCTGCATGTCCTGCACGGCGGCATCGAGCGGGCGCTGGATGAGGAAGCCGATCGCCAGCGAGATCGGCAGCAGCACCAGCGGCACCACGGCCAGCGGCCCGACGATCGCGAACATGAAGCCAAGGAAGATGAACGCGAAGACGAGATCCGTCGCCGCGATCACCGTTCCCGAGGTGCAGAATTCCCGGACACTCTCGAAATCGCGGATCTGGTTCGCCAGCATTCCCGCCGAGCGCGGCTTGTGCTCCATGCGCAGGCCGAGAACATGCGAAAACAGCCGCGCAGCAAGGGTGATGTCGATCTGCTTGCCGGTGAGGTCGATCATCCGCGAACGCACCATCCGCATAGCGATCTCGAAGGCGAAGGCCAGAATCACGCCCAGCGAAAGCGCGACGAGCGAGGCGACCGCGCCATTCGGCAGCACGCGATCATAGACATTCATCACGAAGAGCGGAAAAGCCAGCGACAGCAGGTTGATGAGGAAGGCGGCGAGAGCAATGTACGCATAGTGCGTGCGAAAATCGCGCAGGACCCCCCAGAACCAATGGTCGTCCGGCTTCGGGGTATCCGCATCGCGGGCTGGGCCCGAAGCGCCGGGCCGCAGAAAGAAGACATAGCCGGAATAGACCGCATCCAGCGCACTCCGCGCCATGGCCGTCGGCACGGCATTTTCAATGCCCGGATCGACGATGCCGACATCGCTCTCGGCGACATCGTTGCGCATGAGAACCAAGGCGCGGCCGTCCCGCAGGATGATGATCGCCGGTAAAACAGGCCCGGGAATCTCGCTGATCGGGCGCTGATAGGGTTCCGCGACGAGATTGGCGCGTTCCGCCGCGCGCAGGAAAAGCGAGGGCGAGAGGCGGTTATCGACAATCGGGAGTCCGGCCAGCACGGCGCGCGCGCTCACCGCGCGACCATGGTGGCGGGCGACGAAAAGCAGCGCGCTGAGCAGCGGATCGGACCGGGCCTCCCCCGGTGCCGGAAGGGTGGTCACGGCTGGCGGGGAGCGGCCGGTGCGCGTTCGAAGGCCGGGAACAGGGCACCATTCTCGCGCGCACCGCGCTGGGCGTTATGCGCCTCACCCGGCAGCTGCACTTTCATCGCGCTCAGCAACGTGCCGGACGCCGCCAGAAGCTGATAATCGGCGAAAAGGGCCAGTCCCTTGGCATTGATCAGCCCGACAGCGGCGTTGTAGCGCACCTGCTCGGCATTGAGCAGGTCGAGCAGGGTGCGCGTTCCCAGCTCGTACTCGCTGCGATAGGCGCCGATGACCCGCTCGGCGGAATTGATCTGCCCCGAAAGCGCGCGGATGCGATCATTGAGCGCCTGCCGGGTGGACCAGGCCTTGTCGATGGACTCGATCGCCTGACGCTGGAGAACGGAAAGCCGCATCTGGTTTTCGCCGACCCGCTCGGCCAGCTCGTTCTGGCGGGCGGTATCGGTGCCGCCTGAATAGAGCAGCCAGGAGGCGGAGAGCTTCGCGCTGTATTCGTCGTAGCGGCCGGTGATGTTCTGGGTGTTCTTGCCGTAGCCCGCGCGCCCTTCCAGCGCCACGGTCGGCATGTTGCTGCCCTTTGCGGCGTCGCGCTGCGCCTCGACCGCGCGCACATCGGCCCCCGCCGCGCGCAGGGTGGCATTGTGCTCGACAGCGATGTTGAGCGCCTCCTGCCGGGATTTCGGCAAGCCGGCAGGACGCGCCGGCCAGACAAGCCCCTTGGGCTCCTGATCGACGGCGCGGCGGAACAGCGCCAGCGCCTCGCCATAGCGCATCTGCAACTCGGCGCGCGAAGCCTCGGCGGCAAGCACGCGCTCGCGCACCTGATCGAGATCGCCCTGACCGGCGCGGCCGCCGGAGACGCGCGCGCTCACATTGTCGAGCAGACGGCGATGCGCCTCGATATTGCGGCTCGACTGGCCGATCATGTCCTGAAGGCGCAGAATATCCGTGTAAGCCTGAATCGCGTCGAGCGCGATCAGCTCGGAGCGTTCCTTGACGCGCCACGAGGCGGCGTCGACGCGGTAAGCCTGCCGCCAGCTCTCGTTGATCGTGGCGAAACCGTCGAAGATCACCTGCCGGACAACGATATTGGCCTGCCGACCGGACTGGAAATCGCCGCTGCGCTGCGAAGCGAGCGGGCTGTTATACTGGCGGCGGCTCTCGGGGCCGATATCCGCTTGCAGGCGGACCTGCGGCAGCAACCCGCCCTGGGCCTGACGCAGTTCGAAATCGGTCGCGCGGCGATTGGCGCTGGCCTCGCCGACAGCCGGATTGGTGCGCACGGCGCGGCGCACGGCTTCTTCCATGGTGAATTTCTGCGCTTGCGCGGACGCTGCGGAAGCAACGAATGCCAAGACCATTGGAGCGAGAATACGCATGGAAACCCCAATCCCGAGAAACCGAAAAACGGCGCGACCCTGCGCCGGATATGTCATTCCTGCAATTGCCGAGGCAATGATTCCAGCACACCCGTTGCAGGAAATCTCCAGGTGTTGCCGACACGCAGCAAAAATGCGGCACCTCACGGGGGGCCGCACATAAGCTACGCGATCTTGATATCCGTCGCCGTCACGGTGCCGGATTCGAGATGGGCGAGCGCGATCATCGCGGAGCCCGAACCCGAACCATCGGCATCATAATAGAGCGTGTTGTCGCTGGTGTTGAACAGGAAACGCTGATCGCCATCCGTAAAGGCATTGCCGCTCACGAAGCGCGTCACATCAAGGGTTCCGGCATCGAGCCCGCCACCAGCGAGACCACCGCCCACATCCGTGCGGGAGAACAGAAGCGAATCCGTGCCGCTGAGGAAATCGACGATGCTATCCACTCCTTCAAGCGCCACGGCATCGAAGGCAACCGTATCGGCGCCGTCGCCCGTGGTGATACGATCGCTGCCCGCACCGCCCCGGATGATATCGTCGCCCGTGCCGGTCTCGATCGTGTCCGCCCCCGCGCCGGCATTGACTTCCGCCGTGCCCGTGGTGCTGAGGGTGATCGTATCGTCTCCGTCGCCCGAGGACACGAAATCCGACAGACCCGCCGCGACAATCGTATCGTTGCCCGAACCGGTGGTGATCGTATTGGTGCCGCCGCACGCATCCACGCTGTTGTCGCCGTTCCCGGCGGTGATCGTGTCATCGCCCTTGCCGGCTTTGATCACATCGTCGCCGTCGCCGGCATTGATCATGTTGTCGCCTTCGCCGGCATCGATCACATTGGCGCCGTCGCCTGCCTCGATGATGTCCGCGCCGATCCCCGCGAGGATATCATCGTCACCCGAGCCGGTAGTGATCGAGTTGTCGCCATCGCCCGCACGGACCGTATTCGCGCCATCGCCCGCCGTGATCGTGTCGTCGCCCGAGCCGGAAAGAATCGTGTTGCCGCCATTGCCGAGCGTGACCTGATTGCTGCCGTCCCCGGCATCGACGAGGTTGTTGCCATCGCCGGCCGCGATCTGATCGTCGCCGTCGCCGCCAGTGAGCGTATTGTCCCCGCCGCGCCCGTCGATCATGTCATCGCCGTCGCCGCCGTCAATAATGTTGGCTCCTGCATCGCCGGAGAGCGTGTCGTTGCCGCGACCGCCGGTAATGTTCTCGATTCCGCTGATGGAATTGAAGCCGGTGCCCGTGCCCGCAGCAAGATCAACGGTGAGCGCTTCGCTCGTCCCGGCATAGGTGAGCGTGTCGATGCCCGCCCCGCCGGTGAGATTCGCGATCTCGATATTGCGCAGGTTGTAGGGCTCGTTGAGGAACGCCGTCTCGCTGGAGAGGCGGATCAGGCTGCCGTTTTCGGCATTGACCCGGAAGATGTTGTCGCCGCCATCGCCCAGGATGGTGAGCGTGTCCGTGCCCGAGCCGCCATCCAGCCTGGAATCGAAACCATCGCCTGCCCGATAGACAATCTCGTCATCGCCCGCGCCTGCGTCGATACGGTCGGCGCCGCCCATGCCTTCGATGCGATCACCGAAGCGGGTGCCCGTGAAGCGGTTGAGGCCGGTCGTGTCACGCACATCGGCAACGACGGGGATATAGGCCGTCGCATTCGCCTCCACGCCATGCGCGTCACGGATGGTGATGCTGATTATCCGGTCCGAAATATCCAGCGCGAAGGTGCGCTCCGTATTCACGAAGCGCAGCGCCTCGATCAGCGCCTGCGCCTGGGCGGAAGTGAAGCCGCCCGCCGTCGATGTCAGGGTGAGGAAGTCAGTACCATCCCCCGCGAGGGAGACCCCGCTTGCCACACCGTGCGGAGCGAGTGCCAGCACCCCGTTCTCGCCGGTGGAGGACGGCGCGAGGGACACGCGGATGCTTGCGATTCCGTCGCTGTCCGGGTCGGCGACGAGGATGCCCGGCGCGCCGGTGCGGACAATGGAAACGCCCGCGCTCGCCGTTGCCGCATCGGAGGAACGTGCCGCTTCAGCCTCGATCATGCCGCGATAATCGCTGCCCTCGGCGCTCAGGTCGATATCGAGACGCGGCGCATCGTTCGTGCCGGTAACGCTCACCGTGAGGAGTGCCGTGGTGCTCAGCCCCGTGCTGTCGACAAGACGGTAGGTGAAGGTCTCGGTGACCACCGCGCCTTCCGCCAGCCCGTTCACGGCCGGGGCGTTGTTGTCGAGAAGATAGGTGAAGGAGCCATCCGCATTGAGTCGGAGGGTGCCGTATGTCCCGGCAAGATCAGTACCGACATTGGCGGCATCAATCCCGCCCGTGCCTGCCCCGACACCCGTGATCGTGGCGCCGCCCGAATGGATGTCGTTGGTGACAACATTCCCGTTGGCGGTCGAGACGCCGGAGACCGGAATGGCCGCGCCGGTCTCGCCGCCCGCGCGCACGCCCGCCTCGACGACACCCGCGGCGTCGTTCACGCCTGTCGGCGGCGTAAGCGGTGCGGCGGCTGCGAAAACCTGCGGCGCATTGGAAGCCTGCCGCACATCGAAAGGACGGCCCGCGATGTCGATATCCTGCGTCAACCCGTTTGTCCCGGTATCGGGAAGCGCCTCGAACGCGAAGCTGGAGGTGCCGCCGCTGCCGGTCACCACGCGCGCGGGCACGAAAATGCCGGCCGCTGTAAGGATCTGCTCGTCCGAGGAAATCGGGAATTGTGTGACGAATTGCGCCACATCGACCGTCGAACTGCCGTCGAGGTTGACATGGATCCCGGGCGCGGGCTGGCCATTGGGCAGATAGAGCCCTTCGACGACGACATGCGCCTTATCCGGGAACAGCACGATCAGCCGCCCGTCGAGCTTGATCAGCGTGAGGCTTTCACCCGCAATTTTGGAAAGATCGAGCGTCTCGCCAGGGGCAAGGCGGACGGATTCAGCAGCGCCGGATGCGGGCCGATTGAGCGTGAGGATACGTCCGGTTGCGCCGGCCTGTACATTCACAGCATTGTTGGCCATCGAGCTCTCTCTAAAAGGTTAAATGCGGAATTAACTTTGCATTAACGCCTTATCGAGAAGCGCCTCTCTAGGCAAGCGCGCTGCCTATTCGTCAGAACGGAATACGGCACTATGGTGAACGAGACGCGCGGCTTGTCTCAGGCCATCAGCGACCGGAAAGCGTCCATCGCTTCGGGTGTCGTGTAACGGACCTTGCGGACAAAAAGGTGATCAGCCCCGGCCATACGGCGCACATCCGCCGGATCGCTGAAGACGAAGGGGCGCGGCTCGCGGCTCCAGTCAACCAGGACAGGTCCATTCGCGAAACGGGACTGAGGGGCAAAATGCGCCGCCAGGGTCTGAAAATAGATCTCGTCGGGAACCGCGGAGAATTCGAAAGATTCCCGGATCGCGGTGTCCTGATGGTGGATGGAGAGAATCTTCTCGGCCAGCCCGCGCGAGATGCACCACCATTGCGAGCCGTAATGGATCGGCAGCGCAGCCTTGCCCTCCGCCCGGCGGCGTTTAAGACGCTCCACGGTCTCGAAGAAGGCGTCGTTCACGCAGGCGCTTTCGATCTCCCGCCCCAGAAGCGAGGTCGCCTGATGGTCCAAGTAATAGAAATCCCTATAGCGGCGTGAGAAATTCTCTTCGGGCGCAAGCTTGCGCGCCGAGATGCGCTCGATATCCGCGCCCAAATGATAGGCAAGGTGCTCGGCCGACCCGATGGGGAAACTATCGTCGGAAACCAGGACCAGCCGGTCGACGCTGCTATCCTTCAAGGCTTCTTCCATCAGCGCGACCGTCGCCGCGATCATGCGGAAACCGCCCCAGAACACGGAAAAGCGCCGCTCAATAAAGGTACACAGATCCGCGTTTGGCCCCATCGCGCCGCGATAGTTTCCGAGATCGAGCTTGCTGTCGACATGGACGAAGACGCGGAAACCGGCTCCGGAATAGAATGCGGCTGTTTCCGCAAGAACCCTCGGCTGTGCGTAGCCGAGAACCAGAACGGCAATGGTCATGCCCCCTCCACAAACCCCATATCCGAAGGAACCATCGCCAGCATCGCTTCCCCGCCACCTCGACTCACTCCGCCGGCAAACATCAGGCTTGCGGCACGCTTCCTTGGGGAGCAGGCAGGACCGAAATTAAATTGGTCACTTCCAACTTCATTCTATGCCCTTCAAGGGCAGTAATCGCCTAGTATCATTGGGGAAGCTCGGATTCCAGAGGATTTTATTGAAGTTCGACGGGCCTCGCCACGAAAGCGCGCACCGAGGCAGGGCGGGAGCGGCTCATCTGGATGGTGAACAACATCGCTTTGTCGGAGATCGTGTCGAAGCTGCGCGACGTGCTTTGCGGATCGAGCAGCGCGGGATAGTACTCGATCTGGAGCGGATCATTCCCGCCTTCGTTGGCCGCCTCGTCCGAGAGGAGCAACTTCGGCTTTTCCCAGGAAATGAGATCCCGCGAGACCGAGACATAGATCCCCGGCACCTCGTCGTTCCTTTTCCTGTCCCAACGATTGAAACGCATTACCGCGAAGAAGAGCTGCCGCTCGGGGTGGTAGGAAATACTCCCGATTCCGAAGAACAGGTTCTGCATGTCAAGGGACACGCAGCTCCTGACCGCCCGTGCGGGGTCGGAAGCGCGCATGTCGGGCTGGAGGATGATGGTGAAATCGCTGCCGTCCCAGCCTCGCCAGGACTCGGGACGGCCGAGATCCTCCGTACGCGCGAGGCAGAGCCCGGACCGGCCACGCGCGACGTCGATCATCGGAATGATGACGTAGTAATGGCTGTTCCATTTGACGATATTCGTGGGGTTGAAATAACCGAACTGGGACTTCCTGTCCCCCTGATAGGCATAGGGGAGTGCCGCCACCGGCTGCCGGATTCCGGGAGGGCGGAAGAAGGTCATGCCGCCATCCTCGCTGCGCGCATAGGTGACGGCATTTTCCCAGCAGGGCTCAAGCCTGCGCGAGTGGCAGCGGGCGGGGCGGTCGGAACCGTGATATTCGTTATGCACCAGCGCGTGCACCCGCTTCCCGTCCTCCGTATAAAAAGCGGCAAGCCAGGCGTGATCGTCGAAGACTTCCGGATCATCGCGCCGGCCGCCCCGGAACATGACCGCACAGGAGCGTGACAAATCGAGCAGCGAAGGCCCTATCCATTGCCGGCCGATCGTATGGGAGGCAATGAGGTGGACCTGCCCCTTGGCGTCACGGAAGGCGCGCGCCGGCGCATCGGGATAATCCTCCGCGCCGCAGGCCTTCTCGTTCAGGCCAAGAATCACCCGCGCCGGCCCCGCGATTTCGACCGAAGGCGTCGGTGCGTGCTGCGCCCATACGGCGCAGGCTGGAATGGCCAGCACAATCACGAGCAGAAATCGGCGCATTGCGGACACTCTCCCGATTTAGATACCCCGGAGGGCAAGTACGCGACGCCCCAGCCGCAAGCTATGGGGAGATAACATGTTTATAATTTGATTGCGGTTCTCGTTGGGTGCCGGAACACGAACCCCGGATGGGGCGAGTGCTTGTGGGCGGGGCACGTCGACCGCCTGTTTCGCAAGGAAAGTCTCGTTTCAAGCGATAGTTTTTGGGTAAATTGATAGATTCTGCTCCTGATGATTCCACGGCTTTCTGAACTCGCGGTCGCGCAGTGAGTATTTGACTCGCGCTGCGTAAAGAAAGTAGGACGTGCCCCGTGAAGGCTGATCGCCGCCTCGCGGAGTAGAGCTGGCACATGATGGTATTCTCTGGCAGGTCCTGATGATGAAAAAGACCATTTCCAGGCGATCATCGGTAGACACGCCGGACGCGATTTCCGACACGCAGGAGAAGCTCAATCTCGCCGAGGCGCGTGGAGGTCGCAAGCCCCGCGCACCGGCCAAGGACACGCCATTACCGATCGAAGTGCGCATGGAGCAGGTGGCCGCTGCAATGCGGCAGGAACTAGGCGGCGACGACCGCCCACCCCTGCGCCCGAGTTCCGAAACGGCCGTATTCCAGGTGGCGGATCTCAGCTTCCAGAAACGCCACGAGGAAAGCGGCAGGCTCCTCGTCGGCATTGCCGTGGATTACCACGTTTCAAGCGGGAGCGAGGTCGTTCTGTCCGGTTGGATCGCCGGTGATAGGACGATGCTCGATCTGGTGCGCCAATCCACCAATGCCTGTCTGTTCCGCCGGCCCGATGTCGAAGACGCCTTTGGCGGCAATGCCGAAGCGATACACGGATTCGTCGCTGTTTTTACGGCCTCCGAAGATGGCTACTTCACCTTCCTGGGGCTATCGGTACACATGCCGCCGGCCGATACTTCCCCGGAAATCCTCGCCCATATCTGCGACGATCACCGTACCCGTCTTGGTTTCTTGGCGCAGGCCCTGAGTCAGGAAAATCCGCTGCGGGCGCATGTCATCCGCTGCATCGAATTCGCCGCCCCCGAGTTCAGCGCCGCGAAAGCGCATCTCGAACAGGTCAAGGGCGTACCGGGTCATGGCGGCCTGCTGGTAGGGTGGTCCTTCGCCATGCCGGACGTCCGCCTCGCGATCGCGGATCACCGCGGATATTTCCGCTTCATGGATGCAGTGCGCTGGCATCGCCTCGACATCAGCGAGGCATTCGGAGCACAATACGGAAACTATGCCAACAATGCCGGATTCCTGACCTCCTGGCATGATGAACTCGTGGTGGGAGAGCCTGTTTTCCTGCTTGCGGTGACCGGCGATTCCGCCTGCATCCTCGCGCAGGGCCAATGGGAACTCGCGCCTCTGGATCCGGTGAGCTTCGCGCGGTGGTCCTTCGCCGTGCCGACGCCGACGCCGCGCTTCGATCAACGCGTGGCCCGGCATGACGGTCCGATTCTAAATTCGCTGGTGGCCACCAAGCTCGCAGGTCGCGCCGACAAGCCGGTGCAAGTGCGTGAATACGGCACGATGCTGACCACACCGGAATGCTCCGTTATCGTACCGCTTTATCATCGCTACGATTTCATGTTCAACCAGATGCTGGCCTTCTCGGAGGACCGTTTCCTGCGCGAGCGGGCCGAACTGGTCTATGTGGTGGATGATCCAAATCTCATCAGCCAGGTCGAGAATGAGGCGGTTGGCCTTTTCGAGGCAAATGGGGTGCCGTTCCGCTTGGTATCCTATGGCGACAATCTCGGTTATGCCGGCGCGAACAATATGGGTGTGCTCCATTCCAGGGCGCCAAATATCCTTCTGCTGAATTCAGATGTGATCCCGATCGAGCCCCGCTGGCTGGAGCGGATGCTGCGCGAACTTCAGGCCAGCCCACAAACGGGCATCGTCGGCGCCCGGTTGATCTATCCCAACGGCTCTGTCCAGCATGAGGGCATGGAATTCCGTTGGGAGACAGGCTGGAACGCGTTCATCAACCATCACCCCCGTATCGGACTTGAAATCCGCGACTCCGGCGTGAAGACCAGCAACCAGGTTGCGGTCACCGGCGCCTGCCTGCTTATCCGCCGCTCGACATACAAGGAAATCGGCGGGCTCGATGAAGGGTTTCTCATTGGCGATTTTGAAGATTCCGATCTCTGCCTCAAGGTTCTCAAACTCGGTCTCGACATCAAACTCGTCCACAATGTTGAACTGGTCCACCTGGAGCGCCAGTCGCTCGTGGGCGTGGGCGGCGGGCAATTTCGCGAGCTTGTCACGCGCTACAATGCCGCACGGCACCAGAAGCGCTGGGGGACGCAGATTGCGGCGCTTCTCGGCGCTTCCCTGGCGGGGGGCTGAGGCATGAAAGCGCTCATCATCAGCCATGGGCATCCCGACTTCAGTGTCGGCGGCGCCGAGATCGCAGCTTATAATCTCTATCGCACTTTCCTCGACAACCCGGCGATCACGGAAGCCACTTTCTTGGCCCGCAGCGATCTCAAATCGCTCTCGCCGGGCGTGATTTCCCTGCGCCGGACGGGCGAGTATCTCTGGCGCCAGGATATCTTCGACTGGTTTCGGCTACGCTCAGCCTATCCGCGCGCGATGCATACGGTTTTTCGGGAATTTCTGCAGGAGAAGAAACCCGATATCGTGTTCGTCCATCATTACGCGAATATCGGCATTGAAGTTCTGCGCGAGTTACGGCGCTGCCTGCCGGACGCGTTCATCGCGCTCACGCTGCATGAATATGTTGCGATCTGCCACAGCCAAGGCCAGATGGTGAAGGCGAAGAACAAGCGTCTTTGCCAGCGAGAATCCGAGGAAGAATGCAGCGGCTGCTTTCCCGAGTTCAGCCCCAATGATTTCTTTCTGCGCAAGCATTTCATCCAGCGGCATTTCGAGGTGGTGAATATGTTCATCTCCCCCTCGGAATTCCTGCGCGAACGTTATATCGCCTGGGGCATCCCTGAGAACCTGATCGTCGTCATCGAGAATGGTCAACCCAGTTTTGATCGCGCCGCCGATCCCGCCCGCGATCCCAAGGCGCCGGTGCGTTTTGGCTTCTTCGGGCAGGTCACGCCATACAAAGGTGTGGATGTTCTCCTCCAAAGCCTGCATTTCATCCGCCCCGAGCTGCGCAAACAAATGCTGCTCGAAGTTCACGGCGCCAATCTCGAATTGCAGAACGAGCAGCTCCAGGAAACCATCTCCCAGCTTCGCGCGCCTCTCGTCAAGGAAGGCAGCCTGCGCTGGGTAGGCCCCTATGAACCGCATGAACTACGCCGCAGGATGAGCAAGATCGATTGGGTTGTCATCCCCTCGATCTGGTGGGAGAACTCTCCCATGGTCATCCAGGAGGCTTTCGCGAATGGCAAGCCGGTGGTCTGCTCGAACATCGGCGGCATGGCGGAAAAGGTCCGTGACCAGCATACGGGCCTCCATTTCGAGGCGCGCAACCCGTTCGACCTCGCCGAGGTGCTCTCGCGAGCGATCGAGAACCGCGATCTGCATTCCCGCCTCGTGCGCAATATCCAGCAACCGCTTACTTACAAGGAGTGCGGCGAGCGCTATCTGGCGCTGGTAGGCTGATTGCCCGCCATTGATCAGCGTTTTGCTGTGCGCGCTCGCCTTTATCGCATCATGGAACGGATTCTTCTTAAATACGACCCTGTTGACGCCTTTCTGCGCGACCTCAAGGGCAAGCGGGTAACTTACGTGCCGAACCCCGGCAATGCCGGCGACAGCCTCATCGCGAGCGGGACCTATCAAGCCTTGCGTCGCGCGGGCGTTCCCTTCGATTATGCCGCCGTGGAAGCGCCTTTCGAGCACGAGATCGTCATCGTGGGCGGCGGAGGCAATCTCGTTCCGCTCTACGCTGAGGCCCGGCGCGCGGTCGAGCGTGGTCTTGAACTGGGTCGAAGGATCGTGATCCTTCCCCATACGGTGCGCGGGAACGAGGATCTGCTGGCCAGGCTCGACCCATCCGTGACGATTTTCTGCCGGGATCCGCTTTCCTACGACCATGTCACGCGCCATTCCGAGGCGCGCGCCTACCTCGCCCATGACATGGCTTTCCATCTCGATGTCGAGGAATTCGACCATCGCTGTGCCGCCTACACAGAGATGCCGGCAGTCTTCAACAAAATCCTGGAGCGGAACCCGTCACTTGCTGAAATGATGACGCGACGGATCGGCGTGTTCATGCGCGGCGACGGCGAGAGCCGCCAGGGACTGACTTCCTCTTTCAATGCCGATATCTCCGTCCTGTTCGAATTCGGCGTCGCGCCGGACAATGCCGAAAAATCGGCCTGGGGGCTCTTTCGCGCCGTCCGGGGGGTCGAGGCGTTGACCACCGATCGCCTTCATGTTGGCATCAGCAGCACGCTGCTCAAGCGTTCCTGCCTTTTGCACGACAATTCCTATGGCAAGAATGCGGGAATCTATCACCATTCCATCCGCCGCACTGGTGCAGCGGTGAAGCTTGTTACCGCCTGATCTGGCCTGCTGAAACCATCGATCTCCAACCGGAGCGAGCATCCGGTAATGCTGCCGCGCTCCACCGGCAAGTCATGCCAAATTGGGGAAGCGGAGGCGATACTGCCGTCGCGGCTTCACCCCTTCGCCGCAAAGCTTACCATGAATTGCGAAAACGCCGGCCCAAGCTGGCAGGGCAAGGGTATTTGCGTTAGAGCGCTGCAAGTGAATTGCACTTCGTCTCAGCCGTATTTTCTTCTACTGGTGTCATCCTTTTTCGGGCGAGCCGGAATCCGTCCGTCCGGAAATCCGCAGGATGCGGGTGCTGGCGCCACGAACAGGAGTTGAACGCCTATGATTTCCGGCCACGTGGACTGGCTCGAACAGTCTGGAATTGGCGGTTGGGTGTGGGACACCGAAGCGCCGGAGAAGCGGTTCGATCTTGAAATTCTCGACGGAGACGATGTCATCGCGCAGGTCACGGCAGATAATCTGCGCGCTGATCTGGCGCAGGCCGGCGTGGGCGATGGCCGTTACGGCTTCTCGCTCGCCTTTCCACCCGATCTCCTCCCGCGGACCGCCCATCGCATCTCAGTCATTATCGCCGGAAGCCAGCAGCATCTGCGCAATTCGCCCCAAATTCTCTACACGGCGCATGGGGGAAAGTTCGAAAGCTTCTCGGATTGGTTCAGCCGAAGAATCGATGATATCGCCAAGGCGGCGATCGAGCCTTCCGAGCTTGCGCCTTATTTTGCGCTCTGCACCAATGCACTCTCGAAACTGCTCGACACTGAACACCGGCTGCTCGAACAACGGCTGATCGGGGGGGACGGAAATGGCGCGCAGAGGAACATGCCTGCCCGCCTCAAATTCGTGCTCGAACGTGCAATGGAGCGATTCCGCCCCCTTCAGGTGCCACGCTTCAGGGCACCCGGGCTCTCCATCATCATCGCCGCCGAAGCCGGATTGACCGAGACCTACGGGCTCCTGCACTCGCTCCTTCAATCCGAGGGCATGACGGATTATGAAATCATTCTCGTCGACGGGGCGGGTGGAACCGATCTTGTCGTCCTGCCTTTCCTGATCAAGGGAGGCGGCATCCGGATCGTCCGGACAGCAAGCCGGGTTTCGGATTTCGAGGCTTTCGCTCAGGCCGTTCCGATGGCGCAAGGCGAAGACCTGATTTTCCTCGGTGGTGCCTTGGGTGTTGCCACGCCTACGATCAAAGCCCTGCGCGAAACCCTGCACCTTACCGAAGGAAACGCGATTGTCGGCGCTCGCCTCGTCACTTCGGACGGACGGATCGTCGAAGCCGGCTCCCGGCTTGAAGCGCTCGGGGTTCGGATGCCGCTCGGCCGTTACGATGGCAAGGAGGTCCCCCGGCATCGCGTCTTGAAGGACACCGCCGACGTTTCTCCTCGCGCCTTTGCGATCAAGCGGAAATTGCTCAACGCCATGGGAGGCTTCGACGGCATGCGGGCAATGGGCCCTTTGGGCATGACCGATCTTTGCCTCCGTCTCGCCGAAGCCGGGCACCGCGTTCTCATCCAGGGCTGCGCCGACATCGTTGTAGGCGAGAAAAGCGAAACAGCTCCGGCGGAAGGGCTCGAGCGTATGCATTTCGTTCGCCGCTGGCGCCACAGGTTGCCCGCGGCGTCAGGACTGACGCCGCGCCCTCAGCCGCGACGTGCCCTCGTCATTGACGAGATCTGGCCAGATCCTTCGCGTGACGCCGCTTCCGTTGCGATCGTCAGCCACTGCGAAAGCCTGATGCGCCTCGGCTATCAGGTGGAGTTCGTCGCCCTGCGCGCTGGCGGGGAGCTGGAAGGCTACCCGCTTTTCCTGCGCGGGATCATCCCTGTCCTCGGGCAGGAAAATGTGAAGGATCTCCTCGCTTCCCGCGAGGATCAGTTCGAGCTTGTCTACCTGCACCGCTTCGGCGCCGCCAAGGATGTCCAGGCTGCGTTACGCGCCAGCCAGCCCCGCGCGCGCATTGTCTTCAATATCGCGGATCTTCATTTCCTGCGCCTGCAGAGGCAGGGCCGCATCGAGAAGAGCAAGGAAATCGAGGCGCAGGCGAAAGCCGTGGAGGAAACGGAAAAGGCCTGCATGGTCGCGGCGGATGCCATCATCACGCATTCAAGCGAGGAGCAGATGCGCATCCGGCGCATGTTGCCAGGCAAGACAGTATGCCGTGTTCTCTGGCATCAGCCGGTCGCATCCCGGCCGGTCGCGCCATGGGAAACGCGGCAGGATTGTCTTTTTCTTGGCTCCTATCGGCATGCCCCAAACATCGATGCCGTCACCTATTTTTGCAATGCGTTATGGCCGCAAATTCGGTCCGGGCTCCCGGATGCGCGCTTCGAAGTTGCGGGCGCATATATCGAGAATGCCGGGTTCGGCGCGCTGGATACCTCTGTGCTTCTGCGGGGCTTCGTGAGCGAAACCGCAAGCTATCTCGCGCAGAAAAGGCTCATGGTTGCACCGCTCCGGTTCGGCGCGGGCGTGAAGGGCAAGATCTTGCTCGCGCTCTCGCAAGGCCTGCCCTGCATCATGACCAAGACCGGCGCCGAGGGGATGGATCTTCCTCCGGCGCTCGCGAAAATGCTCGTGGCGGAAGACGGTAGGGATTTCATCGCCAAAACGATCCAGCTCTATAGAGAGCGCCCCCTTTGGGAGGAGGCGTCGGAACTTGGCATGGCATTTGCGGTTGACATGCTTTCTCGTGACGCGATCGACCGGCAAATCGCCACGGCGCTCGCGCCTTCTTCAGCAGGCGAAGTGGGGATCGGGAAGGTTTAATTCACATCGCCGGCGAGGACGGCGTTGAGATATTGCCCGTAAGTGCTCTTGCCGAGTTCAGCGGCGAGCGAGGCCATCTGCTCGCGGGAGATGAAGCCGCCTTGCAGCGCGATCTCTTCGGGACAGCATATCCGCACGCCCTGCCGCTTTTCGAGCGCACGCACGAAATTCGTGGCATCTGCGAGGGAATCCGGTGTTCCGGTATCGAGCCAGGCGAAACCGCGCCCCATCTTCTCGACATGGAGATTACCCGAGGCGAGATACACCTTGTTGAGATCGGTGATTTCGAGTTCGCCACGCGCCGAGGGTTTGATGTCGCGGGCGATATCGACAACGGATTCATCGTAGAAATAAAGGCCGGTCACCGCCCAACTTGATTTCGGCGCTTTCGGCTTTTCCTCAAGGTCGACGGCACGACCGACCGCATCGAAGGTCACGACACCGTAACGCTCGGGATCGGCGACGTGATAACCGAAAACCGTGGCGCCCTTGGGGCGGGCATCGGCGGCCTGCAACAGATCGGTCAGGGCATGGCCGTGGAAGATGTTGTCGCCCAGAACCAGCGCGCTCGGATGTCCTTTGACGAAATCCGCGCCGATGATGAAAGCCTGCGCCAGCCCGTCCGGGCTCGGCTGCTCGGCATAGGTGAAATTCACGCCCCATTTCTTGCCGGAGCCGAGCAGACGCTCGAAATGCGGCAGATCATGCGGCGTGGAGATGATCAGGATATCACGAATCCCGGCGAGCATGAGCACCGAAAGCGGATAATAGATCATCGGCTTGTCGTAGACAGGCAGAAGCTGCTTCGACAGAGCCAATGTCATCGGATGCAGGCGCGTGCCACTGCCACCCGCCAGAATGATTCCCTTGCGCTTGGTCGCTTGCATGCCCGTTACTCCGGTGAGTGGTCAGTATGGGTGAAAATCGCCTCGATGCATCGGGCAAGTCCGTCATGCCAGTGCGGCATGGCGTAGCCGTAGATCTCGCGGAAGCGCGAGCAATCGAGACGGGAATTTGCGGGTCGCCGGGCGGGCGTGGGGTATTCCGCGGCGGTAATCGGCACGACATGAACAGGGCGGCGCCCGTAGAGAATTGCCTGCTGGAAGATCGCCGCGGCGAAGCCCGCCCAGCTCGTATCGCCCGCGCCCGCCACATGGAATACGCCGAAACGGGCATCGCCGACCGGAGCATCCTTGATCTGATGGGCAGCGACCAGCACGGCCTGCGCAATGTCGTCGGCATGGCTGGGACAGCCAAGCTGATCGGAAACCACGGACAACACCTCGCGCGTTTCGCCCAGACGCAGCATGGTGCGGACGAAATTACGCCCTTCCGCCGAATAGACCCAGGCCGTGCGCAGGATCACGTGGCGAGGGTTAGCGGCGGCCACGGCGATTTCCCCCGCAAGCTTGCTGCGCCCGTATGCACCTGCCGGGCCGGTCGGATCGCTCTCGCGATACGGGCTGGTCTTGGTGCCGTCGAAGACAAAATCGGTCGAAAGATGGATGATCGGCAGGCCGAGCGCCGCGCAAGCGCCAGCCAGGGCGCGCGGCCCCTCGGCGTTGATCGCCATGGCCAGTTCCGGCTCGCTCTCCGCCTGATCCACCGCCGTATGGGCCGCGGCGCTCACGACGATATCAGGCGCAAGCTTTGCCAGATGCGCCTCGACACCAACCGGATGCGCGAGGTCGAATTCCGGTCGTGCGAGGGTAACGAAATCAACTCCCTCACGATGCGCGATGCGTCGCAGGGCGGAAACAACCTGCCCTTGGGCCCCGGTGACGCAGATGCGCATGATCAGCCGACCTTCCGCTCGGAGACCAGGCCCAGCCGTTCGCCGGAATAGACTTTGTCGCGCAGCGGACGCCACCACCATTCGTTGTCGAGATACCAGGCTACGGTCTTTTCGATTCCCGTCTCGAACGTTTCCTCGGCCTTCCAGCCCAGTTCGTGGATGATCTTGGTCGCGTCGATCGCGTAACGGGCATCGTGTCCGGGCCTGTCAGCGACCATGGTGATCAGCTCGGCATGGGGATGGGCCTTGGGCCGCAGCCGGTCGAGCACCTCACAGATTCGGCGGACGACATCGATGTTCCGGCGCTCGTTGGAGCCCCCGATATTGTATTTCTCACCCGGCCGCCCCCGCGTCAGCGCCAGGAACAATGCCCTGGCATGATCGTCGACATAGAGCCAATCGCGCACATTCTGTCCGCTGCCGTAAACGGGCAACGGCTTGCCGTGCAGCGCATTGAGGATCACGAGAGGGATCAGCTTTTCGGGGAAATGGTAGGGGCCGTAATTGTTCGAGCAATTCGAGATCACCACCGGCAGCCCGTAGGTGCGGTGCCAAGCGCTTGCAAGATGATCCGCCGCCGCCTTGGAGGCCGAATAGGGCGAAGAGGGATCATAAGGCGTGGTCTCAAGGAAGGCGCCCTCCTCCCCCAGTGATCCGTAAACCTCATCGGTGGAGACATGCAGGAAGCGGAAAGCGTCGCGCGCACCGGCCGGCAGCCCCGTCCAATATTCGCGTGCCGCTTCGAGCAGCGCGAATGTCCCGTTGATGTTGGTCTCGATGAAGTCACGCGCGCCGGTGATGGATCGGTCGACATGGCTTTCAGCCGCCAGATGCATGACGCCGTCCGGCTTGAACTCCGTGAACAGCGCACGCATCGCGGGATAATCGCAGATATCCGCCTGAACATGCCGATAGCTGGGCTTGTCCTCGATCAGCCGCAATGAAGCAAGGTTGCCCGCATAGGTCAGCTTGTCGACATTGAGCACCTCATGGCCGAGATCGCCCACAAGGTGGCGGCACAGCGCCGATCCGATGAAGCCGGCGCCGCCGGTGACGAGAAGACGCATGGTTTACCTCACTCGGCTTGGAAGATAGGCGGCAGGTCGCGCAGATGGGGCGCGGCGCGATCCTTCGGCGACAGGATCAGTTGCTCGGGCGGGAAAGGCCATTCGATCGCGAGATCGGGGTCATCATGAGCCACGGCGCCGTCATGTTCCGGGCTGTAAGGATTGGTGACCTTGTAGAGGAATTCCACATTCTCGGTCAGCGTGCAGAAACCATGCAGGAAGCCAGGCGGAATCCAGAGCTGCCGCCAGTTCTCGGCTGAAAGTTCCACACTGACATGTTGGCCATAGGTCGGCGATCCGTGGCGGATATCGACCGCGACATCAAGCACGGCACCGCGCGTCACGCGGACGAGCTTGCCCTGCGCCATCGGCGGCGCCTGATAGTGAAGGCCGCGCAGGACCCCCTTCTCGCGCGAGAACGAGTGGTTATCCTGCACAAAACCCTGCTTCCCGGCCGCCGCCTCGAAGAGGTCCTGCCGGAAAACCTCTGAAAAGAAACCGCGATCATCCCCGAAACGTTTTGGCGTAAGCAGGAGGAGGCCTTCGATCGGGAATGAAGAGATATTCAAGCAAACCTCGAAAAAACACCTAGCATCAACAGACCGGGCTTTTACCGAGACTCCCGCTACGAAACAATCCTGACGACGCCAAAACCTCATTTCACGAGATGCGGAACAATGTCGGCGCGAAAACGCGATAGCGAAGATTGATGCTCTGGCCGGCAGTGACCGAAAGATAGAAGAAGGCGCGGCAATAGGCCGTACTTGCAGGTGCGACACTATCCGCAGGCGCGATTTCCGACCCGGACAGTGATCCTCCCATCACAGCTATTGCACCAGCGCTCAGAAAAGCCTGTGAGGCATCTGACCAGTGAATCCGCCATTCCATCTGGGAGGGAGACGGCGTCCCCACGGCCTCGGAGAACACGCGGTGGCGCCACACCTGCCCGGGCGCAGCGGGCGCGAGCAGGCTGGCCGGACGGACATAGACGGCCCCGCCCGCCGAAGTCGTCCCGGCAAACTGGAACTCGATAGCGGTGCCGCCACGATACGGCGTTCGCGAGAGAACGGAAAACACAACGCCCGCAACGCTGACGGCAAACCAATCGTTCGGAAGTCCGCTTGTGCCGCCGGCCCCCGCGCCGGACCAGTTGGAGATCACGTTTCCCGATGACGGCACGAAAGCAACCGGGGCACCCCGGCGCGGCTTTGCAAACCCGATCGTAAGCATGGATCAAACCGTAAAGGCATGGATTTCGATCCCGGCACTCGTGCCGGTCGCCCATACCCGCCGGACGCAGAGCGGTTCGTAATGGACACCGCTCGGAAAGCTCAGCGTCACCGTATTGGCGTCATCGGCAGCATGGAGCGGCGTGACGCGAAGCGTGGCGCTGGCTGTGGCGGCAGGAACAAAGATGCGAAGCGCCTTGGCATAGGCGGCAAGGTTAGCCCCGTCGGCGGGTGTCACCGGCACTGCGTCGAAAGCCACCGCCTCAGGGCTGCGGGCATAGCCCTGAAACGGATCGGCAGCGGGATTATAGGTGTTGGGCATGATCGACCTCCTTGGCATGAGAGACCGGACTCTAACGCTGCGCCGGAGGGCGGGGATTACATTCGCGCGCAACGCGCCTCGTGCTCAGCGCTCGCGCATGGATCTAGCCAGCCTATCCGTGATGGGCTGGAGGAGATAGGTCGCGACATTGCGCTCGCCGGTGGTGATGATGACCTCGACGGGCAGGCCCGCAACCAGCTTGCCACGGATTTCGTCCGGGATCGTGGCCTTGTCGACGACCAGCTCCGCCGCGAAATAGCTCTCGCGCGTCATCTCTTCGGTGATGCGATCGCGCGATAACGAGCGGATCGCGCCGAAGACGGCGCCCTGTCCCCAGTAATGGAGACTCGAGAATTTAAGTTCTGCGCGGGCACCAACCGCAACCCGGTCGATATCGGCCGGCGATATCTTGGCGCGGATCACGAGATCGTCGCCAAGCGGTGCGATATCCATGATCTGCTCACCTGGCCGGATGACGCCACCAACCGTGAAAACGCGCATCTGCTGAACAGTTCCCGAGATAGGCGCCCGGATTTCGGCGCGCCGCTGCAGATCAGCGGTGAGAAGAAGCTGCTGGCGTTGGTCGCTCAGAAGCTTGCGGACCTCGACAAGTGCGATCGAAGCTTCCTGCCGATAATCCTGCTGGACCTGCTGACGCTTCAGTTCAAGCTCTGTCAGACGCTCCTTAAGCTTGGTGATGACGATATCGCCATTGGCGACAACCCCTTGAAGCCGCAAGCGCTCGCGTTCGAGCGGCGCCATGCGCGTGGTGGGAACCAGCCGACGTTTGTAGAGCGGTTCGAGATCGTCGTATTCAGCCTGAACCTGATTGAGCGTCGCCTGCGCCGTCTGGATGTCGTTCTGGCTCTGCTGGATCTCCTTGCGGATCTGCTCGATCTGGCTGTCGGCGATACCGAGATTGCGCGTAAGCGCCGTGCGACGACTCTCGAAAAGACGCTTCTGGTCGGCAATCACCGGCGCGACCGCCTGCTCGCTGGCGCGCGTCAGCACTTCCTGAGGCCAAGTGATCTCGGCCGCGCCGTTGAATTCCGCCATGAGGCGCGCTTCCTGCGCGAGGGAAATCGCGAACTGGTTCTTGAAAAGGTCGTTCTGGGTGTCGAAACGGGTCGGGTCCAGCCGGATCAGGACATCGTTGGCTTTCACCAACGCGCCGTCACGCACAAGGATTTCCTGAACGATACCACCCTCGAGATGCTGGATCGTCTTGCGGCTGCTCTCCGAGGAGACGACGCCCGGCGCGATGGCGGCGCTGTCAAGACGAGTCAGGAGCGCCCACAGCACGAAAGCGCCGAGCGCGCCGAAAACAACATAATAGCCGCGGCGCGACATGGCCTGCCAATCGGCGGATGGCTTGGGCGCAGTCATCTCGGGAAGAGGCGGCAGGGGGGCGTTCATGGGGTATCCTTGGCCGATGCCTGGGCACGGCCATCCGTGATCTGTTGCGGCTTATAGGCGGTAATCCTGTCAAGAATCTGGTCGCGTTCGCCGAAGGCATGGACCGTGCCCGCATTGAGGACGAGAACCTGATCGCAATAGCTCAGCATGTTCATGCGATGCGTGATCAGGATGACGATGGCGCCAACGGCCTTCAGCCTTGCAATGGCGGAAACCAGATGCTGCTCCCCGCCGGCATCGATATTCGAATTCGGTTCGTCCAGCACCACCAGCCGCGGATCGCCGTAAAGCGCCCGCGCGAGGGCTATCCGCTGGCGCTGGCCGCCGGAAAGGGTGCGCCCTTCCGGCCCCACCCTCGTATTGAGGCCATCGGGCAATTTGGCGATGATGTCGAGAATGCCGGCATCCTTCACGGCCTGCACCAGCCGCCCCGAATTCTCGCTCGTGATCACCTCGAACCGCGCGATATTCTCCGCCAGTGTTCCTGTCAGCAGCTCGATATCCTGCGGCACATACCCGACGAAGCGGCCAAGTTCGTCCTGATTCCAGTGGGAAATCTCGTGATGATCGATCTGGATCGAGCCGCGCAGCAGCGGCCAGGCGCCGATCAATGCGCGCGCCAGCGTGGATTTGCCGGCGCCGCTCGCGCCCACCACGCCGACCACGCTGCCCGGCGCGGCGGCGAAGGAGACATCCTGAATGATCGGCGCTTCCTGGTTCTGCGCGGCCACGGCGATGCGCGAGACCACCAGCGGGCCATCAGGGCGCGGCAGCGAAACCTTGGCGATGGCGCTGCTGTCCTTGCCCAGCAGGGCGTCGATCCGATCCGCCGAGAGCTTCACATTCCACAGGCTGCGCCAGGAATTGGCGATCGCATCAACCGGCGCGATGACCCGCATCACCAGAAGACTCGCCGCGAAAATCATGCCGCCGGTAATCAGCTCCGCCAGATAGAGCCCCGTGGCGATCGCCAGAACAAGAGGCATGTACAGATGCCGCAGAAGGTTGAGCGGGCGGGTGAAAAGCGCCGTCTTGGTAACCGCGCTCTGGTTCCAGCCCAGAGCGTCGACCTGAAGCCGCCGCCAGCGATCGACCATACGCGGCAGCATGCCCATGACGCGGATCGCCTCGCCATTGCCGTTCCCGTTGAGTGTTCGGCTGAATTCCGACGCCCGGTTCGAGGCTTGGAGGAACCGCACCGTATCCTCCTGCGCGGCACGCTGGCTGAACAGGCTGAGCGCGACCGATATGCCGGTAAGCACCAGTACCGTGGCTCCGAGCAGGGGATGCATCAGGAAAGCGACGATCACCACCAAGGGCACGAAAGCCGCGTCGAGAAGCTGGATCATCAGGTTTCCGCCGAGAAACTCCCGGATATTGCCCAGATCCTGCATCACCAGCGCGGATTGCTGCGGCGGAATGATATTGGGATAGCGGATCAGTGTCTCGAGCGCGCGCCGGCTGATCTTGTCGTCGAGGCCGAAGGCCACACGCCGCAGGATATTGAGCCGGGTATCCTCAAGCACCACCCAGATCAGGGTGAGGAAGAACACGATCAGGCACAGCCCTATAAGCGTGTAGACATTCCGGCTCGTCATCACCCGCTCGAAAACCTGGAGCATGAAGAAGGTCGGCACCAGCGTGAGAAACGAAATGATCGCGGTAAAAAAGAGCAAGGATTTGAATGCCGGCATAAATTCCAGCATTTCATGCAGCAGATGGCTGTAGCGGGTCTGGGCGAAGAATCTCATTCAAGGGTCCGGGTTACTTCTGGGCCTCGGGCGCGCCCGGCGGGCCCGAAAGCGGCGTTACCAGCAGAAGGGGCCTTTCGCCCTCAGGATCCGCTCCTCGTTTTGCCCTCTGAGGGGGACGGCGCATCGCGGTCGGCCATCATGCCCGCTCTATACCGGCTCTGCGCGCGATCCCCAACACAATTTCTTCGCGCTGCCCGGAGGCGATTACCCTTGCCTTCGCGCGGCGAACACTCCATGAATCCGCCCGCCGACGAGCGTTTGTTCGATTTCGAAAGGCCTTTCTACCGTTGCAGATGATTGCCGCCTCCCCCCTTGTGGCCGCCAGCTCCGCCCGTTCCATCCTGCATGTCGGATGCGGACCGAAAGGCCCGAGACAGCTTCACTCCCTCTTTCGCGATACGACACGCTGGCGTGAAATCCGCCTTGATGTCGATCCCCAGGTAGAGCCGGACATCCAGTGCTCGACAGTGGATATGCGCGCGCATGTACCCGATGCCAGCGTCGATGCTGTCTGGTCCTCGCATAACATGGAGCATCTCTTCGATCATGAGGTGCCGCTGGCGCTGGCGGAATTCCGCCGTGTTCTCAAACCATCCGGCTTTGTGCTGATCCGCTGCCCGGATCTTACCGCGATCCTCAAGGCGATCGAGAAAACGGGGCTCGAAAACCCAGCCTATATGTCCCCTGCGGGGCCGATCACCCCGCTCGACATGCTCTACGGCCATCGCCCCTCCATCGCGCGCGGCAATCATTACATGGCGCATCACACGGCCTTCACCGATATGCGGCTTGCGCGGCTGCTGATGGAAGCCGGCTTTCCCGAAGTACGCACCAGGACGGATTCGGGCTTCGACCTCTGGGCGGTGGCCTTCGGGCCGGAAGCCGATGTCGGCGCAAGCCTGCTCGAGTTCATGAGCCATGAACTGAGCTTCCTCGAATGATGCGCCCTCCCGGCGAATCGCGGGAAGGGAATCTGACGGCTGAAACCTATCTCGCACGCCTGATGGCCGAAGCGCGCGCCGTGACGCATGGCGGTGATCCGGCCTCGGCTTGGCGCGCGGCGGATCGGCTGGTGCGTATCGATGGGGGGCGCGAGGCGGGGCCGCTGGTGATGCGCGCCGGGGCAGCCGCTGCATTGGGCGATATCGAGACCGCGCGTTCGGATCTTGCCGCCGCCTTCGATATCGACCCGAGCGACGCCGCGCTCGCGGCTTCCGCCCTGCGCCTCGACGGCCCCGAGCGCCAGCGCCGCATCGTGCATCTGCTGCGTGCAAGGCCGGATCATTCGCTGGCCCTGCGTGAAGCCGCCGCACTCGAAGGGATCACGGCGCTGGTCAGCTGCCATGTCGAGCAGGAGGAAATTCGTGGCGAAGTCTCCTGGCAGGGCGAAACCGGGCTAGACCTCGTCATCGCATGGGAAAATGGCGAGACGCGGTTGACGCTTTCCGCGCCTCTTTCGGGGAGCGGTCCCCTTCCCCGAAACGCACGCTTTTCCCTTGCCTGGCCAGCTGATGCGCGATGGGTGCGGATAGAGGCGCCGGGCCCCAAGGCGCTGATCGTCCCCCCGGCGCTCAATGCGCTGGCACCGCCCGCGCCTCCCATGACCTCGGAGACACCCGCGGTGCCCGGTCTCATGATCGTCGTGCCGGTCTATTCGGACCCGCTCTCCCTGCGCCGCTGCCTCGCCAGCATCATGCCCGCGCTTACGAGACCGGATATTCGCCTGGTTATCGTGGAAGACGCCGCGCCCGATCCCGAAATCAGCAAGGTGCTGAAAGATATTGCCCGCGTGCCACGCGTGAGCGTACTGCGCAACGCGGTCAATCTTGGTTTCGCCGGTTCCGCGAACCGCGCCCTGATGCTCCGGAACCCCGGCGAGGATGCTCTCCTGCTCAATTCCGATGCGACGCTTCCTCCTGATGCGATCGCACGCCTGCGCCGCCTCTCCCGGCTTGAACCCGACATTGGAACGCTGACGCCCCTTTCGAACAACGGCGAGGAAACCTCGGTGCCGACCCGGTTTCTGCCCAACCCGGAACCCGGCGATGCGCTGCTGGCCTATCTCGATGCCTGCGCGCAGCTGGCGAATGGCGATACACTCGTTCCGCTCGTGAACGGGATCGGTTTCTGCCTCTACATGAGCGCGCCCCTGCTCGACCGGATCGGCGGGTTATCAGGCGAATTCGAGCGCGGTTATTTCGAGGATGTCGAATTGTGCCTGCGCGCGCAGGCCGCGGGATTTCGCAATCTCTGCGCAAGCGGGGTCTATGTCGCCCATGCCGGTTCGCGCTCCTTCGGCGGCGAGAAACGCGCCTATATCCGGCGCAATCTGGCGCGCCTCAACGCGAGGTTTCCGGCTTACGAATCGCAATCACGCGCCTTTTTCGAAGCCGATCCCTTGAAGCAGAAAAACGAAGCGCTTGCGCGGCATTATCTCGCGCAGTTCGACGCGCCGCGCCTGCTGGCCCTGCCGTCCGATTGCCCCTCTTCCTGCGCGTTCGAGGTGGTCGCGCCCCGTTTCAAAGCGGATTTCATACTCCAGCCCGCGCAGGAGACCGGCGGTTTACGTATCAGAAGCGCCGTGGAAGCACGGTCCGGCTTCGAACTTGATCTGACAATTCCTGTTCCGGCGCAGGGCGAGCCAAGTGAGCTTCTCCGCCAGGCCATGCCCTACCTCACGAACGGGGAGATCATGATCTTCGATCCGGCGCGCCTAGAGGAAGCCCTGCTCGCCGCGCTGGAGAAAAGCGTGCCGTCGCGCCCGGCGCGCATTGTGCCTCCCAAGCAGCATACCCGTGATGCAAATTTTGATCCGGCGATGCGCGTTCTTGGCCTTTTCGCGCCGGAGATGAGCGCGCGGACCGCGGCGGAAATCGCCGCCCTTGCCGCCCTTCTGGACGATGCGGGTGCAGTGACCCGGCTTTTATGCCTTGATCCCGCCCCCCTGCCCCGCGAATTGGCGCTGGCGGAAAATCCGCGTATCCGCTTCGCCGGCGGCATCGAAAGCGCGGATCTTGCGGCCTATGCGCGCAAGGCGGGCATTGATGCCTTTCTCTTCGTCGATCGGCATTACGGAGGCTTCGACCCACGGCGGAAGCTGATTGCGCGCCTCGCCCTCGGCCATATCCTTCAGCTGGATAGCTTCTCTCGGTCATCCCCAGGCGGGACAAGTTAGCGCGAAATTCGCGCCTGCCGCGCCATGAAGTCATCCTCGACCGTGCGTACAAGGCGGGTCGAGTAGCAATATTCACGCAAAAGCGCGACATGCCTCGGCCAACATGATCGGTCGAACGTGTAATTCGCGAGAATCGTCTGGCGCGCTGCCTGCCGCAGCGGCGCATAGCGGTGCGGTTCGGCAAGCGCAGATACCACTCTCTCGGCCAGCTGCCTCGGATCGAAGAACGGCACGAGCAACCCGTTCTCGCCGTTGCGGATCACCTCCGCAACCGGCGGCGTATCCGATCCGATGACGAGGCATTCGAGCGCCATCGCCTCCAGCATCGACCACGAAAGAACGAAGGGATAAGTCAGATAGACATGCGCGTCCGACCGGCGCAGCAGTGAGAGGTAATCGTCATAATCGACCTTGCCGACAAAATGCACCCGCCGAAAATCGATGCGATCGCCCAGTTCCTCGAGCATGTAATTGCGCCAGCTCGAGTGATGTCGCGGCGGCGCCCCATAAGAAACCAGATCGCCCCCGACCAGCACAATCCGCGCTTTGGGCCGATGGCGGAGAATCTCGGGGATCGCCCGCATGAAGATATGGAATCCGCGATAGGGTTCCAGATTGCGCGAGACGAAGGTCACCAGCTCGTCTTCCGCGCCGATATCGAGGCTGGAAAGGGTCAGTCTCCGGGCGCCCGGATGCGGCACCAGTTTTTCCATCTCCAGCCCGTCATGCACGACATGGAGCTTTGGCCGGAATTCCTGCGGAAAAACCGAATGCTGCCAATGGGTTGGTGCGATGGCGAAGTCGGAATCCACCAGCGAAAGCAAGGTCGTTGCGTTCCGCAAGGATATGCGCACCTCGCCATCCAGCCCAAATTGCTCGAATTCCTTGTCGAAGCCGACATCGGTACCGCTCGGCGAGTAATAGAACTCGGCGAAACTGCACAGATTGGCATCCGGGAAGAGATTACGCAGCGGCAAAGCCTCGCCCCATCCCGGATGGACGTAGATCATCTGCGGGTAAAACCCTTCGGAGCGTAGCTGGCTTGCCTCGTAGAGCACCACCTCCGCGCGTCGGCAATCGAGATCGAAACGCTGAGCGAAAGGGTGCGCCTGGCTGCGTGTCGGCCCCTGCATGGAATAGCGCCGCATATCGACGCCGGGGAGCGAGGGGGCGCTGTTGACCCCGATCGCCTTCACCCGCACATCGGGCAACTCTGTGAAGCGTTGCGCGAGATGCCGGAACTGCGCCGGGAAGTTATTGTGAACGAAAAGGATATCAATCGGTCTCATCGGCGAGGCTCGGCGTTACGCAACAAATCGTCTAGGGAAAACAGGGGGCTCTCGTCGAGGCCGAAATTCTGGCCCAGAATGCTGAATCCATCATGTGCGGGGGCCGGTTCCGGCCTGAACGCCGTTCTGCCGGCGGATCGGTAACGGCCATCCTCGTCCACGACGCGGCGGGAGAGGTGGCGTAGTGAGAACAGGCATGCCGCCGCCAGCTCCATCGGCAGCATACCCATCGCCGTCAGGCCGGCGACGCGGGTATTATCCAGTCGGGCGAGACGATCGGCGCTCACCACGAGAAAGCGTTCACCGGACTTGTGCGGAAGCTCCTCGAGCGGAACGAGAAGGTCGGCGGCCATGAGCAGGCTCGCCGCGTCGCTCAGGCGGCGCACCCCATATTCCAGCCGTTTGAGGAGATCCATGATCTGCCGAAAGGCTGGCGAAGGTGTGCCGGGGCTGCTTTCCGCGTGCAGGGTCGCATCGCCGCATAAAGCAGCCAGCATGGGCGAAAACAGGCATTTTTCCTTGCTGTCCAATCGGAAGGGCAAGGTGCGCAGGGCGATCGGCGCGTAGGGAGCCTGCCAGCGCCCGTCGAGCCCCAGCGGCAGTGATTTTCCGAATTCAGGATGCAACAGCGCCGAAACCATCGGTCGAGCGGCACTATCGCCGCCGAGATGAATGCCGAGCGGCAGATAATGCGCGAGATGAAGGATTTCACTATCCGCCACCGGAAGTGCCGTGATCGGCATGAGTGGAAGGTAATGCGTCAGCGGGGTCCACTCGACGCCCGAAAGCCGGTCCAGGGGCACGAAGCCCACGCGGTCGGTGAAATCACCGGACATCGCCGCGCCCTTCCGGCAAAGCGGCGCGGGATGCCGCCGCCCTGGCATCGGCCAGAAGCCAGTTGATGCGAAACAGCGAGGCGCGGTGATAGCCCAGAAGCAAGCCCGCTGAGGCGCCATGCCGTTCGATCAGCCCGAAAAAGGCGGGATCACTCAATCGAGCAGCAGAAAGCACGAAAAGATCGCTACGCCTGAACTTCTTGCCGCCACCGAGATCGAATTCAAGCGGCCAGGGCTCCAGCAGCCCCGCCTCGGTCAACTCGTCGCCGAGCGCCTCCGTGGCGGCTGCCTCATAGGCGAGCTGAAGCACGTTCTGCGCGCGCATCTGCGCAGCCTTGGATAGCTTACCGTCATCGAGCACGAGAGGAGCGCCCATATCCGTCGGCTTGTCCGCAATGGCACGATCAACCCAGATCTCACGCCTGGAAATCGTATCGTTGTTGGGAACGACGAAAGGGTAGCCACGGATGGCAAGCGGCAACTCCTCGTAGGGCAGAACACGGCGGCAATCCGGACGCAGGCCGAGAAGGGCGACGAGCCGCAGCCTGTCGTCATCGCGGCGCCAGCAGAGGGGGACATGGCGCGCAAGCGACCCGCCTTCGCTGAAAGTGATCGGGACCGTATCGACTGCCCGGATCGCAGGGTAGGATTCAGGCGCGAAAATGCGATGGTGACCCCATTCCTCGGTCAGGCGGGCTGGAACCTCGTAGAGCGGATGCCAGAAGGACATGCGTCATGTCTTCGCATAGGGGGAATGAGGTCGCAAGCGCGGGAAATCCGCCAACGGGAACGCGCTGGACAAGAAAAAGGGGCCTTGCGGCCCCTTCCGTTTTCAACCCGACCGCACCGATCAGTTCGGCGGCGTGGTCTGGATGTTGATCGTCTCGATCTCGGAGACGACAAGCTTGTTGCCGTCGCTGAAGGTGAGGGTCGTGACGCCGCCCGAGGTCGACGAGGTGTAGGTGACACCCGCATTGACGAAGAGGTCGAGCGTATCGGTACCCGAACCGCCGGAGATCGTGTCGACAGCGTTGACACCCGAGAAGGTGTGGGTGAACAGGTCGTTGCCGGCACCGCCCGAAATGGACGAATGGCCGTTGTCGAAGGAAACCGTGGTGATGCGATCATCGCCCGAACCGGCAATGATCGTATCATTGCCGCCACCACCGATTATGGTGTCGTTGCCCGAGCCGGCATCGATGTAATCGGCACCGTCGCCGGTGGAAACGAAATCATTGTCCGCGCCGGCATTGATGCGGTTGTCACCGCTGCCGCCCCAGATCGTATCCGCGCCCGAGCCACCCTGGATGGTGTCGTTGCCGTCGCCGGTCATCACGTAATCGTTGCCGGAGCCCGCCTTGATATCGTTGTCACCGTCACCGGCGAGAACGCGGTCATTGCCCGATCCCGAATCAATGACATCGTCGCCGGTGCCGCTGATGATCGTGTCGTTGCCGTTACCGGAGTTGACGCGATTGCTGCCGTTGCCGGTGCTGAAATAATCGTTGCTGGCCGCGCCCGTGCTGATGAATACATCATCGCCGTCGCCGGAGAAGGCAGCGTTCGAACCATTCGAGGTGAAGGTCGCCTCGACATTGTCATCCGTGTCGAAAATCGCGACATGGTTGTTGGTATTGATGGTGAACGGGCCCGAAGGCGCGTCGGAATAGAGGGTCACCTCGTCATCCAGAGCCTCGGTCTCGCCCGGCGCAATCGTATCAACACGCACGAGCGTCTCGGCGATGGTGCCCGCATTGAACACGCCGCGCTGGTTAAGAACGCTCAGGATGTCGCTGATTTCTTCCGAGCTGTAATTGCCATTCGAGGCAAGGACATTTCCCAAGCCCGTTTCCGTATAATCATAAGTGGCCATCGAATTACTCCTAAGCTTCCTTAATCAAGATTCGCCGAGAGACCAGAGTTCTGCTTCGGCATACGGAAGATGCGAACCCGGTTGGAAAGTGCAGGCGCCCGCTGCGCCTCGGCCGCGATGGGCTGGAGAGCCCGCGAAGGCTCCGCTGCCATCGGCTGGATAACATTCGGCAATGCCGCAAGCGATGCGGTCTGCGGGACGGGAAGAGCAGCTTCCATGTCCACAAGCGAGAGGCGCAGGCCAACGAGAGGTTCCGTGCCGCTATTGCCGGCGAATTCGAGATAATGCCCGCTCTTGCTGACGACGGCGCCGCCAAGGAAGATGGCATCCACGCTGAGCGCATGCCGATGGGCGGCAGCGCCGGAAAGGTTGAACGTCATCCCCACGATCGGGGCCGCCTTCTGGCGGCTCCCGGCGAATTGCCCGATGCCCACAGGCTGTTGCATCTGACGCCCGCGGAGATTGATCGCAACCGAAGTGAGGATTTCGATGCCGACGGGCCGGTTCGGCCAGACAATCTCGATACCCTCGATCGGCAGCGGCGCGGCGGGGCCGCATACCCACTCGCCGGCGGCAACGGAAACGTCACCACGGCGGGAAACATGCGCGAGAATAGAGGGGCCAACCGTCGGCGAGGAAAGCGCGGCCTGAGCGGGCTGCACGAGAGGCGCAACAGAGGCAGGCAGATGGTTCTCGCGAGCAGCGAAGGCGCGTGCATCCAGAGAGCAGGAAATCCGCTCGAGTGTCAGCTGCGCGTCCTGGCTCGCATTTGGCGATGCCGGCTCCACAAGGAGCTGGAGGTAGCTGTCACGAAGTGCATGCACGACCACCGCGTCGCCCGGGGCGCGCAGAACAGGGTTCATGCTCGGCGGGTCGCTCAGGACGCTGACGCCGGCATCGGCCATGATCGTGACGGAGGGTGCGCGCACGCCTGCGGAAGACGCGCTGTAGCGCAAGACAAAGACACCAGTCGTCACGCGCTGGATGCGCGTTCCGGCTGTTTGCCCCTGCATTGTCGACAGGCGATTCACGTGCGCCATCCCTTAGAACTCCCGAAGGAGCAATTGGCTGAAGGAGAGCCGCCCCCAAAAGAGGGCGGCGAGCAATCAGGCGACCTTGGCCAGCACGCGGCGAGAAATCATCTCGACAACGCGGTCAAGCTCGGGACCATCCTGCACGAGCGGGAAACGACGCGCGCCGGCAACGGCCTGCTCATCCTCGCCATACATATCCAGATACTCCTGGAAGTTGACGAACATGCGACGAGAGCCCTCGTTGACATAGCTTTCGGTCGCGGCGCCATTGGTGAAAACCACCTGCGGCGTTTCAAACTCGAGGTGGAAGTACTCGACCATATCGAGACCTTCGGCGCGACGAATCGTCTCGCCATTGACGAGACGCTCGGCCGGAACCAGGACGCCGTCCACCAGGACCGCATGCTCCGGCGAGACATAGAGATCGCGCGCGGGAACACCGGCGCCGAGCGACCCTGCCGCCAGCACGACCGGCGTGACCCGGGCATTACCCTTGATGAAAGCCTTGCCGAAGGCGCGCTTGCCGATCCATTTCACCGCCTCGGCGCGACCATCAACCGTGGTCACCAGATCGCCGATCTGGATCGCCTCGACAGGCACCTCGCCATTCGGCGTCGCGACCATCGTGCCGCGCAGCAGGCAGGCGACCTGAAGCCGCGAGAGAACATCCGCCGCATTCGTGTTCAGCAGCGTGACGGAGAAACTCCCGTTATTCGGCGAAGTGATGACCACCGTGCCGGTATTGGGGTCCTCGAAAATATCGAGATCGTTGACGCTCGTGATGCCGCTGATCAGGTCGATCACCAGCGTATCGCTGGAGGCGTTGAAGTCCATGACGACATCATTGCCATTGTTGAGAAAGCGGAAGGTATCGGCGCCGGCACCGCCGGTGAGCACATCATCGCCCGCGCCGCCGTTGAGGATGTCAGCGCCCGAACCGCCGTTGAGCACGTCGTCGCCTGTGCCGCCATTGAGGACATCGGCACCGCTCCCGCCGAAAAGGAAATCCGCGCCGGAGCCGCCATTGAGCACGTCGCTGCCGCCGCCGCCAAGCAGCACGTCGCTGCCCGAGCCGCCATTAAGCACGTCATTGCCGGAAAGGCCGATCAGGACGTCATTGCCGCCGCCGCCGTTGAGCGTGTTATTGCCCCCCGTGCCGATCAGAACGTCGTTGCCGTTGGTCCCTTTAATCGCCATGAACCCTCTCCTCAATGAAACGACATAGATGCTACCGGAGGCGATCTAACCGAAATCCCGGCGGGCGTAAAGAGAAAATCAACCACGCCTCTGGGTTGTGTTTTCCTGTTTAGAAGAATCTAATTTGCCGCCTTCGCAAGAAAAACGTCTATGGAAACCCGTCATACGATTTATATATTTGTCAAAATATCGTAATTGTTCAAATTAAACCTATTGCACGTCGCACATAGATACCTTTATTACACAAGTATATAGCGGACTCATGCAAAAATTCGAATATTACAAAACTGTGGAATATATTTGACTGATATATTACACGCCTGTTCGCTACCGCAAAAAGTCCCTTCGTTTTCCATAGCGCCAATCTCCGATTGCGGGCGCATCATGGCAAACAAGGTGGGTTACGTTCTCTCCTTATGGCCGCGAGAATAGCCATGGACCAGCTCTTCGCCGTGATCCGCGCGATCGGGAAAGGAGGCTGGAATGCACGTGATCTGTTTAACGGATTGCGCCAATTCTATTCAAAGTGATATTGCATTGCACACGAGGCAAAGCTCGGCTCAGCGCAGATCCACCACTCGACCAACGCGCGGTCTTGTCGCTTCGGCCAGACCGCCGGGATAGAGACACTATTCCACTTCCACTTCATCACGGATTCTTCCATGCGAAGCGCTTCTTCCGCCGCGTCGATCGGCATCGATTTCGGCACAAGCAATACCGTGGTCGCCCTCGCCACACGCGGCGGAGAGGTGGAGACCCTGCGCTTCGAGCACGATGGATCTCTTCTCAGTGTTTACGCTTCCGCCTTGTGTTTCTGGCAGGATCACTCGGCAGGCGGGTTGCTGCCGCAGGCCGAGGGCGGGCCTTGGGCGATCGAGCGCTTTCTCGATGCCGCCACTCCGTTGCGCTTCATCCAATCCTTCAAGACTTTCGCCGCGAGCCAGAGTTTCCAATCGACGATGATTTTCCGCCAGCGCTATGGCTTCGAGGATATCCTCGCCGCCTTTATGCGCACGCTGATGCGTCATCTCGGCCGTGATATCGATCTGCCCGGCGCGACGGTGACGATCGGCCGTCCCGTGCGCTTCTCTGGCCGCAACCCGGATGAGGCGCTGGCCATGCAGCGTTATCGTGAGGCTTTCGGTCGCCTGGGGATCGAGGATGCGCGCTATGTCTACGAACCCGTCGGCGCGGCTTTCTCCTTCGCGCGGAGCCTCGACCATGACGCAACCGTCCTCGTGGCCGATTTCGGCGGCGGCACCAGCGACTTCTCGGTCATGCGGTTCTCGCGCGACGAGAACGGGCGCCTGCAGACCCGCCCTCTGGGTCACGCCGGCATCGGCATCGCGGGCGATACCTTCGATTCGCGCATGGTTGATCGCCTCGTCGCACCCCGCTTCGGCAAAGGCGGAAGCTACAGATCATTCGGCAAGGTGCTGCCCTTGCCCGCGCATTACTACGCCACTCTTTCGCGCTGGAACGAGCTTGCCCTCATGAAAACAGGCAATGCCGCGCGTGAATTGCGCGAGCTGGCGCGCACGGCGCTCGCGCCCGAGCCGCTGCATGACTTCATCACCCTGATCGAGAACGATCTCGGATTTCCGCTCTATCGTGCGATCTCAAAGGCAAAAGTCGCGCTCTCGGCGCAGGAGGCGGTCGAGTTCCGCTTTGCCGACGGCGCGCTGACGATCGAAGCCGCCGTGACCCGCAGCGAGTTCGAGAGCTGGATCAGCGAGGATCTGGCGAAAATCGCCGATACCGTGGATCAGGCGCTCGCCAAGGCCGGAATCGAGGCCGGGGAAATCGAGAAGGTTTTCCTCACCGGCGGCACATCCTTCGTGCCGGCCGTCCAGCGCCTGTTCGCCGAGCGTTTCGGCCAGGAAAAACTGACCTCGGCGGATCAGTTCGAATCCATCGCGCAGGGGCTCGCGCTGATCGGGCAATCGGACAATCCCGACCAATGGGTGGCGGCCTGAGGGCAAGAAGCGCGGCCAAGAAGCGCGGCAAGCAGCCGCGCTTCTCCGGCTGTCACCCGCGGACCGTCTTGAGCGCCGCCACGAAGCGCGCCGCGTCCTCGACCTGAAGACCCGCGATGTTGATGCGGCCGGAACCGGCCATGTAGATCCCATGCTCGGCACGCAGCTTCTGGATCGCGGCGGGCGGCAGGTCGAAATTGGTGAACATGCCGTTCTGCTCGGGCACGAAGCCGAAGCCCTGATCCGCGCGCGCGACCGCCTCGCGCACCGCGCGCAGCCGCGTACGCATCTCGACCACTTCCTCGTTCCATTGCCGGCGCAATTCCGGCGTCGAGAGGATAGTGCGCACGATCGCCGCCCCGTGATCAGGCGGCATGGACCAGCAGACGCGCGCAAAATTCATCAGGTTCGAGAACACGGTCTTCGCCGCATCCGCGTTCCGGCCCAGCACGAAGAGCGCGCCGACGCGGTCGCGGTAAAGCCCGAAATTCTTGTTGCAGGAATAGGCGACCAGCGCCTCTTCAGCCACCGCGATCAGATCGCGCAAGCCCTTCGCATCCTCGTCGAGCCCATGGCCGAGGCCCTGATACGCGCAATCAATAAGCGGGAAGAGCTTGCGCTCAAGAATGACCTTCGTCACCGCCTTCCACTGCTCGGCGGAGAGATCGGCGCCGGTCGGATTGTGGCAGCAGGCGTGGAGCAGCACGACATCGCCGGCCTCCGCCTTGTCGAGAGCCGCGAGCATTTCCTCGAAGCGGATCTTCTGCCCCGCAAGATCGAAATAGGGATAGGTGACGACCTGAAGCCCCGCCGCGGCCATGATCGGCGCATGGTTGGGCCAGCTCGGCAGGCCCAGAAGGACACGCGCGCCCGGCTTGGAGGCCGAGATGATCTCGGCCGCGAGGCGCAGCGCGCCCGTGCCGCCCGGCGTCTGAATGCCCGTGATGCGCGGATTGTCGCGCGTGCCGAACACGATCTCGGCGCAGAGCGCGGTGAATTCCGCATCGCCTTCCGAACCGAGATAGGATTTCGAGTCTTGCGTTTCGAGAAGGATCTTCTCCGCCGCCTTGACGCTTTTGAGGATCGGCGTCGCGCCCGTCGTATCGCGGTAGACGCCCACGCCGAGGTCGATCTTGTCCTTGCGCGGATCGTTACGGAATTGCGCGATCAGCGCGAGAAGGGCATCGGCGGGCTGTTCCTTCAATGTCTCGAACACGGGGATTCTCCGGCTGTTGAATTGCCGGAAGGCTTAGCCCGCCCGCGCGGCTATGGCGAGACAGAAATTGTCACCCCAATGTCCTGTCATGCGCGATCACCGCGTTGAGCAGCACCTGCGCGCCCGCCGCGCATTCATCGAAGGAGGTGGATTCCGCCTCGTTATGCGAAAGCCCGCCCGCGCAGGGCACGAAGATCATCGTCGTCGGCGCGACACGGGCGATATAAGCAGCGTCGTGCCCCGCGCCGGAAACCATCTCGCGCATGGAATAGCCCGCCTGCCGGGCGCCCTCGCGCACACATTCGATGAGTTCCGGCGCGAAACGGACCGCCGGATTGCTCCAGATGCGCTTCTCCTCGAAAGTGAGTTTCAGCGGATTCATGACTTCCGGCAGCGCGGCGCGCATCGCTGCCTCCATCTTGTCGAGGATCGCATCGTCGGGATGGCGCAGGTCGATTGTGAAGAACACCTCGCCCGGCACGACATTGCGCGAATTCGGCTTCACCTCGACCAGCCCCACCGTCGCGACCGCATCCGGCGCGAAATGATGGCCGATGGCGTCGATCTTCTCGATCATCCGCGCCGCGCCGACCAGCGCGTTCTTGCGCAGCCGCATCGGCGTCGCGCCGGTATGCGCATCCTGCCCGGTGACCGTCACCTCGTACCAGCGCACGCCCTGCACGCCGGTGACGACCCCGATCATCTTTGCTTCATCCTCGAGGATCGGCCCCTGCTCGATATGAAGTTCGAAAAACGCGCCGAGCTTGCGCTGGCCCACCGGCTCCGCGCCGCGATAGCCGATCCGTTCCAGCTCCGCCTCGAAAGCCTTGCCGTCGCGATCCTCCCGCGAATAGGCGAAATCGCGGCTGAACGCGCCGACAAACACACCGGAAGCCAGCATGGCCGGCGCGAAACGCGAGCCTTCCTCATTGGTCCAGTTGATGATCTCGATCGGCGCATTGGTCTCGTAGCCAAGATCATGGAGCGTACGCATCGCTTCGAGCGCGCCGAGCACGCCGAGCACCCCGTCGAACTTGCCGCCGGTCGGCTGCGTATCGAGATGCGAGCCCATCGCGATGGGCGGCAAATCGTTGTTCCGCCCCGGCCGGCGCGCGAACATATTGCCGCAATCGTCGATGCTGACGGTGCAGCCGATCGCCTCGCAGGCCTTGCGGAACCAGTCGCGCACCTGTCTGTCCTCGTCGGACAGCGTGAGACGGCGGATGCCGCCCTTCTCCGTGCCGCCGAACCTGGCGGTGTCCATGAGAGAATCCCACAGGCGCTGCGGGTTGATCTGGAGATTGGGCTGCATGGGGCCTCCGGGATGGTCATTCCGGATCGCCGTCATGCTCGGGCCTGGCCCCAGCATCCACGACTTCCGGGTTTGCAATCAAGGCGTGGATGGTCGGGCTAAACCCGGCCATGACGCGGTAGCAGTGGCTGTTTCACGGCACGAAATCCATCTTGCGCTTCACCGCCTTGGGCTTCGAGAGCGCCTTCCAGGTGGAGTTGGCGACATGCGCCGCCGCGAAGGCAGGGCGCTCGATATATTGGCCATCCCCGGCTTTGGCGCGCAGATCGCCCTTCGTCCAGGCGATGCGGCCGCGATTGAAAACCGTCACCGGCAGGCCCGTCAGCTCCATGCCTTCAAAGACGTTGTAATCGATGCGGCTGACCTGCGTTTTCGCCGAAATGGTCTTGGTCGCCTTCGGATCCCAGATGACGATGTCCGCGTCCGAACCCACCGCGATCGCGCCCTTGCGGGGGTAGATATTGAGGATGCGCGCGATATTGGCCGAAGTCGCCGCGACGAACTCCTCCTTGGTGATCCGCCCGGTATTCACGCCATGCGTCCAGAGCACCGGCATCCGGTCCTCGAGCCCGCCGGTGCCGTTGGGGATGGAGCGGAAATCCTTCGCGCCCATGCGCTTCTGTTCCGAGGTGAAGGAGCAATGATCGGTCGCCACCACCTGAAGCGAACCTGCCTGCAACCCCGCCCAGAGCCCGTCCTGATGGCTCTTGTTGCGGAAAGGCGGCGACATCACCCGTCGCGCGGCATAATCCCAGTCCTTGTTCATGTATTCGCTCTCATCGAGCACGAGATGCTGGATGAGCGGCTCGCCATAGACCCGCTTGCCGGCGGCGCGGGCGCGGGCGATCGCCTCATGCGCGTCCTTGCAGGAGGTATGCACGACATAGAGCGGCGCACCCGCCATATCCGCGATCATGATCGCGCGATTGGTCGCCTCACCCTCGACATGCGGCGGGCGGGAGAAGGCGTGGCCTTCCGGCCCGGTCGTGCCTTCGGCGATGAGGCGCTCCTGGAGGCGATAGACGATATCGCCGTTCTCGGCATGAACCATCGGCAGCGCGCCAAGCTCGGCGCAGCGCGTGAACGAGTGGAACAACTCGTCGTCATTCACCATCAGCGCGCCCTTATAGGCCATGAAATGCTTGAACGAGTTGATGCCGTAGGTTTTCACCACGGTCTCCATCTCGTTGAAGACCTGCTCGCTCCACGAGGTCACGGCCATGTGGAAGGAATAATCCCCGGCGGATTTCTCGGCGCGATGGCGCCAATCCTGATAGGCCGCGAGCATGGATTGCCCCGGCGCGGGAATGCAGAAATCGACCACCATCGTCGTGCCGCCGGACAAGGCGGCCTTGGTGCCCCATTCGAAATCATCCGCCGAAACCGTGCCCATGAACATCAGTTCGAGATGGGTATGCGGATCGATGCCCCCCGGCAGGAGATCGCACCCCGCGGCATCGATCACCTCGGTCCCCGCCGGCGCGTCGAGTCTGTCGCCGATCGCGGCGACGCGGCCATCGGCGATCAGCACGTCGCCCTTGCGGGAATGGTCGTGGTTGATCACCGTTCCACCACGGATGAGGATCGTTTTTGCCATCGCGGACATCCTTCAGCGTCATAGAATCAAGGCCAGTGGGCCGATATGCCCGGCACAGGGCAGGGTCTTGCGGAAGTCGGCGTCGCGGCAGGGAGGTGTCACCGCGACGCCGGGACGCTGGCTTATTTCGCCGCGTCAACCACAGCGTGGGTCCATGCCCCTTCAGGCTTCTTGGTGATCACCGGTTGCTCGCCGCCCGCGCCCATCAGCGTCGCGACCGTGCGCTCGTAATCGGCCGGATCAAGCTTGCCGGTCGAGCCCGCGGTGAGCTTGTTGATCTCGCCCATCATGCGCTTCTGATGCGCTTCCTTCTGCGCGCCGGTCGCGTCGTTATCGAGCACGATCTTCGCCGCTTCATCCGGGTTCGCACGGGCATATTCCCAGCCCTTCATCGCGGCTTTCACGAACTTGCCCATGGTCGCGACGAATTTCGGGTCCTTGAGCTTGGATTCAAGCGCGTAGAGCCCGTCCTCCATCGTCGCGACACCCTGATCGGTATAATTGAAGACCGAGAGCTGATCCGCCTTCAGCCCGGCATCGATCACCTGCCAGTATTCGTTATACGTCATGGTGGAGACGCAGGCGGCCTGCTTCTGGATGATCGGATCGACGTTGAAGCCCTGCTTGATCACCTTCACGCCGCCGGCGGAACCGTCGGTCTTGAGCCCGAGCTTCGCCATATAGGCCATGAACGGATACTCGTTGCCGAAGAACCAGACGCCGAGCGTCTTGTCCTTGAAATCGGCCGGGGAATTCACCCCCATATCCTTGCGGCAGGTGAGCATCATGCCCGAACGCTTGAAGGGCTGGGCGATATTGACCAGCGGCACGCCCTTCTCGCGTGCGGCGAGCGCGGCGGGCATCCATTCGACGATGACATCGGCTCCGCCACCCGCGATCACCTGCGGCGGCGCGATATCCGGGCCGCCCGGCTTGATCGTGATATCGATCCCCTCGGCCTTGAAGAACCCCTTGTCCTTGGCGACGTAATAGCCGGCGAACTGCGCCTGCGTGACCCATTTGAGCTGGAGGGTCACCTTCTCCTGGGCCATTGCCGGGGCGGCAAGCGCAAGCGCGAGGGCAGTTCCGAGCATCCATTTCGTCATGACGTTCTCCCTTTTTGTTTTGACGCCGGCTTTCCCGGACGTTTTCTTCACCGCACCCGTTGCGACGGATGCCAGAACGTAACCGCCCGTTCCGAAAGAACGAGCAGGCCGTAGAAGGTCGAGCCGACAACGGCCGCGACGAAAATCGTCGCCCAGACCATATCGACCGCCATCCGGCCGACCTCGGTTGAAATCCTGAACCCCATGCCGATGATCGGCGTACCGAAGAACTCGGCGACGATCGCGCCGATCAGCGCGAGCGTGGCGTTGATCTTGAGCGCGTTGAAGAGGAAGGGCATTGCGGCGGGCAGGCGCAGGCTCACCAAGGTCTGGAACCAGCTCGCGCCATAGGAGCGCATGAGATCGCGCTCCAGCGCCCCGGCGGCGGCAAGCCCGGCCACCGCGTTCACCAGCATGGGGAAGAAGGTCATCACGACGACCAGAGCCGCCTTCGATTGCCAATCGAAACCGAACCACATCACGAGAATCGGCGCGATTCCCACGATCGGAAGCGCCGAGACGAAATCGCCAATGGGCAGCAACCCGCGCCGGAGAAAATCGTAGCGATCGCAGACCAGCGCAACGAGAAATCCGGAGGCACAACCGATGATCCAGCCGGGAATGACGGCGCGGATCACGGTCTGCACGAAATCACCCCAGAGCATGGGCAGATTGGCAAAAAGCTTCGCGAGGATCAGCGAGGGTGCGGGAAGGAGAACGGTGGGAACGCCAAGCGCGACGCAGAGAACCTCCCAGACGAGCAGGATCTTCACGCCGAAGAGAAACGGCACAAGGAAACGTGCATCGCGCCGCACCGCCGCCCAGCGTGAGAGCTGCCTCAGAACCAGGACACCCGCGACAAGCGCGCCGGCCAGCGCGGCAAGCGCAAGGCCGGATTTTCCCGCATGGGCGAGCGACAAGGCCGCGATCATCAAGACCGGGAAGAGGACGAAAAGCGCCGCGCGCATCATGCCCGCCCTCCCATCGCCTTCTGCGTTATCCGCTCCGCCGCGCCGATCAGCCCGACCAAAACAGCCGCAAGCAAGGCCGCTGCGAACAAGGCCGCCCAGATCTGCACCGTCTGCCCGTAATAGCTGCCCGAGAGCAGCCGCGCGCCGAGCCCGGCCTGCGCGCCGGTGGGCAGTTCCGCCACGATCGCGCCGACCAGCGCGATGGATACCGCGACTTTCAGCGAGGCGAAGAGGAATGGAATTGCCGCCGGCCAGCGCAGCTTGAAGAACACCGCGCCACGCCCGGCATTGTAGGTTTTCATCAGGTCAAGATGCATCGCTTCCGGCGAGGTGAAACCTTTCACAAGCCCGATCGTCACCGGAAAGAAGCACAGATAGGCCGAGATGATCGCCTTTGGCACCAGTCCCACCAGCCCGATAGACCCCAAAGCCACGATCACGATCGGCGCGATGGCGAGGATCGGCACGGTCTGCGAGGCGATGATCCACGGCATCAGCGAGAGGTTCAGCGTCTTGGAATGGACGATTCCCACGGCGAGCAGGATGCCGAAAAGCACGCCGAAGACGAAGCCCAGAAGCGTCGATGACAGCGTGACCCAGGCGTGGAAGGCAAGATTGCGCGGTGAGGAGAGCCGCACCTCGAACACCGAGCGGTAAAGTTCGCCAATCACCTGATGTGGCGCCGGCAGCACCGGGCGCTCAAGCCCCCAGGCGACGGCATAGCGCGCGCCAAGCCCTTCAACACCTTCCATCTGTGGCAGAGCGGCGTTCATCGGCAGGCAGACGAGATACCAGAGGGCGGCAAGACCCGCGAGAACCGCGAGAACCGGAAACGCGCTCCCCTCGCCCAGCCTGGCGATCCAGCTGCTGCGAAGAGGAAGCGCGCGCTCAGTCATCGTAGGAATGCCCTGCCCGAAGCCCCTCGCGCACACGATGGGCGATTTTCAGGAATTCCGGCGTCTCGCGTATATCGAGGCTGCGCTCGGCACCGAGATCGCAATCGATCACGTCGATGATGCGTCCCGGCCTTGGGGACATCACCACGATCTTCGTCGAAAGGAACACAGCCTCAGGGATGGAATGCGTGACGAAGACAATGGTTTTCCCTGTCTCCTTCCACAGCGCGAGCAATTGTTCGTTGAGTTTGTCTCGCACGATCTCGTCCAGCGCGCCGAAGGGCTCGTCCATCAGCAGCAATTGCGGATCGAAGCAAAGCGCGCGTGCGATGGAGGCCCGCTGCTGCATGCCGCCGGACAATTGCCAGGGGAACTTGTTCCCGAATCCCGCCAGATTGACGAGATCGAGGTATTTCTCTGCCCGCGCGCGCCGCTCCTCCTTCGGCAGGCCGAAAATCTCCAGCGGCAATTCCACATTGCGGCGGATATTGCGCCACGGATAAAGCGCCGGCGCCTGGAAGACGTAGCCATATTGCCGCTTGAGCCGGGCGTCGCGCGGGGAAAGCCCGTTCACCGCGATATGGCCCGAACTGGCCTGTTCGAGATCGGCAATGACGCGCAAGAGCGTGGTCTTGCCGCAGCCCGAAGGCCCGATGAAGGAAACGAATTCGCCGGCCTTGATGGACAGGTTGACACCGGAAAGCGCATGGACAGGCCCATCGCGCGTCTCGAACACGAGGCCGAGATCGCGGATGCCGATCACCTCGGCCGCGGTGCCACCCGCGTGCGCAACTGCGCCGCCGGGCGCAGATATCGTCATACCATCGTCCATCGGTCTTCCGCCCTTTGTCCCGCCCTCGTCCCTCTTGCCTGCCTTTTCCGGAAGCGTGCTTCCGGGCCGGGAGGGGCAAGGTACGCGCGCAAACACGCGTTCTCGCCGGATCGTGGCTGGATCATTCTGTTTTTCCAGTGTGGTATGGAATTGATCATCCGGTCAATCCTTGCGGCACCACTCTGCTTGAGGATAATGGGAGGATGCAAAGCGCTTCCCCGAAAACTGCCGCCCTGCGCGGCAATCTGCCGCTTTCCGATGCGGAGCCCGCGCAAGGACGCGCCATGACCGCGACCGGCGAGGCCAATGTCGAGCGAATTCTCGATGCCGCGCTCGCGCATTTCGCGCGGCTTGGTTTCCAGGGTGCGCGGATCGACGCCATCGCCCGCGATTCGGGGCTTTCGAAACCGAATCTCCTCTATTACTTCCGAACCAAGAACGACCTTTACCTCGCGGTCCTGCGCCGCACGCTCGATATGTGGCTCGAACCGTTGCGCAGCCTCGACGCGGCCATCGATCCACGCATCGCGCTGGGCGACTACATCACCCGCAAGCTTGAGTATTCGCGGGACCACCCGGAAGCCTCGCGGCTTTTCGCGCTCGAGATCATGCAAGGCGCGCCTATCCTTTCTAGCGTGCTCGAGAGCGAATTGCGCGCCTTGATCGACATGAAGACCGGCCTGATCGAAAGCTGGATCGCCATGGGCCGCGTGCGCGACATCCCGCCGCATCACCTCGTCTTCATGATCTGGGCCGTGACGCAGCATTATGCGGATTTCTCCTCGCAGGTCGCCAAGCTGACCGGCAAGAACCTCGCCGATCCCCGATTCTTCGCCGAGACGCGCGAGGCGGTGCTGCGCCTCATCCTCGATGGCGCGATGACCGCGCCCTGATCCCGGATCGCGCTATTCTGCGGCAGTGAGCGCGGGGCGCGGATTTTTCGCCATCGGATTGTTGGGATGCTCCTTCCAGGTGCGCGTCCCGCCGACAGGCGTTCCGGTGCGCGGATCGACGGCCCCCTTCGGCAAGGGGGAGAGCGTGATGCAATTCTCGACGGGGCAGACAACCGCGCAAAGATTGCACCCGACGCATTCCTCCTCGATCACCTCGAAATGGCGGGCGCCGTCTTTTTCCTTCGTGATCGCCTGATGGGACGTGTCCTCGCAGGCGATGTGGCAGCGCCCGCATTTGATGCACAGATCCTGATCGATCTCGGCCTTGACCACGTAATCAAGGTTGAGATGCTGCCAATCCGTGACATTGGGCACAGCCTTGCCGACGAAATCGGAAACCCGTGAATAGCCCTTGTCCTCCATGAAACGGGCGAGGCCGGATTTCATCTCCTCGACGATCTTGAACCCATAGACCATCGCCGCCGTGCAGACCTGCACCGTGCCGGCGCCAAGCGCCATGAATTCCGCCGCGTCCTTCCAGGTCTCGATGCCGCCGATGCCGGAAATCGGCAATCCCCGCGTCGCTTCGCTGCGGGCGATCTCCGCGACCATGTTGAGCGCGATGGGCTTCACCGCCGCGCCGCACATGCCGCCATGCGTGCCTTTGCCTTCCGTGTGCGGCCAGGGCGACATCGCATCGAGATCGACCCCCATGATCGAGTTGACGGTGTTGATGAGCGAAACCGCATCCGCGCCGCCGCGCTTCGCCGCTTCCGCCGGCTTGCGGATATCGCCGACATTGGGCGTCAGCTTCACGATGACCGGCATCCGCGTATGCTGCTTGCACCAGCGCGCGACCATCTCGACATATTCGGGAACCTGCCCCACCGCCGCGCCCATGCCGCGCTCGCTCATGCCATGCGGGCAGCCGAAATTGAGCTCGACGCCATCCGCCTCGGTCTCCTCGACCCGCTTGAGGATGGCCGCCCAGTTGCGCTCCTCGCAAGGCACCATCAGCGAGACGATCATCGCGCGGTCCTTCCAGTCGCGCTTGACCTGCTTGATCTCCTGCAGGTTCACCTCAAGCGGGCGGTCCGTGATCAGCTCGATATTGTTGAAGCCGATCACGCGGCGATCCGAGGCATGGATCGCGCCGTAACGCGGGCCCGACACATTGACGACGGGCGGGTCCTCGCCGAGCGTTTTCCACACCACGCCGCCCCATCCCGCCTTGAAGGCGCGGATGACGTTGTAGGCCTTGTCCGTCGGCGGCGCGGAAGCCAGCCAGAACGGGTTCGGGGATTTGATGCCGACGAAATCGACGCTGAGATCAACCATGTCCGTCTCCTTCGTTTCGTTCAGGCGGCCTTCGCCGCTTTCAGCATGGAATCGATGGCCTGGGCGGCCATCTTGCCGTCCTCGACCGCCGAGACCGTGAGATCCTGCCCGCCGAAGACGCAATCGCCGCCGGCGAACACTTTCGGGCGCGAGGTACGTCGCGCGCTATCGACAAGGATCTTGCCGGATTTCATCTGCAAGCCGCCCTCTCCGCCGAAATCTTCCGGCAGCAGGGTCTGCCCGATCGCCTTGAAGAGCTGGTCGCAGGCAAGCATCGTCGTCTCCCCGCTGGGAACGAGCTTTCCCTCGCGCTCGGTCACGTATTCCAGTTCAACCCCGGCCAGCTTTCCGCCGGCAGCCAGCAGGGTTTTCGGGCGCTGGTACTCGCGGATCGTCACGCCGGCGATCTGGGCGACTTCCTGCTCGTAATCGGAGGCCGGCATCGCCTTGCGGCCACGGCGGTAGGCGATCGTGACCTCTTCAGCGCCAAGCTTTTTCGCCTGCACCGCGATATCAATGGCGGTCATGCCGCCGCCGATCACCACCACCTTGCGACCGATGGGCAGGTCGGAAAGCGCCTTCGCCTGCCGCAGGCGCGCGATGTACTCCACCGCATCCATCACCCCTTCGGGCTCATCTCCGAGCCCGAGCGTGTTGGTGCCGCCGAGCCCCATGCCGAGGAAAACGGCGTCGAAATCCCGTTCGAGATCGGCAAGCCGGAAATCACGTCCGAGCCGCTTGCCGTGAACCACCGATATCCCGCCCACGGCGAGGATGTATTCCACCTCGCGCGCCGCGATCGAGTCACTCGCCTTGTAGGCGGCGATGCCATACTCGTTGAGCCCACCCGCTTTCTCGCGCGCCTCGTAAAGCGTTACAGCGTGGCCCAGAACCGCGAGGCGGTGCGCGCAGGACAATCCCGCCGGACCGGCGCCAACAACGGCGATCCGCTTGCCCGTGGCGGGGCCGGCGCGGAAAAACTGCTTGCCCGCACCATAGGCCGCGTCGGTCGCGTGGCGCTGGAGACGCCCGATCTCCACCGCCTTGCCCTCGGAAACCTCGCGCACACAGGCCCCCTCGCACAGGTTTTCCGTGGGGCAGACCCGCGCGCACATCGCCCCCATGATATTGGCGGAGAGGATCGTTTCCGCCGCGCCGATCGGGTTATGCGCCGCAATCTGGCGGATGAAGAGCGGAATGTCGATCGTGGTGGGGCATGCCGTGACGCAAGGCGCGTCATGGCAGAACAGGCACCTTTCCGCGGCGACCCGCGCCTCGTTCGGCGCCATCGCGGGGGCAAGGTCACAAAAATTCGCGCGCAACTGATCAGCGGACAGGCGTCCGGCCTTGATATCCATCGGGCATCTCCTCGCGCCAGGTTTCTGGCGGCTGCGGTTGCTCCGCAGCCTCTCCGCCCGAGACGGTTTTGCGCCGGACGGCCTATAGTTTGACCATGTGATCAAATTCATTTTAATAAGTCAAATTCCAATTTTTGCGTGGGCTGGAGCGCCGCAAACAAAAGAGAGGATGCTTCGCCAGAAAAGGGCTTGCGCCAAAAGCCCCACGCCATGCTAGTTTCGCGCCCGGAACCTCCGGGCCGGATGCCGGAAAAAACAAGATTATGATGAGGGAGAGACCAGAATGAATCTGAAATCCGCACTTTCAGCGTTGACCCTGTCGCTGCTGGCGACTTCGGCTTTCGCCCAGTCGAAACCGGCCGTGACCTTCGATGTCGGCGGCAAGTTCGACAAGTCCTTCAACGAGGCCGCCTATCATGGCGCGGAGGCCTTCAAGAAGAAGACCGGCATCGCCTATCGCGAGTTCGAGATCCAGAACGACGCGCAGCGCGAACAGGCGCTGACCCGCTTCGCCCGTGACGGCAACGATCCGATCATCGTGATCGGCTTCTCGAACGGCTCGGCGCTGAAGAAGGTTGCTGCCGAATTCCCCAAGACGCGCTTCACCATCATCGACGACGTGATCGACCTGCCGAACGTGCAATCGATCGTCTTCAAGGAGCATGAAGGCTCCTATCTCGTCGGCCTGCTGGCGGCGAAAGCGTCAAAGAGCGGCAAGGTCGGTTTCGTCGGCGGCATGGATATCCCGCTGATCCGCAAATTCGCCTGCGGCTATGTTCAGGGCGTCAAGGCCGGCAATGCTTCCGCCGAGATCTTCCAGAACATGACCGGCACCACCGGCGCGGCCTTCAATGATCCGGTAAAGGGCGGCGAACTCGCGAAAGCGCAGATCGGTCGCGGCGCGGACGTGGTCTATCATGCGGCGGGCGGCACGGGCGCGGGCGTTCTGCGCGCGACGGCGGATGCCGGCAAGCTCGGCATCGGCGTCGATTCGAACCAGAACCATCTCCATCCCGGCAAGATTCTCACCTCGATGCTCAAGCGTGTCGATGTCGCGGTGGAAAAGGCGCTGACCGATGCCAACGGCACCGCCTGGAAGGCCGGCGTCACCGTTCTCGGCCTTGCCGAAGGCGGCGTGGGCTGGGCCGATGACGAGCACAACAAGGCGCTGGTCACCGCCGATATGCGCGCTGCCGTCGACAAGGCGACCGCCGATATCAAGTCCGGCGCGGTCAAGGTGCATGATTACATGTCCGACCAGAAGTGCCCGGTGCAATAACCGGCATTCATGGCCTGCATGAACCGGCCGGAGCGGATTCCGCTCCGGCTTTTCGCGTGATGCCGCTTGTGTGGCCCTGATTCCGGCAGGAAGCCGGATGCGTTCTTGCGATGAGCGAAAAAGCGATCCAGCTCCTGTCGATCGACAAACGCTTCGGCGCCGTGCATGCGAACCGGGCGATCGACCTTGATGTGAAAAAGGGCACGATCCACGGGATCATCGGCGAGAACGGCGCCGGAAAATCGACCCTCATGTCGATTCTCTACGGATTTTACGAAGCCGATTCGGGCGAGATCCGGATCAATGGCGAGAGAAAGCGTATCCGCTCCTCGGCGGATGCGATCGCGGCCGGCATCGGCATGGTCCACCAGCATTTCATGCTCGTCGAGCCGATGAGCGTCGTCGAGAATGTCATGCTCGGCGCGGAAGGCGGAACCCTCACGATGCGCGGCATGGAGAAGGCGCGCGCAGAAATCCGGCGGCTTGGCGCGGATTACGGCCTTCTTGTCGACCCCGATGCGATTGTCGGCGAACTCTCCGTGGGGCTTCAGCAGCGCGTCGAAATCATCAAGGCGCTGTTTCGCGGCGCGGAAATCCTCATTCTCGACGAACCTACCGGCGTCCTTACGCCCGCCGAAGCGGAACAGCTCTTCGAGGTGCTCGCGGAACTGCGCCGGCAAGGACGCACGATCCTGCTCATCACCCACAAGCTCAAGGAAATCATGGCGATCACGGACGAGGTGTCCGTGATGCGACGCGGTGAAATGGTCGCACATCGGAAAACCGCCGAGACCAACCCGCGCGAACTCGCGGCATTGATGGTCGGGCGCGAGATCGCTCACCCGCAGAAGGGGGCAAGCCAAGCGCCCGGCGCTCCGCTGCTGGAGGTCGAAAACCTCGCGGTGAAGGATGCGCGCGGCGTGATGCGGGTTTCAGACGTTTCCTTCATGGTCCGCGCCGGTGAGATCGTCGGCATTGCCGGTGTCTCGGGCAACGGGCAATCCGAGTTGATCGAAGCCATTTCCGGCATGATCCGCCGGAATGGCGGCACGGTGACGCTTTGTGGCCAGCCTGTTCCCGCCGAGGCCGATGCCGCCGAAACGCGCAACCTCGGCCTCGCGCATGTGCCGGAAGATCGATTGCGGATGGGGCTTGTGACGAGCTTTTCTGCCTATGAGAGCGCGATTCTCGGCCATCAGGATCGGCCGCAATTCTCCAAGGGCCCGCTGATCGATCGCGACGCGGCGATCGCAGATACCGAAGACAAGATGAAGCGCTTTGATGTCCGCCCCCCGGACCCACTTCTCAAGACCGCCAATTTTTCTGGCGGCAACCAGCAGAAGATCGTGCTCGCGCGCGAAATCGAAACCGGGCCGGACGTGCTGATCGTGGCGCAGCCGACCCGCGGGGTCGATGTCGGCGCCATCGCCTTCATCCATCGCCAGATCCTTGATCTCAAGGCCAAGGGCAAGGCGATCCTGCTGGTTTCGGTGGAACTCGACGAGATCTTCGCCCTGACAGACAGGGTATTGGTGATGTGCGGCGGGCGTGTCGTGGGCGAAAGAATCACCGATGAAACGGACCAGAACGAGATCGGCCTGCTGATGGCGGGCATGGAAGCCGCGCCGGCAATCGGCACCCCGGCGGAGATGCGTCCATGAGCGCGCCTCTCGCCCCCCTGCCGCGCTGGGCCGATCTGGCGTTGATCCCGCTGATCAACGTCACCCTGGCTTTTCTTGTTTCCGGGCTCGTGGTGCTCGCGATCGGCGAGAGCCCGCTCGAAGCCACCGCCATCATGCTCAGGGGTGCACTGGGATTTGGCGAGGGAATTGGCTTCACGCTCTATTACACCACCAATTTCATTTTTGCCGGCCTTGCCGTGGCGGTCGCCTTCCATGCCGGGCTGTTCAATATCGGCGGTGAAGGGCAAGCCATGATCGGCGGCGTCGGCGCCGCGATGGCCGCATTGCTGCTCGGGACCATGCCGTCAATCGTCGCCCTGCCGGCGGCGATCCTTGCCTCGGCACTGTTCGGAGCGGCATGGGGGGCGATCCCCGGCTGGCTCCAGGCGCGGCGGGGGAGCCATGTCGTCATCACGACGATCATGTTCAATTTCATCGCCAGCGCGCTGCTGGTCTACCTATTGGTGGATGTCTTCCGACCGCCGGGACTGATGGAACCCTCCTCGCGGGTTTTCGATGCAGGCGCCAAGCTGCCTTTCATGGCGCAGGCCGCAGCCTGGTTCGGGCTGCGCATGCCAAAATCGCCACTGAACCTTTCCTTCATCGTCGCGCTCGTTGCCTGCCTTTTTGTCTGGCTGCTGATCTATCGCTCCCGCCTCGGCTATGCCTTCCGTGTCGTCGGCGCCAACCCCGTCGCTGCGCGCTACGCCGGCATCTCGCCGGAGCGGATGACGATCTACGCCATGGCGATTTCCGGCGCGCTCGCCGGCATGATGGCGATCAACGAAATTCTCGGCGTCCAGCATCGGCTGATTGTCGGCTTCACGAGCGGATACGGGTTCGTCGGCATCGCCGTAGCGCTGATGGGGCGGGCGCATCCGGGCGGAATCATCCTCGCCGCCTTGCTTTTCGGCGTGCTTTATCAGGGCGGTACGGAACTCGCCTTCGACAAGCCGACCATTACCCGCGACATGATCGTCGTCATTCAAGGACTGGTGATCCTCTTCGCCGGCGCCCTTGAATTCATGTTCCGGCCGGCGCTCTCGCGCCTTCTTTCGCGCAACGTGGCGGAGAGCGCATGATGGAAACCTATCTCGGCCTACTCAATCTGCTCGACTCCACCTTGCGCCTCGCCATCCCGCTGCTCTGCGCCTGTCTGGCCGGGCTTTACTCCGAGCGTTCCGGCGTCGTCGATATCGGGCTGGAAGGCAAGATGCTGGCAGCCGCCTTCGCCGCCGCCGCGGGCGCTATCGCCTTCAATTCAGCCATGATGGGGCTTCTGCTTGGGGTGATCGTCTCGGTTCTGCTCGCGCTGGTGCATGGCTATGCCTGTATCACCCAACGCGGCAACCAGATCGTCACTGGTATCGCGATCAACATGCTCGCGGCAGGCTTGACCGCCTTGCTTGGCAATGCCTGGTATCGCGAGGGCGGACGCACGCCCCAGCTCGATGGCGCGGCACGCTTTGGCGACCTCACCCTGCCCTTCGCCGAAGCGGCGCGGAATATCCCGGTGATCGGCACCTTCTATGCCGAGGTGATTTCGGGACACCCGCTCCCGGTCTATCTCGCGCTGCTCGCTGTTCCCCTGACCTTCTTCCTGCTCTATCGCACCCGCTGGGGCCTTCGCCTGCGTGCGGTTGGCGAGAACCCGGCGGCGGTGGATACGGCCGGCGTTTCCGTCGCGCGGCTGCGCTATTCCGCCGTGATTGTCTGCGGGATTCTGTGCGGCCTTGGTGGCACCTATATCGCAGCGGCGCAGGCCGCGATTTTTCTGCCGAACATGACCGCGGGCAAGGGGTTCATGGCACTCGCGGCCCTGATTTTCGCGAAATGGCGCCCCGTCGCGGCCTTGGGCGCCTGCCTGCTTTTCGGCCTGCTCGAAGCCATGGCGATCCGCCTTGAAGGCGTGCCATTGCCTGTCATCGGACAGGTGCCTGTGCAGGCGATCCAGGCGCTGCCTTATCTTCTCACCGTGATCCTGCTCGCCGGCTTCGTCGGTCGCGCCATTCCGCCGAAGGCGAGCGGCATCCCCTACGTGAAGGAACGTTGATGTCCCTCCCTCTCGATTTGCTCTTCGATGCCGCCAAAGGCGCCTTCACACGCGCCTACGCGCCCTATTCCAAATTCAATGTCGGCGCCGCGATCCTCGCCGATAACGGCAGGATCTATCCCGGCTGCAATGTCGAGAACGCCGCCTATCCCGCCGGCACCTGCGCCGAAGCCGGTGCCATCGCCGCAATGATCGATGGCGGCGGCAAACGCATCGAGGCGATCCTTGTCGTCGGCGCGGGAGAGGGGCTCTGCACGCCCTGCGGGGCCTGTCGCCAGCGCATCCGAGAATTCGCCGGGCCGCTTTGCCCCATCCACATCGCGGGGCCCGAGGGCCTGCGTCGCGCCTTCACGCTTGAGGAATTGCTGCCCTATTCCTTCGGTCCCGAGAACCTCGCTTCGGAGCAATCATGATGAGCGCGCTCGATATCATCCGCGCCCGCGCCGGAGCCGAGCCGGTGGAAGCGGGTATCGTCCTTGGCTCCGGTCTCGGTCCGCTGGCCGATCAGGTAAGTGGAGCAACCTCTATCCCCTATCACGAGCTTGAAGGCTTCCCGCAGGGCGGCGTTTCCGGCCATCAAAGCAAACTGGTGATCGGGATGCTTGGCGGGCGCCGGGTGGCGGTCTTTTCCGGGCGCGAGCATTACTACGAAAACGGCAATTCCGCCGCGATGCGCCCTGCGCTTGAGGCGCTGGTTGCGCTGGGCGCCAGCACCCTGATCCTGACCAATGCCGCCGGCTCGCTGCGCCCTGAAGTCGGGCCGACCTCGATCGTGGTGCATTCCGACTACGTCAACTGGTCGGGCCGCAATCCGCTGATCGGCGAGCATGGCGATGCGCGCTTCGTCGATATGCGCGACGCTTACGACCCCGCCATCCGGGCGCGACTTGCCGAATTATCGCAAAAACTCAAAATCCCCCACCATGAAGGGGTCTATTTCTGGTTTTGCGGACCGACGTTCGAGAGTCCCGCGGAAATTCGAGCCATGAAAATTCTTGGGGCGGATCTCGTCGGCATGTCCACCGTGCCGGAAGTCATCCTCGCCCGCCGGCTTGGACTGAGGGTCGCCGCGTTGTCGATGGTCACCAATCTCGCCGCCGGGTTCAAAGGCGCGGAAATCTCCCATCACGACACCAAGAAGGTCGCGGCCGAGGGCAGCGCCGCCATGACACGCTTGATTACCGCTCTGCTGGAGGGCGGATTATGAGCGACGCAGACCTTGCCCGTCGTGCGCTTGCTCTGCTCGATCTGACCGAACTCGGTGATCGGGCAACGGAAGCGGATATCCGCGCGCTCTGCACCAAGGCGCGCGGCGATGCCGTGGTGCCTGCCGTCGCCGCTGTTTGCGTCTGGCCGCGTCACGCCGCGCTTGCACGCACCCTGCTCGCCGACAGCACCATCCGCATCGCCACGGTGGTCAATTTCCCGGCCGGCTCCTATTCGCTTGCCCTCGTGCTCGGCGAAGCCCGCGCTGCCATCGCCGATGGTGTGGATGAGATCGATCTCGTGATGCCCTGGCGCAAGTTCCTCGCCGGAGAGGAGGATCACGCCTGCGGGATGATCCGCACCCTGCGCGCCCTGATGCCGCCTTCCCTGCGGCTCAAGGTCATTTTCGAGAGCGGCTCCTGGCCGGATGCCGCGACGATCCGCCGCGCGGGTTCCCTCGCCATCGAGACCGGCGCGGATTTCCTGAAGACCTCGACCGGCAAGAACGGCACCGGCGCCACGCCGGAAGCCGCGCGCGCCATGCTCGATGCCATTCGCGCTTCGGGGAAGCCTGTCGGCTTCAAGCCCTCCGGCGGCATCCGTACGCTGGAGGATGCCCGCGCCTATCTTTCGCTGGCGGATGAGATCATGGGCAAAGGCTGGGCGCGCGCGGAAACCTTCCGCTTCGGCGCCTCGGGCCTTCACGCCGCGCTTGCCGCCGCATTGACCGGCGCGAAACCCGAAGCCGCCAAGGGATACTGAGTATGTTTCTGCCGCAGGAAATCATCCGCAAGAAGCGCGACGGGGCCGCCTTGTCGGAAGCGGAAATCCGCTTCTTCATCAAGGGGCTCGTGGATGGCAGCGTCACCGAGATGCAGGCATCGGCCCTTGCCATGGCGATCTTCTTCAACGGCATGGCGCGCGCGGAAGCGGTGGCGCTGACACAAGCGATGATGCATTCCGGCACGGTGCTCGATTGGGCCGCGCTCTCCCTGCCCGGCCCCGTTCTCGACAAGCATTCGACCGGCGGTGTCGGCGATCTGGTCAGCCTCATCCTCGCCCCGGCCGTCGCGGCCTGCGGCGGTTTCGTACCGATGATTTCCGGGCGCGGCCTTGGCCATACCGGCGGCACGCTCGACAAGCTCGATTCCATTCCCGGCTATCGTTCCCAGCCCGACAACGCGCTCCTGCGCAAGACGGTGCGCGAGATCGGCTGCGCGATCATCGGCCAGACCGAGGATCTCGCCCCCGCCGACAAGCGCCTCTACGCGATCCGCGACGTGACGGCGACGGTGGAATCGATCCCCCTCATCACGGCCTCGATTCTGTCAAAGAAGCTTGCCGCCGGGCTTGAAGGCCTCGTCATGGATGTGAAGACGGGCTCCGGCGCCTTCATGCCCACGCTCGAAAAATCGCGCGCGCTTGCGCAGAGCATTGTCGCGGTCGCGAATGGCGCCGGGCTGAAAACCACCGCCCTGATCACCGATATGAACCAGCCGCTTGCACCCGCCGCCGGCAACGCGGTGGAAGTCGTCAACGCGCTTCACAACATGACCGGACAACGCAAGGACCAGCGCCTGCTCGACGTGACCATCGCGCTCGGCGGCGAAATGCTCGTGACCGGCAGTCTCGCGGCGGATATCGCGGAGGGCCGCGAGAAGATCGCCCGCGCCATCGCATCCGGCAGGGCAGCGGAGATTTTCGGCAAGATGGTCTCAGCGCTCGGCGGGCCGGCGGATTTCATGGAGAAACCGGCCAAACATCTCGCCGCGGCGCCGATCATCCGCCCGGTACACGCCGAAACCTCCGGCCATGTGTCCACCATCGAGACGCGCACGCTTGGTCTTGCGGTGGTCGCGCTGGGCGGCGGTCGCACGCGGGCCGCGGATGCGATCGATCACGCCGTGGGACTGACCGACCTCGTTGAGGTCGGCGCCGAGATCACCTCCGGTGTGCCGCTCGCGATGGTTCACGCGCGTAGCGAAGCCGCGTTCGAAGCGGCGGCGAAGGCCGTTCGCTCGGCCTATCGCGTGGAAGGCCAGCCCTCCGCCCCGTCGCCGCTCATCGTCGAGCGGGTCACGGAGGAAAAATGAGCCGCGCGCTTCTCATCGTCCTTGATTCCGTCGGAATCGGCGGCGCGCCGGATGCCGCCGCCTATGGTGATGAAGGCGCCAATACGCTGGGCCATATCGCTTTGGCCTGCGCACAGGGCCGGGGAGACCGGGCGGGCCTGCGTGCCGGGGCGCTCCACCTGCCGCATATGAACCGCCTCGGGCTGGGGCGCGCCGTGACGCTGGCGACCGGGCTCGTCGCGCCGGGGCTGGAGGGCGGCGGCGAAGCCGGCCGCCATGCCGCGGGCACGGAGACCTCGAAAGGCAAGGACACACCCTCGGGGCATTGGGAGATCGCGGGGCTGCCCGTGACCTTCGACTGGGGCTATTTTCCGACGACAATCCCCACCTTCCCGCCGGATCTGATCGCGGCCTTCCTGCGCGAAACCGGCCTTCCCGGCATTCTGGGCGACAAGCACGCCTCGGGCACCGAGATCATCGAGGAATATGGCGAGGAGCATATCCGCTCGGGCAAGCCGATCCTCTACACTTCCGCTGATTCCGTCCTCCAGATCGCGGCGCATGAGGCATATTTCGGGCTCGGGCGCCTCTATGAGATCTGTCAGGCGATGCGGGCGCTCACCTTGCCGATGAATATCGGCCGGGTGATCGCCCGCCCCTTCATCGGTGAAAAGCAAGGCGATTTCCACCGCACCGCCAATCGCAAGGACTGGGCCATGGAACCTGCTGGCCCCACATTGCTCGACCGGCTGAAACAGGCAGGGCGAAAGGTGGTCAGCATCGGCAAGATCGGGGATATCTTCGCCCACCGCGCGACCGGCGAGGAAATCAAGGCCTCCGGCAATGGCGCCCTGCTTGATGCCGCGCTCAAGGCCTTCTCGCACTTACCTGAAGGCGGGCTGGTTTTCGCCAATCTCGTCGACTTCGATGTCGAATTCGGCCATCGCCGCGACGTGCCGGGCTACGCCGCCGCGCTCGAAGCCTTCGACGCGCGCGTGCCGGAAATCATCGCCGCGCTCCGCTCCGGCGATCTATGCGTCATCACGGCTGACCACGGCAATGACCCGACATGGAAGGGCACGGACCACACGCGCGAACGCGTTCCGGTTCTGGCCTTCGGGCCCGGCATTGAGCCGAGCTCGGCGGGTGTGCGGGCAACGATGGCGGATATCGGCGAGAGCATCGCCGCGCATCTCGCCCTCGCGCCCGGCGCGTACGGAAAGAGCTTCCTATAGGGGCTTGCCCCCACGCCCGCCGCTTAGGGTGAAACCGTGGTGGTGCAACGCCCGTCGACGCAGGTGGTGGTCTCGGTCCGGCAGACATTGTTGACGCAATTGCGCTTCGTCGAGGTTGAGCGGTTCTCGCGCTGGACCGAAACACCCGGCGTCACCGGGCGCACAACCGGCGGCGGCTGGATCGCGGGGGGGCGCGTCATATTCGGGCCCCCACCAGGAAACAGAACCGAAGGATGCTGCGGACGCGGCGGCTGCGCCGGGCGCGTGGCGGCAAGGATCGTCTGACGGTTGCGCTCTGCTTCGGCACGCGCGACCGCCTCGCGGCGCAGATCGTCATCGGGGATCGGCACCCCGCGCGCGGCGAGCTGCGCGCCGGCTTCGACATGGCCGCGCCGCGCGGCCTCCGAATAATAATAGGTGATGAGGTTTTCGTCCTGCGGGAAACCGGCCACGCCCTTCTCGTGGCATTGCGCCACCGAGAAGAGGTAATTGCCGTTGCCGGGAAAGGCCTTTGCGGCCTGGCACCATTCGGGCGTGTAGGGCTGCTGGGTCGCGAGCTGGAGTTCCGGCGTACAGCCGGCAAGCAGAAGCGTGGCGACAAGGGCGGCGGGCAGCAAGCGCATCAGAATCTCCATGGAAGACCAGAAGCGCAGGAAATACCACCCGCCGTTTGGGGTCAATCCTGCCGCATCCCGTATCCGCCCGGTGTCGGCGTCTCGATGATGATCGCCTCGCCCGCCTCAAGCATGGTCTGATCGCACCCGCCGAGCGTCTCGACGCGCCCGTCGAGACGGCGGACGCTGTTACGCCCCACCAACCCTGCGCCGCCACCCGCCATGCCGAAGGGCGGGACGCGGCGATGGCCGGAAAGCAGCGCGCAATCCATCTTTTCGAGGAAACGAATCCGTCGATGCGTGCCATCGCCGCCGTTCCATTTGCCCTTGCCGCCCGATCCGCGCCGGATATGGAAATCCTCCAGCACCACGGGGAAACGCTGTTCGAGGATTTCGGGATCGGTCAGGCGGGAATTGGTCATATGGGTATGGACACCGGCCGTGCCGTTCCAGCCTGGCCCCGCAGACGAGCCGGAACAGATCGTCTCGTAATATTGGTGTTTGTCGTTGCCGAAGGTGACGTTGTTCATCGTGCCTTGCGCGCCCGACATGGCCCCCAAGGCGCCGATCAGGCAATTGGTCACCGCCTGGCTCACCTCGACATTCCCGGCGACGACCGCAGCCGGATATTCGGGCGTAAGCATCGTGCCCTTGGGAACGATGATGCGGATGGGGCGGAGGCAGCCCGCATTCATGGGGATATTGTCTTCCACCATGATGCGGAAGACATAGAGAACCGCCGCGCGGGTCACGGGTTCTGGCGCGTTGAAATTGTCGTCCCTTTGCGCCGATGTGCCGGTGAAATCGACCACCGCCTCGCGCTTCTCGCGATCCACCGTGATCTTCACGCGGATATGGCAGCCCTGATCCATCTCGAGATCGAATTCGCTGTCATGCAGCTTCGCGATCACGCGCGCCACGCTCTCGGCGGCGTTGTCCTGCACATGGCCCATATAGGCCGAGACGGTATCGAGCCCGAACTGGGCAATCATCTTCTCGAGCTCGGCGACACCCTTGGCATTCGCCGCGATCTGCGCCTTGAGATCATTCACATTCTGGGTGAGGTTGCGCACCGGGTATTTCGCGCCGATGAGCAGCGCCTTGAGCGGTTCCTCGCAAAAACGACCCTGATCCACCAGCTTGAAATTGTCGATATAGACGCCCTCTTCCTCGATATGCGTCGCGCGCGGCGACATGGAACCAGGCGCGATGCCGCCGACATCGGCATGATGGCCGCGGCTCGCGACCCAGAACAGCAATTGCGTCCCGTTCTTGTCGAAAACAGGTGTGCAGACAGTGATATCCGGCAGGTGGGTGCCGCCATTATAGGGAGCGTTGATGGCGTAGGCATCACCGGCGCGGATATCGGAGTTGTTGCGGATGATGCTCTCGACCGAGCGATCCATCGAACCCAAATGCACGGGCATATGCGGCGCATTCGCCACCAGCCGCCCCTCGGCATCGAAGACCGCGCAGGAAAAATCAAGCCTTTCCTTGATGTTGACGGAGTAAGCGGTGTTCTGAAGGGCGACGCCCATCTGCTCGGCGATCGACATGAAGAGGTTATTGAAGATCTCCAGCAGAATGGGATCGGCCCCCTCCCTCGTGCCGATCGCCCTTTCGCGCGCAAGCGCCTCGCGGCGGGTAAGGATGATGTGGTCGCACGCGCTGATGCGCCCCTGCCAGCCCTTCTCGATGACAATGGTCTGGTTGGGCTCGATCAGGATCGCCGGGCCCGCGAAATGCATGCCGGGAGCGAGATCCGCACGCAGATATACCGGCGCATCATGCCACGCGCCCTGCGAGAAGAAGCGGGTCGTCGCGCCTGCCTCCGGTTTTTCCTCGCGCAAGGGATATACCGCCTCGGTGAAGCCGGAGCCCCCGCCGATCGCCTCGACGCCGATCGCCTCGATCACAACCTGTTTGTCGCGATCCATGAAGCCGAAACGGGCGCGATGCGCATTCTCGAAGCGTGCGCGCAGGGATTCAGGCGTATCGCCTGCCTGCCAGACGATCTCGATCGGACTGTCCGTGCCCGCATAACGCAGGTGAAGCGCGCTCACCAGGCTGATATCGCTATTCGCGACCCCCTGCCCCGCGACCTCCGCGACCGCCTCAGCGCCGATGGAAGCCTCCGCGCCCGCCACAAGGCCCGTCACCCGCGCATCGAGCGGGGTCTCTTCCGCGCGCTGGCGCGTGGCACGGATGGAAGCCAGGCCCATCCCATAGGCCGAGAGCAGGCCCGAATAGGGGTGAAGAAGGATTTCACGCATGCCGAGCTGGTCGGCGACGAGGCAGGCATGTTGACCGCCCGCGCCGCCGAAGCAATTCAGCGCGTAGCGGGTGACATCATAACCCCGTTCCACCGAGATCTTCTTGATCGCATTCGCCATATTCGCGACCGCGATGGCGATGAAACCATCGGCGATCTCCTCGGCCGTCTTGCCGGGCATGGCGACGGCGAGAGCGTCGAACCTGGCCTTCACCGACGCGACATCGAGCGGCTCGTTGCGCTTCGGCCCGAAAATCGCGGGGAAGAAGCGCGGATCGAGCTTGCCGACCATGACATTCGCATCGGTCACCGCGAGCGGGCCGCCATTGCGGTAGCAGGCCGGGCCGGGATTGGCGCCGGCACTGTCCGGGCCGACGCGCATCCGCGCCCCGTCGAAATGGAGGATCGAACCACCGCCCGCTGCAACCGTGTGGATGCGCATCATCGGCGCGCGCATGCGCACGCCCGCCACCTCGGTCTCGAAAGCGCGCTCGAACGCGCCGTCGTAATGGGCGACATCGGTCGAGGTGCCGCCCATGTCAAAGCCGATCACGTGGTCGAACCCCGCGGCGCGGCCCGTCTCGGCCAGCGCCACCACGCCGCCTGCCGGACCGGAGAGAATGGCATCCTTGCCCTGGAAGAGTTCCGCCGCCGTCAGCCCGCCCGAGGACATCATGAACATCAACCGGATGCCGGTGCGGGCGATGTCCAGCTCCTCGGAAACCTGACGCACGTAACGACCCAGAATCGGCGAGAGATAGGCATCAATGACAGTCGTGTCGCCCCGCCCCACCAGCTTGATGAGCGGCGACACCTCATGGCTGACGGAGACCTGCGCGAAACCGAGGCCGCGCGCCAGTTCCGCCACGCGCCTTTCATGCGCGGGATAGCGATAGGCATGCATGAAGACGATCGCGATCGCCTCGAACCCCGCCTTTCTCAGCCCCCTCAGCGCCGCGATCGCCGCCGCCTCGTCAAGCGGGGTTTCGACTTCTCCGCCGTTGAGCATGCGCTCGTCGATCTCGACAACCTCAGCATAGAGAAGCTCGGGCTTGATGATCTCCTTGGCGAAAATATCGGGCCGCGCCTGATAACCGAGCTCAAGCGCATCGCGGAAACCGCGCGTCGTCACCAGCGCGACGCGCTCGCCCTTGCGTTCGAGCAGCGCATTGGTCGCCACCGTCGTGCCCATGCGCACTTCGCCGACAAGCCCGACAGGAATCGATATGCCGGGATCGAGGCCAAGAAGCTCGCGAATTCCCTGCACCGCCGCATCGCGATAAACGCGGGGATTTTCCGACAGCATCTTGCGGGCATGGAGCTTGCCTGCCGGATCGCGGCCAATCACATCGGTAAAAGTGCCGCCGCGATCAATCCAGAAATCCCAGCAATTTCCGGCTTTTGATCCCGTTTCGGTTGCCATATGCGCTTCCTCGATTTGCCCGTCCGTCATTTCATTCGTAAATTATCGATAAATTATTGACAAGAGCGCGCCATCGACTAGCCTGCCTTCAGGGTCGGCATCGGCTCAAATCCGGCGCAAACCGGCATGGACACAAGGAAGCGGGAGGGGCGACGCGATGATCGCCATCGGTGGGGACGGAACGTTTCCGCATATCCGGGTCCATGCACGCGGGCGCTTGCAGTCCAGCCCCGAGCTGGCGCAAACTCACGTATCAAGGCACATTCGAAGGCCTATCAACGGAGGAAGGCATGAATTTCCGCTTCACGAAGAATGAGGCCGCCGCGCTTGCGCTCGCGACCGGCTTGACGCTCGCCGCCCTGCCGGCTGGCGCGCAGACCAAATGGGATTTCCCGACCCCCTATCCGGACGGAAACTACCATACCCAGAATGTCCGTGAATTTGCCGCCGAGGTCGAAAAGGCGACCGGCGGAAAGTTCGGCTTCACCGTGCATTCCAATGCCAGCCTCGTGAAAATGCCGGAGATGAAACGCGCGGTGCAATCCGGGCAGGTCTCCATCGGCGAGGTGCTGATCTCGGTTCTGGCCAACGAGGATGCGATGTTCGGCTTCGAGAGCGTGCCCGGCCTCGCCCCGAGCTATGCCGAGGCGATGAAGCTGCATAAGCTCGCCCAGCCCTACATCGCCGCCCGTCTTGAAAAGCAGGGCATGATGTATCTCTATTCGGTGGTCTGGCCGCCGCAGGGCATCTACACCAAGAAGCCGATCACCGCGCTCGCCGATCTCAAGGGCACGAAATTCCGCTCCTACAACCCGGCCACGGCGCGTTTCGCGCAGCTGGTCGGTGCGGTCTCTACCACGATCCAGGTGCCGGAAGTGCCGCAGGCGTTCCGCACCGGCGTGCTCGACGCGATGATCACCTCGGGGTCGACCGGGATCGACACCCAGGCCTGGGATTACCTCTCGCATTATTATGATACGCAGGCCTTCCTGCCGCAGAACCTCGTCTTCGTGAACAAGACCGCCTTCGACAAGCTCCCGGCGGATATTCAGGCCGCCGTGAAGGATGCCGCCGCCAAGGCTGAAGCGCGTGGCTGGAAGAAGAGCGAAGAGCTCAACGAGCAGTACAAGAAGACCTTGGCCGAAAAGGGCATCAAGGTCGCCCCGGCGACGGATGCGATGAAGGCCGAGATCAAGGCCATCGGCGAGACCATGGCGAAGGAATGGGCGGAGAAGGCCGGCGCGGACGGCGCCAAGCTCGTCTCCGATTTCCGCAAATAAGATCCGGGACCCGCAAAGCCCGGGAACCCGCCTCGGGAGGGCGCCTCGCGCCCTCCCTTTCCCACCGCTATGCACTTCCAGCGAGATGCCCATGCGCCGCGCGCTCGATATCCTCTATGCCCTCACGGGCCTGCTTGCCGCCGCAGCTTTGGTTTCCATCGCGTTGTTGATCCTGGCGCAGGTCGGCTTGCGCGCCATCGGATTGCAATTGCAATCCGCCGATGATTTCGCAGGATACGCGCTCGTCGCGACCACGATCCTCGGCCTTGCTCCGACCTACCGGCATAATGCGCATATCCGCGTCGGGCTCCTGATCGAGCGTTTTCCGGTGGGAACCGCCACGCGCCGGCTGCTCGAAAGACTGGTGGCGGCCGGATCGGCGCTGCTGGTCGGCTGGGCGGCATGGACCAGCCTCAAATTCGTGCATGAAAGCTATATCTATAACGAGATGAGCCAGGGGCTGCTGGCCATCCCTCTCTGGATGCCGCAATCCGCCATGGCTTTCGGCTTCGTGGTGTTCTTCATCGCCCTGCTCGACGACCTCGCCACCGATCTTACCGGCGGCACGCAGAGCCATCTCGCCGCCGCCGCAACCGGCGACGAGATGCCAGTCGAGAAGTAAGGAGGAAGATATGGCTCCCGCAACCGCCTCCCTCCTGCTGATCGGCCTGATGTTCCTCGGCCTCGCCTCGGGCCTGTGGATCGGGCTCGGGCTCGGGCTTGTCGGCTATCTCGCCTTCATGCTGATGACGAATGCGAACCCGGCGCTCTCCTTCGGCACCACGATCTGGGGGTCGATGAATTCCTGGACGCTCACCGCCCTGCCGATGTTCATCTTCATGGGCGAGATCCTGTTCCGCTCGCGCCTCTCGGACGACATGTTCCGAGGGCTGGCCCCATGGATGCAACGCCTGCCGGGCCGCCTCCTGCACACCAACGTCTTCGGCTGCGGCATCTTCGCGGCGATTTCCGGCTCCTCCGCCGCGACCGCCGCGACGATCGGCCGGATGACGATCCCCGAACTGCGCCGGCGCGGCTACGATGATTTCATGAATATCGGATCGCTTGCGGGCTCCGGCACCCTGGGCCTGCTCATTCCGCCCTCGCTCATCATGATCGTCTATGGCGTGGCGGCGGAAGTCTCGATCGCGCGGCTCTTCATCGCGGGGGTGATCCCCGGCATCGTGCTGATGCTGATCTTCTCGGGCGTGCTGATGGGCTGGGCGCTCGCCAATCCGCAGATGGTTCCACCACGCGATCCGCCGATGAGCGTTGCCGCCAAGCTCTGGGAAAGCCGCCGGCTGATCCCGATCGTCGGGCTTATCCTGCTGGTGCTCGGCTCGATCTATACCGGCTGGGCGACGCCGACGGAAAGCGCCGTGCTCGGCGTGGTCGGCGCGCTGGCGCTGACCCTCGCCACCGGCACCTTCTCCTGGAGGATGTTCTCGGACAGCGTGATGGGCGCGGTGCGCACCAACGCGATGATCGGCCTCATCCTTGCCGGCGCCTCGTTCCTCACGACCGCGATGGGGTTCACCGGCCTGCCACGTCTCTTCGCGGAATGGATCAACGCGCAGGGCTTCTCCCAGTTCGCGCTGATCATGGCGCTGATGGTGGTCTATATCATCCTCGGCTGCCTGATCGACGGCATCTCGATGGTGGTGCTCACCGCCGCCGTGGTCCTGCCGGCCGTCAAGGCGGCGGGGATCGATCTCGTGTGGTTCGGCATCTTCGTGGTGCTGGTCGTGGAGATGGCGCAAATCACCCCGCCCGTCGGCTTCAACCTCTTCGTCCTGCAGGCAATGACCGGCAAGCCGCTCGGCTATATCGCGCTGGCAGCCCTGCCCTTCTTCCTCGCCATGATCGCGATGGTCTTCATCATGATCGCGGTGCCGGAACTGGCGACATGGCTGCCCAATCAGATGCTGGGCCAGAAATGAGCGAGAAACCATCCTCCGGCGCGCTCGGGCCGATCGTCTCCTCGGCGCATCTCGCCTCGGGCGCGAGTCCGGCTTTGTCGGAATTCGAGTTCGGGCTCATTCTCGTGAGCCACGCCTTCGAGCGCTGGATGGTGCGCGGCATGGCGGCGGCGGGCGTGAAGGACCTCTCCGCGCTCGACGTGCTGGTGCTCCATTCGGTCAATCATCGCGGGCGCGCGAAGAAGCTCGCGGATATCTGCCTCGTCCTCAATGTCGAGGACACGCACACGGTGACCTACGCGATCAAGAAGCTCGAACGGATGAAGCTCGTGCGCAGCGGGCGCTCAGGCAAGGAAAAGACCGTGACGATCAGCGCCGAGGGCGAGAAAGCCTGCCTTGCCTATCGCGAGATCCGTGAGGCGCTGCTGGTGTCCAGCTTGCGCTCGCTGGGGCTGGACGAAACGGTCTTGCATGATGTCGCCCAACGCCTGCGCGCGCTTTCCGGCCATTACGACCAGGCCGCGCGCGCGGCTGCGAGCCTTTAGGCCGCGCTGCCGTCTGCAAAAAACCGGCGAGCCTTTCGGCTCGCCGGTTTTTTGTTCAGGCCGCGCTCTGGCGATTTCCGCCGGACGAACGCCGGCGCTTGCGACGGCGGATCGGCGCGCCATCCTCACGCGGCGCATAGCCCTGCGCGGGCTTTTCGCCACGCGCATCGGGATTGCGCTCCCGGAAAATGCGCTCCTTGAAACCGCCATTGCCCGGTTTTGCCTCGGCGAAACGCGGACGCTCCGCCTGTTCGCCCTCGGGACGGCGTTGATCCGCGCGCGGGTTTCTGGGCCGCGAGCCTTGCGGGTGATGATGACCGCCGCGTCCGTTCTGCTGGCGCGGATCGCGCGAGGCTTCCCTCGGCTCGCGCGGCTCGGCCCGGGCGGCGATGCGCGCTGCGTTGATATCGAACCCGTCCGGCACCGCCAGAACGGGAACCGGCATGCGCGTCAGCTTCTCGATATCGCGCAGGAAGGGGCGCTCATCACCAGCGCAGAAGGCGATGGCGATGCCCGATGCGCCGGCGCGTGCCGTGCGGCCGATGCGATGGACATAGCTGTCCGGCACATTCGGCAGTTCGAAATTGATGACATGGGTGACGCCCTCGACATCGATGCCGCGCGCGGCGATATCGGTGGCGACGAGCACACGGCAATGGCCGGCGCGGAAGGCGGCGAGCGCTTTCTCGCGCTGCGCCTGGCTCTTGTTGCCATGGATGGCGGCGGCCTCGATCCCATCACGCCCGAGATGCTTCACCACCTTGTCCGCGCCATGCTTGGTGCGGGTGAAGACGAGCACGCGCGCGATGCTTTCATCCTGCAACACGCGGGTCAGCAGGGCCGGCTTGGCCCCCTGATCGACGAACATCACGCCCTGCGTCACGCGCTCGGCGGTGGTCGCAACCGGCGTGACCGCGACCTTCACGGGATCTTTCAGGAAACCGTTCGCGAGATCGCCGATCGCCTTCGGCATGGTGGCGGAGAAGAAGAGGCTCTGACGCTTCTTGGGCAGCATCGGCAGGATGCGTTTGAGCGGTACGATGAAACCGAGATCCATCATCTGGTCGGCTTCGTCGAGGACGAGAATCTCGACCTCGGACAGGCTCAATGCGCGCTGCTCGACGAGATCGATCAGGCGCCCCGGTGTCGCGACGAGAATATCCGCGCCGGTCGTCAGACGTTTGATCTGCCGGTTGATCGGGATGCCGCCGAACACGACATCGATGGAAAGATGCATGCCGCCGCCATAAGCGCGGAAACTATCCGCGATCTGGCTTGCCAGCTCGCGCGTCGGCGAAAGGATGAGCGCACGGCAGGTGCGCGGCTTGCGGGTGATGCCCGAACGACCGAGCCGATCGAGGATCGGCAGCGCGAAAGCTGCGGTCTTGCCGGTGCCGGTCTGCGCGATGCCGAGCACGTCGCGGCCCGAAAGCGCGATGGGAAGGGTCTGCGCCTGAATCGGCGTGGGCTGGGTATACCCTTCCTTGGCAAGCGCGCGCTGGAGCGGCGCCAGGAGGGCGAAATCGGAAAACTGGGTCAAAATGACGTCCTTAAAGACGGGGAGTCGGTCCGGCGCCGCGTAGCAGCCTGAAACCGTGGGAGCGACCCGCGTGACGGGGGTAGCCGGAGAGCAGAACGGATGAAGGGGAAGCCGGCGCATCTAAAAGCGCAATCACGCGGCCTCGCACACGCCTCGCACCGCAAGGCTGACGTTCCGATCCCCTTATGCGGGAAGCGGGAGACAAAGTCAAAGTATTTCGCAGATGCGAAAGAATATGCGGTGAGCCGCCCGCGCTGCTCGCCGCATGATCTACCCGGCCATTCAGCGCTTCACGAGTTCCACGCGCCGGTTCTTGGCCCGCCCGGCCTCGTTGTCGTTGACTGCAACAGGTGCCGCCATGCCCGCCCCGAAGGGAGCGAGACGGGCGGGCGCGATTCCGTATTGCCCCGCGAGCGCCTGCACCACAGAGGCGGCGCGGCGACGGGAGAGATCAATATTATAGTCGAAACCGCCCTGGCTGTCCGTGTGGCCGGCGACGATCACGTTGAGCGACGGGTTGGCTTTGAGGAACTTCGCCATTTCATCAAGCGTGGGTTTTGATTCCGGTTTGATATCGGCCTTGTCGGTATCGAAATGAATGCCATAGAGCGCCACACGTCCGGTCGCCGAGATGGCTTTCTCCATCTGCGAGGCGTCGACAAAGGCGATCTGTCCGGCCTGCATCGGCTTCAGCTCCACGGCGGTCACACGCACCGTCGGCTCGCGGCTCTCGCCGACAAGGATGGCGGCGTAAACATCGCCTTCCGGGCGTTCGAGCTTGCCTAGAAGATAGCGCACGCTTTTCTGGTAGCGGAAATTCTGGCTCATATCATCGACCGCCGCACCAAAGCGGAAATAGGATTCCGAACCGCCGATACATTGCTGGTTGGCGCAGGAAAAAACGATCTGGAATCCCTTGCTCTTCAGCGATTCCTCGTAATTGCGGATGATCTCAAGCGTAGAGCGATCCTTAGGGGCGACATAGCGGATGCGGAAGACCCTGCCTTCCAGTTCGCGGCTGTTATCCGCGTTGAGCTTGTCATTGGCGGTCTTGATATCCATCGGCCTGTCGAGCACACGCTCGGCATCGAAATCCGCCACCTTGTAGGAAATGATCTCGGAGCCTTGATAGCGCCCCACCAGCGGATGGTCCTTGGAGCCGGCAACGTCCTTCGCCAATACCGGCATCCCATTGCACAGAAGCATGCTTGCACCCAGAGCCGCGGCAATGATAGGCTTTCTCATCGTTCCAATCCCTTCGCATTCGATCCGGCGCGCATCCTAGCCCGCACCCGATCCTTTGCTAGTCATTTCCTTCTTCCTCGCCCGTGCGCCGGCACACCCCGCCTGCGAGAGCGGCGATTCCGCAAGTCTTTCCGAGCTGCTCCTCTTCCCTTTGAGGCTGATCATGACACAAGCAGTCGGGCGCTCGCTCGCCATCGGCATTGCCGCGTCCATCTTCGCGGTCTGTACAGGCACTGGCTGGCAGGTCCTCATCCGCGCCGGCGTAACAAGCGGGCTGACGCCTTTTGATATCGCCCTGTTCCGCTATGGCATTCCGGCGCTTCTGGTCCTGCCTATCCTGTGGCGCAATGGCCTATTGCCCGAGGGAAGCAATCCATGGCTCGCTGGCGTGCTGGTGGCAGGAAGCGGCCTGCCCTTCGGGTTGATGGTCATGAGCGGCGCGACATTCGCGCCCGTCGCGCATATGGGCGCGATCATGCCAAGCTCGACGCCGCTGATGGTGGCGGTGATGTCGGTGCTGCTCCTCGGCGAGCGCCTTTCCCGTCTGCGGATCCTCGGTTTCCTGGTGGTCGTTGCCGGTATCATGATGGTTGTCCGCCAGGCCTTCGACGTGACATGGCCGGGAGCCTGGCGCGGCGATCTGCTTTTCCTTGGCGCCGCCATTCTATGGGCGCTGAGCACCATTGCCCTGCGCAAGCTCGGCCTCACGCCCTGGCACATGGTGGCGGTGGTCTCCTTCTGGTCCGGCCTCGGCGCCATCGCGCTCTGGTTCGCCAATGGCGCACACGACTTTTCCGCCGTGCCACGCACCGCACTCCTGCTCCAGCTTGTATGGCAGGGGATTCTGGCGGGTTTTCTTGCGATGTATGCCTATGGTCTTGCGGTACGCCATCTCGGGCCAACAAACGCGACGCTATGGGGCGCGATCATGCCGGGCACCGTTGCCTTTGCGGGCTATGTCACTCTTGGCGAACCCGTTGCGATGCTCACCATGGCCGGCATCGCGCTGACCAGCCTCGGCATGATCCTCGCCTCCGGGGCGCTCGACAGAAAGGCGCCGTGAAAACCGCTCCGCCGGTCTGATGCTGACGGGAAGGCGGCTTGCCACGATCGCCTGCGTTGAATTCCATTTGCCGCCAATGCTTCAATATTCGCTTGCCAGCCTGATGCCGAACGGGCCTTCTCCATCCGATAAGACCCTGAACGCTTCCAAGACAGGATTGTCATGACACCCGAACAGCGCCTTGAGAAACTCGGCCTCGTACTGCCTCCCTGCCCTGTGCCGGTAGGCAACTACATTCCATACCGCATCACCGGAAATCTGCTCTACGTCTCAGGACAGGGGCCGCGGCAGCCGGACGGCACCTACAAGGAAGGGCGCCTGGGCCTGACGATGAACATCGAGCAGGGTTATGCAGAGGCGCGGATCACCGGCCTGCGCCTGCTTGCGGTGTGCAAGGAGGCCCTGGGCGAGCTTTCCCGGATCGAGGCTGTCGTGAAGCTGCTCGGCATGGTCAATGCCGAGGCATCCTTCGGCGATCATCCGAAGGTCATCAATGGTTGTTCCGACCTTTTGGTGGATGTGCTGGGCGAAGCGGGTCGCCATGCCCGTTCCGCCATCGGCATGAACTCGCTTCCGAGCCGCATGGCGGTGGAGATCGAAGCGATCTTCCAGATCAAGCCCTGAAACAGCCGGGAAAGCCGGGTTAATTCCGGCTTTCCCTTGCCGGCATCCGTCAGGCCTTCGACCAATCGGCGTACCACGCCTTGAACAGCCGGTGCTGATCCTCGACGTAAGCCTTCTGGCTTGGCGAAAGCGCATCGGAAGCGTTGAAGTGGAGCGTGTATTCCTTGTGCCCTTCGAGCACCATCAGGTGCTTGTAATAGAGCACGAGATCGACCCCTTCATCATAAGAAGAGAGCACGCCGAGCGCATTCTCCAGCTCCAGCGCCTTGCGCCGGGCAACGGCATCCCCCTTCGCGGCTTTCTTGCACAGATCGACAAGGTGCAGCACCTCCTTCGGCAGCGCATTGCCGATGCCGGTGATCGCGCCGGTCGCGCCGCAATTGACGAAGCCATGATAGACCTGCGTATCGACGCCGACCATCAGCGTCAGGCCGGAATCGCGGCTGGTAATATGCTCGGCCGCATAGCGCAGCGAGGCCGCGCCACCGAATTCCTTGAACCCTATGAGATGCTTGTAACGGCTCTGGAGATCGAAGAAGAGGTCCGCCTTGGTCTCATAGCCATAATAGGGGCTGTTGTAGATCACGGAGGGCAGATCCACGGCGGCTTCGAGGATACCCTCGAAATGCGCGCGCTGCGCCGCGATCGACGCCCCGCGCGAGAGCACGCGCGGGATGATCATCAGCCCCTGCGCCCCCGCCTTCTTCGCATGCGCCGCAAGCGCCGCCGCGCGGGCCGGGCTCTGCGCGCCGGTTCCGACGATCACCGGCACGCCCGCCTTCACGAGGCGCTCGACGCCTTCCATCCGCTGCTCGTCCGTGAGCAGGGGCCAATCCCCCATTGATCCGCAATAGACGACGGCGGACATGCCGGCTCCGATAAGCTCCTTGCCGGTTTTCACCAGCGCGCCGAAATCCGGGCTGCGATCCGCCTTGCATGGCGTCATCAGGGCGGGAATGGTTCCCGTGAAGATATTGGTGGGCATTTGCCTCGCTCCGTCTGGTCTATGCAGCGTGCGGCTGCGTTTCCCGTCAATCAGGGAAGCCGGCGGCCTTCCCTGCGCGTCGAATGCATGCTCGGCGGAGCCCTAGACGGAACTCAGCGCGCCATTCGCCGGATTGACACCTGCCGCACAAGGCAGAGTCATTCCGCTCGAATGCAATTTTCGTATATTGTATAAAATATAAGGTCAAGCTCTGCGCATGCCTAAACATGGCACCGACCACCGCGAGGGTGATCGTAACCCGGGGGCGCCCCTGTGTATCGCGTCATCCAGCCGGGACAAACAACCCGTTTGACCGATGCTGGGATTTCTCCGTCGGGAACCGCGGCAAGACGCTTCTTTCCGTCTCTCCCCCGTCATAGGATCGGAGCATGAAGCTGCGCCGGTATTTCCTGTTCGAAACCCCATTCGGAATTTGCGGACTCGTCTGGAGCGAGAGCGGGCTGATCCGCGTCCTTCTCCCGGACGAGCCCGCTCGCCTCGAGGCGCGCTGCCATGCGCTTGGTGCCGGGCCGGTACAGGATGAAGTCCCGCCGGCCATTTGCGATGTCACCGCCCGGCTGCGGGCTGGTTTTGAAGGCGTGCCGCAGGATTTTTCGAATGTTTCGCTCGACTGGAGCGAAATCGGCGAGAGTGAACGCGCGATCTATTCCGAATTACGGGGAATCGGCTGGGGCAGGACGACAACCTATGGCGCTCTCGCGCGGGCTGTGGGCAAGCCGCGCGCGGCGCAGGCGGTGGGGATCGCGATGGGCCGTAACCCTTGGCCGGTGATCGTTCCCTGCCACCGCGTGCTCGGCGCCGGCACCTATGATGGCGGCTTCTCGGCACCCGGCGGCGTGAAGACAAAGACGCGCCTGCTGGCGCTCGAAGGAGTCGCGATCGGAAATCAGACCCCACTCCTGCCCGGGCTCTTCGCAGACACGGCGCCTGACAAAGCGTGAATCATGCACATCATCGCTTAGGCCGGATTTCCTGCATCCGCTGGAGGCGCCTCGCCAGCCTGCCGTGCGCTGAAATCGGTCAGGCCGTTCTGGCCCGGTCGATAATTGGCGAGCATGTAGGCCAGCAGCTTCACCGCATCGCCGGATAGCGCTCGCCAAGCGGGTAATTTGAGCCAATGCGCATAGATGCGCGCGTGCCGCCTGTCCCTGAATTGCGCTGCCCTCGCCATGTCAGGCCCACAATCGCGCTAGGAAGGCCAGCAGGGATGCAAGAGCTTGTTCGGACCAGCAAGAACAGGCGGGGATTGCTCCCCGCGTTCGCGCCTTCCAAGAGTCAGGAAGTCGCACTGTCGCTGTCCGGTTCGATCAAGCCGCGCTCGCACGCCAGCCGATAGGCTTCGCAAATCGCATCCGCCAATTTCGGCAAATGCCCGATGCCCAGCGCGAGGCCATCGCGACCCGGACGCGGGATGCCATCGGCATCGGCATAGAAAACCCGCACGTGAACGATGGCCCGGCCTTGGAAGCGGTCCAGAAACACCCGGACAATCTCGCGATTGGAGCGCGGCCATTCATCAATGACGGCGGGGAAAATGGTGCCCTTCGCCTTCATGCCTTTGGCCCTTCCACAACGCGATGGATCGTGACCGGGGTTTCCAGCACATAGACGCCATGCCAGCCGGTTGAATGCGGCTCGCGTGCCGTGCGGATGGCGAGGCCCATGCACCGGAGGTCAAAGACATAGGCGCCAAGCCGGAACGGAGGTCCGCCGGGGAAGTCATAGGCACGGAGGCCGCGCGGACCTTTCTCGACAAGGCGGATCAGGGTTTCGGCTTCCCGCCCGACGACATGGATTTTTGTGTCATCGGGAAGCGAGGCCAGGACTTGCGGATAACGGGGGATACGGATCATGCGCGCCCTCCAAGGTTGGCGTTTTCGGCAATGATGCGCGCCATATGCAGCGGCATGTGAAACCGCTTCATCAGAACGCGTTCAGCGAAGGTTTCGGGGAGATGGGCGGACACGGCTTGCGCATCGGCCCAGGCGAAAAGGGGCAGGCTTTCGGCAAGCCGACGCCGTTTGCGCCCGAGGGCACATTTGGGGTAGGTTTTCATGGTGATGTTTCCTTCGTCGGATTTGTCACGAAGGCCCGGTTCGGCGTCCTACCGCCTGCCGGGCCGCTTCATTTTCAGGCGGATTTCCGGCTGCTGCCCGCGCTCAGGGCGTCGATATAGCGCTGAAGCTCGCTCGCGCGGATGAAGCTGCGCCGCCCGTTTTTGACGAGGGCGAGCTTGCCGGCCTTCACCTCGTCATAGGCTCGGGTGGATTTCATCCCGGCCAAGGCGATGGCACGGGAAAAGGGGACGAGGGTATCGATGGATTGCATAGGGTCTTGCTCCTGTGTCACCGCACGGGCTCGTGAGGCTTGGAGCGAAACATTCAACGCTTTCGTGCGGAGCAGAATAGGGGTCTAGTCCGCGTCCCTTTTGTATCGGATTGAAGTTCGGGCCACCTCCTTCCTAGTCGCTTCATAAAACTCGTCATGCTCATCTTGGGTTGCGGCCAGAATTGCAGCTTGCACAGCACCAAGCGCGATTTCACGGGCAACTTCAGCGACGGTTGGCTCACGCGCTATTTTGGTCCTGAGATGCTCAGCGGTCACTCGGACGAGTTGTTCGCCATTCTCGAATATGTTGCGTGCGAGGTCGTTCTGTACTTTGCCATCAGAAAACTGGCGGTGCCAGCTCTCAATTATTGAGCTCAGATCTTTGGCCTTCGGAGCGACCAAAAGTTTCACAGGGTCGGCGACTATAGCAATTAACCGGCTGGCTTTCCTTCGAGAAAGGTTGTTTTGGCAAAGCAATTCAACAGCAATGCTGAACTGGCGCGAAAAGACCACTTATCGCCCGGATGTTCCGCCTTTCTCGGCACAAACGATGGCTTCAGAAAGTCTCTCACAACACCGTTGTTGAGCTCATTGAGAGCGAGTGCCAATTCTACCAGCTCACCTTGGGCTAACTTTGAGAAGCCAATTTCTCCAAGGAAATCTGCGATTCGCTGCAACGCCAGAGCATATCGACTGCGATTCCGTTTCGCTAACTCGGGGGCTCTAGAAAAAAGAATCGCGTCAATTTCTTCTGAAAATACAGAAATCGCAGCCTTAAATTTAAATGCTTCTTTCACCAGCCCGGTCGTTGCAATCCATCCCTTAAAGGGAATTTCCCAAGTCCATTGCTGATGCCCTGAATAGGACAATCGGGGGTCAGCGGACACGCCCACCTCTCTTACGCTCTCTTGAACGGCATCACCTCCGCGCCGTCGCGCAAGGCGTCGAGATAATCCGCCCACCAGACGGCCATTTTCACCCGTTCCGGCCAATATTCCCCGCGCGCATAGGTGCGGCGGATCGCGTCCTTGTCCTGATGGGCCAGCGCGCGTTCGATGGCATCGGCGGAAAACTTGCCGCTCTCGTTCAGCAGCGTCGACGCGGCGGCACGAAAACCATGCGCGGTCATTTCATCCTGCCCGTAACCCATGCGCCGCAAGGCGACGTTCAGGGTGTTTTCGCTGATCGGTTTTTTCACCGAGACAATGCCGGGAAAAACAAGGTCGCCATGCCCGGTTATCGGGCGAAGGCTTTCCAGCACCGCCAAGGCTTGCGGCGGGAGGGGAATGCGATGCTCTCTACGCATTTTCATGCGTGCGGCGGGAATGATCCAAACCGCGTTTGCAATGTCGAATTCCTTCCACTCGGCAAGGCGCAATTCGGTCGCTAGGGCTGCAAATGTGTTGGCCTCGGCAACCGCCTTGTTGGCCTTTTCTGTCTTGGCGTGTTGGCCGGGGTCAATGCCGGAGGCCAACAAGGTCTTGGCTTTACCGCGTTCCTCCCGCGCCTTGGCGAGCGTAACGGCGAGATAGGCACCGAACGAAAGCTTCTTCTGCTTTCCGCTCAAATCCCGATAAGCGAGGCACCAAAGCTTGGAACCGGAAGGCATGATCCATAGCTGTAAACCGCCGCCATCCGACAGTTTCTGAACGGTTTGCGAAGGCTTGGCGGTCCTGACTGCGGTATCCGTCAAAGGCATTTGTTGGCCTCGCCTTTGCTGGCTTCATGCCAAGGCCAACAAGAAGGCCAACAAATTGCACGGCTGTCAACGGAAGCCCCCGAACGCAAACGGGCGCTAAACAGCAAAAAACCAGCCTTTTAAGCCGGTTTTTGGTCATTCGCAGATGCTTGCGAAAAATTGAGTGGTGCCCAGGAGAGGACTCGAACCTCCACGGTGTTACCCACTGGTACCTGAAACCAGCGCGTCTACCAATTCCGCCACCTGGGCACGGGCGCCTTCAATGGCGGCGAGCGCGGGCTTTGTCAACCGGGTCCGCGCAAGGATTTTCTTGAGATCTTGTGAGACAGTGCCACATTGATGGCTGGAGGGCTGAATCCTTCCGTTAAATCTGACAAAAGCGGAAATCGGACCATGCAGGAAACCCGCGATAACGAACCGGAAATCTCGAAGCCGCTCGACCCGCTCTTCGCGCTCCTGATCACCAACGGCATCTGGGGCGGGGTATTGGGCCTGCTGTTTGTCGGCGGCGTGCTGGCGCTCGATCTGGGACGCATACGCAGCCTTGTTCTTGCTGCGCCGGAAGGTGCGCTTGCCCTCGCGCTCCTATGCGTCGGAAGCGTCGTGACCTTTTCGAGCGTCGCGATGGGCGGCGCCGTCATGATGTCAGGACCGACATCGCCAAAGCCCCCGAAAGGTGGCAACAAGCAGCACACTATCCCGGCTCGCCCTGCCCTCGCTGTGGCTGCCGCCCGGCAGCGCAAGCCCAGGCGGTCAGGGATCTAGCACGCCAGACTTGACGCTCGCGCCATCTTGGTGAAGTGAGCAAGGAACAGGGTATTTTGCATCATCGCGCCGATGATTCGGCAGACGGGGGTAGGCATGGCCGCGAAACTGGTGACGATTTTCGGTGGTTCGGGCTTCATCGGGCGCCACCTCGTGCGGGCACTGGCGAAAGACGGATGGCGCATCCGCGTCGCGGTTCGCCGGCCGGATCTCGCAGGCCATCTCCAGCCGCTCGGCGGCGTGGGGCAGATTCATGCCGTGCAGGCCAATCTGCGCTACCGCGATTCCATCGCCCATGCACTCATAGGCGCGGATGCAGTGGTCAATCTTGTCGGTATTCTGCACGAATCCGGGCGGCAGAATTTTGCAAGCGTCCAGACCCAGGGCGCGCGTTTCGTGGCCGAAGAAGCCGCGAGGGCGGGAATCACCAATTTCGTACAGCTCTCGGCCATCGGCGCGGATGAGAATTCCGCTTCGGATTATGCCCGCACCAAGGCGCTTGGCGAGAAGGCCGTTCTCGCCGCCGTGCCGGGCGCGGTGATCCTCCGGCCATCGATTGTTTTCGGCCCTGAGGACAAGTTCTTCAACCGCTTTGCCGATCTGGCCAGGTTTACGCCTTTCCTGCCGCTGATCGGCGGAGGAGAGACGAAATTCCAGCCTGTTTTTGTCGGCGATGTCGCGGAAGCCGCGCGCCGTGCCCTTTCGGGGGGCGCCAAAGCCGGCGCGACTTACGAACTGGGCGGACCGGAAGTTGCCTCGTTCAAGCATCTGCTCGAGTTCATCCTGGAGACCACCGTGCGCAAACGCCTTTTGCTGCCGGTTCCTTTCGCGCTGGCAAAGCTTAAGGCGAGCGTTCTCGAAAAGCTCCCCGGCAAGCTCCTGACCGTGGATCAGGTGACGTTGCTTGAATCCGACAACATCGTCAGCGCAGCGGCAGCCAAGGAAAGCCGGACGCTGGAAGGGCTGGGAATCACGACGTCGAGCTATGAGGCCATCGTGCCGAGCTATCTCTACAGCTTCCGCCCGCATGGGCAGTTCGCGCGCGCCTGAGCGCCTTAGACCGGCTCTGGCAAGCCGGAGGCCGCGCGCTGACGGATAACTGTGCTCCTCTCGGGCCTCAGCGCGCGCCCGCAAAGCGGACTGAGTGGGGACACTCTCACCCGCGTGGAATCTGGTGAGAGTTCTGTTTTTGAGGATTCGACTTTCCTCAATCCTGGCTTGAAACCACGTCAATTCAGCCGGCAAAACAACAGTTGCGGCCACTTGTCTGACGAGCGCGCGCTCGCGGTCGCAAAGACGAAGATTGCCCGCAGGCCCTCGAAATTATTTGGGTTTTTCGGGCAGCCGCTGCCAAACCTCCTCGGCGAGACTTGCAAAACAGCGGTGAGAGCGCAACACTGCGCGCGTGCATCCAAGCACCTTTTGGGAGGACAACAATATGCAGGAAGAACAACTGCGCTCCATGATCGCAGAGGTCAAGTCAGGGACAATGGATCGGCGCGCTTTCATCCAGCGGCTGGCGGCCTATGGCCTCGCTGCCCCGATGGCGAGCCAGATTCTGTTGAACGCCGGCGTTGCCCAGGCGCAGACCAAGTTCGATTACAAGCCCACCAAGCGCGGCGGCGGTGGATTGCTCAAGCTGCTCTGGTGGCAGGCGCCAACCCTGCTGAACCCGCATTTTGCCGTCGGCACCAAGGATCAGGATGCAAGCCGCCTGTTCTACGAGCCGCTGGCCGCATTCGATTCGGATGCCAACCTCGTCCCCATCCTCGCTTCCGAAATTCCGACCCGCGAGAATGGCGGCCTCTCGGCGGATGGCAAGAACGTCATCTGGAAAATCAAACCGGGCGTGAAGTGGCATGACGGCAAGCCGCTCACGGTTGAGGACGTGATCTTCACCTGGGAGTTCAACAAGGATCCGGCGACCGCGACCGTCAATCTCGGCAGCTACCGCGACATGAAGGTCGAGAAGGTCGACGATCTCACGGTCAAGATCACCTTCGATGCGCCGGTAGTGTTCTGGGCCGCGGCCTATGTCGGCAACGTGGGCATGATCATTCCGAAGCATTTGTTCGGGAATTACACAGGTGCCAAGGGACGCGAAGCGCCCGCGAACATTATGCCGGTCGGCACCGGCCCCTATAAATGCACGGAATTCAAGCCCGGCGATATCGTCAAGGGCGTGATCAACACCGACTACCACATGGCAAACCGCCCGCATTTCGACGCGGTCGAGATGAAGGGCGGCGGCGATGCGGTTTCCGCTGCGCGCGCCGTGATCCAGACCGGGGAATACGATTTCGCCTGGAACATGCAGGTCGAGGACGAAATCCTTATCCGCCTCGAGCAAGGCGGCAAGGGCAATGCCGTTTTCGTCCCGTCGAACTCGGTCGAGTTCATCTGCCTCAACAGCGCCGATCCGAATACGGAGATCGAGGGCGAGCGTTCGCACCCGAAATCCAAGCATCCGGCCTTCTCGGACCCCGCCGTCCGCAAGGCGATGGGCCTGCTGATCGATCGCGAATCGATCCAGAAGCACATTTACGGGCGTGCCGGCGTTGTCACGCCGAATTACATCAACCTTCCCAAGCAGTTCAATTCCCCGAACACCAAGTGGGAATACAGCATCGAGAAGGCGGCTGCGCTTCTGGATGCGGCAGGGTGGAAGCCGGGGCCAGACGGCGTTCGCGCGAAGGACGGCAAGCGCCTCAAGTTTGTCTTCCAGACCTCGACCAATTCGCCACGTCAGAAGGCGCAGGCGATTGTCAAGCAATCGTGCCAGAAGGCCGGCATCGACATCGAGCTGAAATCGGTCGTCGCCTCGGTCTTCTTCTCGACCGATGTGGCGAACCCGGACACGACAAGCAAGTTCTACGCGGACATGCAGATGTTCACCTGGTCCGTAACCCGGCCCGACCCGGCCGCGACCCTGCTCCAGTTCGTTTCCTGGGAAGTTGCCTCGAAGAGCAACAACTGGCAGCGCGCCAACTTCTCGCGCTGGACGAACGAGGAATACGACAAGACCTATAAGCTGATGGACACCGAACTGGACCCCGCGAAGCGCGCGGCCCATATCATCAAGCTCAACGACCTGATGATCAACGACAACGTTTTCATCCCGATCATCATGCGTCCGCTGGTACAGGCGGTGAAGAAGGGCTCGTGCCCCGGCTCTCCACCTGGGATGGTAATATCGGCGGCATCTTCGATTGGTACCGCGAAGCCTGAGCTGCTTCACAACCAACGCGACGGCGGCTCTGCCGCCGTCGCATCCATGACCCGACCCGGGTATCGGCGTGATTGCCATGCTCCTGATCGCACTGCGTTTCGCGAACCGGCTTGACTGATCCCCCTCGCTGTCCTTTGCCGGTTTTCAGCCCGGCAGCACCAGCACGCGGTCCGGCGGAGTATGGCCGTCGATGAAGGTCTTGATGTTGATGATGACCTTCTCGCCCATCTCGTTCCGGCTTTCCACCGTCGATGAGCCCATATGCGGCAGGAGCGCGACCTTTCCCTGCTCGGCGAGGCGCAGCAGGCGGGGAGAAACCGCGGGTTCGTGCTCATAGACATCGAGCGCGGCGCCGGCCAGCTGGCCTGCTTCAAGGACATCCGCGAGCGATTCCGTATCAACGATTTCGCCCCGCGCGGTATTCACGAGGATCGCCTCGGGCTTCATCAGCTTGAGACGACGCCCCGAGAGCAGATGGAAGGTGGAGGGCGTATGAGGGCAATGGATCGAGATGATGTCCATGCGCCCGAGCATGCGGTCGAGAGAATCCCAATAGGTTGCCTCGACCTCTTCCTCGATGCGTTTCGCGGCGGGGCGACGGTTATGGTAATGCACCTGAAGGCCGAATGCGCGCGCCCGCCGCGCCAGCGCCAGCCCGATGCGCCCCATGCCGATGATCCCAAGGCGTTTGCCATGAATTCTCTGGCCAAGCATCCAGCCGGGCGACCAGCCATGCCATTGCCCTGCGGGAATGACTCGGGCCCCCTCGACGAAGCGGCGTGACACCGCGACGATCAGCGCCATGGTGAAATCCGCCATGTCCTCGGTGAGGACGCCAGGCGTATTCGTGACGGTGATCGCGCGCTTCATCGCAGCGGCGACATCGATATTGTCGGTGCCGTTGCCGAAATTGGCGATGAGGCGCATTTGTGGCCCTGCGGCAGCGATGATCTCCTCATCGATCCTATCGGTGATCGTCGGAACCACGACGCGCGCGCGGGCAAAAGCTGCCTTGAGCGCATCGCGCGACATCGGCGCGTCATCTGTGCTGCATTCGAGGTCGAAAAGCTCGCGCATGCGCGCCTCGATCCCTGAAGGAAGGCGGCGTGTGACGATGACGAGCGGCTTATCGCGATTCATGGTCCTGTCCGGGGCACGGCTACGGCGCGCCCGGCTTTCCTGACACGGAAAGGCCGACATACGCCCAAGTCGATCTTGTTCCCAAGCCGCTATAAACGCAACGTTAACGGCCATCATCAAAAAAGACGCAATGTCACAGAAATCGCCGTGTTTTCCGCGCAAGCCTGTGCGGATCGCGCTATAGTAGACATTGTCGTGCAGGAGGCTGTTCCCGATTATGCGTCGTTTTTTCAACAGGCTTCCGATCGCCTCGATCTTGCCCGCCATGCTCGCCGCGTTTGTCGCCAATCCGGCGCGTGCCGATGACCAGTTGACCACCGGCACGGTGACGAAGCTGCCGATTCCCCGCTTTGTCAGCCTGAAACCATCGGATACGCCGATGCGCGAGGGGCCGAGCAAGGAGCATCGCATCAAATGGGTGTTCAAGCGCGAGGGCCTGCCGGTCGAGGTGGTGGGCGAGCATGAGCAATGGCGCCGCATCCGCGATTCGGAGGCAACCGAGGGCTGGGTCTATTTCGGGCGGCTTTCCAACCGCCGCACGGTGATCATCCGCGCCGGCAAGGAAAAACCCGAACAGGCCCTCTACAAGGATGACCGGGACAGCGCGGCGATCGTCGCGAAGCTTGAGCCGGGCGTGATCGCCAATGTCGAATCCTGCTCCACAGCCTGGTGCAAGGTCAGCGTCGAGGGCTATCAGGGCTATGTGAAAAAAGACGCTGTCTGGGGCGTCTACACGGATGAGCGGGTCAAATAGGCAAGGCGCGCGGCATGGCAGGCGGGCAGATCACGGATTACATAGCCGGATTGCCGGCAGATGTCCGTCCGCTCGCCGAAGCGATACGCGACACGATCCGGCGCGCTGCGCCTGAAAGCGTGGAAGGCGTGAAATACGGCATTCCGAGCTTCGCACTGGCCGGTCGGTCGATCATCTACTTCGGCGTTTGGAAAAAACACGTCGCACTTTACCCGATCTATGCGGGAAGCGCGCAATTTGAACGCGAGATTGCCCCCTACAGGACGAAGAAGGACACAGTCCGTTTCCCGCTAGGCAAGCCAATTCCGTATGATCTGATTACCAGGATTGTTCAGTCGCAGCTCTCACGATTGCCCCTTCCGGAAGCGGAGTGAGCGGCAGCCCGTATCAATCCGGCTTGCGGCGCAGACGGACGACAACCTCGACCCGTGCGACCTCCATCCCCTCCGGCGTTTCCGGCAGGTTGGATACCTGGATGTCATGCGCGGGGATATCGACCAGTCCGTCCCCGCCTTCGACGAAGAAATGGTGATGATCGGAGGTATTGGTGTCGAAGTAGGTGCGCGAGCCGTCGATCGCGATTTCGCGCAGCAGGCCGACCTGCGTGAACTGGTTCAGCGTGTTGTAGATCGTCGCGAGCGAGACCGGGACACGCGCGCGCTGCGCTTCCTCGAACAGGGTCTCGGCCGAGAGGTGGCGATCGCCGCGCCCGAAGAGAAGCCAGCCGAGCGCGACGCGTTGCCGGGTCGGACGCAGCCCCACTTCGCGCAGACGCTCCTTGAGGTCGTGCACAGGGCAGCCGGCCATACGCAGCGGAGCATTCCCGCTCTTTGCCGTCACCGGATCAATCAGCGACACCATTCGCGCCACGGGGCTCTCCTTGTCGGAATGACAATTAGTTGCGCTTTTTTGGCTAGCGCCCTTTGCGGCGCAACACAAGCCTTTCATGGCTGCTCGTGCGTGCAGGGTAAATGATACGCCCCCGGGATTTTTCATTCCCATCCCCCTGCGAGGCGAAAATTCAGTTCATGCCTCCGCGCTTTTGGTCTAGACGGAAACGCAATTGACAGATTTATGGCAAACCCGCCCCTGATGCGGGGAATGAACGACAGCAAGGGCGACGATGAGCACCGAAGCAGCCAGCCGGCAATCGAGTTTCACCTATGAAGAGCTGCTCGCTTGCGGACGCGGCGAATTGTTCGGCATGGGCAACGCGCAGCTCCCCTCCCCGCCCATGCTGATGTTCGACCGCATCGCCCATATCGCGGAAACAGGCGGCGCGCATGGCAAGGGCGAGATCCGCGCGGAACTCGATGTTCGCCCCGACCTCTGGTTCTTCCCGTGCCACTTCAAGGGCGACCCGGTAATGCCGGGCTGCCTCGGGCTCGATGCGCTGTGGCAATTGACCGGCTTTTTCCTCGGTTGGCTTGGCCTGCCGGGGCGCGGGCGCGCGCTCGGCGTCGGCGAGGTGAAGTTCGCCGATCAGGTCCTGCCCAGCGTCAGCAAGGTTGTTTATGGCGTGGATGTGAAGCGCGTCTTCAAGGGCAAGCTGGTGCTCGGCATCGCCGATGGCTGGCTTGAGGCGGATGGAAAGCGCATCTATACCACAACTGATATGCGCGTGGGTCTGTTCCAGCCGACCTGAGCAGCCTTCTTGCGGTCCGGTATCAGGCTCCCCAATTGGGAAACAGGGACCGCAGTTTGAAACTGGCACGCGGTTTTTCCGTGCTGTCGTGATTCCGGTTCGCCGGGCGAGTGGATGGAGAAGTCATAATGAGGCGCGTCGTCATCACCGGGATGGGCATCGTATCGTCCATCGGCAATGATGTGCAGGAAGTCACCGCATCGCTTCACGCGGCAAAGTCGGGGATCTCCTACGCGACCGATTTCGAGGCGCATGGCTTCCGCTCCCGCGTTTACGGCAAGCCGAGCCTAGACCCCACCACGATCCTCGATCGCCGCGCCCTGCGCTTTCATGGCGGCGGTACGGCCTGGAACCATGTCGCGATGGATCAGGCGATCCGCGATGCGGGGCTGGAGGAAGCCGAAATTTCCAACGAGCGCACCGGCATCGTGATGGGTTCCGGCGGCCCTTCGACCATCGCCCTCATCGAAGCGGTGGATAAGGCGCGCGAAAGCGGCAATTCCAAGCGCGTCGGCCCCTTCGCGGTGCCCAAGGGCATGTCCTCGACAGCCTCAGCGACGCTCGCGACCTGGTTCAAGATCAAGGGCGTGAACTATTCCATTTCGTCCGCCTGCGCCACCTCGAACCATTGCATCGGCAATGCCTACGAGCTGATCCAATGGGGCAAGCAGGACCGTGTCTTCGCCGGCGGCTGCGAGGAGCTGGATTGGACCCTTTCCGTGCTTTTCGACGCGATGGGCGCCATGTCGTCCACCTATAACAACCCGACGGCCTCGCGCGCCTATGACAAGAACCGTGACGGCTTCGTGATCGCGGGGGGAGCGGGCGTCGTCGTTCTCGAGGAATACGAGACGGCGAAAGCGCGCGGTGCGAAAATCCTCGCAGAAATCGTCGGCTACGGCGCGACCTCGGACGGCTACGACATGGTTGCCCCCTCGGGCGAGGGCGCGGTGCGCTGCATGCGCATGGCAATGCAGGGCCTGAAGGCGCCGATCGATTATATCAACCCGCACGGCACCTCGACTCCTGTCGGCGACACCAAGGAAATCGAGGCGATCCGCGAGGTGTTCGGCGCCAAGGCGACCTCGATCCCGATTTCGGCCACCAAATCGCTCACCGGCCATTCGCTGGGGGCTACCGGCGTGCAGGAAGCGATCTATTCGCTGATCATGATGCAGAACGGCTTCGTCTGCGAGAGCGCGCATATCGAGGAACTCGACCCCGCTTTCGCCGATATGAATATCGTCCGCAAGCGCATCGACAATGCCAAGCTCGGGCATGTGATGAGCAATTCCTTCGGCTTCGGCGGCACCAACGCGACCATCGTGCTCAAGCACCCGGAGGCGTGATGAGCGTGCTGATGCAAGGCAAGCGCGGCCTCATCATGGGCGTCGCGAACCAGAATTCCATTGCCTGGGGCATGGCGAAGACGCTGGCCGCGCATGGCGCCGAGCTGGCCTTCACCTATCAGGGCGAGGCGCTCGGCAAGCGCGTGAAACCGCTGGCGGAGAGCGTCGGCTCCTCGCTCGTGCTTCCTTGCGATGTCGAGGATATCGCCTCGGTCGATGCGCTGTTCGACACTTTGCGCTCGACATGGGGCAGCCTTGATTTCGTGATCCACGCCATCGGATTTTCGGACAAGAACGAGCTGAAGGGCCGCTACGCCGATACGAGCCGCGATAATTTCTCGCGCACCATGGTCATCTCCTGCTTCTCCTTCACCGAGATTGCGAAACGCGCGGCGGCGATGATGCCGAATGGCGGTTCGCTGCTCACGCTGACCTATGGCGGCGCGAACCGGGTTTCGCCGAACTATAACGTGATGGGCGTCGCCAAGGCCGCGCTTGAATCCTCCGTGCGCTATCTCGCGGCGGATTACGGGCGGCAGGGCATTCGGGTCAATGCGATTTCCGCCGGCCCGGTCCGCACGCTTGCCGGCGCGGGCATCACCGACGCGCGCTTCACCTTCGCCTACCAGACGAAGCATTCGGCGCTTGGTCGCCCGATCACGCTGGAGGAGCTGGGCGGTTCCGCGCTGTACCTGCTCTCCGACCTTTCCGGCGGCGTGACGGGCGAGATCCACTATGTCGATAGCGGCTATTCCATCATGAAGATGCCGCGCGCCGAGGATATCAGGGGCGAAGCCGAAGAGTGATTCCGTTGCTTGATCGCCGCCAGCTGATCGCAGCCTTGGCCGTTGCGCCGGCTATTCATGCCCAGGCGCGGGAGGGGAGTGAATTCTACCCCATCCCCGTGGAATTGCTTGAGCCGCTCGAACGCCTCAATGGGCGCGTCACCTTGGGAAACCCCACCGGGGATGTCCATCTCATCGAGTTTTTCGACTATAATTGCGGCTGGTGCAAAAGAACCGCGAAGCACATCCGCCCGCTTCTCGCGGCGGATCGAAACCTCAAGATCACGCTCGTCAATTACGCGGTTCTCGGCATTCCCTCGATCGGCGCAACACGAGTCGCCCTCGCCTTCAGCCGGCAGAAGGCGGACAAATACCTTGCCTTCCATGAAGCCTTGATCGGGCGAAAGGGAACGATCGGCCCCGATCATGCCATCGAAACGGCGCTCAAATTCGGCGCCGATCGCAAGAAACTGATCGAGGATGCGGATTCCGATCCGGTGACGCACGCCATGAAGGGCGCCTCCAAGCTGGGTGAAAGCCTCGGCTTTCAGGCAACCCCGTCCTACCTTATGGGGCGGGACGCTTTTACGGGCTTTCTCGATCTGGACGCAAAAAAAGCGGCCATCGCCGCCTTTCGCCAATGCGAGCGCGCCACCTGCGCCTGATCAAAGGCCAGGAAGCGCGATGCCAGCCGCTTTGCGCAGAAGATCGAGCGCGATCAGTGTCAGCAGGATTTTCAGCGTGATCTGAAAGAAGCGTTCCGGCATCCTGTCGAGCAGGCGCGTGCCCAGCACCGTTCCCGCAAAGCCAGACGCCACCATTGCCGCGATCAACGGCAGCCACGCCACCAACGCGACGCCGATAAAGCCGAAGGCCAACACCTTCAGCGCATGCTGCGCCGTCATCATCACGGCATGGGTCGCGATCTGCCCCTTGCGATCGAGCCCGAGCGGCATCAGGACCGCCTGGACGAAGGGCCCGGTCGCGCCGACAAACATGGTCAGCACCGAGGAAATCAGCCCGCCAAGAATGAGGCCGGCATGGGAAAGACCGGGAATCCTCGGCTTCGGCAGCCACACCATCGCCAGAATGAAAAGGCCCAGCAGACCCAGCAGGACGCGCTCGGGCAGTGCCGTAAAAAGCCATGCTCCCACGGCAATTCCGACGATCGACCCGGCGAGGAAACGCCAGATCGCGGGCCAATGCGCGAAATCCTTCTGAAGGAAGGCCCGCCCGATATTGGAGCCGAACTGCACGACGCCATGCACCGCGATGATGATATTGGGCGCGACCGTTCCCGCCAGCGCGCCGAGCATCGCGATGCCGCCGCCGATGCCGAAAGCGGCTGTAAGCGCCGAGGTGAAGAAGGAAATCGCGACCAGGAGCGCAGCGGTGAAGGCATCGACGCCCGGCGGAAGGAAGGTCATCCGTCACTCCCCCAGAACATCTTCTCCTGCTCGCGGCGCATCACCATCAGCGGGGCGGTCTCATCCAGCGCGATCCGCGCGCGCGTGATGACCTCGCCTTTCGCGATCGGCGCGATCACCCTCCCGCCATGCAGCAGCCCGACCGGCGCGGCATCGCTCGCGCGGGCCTCGTCGGCGCGCATCGCCCAGGAGCGATAGCAGGTCTCGCCGATCGCATCGAGAATATCGCCGGGCCTGAGATCCCGTTTGGCTTTCGCGCAGACCTCGGCGATCGGGCGCGGGAGCGGAAACATATCCGCCTGACCGTAAAGCACGGCGCGCGCCGCCGAGAGCGGCACTTCGAGGCTTGTGAGGTGGTGCGGGCGATAGAAGGTGTAATAAGGTCCCTTGCCGCCCATCTTGAGGTCGTGCATGCGCTCGCGCAGGCGCGGATGATCCATTTCCGCCACCACGAAGACACCGGGCGCCACGCCTTTGCCGAGCGTGTAATCCACCACGCCCTTGCGGCCCAGAATGCCGCCATCCTCGCGCGGGCAGAGCACATGCTCGAGCGTGGCGAGCGTCGCTTCCGGCCCGTGCATCCCGGCGACATCGAGCGTGAGGCCTGTGGCATTGGCGATGGCGGACATTTCCACCATGGTCTTCGAGCCATCGATGAACTCGACCAGCATGCGCGGGTTCATGTTCCGGCGCAGGGCCTCTTCCCGGTAATCATCCGGCACCGCATCAGGGTTGAACGGGTTGTTCTTGCCCTTGCCCGCGGCGACGACCGGATAACCGAGCGCGGTGACGAAATTGATCAGTTCCATCGTCGCGGTGGGCTCATCCCCCGCCCCGATCGTGTAGATCACGCCGGCCTTGTCCGCCTCGCGCTTGAGATAGGCGCCGATCGTGACATCCGCCTCGACATTCATCATCACGAGATGCTTGCCGGCGCGGATGCTCGCCAGGCCGATTTCGGCGCCGGCGGCGGGGCGGCCAGTGGCATCGATGATCACATCGACAAGGCCGGAGCGCAGGATCACATGCGCGTCGTCGGTGATCGCGATGGCGTCGCGTTCGATGGCGGCATTGAGCGCGGGCAGGCCTTCCACCGTCGCGCCCTTGGCGGCGTCATATCCGGCGATGCGGATCGCTTCCTGCGCATTGCGTCCCGAGCGATCGGCGATGGCGGCGACGCGAAGCCCATGCATCCGCGCGACCTGCGTCACAAGATCGGTGCCCATCTCTCCGCAGCCGACAATGCCGATGCGGATCGGCTTGCCCTGCTCCTCGCGCGCGGCAAGATCGGCGGCGAGCCCATGCGCCGCGATGGCGGGCGGCTGGCTGATCGTCATGATATCCCCTGAAGCGGCGCGGCCTCTTCCCGTGCCATCCTGCGCGGAGGGAAGGGTTTTCGCCGGAACTGTCAATCGAAAAGCGGCGTAACGCTTGAAATCCCCCGTGAAAGCCGGGCATCTTCATGAAAAGGGAGCATGACATGAAGGCAGGCGGGAACGGCGGCTATGTGCTGGCGATCGATCAGGGCACGACATCGAGCCGGGCGATCGTGTTCGATGGCGCGTTGAAGCCCGTTGCGATCGCGCAGAAGGAGTTCGCGCAGCATTACCCTGCCTCTGGCCATGTCGAACATGATGCCGAGGAGATCTGGCAAAGCGTGGTCGAAACCTGCCGCGCGGCGATCTCGAAGGCAGGGCTTTCGGTCAAGGATATTGCCGGCATCGGCATCACCAATCAGCGCGAAACGGTGGTCCTGTGGGACAGGGCAACCGGCGTGCCGCTTGCACCCGCACTGGTCTGGCAGGACAGGCGTACCGCGCCCACCTGCACGGCGCTGCGTGAAAAGGGACTGGAACCGGAGATTTCGGCCAAGACGGGCCTCCTGCTCGACCCCTATTTCTCGGCGACCAAGATGGCGTTCCTGCTCGATCACGTGCCCGGCGCGCGCGACAGGGCGGCACGCGGCGAAATCGCCGTCGGGACTATCGATTCCTATCTGCTGTTCCGTCTCACTGGCGGCAAGGTCCATGCGAGCGACGCGACCAACGCTTCCCGCACGATGCTGATGGATATCCGCTCAGGCCAATGGGATGAAGATCTGTGCCGCCTTTTCGGCGTGCCGATGGAAATCCTGCCGGAGATCCGCGATTGCGCGGCGGAATACGGAACGACCGACCCATCGCTTTTCGGCGGCGCCCTCCCCGTGCTCGGCATCGCGGGAGACCAGCAGGCAGCGCTGATCGGGCAGGCCTGCTTTGCGCCGGGCATGATGAAATCCACCTATGGCACCGGCTGTTTCGCCCTGCTCAATATCGGCGACAGGCCGGTCCCCTCGAAGAACCGCCTGCTCACCACCATCGCCTATCAGCTCGGTGGCAAGCGCAGCTACGCGCTGGAAGGATCGATTTTCATCGCAGGGGCGGCGGTGCAATGGCTACGCGATGGGCTCAAGATCATCCGATCCGCTGCCGAGACTGGTCCGCTCGCGCTTGATGCGGACCCGCATCAGGATGTGGTGCTGGTGCCGGCCTTTGTCGGGCTCGGCGCGCCCTATTGGCGCCCCGAGGCGCGCGGCGCGCTGTTCGGCCTTACACGGGCGACCGGACCAGCGGAACTTGCCGCCGCCGCGCTCGAAAGCGTCGCCTTCCAGACCCATGATCTCATCGAGGCGATGCAGGCGGATTGGAAAGCCGAAGGCGCGGCCTCCATGGTCCTGCGGGTCGATGGCGGCATGGTCGCCTCGGACTGGACCATGCAGCGCCTCGCGGATCTTCTCGGCGCGCCGGTCGATCGCCCGGTCGTGCAGGAGACGACGGCGCTTGGCGCCGCCTATCTCGCTGGATATCAGGCGGGGCTTTACCCCGCGCCGGCGGAATTCGCGAAAGGCTGGGCGCTTGACCGCCGCTTCACCCCCGCGATGCCGGCACAGATGCGCGCCCACCGGCTCGGTCTCTGGAAGGACGCGATCCGGCGGGTGCTGGCAGACGGGTAAGCCCTTGTCATCGCGAGGAGCGGAGCGACGAAGCGATCCAGAAAACCTTGCCGTGCTCGGAATGATTTCTGGATTGCTGCGTCAGCCTTCGGCTCCCTCGCAATGACGAAGAGACGATCAGATCACGTTCCGTTCGAGAAGCGGGCGCTTCGCCGGAATCCGCTCATAACCGAGATCGGAAAGATCGAGGCTGCGATAGCCGCCGGTCGCGATCAATTCCGCGAGCCCCCGCCCCACGGCGGGTGCCTGCTGGAGCCCATGGCCGGAAAAGCCGCAGGCGATATAGCCGTTCTCCAACCCGCCATGCCGGCCGACGATCGCATTATGATCGAGCAGGTTCATGTCGTAATGTCCGGCCCAGGCCCTGCCGGGACGGATCGCCTCGAAAGCGGGGATGCGATGCGCCAAAGCGGGCCAGATCATCTCCTCGAAAAGTGGCCAATCCACCTCGAAATCCTGCGCGAAATCGGTCTCCTCGGGCTCGTCGGGTGAATAGCCGCAGATATAGCCATCCCCCTCGGGGCGCCACCAGATGCCGCTGGTATCGATGAGCAGCGGATGCGCGGGGAGCTTCTCCTTCGCGCTGAACGAAAAGACCGACCGCTTCTTGGCATAGACCGGAACCGGATAACCCGCCTTCTCCGCCAGCACGCGCGCGCCGGAGGCACCGGCGGCGTTGACGAAGGCGCCACAGGCGATCCGCGCGCCGTCTTCCAGCCGGACAGCGACGATCCGCTCGCCCGTGCGTTCAAGTTCGACGACGCGGCTCTGGCGATATTCGACCCCCTTCGCTCTTGCCGCCTTGCGGAAGGCCTGCATCAGGCCATAGCCGTCGAACCAGCCTTCGCCCGAAACACCATAGGAGGCGATCGCGACATCCTCGAGGTTGAGATAGGGAAAGCGCGTGGCCAGCGCCGCGGGCTCAAGCAGGGCGATATCCGCGCCCAGCGCCTTCTGCGCTGCATTGTTGGCTTCGTAGATCGGGCGGGCCGCTTCGCCGCCGAGATAGAGATACCCGCCTTCGTGAAGGTCGATCTCGGGTTTTTCGTCCCCCACGGCGAGAATCTCGCCGATATTGCGAAGAAAATCGATGCCATGCATCGAGATCGCGATATTGACGGGCTGCGAGAATTGCTGGCGCACCGAGCCGGCGGAAAGGGCGGAGGCGGAGAACTGGTAGGTCGGGTCCGGCTCGACCACGAGGATCTTGCCCGTGAAAGCCGGGTTGGTGGCAAGGTGCCATGCGATCGAGGAACCGATCACGGCGCCTCCTGCGATCACCACATCGAAGGTGTCAGTCATGCTAGTCTCCTGCGCAGTCATCGACCGCGCGAATGGGTTCAAGGTGTTGGCCGGACAATCCCTGCAAATTTCTCATGTTTCAAGGCGGAGTGCCGAAAAGAGACCGTGATTTTGACGAAAATCGCAATTCCCCTTTTCGCTTCGTTGGTCTAGCGTCGCGCCAACTCAGCCGCGATTTTCCGTGGCCCCAGAAATGTGAGATATTCAATGAGCAAATCCCTTCAGGAGGAATTCGCCTCCATCCTTTCGAGCCCCAAGGAAGCCGCGATCGCGCTTCTCGAGAGCTTCGGCATTCCCGCCAGCAAGCTTTCCGGCGGCACGCGCAAGGTGCGCTCCCCGATCACCGGCGAGATCATCGCCGAGATCGCCGATCATAGCCCGGCAGATGTCGCTGCGGCAGTGGGGCGCGCGGAAAAGGCATTCCTTGAATGGCGGCTCGTTCCCGCGCCGAAGCGCGGCGAGTTCGTGCGCATCATCGGCGAGGAACTGCGCAGGACCAAGGCGGAACTCGGCCTTCTCGTGACGCTGGAAGCCGGCAAGATCACCTCCGAGGGCCTCGGCGAGGTGCAGGAAATGATCGACATCTGCGATTTCGCGGTCGGTCTCTCGCGCCAGCTCTACGGCCTCACGATCGCCACCGAGCGCCCCAGCCACCGGATGATGGAAACCTGGCATCCGCTCGGCCCCGTCGGCGTCATCTCGGCCTTCAACTTCCCGGTCGCCGTCTGGAGCTGGAACGCCGCGCTCGCCTTCGTCTGCGGCGACAGCGTGGTGTGGAAACCCTCCGAGAAAACCCCGCTCACCGCGCTTGCGGTTGGCGCCATCGTCGATCGGGCCGCGAAGCGTTTCGAGGCGGAAGGCAATGGCAAGATCCCCGAAGGCCTGAGCGAGATCGTCCTCGGCGCCGGAGATGTCGGCGCGGCCCTGGTGGATGACAAGCGCGTGCCGCTGGTTTCCGCCACCGGCTCCACCGCGATGGGCCGCAAGGTCGGCCCCAAGCTGGCCGAGCGCTTCGCCCGCGCCCTGCTGGAACTCGGCGGCAACAACGCCGCAATCGTCACGCCCTCGGCTGATCTCGATCTCGTGTTGCGCGGCGTCGCCTTCGCCGCGATGGGCACCGCCGGCCAGCGCTGCACGACCCTGCGCCGTCTCATCGTCCATCGCTCAGTCTATGACCAGCTCGTTCCGCGCCTCGTGAAGGTATGGGGCAGCGCGAAGATCGGCGATCCGCGCGCCGCCGGCACGCTGATCGGTCCGCTTATCGATGAGGCGGCCTTCACCGGCATGGAAAAGGCGCTCGCGGATGCACGCGCCGTCGGCGGCAAGGTGCATGGCGGTGGTCGTGTTGAAGGAATGCCCGGCAACGGCTTCTATGCGCGCCCCGCCCTGGTCGAGATGCCAGGCCAGCAGGGCCCGATGCTGCACGAGACCTTCGCGCCCATCCTCTATGTCGTAGCCTATGATAGCTTCGAGGAAGCGGTTGCGCTCAACAACGCGGTCGGCGCGGGCCTGTCCTCGTCCATCTTCACGCAGAACATGCGCGAGGCCGAGCTTTTCGTCTCGGCCGGCGGTTCGGATTGCGGCATCGCCAACGTCAATATCGGCCCCTCCGGCGCCGAGATCGGCGGCGCTTTCGGCGGCGAGAAGGAAACGGGCGGCGGCCGCGAGGCGGGATCGGATTCGTGGAAGGCCTATATGCGCCGCGCCACGAACACCGTGAATTACGGCACCGCGCTTCCGCTCGCTCAGGGCGTGAAGTTCGATATTGACGGTTAAGGGCTGCGCCCGCCGGGCGCCGCGCCCCGAGGCATTCCGCCAAGACGCGACGGCCGGCCGGCCCCCTCTCGCGCGCTCATCCGAGCGCGCGGAAGCACCATGCTTTCCGCCTAATAGAACGGGGCATCCGGGATGACCGATAAAAACCAGAACCGTCCGCTCGAGGGTTTGCGGGTGCTCGAGCTTGCGCGCATCCTCGCAGGCCCCTGGATCGGACAATTGCTTGCCGATCTCGGCGCCGATGTCGTCAAGGTCGAGCGCAAGGGCGCGGGCGATGACACCCGCACATGGGGCCCGCCCTTCGTCAAGCGCCGCGACGGCAACGGCGATCTCGGCGCGGCCTATTTTCACGCCTGCAACCGCGGGAAACGCTCCATCGAGGCGGATTTCGACAATCCCGACGATATCGCCATGATCCGCGATCTCGCTGCGGCGGCGGATGTGGTGGTGGAGAATTTCAAGCTCGGTGGCCTCGTCAAATACGGGCTCGACGCCAAAAGCCTGCGCGCGATGAAGCCTGAGCTGATCTATTGCTCCATCACCGGCTTCGGGCAGGAAGGGCCTTATGCGCCGCGTGCCGGCTATGACTTCCTCATCCAGGGCATGGCCGGGGCGATGGACATCACCGGCCAGCCGGACGGCCAGCCGACCAAGGCCGGCTATGCCACGGCGGATATCTTCACCGGCATGTATGCGAGCGTGGCGATCCTCGCCGCCCTGCGCCGCCGCGATGCCACCGGGGAAGGCGCCTTCGTCGATTGCAACCTGCTCGACAGCCAGATCGCGGTGCTCGGCAACCAGGCGATGAACTTCCTCGTCTCGGGCAAGCCGCCCAAGCGCATGGGCAATGCCCATCCCAATATCGTGCCCTATGAGGTGTTTCCGGTGGCGGATGGCTACATCGTCATCGCGACCGGCAATGACGGGCAATACCGCAAGCTCTGCGAGGCGCTGGGGGCGTCGGATCTCCTCGCCAATTCGGATTACGCCGACAACCGCGGCCGCGTAACGCACAGGGCAACACTGGTTCCCGCCATCGGCGCCTATTCGTCGCGGTTCACCAAGGCGGATCTGCTCGAAAAACTCGAAAGGCTTGGCGTCCCCGCTGGCCCGATCAACCGGATCGACGAGGTTTTCGCCGATCCTCATGTCAAGGCGCGCGGCATGCGGGTCGAGCTTCCGCTGCCGGAGGCGGAGGGCGGCATCGTCCCCGGCCTTCCCTCGCCGATCTCGATCGATGGCATCCGTCAGGTGTCACCCCGCCCCTCCCCCATCCTCGGCCAGCATGGCGCTGAAATCCTTGCCGATCCCAACTGGAAGAAACGCTGATGACCCGTACCGGTGGCCAAATTCTCGTCGATCAACTCGTCAAGCAAGGCGTTGACGATATCTTCTGCGTACCGGGCGAGAGCTATCTCGCGGTGCTGGATGCACTCCATGACGCCAAGATCCGCGTCACCGTATGCCGCCAGGAAGGCGGCGCGGCGATGATGGCAGAGGCCGCGGGCAAGCTCACCGGGCGGCCCGGCATCTGCTTCGTGACGCGCGGCCCCGGCGCGACCAATGCCAGCCACGGCGTGCATATCGCGCATCAGGATTCCACGCCGATGATCCTCTTCGTCGGACAAATCGAGCGTTCAGCGCGCGAGCGCGGTGCGTTTCAGGAACTCGATTACCGCGCCGTCTTCGGTTCGATGACCAAATGGACCACCGAAATCGATGATGCGGCCCGGATCCCCGAGATCATCTCGCGCGCCTTCCATGTCGCGATGTCGGGGCGCCCCGGCCCGGTGGTGATCGCGCTGCCGGAGGATATGCTGGTCGAGATGGCGGAAGTGAAGGACGCGCCTTTCGTCACCCCGGTTCCGGCAACGCCGGCACGCGCGCAGATCGAGGCGCTGGGCGCGCGTCTCGCGGCGGCCAAGTCTCCTGTTGTGCTGCTCGGCGGCACGCGCTGGGACGAGAAGGCCATCGCGGATATCGCCCGCTTCGCGGAGCGCTATGACCTGCCGGTCGCGGTATCCTTCCGCCGGCAGATGCTCTTTCCTGTCGATCACCCGAATTTCGCCGGCGATCTCGGCATCGGCGCCAATCCGGCCCTGCTGGAGCGTTTCAAGCAATCCGATCTCATCCTCGCGATCGGCGCGCGCCTCGGCGAGATGCCGAGCCAGGGCTATTCCCTCCTCGACATCCCCGGCGATGGCGAGAAGCTCGTCCATGTCCATCCCGGCGCGGAGGAACTCGGACGCGTCTATGCAACCGCGCTGCCCATCCATGCGGACCCCGCCAGTTTCGCGACCGCCCTTGGCGCGTTGACCCCGCCCAACGCCCTGCCATGGGCGGGCGAGGCGAAGAAGGCTCACGCCGCCTGGCGTGAATGGACCGGCGAGAAGAAAACGCCCGGCGCGCTCCAGATGTGGCAGGTGATGCAGCATCTCAACGAGACTTTGTCGGCCGATGCGATCATGACCAACGGCGCGGGCAATTACGCGACCTGGCTGCATCGTTTCCGCGCGTTTACGCGCTTCCAGACACAGGCGGCGCCGACCTCCGGCTCCATGGGCTATGGCGTCCCCGCCGCAGTCGCGGCCAAGCGCGTCTTCCCTGATCGGGAAGTGATCTCCTTCGCTGGGGATGGCTGCTTCCTCATGAACGGCCAGGAATTCGCCACCGCCGTGCAATATGATCTGCCGGTCATCATTCTGGTGATTGATAATGGCATGTATGGCACGATCCGCATGCATCAGGAGCGCGAATATCCCGGCCGTGTCTCCGCCACCTTGCTGAAGAACCCGGATTTCGCCGCCTATGCGCGCGCTTTCGGCGGGCACGGCGAGCGGGTCGAGAAAACCGAGGATTTCGCGCCGGCGCTCGCGCGCGCGCGCGCTTCGGGCAAGCCGGCAATCCTGCACTGCCTGATCGACCCCGAAGCGATCACCCCGGCCATGACACTGAGCCAGATCCGCGACAAGGCCAAAGCGGGGAAATAACGGCATCGCCGCAATTCCTCCGCATTCCCGCCCTTCAGGAGCGCCGATCACGGCATAACCGCTCCTTAATCCGGCAGGCGGATAATGCGGGCGGGTTTGACCGGGGTGGCAATGGCACGGGAGCCAGCAAACAGGGAGAGGCGCGAGCCGCGCTTCTCGGATGAGGAAGGGTACTCGGGCGAGCTTCGGCTTTCCGCCGAGGATCGCCCCTCGCGCGCGCGCCGGCGTGAGGAAGCACCCCGTCAGGCACCCCAAAGGCATGAAGCGCAGGTCTATCGCCGCAAGCGGCGCCGTCGCGGGCGCGGCTTTTTCGGAACACTCTTTTACTGGAGCTTCGTGCTCGGTCTCTGGGGCCTGCTCGCGATAGGTGGGATCGTCGCCTATTTCGCGATGAAGCTGCCGCCGATTGACCAGCTCGCGGTGCCCAAGCGCCCACCGAATGTCGCGATCCTCGCCGCCGACGGTACGCTCATCGCCAATCGTGGCGAGACGGGCGGCTCCGCGATTCCCATCGGCGAATTGCCCGATTATCTCGGAAAAGCCTTCATCGCCATCGAGGACAAGCGCTTTCACGAGCATTTCGGTATCGATTTGACCGGGCTCGCGCGCGCCATCGTCAAGAATTTCACCTCCGGGCGAATGCAGCAGGGCGGCTCCACCCTCACCCAGCAACTGGCGAAGAACATCTTCCTCACGCAGGAGCGCTCCCTTTCCCGCAAGGTGCAGGAAGCGCTGCTCTCGCTCTGGCTCGAGCGCAATTTCTCGAAGGATCAGATCCTCGAACTCTACATGAACCGCGTCTATTTCGGCGCCGGGGCTTACGGCGTGGAGGCGGCAAGCCAGAAATATTTCTCGAAGAGCGCCCGCGCGGTGACCCTGGGTGAGGCGGCGGTTCTGGCCGGCCTCGTGCAATCGCCCTCGCGTCTTGCGCCCAACCGCAACCCGGAAGGCGCGGCCGAACGCGCCGCGCTCGTGTTGCAGAAAATGGTCGAGCAAGGTTTCGCGACCACCGAGATGGCCAAGCTCGCGAAAACCAACACCGCCGATGCGAAGAAGCGCTCGCGCCCCGGCGCCGGCAATTACGCCGCAGACTGGATCATGGATGCGCTCGATGATCATATCGGCTCGATCGACGGCGATATCGTGGTCAAAACGACCATCGATCCGCGTCTTCAGGCGCTCGCGGAGCGGATTGTCGCGACGAGCTTCGAGCAGAAGCGCCTGAAGCAGAATGTCGAGCAGGTCGCGCTTGTCGCGATGAGCCCGGATGGCGCGGTCCGCGCGATGATCGGCGGGCGCGACTACGCGCAGAGCCAGTTCAACCGGGCAGTGGCGGCAAAACGCCAGCCCGGCTCGTCGTTCAAGCCCTTCGTCTACCTCGCCGCGCTCGAAAAGGGGCTGACGCCCGACACGATCCGCGAGGATGCCCCCGTCAATATCCGGGGCTGGAAGCCGGAAAACTACACCCACGAATATTTCGGCAACGTGACGCTGACACAGGCTCTGGCCATGTCGCTCAACACGATCGCGGTGAAGCTCAATGTCGAGGTCGGGCCGAAAACGGTGGCGCGCACCGCGCAGCGCCTCGGTATCCATTCCCCGATCAAGGCGAATGAATCGCTCGCGCTCGGCACCTCGGAAGTCTCGCCGCTGGAGCTCACGGCGGCCTACGCGGCCTTCGCCAATGGTGGAACCGGGGTGATCCCGCACGCGATCGTCGAAGTGAAAACCACGGATGGCAAGCTCGTCTACCGCCGTCAGAAACTCGATCTCGGGCAGGTCGCCGAGCCGGCGATCATCGCCCAGCTCAACCGCATGATGCGCGAGACGCTGGTCAACGGCACGGCCCGGAAATCCGATATTCCGGGCCATCTCGCCGCCGGCAAAACCGGCACGACGCAGGAACATCGCGACGCCTGGTTCGTGGGCTATACGGCGGATCTCGTCACCTCGGTCTGGCTCGGCAATGACGATGGCGATCCGATGAAGAAGGTCACCGGCTCCGGCCTGCCGGCAGAACTCTGGGCGGAATTCATGCGCCCCGCGCAGCGCAACTTCCCGCCAAGGCCGTTGCCGGGCCTGGGAGATGAGAGCCTGGCGCCCGCTTCCCCTGACCCTGCTGCGCCGGTCTTGCCCCGCCCTGCCGCGCCACCGCGCAACACCGAGGGCGGCGGCGCATGGGAAGGGCCGAGCCGCGAGGAGCGCGGCCTGCTCTCGCGGTTGTTCGGCGGCTGAGCCTCAGTTTTTTCGCAAGACGGGATAGAGCGCCAGCGAGGCCAGGCCGAAAAACGCCACCGTCCCGGCGAGCACGATCGGCCCACGATCGATGAAGGCGCCGACTCCCGCGCCGACCGCCGCCGCCACGCTGGCCTGCATCATGCCGAGCAGGGAGGATACTGCGCCGGCGCGATCCGGGAACGGCATCATCGCATTGGCTGCGGCCTGCGGCAGCGAGAAGCCGGTACCGAAGGCATAGATCGCCATCGGCAAAGTGAAGGCCCACGCGCTTGGTGGCAGGGCCAGAACGCCGATCAGCATGGCCAGCCCGCCCGTGGCCTGAAAACCGGTTCCGATGAGCATCAGCCGCTTGGCGGCGTGACGCATGCCGATGCGCTGGGCCGTGAACGAACCGCCCATATAGCCCAGGACGACCGTCGTGAAGGCAAGAGCGAAATCAAACGACGAGAGCCCGAGATGAAGCTGATAGACAAAGCTCGAGCCGGAGATGAAGGCGAAGAAACCGCTATGCGTGGTCGCCGCCAGCAACCCGAAGGGCAGGAACCGGCGATCCTGAAGCAGACCTCCGAAGCCCGACAGGATTGTCGAGACCCGGAAGGGCGAGAGCAGCCTTTCGACCAGTGTCTCCGGGAGGCGCAGATACGCCCACAGGGCCAGGCCGCCCGCGAGGAAAGCCGTGGCGACGAAGCTCGCCTGCCACCCCGCCACATGCTCGAGCACCACGCCGAAACTCGGCGCGATGGCCGGCACGATCGCCATGATCGAACCCATCCGCGCCAGTTGCTGGGCGGCGCGCGGACCCTCGTAGAGATCGCGGACGATAGCGCGCGCGATCACCAGCGGACCGGCCGCGCCAAACCCCTGCAGCAGCCTGCAGGCGATCAATGTGTCGAGATTGGGCGCGAATGCCGCGAGGATATTGGCAAGCCCGTAGATGAAGACCCCCACGAGCAGAACCTTCTTCCGGCCCTTGCGGTCGGAGAGCGGGCCGTAGAACGGCAGCCCGATCGCAAACCCGAAGAGATAGACCGAAAGGGTCAGCTGCGCGTGCCCGCTGGTGGCTCCGAAATGCCGCGCGATCGAGGGCAGCGAAGGCAGGTAGAGATCGGTGGAGAGCGGGCCGAGCGCGGTGAGGAACCCCAGCAGGAAGGTCAGGGCCAGCGTATCGTGCGAAGAAGCTTGGGGGCGAGAAGACACGGCAGGATCCACGAAAGGAACGTGGCCCTAGCCGCGTCCGTAAAGATGAAGCCCCGCGCCATGGCGGTTGAGCCAGGCTTCGGCGCTGCGATAATCGGGGCAGATGCGCGCGACATGGCGCCAGTAACGCGAGGAATGGTTCATTTCGAGCCGATGCGCAAGCTCGTGCGCGGCAAGATAATCGAGAATCTCGGGCGGCGCGAGAATCAGCCGCCAGGAAAAGGCGAGGTCGCCTGCCGCCGAACAGGAGCCCCAGCGGCTTCGCGTATCCTTCAGCGTGATGCGCCCATGCGTCACGCCGAGCAGCGCCGCGTAACGCGCGACAGCCGGCACGAACGCCGTTTCCGCCTCCTTGCGCAGAAAGCGCTCCACCCGCGTCTCGATATGACGAGGATCGCCGTGCACCACGATCACCCGTTGCCCATCCTCCTCGATCGCGCGCGTCTCGCCGCGAAAAGGCGCGCGGTGCACGATCCGATGCATCACGCCACGAAAGGGGATTTCAGCATCGGCAAGAAACGGCACCCGCGCCGGGCGCGCGTTGAGGCGCGCGCGCAGCCAATCCGCGTGATCCGCGAGAAAACGCTCCGCTGGCACACGTCCGATCCCGCGCGGCAGGGTGAGCGCGGGGATGCCGGAGCGGCGGTCGATCCGCAAGATCATGCGGCGCGCATCATGACGCACCGTGACCGCAACCGGCACATCCTCGCCACCACAGGCCACGACGAGCGTTTCCGGCAGCGTCGCACGCGCCCTTGCCTGGGGGCGTGGCTTGAGGAAATCGAGGATGCTCTTTCTGGCCAAACCGATACCGCCTTCACGAATCGCGAAGAGGATACCCGAACACGGCGGCAGTTTCAGCCAGCTCCGCTCAGCCGGCCTTGCGGCGCAACGGCGTCACGCTCGCGCTGGAATGCGTGTTGGTGAACTCGACGATCGCAGGCGCGATGAATTTGCGGAATCGCGACCCGTTGAACACACCGTAATGCCCAACATCCTTCTGGAGATGATAGAGCTGCTTTTCCTTCGGCAGATTGACGCAGAGCGTATGCGTCGCCTTGGTCTGCCCGACACCGGAAATATCGTCGTTCTCGCCCTCGACCGTCATCAGCGCGCAGCGGCGGATGGCGCCGAGATCGACCTTGCGGCCGCGATGCATCATCTCGCCTTTGGGCAGGGAATGGCGCACGAAAACCGTATCGACCGTCTGGAGATAGAATTCCGCGGTCAGATCCATCACCGCCATGTATTCATCGTAGAAATCGCGGTGTTTCTCGGCGGAATCGCCATCGCCCTCCACCAGATGCTTGAACATGTCCCAATGCGCGGTGAGATGGCGGTCGAAATTCATCGCCATGAAGCCGGAGAGCTGGAGATAACCGGGATAGACCTCGCGCATCACGCCGGGATGCGGAAACGGCACGCGCGAGATGCAATTGTCGCGGAACCATTGCATGCCACGCGTCTGTGCGAGCTTGTTGACCTCGGTGGGGCTCTCGCGGGTATCGATCGGCCCGCCCATCAGGATCATGGAGCGGGGAATAGCGGCATCGTCCTCGGCTTCGAGGCAAGCTACCGCGGCCGCGACGGGAACCGAGGGCTGGCAGACGGCGAGAACATGCACATCCGGCCCCAGCAGGCGGATCATCGCCATCACGTAATCGATGTAATCGTCGAGATCGAAAGTCCCGGCGGAAAGCGGCACCAGCCGCGCATCCACCCAATCGGTGATGTAGACCTCGTGGCTCGGCAGGAAGGCTTCCACCGTGCCGCGCAGCAGGGTCGCGAAATGGCCCGACATCGGCGCAACGATCAGCAGGCGCGGCTGGCGGGGCGCCTTGCCCTCGAAGCGGCGCTCGAAATGGATCAGGTTGCAGAAGGTATTCTTCCACACGATCCGTTCCGTCACCTCAACCGGCCTGCCATCCACCGTGGTGGTGGGCAGATCGAAGGCAGGCTTGCCGTAGCGGCGCGTCGTGCGCTCGAAAAGCTCGCAGGCCGCCGAGATCGAGCGGCCATAGGCCGTGTGCGAGAGAGGGTTCATCGGGTTGCGGTAGAAAAGGCGGAGCGCATCGCTCGCCGCGCGCGCCGGCCCGAGCACCGCATGCGCCGCCTCGTAGAAGAAATAGCCGCTCTTGTTCATCACGCCGCCGCTCCTGATACCGGGGTCATTCTATCCTCGAGAGGTTAAGGAGCCATGCGGCGCATGGTGCAGTCTCGAAGGATTCCAATTCTAGATTGCATTGACGGGTGCTGCAAATTCTTTTTTGCGATGCAACATGAGCGAGCCATCATCCACCATGTTCACGCTTGACGCCAAAAGGGAAACATCCTCAGGAAGAAGTGGCTTTCGGCGAGGCGCCGTCTTATCCTCCTCCAAACTCGATCGCGATAGGGCCTGAATATGAGCAATTTGAAAACGCGCATCGCGCGGGAAATCGGCACGCCGGCCATGGTGGTCGATCTGGAAGTGGTCGAGAGGAACATCGCGCGGGTACAGGCCCTGTGCGACGAGAAGGGCATCGCCAACCGCCCGCATATCAAGACGCATAAGAGCGTATTCTTCGCCAAGGGGCAGATGGCGGGCGGCGCGGCCGGCATTACCTGCCAGAAGCTCTCCGAAGCCGAGATCATGGCCGAAGCCGGGTTCGACGATATCTTCATCAGCTACAATCTTCTCGGCGAGGAGAAGATGGCACGCCTCGCCCGGCTGACGGAAAAAGCCCGTATGAGCGTTGCGGCCGACAACCCCACCGTCATCGCTGATCTCGCGAAAGCGGCGGCAATGGCGGGGCGCGAGATTTCCGTGCTGATCGAATGCGATACGGGGCGCAAGCGCGCGGGCGTCGAGACGCCCGCCGAAGCCGTGACGCTCGCGAAAATGGTCGAGATGTCGCCGGGGCTCTCCTTCGCGGGGCTGATGATGTATCCCCCCGAAGACGGGATCGCCGCGACAAACCGCTTTCTCGCCGAAGCTCTCGCCGGGTTGCGCGAACATGGGCTCGAAGCGCGCGTGATCTCGAGCGGCGGCACGCCGAACCTCGTCTCCAATCTCGGGCAGGTCGACGGGCAGACCGAGCATCGGGCCGGCACCTCGATCTTCAATGATCGTATGATGATTGCCGCTGGATTTGCCACCGAAGCCGATTGCGCCCTGCATATCTACACCACCGTGGTGAGCCGGGGCGGCGCGGAACGCGGCATTCTCGATGCCGGCTCGAAGGTCTTCACCTCGGATACGGGCTGGGGCCTCAAGGGCTATGGCCATATCCTCGAACATCCGCAGGCGGCGATCGGCCAATTCGCCGAGGAACATGGCTTCCTTGATCTCGCGCGTTGCAACGACAGGCCGCAGATCGGCGATGTCGTCCGCGTCATTCCCAACCATGTCTGCCCGGTCGTGAACGTCGTGGGCCAGATGGTTCTGGTGCGCGGCGAAGAGCTGATCGGCACGATGAAGGTCGATGCACGCGGCGCGCTGATCTGACCTCCGGGCCAGACCATCAGCAAACATCCTAGGCAGGGCGCCGGAAGGCGGCCCGGGCCCGTTCGGCTTCCTCGCGGATGGCGCATCCGCGCGCGTGGTCGTTGATCAGCCCCATCGCCTGCATGAAGGCGAAAATCGTGGTCGGCCCCACGAATTTCCAGCCGCGCTTTTTCAATTCCTTTGAGATCGCGATCGATTCTTGCGATGTCGAGGCGCTCTGCGGCTCCGGGCAATGCGCGGGGCTCGGCTCGAAACGCCAGAAGAACGCCGCGAGCGAGCCTTCCTGCTTCACCATGGCCTGCGCGCAGCGGGCATTGTTGATCACGGCCTCGATCTTGCCACGATGCCGGATGATCCCCGGATCGGCGAGCAGGCGTTCCACATCGTCTTGCGTGAAACGGGCGATTTCGTTGAAATCGAACCCGCGGAAAGCAGCGCGGAAATTCTCACGCTTGGCGAGGATGGTTCGCCAGCTCAACCCGGACTGAAACCCTTCGAGGCTGATCTTTTCGAAAAGGCGCCGATCCTCGCCCACCGGCATGCCCCATTCCATATCATGATAGGGCAGGAATTCCGGGGCCCCACCGCACCAACGACAGCGCGCCTTTCCATCGGGCCCGTGAAACAGTTCGGTCATCACTCACCCTCCCTTTGCTCTTTCTCCCAGACTTCTTGGTTTAGCGCGGGAATAGCGTCTCTGCCAGCATGGCGGAATGCGAGCGTTTTGCTAGGATAACCCCATGCCTGCGCCACAATGGCGCCAAACACGACAAGTCGAGGAAACGATGCCTGTATACGCTGACACAATCCTGAAAAACGGGAAAATATGGCTTGGCGCAAGCGACGGCCATGCCGAAGCGCTGGCGATCTTCGCCGGCCGCGTCCTCGCGACCGGGACCACGGCGGAAATCACCACACTGGCCGGGCCGGAGACCAAAATCATCGATCTTGGCGGGCGTTTTGCCATGCCCGGCCTCAACGAGGCGCATCTTCACCTGCTGCCCATGGGCTTGACCATGGAAGAGGTGGATGCCCGCCCCGCCGCCGCGCCGACCCTGGCGAAACTGCTCGCCAATATCGCCGCCCGCGCGAAAGAGCTTGGCCCGGGTAAATGGGTGCTGGCGCGCGGCTATGATCAGGCGAAGCTCGATATCGGTCGCCACCCGACCCGCGAGGAGCTGGATCGCGCCGCGCCGGAAAACCCGGTCTATCTCGTGCGCACTTGCGGGCATATCTCGATCTGCAATTCCATGGCCTTCGCCCGCGCGCAGGTAACCGCGCATACGCCATCGCCCGCCGGCGGACTCATCGAAGTGAAGGAAGGCCAACTGACCGGCTTCCTCGCCGAAACCGGGCGCGACCCTGTGCGCGAGGTCATTCCCGAGCCCACGGATGACGAGCTGGTCGCCGCGATCGAACGCGGCGGGCGCTACCTGCTCGAATTCGGCATCACGAGCTGCATGGATGCGGGTGTCGGCATGCGCGCGGCCTTCCGCGAAATCGCCGCCTATCACCGCGCCGAGCGCGAGGGGCGGCTCCCGGTGCGCACCTATCAGACCCTGATGGGTGACCCGGGTGGACGCAACATCGTGCCGGAATGCCGCATGGCGGGCCTGATCACCGGCACCGGCAGCGACATGCTCAGGATCGGTCCCGTGAAGATCTTCACAGACGGATCGGTGGGCGGACGGACGGCCTGGATGCGCGGCCATTACGACGGCCAGCCGGAGAATTTCGGCCTGGCGACCCTGGACGACGCCACGCTCGAGAAAGCCGTGATGGAATATCACCGCGCCGGCTACCAGATGGCGATCCATGCGATCGGCGACGCGGCGATCGAGCAGGTGCTGGTGGCCTATGAGAAGGCGCTGGCCGCGCATCCTGACCCTGATCGCCGCCACAGGATCGAGCATTGCGGCTTTCCTAGCCGTGATCAGCTCGAACGCATGAAGAAGGCGGGCATCTATCCCGCGCCGCAGCCGGTCTTCATGCACGATTTCGCGGATCTCTACGCCTCGGTGCTCGATAAGCCACGCGTCGCCGCGTCCTATCCGTTCCGCACCTTCTACGAGATGGGGCTGAAGCCTTCGGCCTCCTCCGATGCGCCGGTCTGCGACGCCAATCCCTTCCCCTCGATCTACGCCATGCTTACCCGCACGAGCTGGCGCGGCAATGTGCATGGCCCGAACGAGACGCTCACCCACGAGCAGGCCTTGCAAAGCTTCACGGAATTCTCGGCCTTCGGGGAGAAGACGGAAAACGAGAAAGGCCGGCTGGTGCCCGGCTTCCTCGCCGATATCGCCGTCTTCTCACGCGATCTCACCAAGGCGAGCCCGGAGGATATTCTCAACGACACACGTTGCGAATTGACGATCCTGGGCGGCAGGATCGCCTTCGATCGCGCCGGCCTTGCGGCCTGAGCCAATGGAGGCGCGCCGCGTTCAGGCGGCGCGCACCGAGCCGAGGAAGGTTTCGATCTCGCGGTGAAGGGCTTCGGACTGGCTCGACAGTTCCGAAGCCGCCGAGAGAACCTGCCCGGCGGAGGAGCCGGTCGTCGTCGCGGCCTCGGTGACGAGCGCGATGGAGGAAGACACTTCCTCGGTTCCCTGCGCCGCCTGCTGGACATTGCCGGCGATCTCGCCGGTCGCGCGCGCCTGCTCGTCCATGGAGGCGGTGATCGACCGGGCAATGCCGTCGATCTGGCCGATCGTGCGCCCGATGGACTGGATCGCCTCGATGGATTCCGCCGTCACGGCCTGGATATTGGCGATGGTCTCGGAAATCTCGCTGGTCGCCCGCGTGGTCTGGGCGGCGAGTTCCTTCACCTCGCTCGCGACAACGGCGAAGCCCTTGCCGGCATCGCCCGCCCGCGCCGCCTCGATTGTCGCATTCAGCGCCAGAAGGTTGGTCTGGGAGGCAATCGAGTTGATGAGGCCGACCACGGCACCGATCTTCTCGGCCGCGATGGCGAGTTCCTGAACCTTGGTATCCGCCGCGCGGGCAGCGCCAACGGCCCCCTCGGCGATGCTACTCGATTCGCGCGCCTGCCGGCCGATATCCGCGATGGAGGCGGAAAGCTCTTCGCCCGCAGCGGCGACACCCTGGACGTTGATCGAGGCCTGATGCGCCGCGCTTGCCACGGTCGTGGATTGCAGCGAGGTCTGCTCAGCCGCAGCAGACATGCTCTGCGCCGAAGCCTGAAGCTCGTGCGCCGCAGCAGCAACGCCCGCGACCACCGCCGAGGCGCTGCGCTCGAAGGAGGCAATCGAGGCCTCAAGCACCTGCTGACGCCTGGCGCGCGCTTCCTGCTCGCGCTCCGCTTCGCTCTTCATGCGCTCGCGCTCGACCCCGTTCTCCTTGAAGATCAGCACGGCGCGTGCGAGACGCCCGACCTCATCCCCGCGGTTCTGGTGCGGCACTTCGACGGCGAGATGCCCGTCGGCGAGTTCGCCCACAACCCCGACAAGGCTGCCAAGCGGCAACGCGATAGTGCGGCGGACAACCACGAAGCCGCAGACGATCGCGACAAAAATCGCCGCGATGCTGATCGGCGTGAGCAGCACCGCCAAATTGTGATTTTGCAGCATCGCCTTGCTGATCGACATTTCAAGCACTGAAACGCTCGATTCGATGTTCTGGAGCAGCCCCAGCAGCTCCGAACGCGCCTTCTCATAAGGCCCGTTGATGAGGGCGAGCGCGTCCTTCTGCGCAAAATTCTTGGAAGCATCGGCGATCTGCTGTGCGATCTTCAGGGAATTCTCGCGCGCCTTGAGCAGGGATTTTTCGGCTTCCGGCGTGAGAATGTTCTTGCCCGAGGCCAGAACGGAAAGGATTTCCTGTATCCTTCCATCCGCATCCTTGATCTGGCTGGAATATGAGTTGATGTTTTCCGGCTCCAGCTCGGCAGGCATGCGGGCAACAAGGCCGTATTGCTTTTCCGAAAGCGTGCGGATTTCACCAATACCTTTGGAGGCATTCAGCGCGACATTCAAATCGCCGCCTGCCTGCTCGGTCATCGAAACAAGCATGTAACCAAGAAGACTCGTTGCGATCAGTGCGGGAATCGCGACAGCCGCGAGCGCCATCAACGCCTTGCCTGCAATGCCCATCTTAAAGGAAAAACGCCGAACTTTGTCTTTCTTGACAAGAGATTCTGAATTCATCTGCCCGGTTCCATTCTGTCAGACAGGCGGGATGGCGCCTTTGGAGTAAAGTGGGCACACAATATCGGCTAAACATAACCTGAAGCTTAACCAGATAATTTTGAATAATCCCAACTTTTCTCCCTTCTGAACCCCGTTCCTGAAAATCCCAATGTGCACTTGGCGTTTTGTCAGGCCGGGGAGCGAATTTTATGCTTGCAAAATCATCCATCCTGCGCACATTAAAAAAAGTTTTATACGATTAAACTCGGAGGGCGCATGGCGGTTGCCGCGCGAAAAAGCACGACAAGTGCGCTGGGCGCGATGATCCGCCATGCCCGCCAGCGTGACGGACTCACGCTCCAGGAACTCAGCGCCAAATGCGCGCTTTCAGTCGGCTTTCTCTCGCTGGTCGAGCGCGGGCTGGCCTCTCCGTCGCTCGGCTCGCTCGCGGTGATCGCGCAAGCGCTCGCCCTGCCGATCTCCACCTTCCTTGAAGTCGATGCCGCGCAAGGCGCCATCACCCGCGAGGGCGAACGCTCACGCATTGCCATCGAAGGTTCGCCGCTTGATTACGAGCGCCTTTCGACCGTATTCCCCGGCCAGAGTTTCGATGCTGTCCGCATTCATGTGCCCCCCGGTTACACCTCCGAGACGGTTTGCCATGCGGGCGAGGAATGGATCTACGTTCTCGCCGGCGAACTTACCCAGCGCATCAATTCCAACACCTATATCCTGCGCCCCGGCGATACCTGCCATTTCCGTGGCGAAGCCTCGCATTCCTACGCGAATGACAGCGCCGAACCGCTCACCCTGCTCTGGGTCGGCACCATGCCGGTCTTCAAGCGTGCCGGCGATTCCGAAGCCTTTCATCCCTGACCTAACCGAGACGAAGAGCGAATCATGACGAAAACACTGGAACAGGATCTGCGCGCCATCGCCCTCGCCTGGCAGGATTCCGCGCAGCCGCAGGCGACTTTCGAGGCCGTCGGCGAGGCACTCAAGCGTCATGTCGGATACGGGCTTTACACGATCACCCACGCCTTGCCGGGCGGCAAGGAGGTCGAACGCCTCTACTCAACCAATGAGGCCGCCTATGCTGTCGGCGGGCGCAAGCCCGTCCAGAAGGATGCGTTCCGCGAAAAGGTGTTCGGCACGCATCAGGCGTTCCTGGGGCGCAGCCCGGCGGATTTCAAACCCTATTTTCCTGATCACGATTTCATCGTGTCGCTGGGGCTTGGCTCGGTCATCAACGTCCCGGTGGTTGTTGGCGGTATCGCGCTTGGCTCCGTCAATATTCTCGATCGTGAGGGTGCTTACGACGAGACTCATGTCGAAAAGGCGACGGCTATTGCCCGCATGGTCGCGCCTGCCTTGCTCGGCTGTTCGCAGATGGTCGCGGGTTGAGTTCATCCTAGGGAGAAAACCATGAAAAGAATCGGAACCTTGTTCGGCGCGGCGGCCCTGCTGCTTTCCGCCGCCGCAACGCCGCTTCTCGCCAAGACGCCGCCGGGCGTGCTGGTGGTCGCGAAGAATATCGACGATATCGTCAGCCTCGATCCGGCGCAGGCCTATGAATTCACCTCGGGCGAGATCGTCTCGAATATCTACGAGCGCCTCGTTGAATATAACCCCGCGAAGATCGACGAGCTGAAGCCGGGTCTTGCCGCGAGCTGGAAAGTCTCGGAAGACGGCAAATCGATCGCCTTCACGCTGCGTCCGGGCGCCAAATTCGCCTCGGGCAACCCGGTGCGCCCGGAAGATGTCGTCTTCTCGTTCGAGCGCGTGATCGCGCTCAACAAGGCGCCCTCCTTCATTCTCAAGCAGTTCGGCTGGACGCCGACCAACTTCGAGCAGATGGTCAAGAAGACCGGCCCGAACGAGGTGACGATCACCATCGCCGGCAATTTCGCGCCTTCCTTCGTGCTGAACGCGCTCGGCGCGCGCGTCGGCTCGGTCGTGGATGCGGAAACAGTCCGCAAGAACATGAAGGACAGCGATTTCGGCAATGCCTGGCTCTCGCGTGCATCCGCCGGCTCCGGCTCCTATGCGCTCGAAACCTGGCGCCCAAACGAGACCGTGGTGCTCAAGGCCAACGCCAATGCGGACCTCAAGGCGAAGACCCCGCAGATCGTCTTCGCGCATGTCGCCGAAGGCGCGACGCAGCGTCTGATGATCGAGGCGGGCGATGCCGATATCGCGCGCAATCTCGGCCCGGATCAGATCGCGGCCGTGAAGGGCAAGGCGGGCATCAACGTCGAAACCTATCCGCAGGCGGCCCTGCACTTCTTCTCGCTCAACGTGAAGCACGAGAAGCTCAACAAGCCCGCGCTCTGGGAAGCGATCCGCTATCTCATCGATTACGAGGGGATCGCGACCAACCTGCTCAAGGGACAGATGAAGGTTCACCAGACCTTCTGGCCGGAAGGCTTCCCCGGCGCGGTTCTCGACAAGCCCTATTCGCTTGATATCGAGAAGGCGAAGGGCATTCTCGACAAGGCCGGCATCAAGGACCTGACGATCGATGTCGACATGATCGCCTCGGCGCCGTTCACCGATATCGGTCAATCCATGCAGGCGACCTTCGCCAAGGCCGGCATCAAGCTGAACCTGACGCCGGGTGCGTCCTCGCAGGTCATCACGAAATACCGCGCGCGCCAGCACGAGGGCATGATCCTCTACTGGGGCCCGGATTTCATGGATCCGCATTCGAACGCCAAGGCTTTCGCCTACAACCTCGACAATGCGGATGGCAGCCCGCAGAGCACCACGACCTGGCGCAATTCCTGGCACATCCCGGAAATGTCGCGCCGGACGATGGCCGCGCTCGTCGAGCGTGACGGCGCCAAGCGTCTCGAGATGTATCGTCAGCTCCAGAAGGAAGTCCTCAAGGAGAGCCCCTGGGCGATGACCTTCCAGGCGCAGGCCCAGGTTGTGATCCGCGACAACGTGAAGGGCTTTGTCCACGGCGCCACCAACGATCTCATCGTCTATCGCGACGTCGAGAAGAAGTAAGGCCCGCACACCATGAAAAGCCTCGCGCGCATCCTGCCTTTTCTGGCCCGTACTCTTGCCGGTCTGGCCTTGACGCTCGCGGGGCTGCTCCTCATTACCTTCATTATCGGCCGGGTGATGCCGATCGACCCTGTCGTCGCGATTGTCGGCGACAAGGCGTCGGCCGAAACCTACGCCGCCGCACGCGAAAAGCTCGGCCTTGATCAGCCGATGCCGGTGCAGTTCCTGCGCTATATCGGCGGGGTGGTGAAGGGCGATCTCGGTACATCGAGCGTCTCCAACCGCCCTGTCATCGAGGAAATCGGCCGCGTCTTCCCGGCGACGATCGAGCTTGCCACCCTCGGCATCCTGATCGGAATCGCCTTCGGCATCCCGCTTGGCATCTATGCCGCGTTCAAGCAGAACCGCTGGCAGGACCACCTTGTGCGTTTTGTCGCGCTGTTCGGCTATTCCATGCCCGTTTTCTGGCTGGGTCTGATTGGCCTGCTGGTGCTCTATGCCGGGCTCGGCTGGGTTGGCGGACCTGGGCGGATCTCGGTCGCCTATCGTTATTCCGTTCCGGTCTGGAGCGGCTTCATGCTGATCGACACGCTGCGCGTCGGCAATCTCGATGCGTTCCGCAACGCCCTTTCCCACATCATCCTGCCGGCCTCGCTCATCGGCTACTACGCCATGGCCTATCTCGCACGCATGACGCGCGCCTTCATGATCGAGGAGCTGGGCAAGGAATATATCACCGCCGCCCGCATCAAGGGCGCCAGCGAGGCGCGCGTGCTCTGGAAGCACGCCCTGCCGAACATCCTCGTGCCGCTGGTGACGATCATTGCGCTGTCCTATGGGCTTCTGCTCGAAGGAACGGTGCTGATCGAGACGGTTTTCTCATGGCCCGGCCTCGGGCTTTACATCACCAACGGGCTTTTCGCGGCGGATATGCCGGCGGTGCTCGGCGGCACCTTCATCGTGGGGCTATGCTTCGTCCTGCTCAACAAATCGAGCGAGATCGCCTACGCCTTCCTTGATCCCAGAACGGAGCGCTAGGATGGGGATCCTTCTCGATATCACCACCCGTGTGCCCAATTCGCGCGCCGAAGCGCGGTTGATTCAGGGCGCCATGCGCCTGCGGCGGCTCTTGGCGAACCCGTCCAGCGCCATCGGGCTGGTTCTGGTTCTCGCGCTGGTCTTCGTCGCAATTTTTGCGCCGCTCATCGCGACGCATGACCCCAACGCACAGGATTTCGCGATGCGGCTCAAGCCGCCTTCCGCCGCACATTGGCTGGGAACGGACCAGTTCGGTCGCGATCTCTATTCGCGTCTCGTCCATGGCGCGCGCCCTACGCTCATGGTCGTGCTGCTGGTGATCGTGATGGCGGCGCCTTTCGGCTTCGTGCTTGGCCTGATCGCAGGGTATTTCGGCGGGATCGTCGAGGCGGTGCTGATGCGCCTCACGGATATCGTCATGGCCTTCCCCCGGCTTGTGCTCGCGCTCGCGCTCGTCGCGGTGATGAAACCGGGCCTGATCAACGCGGTGATCGCCATCGCGATCACGGCCTGGCCGCCTTATGCCCGGCTGGCCCGTGCGGAGGCGCTTTCCTTGCGCAAGGCGGATTTCGTCGAGGCGGCGCGCGGCCTCGGCATGAGCTGGCGCGGGATCGTCTTCGGGCAGATCATGCCGCTTTGCCTCGCCTCGGTCGCGATCCGCGCGACGCTCGACATGGCGGGAATCATCCTCACCGCGGCAGGGCTGGGCTTCCTCGGCCTCGGCGCCCAGCCGCCGCTCGCCGAATGGGGCGCGATGATCGCGCAGGGACGCGATCAGGCTTTCGATGCCTGGTGGGTAGCCGCCGTGCCGGGCCTCGCCATTCTTGCCGTGAGCCTCGGCTTCAACCTGCTGGGCGATGGCCTGCGCGACGTTCTGGACCCCAAGCATCATGACTAACCCCCTCCTCGAAATCGAAGGGCTGAGCGTCACCTTCCCCACCCCGCAGGGCGATGCGCGGGTCGTGCGCGATTTCTCGCTCCGGATGGGTCACGAGAAAATCGGTATTGTCGGCGAATCCGGTTCGGGCAAGTCGATGACCGCGCGTGCGATCCTCGGCCTCGTGCGCCGGCCGGGCCGCGTGGCTGCACGCAAGATGCGGCTTGGCGAAACAGATCTCATGGCCCTCTCGCCGGCGGGCTATCGCGACCTGCGCGGAAAGCGCGCCGCGATGATCCTTCAGGATCCGAAATTCTCGCTCAACCCGGTGCAACGCATCGGCACCCAGATCGAGGAGACCATCCTCCTGCATGAAAACGAGAGCGCGGCCGTGCGCAAGGCTCGCGCGTTGGCCATGCTCGAAGCCGTCGGCATCGATGATCCCCGCCGGGTCTATTCGGCCTATCCGCATGAACTCTCCGGCGGCATGGGCCAGCGCGCAATGATCGCGGCGATGCTGGTCGGCAGCCCCGAGCTGCTGATCGCCGATGAGCCGACCTCCGCTCTCGATGTGCTGGTGCGCGATCAGGTTCTCGCGCTGATCGACGATCTCGCGCGGCGCCGTGGTTTCGGGCTGATCCTGATCAGCCACGATCTCAACATGGTCGCGCGGTTCTGTGATCGGATCCTCGTCATGTATCGCGGACAGGTGGTCGAGACCTTGGCCGCGAACGCGCTCGCGGATGCGACGCATCCCTACACGCAAGGGCTGGTGGCATGCCTGCCGAGCGCGCGGACACGCGGGCGCGACCTGCCGGTTCTCGCACGCGATCCGTCATGGGAGGCCGCCCATGGCTGAACAATCGGGTGAGATCGTGATCACGGCTGAAAATCTGGATGTCTGGTACGAGGGCCGCGAGGGGCGCTTTCGCGCCGTGACGGGGGCAACGCTCAAGGTTGAGAAGGGCGCCTTTTTCGGGCTTGTCGGTGGATCGGGATCGGGCAAATCGACCGTCCTGCGGGTACTTGCCGGACTCTCCCCCCATTTCGCCGGGCTTGTCGAGGTCGGCGGCTTCCGCCTCCGCCCAGAGGTGACGCCCTCGCGCGCCTTCCGCCGCAAGGCGCAGATGGTGTTTCAGGACCCCTTCGCCTCGCTCAATCCGCGTCACACCATCGACCGCGCCATCGGCGATGGTCTTGTCCTTCACGGCTTTTCCGATGTCGACGCGCGCATCCTGCGCCTGCTGGATCAAGTCGGGCTGGGAAAGAACTTTCGTTTCCGCTATCCGCACGAGCTTTCGGGCGGCCAGCGCCAGCGTGTCGCGATTGCCCGCGCCCTCGCGCTCGAACCGGAAATCCTGCTGCTGGACGAACCTACTTCTGCGCTCGATGCCTCCGTGCAGGCGGAAATCCTCAACCTCCTCTCCACGATCCGCCGCGACACTGGGCTGACGGCCCTGCTCGTGACGCATGATCTCGGCGTCGTCGCGCATCTGTGCGACAGGGTCTCGGTGATGCAGAAAGGGGCGATCATCGAGGAATTTGGCATCGAGGCTCTGGCGCGCCCCGCGGAGCGCAAGGCTTACACGCAGGATTTGATCGCCGCGGCGCGCTGACAGCGCCGCATTCGCGCCAGCGTTTCTGCTGCGCCCCGTCCGTGCTATCCAGCCAGTCCGGAGCGGAAACGCGCCGATGCAACTTTCATGCTGAAGCTTAAAGGGACGGGATCACAATGGATATCGAGCCGGGTGAAGCCAAGGACAAGAAGCTCACGAACATCACCGCGTTGAGCGTTGTGCTCTTCTCGGTTTTCATGGCGATCCAGGGCATAAAGGCCGGGAATATCGCGCAAGGCATTGACCAGACGAAAGCCGATATCGTCAACAAATGGAACCAGTATCAGGCAGCCCGCCTGAAACATGATATTTCAGAATCCGCGATCGTCACGAACAACCTTTTCGGCGCGGTTCCGGGCGTCGACCCCAATGTGGTGAAAACTGAACGCGAGAAGGCGGAACGCGCCAACGCGATCTATACCGAGCGCGAGAAGAAGTACTCGGCCGAGGCCAAGGAATTGCAGGTCAAGCTCGAGGAACTTTCAAAGAAGGACGACCAGTTCGACGTCGCCGAAGCCCTGCTGACGATGGGCGTCGCGATCGCCGCGGTGGCGATTCTCGCGGAGAGCTGGTGGCTTCTCGCTCTATCCTGGATTTTCGGAAGTCTGGGAATGACGCTGGGTGCCGCCGCGATGCGCGGGATCAACCTCAATCCGCAATGGCTGGTTGATCTCATCACCTGAGCCTGCCCCGCGGAAATTGGAATCAAAAAGGCGGGCGCCGCGAGGCGTCCGCCCTATCGATAGCTGGGCGTGACAGAAGCTCCCGCCTCAGACGCCCACTTCCTTGGCCACCTTGTCGAGCACTTTCTCGAAACGGTCCACGATCTCGTCGATCTGGGTCGGCGTGATGATCAGCGGCGGGCAGAAGGCAATGGCATCCACCATATTGCGGCAGATCACGCCATCCGCCTGCAGGGCCGCATTGACCATCATACCCAGCTTTCCGGCGGGATCGAGCGCCTTCTTCGCCTGCTTGTCCGTAACGAGTTCGACAGCAGCGATCATACCGACGCCGCGTACCTCGCCGACAAGCGGATGCGCTTCCAACGCCCGCAGGCGCGAGAGCAGCCGCGCGCCGGAACGACGCGCATTCTCCACCAGCCCGTCTTTCTCGATCACATCGATCGACGCCAGCGCCACAGCCGCGGCGACAGGATGTCCACCAGCGGTATAACCATGGCCGAAAGTGCCGATACGATCGCTTTCCTCGATGATCGGCGCAAGCACGCGCTCATTCGCCACCAAGGCGGAAATCGGCAGGTAGGAGGAGGACAGCGCCTTCGAGAGCACCATGATATCCGGCTTCATGCCATAGGTCTCGCAGCCGAACATGTTGCCCGTGCGCCCGAAACCGCAGATCACCTCGTCGGCCACCAGAAGAATATCGTATTTGGCGAGGACCGCCTGGATCTTCTCCCAATAGGTAGCGGGCGGCACAACGACCCCGCCCGCGCCGAGCACCGGCTCGCCGAAGAAAGCCGCGATGGTCTCGGGGCCTTCGGCGAGGATGAGCTGCTCCAGCTCCTCCGCCCGGCGGCTGGAGAAGGCTTCCTCGCTCTCGCCTGGCAACGCGTCGCGCCAGTAATGGGGCGAGCCGGTGCGCAGGATGTTGGCGATCGGCAGATCGAAGGAGCGGTGATTGTTGGGCAACCCGGTGAGGCTGGCCGCAGCGATGGTCACGCCATGATAGGCGCGCTCGCGGGCGATAACCTTCTTGCGCTGCGGCTGGCCGAGCGCGTTCGAGCGATACCAGATCATCTTGAGCGCGGTATCGTTCGCTTCCGAGCCCGAGTTAGTGAAGAACGCCTTGCTCATCGGCACCGGCATCATCGTCACGAGTTTTTCCGCGAGGTCGATCAGCGGGCCATGCGATTTATGCCCGAAATTGTGATAATAGGGCAGCTTCTTCATCTGGGCCGCAGCGGCATCGATGAGGCGCTTCTCGTTGAAGCCGACGGCGACACTCCACAGCCCGGCCATCGCCTCGATATAGCGCTTGCCGTGATTGTCGGTGACGTAAATTCCCTCGCCATCCTCGATCACCAGAGGGCCGGCTTCGAGATGTTTCTTGGCATTCGTATAGGCGTGCAGGTGATAGGCGACATCACGAGCTTCAACGGAATTCGGCAGGGCGTCCATGCGGCGGAATCCTTTAAGGAGAGAGGTTGCCCCATGCATCCTCCCTCGACCGAGCCTGCGTCAAGCGTAAACCGTCATCCCCCCACCTAAGTCGCGCGGCGCGGGCCGCGTCCCACCAGATAGACAAGTATCGCGGCAAGCTGAATGAGGCCGGTGAATAGCAGGCCCCTCGACATCACGCCGAAAGGCGCCGCGGCTATGCGCGACGCCTTCGGTATTTCGCTGGATTAGGGCCGCTTCCTCAGCCGCGCAGATGGCAGGCCACGAAATGGCCGTCCTTCGTCGGTTTGAGCTTCGGCACCTCCCGCATGCAGACATCCTGCTTGATCGGGCAGCGCGTGTGGAAATGGCAGCCAGAGGGCGGGTTGATCGGGTTCGGCACATCGCCCTGAAGCATAATGCGCTTACGCTTCACCGTCGGATCGGGGATCGGCACCGCCGAGAGCAAGGCCTCGGTATAGGGGTGCAGTGGATTGACGTAGAGATCACGCGAGGGGGCGATTTCGACAATCCGTCCGAGATACATCACCGCCACGCGATCGGAGATATGCTCCACGACCGAAAGATCATGCGCGATGAAGAGGAAGGTGAGGTTCAGCTCCTGCTGGAGATCTTCGAGAAGGTTGATCACCTGCGCCTGGATCGAAACGTCGAGCGCGGAAACGGGCTCGTCGCAAACGATCAGCTTGGGCTCCACAGCCAGCGCGCGTGCGATGACGATGCGCTGGCGCTGACCGCCCGAAAACTCATGCGGATAGCGCCGCATCTGTTCCGATTTCAGGCCCACCTTCTGGAGGAGGGCAGCAACGCGATCCTCGATCTCGCTCTTGTTATTCGCGAGTTTATGAATGATCAGCGCCTCGCCGATGATCGCACCAACCGTCATGCGCGGGTTGAGCGAGGCAAAGGGATCCTGGAACACGATCTGCATGTCCCGGCGCAGATTGCGCAGATCCTCGCCCTGCATGGCGATGACATCCTTGCCCTCGAATGCCACCTCGCCGGAAGTCGGCTCGATCAGGCGCAGGACACAGCGGCCGGTCGTGGATTTCCCGCAGCCCGATTCGCCCACCAGCCCGAGGGTCTCGCCCGGCGCGATATCGAAGCTCACGCCGTCCACGGCGTGCACCCGCTCGACTTCGCGTGCGAGAATGCCGCCTTTGAGGCCGAAATATTTCTTGAGATCCTTGACGCGCAACAGGGGTTCGTTCATCGCGCTCGCGCTCCGATTTTGTTCTGTCATAGCACGCACGCGACCTTGTGGCCCGGTTCCACCTCTTTCAGCGGCGGCATCGCCTCAAGGCAGATATCCTTGGCGAATTTGCAGCGTGCAGCGAAACGGCAGCCTTTCGGCGGGTGCAGCAGGCTCGGCACCGTCCCCGCGATCGCTTCCAGCCGCGTCTTGTGGGTCGCGGCGAGATCGAGGCGTGGAATCGAGCGGATAAGCCCTTGCGTGTAGGGATGACGCGGATTGCTGAACAGCTTGTCGACCGGCGCCTCCTCGATCACCTTGCCGGCATACATGACGACAACGCGCTGAGCTGTCTCCGCCACGACGCCCATCGCATGGGTGATCAGCATCACCGCCATGCCCAGCCTCTCCTTCATTTCCTGAAGGAGTTCGAGGATCTGCGCCTGGATGGTCACATCGAGCGCGGTGGTCGGTTCATCCGCGATCAGAAGCTTGGGATTGCATGACAGGGCCATGGCAATCATGACGCGCTGGCGCATGCCGCCCGAAAACTGGTGCGGATAATCGTTCACCCGCTTTGCCGCATTCGGAATCTGGACCAGTTTCAGCATTTCGATCGTGCGATCGATCGCGTCCTTGCGGTTCAGTTTTTCATGCCGGCGCAGGACTTCCGCGATCTGCTCGCCCACGGTGAAGACCGGGTTGAGCGAGGTCATCGGCTCCTGGAAGATGATCGCGATTTCCTTGGAACGGATCTCGTCAAGCTCGGGGCCTGAAAGAGGCACGAGATCGCGTCCCTGCCAGAGGATCTGCCCTTCGACAATACGTCCCGGCGGCATCGGGATCAGCTTGAGGATGGACATCGCGGTAACGGTCTTGCCGCAACCGGATTCGCCCACCACGCAGACGGTCTCGCCGCGCTTGATCGAGATATCCACCCCGTCGACCGAACGGACCATGCCGTCATCGGTCTTGAAGTGGGTCTTGAGCCCCCGGATGTCGAGGAGATTTTCGGAAGCCTGCACGCCTGCACCCTTACCCATCAAACCAAGGTCTTCGCTCATCACAGAACCCGGCGAGCATCGAGCGCATCGCGCAGCCCGTCACCGATGAAGTTGATGGTCACGACCGCCAGGAAGATCGCCATGCCCGGGAACAGAGCCCAATGCGCGGCGATATCGAGATAATCCTTCGAATCGAAGAGCAGCCGACCCCAGGTCGGGATATCCGGCGGGAAACCGAGACCAAGGAAGGAGAGCGTCGATTCCGCAAGGATCGCCGCCGCCACGTCGATCGTGCCGGCGATGATCACCGGACCGAGCGCGTTCGGCAGGATATGCCGCACCACCTGACGGCGCCGAGACGCCCCCAGCGCACGCGCCGCTTCCACGAATTCCTTCTCGCGCAACGAGAGGAACTGGGCACGGACGAGACGTGCGACCGGCATCCAGCGCAGACCGCCGATGACCAGCACAATAAGGATGAAGACACCGCCTTCCGGCCCGAAAACGGCCTTGAGCGAATCCCGGAAGAGATAGATCACCAGCAGCAGAAGCGGCAGCTGCGGCAACGACAGGAACAGATCCGTCAGCCACATCAGCGCCATGCCAAGCCAGCCGCGCGACATCCCCGCGATCGCACCGATGATTGTGCCGACAACGATAGCCACCAGCATGGCCGCGAGGCCAACGGCAAGCGAGATCCGCCCGCCATAGAGCATGCGCGCGAGAATATCCTGCCCCAGGTCATCCGTGCCAAACGGATGTTTCCAGGACGGCCCGGCGAGCCTTGCCGAGAAATCGATTTCGTTGATCGGCACGCGCCAGAAGAACGGGCCGAGCAGGATCGCGAGGATCATCACGAGCAGGATGCCCGCGCTGACCACGGCAAGCTTGTGCTTGCGGAAACGGCGCCAGGCTTCAAGCCCCGGCGAATAACGCGCGGCGGAAGCCGCGCCGGCATCAACGGTAGGTGATGCGGGGGTCGAGCCAGCCATAGAGCACATCCGCAATAAGGTTGAAGAAGACGACGAGGCAAGCGAACACGAAGGTCACCGCCATGATGACGGGCGTGTCATTCGCCAGGATGGACGAGATCAGCAGCGAGCCGATGCCCGGAATGCGGAAGATCTGCTCGGTGACGATCGCGCCACCGAAAATCGCCGGCATTTGCAGCGCGACAAGCGTGACCACGGGGATCAGCGCATTGCGCACCACATGCTTGACGATGACCTTCTTCTCGCCGAGCCCTTTGGCACGCGCGGTTGTCACGTAATCGAGGCGGATCACGTCGAGCACCGCAGAGCGCACGTAGCGGGTCATCGATGCGGCCTGGAAGAAGCCCAGCACGCAGATCGGCATGATGGCCTGACGCAGATGCTCCCAATACCATTTCCAGCCTGTCGCGGCCACATCGGAGCGATAAACCATCGGCAGCCAGTCAAGCTTGATCGAGAAGAGCAAGATGAAGAGCAGCCCGGTGAAGAAGGTCGGGAGCGAAAAGCCGATGAAGGCCAGCGTATTGGCGATCTGGTCGAAGATCGAATACGGCCGGGTCGCGGCATAGACGCCAACCGGAATGGCGATCAGCAGCGCGAGGATCTGCGATGAGCCGATGACGAAAAGCGTCACCGGAAGGCGCTGAAGGATCAGCTTGTCGACATCGATGCGGCTGACGAAGGAGAATCCCCAATCGCCCTGCGCCATCGCACCAAGCCAGTGGAAATAGCGCACAAAGACCGGATCATCGAGGCCGAACTTCTGGCGGAGGGCCATACGGACCTCCGCCGGCACGTTCGGGTTGGTCGCCAATTCCTCGAAAGGATCGCCCGGCGCAAGCGCCAGAACACAGAACAGGACGACCGAGATGCCAAGCAGGCTCGGCACGGCGATCAGAAGTCGCCGAATGATATAGTTACCCATGATTACTTACCCCGAGCCTCCCCCGACGCGTCGATAGGCTCGCGAGGCTTACGCCTCGCGATACCATTCCTCGATGCTGCCGGTGGTCAGATCCCACCCGCTGACATACGGACGGAGATTATGGGCCGAGGCGCCAACGCCCGGTCGATAGACAACCGGAATAACGCACCTGTCATTGCAGACGAGATCGTTCATCCGGATGAACATCGCCGCGCGTTTCACGGGATCAAGCTCACCCTGCGAGGCCTTGTGCAGCTCGTCGTATTCCTTGTTGGTCCAGCGCGTGATATTGCGGCCCTGCCACTTGTTTTCTTTGGTCGAAACCTCGGCCGATGTGTACTGGTCCATGAAGATGCCGGGGTCCGGCTGTGTCATGGTAGTGGTATACATCTGAATGTCGCAGTAGAACTTGCCGTAGGTATCGGGGTTTGCGACGTCCGACGAGAAGAAGACCGAAGCGGTCACGGATTTCAGCTCGAGATCAATGCCTGCCTTCTGGCATGCCTGCTTCACGATTGCCTGAGTCTTCTGGCGCGGTGAGTTGATCGACGTCTGATAGACGAGCTTCAGCTTCTTGCCATCCTTGGCACGGATACCATCCGCCCCAACCTTCCAGCCGCCATCCTCAAGGAGCTTGATGGCCTTCTCGATGCTGAACTCCCGCTTGGTGTTCTTCGAATTGAAGCGCTCCGGGTTGTTGAGGAAGTTGGCCGTGGCAAGGCCGGCACGACCATAGATGTGGTCCTGCACGGACTGGCGATCCACCAACAAGCCAAGCGCATCGCGCACGGCGCGGTCGAGCAGAACCGGATGCTTGGACTTCATGCTGGAGCGCTCGCCATCCACCTCGGTCCACGGGTCGGTGGAGTTGAGCTGGATGAATTCGATATTGCCGCCCGGCCAGAAGACGGCCTTGCCCTTGCCGCCCTTCTCAAGCCGCTGAAGGATTTCTTCCTCGACCTGCATGTTCCAGGCGTAATCGTATTCGCCGGTCTGGAGCACGGCGCGTGCCGCGGAAACAGCATCGCCACCGCCCTTGATTTCGATCGTGTCGAAATAGGGCCGGTTCGGCTTGTGGTAATCCATGTTGATCTCGCCCTTGACGATATCGCCGGGCTTGAAATCGACAAACTTGTAGGGGCCGGTGCCGACAGGCTTCAGGTTGTTCGGCGCCTCGCGCGATTTCGCGCCGCTAAACTCAGCGAAGAGATGCTTGGGGATGAGCGAACCACGGGTGCCGACGAAAGCATCCGCCCAGAAAGGCGTCGGCTTCTGGAACTTCACCTTGACCGTGTGATCGTCGATCTTCTCGCAGACGACATCCTTGTAGGTGCCGATCGTGACGGAAGCCGTCGCGGGATCCTTGGCATACTGCCAGTTGAAGATCATGTCGTCGGCCGTGACGGGCTTGCCGTCATGCCATTTGACGCCCTTCTTGAGCTTCCAGGTGACGGACATGCCGTCTGCGGCGACGCCACCGTTTTCCTTGCTCGGAATGACTTCCGCGAGCACCGGCAGGAGGTTGCCGTCGGGATCAAACGAAGCGAGCGGCTCGTAAAAGATGCGCGAACCGTCCTGGTCCTTCGTGCCCACCGCGAAATGCGGATTGAGCAGGGTCGGTCCCTGCCACCACAGAAGCTTCAAGGCACCGCCGCCGCCGCGCTTGGTCGGCTTGTAGTTCCAGCCCGCGCCCTGCGCCTGCGCAACGCCGGCATGCAGCAGCATCTGCGAAGCCATCGGCGCGGTCAGCCCAAGTGCCACCATCCGCCAGATGAAAGCACGACGATCGAGCTTGCCGTCCTTCACCTCCGCAATCATATCGCGCAGTTCTTGCTCCCTCATACATCCCTCCCTGTGCGCTCCCAGCGGGCGCTTTACGTTAGAAATAGAGCGATATCAAAATCGCTTCAAGCCATTTTTCTGCCAACTTGCTGCATCACGCGGCCTTCTCAACGTCATATTGCGGCGCAGGAAAGTCTTTGCTGCGCCGCAACAGACATCAATATTGCCACATCTCAAGCATGGCTTTCGTAATTAAGAAGATAAACTTCCGTAATTACGCATTACACACGATACCAGCTCTCAATGCTGCCAGTATTCACATCCCAGCCGGAAATACGGCACCGCAGCGAATTCGAGATCGCCGCCACCAATGGGCGCCAGACAACCGGGATCACCGCGCCATCCTTGACCAGGATGTCGTTCATCTCGATGAAGATCGCGGCTCGCTTGACCGGATCGAGTTCGGATTCCGCCGCCGTTGCAAGCTTGTCGTATTCGGCATTCGCCCAGCGCGAAGGGTTGCGCCCCTGCCACTTGTTATCTTTCGTGGCAATGTTCGTGGACTTGAACGTATCCATGAAAAGGCCGGGATCAGGCTCTTGCGGGCCGTTCGTATACATCTGGATATCGGCATAGAATTTCGAGAATGTATCGTTGTTGCCGGGGTCCGCCGAGAAGAAGACCGAGGCAACAACTGATTTCAGCTCAAGCTCGATGCCCGCCTTCTGGCATGCCTGCTTGATAATCGCCTGTGTTTTCTGGCGCGGCGCATTGGTTGACGTCTGGAAGACGAATTTCAACCGCTTTCCATCCTTCTCGCGGATACCCCCGGCACCGGGCTTCCAGCCGGCCTCTTCCAGCAGCTTGACCGCCTTCTCGACATTGAATTCCCAGGCAACATTCTTGGAGCGATAGCGGTCGGGCCCGTTGAGCATGTTGGCCGTCGCCACGCCAGCGCGTCCGTAGATATGGTCCTGAACGGCCTTGCGATCGATCAGCAGCCGGAAAGCCTCGCGCACTTTGGGATCAGAAAACGCGGGATGCTTGCTCTTCAGGCTCGAGCGCTCGCCGTCGATCTCGGTGTTCGGATCGGTAACATTAAGGGTGACATGCTCGATATTGGCTCCCAGAGCAGGAACCGCCTTGCCTTTTCCGCCGCTTTCGAGACGCGCGAGAATCTCCTCCTCGACCTGCATGTTCCAGGCGAAATCGTATTCGCCGGTCTGGAGCACGGCACGCGCCGCTGATACCGCATCACCCCCGCCCTTCATCTCGAGCGCGTCGAAATGAGGCATGTTGGGGATGTGGTAATCGGTATTGATCACGCCCGTAATAAGGTCTCCGGGCTTGAAATCGGTCATCTTGTAGGGGCCGGTTCCGACAGGCTTGGTATTGGCCGGCGCATCACGTGATTTGTCGCCGATAAAGGCCCCGAAAACGTGTTTCGGCATGATCATGCCGCGGATACCGACGAAAGCTTCCGCCCAGAAAGGCTGCGCCTTGGGCAGCTTCACCCGCACGGAGTAATCGTCGATCTTCTCGACCTCGATATTCTTGTAGGTCGCGACGGTGACAGCGGTCGTGGCCGGATCGCGCGCATATTGCCATGTGAAAACGATGTCATCCGCCGTCATCGGGGTGCCATCGTGCCACTTCACGTTCTTCTTGATCTTCCAGACGATGGATTTGCCATCCGCCGAGAGGCCGCCATTCTCCCGGCTGGGAATCTCGCTTGCGAGAACGGGGATGAGATTGCCTTCCTCGTCCCACGCCGCGAGCGGTTCGTAGAACAGGCGGCAACCGTCCTGATCCTTTGTGCCTTGCGCGAAATGCGGGTTGAGGACTGTCGGTCCCTGCCACCACAGCAGCTTGAGCGTACCACCGCCGCCGCGCTTGGTGGGCTTATATTCAAACTTGGATTGCGCGTTTGCCACGCCGGCATGCATCAGCATTTGCCCGGCCATCGGTGCGGTGAGCCCCAAGGCAATCATGCGCCCGATAAAGCTCCGGCGATCAAGCCGGCCTTCCTTGACATCGCGGATCATACCGCGCAGTTCGCGTTCCCTCATCGTCCGTCTCCCCACCGCCATCTGGCGGATTATTTTCTGTTATTATTATGCTTGTTGGTTGTTTATTCTTCTTATGGCGAGAATTGAGCAACAATCTTACCGCCCGTCAAGCAGGCCATTGTCCTTGCACTTGGCGTCGGCGTCGCTACTCTCCCGTATTGAACAGCCTGTCCTCTCCTCCACCATCAGGAACGGAGTATTCATGTCGTTTGAATTTTCTGCAAGGCGCGTCATCGTAACGGGCGGTACGCGCGGCATCGGGCGTGCGATCGCGCTAGGCTTCGCGCGTTCCGGTGCTCATGTTTCCGTTTGCGGCCGTTCACCTGAAAGCCTGACCGCGATGGCCGCCGAACTTGGCGGGAACCATCACACCGGCACCTGTGATCTTGCACAAGGCCCACAGATCGAACGCTATATGGCGGATGCGATCGCGGCGCTCGGCGGTGTGGATATTCTCGTGAACAATGCCAGCGGCATGCCCAGCGGCGATACCGACGAAGCGTGGGAATCGGTGATGAATGTCGATCTTCTGGCGACGGTGCGCGCCAGCCGGATCGCGGCGCCACATCTCGAAAAGAATGCGGGCGCCGCCATCATCAACATCACCTCGATATCGGCCTTCCGACCCTCGGCGCGCACCCCTGCTTATGCGGCGGCCAAAGCGGCTTTGGTCCATTACACGATGTCGCAGGCGATGATGCTGGCGCGCAAGGGAATCCGGGTGAACGCGATCGCGCCGGGTTCCGTCGAATTTCCCGGCGGCAGCTGGGAGAGACGGCGTACCACCGAGCCGGAACTTTATAGCCGCGTACTCAATTCCATCCCGTTCGGGCGACTGGGAACGCCGGAGGAAATCGCCAATGTCGCGTTGTTCCTCGCTTCGCCGCTGGCCGGCTGGGTCACCGGCCAGACGCTGAGTGTGGATGGTGGGCAATTGCTCGGGTGAAACCGCCTCCGCTCAGAGCTGGACGAGCGCCTCCCGTCGCGTCCAGCGCCAGACCAGCAGGATTGCGACCACGGTGAGGCCGGTCGCAAGCCCTGTCCAGATCCCGACGCCGCCCATGCCGAATTGGAAGGCGAGCAGGGCGCCCAGCGGCAGGCCAATGCCCCAGTAGCCGAACAGCGCGATGAGCATCGGCACGCGCGCGTCATGCAGCCCGCGCAGCATGCCGATCGCGACAGCCTGCGCGCCATCCACCAGCTGGAAAAGCGCTGCCATCGCAATGAAGCCCAAAGCGGCGGCCAGCACCGCCTCGCTCTCCGGGCGGGAGAAATCGAGGAAGATGCCGATAAGTGGTTTCGGGAACATCGTCAGCACCAGCGCCATGATCCCCATGAAGCCCACGCCCAGCGCGAAAGCTGTCCAACCAGCGACGCGTATGCCTTCAGGATCGCGCGCGCCGTAGGCCAGCCCGACCCGCACGGCAACGGCCTGACCGATGCCGAGCGGGACCATGAAAGTGAAAGCCGCGATCTGGATAACGATGGAATGGGCCGCGAGCGGAATTTTACCGATCAACCCCATCAGGAAGACCGCGGCATTGAAGATCGAAACCTCGAAGAACAGCGTCAGCGCGATCGGCAGGCCGAGCTGCATCAAGGCGCGAAAACGCGGCCAATCCGCCCGCCACCACCGACCGAAAATATGATAGCGCCGAAGCTTGCGGTCACTCATGAAGACCAGCGCGAGCGCCAGGAACATGAAGGTTGCCGACAGGCTCGTCGCGATCCCGGAACCGACAATGCCGAGCGCGGGCATGCCGAGATTGCCGAACATCAGCACCCAGTTGAGGAAAGCGTTGAGCAAAACGGCCACCGCGACCACCGCCAATGCCCAGCGCGGGCGTTCGAGCGCGGAAAGCAACGAGCGCAGCACAATGAACGAAAGGAAGGGAAAGACCTCCCACATAATCGCGCGCAGATATCGTCCCGCCTCGCGGGAAAGGTCGGGATCCTGCCCCATCGCAAGGAGAACTTTCTCACCGTGCCAGAGAAAGATCCCGACCGGCACCGAGACAAAGGCCGCAGCCCACAAACCCTGCCGGAAAGTGCGGCGTATCTCGCGCACGGCAAAGCGGTTGCGGCCGCGCTCCTTCGCGATCATCGGCGAAATGGCGCTGACTAGGCCGATTCCGAAAATCAGCGGCATGAAGATGAGGTTGGCGCCAAGCGCGCCCGCGGCCAGCGCATCACCGCCAAGCCATCCCATCATCACGACATCGGTGGTGGTCATGGCATTCTGCGCGAGACTGGTCAGAACCAGCGGCCAGCTCAGGGCGAGCGTGGCGCGCAACTCGCTTCGCCAGCGGCTTTCGGAAACAAGGGTGGCGGCATCGGTCGACATACCGGAATCTCTCGGGCATCGCGGGAAGAACAGGCGGCGGCCTGCGGCGTGGAGCACGTGAGATCGCCAGAACGTGGCAAGAATAGAGCCGCGTGCCGTGAAAGGCGAGAAAGCAGCACAAAATAAAGGCATTCATGGCATTTGAGCCACAGAATCGCTTCAGCCTGCAAGCGGCCGGATTGGAGCCGGCGCGCGCGGCGCCGGCCCCAGAGCTTTGATCAGCCCATGCCGCCGACAGGCGGCGCGATGTCTTGCGGGATCGGGCAGCGATAGGGCGAAGCCTTGATCCGCCCCTCGAAATCCGCCCTCACCGAAGCCAGCAGCGCCTTGTCCTCGATCAGCTTCTGGCCGAGCGCGGCCATGGCTTTCGCCACTTGGACCATGCCCTTATGCGCCGCGGGGCTTTTGCCCTGCGAGACCATCTGCCACGCATGGAACGGTGTGCCGATCGCGAAATTGGGCGCGAGCGCCTGCACGGTCGGCGTGACCCAGCTGACATCGCCGACATCGGTGGAGCCCATCATTTTCTCATGAGGCTGGTTGAGCGGCACCGTGAAATCGCAGAGCGGCTTGTCCTTGCGCTTGACGCCCGCCGAGCGGAAGGCCGCATCGATGTCGCCATCCGGGAAGGTCTTCTGCATCGCCTTCGCGAAGGCGAGATCGGCATCGTCGAAAGCCGGCGGGCCCAGATCCTCGAGGATTGTCTGGAGCGCCTCCTCCATCGGCGTATTCGGAAGCAGGTTCGACATCCCCGCCAGCACACGCGACTTCACGCTCGTCTCGCTCATGAGCGCGGCGCCGTCGGCGATCTTCTTCACGCGGGAAAGAAGCTCGAACATGCCATCGAGATCACGGGCACGCACGGAATAACGCACGCGCGCATGGGCCTGCACCACGTTCGGCGCGATACCGCCGGCATCCACGGTCGCGTAGTGGATGCGCGCGTCGGACGGCATGTGCTCGCGCATGTAATTGACGCCGATATTCATCAGCTCCACCGCGTCGAGCGCCGAACGTCCGAGATGCGGCGAGGCCGCCGCATGCGCAGCGCGTCCCGTGAAGGTGAAATCGATCAGCGTCATCGCCAGCGCATCCGCAGGCAGGACCTGCCAGAACCAGCCGGGATGCCAGCAGATCGCGGCATCGACATCCTTGAAAACACCGGCGCGGGCCATGAAGGTCTTGGCCGAGCCCCCCTCTTCCGCCGGGCAGCCGTAATAGCGCACCCGTCCCTTGAGCTTGTTCGCCGCGAGCCAATCCTTGATGGCCGTGGCCGCAAGCATCGAGGCGGAACCAAGCAGGTTATGGCCGCAGCCATGGCCGGGGCCGCCCTTTTCGACCGGCTTGTGCTCGGTCGCGCCGGCTTCCTGGCTAAGCTCGGGCAAGGCGTCATATTCGCCGAGAACGGCGATCACCGGACCGCCCTCGCCCGCTTCGCCCATCACGGCGGTGGGGATGCCGGCGACGCCTTCCGTTACCTTAAACCCCTGATGCCTAAGCTCGGCGGCATGCTCCGCCATCGAACGCACTTCGGTATAGTTGATTTCCGGCATCCCCCAGACACGGTCCGAGAGTTCGACGAAGCGCGGTTTCACCTCGTCGATACGGCGCCAGATTTCGCTGCGATTATCCATTTTTTCCTCCGATTTCCTGGCGTGATCAGCCGCGCGACATGTCGAGCGGCGGGTTGACCTCTGCCGGAATGGGCGAGACATAGCCCGTGCCCGTACGTTCCTTGAGATCGGCCTTGGCCGCCGCCACGAGGGACGGATCGTTCAGCGCGCGGATCGCGAGCGCCGCCATGGCTTTCGAAGCCTGCACCATCGCCTTGTGCGCCGCCGGCATCTTGCCCTGCGCGACGATCTGCCAGGTGTGGAAGGGCGTTCCCACAGCGACCGTCGGGGCGTGGACCTGCACGCAAGGCACCACCCAGCTCACGTCACCCACATCGGTCGAGCCGATCATCGGGTTGCGCTTCGCATCGAGCGGCACGGTGAAATCCGCGAGCGGCACGCCGGTATCCTTCATGCCGATCGCGTGCCAGACCGTGGCGATTTCCTGCGGCGACAGGGTCGCGCGGATGGCCCTGGCGAAGTCGCGATCCGCATCGTCGAAAGGCGGCGGACCCAGATCCTCCATCACGCCCTGAAGCGCTTCTTCGAGCGGGGTGTTACCCTTGGTGTCGGAGACAGCGCTGACGATACGAACCTCGAGCTTTGTCTCGGTCATCAGCGCGGCGCCCTCGGCGATCTTCCTCACGCGGGCCACCAGCTCCAGCATCCCCGGCAGATCACGCGCGCGGATGGAATAGCGCACGCGCGCACGCGCCTGCACGACATTCGGCGCGACACCACCGCTTTCAAGTAGCGCGTAATGGATGCGCGCATCGGAAGGCATATGCTCGCGCATATAATTGACGCCGACATTCATCAGCTCCACGGCATCAAGCGCCGAGCGACCGAGATGCGGCGCCGCGGCGGCATGGGCGGCGCGGCCGGTAAAGACGAAATCCGCGCGGGTATTGGCGAGCGAAAGCGGCGGAGACACCTCCCACCAGCTGCCGGGATGCCAGGTGATGGCGATATCCGCGTCATCGAACAAGCCGGCACGCACCATGAAGGCCTTGGCCGCGCCACCTTCCTCCGCGGGGCATCCGTAATACCGCACGCGGCCGGGAAGCTTGTTGGCTGCCAGATAGTCCTTCACTGCCGTCGCGGCCAGCATGGCAGCGGAACCCAGAAGATTGTGCCCGCAGCCATGGCCGTGGCCATCCTTCTCGATTGGCTTGTGCTCGGCGACACCCGATTCCTGGCTGAGCCCCGGCAACGCATCGTATTCGCCGAGAATGGCGATGACAGGCCCGCCTTCGCCCGCCTCGCCGATCACCGAGGTGGGGATTCCGGCCACGCCTTCCGTGACCCGGAAACCCTGATGTTTAAGTTCCGCCGCGTGTTCGGCCATCGAACGCGCCTCGGTGTAGCAGATTTCCGGCATGCCCCAGACGCGGTCCGAGAGCGCGATGAAGCGCGCTTTCACCTCGTCCACGCGGCGCCAGATCTCGCTGCGATTGTCCATGAAGTGCTCCTTGGGATTGTGGTTCGGGAATCGTCCCGTTCGGTGAGGCAAATCTTGCACGCCGTTCGGGCGCGAACAATTCGCGGAAAAGAAAATTCTCCCGCGCGACGAAACAAGAGAAGCAGGCCATCGCCTCCCTGCATTGCAGGTTTGTCCGCTACTCTCTACCGTTCGTTCGATTAAACGAACGAGATAGCCGCCATGCCTTCCTCCGCTTCCTCCCGTTTCGATGTCGCGATCATCGGCGCCGGACCTACGGGACTTTTCGCCGTGTTTGAACTGGGCCTGCTGGGCCTCAACGCGGTGCTGATCGACACGCTCGACAAGCCCGGCGGGCAATGCGCCGAACTCTATCCCGAGAAGCCGATCTACGACATCCCCTCCTGGCCCGTGATCTCCGGGCAGGAACTCACCGATAAGCTCATGGAGCAGATCGCGCCGTTCAAGCCTGAATTCCGGCTCGGCCAACAGGTCTCGCAGATCACACGGCGTGAGGACGGCATCTTCGTGGTCGAGACGGATGCCGGCAACAGCCTGGAGGCAGGCGCAGTGTTCATCGCGGCCGGCGCCGGCTCCTTCACGCCGCGCAAGCCGAAGCTCGACGGGCTGGAGGCCTATGAGGGCCGCTCGATTTTCTACGCCGTGCGTAACCGCGCCGAGTTCAAGGGCCGCGATATCGTGATCGCCGGCGGCGGCGATTCCGCCCTCGACTGGACAAACAATCTCGCGAGCGAAGCAAAATCACTCACCCTCGTTCACCGCTCGGACCGTTTCCGCGCCGCGCCGGCCTCCGTCGCGAAGATGCGCGAACTCGAATCCGCCGGGAAGGTGCGCTTCGTTCAGGGTGACCTTTCCGCGCTCGAAGGCGAGGCGGGGCGCCTCTCCACCATCCGGATCAAGGCGGGTACGGAGACAGTCACGGTGCCAGCGGAGCGGTTGCTTGCCTTCTATGGCCTCAACATCGAACTCGGCCCGATCGGCGATTGGGGGCTCGATCTCGCGGAGGGCAAGCAGATCCGTGTCGACACCGAGAAATTCCAGACCTCGACACCAGGCGTCTTTGCCATCGGTGACATCAATTACTATCCCGGCAAGCTGAAGCTCATCCTCTCGGGTTTCCATGAGGCCGCCCTCGCGAGCCATGCCGCCTTCAAGGTGGTCCGCCCGGATGAGAAGCTGCGCTTCCAGTACACGACCTCCTCCACCGAACTTCAGCAACGCCTTCAGGTCTCGACAAAAGCGGAGGCGGCGTGATGGCCGCGCCGAAGCTTCCGCCCTTGCCGGTGATCCTGCTCGCCAATGACCTTCTGGAGGGCGAGGTGGTCTTCCGTACGCGCGCCGGCTGGACGCGCGACCCGCGCGCCGCGCTGGTGGTGCACGATACCGAAGGCGCGGAGCGGCTGGACACGGAGGCGAAGGCCGCCATGGCCCGCAACGAGGTCGTCGACGCCTATCTCGTCGATGTCGCGCTCGACGCCGACGGTCTCCCGGTTCCACGGCATTTTCGCGAACGTTTCAAGATTTCCGGCCCGAGCAACCGGCCCGATCTCGGCAAGCAGGCGGAATACGCCGTGCCGGGCAAGAGGTGAACCATGTACCGCTATGACGAATTCGACGAAGCCTTTGTCCGCGAGCGGGTCGCGCAGTTCCGCGATCAGGTCGCGCGGCGGCTGGATGGCTCCCTCGCCGAAGATGAGTTCCGTCCGCTCCGGCTGAAGAACGGGCTCTATCTCCAGCTCCACGCCTATATGCTGCGCGTCGCGATCCCCTATGGCACGCTCAGGGCCGCGCAGTTGCGCCAGCTCGCGCGCATCGCGGAAGAATATGATCGCGGCTACGGCCATATCACCACAAGGCAGAATATCCAGTTCAACTGGCCGAAGCTGAAGGACGTGCCCGATATTCTCGGGCTTCTTGCCGATGTCGAGATGCACGCGATCCAGACCTCCGGCAATTGCATCCGCAACGTGACGGCGGATCATTTCGCGGGGGTCGCGGCGGATGAGATCGAGGACCCGCGCCCGCTGGCGGAGCTAATCCGCCAATGGTCGAGCGCGCACCCTGAATTTTCCTACCTCCCCCGCAAGTTCAAGATCGCGGTGACCGGCGCGGCCGAGGATCGCGCCGCCGTGCGTGTGCACGATATCGGCATCCGCATCGTCCGCCATCCCGCCAGCGGGGAAGTCGGCTACGAGATCCTTGTCGGCGGCGGGCTCGGTCGCACGCCGATGATCGCGAAGGTGGTGCGCGAATTCCTGCCGAAGGGCGATCTGCTCGCCTATCTCGAAGCGCTGATGCGTGTCTACAATCTCGAAGGGCGTCGCGACAACAAATACAAGGCGCGGGTCAAGATCCTCGTCCACGAAATCGGGATCGAGGAATTCCGCGCGCGCGTCGAGGCGGAATTCGCGCGGCTCGACGGGCCGAGCATCAACGCCGATCCGGCGGAACAGGCGCGCATCGCCGCCTATTTCGCTGCCCCGGCCTATGAGAACCTGCTGCCGGAAAGCGGAACTTTCGAGGCCGCCCGCGCCGCCAACCCCGATTTCGCGGCTTTCGTGGAGGCCAACACCTTTCCTCATCGCGTGCCGGGCTATGCCGCGCTCACCATCTCGCTGAAGCCGATCGGCGGCGCGCCGGGCGACATCACCGCCGATCAGATGCGCGTGGTGGCCGACCTTGCCGAGCGCTATTCCTTCGACGAGGCGCGCGCCACGCATATCCAGAACCTTGTCCTGCCGCATGTGCGCAAGGCCGATCTCTTCGCGGTGTGGAAGGCGCTTGTCGCGGCGGATCTCGCGACCGCCAATGCCGGGCTGATTACCGATATCATCGCCTGCCCCGGTCTCGATTACTGCGCGCTCGCGACCGCGCGCTCCATCCCGATCGCCCAGGCGATCTCGACGCGCTTTGCAGACCCCGTGCGCCAGCGCGAGATCGGGCCGCTGCCGATCAAGATCTCCGGCTGCATCAATGCCTGCGGTCATCACCATGTCGGCGCGATCGGCATCCTCGGGCTCGAGAAGAGCGGCAAGGAATCCTATCAGATCACGCTGGGCGGCGATCCCGGCGAGAAGGCCGCGCTTGGCGATATTCTCGGCCCCGGCCTCAGTGCGGATGAAGTGCCCGATGCGATCGAGCGCATCGTCGCGCGCTATCTCGATACGCGCGAGAGCGGCGAAAGCTTCTCCGATGCAGTGCGCCGCCTCGGCCCCGCCGCTTTCAAGAGCGCGCTCGCGAAGGAGGTGCATGATGCCGCCTGAGACCGCAATCACCCTCGTCACCCGCGAGGGACTGAAGCCTGATCGCTTCCGCCGCGACCTGGAAACGAGCGCGCCACGCCTCGTCCCGCTCGACACGCTGGAAAATGCACTCGCCTCGAATGGCGAGATCGGCGTCGAAATCGCCAATACGGTGAAGGCGGAAGCGCTTCTGCCGCATTTCGACCGCCTCGCGCTGATCGCCATCGCCTTTCCGGCCTATGGCGATGGCCGCGGCTATTCCCTCGCGAAACAGCTGCGCGCCCTGGGCTTCACGGGCACGTTACGCGCGGTGGGGCCGCTGATCGCGGATCAGTTCCATTACGCCCTGGCCTGTGGCTTCGACGAGATCGAGCTGCCCGCCGCCAACGCCGCGCGCCAGCCCGAGCCGCAATGGCAGGCAGCGCTGGCGCAACGCTCGCTCTCCTACCAGCGCGGCTATGACCAGCCCGGAAACATTCTCGAACGCCGGCGCGCACGGCGCGGGGAAGGATGAGCCATGCTCGATGCTCTCGCCCATGAACTCGATACAGCTTTCGCGCCTCTCGCGCCGGAAGAACGGCTCAAGACCCTGCGCCAATCCCTGCCGGGAAAGCTCGTCTTTACCTCAAGCCTTGGCATCGAGGATCAGCTCCTGACCGCGATCATCGCGGAAGCCGGCCTCGATATCACCATCGCGACGCTCGATACCGGCCGCCTCTTCCCGGAGACCTACGCGCTCTGGACCGAGACCGAGGCGCGCTACCAGTGCCGGATCGTGGCGCATTACCCGGATCGGGTCGCGCTGGAAGCGCTTGTGGCCGAACAGGGAATCGACGGCTTCCGCGACAGTATCGAAGCGCGCAAGGCCTGCTGCGATGTGCGTAAGATCGAGCCGCTCGAACGCGCGCTTGCCGGTGCAGGCGGCTGGATCACGGGCCTGCGCGCCGATCAATCCGCCAATCGCGGCGCTTTCCATTTTGTCGAGATCGACCGGGCGCGCGGGCTGATCAAGGCCAATCCGCTGCTCGACTGGAGCCGCGAGCGCGTGCGCGAGGAAGCCCGGCGCCGCAACGTACCGGTTAACCCGCTGCACGAGCAGGGCTTTCTCTCCATCGGCTGCGCGCCCTGCACCCGTGCGATCAGCCCCGGCGAGCCAGAACGCGCAGGCCGCTGGTGGTGGGAGCAGGAAGCGCAGAAGGAATGCGGCCTGCATGTCGGTGCCGACGGCAAGCTGACACGTGGCAATCCAGCCGAGGCTTCAGCATGAGACCCCTCTCGCATCTCGAGCGCCTCGAAGCGGAGGCGATCTTCATCCTGCGCGAAACGGTAGCCACCACCGAGAACCCGGTGATGCTCTATTCGATCGGCAAGGATTCCTCGGTGCTGCTGCATCTGGCGATGAAGGCCTTCTATCCGGCCAAACCCCCGTTCCCGCTGCTCCATGTCGATACGACCTGGAAGTTCCGGGAGATGATCACCTTCCGCGACGAGACCGCCAGACGGCTCGGCGTGAAGCTTATCGTCCATATCAACGAGGAGGGCGTGAAGGCGGGGATCAACCCGATCGCCTCCGGCTCGCGCCTCCACACGGATGTGATGAAGACGCAAGGGCTCAAGCAGGCGCTCGACCTCTACAAGTTCGACGCGGCCTTCGGCGGCGCGCGGCGCGACGAGGAGAAAAGCCGCGCCAAGGAGCGTGTCTTCTCCCTGCGCGCGCCCGGCCATCGCTGGGACCCCAAGAGCCAGCGGCCGGAGCCCTGGGCGCTCTACAACACCCGGCTGCGCCCCGGCGAGACCTTGCGCGTCTTTCCGCTCTCCAATTGGACGGAGGGCGATGTCTGGGCCTATATTGCGCAGGAGAACATCCCCGTCGTGCCGCTGTATTTCGCCAAACCCCGCCCGGTGGTGAGCCGGGGCGGCGCGCTGATCATGCGCGACGACGAGCGGCTCGAACTCCTGCCCGGCGAGGTGGTGGAGCAACGCTCCGTCCGTTTCCGCACGCTCGGCTGCTACCCGCTCACGGGCGCTATCGAGAGCGAAGCGGCCAATCTCGAGGAGATCATCGCGGAAATGGCGGCCTCGCGCGCCTCGGAGCGGCAGGGCCGCATCATCGACCACGATGGCTCCTCCTCCATGGAGCAGAAGAAGCAGGAAGGCTATTTCTGATGCAGGACGATTTCCGATGAATGCCGCCGCACCGATCCTTCCCGGCAGCGCCATCGCTCCGCTTCGCGCGCCGGCAGGCCGTCCCGCCTCGCTGCTGCGCTTCCTGACATGCGGCTCGGTGGATGACGGCAAATCGACGCTGATCGGCCGCCTCCTTTTCGAAGCCGATGCGGTGCCCGAGGATCAACTCGCGGCCCTCGACCGCGATTCGGAGAAGCTTGGGACCCTGGGCGGCGGGCGCGATTACGCGCTGCTGGTCGATGGCCTCGCCGCCGAGCGCGAACAGGGCATCACCATCGATGTCGCCTATCGCTATTTCGCGACGAAGAAGCGCGCCTTCATCGTGGCGGATACGCCAGGCCACGAGCAATATACCCGCAACATGGCGACCGGCGCCTCGACCGCCGATCTCGCGATCCTGCTGATCGACGCACGCAAGGGGCTGCTCACGCAGACCCGCCGCCACGCCTTCATCGCCTCGATGCTCGGCATCCGCCATGCACTTGTGGCGGTCAACAAGATGGATCTTGTCGGCTATTCCCGCGAGACCTTCGAGGCGATCGCGGCGGATTTCCAGACGCTGGCGAAAGGGCTCGCCTTCAGCGGCATCACCATCGTGCCGGTTTCCGCGCGCGAGGGCGACAATATCGCGACCCGCTCTTCGGCCATGCCCTGGTATTCCGGCCCCAGCCTGCTCGAATTGCTCGAGACGGTCGAGGTGGCGCCGGAAACAGAGGGGCCTTTCCGCTTCTCGGTCCAATGGGTCAACCGCCCCGATCAGGATTTTCGTGGCTTCGCGGGCGTGATCCATTCCGGCACCCTGCATCCCGGCGATGCGATCCGTGTCCTGCCAAGCGGAACCAAAAGCCGCATCGCGCGGATCGTGACCGCGGATGGCGACAAGGACGAGGCGATCGCCGGCGAGGTTCCGACCCTCGTTCTGAGCGACGAAATCGATGTCTCGCGCGGCGATGTCATCACGCGCGAGAGCGACGCCCTCCTCGCCCGGCGCGAGATCACCGCCCGCCTGCTCTGGATGGGCGAAGAAGCACTGAAGCCCGGCGCGCATTACGTACTGCGCCTTGCCTCCCAGCAGGCAAATGCGCGGCTCGATGCGCTCCATCACGCCATCGACATCAACGGTTACGGAATCGTCGAGGCCGAGAGCATCGCGATGAACGGCATCGGCCTCGTCACGCTCGAACTTGACCGTGCGATCGTGGCGACGAATTACGCCGTCAACCGCGAGTTGGGCAGCTTCATCCTGATCGATCGCCTGACCAATGCCACGGTGGCTTTGGGTTTGATCGATGCCGGCGCGCCACGCGGCCTTCCCGCGCCAGAGATCCCCACCCGCACGCTGACCCGCCTGCTCGGCAGGTTCGCTCGCTGGGGCGGCGGTTCGAATGAAGGGCACAAGCGTTCGATCGCCAAGGCCATTTCATGGCGCGTCACCGGCACGCTCGATACCTTCCTGCTCTCCTATCTCTTCACCGCGAGCGTGAAGATCGCCGCCGCGATCGGGGCGACGGAAGTGATCACGAAGATCGTGCTCTATTATTTCCACGAGCGCGCCTGGGCGAAAAGCCGCTTCGGGCTGAAGGACCGGCCGGCGGGCCATACCGACGGAGCTGGCATATGAGAGGCCCGGCTTTCGCGCGCCCGGAATTCTGGTTTTTCGCCGCCCTGCTGCTGCTGGCCATTCTCTGGGGGCTGACCATGCCGCCGAGCATCGGGAGGAACTGATCATGTCCGCGCGCAAACCCGAAACCGCCGCCGCGCGTATCGCTCCGATTGCGACCCTCCCTGTCTTTCACAAACTGGCCGGGCGGAAGGTCGTGCTGGCCGGGGCGGGAGAGGCTGCTTTGTGGAAAGCCGAGCTGATCCTCGCCGCCGGTGCCGAGCTGCATCTCTTCGCACCGGATCTGCCAGTAAATCTCGAAGGGTTGAGCCCGCAACCCGGCGGGGGCTTGTTCCCGCAGCCGCGCCATTGGGCACCCGAGGATCTCGACGGCGCCGCCCTCGCGCTCGCCGAAGCGGAAGACAACGAGGAAGCCGCAGCCTTCGCCGCCGCGGCCCACGCACGCGGCATTCCGGTCAATGTGATCGACCGGCCCGAATTCTGCGATTTCCAGTTCGGATCCATCGTGAACCGCTCGCCGCTGCTCGTGGCGATCTCGACCGATGGCGCGGCGCCCGTCTTCGCACAGGCCATTCGCGCCAAGATCGAGGCGCTTCTGCCGCGTGGCCTCAAAAGCTGGGCCGAGGCCGCACGGGATTGGCGGAGCGCCGTGACCGAACGCGCGCCCGCCTTCGCCCGCCGGCGCCGCTTCTGGGAAGCCTTCACGAAAATGGCACTGGCGAAGCCAGAAGAAGCGCCAGAACCCTCTGACCTTGCCGATCTGCTCGCCGGCCTCGACGCCGACACCGACCGCCCGCGTGGGCAGGTCACCTTCGTCGGCGCCGGCCCCGGCGATCCCGACCTGCTGACGCTGAAGGCGGTGCGCGCCCTTCAGAGCGCCGATATCATCCTTTTCGACGATCTCGTCGCACCGGAAATCCTCGATCTCGCGCGGCGCGAGGCCAAGCGGATGCTGGTCGGAAAAAAGGGGCACGGCCCTTCCTGCAAGCAGGAGGAGATCAACGCGCTGATGGTCTCGCTCGCGCGCAACGGACGTCATGTCGTGCGCCTCAAATCGGGCGACCCGGCCATCTTCGGTCGCCTTGCCGAAGAACTGGATGCTTGCCACGAGGCCGGCATCCCCACCCGGATCGTGCCGGGGATCACCAGCGCGCAGGGGGCTGCGGCCACGCTTGGCGTGTCACTCACCGAACGGCGGATCGCGCGTCGTATCCAGTTCGTCACCGGACATGACGAGGCCGGCAATCTCCCGGTCGATCTCTCGGCAGCCGCGCTTGGCGATCCCAAGGCGAGCACGATTCTTTACATGCCCAAGAAAACGTTCCCCGCCTTCGCGGCGCGCGCCATGACGGAGGGCCTTCCCGGCTCCACGCCCGCGATCGCGGTGATCAACGCGACGCGCCCGGATGAGACCCGCATCGCCGCAACCCTCGACACCCTTGGCGCCGCGATCGCTTCCGCCGAAATGGAGGGACCGATGCTGATCATGATCGGCGCGGCCTTCCGCGCGCGCAATAGCGAGGCGATTTCGAGCCCCCTCGCCGAGCCGGTGCGCGGTGCGGCGTAATTTCCTCTTCACGTTCGACATCGCGGTGCAGCCCCGCTAGTCTCCGGCTCCCGTTGCTGTCGCAAGCTCGAAAGTCTCTACCATGTCCGCCCGTGCCTCGCTCGATGCCATCGATCGCAAGATCCTCACTGCCTTGCAGAAGGATGCGACCATCTCGCTCGCGGAACTCGCGGACAAGGTCGGCCTTTCCCAGACACCGTGCTGGAAGCGCGTGCAGAAACTCGAAGCCTCCGGCGTGATCCTGCGCCGTGTTGCGCTCATCGCGCCCGAGAAGGTTGGCCTCGGTCTTTCGGTGTTTGTTCAGATCGAGACCGGCGAGCATTCGAGCGCCTGGCTCAACCGTTTTGCCTCCACCGTCTCGGCAATGCCGGAGGTGATCGAGCTTTATCGCATGGCCGGCGATGTTGATTACATGCTGCGCGTGGTGGTCGAGGACATGGCCGCTTATGACGGCTTCTACAAGCGGCTGATCGACCTTTTCCCGCTCAAGAACGTGACGTCACGCTTCGCGATGGAGAGGATCAAACTCACCACAGCCTATCGCATCCCGGAGCCCCAGATCGACTGAAAAGGCGCGACTGAAAAGGCCGGCATCGCTGCCGGCCCTTCTGTCATGCTGCGTGCAGATCGGTCAGCGCCGCCGCCAGCAGGCGCTGGGTATAGGCTTCGCGCGGATTTTTCAGCAGCGTTTCGGTTGCCGCCGCTTCCACCACCTTTCCGTCCTTCATCACCATGATCGTGTCCGACATGGCGCGCACGACCGCGAGATCGTGGCTGATGAAGAGGTAGGAAAGCCCGTTCTTTTCCTGAAGATCGCGCAGCAATTCCACGATCTGACGCTGCACCGAACGATCGAGCGCCGAAGTCGGCTCGTCGAGGATGACAAGCTTCGGCTTCAGGATCATCGCGCGGGCAATCGCGATACGCTGACGCTGACCGCCCGAGAACTCGTGCGGGAAGCGGTTGCGCAAGCCTGCATCGAGGCTCACCTCCTCCAGCGCCTGACCTGCGCGGCGATCACGCTCGGAGGCGGAGATCGTCGGTTCATGAACCAGCAGGCCTTCCGTGATGATCTGCCCCACGGTCATGCGCGGAGAGAGCGAACCATACGGGTCCTGGAACACAAGCTGGAGCGAACGGCGCAGCGGGCGCAGCTCGTCACGCGTGAGCCCGGTAAGCGCACGGTCCTCGAAGCGGATCATGCCCGAGGCCGGGTAGAGCTGCAGCACCGCGCGGCCCAGGGTGGATTTTCCCGAACCCGATTCGCCCACGATGCCGATGGTCTCGCCACGCTTGAGAGCGAAGCTCACCCCGTCCACCGCCTTGACGACCTTGCCACCCCTTCCGAGGAAGCCGGAGCGGAGCGCGAAATGCACCTTCACATCATCGCCCTTGAGGATGACCGGCGCATCGGCCGGCCCCGGCGGCTTCGAGCCTTTCGGCTCGGCATCCAGCAGCATCTGCGTATAGGGATGCTTGGGCTTGGCGAAAACCTCGGAAGTCGGCCCCGTCTCCACCACCTCTCCATAGCGCATCACCGCGACGCGGTTGGCGAAGCGCCGCACGATGCCGAGATCATGCGTGATGAAGGCGATGGCCATGCCCAGCTCGCGCTGCAACTCGGCGAGAAGGTCGAGGATCTCTGCCTGGATGGTGACATCGAGCGCCGTGGTCGGCTCGTCCGCCACCAGCAGGTCGGGCCGGTTGGCGAGCGCGATCGCGATCATCACGCGCTGGCGCTGTCCACCCGACATTTCATGCGGATAGGCATCGAACCGGTCTTCCGGCGTCGGTATTTTTACCCGCTTGAGATGCTCGATCGCCTCGGCCTTCGCCTCGCTCCGGCTCACCTTGCGATGGCGGCGGATCACCGCGACGATCTGGTCGCCGATGGTGAAGAGCGGGTCGAGCGAGGTCATCGGCTCCTGGAAGATCATCGTGACCTTGCGGCCCCGAATCGTGTTCAGGAAGCTGTTGGACGCACCGATGAGCTGGTCGCCGCCCAAAGTTGCCGAGCCGGTGACGACGCCGTTCGAGGCCAGAAGCCCCAGCGAAGCCAGCATCGTCTGGCTCTTGCCTGAACCGGATTCGCCCACAATCGCCAGGGTTTCACCCTTGGCGATATCGAGCGAGATGCCTTTGACGGCATGAACCTCGCCCGAATTGGTGCGGAAACGGACATGCAGGTCCCGGATCGAGAGAACCGGATTGGTCATGGAAACATCCCTCATCTCAACGATCCCTCGGGTCGAGCGCATCGCGCAGGCCGTCGCCGATGAAATTCAACGAGAACAGCGTCGTGGTGAGGAACAGGGCTGGGAAAACCAGCATATAGGTGGCGCCCTGGATATTGCGCGCGCCATCCGAAATCAGGACACCCCAGCTTGTCATCGGCTCCTGGACACCAAGGCCGAGGAAGGAGAGAAAGCTTTCGAGCAGGATCACGCGCGGCACCAGCAGCGTCGTATAGACGATCACCGGGCCGAGCGTGTTCGGCACGATGTGCCGCTTGAGAATGCCCGATGTCGGAACGCCGAGCACCTCCGCCGCCTGCACGAATTCGCGGCGCTTCAGCGACAATGTCTGCCCGCGCACGATGCGGGCCATGTCGAGCCATTCGACCGCGCCGACGGCGAGAAACATCAGAACGAAATTCCGCCCGAAGAACACGACCAGCATGATGACGAAGAAGATGAAGGGCAGCGAATAGAGAACATCCACCGCGCGCATCATCAGCACATCGACACGCCCGCCGAAAAACCCGGAAACCGCGCCGTAAGTCACGCCGATAGTGATCGCGACGAAGGTCGCGAGCAACCCGATGGCAAGGCTCACCCGCCCGGCGATCAACGTGCGCGTGAGAAGATCACGGCCGTTGCCGTCGGTGCCGAAGAAGAAGTAATTGCGTTCGACGGGAACCGAGACGACGAGCTTTTTGCCCTCATCCAGCTTCTCGACGATCTTCGCCGCATGGAAAAGATCCGAACGCTCGAACAGCGCCAGCGAGCGCTCGTCGATCGGGCGGATGCCAATCAGCGTCACGGTCGCGACATCGTTGGCGACCTTGAAATCATCGACCTTGGCACGAAGCCGAGCCGCCACCCGGTCCAGCGCCGGCCCGATCGCCTCCGGCGCGGGATGCGCCGCAAGCGATGCCTCGACCTTCACGTAATCGGAATAGACCCGATCGAAGGCATGCCCGGTCACATAAGGACCGATCAGGCAGGCAATCGTCATCAGCCCAAGGAAAATGAGGCTCGCCATGGCGGCCCTGTTGCGCAGCAGGCGCACCCGGGCATCGGCCCAGAGCGAGCGGCCTACCGCCTGCGTCGTGGTTGAAGCAGCACTCATGACTTACTCGTAGCGGACGCGCGGGTCGAGCAGCGCATAGAGGATGTCGACCACGAGATTGAAGAACAGGACGAAAATCGCCACCACGACCACGGTGCCCATGACGAGCGTATAATCGCGGTTGAGCGCGCCTTCGACGAAGTAACGGCCAATTCCGGGCAGGCCGAAAATCGTCTCGACAACGACCGAGCCGGTCAGCAGCGCCGCAGCCGCCGGACCGAGATAGGAGACGACCGGCAACAGGGCAGCACGCAGCGCGTGCCCGACAATCGTCGTCGTCGGCATGCCCAGCGAGCGCAGGGTGCGGATATGATCGGCGCGCAGCACCTCGATCATCGAGGCGCGGGTCATGCGACCGACGATGGCGATCTGAGGCAGCGCGAGCACGATGACCGGCAGGATGAGATTCTGCGGCGCGCCGTTATTCCACCCACCCACGGGCAACCAGGCCAGCATGAGGCCGAAAACGATCTGAAGGATAGGCGCGACGACGAAAGGAGGAATTGTCACGCCGGCGGTCGCGAGGCCAACCACGGCGTAATCCGTCCCCGTATTCTGACGAAGGCCGGCGAGCGAGCCCAGAAGCGAGCCAACAACCAGGGCAATGGAAATGGCCATCGCGCCAAGCGTCATCGAAACCGGCAGGCCCTTCATGAAGATCTCGGCGACGGTGAAATCGCGGATGAAGAAGGACGGGCCGAAATCGCCCTGAACGAGATTGCCCAGATAGCGCAGATATTGCTCGACGAGCGGGCGATCGAGCCCATAGGCGCGCTGGAGATTTTCCATGATTTTCGCCTCGAGCGGCTGCTCAAGATCGAACGGTCCGCCGGGCGCGACACGCATCAGGAAAAACGAAAGGGTCACGACCACGAACAAAGTCGGGATCGCGGTGAGGAACCGGCGAAAAATGAAGGATAGCATGGGTTTTCAAATCCGAATGGCGCCGCACGTGTTGATCGCGCGGCGCCGGTTCGGAGTTACTGCTTGATCGAAACGAAGCGCGTGGCGTGCGCGCCGCGCAGGTTCGGGATGAAGCCCGAGACCTTGTCCGAGATCAGCTCGCGGTTCGAATAGAACAGCAGGCTGGCATAGGGCACTTCATCGACGAAGATCGCTTCCGCCTTGGCGAGAATCTCGGCGCGCTTCTTGGAATCGACCTCGTTCTCGGCGTCCTTCATCAGCTTGTCGTAATCGGCGTTCTTGAACTTCGCGTAATTGAAGCCCGGATTGTCCGACTGGACGAGGAAGAGGAAGTTCTGCGGGTCGGAATAATCGCCGATCCAGCCAGCGCGCGCGACATCGAAATCGCCGCCGTCACGCAGATGCGCGAAATGGGTCTTCGCATCCGTGTTGATGAAGGTGGTCTCGACGCCGATCTGCTTCCACATATCGGCGATCGCAACCGCCGCGGCGCGGTTGTTGTCCGTCATGTTGTAGCGGATCTCGACCTTGAGCTTCTTGTTCGGTCCGAAGCCGGCATCGGCGAGCAGCTTCTTGGCGGCATCCTCGCGATCGATGATCGACTTGCTCTGGAACGGGTAGGTCGGCGCTTTCTCGCCGACATAATTGGCGATACCCGGCGGCACGAACGAATAGGCCGCCACCATCGTGTTCTGGAACACCTGCTCGGCCAGGAACTCACGGTCGATGACCATGTTCAGGGCCTGACGCACGCGCTTGTCGTTGAACGGGGCCTTCGACATGTTGAACGCGAAGTAATAGGTGCCCAGATACGGCGCGACCGAAACCTGCTTGCCGAGCTTCTCGCGCAGGAACTTGATCTGGTCCGCGGGGATATCGCCGGTAACATGCAGCTCGCCCGCCATGAAGCGGCGCACACCAGCAGCCGTGTCCTTGTGCGGGATGAAGTTCACGACATCGATCTTGACGTTCGCGGCATCGTGGAACTGCGCGTTTTTCGTCATCTTGATATGCGAGTTGGGTACGTTCTCGACCAGCGTGAAGGCGCCGTTCGAGACAAGATTACCCGGCTTCACGAAATCGGCGCCGTGCTTTTGCACCGAGGCGGGGTGAACCGGCGTGCCGGTCTGATGCGTCAGCAGCTCGAGGAAGTAAGCGGTCGGGCGCTCAAGCGTGATCTGGAGGGTCCGGTCATCGACGGCCTTGACGCCCATATCGGCGGCCGTCTTGCCCTTGCCCTTGTTGAAGGCTTCGGCATTGAGGATCGGGTAGAGCATATTCGCGTATTTCGCGCTGGTCGCCGGGTCCATGATGCGCTTGAACGAGAATTCGAAATCCTGCGCCTTCACGGGATCGCCGTTCGACCACTTGGCGTTGGCGCGCAGGTTGAAGGTGTAGACCTTGCCATCGGCGGAGACCGACCATTTCTCTGCAACGCCCGGCTTCACTTCGCCCTTGGCGTCATGGATCACCAGGCCCTCGAAAAGGTCGCGCAGGAGATGCGCCTCGGATGTTGTCGAGGTCTTGTGCGGATCGAGCGTCTCGGGGTCGCCGTCATAGCCGCGGTTGAAAGTCACCTGCGCGCTTGCCGCCATCAGGCTGGCAGCAAGGCCGATTGCTGGCAGAAAACCTCGGATGAATTGATGAATGCTCATGGGACCTCCCCCTTTTCAGTCACGGCTTAGGCCGCATGCGGCGCAAACTTGCATAGTTCAGGAGTGCAAAAAAGAGGCAATCTTGTTCTGCTCGTCATCAAAATAGGAGAAGACAACAAAATGCCTGTTTTCCGCCTCTTCTTGAACTAAAATGCCAAAAATTTCGATTTTTGGCGTACGTCAACAAGCCTTTAGTCTAATTTTTGCGCCCTCAACCGCCGCGGAGATGGCTAGTCAGCGCGCTTTTGGCCGTGCTACCAGCGCGGATGGAGAAGATGATGACGCCTTCGGAAATCCCATTGCGGAGCGTGTTGCAGCGGCAGGGCCTGAAGCGAAAACTGACGGTCATTCTCCTCGCTGTTCTTGTTGCCATCCTGTTTGTCGTCTCGCTGTCCATCGGCCCGGCGCGGCTCCCGCTTCGGGAGGTGATCGCGGCTTTTAGTGGAATGGCGGAAGGTGCTTCACGCATCATCATTTTCGAGATCCGCCTGCCGCGCGCGATCCTCGCGCTTGCCATCGGCGGCATGGCAGGGCTTGGCGGAGCCGCGATGCAGGGGCTCCTGCGCAACCCTCTCGCGGCCCCTTCCCTTTTCGGCGCGCCGCAGGCCGCGGCTTTCGCCGCCGTTACGACCATTTCGCTCGGGCTGAACGATACCCTCTCCTGGGGATTGCCGGTAGCCGCGATCCTGGGCGCCTTCGCCTCGGTTTTCCTGCTTGTCGTGATCGCCGGGCGCAGGGCGAACATCCTGGTGCTGATCCTGGCGGGATTGGCCATTTCCGCGCTGGCCGGTGCCGGCACGGCGCTGGCGATGAATCTTGCCCCAAACCCGTTCGCGGCGTTGGAAATTGCTTTCTGGCTCATGGGCTCGCTTGAGGACCGCTCCATGCGCCATGTCACGATGGCGCTGCCCTTCATTCTTTTCGCGGGTGCGCTGCTTTTCGTCCATGCCGCCGCCTTGCGCCCGCTCAGCTTGGGCGAGGAAGCGGCGGAAAGCCTCGGCGTCGATGTCGCGCGGCTGCGCCTCGTCATGATCGTCGCGATCGCGGCCGGTATCGGTGCCAGCGTCGCCGTCGCCGGCACCATCGCTTTCATCGGGCTTGTCGCGCCGCATCTGATGCGCCTCACGCTCGGACAGGACCCGGCGCGGCTGCTTCTTCCGGCGATGCTTTGCGGCAGCGCGCTCCTGCTCGCGGCGGATATCGCGGTCCGGCTGATCCCGGCGACAAGCGACATCAAGGTCGGCGTATTGACCGCGATCATCGGCGTTCCGTTCTTCCTCTGGTTGATCCTCGTCGAAAGACGGCGCCTTGCGGGAGGGGCGGCATGAGCAACGCCGCGCCTCTCGAGACCTCCGGCGTGACGATCCGGCTGGCCGGGCGCGAGATCGTGCGCGATGTCACCCTCTCGTTCGCGCGCAGCCGCCTTGTCGCGCTGATCGGCCCCAATGGCGCGGGAAAGACCACCTTGCTGCGCGCTCTTGCGGGCCTTCTCCCTTTCGAGGGCGAGGTCCGGCTCGAAGGCCAGCCCCTTTCCTCCCTGCCTCGCGCCATACGCGCCCGGCGGATCGCCTATCTCCCGCAAGGGCACCAGATCCACTGGTCGCTGCCCGCGCGCGAGATCGCGGCTTTGGGGCGCTATCCGCATGGCCTCGCGGACCCTGCCATGCCGACGCCTGACGATGAAGCCGCGATCACCCGCGCCATGGGGCGGACCGAAACCCTCCATCTGGCCGCCCAAGCCGCCGACACGCTTTCGGGCGGAGAGCGCGCCCGGCTGATGCTGGCACGCGCGCTGGCGGTTGAAGCGCCGATCCTGCTGGCGGATGAGCCGACCGCCTCGCTCGACCCTCGCCACCAGATCGCCGTCATGCGCCAATTGCAGGCCGAAGCACGGAACGGCGCACTGGTCGTCGCCGTGATGCACGATCTTGGCCTCGCCGCGCGGCTCGCGGATGATATCGTGCTCATGTCCGCAGGCAGAATCACCGCCTTCGGCACACCGGATAGCGTGCTCACGACAGAACGCCTGCGCGATGTATACGGCATCCACGCACAGCGCGGCGAGATCAACGGCGAGACATTGCTCGTGCCGTGGGATGTCGCAACATGAGGGCTGCGACATGGCGACTTCTCGCGCTGATGCTGGCAGGGCCGGCACTGGCCGCGCCCGCCCGGATCGTCTCGATCAACATGTGCACCGATCAGTTGCTGGTCGATCTCGCCGCGCCGGGCCAGATCGCCGGGCTCAGCCCTTACGCGCATGACGGAGCACGCTCCTGGATCGCCGGCAGGGCCACAGGCATTCCCGCGCTCTCCGGCAGTGCCGAGGAAGTTCTCGTAATGCGCCCCGATCTGGTGCTGGCGGGCAGTTTCACGCGGCGCGCGACGCGCACGATGCTGCGCGAAAAGGGCATCCGCATCGAGGAATTCCCCCTCGCCTCCACCATCGAGGAGGCGAAGAAGGAAATCCGCCGCGCCGGCAGCCTTCTCGGTAATGAACAGGGCGCCGAACGGCGCATCGCCGAGATCGATGCCGCGCTTTTGCGTCTGCGCGCTGCCGCCACGAAAACCCGCCTCCGGGTGCTCCCTTATTCCCGTCGCGGCTGGGTTTCCGGGCGGCGCTCCCTTGTCTCGGATCTGCTCGCGCAGGCCGGGCTGGCCAATGCCGCCGCCGATCTCGGGCTCGCTTCCGGCGGCTTCGTACCGCTCGAGGCGCTGGTGGCGCTCAAGCCGGACGCCTTGCTGGTTGCGCGCGATGATGGGCGCGCCGAGGATCAGGGCCGTGCCATGCTCCTGCACCCTGCCGTGGCCGCCCTGTTTCCGCCCGAACGCCAGATCGTAATCCCCGAAATGCTGACGATCTGCGCCGGGCCGATGCTCCCGGAAGCCATGGACCGCCTTGCCGCCCAGATCGAAAAGCTCGCGTCCCGATGATCTTCTCCGGTGAAATCCTTCCGGCCGTGCTGATCGCGATCATCGCCGACGCGATCATCGGCGATCCCGACCGCATCTGGCGGCGCTGGCCGCACCCGGTCGTGTGGTTCGGCGCGCTGCTCCGGCGTCTGGATGGCCGCCTCAACGACGAGAGCGAAGGCTTCGCGATGCGCCGCGCGAAAGGTGTTCTCGCGCTGGTGCTCCTGCTGGGCGTTGCAGCTTTGGGCGGAGTGCTGCTTCAGGACCTGCTGAGCCAGCTTTCCTTCGCGCCGCTCTGGATCGGGCTTGCCGGTTCAATTCTCCTCGCACAGCGCAGCCTCTACGATCACGTCGCCCGCGTGCGCGATGCGCTGGCCCAGCACGGACTTGCCGCTGCGCGGCGCGAAATTGCCATGGTGGTGGGGCGTGATCCTGAAAGCCTCGACGAAGCGGCGCTGTCGCGCGCGGCGATCGAGACCACCGCGGAGAATTTCTCCGACGGCGTGGTCGCACCGGTTTTCTGGTTCTGCCTTCTCGGCCTGCCGGGGCTGGTGCTCTACAAGGCCATTAATACGGCGGATTCGATGATCGGCCATCGCTCCCCGCGTTACGAGGCTTTCGGCTGGGCGGCAGCGCGGCTCGATGATCTCGTAAATCTCGTTCCAGCGCGCCTTGCCGGGTTTCTCATCGCGCTGGCGGTGGCGGTTGTCGGGAAAAATCCGGTCAGCGCCGCCGCGATCATGTTGCGCGATGCCCGCCTCCATCGTTCTCCCAATGCCGGCTGGCCGGAAGCCGCGATGGCCGGCGGCCTCGGCATCGCGCTGGCGGGCCCGCGCCGTTACGGCGCGCGGGTGGTGGAGGACCCTTTCCTCAACCCTTCCGGACGCCGCGATATCGGCGCGGAGGATATCGACCGCGCGCTCAAGGTGATGGCGGCGGCCTGCGCGCTCGAAGCGCTGCTGGTCGCCCTTCTCGCCCTAGCTTTGGCGTGAGCGCGCGATCGCGAGCATTGCATCGAGATCAAGATGCGCTTCGCAATGATCCGCGAGGCGATCGAGCACATCTTCGATCCCCGCGCGATAGCTATTCTGTGCCGTGACGCCGAAACCAGCGAGCCAGGCCCGGCGGAAAGCATCTTCCGTGAACAACCCATGGAGATAGGTGCCGCTCACGCGCCCATCGGCGGAGGTTGCGCCCTCATCGCGCCCGTCAAGCCGGAACAGGGCGCGCGCGCAATCCGGCCCGTCGCTCCGTCCAAGATGGATCTCATAGGCCGAGACCATCGCGCCGCTGGAAAGGTGGCAGGCAACGATGGGCCGTGTGATCTTGTCGGGCGTGAGCACCGTCTCGATATCGAGCAGCCCGAGCCCCGCAACAGAGCCCGCCGGGCCTTCGATCCCCTGCGGATCGGAAATCGCCTTGCCCAGCATCTGGAAGCCGCCGCAAAGCCCGAGAACATGCCCGCCGCGCCGGATATGCGCGGCAAGGTCGATATCCCAGCCCTGTTCCCGGAAGAAGGCGAGATCCCCGATGGTGGATTTCGAGCCGGGGAGAATCACGAGCGCCGCATCGCCCGGCAGCGCCTCGCCGGGGCGGATGAGAACCAGCTCGACATCCTCCTCCTGTCCGAGCGGATCGAGATCGTCGAAATTCGCGATACGCTGGATGACGGGCACCGCGATCTTCATCCGCCGCACACCCGTTGTGCCGGGGCGGGCGAGATCAAGCGCATCCTCCGCCGGCAGGCGGGCGGCTTCGGAGAAGAATGGCAAAATGCCCAGCGCCGGCCAGCCGGTGCGACGGGCAATCTCCGTGCTTCCTGCCGCGAAAAGCGCCGCATCACCGCGGAACTTGTTGATCGCGAAGGCGCGGATCATCGCGCGTTCCGCCTCTTCAAGCACCGCATGGGTGCCGACAAGGCTGGCAATGACCCCGCCGCGATCGATGTCGCCGAGAAGGATCACCGGCACGCCGGCAGCGCAGGCAAAACCCATATTCGCGATATCGCCGGCGCGAAGATTGGTCTCCGCCGGACTGCCTGCCCCTTCGACAATGACGAGATCCGCCTCGGCCTCGAGGCGCGCGAAGCTCTCGAGCACGAAGGGTAGCAACTCGCCCTTGCGCGCGCCGAATTCACGCGCCACGAGCGTCCCCCAGCGCTTTCCCTGCACGATGATCTGCGCGCCGGTCTCGCTTTCGGGTTTCAGCAGCACCGGGTTCATATGAACCGAAGGCTCGATGCCGGCCGCCATCGCCTGTAGCGCCTGCGCGCGGCCGATCTCGCCGCCATCGGGCGTAGCGGCGGCATTGTTGGACATGTTCTGCGGCTTGAAGGGCCGCACCGCCAGACCCCGCCGGGTAAAAGCACGGCAGAGCCCGGCGACCAGGGTGGATTTGCCGGCATTCGAGCCGGTCGCCTGCACCATGATCGCCGGCTTGCGCATGCTCAATACTCGATACCCTTCTGCGCCTTCACACCCGAGCGGAAAGGATGCTTCACGAGGTTCATCTCGGTGACGAGATCGGCGATTTCGATCAGTTCCGGCTTGGCGTTGCGCCCCGTGACGATCACATGCTTGTCTGCCGGTTTCTCGTCGCGCAGGAACGCGACGATTTCCTCGATGGGCAGATAATCGTAGCGCAGCACGATGTTGAGCTCGTCGAGCAGCACGAGCTTGTGGCGCGGATCGCGGATCAGGTCTTTCGCCTTCTCCCAGGCCGCGCGGGCGGCGGCGACATCACGCGCACGATCCTGCGTTTCCCAGGTAAAGCCCTCGCCCATGATGTGGAGCGTGACGAGATCGGGGAAGCGGCGGAGCAGGATTGCCTCGCCCGTCACCCAATCCGGTGATTTCGTGAACTGCACCACCGCCACGGGCATCTCATACGCGATATGGCGGAACACCATGCCGAGCGCGGCGGAGGTCTTGCCCTTTCCCGCGCCGGTATGGACGATGAGAAGCCCGCGCTCATCGTTCTTGGTGGCCATGATCTTGTCGCGCGCCGCCTTGTGCTTCTTCATCTTCTCGGCGTGGCGGGCATCGATATCGGTTTCGCCCATCTCAACCTCCCGCCTTGGCCTGTGTCTTGAGAACAAGCGGCAGGCCCGCCGCGACGAAAATCACCTCCGGCAAAACCGCCGCCACAGCCTGGTTGAGCTGGCCCTGCGCATCGCGGAAGGAACGCCCGAGCGGCGTTTCCGGCACGATGCCCATGCCCACTTCGTTGGAAACGAAGACCACCGGACCGCGCGCGTTCGAAATCGCTGTCAGCAGGGCCGCGCGCGCACTCGCGATGTCACGCCCCGCAAGCAGAAGATTCGACAGCCAGAGCGTGAGGCAATCGACCAGAAGCACGCGCGAGGGCGAAGCTTCGCGCATGAGCACCGCCGGCAGGCCGATCGGTTCCTCGATCGTCGTCCAGCCATCCTGTTCGCGATCCTCGCGATGACGCGCGATGCGCTGGCGCATCTCCTCATCGCGCGCTTCGCCGGTCGCGACATAGATCCGGTTGAGGCCCGAGGCGCGGGCGATCTTCTCGGCATGGGCGGATTTGCCGGAACGCGCGCCGCCGAGGACAAGGGTGGAAAGCAAGGTGCTCATGCCGGCGCGCTCCCGTCTTCCGGCGACCAGCCGGGCGGCGGCACCCGCGCGAGAATGCCCTTACGGATCGCTTCCGGGCGCTCCTTCCACGGCACGAAACCGAATTCAGCCTCGGCGATCTTGCCGGCCATGGCGAGGATATCCGTGATATCCGCTTCCGGGTCGAGATCGCCGAAGAGATAGGTGTAGCCGCCTTCCGCCGTATACGAGATCGTGCAGACGCGCTTGCAGACCGAAAGACATTGCGTGGGGCGAATGATCACCTCCAGCCCTTGGGCAGCCTCGCGCATATTCTCGTAGAGCGCGCGGCCCGGCGCGTCCTCGCGCTCGATACCCGCCGCGCGGCAGGAGGTACAAACGGTAATCGTCACCGGCCCCTTCGGGCGGTTGGCGGTTTCGACAAGCGCGCCCGGTTCTATTGAATCCATGGAAAATCCGCGAGAAAACCCGCTCCGACGGTCGGAACCCGGTATTCGGTTCCGCGCGCGCATTTTCCGGTCACCCCGCCGGAAAACACCCGTCAGCAGCCTCCAGAGCAGCCGGTCTCCTGGCTCGCGGCTCGGCGCCGTGCCCCCTTCCCGACCGGAATTCCGGCCAGTGGCTTGGACAAAGCTCGCCGCTTACAGTTGCGGGGGCAGCCGCGGCCTTCGGCAGAACCGGCACCGCGTTCCCGTTTCACCTCCCGAGGGAGGCACTGCTCACGGCGCATGGGTCGCATATCCCGCCGCCTGCCGCAAGGGTCATCACCGCCCGGCGGCGTAGCCCTGCATCCCGCGCGGGTTGGCGGCGGCGCGCAGAAGATCGCCATCCCGCGCGGCCGCGACGAGTCGCCCCTCGGACCAATCCGGCCCGATCTCGACGATATGCCCGCGCCGCTCCAGTTCCGCGATGGTCGCTTTCGAGACGCGCCCCTCGACAACGATCACACCAGGCCGTGCCGTGCGTGGCCAGAAGGAGATCGGGAAATGCTCGGTGTGCCAGGCCGGCGCGTCGATTGCTTCCTGAAGGTTCATGCCGGCATGGACATGGCGCAGGAACATCTGCGGAATCCATTGATCCTGCTGGTCGCCGCCCGGCGATCCCCAGGCAAGGTAAGGTTTGCCATCGCGCAAAGCCATGGTGGGCGAGAGCGTGGTGCGCGGCCGGCGCCCCGGCCCGAGCGCAGCCGGGTGCTTCTCGTCGAGCACAAACATCTGCGCGCGCGAGCCGAGGCAGAAGCCGAGTTCGGGGATGATCGGCGAGGATTGCAGCCAGCCGCCGGAGGGCGTCGCGGCGATCATGTTGCCGTGGCGGTCGATAATGTCGAAATGCACGGTATCGCCGCGCGTGTTGCCATTCGGCGCCGTCTCGTGATCGACATGTCCTGATGAGATCTGGCCGGAACGGATATCGCCGACCGTGGGTTCGCCCGCGCCGGAGGCGTTGACCGCCGCGCGCGCGCCATCCGCCTGCATGAGCGCCATGGCCGCGCCATAGCCGGGGATATTCCCCGGACGCTGCTCCATCGAGGCGCGATCCGTGATCAGCTTGCGCCGCGCATCGTTGTAGGAGTCGGAGAGCAGCACATCGAGCGGCACATCGACGAAATCGGGATCGCCCAGAAACGTGTCGCGATCCGCGAAGGCGAGCTTGGCCGCCTCGACCTGGAGATGGATGAAATCCGGTCCCGCCGGATCGAGCCGGTCGAGATCGAACCCCTTGAGCAGGGCGAGCTGCTGGAGGGTCGCGATGCCCTGGCACCACGGGCCGGGCTTCTGAACAGTGTAGCGCCCGTATTGATATTCGGCAGGCGCTTCGACGCTGGCCTGCCAGCGTGCGAGATCATCGCCATTGAGCACGCCGCGATGGCGGCGTCCGCTGACATCCATCACCGCGTTCTCGCGGCAGTACCGATCGATCGCCTCCGCCACAAAGCCCTGCGACCATGCCTTGCGCGCGGCCTCGATCTGCCGCTCGCGATTGCCGCCGACGGATTCGGCTTCATCGAGAATCCGCTGATAGGTTTCCGCCATTTTGGGATTGCAAAAAAGCGTCCCCGCCTCCGGCACCTTTCCGCCCGGCAGATAGACTTCAGCCGAACTCGGCCAATGTTCACGGAAAAGCTGCTCGACCGTGCGGATGGTCGCAGGAATGCGCTCGATCAATGGATAGCCATGCCGCGCATAATGGATCGCCGGCTCGAGCACCGCGCGCAGGGATACGGTCCCGTAATCGCGCAGGAGGAGCATGTAGGCATCGAAGGTGCCCGGCACGCAAGGCGCGAGCAGGCCCGTGCCCGGCACGAGATCGAGCCCCAAGGCGCGACAATGCGCGATCGTCAGCCCGGCCGGCGCCACGCCCTGCCCCGAGATCACCTCCGTCCGCCCCTTGCCCGCGGCATGGATCATGATCGGCACATCGCCGCCGGGCCCGTTGAGATGAGGTTCCACCACCTGAAGCGTGAAGGCCGTGGCGACACCCGCGTCGAAGGCATTGCCGCCCCGTTCCAGCACGCCCATGCCCACCGCCGTCGCGGTCCAATGGGTCGAGGCGACAACCCCGAACGTGCCGGTGATTTCGGGGCGGGTGGTGAAGCGGGCGGGATTGACGAAGCTCATGTATACATAATTATTCCGAGTTAGGCGGCTATTCAACAAAGCAGCGCAGGCCCATGAAAGTTTTTTTTTGCAAAGAAAAGCGTGCTCCTTTAGAAACACGCCCTGATATGCGACCCAAGTGCAGATCAAGGAACAGGCCCGCACCCGAAGGCGAAACGGCATGCTGACCTGAAGGGGCAGTCATGCACCGCAATAGGGCAAGCGCGCCGGCGGGAGTGAAAATGCAGCCATATCGCGACGAAGATGGGGGCATAAGCCGATGACATCGGGCAAGTCGACGATGCCCCCGCGCAAATCCCTCAACCACCGGACGATTTCGGCGGCTGTTGCGGAAGAGATGCGACAGCGTATCCTCGATGGCCATTTCGCGGCCGGCACCCAATTGCGTCAGGATGCACTGGCGGAGGAATTCGGTGTGAGCCGCATCCCCGTCCGCGAGGCGCTGATGCAGCTCGAGGCGGAAGGGCTGGTCAAGATCCTCCCGCATCGCGGCGCAATCGTGCCTACGCTCTCCCTGAGCGAGATCGAAGAGCTTTTCGAACTGCGTATCCTGCTTGAGCCGCGCCTCCTCGCAGCCTCCGCGCCCAGGCTTTCGGCGGCGGATTATCACGCGCTCGACGAGATTCTCGGAGAATACTCAACCGAGTTGCGCACGAACCATATCGGACGCTGGGGGGAGCTGAACACGCGCTTCCACAAACTCCTCTACCAGCACGCCAACCAGCCCCGTACACTCGGCATTGTGGGCCACCTGCTCCAGGAGAGCGACCGTCATACCCGTCTCCAGCTTCTGCTGACCGCAGGCATCGAACGTGCCGAGATCGAGCATGCCGAGCTGGTGCGCCTGTGCCGCGAGGGTGCATTCGACAAGGCATGCGCCCTGCTCGCCGAGCACATCGCGCATGTCGGCCGTTCACTGCGCAAAACGCTGGAGGAGCGCGGAAAGTAACCGCGCTCACCGCGGAAGCGGCGGCAAGCCCTGCTCTGTCGCGAGCTTGGCGCGTAATTGCGCGATCGCCGCCTCTTTAACGGCCCCGTAACCGCGGATCGCCATCGGAAGGCTCGCGAGCGCGATCAGCTTCTCGACAGGTTCACGGCCAAGCCTTTGGGCGAGGGCATCAAGCATCGCCTCGTACCAGACGATCAGCGCGCGCTCCATCCGCCGCTCATGCATCCGCCCGAACGGATCGAAGGGCGTGCCGCGCAGCCCTTTCATCGCGGCGAGAACGCGAAAGCCCATCCGCATCCAGGGCCCGAAAGCGCGCTTGGCCGGCCGACCGCGCGAATCCTGCTCCGCTGGCAGGCTCGGCGGCGCGAGGTGGTGGATGATGCGGAAATCGCCTTCGAACGTCTCGGCAAGCTTGCGCGCGAAGCCGGCATCGAGGTGCAGCCGCGCGACTTCGTATTCGTCCTTGTAGGCCATGAGCTTGAAAAGGCTCTTGGCCGCAGCCTCGGCAATACCCACAACACCCGCTGCGCGTTCCGCTTCGTGTAGCTTTTCGATGCGCGCGCGATAACGCGCGGCCCAGCGCTGGTCCTGATATTGCGCGAGAAATTCCGCTCGGCGCGCGAGGAGGCTTTCCAGCGTCTCGGGCGCCAGTTTTTCCACGGTCTCGACGAAACGCGCTGGTTGGACGAACGCGATGCGCCCCGCTGCGAAAGCGGCCTTGTTCTTTGCCGGTTCGACACCATTAAGCTCAATAGCACGCTGCAGGGATTCGAGCGAAACCGGAACCAGACCTTGCTGCCAGGCCGCGCCCAGCATCATGACATTGGCGAAAACCGCATCCCCGAACAGTTTCTCCGACAGCGCATTCGCATCGAGAAGCGCGAGATTATCCGCGCCGATCGCCTTGCCGATGGCCGCCAGCCGCGCCTGTGCCGCCAGATCCGCGTCACGGTTGCGCACGAGATCCCCTGTCGGCATCTCCGCCGTGTTGACCAAGGCGCGCATTCCCTTGCGATAGGTGCCGGAGGCTTTCGGCGAGGACGAGACCACGAGATCGCACCCGATCAAGGCATCCGCCGCTCCGGCATCGATCCGCACCTGATTGAGCGCTTCCGGCCCGGAGGCAATGCGCAGATAGCTCAGAACCGGACCGTATTTCTGCGCGAAGCCGGTGAAATCGAGAACGCTTGTCCCTTTGCCTTCAAGATGCGCCGCCATCGCGATCAACGCGCCGACCGTGATCACACCCGTTCCACCGACGCCGGTCACCAGCAGGTCGAATGGCTTGTCCAGCACGGGAATCACGGGATGCGGGAGGCTCGCTGCCTCCGCCGGGTAATCCTCGCCCGATCCGCCACGCTTGCGCCGTTTACCGCCCTCGATCGTCACGAAACTGGGGCAGAACCCTTCGAGGCAGGAGAAATCCTTGTTGCAATTGGAGAGGTTGATCTGCCGCTTGCGCCCGAATTCCGTTTCCTTGGGCTCGACGGAAAGGCAGTTCGACGCCACGGAGCAATCGCCGCACCCTTCGCAGACCAACTCGTTGATCACCACGAAACGCTGCGGATCCTCCAGCGTGCCGCGCTTGCGGCGGCGGCGCTTTTCGGTCGCGCAGGTCTGGGCATAGATCAGCACCGAAACGCCCGCCACCTCGCGCAGCTCGCGCTGAAGCGCATCCATCTCCTTGCGATGGTGGAGCGTAGTGCCGCGCGGGAAGTCTCCAAGCGCGAAGGCTTCGGGTGTATCCGAAACCAGCGCGATGCGGCTCACGCCTTCCGCGCGCGCGGCATGGGCGATGGCCGGCACGCTGACCGGCCCGTCGACCGGCTGGCCGCCCGTCATCGCCACCGCATCGTTGTAGAGGATCTTGTAGGTGATGTTCGCACCGGCGGCGATCGCCTGCCGGATCGCCATCGAACCGGAATGATACCAGGTGCCCTCACCGAGATTCTGGAAGACATGCCCCTTGCCCGTAAAGAGCGAGGAGGCCGCCCAATTGACGCCCTCGCCGCCCATCTGGATGAGCGAGGAGGTCTCGCGATCCATCCAGCTCGCCATGAAATGGCAGCCGATGCCGGCGAGCGCTTGCGAACCTTCCGGCACCTTGGTCGAGGTATTGTGCGGGCAGCCCGAGCAGAAATAGGGCGTGCGCGTAGCCCCTGTCACCTCGATAAGACGAGTAGCCTCCGGCGCGAGCTTCGCCGCGCGGGCGGCAAGATCGAGGCCGGGGAAAATCGCATCGAGCCTTTTCGCGACGATCGGCGCCAGCAGACGCGGGGTCAATTCGCCGGTCCAGGGGATCAGCCGCTCGCCGTTCTCATCGTGCTTGCCGACCATGCGCTCCGGTTTGGCGCCGGGATAATCGTAGAAATATTCCTTGAACTGGCTCTCGATGATGCCGCGCTTCTCCTCGACGACAAGGATCTCGCGCTTGCCGCGCACGAATGCGAGCGCATCATGCAAGGGTAGCGGCCAGACCATGCCGACCTTGTAGATATCGATGCCGAGCCAGCGGCATTCGGCTTCATCGAGCCCGATGAGGCGCAAGGCCTCCATCAGATCGAGATGGCCCTTGCCGGTGGTGACGATCCCGTAGGACGCATTGGGGAGATCGTAGATCCGGCGATCGATGGGGTTGGCGCGCGCAAAAGCGTAAACCGCGTGCTTCTTCGCTTCCATGCGCGTCTCGATCTGCGGCCCCGGCAGATCCGGCCAGCGATAATGGAGCCCGCCCGGCGGTGCCACAAAATCCGGCTTCGCGAAAACGCGATCCGGCATCAGATCAAAGGAAAGGCCGGATTCAACCGTCTCGGAAATCGCCTTGAACCCAACCCACATGCCCGAGAACCGCGAGAGCGCGTAGCCGTATTCACCGAAGGCCAGATACTCCGCCACCGAAGCCGGGTTCAGCGTCGGCATGAAGAAGGTCATGAACGCGACATCGCTCTGATGCGGCATCGAGGAGGAAACGCAGCCATGGTCATCGCCCGCGACGACCAGCACGCCGCCATGAGGTGAGGAGCCATAAGCATTGCCATGCTTCAGTGCATCACCAGCGCGGTCGACGCCCGGCCCCTTGCCGTACCAGAGGCCGAAAACCCCCTGCACCTCGCGCGCGGGATTGCCCTCGACCTGTTGCGAGCCGAGCACCGCGGTCGCGGCGAGATCCTCGTTGACCGCAGGCAGGAACTCGATGCCATTGGCCTTCAGCATCTTCTTCGCGCGCCAGAGCTCCATATCCACCGCGCCCAGGGGCGAGCCGCGATAGCCCGAGACGAAGCCCGCGGTTTTCAGTCCGGCCTCCCGGTCGCGCCTTGCCTGATCAAGCAGGACGCGTACCAAGGCCTGCGTTCCCGTCATGAAGACGCGGCCGGAGGCATTCTCATAGCGATGTTCGAGCCGATAGGCGGAAAGCGGGAACATTGCGGACATGGAAGACCCCGGCTTGTTTGCGATCCTTCCAATCTATCGCATGGGACAGAAATGTCCTGCCGATGTTTCCCGTTTCAATTGCTGAATCGGTTGTAATTTCCATTCAAGTATATAAAAGTGGATAAAATTTCCTGGAGAGAAAAAATGCTGAACGAATCCGATCGCAAGATCCTCGACCTTCTCCAGACCGATGCGCGGATCTCAAATCAGGATCTCGCCGAGCAGGCCGCGATGTCCGCTTCCGCCTGCTGGCGCCGCGTGCGCGCGCTGGAAGAGGAAGGCATCATCTCCGGTTATGCGGCGCTGGTCGATCCGGCACGCGCCGGGCTTGGGTTCAGCGCTATTCTGCACGTCTCGCTCACGCGGCATGAGAGCCAGCATGTCGAGCAGTTCATCGCCGCCGTCATGCGCCGACCGGAAATCGTCGAATGCTTCGCCACGACCGGCGAAACGGACTACCACCTGCGCGTCATCTGCACGGACAAGGAGGCGTATAACGCCTTCCTCGACAATTTTCTCTTCAAACTGCCGGGATTGGCGCATGTGCGCACCAATCTCGTGCTGAAGGACATCAAGCTTACCGTGAAAATGCCGGTGTAAAAGGGGTTATGCCGCCTCAAGCCCCAGCGCGATCCCCTGCCCGACACCGATGCACATGGTCGCAAGCCCACGCCGGACACCACGCGCCTGCATCTCCAGCGCCAGCGTCAGCGCGAGGCGCGCGCCGGACATGCCCAAAGGATGGCCGAGCGCGATGGCCCCGCCATTGGGATTCACGTGGCCGGCATCCTCGGCAATGCCCAGCTCCCTGAGCACCGCGAGCCCCTGCGCGGCAAAAGCCTCGTTGAGCTCGATCAGGTCGAAATCCTTGACCGCGATGCCGAGCCGAGCCGCGAGCTTCCGCGTCGCCGGCACGGGGCCGATACCCATGATGCGCGGCGGAACGCCAGCCGTGGCAAGGCCCGAGACCTTCGCGATCGGCTTCAGACCGTAGCGCTTCACGGCGGCCTCCGAGGCAACCAACAAGGCCGCCGCGCCATCATTCACGCCCGAGGCATTGCCGGCGGTCACCGTTCCGCCGGCGCGGAAAGGCGTTCCGAGCGCCGCGAGCTTTTCAAGCGTCGTCTCGCGCGGGTGCTCGTCCTTCTCGACGATGATCGGATCACCCTTGCGCTGGGGGATCAGCACCGGCGCGATCTCGAGCGCGAGGCGACCATTTTTCTGAGCGGCCGAAGCCCGCGCCTGGCTGCCCAACGCGAAGGCATCCTGATCCGCGCGGGATATTTTGTACTCTTCCGCAACATTTTCTGCCGTCTCCGGCATGGAATCGATGCCATATTGCTTCTTCATGAGTGCGTTCACGAAGCGCCAGCCGATGGTGGTGTCGAAAATCTCGGCCTGCCGGGAAAAGGCTTCCGTGGCCTTGTTCATGACGAAAGGCGCGCGCGACATGGATTCAACACCGCCCGCGATGATGAGGTCCGCCTCGCCGGCTTTGATCGCCCGCGCTGCCGCGCCCACCGCGTCAAGGCCGGAACCGCACAGCCGGTTGATGGTCGTGCCGGGAATTTCGATCGGCAGGCCGGCAAGCAGGCCCGCCATACGCGCGACATTGCGGTTATCCTCTCCCGCCTGATTGGCGCAGCCGAAGATGATATCGTCGATTGCCGCCGGGAGTTCCTCCGGCTGCCGTGCGATAAGCGCGCGGATCACATGCGCGCCAAGATCGTCTGGCCGCACCGATGAGAGCACGCCGCCGTAGCGGCCGATCGGGGTGCGCAAACCATCCACGATATAGGCGTTCATGGCGTTTCCTTTCAGATACGATTGAGGTCTGCGACTCGGCCCTTGTCAGCGGCAAGCCGCAAGGCGAGCGCCGCCGGCGAGAATGCCTTGCCGTCGCGTTTTTCAGCAATTGTCATTTCAGCGACGATCCGGTCCCAGCCGAGGTGATCGGCGGCGAAAAGCGGCCCTCCCTTATGGGGCGGGAAACCGTAGCCGTTGAGAAGAACGATATCGATATCGAGCGGGCGCGCCGCGATTTTCTCTTCAAGAATTCGCGCGCCCTCATTCGCCATGGCAGCTATGACGCGGAAGACAATTTCATCGGCGCTGAACGGGCGCTGCACCACGCCGCTTTGTACCGCGTGAGCCTTGATAAGCGCATTGATCTCGGGGTCGATTTGGCGCTTGCCCTCGACATAGCGGTACCAGCCCGCGCCGGTTTTCTGACCAAAACGCCCCATCTCGCAGAGTTTATCGGCGATCGGAACATAGCGCTCTTCGGCTCTGCGATGCGCCGCGAGACGCTTGCGGCGCGCCCAGGCGATATCGAGCCCGGCGAGATCCTGCACCGCGAAGGGCCCCATCGCAAAACCGTAAGCCTCCAAGGCGGCATCGATTTCCTGCGGCAAGGCGCCTTCTTCAAGCATGAATTCACATTGAGCGCGGTATTTCGCGAGAATACGGTTGCCGATGAAGCCATCGCAAACCCCGGAAATCACCGCGATCTTGCGTAGCCTGCGCCCGACCGCCAAGGCTGTTGCGAGAACGTCTGGCGCGGTCTTTTCAGCGCGTACGATTTCAAGCAGCTTCATAATATTTGCCGGCGAAAAGAAATGCAGCCCGACGACGTTCTGCGGATTCTTGAGCCCTGCCGCCATCTCGTCGATATCAAGGTAGGAGGTATTGGTCGCAAGAATGCAATGCGGCTGAACCACAGCCTCCAGCCGGGCGAGCAGATCCTTCTTGACCGCCATATCCTCGAAAACGGCCTCAACGATGAGATCAGCGCTGTGCAAGCGCCCGAGATCAGTCGAGAACGTGGCGCGGCTCAGCGTTTCTGTCTTTTTTTCCTCGGAAATCCGGCCGCTTGTGACATTGCGCGCATAGATACCGGCGATCCGCGTGCGTCCTATCTCAAGCGCTTCCTCTCCGGCCTCGGCGACCGTGACATCATAGCCGGCATCAAGAAACGCGACGGCGATTCCCGCGCCCATCGTGCCTGCGCCGATGATGCCAACCCGCTGGACACCGCGTGCCGACGACGGCTCAATATCCGGTCTTTTGCCGACTTCTCTTTCGGCAAAAAAGACGTAACGGAGCGCTTCCGATTCCGGTGATTTCATCAGTCTGAAGAAGGTCTCGCGCTCGGTCCTCATGCCTTCAGCAAGGGGTTTGTCTGCTGCCAGCAACAACAATCGGGCCCCCTCGCCCTCGGCGATACGGCCGCGTGCACGTTTTTCGATGACGGCAATATCCTTCAATACGGCCTCAGCATCATAAGGCGGCACCACGAGTTCGCCACTCCGCCTTGGGGGGCTGCCGATCAGGGAGCGGGCGCGCGCGATCGCGGCGCCGCGAAGATCGTCTTCCGCAACCGCATCGACCAATCCCAGATCCAGCGCCTCGGCTGCGCCCACCATGCGCCCGGAAGTCGCAATGCCGAGAGCCGCCGGGATGCCCACAAGCCGTGGAAGCCGCTGAGTTCCGCCAGCACCGGGCACAAGGCCCAGCTTCACCTCCGGCAGACCGACCTGACTTCCCGCTGCGATGACGCGGGCATGACAGGCAAGGCCGATCTCGCAGCCTCCGCCCAAGGCGGTGCCGTGCCACGCCGCAACCACCGGCTTGTTGCAGGCTTCGATGCGGTTAACGACATCGGGTAGGTGCGGTTCGAGCGGCGTCTTGCCGAATTCGGCGATATCACCGCCCGCGGTGAAGGTACGCCCGGCGCCGGCGATGACGATCGCCTTCACGCCTTCATCTTCATCCGCAGCCTTGATTGCGTCGAGCAGGCCTTGCCGCACAGCTTGCGAGGTTGCGTTGACCGGGGGATTGTCGATCTCGATCAGCGCAATTTCATTCTCGATGCGCGTCTTGACTGGCGACATGGCCTTCAACCCCTTCCGATTCCGCTGCCAATTATCCGGTCGCTGGAGCATTTTCCGGTCAAACGGGCGCCGCTGATCGGAAAATGCGTGAAAACAAAAGTCTATAGCGCGTTCATGGTCAGAAGCTGGTAGGTCGCGACCGTATTGTCGGCATCGTCATAGATCTCGACATCCCAGCGCACCTCACCATACTCCGCGTTGCGCGGCGCCTTGTTCTTCACGCTCAACCGCACATGGATAGCGGTTCCCGGCTCCACCGGCTTCAGGAAGCGCAGGTTATCAAGCCCGTAATTAGCAAGAACCGGCCCCTTGGCAGGCTCGACGAACAACCCGGCGGCAAAAGCAAGCAGCAGATAGCCATGCGCCACGCGCCCTGGAAAGAACGGGTGTCCCTTCACCGCTTCCTCATCCATATGCGCGTAGAAGGTATCGCCGGTGAAATGCGCGAAATGCTCGATATCCTCCAGCGTCACCACACGGCGCTTGGAGCGGAATGTCTGCCCGATCGTGAGATCACCGAACACATAGCGGAAGGGATGCTCTTCCTTCGTGATTTCCGGCGCCCCCTTGATCCAGGATTTCAGCACCGTGCCGATCATCGCGGGCGAGCCTTGCAGCGCGATCCGGCGCATATGATGCTTTACCGCCCGGATGCCGCCGAGTTCCTCGCCGCCGCCCGCGCGGCCCGGCCCGCCATGGATGAGGTGCGGCATGGGCGAGCCATGCCCGGTCGATTCCGCCGCGCAATCGCGGTCGAGCACCAGCATGCGGCCATGGAAGGCGCCAGCACCGAAAACGACATGGCGCGCCACTTCCGCGTCATGCGTCACCAGCGAGCCGACGAGCGAACCTTCGCCGCGATTGGCAAGCGTGATTGCCTCGTCAAGATCGCGATAGGGCATGAGCGTCGCGACTGGACCGAAGGCCTCCACCGCGTGAATGGCCTCTCCGGCGAGCGGATTGCGCGCCGCCAGCAGGATGGGCGAAAGGAACGCGCCCTTCTCGCCATCCGCGCCATCGACGCTGATCGAATCCGGGTTGCCGAAAACGAGTTCGGCCTCCTTGCGCAGCTTGTCGATCTGCGCGCGTACATCGCGGCGCTGATCGAGCGAGGCCAGCGCACCCATGCGGGTGGTCTCGAGGCGGGGATCACCGATCCGGGTCTTGGCGAGACGCTCGGACAGCGCCGCGATCACCGCGTCACTCTGGGTCGCGGGCACGAGAATACGCCGAATCGCGGTGCATTTCTGCCCGGCCTTCGTCGTCATCTCGCGCGCGACCTCCTTGATATAGAGATCGAATTCCGGGGTTCCGGGCTTCGCATCCGGCCCGAGGATGGAGCAGTTGAGCGAATCGCGCTCCGCAACAAAGGGTACGGCATTGGCCAGAATGCGAGGATGCGCCTGAAGCTTCGCCGAAGTGGCCGCGGAGCCGGTGAAACCCACCATATCCTGCCCGGTGAGATGCTCGAACAGGTCGCCGGTCGAGCCGCAGATGAATTGCAACGCGCCTTCCGGCAGGATGTTGCTCTCGATGATGAGCTTCACCGCCGCCTCGGCCAACCAGGCGGTGGAGGTGGCAGGCTTCGCGATGACGGGCATGCCCGCGAGGATGGCCGGGGCGAGCTTCTCCAGCATTCCCCAGATCGGGAAATTGAAGGCGTTGATCTGCACCATCACGCCTTCACGCGGGATATAGGCGTGCTGGCCGATGAAGGTCCCGTTCTTGGAAAGCGCCTCAACCTCGCCATCGATCAGGAAGGGCTCGTTCGGCAATTCACGCTTGCCCTTGGAGGCGAAGGTGAAAACCGTGCCGATGCCGCCCTCGATATCGATCCAGCTATCGGCGCGCGTCGCGCCGGTATCGTAGGAAAGGCCGTAGAGCACATCCTTGTGGGCGTTGAGATGCTGCGCCAGCCGCTTGAGCAGCTCCGCGCGCTGGTGGAAGGTCATTGCCCGCAGGGCGGGGCCACCCTTGCTGCGCGCATGACGCAACATCGCCGCCATATCCAGCCCACCGGCGGAAACGAGGGCGAGAACCTCGCCGCTGACCGCGCTGCGGGCCTCGGCAGCACTCCCCTGCCCGCCAACCCAGCTGCCTTCGGCATAACTCATGAGTGCGCGGACCATGGGCCTCTCCTATAATTAACCGACCATTCGGTTTATAAAATACCTGTGCCAGCTTTGCACGCGGATTCTGCGCAGATCAAATCCCGAGATACGCGCGGCGGACATTCTCATCCGCCGCCAGCACGGAGGCGATGCCCGACATCGCCATCCGGCCTGTCTCCATCACATAAGCACGATCGGCGATCGCGAGAGCGGCACCCGCATTCTGCTCCACAAGCAGGATCGTCACGCCCTCCGCCTTGAGCGTGCGGATCACCTCGAAGATCTGGCCTACGATCACGGGAGCGAGGCCCATCGAAGGTTCATCAAGCAGCAGCAGCTTCGGATCGCCCATGATCGCGCGGCCGATGGCGAGCATCTGCTGCTGCCCGCCAGAGAGACCTCCCGCCGGCTGAAGCCGTTTTTCCTTGAGGATCGGGAACATCGCATAGATGCGCTCGACATCCGCTTCCGGCGATTTACGGCGGCGATAGGCTCCAAGCCGCAGATTGTCTTCCACCGAAAGGGGCTTGAAGACCTGCCGCCCCTCGGGGACCTGCACGATCCCCCCGGCGACCCGGCGATGCGCGGCATCGCGCGTGATCGCAGCGCCCTCAAGCCGGATCTCGCCGGCGCTGATCGGCTGCACCCCGGAAATCGCGCGCAGGAGCGTCGTCTTGCCCGCGCCATTCGCGCCAATCAGGGCGACGATCTCACCCGTGCCGACATCGAGATCGACGCCGTGAATGACCTCGATCCGGCCATAGCTGCTGCGAAGGCCCCTTACCTCAAGCATGAGATCCCTCCGAGCCAGGCAGCCCTGCGCCGAGATAGGCCTCGATGACGCGCGGATCACGCGCGACATCGCCGGGAACGCCCTCCATCAACACACGCCCATAGGTGAGGACCAGAACACGATCGGAAATCGACATGACCAGCTTCATGTCATGCTCAACGAGCACGATGCCGATCCCGGATTTCGCGATCTCCACGATGAGACGGTCGATTTCCGCCGTCTCGGTGGGATTGCAACCGGCAGCCGGCTCGTCCAGCAGCAGGATTCTCGGCTCGGCCGCCAGCGCACGGGCGATTTCAAGGCGCTTGAGCATGCCGTAGGAAAGGCTGCCGGCCTGCCTGTCTGCCAGAGCGGCAAGCCCGACCCTTTCGAGCAACGCCATGGCCCGTGCGCGCGTATCGCGGTTCTGCCGCGCGGTCGAGGGGAGGCCCAGCAGGTGACGCCAGGCGGATTTATCCTCATGGATATGCCGCCCGAGCATCACATTCTCGACCGCGCTCATGCGGAAGAAGATCTGGAGGTTCTGGAAACTGCGCGAAAGGCCGCGCGCGGCGAGTTGCTCCGGCGCCATGCCGCCGACTTCCGCGCCCGCCAGCTTCACCGAGCCGCGATCCGCGCGATAGACGCCGGAAATCAGGTTGAACAATGTCGTCTTGCCCGCGCCATTGGGGCCGATGATCGAGAAGATCTCGCCCGCTCGGGCCGAGAAGGTCACGTCATCCACCGCGCGGACGCCGCCAAAAGCGATACCGATGCCGGAAACCTCGAGAAGCGCGCTCATGACCTGCGCTCCATGAGAAGGCGGTGGAGCGTGGGCACGATGCCATCGCGCAGGAAAATCATGATGAGGATGATCAGGATACCGAGCATCAGGTGCTCATATTCATGAAAGAGCGTCAGGGCCTGCGGCAGGATAACCAGGAAGGCCGCCCCGATGATCGAACCAAACAGCGACCCCATGCCGCCCAGCACCACCATCGTGACCATCTCGACCGATTGCAGGAACCCGGCGGCATCGGGCGTGACATGCCCGTTGAGCAAAGCGAGGCAGGAGCCCGCGACCGAGGCATAGACGGCGGAAATCACGAAAACCGTCACCTTGATCCGCGCCACATCCACTCCCGCCACCCGCGCGGCGATCTCGCTGTCATGCAGCGCCCGCAGCGCGCGCCCGGTCGGGCTGGCGAGCAGGTTCTGCGCGATCGCCATGCCGATCAGCAGCAGCGTGCCGGAAATCCAGTACCAATCGCGCGGCTGGCGGATGCGCTCGCCGAAGATTTCAAGGCGCTTGACGCTCATCCCGTCCGGCCCGCCGGTCCAGCCGACTTCGTTCGCAAGGACCATCGCGACGAGCACCCCGAAACCCAATGTCGCGACGGCAAGGAAATGCCCCTTGAGCCGCAGGATCGGACGACCGATCACGAAAGCAACCAGCGCTGAAAGGACCATTCCCGCCGGCACCGCCAGCAGGACCGGCACATCGAAGCGCGCGGGCAGGATCGCGACCGCGTAAGCGCCGATGCCGACGAAACCGGCATGGCCAAGGCTCACCTGCCCCGCAAAACCAAGCAGCAGGTTGAGGCCGATCACCGCCAAGGCCGAGATGAAAACCAGCGCGCCGACACGGAAATAATAGCTTGATGGCAAGATGAGCCCGGGCAGGACAATCAACGCGGCGACAAGCGCCAGCGAAATCCAGCGATTGGCGAGAAACCGCGCCATCACACGCGCTCCGCCTGCGCGCGGCCGAACAAGCCGTTGGGCATGACCAGCAGCACGCCGATCATCACGAGAAAGGCAATCGCATCCTTATAGGTCGAGGTGAGATAGCCGGCGGCGAACGCCTCGCAGAGCCCGAGGATCAGCCCGCCCGCGACGGCGCCGGTCGCGCTGCCAAGCCCGCCCAGCACGAGCGCCGCAAACCCTTTCAGCGCCAGCAAGGTGCCGACATCGTAGCTGGTGAGCGTGATCGGGGTGACGAGAATGCCCGCAAGCGCGCCGATAGCGGCTGAGAGCAGGAAGGACAGTCCGGTCACGAAGCCGGTATTGATCCCCACGAGCTTGGCCGCAAAGCGGTTCGCGGCGGTCGCGAGAACGGCCTTGCCCAGCAGGGTGCGTTCGAAGAACAGCGTCACCGCCAGGACGATGAGCGCGGCACCGCCGATCACCCAGAAAGCCTGCGGGACGATCGAAGCGCCGAGGATATTGACCGGCGCCTCGCCCGAAAAGCCGGGCAGCTTGTGGAACTGCTTGTCGAACAGCACCTGCGCCAGCCCACGAATGGCGAAGGCGCCGCCGATCGTGATGATGATCAGTACGACGGGGGATGCCCCGCGCGCCGGCTCGATGGCGAGGCGGTGAAGCGCGACACCCACCAGCATGGCCGCAATCACCGCGACCAGCCCCGCGACCGGCAGCGGCAAACCGGCAGCCAGCGCGAAGACGCTGACCATCCCGCCGATCATCACGAACTCGCCTTGCGCGAAATTCACGACATCCGAAGCGTTGTAGATGATGGTGAAACCCAGCGCGACAAGCGCATAGATCGCGCCCACCGTGAGCCCCGACATCGAGAATTGCAGGAAGGAAGCGAGCATCGTTGCCCCCGGCGCCATCGGAAGGAAACCCGGCGCAAAGGCCGGAGGGAAAGCGGGCGCGGCCGATCACCGCGCCCTGTCGACGCTCAATCGGCGAGCGCCCAGTTGCCGTTCTTGATTTCAAGCATCTTGAACGCGCTCAGCTCGAGGCCCATGTGGTCCGTGGCGCTCATGTTGAAGATGCCCGCCGTGCCCATGAAGCCCTTGGTCTTCTCGATCTCGTCGCGGATCTTCTTGGAGTCAGCGCCGCCCGCGCGCTCGATGGCGCCGACAAGGATCATCAGCCCGTCATAGGCGTGACCGCCGAAGGTCGAGACCGGCTGCTTTGTCGCCTCTTCGAACTTCTTCTTGTAGGCGAGCGCAACCGGCTTCTGCGGATCGCTGTCCGGCAGGATATCCGCAACCAGCAGAGCAGCCGCCGGCAGACGCACGCCATTGGCAGCCTCGCCGGCAAGCTCGATGAACTGCTTCGAGGCCACGCCATGGCTCTGGTAGAGTGGCAGGTTGATGCCGAGCTGCTTGTAATTGCGCGTCACGATGGCGGGCCCCTGGCCGAAACCGGGGTTGATCACCGCCTGCATGCCCGCCTTGGCCCTCAGATTGGTGAGCTGCGGCGTCATGTCGGTATCGCGCGGTCCATAGGTCTCCTCGCCGAGGATCTCGATCCCGAATTTGGCATTCACCTTCACGCATTCGTCGCGCATGGATTTGCCGAACCCATCGGTGCCGGAAATCATGCCGATCTTGGTGAAACCGCGCTTCTTCATGTCCTCGAAGATCTTCTCGCAGGCCATGCGATCCGTATGCGGGGTCTTGAACACGTATTTCTTCACCGGCTCGACGATCACCACCGCCCCGGCGAGCGAGATGAACGGCACCTGCGCATCGTCAAAAGCCGGCCCCATCGCCATGGAGGTGCCGGTCGTCGTGCCGCCGACCATCGCGACGACCTTGTCTTCCTCGATGAGGCGGGTGGCGAAGGTGCGCGCCTTGTTGGCATCGCCGCCATCATCATAGACGACGAGCTGAAGCTTCTTGCCCTTCACGCCACCCTTGGCGTTGATCTCGTCGACATACATCTTGAGAGTTTTTTCCTCGGGCTCCCCGAGGAAGGATGCCGGCCCCGTCACCGACAGGACGGCGCCGATCTTGATATCCTGCGCATTGGCCGCCGAGGCGCCGAGCAAGGCGAGCGAAGCGGCAATTCCGGTAAATGTCTTCATCATGGCGTTCCTCCACGCATGAGCCCGCGATCTGACGTCTTTTCGGCTCTCATTTATTAATTGACCAAATGGACGGTAAATGCAAGTCTGCGCCAACAAAAAAGCAAGACGCGACGAAGGGAGGATAAAGTGAGCGAAACGGTTCTGGTCTCGCAGGAGAAAGGTGTCCTGCGCCTCACGCTCAACCGCCCGGACAGGCTCAACAGCTTCACCGTGGAAATGCATGCCGCGCTGGCCGCCGCCTTTGAGCGCGCCGCGACGGATTCAGCCTGCCACGCGGTGCTGCTCACCGGCGCCGGGCGCGGCTTTTGCGCGGGGCAGGACCTCTCTGACCGCGCGGTGGCGCCGGGCGCGGAAAAGCGCGATCTCGGGGAGAGCCTGGAATTGCGCTACAACCCGCTGGTGCGGCGGATGCGCGCGCTGAAAAAGCCGATCGTCGTCGCCGTCAATGGCGTCGCGGCCGGCGCGGGCGCGAATATCGCGCTTCATGGCGATATCGTCCTCGCGGGAAAAAGCGCGAAATTCATCCAGTCCTTCGCGAAGATCGGCCTTCTTCCCGATTCCGGCGGCACCTGGACATTGACACGCCTGCTTGGCGAAGCTCGCGCCAAGGCGCTGGCGATCCTCGCCGAACCTCTTTCCGCGGAGAAAGCCGCTGAATGGGGGCTGATATGGAAAGCCGTGGACGACGACAAGCTGATGGAGGAAGCCGGCGCGCTCGCAAGCCACCTCGCCGCGCAACCCACCGGCGCCATCGCCGAGATCAAAGCCGCGATCCACGCCGCCGCGACCAACAGCCTCGATTCCCAGCTCGATATCGAGCGCGATGCGCAAAGAAGGCTTGGGTATTCCGATGACTACGCTGAAGGCGTCGCGGCCTTTCTCGAAAAGCGCGCACCGAATTTCAGGGGCTGAATCATGTCTTCACATAGCAAGGAAGAAATCGCCCGCCTCTCCGCAAAGGCCATGTGGGAGGAGGACAATGCCAGCCAGGGCTTGGGCATGGAACTCGTTTCCGTCGCCCCCGGCCACGCCGTGATCGCCATGACGATCACCAAGGCGATGACCAATGGCCACGGAACCTGCCATGGCGGCTACATCTTCACGCTCGCCGACAGCGCCTTCGCCTTCGCCTGCAACAGCCATGGGCAGCGCGCGGTAGCGCAACATTGCTCGGTGAGCTTCATCGCGCCGGGGCGCCTCGGCATGCGACTGATCGCAGAGGGCATCGAGCGCCAGCGCTCCGAGCGCTCGGGCATCACCGATGTCACGGTGCGCGACGACGCCGGCAACATTATCGCCGAATTCCGCGGCAATTCCCGCACCGTTCCCGGTTCCCTCCTGCCTGCCGAGTGAGACCATGCTCGACCTGACCCCTTCCCGCGCCTCTCTCGATCCGATCGAAATCGCCTCGCGCGACGAGATCGCCACCTTGCAGCTCAAGCGCCTCAAGACAACGCTGAGGCACGCTTATGAAAACGTGCCGCATTACCGCAAGAGCTTCGATGCGGCTGGCGTCCATCCCGATGATTGCCGCTCTCTCGCGGATCTGGCGAAATTCCCCTTCACCTCGAAGGCGGATCTGCGCGACAATTATCCCTTCGGCATGTTCGCCGTGCCGCGCGAGCAGGTCGCGCGGGTCCATGCCTCTTCGGGCACGACGGGACGGCCCACGGTTGTCGGTTATACGAAGAACGATATCGAGACCTGGTCCGAGGTCGTGGCGCGCTCGATCCGCGCCGCGGGCGGGCGTCCGGGCATGATCTGCCATATCGCCTATGGCTATGGGTTGTTCACTGGCGGTCTTGGCGCGCATTACGGCGCCGAGAAGCTGGGCTGCACCGTGGTGCCGATTTCCGGCGGCATGACGGAGCGGCAGATCCAGCTTATCGAGGATTTCCGCCCCGACATCATCATGGTGACGCCGAGCTACATGCTCGCGCTCCTCGATGAATTCAACCGGCGCGGGATTGATCCGCGCAAGACCTCGCTGAAAATCGGCATTTTCGGCGCGGAACCCTGGACCAATGCCATGCGCTCGGAGATCGAGCAGGCTTTCGACATGCATGCCGTGGATATCTATGGCCTCTCAGAAGTGATGGGGCCCGGCGTCGCCAATGAATGCGTCGAGACCAAGGACGGGCTGCACATCTGGGAAGACCATTTCTACCCCGAGATCATCGACCCCGAAACCGGCGCCGTGCTCCCCGACGGAGAAAAGGGCGAGCTGGTTTTCACCTCGCTCACCAAGGAGGCGATGCCGGTGATCCGCTATCGCACCCGCGACCTCACGCGCCTGCTGCCGGGCACCGCGCGGACGATGCGGCGCATGGAAAAGGTTACGGGACGCACCGATGACATGATGATCATCCGTGGCGTCAACGTCTTCCCCAGCCAGATCGAAGAGAAGCTGTTGACGCTCGAAGCGCTCTCCGCCCATTACCAGATCATCCTCACGCGCAAGGGGCGCATGGACGAGATGGAAGTGAAGGTCGAAGCCCGGGTCAATGCCGGCGATGCCGCCGCTGAAGCCGGGCGCGAACTCGCGCACCGGATCAAGGCGACAATCGGCATTTCCGCGCGCGTCAGCGTGCACGAGCCGGATGGGATCGAGCGTTCACAAGGCAAGGCGAAACGCATCGTCGACCTTCGCCCGAAGGAGTAGAAATGGCCCGCCCGCGCGCCGCCGATTACGATGACAAACGCCTCGCGATTTTGCGCGGGGCGGCGAGCCTTTTCGCCAATCAGGGTTTTGACCGCACCTCGATGACCGAGATCGCGCAGGCGCTTGGCGTGTCCAAGGCCTTATTCTACCATTATTATCGCTCGAAAGACGACTTGCTCTTCGACATCATCCGCTCGCATCTCGTGGAGCTGGTGGAGGCGACCGAGGCCGCGGATGATGCGGCGCTGGCGCCGCGCGAGCGCCTCTCCAGCGTGATCGCCGCCATTCTCGACTGCTATCGCCACGCCGATGACGAGCACAAGATCCAGATCGGGCATCTCGGCCGCCTCTCCGACGCCCAGCAAGGCGAGTTGAAGGGGCTGGAACGGCGTCTGGTGGAAGTGCTGGCCGGGATCGTCGCCGCGCTCAATCCGAAGCTGGAAAGACGGTTGATCAAGCCGCTCACCATGTCGCTCTTCGGCACGCTGAACTGGAAATACATGTGGTTCCGTGACGGCGGCCCCGTAAGCCACGAGGATTACGTGCAGCTCGTCACGCAGCTTTTCACAACCGGCTTCGAGGGAATGTGAGCGTGCTGCCGCTCACATATGGTCGAAATTCACCTTGAGCACCGGCGTTTTCGGCAAGCTCTGGCAGCCGAGCACGAAATTTGCCTCCAGCTCCCAGGGTTCGAGCGAGTAATTGATCGCCATCTCGGCCTCCCCCTCCTCCACCTTGCAGCGGCAGGTGCAGCACATGCCGCCCTTGCAGGAATAGGGAAGGTCGATCCCCGCGCGCGCGGCGGCATCGATGATATTCTCATCGCTTGAGAGCAGATCGAAGCGATGCGCCTTGCCGTCCAGCACGGCCGTGACATCCGCGACCACGCGCGCCTCACCCGCCACATCCGCCTTGGGCTTGAAGGATTTGCGCTTCTCCGAGGGCGTGAACAACTCGGACCGGATCTTCTCCGCCGGAATGCCGAGTTCCGGGAGCACGGCCTTCATCTCCGCGACCATCGCCTCCGGCCCGCACAGGAAGGCTTCGTCGATATCGGCGAAATCGATGACCCCGCTGGCGAGCACACGGATCTTGTCCCCCGTGACGCGCCCCTGCAGCAGCTCGATATCCTGCGCCTCGCGCGAGAGCAGGTGCACGACCGAGAAACGCCCGAGATAGACGTTCTTGAGATCCTCGATCTCCTCCGCGAACATCACCGAGAGGGAAGTGCGGTTGCCGAAGATCAGCGTCACGCGGGCGGCGGCATCGCGCGCCAGCGCACTCTTCGCGATCGAGAGGATCGGCGTGATGCCTGAGCCGGCCGCGATGCCGAGCAGGTGCCGCCCCTGCCCTTCGGAAGGCGTGAAGCGCCCCTCGGGCGGCATGACCTCGATGACATCGCCGGGTTTCAGATTCTCGTTGGCATAGGTCGAGAAAGCACCACCCTCGACCTTCTTGATCCCCACGCGCAGCACGCCGTCATCCACGCCCGAGCAGATCGAATAGGAGCGACGGATATCCTCGCCATCGATCGTGGCGCGCAAGGTGAGATACTGGCCAGGCCGGAACGCGAATTGCGGTTTCAACGCATCCGGCACGGCGAGACGAAGGGAGACGGAATCGCGCGTCTCGCGGCGGATTTCCTCGATCTTCAGCGGGTGGAACCGGCTCATGGCTGAAATCCCTGTAGAATCAGATACATTTAAAGGCGTCGAAGGGTTCGAGGCAGCTCTCGCAGCGCCAATGCGCCTTGCAGGCGGTGGAGCCGAATTCGCTGACTTTGACGGTCTTGGTCGAGCCGCAACGCGGGCAGGCAAGCGGATTATCCTCGCCGAACAACGCCCGGCGGGAGGCGCGCGCCGCCGGCGGCGCGATCCCGTAGGCAGCAAGTTTCTCGCGCCCGCGCGCGGTCATCCAATCGGTTGTCCAGGCCGGAGAGAGCACGTTGCGGATACGTGCCTTCGGGAAACCCGCACTGGCCAGGGCCGCCTGAAGATCGAGCGCCATCGCGCCCATCGCCGGGCAGCCGGAATAGGTCGGCGTGATCGCAACCTCGATCTCGCCGTCGGCCGCGATCGCGACCTCGCGGATCACGCCGAGATCATCGAGTGTCAGTACAGGAATTTCCGGATCGCAGACCGAGGCGATCGCCGCACGGGCACGCGCGATCCGAAGATCGGCGGTCACGGCACCGGCGATGACGAGCCCCGCCTCCATCCGGTCACCACTCGGCGCCGGGATGGGCACGGTGCAACACCTGCATTTCCGCCAGCATCGGACCGAGATGCTCGCTATGGAGCCCCTCGCGTCCGCCGCGATGTGCATGGGACACCTTCGGAAGCGCCAGCGTCGCCTCGTCGAGGATTTCTCCCAGCGCCTTGTCGAAAGCCGGGCGGATCTTCGCGGGATCCACCGCGATCCCCGCCTCGATGAGCGCACGATCCCCGGCATCGACCTCGAAAAGCTCGTCGATATAGATGACGAGATCATCAAGCGCGGCTTTCGCACGGGCATGGCTCTCCTCGGTGCCGTCGCCGAGGCGGATCACCCATTCCCCGGCATGGCGGAGGTGATAGGCCATCTCCTTCTCGGCCTTGGCGCCGATGGCGGCGAGTGTTTCGTCCTTCGAGCCGGCAAGCGCGGCATAGAAAGGCTGCGCATAGGCGGCAAAGAAAAGCTGGCGCACCATGGTCGCGGCGAAATCACCATTGGGCTGTTCCACCAAGAGCACATTGAGGAATGCTCGGTCATCGCGCAGGAAGGCGAAATCATCCTCGCGGCGCCCCTTGCCCTCGATCTTGGCGGCGTAGTCATAGAGCATCCGCGCCTGTCCGACGAGGTCGAGCGCAAGATTGGCGAGCGCGATCTCCTCTTCGAGCGTCGGCGCATGCGCCGTCCATTCCGAGAGGCGATGGCCGAGCACCAGCGCGTTGTCGGCGAGGCGCAGCGTATAGGTGAGAAGCGGGGTCGGGGTCATAAGCGCCTCGCTCACATATGTCCGACTTCTTCGGGAATGTCGTAGAAGGTCGGGTGACGATAGACCTTGGAAGCCGTGGGCTCGAACAGCATGTCCTTGTCCACCGGGTCCGAGGCGGCGATCAGCTTGGATTGCACCACCCAGATCGAGACGCCTTCCGCCCGGCGCGTATAGACATCGCGCGCCATGTTGAGCGCCATATCGTCATCGGCGGCATGGAGCGAGCCGACATGCTTGTGGGAAAGCCCGGCCTTGGGGCGGATGAAGACCTCGTAAAGGGGCATCGCGGCTTCGCTCATCTGTGTCTCCTCACTCCGCGGCCTGAAGCGCCGCTGCCTGCTTGCGGCGGGCACGTTTTTCAGCATGGGCAAGCGCGGCTTCGCGCACCCAGGCGCCATTCTCATGCGCGGCACGGCGCACCTTCATGCGCTGGCGGTTGCAGGGACCTTCCCCGGCCAGCACGCGCTTGAACTCGTCCCAGTCGATGGCGCCGATCTCCCAGTGCCCGCTTGCCTCGTTGAACCTGAGATCCGGGTCGGGAATCGTCAGCCCGAGGAAATGGGCCTGCGGCACCGTCGCATCGATGAATTTCTGGCGAAGCGCATCATTGGAGAAACGCTTGATGCGCCAGCGCATTGAGGTTTCGGAATGTTCCGAAACGGCATCGGGCGGGCCGAACATCATCAGGCAGGGCCACCACCAGCGGTTCAGCGCGTCCTGCGCCATTGCCTTCTGCTCCGGCGTGCCGCGCGCGAGCACCATCACCGCCTCGTAGCCCTGGCGCTGGTGGAAACTCTCTTCCTTGCAGATGCGGATCATCGCGCGGGAATAGGGCCCGAACGAGGTGCGGCAGAGCGGAATCTGGTTCATGATCGCCGCGCCATCGACCAGCCAGCCGATCGTGCCGATATCGGCCCAGGTGAGGGTTGGGTAGTTGAAAATCGAGGAATATTTCGCCTTGCCGGCGAGAAGCTGATCGTTCAGTTCCTCACGGCTCACGCCCAAAGTCTCGGCGGCGGAATAGAGATAGAGCCCGTGACCGGCCTCATCCTGAATCTTCGAGATGAGAATGGCCTTGCGCTTGAGCGAAGGTGCGCGTGTCACCCAATTGCCCTCGGGCTGCATGCCGATCACTTCGGAATGGGCATGCTGGGAAACCTGCCGCACCAATGTGCGGCGATAGGCCTCGGGCATCCAGTCCTTCGGCTCGATCTTGTCGTCCGCCGCGCAATGCGCCTCGAAAGCCGCGAGCTTTACGGGATCCTCGATACGGGAAGGAGCCTTGTCTTTCTGGTCGAGCGCCTGAGCATACATGCATGTGCCTCCCTGTTCAGGAAGAACATGTAACAGATTTTGAGTTTGTCAAATTAAATTGTTATATATTGCATTGCGTCATGCATCGGAGACATCACCCCGAAAACCGGCGCCTTCCCACCATTCCTGCGCCTGAGGCGCCAAGGCAGTCAGAATCGCGGTGAAAATCTCGCGTGCCTGCTCTCCCGCCCAATCGTGCGGCAGAAGCGAGGCGGGCAGACCCGGATCGCGCAGCACAAGCCGCCGGAAAAGGTGGACAAGCACGAGCCGCAGCGCCGCGGCATCTGCTGGCAGCGACGGCGGCGCCTTCGCAAGCGCGCCAAATCCCGCGCAGAACTGCTGATATTGCGCGTGAAGCAGCGGCACATTCCAGGCTTGCTTGGCCGCCGCACCAAGCGCCGGCGAGCAGATCGCCTCGGCGGGAATCGCACCGTCCGGGAAGCGCAACGGAAGAGCATCGCCATGCTCGGGGAGAATCCCGGTCGTCGGCGAGATGAAACGAAAGCCTTGCGCGTGAAGCCGATCGCGCGCTTCGCCTCTCGCGGGGCAATGATCGATCAATGCGATATGAAAGCGCCCCGTCGGCGCCCGGTGCCGGCGTCCGTAGATCAGATCCGCCGCCCGCGCGAAGGCGTCCGCCTCATCGGGCGCGATCCGGTAGAACGTGTTCCGCCCGGCCTTGCTGCGCAGGAGAATGCCCTGCGCAACGAGCCGCGAGAGATTGGTCCGCGCCTGCGCCGCATCGACCCCAACCAGGTCCAGAAGCGCGAGAATGGGGCCAATCCAGAGAGGGGCGGGCGACAGGACGCGCCCCTCGCGCATGACGACATCGCCGAAGATGGTGACGATCAGCGACCAGACGCGCAACGGCGTCTCGGCTTGCAGCAGCGCGATCGGGAGCGGGATAGGATCGTCCTTCGGCATCGATACTCCGGCGAGCCATGGCGCGGCGTATCGCATAGCGGCTTTGCGCCGCGCCGAACAGCCCCAAGCGCCGCCGCTAGCGCATGAAGCGGACAGCGTTTTCCGACATTGTGACCATCATATTATAGTCGTTGACGATCCACGTGATGTCGTTGCCGGCGCCGCGACGCGCATCGCCCTTGGAGCGTGCGAGCTTCTCACGAAAATCGCGCAGCTTGCCCAGCAAGGAGCGAGGCTGGCTCTCGAAACCGGAAACCGCGCCGGGATTGGCCTGCATGAAGGTATCGAAATCCTTGACCACCGCCGCATAGCGCCCCAAAGCCTCGTCGAAGGGCGGCAAATTCACCACCGGCGCCGCGTTGCTCGGCATCAATTCGATCATGTCCTCGGCATGGATCATGACGTTGCGGATCTGCCAGCGGGCCTTGCGCCCCTCTGTAGCCTCGATCGCGGCAAGCGATCGCAGGTCGATCCCGCGCTTAAAGCCGCGCATCTGCTGGCTGAAGATCGCCCGCTCCTTGAGATACAGTTCGGCGGCCGGGGCCAGTTTCTGGTGCAACGCTTTGCCTTCGGCGAGATTGTCGCTCTTGTAATCCTTGCGGTCGTAATAGGCGCTGGCCTGCGTGATCACCGGCGCAAGCGCCTGATATGCTGAAACATATCGCTTCATGCTTTCATCGAGTTCAGCCACTTTGGGCTCGGAATCGGCAGCGGCCAAAGCCTTCTCGATTTCCGAACGCACATCATAGAGGCTGTAGAGGCCGTAATCGATATACCGCTCCTTGCCCGTCGGGCCGGTCGTCATATTGACCCAGCTCTTGTAGCGGTTGATCGAATCCGTCGCGCGCATCGTACGGTTCATCAGCGCGACATAGGCATTCGATTTCGCAATCGCGGCCTGCAGCTGTGAGTCGGCCGGGTTCTGTGCCTGCGCTGCGGCGGGAGGCATGAAGCCGCCGGGCTGGGTCGCGCCAAGCGCGATCAGGCCAGCCAACAGCAGGCCGCTCGTCTTCATCAAACGGTTCATCATCATTTCTCCCGGGTCAGATGCGGTAGGGCGGACCGCCTCACGTCGGTAAAGCCTAGCGCCCGCTCACCCTGTGCGACAACGCACATTGCGTGTTCAAGAATCAATCCGTCGATATCACGGGATGGAAGCACCCTGCAGGCGCCGTGCCTCACCCTTGCCGAGCAGACGGCGCAGCCACGGACTTTCGGTGGCCCAGCGGCGCCCGTGCCACGCAGCGGCATAGGGCATACCCTTCGGAGAGAGCGGCAATACCAGATCTTTCAGCTCGAGTTCGCGCGCGCCGAAGCGACGCTTGTACTCGTAATCCCCCATGCCGAAGTCGAACCGGCGCACGCCCGTACGATGCGCTTCCCGCATCAGATGCTCGGTTGCCGCCACGCCAGGCCCATGCTTGGCCCAATCCCCGTAGAGGTTTCCCAGGCGCAGATAAATGAGTTCATCGCCGCTGCGGATGGCGAAATTGACCGCCACCCATTCACCGGCGTTGCGGATCGCGCACATCAGCGTCTCTCCCGTCGGGATTCCGCGTTCGACGAGACGGCGGTAGAAAGTGTCGTAGGGCGGCGCGTCGATATGAAACGCGCGCCCCTGCTCCACAAGTCGCACCTGTTGCAGCCTGGTAAGCGCGTCGAGCGCCTCGAGCGCGAGCGGCACCTCGCGCAAGGTCATCATTTCGCCTTGGGGGAGTTGCTCGAGATGGCGCAGAAACTTGCCGTACTTGCTTCGCTGCGAGGACGAGGCCAGCTTGGCGCAATCCTCCCAACGTTCCGGCATGTCGAGCGCCCAGCCGGAAACCCGGCTCCTGCGCGCCCAGCGGTGAGAATGAAAGGGGTTGGCAATTCCGGCCGCGGACGGCGCCAGACGCTCGAAGCGCAACAGATCTGCAGCCGGCAGCGCGTCGATCAGGCGCAGCCATAGATCACGCCCGGCGGGCAGGAGATGCGCCTGATCACGCAGGATGAGCGGCGCGGCATAATCCGTGACCGCCAGATCGGAAAACTCGATGACGGCCATTCCCCGATGCCGCCGCCGGATCAGCGGCAGCGCCATCACCACACGGCCGCTTTCATCCGTAAAGGTCGCCAGAAGCGGCTGGATCGCTTCGTCGGCGGCGAAGACCGATAGCCACGTCTCTAGCCAGAAACGATTCTGGAAGCTCGAACCTTCCAGACCTGAGAGCTGCGCGGCAATATCGGCATAGGCGCGATAGGCCACGACCTGCACATGCCAGGCATGGCTCGGGGGCGAAGCTGAGGCGGCGCTTTCTGCGCCAAGACTGACCAGGGGAAGTGACATGAAAGATCCGGCCCTTTTGCCGGAGACTGCCACGCAAGTGCCAACGATCTACGAAGGAAAGGCCTTCATCCTCATTATGGTGAACGCTTCGTAAAGGGTTCTTCGCCACAATGCGCGCACCGCCTGACAAGCGGCGCAGGAGTGTGAGTGAGAAAGCAGAGAATGTTGTGGCGACTTGCAAAACCGGCCGAGCGAAAGGCGGCGACGCGCCCGGCGAGCCGTTCCGTGCTCGCGAACAGCGCGAACAACAGCGCGGACATGCCTGTCGGCATCGCGGAACTCGGCGCCATCCTGCGTCGACGCTGGATCACCATTGCAGCCACGACCGCGCTTTTCACCAGCCTCGGCCTTGTCTACGCGCTGACCACCAAATCGCTTTATGTGGCCTCCACCGTGATCTTCGTGGACCCGCGTGCAAGGGCGAGTTTCCAGATCGAAGGAAGCGGCACCGGCGGGGGCTATGATCCCAATCTCGTTGACAGCCAATCGATCGTCATCGAATCGGAAGCGGTTCTGCGCCGGGTCATCGAGAAGGAAAAGCTCGCCGACGATCCCGAATTCTCGCGCGGCCCCGGCGACAAGCAATCCAACGCCCTGCGCAACCTGCAAGCCGCGCTGAAGGTGAAGCGGCCGGACAAAACCTATGTCGTGGAGATTCAGGTCCGCTCGGAATATCCGGCGAAAGCTGCGCGCCTCGCCGACCAGGTCGCCAGCGCCTATCTCTCCGACGGGCGCGCCACCAAGGCAGAAACCGCCCAGCGCGAGCAGAGCTGGCTCGACACGCATCTCGCCAATCTCCAGGCCCGCCTGAAGGAGGCAGAGGCGCGCGTCGAGGCTTACAAGGCGGAAAACCGCCTGGTTGGCACGGAAGGCAAGCTGGTGGGAGAGCAGCAGCTTTCCGAACTCAATCGCCTGCTGGTCGATGCCCAGCGCAAATCCGCCGAAGCCAAGGCGATGTTCGATCAGGTGGAGGAGTTGCGCAGGTCGGGTCGCACGCCGGATGTCACCGTCGAGGCGCTGAAATCGCCCGTGATCGACCGCCTGCGTGGACAGATGTCGGAAATTCTTCGCCTTGAGGCGAATGCCCGCACCACGCTCGGGCCGCGCCATCCCGCGGCGCTGGAAATCCGCGAGCAGATCGTCGAGACCCGTCGGCAGATAGGGGAGGAATTGACGCGCATCGCGGAGGGCGCGCGCGCGGCCTATAATGTCGCGCAGAAGAATGTCGTGACGCTCGAAAAGCGCCTCGAGGAATTGAAAACGGATTCCACCAGCACCAACAAGACGTTGCTGCGCCTGCGCGAACTCGAACGCGCGGTGGATGCGCAGAAGGCGGTCTATGAGAAATTCCTGCGCGACAAGGAGCAGATCGCCCGCCTCACCGTGGACACTCCCGCGGGCCGCGTGATCACTCCGGCCGTTGTGCCGCAGGCAAAGGCTTTTCCCAATCGCCCCGTCATTCTCGCGCTCGCTTTTGCGATGGGGCTGATGGTCGGCATAGGTCTTGCGTTGACGATCGAAACCCTGACGCGCGCGCGTCAGGGCCGAGGAACACGCCGACGCATCGGCCTGGGGCACGAAGCGGGAATATCTCCCACCGAAGAGGCACCGCAACTCGCGATGCTTCCGCGCCCCGAGGGCGTGGGCAATCTGCGTTGGCTGGGACGGGGCAGGAACGGCGCACTCGCCGGCATCGATACGTTCGAGCGGCAACCCGACTCGGCCTATGCGCAGGAAGTGCGCAGTCTCGCGCGCGCCATTCTCGATCGCGTCGAGGACAGGGAAACCGCGACACTGATGATCTCCGGCACACGCGCCAATATCGGCAGCCCCGTCCTTGCGGCCAATCTCGCCCGCGCCCTGGGCGCCGAGGGCGGTGATGTCCTGCTGGTTGACGGCTATGGAAGCCTGCTTTCTTCCCGCCTTGCCCAAGGCGCATCGCCCGCGACACTTGATGTAGCGGGGAGAAGGCGGGTTGTGCTGACCTGCCCCGGCAGAAACGGAACATTCCACTTCCTGCCTTTCGGCGGCGTCACGCAGACGCCCAGCCGCCGTCTGCCCCATGCCGGCACCTGCGCGCTGGTGCTGATCGACGGCCCGGCGATGGAGGGCGCGAAGCTGAACCTGAGCCACTTCTCAACGCGGATCGATGGCGTGATCGCCCTGCTTCCCCCCGGCATGGACCCGGCAGATGCGGCGCTTTCCGCCAGTCTCGGGCGCAAATTCGGCGAAAGCCTGCTCGGAATTGTCAGCCAGGCGGCATGAAAATGCGCCGGCGAGGAGAAAACATCCGCGTCTGCTCGCCCACGCCGGGCCACGACGCGCTGATCCACAGACTCGCGCTGGTTTTCGTCTTCCTGATGGTGTTCCTATCGCCCCTGACGCTGGGCATGATCGGCTGGAATTACGACGCGCCTGGCGGGAGTGGACCGACGCGCTTCCACCCGGCAACGCTGACGATCCTGCTGCTTTTCCTTCTCATTCTGGTGCGAGAGGGAAATCCGCTGGCCGCCTTTTTCTCCTTCTTCGCGCGAGATACTTTTTCGAGCCTTTTCCTGCTGATCTGGATGGTCGTTCTCTATCATGGCATCGTCGTGCAAGGCATGCCCGCGGCGGGATTGGTAGATACATTCCTGCTCCCGCTCCTGATGTTGATGAGTTTCCGGCAATTCGAGGAACGAACAAAAAAACGCATCGCCGCGCTGCTGCATGTTGCTTTCGCCCTCAACGCGATCATCGGCATCGGCGAATTCGCGACGGGGCTTCGCCTCACACCGCTGACAACCGGCGGCGTCGAACTCGCCAGCGACTGGCGGTCGAGTGCTCTGCTCGGGCATCCGCTCGGCAACGCGCTGCTCACGGGCTGTTACGCCATCGCGCTGATGCTCGGCGGCGGGGGCGCGCTTTCTGTTCCCAAACGCGCGGCGATGCTGATGTTGCAATTTGCCGGAATGGTCGCCTTTGGCGGGCGCGCCTCGCTGGTCCTGCTGCTTGCCTTCGCCGGTTTCATGGCCCTGCGGCAGACCTTCACCTTTCTCGCGGGCAGGAAGGTTCCCCTCGTCTATTTGGCCGCTGGCGCTCTCCTCCTGCCGACCGTGCTGGCGCTGCTTGCCGGCGCTTACGAACTCGGCGTTTTTGACAAATTCATCCAGCGCTTCGTGGATGACGGCGGCAGCGCCAATGCCCGCCTTACCATGTTCGAATTGTTTCAGGGCTTTTCCTGGCAGGAACTCCTTTTCGGGCCGCAACAGGGCCACCTGACCTATCTCACACTGATCTGGCGCATCGAATTCGGGATCGAGAGTTTCTGGATCGCCTTCTCGCTCTATTACGGCATCATCCCGGCAACCATCTTCTTCCTCGGGCTTCTGTTTTTCCTCGTTTCGGTGACGCTCGAATGCCAGAGGCGGGCCTGGATCATCCTGAGCTATTTCTTCATCGTGAACTCGACCTTTGTGGGCATCGCAGGTAAGACCGTCGGCTTCTCCATCATGCTGCTGATGCTGCTCGCCTTGCTTCCGGCGGTGCGCGTCGCGCCGCTCTCCCGGCCTGCCACCCCGGTCGGCAATAAAGCCTTACGGAACCCTCTCCCGTGCTGATCCGCCAGACTCTCGCTTACCTGCCCGCCCAGTTGCTCGGCCCCCTCGTGCAATTCGCGACGGCGATTGTCCTCACGCATTTCCTCAACGCGGCGGAATACGGCGTCACGATGCTGGTTTTCGCCTCGCAGGAGCTGATCTACATCCTCTGCCTCGCCTGGTGGACCACCTACATGATGCGCTATGCCGGCGCCTTTGCCGATGGCGAGGCGAAGACGCGCTTTGCCCAGACGGAACGGGGCGTGCTGCTCGCCACCGCCATTTTTCAGATGGTCGGCACGCTCGGGGTGGTGGCAATCAGCGTGCCACAGGCTTCAGCGTTTTTTTTCGCGAGTGCCGTCTTCTTCATTCTCTCGCGCTCCTATCTCCATTTCCTGGCGGATCAGGCCCGCAAGGCCGAGGCAATCCTCGATTATTCGCTCCTGCAGATCGCCGCTCCTCTTCTTGGTCTTGCGCTCGCCTTCGCCGCCTATCTCCGGTTTGATCCGACGCCCGAGCATATTCTCTCCCTTTTCGCTCTCGCACAGGCGGGCGTCGGCCTTGTTGCGGGACACAGGCTCGGCAAGCTTCCGCGTTGGGGAATGATCGACCGCCCCATTCTGAAAGCCGCATTGGCATTCGGCTATCCTGTCGTGCTGTCGAGTGCCTTCGGCTGGCTGGCGACCAACGGCATCCGCTTCGTGATCCAGTCCATGCTGGGCGCGGCCGCGCTCGGGCTTCTGTCGGTCGGCTGGTGGCTGGCGCAAAGGCTTACCACTGTCGCGGCGATGCTCGTGACAGCCGCCGCCTACCCGCTCGCGGTACGCGCTTTCGAAAGCGGCGATCGCGAGGCCGCCCTGCGTCAGCTCTCCGATAACTCGGCGCTACTGCTTGCGATGATCGTGCCGGCGACCTTCGGCGTCATCGCCATCAACGAGCCGATGACGAAGCTGCTGGTGGCGTCGGAATATCATGCGGCGACCATCGCCATTCTACCATGGGCGCTGACCGGCGCCGCGATCCGCAGCTTTCGCGCGCATAGCTGGGACCAGCTCTACCTGCTTTTCGAGGCCCCCTATCCCATGCTTGTCGTGGAAGTGGTCGAGGCGCTTGTCACGCTCGCCGCCGCCGCATGGGGCGCGTATAGCGGTGGCATCCTCGGCGCCGTGATCGGCACGACGCTGGCCTGTGCCGTCGTGACGGCGGGCGATTATCTCTATCTGCATCTGCGCTATGCGATCCGGGCGCCGTTCTGGCAGTTCGCACGCATCCTCGTCGCCGGCGCCGGCATGTATCTGGCGCTACTCGCCCTGCCCGGCCTCGGGTTGGCGATCGAGGCGCGCTGGCCCTCGATCCTCCTCGCGATCCTCATCGGCGGCGTGCTTTACGCAGCAGCCATGGCGATGCTTTTCCCGCTCATGGCGCGCGAAGCGTTCCGATACGTCTCCCTGCGGCTGCGCCGAGGCGGCTAACGCGCCGGCGCATTGGCCAGCGCATTGGCGATGGCGTGAAGCATCGGCTTCGGGCGCAGGTCGTGATCGAACGGAAGCGGGCGCGGCGCGAACTTGCTCTTGCGCGCATTCATGACCTCCGGGGCGCGAAACCAGGTATATTTGTCCGAAAGCTGCCAGGTCACCAGCATCTCGACCGCGGGATTGGCCAGAACAGGCGTCAGGAAGCGCGTCGTCCATTGCGCGGTGATCTCATCCCGGCGTGTTGTATCCTCCGGCAGCCCGTCATCATCGACATCGAATTCGGTGAGATAGATCCTGAGCTTGCGCGCCCGGATCTCGTCGATGAAGCGCAGGAACTTGTCGAGATCAAACGCGACCTGCGGGCGCAGATGCGCCTGAAGGCCGATCGCGTCGAGCTTCAGCCCCTTGTCGAGCATACGATCAATCAGTGGCAGCATCAGCGCGCGAACCTGCCGGCCCAAGACATCGTCGTGCTCGGTGAAGGCTTCATTGAGCACGAGTTTGGCGGTTGAATCGAGGGCAGCAACCCGCCGCCAGGCACGCTCGATATAGCTCTCGCCGAGCGCATCGAACCATACCCCGCGCCGGAACCCGCCGGGCGCGCCATGATCCGGCCAGAACGGCTCGTTGACGACATCCCAGGACTGGAGATGCCCGGCATAACGACTGACCGTGACCTCGATATGCTCGTCGAAAAGACGCTCGACCTGCGCTTTTGATTTCGATTTCATCCAATTTGGCGGCAAATAATTCCAGAAAAGCGGCAAGCCTCGATATTGCATGCCGTTATTACGTGCAAAATCAAGCAAGGCATCCGCTTCCGAGAAGTCGAGCACATGCTCCTGCGGTCGGAGAAAATCGTATTTAAGCGCGGTATCGGTAACGACCAGCCGCGACTCGCGGGCATGCAGCGCGCCATAATCCGCGTCGCGGATCACATCCCATGTTGCGGAGGCGCCGAAGAGAATGCCCTTCTGCTGCGCCAAGGCCCAAAGCGGCAGGCGCGGCAGATTGGCGCGCGCGCCGCCCGCGGCCATCCACGCTGCGGCGCCGGCAAGTATGGCGCGGCGGTCGGGAGAAGAATTATCGTTCTGCGCCAAGGGGATGCTCCTCGATCCGCCGCATTTGAGGGGAATTCTTTACGATCCGCTCATCAGAACAGATAAAAATCCCTTCAATTTCCATAATTTACCCCGTTTTTGTGCGCACAGAAAGAGCTGCGAAACAATGATCGCCTATAGGAGCGACAAGCCCGAAAAACGGGCAAGAGGCGCAGGCGCATGACCCGATGTGAACTTCCCGATCTTGCCGTGATCGACGGCCAGATGATCAATATCGCGACCAACGAACAGGCGGTGTCGACGATCATAGACCGTGCCGAAGACGGACGCGGCTTCCGCTTTTTCACGCTCAATCTCGATCACCTCGTCAAGCGCCGCAATGACCGCGCGTTTCGGGCGGCCTATTCCGATGCGGAATTCGTTTCCGCCGATGGCGCGCCCGTTGTGATCCTGGCCCGTCGTCAGGGCGCACGGCTTGAACGAACGACCGGCGCGGATCTCGTCCTGCCGGTCTGCCAGGAGGCCGCGCGGCGACAGGTCCCGATTGCGCTGTTCGGTTCGAGCGAGGACGTACTCGGTAAATGCCGCGCTGAACTTCAACGTCGTTTTCCCGGAATCGCGATCGTGCATGTGGAGGCTCCGCCTTTCGGCTTCGACCCGACATCGAGTGAAGCACACGCGGCGGCATCGCGCATCGCGGCGTCGGGCGCCCGTGTGGTTTTCGTCGCGCTCGGCGCGCCGAAGCAGGAACTCTTCGCGGACGAGATGGCCCGGCATTTCCCGCAGCTCGGCTTTATCTGCATCGGTGCGGCGCTCGATTTCATCGTCGGCGCACAGGTCCGTGCACCCGCCTTCTTCCAGCGTACCGGCCTTGAATGGCTCTGGCGGCTTGGCAGCAATCCAAGGCGCATGGCCTATCGCTACCTGCTTTGCTTGCTGGTGCTGGTGTCGCTGGTTTTCACACGAACACACGTCAAGCCGCGGGAGCTTGGTACATGAAGCGCCCGCTTCTCGTTGTTTTCGCCACGCTCGATCCGCGCGGCAACAAGATCGGTGGGATCGAGACGCATATCCGTCATATCCTGCGCAATCATCCGAAAGAGGTCGATCTCCTGCTTGTCGGGATCGACGAGGCCGGCGATCTCGAAACCGGCAAGGTCCACCCGATGGATTTCGATGGCAGGGCGATTTCCTTCTTCCCGCTGGCATGCGTTCCGGCGGCGGAAGCGCGTGTCTCGGCCTCCCGGTTGACCAAATCCACCACCTTGCGTTTCGTTCTCGGCGGCCTTCGTCACCTTGGCGCGCTGCGTCACCTGATCCGCGGCCGCGAAGCCAGCGTGGATCTGCCGCGCGTCGAATTCGCGCTCCTGCCATGGCTGCTGGGTATTCCCTATATCCTCGGCATTCATGCCGATCTTGGAAAAGTCGGCGCAACGGATTCGCTGCTCAAGCGCTACGGCCTCTTGAAAAGGGCGAGCGAAGCCTTCGCTTTGCGCAAGGCGGCGCATGTCTTCGCCGTGAACCCGGATATCACAGCGGCCCTGCTGCGCGAGTACCCTGCCCTCGCAGGGCGGATCGAGACCCTGCCGGTGCCGGTTGATACCGCGATTTTCCGCCCCACCCCCTTTTCGTCCTCTTCCCCTTGCCGCATCGTCTATGCAGGCCGCCTCGATGAGGTCAAAGATCCCGAGCTGATGTTTGCCGCGCTTGCCGCGCTTGAAAGACAAAGGCCCGGCGAGGTCGCGTTCCATCTTGTCGGCTCCGCCGATCCCGGGCGTTTTGCAGGTTTCGCAGCGATCGAGAGGTTTACGATCCGCCACGGCGCGAAGAACGCGGGCGAAATCGCGACCATCCTGCGCGATTCCCATTGCGCATTGATGACCTCTCACTCCGAGGGATTGCCCTGCTTCCTGCTGGAAACCCTCGCATCAGGCCGTGCCTTCGTCGCGACAGACCTGCCGACCTTCCGCCCCTTCGTGAAGCCGGAGCTTTCCGGTGCATTGGTTGCGCGAAAGGAGACACGCGAGGCGAGCGCCGAAGCGCTGGCGGGCGCGCTTGAGCAGGTAGCAACAAACATCGAGACTGGCATGTTCAAGCCGGAGCGCATCGCGGCCAGCGTGGCGCATCTATCGGTATCGCGGGTCTTCGAACAGCTTTTTGCCCGGCACGCCCTCGTGCGAACCGGCGCCGCGGATCATTCCGCTTCGGCGACAATCGCCTCGCACGCCGCGAGATAAGCGCCTGCAATCCGCTCCGGCGAGAATTCGGCGGCACGCGCCATGCGCGGCCCCGGCTCGCCGGGCGCTGCGAGCGCAGCGTCGATCGCCGCCGCCAACGCGGCGTGATCGCCGACAGGCACAAGGGCGCCGTACAATCCGCCATCGAGAATTTCGGATGGGCCCGCGCTGGCGGTAGCGGCAACCGGCAATCCATGCGCCAGAGCCTCGGCGACGACATTGCCGAAGGTCTCGAGCTTCGAGGCGATAGCGAAGCACCGCGCACCGCGATACGCCTCGGCGGGATCGGGGAGGTAGCCCCGGAACGAAATCCGCCCGCCCAGATCCAGCCGCCCGGCCAGGTCTTCCATTTCCTGACGCCCCGGCCCGTTTCCGACAATCTCGAACCGCGCTTCAGGATGGCGGACACAGGCAAAGGCACGCAACAGGCAGGGCAGGTCCTTGTCCGGCGAGAAGCGCCCGACATAGAGCACCACCGGGGGACGCGCAGCGAGTTCTGCCGCAGAAAGACGCGCTGGCGCGCCAAGTGTCGCGACAGGATTGTGGATGCGCAGGGTGCGCCGTGGATCGGCACCATGCCGAGCAACCAGCGTATCGCGCAACCCGTCCGAGACCGCCACCGCCCGACCGCAAAGCCGCGTCAGCACGGGCGTAAGAGCGTTGCCGATCCGCGACAGGCGCTCAGGCTCGGAAGGGAAGAAGCCATGAAAGGATATCAGCGTCCGTCGCGCACGCCCGGAAAGAAACGCCGCGAACATATGCTTGAGGTTGGAGGCGCCGATGCCCGAAAGGCTGACATCGGGCTTCAACGCCCGGATCAGCTGGCGCAGCCCCAGCAGCGAGCCGAGATGGCCCGAGGGCAGCGTGACGCATTTGACGGCGGGATCAAGAAAAGCGGCGTTTTCCTTCGTCTCGAAATCAACCGCGAAGGTCACATCATGGCCCTGCCGTGCGAATTCGGAGGCAAGCAACGCAAAGACTCGCTCCGCCCCGCCGCCGGCAAGCGCATACATGTAGAAAAGAAATTTACGCGATTGCATCATCGTCCCGCGCGAAGCCCCGGGCATGTAATCTCCGACAGGTTTCGGAAGAATTGATTGATCGCCTCGAATAAGGCCAAATGAATGCGTGTCCTGATCCGTCTTTCGCGCGATGATGCGCGCCAATGGCTCCTTTCCCTCTGTACAGGGCTTCAAGGAGCCGGGCATGAGATCGGCTTTGCATTGGTTGATGGCCCCACCACGCCACGCGTAGGCACCACGATGGTCTACGCCGCGCAATCCACTCTTTTCGGCAAGGGCGCCGCAAGCTGGTCAAAGCTTGCGCCGTCAAAACTCCCGACAATCACCACAGACCCCGATGTCACGATCGCACTTTCCGGGATCGGTGCGGCGGATTACACGCTGTTTCTCGATAATCGTGCGGGCATAGGCCACGCGCCGTTGGCTTTGATGGCCGGCCATTTCCCCTTCATTGAGTTCCGCACCGCGGATGGCAGCCCCCATGTTTCCGGCCTCCCCTCCATCGAGGAGCCGGAAATCCTGCCGCGCGCGCTCGACCAGTTCACCAACCGTCTCATCACGCTTTTTGCCATGGTGATGGATCGGCGCAAACGCGATTGCAGAAGCTTCTGGAGCGCGCGCAAACACCCTTCCGCCGCAACACCTCTCACCTATCTTGCCGCCTCCCTCGCACAAAAACTGCATCATCGCGCGACACGCGGGCGCCATCGCGCGGATCATTGGCGGATCGGCATCCGGCCGAGGCGTGAGATGGCGTTCAACGGCGATATCGGTCTGGATGGGTTTTCGCTGCTGCCCGATGATGGCGCGCGCTACTACGCCGACCCCGTGCTCTGGCATGAAGCGGGGCGGGATTATCTCTTTCTCGAGGAATACCCCTATGCCACCGGCAAGGGTATCATCAGCTATACCGAGCTGACGTCGGATGGCGAGGCCGCCTTTCCGCCACGCCCCGTGATCACGCGCGAGGGGCATCTCTCCTACCCCTTTCTCTTTCGCCACGAAGGAGAAATCTGGATGATCCCGGAGAACGCTGCGGAGGGACATATCCCGCTTTATCGCGCCAGGCGCTTCCCGGATGAGTGGGTCTTCGAACGCCCGCTCATCGAAGGGCTCGCCCTGCATGATGCGACGCTTTTCGCGCATGACGGCTTCTGGTGGCTGCTGGGCAATGCGGCGCTTCATAAAAGCTCCAGCTGGGATTGCCTGATGATCTACCGGGCGGAAAGCCCGCTGGGCCCCTTCACGCCGCATCGTTCGAACCCGGTTCTCGTCGATGCACGCGATACACGTCCCGCAGGCGTTCCACTTCTGATCGAGGGCAAACTCGTTCGCCCGGTTCAGAACTGCCTCGGCGGCTATGGGCGCTTCACGCGGTTCATGGAAATCGACGAGCTGAGCCTGGAGAGTTTCCGCCAACATCAGATCGCCCGTCTCGCGGCGCCTGAAAAGGACACGATCGCGGGCGTTCACACCTATTCGCGCTCGGCGCGTTTCGAGGCGGTGGATATCCTGACGCCGCGCGGATTTGCCCGTTAGGCTTATTTGCCGAAACGTCGCGCGGCGAAGGGAACCACGAGCGCGATCATCATGAAGCGCGCGACATGGTGTGACGACACGTAGAGAGGGTCCAGCCCCATCGCGAGGCCAAGAAGCACCATGGCTTCAAGCCCGCCAGGCGCGAAAGCGACAAGCGCAGCCGCCAGCGAAATATCCGCCAGCCATGCCGCGGCCATTCCCCCGGCGATGGCCAGCAGCGTACTGAGTGCAAGCACCAACAGGCTCGGAAGCAACAGGCGCTTGAGGGTGTCGAGATCCAGGTCCGCGAAACGCGATCCCCCGAACACGCCTACCAGCAGCATCGCCACAGCCGAAAGCAGTGGAGGCACTCCGCCTTGCGCATATCCGGTGACATAGAGCGCCGCTGTCGCGGCCATCCCTCCAAAAAGATAGGGGGCGATCACCCTCAATCGGTTGAACAACAGGGAAAAAGCGAAAGATGCCGCGAAAACGAGCAGAAAACCGTAGGCATCGATGTATTTTTCAGCCGGCAGCGCGATTTCGGGGCGGGCCAGCATGACAGCGCTGGGCAAGAGCGCGATCAGAACAAAAACGCGAAAAGCCTGCACCGCGACGATCCGCGCCATGTCTGCGCCCGTCGCGGCCGAGGTCGCGATCACGGCGGAAAGGGCACCCGGCACCGCCGCGAGGAAGGCATCGCGCCGGTTCCACCCAAAACCACGTGACAGCAGAACACGCCCGGATGCCGTGATCGCCCAGGTCGTAAGCGCCAGCAGCAGCATCGAAACCGGATAGCGCGCCGCGGTCCTGAGCATATCCGGCGTCACGGCACTGCCGGTGACGATCCCGGCCATCAGCAGGCCGCCATTGCGGAGCGGAACCGGCACAAGCGGGCGGATTCCGAGAACCAGCAGCAGCACCATCCCCACCATACCGCCGGAGAGCCAGGGCGCGGGAAGATGGGCAAGGTGGAAAAGGGCGCCGGTCGCCGCGCCCGCTGCAAGAGTGAGCCCGATACGACCGGCATTCTGAAAAAAGGTACCGCTCAAAACGCCTTCACCGCTTCGCTCAGGCGGCGGGCAGCTTCAATCACATCCTCGGTTCGGCGCAGATAGCACAGGCGCAGATAGCCCTGCCCGGTCGCGCCGAAAGCCGTACCGGGCGCAAGCCCAACCCCGGCCCGGTCGACCAGATCGAAGGCGAGCTGGCGGGTATCCTCGAAGCCGTCAACCCCGAAGAAAAGGTAGAGCGCACCGGGCGGCGGCGCCACGCGGAAACGCGGTTCACGGGAGAAGGCTTCGACAAGAATATCGCGATTGCGCCGGGCGCGTTTCACCTGCTCGACGACAAGATCCTCGCCATGGCGGATCGCCGCCTCCGCCCCGCGCTGGACGAAAACCGGCGTACCCGAGCTGGAATACTGCACGAGGTTCATGATCGTCCCCGCCAGCGTCGCCGGCGCTTCGATCCAGCCGATGCGCCAGCCGGTCATGGCCCAGTTCTTCGAGAAGGTCTGGATGAAGAGGATGCGATCCTCCGGCGTCATGATATCGCGGAAAGAGGGCGCACGATCCCCGTGGTAATAGAAACGCCCATAGATCTCGTCGGCGATGATCCAGAGCCCGTGCTGGCGTGCAAGCGCGAGAATGGCGCGCAACTCGTCATGGGTTGCGGTCCAACCCGTCGGGTTGGCGGGAGAATTGATCACGATCGCCTTGGTGCGCGGCGTGATCGCGCGGGCGATATCCTCGACATCGAGCGTCCAGCCCTGATTGCCGAAGCGCATCGTGACCTCGCGCGCCGAGGCGCCGGAAATCGTCAACGCACCCATGAAGTTGGGCCAGGCCGGCACGGGAACAATGACTTCATCGCCCGGCCCGGATGTCAGCGTTGTGGCAAGCTGAAGCGCGTGCATACCGCTCGATGTCACGCAGATCCGCGAGGGATCGACCTCACGCCCGTAGACGCGCGCGAGGTACTGCGCGATCCCCTCCCGCAAGGAGGGTAAACCGTCCTGATAGGTGTAGAAGGTCTCGCCATCGGCGAGCGATTTCTGCGCTGCTTCCATAATGAAGGCCGGAGTGGGCAAATTACCCTCTCCGACCCAGAAGGGCAGGACATCCTCCCGCTGGCGGGCATAGGCAGAGATTTCAACAATGCCGCTGGCGGGCGCGGCTTCGGCGTTGGGGCGAATGGGAAACGCCCCCGAATGCAATTCTGTGCGGGTCATTGCGGACTTTATGGGCCATTCGCGCAGCCGCTTCAAGCGGTTCGAACAGTGCCCGAAACGAAAAGGCCGCGCCAAGCGCGGCCCCTATTCTCGACCTGTGTTACTTCCTGAGCAGATCGCGGATTTCCGTCAGCAGCTTCTCCTGCGCCGACGGCTCCGGCGGCGCGGCGGGTGCAGCCGCTTCCGCCTTTTTCAGACGGTTCATGCCCTTGACCACCATGAACAGAACCCAGGCGATGATGGTGAAATTGATGGCGACGGTGAGGAAATTACCCCAACCCAGCACAACGGCGGCTTTCTTGGCATCCGCGAGGCCCGCGCCGGCGGGAACCGACCCCTTGAGGACGAGGTAGAGGTTGGAAAAATCGACATTGCCGATCACCGCCGAGATCAGCGGCATGAACACATCACCCACCATGGAGTCGACGATCTTGCCGAACGCCGCGCCAATGATCACACCGATCGCCAGATCGACAACATTCCCCTTGAGCGCAAAATCCTTGAATTCTTTCAGCATGCGGAGCCCCTTCCCGTTGCGTTAATCCGTATGAAGCCTGCGCGGAAGCAATCTTTCCTGCGCGGCGCGCGGCAAGAACTAAAGTATGATCATGGAAGCCGCAAGTTGCGGCGGATCCAGTGCCGCCTCGCCCAAAGGCAGGGTTGCCCTGCCGTTTTCGGCGTGGAACATTCCGCTATCAGCTTTTCGGAGAGACCTGTCTGCCATGCATATCGGATGGATCGCTCCGGCGGCGGCTCTCCTCTATCTCCTGGCACTGTTCGCAATCGCCCAATTCGGCGATACGCGCGGTCGCACGCTGCTCCAGGGGCGGCTTCGCCCGACGATCTACGCGCTGACGCTGGCGGTCTATTGCACGTCATGGACCTTCCTCGGCTCGGTCGGGCTGTCATCGCGCGCATGGCTCGATTTCCTCCCCATCTATCTTGGTCCTTTGATCGGCATCCTGATTGGCCTGCCGCTACTCGCGCGCATCATCCATATTGCGAAAACGCAGCGCATCACCTCGATCGCCGATTTCATCGGCGCACGTTACGGCAAGAACGGCGCGGTCGCAGCCATCGTGGCGATTATCGCGGTGCTCGGCACGGTTCCGTATATCGCGCTGCAATTGAAGGCGATTTCCTCTTCACTCGAACTGATCGTATTCCTCGATGCGCCGCAATCCACCAGCTTTTCGCGGCTCTCGCTGGTGGGCGATGTCTCACTCTTCGTAACGCTTGTGCTTGCGGCCTTCGCGATCGCCTTCGGCACGCGCCATATCGACGCAACCGAGCATCAGGACGGGTTGATGCTGGCGATCGCAACGGAGTCGCTGATCAAGCTTGTCGCCTTTCTCAGCGTCGGCATCTTTGTCGTGTTCTTCATGTTCGACGGGTTGGGCGACCTCGTGCAGAAAGCCGCCGTCGAACCCAATGCAATGGCAACGCTCTCGACAGCACCCGACCCTTGGGTCTGGGTGACGACGACAATGCTTGCGGGCTTCGCGATATTCCTGCTCCCGCGCCAGTTTCATGTCACCGTGGTCGAGAATCGCAACACCGAGGATCTGCGCAAGGTCGCCTGGCAATTTCCGGCCTATCTTGTCGCCATCAACATCTTCGTCGTGCCCATCGCCCTGGCGGGGCTGGTCCAGTTGCCAACCGGCAGGGGGGACCACGATTTCATGGTACTCGCCCTGCCGCTTCACGCCGGCGCCAATACCATCGCGCTGATCGCCTTCATCGGCGCCTTCTCGGCCGCGACCGCGATGGTCATCGTCGAATCGGTCGCATGCGCGATCATGATCTCGAACGATCTCGTCATGCCCTTCCTGCTGCGCAGATCGTCATTCAGGAGCGCGAACCGGGACGAAGCCGGCATGCCGGAAAGGCAAAACCCCAGCGACATGGTCAATACCGTGCTGCTGATCCGGCGCATCGCCGTGGTCATGATCCTGTTCCTCGGCTTCGCGTATTACCGCACCTCAGAGAAGGCCGCGCTCGCCTCGATCGGGCTTCTGGCCTTCGCCGCCATCGCGCAGCTCGTTCCGGCCTTTTTCCTCGGACTGTTCTGGGAACGGGCGAATGCGCGCGGCGCCATAGGCGGACTGGTTCTCGGATTCCTGAGCTGGTTCTATCTGCTCTTCCTGCCTACTTTGGCGGGAACGGATGCGTTTTTCGGGGCGCTGGTGCGCCTGGGGCCCTTCGGGATTGAGGCGCTGAGGCCGGCCAGCATCATGGCCTTCGCGGATATCCCTCCGCTTGTTCAGGGCGTCTGCATCTCGCTCGGGCTGAACTTTGCGGCCTTCATCCTGCTCTCCCTCTCCAAAGCGCCGACGCCGCTCGAGCGGCTGCAGGCCGCCTTCTTCACCTCACCGGAGACCACCAGCACCGGTGCAGGCTTCAAGCTCTGGCGCAGCACTGTCAGCATCGACGATCTGCGTGCGACCGTCGCGCGCTATCTCGGCGAGGAGCGCACGGAGCGCGCCTTCTCCGATCATGAGCGCGAGCGCGGCGACATTTTCCTCCCCGGACAGGAGGCGGATTCCCTGACGATCCGCTTTTCGGAACAATTGCTGGCATCCGCAATCGGCGCTGCTTCTTCGCGGCTGGTTCTCTCGCTCATGCTTCGCCGCCGCAACGTTTCGACCGAGGCGGCGCTGAAGCTTCTCGACGATGCCTCCGCCGCGATCCAGTATTCGCGCAGCCTGCTCCAGCACGCGCTCGACCATACCCCGCAGGGCGTGACCGTGTTTGATCGTGAATTGCGGCTCATGTGCTGGAACAAGGCTTTCCAGGATCTGTTCGAGCTGCCGGCCGATCTCATGCAATTCGGCGTGGGACTTGACGAAATCGTCGCCTTCAACGCCCGGCGCGGGCTCTATGGTCAGGCGCAGAGCGCGGATGTCATCGCGGCGCGCATCACGGCGCTGGTGCGCGAAAGCGAACCGCAGCGCCTGCGCCTCTCGCCCTCGAAGCGCGTGATCGAGATCCGCTCCAACCACCTGCCCGATGGCGGCGTCGTGACCACCTATGCCGATATCACCGATGCGGTGAAAGCGGAGAAGGCGCTCGAAGACGCCAATGCCTCGCTCGAAAGGCGTGTCCGCCAGCGCACGGACGAGCTGACGCAGGCGAACAAGGCGCTTGCACGCGCGAAGCAGGATGCGGACGAGGCCAATCTCTCGAAGACACGCTTTCTCGCCGCGGCAAGTCACGATATTGCCCAGCCGCTCAACGCGGCGCGGCTCTATTCCACGGCCTTGCGTGAATCGGTTTCCGAGACCCGTCATTCGAGCCTCGCGGACAATGTCGAGACCTCACTCAACGCGGTGGAGGAAATCCTATCCGCCCTGCTGGAAATCTCCCGCCTCGACGGCGGCAAGATGCATGCCGATATCTCGCGCTTCGCGCTCTCAGAGTTGCTCGAACCGCTCAAGGTGGAATTCGGCCCCATCGCGGCGGCGAAGGGGATCGAGCTTGTCTTCGTTCCCTCGTCGCTGATCGTGATGTCGGACCGGCGCCTCCTGCGCCGCCTGCTTCAGAACCTCATCTCCAACGCCATAAAATACACGCCGCAGGGGCGCGTGCTGGTGGGCGTCCTTCGGCGCGGCGCGGGCGCGCGTATCGTGGTGGGAGATACCGGCATCGGCATTCCCGCTTCCAAGCATCGCGCGATCTTCAAGGAATTCCAGCGTCTCGACGAAGGGGCGCGGATCGAACGCGGCCTGGGCCTCGGCCTCTCGATCGTGGAGCGCATTGTAAGGGTGCTCGGTCTGAAGCTTGATCTGTTCTCGAAGCCAGGGCGCGGCTCCCTGTTCCGGGTCGTGGTCCCGCGCGCCATGACCGCCGATGCGGCTTCGGCGAAGACCGCCCCCGCCGCCGAAACAGCGCTTTCTCCGCTCAATGGTCTCAACATTCTCGTGATCGACAACGAGCCGGCGATTCTCGACGGCATGCGCCATATGCTCGAAGGTTGGGGCGGCACGGTGGCGACGGGCGCGGATCTGGCCACCGCCATCCGCACCGCGCGCAGCCAGCGCATGACGCCTGATATCGCGCTGGTGGATTACCATCTCGACAATTCAAATGGCATCGATACCATCCGCAAACTGCGCTGGCGCTTCAGGTCACCGCTTCCTGCCGTTCTGATCACGGCGGACCGTTCGCCCGAAGTGCGCACGCAGGTTGAAGCCGAGGGCATCCAGCTTCTCAACAAGCCCATCAAGCCTGCCGCTTTGCGCGCGCTCCTCACACAGATCCGCCTCGCTGGCCAACCTGCGGCGGAATAGCGCCTTGCGGCGCCGTGCCGCCGGCGCTAGGTGTATGCACATGCACGCGCGCTCCGGCCCCGTTCCCGCCCTGAGAGAGATTGTCGTCGCCCTCCTCATCGGAGTGATGACGCTGTCCGGCGTGATGATGGCGCGCTCCTTCGGCGCCCGCGCCGCTGATCCGCTGGCCCATGCCGCGCTCTGCCTGCCCGATGAAGGTCAACCGGCGACACATGATTGCGCCGATTGCACGCTCGGCGGCACGACGCCGGTCCCCGCCACGCGCATCGCCCGGTTGGAGCGCGTCGAACGGAGGTTCGAGCCGCCGCGCGAGGCTTATTCCCGGCCTGCTGGCCGTGTCGCGGCGCTTCTCCCCTGGTCGCGAGGTCCGCCCCGCATCGCCTGATGATGCAAACCGGATCTCCGTTCCAACAGGGAATTTTCTCATGTCCAAGACTTTCGCGCGCCATGCCGCGCCCTTTATACTGCTTGTTGCCCTCCTCCCTTCCGGCGCGTTCGCCCACGCCTCTTTCGAGACAGCCGAGGCGAGGCAGAACAGCTATTTCAAGGCCGTGCTTCGCGTACCCCATGGCTGCAACGGCGAAGCGACGAACCTCGTTCGCATCACCGTTCCCGAAGGGATGATCGCGGTTAAACCGATGCCCAAAGCGGGCTGGAAACTCGAAACGAAATCCGGTGATCTCGCGCGGACGTATTCCCTTCACGGCAAGGATGTAAAAAACGGCGTGAAGGAAATCGTCTGGTCCGGCGGCGCGCTGAGAGACGAGCACTATGACGAATTCGTCTTTCAGGCCCGCGTCACCGATACCCTCCCGGCAGGGGAAAAGGTTTTCGTGCCGGTGGTGCAGGAATGCGCGAACGGCCAGGCCAGCTGGACCGATATCCCGGCGAAGGGGCAGGATTCCCATGCGTTGAAAGCGCCGGCGCCGGGAATCACCATCCTTGCGCAGGCCCCGGCCTCGGGCGGGCACGGCCATGCCCATGGCCATGGGCAGGTTCCAAACCAGGAATCCGGCGCCGAATACAGGGTCGGCAACCTCCTGATCAAAACCCCATGGACGCGCGCGACGCCCGGCGGCGCCAAGGTCGGCGCCGGCTTCATGAGCATCACCAATACGGGCAGCGAGGCCGATCGGCTGATCGGTGGTTCCGCCGAGATTGCCGGCACTTTCGAGCTTCATGAGATGAAGACAGAGGGCACCGTGATGCGGATGCGCGCCCTCGAAAAGGGGCTTGAGATCAAACCGGGTGAAACGATCGAGCTGAAGCCGGGCGGCTATCATGTCATGTTTCTTGACCTGAAGAAGCCGTTCGCCGAAGGGCGGCCCGTCAAAGGGCAACTGATCTTCGAGAAGGCAGGCAAGATCGAGATCGAATACCGGGTCGCCCCCCGTGGCGCGGCACCCGGCTCCTCCCACCACTAGAGCATTTTCCGATCAAGCGGGCGCCGGTTGATCGGAAGAAAATGCGTCAAAACAAAAAATAGAGCGGACGATCTGATCGAGGCAGATCGGATTTGGCTCTAATCCCCGGTCACCGAGAGGAGTGGAAAGATGAACGCGCTGAAGCTGGTTCGCTATGTTGTCTGGGCTTCGATCGCCGTCCTCTCGGCGGCCCTGCTCTATCTGACGCTCGCGCCCGAGCGCGATACAGGATCAGGGGTCGCCGCCATCGGCGGCCCCTTCAAACTCGCCGCCGCAGATGGTTCCGTCGTGGAGGCGGAGAAGCTCAAGGGCAAGCCCTTCGCCCTCTTCTTCGGCTTCACCCACTGCCCGGATGTCTGCCCGACCTCGATGATGGAAATCACCAACGACATGACGGCCCTCGGCGATGCGTCGAAGGATTTCCGCGTCTATTTCGTGACCGTCGATCCCGAGCGCGACACCGCCGCTTTGCTCAAGGAATACACCGCCTCGTTCGATCCGCGGATCGTCGGCCTCGTGCCGAAGGATCAGGCGGAACTCGCGGGAATCGCAAAATCCTACCGTGCCATCTATCGCAAGGTCGAAACGCCAGGCGGGTATACGATGGACCATACCGCGATCATCTATCTGATGGATGCGAGAGGGGTTTTCTTCGGCACACTCGACTCGAAGGAGACACCGCAAGTGCGCCAGTCCAAGCTCAGGCGGTTGCTGGGCAAAAGCTGAAGCGCGGGATTCACCGCGTCTTGAGCCCGTCCTCCACAATGAGGAACGCCTCAATCTCGGGCGCGATTTCCGGCGAGGGGCCAGTATAACCGGCCATCTCCATGAGGCGTGCGGCGGGGACGAATTTGCGTTCCCGCTTGGCGTAAAGCCCGCCACGCACAAGCGCAATCGCGGCGGTGACCGCTTTACCGTCCTTGCCGCGCGTCACGAAGCGATGCTCCATCACGAAAGCGCTCGCGCGCCAGCAGACGATGCGACTTTCCAGTGTGAAAGCCTGAAACGGCCTCAATTCCCGCCGGTAGCGAATCGCCGAGCCGGAGAGCATTGGCAGCAAACCCTCCTTGAACACGGATCGCCAGAGGCCGGATTGCAGCAGGAGATCCGCCCGGCCCAGATCGGCGATCGTGAGGTAGCGCCCGTTATTGAGATGGAGGTTGGTGTCGAGGTCGAGCGGCCAGACCCGGAAATTCAGGCGCGAGACGCCGAACGGCGCCACGATCCGCCCCCGGAATTGTGCGGTCAGGAAAAGCCAGAGCACACGGAACCACAGATTCATGGGGCGGCCCCGTCAGTGCAGTGCGCGAGGGGAAGAGGCAATCCATCTTCCCCGCATGGCAGGCGTGGATTGCCCCAGCAGCGCTTCGCGCTTCCTCGCGGCGACGCAATGCGCATCATGCAGCCTTCTTTGCCGGCTCCGCGCCCTTGTTGGGGTTGAAGCGGCCATAAAAGGACTCACCCTTCCGCGCCATCGCTTTGAGCAAACGGTTCGGCATGAAACGCTCGCCGTGCTTCTTCGCGAGCCGATCGCACAGGGCTACGAAAGCCTTCGTTCCCATGCGGTCGATATAGGAGAGCGGCCCGCCGGTATAGGGCGCGAAGCCAAAGCCAAGGATCGCTCCGACATCGGCCTCGCGGACATCGGTGATGACCTTTTCCTCGACCGTGCGCGCGGCTTCGAGCGCCTGGATGGCAAGGAAACGATCCACCAGCTCCTGCCGGTCGATCGTATCGGCGACAAGTTTCGTCTTCTGGAGATCCACCAGCCCGGACCAGAGCTTCTTGCCGGCCGGGGAATAATCATAAAAACCCTTGCCGTTCTTGCGCCCGAGACGGTCAAGATCGACCACCATGGTCTTCAGCAGGGCTTCCTGACGCGGATCGACAGCGCCCTCGCCCAGATCCTTCTTCGTCGCCTGAAGGATCTTCCAGCCGAGATCGAGCGCCACCTCGTCATTGAGCGAAAGCGGCCCGACAGGCATGCCCGCCTTTTTCGCCATGTTTTCGATCATGGCCGGCGGCACCCCCTCGGCGAGCATGAGATGCCCCTCGCGGATGTAATTGAGCACGCAGCGATTGGCGAAGAAGCCGCGGCAATCATTGACCACGATCGGGGTCTTGCGGATGGCGCGGACGAAATCGAGCGCGGTCGCCAGCGCGCGGTCACCCGTCTTCTTGCCCATGATCACCTCGACCAGCAGCATCTTCTCGACGGGCGAGAAGAAATGCACGCCGATGAACTGGCTTGGCCGCTCGAAATTCTCCGCGAGCGAGCTGATCGGCAGCGTCGACGTGTTCGAGGCGAAGATTGTCCGCCGACCGATGACCGCCTGCACCTTCTTGATCACCTCGGCCTTGACCGCGCGATCCTCGAACACGGCCTCGATCACGAGGTCACAGCCCTTGAGCGCGGTATAATCCGGTGTCGCGTGGATGCGCGCCAGCAAGGCGTCGCGATCCGCACTCTTGGCGCGCCCCTTCATGATCTGGTCGCTCATCAGCTTGTGCGAATAGGCCTTGCCCTTGTCCGCCGCCTCCTGATCACGATCGACCAACACGACATTGAGCCCGGCCTGCGCCGAGACATAGGCGATGCCCGCGCCCATGAAGCCGGCCCCGACAATGCCGACACGCTTGATCTTGAGCGGTGGAACCTTGGCCGGACGACGCGCCCCCTTGTCGAGTTCGCCCTTGGAGACGAAGAGCGAGCGGATCATCGCCGCCGCTTCCGGTGTGCGGATGATCTGGGTGAAGTAACGGCTCTCGACCCGCAAGGCGATATCCATGGGGAGCATCAGCCCCTCGTAGACCGATTGCAGGATGGCCTTCGCCGCCGGATAATTGTCATGCGTCTCCCGACGGTAGATCGCGCTGGCGGGTGGCCATATCATCATGCCCTGCGGCGAATGCACCTTGTTTGAGGGCAGCTTGTACCCCTCGACATCCCACGGTGCCTTGGCGATACCGCCTCCTTTGATCCATTCCTTTGCCGCCGAAACAACCTGCTCGCGCGGGAGTACGGCATGGACAAGGTTCATCGCCTTGGCTTGCACCGGCTTGATCTGGTCGCCCTTGAACAACATCTGGAGCGCATCGCCGGTCTGCATCAGCCGCGCCACGCGCTGCGTGCCGCCCGCGCCGGGGAATAACCCGACCTTGATCTCCGGCAGGCCGACACGTGTCTTGTCGCTATCCGAGACGACGCGATGATGACAGGCCAGCGCAAGTTCGAACGCCCCGCCAAGGCAGGTGCCGTGGATTGCCACCGCGAAGGGTTTCCCGCAGGTCTCGAGCTTGCGGTAAAGCTGCGAGAGTTTCGCGGTCGAATCGAAAAGGAAGCGCATTGCCGCCTCCTCGCCCTTGGCCTTCGCCACCTTGGCGAATTCCACGCCGGTCGCCTGAAGCATGGTGAGATCGGCACCGCCGGAGAAGCTCTCCTTGCCCGAGGTGATCACGCAGCCCTTGATGGCAGGATCCGCCACGACATGATCGATCACCTGATCAAGCTCGGCCATCACACCTTGCGTGATGACGTTCATCGAGCGGTCCGCCATGTCCCAGGTCAGCAGGGCGATGCCATCGCTATCGGTTTCGAAGCGGAAATTCGTGAGTTTCATGATTTCCTCCCGGCCATCGGCCTCGGATTTCAATAGGGGGTGCCGTCCTTGCGGGTGAAGCCGTAGCCATTCTCGTCATGGGCATAGACGAGATCGATATCGGGATAATGCGCGCGCTCGACCTCGCTGCGCGTACCGACGATCAGGAATCGGGCCGACTTGTCGGAACGGTTGATGAAATGATGGCCGTTGGCGACGCCAGCCTTGTAGGTCGCGCAATCGCCGGCGCGCATGACATGCTCGCCATCCTCCTCGACCATGACCAGCTCGCCTTCGAGCATGAGAACAAATTCATCTTCGTTTTCATGCCAATGACGCTGCGACGACCAGGCGCCCGGTTCCAACGTCCATATCTTGACGCCGAACTGGGTCAACCCGCCAGCATCGCCGAGATTGAGCGAGGCGCGGCCTTGCACCGGCTCGCCGAAGGGAGCGGGATAACCGGCGCCCATACGCGCAACGAGTTTTGAAAGATCAAGCTTGGGCATCAGAGGCGCTCCACAATCATTGCCGTCCCCATGCCATGCGCGACGCACAGGGTGACAAGGCCGGTGGAAAGGTCGCGACGTTCGAGTTCGTCGATCACCGTGCCGAGGATCATCGCGCCGGTGGCACCGAGCGGATGGCCCATCGCGATCGCGCCGCCATTGACGTTGACCTTGGCCGGATCAAGCTCGAAAGCCTGCATGTAGCGCAACACCACCGAGGAAAACGCCTCGTTGATCTCGATGAGATCGATATCCTTGATGCTCATCTTGGTGCGGGCAAGCAGCTTCTGGGTGACATCGACCGGCCCGGTGAGTACCAGCGCGAGATCGGAGCCAAGCGTCGCGAAACCCTTGATCCGCGCGCGCGGCTTCAGCCCCGCCTTCTTGCCCGCCGCACGAGAACCGACCAGCACGGCCGCCGCGCCATCGACAATGCCAGAGGAATTGCCGGCGTGATGGACGTGGTTGATGCTCTCGACCTCCGGATGCCCCTGAATGGCCACGGCATCGAAACCGCCCTGCTCGCCCATCATCGCGAAGCTGGCCTTGAGCCCGCCCAGAGCCTGCATATTCGCATCGGGACGGATGGTTTCGTCGCGGGCGAGAATCGTGAGGCCGTTCACATCCTTGACCGGGATGACGGATTTCCCAAAGCGCCCTTCCTCCCAGGCCTTGGCGGCGCGCTTGTGGCTTTCCACCGCGAAAGCGTCGACATCGTCGCGCGTAAAGCCGTATTTCGTGGCGATGAGATCCGCCGCGACACCCTGCGGCGAGAAATAGGAGGGAATCGCCACCGCCGGATCAACCGCCGGCAACATGCCCGAGGCCCCCATGCCGACGCGGCTCATCGCCTCGACACCGCCGCCGATCGCCATATCCTTCTGCCCGGCCATGACCTGCGCCGCCGCCGCCGCCACCGCGTCGAGGCCGGAGGCGCAGAAGCGGTTGATCTGGATGCCCGGCACGCTCGCACCATAACCCGCCGCGATCGCCGCCGAGCGTGCGATATCGCCCGAGGCTTCGCCGACCGGATCGACACAGCCGAGAATGACATCGTCGATCATCTTCACATCCAGCGCATTGCGCTGCTGGATGCCACGAAGCGCGGTCTCCGCGAGCCGCACCGCCGTCACCTCGTGGAGCGAACCATCGGCCTTGCCCTTGCCGCGCGGCGTGCGCACGTGATCGTAGATGAATGCTTCGGCCATCGGGATCTCCTCATTGGAGTAGGTAGTGAGTAGGGAGTGGCGAGTAGGGAGGCGGGAGGAGCGAGTGGCAGCCGAGGGCCGCTATTCGCCATTCACCATCCGCCCCTAGAAAGCTTCCGGCGGCAGCGCCATCACGGTCTCCGCGCCGACCGTGATCCGCGCGAGGCGTGTGCCGGTTTCGGGCATCATGCGCTCCATATAGAAACGCGCAAGCAGGCGCTTGGTCTCAAGCTGCGATTTCTCGCCCTCGCCCGCGGCAAGCTTCTCCTCGACCGCCTTGGCCTGAAGCGCCCACATGTAGCCGAGCGCGACCACGCCGAAGAGATGCATGTAATCGGTGGAGCCGGCACCGGCATTGTCCGGCTTCATCATCGCGTTCTGCATGAACCACATGGTCGCCTGCTGGAGATGGCCGAGCCCCTTGCCGAGCGCCCCGAGCAGAGGCTTCAGGCCCTCATTCTCACCATTGGCCTTGATGAACCCCTCGACCTCGCCGAAGAACGCCATAATACCGCGTCCGCCATCGCGCGGGAGCTTGCGGCCCACGAGATCGAGCGCCTGGATGCCGTTCGCGCCTTCATAGATCATGGCGATGCGGGCATCGCGCACGAACTGGCTCATGCCCCATTCCTCGATATAGCCATGACCGCCGAACATCTGCTGCGCCATCACGGCATTGTCGAAACCGCGATCTGTGAGGAAGCCCTTGAGCACCGGGGTCATCAGGCCGAGCAAATCGTCCGCCGCCTGCTTCTCCTTCGCATCGCCCGAGCGATGGGCGACATCGCTTTTCAGCGCGGTCCAGAGCACGAAGGCGCGCGCTGCTTCGTTGAAGGCGCGGATCGTCAGCAAAGTGCGGCGCACATCCGGGTGGACCAGCAGCGAATCCGCCGGCTTGTCCGGCTGTTTCACGCCCGTCAGCGCACGGCCCTGCAGGCGCTCGCGCGCATAGGCGACGGCGTTCTGGTAGGCGACTTCGGATTGCGACAGCCCCTGAATCGCGACTCCAAGACGCGCCTCATTCATCATCACGAACATCGCGTTGAGACCGCGATTGGCCTCGCCGATCAGCCAGCCCGTGGCGCCATCATAGTTCATGACACAGGTCGAATTGCCGTGAATGCCCATCTTGTGCTCGATGGAGCCGCAGGAAACGCCGTTGCGCGCGCCAAGCGAGCCATCCGCGTTCACGAGGAATTTCGGCACCACGAAGAGCGAGATGCCCTTCACGCCATCCGGCGCGCCGTCGATGCGGGCCAGAACCAGATGGACGATGTTCTCCGTCAGGTCATGCTCGCCGGCGGAGATGAAGATCTTAGTGCCGGAAATCTTGTATGAGCCATCAGGCTGGGGCGCGGCCTTGGTCTTGATCAGCCCGAGGTCGGTGCCGCAATGCGGCTCGGTGAGGTTCATCGTGCCGGACCACGGCCCCTCGATCATCTTCGGCAGATAGACGCGCTTGATCTCCTCGGAAGCATGCGTATGCAGCGCCGCGATCGCGCCCATCGTCAGGCCGGGATACATCGAGAAGGCCATGTTCGCGGAGGAGGAGAACTCGTTGACGATCGCGCCGATCGTGTAGGGCAGCCCCTGTCCGCCATATTCGGGATCCGCTGAAAGGCCGATCCAGCCACCCCCCGAATAGGCATCATAGGCTTGCTTGAAGCCTTTCGGCGTCGTCACGCTGCCATCGGCATGGCGCGTGCAGCCTTCTGCATCACCACTCTTGTTCAGCGGAGCCAGAACCTCGCCCGAGAGCTTGCCCGCCTCGTCGAGGATCGCCGCCAGCATGTCGGCTGAGAGATCGGAGAACCCCGGCAGATTGCCGTATCGATCCATCCCCAGCACGTCGTTCAGCAGGAAAGTGACGTCCTCGACGGGGGCGCGATAGCTCGGCATGACCTTCTCCTGATCGGAATCGATTATTGTTTATATATGAACCATTCGCCCGATACGCAAGCGCCATATGCGCCAGACTCGCACGAAACTTGTCAAAAACAATGAATTTTGATGGTTGGAGCAAAAAAGAAGGGCGGTGCCCAGCACCGCCCTCCATTTCTTGCCTGTTTTTGCAGGGGTCAGAACAGGCGAAGCACGCTCTGTTCGGCCTGCGTCGCGAGCGACAGCGCGGTCGAGGCGAGCTGCTGGCGCGTGTTCAGCGTCACCAGCTTTGCGGCCTCCTCGTTCTGGTCGGCGAGGACCAGGAGGTCCGAACCGGTTTCCAGCGTGTCGATGAGGCTCGTGGTGAAGTCCTGGCGGGTCTGCACGACCGAGAGGTTCGAACCGAAGGTCGAAGCCTGGGTGCGCAGCTTGGTCAGGCCGGTCGTCAGGTTGGTCAGGGCATCGTTGATGTCCTTGTCCGACTGCCAGTTATTCGTCGAGGCCGAAACGCCGAGACCGGTCGCGTTGAACTTGACACCGGACACCGTGATGGACGCCGTGTTGCCTTCGTTGAACTGGACCTTGAGGCTGCCGCTGTCGAGCAGGTTCGTGCCGTTATAACCCGAATCCGCCGCCAGCTGGTCGATCTGAGTACGCAGCGCATCGAACTGTGCCGCCAGATCCTTTCGTGTCTGGTTGTTGGTCGTCGTGGCATAGGCGATCGTCGTGCCGACACCAAAGAGACCATCGGTGGTTGAGGCCGCGTCGTCGGTTGTCACCGTCAGTGCGCCACCATCGAGCGCCTCGATCTTGACGTTGCCGTTGGCATCAAGCTCAGCCTTGATCTTCTGAGCACCCGAAGTCGGGTTCAACGTGGTGTTGGTGTTGATCCCGTCAATGAGGTTCTGGATGGTCGAGCCGGCACCAACCGTCAACACCGTCGTACCATTGACCTTGATCACCTTGCCAGAGGTGAAGGTACCAGCAGCAGCGGCAGTAAGCAGCGTGCCGGCGGTAAGATCGTTGCCGATACCCTGGATCTTGTTGGTCACCGAGGTGCTCTGAAGCGCCTGACGTGCAGAACCCTGAGCGGATTCGACAAGCTTGGTGAGCGACTTGATCCCCTTGTCGGCCGCTTCGATGACCTTGGTCGCCTGGCCGATCGAATCGAGAAGGCTGCCGAGATCGCGGGCGCGGTTCGCAAGACCCGAGGAAGTGAAGAAGTTGACCGGATTGTCGATCGCGGAATTCACCCGCTTACCGGTCGCGAGCTTGAGCTGCTGCTGCTGCTGCGCGGCGGTCGTCGACTTGATCGCGGAGAGAGACTGGCGGACGCCAACTGTAAGAGCAATATCAGGCATTTAAGCACCTTTCTGGCTTTCTTCCAACGCGGGATGCGTCTGGATGCCACTACCTATGGTTGCATTTTCCTAATTAAACGTTTCGATTGCGTAGCCACTTCGATGCACGTAATGATTGTATTGCGATTCGCGAGAATCACCAGAGCCAATCAGCATCCCTCAGCTCTGAAGCAGTTCATTCTTTGTATTAACAATGTCAGCTAAAAGAGAATGGAGTGAAAAATGACAGAACGTGAAATCGTGAAGAGCATTCTTGATTTCTCTTTCATTATAAAGGCTCAACTGAAGTCAGATGAAACGGCTCTACTGCGTTCTGTTCTATCCATCGCGATCATGGAAGCGGAAGATGTTCTTGAATTATTGGACGAGAATGCGCGCTTAGCTGCCAAGCGGCAGCGCGCCGTCGCGAAGGGGTAATCCACACGCCCTAGTTGAAATTTCGCTATGGTTAACAAAGTGTTACGCAAGCCCGGACGCCCCAGGCGACGGGCCCTCTCTTTTTTCTGAACCAGCCCTCCGTTTGCGAAAATGGCACAGATATTAACGCCATATTTACCATAACCCTGAAAACCTCCGCCAAGCGGGAAATTCAGAATCAGCCAGGTGATTCGTCCCCCGCTCACAAGAATTGGGCCGCCCACCGGCGGTCGTGGGAAGCGGGTCGGAAATATGGCGAATGCAATGCCGTGGAGCGTTCGAGGAATTGATCCCGACATTCGGGAGCAAGCCGTGGAAGCCGCCCATCGCTCGGGCCTCTCCGTCGGGCAATGGCTCAACCACGTTCTCGCCGAAAACCTCGAGGATGACATCCTTGATGAACCCGCTCCGCGTCGTGGTATCGGGTCCCGGCGCGATGATCGCCACGAAATGCTGGGAGAGCGCATCGCGCGCCTTGGCGGTCGTCGTGCCATGACGGCCATCCCGCGCCATGCCGCCCCCCGTGCAGGCACTGAGAACAGCGCGGTCCTCGACCTAATCGAAAGCGCTGTGCAGGCGATCGAGCGGCTTGAAAAGCGTCAGCCTGATCCCTCGATTGAGCAATTGCCGGATCTTTTGCGCAGTTTCGAACGCAAGATCGAGAACCTCGTGACGCGCGAGAGCGCGCGCCCGTTACCGGGCGCTTTCACACCCTCCCCCGTGAAGCCCGTGAGCCATCCAGACGAAGACGCCGCGTTCAGCCGCATCATTGCGGAAATCGAAGCTCGGCGCCGCGACCTTGACGGAACGGCAGCGCCGATCACCACAGCATCCTTGGCCACGGAAACGCCCCTCCCCGACCACGGTCACATTGCTGCGATGCGCTCCCAGCTCGACACGTTGGTGACCCGGATCGACGAAATGCGCGCTCGCCCGGCACCCGATGCCGGTCCGCTTCAGGCCCGGCTCGATGACCTCACCCGGCGCATCGAGCAATGGCGCGCTGGCCCCTCCGAAGAGATCGCGGCTTTGCGGCGCGATCTTTCAGGCATTGTCGGGGCGCTGGAAGCCATTTCGCCAAACCGCTTGGTCGGTATGGTCGAGAACGCCGTGACGGCACTCGGTCAAAAAGCCTATCAGGCCGGACGCGAAGGGCTGCCTGAGCGCGTCGCCGAGCCCCTGGAGCGCATCCACGAGGATATCCGCGCGGTACTGCGCGAAGTCTCGTCCTCGCAGGGGCATGATCGCATTTCGCAGGAGGTCTCCAACCTCGCCCGCCGTCTCGATCTCATCGCAGAAGGCACGGCCGATACAGGGCGCCTCGCTGAAATTTCGCGTGAAACCGCGGCGATCAAGACCCTCGTCAGCCAGGCGATGCGTGCGCAGCCGCTCGACGGGCTGACCCGCCAGATCGAGATTCTCTCCGAGCAGATCGATGGGTTCCGCCGCGCTCCTAGCTCGGGCGATCGCCAAGTCCTCGACGCCATCCGCGATGTTGGAGACAGGCTCGAACGCATCACGCCGGCTTCCGCCTTCGCCGGGATCGAGGCGCGTCTTGGCGCCATTACGGGAATCGAGGAAAAACTCGGCGAGATCGCGCGCGGCATGAAGAAGCTTGCCAAGGAAGCGCAGCCGTTGCCGCAGCTCGAAAACATCGCCGAGCGGCTGGAGCGGATCGACCGCGTGCTCGACAAGGGCGACGGCATGGCGCTCGCCGGTCTGGACCAGCTCACGCAACGACTCGACAAACTCGACATCACCCTCGAAAGGGCGGGCGAATCCCGCCCCGCCGATCACGAAACGCTTGTCGCGATGCTCGACAAGCTTTCACGCCGTATCGACGATGCCGCGACCGCGCGCGCTGAATCGCCTGCGCTCGATGCCTTGCAGGACGAGATCGCGCGCCTTGCGGGACGGATGGAAAAAATAGGCGGCCACCCTGTCGGCCTCGACAATATCGAGCGCGGGGTCAGTGACCTCTTCGCCCAGATCGACCTCGCCCGGCAGGATATGCGTGAAGCCGCCGAAAACGCGGCGACGCGCGCGGCAAGCGAAGCCTTGCGCAACGCACCGCGCGACGAGAGTTCCGAAACGCTTGCCGCCGAAGGTCTGCTGCTGATCAAGCGCGATCTCAGCGAGTTCAAGAGCGCCCAGAGCGACGCCGACCGGCGGACCCGCCAGACACTGGAAGCGCTTCACTCGACGCTGGAAACACTGGTCGGTCGTCTTTCCGATATCGAGACGCGCGCGCCCGTCATGCGTCAGGCCGCGCCACCGCCCGCCATGCCGAGCCCTGCTGTCCAGCCAGCGGCAAGGGCAAGCTTTGAGCCCATCCCGCCGGAAGCTCAGCCGACACCTGCCGCTCCGGTCGAAGGCGATGTCAATGCGCCCGACATGCGGCATGATCTGCCACTGGAACCTGGCATCCAGCCCGGCTCGCCTGCGGCAGATGTCACCAAGAGCGATCCTCGCTCCACGTTCATCGCTGCCGCGCGCCGCGTCGCGCAGAATGCCGCCGAGACAAGCCAGGCCGCGCTGGCCGAGGAAAAAGGCCGGCGCCCGCGCGACAAGGCCCGTGAAACGGAGCCGCTCACCATCAATGACGGCGGCATGACGAGTTTCATCGTCAAGGCGCGCAAACCCCTGCTGCTTGGTCTCGCCGCAATCGTCTTCTCGGTGGGGGCGCTCAAGGTCATCAACACGCGTACGCCATCCCCCCCGAAGGCACCCGGCATCGAGCAGCCGGTCTCGCCTTCCGGCAAATCCACACCGGATCAAGACCCGCGTGGCGACAATCCCCAGACGACGGGCAGCGTCTCCGAATCCGCCCCGAGCGCGGAGGGGCAAGCGCTGCCGCTGGGCGCGCCGATCACAGGCAAGCGCGGTCAGAGGCTAGCCGAGGGCAATGCCATATTCCAGTCAGACCCGATCGCGACCGGCTCGCTGACGCCTGATGGCGGTGCGAAGCCGATCGAGCGGGGGCGCGCTGCGCTCGAGGAGCTTGCCAACCAAAGCAATCTCAAGCCACAGGACAAACTGCGCGAAGCAGCCCTGCAGGGCAATGTCGCCGCGCTCCACGAACTGGGCGCGCGCCATGCCGACGGGCGCAACGCCCCGCGTGATCCCAAACTCGCCGCGCGCTGGTTCGAACAGGCCGCGATCCAGGGTCACGGCCCCTCGCAATACCGTCTTGGCTCCCTCTACCGCGAAGGAAGAGGCGTGGCCAAGGATGCGGCGCTGGCCTTCCAATGGTTTGACCGTGCAGCGGCGCAGGGGCATATTCTTGCAATGCATAATGCCGCCGTTCTGCTTGCCGAGGGCGTTCAGGGCGCTCCCGATTACGCCGGTGCCGCACTCTGGTTCAAGCGTGCGGCCGAGCACGGGGTGAAGGACAGCCAGTTCAACGTGGCGATCCTTTTCGCGCGCGGGCTCGGCGTCAATCAGGACCTCGCGGAATCCTACCGCTGGTTCGCCATCGCTGCGGCGCAGGGCGATCCTGATGCCGGCAAGAAACGCGACGATATCGGCGGTCGCCTGACGAAGGACCAGATCGCCAAGGAAAACGACCGCGTGAAAGCCTTCAAGCCGCTTCAGCCCAATGCCGCGGCCAATGATCCCGGCACCTGGGACAAGCCGGCCAAAGCCGGGACCTGATCGCCGGTTCGAGATTGACGAGCGCCTTCGGGCGACACATGACATGCGAATGCCGCCCCAGGCGGCATTTTCCGCTGGTGGCCCATGCAACTCTATCTGCCGATCGCCGAATTGCCGCTCAATCTCTTCCTGCTGATCGGGATGGGGGGCGCCATCGGGTTCATTTCCGGGCTTTTCGGGGTTGGTGGCGGCTTTCTGCTCACGCCCCTGCTGATTTTTGTCGGCGTCCCGGCGCCCGTGGCCGTCGCCACTTCCTCGGTGCATATCGCCGCCTCCTCGGTGACGGGATCCCTCACCTACTGGCGACGCAACGCGGTGGATTTCAAACTGGGGCTGGTCCTTATCGTGGGGGGCGCCGCCGGCACCGTGCTCGGCGTGTTCTTCTTCAACCAGATGCGCAAGCTCGGCCATCTCGATCTGGTGATCACGCTCTCCTATGTCACCTTGCTGATGTCGGTGGGCATCCTGATGCTGGGCGAAAGCCTGCGCGCCATGTTCCGGCAACACCGCAATCGCACGGTGCCGCTTCGCCTGCCGGGCGAGCATCGCTGGTATGAGGGCCTGCCGCTGCGCATGCGGTTCCATCGATCGAAAATCTCCACCAGCATCCTCCCGCTGGTGGTGCTGGGCTGCGTGATCGGCTTTATCGGCACTGTGCTGGGGATCGGCGGCGGGTTCCTGGTGGTGCCGGCGTTGATCTATCTCTTCAGGGTTCCCACTTCGGTGGTCGTCGGCACGTCGCTTCTGCAGATCCTGGTCACGATGATCATCGCCACCTTCCTGCACGCGACAATCTCGCAGGCGGTCGATGTCCTGCTCGCGCTGACACTGGTGGTCGGGGGCGTGATCGGCGCGCAGTTCGGCGCGCGCACCGGCCAATCGCTCAAGGGCGAACAGTTCCGCCTGCTGCTGGCCCTTCTCATTCTCTCGGTCGGCTTCCGTTTTGCCTTTGATATCGTCGGCGCCCCGCTCGACCGCTTCTCGATAAATGCCGTGGAGCTCGAGCGGTGAGCGCCCCGGCGGCGCGCGCCCTGCTGGCCGCGATTTGGCTTGGCCTCGCCGTTTCGGTGCCGCGCGCCGAAGGGATCATCCTGGCGCTGTCCACGCGCGAGGTCGCGATCACCTCGACCTATACCGGCGCCGAGATCACCGTTTTCGGCCTGATCGAACGCGACGCCCAGACGACACCGCGCGCGGGCGGATATGACATTGTTGCCTCTGTGCGCGGGCCTACCGGCGAGGTGGTGGTTCAGCGCAAGGAAAAATACGGGCCGGTCTGGCTCACCGAAAATCGCCGACGCTATGCCAAGGTGCCGCTTTTCTTCTCCACGCTCTCGACCAAGCCGCTCGCGCTCGTGACCGACGAGGAGACGCGCTCGCGCCTCAAGCTCGGGCTGGAATTCTACCTGCCGACCGCAGCGCCGGGCAGCGATGAATTCGGGTTCCGCAACGCGCTCCTGCGCTTGCGACGCGAGGAACGCGCCCTGATCGACGACGATAAGGCCATCACCATGATCCGCCCGGATCTCTTCACGGCCAAGATCACCCTTCCGGCCACGGCGCCGACAGGCCTCTATGTCGTCGATCTCTCCGTTCTGGCCGAGGGCGTTCCGCTGCGCACCGCGCAGGGTGGCTTCGTCGTGCGCAAGGTGGGTTTTGACGCCTTCGTCGCCAATACCGCCCGGTTTTCGCCCTGGACCTACGCGCTGTTCACCGTGGCGATGGCGATCCTGCTTGGCTGGATCGCGAACGCGGTCTTCCGCAAGGATTGAACCCAATCAGGGCTTTGCCAGCACGAAGAGCGCGCCGGGCACATCCATGCCGCGATCCTTTCGCGTGGAAGCGGCATCCTCGCGCAGAAGACAAAAACCGACGGAGGCAGCGAGATCCCGGACAAGCGCGGGCGCGTGATGCACACGGCTATCCGCCCCCATGATCACGCCTGTTCCTTCATGCGTCTGGATCGTGAAGGCGAAAAGACCGCCGGTTTCCAGCACGCGGAAAACCTGCGCGAAGACAGGCGCGATATCCGGCACGTAACAGAAGACATCCGCCGCGGCGACAAGATCGGCATCCGCCGAGGCTACGCCTTCCAGGAAGGCGAGCAGTTCGCTGCAAGCGAGGCTGGCATAAAGGCCGCTCTCACGCGCGATTGCGAGCATGCGCGCCGAGAGATCGACGCCGCTCGCCCGCGTTATTCGTCCCACCATGGCGCGCGCCATCAGCCCCGTGCCGCAGCCGAGATCGATCATGTGACGAAAGGGTGTTTCCCTTTCCGCGAGGATCATCGCCGCGAGCAGTTGCGGCGCGCGATATTCCAGCGAAGCAACGAGATGGGTGTCGAAACGCGGGGCATATTCATCGAACAGCGCCGCGACATAAGCATCGGGCATCGCTCCCGTTCCTGCGCCGTCCAATCGGGCGAGGAGAACGGCGGCGCCAAGCCTGTCCTCGGGATCGAGCGCCCGTGCGCGCGCCAATGCGCGGCGCGCCCCTTCGGCATCACGCAGTTCAAGACAGGCCCGCGCCAGCATGAAATGGGCCGGTGGCCAATCCGGCGTCAATTCGAGGGCTTGCTCGAAAAGATCACGCGCGGCGGCGTAATCGCCCTCCGCGAAGGCCGCATCGGCATAGGCGTAGCGGCGATCAGCAAGCGCATCGCCCGAACTGCGGGTGGAATAGCCGCTCATGCGGAGACCGTTTCCTCGCTTCCAGTGTAAGCGGCGGGCTTTTCGCGCCCGAGCCAGCGCGTCAAGCGGATAAGCACATAGCCGATGCTGGCGCAGAGCATGCTTGCCGCACCGCCAAGCAGCAATACCCTCAGGGGCTTCGCATCGGGAAAGCCGGCATGCGTCAGCACGAAAATTGACGCAGCAAGCGCAATCACACCCAGTCTGGCGCTTGCCAGCCGCCAGGAGCGCAACGCGCGAGGGCGCAAGAGCCGGAACATCGCCTGCTCGGAGACAAGGCTGGCCAGTGCATTGAGCAGGGCCGCGAAGGCGACGAACGCGATCAGCATCGGCAACATCTGCCAGATATGACCGAGCACGGCTGGCCAGCCAAGCGCCATCGCACTCGCCGCGCCCCAGAGGGTCGGATCAACCTGCAGCGCGCCGTGTGGCAAGGACGCGCGCGCGCCGACGGCACAGGCTTTCGTGAGGCTGGCCGGGTCGATCGCCGCAGCACCGCAAGCCGAAATCCAGCCCCGTAGCGAATCTTCGAAAACGAAATGGGGCCATTGCGCAGGGGGGACCCGCGCCAGTCGCTCATTGATAAATTCCGCGAGGCGCGCATCAACGAGCGCGCTGACCACGAGAAGGCCAAGCGCGAAAACCAACCCGAGCATCAGGCCCGTCATCTTGCTCACAGGGCCGTGCGCTGCCGCCAGGGCCGGCGCCAGCGCAAGCGCCAGAACGAGGCCACGCGCGAAACTCTCTGGAAGGAAGGCGCCTTTCATCAAAGGCGTCATGGCCTCTTTCGCCAGCGGTGACAAAAGCGGGCCGAGATGATCGGGCCGCAAGAGCCCAAGTTCGTCGAGCGCAAAGCCAAGTCCGCCGATTGTCGCCGGCAGGGCGATGGAGAAAACCGCGATCGCCGCGAGCAGGATCGCGCATCGCCGGAGACCAAGAATCCCGCCCGGCACGATCAGGAGCGCGGCCAGGATCAGAAGCCGGGCAGGCTCGTCTCGAATAACCGCGAGACTGGCCCCGCCAAAGGCATTCGTCACGCCCGGCCAATAGAGAAGGATGAGAGCCCCCAGTCCCACCGCCCCGGTCAAATTGAACAAGGCCATCGCGCCCACGCTTTCCGCGCCCGGATCGGCATCGCGCTGCCCGGCGCGATCCGCCACGACGAAGTTGCGCCAGAGATTGGCAGGTCGCAGCGCAAGACCCGCACCAAGACCTGCAAGGAGCCAGCCAAGCCTCGCGCCCAGCAGCCCGTCTTTAGGCATGGCGACCGCCTCCAGCAGGAGAACCGCACAGAACAAGGCTGCGAGCCCCGCGATCGCGCCACGTCCGGGCGCGACCATGTAGCGATTGAGCCGCCCCGTTGTCGCGCTCAGGACAAGGGCAAGCATGGCCACGAGGAAGATCGCACCGACTGGACGCGCCGCCGCCTCAAACCCCATTTGCTCACCGAAAACGAGCAGCGCGAAACCGGCGATCGCAAGCACAAGCACGAAAGCGCTGGTCATGGGTTCCCCGGCCGATCCCGGCGGCATCGCGCCGCCTGCTTCGAAACTCCGCCCCCGCTTGTGCCCAAGCGCGGCACGGATACGCCTTGCCTGTCATAAACGAAGTGTCATGCTTGCCAAGGGGGCGCCTTCGCGCGCATCATGTACAGAAGTAAGAACGAGCTCCGCCAGGAAGCCGGGGGTGGAAAGCAGAATGGAACAGAATTCGCCTTTGGAAGAAAAGGGCACCATCATCATCGCAGATGATCACCCACTTTTCCGTGGTGCCCTGCGGCAAGCCATCAGCGGTATCTTCACGACGCTTCGCGTTGTCGAAGCGGGTACGCTCGACGAGACGGTCGCCGCGATCTCCTCCCCCGACGATGCTGATCTCGTCCTGCTTGATCTCAAGATGCCGGGCGTGTCCGGTTTCTCGGGGCTGGCCTATCTGCGCGCACAGCATCCCTCCATCCCGATCATCGTCGTCTCCGGCGCGGACGATGCCGCGACGATCCGCACCTGCATGGAGTTCGGTGCGGCAGGCTACATCCCCAAGACGACCCCCACCGAAACCATGAACCAGGCGATCCGCGCCGTTCTGGCGGGCGGGCATTGGACACCGCCCGATATTCCGCTCGGCGAGAGCCCGGACAAGGAGACCGGCACACTGATCCGCCGCCTTGCCAGCCTCACGCCCCAGCAAATGCGCGTTCTCACCTTGCTGTCGGAAGGCCTGCTCAACAAACAGATCGCCTATGAGCTTTCCGTTTCCGAGGCGACAATCAAGGCGCATGTCTCGGCGATCCTGACCAAGCTCGGCGTCGAGAGCCGGACGCAGGCGGTGATCGCCGCATCCCGGCTCGATCTGCCGGGCTGATCCCTTACCCCTCGGCCCAGCTTGCCGCTTCCCGCCCGACAAGCGCGGCCGGAGAGCTGGCATCCTCGCGCGCCAGCGCTTCCAGAAGCGCGCGCTTGATCTCGCCTATCAGGGCCGGCCCTTGGAAGACCAGCGCCGAATAGAGCTGAATCAACGAAGCGCCGGCCGCGATTTTCGCGCAGGCTTCCGCGCCACTGGAAATGCCGCCGACACCGATCAGCGGAAACTGCCGCTCGAGGCGCAGGAAGGTCTTCGCCAGCACCCGCGTCGAAAGCGCAAAAAGCGGCTTGCCCGAAAGCCCGCCCGTCTGGGTCGCCAGCGTCGTCTCGCGCAGCGAGGTCGGACGGGAAACCGTCGTGTTGGAGACAATCATTCCGTCGATGCCGCGTGCGCGCGATACCCGGACGATATCGTCAAGCTGGATATCTTCGATATCGGGCGCGATCTTTACCAGAATCCGCGCATCCGGCGCGTGAATCGCCCGCGCATCCAGAACACGCGCGAGCAAATCGTCGAGAAACGCCACGCCCTGGAGATCACGCAAGCCCGGCGTATTGGGGGAAGAGATGTTCAGCGTAAGGAAATTGGCGAATTTTCCGAGATTTTGAACTAGAACTACGTAGTCCGCTATTCGATCCGCACTGTCCTTGTTCGCCCCCAGGTTGATGCCAAGGATTCCTATCCGCGGTTGCCGCTGCAGCCGTGCGGCGACCGCCTCCATCCCGGCACTGTTCAGCCCGTAGCGATTGATCACCGCTTCATCCCGCATGAGCCGGAAAACGCGCGGACGCGGATTTCCGGCCTGCGGCAACGGCGTCACCCCACCAATCTCGACAAAGCCGAACCCCAGCCGGAGCATCTTGTCAGGCACCCGCGCATCCTTGTCGAACCCCGCAGCCAATCCGACAGGATTGGGAAAGGACAAGCCAAAAACCTCGCTGCGCAGCCGGGGATCATCCGGCGATGCCGGCGGCAGCGGCAGGCATTCGAGGGCAGCGACCGCAGCACGGTGAGCCGTTTCGGGATCCATATGCCGGACCAGCGGTTGGACGAGCGGATAGAGCGAGCCAAACATCGGGAAACCAATTCTCCTGCTGCCTTGAAGCGGGCTGGACCCTAGCTCTGGTCCGCGGGCAGGTCGCCAATGACCGGAATACCGTTCGGGTCGGATGCCAGGGCTCTATCCCACACGACATGACGAATGGAAAGCATGCCATAAAAATGCGGGAAAAGCGCTCCTCCACGCGAGGGCTCATAGCGGAGCCCCTCGCCAAGTGCATCGGCATCAATTGCGAGCAGGACAAGTCCTGTGCGGCCGCAAAAATGACGTCGTGCGGTTTCCCCGACCTGAGCGCCCGTGGAGAAGTGAATGAACCCGTCAGCGAGATCGACAACCGAACCGGAAAAAATGCCGTTTTTTTGGAACGCGACCCATTCTAGACCGTCAATAATCTTATAGATAATCATGCGAAACCTCAGCTTCTACAACCCTTTGTGCAGATGCACCACCGGAGCGTGGCATAATCTCAGTATTTTCTTATAATTGTAGCTGAGCAACAAAGTTGGTACTCCGGAAAAAACACAAAACTAGGTACAAAACGCGTATGCTAAGCCATGCACAAATATGGGCAGCGATTGATGCGCTGGCCAATCACAAGGGGCTCACGCCCTCTAGCCTCGCCAAGCGTGCTGGCCTTGACCCCACGACCTTCAACCGTTCCAAGCGTGTGAAGCCGGATGGCAACCCGCGCTGGCCCTCGACCGAATCGATCGCCAAGATCCTGAACGCCACCGGCGTCTCCATCGATGCCTTCATCGGCATGATCCCGCGTGACGATGCGCCGGAAATGCACAAGATTCCATTCCGCCTTCTGGCGGACAATCTGGCCCACGCCTTTGACGCCGGCGGAAAACCGCTGCTGGATAGCTGGGCGCGGATCGTTTTCCCGCATCACAATGAGAAGAACGCTTTCGCGCTCGAAATTCAGGACAGCCGGTTCTTCCCCGTCTATCGGGCGGGGGATGTCGTGGTGGTCGCGCCGGAAACGCCGGTGCGGCGCGGGGATCGCGTCTTCGTTCTGATGGCGGATGGCAGCGCGGGGATAGAGGTCCTTGGCCATCAGGCCCCGCCGGTCGCCTATCTCAACACGCTCAAGGGCGAGGAGCAGCCGCCGCGCAGGCTCGATCAGGTCCGCCTGATCGCCCGCATCGTCTGGGCGAGCCAATAGGCTCGCTCCTCATGTTTTCGGGGCACGTTCGGCCAGAAAGGCCGCGTGCCGCGCAATCAGGCGGCCTGCAAGCGCATCCTCGATCAATGCGATCGCATTGCCGATGCCGTAAATCGCGGCAAAGGAGCCGAAGCGCGGGCCGCGCTCCTCACCCAGCAGCACCTGATAGAGCGCGTTGAACCAGGCATTGGATACGCCGGGCCTCTCGGGAGTCGCGCCCTTGGCCTTGAAGTCCTGATAGCGCGGCTCGGCGCGGCCGACATCGTAGACCGCTTCCTGAATAGCCTCAGCGCTTGCATTCTCGGGCAAGGCCGCAAGATTAGCCGCGAGCGCTTCAAGCGCCTTGCGTTCCACGTCGTCCGGCGCGCGATAATTCTTCTTGGGCTTCACGAAATCGCGGAAATAGCGGATCGCGTAGCCCACCAGCGCATCGAGCCGGGGGTGGGTCTCCGGAGAGGCGCCCGGCGCATAGCGCTTCAGGAAGCCCCAGAGCACGCCCTTGTCCTCCGCATTGGCGACAGCAACAAGATTAAGCAGGAGCACGAAGCTGACCTGCGTGCCGGGCGCGTTCGCGCCGGCGGCGGCGATCTTCTCGGATTCGGGCGGGGTGCCGGCATGGATATGCCAGACCGGGTTGCCAAGCCGGTTCTTGTCGTCCTGCCGCGGGAAGGCATCGAGAAAGGCGAGATAATCGTCAACCGCGCGCGGAATGACATCGAAATAGAGCTTCTTCGCCTCGCGCGGCTTGTGGAACATGTAAAGCGCAAGACTCTCGGGCGAGGCATAGGTGAGCCATTCGTCGATGGTGAGCCCATTGCCCTTGGACTTGGAGATCTTCTGCCCGTTCTCATCGAGAAAGAGCTCGTAGACGTAATGCTCCGGCGCCACACCGCCAAGGATCTCGCAGATGCGATCGTAGATCGCGGCATTGGTCTGGTGGTCCTTGCCGAACATTTCGAAATCGATATCGAGCGCGGCCCAGCGCATACCGAAATCCGGCTTCCATTGCAGCTTCACATGCCCACCGGTGACAGGCAGCGTGGTATCGCGCCCGTCCTCGTCCGCGAAGGTGATCGTGCCATCCTTGGCGTTGACCTCCTTCATGGGCACGTAGAGCACGCGGCCCGTGGTGGGCGAGATGGGCAGGAAAGGCGAATAGGTCGCCTGACGCTCGGCGCCGAGGGTGGGCAGCATGACCGCCATGATGTCGTCATAGCGCTCGGCTGCACGGCGCAGAACCGTGTCGAACCGCCCGGCGCGGTAATAATCGGTCGCGCTGGCGAACTCGTATTTGAAGCCGAACGTATCGAGAAAGCGGCGCAGCATCGCGTTGTTGTGATGGCCGAAACTCTCGTAATCGCCGCCAAAGGGGTTTGGCACAACCGTCAGCGGCTTTTGCAGGTGCGGTTCGAGGAACGCCTTGTCCGGCACATTGTCCGGCACCTTGCGCATGCCGTCCATGTCGTCGGAAAACACGAGCAGGCGCGTGGGAATTTCGCCGCCGGTCAGGGTTTCGAACGCGTGCTGCACCATCGTCGTGCGCGCGACCTCGCCGAAAGTACCGATATGCGGCAATCCCGAAGGCCCGTATCCGGTCTCGAAAATCACCTCTTTCTTGCCTGATTTCGCAAACCCGCCCTTCCGCTCGAGCCGCGCGATGATCTTGCGCGCCTCCTCGAAAGGCCAGGCGGGGGATTCCTGGGCGGGCTGGCGATAGGGAAAAAGGGCGGACATCGATCTTGGACCCGAAATTGTGAGTAGTTGAAGGGGTTTCGTTAGGCTGCGCAGGCGCAAGCGTCAATCGCGCTGCAATAAACAAGTGTCCCAGGCTCGGCCACCTCAATAAAGGGGCATCGGAAAATGCTTGAGATAGATTTTCGCGTAGCGCCCGTCGCGGTTGATGCGCCAGAGCGCATGATCGATGGCATTGCGAAGATCGATTTTCCCGTGACGCATTACAATCGCCGCGCCCTCTCCGAAATAGCGGCTTTCCGTGAAGGCACCCCCGACGAAAGCACAGCAGTCGAGCGATTCCGAGCCGTTCATCCAGAAGCCGAGGGCGACCGCATCACCGAAGACGAAATCGACCTCGCCACGCCGCACCTGGTCCAGCGCTTGTTCGGGCCGCTCGAAGCGCACCAGCTGAATGCCGGGAAAGAAGGCGTTGAGATAGGCTTCATGCGCCGAACCGCCTATCGTGCCGATGCGTCTGCCTGCAAGCGCGGCAGGCTCGATATTCGTGATGGCGCGATCACGCCGTGCAGCGAAACGCGCTGGGGAGCGAAGCGTTGGCAGCGAGGTCTCATATTCGCGGCGCAGATCCGATGTCAGCCGGTGCCCCGCAATGACAGCATCGGCCTCCTCCCGGTCGAGCGCGGGCAGAAGCAGGGCCCAACGTCTCGGCTGGACGGTGCAGGTCACGCTCAGTTCCGCACAGATGGCGCGGGCGAGGTCGATGTTGAACCCGGACAACGCCCCATCCCGGCCGATATAGTTGAATGGCGGATAATCTTCCTCCGTTACGAAACGGATGGTGCCGGACCGGATGCCGACGCCGCGCTCGATCCGCCTTTCGGGATCGACGAAGGCGGGTATGGTCACATGCCCCTGCGCGGCGGGTCGTTTATCCTCGGCGCGCGACGCAACAGAGCCATGCAAAAGAAGCATGACCGTACACAGGAAGCTCCCGCCTGCCCGGCGTAATGCAGAGACAAGAACCAACCGGATCTGTTGCAAGCCCTTGTACGTTCTCATCCTGCCTCGCCAATTCCCATACGGGCGCGAGGAGAAGATCTTTCACAGCTCGTGCCGCTTGAACAGAGGGGGTGCGCGGGAAACGTCAACCCATCGAAGCAGTTGCCTTTGCTCGCCATTTGCGACAGGAGAATAACGTCTTTTTGCACCTGCGAATAGCTTCCGAGGGCTGACATGACGAAATGGGTCTACACATTCGGCGACGGCAAGGCCGAAGGTAATTCCGGGCTGAAAAACCTGCTCGGCGGCAAAGGCGCCAATCTCGCGGAAATGTGCAATCTCGGCCTACCAGTTCCGCCAGGCTTCACCATTTCCACTGAGGTCTGCACGGCTTTCTACGAGAATAACCGCCAATACCCGCTCGATCTTGCCGCGCAGGTCGATGCCGCGATGAACGAGGTCGGCAGGCTCGCAGGCCGCCGCTTCGGTGACGCGAAGGACCCGCTGCTCGTTTCCGTCCGCTCCGGCGCGCGCGCCTCGATGCCGGGCATGATGGATACCGTGCTCAATCTCGGCCTGAACGATGTCACCGTCGAGGCAATGGCGGCGCTTTCGGGCAATCCGCGTTTCGCCTGGGACAGCTACCGCCGTTTCATCACCATGTATTCCAACGTGGTGCTCGACCTCGATCACCACAATTTCGAGGATATTCTCGAGGAATACAAGGATTCAAAAGGCTTCACCCTCGATACCGATCTCTCGGCGGAGGATTGGAAGCATATCGTCGGCGCTTACAAGGAATGCGTGGTCCGCGAATTGGGCAGGCCCTTCCCGCAGGACCCGCATGAGCAGCTCTGGGGTGCCATCGGCGCCGTTTTCGGCTCGTGGATGAATGCCCGCGCGATCAAGTATCGCGACCTGCATTCCATTCCGGAGAGCTGGGGCACGGCCGTCAACGTGCAGGCGATGGTGTTCGGCAATATGGGCGAGACTTCCGCCACCGGCGTCGCCTTCACCCGCAATCCCTCAACCGGCGAGAAGGAACTTTACGGCGAATTCCTGATCAATGCGCAGGGCGAGGATGTCGTCGCCGGCATCCGCACGCCGCAGGATATCACCGAGAAGGCGCGCATCGCCGCCGGCTCGACCAAGCCCTCGCTCGAGACCTCGCTGCCGGAAGCCTATCGTGAGCTTGTCCGCATCTACGGCGTGCTCGAGAAGCATTACCGCGACATGCAGGATCTCGAATTCACCGTCCAGCAGGGCAAGCTCTGGATGCTCCAGACGCGCAACGGCAAGCGCACCGCCAAGGCGGCGCTCCGCATCGCGGTGGATCTCGCGAGCGAAGGGCTGATCACCCGCGAAGAAGCGGTGCAGCGCGTCGATCCCGCCTCGCTTGATCAGCTGCTCCACCCCACCATCGACCCCAAGGCGAAGCGGATCGTCCTTTCGACAGGCCTGCCGGCCTCGCCCGGCGCGGCGACGGGACAGATCGTCTTCACCTCGGAGGAGGCGGAACAGGCCGTCAAGGAGAAGCGCAAGGTCATCCTTGTGCGCGTGGAAACCTCGCCGGAGGATATCCACGGGATGCATGCGGCCGAAGGCATTCTCACCACACGCGGCGGCATGACCAGCCACGCCGCCGTGGTGGCGCGCGGCATGGGCAAGCCCTGCGTCTCCGGCGCCGGCGCGATCCGCATCGATATGACGACCGGAACAATGAGCGCCGGCGGCAAGGTGCTCAAGCGCGGTGATTTCATCACCATCGACGGTTCGAACGGTCAGGTGCTCGAAGGCGAGATCGCGATGCTCCAGCCGGAGCTTTCGGGCGAATTCGGCACGCTCATGGGCTGGGCCGATTCCGCCCGCCGCATGAAGATCCGTACCAATGCGGAGACCCCGCTCGACGCGCGGATGGCGGTGAAATTCGGCGCTGAAGGCATCGGTTTGTGCCGCACCGAGCATATGTTCTTCGATGGCGAACGCATCATCGCCATGCGCGAGATGATCCTTTCCGATGATGAGGCCGGGCGGCGCGCCGCCTTGGCTAAGCTCCTGCCGATGCAGCGTTCGGATTTCGCCGAACTCTTCGAGATCATGAAGGGATTGCCGGTCACGATCCGCCTGCTAGATCCGCCGCTTCATGAATTCCTCCCGCACGAGCCGAAAGAAATCCAGGAAGTCGCGGAAGCGATGGGCGCGAACGCGGAAAAGCTTCGCCTGCGTGCGCTGGAGCTGAAGGAATCCAACCCGATGCTCGGCTTCCGCGGTTGCCGCCTCGCGGTCGCCTATCCCGAAATCGCCGAGATGCAGGCCCGCGCCATTTTCGAGGCAGCCATCGAGGCCGCCAGGAAAACCGGCGCGCCGGTGACGCCGGAAATCATGGTGCCGCTGGTCATGACCAAGGCCGAGCTCGATCTCGTCAAGGCGCGGATCGATGCCATGGCGAAGCAGGTCGGCACGGAACACGGCGCCACGCTCGAATACAGCGTCGGCACCATGATCGAGCTGCCGCGCGCCGCCCTGCGCGCGGGCGAGATCGCACAAGCCGCCGAGTTCTTCTCCTTCGGCACCAATGATCTCACCCAGACGACGCTCGGCATCAGCCGCGACGATGCCGGCTCCTTCCTCGGCGCCTACAAGGCGCGCGGCATTCTCGGCGAAGACCCTTTCGCGACGCTCGATCAGGACGGGGTGGGCGAACTCGTGAAGCTCGCCGTCGAACGCGGCCGCGCGACGCGGAAGGCGATCAAGCTCGGCATCTGCGGCGAACATGGCGGCGATCCCGCCTCCATCGCCTTCTGCGAGAATGTGGGCCTCGATTACGTTTCCTGCTCGCCCTTCCGCGTGCCGATCGCGCGGCTGGCGGCGGCGCAGGCCGCGCTCGGCAAGGTGACGAAGGCCGAGGGATGAAAAGGGAGGCGGCCTGACCGCCTCCCCTTAGAGCTTCTTCCGACCAAGCGAACCCGCTCTGGAATCAGAGCCCGAAGCCGAACGGCGCGGGCGTAAAGGCGTAGCCCGCGCCCGATTTGGCGACGAAGCCGAAGCCCGGAAAATCGAGATGCGCGCCGGAAACCATGATCCGCTCGGCCGCGACTTGCTCAAGAATCTTGAGGCGGTTTTCGCGCGCGGTGCCGACATCCGCATCAAAAGCGATCGAGATTGCGGGATTGGCGAATTGCAGGTCGGGCGCATGAACCACATCGCCCCACAAAAGCAGTTGCTTGCCGCCTGAAGCGATCCTGTAGCCGACATGCCCCGGCGTATGGCCGAAAAGCTCGACCGTCGTCACGCCCGGAATGACCTCCTGGCTCCCCTTCACCTTCCGGGTCCGGCCGGCATAGGGCTTGATCGCTGCATTGGCCATGCGGAAGAACGGCTGCACCTCCTGCGGCGCGCGTGAGGCAATCCCCTCATCGGTCCAGAAGGCGTGCTCCTTTTCATGGACGACCAGTTCGGCATTCGGGAAGGTCGCGCCAAGCTCATCCGCGATCCCGCCGACATGATCGGGGTGGAGATGGGTCGCAAGGATCACGTCCACGGCGGCTGGATCGAAGCCCGCCAGCGCGAGGGCCGGCAGAAACCGGCCGAGATGGGGAGAAAACCCCTTGACGGTGCCGGCATCGACGAGCGCGAGCTTTTCGCCATTATTGACAACGAAAGCATTGACGGAGGAGCGGTGCGCGCCCTCGCCCCTGAAACTCGCCGCCATCAATTTCTTCAGTGTCGTTTCATCTGCCCCGGAAAACATCGCCAGCGCGAGATCAAGATAGCCATCCGAAATCGCCGTCACTTCTATCGAGCCGATACCGATGCGGGCGAGCCCTGTCGCTTGCGCGGCGGCGAGAGGGGCCTTGGCCAGAACGGAGGCAGGCAGGGATGGAACAAGCGCGAGCCCCGCAGCGGAGCCTAGAAAATGGCGACGATCAAATGGCATGCAAGCCTCCTGCATTGAAACAGCCCGGAAAATAGGTCGCGCGGCTTCGACGACAAGTGAAAGCTTCGCAGCAAGAATTAACCTTTTCCATTAAGCCCCTCTGAACCGCGTTCCGCGATACTCGGCTTTGGGACGACGACAGGTATTGCGCGTTGCGGCGCAGTGACAGGTGGTGCCGGTGGGAAACCGAAAGAACCATTTCCGGAAAATGGGCCGACGTCACGGCATGATCGGTCTGTTGATCCGCTTGCGGCAAGCGGGCCTTGCCATCGCCGCCATGCTCGCGCCCTGGACCCTTAGCGCGGCGCTTGTGATATCGCTCACCGCCAGCGCCGGCGAGAATAGCGGTCGCAAGGACCTCGGTTTCCGCCGCTCGACCCTGATCGAGCCCCAGCGCCTTACCTTGCTGCCGCCGGCGATGCCTGTGCTCTCCTTGCGCGGGAATGCGCGCAAACCAGACGAGACCACATCATCCGCTGCCGATTGGCGCCGCCTCAAACCCCATATCCGCCCCGCCGATCTCGCGCGCGAGACAAGCCTGCCGGCAGAAGCCTCGGCATCGCTCTATTTCCTCGACGACCCTGTCGTTTTCATGCCCCGCGCGCTCGAACCGCCCGTCTCGCTCGCCAGCGCTTCCGAGATCCTGCTGGCCCGCCTCCACCGCTTCGGGGAGGAAGGCCTGACCCCCGAAGCCAATCGGCTCAACGATACAACTCTGACACCGGAAGCCCGCCGCCTGCTTACCCGCGCCAGGCCGGACGGCGCCACCCCCGGCATCGACCCCGCCCGGCTTCGCGCCGCGCAGACCCCCGCGGCGACCGCCCCTGAAATCATCGCGGCGGCGGCCATGCGAATCCCGGCCTTCGCGCATGTTCATTCCGACGCTTCCGGCGGCAAGGCCGAGAGCACGCGCCTCACGTTTTCGCGCGGCTATCTCGATCTCGTCGATCCCGCCTCGCTCCAGCAGGAAACGAAATGCCTCGCCGAAGCGATCTATTTCGAGGCCCGCTCGGAACCGCCGGAGGGGCAGGCAGCCGTCGCGCAGGTGGTGCTCAACCGCGTCGCCAGCGGGCTCTATCCCACCAATATCTGCGGCGTGGTCTACCAGAACCGCCACCGCTACAAGGCCTGCCAGTTCACCTTCGCCTGCGAAGGGCGCAGTCTTGCCATCCACGAACCGGAAGCGTGGGGAAAAGCCGAACGGATCGCAAAAGCGGTTCTCGCCGGCACACGCTATAACCCCGATATCGCCACATCGACACATTACCATGCCGAATATGTCGCACCCTATTGGTCAAGGCGCCTGAAGAAGACAGAGCAGATCGGACGCCACATTTTCTATCGCCTGCGTCCGGGGCAGACTTGAGGGAGTCTCCCTCGAATATTCATGATGAATCGTGCCCCGATTTACCGTGATCAGCGAAAGGGAGCACGTCTGCTCCCGTTTTTCTCTTGCCTCAAAGTAGGGCATGCTAAAGTTGGCATGCAGAGAAATAACGAGGCTCCCATGCGCATGGCATTTCTTTCAACCGTTCTTGTGCTTGCAGCCGCCCCCGCCGCTCTTGCAGGCGGGAACTGCGTCGGCAATTGCTATGAGCGCGTTCAGCAGCCCCCGGTTTACGGCACGATCGCCGAGACGGTGGAGATCCGCCCCGCCCGAACCTATGCGCGGCAGGTTCCCCCGGTTTACGACACGCTCCAGGAACAGATCGTCGTACAGCCCGAGCATGTCGTCCAGCACATCATCCCGGCGCAATATTCAACGGTCGCGGAAACCGTGATGGTCGCGCCCGAACGCAAGGTCTGGCAGGTGACGCGTGACGGCTGGGGTCGCGAGATCGGCTGCTGGGTGACGGTTCCCGCACAATTTGCGACCCGTCATCGCACCGTCCAGATCAGCGAGGCGCGCGCCGTCTATGAGACGGTTCCGGCCGTTTACGGCACGCGCCAGCGGCAGGTTCTCGTACAGCCCGGCTATGTGGCGCATGAAACGATTCCCGCCGAATACGCGACGCGGCATCGCCAGGTGCAGATCGCGCCAGGCTCCTCGTCCTGGCAGCCGCTGCGGCGTTACTGATCGATCGCGATATCGAGGCCGAGATCAAGCACCGGCGCGGAATGGGTGAGCGCGCCCACTGAAATCAGGTCGACGCCCGTTTTCGCGATCCCCGCGACCGTCTCGATATTGACCCCGCCCGAAGCCTCGGTGAGCAGCGTCGGGCGTTTGGCTTTCACGCGCGCCACCGCCTCGGCCAGCATCGGCGCATCCATGTTGTCGAGCATCACGACATCCGCCCCTTCGGCGATCACCTCGTCGAGCTGGGCCAGCGAATCCACCTCGATCTCGATCTTCGTCAGATGCCCGGCATGCGCCTTCGCCGCGCGCAGGGCCGGCACGATACCGCCCGCCACCGCGACGTGGTTGTCCTTGATCAGCACCGCGTCGAACAGGCCGAAGCGGTGATTGCGCCCGCCGCCACAGAGCACCGCGTGCTTTTCGAAGGCACGCAGGCCCGGCGTCGTCTTGCGCGTACAGACGATGCTGGCCTTTGTGCCGGCGACGCGCTTCACGTATTCCGCGCTTAGCGTCGCGATGCCGCTCATGCGGCCAACGAAATTGAGCGCCGTGCGCTCGCCCGCGAGGATCGCGCGGGCATTGCCTTCGGCGGTGAGCACCACGTCTTTCGGCACGAGCGTATCGCCATCGCGCTTGTGAAGGGTGACGGCAATCTTGGGGTCGACCTGCCGGAAGGCTTCGAGCGCCAGCGTGAGCCCCGCGATCACCCCCGGCCTGCGCGCGACCATGGCGAGCCGCGCGGTTTTCTCCGACGGAATTGTCGCCTGCGAGGTGATGTCGCCGGCAAGGCCGAGATCCTCGGCGAGCGCGCGGGCGACGGCCTCGGTAACGAGATGGGCGGGGAGCGGGGAAATCATGCTTTCAACTCGCCATGAGGGATGGGGCCGAAGCCGCCGGGCGCGGCTGCGGGCGGCAGGGTTCCGATCGTATCATATTGCCAGAGCGGGAGTTTCCATGAAGCCGGGAAATCAAACCGGGCATGCCCGCCCCGGCTTTCGTTGCGCCGCAATGCCGCGCCGCAGACAAGGCTCGCAACATGCGCCATATCCTGAACGCGGCGACGCGGCGCGCTGTCGAGAACCTGCCAGAAGGAATCAAAAGCGCGCCGGAGCCCGCCCTCCTCGCGCAGAACGCCGACATCGGCCTGCATTGAGCGGCGCAGATCGAGCATCGCGCGCATTTCGTCGTGATCTTCGCCAAAGGGGCGTATGCCAATTCCCTCATCGACAGGCTGAGCCTGCGTGAAATCCGCCTTGGTCGCGATCTCAAGCGCGACACGCGCCCCAAACACCACCGCTTCGAGCAGCGAGTTCGAGGCGAGCCGATTGGCGCCATGCACGCCGGTGCAGGCGACCTCGCCGACCGCGAAGAGGTTTTCCGGCGCGCTGACGCCCAGCGCGCGCCCGTTCTCGTCCGTCCAGACCCCGCCCATATGGTAATGCGAGGCCGGGGCGACGGGGATGAGATCGACGGCGGGGTCGATTCCCGCAGCGATACAGGAGGCATGGACCGTGGGGAAGAGATCGGAAAAATGTCGGCCGATCGCCGCGCGGCAATCGAGGAAGGCGCCGCGCCCAGCCTTGATCGCGGAAAAAACACCGCGCGCGACCACATCGCGTGGGGCCAGCTCGGCATCGGGGTGCAGATCGAGCATGAAACGGCGGCCATCGCGATCGACCAGCACCGCACCCTCACCGCGCAGGGCTTCGGTCGCGAGCGGCGCGGGGTCGCGGCCGATATCGATCGCAGTCGGGTGAAACTGCACGAATTCCATATTGGCAAGCGTCGCGCCGGCGCGATACGCCATCGCGAGGCCCGAACCCCAGGCCTCCTTCGGGTTGGTCGTCACGGCATAGAGCTGCCCGGCCCCGCCGGTCGCCAGCACGACATGGCTCGCCGAAAAGCGCACCACCCGCCCGGCGAGATTGGCGCGCGCGCCGGCGATGGCGCCATGCTCGTCGCGCAACAGTTCGAACGCCTCCGTGCCCTCGATCACGCGGATCGACGGCGTTTTCCGCACGGCGGCGATCAGCGCCTGCATGATCGCGCGCCCGGCCTGATCGCCCTTAACGCGCACGATGCGGTTCGCGGAATGCGCCGCCTCGCGCGATTGGACAAGCTTGCCTTGCAGATCCTTGTCAAAGGGCACGCCGAATTCGAGCAGGTCGAGGATGCGATCAGAGGCCTCGGAAGCCATAAGCCGCACCATGGCGGCATCGCACAGGCCCGCGCCGGCGGCCAGCGTATCGACGACATGGCTTTCGATGCTATCGCCCTCGCCGATCGCCGCGGCGATCCCGCCCTGTGCCCAGGCGGAGGAGGCACCCTCACCCAAGGGCACCGGCGTCAGCACGGTGCAGGGCAGCGGGCTGAGCTTCAGCGCCGTGAACAACCCCGCCAATCCGCCGCCGATGATGAGAATGGAGGGCATCAGGGTTTCCTGCTCCGGCGACTTGCGCCGCAATCGACCTGTGTCATTGCGAGGAGGCCGAAGGCCGACGTGGCAATCCAGATATTCCGGTGGAGGAAAGACTGGATTGCTTCGTCGCTATCGCTCCTCGTAATGACGACTCACTATGCCGGACTCACGGCCTGATCACTGCGTCAGGTTGACCATCCGCTCAACCGAGCGGCGGGCGCGGACGGCAAGCTCCTCGGGAATTTCCACCTGATGGGTCAGCGTCAGCAGGCTGTCGAGGATCTTCGGCAGCGTGATGCGCTTCATATGCGGGCAAAGGTTGCAGGGGCGCACGAATTCGACATCCTTCGCCGAAGCAGCAACGTTATCCGCCATCGAGCATTCGGTGACCAGCAGCACCTTGCCGCCCTTCTGCGCCTTGGCGTAATCGATCATGCCCGCGGTCGAGCCGGTAAAATCGGCCTCCGCGATCACATCCGGCGGGCATTCGGGATGCGCGATGATGCGGATTGACGGGTCCGCCTCGCGATAGCGACGCAGCTCCTCGCCGGTGAAGCGCTCATGCACCTCGCAGGCGCCGTGCCAGGCGATGATCTGCACCTTGGTCTTCGATTGCACATACTTCGCGAGATATTGATCCGGCACGAAGAGCACGCGATCCACGCCGAGGCTCTCGACCACTTGCACGGCGTTGGCGGAGGTGCAGCAGATATCGACCTCGGCCTTCACTTCAGCCGAGGTGTTGACGTAAGCCACCACCGGCACGCCCGGATAAGCCTCGCGCAGGCGGCGCACATCCGCGCCGGTGATGCTCTCGGCCAGCGAGCACCCGGCCTTGAGATCCGGGATCAGCACCATCTTCTCGGGGCTGAGCAGCTTCGAGGTCTCGGCCATGAAATGCACGCCGCCCTGCACGATGATCTTCGCATCGGTCTTGGCGGCAAGCTTGGCGAGTTGCAGGCTGTCGCCCACGACATCCGCCACGCAATTGTAGATTTCCGGCGTCTGGTAATTATGCGCGAGGATCACCGCGCCGCGTTCCTTCTTCAGGCGGTTGATCGCGGCGACATAAGGCGCGTGGAACGGCCATTCGACCGGCGGCACGATGTGCTTCACGCGCTCGTAGAGATGCGCGGTTTCCGCCGCGACCTCCGGTGTATACGCGAGCGCGGGGCGCTCCAGCACCTTGAGATTGCCGGAGAGGCCCTTTGCCTGTGCGGCCTGCGCCGCGCTGGCGATGTCGAGGCTGGTCATCACAAACTCCTGATCCTGCGAAAACGCAGGATATGCTCATTTCGAGTATTTCTATTACACAATTTTGCCGGAGAAATCTAGAGGGAATAGCGTGGCTGGCCTGCCCGCGGTGGAACTGCTTACGCAATATTGACTTTAGGAATTCATGCGCACCATCATGCTTTGATTCGCATGAGGTATGCGGGCCAATGAATGCACCGCGGCAGAACGCCGATTGGAAGAACGGGCTGGATGTCATCAGCCTCCAGCACGAGCTTGCGCGCTGCTGCGGGCTTTCGCCCACGGATTGGAGCGCCCTGCTGCGACGTGCCCATGCGCTGGAAACCGATCCGTTCGACCTCGCCATGGGAGAGGGATTAATTCCCGAATCGCGGTTCCTCGAAGCCCTGGCCGGCATTCTTGGCGCGCAGTTCATGTCGCTCGCCCCGCCGGCAATGCCAGGCACCGTCGGGGACGAGGCCTTCGCCATGCGGTCCTATCGCGGGCAGGATGTCATGGGCGATCTGCTGCGTGTGATGGCGCCCTCGGGTGCGCAGGCCGGACTCCTCTTGCGTCAGCTTCTCGAAGGACGGTTGCCGCCGCTCGCGCTCGTGACGAGGCAGGCTCTGCTCGAGCGACTGATCGAACAGGATCGCGACCGGATGGCCCGCCGCGCCCTTCTCAACTTGCCCGAAGCGCTCTCGGCCCGCCCGCCGATCCCCTATGACAGCGGGGCGGATGGGCTGAAGGAGGCGCGCGCGCACCAAACCGGCTTGATGATCTTCGCTCTGGCGCTGTTCCTCGCGCTCACGATCGCGATCATCTATCCGCTTTACACCGTCGTGCTGTTGCCCGTGTTCATGGCACCTGTTTTCGTCGTGGCGGGAATTGCCGTCCTGATCGCGGCGATGCTCAGCATCCGGCCATCCAGAGCCGTCCCGCCACTCCATAGCGCACATCTGCCCCGCTACAGCGTTCTGGTTCCGCTCTATGACGAAGCGAATATCGCCCCCCAATTGATGAACCGCTTGCGCATGCTGGCATATCCGCGCGATCGCCTCGAGGTCTTCCTGCTCGTCGAGGAGGATGATTTCACGACCCTATCGGCGATCCGAAAACTGGCATTGCCCTCGTGGATCCATGTCTTTCCCGTGCCGGGCGGCTCCCCCCGCACGAAACCACGCGCGTTGAACGCCGCCCTTCCCTTTTGCACAGGTGATCTCCTGGTCGTCTTCGATGCCGAGGATTCGCCGGACCCGGACCAACTGTTGCGGGCAGCCGCACTCTTTGCGCAGACGCAAGGCGAAGTGGCCTGCCTTCAGGCCCGCTTGGCCATCATCAATCCACGCGACGGTTTCCTGACGCGGCGCTTCGCGATCGAATACGCCGCGCTCTTCGATTGCACGAAAGCCGGCGCCGCGCGGGCCGGCTGGCCGGTGCCGCTGGGTGGCTCCTCCAATCATTTCCGGCTGCCTGTCCTGCGACAGATTGGCGGATGGGATGCCTGGAACGTCACCGAGGATGCGGATCTCGGAATCCGTATCGCCCGTTTCGGCTGGCGGGTGGAAGACCTGCCATCGACCACATGGGAAGAGGCGCCGAACACGCTCGTTGCATGGTTGCATCAGCGCGCGCGCTGGATGAAGGGCTGGATGCAGACCTTGATGGTGCAATCGCGGATGCCCCTGCAATTGATGTCGCAGCTCGGGATCACGCGCATGGCGATCATCGCCTCGATGGGGCTGGGAACCTTGCTCGGCGCTTTGCTTTATCCGGTCTTTCTGTTCGCGATTCTTGTCCGTTCCCTGCACCCCTCGCCCCTTGGCAGCGGCGCGCTTCTGCTTCAGCTTGGCGACTGGCTTCTCGTCTCCGGCATTTCCCTGGCCCTGATGGTCGAGATCATCCCGGCCACGATCGCCATCATCCGGCGTCGGGCCTATTTCCTGCTGCCCTGGATATTGCTCGCGCCGGCCTCGCATATGCTGGTTTCATGGGCAGCATGGCGCGGCCTATGGGAGCTTCTGAACAAGCCCTATCATTGGAACAAGACCGCGCATGGCGCGGCAAACACCGAGGGCGGGTTGGCGCCTGCGGAATGGGACCGTGATTTCAAGGTTGCGCTGCACGCGCGGATCAAAAGCAGAGCGCCCAGAGGCCGAGCATCATATCGCTGAACACGCGCGCGCCATTGCCCGCCCAGAGCATCACCGCGATGCCGAGGAGAGCCGCGATCGCTGCGCCGTAAAGAAGACGCTCGCGCCGGCCAGTTTCCGACTGCGCCCCGCTTGTCGTGAATTCTCTCGTATCGGCCAAGGAAGCCTCCTGCACAGCGCATTCGCCTGCAATCCGAAACGCGCATCCGAATTCTAGCGCATCGGGCGGGTGCGGAAAATAGCCCTCGTGACCTTCTGAGCGAGAGTGATACGAACCCAAAGGCGTGCGCGCTCCTTGAGGAACATCAATGAGTGCGTCCACGTTCAATGGCATTGCCGCCACGACACTTGGTCCCTTCGCAAAAGGAAGACCCATGCGCGTTTCACCCGTTTATGCAGCCTTCGTGCTCGCGGTCGTCGTCGGCGCATCGATCTACTGGCTCCGCCCCAAAGCCGATCCGCTTCCCGCCGGCCTCGCGCAGGCGAATGGCCGCATCGAGGTCGAGCGTGTCGATGTCGCCACCAAGGTCGCGGGCCGTGTCGCGGAAATCCGGGTCCGTGAGGGGGATTACGTCCAGAAGGGCGCCGTGCTCGCCCGGATGGATGTAGCCGATCTCGTCGCCCAGCTTGCGGCGGCGCGCGCGGCGGTACGGCGGGCAGAAGAAGGGATCGGCAAGGCGAAAGCCGAGCTCGGCAGCCGTGAGGCGGATCTAAAGCTGCATGAGGTCGAGCTGCGGCGCGCGCTGGAACTGGGCCGTAACATTATCAGCCAGGCCGAAATCGATAAAAGGGTCGCACAGCGCGATGTGGCGAAGGCAGCCGTCACCGGCGCGGAGGCTGGCATTGCGGATGCGGAAGCGGCGAAGGATGCCGCCGCTGCGCAGGTCCATCTGATCCAGGTCCATATTGACGACATGACCCTGAGCGCGCCCGTTTCCGGGCGCATCGAGTACCGGCTTGTTCAGCCCGGCGAGGTTATCGGTTCCGGCGGGCGCGTGGTCACGCTGCTGGATGTGTCGGATGTGTTCATGACGGTCTTCTTGCCGACATCCGAAATGGGCAAGGTGGCTTTGGGATCACCGGCGCGGATCGTCCTTGATGCGGCCCCGCAATTCGTCATTCCCGCGAGCGTCTCGTTCGTTGCGGGCGAGGCCCAGTTCACGCCCAAATATGTCGAAACCCGCAACGAGCGGGAAAAGCTGATGTACCGCGTGAAGCTGAAAATCGAGCCCTCTCTCCTCCAGGCCTATCGCGACTACGTGAAAGCGGGGCTGACAGGAACCGCGACCGTGCGCACGGCGGAAGATGCGGCATTCCCGGAGGCATTGAGCACGCGCCTGCCGGAACCTCCGCGTGCGAGCGATGGCAAGTGAGCCTGACAGCGGCGCGATCGCCGTCCGGCTCGCCGGAATCACCCATCGCTATGGCGTGATCGCCGCGCTCGATGACGCCGCGCTCGCCTTCCCGGCGGGTTCGGATACCGCGATTATCGGCCCCGACGGTGTCGGCAAATCCACGCTGCTCGCGCTGATCGCAGGCGCACGCAAGATCCAGTCCGGCGCGATCGAGGTGCTGGGCGCGGATATGAAATCAGCAACGCAGCGCACCCGCGCCGCGCCGCGCATCGCCTTCATGCCGCAAGGGCTGGGGCGTAACCTCTACCCTTCGCTCTCCGTCGCGGAGAACATCAACTTCTTCGCGAACCTTTACGCGACCTCGCCGGAGGCACGCCGGCAGCGGCGCGAGCATTTGCTGAAAGCGACGGGACTGGCGCCTTTCTCCGATCGCCCCGCAGGGCAATTGTCGGGCGGCATGCGCCAGAAGCTCTCGTTGTGCTGCGCGCTCGTCCACGATCCCGACCTTCTGATCCTCGACGAACCAACCACGGGAATCGATCCGCTGTCGCGGCGCCAGTTCTGGCAATTGGTCGATGGCATCCGGGCGATCCAGCCGGGCCTGACGCTCATCGTCGCGACGGCCTACATGGAAGAAGCGGAGCGTTTCGGGCGGCTTGTCGTGATGGACAAGGGAAAGGTGCTGGCGGAAGGAACAAAGGCTCAGGTGCTCGAGCGCGCCGGCGCCGGGAAGGTCGAGGAAGCCTTCATCGCCTTGCGCCACGACCATGGCGGAACGCGCCCGGCTGATGCCAAGCCCTTCATACGCCCCCCCTCGGAAGGCCCCCCCGCCATCGTCGCCCGCGGGCTGACGCGGCGCTTCGGCGATTTCACCGCCGTCGATAATGTGAGCTTCGAGATCGCGCGGGGCGAGATCTTCGGCTTCCTCGGCTCGAATGGCTGCGGCAAATCCACAACGATGAAAATGCTGACGGGGCTTTTGCCCGCAAGCTCCGGCAGCGCGACCCTGCTGGGGCGGCCCATCGACGCGGCGGATATCGAAACGCGCCGAAGGGTCGGCTACCTCTCGCAATCCTTTTCGCTTTATGGCGAGCTGACGGTTCTCGGCAATCTCCAGCTCCATGCGAAACTATTCCGGCTTGCGCGCGCGGAGCGCGCTGATCGCATCCGGGAGACGCTGGCGCGTTTCGATCTCGAATCCGTCGCTGATTCATTTCCCGAGACCTTGCCGCTCGGGGTGCGCCAGCGGCTTCAGCTCGCGGTTGCCTGCCTGCACAAGCCGGAAGTTCTCATTCTCGACGAACCGACTTCCGGCGTCGATCCCGAGACGCGCGACGCGTTCTGGCACCTTCTGTCGGAATTGTCGCATCGCGACGGCGTAACCATCTTCATCTCCACGCATTTCCTGCACGAAGCCGAGCGCTGCGATCGCCTCTCCTTCATGCATGCCGGGAAGGTGCTGGCGGTGGGAACGCCCGATGAATTGCGGCGGCAGGAAAATGCCGACACCCTGGAGGCAGCCTTCATCTCCTGCCTCGAAAAACACACCGAGCCGGTGCCGGAGGCTGTTGTCTCGCCGACGCTTGTGCGATCGGAAGATGTCAGGCCGCCGGGTCGACTTCTGACATGGTTCAACTGGGTGACCGCCTTCTCCCGGCGCGAGGCGCGCGAGGTCTGGCGCGACCCTGTTCGCCTGAGTTTCGCCTTCCTCGCGCCCCTCATTCTTCTGATCACTTTCGCGCGCGGCATTTCCTTCGATATCGAATCGCTCCCCTTTTCCATCTTCGATCGCGACCAATCGGCCCAGAGCCAGTCCCTCACGCTCCATCTATCGGGCTCGCGCTATTTTTCCGAACGGCGTCCGGCCCTTTCGGATCTTGATGTCGACCGCCGCCTGCAATCGGGCGAGGCGGCGCTCGTGGTCGAAATCCCGCCGGGATTCGGGCGCGATCTCCTGGCCGGGCGCCAGCCGACGCTCAGCCTCTGGCTGGACGGGGCCAATCCCAGCCGCGCCAATACCGCGCGCGGCTACGCGGAAGGCGTCACGCAATCCTTCATCGCCTCGCTTCTGAAGGAAGAGCAGGCCGAATCGCCGCGCCTGCCCGTAAACCTTGAGCCACGCTTCCTCTACAATCAGGATTTCCGCAGCGTTTTCGCCATGACGCCGGGCGTGATCATGTTCCTGACCATGCTGATCTTCGCCATGATGACGGCGCTTGGCGTGACCCGGGAACGCGAAATCGGTTCGATCGTCAATCTCTCGGTTTCCCCTGCCACGACAGGCGCCTTCCTGGTCGGCAAGTTCCTGCCCTATACCGGGATCGGTTATCTGGCTTTCCTGCTGATGGTCGTCTTCGCGGTTTTCGGCCTCGGCCTGCCGATCAAGGGGTCGCTTGTCGCGCTTCTGCTCGGCGGCCTCCTCTATGTGGTGACGGCCGCCGCCTTCGGTATTCTGGTCTCTACCTTCGTGCGCTCGCAGGTCGCGGCGATCTTTGCCTGCGCCTTGCTGACCATGCTGCCGGCCCTCAATTTCTCGGGGTTCCTCCAGCCGGTCTCAAACCTTTCGCCCGTGGCACAGGTAATCGGGCTTGGGTTTCCTTCCTCGTGGTTTCAGCAGATCAGCATAGGCGTTTTCGCCAAGGGATTGCCCTTCGAGGCTTTCTGGAAACCTTTCGCGGCCCTTGCCCTGTTCCCGTTGATCTTTCTGATGCTCGCCAGCGCGATGCTGGACAAACAGGAGAAGTAGCTCCGTGTGGCGCTGGATTGCCAATACCGCCGATCTCGGCATCAAGGAACTGGCCAGCGTCCTGCGCGACCGGGCGATGATGATCTTCATCATCTGGGCCTTCAGCGGAGCGATCTATCTCGTCGCGTCCGGCGCCAATCTGGAAATGCGCGATGCCAGCGTCGGCTTTGCGGACCACGACAAATCGCAGATCTCCCTGCGTATCCGCGATGCCCTGCGCAAGCCGAGCTTCTCGCCGCCTGTCTCGCTGGATCCTGCGGCGATAGACAAGGCCATGGACGACGCCCGCTTCACCTTCGTGCTCGTCGTTCCGCCCCGTTTCGAGCAGGATCTCCTGGCCGGACGCCAGCCCACCCTCCAGCTTGTCGTCGATGCGACCGCCATGACCCAGGCGGGGATCGGAACAGGCTATATCAGCCATATCCTCTCGCGCGAGATCGAGGCGTTTCTCGATGCGCGCGGCATGAAGACCGCCGCCCCCGTCGCCTTCACCGTGCGTTCGTTCTTCAATCCGAACCTTGAGGAATCGCGCCATATGGCGGTGATGGAGATCGTCAACAATGTCTGCCTGCTCTCGATCATCCTTGTCGGCGCCGCGGTCGTGCGCGAGCGCGAACACGGCACCATCGAACACCTGCTGGTGATGCCCGTGACGCCGAGCGTCATCGTTTTCGCCAAGATTTGGGCCAATGGCCTTGTCGTGCTGATCGCCGTCTTCCTGTCGCTCAACCTGGTGGCGCGAGGGGCGATGGGTATTCCGATCAGCGGCTCGATCGCGCTGTACATGCTCGGCGCGGTCGTTTTCCTTTTCTCGGTGATGGCGCTTGGCGTGATGCTCGGAACGCTCACGCCCTCCATGCCGCAATTCGCCCTGCTGGCCTTCCCCACCATCATCGTGATGGAAGTCCTATCCGGCGGCATGACCCCGATCGAGAGCATGCCGCCCTACCTGAGGGTCGTCATGTCCGCCGTGCCTTCGACCCATTACGTCAAGTTCTCGCAAGGAGTGCTGTTTCGCGACGCACCCCTTGCGCTCGTCTGGCCGGAACTGGTCTGGATGGCGGTTCTCGGTGCTCTCTACGTCATCATCGCGCTCGGGCGCTTTCGCGCCATGCTCGCCGGCGCGAATGGCGGGCGGTGACCCGGCCGACGCGGCGCCTCACTCGGCCGCGATCGGCTTGCCTACCGCTTGTTCCGCAAAATTCACGGCAGCTTCGGCATGAAGCCAGGTCGAATCGAAGACCGGCAGGCTGACATCGCGCTGCTCGATCAGAAGACCGATCTCGGTGCATCCGAGGATCACGCAATCTGCGCCCGCCGCTCGCCCTTTCTCGATGATATCGAGATAGCGCTGGCGCGAATCCGGCTTCACCACGCCGCAGCATAATTCGGAGAAGATGATATCGTGGACCATATCGCGATCCGCCTTTTCGGGCGTGATCGGCTCGATGCCGCAACGGGCCATCATGTGATCGCGGTAGAAGCCGTGTTCCATGGTATAGCGGGTGGCAAGAAGCAGGGGGCGCTTGAAACCCGCAGCGGCGATCGCGTTGCCCGTCGCATCGATGATATGGATGAGCGGAACGCCAGCCGCCTTTTCCACCTCGTCAGCCACGAGATGCATGGTGTTGGTGCAGATCAGCACGCATTCGGCGCCACCACGCACCAATGCACGCCCGCTCTCGGCCAAATGCTCCGCTGCAAGATCCCAGCGCCCGGCGACCTGCATATCCACGACCTCGCGGAAATTCAGAGAATGCAGGAGCAGGTCAGCCGAAGCGAGGCCGCCATGGCGCGCGCGCACCATCTGATTGATAAAGCGGTAATAAGTGGCGGTGCTTTCCCAGCTCATTCCGCCGATAAGGCCGATCCTGCGTAGCATGATACCTTCCGATTCTCGTCACTCAGGAATCCTATCAGGCCTAAAGCGCAAAGAGGTACCTTTGTAGCGCAAGAACATCAGAATACTTGCAAATCAGGGGCGCATTTTTCATAGATTGTGCAAATAAATTCTCCTTCCCTGGGATGTGCATCATGCTGGATATCCGCGATCGCCGATTGCTCGAATGTCTCCAGGTAAATTCGGAGACCCCCGTCACGGAGCTGGCGGAAGCCCTCGGGCTATCCGTTTCCGCCTGCTGGCGAAGGATCAAGAACCTGGAGGAAAGCGGGCTGATCACCCGCCGGGTCGCGCTCGTCGATCGCCGCAAGGCCAATGTCGGAATGACCGTGTTCGTCGCAGTGCGCACCGCGCACCACTCCATGGGATGGCTGGAGGAATTCCGCGTCGCAGTGGCGGCCATCCCCGAAATCGTCGAGGCCTATCGCTTGACCGGGGAAATGGATTACCTGTTGCGCGTGGTCGTCCCCAGCATCGAGGCCTATGACGCGGTCTACAAGCAATTGATCAGCAACGTAATTTTTACGGATATTTCCTCTTCCATCTCGATGGAAGAGCTGAAATTCACCACTGCCCTCCCTTTGAAATACGCCTGAAAGACTGCCGCGCACCGCTTTGCTTGACGAAGGTGGTGGCTTTTGGTTCTTCAACCTCTCCTCGTAAGTTTATTCAGTAAAGAAGCATTGCGGATGCCCGTCAGGCCCATCGCCTATAATCTGGTCCGGCTTATACTCAGCTCGATCCACACGACACCGCGCGGCATCGACCGGATCGATTTCGGCTATCTCTCCCATCTGCTCGAGCATTGGCCGGCTGACTTCGTGGGGGTCATGCCAACCATGATTGGGTATCGCTATTTTTCGCGCGAGCAGGTGCTGCGTGGTCGCGATCGCCTGATGGCGCTCTGGCAGGAGGAAGGTGAAGCGGCAGACGATCCGGCATTGCACCGGCTGATCGCGCGCTTTGGCGGAGCGCCTGCAACGCCTGCGCGCTTGCGCAAGCGTGGCGTCCTGCCTGATCTCGCAGGGCTGCGCCGGATGAGCGCACTTCTCCTGGCTGAGGGCATCACCCTCGGCCGCCCCGCTGCCCAGATGCCTCAAAACGCGATTTACCTCGATATTGGCCATTTCGGGCTTACATTCCCCGGCGCATTTTCATGGCGCCGCGCAAGGCCGGACGTTTCTCCAGTTTTCCTCATCCATGATGCCATTCCGCTCGAATTCCCGGATATGGTGGCGCCCGATACATTCCGTGCGCATCGCAAGCTGATGCGCATCGTCGGCGAACACGCGCAGGTCCTGATTACCCCGACGAGTGATGCGGGCGCAGCGGTAAACCGCGCCTTGATCGAGGCAGGTACCGGAGAGGTGCCGACTTATCCTGTCCATCTTCCGATCGACGATCTCTTCTCGCACCGGGTGTTACCCCTGCCGCAACTGGAGGGCCGGAATTACTTTGTCGTGTGCGGCGCGGTCGAGCCCCGCAAGAACCACGCCCTGCTTTTCGATGTCTGGCGCCAGCTTGCGGATCGGCTCGGCGAGAACACGCCATACCTCGTGGTGGCGGGATCGCCCGGTTATCGCTCGGACACGATCCTCGCGGCGCTCGCCGGGGATCCGCGCTTGTCCCGCTACGTCTTCATGGCAAGCGGCATGGCCAGCCCCGCCCTGGCCCGCCTTGTCGCGGGCGCGCGTGCCGCGCTCATGCCTTCCTTCGCGGAAGGATTTGGCCTCCCCCCCATCGAGGCGCTGGCCATGGGCGTCCCCGCCTTGCTTTCGGATATTCCCGCGCATCGCGAAGGCGCGGGCGAGTTCGGACATTTCCTTTCCCCGACGGATCGGCAGGCCTGGCAGGAGGTGATAGAAGCCCTGTCGGACGACACGGCCCATGCCGAGGCGCGGCGCCGTGCGGCGGGATTCCGGCCCCGCCGATGGCCCGACTACATGGCCGCCATCTCGTCTATCCTCCAGGCGATCGAGCCTCGCCCGCGATAATTATTTTCGCCCCGGCCACCGGCGGGCAGGAAAGCCGCGTCGATTTGGGCAAGGCGAAAGCGGTTTTTTATCCGCGTTCAAGCAGCCTTCCCATCACACGCGCGGTAAAATCCACCATAGGGACGATGCGCGCGTAATTGAGCCGCGTCGGACCGATGACGCCGACAATCCCCACGATCTTCTGCTCGCTGTCACGGAAAGGGGCCGCGATCATCGACGAGCCGGAAAGCGAGAACAGCTTGTTCTCCGATCCGATGAAAATGCGCACGCCGTCGCCCGCCTCCGCGCGCGAGAGCAGCTCAATGACTTCCTTCTCGCGCTCGAGATCAGCAAACAGGCGCCGCATCCGCTCGAGATCGGAGAGTGCGGTCAGGTCCTCCAAGAGATTTGCCTGCCCGCGCACGATGAGGCGGGTTTCGCCCGCCTCGCTTGTGGCGCTGGCAAGGCCGCTTTCCACCAACCGCGCGGTGAGCGCACTCACCTCCTGCTCCATCATCGCGCGGTTCTGCGCCACTTCCGCCTTGAGCTCCGCCAGCGTCCGCCCGCGCAGGCGATGATTGAGATAATTTGACGCCTCTGTCAGTGCCGAGGCCGGCAGGCCCGCGGGCAAGGTAACAAGCCGGTTCTCGATGCTTCCATCATCCGCGACCAGCACCACCAGCGCCTGAGCCGGATCAAGACGGACGAACTCGACATGCTTGAGACGCTTTGCGGCTTTCGAGGTGACGACCACGCCCGCACCGCGCGAGACGCCCGAGAGCAGGCTTGTCGCTTCGGCCAGGGCATCGTCGAAATTGCGTCCCGACCCAGCCGCACGGATCTGCGCCTCGATGCGCGAGCGATCATCGGCGCCGACATCGCCGATCTCGAGAACGGAATCGACGAAAAGCCGCAAACCCTGCTCCGTCGGCAAGCGCCCGGCGGAGACATGCGGCGCGTAGATCAGGCCGAGATCCTCCAGATCCTGCATGACGTTGCGCACGGTCGCGGGAGAAAGCGAAACGGGCAGCACCTTCGAGATATTGCGCGAGCCGATCGGCTCGCCCGTTTCGAGATAACCCTCCACAACGCGGCGGAAGATATCGCGCGAACGTTGGTCAAGCTCCGCGAAAGCGGCCTGGGTATTCTCCCGTGAATCGTCCTGCACCATCCGATCCTCTTCACCAGATTCTCTTGGCATCCCTCATACCAGATTCTCCGCTTCAGGCGCGCGTGACATTCGAAAGTGGCATGACATCCCTGCGCGACGACGCTTGAACAGCGCCCCATTCGCGCCTAAAAGCGCGCCCTTACCCACGCGCGGCGGCGCAATTGGTCGAGATCGGAGATTCCCATGCGTCCCTCGAAGCGCACCCCGGACGAACTGCGCAAGGTCTCGCTTGAGCGCAATGTCGCGCGCTATGCTGAAGGCTCCTGCCTCGTGAAATTCGGCGAGACCCATGTGCTCTGCACGGCTTCGCTCGAGGAGCGTGGACCAGCCTGGCTGCGTGGCACCGGCAAGGGCTGGGTGACGGCGGAATATTCCATGCTCCCGCGCGCGACGCTCGAACGCACGCGCCGCGAGGTCAATGCCGGCAAGCCCTCTGGCCGCACGCAGGAGATCCAGCGGCTTATCGGCCGCGCGCTTCGGGCCGTCGTCGATCTTCCGGCTTTGGGCGAAAAGCAGATCACGCTCGATTGCGACGTTCTCCAGGCGGATGGCGGCACGCGCACGGCGTCGATCACCGGCGCCTGGATCGCGCTGCATGATTGCCTCGCCTGGATGAAGGCGCGCAACATGATCTCGACCCTGCCGCTGCGTGACCATGTGGCCGCGATCTCCTGCGGCATCTATCGCGGAACCCCGGTTCTCGACCTCGATTACGTCGAGGACAGCGCCGCCGAGACCGACGCGAATTTCGTCATGACCGGCAAGGGCGGCATCATCGAGGTGCAGGGCACGGCCGAAGGCGCGCCCTTCTCCGAGGAAGAACTCTCGGCGATGCTCGGTCTCGCGCGCAAGGGAATCGGCGAGCTTGTCGCCCTCCAGAAAACGGTCATCAGCTCATGAGCACGCCGCGCCCGCTCTCCGGCAAGCTTGTCATCGCCACGCATAATGCCGGCAAGCTCAAGGAAATGGGCGAGCTGCTGGCGCCTTACGGCATCGAGACCGTTTCCGCCGGCGCCCTCGGATTGCCCGAGCCGGTGGAGGACGGCACCACTTTCGCCGAGAACGCGACGATCAAGGCGCTGGCCGCGGCACGCGCTGCCGGCCTGCCCGCCCTTGCCGATGATTCCGGCCTTGCGGTCGATGAACTGGACGGCGCCCCCGGCCTGTTCACCGCCGATTGGGCGGGCTCCCCGCGCGATTGGTCGCATGCCATGAACCGCGTCAAGCGCGAGCTTGAAATGCGTGATGTCGCGCCCGAAGGCGCGCGCGCGCGTTTCGTCTCCTCGCTGGTTCTCGCTTGGCCGGATGGCGAGACGCTGATCGCGGAAGGGCGCGTCTTCGGCCACCTGACCTTCCCCCCGCGCGGCAAGGCCGGGTTCGGCTACGATCCCGTTTTCGTGCCCGAAGGCGAGACGCGCACGTTCGCGGAACTCTCGCCGGAGGAAAAACACGGCTTGCGCGAGATCGATGGCAAGCTCACCGGCCTCTCGCACCGCGCCAAGGCCTTTATCCGGCTGCTCGACAAGAGCGGTCTGCGCAAAATGGCCGAAGATTCCGCGCCGAAAAACGCTGCCCCATGAGCAACCTGCACCTGCCGCCTTTTGATGCCGGGTTCGGCGTCTATGTGCATTGGCCCTTCTGCATGGCCAAGTGCCCCTATTGCGATTTCAACTCGCATGTACGCCGCTCGGGCATCGACGAGGCGAAATATGTCGAGGCTTACACCCGCGAGATCGCGCATATGGCCGCGCTCGCGCCGGCCCGCACGGTTGGCTCGATTTTCTTCGGCGGCGGCACTCCCTCGCTGATGAAGCCCGAAACCGTCGGTGCGATTCTCGACGCGATCGGCAAGCATTGGTCCATCGCGCCCGATTGCGAGATCAGCCTCGAAGCAAACCCGACCTCGGTGGAGGCTGGGCGCTTCGCGGGGTATCGCGCGGCCGGGGTCAACCGCGTCAGCCTCGGCGTTCAAAGCCTCGTCGAGGCGGATCTCAAGGCGCTGGGGCGCCTGCACAGCGTCGGCGAGGCGTTGGTCGCGGTGTCGATCGCGGCCAAGCATTTCGAACGCTTCTCTTTCGATCTGATCTATGCCCGCCCCGGCCAGAATGTGGAGAGCTGGCGCGAGGAATTATGCGAGGCGCTTGCCCATGCGCCGACGCATCTCTCGCTCTACCAGCTCACCATCGAGCCCGACACGGCCTACAAGACGCTTTTCGACGCCGGCAAGCTGATCCTTCCCGATCATGATCACGCCCGTGCGCTCTATGACGTGACGCAGGAGATCTGCGACAAATACGGCATGCCCGCCTATGAGGTCTCGAACCATGCCAAGCCGGGCGAGGAATGCCGCCACAACCTGCTTTACTGGCGTTATGGGGAATATGCCGGCATCGGTCCCGGCGCGCATGGCCGCCTTTATACCGAGCGTGGACGCCGGGCGCTGGCGGTCGAGCGCTCGCCCGAGACCTGGCTTGACTATGTGACGCGCGACGGCCACGGCATCGTGACGGACGAAACCCTCTCGCGCGAGAGCGAGGCCGACGAGTTCCTGCTGATGGGCCTTCGCCTGAAAGAAGGGATCGATCCCAAGCGATTCGAGCGCCTCAAGGGGCGCGGCTTCGACCAGCGCCGCATCGAGGCTCTCGCCAGCGAGGGGTTGATCCTGCCGTGCAGCGAAGGACGGATCCGGGTCTCCCCTGCTGGATTTCCCGTCCTCGATGCGATCGTCGCGGATCTCGCCGCCTGAAGCTCAGTTCGCTCCGCCGGTAAAACTCGTCGGGGCGGGCTGGATCGCCCGTGCCGAGCCCGAGCGAATCTCGAATACCGCGAGACCGCGATCGTTGATCCCGTTCTGCCGGAAACGGAACACACCATCCTGGCCCGAAAACCCGTTGGGATTTGTGAGAGTGGCCTCGGAGAAGCGCTGCGTACCGAAATTCTGCGTCAACGCGCTGACCAGCGTGACCGCATCGTAGGAAAGCGTGGCAATGCGCGTGGGCGCCGATCCGAACTGTGCCTGATAGCGGCTCGCGAGCCCGTTGAAGCGCGAATTATCCGGCGCGGCATACCACGCGCCATCAAGCGCGCCGATCGCGTAGACACGCGGATCCGACCAGATCCCCGTTGAGATGATCTGCACCTGCCGGCTGGAAATACCCGCCGCGGCCAAAGCCTGCATAACGGCAGGCAATCCGTCCGCGCCTTCGCCGATCAGCAGCGTATCGATCTGCCCCCCAAGCCCCTTGATCTGCTCGACCGCAGCATTGATCGAGGCCGCGTTGCCTGGCTGATAGCGCGCGACGCTGGCGGCACGACGCCCCCCGGCATTGGCGGCGGACATGAATTCCGCCTCCACGACATTGCCATAGGCGTTTTGTGGCAGCAGAGCAGCAAAGCTCTTCTTGCCCCGACTGCCGGCGAAATTCACGATGCGCGGGACATCGCCCTGCGGCAGGAAGCTGAGAAGATACACCCCGCGTTGGGCCGCGGAGGCATCGGAAGAAAAGGCGATCACCGGCTTGCCGGCAGCCCGCGCGACCTGCGCGGCTGCCTGAACGGAGGGCGCGAAAAGCGGCCCGAGGATGAGCTCTGCCCCTTCGGCGAGGGCTTCCTGCGTGGCCTGGCGCGCGCCATCAGGCGTGCCCTTGTCGTCCTTGACGAGGATCTGCAGGTTGGACTGTCCGCCGCTGAAATCCTGCACGGCAAGCTGGGCCGCATTGCGCAGGCTTTGTGCCGGCACCTGCCCATTCGCGGAGGAGAGCGGCAGGATGAGCGCCACCTTGACCTGACCATTGCCGATCACATCGCCTGATTGCGGTTGCCCGGGATTGCCCTCGTTCTTGGGGGTGACGATTCCATCAAGCCCCGCGCATCCTGCGACCAAAGCCGAGATGGCCGCCGCAGCCAGCACCGCGCGGCGACGAATGCCCGACGCCGGCGCCTGACCCGCCTTCACCCCTTCGCTCGATGCCGAACTCTTCATGATCTTCACTCCAACCGCGACGCCGGAAAGCGATGCGCGCCCAATTTTACGAAAGACCCAAATCACGACAGTTTCAAGGATTGGTTGAAATGAGCGTTAACGATGTTTGACAACCATGTTTTTCGCGCAACATTCACCTTTCGTCGCTTTGTCGTGCCTTTCGATTGTGGCAAAACTGGCCTCTGAGCGCAGGCTCTACCAAATTCGGGAATACCCACCCTAAAATGACCTCGAAATTCACTCTTCTCGGGCTTGCCGCCGAAGCCGAGCGCCTCTCACCGGGGCTGCATATTGTCGCGACCCCGATCGGCAATCTCGGCGACATCACCCTGCGCGCGCTATCCACGCTCGCCGCCGCCGACGCGATCCTCGCCGAGGACAAGCGTGTCACGCGCGTCTTGCTGGCGCATTACGGCATCACCACCCCCTCCCTCTCCTATCACGAACACAATGCGGAGGAGATGCTGCCGAAAATCCTCTCGCGGCTGGCCGCCGGTGAGGCTCTCGCGCTTGTTTCGGATGCCGGCACGCCGCTGGTCTCCGATCCTGGTTACCGGCTGGTCGAGGCCGCCATCGGGGCTGGGCATGCCATCACGGCCTTGCCGGGCGCCTCCTCCGTGCTCGCCGCCCTTGTTCTTGCGGGCCTGCCGAGCGACCGCTTCTTTTTCGAAGGCTTCCTCCCGGCAAAATCGGGCGAGCGCCGCCGCCGCGTACGCGAGCTCGCGACAATTCCGGCGACGCTGGTTTTCTTCGAGGCACCCCACCGCGTCGTGGAGACCCTTGCTGACCTCGCCGCCGTGCTCGGCACGCGCGAGGCAGCCCTCGCTCGCGAGCTCACCAAGAAATTCGAGACCATCCGCCGCGGCACATTGCCGGTGCTCGCGGCGCAATTCGCGGCGGAAGGCGCGCCCAAGGGCGAGATCGTGCTGGTGGTCGGCCCGCCCGGCGCTGCAGAGGAAGCCGGGGATGACCTGATCGATTCCGCGCTCGAAACAGCGCTCAGGACGCATTCGGCGCGCGATGCGGTCGAAATCGTCGCGGCCGAACTCGGGCTCAAGCGCAAGCTGGTCTATGCCCGTTCCCTGCAACTCTCGGGCAAGGCGGACAGGGATGCGTGACCGCAAGGCGGCCTTCCTGCTCGGACATGATGCCGAGTTCTGGGCCGCGTTGCTGCTCAATCTCAAGGGGTACCGGATCCTCGCGCGGCGTTTCCAGGGCGGTGGCGCCGAGGTCGATCTCGTGGCCTCGCGCTTCGGCACCCTAGTTTTTGTCGAGGTGAAGGCCCGCGCGACACTCGAGGACGCGCTCCTGACCATCACCCCGCGGAAGATCGAACGCATGTCGCGGGCCGCACGCGCTTTTCTGCCGCGCCTGCCCCGCCCACCACACACGATCCGCTGCGATGCGATCCTTGTTGCACCGGGGCACCTGCCGCGCCATATCGTGTCGGTCGGTGAACTCATGATCGACTGACCCAGCCCGAGGTATGCCATGAAGCTTAAAGTCGCCGTCCAGATGGACCCGATCGAGAAGATCAATATCGCCGGCGATTCGACCTTCGCCCTGATGCTGGAGGCGCAGGCGCGCGGACATTCGCTCCATGTCTATGGCGCAGAGGCGCTCAGCCTCAAGGATAACCGGCTTTTCGCACGGATGCGTGCGGCGAGTGTTCGTGACATCGTCGGCGATCATGTGACCCTGGGCGCTCCGGAGCGCTTCGACGTCTCCGAATTCGACGTGGTGCTGATGCGCCAGGACCCGCCCTTCGATCTTGCCTACATCACCGCGAGCCACCTGCTTGAGCGCGTTCACCCCAAGACGCTGGTCGTGAATGATCCGTTCCATGTGCGCAACGCGCCGGAGAAGATCCTCGTCACACAATTCCCCGATCTCATGCCCCCCACCCTCATCAGCCGTGACCGCGCTGAGATCGAGGCTTTCCGCGCAGAGCATGGGGACATCGTCATGAAGCCGCTTTACGGCAATGGCGGCGCGGGCGTGTTCAAGGTCTCCCGCGAGGATATGAACTTCAACGGCTTCATGGATCATTTCGCCGGGATCTCGCGCGAACCCTGGATGATCCAGCGCTTCCTGCCTGCGGTTCATGCGGGAGACAAGCGCATTATCCTGGTCGACGGCGTTGCGATAGCGGGCGTAAACCGCGTGCCCGCGCCCGGTGATATCCGCTCCAACCTCGTGCGCGGCGGCGCGGCGGAAGCCACGCAATTCACGCCGCGCGAACTGGAAATCTGCGCGCGGATCGGCCCGCTGCTGAAAGAACGCGGGCTGATCTTCGTCGGCATCGATGTGATCGACGGCAATCTCACGGAAATCAACGTCACTTCACCAACCGGCATCCGCGCGATCAAGCGCCTTGGCGGGCCAGATCTCGCGGTGCCGATCTGGGATGCGATCGAAAGGCGGGTCGGGTGAGCGAAAACGGGCCGGGCGACCTTCTTTCGTTGCAGCAGGAAACGCTGACGCCGGAACAGGCGCGCTCGGAATTCTCCCGACGCTCGAAAGGGTTCCTCTCTCGTGCCCGCGAGCGCGCCGAGGATGTGCTGCGGAACGAGGGCGGCCTTGCCTGCGCCCGTCTTCTTTCCGCCGCGCATGACACCATTATCCATGCCCTGTTCGAGCTGGTACGCACGAAGCTCTATCGCGCCGATAACCCTTCCGCCGGAGAACGCATCGCGATCGTCGCCGTCGGTGGATACGGGCGGGGCGCGCTCGCGCCGGGATCGGATATCGACATCCTGTTTCTGATGCCGGTCTCGACGCCCTGGGGCGAAAGCATCACCGAGGCGATGCTCTATGCCCTGTGGGATCTCGGGCTCAAACTTGGCCATGCCACCCGCACGATCGACGAATGCGTGCGCGTTGCGCGTGATGACCTCACGGTTCGGACAGCCTTGCTCGAATCGCGGCTGATCGCGGGGGACAGGAGCCTGTTCGACGAGTTCCAGAAGCGGTTCGACAAGGAAGTGATCGACGGTCGAGCGGCGGAGTTCGTCAAGGCCAAGCTGGCCGAGCGCGACGAGCGCATCCTGCGTGCCGGCCAGTCGCGTTATCTCGTCGAGCCCAACGTGAAGGAAGGGAAGGGCGGCTTTCGTGATCTCCAGACCCTCTATTGGATCACGCAATATGTCTTCGGGGTGCGTCACCCGCGCGAATTGATCGAGCTTGGTGTTTTCACGAGCCGGGAAGTAGGGCTGCTCCGGCGCTGCGAGGAATTCCTCTGGCGCGTTCGCTGTTCGATGCACTTTGTCGCGCGCCGCGCCGAGGAACGGCTCAATTTCGACATGCAGCGGCAAGTCGCCGCGCGTATGGGCTATTCGGACCGCAAGACGGCCAGCAGCGTCGAACGCTTCATGACCCATTATTTCCTCGTCGCGAAGGAAATCGGGGATCTCTCCGCCATCCTGTCCGCGGCGCTGGAGGCGCGCGCCCAGAAGCCGCCGGCCATGCTCGACCGTTTCATGGGGCGCTTCCGCCGCGCCCGCAAGCTGGCGGGCACCAAGGCCTTCGTTCTTGAAAACGGGCGCATCACCTTTGCGCATCCCGGCATTTTCGCCGATGATCCGGTCAACCTCCTCCGCCTCTACTGGCTTGCTGACAACCACCACCTGCCAATCCACCCCCATGCGACACGGCAGGTGACGCTTTCGCTGCGGTTGATCGATGATCGGCTGAGGGAGAACAAGGAAGCGAACGCGCTCTTTCTCGATATCCTCACTTCACGTCATTCGCCGGAAATCGTGTTGCGGATGATGCACGAATCCGGGGTTCTCGGACGTTTCATTCCCGATTTCGCGCGCATCTCGGCGATGATGCAATTCTCGATGTATCACCATTACACGGTGGACGAGCATACCTTGCGCTGCATCGGGATCCTCTCGAAGCTCGACCGCGGTGAGCTTTCCGCCGATCACCCGCTCTCGCATAACCTGATGCCGGGGCTTCAAAACCGGCGCGCACTCTATGTCGCGCTGTTCCTCCACGATATCGGCAAGGGCCGGGAGGAAGCCCATGAGATCGTGGGCGGGCGAATCGCGCGCCAGCTCTGCCCCCGCCTCGGCCTCAACCCGCTGGAAACGGAAACGGTTGTCTGGCTCATCGAGAACCACCTGGTCATGTCCCAGACATCACAGAGCCGGGATATCGCCGACCCACGCACGATCTCCACCTTCGGGGCCATCGTGCAATCACTGGAACGGCTGCGCCTGCTGCTGATCCTTACCGTCTGCGACATTCGCGGTGTCGGCCCCGGCGTATGGAACGGCTGGAAGGGCCAACTTCTGCGCGCCCTCTACCACGAGACCGAGATGCAGCTCTCGGGCGATTACGCCGGCGCCGAACGCGGCGAGCGCGTTCTTGCCGCACAGAACGCGCTCCGCGAGAAGCTGGCCGATTGGCCCGAGGATAAGTTCGCCGCGCATATCCAGCGCCAGAACGCCGCCTATTGGATGAAGTTCTCCCTCGATTGCCAGGTGAAACACGCGCATCTCATGGATAAGGCGGCGCATGGCAACGAGCGTTTCCTCGTCGATACCGCGACCGATGCCTTCCGCGGCGTTACCGAACTGACGATCATGGCGATCGACCATCCCCGCCTGCTCTCGATCATTTTCGGAGCCTGCGCGGCTGCCGGCGCGAATATCGTCGAGGCGCAGATCTCGACAACCAATGACGGTATCGCGCTCGACACGATCATGATCTCGCGCGCCTTCGACCGCGACGACGACGAGATGCGCCGTGCCGAACGAGTCGCCCGTCATATCGTGGCCACCTTGAAGGGCGATGTCCGCCTGCCGGAAATCGTCGCCTCGCGCGAAGCAGGCACACAGCGCATAAGCGCTTTTTCCGTCTCGCCCGAAGTAATGATCGACAACGAACTTTCCGCGAAATCGAGCGTGGTGGAGGTCACCGGGCTCGATCGGCCGGGCTTGCTCTATGCGCTCACCACCGAATTCGGAAAGCAGAATTTCAACATCGCTTCTGCGCGTATCGTCACCTATGGCGAGAAGGCGGTCGATGTCTTCTATGTGACCGATCTCACCGGCGGTAAGATTGTCCAGCCCGCCCGCCAGCAGAAGCTGCGCCGCGCCCTCCTTGCCATTCTCGGTGACGGCGAGAGTGCCCCCACACCTGCAAAACCCCAATCGCCGGCTTGATTTTAAGCCGGCGAGTCCTGATATCGGGCGCGAGGAATCATTCTGTCGCCCCTCGATTATCCGAAGGAAATTTCATGAGCGCCGAATCCGATCACAAAAACGAAGCGCAGGCCGCCGCGACCGAAAAACCCGCCATCCCGGATGCCGAGCGCCTCGCAACCCTTGAACGCGACAACGCCGATCTCAAGGATCGCCTGCTGCGCGCCTTGGCCGAAATGGAGAACCTGCGCCGCCGCGCCGAGCGCGAAATGCAGGATCAGCGCGCCTATGCCATTACCAAATTCGCCGGCGATATCATCGCGACGGCGGATAACCTGCGCCGCGCGCTCGATTCGCTCCCCAAGCCGGCGGAAGGCGAGAGCACGGAATATGACGCGCCGGTCAAGGCCCTCATCGACGGCGTGGAGCTGACAGAGCGCGAATTGCTCAAGGCGCTTGAAAAGAACGGCGTCAAGAAGCGCGTGCCGATGGGCGAGAAATTCGATCCGCACCGCGACCAGGCGATGTTCGAGGTGCCGGACGAGACCCAGCCCAGCGGGACGGTGATGCAGGTCGTCCAATCGGGTTACACCATCGGCGAGCGGGTGCTGCGCCCGGCCATGGTCGGCGTTTCAAAGGGCGGCCCTGTCCGCCCGGCAGAGCCCGAAACGCCCGCCGGCGAAGCGCCGCGCGCCGGGCACCATCCCGAGCCGCGCCCGGCAGGCGCGCAGGACGGCAAGCCGAAAATCGACAAGCGGGCCTGATACAAGGCCCGCCTGCAAAAAGCGGCCAAATGGCCTGAGCAAAGGGCTCAGGCCATCTCTTCCATTGAAGCAATGGTCGAATCGGCGTTGAGCCGATACACGATCGGCACGCCGGTCGCGAGTTCGCGCGCGATGATCGCCTCGCCGGAGAGCCCCTCCATCGCCATGATGAGCGCGCGCAGCGAATTGCCATGCGCGGCGACGAGAACGCGCTTGCCGCCCAGAACCTGCGGCAGGATGCGGTGGATGTAATAGGGCAGAACCCGCGCGGCGGTGTCTTTGAGGCTTTCCCCGCCCGGCGGCGGAATATCATAGGACCGGCGCCAGACATGCACCTGTTCCTCGCCCCATTTCTTGCGGGCATCATCCTTGTTCAGACCGGACAATTCCCCGTAATCGCGTTCGTTGAGAGCACGATCGCGGATCGTCTCGAGCCCCGGCTGGCCAAGCTGTTCGAGGATGAGACGGCAGGTATGCTGCGCGCGCGTGAGATCGGAGGTGAAGGCGATATCGAAGCCGATCCCCTTCGCCTTGAGCCGCTGGCCTGCTGCCTTGGCTTCTTCGACACCCAGCGCGGTGAGTTCCGGGTCCTTCCAGCCGGTGAAGAGGTTTTTCAGATTCCAGTCGCTCTGGCCGTGACGGCAGAGCACAAGCACACGTTCCATACGATATCCTTCAGGGCTAGAAAAAACGACGACCGACCAAAATCATCCCATGAATTGCGACGAAACCGGCCAGCATCGCGACGGCGAAACCAACACCGAGGCCGTGATCGAGCACCAGATAAATCAGGAACCCGATTGCGATCGCGACCGCATAAATCATATATTCGCGTGCCACGGGATTATCCTTTTAGCCCGAGAATATCATCCATCGTATAGATGCCCGGCGCCTTGCCATGGGCCCAGAGCGCGGCTTTCACCGCGCCGGTCGCGAAAAGGCTGCGATCCTCCGCGACATGGCGCAGTTCAAGACGCTCGCCGCTTCCCGCGAAGATCACCGTGTGATCACCGATCACCGAGCCGCCGCGCAGCGACTGAAACCCGATCGCACCCTGCGGCCGCACGCCGGTATGCCCGTCGCGGGAACGCACCGAATGCCCCGTCAGCGGGATCTCTCGTCCCGCCGCCGCCGCCTCGCCCAGCAGCAAGGCGGTGCCGGAGGGCGCATCAACCTTCAATCGGTGATGCATCTCACTGATCTCGATATCCCAGTCCGGCCCGAGAGAAGCCGCCGCACGCCTGACCAGCGCGGCCAGAAGATTGACTCCGAAGCTGAAATTGCCGGACCGCACAAGAACGGACCGGCTCGCGAAGGCCTCGAGCTTGCGAAGATCGCCCTCGCTCATTCCGGTCGTGCCCACGATATGGACCAGGCCGAACTCCGCCGCCATCTCACCGAAAATCAGCGTGGAGGCAGGGCTTGTAAAATCGATTACGCCGTCGGCGCCGGCGAAGGTGCCGCGTGCGTCGGCATTGATCGGGATGCTATTCGGCGAGACGCCCGCCAGCACGCCAGAATCCTGGCCGAGCATCGGCGAGCCTTCCCGCTCGACCGCCCCGTGGAGAACAAGAGAGGGACTTTCGCTGATCGCCCGCACAAGCGCGCGGCCCATGCGCCCCGCGGCACCGACGACGACGAGTTTCATCCGGCTTGACGGCATGGAAACCTCCTCAACCCGGATAGCCTTCGACAATCACGATATCCGCCTCGACACCTTGGTCGAGATGAACCTTCGCCGCCTGGTATTCCGGGCTCTCGTAACAGGCGAGCGCTTGCGCGTAATCGTCGAATTCGATGACTACATTATGCTTGCGCGCGCCGCCCTTGACCAGCTTTCCCACGGGGCCACGCACGAGGAAACGCGCGCCGAATTTCTCGAATGCCACCGCGTTGAGCGTTCGGTACCGGCCATAGGCCTCCGCATCAAGGACATCGACCCGGCCGATCCAGTAGCCTTTCGTCTTCGTCATGCGCGTCTCCTGTTCTCCGGCGAGCAGTGCCGGAGCGTCATCCATCCGTCAAGGATGCACGCTAGCGATAGCGCATCTGCCTTCTTGCGACGGAAATGACCATGCGCCTTCTTGCCTCCGCCCTGCTCGCCTTCACCGCTCTTGTCGGGTCCGCCCATGCCCAGGGCAACACCCCGTTCCGCTTCGTCGCCATCGGCGACATGCCCTATAATATCCCGAAAGATTACGAGAAATTCGACCGGCTTATCGATCGCATCAACGCGGCGAAGCCGAGCTTCACGATCCATGTCGGCGACATCAAATCCGGCTCGACGCAATGCTCGGATGAGAATTTCAAAAAGGTTTTCGACCAGTTCGCGCGCTTCGAAGGACCGCTCGTCTACACGCCGGGCGACAATGAATGGACCGATTGCCATCGCCAGAACAATGGCAGCTACGATCCGCTCGAACGTCTCGCCAAGATCCGCCAGATGTTCTTTCCTGAAACCGGCCGCTCGCTCGGCCAGCAGAAGATGAGCGTCGAGACACAGCCCGCTATCATGGGGGAGAAATACGCGCCCTTCATCGAAAATGCCCGTTTCGTGAAAGATGGCGTGCTCTTCGTCACAGCCCATGTTGTCGGCTCGAATAACGGCCTCGAACCGCGCGAGCGTAAAAGCGCGATGGAATTCTTCGATCGCGATGCCGCCAATGTCGCCTGGCTCGACGCGGCGTTCGCAAAAGCCAAGACCGAAGGATTGAAGGCTGTCGTGGTGATGGCGCAGGCCGATCTCTACGATATCCGCCAGAGCGCGCCCGCAACGCCTTCCGCTTCGGGTTTCATCGGCACGATCAAGGCGCTTGAACGCGGTTCGAAGAGTTTCGGCGGGCCGATCCTCTACATCCATGGCGACGAACACCGCTTCGTGATCGATCGCCTGCTTGGGACCGACATGAAACCGATCGCCAATTCGATGCGGCTTCAGGTCTACGGCGCCAATCAGGTCCACGGCGTGATCGTGACCGTCGACATCGCCACGCCCGGCATCTTTTCCTTCTCGCCACTCATCGTGCCCGAGAACGGCGATCACTAAAACATAGGATCAGGGGCCGAAAAGATCGAGCTGCGCCGGCGCCTGATCCTCGCTGCCTGCCTCATGCAGCGAGGAAAGCGTGACGCCCAGAAGCCTGATCCCCTCTTCGGTGGGAAAGACACCATCGAGCAGCGAGAAGGTGATGCTGCGCAAGCTCTCCTCATCCATGATGGCGAAAGGAAGCGTCCGGCTGCGGGTGATCTGGCGGAAGCTTGCGTATTTCACCTTGAGCGTAACCGTCCGTGCATGGATGTCGTGGCGCGCGCAATAGCTCCACACCTTGGTGATGAGGGGGCTCAGCCCCTCTCGTGCCGCTGGGCAATCGGCGATATCGCGCATGAACGTATCTTCCGCGCCGATCGATTTTCGGATGCGCTCGGCCTGAACGGCGCGATGATCAATCCCGCGCGCGAGCCCGTAATAATAAGGCCCTGCCTTACCGAATTCCGCTTTGAGAAAATCGAGATCGCGCGCCTTGAGATCGGCTCCGGTGAGAATGCCCAGACGCGCCATCTTGCGCTCCGTCGCCGGTCCGATGCCGTGGAACTTGCCGACCGGCAGCGTTTCGACGAAATCCGGCCCGGCAGCAGGGGGAATGACGAATTGCCCATTCGGCTTGCGCTGGCCGGAGGCCATCTTGGCGAGAAACTTGTTGTAGCTGATCCCGGCGGAAGCCGTGAGCCCGGTCCGCGCATGGATTTCCTCCCGTATCCGCCGCGCGATCTCGGTCGCGCTTTCGATGCCCTGCCTGTTATGCGTCACATCGAGATAGGCTTCATCGAGCGAAAGCGGTTCGATCAGATCGGTATATTCCGCAAAAATCGCGTGGATCTCGCGCGAGACCGCGCGATAGGCATCAAAACGCGGATACACGAAGATCAGCTCCGGGCATTTACGCAAGGCGGTGACTGATGCCATCGCGGAGCGGACCCCGAAGCGTCGCGCCTCATAACTTGCCGCCGCGACCACGCCCCGCTGCGCGCCATGCCCGACGGCAACAGGTTTCCCGCGCAATTCAGGATTATCGCGCTGCTCGACAGAGGCGAAAAAAGCATCCATGTCGACATGGATGATCTTGCGAATGGCGGGCAACGTGCTCAGGGCACCGGGCGCTTCGTCATTCGGCATCGCTCGTGACCTCGCCCGCTTTTCGGGCTCCATGACCGGAGCATAATTCTAGGCCGATTCCCGGCAGGAGGCGAGCCGCCTCCCGAGCCGGGATGGTCAGGGAGCCGGATCAGACGCCTTCGAGGATGATGAAATCACCCACGCTCACCGGCCAGCGCAGCTTGCGCGCCTCGAGATATTCGGGCGAGAAGAAATAGGTCTTCGCCTGCTCGAAGCTCTCGAATTCGATCACGACATTGCGCGTGCGCCCCTCGCCCTCGGCGATTTCGAAGCGCCCACCACGCGCGAGCACCTTGCCGCCATATTGCGCGATCGCCGCCGTCGCCTTCGCCGCATAGGCTTTGTAGGCCTCCGGGTCATGAACCGAAACGCGGCCGATCAGATATCCCTTGGGCATGCTCTCTTCCTTCCTCATGAAGCCTGATTGGCTTGGGTGCTGCTCTTGTCTCAGATCGCGGCGATCTCGTCGAGAATGGCGCGCATCGCATTCGCGGGTTCTGCCGCCCCCGTGATCGGACGACCGATCACGAGGTGATCCGCGCCGGCGCGGATCGCCTCGCCCGGCGTCATCACGCGCTTCTGGTCTCCGATCTCCCCGCCTGCCGGGCGGATGCCTGGCGTGATGAGCTTGAGCCCATCTCCCACCGCCGCGCTCACGCCGGCAATGTCGGCGGCGGAGCAGATGAGACCGGCGCAACCGGCTTCATAGGTCTGCCGTGCCCGCCGCGCGACAAGATCGGCCACGCCCATGCCGTAACCGGCGCGGGCGAGATCGGAATCGTCCATCGAGGTCATCACCGAAACGCCCAGCACGCCAAGCGTCGATCCTGCGGCCCCTTTCGCGGCGGCGGCAAGCGTCTGCGGATATGCATGGACGGTGAGGAAGGTCGCGCCCATGCGCGCGATCTGCCCCACGCCCTTCTCGATCGTGTTGGGAATGTCATGGAGCTTGAGATCGATGAAGACCTTCTTGCCCGCCCCGATCAATGTACGGGCGAGATCCATGCCGCCGACGAAAGCCAGCTCATACCCGATCTTGTAGAAGGCACCATCGTCGCCAAGACTTTCCACCATGCGCTGGGCGGCCGGCACATCGGGGAGGTCGAGCGCGACAATGACTTTTTCGCGCAGCAGGGTTGAGTGGGCCATGGTGGAAACTCCGTGTTCGGGATCGCGGGATCGTGGCGGCATGAAAAAGCCCGCAAGCGCAAGCTTCCGGGCGGAAAAGGTGTGCACCTGTCCTGAAAGCCGTCGGCTATCACGGATTCGCCCCAAGGGGAACCCGTGACGCCTACCCGCGAACGAGCCCGGCCTCGGCCACCAGACGCTTGAGCGTGATGGCGAGGAAATTCGCCGTCGCCGGGTCCTGGATCGCGCTTGTATCCGGCAGGTTCTTCTCGGCGAAGGGCACGGATGCCATTTCCGGGATGACCAGCGCGCCATAGCCGAGTTCAAGCGCCGAGCGGAACTGCGTCAACGCGCGATAGGCCCCGCGCATCCCGGTGGAAGCGCCACCGAGCGCCACCACCTTGCCCGCGAAAAGCGGCCCGGCGGCCGCAACGCTCGCCCAGTCGATCGCGTTCTTCAACAGCGGCGTATAACCCGCATTGTATTCCGGGCAGGCGATGAAGAAGCCACGATGCGCATCGATCTCCGCGCGTAGCGCCTTCGCCGCATCCGGCACATTCTTGCGGCCATCTTCATCAACGAAAGGCAGCGGATAATCGTCCAGCGAGATTTCGGTCACTTCAGCGCCCAAGACCGCAAGATCGCGTGCGGCGATGGCCGCGAGCCGGCGATTATACGAGGCAGGGCGGGTTGATCCTGAAAACACCAGTATCTTTGGCATGGCTTTCTCCGGCAGGCGGTTGATTTATCGGCTTCTATCTAGAGGATGGGAAGAGAATTTCAGCCCCGGAGCGATCCTAACCCATGATTTTCGACGGTGTTCTTCCTGCAATCGGCAATACCCCGCTCATCAAGCTCAAACGCGCTTCGGAGGAAACCGGCTGCACCATTCTAGGCAAGGCGGAGTTTCTCAATCCTGGCCAATCCGTCAAGGATCGCGCCGCGCTGTTCATCATCCGCGACGCGATGGAAAAGGGGCTGGTGCGCAAGGGCGGCACCATCGTCGAGGGCACGGCGGGTAATACCGGCATCGGCCTGACGCTGGTGGGCAATACGCTCGGCCTCAAGACCGTGATCGTGATCCCCAATTCCCAGAGCGAGGAGAAAAAGCTCGCCCTGAAGATCGCCGGTGCCAGCCTTATCGAGGTGCCGCCGGCGCCCTACTCGAATCCCAACAATTTCGTGCGCGTTTCGGGGCGACTTGCGGAAGAACTCGCCAGAACACAGGCGAACGGCGCCTTCTGGGCGAACCAGTTCGACAATGTGGCGAACCGGCAGGCGCATATCGAGACGACCGCGCCGGAAATCATCCGCGATACCGCCGGCAAGGTGGATGGTTTCATCTGCGCCGTGGGGTCGGGCGGCACGCTCGCGGGAACGGCGCTCGGCCTGCGCGAGAAGCTGCCCGGCGTGAAGATCGGCCTCGCCGATCCGCATGGCGCTGCGCTGCATGCCTTCTACACGACGGGCGAATTGAAGGCCGAGGGATCCTCCATCTCGGAAGGGATCGGGCAAGGGCGGATCACCGCCAATCTCGAGGGATTTGCGCCCGATTTCGCCTATCGCATCGGCGATGACGAGGCGCTGCGGATTGTCTTCGGCCTTGCCGAGGAAGAAGGCCTGGTGCTCGGTTCCTCCTCCGGCGTCAACATCGCCGGCGCGATCCGCATGGCGAAGGAGATGGGGCCGGGGCACACGATCGTCACCGTCCTGTGCGACTATGGCTCGCGCTATGCCTCACGGCTTTTCAACCCCGATTTCCTGCGCGAAAAGGGGCTTCCGGTGCCGGCTTGGCTCGAAAGGCCGCATGGGATCACCCCGCCGCTTGTCGCGTGATAACCTCAGCCCTGGTTCTTGCGGTAAACCCAGACGCAGGCCGGCGGCAGATTGAGCCAGACGCGCGGGCTGACCTTGGCGTCGAAATCGCGCCGCCCGGCATTCTTGCCCTTGAGCGGAATCGGCGACACCGCCGCATAGGTGAACTGGATAAAGGGCGAGCCGGCGCGCATCATGCGGAAGCCGGCATCGAGCAGGGCACGGCGCTGACGCTCGGGCCGGGTGAAGAGCGGCAGTGACGAGACGATCGCTGCGACGGGCTCGTCAAGATCCGCCAGCGTCATTTCAAGCGCATAGGCGTCGCCCTCGATCACGGTGGCGCGGGGAAAGCGCTTGCGCAGCAGGCGGCAAAAATCGGGATTGAACTCGACAAGGATCAGCCGCTTCTCATCCACCCCGCGCGCGATCAGCGCCTCGGTAACCGGACCAGTGCCGGGGCCGAGTTCAACGACCGGACCTGGCGTCTGCGGATCGACATAGCGCGCCATCATCTTGGCGAGAGCCTTGCCGGAGGGCGAGACCGCTCCAGTCATCAATGGCTTGTCGAGCCAGGATTTCAGAAACCGCGCTTCATCCTTGCGCTGGGTCTCGAGAGCAAATTTTTTGACAAGGCGTGCGCCGTGGCGACGGATATCGTCGAGCGGCGTGAAAGGACTCTTCTGTCCGGACAAGGGCAAATCCTGTGCAAACGCGACGACGCAACGCCACAGCTATGGCCAAACTTCGTGGCGAATTCAAGATGGTTGGGAGGGTGTCAGAAATCACCCTGGGGAACCACCGAAGAAATCCTTCACCCGTGAGAAGAAGCCGGCGGATTCCGGGCTGGTCTCGCTCGAAGATCCTTGTTCGAATTCCTGCAGCAATTCCCGCTGGCGACGGGTGAGGTTCTGCGGCGTTTCAACCACGGCCTGAACATAGAGATCGCCCATATCCTTCGAGCGCAGGATCGGCATTCCCTTGTCGCGCAGGCGGAACTGCTTGCCCGATTGCGTGCCTTCGGGGATCTTGATCGCCGCTTCCTTGCCATCGAGCGTCGGTACCTTGACCTCGGTGCCGAGCGCCGCCGCGACCATCGAGATCGGCACGCGGCAGAAGAGATCCGCGCCGTCGCGGCTGTAGAACCCGTGCGGTTTCACCGAAAGGAAGATGTAGAGATCGCCGGCGGGCGCACCACGCATCCCCGCTTCCCCCTCCCCCGCGAGGCGGATGCGGGTACCGTCTTCCACCCCCGCAGGAACATTGACCGAGAGCGTGCGCTCGCGCGTGACGCGGCCCGAGCCCGAGCAGACACGGCACGGGTCCTCGATCACTTCGCCGCGTCCGCCGCAGGTCGGGCAGGTGCGCTCGATCGAAAAGAAACCCTGCGTGGCGCGCACGCGACCGGCACCGCCGCAGGTGCCGCAGCTGCGCGGCTTCGAGCCCGCTTTCGCCCCCGTGCCCGAACAGGCATCGCAGGTGATCGAGGTCGGCACCTTGATGGTGGCGTTCTTGCCCTTGAAGGCCTCCTCGAGCGTGATCTCGAGATTGTAGCGCAGGTCCGCGCCGCGTTCGCGTCCACCGCGACCGCCGCCGCGGCGCCCGCCGCCCCCGAAGACATCCCCGAAGATATCCTCGAAAATATCGCTCATCGACGAGGCGAAATCCGGCCCGAACCCGCCCGGACCACCCCCGCCATTCTCGAAAGCCTGATGCCCGAAACGGTCATAGGCCGCGCGCTTCTGGCCATCCGAGAGGATCTGGTAGGCTTCGTTGATTTCCTTGAACTTCTGCTCCGCCTCCGCATCGCCCGGGTTCTTGTCCGGGTGATATTGCATCGCGAGTTTGCGGAAGGCGCTTTTCAGCGCCGCGTCATCGGCGGTTTTGGCGACGCCAAGGATTTCGTAATAATCACGCTTGGCCATGCGGCTTAATTCCCGTCTTGCTCGCAGCTTCCATCTATCACGCAGGTAGAGCCTATGCGCCGCTTCGATGCCTGCTTCTTCGCGATCATCTCACAGCGCACGAGATTCTCGGCGAAGATATCGCCGATGCGTTTCGGGGAGAGCACAACAGCGCCTTGCGTGAATTCGGCGCGGATATGGCCCCTGTCAATCCCGATCACCATCGCCCGGATGGCAAGCCCCGCGATTTCGCACGGCTCCAGCCGCAGCGCGATCCCCAGCGCCTTCTCTCCCCCGGCTTCCGTGATATCGGCGAGATGTTCAATCCGCCTGCCATCCTGATGCCTGATCGTGGCGCTCAGCCGCCTCACACCCGCCTTACTCCCACGTGCGAGCGCATCGGCGAGTGTTCCCTCGATCCGCAGCGTTGTGGAAACATCGCTCAGGCGGCGGGCGAAATTCCCGTCAATCTCCGCCACCACAGGCAGGGGGGCACTCGCAAGGGCGAACACGACAACCGGATACACGGCGCATAGCCGGCCCGAGAGCCTCGGGCCGGTTTTCGAGCCGCCCGGCAAGATGCGGGGCAGCCCCTTCATTCACGCCTTCTTGCCCTTGTTGTCGCCGCTCACATCCTTGAACTCGGCATCGATGATGTCGTCCTTCTTGGACTCCTCGCCCGCGCCGTCCTTCATGGCATCGGCCTTGGCGGCCTCTTCCTGTTCGGCCTTGTAGATCGTCTCGCCGATCTTCATCGCGGCCTGCATGAGGTCGTTGGTCTTGGCGGTCACGACCTCGGCATCCTCGCCGGCGAGCGCGTCCTTCAGCGCCGAGATGGCGGCCTCGACGGCATCCTTCTCCGGCTGGCCGAGTTTCGCCTCGTGCTCCTTCACCGATTTCTCGGTGGAATGGATGAGGCTTTCGGCCTGGTTGCGGGCCTCGACCAGCTCGCGGCGCTTCTTGTCTTCCTCGGCATTGGCCTCGGCTTCCTTGACCATCTTCTGGATATCGGCATCCGAGAGGCCGCCCGACGCCTGAATGCGGATCTGGTGCTCCTTGCCGGTCGCCTTGTCCTTCGCGGTGACGTTCACGATGCCGTTGGCATCGATATCGAAGGTGACCTCCACCTGCGGCACGCCGCGCGGCGCGGGCGGAATGCCCACGAGATCGAACTGGCCGAGCGCCTTGTTGTCCGCCGCCATCTCGCGCTCGCCCTGGAAGACGCGGATCGTCACCGCGTTCTGGTTATCCTCGGCGGTCGAGAAGACCTGGCTCTTCTTGGTCGGGATCGTGGTGTTGCGGTCGATGAGGCGGGTGAAGACACCGCCGAGCGTCTCGATGCCGAGCGAAAGCGGCGTCACGTCGAGCAGCAGCACGTCCTTCACGTCGCCCTGGAGCACGCCGGCCTGAACCGCCGCGCCGATGGCGACAACCTCATCCGGGTTGACGCCCTTGTGCGGCTCCTTCCCAAAGAACTGCTTCACCACTTCCTGGATCTTCGGCATGCGCGTCATGCCGCCGACAAGCACCACCTCATCGATCTGCCCGGCCTGGATGCCGGCATCCTTGAGCGCCTTCTTGCACGGCTCGATGGTGCGCTGGACGAAATCATCGACGAGGCTCTCGAACTTGGCGCGCGTGAGCTTCAGCGTGAGATGCTTCGGGCCGGAGGCATCGGCGGTGATATAGGGCAGGTTGATCTCGGTCTGCGTCGTCGAGGAAAGCTCGATCTTCGCCTTTTCGGCAGCTTCCTTGAGGCGCTGGAGGGCGAGCTTGTCCTTCTTCAGGTCAATGCCCTGCTCTTTCTTGAACTCGTCCGCGAGATACTCGACGAGGCGCATGTCAAAATCCTCGCCGCCGAGGAACGTGTCGCCATTGGTGGATTTCACCTCGAACACGCCATCGCCGATCTCGAGGATCGAGATATCGAACGTGCCGCCGCCAAGGTCATAGACCGCGATCGTGCCGGCGGTCTTCTTGTCGAGACCATAGGCGAGCGCAGCCGCCGTCGGCTCGTTGATGATGCGCAGAACCTCAAGGCCCGCGATCTTGCCGGCATCCTTGGTCGCCTGACGCTGGGCATCGTTGAAATAGGCCGGAACGGTGATGACCGCCTGATCGACCTTCTGGCCGAGATAGGCTTCCGCAGTCTCCTTCATCTTCATCAGCGTGAAGGCGGAAATCTGCGAGGGCGAATATTGCTTGCCGTCGGCCTCGACCCAGGCATCGCCGTTGCCGCCCTTCACGATGGAATAGGGGACAAGGCCCTTGTCCTTCTGCGTCAGCGGATCGTTATAGGTGCGCCCGATAAGGCGCTTGATCGCGAAGAAGGTCTTTTCCGGATTGGTCACGGCCTGACGCTTGGCAGGCTGGCCGACAAGCCGCTCGCCATCGGCGGAGAACGCCACGATCGACGGCGTGGTGCGCGCGCCTTCCGCATTCTCGATCACCTTTGGTGTCGTGCCTTCCATGACCGCGACGCAGGAATTGGTCGTGCCGAGGTCGATACCGATAACTTTACCCATGATAAGCCCCTCTCAAGCGAGCATTGCCACCAGCGCATCCCGAAGCGATGCGCGGTATCCTTTCAGAAGACGGTTGGTCCAAGGATGGTTAACGTTCCGTGAGGATTGCGGGATTTCCCCGCCGCGAACCATTTTCACACGCCGATATAGGAAGGCGGAATGCCGCTCACAAGAGCGTGAAGCGGCAAATTGTCACAAACCCAGTTCCTCCGGCTTTCGCCCCGGACGCGGCTTGTAGACAGGAAAGCGCCAGCCGAATTTCAGCGCCGCCGCGCGCAGCAGGAAAGCCGCGGCGATACCCGCCACAACCGAGGCATCGCGCGGCAGGAGCAGCAGGTCGAAGCTCACCAGAAACGTCGCGGCACCCAAAAAAGCCGCCGAGGCATAGATCTCGCCGCGCATGATGACCGGCATCTCGGCGCCCATCATGTCGCGGATGAAACCGCCCACGACGGCGGTGATGACGCCGCAGGTCACGGCGACGACGAAACCATAGGCATGAGCCGCTTCCGCGCCAAGCACGCAGAACACCGCCATGCCGGCGGCATCCAGCCAGAGCAGGACCCTGAGCCGTGAATCGGGCAGATGCGCGAGAAAGAAGGTGGCGGAAGAAGCCGCCGCACATACGACGAGATAGGCCGGCTCCTTGACCCAGAAAACCGGGCTGTGTCCGAGCACGAGATCGCGGAACGTACCGCCGCCGATCGCCGTCACCGTGCCGAAAAACACGAAGGCGACGATATCCATCTGCTTGCGCGAAGCCACCAGCGCGCCGGAAATGGCGAAAACAACCAGACCGATCCAGCCAAGCAATGCGATGATTTCAACGACCATGCCCTTTATTGGCACGGTTCAGCCTACACCCCAAGGCCTCGCCCAGCTTGCGCCGCGCTTTTCCCCGCTTCCCAGCCGAGCATGGCGCGCTTGCGTGTCAGCCCCCAATGATAGCCGGTCAACGCACCCGATTTTCCCAGAACGCGGTGGCAAGGCACCACAAACGAAATCGGATTGCGTCCTACCGCCGCGCCAACCGCCCGCGCGGCTTTCGGTTTTTCGATGTGGTGAGCGATGGTGGAATAGGTCGTCGCCTTGCCGAGCGGAATCGCCAGCAGCGTCTCCCATACCCGCACTTCGAAATCGGTCCCGATCAGGAAGACCTTAAGCGGCTGATCCGGTTGCCAGCGGGCGGAATTGAAGATGCGCTCCGCATAGGGCGCCACCCGCGCGTTGTCTCGCCGGTACTCGGCGTTCGGCCAGCGCCGGCGCATATCCTCGAAAGCCGCCGCCTCGCCACCTTCATCCGCGAAAGCGAGACCGCACAGGCCCCGCTCGTTCACCATCGGCAAGGCAAGCCCGAATTGAGAAGGAATGAAGTCGTAATAGACCACCAGCCCCGCGCCCCCTGTCTTGTATTCGCCGGGCGAAACAGCCTCGTGCGTTACGAAAAGATCGTGCAGCCGCGAGGGGCCGGACATCCCGACCTCCAGCGCACAGTCGAGCAGCGGCGCCCCTTCATCGAGCAAGCGCTTGGCGTTATCGAGCGTCACCGCCTGAAGGAACGCCTTGGGCGTCAACCCGCACCAGCGGCGGAACAAGGCGGTCAAATCGCCCGAGGACAGCCGAAGCGCGTCAGCAATCCGCTCGACATCGGGCTGGTTGCGGCTTTCATCCGTGATGTAGCGCAACGCCTCACGCACCAGCGCGTAATCGGCGCCGGCGGCAGAAAGCGAGAAATTCTGGCTGCGATCAAGCATGGTCTCTCTCCTTCAGCGCAATCTAGGCACTCGCCAGCCGCAGAACCACCCGATTTCAGGGACTTATCGTTTGGCCTCGCCCAGCGCCTTCTTGAGCGCATCCGCGAGATCCGCGCGGTGAGCCCGCCCGAGGCAGGCGCCGATTTCAACCTGCCGTCGCCCTTCACGCAAGGCGAGGCGCTCGATCCCGTATTCCGGGTGATCCTCGCGCTCGAGACGCGCCCAGAGCGGATTAAAACGCATCTCGCGCAGGGCGCCCTTCGCGGATACCGAGCGCACCAGCAGCAGAACGGGCGAGAGGAGAATTTCCTCATAGGCGCTGGCGGCGCGGTTATTGGCTCGGAAGGCAAGGTAGATGAGCGCCACGTCAAGCCCCATGAACCCCGCGACGGGCCAAGCACCCATGAGGAAAAACGGGATCGAGACCGCAAGTCCGATTGCACCCACGAAACCCATCACGAATGCCAGCCCGCGTGGCGTGAGCGAGCGATGCGCCACAAGCCGCGCCGAAAAGAACGGGATATCGGCGGATTTCGGGTCGAACTCGCGCAAGGCTCGTGTATCCATTTCCTGCGGGCGATGCGCCTAATCTAGCGCGCCTCCGCGCGCGGGCAAATCGCGCCAAGATGATGATGGGCGAGGGCTGGATATGGCGAAGGTAGCATCGGCGAAAGGCGGCACGGTTACCAGCAAGCTCCGGCCAAAAGACCGGCCTGTCGCCGAGATCGCGGAGATCTTCCGGCGCCTTCACGCCATCGAGCCCGAGCCCAAGGGCGAGCTTGAACATGTCAACGCCTATACCCTGCTCGTCGCCGTGGTTCTCTCGGCGCAGGCCACCGATGCCGGCGTCAACAAGGCGACGCGCGCACTGTTCAGGATCGCGGATACACCTCAAAAGATGCTCGTGCTCGGCGAGGATGTTGTCCGCGAGCATATCAAGACGATCGGGCTATTCCGCAACAAGGCCAAGAACGTCATCCTGCTTTCCGAAGCACTGATCGCGAAATTCGGCGGTGAGGTGCCCAACGATCGCGACGCGCTGGTGAGCCTGGCCGGTGTCGGGCGCAAGACCGCGAATGTCGTGATGAACATGGCCTTCGGCGAAGCGACCTTCGCGGTGGATACGCACGTCTTCCGGGTTTCGAACCTGCTGCCGATCGCACCGGGCAAGACGCCCGAAGCCGTTGAAGCCGGGCTCGAACGGCTGATCCCGGAGCCCTACCGCCTCCATGCGCATCATTGGCTGATCCTGCACGGGCGCTACATGTGCAAGGCACGCAAGCCCGAATGCTGGCGCTGCCCGCTGACGGATCTATGCGCTCATGAACCCAAAACGCCGGCGCCGGGAAAGCGCTGAGCGCCATCCCGGCGAGTTGCGCTCGGCCGCAAACGGACCGGCAGGTTCATCTCAACCGTAAACAAACCAAGCCGCGAGGCCAAAACAGCCGACCACGATCCGCCACCAGGCGAAGGGTGCAAAACCCCGGCGCGAGACGAAATCGAGCAGCCCGCGCACGACGAAAACCGCCGTGATGAACGACACCACGAACCCGATGCCGACCGCCGCGACATCATCGAAAGTCAGGTGCTTGTAGTTCTTGTAAAGGTCATAGGCGAAGGCGCCCGCCATGGTCGGCATGGCGAGGAAGAACGAGAATTCCGCCGCCACGCGTTTTTCCGCGCCCATCAGCATCGCCCCGACGATGGTCGCACCGGAGCGCGACACGCCCGGGATCATGGCAAGGCACTGGAACAGGCCGATTTTCAGCGCCATCGGGAGGGAGATGTCCATCACGTCCTGGGTATTGGTCTGAAAGCGCGTCTCATCCACAACGAGCAGCACCAGACCACCAGAAATCAGGCTGATGCAGACCACGAACGGGCTGAACAGCACGCCCTTGATGAAGGAATGCGCGAAGACCCCGATGATCGCAGCCGGCAGGAAAGCGAACAGGACGGCGAGAATGAACATCTGTGCGCGCCTGTCGGAGAACATGCCGCGCGCGAGCGCGATCAGTTTGCCGAAATAGACCGTCAGGATCGCAAGGATCGCGCCGAGCTGGATCAGAACCTCGAAAGCATGGCCGGGCGATTCGAATTTGAGGTAATGCCCGAGCAGAATGAGATGCCCGGTAGAGGAAACCGGCAGGAACTCGGTAAGCCCCTCGACAAAACCCAGAAGCGCGGCCTTGAGCGCGAGAACGGCGTTCATGAAGACGAAACCATGATCGGTGCGATCGGTTGCAGCCGAATCAACACGGGTTGAGACAGAAGGGCTGCTCAATTATAGCGGGTGCCCGGCGAAAGCCAGCCGGCTATCCCCGACCCATCGCATTTTAGGAAAATCCCGCCGAAATGGCCGTTCTCTATCATCATCCGCTGGACCCGCATTCGCGCTTCATCCGTCTCGTCATGGCGGAATTGCAGATGGATGCCGAATTCAAGGAAGAGAATGTTTTCGCCCGGCGCCCGGATTTCCTCGCGCTCAACCCGGCGGGGGTCATCCCGGTTCTTGTCGAGCATGACGGGCAGGTCGTGCCCGGCGCCAATGTGATTGCCGAATATCTCGACGAGACGCGCGGCCTGGTTCTCGCCGAGCGCCGCCTGCTGCCGGAAGATCCCGCCGGTCGCGTCGAGGTGCGCCGGCTGCTCAACTGGTTCAACGTCAAGTTCTATGTCGAGGTCGGCGAACCGCTGCTTTACGAGAAGGTCTACAAGCGCAATATCGCCGATGGCAGCGCCGGCGCGCCCGATCCCGGCGCCCTGCGTGCGGCGCGCAGCAATATCCGCTATCATCTCAAATATCTCAGCCATCTCCTGCATCATCACAATTGGCTCGCGGGAGACAGGTTGACCTATGCGGATCTGGCCGCGGCCGCGCATCTCTCGGCGGTCGATTATCTCGGGGATGTCCCTTGGGCGGAGGACGAAGCGGCAAGGCATTGGTACGCCCGGGTGAAATCCCGGCCGGGCTTCCGCACGCTGCTTCAGGACCGCATCCGCGGTCTGGTTCCGGCCACCCATTACACGGATCTCGATTTTTGAGCCCGGAAGCCGGGCGCGATCTCGTTCTGGCGCTGGCGCGCGAAAACGGGTTCGATGCCTGTGGAATCGCACCAGCAAATGCCTCTCCCTTGCGCGAAAGCCAGCTTCTCGAATGGCTCGATGCCGGGATGGAAGGCGAGATGGACTGGATGGCGCGCGAGCCGGAAAAGCGTGCTTCCCCGCCCGTACTCTGGCCGGAAGCGCGGAGCGTGATCATGCTCGGCACGAATTACGGCCCTGCCGAAGACCCGCTGGCGATGCTGGCGGAAAAGGATCGCGCCAGCCTTTCGCTCTATGCCATCCGCAAGGATTATCACGACATCATCAAGACGCGGCTGAAGGCGGTGGCGCGCGCTTTTGCCGAGAAAACCGGCGCAGGGGTGAAGGTTTTCGTCGATACCGCGCCGGTGATGGAAAAACCGCTGGCGATGGAGGCGGGCCTCGGCTGGCAGGGCAAGCATTCGGTGCTGGTGAGCCGGGAATTCGGCAACTGGCTCTTCCTCGGTGCGATTTACACCACGATGCCGCTCTCGCCCGATGCGCCCGAGAAGGACCATTGCGGCTCCTGCCGACGCTGCCTCGACATCTGCCCCACAGACGCTTTTCCCGCGCCTTACCAGCTCGATCCGCGCCGCTGCATCGCCTATCTCACCATCGAGCATAAGGGACCGATTGCGGCGGATCTGCGCGCCGGAATCGGCAACCGCGTCTTCGGCTGCGACGATTGCCTCGCGATCTGCCCCTGGAACAAGTTCGCTGAAGCGTCGCGGGATACCAAACTCGTGCTTCGCAATGAGTTGCAGGGGCTCAGGCTCGCCGATCTCGCACGCCTCGACGACGCCGCGTTTCGCGCGCTTTTCGCCGGCACGCCGATCAAGCGCACCGGGCGCGACCGTTTCATCCGCAATGTCCTGATCGCGATCGGCAATTCGGGTGATCCGGGCCTGGCGAAGGAGGCGATTGCATTGCTTGACGATTCCTCGCCACTTGTGCGCGGCATGGCGATCTGGGCGCTGGCACGTCTTCAAACGCGGCACGTGCTTCAGAATCTTGCCAAAACCCGTCGCGAACACGAAACGGATGCGCATGTCCTTGCCGAATGGCGGGTAGCGCTCGAGGGGATGGGAGAAGCCGAATGCGCCTCGTGATGATCGGATACGGATTCTCCTGCGCCGCCATCGCACGGGAAATCACGCCGCATTGCGCTGGACTGCATGTCACCGCGCGTGGCGAGGAGAAGGTCGCGCGCCTGCGCGGCGAAGGGCTTGATGCCTCGCGTTTCGACGGCACCTTTCTCTCCGACGGACTTGCCCAAGCGCTGGCCCACGCGACCCATCTCCTTGTCTCGGCTCCGCCGGACGAAAACGGCGATCCGCTGCTTCGCACGCCCGGTTTCACGCCGCGCGCCGTGCCGCAGCTCAACCGTATCGCCTATCTTTCCACCGTCGGAATCTATGGCGATCACCAGGGGCGCTGGGTCGACGAGGACAGCGTGCCCAAACCCGTCTCGCGCCGCTCGCATCAGCGCCTTGCCGCTGAACTGGCGTGGCAGGATCTCGCCAGGGGCACAGGCGTGGAGCTGGGAATCTTCAGGCTTTCCGGCATTTACGGCCCCGGCCGCTCCGCGATCGACAATCTGCGCGCCGGCACCGCGCGCCGCATCGTGAAGCCGGGACAGGTGTTCAACCGGATCCATGTTCTCGATATCGCCGGCGCACTCACCAAGGCGTTGACGGGAAATACATCTCTCGGCATCCTCAACCTGACCGACGATGAACCCTGCCCGCCGCAGGATGTCGTGGCGCATGCCGCGGCGATGCTGAAGATCAGCCCGCCGCCGGAGACGCCCTTCGAGAAAGCGGATCTCTCGCCGATGGGACGAAGCTTCTATGGCGAGAACAAGCGGGTCTCGAACGCGCGGATCAAGGTACGCCTCGACTATGCCTTCCGCTGCCCCACTTACCGCGAAGGTCTCATCGACTGTCTTGGCGCTCAGGCGGCCTGAGCCTCGCCCTCGCCGCCATAATAGGCGATGTAACGCGGATCGATATCCGCGACTTTCAGCACCACGAACACATCCGTCGTGCCGAATTGCCGGTCGATCACGGCGCCCTCACCGAAGCGGGCGCCAAGGCGCAGGTAGCCCTTGATCAGCGGGGGCAGCGCCTTCATCGCGCCCTTGAGATCGACATCCGCGCGCGGCAGGAGGTTCATATCCGTATAGCGCCACGGCAGGGCCCGCACCGCAAGGTCAGCAGACGCGCAGACATGATGATGAAGAAAGGCGAGCGGCAACGCATGGTTCTTCGCCTCGGTGCCCTCGAAACTGGCGCAGCCGAACATCAGCTCGATGCGGTGATGCTGGATATACGCCCAAATTCCCTGCCAGAGCAGCTCGACCGTCCGCTTGGTGCGCCACGGCTTGAGGACGCAGGAGCGCCCAAGCTCAAGCATGGGCGCACCCTTGTTGGCGGCGAGAAGGCCGGTGAGGTCATATTCGCCGGCCGTATAAAAATCCACGCCCTGCGCTGCGGCGATCTCTGAGCGCAACAGGCGGTAGGTGCCGACCACCTTCGGCCTGGGCTTGCCGAAACGGCTGGTCTTGCCTGCATGATCGATGACGAGAAGATGATCGCAGATCCGGTCGAACGCGTCGATATCGCGGCGCGCGAGGCGGCCACGGGTATCGGGGGTGGCGCTCATTTCCTCGAAGAAAACCTTGTAGCGCAGGTTCTGCGCGCGGCGGATATCCCGCGTCGTTCGGGCGAGACGCACTTCGAGCGTGCCGATGCGTCCCAGCGTCTCGGGCAGGCCACCCATGTCGCGCACGACACGCGAGACCGGGTTGAACTGGCTGACAAGCTTCCTGGGATTGAGAATCGCGGTGGGGAAGAACGAGCGGCTTTTCGCGGGCTTCGCCGGATTGCGCGGTCGCAGCATGGCTGCTTTCTCCAGTCATGCCAGCCGGAATGGCCAGCTTTCCGGCTTCTGCCGGCAATTTGTGACAATTGGATGACGCAGACGCGGCGAAACTGTCAAGCCACCCTTCTTGACTGCCCAAGAAGCGAATCGAGCGTCGTGATGAAACTGTCCCGCTCCAGCGGCTTGGCGAGGAAGCCGTCGAACCCCGCTGCGAAGCAGGCCTCGCGATCCTCCCGATAGGCATTGGCGGTCAGCGCGATCGCCGGCAGGGCGGCACGCCCCGCCCCTTGCTCCATCGTCCGCCAGCGGCGCAAGGCTTCGAGCCCGTCAAGCTCGGGCATACGCACATCGAACAGCACGCAATCGAAGGCCGGCGCGCCCGGCTGGAGCGTGGCAGCCAGCAGATCGAGCGCTTCCACACCGGTCGAGGCACGCACCGAGCGACCGCCGAGGCGTTCGATCAACCTGCCCGCGAGCAGGGCATTGATATCGTTATCCTCCGCGATCAGCACGCGCCGACCGGCCAGGGGCTCGCCGCCAAGCGTTTCAAGCGGCTGGATCTCGACCGCGGGGGCTGAATCGCCGTGCCATTCGCGCAATTGCACCATCAGCGAACGCCGCCGGACCGGCTTGACGAGATAGCGCTCGAAACCAGCCGCCGCCGGTGCGCCGAAGCTGCGCCGCTCATAGGGCGAGAGCATGACGATATGACGCTTGCACCCCGCTTGCTGAGCGGCGGCGACGACCTTGCGGCACATTTCCTGCCCGAAAGCCGCATCCATCAGCAGCAATTGCGGCGCGTTTTGCGCAATGGTCGCGAGCGCGGCCTCCGCATCAGCTACCAGCTCGGCACTTCCGTGATGCGCGCCGAGATATTCCCCGAGATACCGCCCCTCGAAAGGCCCCGCCGCGACGATCAGAACCCGCCTCATCTCGGCGCCTCCCTCCGCCGCCTCTGCCGGAACTTTCGCCGAGGCCCCCAGCGGCAGGATCAGCTCGAAAACCGAGCCCTCTCCCGGCCGTGACGTCACCGAGATATCCCCGCCCATCAGGCGCGCGAGGCGGCGGGAAATCGCCAGCCCGAGGCCGGTGCCGCCATGGCGCGCGGCGGTGGCGCCGTCGCCCTGTTCGAATTCATCGAAAATCGCTTCCAGCCGATCCGGCGCGATACCCGGCCCCGTATCCTCGATGCGCAAGGCGAGGGTATCGGCATCGCGGCGCGCGATATGAATTCCAACACCGCCGGCTTGCGTGAATTTCACGGCATTGCCGGCGAGATTCATCAAGATCTGACGCAGGCGCGCGCCGTCCGCATCGATGAAAGTGGGGATGTCAGGGGCGATGAAGGTCGCGATCTCCAGCCCCTTGCCCTGCGCGCGCGGCGCGAGAAGCTCCACGACTCCCTCGACCAGCCCGCCCAGTTCCACCTCGTGGATGTTGATATCGAGCTTGCCGGCCTCGATGCGCGAGAAGTCGAGAATTTCCTCGATCAGGCTGAGCAGGGCTTCACCGGAGGTCTTGATCGCGCGGGCATAATTCTGCTGCTCGGGGCTCAGAGGAGTATCGAGCATGAGATCAGCCATGCCGAGAACTCCATTGAGAGGCGTACGGATCTCATGGCTGACGGTCGCGAGGAAGCGGGATTTGGACTCGCTCGCGGCTTCCGCGCGCGCGCTCATCTGGCCGATCTGGTCCAGTTGATCCGCGAGGACCTGCCTTTCCGCGCTCACGCCGGCAAGTTTGTCGCGCAGCCGAAAAATATCGCGAATCAGCGCCACGCCAAGAACCGCGAGCAAAGCCGCGATTGCCGTTGCAATGAAGGCGAGGGGCTGAAGCACCCACGTCGCCGAACCTTCCCACATAACGCCCACCTGCTGTTTTCAGCTTTGGGGCAGCATGAGGGCACAAGGTTTATCTTCCTTTGCGGGAAACCGGGAATCGCTGCCTGTCGTTAAGGGAAGCTTCCGTTAGCCAAGCCCCGGCGCGTTTTGCCGGAACATCCTAGCCGAGCGCGGCCGCGCGGCTGCGCAGCGAAAGCGCTTCCGCCAGATGATGGCGCGCGACCCCCTCCTCGCCATCGAGATCGGCGAGCGTGCGCGCCACTTTCAGCACGCGGTGGAAGGCGCGGGCAGTGAGTTTCAGCTTCTCCGCCGCATCGCGGATGAGCTTCATGCCCTGCGCATCGGGTTTGACGATCTCGTCGAGCGCGCCGGGCGGGATCGCCGCGTTGGTCCGGCAATCCGCGAGCGCGAGCCGTTCAAAGCGCGAGGCCTGCACATGCCGGGCAGCAACGACCCGCGCCAGAACCTCCGCCGAGCCTTCCGCTGGCGCGGGGAGCAGGAGATCGGCGAGATCCACCGCCGGCACGTCGATCGCGATATCGAAGCGGTCGAGCAGCGGGCCGGAAAGGCGGGCCTGATACTGCGCGATGCATTTCTCGTTCGGCGCGCGCTTGCAGGTATAGCCGGGGTCGAGCGCATGGCCGCAACGGCATGGATTCATCGCCGCGATGAGCTGGAAACGCGCGGGATAGGTCGCGCGCGTGTTCGCTCGGCTGACATTGACCGAGCCGGTCTCGATCGGCTGGCGCAATCCATCGAGCGCCTGGGGCGAGAATTCCGGCAATTCGTCGAGAAAGAGGACCCCGTGATGCGCGAGGCTGACCTCGCCCGGCCGGGCATGAAGCCCGCCGCCGGTCAAGGCCGCCATGCTCGCGGAATGATGCGGCGCGCGAAAGGGCCGACGATCCGTCAGCGCGCCGTCCGTCAGCAGGCCGGCGATGGAATGCACCATCGACACTTCCAGCAATTCGCGCGGTGCCAAAGGCGGCAGGATCGAGGGAAGTCGCGCGGCGAGCATGGATTTGCCCGCGCCGGGCGGGCCGGACATGAGCAGGTGGTGCCCGCCCGCCGCCGCGATTTCCAGAACACGCTTGGCGCTTTCCTGCCCCTTGATGTCGCGCAGATCGGGCAGGAGACCCGGCGCGGCGCGGATCGCCGGTTCGGGGCGGCGCAGCACCTGTGTCCCCTTGAAATGATTGGCGATCTGGATGAGCGAGGAAGGCGCGACAAGCTCGATCTCGCTGCCCGCCCAGGCGGCCTCGGCGCCGCTTGCGGCCGGGCAGACGAGCCCGTGCCCGCGCGCATGGGCGGCGATGGCGGCGGGAAGCACGCCCGCGACCGGCGAGATCGTGCCGTCGAGCGCGAGCTCTCCCAGCACCGTGAAGGCGTCGAGCACATCCTGCGGGATCGCGCCGATCGCCGCCATGATCCCGAGCGCGATGGGGAGATCGAAATGCGAGCCTTCCTTGGGAAGATCCGCGGGCGCGAGGTTGACGATGATGCGTTTCGCCGGCAACGCGAGCCCCGAAGCGGTCAAGGCGGCGCGAACCCGCTCGCGGCTTTCCGCCACGGCCTTGTCCGGCAGGCCGACCAGAACGAAGGCAACCGCCCCGCTCGCGACCTGAACCTGAACATCGACGGGGCGCGCCTCGATTCCTTCGAACGCCACCGTCGCGACGCGCGACACCATTCCCGCCCCCGCTTTCCGAAAACTCTAACAAGTACGTAAGCAAAGGTCGAGACCATCCACTCCACCGTGTTGCTCGTGGGCACTGGCCGGGATCGGCATTTGGCGATACGCCTGAAACACCCCCACCGGACAAAGCCATGAACGCCCCCGTGACACCGCCCGCCATCGAGGTATCAAACCGCCGCATGCTTGTGCTCGCGGTGCCGATGATGCTCTCGCACATCACCGTGCCGCTGCTCGGCCTCGTGGATACGGTGGTGATCGGACAGCTCGGCGATGCCGCCCTGCTGGGCGGCGTGGCCTTGGGCGCGATCGTGTTCGATCTGCTCTTCTGGACCTTCGGCTCGCTGCGCATGACGACCATCGCCATGACCGCGCAGGCCACGGGCGCGGGTGACAGGAGCGAGGGCGAGCGTGTGCTGGCGCGCGCCCTGATGCTCGCTTTCCTCATCGGCGCCGTGATGATGCTGATCCAGGTCCCGGTCATGGTATTCGCCCGGAAATTCGCCGGAGCGAGCCCCGAGGTCACTGCGGCGATGAGCAGCTATTTCGAGGTGCGCATCTGGTCCGCCCCCGCGGCACTCGCGAATTACGTGCTGGCCGGCGCCTTGCTCGGGCGCGGACGCTCCGGTCTGGCGCTCGCGCATCAGGCCATCATCAATCTGACCAATGCAGGGCTTTCGGTTGTTCTCGTCATGGGAATGAAACTGGGGGTGCCGGGCGTTGCGCTCGGCACGGCGATATCCGAGTATCTGGGCGTCGCGCTGGGTGTCACGCTTCTGCTCACGCTGGGCGTTTCCTTCCGCCCGCTGCTCGACCGGGCCAGCTACGCGCGCAAGGCGGTTATCGCTGCGCTCGCCTCCAACCGTGATGCGGCCATCCGCAATGCCGGGCTGCTGATGGTCTTCCTTCTGTTCACGCGCACCGGCGCGCGCAACGGCGATATCGCGCTTGCGGCGAATTCGGTTCTCCAGAACCTCTGGCTTTTCGGTGCCTATTTCCTCGATGGATTCGCGACAGCCGCCGAAACGCTGTGCGGCATGGCCATCGGCGCCCGCGCGCGCGAGACCTTCCGGCAGGCTGTGCGGCTGGCAATCGTCTGGAGCCTTGGCACCGGAATCGTGATCGGCGCGGTCACGATCCTCTTCGGCAATGCCTTCATCGATTTTGCTACCGCCAATCCCGAGGTGCGGCAGGCGGCACGGAGCTTCCTGCCCTATGCCGCCCTCATGCCGGTGCTCGGCGCCATGGCTTTCGCCTATGATGGAATTTTCATCGGCGCGAACTGGACCAATGCGCTGCGCAACCAGATGATGATTGCCTGCGCGGGTTTCCTTGTCGCCCTCTGGCTGCTTTCGGGCATGGGCAATCAGGGGCTTTGGCTCGCCTTCCTGATTTTCATGGTCTTGCGCGGGACGATTCAGGCGAGCATGTACCCTGCCCTCGCCGCCCGCGCCTTCCCCGCTACGCCGAGCCGATGAAGATGCCCGCCAGCAGCACCAGCGCGCCGCCCACCACGACCTGAAACACCGAGCGCAGGAACGGCGTATCCATGTATTTGGTGCGCACCCAGGCGATCACAACCAGCTCCACGGCCACGATCGCGGCCGCGATCAGCGTCGCGATGTAGAACGCATTCGACCAATTATCCGGCACGAGATAGGGCAAGGTGTGGCCGATCCCGCCGATTGCGGTCATCAGCCCGCAGACCACGCCGCGCAGCCACGGCGAGCCGCGCCCGGAAATGATGCCGTCATCGCTCATCGCCTCCGTGATCCCCATCGAGATCCCGGCGCCGACGGAGGCCGCGAGGCCGACAAGAAACGTATTCCAGTTGTTATGCGTGGCGAAAGCCGCGGCGAAAAGCGGCGCGAGCGTCGAGACCGAACCGTCGATAAGGCCGGCAAGGCCAGGCTGTACGTAGGTCAGCACAAATTGCCGGTGCTTGGCTGCGTCTTCCTCGCCCCGCGCCGCATCCGTCAGATGCGCCTCGGTCAGTTGATCGGCTTTCCGGCGATGCCCCCGCTCGACCTCGGCAAGATGAAGAAACAACTCGCGGATGCGGGTATCGAGCGACTGCGTCGCAGCCTTCTCGTAAAAATTCGCGGCCTGCATCTCCATGATGGCAGCCTCCTCGCGCATCCGCTCCGGCGAGAGATTCTTTGTCCACCAGACCGGACGGCGGGTGATGAACCCGCGCACATCCTCCCGCCGGATCGGCGGAAGATGCTCGCCGAAACGCGTGCGGTAAACCTCAAACAACGAGGCGCGATGGCCGCGCTCCTCCTCGGCCATGTCCTCGAAAATGCGGGCGGAGGCCGGGAATTGCTCGGCACAGGCTTCGGCAAAGACCTGATAGATCCGGCTGTCTTCTTCCTCGTTGGCAATCGACAGCGCGAGCACCTCGCGCTCGGTAAGATCCTCGAGCGCCTTCTGTCCGAACAGGGCCACGACAATTCCCCCAGTCTTAGTTTGGAACGATTCTAAACATAGGGCAGGGCCGCGCGCGAGGCAAGCAGGGACATCAACCGCGCGATATATCGTTCCGAAGCCGGCGGCGATACGCCGCCGGAGGCCGTCAATGGGTCAGGATTTGCGCCGTGCTAATTCGGCCGTCACTCTGCTCATTACGCGCCTGCACCAGGCGCTGAAGAATGTGCTGGACAGCCAATTGATCCGCCGGCGCGAGAGAGGCGAAGTCCCGTAACAGGTTGAGATAGGCCGGATCACGCGAGTAGGAATAGATTTCAAGCATCCGCTCGGGGGAACATTCCTTGCTCTTGGCGATCTGGCGCCAGATCGCAAGGGCAACGCCCACATCAGCGGATGCGGTGGTGAGCTTCTGTCTCTTCTTCCTGGCTTTGGGGTCTTCCATCCCATCCTCCGAAGTGGAGTGACATATGATTGTCCGGCCTCATCCGCCGACCGCGCAAAGCCCCGAAGGCATGACGCGGAAGGCGAATTTCGGATGGATCAGGCCGGATCTTTCTTCCTCGTGCCCACCAGAACGCGCATCCGCGCACCGCCCTCCGACATGATGGCCAGGGCGATCAGGAGCGCCGGGTAGAGAACGGGAAAGCGCGACCAGCCAATGATCCCGGCAACGATGAGGATGACCGCCACCCCCAATATCCGCGGCCCTATCCCGCGCGAAAGCACGACAAGCGAGGCGGCCGCGATCGCGTAGAGGAGCAGGAAATTCAGCCCGGCGCGGGCAAGCATCGTGTCGAGGCCAAGGTGAAAGAGGAAATCTGTGACCAGCACGCTGATGATCGCCCCGACGGTCACGATGACGGCGCTCAGCGGCTGACCATTCCTGGTCGCGGCAAGAACCGGCGGCAGGATTCCATCCCGCGCAAGCGAGAAAACCATGCGTGAAACACCCCACACAGCCCCGGAAAGATTGGCGAGGATGATCAGTGCGGCGAGCACCGCCACCGCGATCGCCCCGGCCTCCCCGAGAACCGGCCGCACGAAGGCGACGAAAGGCGCTTCATGCGCACCGGCAAGATTCGTCTTCTGCGCCACGAAGGCGATCAGCAGATAGAATATCGTGACAATCACGAAAGAGGCGATCATCGCGATCGGGAAATCACGCCTCGGATTGGCGTATTCCTCGGCGCTGCCGGCCCCCACTTCCCAGCCGGTAAAGGCAAAGAAAATCATCATGAACGGCGCGACCAATGTTGTCGCCGAGATTTGCGCAGGCAGGATCGGCGTCGATCCGCCGGCTGGTCCGGCATAAACGCCAAGCAACCCCGCCGCGAGGAAAACGGTGATCGCGACGACAACGAGAGAAGCGATCCAGCCCATGAGATTGGCCGCGCCGTTCCCCGGCAGCATGTGCGGAAGAAGCGCCACCAGGACGAGCAGAATCGCATGGAAGCGCGCATCCCCGCCCACAAGCGTCGCGAGGTAATGCCCGCCCGTCAACGCGATCGCGGGAAGACCGAAAACGACCGCGCCAAGGAAGAGAAACGACGCGACCCTCTGTCCGAAGGGACCGAAGGCACGCCGGCCATAGGCAGCGAGACCGCCAGCCTCCGGCATGCTTCTTCCCAGAATAACGAACACCGCAAGCAGCGGCACGGAGACCGCCGATGCGAGAATCCACGAGAGAAGAGCATGATCGCCAGCAATTTTCACCGCCAGTCCCGGCAGGGTCAGCAAGCCGGCGCCAATCACGATATTGATGAGCAACGCTGTGCCCTTGAACGCGGTCAGGGACTTTGCAAGATTCTGGGCCATGCTCTCTCCGGTTCTCCGTTTTTTACGATAGCGAGACGTTGTGGAAGGCGATCAGATAGGTCGCTCCATCGTCGAGCGCCTCCGAACCGTGCGGACTTCCCGCCGGTAGCGAGATAACATCGCCCGGGAAACACAGGCACTCGCCTTCACTCCAGTAAAAACGTAAGCTTCCATCCAGAACAACAATCGTTTCATCGACCTTGTGCTGATGCCAGACATGTTCTTTTCGTGGAACATCACGTTGAACTTCAATACAGCCTTGATTTGGCAGCGTCTTTGTAATCAACGCGGAAATATCCTTGATATCCGCCTTTGCCTTGTGAATCGTTGTCATGCGGCTTTCTCCTTACTTCTTGCAAGTTGATGAAACGGACATTTCATCTCTTCGTTGTTGTCTTCAAGAAAGTACTGTGCGAACTCCCGATTTTCGGGATTTCCATATTGGCCGAGCGCTGGCGATGGCGGGATGAGGTCGTAAGCGTCGAGGCGCTCGCGAACCTTGGCAAACGCCTTGGCCGCCGCCGCTTCGGTTCCCAGAATGTTGTCGAACACCCAGCGCGGCTGGAACGTCATCATGAAGCTCATGGAGCGCCGGCTCTGGCGCAGGATGTGCGCAGGCGTGTTGCAAACCACGAAGATCGGTTCCCCCGCGAAGGAAAATTCCCACAAGGGCGTATCGAGCTGCTCGGGCACATTCTCCGGCCACGGGCTCGGGTCGAGTTCATGAAGCTCGTTCAGAACATCCCAGAACTGATCCTTGTAGCTCGCCAGGCTTGCAACAGGACGCGGGCGGCTCAGCACCACGAGAGAGGTATTGGCGCCGAAGGAACGGGAATGTTGAACAAAGTCCCTCAACGGCCCAGCAAGGCCATGCGCATCAATCGTTTCAAGAAAAAGAAAGCGAAGCTGCCCTTTTTTGAAACCATTTATACCAAATATACAGGGGAATAGCCGTATCTCACTTTCAAGTGTGGACCTGAGGTCTTGGTATACAATGTATTGCCAATCACGCGGGGAGAAGCAGGCTTCGATATCACCTGCTTTTAGATACTCGGCCATTGCATCCTCCTGCTGGGAACATGCCGGCATCTCGCCCGCCCAAAATGACGGTTTCCATCCTTCGTTTTGCTCTTTTGCGCTCAAACTGACGGCGTATAATGGCGACTCGCGTATGGTGGGAGTATGCAGTTATGCAAAATGGCGAGACGCCTGAAACGGCCTCCGGTGCGGCGCAACGGCATCGGCTTTCTCACTCCGACCGCCTGATCCTGGGGCTGTTAAAACAAGATTCCAGACGCACGATCTCCGAGATTGCCGCGACGATTGGCATGTCGCGAACCTCGATCAAAGATCGAATCGACATGATGAAAGAGAAGGGAATCATCCGCCGCTTCACGGTTGAGATTGCAGAAACGCAACAAGCGGAGCCTGCTTATGGAAGTGCATTCTTCCAGCTTCGGCTGAAGCGGCCTGTTTGTCGCCTCATCTATTCGGCAATCAGCGGCTGGCCGGAATTGCTCGGATGCTGGTCCATCGCGGTGGAGCTGGACATGGTGGTTCTGGTGGCCGCCACATCCAACCGTGAGGTCGAAAGATTGAGGGACCGCCTGGCACGCCACCCGGAGGTCAAGACATTGCACACCCTCTCAATCCTGCGTGACTGGATCAATATCGGGGATTTCAGAAATTCCGAGATCCTAGATGCGATCTCACTGAACAACAGCCATTCAGCATAAAGCACGCCCCCGATCTGGCATGCCGCTTTCTGGCGATGTCGATCAGGTCTTGAACGCATCCAGTTGAATCTCGTCATCTGCCACCGAGCGCAGAAGCGCGCGATCGTGGCTGATCAGAACCAGGCCCAGGCCGGCATCATCCACAAGCTGCCGCAGCAGCGCCATTGTCTCGCGCTGGACCACCGGATCGAGCCGTGAGGTCGGCTCATCCGCGATGATCACCGTTGGATCGAGCAGAAGGATACGTGCGAGCGCAAGGCGCTGAGCCTCACCTCCCGATATCTCGCGGGGAAGCCGATCCATCAGATCCGGCTTCACCTTGAGACGTTCGAGAAGCGGCGGCAGGGCTCGGGCGACCGAGAGGCCCGTCTTCACGCTCTCAAGTGCCGTGAATTGTCGCGCGAGCGAAAGATGCGGCACGAAGGACTGGATCGGGTCCTGATGCAGCTTCTGGTACCGCTGCCGGAACCGCCGGATGGCGGATGGATCGGCCACGATATCCGCTCCGGCCCATTCCACGCTTCCGGCGAGCGGGCGCCGGAGACCCAGCAGGATATCGGCAAGCGTGCTCTTGCCGCCACCACTGGCGCCGGAAATCGCCAGAATGCTCCGCCGTGGCAGATGAAGATCGAGCCCTTTGAACAAGAGAGGCGCGCCCGGCCATCCAAAAGCAAGCCCATGGGCCGAAAGCGCGAGGTCGCTCATGTCGCAGCAGCGCGCGGAGCGAGACCAGTGTCGTGGGTCGGCCTCGAGCCAGGTGCGCCCGTAATCGCTTTCCGGTGCAGCGAGAACCCGCGCGCTATCACCGCGCTCGACAATCACGCCTTCGCGGATAATCGCCAATGTGCCGGGCAAAGCCTCCGCCATATGCCGGTCATGCGTGATGACAAGCAGACTGCGTCCCGCCGCGGCCAGCTGACGCAGGGTCGCGATCGCCTGCGTGACGCGCTCCGCGTCGAGGCCCTTTGTCGGTTCATCGGCAACGATGATCGGCGCCCCGACCCCCAAAGCCGAGGCAACAAGCACCCGCTGGGCCATGCCGCCCGAGAGCGCGAAGGGATAGAGATCCACGCTATGAACAGGCAGATCGAAAGCAGCCAGCGCCGGATCAACCGCCTCGTCGTCGAGGCCGGCCAGCGCCATCTGGCGCCTGATCTTCATGGTCGGATCCAACGCGAGGCTGGGCTCCTGCGGGATCAGCATGATCTGTTCGCGCCAAAGCCCGGACAGGGCGCGGCTATCCCCGGCGGCGATGGGTGGGCGCCCCGCCAGCATGATCTGGCCCGAGGCTTCGAGCCCCGGTGGCAGAAGGCCGAAAACCGCCTGCGCGATGAGGCTCTTGCCGCTCCCCGTCTCGCCGATCAGGGTCAACACGCCGCCGCGCGGCACCGCCAACGTCACGTCCCGGACAAGGATATGGCCATTGCGCTCACGGATGGTGAGATTCGTGACGCTGAGAACCGGGTCAGCCATCGGAGCCTGCCTCCATTCGCGCGGCCAGCGCACGGCCAGCCAGGGTAAGTGACAGCACGCAGGCGAAGATCATCAGACAGGGTGCGGCCATCTGGATGAGCCCTTCGGAAAGGAAGGGTAGAAGCTCATTGATCATCGCGCCCCATTCGGGCGTGGGCGGTTTCAGCCCCAGCCCAAGAAAACCGAGGGCTGAAATCGACATGATCGCCTGCCCCACGCCGAGGGTCGCAAGCGGCAGGATGGCCCGCAGCACAGGCGGCAGGACATGACGAAGCAGGATGACCCGCTCGGGAAATCCCGCCAGCCGGGCTGCCTCGACATGCCCCTGACGCAGGACACCTGTCGCCACAGCCTCCGTCATCCGGGCATATTGCGGCCAGAGCGCAAGATTGAGGCCGATCAACAGCGGCCAGATGCCCCCGCCGAGAAAGCCCGCGAGGAGCAAAGCGAGCAGTAATCCAGGAAATGCCAACATGAGATCGGCCGATCGCATGATCACCGCCCGCAGGAAGGCCCCGCTATTGGAAGCGGCAAGCCCGAGCGCGAGCCCCGTGCCGGATGCCAAAGCCACGCAGAGCACCGCGAGCCCCAGCGAATGAGGCGCGCCACTGAGCACGCGGGAGAGGATATCACGCCCGACATGATCCGTGCCGAGCCAGTTTTGGGAACTCGGCGCCTCCATCACGCGCAGCAGATCCTGCGCGGTGGGATCGAGCGGCGCAAGAACCGGGCCGAGGACCGCGATCCCCGCCAACGCAGCAAGCGCCCAGATCGACTTTGGAAACTGGCGCATCCTCTTGACGACACGGTTCATACGCGCACCGCCTCCAGCGCACGTGGATCAAGCCAAAGCCGCAAAAGATCCGCCGTGAGACTCACGATCGCGAAGGAAAAGCCGATGACCAGTCCCGCTCCCATGATGACCGGCACATCGCGCGCGATCAGCGCCTTGACCAGCAATTCGCCCAGACCCGGATAGTTGAACAATGTCTCGATCACCACGAAACCGTCGATGACGAAGGCGAATTGCAGAGCCGCAAAGGTCACCACCGGTATCGCCGCATTGCGTATGCCATGGTGGCGGAAGGCGGCGGGCGGGCTTAGCCCCTTCACCCGCGCATAGGTCATGAAGAAAGCGGCGCGGACCTCCAGCACCGCATTGCGGATGATGGGAATCGAGAAAGCGACCAGCGACAGCGCGAGTGTAACCGCCGGCAGAACCATGTGTGCGCTTGTGCGGAACCCGGCCGGCGGCAACCAGCGCAAGGTCAGCGCGAACAGGGTGACAAGCCCGATCCCGACGAGAAAGGTCGGCAAGGAAGCGAGCGTAACGGCGAGAACATCGGTTGCCCGATCAACGATGCCGCCAGGCCTGAAACCGGCGAAAACGCCGAGGGGCAACGCGATCAGGTAGGAAAGCAGCCAGCCGATCAGGCCAAGCTGGAGCGTGAAGGCGCCGTGATAGGCGAGTTCCTGCACGACCGGCTTGCCCGAGAGCAGGGAGCGCCCGAGATCGCCCCGGGCGAGGCTTTTCATCCACTGCCCGTATTGAACGATAAGCGGGCGATCGAGGCCCTCCTCGCGGCGGATGCGATCGGCGGTTTCCGGCGTGACCCGCTCGTCGCCGACGCGCGCGGCGGCGACACGCAAGGCAAGGTCTCCCGGCAGCATATGCACGAAAGCAAAACACAGCGAGGCAAGCAACGCAGCCGTTGCCAGCGCCTGCCCCACGCGCAGCAGGATGACCCGCAACATTGTGTTCGTCGCCTTTGCCACGGACATGTTCCGGTCAGTCAAGGGTGACCTTGTGGAGCATGTAGCGCATCTCGAACGGATCGATGACGAGACCTTTCACGCGCTTGTTCACCGCAACCGTATGCTCGAACCACGAAACCGCCGTGACGGGCATCTCCTCATGGATGATCTTCAGCATCTCGCGGCGCAGGGATGCCTTGCGGCTCTCGTCGAAACTCTGGACGTATTCATCGCTCAGCGCCTTGATGCGCGCGCGGCCCGGCCAGTTGAGCGTGCCCCAGGTCGAGCGCTCGCGGGTGAAATCAGGGATGATGGTGGCGACCACCTCCGGCACGTTGACATAGGTGCGCGCAAACATCGTCATCTGCATCGTTCCGGCCTGGATGGCGGCGGGAATCGCAGCCGATGGACCGGGCTCGACATTGAGCTCCATGCCGATGGCCTTGAGCTGCGCCTGCATCGCGGTGCCCATCACGGTCAGCTCCGGCCGATTGGAGATGGTCAGCAGGGTGGCAGCCAGCCTCACGCCATCCTTGGTCCGCACGCCGTCCGCACCGCGCGTCCAGCCGGCCTGATCGAGCAGCGCATTGGCGCCGGCGACATCGAAGGCATAGGCCGACAGGGTCGCGTCATGCCAATCGGGGAGGGCCGCGGGGAGCAATTGCGTCGCCGCCGAGCCCGGATGACGCAGCACAGCCGAGGCGATTCCCTTGCGGTCGATGGCCATGCTGATGGCGCGGCGCACGCGCACATCCGAAAACTGCGGCAAGCCGGAATTGAACGCCATGACCCGCAGGCGCGGGATCGTGAGGTTCACGACCTTCATCTGCCCGGCGGCGTCGATGCGCGGCGTTGCAGAAGGAACGGTCGTGAAAATGATGTCCTGATCTCCGGCGACCGCGACATTCGTGCGTGTATCGCCATTGGGAATGGCGGTGTGGCGCGCACGCGCGACCTTCGGCTTCTCGCCCCAATAGCCATCGAAACGCGCCAGCTCGATGACGTTCTTGCCATCGATGGCGGTGATGCGGAACGGCCCCGTTCCGATCACCTTGGAGACCTTGCCATCCGCCCCCCAGGAGGCCGGCGCGAGCACCACCGAGGCGTAATCCACCAGCACCGCCGGCAGATGGCTGAACGGAGTCTTCGTTTTGAGGACAAGCGTGTCGCCATCCGTCGTGAGCTGATCCACGGGGATCTGCTGCATGCTCTCCCCCGAGAGAGAGCGCCTGAGGCTTGCCGCCGCCGCTTCCGTCGTAACGGGCGTTCCGTCATGGAAAAGGACACCCGGGCGGATCTTGAAACGCCAGGTCAGCTTGTCGTCGCTCACAGACCAGCTCTCGGCGATGCCGCCGACCAGCCGCCCGTCGGGCTCGACCATGACCAGCGTCTCGGCGATCTGCATCCGCGTCATGAGGAAGCCGGTATCCGTCGGCTCGTTGGAGGTATATTCCCAAGGGGAGGCTACACGCAGCACGCCTGCCTCCTGCGCCTGGACGAGAGAGGGAAAACCGGCGAGCGTCGCGGCGCACACGGCAAGAGCCAGCGCCGAACGGCGCGTAAGGGCGAGTTTATGGATCATGGAATCCTTCCGAAGATCAGATGTCAGGCTTGATGGTTTTTGACGGGTAAGGATCGGCTTTCGGCTCGCCAAGCATCCAGCATCAGCAGCGTCTCCGGCCAGAGATGCTCGCCTGCAAGGGCGGTAGCGGGTTGTCTCCTATCATGCAACCTGCCGATCCCAACGGGGGAATGGATCAGGCAGGCGCGTCCAGGCTTCCGGTGTGAAGCGATCGGCCACCCCGGTAAGGGCCGCATCCAGCTCGGCCCGTATCGCAGCCTCATCCATCTGAGCGGCAAGGCCGATGAAGACGATTTCCTGGCGACGATCACCAAAGGTCTCGTCGAAAAAGGGCTTCATGCTCTCATGCCATTCGGCGCTGTCCGGCCAGCGTTCACGCGGCACGGCCGACCACCAGAAGCCACGCTTGCCGGTGCGGATCATCGCGCCGGCCTGCGCAAGTTCGCCGACGAAATTCGGCCGCGTCGCCAGCCAGAAAAACCCCTTGGCGCGGATCACGCCGGGCCAGGGCTTGTTGACGAAAGCGTTGAAAGCCATCGGCGCGAAGGGGCGCCGGGCGCGATAAACGAAGGAGCGGATTCCGTATTCCTCGGTCTCGGGCACATGGTCCTTGAAGCCATTCAGCTCTTTGAACCAGAGCGGGTGTGCTTGCGCCCGCTCGAAATCGAAGAGGCCCGTATCGAGAATCGCAGCGAGCGGCACACGGCCGAAATCGGTCTCGATAATACGGGCCTCCGCATTGAGCGAAACAATGATCTTGCGCGCGAGATCGCGCTGTTCGCGCGTGGCCGAGCCTGTCTTGTTCAGGACAACGACATCGGCGAATTCGATCTGCTCGACCAACAGGTCAACCAGTGCGCGATCATCTTCCTCACCCGCGACTTCGCCGCGGTCGCGCAGGAAATCCTGGCTGGAATAATCTTTCAGGAGGTTAACCGCATCGACAACCGTGACCATCGTATCAAGTCGGGCGACATCGGAGAGCGAATAGCCGTCCTCGTCTCGGAAATCGAAGGTGGTCGCCACGGGCAACGGCTCGGCAATCCCTGTTGACTCGATGACGAGATAGTCGAAGCGGCCTTCCTCCGAGAGGCGGCGGACCTCTTTCAGCAGATCATCGCGCAAGGTGCAGCAAATGCATCCGTTGGACATTTCGACGAGCTTCTCGTCGGTTCGTGAAAGCCCGCCATCCTGCTTCACCAGCTCGGCATCGATATTCACCTCGCTCATGTCATTGACGATGACCGCGACTTTCATGCCCTCGCGATTGTTCAGGACGTGGTTGAGCAATGTGGTCTTGCCCGCGCCGAGGAAACCCGAAAGGACGGTGACAGGGAGGCGCTTGTCTGATCGGGGGATGGCCATAAGGTTCCGTGAAGGTGATGTGACGCCGATTTCAATACGCAATAGTATAACATTTCTTTCGCAGTCAAGACATGCCCTGCTCCCCGGCAAACCGTTCATCCCGGTTCGGATGAATGACCAAGGACGAGCGCGCCAACCAGGCTGTGGATAGATCCGCCAGCGGCTTGTCCGTCTGTCCGTTTCCACGCATCCCGGACGCAATCCGAACACAACAACCCAAAAACGGAGAGAAGGATGAACTGGCTTCAAAGGCTCGTGGAAAGCGAGAAGACCGAACGTGCGATCCTCGCTCTGATCGTCATCAACGCGGTGACGCTGGGGCTCGAAACGAGTCAGGAGATCATGGCGCAGCACGGCGCGCTGCTGCATCTCGTCGATTCGGTTTTACTGGGCATTTTCGTTGTGGAATTGCTGGCGCGGATGGCTGTGAAACGCAGCGCCTTCCTGCGCGACCCGTGGTCGATTTTCGATCTGCTGGTCGTGGGCATCGCGCTGATGCCGGCAACCGGCTCGCTCTCCGTGCTGCGCGCCTTGCGCGTGCTGCGCATCCTGCGCCTCATCACTGCCTTGCCCTCGCTCAAGAGGGTTGTGGCCGGGCTGATCGGCGCGATTCCCGGCATGGGATCGATCATGCTGCTGATGGCGCTGATCTATTACGTCTTCGCCGTGATGGGCACCAAGCTCTTCGGCGTCACGGCGCCGGAGCAGTTCGGCTCGCTCGGCGCGACCGCCTACACGCTCTTCCAGGTCATGACTTTCGATGATTGGTCGGGCGGGGTCGCCAAGCCGCTGATGGAAAAGCACCCCTATGCGATCGCCTATCTCGTGATCTTCATCCTGCTCTCGGCATTCATGATGCTGAACCTCTTCATCGGCGTCGTCGTCAGCGCGCTTGACGACGAGCGCGCCGATACCACCCGCAAGCTGATGCATGACGCAAGCGAGAGCGAGCGTGTGCTCAGTGAACTGCGCGAGATCCGCGAGACCCTGGCTGAAATGAGAAAGGCGAAAGCCGGCACGTGAGGCGTCGGTCAGAGCGGGCTGATCTGATCGCCCGCTCCACCACTTCGCTTTGATGCATTTTCTTTCGATCAACCGGCATCCACAGAAGCGGAAAATGCCCTAGTTGCGAAAATGCTTCGAAAGCTTGAGGCCCTGCGCCTGGTAATTCGACGCCAGTCCCGCGCCATAAAGGGTGCGGGGCACCTCGGCCATCCGCTCATAGATCAGGCGACCGACGATCTGCCCGTCCTCGATGATGAAGGGTACATCGCGCGAGCGCACTTCAAGCACCCCACGCGCGCCGGCCCCGCCCGCGCCGGCATGGCCGAAACCGGGGTCGAAGAAGCCCGCATAATGGACGCGGAATTCTCCCATCATCGCATCGAACGGCACCATCTCCGCCGCGTGATCGGGCGGCACATGCACCGCCTCCTTGGAGGCGAGGATGTAGAATTCATTGGGATCGAGCACGAGTTCGCGGCGCCCGGGCAGATGGATCGGCTCCCAATAGTCGCGCATCGGATAGGCGCCGACGCGGTCGACATCCACGAGGCCGGTATGCCTTTTGCCGCGATAGCCGACGAGATCGCCGCCCTCGAATCCGGCGAGATCCACGGAGAGCACCACCCCGTCCTGGATGATCGCGGCGTCGCGATCAACCAGCCGGGCACGGGCGTGGAGCGCCTCCAGATCACGATCATCGATGCGCGGATGCCCGGCACGGAAGCGGATCTGTGACAGACGCGAGCCGGTACGCACGAGAATGGGAAAGGTACGCGGGGAAATCTCGGCGAAGATCGGGCCTGTATAGCCTGCCGGAACAGTATCGAAAGCCGAGGCGCCATCCGTGATGACGCGCGTGAACACATCGAGCCGACCCGTCGAGCTTTTCGGGTTGGCGCTCGCGGAAATCCCGGCCGGCAATGCCACGCGCTCAAGAATTTCCGCGACATAGACGCAGCCGGTCTCGAGAACGGCCCCCGCGGAAAGATCAATCTCGTGAAGCGAATAGGCGGCGATGCGCTCTTCCACCCGCCCCTGCTGCCCCGGCAGGAAGCTCGCGCGCATGCGCCAGCAACGGCGCCCGAGCCTCAGATCGAGGCTGGCAGGCTGGATCTGCCCCGCGACGAGCGGCTGGGGCGCGGAAATGATCCCTTCGGCGAAAAGCCGCTCGATCATCGCGTCCGAAAAAATACCCGCCGTGTTGCGCACCGATCCAACCCTCGCTTACTGCTCGCAAATGGCTATAGGAACCCGTATGCTCAGGCAACAAAACCCTGAAAGGGCGCCGCTTTTCCACATAGCCTGGGCATTTGACGCGCGCGCATGGGCGCGTCATCCTCGGCTGGCAACGACACAGGCGAAGGCCGACGCATGTATCGCACGACGACCGAGGGAATCGAGATCACGGTGGAGCCGGAATACGCGCCAAACCGCTCCAACCCCGCGCGCGACGAGTATTTCTGGATCTACGCCGTCTCTATCCGCAATATGGGCACCGAGATCGTCCAGCTTCGCAGCCGCTATTGGCGGATCGTCGACGCGAAAGGCGAGGCGCACGAAATCCGTGGGGTCGGCGTGGTTGGCGATCAGCCGGTCATTCATCCGGGCGATACCTATCGCTATGCATCCGGCTGCCCGCTCGGCACGCCGGGCGGGATCATGTCCGGCAGCTACGAGATGATGACAAAGCAGGGGCGCCGCTTCGAGGCGATAATCCCCGCTTTCTCGCTTGATGTGCCCAATGCCGAGCGCATTCTCAACTGAAATCAGGCGGGAAGCGCGAGCCGGTACTTGCGGCTGCAGAACTCGCACGTCACCGTGACCTGACCATCGCTCTCGCGCATTTCATCCAGCTCCGCCGCCGGGAACTGCTCCAGCGTCTGCCGGATTTTCTCTTCCGAGCAACGGCAGGCATCGCGCAGCAGCACCGGATCGGTGACATGCACGCCCCGCTCGTTGAACAGGCGGAAAAGCAGCCGGTCGAGCCCCAGGCCGGGATCGACCAGCTCGATATCCTCGGTCGTCTCGACCAGCGCACGGGCCTCGACCCAGGCATCATCCTCCGAAACCGCATGCAGCATGGCGCCAGCCGGCGCGTCGCCGGGATGAAGATCGGCCTGCCGCATCCGCTCAGACGCCGCCGGCAGGAATTGCGCCAGAATGCCCCCGACACGCCAGCGCAGCCCCTGTCCCGCGATGTGATGCTCGGCAACCGCGACCCGCAGGACGGAAGGGATCTGCTCGGATTGCCGCAGATATTGCATCGCCGCCTGTTCGAGCCCCTGCCCGTCGAGCGCGACGATGCCTTGATAGCGCGATTGCAGCGCGCTCTGCTCGACCGTAAAACCGAGATGCCCCTGCCCCAGCAGGGCGGCCGGCGCGACTCCCTCTCCAAGCGCGGCAAGCGCCTCCGCATCGAAACGCGCGTAAGCGCGCAGGGAGGCGGGCGGCGTGAAATCAACGACGAGCATGCCCACCACGCCGTCCGTCCGGGTCTGGAACTGGAAACGTCCGTCGAATTTGAGCGACGATCCCATCAGCGCCGTGACGGCGATCGCCTCGGCGAGCAGGCGCTCCACGGGCCGCGGATAGCCGTGGCGGGCGAGGAGCGAGTCCAGCACCGCGCCCAGCCGAAGCGCACGACCGCGTGTATCGAGCGGCGCGACGTGAAACGGCAGGACGATGTCATCAGCCCCGAATTCGGGCGCAAGCTCCGCCATCAGGCGAAGCTCTGTCCATAGGCCCAGGCCAGAATGCTCTTCTGGGCATGAAGGCGGTTTTCCGCCTCGTCGAAGACAACCGATTGCGGTCCGTCCATCACCTCGTCGGTGACTTCCTCGCCGCGTTTGGCCGGCAGGCAATGCATGAAGATCGCCTGATCGCCCGCGGAACGCATCAATTCGCGATTGACCTGATAGGGTTTGAGCAGGTTGTGGCGCCGGCCGGCATCCTTGTCGCCCATCGAGACCCAGGCATCGGCGATCACGCAATCGCTGCCTTCGACCGCCTTGTGCGGGTCGTGCATCAGGCGCAGATCCGCCTTGTTGGCCTTGGCCCATTCGATGAGATCGGCGCGCGGCTGGAGTTCCTCCGGCGTCGCGATGCGAATGGTGAAGCCCAGCTTCGCCGAGGCCTCCACCCAGGAGCGCAGCACATTGTTGCTGTCCCCAACCCAGGAGACGGTCCGCCCCTCGATCGCACCCTTGTGCTCCTCGAAAGTCAGCACATCCGCCATGACCTGGCAGGGATGGGATGTCTTGGTCAGCCCGTTCAGCACCGGAACCGTGGCATTCTCAGCCAGTTCGACCAGCTGCTTGTGATCGAGCATACGGATCATGATGCCATCGACATAGCGCGAGAGGACGCGCGCGGTATCGGCGATCGACTCGCGTTCGCCCAGCTCGATCTCCTTGCCGGTGACCATGACGCTCTCGCCGCCAAGCTCGCGGATGCCCATGTCGAAGGAAAGGCGCGTGCGCAACGAGGGTTGCTCGAAGATCATCGCGATGGATTTGCCCTTGAGCACCTTGTCGCTCTCGAGCGGGGTGCGGCGGCGCGCCTTGATGCGGCGCGCGCCGTCGAGGATGTGGCGGACCTCGGCGGCGGAAATGTCACCAAGGTCGAGGAAATGCTTGCGGTTGCCGCTGAGATTATCGGGCGTTGCCATGATGCTGGCCGGTCACTTCTGAAATGAGGAGATCAAGCCGGCGTGCCGGCCTTGGTGGAAAGCGAGGCGAGGGCCGCATCGAGACGCTGATACGCCTCACGGATCTCGTTCTCTCCGATATTGAGCGGCGGCAACAGACGCACGACATTGTCGCCAGCCGGCACCGAAAGGAAATTCTGCTCGCGCGCGGCGGCAACGAGATCGGTATTGGCGATCTTCGTCTTGATGCCGATCAGCAGCCCTGAACCACGGATTTCCTCGATAAGATCGGGGTAGCGATCCTTGAGCTCGGCCAGCCGCTGGGTGATATCGCGCGCGGTGGCGCGAACGCCTTCAAGGAATTCAGGCGTGGCAACGACATCGAGAACGGCATTGCCCACCGCCATGGCGAGCGGGTTGCCGCCAAACGTCGTGCCGTGGACACCCGCCGTCATGCCCTTGCTGGCCTTGTCGGTGGAAAGGCAGGCGCCCATCGGGAAACCGCCGCCGATCCCCTTGGCGATCGCCATGATATCCGGCGTGATGCCTGCCCATTCATGCGCGAAAAGCTTGCCGGTGCGCCCGACGCCGGACTGCACCTCGTCGAGAATGAGCAGCAGACCCTTCTCGTCGCAGAATTCACGCAGCTTGCGCAGGAAATCATTGGAGAAAACGCGAGTCCCGCCCTCGCCCTGCACGGGCTCAAGCAGCACTGCGCCGGTTTCCGGCCCGACAGCGGCCTTCATGGCGTCGAAATCGCCGAAGGGGACCTGATCGAACCCTTCGACCTTGGGGCCGAAACCGTCGAGATATTTCTTCTGGCCACCGGCGGCGATGGTCGCGAGCGTGCGGCCATGGAACGCGCCCTCGAAGGTCACGATGCGATACCGCTCCGGCTGCCCGTTCGCGCTATGATATTTGCGCGCCATCTTGATCGCGCATTCCAGCGCCTCGGCGCCCGAATTGGTGAAAAACACCTTGTCGGCGAAGGTCAGCTCGCACAGCCTATCGGCGAGGCGGGCACCTTCGGAAATGTTGTAGAGATTCGAGACATGCCAGAGCTTCTGCGCCTGCTGGGTCAGTGCCTCGACGAGATAAGGATGCGAATGGCCGAGCACGTTGACGGCGATGCCGCCGGCGAAATCGAGGAATTTGCGGCCATCCTCGGCAAAGAGCCAGGCGCCTTCGCCACGCTCGAAAGCGACATCGGCGCGCGCGAAAACCGGCAGGAAATGCGACCCGGAGCCACGACGCGCCTGGGATGCCGGAGAAGCGGGTGTTGCGCCTTTCGTCATCGTCGTCATCGTATCCTCCTTGGACATCATTGCCCGGTTCAGGCCTTGCCGGCGTGATCGCCGCTCTTTCTGACAATCCTCTCGGCAGGCAAAAAAGAACGCCGCCCGGATCGGGCGGCATCAAGGACTTCTACATCAGGCATCACCGAGCAAAAGTCAATGAATCTCGCCGCTGGCGCGGGATTCCCGCCAGCAGCGGGAATTTGGCGGCGGACCGATTATCGCTGTTGAAAACACCGAGTGTTGCCATTCAGACTCTCTACCTCGCCGAATCGATCCGCTAGGATTCCTGAAGGTCAAGCGGTGAAGTGAAAAAACTTCGCCTGGCCGATTTCAGGTTCGTCCCCCGTCCGATCTCTCGGAAAAGCCGATTGCGGCTCGTGGGCGGATTCTGTCATCGGCATCGGTGCGGCAGGGAGGATGGCATGTCTTGGGATGACAATCGTATCGAACAGCTCAAGAAGCTGTGGAGCGAGGGCCTCAGCGCCAGCCAGATCGCCGCCGAGCTTGGCGGCGTCACCCGCAACGCGGTGATCGGCAAGGTCCATCGCCTCGGCCTGTCCGGTCGTGCCAAGGCCAAACCAGCCTCGGTGGCACGCCCCCGCAAGGTCGTACGCAACACCATGCGCACCAGCGTCGTTTCCGCCCGCGGCAATCTCGCCGTGGTCGAGATGGTCGACACCGAGATCGAGATCATGCCGGTGCGCGAGAATGTCGTGATCCCGATGTCAAAGCGCATCTCGATCATGGAACTGCGCGAAGGCGTGTGCCGCTGGCCGATGGGCGACCCGCTTCAGGCCGATTTCGCCTATTGCGGCGCGGATTGCGGAGGTGGAAAGACCTATTGCGACGCGCATGCCCGCATCGCCTTCCAGCCGCAAAACGATCGCCGTCGCTGATTTGTATTCTGTTCCGCACAAAACCCGCCGGAAGGCGGGTTTTCTTTTTCAGCAGCGCTCCCTCAGGGCACGCGACCGAAGGTCTCGTCAAAGGAATACCCCGCGCCGCGCACGGTGCGGATAGGATCCGCCTGCCCGCGCCGGTTCAGAACCTTGCGCAACCGGCCGACATGGACATCCACCGTGCGCTCGTCGACATAGACATCCTGCCCCCAGACAGCATCGAGCAATTGATCGCGCGCGAAAACGCGCCCTGGGCTGGTCATGAGGAATTCCAGCAGGCGGAATTCGGTGGGGCCGAGATGCAGCTCCTTTTCCGCGCGCCGCACGCGCTTGGTCACGCGGTCGAGTTCGAGATCGCCATGCGCCAGGCGATGCGCGACATGATCCGGCTTGGCGCGACGCAGCAGCGCATTGACGCGCGCGACAAGCTCGGGAACTGAAAACGGCTTGACGATATAATCATCCGCGCCCTGCGTGAGCCCGCGGATACGTTCCGATTCCTCCCCGCGCGCGGTGAGCATGATGACGGGAAGCAGCGCCGTCTCGGGCCGAGCCCGCAGGCGCCGGCACAATTCGATGCCGGAAACCGCCGGGAGCATCCAATCGAGGATCACGAGATCGGGCACGCATTCCTTCAGGCGGATATCCGCCTCGTCACCGCGCGCCACATGCTCGACCTCGTAGCCCTCCGCGGTCAGATTGTAGCGGACGAGGATCGCCAGCGCTTCCTCATCCTCGACGATCAGGATCTTCGCAGCCAAGGGCGGCCTCACTCATCGGAAGGCGTGAGCGCGAAGACGGAAGATCCGCCTTTCGGGCGCGGACCGCTCAGCTGCTGCCCGGTCTCGATGAAATGCACCGTCTCGGCGATATTGGTCGCGTGATCGCCGGCGCGCTCGATATTCTTGGCGATGAAGAGCAGATGCGTCGAGAAGGTGATCGAGCGCGGATCTTCCATCATGTAGGTGAGCAACTCGCGGAAAAGCGCGTTGTTGAGCGTATCCACTTCGCCGTCATGCAGCCAGACATGCCGGGCGAGAGCGGGGTTGTTCTGCGAGAAACTGTCGAGCACAGTCTTGATCTGTCCAAGGACCAGATGCGCCATGTGCTGGATGCCCGCCAGCGAACGCGCGCCGAGGAAACGATCCTCCATCACGCCCACGCGCTTGGCGATGTTCTTCACGAGATCGCCGATACGCTCGATATCGGAGGCAATCCGGATGGTGCCCATGATATGGCGCAGATCGTTCGCCATCGGCTGGCGCCGCGCGATGATCAGCACCGCCAGCTCCTCGATCTCGTGCTGGATCGTGTCGAGCTGCACGTCGCGTTCGACGACGCTCTTCGCCTTGGCTATATCGTGGCGCACAAGCGCATCGACGGCATCGACCAGCATCGTCTCCGCGAGGCCGCCCATCTGGTTGATCTTGGCCGAGAGGGCGGAAAGCTCCTCGTCATAGGCCCGAACGATATGTTGCGTCATTCCTGTCTCCTGAGCCGGCTCTGTTTCGTATTTTCTGACGTCAGCCGAAGCGCCCGGTGATGTAATCTTGCGTCCTGCGATCCTTGGGATTGGTGAAGATCTGGTCGGTCGCACCTTCCTCGACCAGCGATCCCAGATGGAAGAAGGCGGTCCGCTGCGAAACACGCGCCGCCTGCTGCATCGAATGCGTGACGATCACGATCGTGAAATTCTCGCGCAATTCGTCGATCAGCTCCTCGATCTTCGCGGTCGCGATCGGATCGAGTGCGGAACAGGGCTCGTCCATCAGGATGACCTCGGGGCTGACCGCGATCGCGCGGGCGATGCACAGACGCTGCTGCTGGCCGCCGGAAAGCCCGGTGCCGGGATCGTCGAGCCTGTCCTTTACTTCCTCGAAGAGACTGGCCCGGCGCAGCGAACGCACGACGATCTCGTCCAGCTCCGCCTTGGAACGGGCAAGGCCATGAAGACGCGGGCCATAGGCCACGTTCTCGTAGATCGATTTCGGGAAAGGGTTGGGTTTCTGGAACACCATGCCGACCCGCGCGCGCAGAAGCACCGGATCGAGCATCCTGTCGTAGATGTCCTTGCCGTCGATGGTGATCTCGCCCGTCACCCGACAGGTCGAGATCGTGTCGTTCATGCGGTTGATGCAGCGCAGGAAGGTCGACTTGCCGCAGCCCGAGGGGCCGATGAAGGCCGTGACCGCCTTCTCGGGAATATCGACGAAGACATCCTTGAGCGCATGCTTCTCACCGTAATGGACATTGACGCCGCGCGCGGCGACCTTGGCGCTTGCCGCTTTCGGCGCGCCTTGCGCATCGCCGGCATTCAGGGCTTTCGCGGTTTCGGACGCAAAGCTCATCTCAGGAACCTTTTCAAACATGTTACCAGCGCCGCTCGAAACGACGGCGAAGCAGGATGGCCGCGCCGTTCATGACAAACAGGAAGCCGAGCAGAACCATGATGGCAGCCGCCGTACGGGTCTGGAAGGCCATTTCGGGGAGGTCGGACCAGAGATAGATCTGGACCGGCAGAACGGTCGCCGCATCCGTGACACCGGCCGGCACATCGACAATGAACGCCACCATCCCGATCATCAGAAGCGGAGCGGTCTCGCCAAGCGCATGCGCCATCCCGATGATCGTTCCGGTCATGATGCCGGGCATTGCCAGCGGCAGGACATGGTGGAAGATCGCCTGCTGATGCGAGGCGCCGACGCCGAGCGCGGCTTCCTTGATCGAAGGCGGCACCGCCTTCAGGGCAGCGCGGGAGGCGATGATGATCGTCGGCAGCACCAGCAGCGCCAGAACCAGCCCGCCCACCAGCGGCGCGGAACGTGGCAGGCCGAAGAAATTCAGGAACATCGCAAGGCCGAGCAGGCCGAAAACGATGGAGGGAACCGCCGCGAGATTGTTGATATTGACCTCGAGAATATCCGTCAGCCGGTTCTTCGGCGCGAATTCCTCAAGATAGACCGCCGCGCCAACCCCGATCGGAAGGCAGAACAGCAAGGTGACCAGCAAGGTCAGCGCAGAACCTGTCAGCGCACCGCGGATACCGGCGAGTTCGGGTTCGCGACTGTCACCATTGGTGAAGAAGCGGGTCGCGAACGCATTCTGGAGCTGCCCCTTCGCGCGCAAGGCCTCGAGCCAGGCGATTTCCGCATCCGTCACGCGGCGATCCGCCTCGGGCGTGACATAGGTCGCGACACGCCAGGCTTTCACCTCCGTTACGCCGTCACTTGGCGCGACCAGAACCGTGCCGCGCGCGCTGTCCTTGCCGATTTCGGAAAGCAGGAACATGCCGCCCCCCGCCTCAACGACGAGGCTGGGAAGCAGGGTCGGATCGAGCGCTTCGGTCGAGCCCGCATCATCTGCGCGTTTGCGCAAGCCGTCACGCCGCTGGGTCAACTCCATGCGCTGGGCGTCCAAAGCGGTATTGTCCATGCCCGGCCTGGAAGGAGGAATGCGGGAGAGGTCGCGCGAGAGCGCATCTGCCCGGCTCCGCAACACGCCTTTCAGCGCACCGAGCGGTGCGGCGAAAGCGCTGGCGCCGCGAAGCTCGACCGCACCACCATCGAGGTTCAGTGCAAGCGCGCCGCCGCCATCGGCCCGTTCGATCCGGGTGCCCTTTCCCTTGAGATGAAGATCGGCATCATCCGAGAGCAGCACCGGCATGCGGATCGTCTTTCCGATCAGGGACGGATCGGCAAGCACGCGCACGCGCAGATCGTCGCCCGCGCCCGCCGATACCAAACCTTCGAGTTTGCGACGCAGCCGGCGTTCCTTCACATTCGGGAACTGGTTCCGCAGGGCATCATAGACAAGCCGCTGATAATCGGCCGCGCGCAATTCCGCCGGATCGCGCGTACCCTTCGGATCAATCGTTTCTGCGCTCAGCGTTATTTCCAACAGCGCGCGATGCTCGAAAAAGGCCGGCATTCCCTTGCGGATGATATCGCCGAGCAGCGCAAGGACGAAAACACCCGCCACCAATACCGCCGCAAGCCCGAAGAACTTGAAGCGTGCCTCGGCCCGGTAGCGGCGCTTCATGCGCGCCATGGATTCGGCGGAATAGGGATCAACGCCACGAAAGGCGGTCGGCGCTGGCGCCTTGATTGCCTCAGTCATATTGTTCCCGATACTTCCGGACGATCGCGAGCGCGATCACGTTGAGGGTCAGGGTGAAGAAGAAGAGCACGAAGCCAAGCGCGAAGGCCGCCAGCGTCTTGGCGCTGTCGAATTCCTGATCCCCCACGAGGATGGTCTTGATCTGCACGGTGAAGGTTGTCACCGCATCGAGCGGGTTGAAGGAGAGGTTCGCGGCAAGACCAGCCGCCATCACCACGATCATCGTCTCGCCGACCGCACGGCTGATCGCGAGCATGAAGGCCGAGACGATCCCCGGCAGCGCCGCCGGAAGGACCACGCGCTGGATGGTTTCGGAATGCGTCGCCCCCATGGCGAGCGAGCCGTCGCGCAGGGATTGCGGCACGGCGGTGATCACGTCGTCGGAGAGGGAGGAAACGAAGGGAATGATCATCATCCCCATCACGATGCCCGCGGCAAGCGCGCTTTCCGAGGCGACATTGAGCCCGAGCATGGCACCGAATTCCCGCACAAGCGGCGCAACGGTAAGCGCGGCGAAGAAGCCGAGCACCACGGTGGGAATGCCCGCGAGGATTTCAAGCACGGGTTTCGCCCAGGCGCGAAAGCGCGGCGAGGCATATTCCGCCATATAGATCGCCGCGAACAGGCCGATCGGCCCCGCGATGAAAATGGCGATGGTGGAGATGAGCGCCGTGCCGGCGACAAGAGGAAGGATGCCGAAAGCGCCGGAGGAGCCGCCCTGATCCGCGCGGATCGCGGTCTGGGGAGACCATTGCGTTCCGAACAGGAATTCGGTCGGCGACACTTTCTGGAAAAAGCGGATGGTTTCGAACAGAACCGAAAAGACGATGCCGATCGTTGTCAGGACCGCGATCCCCGCGCATACGAGCAGCGCCAGTCTTACAATCGCCTCGAAGCGGTTGCGCGCGCGAAACAGGGGCGTGACGGCGCGAAGCGCGTAAAGCAGCCCGACAAGCCCGACGCTCAGGCCCAGCGCACCGACACCCCAGCGGGCGAGCCCGGAGAGATAGGCGAAAACCGCCGCGCCGGCCTCGATCGCCGGGCTCGGCCGGCCCGAGAACCGCCCGGCCGCCAGATCCTGAATCTCGCGGAAAGCCGCGCCGCGCCGCAGGGCATCGTCCAGCAGGGCGGGATCGGCCGCCATCAGCGATTGCCGCTCGATCGCCCCGGAGGCAAGCGGCACCGCGATCGCGTAGATCGCCAGCATCGGCAGCAGCACGAAGCAAGCCGCAAACAGCCCATGATAGATCGGGCGGGAATGCAACGCCTCTCCCCGCGAGACCTGCTGCGCACGCGCGCGCGCCGCCATGAAAGCCAGTGCCGCCAGCGCGACCATCAGGGAGAAATAAACCGGAGCCACGCGCCCCCCCATCCGCCGGCGTTAACCGGCACAACTCAACCGAAAACCGGGGTCGTCAGCACGACCCCGGCCTGTGCGGATCGCTCATCCGCCGGAACTTACTTCGGCAGGCCTTCGCCGGTCATCGGCTTCAGGCCCGTGGCATTCGCCCGCGCAGCGGCGAGCTTTTCCTTCGGAACCGGGACCAGCCCCTTCTTCTCGAGATAGCCACCCTCGCCGGCGGCTTTCTCGGAGACATATTCCGTCACGAACTTGTCGAGCCCCGGAACGACGCCGACATGCGCCTTCTTGACATAGACGAACAGCTCGCGCGAGGGGCCATATTTGAGGCTGGCGATGGTTTCCATATCCGGGACCATGCCGTCGATCGTGGCGCCCTGGATCTTGGCGACATTCTCTTCGAGGAAGGAATAGCCAAAGACGCCGAAAGCGTTCGGATTGGCCTCGAGTTTCTGGACAATGACGTTGTCGTTCTCGCCGGCCTCGACATAGGCGCCATCCTCGCGGATGGATTTCCAGGCCGCATCGAACGCCTTGCGATCCGACGCCTTGAGCGCCTTCATCGCCGGGATCTGCTCGGCACCCGGCTCGAGCACCAACTCATGAAGCGAATCGCGCGTGCCGGAAGTCGGCGGCGGGCCGAGCACCTCGATCGCGCGGTTTGGCAGGGACGGATCGATCTGGTTCCAGGTCTTGTAGGGATTGGGAACGAGCTTGCCATCCTTGTCCGGCACATTCTTGGCCAAAGCGAGGAAGATCTGGGCGCGGGTCAGTTTGATCGGCTGCGACTTCTTCGAATGGGCGAGGGTGAGGCCGTCATATCCCACCATCAGCTCGACGATCTCACTGACGCCGTTCTTCTGGCATTGCTCGAACTCGCCGACCTTCATGCGGCGGGAGGCATTGGTCGCATCGGGGAACTTGATGCCAACACCTTCGCAGAACAGCTTCATGCCGCCGCCGGTGCCGGTGGACTCAACCACCGGAGTCTTGACGCCGCCCGTCTTGCCGAGCTGCTCGGCAACCGCCGTGGTGAACGGATAGACCGTCGAGGAGCCGACGATGCGAATCTGGTCGCGGGCCGAGGCGGCACCAACGCTGAAAGCCAGAACAAGCGCGCTCGCGCCGAGAAATTTTGCTGATGTCATGGGACATCTCCCTGTTTCCATGACGCCGCCGGCCAGATTGTCATCCGGCTCCAACTCGGCGCCCGGCGCGGTTCTAGCGCCGCTTCGTGACGCCTATATGACAGTCTATCCTTCTGTTTTTAATATGTTTTTATTTCACTCTCCGGCGGCCTGCAACACAACTGTGAAGCTTGATCCCTTGCCCGGCATGCTCTCGATGGCCAGCCGGCCGCGATGGCGCGTAACGATATGTTTGACGATCGCCAGCCCGAGCCCGGTTCCGCCCATGCCCCGACTCTCGTTGACATCCGCGCGGTAGAAGCGCTCCGTGAGGCGCGGCAGATGCTCGGGCGCGATTCCGGGACCGTAATCGCGAATGATCGTCGCATAGGCGGGTTTACCAGCTTCTTCTACCCCCTCGATCTCGACATCGACACGCTCCCCGCTCTGGCCGTATTTGATGGCATTCTCGATGAGATTCTCGAAGACGCGCAGCAATTCATCGCGATCGCCGGTCACGACCGGCGCCCCTGCCACCACCTTGATCTCCAGAACCACGCCGCGATCCTTCGCAAGACCGCTCAGCACATCGCAGACCGAGCGCACCAGCAGGCCGAGATCGATGCGATCGGAGGGGGCGATATGCTCGGACATCTCGATCTTGGAGAGCGAGAGCAGATCCTCGATCAGGCGCGCCATGCGCCGTGCCTGGGTCTGCATGATCACGAGGAAACTCTTGCGCGCCGCCGCGTCGTCGCGCGCGGCGCCCTGAAGCGTCTCGATGAAGCCGAGAATGGAGGCGAGCGGCGTACGCAGCTCATGGCTGGCATTGGCGACGAAATCCACCCGCATCGCCTCAAGGCGCTTGGCGGCTGTCGTTTCCGGCATCGACACCACGGCAAAGGCGATGCCCGGTTCTCCCGGCGCGGCCTGCTGCTCACGCGAGAGCCGGCGGATGATCACATCGAAGCTGCGCGTCACCGGCACGCGCTCGACAAGTTCCGTCTGCGCTTCCGGGCGATGCGTCAAAACGCTTTCAAGCGTGGCGAGAAAGTTGGGCGCGCGCACCACGAAGGAGAGGGGATGCTCCCGCCTCAGACCCGGAAAGGCGGTGTAGGCCGCCGAATTCGCATGCACGACATTGCCGCGCCTGTCGATCAGCACGGTCGGAGAGGAAATCGCGTCCAGCACCGCGTTGAGCCGCGCTTCCGGCGCCGCGGCAACCGCACGCAAGGGCGCACTGCGCGGAAGATCCCAGCTCCGACGCCGGCGCAACGCGAGCATCATGCCGAATGCCGCCAGAATGGCGAAGGAAAATGCCAGAGCGGGGCGATGCGACGAAACCGCAAGGATCAACAAGCCCGTCAGCGCGATAATGCACAAGCCCGACCCGAGCAACATGGCGGGCGAGGAATCCCCCTCCCCGCCGGTTTGGTGGCGGACGGAATCACCGGAGCGATCGTCCTCCGGCGCGCTCATGCACCGCCCCCGCCGCCCGCGGGCGGCGCGGAACTAGCCAATTGCCGCTTGAGAATGCCGGCGCGGATCATGATCTCGCGCGTGCCCAGCAGCACCAGCGCGAGAATGAAGGGAAGCAGATAATAGCACAGGCGATAGACCAGAAGCGCCCCCAGCAGCGCTTCACGCGGGACGCCGGGCAATGCCAGCATCATCGTCGCCTCGAACACGCCGAGACCACCGGGCGCATGGCTCAGGATACCGAGCAGGCAGGCGAAGACATAGGCCGCGAGCATGGTGGCAAAAGGAACTTCCGCGCTTGGCGGCAACAGGACATAAAGCACCGCGGCGCCCGCGCAGACATCCGCCGCCCCGAGCGCGAGCTGCTTGAGCGTGACCCCCACGCCCGGCACGGAAAGATCCCAACCCTGGATGGCGACCCGGCCATTGCCGCGCTTGACGAGCAGGAGGTAAAACCCGACCCCGGCGAAAACGGCGAGACCGATGAGGATATTCATCGTCAGCGGCAGGCGGGTGAAGGTGGAGGCGGAAGCGGGCGCCGCGATCAGCACCGAACCGAGAACCAGCCCCATGCCGAGCCAGAACGTGATGCCTGCGATCAGGGTCAGGCTGGCGATGACGCGGGCGCCAAGCCCCACCGAGGAGTAGATCCAGTAGCGCACGGTCGCGGCCGTCAGAAGCGGAAAACCGAGCGTGAAGCTCACCGCGTAAGAGGTGAAGGAGGCGAGCGCCGCGATCCGGTAGCGCACCTTGATCGGCGTGACCTCCTTCAGCGCCACCCAGTCATAGCCGGTCAGCATCAGATAGGAGAGCGCCGTGAAAAACAGCGCGAGGCCGATCTGCCCCCAGCTCGCACGGGCGAAAGCGGCGCGGACTTCCGAGGCTTCAAGCTCCGAGACGACAAAATAGAGCACCACGAGCGAAAGACAGAAAAGCCCGGCGCTGGCGATCGTTCCGATCAGCTTCAGGCGATGCGTCCTGGAGGCCGCGCTATCAGGATCTCTCAACGGCACGTTCCCGCCTCACGATGCTTGCGAGGCCGGCCCCATGGCCGAGTCCAGTTCCGAATCATTCCGCCTCCGAACAGGGAGCCGCGAGGACATCACAACAGGCACCGCAGCTTTTCCGGTATGGTTCAGCCCGTGCCGGCGGTCAACCGCCCGCGAGAGCGGCTCACGACGCACGGCGGGAGAACCACTCGCCTGCCTCGCCCATGATGATGGCGATCCCGAGGCGGGCACCGGCCAGCATTGCGAGAAGCGCCACCGGCATGGAGAGCGCGAGGAGCGACCCCGCGCTCAGCCCCTGCCCGATCGTGCAGCCCCCCGCCAGAACACCGCCGAACCCCATCAACGCCGCGCCGATCATGTGGCGGCGCATTTCATGATGATCGTCGAAAGCCTCCCAGCGGAACTCGCGCGCGACGAGGCTCGCCGCCATCGCGCCGACCACCACCCCGACGACGCTGGCAACACCGAAATCATGCCAGGCATCCTGCCCCGTCAACACGCCGAACAATGCCCGCGCAACAGGCGCGACAAATGTGAGGCTCTGCGGCCGCTGGTGCAGATCGAACGGATCGCTCCACCATGCGGTTGCCGCCCAGCCCAAGGCCACGACAAGGCCGAGGCCGATCCCGGCGGAGAGAAGGCGCCGCGCGCGGCGCAGACGCCGATCCGCCAGCGCGAGCGCACCCAGCCCGAGCGGTATGAGCACACCGAGAACCTGCCGCGGATCGCGCGCGAAGAGCTGTTCGATCTGTGTCGGAAAATCAGAACGGCTTGGCCCCGGCATCGGCAACGCGATGCGCTCGACAATGCCGATGCGAAACCCGGCCAGTATGCCGCGCAAGGCGGCATAGGCGACTACGCCGAAGACCATGATCACGATCAGCGCGCGCAGATCACCCGTGCCCAGCCGCACCAGCGAGCCAAAACCGCAGGTGCCCACAAAGGCCATGCCGATGCCGAACATCACGCCCCCGACCACAAGCCCCGCCAAGGGCAGGCTGGTCGGCACATAGGTCGTCCGGTCCGGATCGAGATGCCCCGCGAGGATCAGCCCCTGGGTGAGCAGAAGCGCCACGGCCAGCGCGAGGCCGAAAACCTTGAGGCGCCGGAAATCGCGCCCCATCAGGGCGTCTTCCATGGCACCGAAGGTGCAAAGGCGTGCACGTTGCACCAGAAAGCCGACCAGAACGCCGCCAAGCAAACCTGCCAGGCCGGGGATCACGGAGGGCATCAGGGCCTCATTCCGCCTTCGCAGGCGGTTCGCAGAAAATGCGATAGACGGTGGAGATGACCTGCCGCACATCGTCGTTGGCGAGGCTGTAATAAATCGCCTTGCCGTCGCGGCGCGTCGTCACCAGCCCGTCGAAACGCAGCCGCGCGAGCTGCTGCGACACGGTCGGCTGACGCAGGGACAGGATATTCTCGAGATCACCGACGGAACGTTCTTTCTCCGCCAGCAGGCAGAGCAGCAGCAGGCGGTTCTCGTGGCTGAGCGCCTTGAGGAAATCCGATGCCTTGCGCGCCTTGCGCATCAATTGGTCGAGTTCGGGCGAAAACTCCTCGCCATCACGCAGTTCTTTTTCGAGTTCGGCTCTCAGCAACGTCATTGTTCCACTCATCCGCCTCCGGGCTGGCGCTTTCCTGCCTCATCGCGCGGCAATCTGGCAAGCATCGCGCCAAGGAGACCCCAGAAGGCCTCGTCATTCATATAGCCGGTGATGCGTCCGACCTCGCGTCCTTTGTCCACCAGAACGAAGGTCGGTGTATAGCGCACGGGCGGGTCGAACCGGAACTCCGCCGGTACATCGGTATCGAGGTTGATATGGCGCAGAGGCGCAAGGGCACCTTCCGCTGTCTTCGGATAGATCGGCCCGATCTCCTCGCTCCAGCGCTGGCACCAGGCGCAGCCGGCGCGCTCGAACATCACGAGCTCGGCCGCATATGCCGATATTCTCGCAGGCAGCGCGAGGAAAAGCACCGTCAGACACAGTTTCGTGAGCCGCATCGAAAACCTTCAACCGGCATTGCCCAATGCCTCGCCATGGATAATATAGACGTATGCGAATATGTTTTCCAGCCCTCAACGCCGGAAATTACAACCGATGAGCTTCGATATCGGATTATCAGGCGCGTTCGGTGCCGGAATCATCTCTTTCCTCTCGCCCTGCATCCTGCCGCTGGTGCCGCCCTATCTTGCCTATCTCGCCGGAATCGGGATGGGGGAACTGAGCAGCGCGGGCAGCGGCGATGCGATATTGCGGCGGCGGATCCTCACCCGCGCCCTCGCCTTCGTTCTCGGCTTTGCGACCGTATTCGTAGCGCTCGGCGCAAGCGCGAGCGTGATCGGGCAGGCCCTGAACCGCTATTTCGAATGGCTCGCGATCCTCGCCGGGATTCTGATCATCACGATGGGGCTGCATTTCCTCGGGGTTTTCCGCATCGCGCTGCTCTATCGCGAGGTGCGCGTGACGATCGATCGCAAGCCGGCAGGGCCCTACGGCGCCTATCTCATGGGTTTGGCTTTCGCCTTCGGCTGGACACCCTGTGTCGGTCCCGTTCTTGCCGCGATCCTGATGATCGCCAGCGCCGAGGACAGCGCGTTGCGCGGCGCGCTGCTGCTTCTTTCCTATGCGCTGGGCATCGGCATTCCTTTTCTCGCCGCGGCCTTTCTCGCCGCGCCCTTCTTGCGATTGATGGGCAGGCTGAAGGCGCATCTCGGGCTCATCGAGAAAATCATGGGTGTGCTTCTGGTGCTCACCGGCCTTCTCTTCCTCACCGGCTCGATGCCGAAAATCGGCAACTGGCTGCTTTCCACCTTCCCGATCCTCGGCAAGATCGGCTGAAAAGGGAGCCTTCCATGATCGACCGCAGAACGCTTTTCCTCGGCGCCGCGCTCCCGCTGGTAACGTCCGTACGATCCCTCGCCGGGACGCTTGGCGAAGACGGGCTCTACCATCAGGATTGGTTCGTCGACACTTTCCTTGATCTCGCGGAGGATGTCGCCGCCGCGACGCAAAAGGGCAAACGCTTCGCCGTGCTCTGGGGTCTCAAGGGATGCCCCGCCTGCAAGACCATGCATGAAGTGCATTTCGCCGATCCCGCCACCACCGACTACATCAGGGCGCGGTTTGATATCGTCCATCTCAATATCCTCGGCGACAAGGAAGTCACCGATTTTGATGGCAGGAAGCGAGGGGAAAAGGCGTTTGCCGCGCATTACGCCATCCGCACCACGCCATCGATCCAGTTTTTCGGCACGAATGCCGAGGGGCTGGCGGCAAAGGAGCCGCTCAAGCGCGAAGTGGCCCGCATGCCGGGCCTGCTCGATCCCAAGGCCTTTCTGGCGATGTTCCGCTATGTCGCGGAGGAGGGCTATACGCGCGAGAGTTTCGCGGAATGGGCAAGGAAGAACGGCGCCTAGAGCCGGAAATCCTCGCCCAGATAGAGCCGGCGGACATCGGGCGAGGCGATGATCTCCTCCGGCGAGCCTTCCATCAGCACCTCGCCGGAATGGATGATATAGGCGCGGTCGATCAGGCTGAGCGTCTCACGGACATTGTGATCCGTGATCAGCACGCCGATCCCACGTGCCTTCAGGTGCAGCACGAGATCCTGGATATCGCCGACCGCGATCGGATCGATCCCCGCGAAAGGCTCGTCGAGCAGCATGAAATTCGGTCGCCCGGCCAGCGCGCGCGCGATCTCGCAGCGCCGCCGCTCACCGCCCGACAGCGCGATGGAGGGCGATTTCCTCAGCCGCGTGATGGTGAATTCCTCAAGCAGCGCATCAAGTTCGTATTCGCGCTTCTTCCGATCGGGCTCGACCACTTCGAGCACGGCGCGGATATTCTCCTCCACCGTCAGCCCCCGGAAAATGGACGCTTCCTGCGGCAGATAGCCGATGCCAAGCCTTGCGCGGCGATACATCGGCAATTGCGTGATATCGAACCCGTCGAGCCGAATCTGCCCGTGATCGGCCGGGACAAGGCCGGTGATCATGTAGAAGACCGTGGTCTTGCCGGCGCCGTTCGGGCCCAGCAGGCCCACGGCCTCGCCCCGCCGGACATTGAGACTCACATCCTTGACAACCTTGCGCTTGCCATAGGTCTTGCCGAGCGAATAGGCGGCGAGCACGCCCTCGCCTTCCAGAGCGGCCTCGCGGACCGCGCGGGGAAGAACAGGCTGGATCGTGCCGGCGCGCGAAGTCTCCTTCGCGGAGGGCTCCCCTTTTTTCGCTCGTCTCAGAAATGACCCCAGCACGCACCGCGCTCCGAAAACCGCCCGCCCGGCCGTGCCGTCATCGGTTGTTGTATCATGTTGATCTAGCGCACAAAGCGCGCGGCGTCACGTCGTACAGATGATCAGCGCGCCGGGCAATCGCCGCCCGCCTTCTTCTTATCCTCGCTGCCGGGCGTGAAGACGCCCTGGACACGCCCTTTCGCGCCGGCATCCACGGTCGCGCGGCCGGTCTTGACATCATAGACCGCGCGCTCGCCGCGCTGGACATTGTCGCAATCGGAAATCACGACATTGCCGGTGAAGGTCACGGTTTCGACTTCGGCATCATAGAGCATCGCATTGGCCGTGGCCGCCATGGTGCCGGAGGTGACACTCACGGGCCCGGAGCAATGGATCTTGCTGATTGCCGTGCCTTCACCCGCGGGGGAAGGCGCCGCGCCGGCCTTCTTCATGGCGCCGCTCGTATAGTGGAAGGTCATGGTGGGGCAGCGCAACGTGCTCTGCCCCTGCGTGGCGATAACGTCACCGGAATAAACGCCGCGATTCTCCTTGTCGAACACTTCGAGCTTGCCGGCATCGATGCGGATCGGCTCCTTCGAATTGCCTCCGAAACCGGCGAAGGGCGTTCCTTTTCCCTTCGCCTTGGCGGCAGGCGCAGCCCCCTGAGCCTGCGCGGGCGCGTGCAACCCGGTCATCGCGATGCCGGAGGCGAGAACCAGCGCGCCGAAGGTCGCGCAGAGCGTCATCGAGGGGGCGGAGAGACGCGCCATCATCATTCCTTTTGTTCCGGCGCGGCCGGTTCCTGAGCTTCAGCTTCCGGCACGGTGCCCTTCGCGTTCGGGTTCACGAAAACCGAACGCACGCGTCCTTCGAAAACGAGTCGCTTGCCGTTGTCGAGCAATTCCATCCGCTGGGCGCCGACATTGCCCTGCGGCATGGTGACTTCAACCGGCTTGTCCGTGGTGATCGTGCCGGCCTTGAACTCGATCCGGGCATCCTTGAGGGTCGCGTTGAGGCCGCCATCGGTGCGGACATTCACGCCGCCATCGACCTCCAACCGCTCGATCTTGCTGTCATAGACACCCTTGGCGCCGGCAAGATCGGCCCAGCCGTCATTGCCGGTCTGCATGCGGGCGTTGAGCGTATCGAGGGAGACCGTATTGGGGGTCTTCAGATCCTGAAGCGCGCTCGTCGCGGTGAGCTCGTAGGAGCGCCCATCGCGCTTGAAACCGGAAAGGCGCGGCTTTTCCATCACCACCTTGGTGCCGGAAATCCCCACAGCTTCCACCTGGGCCTCCACGCCGCCCCAGAACCCGGAAAAGCTCCGCATCACGAGAAAGGCGACAGCCGCGAGGCTGAGCACGGGGATCGCACGCCGATAAATGCGCACGCGCCGGGAATGGCGCTGCGCCGCGCGGAAGGCCGGGTTGTCCGCCAGATGTGACGGCAATCCGTTCAGATCCATGCCTGTGCCAAGTGCCGCCATCGGGCCTCGATCCTCTCCGGCGCGAGCTTCGCCGCCCAAAGCAGGCGAAGTTGTGGCCGAAGGCCGTTATGAACTGCAAGGTGCAAAGATTTAGCGAACCCTGACGCCCTGCCAAATCCTGTCAGCTATGCGCGAAGATATCTGCTTCCGGCCAACCGTCGAGATCAAGCTGGGCACGGGTCGGCAGAAAATCAAAGCAGGCTTGCGCGCGCGCCGTGCGGTTTTCGCGCGCGAGCATCGTGTCGAACTTCGCCTTGAGCGCATGCAAGTGCAACACATCGGAAGCGGCATAGGCGAGCTGTGCCTCGGTGAGCGTTTCGGCGGCCCAATCCGAGGATTGCTGCTGCTTCGACAGCTCCACGCCCAGCAATTCGCGGGTGATATCCTTCAGGCCATGCCGGTCCGTATAGGTTCGCGTCAAGCGCGAGGCGATCTTGGTGCAATAGACAGGCGAAGGCATCACGCCGAAGGTATGGCGCAGAACCGCCAGATCGAACCGTGCGAAATGGAAGAGCTTCAGGATCGACGAGTCCGCCAGCATCGCGACGAGATGCGGCGCCTCGCGCTGCCCCGGTGCGATCTGCACGACATCCGCCGTACCGTCCCCGGTCGAAAGCTGGACGACGCAAAGCCGGTCGCGATGCGGGATCAGGCCGAGCGTCTCGGTATCGATCGCGACGACGGAGCCGGGTGCGATGGGCTTGGCGAGGTCGCCGCGATGAAGACGGATGGTCATGGCTTTGTCCGGGCTTGGAAATTCTCTCTCGGCGCGGCTGCATAAAGCAATTATCCCGAAACGCAAATCTGCCCCGTTCAGGGCCGCGCGCTTCAAAGCCGGTTTGCGCCAATGCACGGGAAATCTGCTGACTCCAACCCTATATTGGTGTCAAACGAAACCAGCGAGGCCCAAATGTCTGCTCCGCTCATGCTTCACGGCATCCATCACGTCACGGCGGTGACCGCCAATGCCCGCGCGAACCACCATTTCTACACCGGCGCGCTGGGCATGCGGCTGGTGAAGAAGACCGTCAATCAGGATGATGTTTCGGTCTACCACCTCTTTTACGCCGATGGCGAGGGAAGGCCGGGCACCGACCTCACCTTCTTCGAATTCCCTACCCTGCCCGAGCGGCGCGGCACGCAGGCGGTGACCCGCACCATGCTGCGCGTGCGCGACGCTCAAAGCCTCGATTACTGGCAGAAGCGGTTTGCGGATCATCATGTGAAGCAGGAGGCGATCCTTGAAATCGATGGCCGCGCAAGCCTCCTGTTCGAGGATCACGAGGGGCAACGCCTCGCGCTCATCGCCGATCCCGCCTCGTTGCCCGGCGCCCCCTGGGCCGGCACCGATATTCCGGCGGCACACCAGATCCTCGGTCTCGGCCCTGTCGAGATCAGCGTCGTCGATCTTGGTCCGACGGAACGTTTTGTAACGACGCTCTACGGCATGGCCCTCTCCCGCCACTACCAGCGACCGGACGGCACGACGATTGCCGTGTTCGAAATGGGAAATGGTGGCGCGGACAAGGAACTGCATATCGCGGTCGAGCCCCATTTGCGGCGTACCGGACCCGGCGCAGGCGGCGTGCATCACATCGCTTTTCGCACGCGCGATGACGAATACGCGGCCTGGATCGCTCGCTATGAGGCGCTTGGATTGCGCTCATCGGGGCCTGTGGACAGGTTCTGGTTCCGCTCGCTCTATGTCCGCGAGCCCAACCACGTGCTTTTCGAGATCGCTACCGACGGTCCCGGCTTCGACGCGGACGAGCCGAAGGAAACGATGGGGCAATCCCTGTCCCTGCCGCCTTTCCTCGCCCATCGCCGCGCGGAGATCGAGGCCGGGCTGGCGCCGCTCTGAGCGCTGGTCCTCGCCACGGTGCCGGGTCGCCGCTCTATCTCGTAGCGATGCGCGGAAAGATCGGATAAGCGGAGTGTGACGCGCCTTCCAACGGGGCGCGCCCCATTCTTGCGCCAGGGCCAGAACGATGCGACTCGACTCCCGATTTGCCGCGCTGAGGGCAGCGCGTGAGCGGCTTGCCGATACCTCCATCCTCGCGCTTTTCGACCGGGACCCGGCGCGTTTCGGGCGCTTTTCCGCCTCGTTCGACGATCTTCTGCTCGATTATTCCAAATGCGCGATGGATGAAGCGGTGCATGCCGCGCTCATCGAACTGGCCAAGGAAGCGGGGGTTGTTGCCGCACGCGACGCCATGTTCGCAGGCGAAAGGATCAACACGACGGAAGATCGGGCGGCCTTGCACGTCGCCTTGCGCGATATCGATGCCTCGCCCCGGCTTGTCGAGGGCAAGGACATCCGCCCCGCGATCGTGGCCACGCGGGACGCCTGCTTTGCCTTCGCGGAAGGAATTCGCGATGGAAGCATCCACGCCGCGAATGGTCGTCGCTTCACCGATGTCGTGAATATCGGCATCGGCGGCTCCGATCTCGGCCCGGTCATGGCGACGCTTGCGCTGCATCCCTACCATGACGGTCCCCGGCTGCATTTCGTCTCAAATGTCGATGGTGCGCATCTCGCGGATACGCTCGCGCCGCTCGATGCCGCGACCACCTTGTTCATCATCGCCTCCAAGACCTTCACCACGATCGAGACCATGACCAACGCCCGCTCCGCCCGGAGCTGGCTGGTCGAGCGGCTGGGGGAGAAAGCCGTCGGCGCGCATTTTTGCGCCGTCTCGACCGCTCTGGACAAGGTGGAGGCTTTCGGCATTCCCCCATCTCGGGCTTTCGGTTTCTGGGATTGGGTTGGCGGGCGCTATTCGATCTGGTCCTCGATCGGCCTGCCCCTGATGATCGCGATCGGGTCCGCGCATTTCTCGCGCTTCCTTGAAGGCGCCGGCGCCATGGACCGCCATTTCCGCGATGCGCCGCTTGCGGAAAACCTGCCGGTCCTGCTGGCCCTGGTCGGAATCTGGCACCGGAACATCTGCGGCTATCCCAGCCGCGCGATCATCCCTTACGACCAGCGTCTCGCGCGCTTTCCGGCTTATCTCCAGCAGCTCGATATGGAATCGAACGGGAAGTCCGTTTGCAAGGACGGAGAACCCGTAACCGGCGCGACCGGACCGCTGGTCTGGGGAGAGCCGGGCACGAACGGCCAGCACGCCTTCTTCCAGCTGCTGCATCAGGGCAGCGATGTGGTGCCGGTCGAGTTCCTGATCGCGGCTCAGGGCCATGAGGAACATCTCGCCCAGCACCATGCCCTGCTCGTCGCCAATTGCCTCGCCCAGTCGCAGGCGCTGATGCGCGGACGCGATCTTACGGAGGCGGGCGGCAATCCGCATCGCGTCTTCGCGGGCAACCGGCCTTCGCTCACCTTGCTCTATCGCAAGCTCGATCCGTTCACCTTGGGGCGCCTGATCGCGCTGTACGAACATCGCGTGTTTGTCGAGGCCGTGATTTTCGGCATCAACCCCTTCGATCAATGGGGCGTCGAACTGGGCAAGGAACTCGCGACGAAACTCGCCGCGCCACTTGCCACCGGGGCCGGGCTCTCCACGCTGGATGGTGGCACCGCAGGGCTGATCGGCGCGATACGTTCCCTCAACGGAGCCGCCGATACGTGATCATCTCCGGGACGCAGAATGCCGCCCCGTTCGCGCTTACCGCGCTCGAAGCGCGCGCCTGCGCCTTCGCGCTTTCGAACAATGAAGCACCGGACGCGCTCTTCTGTTCACCCGCCCTCTGGCAGGCGGGCGCGTGGCAGGGCCTCGATCTCTCCTATCCCCGATCCGATTGCCGGCCTCTCTCGATCCCTGACAAACTTCGGGGTGCCGTCGCCATCCGTCGCGCCGAGTTTCTCGCCGGGCGCCTTTGCGCCATGCTCGCGCTGGAGGCTCTCTCGGGAAAATGGGAGGATATCGCCGTCCACACGGATCGCAGCCCCATCTGGCCAGCGGGATTTATCGGGTCGATCAGCCACACCAAATCGCGCGCGATCGCGCTCGTCGCGAGCGAGGCGCATTACGCGCGGCTCGGGGTGGATCTCGAAGCCATGATGGACGAAGCGCGCGCCGCCCCGCTCGCGCGGATGATCGTGGAGGAAAGCGAAATCGCCCTGCGCCCGGTGGATATGCCCTTTGCCGCCTTTCTCACGTTGATTTTTTCAGCGAAGGAGGCGTTCTACAAGGCGGTTTATCCGCAATTGCGCCGTTTCCTCGGCTTTCACGATGTCCGTCTTGCAAGACTCGATCACGCCTCTCTCCTGCTTGTACCGCAGGCGGAAAAGATCCCGGAGCTGGCTGGCTCCACCTTTAGCCTTCTCTGGCGGTTCGAAGACGATCATTGCCTCACCGTGCTCGCCGAGCCGCGATAGCGCTTGCAGGCAGAGCGCGCATTTCCTATTGCGGGCTCGAAAACAGGATCCACCATGACTCGAAACCGTGCCGAACCAAGACGCGAGATCGAAGAGCTTCGCACCCTCCGCGATGTGCTGCGCTATGCGGTTTCGGCTTTCCGCGCGGCGGAACTGCATCACGGGCATGGCGCGACCAACGCCCTCGACGAAGCGGCGTTCCTCATTCTCGAAAGCCTCAACCTGCCGCCCGATGATTTCAACGCCTTCGCCGATGCGAGGCTGACATCGCGCGAGAAAGCGCTGCTCGGCGATCGCCTCGCACGGCGGATCGAGGAGCGCGTTCCCGCCGCCTATCTCACCGGGCGTACCTATCTCCACGGCTTTTCCTTCCGCAGCGACAGGCGCGCCATCGTGCCCCGCTCCTTCATCGCGGAATTGCTGTTTTCTCCGCTCTTCGACGGCACCGGCGGCGCGCAGGCGCTGGTCGAGGACCCGCAGGTGGTTACGCGCGTGCTCGATCTGTGCACTGGCGGCGGCTCGCTTGCGATCCTCGCCGCCCATGCCTTCCCCAATGCGCGCGTCGATGCCGTAGAACTCTCGCCGGAAGCAGCCGCACTCGCGCGCGAGAATATCGCCGATTACGGCCTCGAAGACCGCGTGAAGCTGCATGAGGGCGATCTGTTCGCCCCGCTCGCCAAGGCGCGGTACGATTTCATCCTCACCAACCCGCCCTATGTCGACGAGGAAACCATGGCGATGTTGCCGGCGGAATTCCGCCACGAGCCGGCCATGGCGCTCGGCTCCGGCGCGGATGGCCTCGACATTACCCGCCGCATTCTTTCCGGGGCAGGCGCGTTCCTCAAGCCAGAGGGCGGGCTCTTGTGCGAGGTCGGGCTCGGACGCCCCGCTTTGGAGGCGGCTTACCCTGAAACGCCGTTCTTCTGGGTGGATACCGAGGAGAGCGAGGGAGAGGTATTCTTCCTGCGCAAGGAGGAATTGCCGCGCTGAGCCCGTCGCAATTCAGACAGCGGCGCGATGCTCTGTCTCTGCGGCAGGTGCCAGCGCGTTCGTCATGATCACGTCACGGATCGCGTCATAGGCCTCGTCAAGCGCTTGCTCGATCAGAGCGAGGAGCGCGTTGGCATCCTCGCCGGTATGCAGGCGCGCGGTTTTCTCAAGCGTTGAAGCCAGAGCTGCCACCGTTTTCGCGCCGATCGACAAGCTCATGGATTTGAGCGCATGCGCGCTCGCCGCGATCGCAGGGGAATCCGCCGCTCCAACCGCAGCGCGGATAGCACTCAAGGCTTCGGGGCCGTTCTCAAGATAGAGACTATAAATGCGCAAGACAGCATCCTTGCCGCCGATCTCGCCGAGCTGGAGCAATTGGCGGGTCATCGCCGGATCAAGCCGTTCATCCTCTTGGGGCAGCAGCGCTTCTGCTGCCGGCGGCGGCAATGCAGGCGCCGGGCTTTCCGGCACGACCGGAGGGGGGAGAGGCTGAACCGCCCCGGCCATCCTGCCCGGACCGACGAGAAATCTCGACAGGATCGCGGCCATGGCCTGAAGGGTGAAGGGCTTGTGAAGCACATCCTGCATGCCCGCCTGCTTCCATGCCTGCGCGTGGCTGCCCACGACATGGGCCGTGAGGGCAACGACGGGAACCGGCACCCGCGCATTCTCATTCTCCCAGACGCGGATAGCGGCGGTTGCCTCGAAACCGTCCATTTCCGGCATCGAGCCGTCCATCAGAACGAGATCGTAGGATTTCGCCTTCACCGCGGCGAGCGCGGCACGGCCATCGGCCACGGTGTCGCAGGAAAGGTCGAACCGTCTCAGGGTCTCGATGACGACCTCGCGATTGACGGGATTGTCGTCGGCCACCAGGACGAGATGATCGGGATAACGAGGGAAATCGGGGCTGTGCGTGCCTTGATCCCGCCGGGCGATCTTGCCCGCGAGGAGATCGCCGAGCGTGGCGCTGAGTTCGCGGCGTGAGATCGGCTTCAGGATCTGCCCTTGCGCCAGTCCCTTCTCGATCACGGTATCGATTTGCGCGTCGCCGAAGCGTCCGATGGCGAGGGTGGGCGCCTTGCGCAGCAGAGGCTGGATTCCGGGGTCGGAGAGAAGTTCCGCATCCGCGACCAGCAGGGCGATATCCCCCGGATGCCCCTGCCGGCTGTCCGAGACCGGATCGGCAACCTCGAAGCCCATCTCCTCGAGATAGCGCGAGAGCGTGAGCTGCGTGGCGGCGCCCGAAACCGCGACGAGCGCCCGCCCGGAGGCGAAGCGCCGGGGCGCGCGATCCGTATCGAGCCGATCGACGCGGATGATCGGCAGCGAGACGAAGAAGGTCGTGCCCTCGCCGGATTTGCTTTCGAGATAGATCTCGCCTTCCATGGCATCGACAAGGCGCTTGCAGATGGCAAGCCCGAGGCCGGTGCCCCCGAAGCGGCGGGTCGTGGTCTCGTCCACCTGGCTGAACGCATCGAACACGCCGGCGATCTTTTCCTCGGGAATGCCGATTCCGGTATCCTCCACCGAAAAGAGGATGTTGCCGGCATGCCGGGGATCGCGCATCGCCTTGAGCGTCACCGAACCGCTTTCCGTGAATTTCAGCGCGTTGTTGACGAGGTTGGAAAGAATCTGGTTGAGCCGGACCGGATCGGCGCCGATCCGCGCGGGAATGTTGGCCGCGACGAAGGTGGCGAGATCAAGCCCCTTGGAGCGCGCCTTTTCCTCGAAAAGCTGCGCGATGGTCTCGACGATATCATCGACGAGAACCGGCATGCGTTCGAGCTGGATCTTGCCGGCCTCGATCTTCGAAAAATCGAGGATGTCGTTGATGATCGCGAGCAGGGACGAGCCTGACCGCGCGATCACATCGGCAAAGCGCTTCTGCTTGGGTTGGAGATCGGAGGCCGCCAGCAATTCCGCCATGACCAGGATGCCGTTCATGGGCGTGCGGATTTCGTGGCTCATCGTGGCGAGGAAATCCGATTTCGCGGCATTGGCGCTGTCGGCGTTTTCCTTGGCAACGCGATAGTCGTGCGTGCGCTCCGCCACTTCCTGTTCGAGATGGGCGCGATGATCGGCAAGGCGCTGGTCGCGAATGCCGATTTCGCCAAGCATGGCGTTGAAGGAAGTGGCGATGGCACCAAGCTCGTCCGTCTTTGCATCAGGAAGACGCGCGGAAAAATCGTGGCGCTGGCGGATATGATCCATGGCGCGGGTGATGCCCGCGATGCGCATCACGATCGAGCGCTGGACCCAGTAGGCGAGGAAGAAGGCGAAGATGACCGCGATCAACGCGGCCAGCAGCGCACTCCTCAGGCTGTGCAGAGCATTGGTTCGGATCTGGGTCGCATCCGCGGAAAGCGTCAGCGTGGCGATCAGGCTCGGGCCGGAAACGATCGGCACGGAGACGGTAACGGATTTCTGGCCGAGCAGCGCGATGGTTGAAAGCAAGCCACGGCCTTCCGGCACACTCTCCTGATGGAGCAGGATCGGATCACCCATTTCCGCGAAAACCTGCCCGTCGACCAGAGCGATGCTGGCGCTCAAGACGCCCGGAATCCGAGCGATGGCGCGCAGCACGCGCAAGGCGTCACCCCGCTTGCGCGTTTCAATGGCCTCCGCCACCGCCGAGGCGAAGATACTTGCCGTGGCCTCGATTTCCGCACGCTTGCCTTGCGTGAAGGCCTGCGCGTCGCGCCACACCGAAATCCCGGCGACAATCAGCGCGGATGTCACGGCGGAGAGGATGACAAGCGCAAGGAGTTTCGTGCGAATAGACACAGCGGCGCAAATCCGGTTCAGGTTTGAAGCAACTTCGTGCAAAACGCTGATATTCCCGTTAACACGGTAACGGCGGCTTAAAATTCCGCTCGTTATGGTTGAGCCAGTTTAGGTGAGAACCATGTCCTTGGCCGTCAATCTGCACCCCGAGAGCAAATCCGCGCGAAGCGGCGCGTTGCGCGTTCTTGTTGTGGATGATGATCCGATCTACCGCGAAACCTCGCGCATGTTCCTGTCCATCAGCGGGCGGCATGTCACTTTGGGCGCGAACGGCTCGGAGGCGCTGTCTCATCTCTCGCAGGCAAGCTTCGATGTCATGATCGTCGATATGGAAATGCCTGACATGACCGGGCTGGAGGTCATCGCCGCCGCCCGCAAGATGGCGGCGCACCGCGATCTCCCGATCATCATGGTCACCAGCCGCGACGATTCGATGGCCATCGATCGCGCCTATGAGCTGGGCGCTTCTTCTTTCGTCGTCAAGCCGGTGAACTGGCCGTTGCTCGATCACTATCTGCGCTTCGTCTACCGTGCCTCGCGCAATGAGGTCGCCGCGCGACAGGCGCAGGTTGAGGTGGAGGCGCTTGCACGCACCAAGGACAACATGCTGGCGGTGGTACGCCATGAAATGAAGACACCGCTGAGCGCCATTGTCGGCTTTACACGCCTCGCTGCGGAAGCACAGGCGAAAGGCGATGTCTCGCTGCTCAAGGAGCAACTGGGCTTCGTGCAGGAATCAGGGGAGCGTCTTCTAGCCTGCTTCTCGGACATGACCATTTTCTCCGACCTCATTTCAGGCCGGGTGCAGCCTGCTCTCGATCAGGCTGCGCCGGGCTGGCTGCTCGACGAGGCGATGGAGCATCGCCAGGCGCAGGCGCAGCGTGCAGGTGTGCGGATCCTGCTTGCACCCGGCGCGCCAGATTGGCGAATCGCGGTCGATCAGCCGCTCATGGTCTCCGCGCTTGTCCGGCTGATTGACAATTGCCTGCGCCATGCCGAGGGGCTTACCACCATCGAGCTGGAAGCGGGGCGAGGCCCGGAAGGGCAAATCGTGCTGCGCATCATCGATGACGGCGCGGGCATGGACCCGGAGCGCATTCCCGCGTGTCTGGCGCCGTTTTCACAGGAGAATATGTCGCTGGCGCGCGCGAAGGAAGGACTGGGTCTTGGCCTGCCTATCGCGCGGGAAATCGCGCGCCTGCATGGCGGCGATCTTGCGATGACCACGCGCCCGGGAACCGGCACGCGGGTTGAGATCATGCTGCCGGAAAACGGCTCTCCCCTACGCGACCGATAGGAAAAGGGCGCCCGACGGCGCCCTCTCCGGCTCAGCTGAACATGTCGGCGATGATCCCCGAATACCAGCCGACATTCTCGGCCTGGATCTGCTTGCGGTACTCGGCATTCTCGTCGGTTTTGGACACGAAGGTCTCGGCGGCGGTGATCTTGTCCGGCTTGGGCTCGTAGCGCCCGCCCACCTTCACCGTATCGTCGGGCGCGATGAGGCTCCAGCAGGTATTGGCGTAGCGCGCCGGGAAGGTGCGGGCATTGATCAGCTCGCCACGCACCATCAGCGCCGCCACCTTGGCCTGGCTGTTGGCGGAGAAGGCGGATTTCGGCATATCGCCCGCGATCGAGGCATCCCCCAGAACATAGATATTGGGATCGATCGTCGAGCGCATGTTCTCGGCATCCACGGGGCAGAAGCCGGATTGATTGGCAAGGCCGGCATCGCGCGCGATCTTGCCCGCCATCTGCGCCGGAATCACGTTGACGAGGGCGCAGCCCGTATAGGTCTCGAAGCCGGTCGTCACCGTCATCGTCTTGGGGTCTACCGATTTGATGCCGTCATGCACCTTCGGCCCCAGCCATTCGACCATGCCGGGATAATGGCGCTCCCAGCCTTGCTGGAACAGGCCCTGCTTCGAGAAGCTCTCCTTGGGATCGAGCACGAAGATCTTCGATTTTGTCCGCCCGCTCGCCTTGAGCTGGTGCGCCATCATGGATACGCGCTCGTAGGGCCCCGGCGGGCAGCGATACGGGTTCGGCGGCGCGATCATCACGATGGTGCCGCCATCCTTGACCGCATCGAGCTGTTTGCGCAGGAGCTGCGTCTGCGGCCCGGCCATCCAGGCATGGGGCATGACCTCCTCATGCTCCTTCCCCCATCCCGGCACGCTGTCATATTTGAGGTCGATCCCGGGCGAGATGACAACGCGCGCATAGTCGATCCGGGTGCCGTCCGCGAGCACGACCTGCTTCTTGTCGCGATCGATGGCCGAGGCCATCTGACGGACATGACGGATGCCGTAATTCGAGACCAGCTTGTCGTATTTATGCGTGATTTCCTCGAAGGTCTTGAAACCGCCGAGATAAAGGTTCGAGTGGAAGCAGGTGACGAAGCTGTCCTTCGGCTCCACAAGAACCACCTCGATCGCGCCCTGACTGTCCTTGGCGATGTATTTCGCGGCGGTGGCACCACCGGCGCCGCCGCCGATCACCACGACGCGGGGCTTGGCCTGCCCCAGGGCAGCCGGCATGCCGAGCATCGCCCCGGCGGCGAAGGCACTGGAACCGATCAGCATGGTTCTGCGGGTCGTCATGGTCATCTCCCTTTATCGAGTGCGGTTTTCGCTTTTTATGGGCCTGTTACGGCGCGGGTTGATAGGGAAGGCTGCCGAAATACGCGGCGAGCGCGGCGATTTCCTCATCCGTGAGCGGTGCGGCGATGTTGCGCATCACCAGATTTTCACGGTCCTTGTTGCGGTAGGAATTCATCACCGCGATGAACTGGTCATCCGGCCAGGCGATGATCGGCGGAATGCCGCCGGTTGCCCGCCCGGTGATCTGATGGCAGGTGACGCAAAGCGAGGAGAGATATTCCCCGAAGGCCTTGTCGCCCTTCGTGGTGTTGCTGGCAGAAGCCGCCTGCGCGCAAACAAGCGCCAGCAACATGCTCGCCAGATGGATGCGGAAACCCTGCATCGGCTTGGCTTTGCCTCCTCTCGCCATCAATCGACCTTGATCGCCTTGTTGCCGTCTTCCGGCGTGACGTCGATCACCCGCGCGCGCCCCGTGACTTTCACCTCGCGCTTGCAGTCTTTCATGCACGGCGCCTTGTTCCAGAAGTGCTTTTCGGTTTTCTCGCGGTCATCGTCGTAGAAATTGGCTTCGTTCGGAAGCTTCACCTTGGCGAAATTCTCCTTCGAGAGGACGAAATCCTCCTTCACCACGCCGTTCATGTTCAGCAGGAACGCAGTGAGCGCATAGACATCATCGTCGGAGAGGGAGCGGGCATTGCCGTAGGGCATGGCGCGCTTGATGTAATCGAAGGTCGTGGAGGCATAGGGCCAGAAGGAGCCGATCGTCTTTTCCGGTCCCTCGCCCTTGAGCGAGCCCTGCCCGCCGACCAGCACCGGCCAGCGCCCGGCACCCTCACCGAATTCGCCGTGACAGCTGGCGCATTGCTGGAGATAGATTTCCTCGCCCGCCTTCACCGAACCCTTGCCGGCCGGAAGGCCGACACCATCCGCCCGCACATCGGTGTCCCAGGCGAGGATTTCCTCCGGCAGCGCCTCGCGCCCGAGGCCGGCTTTCTTGGCGAGAGCCGGCGAAGCCGCGAGGACGGCCAGCAGCAGGAAGGCGGAGAACTTACGAAATCTCGACATTTTCGGTCTCCCCGTTCGCCCGGACCAGCCATGTCTGGATGCCGTTATTATGGTAGATGGAATTGGTGCCGCGCACCTTGCGCAGCTCGTCCTTGGTGGGCTGCACATAGCCGGTATCGTCCATCGCGCGCGATTGGATCAGCATTTCCCGCCCGTCCCAGTCGATATCGAGATAGAAACGCGTCAGCGAGAGTGGCAGAACCGGCCCGTCGAGACGAGCGGTCGTCCAGTTCCGGCCACCATCGATCGTGACATCGACGCGCGAGATCGTCCCGCGCCCGGACCAGGCGAGCCCGGAGAGCACGTTCGGCCCCTTGAATTTCAGCGGCGCCTGTGGCGAGGGCGAGGTGACGATGGATTTCGCATCCATGATCCAGGTGAAGCGCCGCGAACGGCCATCGGCCAGGAGATCGGTATATTTCGAAGTCTCCTCACGGTGGTGCCAGGGCTGGTCGCCCACTTCGAGGCGGCGGAGCCACTTGACCCACATATTGCCTTCCCAGCCGGGCACGACGATACGCAGCGGATATCCCTGCTCCTGCCGGAGCGCCTCGCCGTTCATGGCCCAGACGACCATGCAATCCTTCATCGCCTTCTCGATCGGGATCGAGCGGGTCATGGCGGCGGAATCGGCGCCTTCCGGCATCACCCATTTGCCGTTCGTCTTCACGCCCGCCTCGTCGAGCAGGGTTTTCAGCGGGATGCCGGTATACATCACGTTATGGATCATGCCGTGGGTGAACTGGCAGCCATTGAGCTGCGCGCCGCGCCATTCCATGCCGCCATTGGCCGCGCATTCGAGGAAGAAGATCTTGCTCGTGCGGCCGGGAAAGCGCTTGAGATCCTCCATCGTGAAGACCAGCGGCTTGTCGACAAGGCCGTTGATCATCAGCCGGTGTTTGGACGGCTCGATTTCCGGCGCGCCGCCGTGATGGCGCTCGAAACACAGGCCGTTGGGTGTGATGATGCCATCCAGCGCATGGATCGGCGTGAAATTCACCGAGCTTTCGCGGCTCGCCGTCAGCCACTCGACATCGCGGCGCACGACATGCTTCTCGAATTTCGAGGGCTTGCCGTAAGGATGCGCCGCCACGCTGTCGCCGAGATAACGGTTCCAGTCCTGAACATCCGTGATCAGCGGATCAGGTTTCTGCTGGGCGAGAGCGGCACCGGCCGAGGCGGCGACCGCCGCGCCGGCGGCACCTGCGCCAGCGAGAAAGCGCCGGCGCGAGGTTCCGGGTTCGGAAGGTGGAATAGGCTTGAATTGATCGCTCATGGTCTTGTCCCGGTCACGGACCCACCACCTTCACCGCGTCGAGCGGGCGGGGGGAGATCGTTTTCTTGGCGGTAAGATACTGGCTGACGACATCCCAGATCGGCGGCCCCTCGGTATTCTGATTGATCGAGGCCCAGCCGGCGACGCGATATTCGCGCGCGGCCTCGATCGGCTTGCCCGTCTTGAGATGCGTGAGGCTGGAGACGCGAGAACCGGAAGCGGCGCCGGGATCGATGGTGAAACCCATGCCGCCCACGCGTACCATGTCACCGCCGCCCTGATAATAGGGGTCGGGGTTGAAGATATTGTCGCCAATATCCTCGAGGATCGCCTTCAGTTGCTCGCCTTTCATGGTGGTGCGGTAGCAATTGGCATAAGTCATCGCCGAAGCGTTGGTGATATCCTCGAACGTGATGTTCTGGCCCGGCAGCAGGCTCGCGCCCCAGCGCACGCCGGGCGAAAGCGCGATCTCCGCATCGCGCACTTCCAGCATCGCGTCGGTGAACACATCATCGAGCGATCCCTGGAAATTGCCGCGCCGATAGAGCAGGCCGTCTGTTTTCGCGAGAACCTTGCCCAGCTCCGCCTCGTAGGGCGCGCGATGCTTCTTCACAAGCGCCGCCATCTCGGCATCGGGCGTGATCGCGTCGGAGAAGATCGGGATCAGGCGGTATTTGAACCCCTTCACCGCCCCCTCGCGCACATCGAGATCGAGGCGCGAGACGAACTTGCCGTGGCTGCCGGTCGCGACCAGCAATGTCTTGCCCACCTGCACCACCTCCGGCAGCGCATCATGCGTATGCGCCGTGAGGATCACGTCGATCCCCGAGACGCGCGACGCCATCTTGCGGTCGATATCGAAGCCGTTATGCGAGAGCAGGACGACAAGCCCGGCACCGGCGGCGCGCGCGTCGTTCACCTGCTTCTGCATCTCCTCCTCGCGCAGGCCGAAGGCCCAGGTCGGAAACATCCAGCGCGGATTGGCGATGGCGGTGTACGGATAGGCCTGCCCGATCACCGCAACCTTCACGCCGCCCTTCTCGAACATCTTCATCGGCTCGAAAACCTTGTCCTCGAATTCCGTGTCACGCATGTTCTGGGCGAGGAAGGGGAAGGCGAGCTTTTCGGTGATCTCCTTCACGCGCTCGGCGCCGAGCGTGAATTCCCAATGCCCGGTCATCGCATCGGGCCTGAGCAGGTTCATCGCCTCGACGACATCCTGCGCCTTGGTCTGGAGCGAGGTCCAGGAATTGGTCCAGGTATCGCCGCCATCAAGCAGCAGGCAGCGATTCTCCCCGCGCTCCGCGCGGATCGCCTTGATGACGCGCGCGATGCGATCGAACCCGCCCATGCGGCCATAGTTTCTCGCAAGCGCCGCGAAATCCTCGCTGGTCAGCGCATAGGCGAGCGGCGAGCCAGCCGCGATCTTGTAATGGTCGAGAAAGGCGTTTCCCGTGACGTGCGGGACAAGGCCCTTCACCTCGCCGACGCCGAGATTGATCGAAGGCTCACGGAAATAGAGGGGCATGAACTGCGAATGCAGGTCCGTCACGTGGATGAGTGTGACGTTACCCGTCGAGGCAAAGCTCAGCAATTCGGCTTCGGACAGTTTCTGCTGCGCGGCGAGACGACCCAGCGAGCCATATCCACCTGCGCCAAGCAGGGCGGAAGCGGCGGCACCGGCCTGAAGGAAATCGCGTCGTGAAATCATGCTTTCCCGTTCGCGCGACGGGATCGGTCGCGCGTCCTTGTTGTGATGGGAGAGAAGCGGCCCGGCTGTCGCCGGGGCGTGCATTTAGCGCAGGAACTAGCCCACGCTCAGCTTGGCCTTCGATTCGTAGGTCGAACCGTCATCGTCCTTCCAGGCAAAGGTGAACTCGCCGCTCTCGCTCGCCTTGTAGAAAAACGATTGATAGGGGTTCGCCGAAATCGCCGGATGCCACTTCGCCTCGAAGAAGGTCTTGCCGTTGAACGAGGCGGTGAAGGTGTTGATGATCTTGCGCGCGATGGTCTGGCCGTCGGCGCTCTTGCGCTGGCCGCTTTCCATTTCGTGGCTGATCAGCGTCTTGATCTCGATGACCTCGTCCTTCTTGGCGGTGGCCGGAACGCGGACGCGGGGGGTGGGCTTGTTGCTCATGGTTTCCTCGCTCGCTCTTCAGCCGCCGCAGCCGCCGATGGTGACCTTGACCTGCGCCTTGGCCGAATAGAGCTTTCCATCCGACATCTCGGCGAGGCAGATGATATTCTGCGTCTGCGCGAGGCGCATGCGGGTGGAGGCCGCCGCCTTGCCGCTTTCCGGCGTGAAGGTGAAGCTCGCAATCCCGGGCAGCGGATTGCCATCCGCGAAGACATGGACCGTCTTCACATGGTCCGCCGCGCTCATCGCGCTCTCGACCTCGACATTGATCGGAACGACAAGGCCGTTTTCCGCGATCTGCGGAACATCGAGCTTGATCTTGCCTTCCGCCGGCTTCTTGTCGCCGTAGAGTTTCTTGATTTCCGCGTCGACGCTGGCGGCATCCGCCAAGGCGAGGCGGGGCGCGATCGCAAGCGCAAAAGCGCCGATCGCGGTGGCCTTCAGGGTTTCCCGTCGGGTCGTGGCTGCTTTTCGCGCCATCCGTTCCTCCTCTTTTCGCTTGGCGGTGCGTCTTGACTTGTCGCGCAATTGTACCGCAATCTCGACATATCAATATATCGAATTCTGTGAATGTAAAGAGAGCTTACGCCGTCATTCACGTCACGAAGGATCCGGCAAAAGGAGAGGCGGGCTGCATCGCGGCACCGCCCTGGCTCGAGGAGGAAACGATGAAACCGCGTCTGATCGCGATAGCGGCTCTTGCCGCGGGCGTGGTGCTGGCGATGCCGCATCATGCCGCTGCGCAAACCCCTGTTGATACTGAAAAGGAACTCGAAAAGTACCGGCAGATGATGTCGGACCCGATGTCCAACCCCGGCTTCCTCAATGTTGATCGCGGTGAAGCCCTTTGGGGCACCAAGCGCGGCACGAAGAATGTCAGCCTCGAGACCTGCGATCTCGGCAAGGGGCCGGGCAAGCTCGAAGGCGCCTATGCCGAATTGCCGCGCTATTTTGCGGATACCGACAAGGTGATGGACCTCGAGCAGCGCCTGAAACATTGCATGGAGGCCATCCAGGGGCTCGACACGGCGGATGTGGTCAAGCGCCGCTTCGGCCGCGAAGGGCAGATCTCCGACATGGAGGATCTCGTCGCCTTCATCGCCAACAAGTCGAGCGGGATGAAGTTCAACCCGCAGGTCACGCATCCGAAGGAAAAGGAAGCCTATGCGGTGGGCGAGGCGCTGTTCTACCGCCGCTCCGATTTCATGGATTTCTCCTGCTCCACCTGCCATTCCGAGGATGACCGGCGCATCCGGCTGCAAGGCCTCCCCAACCTCGTGAAGGCAAAAGGCAAGGACGTGCAGGCGACCATGGGCTCATGGCCGACCTACCGCGTCAGCCAGAGCCAGCTGCGCACCATGCAGCACCGCCTATGGGATTGCTATCGCCAGATGCGGACACCTGAACCGGTCTATCTCTCGGAGGGATTGACGGCGCTCACGCTCTTTCTGGTCAAGCAGGCTGAAGGCGGCGAGCTTCAGGTCCCGTCGATCAAGCGGTGAAAGGAAAAAGCCATGAAAAAGCACCTCACCCTTGCCATGTTCGCCTTGCTCGCGCTTCCCGCCGCCCAGGCGCAGGACAAGCCCAAGGTGAATGCCGCCACGCTCGAAAAATACACCAGGGCCATGTGGCCCAAAACGCCTGACGGCTGGGAAAAGCGCATCACCTACGACGAAACGCAGGCGATCTGCTCGCAATATCGCAACGAATTGCCGCAGGCGGAATTCGAGAAGGTGAAGGCGCGCGAGCTTGCGACGGTGAAGCTCCCGGCCGATGGCAATGTCCTTGGTGATTGGAAGAAAGGGCGCAGCACAGCCAATAACGGGCGCGGCGGCACCTTTACCGACAGGCCGATGGAAAACGGCGCCAATTGCTATGCCTGCCATCAGATGGACAAGGCGGAACTGAGCTATGGCACGCTCGGCCCCTCGCTGCTCAATTACGGCAAGGACCGGAAATTCGCACCCGAGGAAGCCAGGGCAACCTATGCGAAGATCTACAATTCGATGGCCGTCTTCCCCTGCTCGTCGATGCCGCGCTTCGGCTATCACGGTTTCCTGACAGAAGCGCAGATGAAAGACCTAACGGCCTTCCTGTTCGACCCGGAATCGCCCGTGAACAAGTAGCCAACGGCATCCGCTCGTGCATGATGGGGTGGGGCTTGAGTCCCGCTCTTCTCGGAGGATGCCGTGCCGCCGGATATCGCCGTCCCGCCCTTCTCGTCCCATGCCGCGCGCGAGGCGCTTCTGTCCGAGGCGCATGCGCGGCCTTTCTTCCGGCTGGAGGCACCCGCGCGCATTCTCGCCTTTGCCTTCCTGCGTGGTGAAGCGGGCGCGGAAGAGTTACGCGCACGGCTCGATGCTTTCGCCCAAGCCCATGGCGTAAGCCCAGCGCCGCAGGGGGCACGGCATCATCGTCTGGCTCTGCCGCACGGCCTGTTCCGCTGGGAGGAGCACACCGAATTCACGAGCTATGTCTTCATGCTCAGCGGCGAAGCCGCGCGGCTTGATCTTTCGGGGGGCGAAGTGCTCCGCCTCATCGCGCTGCCGGAGCAGCCGGGGCCGCATCTTGTTTCGGTGGATCTTTCCGTTGTCAGCGAAAGCGAGGGCGAAGCCGCGCTCAGCCATGTGAAATCGGGGGTTGTTTCCCTGTCATCCTTCGAAGGTGGCCGGGCGCGCGTTGCCTCCGATTTCACGCCGGACGAGGCCGGTTTCGTCCGTTTCGTCATCGTCAACCGTGAGCTGTCCGATCGGGGCCTCGGCGCCCTCGCGCGCAATGTGATGGAGGTGGAATTCTATCGCATGCTCGCGCTGCTCGGGCTTCCCGAAGCGCAGCGCCTCGGCCCGATCATCCGCGAGATCGAGCGGGGCCTTGCCGATCTGGCGGGCGATCTCGTCCATCAGCGCACGCTGGAGGAAGGCGATGCACTCTTGATGCGCCTGACCGACATGACCGCGCGGATCGAGGCGGAAATCGCCCGCACGACCTTCCGCTTCGGCGCCACGCGTGCTTATGGCGCGATCCTGGCGGATCGCCTCAAACTGTTCGATGTGCCCGCTTCCGGCGAGGCGCCGGCCATCGCCTCCTTCCTTGATCGCCGCAACGCGCCGGCCCTGCGCACCTGCGAGCGGATGGAGGCCAATCTCGCCGATCTCGCGGCACGGCTCACGCGGGCCTCAAGCCTGCTGCGCACCCGGATCGACGTGGAACTCGCCAAGCAGAACAACGCGCTGCTCGCCAGCATGAGCGAGCGGACCCGGCTTCAGCTGCGTCTGCAGCAGACAGTCGAGGGGCTCTCGGTTGCCGCGATCAGCTATTATGTCGTCGGGCTTGCCGCCTATCTGCTGAAAGGCGTGAAGGAGGGCGGCCTCCTCCCCGTGCCGCTTGATCTCGCGGTGGGGATCACGGTGCCTGCCGCGGTGCTTGCCATTGCCTTGGTCGTCCGGCGCATCCGCAACCGCCATGGCGGGGTCTAAAGCGTTTTATGCTCCTGCGGATACCCGCCGATTGAAATAAACTGCTTTAAAACAATGCGATAGGCTCGATATCGACCCGATTCGGCCAGATCGGCACCCAGTCCGCACAGGACTAGCACCAAATCCTCGCGATCGCTTTCATCTTTGCGCAAAGAACGTGCTGCAATAATCGTGCCGAACGGGGTAGCCTGCTGATCGGATGATTCGGCAGATTGCCGGTCTGGTCGCGGAGCAGAACGGGGCGATGTCACTCGGTCCCAAATTGATGATGCGCCAGAGCCAGTCTCTGGTGATGACGCCGCAGCTGCTGCAGGCGATCAAACTGCTGCAATTTTCCAGCCAGGAGCTGCAATCCTTCATCGAGGAAGAGCTTGAGCGCAACCCGATGCTCGAGCGCGACTCGCGCAGCGACGAGGCGCCCATCGCGCCCGAGGCCCCGCGCGACGATACCGCCCTCAACGCCGAGCCCGGCGATTGGGCCGGCGAGGAATTGCCCGCCGACCGCGCCACCCTCGAACGCGAGACCGGCACCGATTTCGAGAACGCCTTCCCTGACGAGGCCGTGTCCGACCAGCTCGCGCCGCAGGGCGATTCGCCGTTCTGGAACCTTTCCGGCGGTGGAGGCGGCGGCGTTTCGCTCGACGGCGATGATCCCAACCTCGAAGCCTTCTGTGCCGCGGCTTCCACGCTGCACGAGCATCTCGACAATCAGCTCGGCTGCACCGATACCGACGACCTCACCCGGCTGATCGCCCAGCAGATCCTCGATCAGATCGACCAGACCGGCTATCTGCTCGAACCGCTCGAAACCATGGCAGAGCGGCTCGGCGTGCCGCTCGCGCGCTGCGAGATCGCGCTGGAACTGGTGCAGGGGTTCGATCCGGTGGGGATCGGCGCCCGCAATCTGGCGGAATGCCTGCGTCTCCAGCTACGCGAGCGGGACAGGCTCGATCCCGCCATGGCGGCGCTGATCGACAATCTCGATCTGCTGGGCAAGCGCGAATTCATCCAGCTGCGCAAGCTGTGCGGGGTGGATCAGGAAGATCTCGCCGAGATGATCGCCGAGATCCGGCGCCTCGATCCCAAGCCCGGCCTCATCTTCGGCGCGACGCTCATCGACCCCGTGACGCCGGATGTCTTCGTCCGCGCGACGCCGGATGGCGGATGGCAGGTCGAGCTGAATTCCGACGCGCTGCCGCGGGTGGTGGCGAACAAGAGCTTCTATGCCCGCGTTTCCGGCAAGAAATCACAGGACGGCCAGCAGAAGGAAGTCCGCACCTTCATCGACGAGGCCTGGACCAATGCCAACTGGATCGTGCGCAGCCTCGAACAGCGCGCCCGCACAATTCTCAAGGTCGCGAGTGAAATCGTACGCCAGCAGGATGCCTTCTTCACCTATGGCGTGGCGCATCTGAGGCCGTTGAACCTCAAGACCATCGCCGATCAGGTCTCGTTGCACGAATCGACCATCAGCCGCGTGACGGCGAACAAGTTCATGGCGACGCCGCGCGGCCTGTTCGAGATGAAGTATTTCTTCTCGACCGCCATCGCCTCTTCGGATGGCGGCGAGGCGCTGTCCTCGGAAGCGGTCCGCTTCCGTATCCGCCAGCTCATCGACGCGGAAGCACCGAATGCGGTGCTCTCCGACGATGCCCTGGTCGACAAACTCAAGGAGATCGGCATCGATATCGCGCGCCGTACGGTCGCGAAGTATCGCGAGGGGATGGGCATCGCCTCCTCCTCGATCCGGCGGCGCGAGAAACTCGCCGCGCATCCGCAGGCGAGGGCCAGCTGAGCGAAGCCGCGCCTGCCGCAACGCAATGATCCAGATCGTTGACTTTGCCGGAAGCGCGGACGTAGCCTCAACTCAACAACCAAGACAGGAGAATCCCCGACACAATCCCCGCCAAAGCCATCGCCGCCGGTTCACCGGCTTAGTTCAACGACGATCGGTCGGCAGGCCTCACAGCAGGCGACCGGCCATCCAAAGGCAAAGGTTACTTTCATGGCGATTCGCGTTTCCGGAAAAAATATCGATCTCGGCGACGTCCTGCGCGGGCAGGCCGAGGGGCGGCTCAACGAGGCCATACGGAAATATGTCGATGCGGGATATTCGGGGCATGTGACGGTGACGCGCGACGGGTTCGGCTTCAAGACCGAATGCGCTGTTCATTTCGATCACGGCCCGGTGATGCATGTCTCGGGCGAAGCCGCCGATGCTTATCAGAGCCTTGGGATCGCGATCGAGCGGATCGCCAAGCAATTGCGCCGCTTCAAGCGCAAACGCGACCGCAAGCCGGTGGAGAAACCCGGTGAACTCGCCGCTTCGCAAGCACCCTATCTCAACGGCCATGCCAACCACGATTTCCACGATGACGACGATGACGATATCATCGAGATGACGGGCGCCGGCGCCGCGATCATCGCCGAACCCGTGGAAAACGCCCCGTCACATTCCACAACAACGGCCGTTGCCGCTTTCGAGCGCTCCGACGCGCCGGTCCTCGTGTTTCGCAACAGCGGCACGGCGCGCATCAACGTCCTCTACCGCAGGCCGGATGGCCATTACGGTTGGGTCGATATCGGCTGACGGCGAAGAAGAAGGGGGATTGCCAAAATCGGAATTCCCCTTCCCTCGATCTTCGGGTAGAGGGTTCCTATGACGGTGGCGTCCCTCATTGTGCCGGAAGCGGTGGTTGCCGGGATTAAAGGCAACGGGAAAAAGCAGGTTCTTCAAGAACTTGCTGCTGAAGCCGCGCGCGTTTCCGGCTTGTCTGAACGGGCTGTTTTCGAAACATTGCTCCAGCGCGAACGGCTGGGCACAACGGCGATCGGGCAGGGAATCGCCATTCCCCATGGCCGGATCGCCGGGCTGGACAAGCTCGTCGGGCTGTTTGCCCGGCTCGCCCGGCCGATCGATTTCGAGGCGCTGGACGGCGAGCCGGTCGATCTCGTCTTCGTGCTGCTCGCGCCGGAGGATGCCGGCGCCGACCATCTTCAGGCCCTGGCCAAGATCGCGCGCCTGTTCCGCACCCCGAACATGGCGCAGAAGCTGCGCCAGACCGAAGATCCCGCAGCGCTCTACGCCATTCTCACCACCAGCGGTGCCTCGCGCGCGGCCTGATGGCTGGCCTCAATGCTTGCTGTCGCCGGAAGCGCGGTCCGTCAGGGCCATCAAAAGGCCGGACACCACGAAAACCAGATGAATCCCGACGAGCCAGCCCAGTTCGCGGTCGCTCATGTTGCGGACATTCATGAAGCCCTTGAGCAGCTGGATCGCCGAGATCGCGACGATCGAGGACAAAAGCTTCAGCTTCAGCCCCGAGAAGTCGATCTTGCCCATCCATTCCGGCCAGTCGCGCGTCGTATCGACCTCGATCCGGGAGACGAAATTCTCGTAGCCCGAGAAAATCACGATGACGATCAGCGAGCCTGTCAGCGTCAGATCGACCAGGGCAAGGATGCCGAGAATGACATCCGCCTCGCTCGAGGTGACGGAATGGGAGACAAAATGCCAAGTCTCCTGCCCCGCCTTCACGAGGAGGCCGCAGAGCGCGAAGACCAGCATCACGTAGAACGGTGCCAGCAGCCAGCGGCTCATGAAGAGGAAACGTTCAAGATACCGTTCGATCATGGCGCGCCCCTGCTCCAGCCATTGCTTTTACGAGCCGATTAGCACCGCCCGACGCGCCTGCAAAGCCCGATCGCTTCAGGGCGCGCGCATGAGTCCGATCGGGCACGCAACGCCTGTTCCACCGATGCCGCAATACCCCCCGGGGTTCTTCGCCAGATATTGCTGGTGGTATTCTTCGGCGAAGTAAAAAGCGCCGAGTTCGGCGATTTCGGTGGTGATCTCCCCGAAGCCACGCGCGGCAAGCGCCGCCGCATAGGCGCCGCGCGAAGCCTCGGCCGCCGCGCGTTGCATCTGCGAGGTGACATAGATGCCGGAGCGATATTGCGTGCCGATATCGTTGCCCTGCCGCATCCCCTGCGTCGGGTCATGGTTCTCCCAGAAGACACGGAGCAGGTCGTCATAGCCGATGCGCGCGGGATCGAAAGCCACAAGCACCACCTCGTTATGGCCGGTGAGCCCCGAGCACACTTCCTCATAGGTGGGATTTTGGGTCAGCCCGGCGGCATATCCCACCGCCGTCACCCAGATACCCTCCCCCTGCTGCCAGAATTTCCGCTCCGCGCCCCAGAAGCAACCAAGCCCGAAAACGGCGGTTTCAATCCCCGTGGGATAAGGCGGCTGGATTGGCCTGCCGGAGACAAAATGTGCCTGCGCGGTGGGAATGGGGGCCGCCCGGCCCGGCAAGGCTTCCGAACGTGACGGCATTTCAAGCTTTTTGTTCAATCCGAACACGCTTTTGCCCTCCATCTCACGACCGACGCCACACAAATGGAGCGCGCATTGCCAGTGTGCAAGAGATCCCGGCCAGGGCCTCATCACATGTCCTTGAGGACGCAGAACCCTCCGGGATAAAAACTGCTCCGCATCGCCGAGGAGCTTCTTGCATTTTTCATCCGCGCCCGTCATAAGGCGCCCTTGCTCCGGCTTGGCCGGATCGGCTCACCCTCGCGGGCGAGCGGTAGGACAGGTGGCCGAGTGGTTGAAGGCGCACGCCTGGAACGCGTGTATAGGGGCAACTCTATCGAGGGTTCGAATCCCTCCCTGTCCGCCAGAATCCTTTTCAATTGAAACCGATACGGCCAAGCAGCCTTCGCGCTGCGCAAGGCCGCGCACAGCCTGACAGCCAAGCGCTACCCCGCCAAGCACCCGAACAGGGTGACCAACAACGCTCTGGCGCAACGCACAGGCGAGCGGGACGGCGACATGCCGCCAGATCTGATGGAATTTTTGAATTGGCGCACCCGGCAGGATTCGAACCTGCGACCTTTGGATTCGGAATCCAACACTCTATCCAGCTGAGCTACGGGTGCTTCGCGTTCCGTTTAGCGGATCGCGAGCATCGCTGCAATGGCCATCGGGAAGGTATGGCGCCGATTAAAGCCCCTCGAAGAGCAAGCTCGAAATATAGCGCTCCGCAAAGGAAGGTACGATGAACACGATGTTCTTGCCCGCATTTTCCGACCGGCGGGCGAGTTCCAGAGCGGCGGCCGTCGCCGCGCCCGAAGAAATGCCGCCCGGCACGCCTTCCGTGCGCGCAAGCAGGCGCGCCGTGGAAATCGCGGTGGCGCTGTCGATCTTTATGATCTCGTCGATCACGGCGCGATCGAGGATATCCGGCACGAAACCGGCGCCGATCCCCTGAATCTTGTGCGGGCCGGGCTCGCCGCCAGAGAGGACCGGGCTTTCCACCGGCTCGACCGCAACCACCTGGAGCCCCGGCTTGCGCGGCTTGAGCACCTGCCCGACACCTGTGACCGTTCCGCCCGTGCCCACCCCCGCGACAAAGATATCGACGGCGCCATCGGTATCGTTCCAGATCTCCTCGGCGGTGGTCGCGCGATGGATCGCCGGATTGGCCGGGTTCTTGAACTGTTGCGGAATGACGGCCCCCGGCGTCTGCGCGACGATCTCCTCGGCCTTGGCGATGGCCCCCTTCATGCCTTTTGCACCCTCGGTGAGCACGAGTTCGGCGCCGAGATAAACAAGCATCTTGCGCCGCTCGACCGACATGGTCTCCGGCATGGTGAGGATGAGACGATAGCCCTTCGCAGCCGCCACGAAGGCGAGCGCGATCCCCGTATTGCCCGAGGTCGGCTCGACCAGAACGGTCTTGCCCGGCGCGATCAGGCCAGCGGCTTCCGCCGCCTCGATCATGGAAACGCCGATACGATCCTTGACGGAAGAGATGGGGTTGAAGAATTCAAGCTTCGCGAGAAGATTGGCCTTCACACCCTCGGCTTTCGCAAGTCGATCCAGCCGCACGAGCGGCGTGTTGCCGATGGTTTCGGTGATCGAAGAATAGACCCGGCCCCGACCCGGCTTCGTTGCAGCACCCGACATGACAAACTCCCGTTTTGGCTTGTCAGGAAGCTAAGGCTCGACGAAAGAAGAAACAAGTTCCCTGAAATTACGTTTTTTGAGGCAAGAATAGAATATTCTTCTTTATTTTGCCGCTCAAAAAGGATCAAACTCCCGTTGATCCAAAACCGCCAGCCCCGCGCGCGGTCTCGTCGGTCGCGGTCACCTCGCGGATCACGGCCTGCGTCACCGGCGCGATCACGCATTGGGCAATGCGCATGCCGCGCGTGATCTCGAATGGCACCGAACCGAGATTGATCAGGATAACCTGCACCTCGCCGCGATAATCCGCATCGACAGTGCCGGGCGTGTTGAGGACGGTAACCCCGTTCTTCAGCGCAAGGCCCGAGCGGGGGCGGATCTGCGCCTCGAAACCCGGTTCGAGCATGAAGACGAGACCGGTTGGCACCAGCGCGCGGGCACCGGGATTGAGCGTAAGCGGCGCATTCTCCGCAATGGCGGCGGCAAGATCGAAGCCGGCGGCATCCGCGCTCTGGTAAGCCGGAAGCGGCAAGTCCTGCGCATGGGGAAGGCGCTTGAGGCCAAGGTTGGCGCGATTTGGGCTGGGAGTGTTCACGTCAACTTTCCTTCCTGCCCGCGAGCACGGCAGCGAAATGGCGGATCAGCGCGGTAGCGACCTCCGCTTTGCTCATCTCCGGCAGGGTATCAACCCCTTCCGCCGCGATGAGATGGACGAGGTTGCGATCGCCGCCCATCACGCCGGAAGCAGGCGAGACATCGTTCGCCACGATGATGTCGCAGCCCTTGCGCATCCGCTTCGCGCTGGCATGCTCGATCACCTTCTCGGTTTCCGCGGCGAAACCGACCACGAGCGGCGGACGCTGATCCGGGTGCCGCGCGATACGCGCGAGAATATCGGGATTCTCCGCGAGCTGGAGCGGAGGAATGGCCTGACCATCCTTCTTGAGCTTCTGCCCGGCCTCTTCCCTGACGCGCCAATCCGCGACGGCGGCCGCGAAGATGGCGAGATCGGCCGGCAGGGCCGCTTCCACCGCCTGATCCATCTCGCGCGCGGTTTCAACCTTGACCAGCATCACGCCGGCGGGTGCCGGCAGGCTCACAGGGCCGGAAACCAGCGTCACGCGCGCGCCTGCCGCCCGCGCCGCCTCGGCCAGCGCGTAACCCTGCTTGCCTGAGGAGCGGTTGGCGATGTAGCGCACGGGATCGATGGGTTCATGGGTCGGCCCCGCGGTAATCAGCACATGCCTGCCCGCGAGCAACCCCTCGCCCCGGCGGGGCGGCGCAAGCTCCGCGATCGGCGCGGGCGGCGGCATGGGCATTCCCTTAGACATTCCCTTGGACATTCCCTTGGACATCCCCTTCGCGCCGAGCAGATCGCCGATCGCGGCGAGAATCTCGACAGGCTCCGCCATGCGGCCCGGCCCGTATTCGCCGCAGGCCATGTCGCCCTCGTTCGGACCGACGAAGGAGACACCGTCGCGCCGGAGCGTTTCGAGATTGCGCTGGGTCGCGGGATGAAGCCACATGCGCACATTCATCGCCGGCGCCATCAGGACCGGCTTGTCGGTCGCAAGCAGCGTCGTGGAAGCAAGATCATTGGCAATCCCGTTGGCCGCCTTGGCCATGAGATCGGCGGTCGCGGGCGCGACCACCACGAGATCCGCCGCGCGGGAAAGCTCGATATGCCCCATCTCGATTTCGTCGGTGAGCGAGAACAGCTCCTCGTTGACCTTGTTGCCCGAGAGGCTCGCGAGCGTCAGCGGCGTGACGAATTGCGCGCCGGCTTTGGTCAGGATCACGCGCGTCGCGCCGCCCGATTTGGCGATGAGTCGCACGAGTTCCGCCGCCTTGTAGGCCGCGATGCCGCCGCCGATGATCAGAAGAATGGAACGGCCTTCGAGCATCGCGATCTCCTTTTCATCCCCGTAAAAAACATCACGGGACGCCGCCCTAGAAAAACAGCCCCGGTCGCCACAGCGAATATAGGAAGACCAGAGCCACGATCCACGCCGCGATGGTCAATGGCAAGGCATAGGGCGCGCGCAGGACAGGTGGTGGAGATACCTCTGCCTGCTCGTGCCGCGCCAGCGCCTTTTCCCAGCGCTCCACGAGATCCGGCAGACGCGAGGCGGCACGCAGCATGCTCATCGCCTCGCGGCCCAGCCCCTCGATCTGCCCGACGGGACCGAGATTGCGCTCGATCCATTCGCGGATGACCGGCTCGGAAACCTTCCACATATCGAAGGCAGGATCGAGATTGCGCGCGACGCCCTCGACAACCACCATGGTTTTCTGGAGCAGCACAAGCTCGGTGCGAGTCTGCATATCGAAAAGGGCGGTGATCTCGAAAAGCAGGCCGAGAAGATGCGCCATCGAGATTTCTGCCGCGTTGCGACCATGGATCTTCTCGCCGACGGCGCGCAGGGCCTGCGCGAAATCCTCGACCTTATGTCGATCGGGGACATAGCCGGCCTCGAAATGGACCTCGGCGATGCGCCGGTAATCGCGCGTGATGAAGCCGTAGAGAATCTCCGCGAGGAAGCGCCTCTCCTTGAAGCCGAGGCGCCCCATGATGCCGAGATCGACAGCGACGAGTGTCCCGTCGCGCGCCGCGAAGAGATTGCCCTGATGCATGTCGGCGTGGAAGAAGCCATCACGCAACGCATGACGAAGGAAGCTCTGCATCGCGATCCGCGCAAGCACGACGCGGTCGATCCCCGCCGCATCCATGCCCGCGAGATCGGCGAGCTTGATCCCGTCGACCCATTCCATGGTAAGGCAGTCGCGGTTCGAACGCTCCCAATCCACCACGGGCACGCGAAAGCCGTGATCCTGCGCCGTATTTTCTGCCATTTCCGACAGGCCTGCGGCTTCGAAGCGCAGGTCCATCTCGAGCACCACGGTGCGTTCGAGCGTCTTGATCACATCCACGATCCGCAGCCGCCGCAACGCGGGGAAGAACCGCTCGACCATGCGCGCCGCGAAAGCCTGCGCATCGATATCGCGTTTGAAGACGCGGTAGATGCCGGGGCGGAGAACCTTCACCGCGACCGCCCGGCGAACCCCGTCCTCCACGATCTCGGCGCGGTGCACCTGCGCGATCGAGGCCGCCGCGACCGGCGGCCCGAACGCCGCAAAGACGGCATCCAAAGGCTTGCCCAGGCTTTCCGTCACCACGCGCCTCGCTTCCTCAAGCGGGAAGGGCGGCATGGAATCCTGAAGCAGCGCGAGATCCTTCGCGATCGCGAAGCCGACGATATCGGGCCGGGTGGAAAAGAACTGGCCGGTCTTCACGTAAGAAGGGCCGAGCCGGTTCAGCGCGGCGGCGATCCTCTGGCCGCGCGCGCCGGCATCCCGCCGCGCCAGAATGCCGAGCAGCCAGAGCATCGGCCTCAGGCCAAGCGGGGCCTTCTCGCGCGGGATCAGCGCGAAGACGCCCTCCCGCATCAGCACATAGCCGACATGAACAAGATGAAGGGAGTGGCGGAGCGCGGCGAACAAGCTGGCCTCAGAGTTTCCAGGCCGAGTGGATATTCGCGATGCCGATGGTGAGGCTGCGATGCGAGACGCGCTGGAAACCGGCCGCGCGGATCATGTCGGCGAAAGCCTCGGGACGCGGAAACTTGCGGATGGATTCGACGAGATAGCGATAGGGCTCGCCATCACCCGTGACCATCTTGCCCAGCGGCGGGATGACGTTGAAGGAATAGGCGTCATAGGCGCGATCCAGCAGCGGGGTCTCGACCGGCGCGAATTCGAGGCACAGGAAACGCCCGCCACGCCGGAGCACCCGATGCGCTTCCTTGAGCGCGAGGTCGATGCGCGGCACATTCCGAATGCCGAAAGCGATTGTGTAGGAATCGTAGGTGCGATCAGGCAGCGGAAGCTGCTCGGCATTGCCCTCGATGAAACGGATGCGATCCTGAAAGCCGCGATCGCCCGCGCGGTCCATGCCGACATCGAGCATCGAGGAATTGATGTCGAGCACATCGACTTTGGTGACGGGACTCGCCTCCAGGATACGAAAGGCGATGTCGCCGGTGCCGCCCGCGACATCGAGATGGCGGTATTGCCCGGTTTTCGGCGGGCGCAGCATGCCGATCAGCACATCCTTCCAGAGCCGGTGGAAGCCGGCGCTCATCAGGTCGTTCATGAGGTCGTAGCGCGAGGCGACCTTGTGGAACACGTCATCGACGCGCGCCTGTTTATCCTCGAGGCGCACATTCTCGAACCCGAAATGCGTGGTCTCTCCCATCGCCGCCTCCCTCACGCGAAACGCATCTTTCCATAGCGAAGCTTTTCGCCCCGCGCTACGCTGGCGCAACGATTTAATGCCAATCTTCGCGTTCGAGGGGTCATGCCGGAACTACCCGAAGTCGAGACCATCCGCCGCGGGCTGGCGCCGCATCTCGAAGGACGACGCATCGCGCATGTCACGCTCAACCGGCCCGATCTGCGCCTGCCCTTCCCGACACGCCTCGCCGAACGGCTTGAAGGCGCGCGCATCGGCATTTTGGGCCGACGCGCGAAATACCTGCTCGTTCCGCTCGATACGCACGAAACGCTCGTCATCCATCTTGGCATGAGCGGACGGCTTCTGGTGTTGCGCCCGGAAAGCGCGGAAGCGCAGGGCCGGTTCCATCACAAGATCGAGCGGCTCGAACAGCACGACCATATGGTCATCGCGCTGGATGACGGCATGCGCCTGATCTTCAATGATCCGCGCCGCTTCGGCTTTGTCCTGCTCGAGCCGGACGCCACGATCGAAACCCATCCGAGCCTGGCCGGCCTCGGCGTCGAGCCCCTCGGCAATCTCTTCGACGCGGCCTATCTCCTCGCACGCTTTGCAGGAAGGCGCACGCCGCTGAAATCCGCCCTCCTCGACCAGAGCCATATCGCCGGGCTCGGCAATATCTATGTCTGCGAAGCGCTTCATCGTGCGGGCCTCTCGCCCGACCGATCCGCCATGCTCGTAAAACCGCGCGAGGCTGAAAGGCTGGTTGTCGCCATCCGCGATGTCCTCAACGATGCGCTCGCGGCCGGCGGTTCCTCGCTGAAGGATTATCGCCACGAGGATGGCTCGCTCGGCTATTTCCAGCATTCCTTCCGCGTCTACGACCGGGAGGGCCAGCCCTGCCCGAAAACGGGCTGCAAGAGCATGGTCATCCGCAAGACCCATGCCGGCCGCTCCACCTTCTTCTGCCCCGCCTGCCAGGGCTGAACGTCACCCGACTGACAGACACAAGCCGTGCGAGTGCGTTGGATGCACCCTGTTCAGCCGCGCAACGGCGCGCTATCAGCAATACAAGATCAGGACGAGGACGACATGAGCGCGCTTCCCAGCTTCGAGACCATTCTCACAGAAATCCATGGCCGCGTCGGGCTGGTGCGGCTCAACCGGCCGCAGGTGCTCAACGCGCTCAATGCCCAGCTCATCGACGAGGTGGTCGCGGCGCTTCGCCATTTCGATGCCGACAGGAATATCGGCGCCATGGTGCTGACGGGCTCCGAAAAGGCCTTCGCCGCTGGCGCCGATATCAAGGCCATGGCGGAATTCTCGTATCCCGACACCTATATCAGCGATTTCGGCGCTTCGCCCGATCGTATCGCCCAGATTCGCAAGCCGGTCATCGCCGCAGTGGCGGGCTTCGCGCTCGGCGGCGGTTGCGAGATCGCCATGATGTGCGATTTCATCATCGCAGGTGAGAACGCCAAATTCGGCCAGCCCGAGATCAAGCTCGGCGTCATGCCGGGATTCGGCGGCTCACAGCGGCTGACACGTGCGGTCGGCAAGGCGAAAGCCATGGATATGTGCCTCACCGGCCGCATGATGGATGCCGCGGAGGCCGAGCGCTCCGGCCTTGTCTCGCGCATCGTTCCGGTCGAGAAGCTGGTCGAGGAAGCGCTTGCCGCCGCCGCGATCATCGCGGATTTCGCGCCGGAAGTCGTCATGCTCAACAAGGAAGCGGTCAATCGCGCTTTCGAAACCACGCTGGCCGAAGGCATACGTTTCGAGCGCCGCGTCTTCCAGGGACTTTTCGCGAGCCCGGCACAGAAGGAAGGCATGGCGGCCTTCATCGAAAAGCGTAAGCCGAACTTCAACGACTGACCCTCCAGACGATCACATCGAAATTCGGGCGATGCTCTCTTCTCTTATTTCCATTCTGCCCGATTTCGGCCTGCCGCTCGCGAGCGTGATCCTGCTCGCGCTCGCGGCTTTCGTCGCCGGCTTCGTCGATGCGATCGCAGGCGGCGGCGGGCTGATCACCGTCCCGGCCCTCCTTCTGAGCGGCGTTCCGCCGGTCGCGGCCATTGCAACCAACAAGCTTCAGGGCACGCTCAGTGTCGCCTCGTCCACGCTGACCTTCCTGCGTGCCGGGCGCATCGAGAAGGTGCTGGTCCTGCCGCTTTTCGGCGCCGCTTTTGCCGGTGGCGTGCTGGGAGCGGGGCTTGCCCATCTGGCGCCGGCCGGATTGCTGCGCACATTCATCCCCTTCCTGCTCATCGCCATCGCGCTCTATGTGCTGCGCTCGCCCCAGCTCGGCGAGGCCGATGCCCGGCCACGCATGAGCCTTGGCGCTTTCACGCTCAGTATCGGGCTGGGCATTGGGGTCTATGATGGTCTTTTCGGGCCAGGCGCGGGAACCTTCTATCTCCTCGGGCTTATCCTTCTGTGCGGCTTCGGCATGCTGCGGGCCATCGCCCATACGAAGCTGATGAACCTCGCCTCCAATCTCGGCGCCCTTATCTTCTTCGCGCTGGCGGGGCATATCCTGATTTGGGTCGGCCTGATCATGGGGTTGGCAGCGGCGGCCGGTGCCTTCCTGGGCGCGCGGGCGACATTGCGCTTCGGGGGAGCGCTCGTACGCCCGCTCATCGTCGCGGTTTCAATCGCGATGGCATTGCGCCTGATGCTCGATTCGGCGCATCCGGTCGGGGCCGCGCTGCGTGCGCTGGCATTTTAGCGCGGTCGGCACGGATAAGTGTTGACCCGCGCAAGATATGATGGCAAAGGGACCGCTCTCGCGCCGGCTCCGGCGCGTTTTGGTTTTCCGCTTCGCCCGGCCCAGCTGCTGGAGTTTCGTGACGAAGCATCCTTAAGGTTCACGGGTCGGAGTCCCATAGTCAATGGCGAATACCAAGTCAGCCAAGAAGGCCGCGCGGCAGGCGATCCGCCGCACCGAGGTCAACAAGTCGCGCCGTTCGCGCATGCGCACCTCCGTGCGCAATGTCGAGGAGGCAATCGCCCGCGGCGATCAGGCCGCAGCCCTCGCCGCCATGAAGCTCGCCGAGCCGGAAATGGTCCGCGCCTCGCAGAAGGGCGTCATTCATAAGAATACGGTTTCGCGCAAGGTTTCGCGCCTCGTCCGCCGGATCCGCAGCCTCTCGGCCTGATTCCTTCGGTCATTTCAAATTTTCAAAACGCGCCGGAAACGGCGCGTTTTTTTTGCGTTTCGATGTCGGATTTGCGAAGTCGACGTGACCGCCATGCAAAACTGCACGCAAGATTCTCCTTGACAATCCGAGCGCCTCCCGAGGCGAAAACATCGCCCGGTCGCTCGGCGGTCGCGCAGAAATATTCCTCTAATAACAACGAGATAAAGGTAAAGAGCTTTACCACCCTCCCCACGCGGGGAGAATCAGCCCGGCGGGAGCTTTTGCCTGCTAAATTATTACGGATAAGAAACGACACCCCCGGCTCGGATTGGAAAATCGATTCACGGGCATGAATCAAGGACTTAAAATTTTAACGCTCCTCTCCCTTGCGCCAAGCCCCTCCCATCATCGGACCCAGGAGCGCGCTGCCGCGAAAAGAGCTGTTGCCTCCCCCGCGGTCGCTCGTTAAAAAAGTCTTAATCTCTTGTGGATGACGGAATTAAGCGTCACCGCAAGTCATGATCACAGAGCAAGAGGGGGGCGATGTGATTTCCATTGACATCAAAGCGCCGATTCGCGCTCTTTCAAGTATTTCCAGAACATTCGCGCGCCATCATCCGCCCGGATAACGGAACGCTTTTCGGAAACACCCAATTCAGCTTGAGGAAGTTGCATCGCCGTCCTTTGGACGAGCGCTTCTCTTTCTTTTCCGACACCTGGCATCCCGCCTGAGATTTGACGAGACGACCCATGTTGAAATCATCCGACATCGCCGCATCAGAAGCCCGCATCGACAAGGAGGTTTTTGGCGTATCGGATGGCACGGTGCCGATCGAGGCGTCCTGGGATCGCGTCCAGCGTAGGCTGCGCGCCGAACTCGGCGAGGATGTCTATGCGAGCTGGTTCAAATGTCTTGAACTTGCCGGCGCCGAAGCCCCGACCGTCACGCTTTCGGTCCCCACCAAGTTCCTGCGCAACTGGATTCAGCAGCATTTCATCGAACGCATCTGCGGTCATTTCACCCGCGAGAACCCGGCTTACACGCAAGTCTCGATCGTATTGCGGATCGCGGGCACCCGCCCGGCTGTCAGGCCCGATGCGCCAGCGCGGATCGAAGCCGCGCCTTTGGTCGCACCGGCCGCGCGCACCCCGGTGGCGGTGGAAAATCCTGCCGCAAAGCTCCAGGAGCCCCGCCAACCTGATCTGACAGGCGAAAGCGAAGGGCAAGCGGGCTCGCCACTCGACAAGCGCCTGGTGCTGTCCTCATTCCAGGTCGGGCGTTCCAACATCATGGCGCATGCCGCCGCGATGCAGATCGTGCAGGCGCGCCCGAATGAAATGCCGGTTTTCAACCCACTTTTCGTTCACGCCAATGTCGGCCTCGGCAAGACGCATTTGTTGCAGGGCGTGGCGCAGGCGCTTGAAGGTTCGGGTCGCCGCGTGCTGTATCTGACCGCCGAGCGTTTCATGTATGGCTTTGTCGCCTCGCTCAAAGCGCAGAACGCCATGGCGTTCAAGGAATCGTTGCGCAATATCGACCTGCTCGTGATCGACGACGCGCAGTTCCTGCACGGCCCCAAGAGCCAGCAGGAATTCTGCCACACGCTCAACGCCTTGATCGATGCTGGCAAGCAGGTGATCGTGGCGGCGGATCGCCCGCCTTCCGATCTCGAGGGGGTAGAGGAGCGCGTGCAATCGCGCCTTGCCGGCGGTCTCGTCGTCGAGATCGGCCCGCTCGATGACGCGCTGCGGGTAAAGATCCTCGAAAACCGCATCCAGATCGCCAAGGCCCATATGCCGGGCTTCGAGGTTCCGGCGGAAGTGATCGCGCATGTCGCGCGCATGATCACCACCAACGGGCGCGATCTCGAAGGCGCGGTGAACCGCCTGCTCGCGCATGCCACCCTGACCGGGGGCGCGCTCGACATTGCCGCCGCCGAGGAGGCGATCCGCGATCTCGTGCGCCATCGCGAGCCGCGCCGCGTGAAGATCGAGGATATCCAGCGCCTCGTCGCCAACCATTACAATGTCAGCCGCGCCGACATTCTTTCCTCGCGCCGCACGGCCACCGTGGTCCGTCCCCGGCAGATCGCGATGTATCTCGCCAAATTCCTGACGCTGCGCTCGCTTCCCGAGATCGGGCGTCGCTTCGGCGGGCGCGATCATACGACGGTGCTTCATGCGGTGCGCAAGATCGAGGGCATGGTGACGACCGATCAGGAACTCGCCGGCGAGATCGATCATCTCAAGCGGATGCTGCAGGAATAAGGAGGGGCTCCCCCTCTGCTGCAATACCCAACTAATCCCGTGAATTGAGGGGGTTGGCCTTGCGCTTTGCTGGCCGACACGGCATCGTGCCGGCCCGAAATTGTGAAGGATCGGCAGGTTTGCGCCCGCCGGTCCTCGTGGGCGTAGGACGGTGGAAGATGAAGGTCACGGTTGAGCAGGCAGCCTTGCTGAAGGCGCTCGGGCATGTGCATCGCGTGGTGGAGCGTCGGAACACGATCCCGATCCTCGCCAATGTCCTGCTGCGCGCCGAGGGGCGCGAGCTTCATCTCAAGGCGACCGATCTCGACATCGATATCGTCGAGATCATCAGCGCGGATGTCGCGCAGGCCGGCACAACCACGGTGCCCGCCCATGTTCTCTACGACATCGTGCGCAAACTGGCGGATGGCGCGCAAGTCAGCCTGGAACAGGATGGTGCCTCGGGCCAGGTGACGCTGAAATCAGGCCGTTCGCGCTTCTCGCTCCAGACCCTTCCGGAAAGCGATTTTCCCGATCTCGCTGCCGGCGAGATGAGCCATCGCTTCGAGATCGCGGCGGGCGAACTGCGCAAGCTGATCGAGAAAACGCAATTCGCCATCTCGACCGAGGAAACCCGTTATTATCTCAACGGCATCTATCTCCATGCGGCGGAAGTGAATGGGGAGACGCGGCTGCGCGCGGTCGCGACGGATGGCCACCGCCTCGCCTTGTGCGACGCTGCCGCGCCCGCCGGCGCCGTCGGCATGCCCGGCGTGATCGTGCCGCGCAAGACGGTGGCGGAACTGCAAAAGCTGCTCAGCGAGGGCGACCAGAACGTATCCGTCGAGCTTTCGGGCGTGAAATTGCGCATTTCTGTCGGCGCCATCGTGCTGACCTCGAAGCTGATCGACGGCACCTTCCCCGATTACAGCCGCGTCATTCCCCAGCGCAACGACAAATTCCTCACGGTCGAGCGCGACGATTTTGCCCGCTCGGTCGACCGCGTCTCCACCATTTCCTCCGAACGGGGGCGGGCCGTGAAATTCTCGCTCGGCGATGGCAAGCTGACCCTCTCGGTCCATAATCCCGATGCCGGACAGGCGATCGAGGAGCTGGCGGTCGATTACGAAGCCGCGCCGCTGGAGATCGGCTTCAACGCACGCTACCTGCTCGACATTATCGGCCAGCTCGAAGGGGATACCGCCCTGCTGAAACTCGCCGATCCGGGTTCGCCGACCCTGGTGCAGGATCGCGAGGGCGCGGCAAGCCTTTATGTTCTGATGCCGATGCGCGTGTAACCATGCCGGAACCGGACGCGCAGCCGCGCCTGACCCGGCTGCGGCTCGCGGATTTTCGCAGCTACGGCGCGCTGGATCTTGCCTGCGATGCGCCGCTGGTCGCCCTGTGCGGCCCGAACGGCGCCGGCAAGACCAATATTCTCGAAGCCATATCGCTGCTCACCCCTGGGCGCGGCCTGCGCCGGGCAACTTTTCCTGCCATGCCCCGGCGTGGCGGGCCGGGCGGTTTCGCCATCTATGCCGAGCTGGCCGGTGCCACCGGCATTTTGTCACTGGCAACAGCACTGGCGCCCGGCGAGCCTCAGCGCCAATGCCGGATCGACCGCGAGCCGGTGGCTTCCGCCAACCGCTTCCTTGATCATCTCGCCCTGCTCTGGCTGACACCGGATCAGGATGGCCTCTTTCGCGGACCGGCCGGCGATCGCCGGCGCTTTCTCGACCGGCTGGTTCTGGCTGTCGATCCTGCCCATGGCAGCCGCGCCAATGCCTTCGAACAGGCCTTGCGCCACCGCAACCGCCTCCTCGAGGATTTTTCGAGCGATCCGCGCTGGCTCGAGGCGATCGAGCAGGAAGTCGTGGAGCTGGGAGTTGCTCTGGCCGCCGCGCGCCTGGAGACGGTCGCGCGCCTTTCCGCGCTGGTGGCGGCGGACCGGGAGAGCATGGCCCCCTTCCCCCATGCCGTGATCGCGCTGGAAGGCGCGCTTGAAACCCAACTCTCCGCGGAGCCGGCGGCGCGGGTCGAGGATTGGTATCGCGCTGCCCTGCGTGACAACCGCGCGCGCGACCGCGCGGCGGGTCGTGCGCTTGTCGGGCCGCAGGCGGCCGACCTCGCCGTTCTCCATGGCCCCAAGGCAGAGCCAGCCGCCACCTGCTCGACCGGCGAGCAGAAGGCTCTCCTCCTCGGTCTGGTGCTGGCGCAAGCGCGCCTGATCGCGCAGATGCGCGGCACCCCGCCTCTCCTCCTGCTCGACGAGATCGCCGCGCATCTCGACCGCACACGCCGCGACGCCCTTTTCGCCATCCTCCACGCGCTGGGCGGGCAGGTGTTCATGACAGGAACGGATACGCTTCTTTTCGAAGGCGTGGCAGGGCGGGGCCTGCTGCTGGGGGTTGGCGAGGGGCGCGTTGAACCGGCATCCTGACACCGAAACGCATGAGCACCCGGAACGGACCGTGCTGGAAACGCGGCTGGCAGCGTTTTTCCGCGCCCGCCTCCCTGATTTCGCCTTCGAATTTCTTGCCTTCGGCATCAAACAGGCATGGGCTTCGCTCTATGCCGGCCTCATGCTGGCGCTCATTCTCGGGTCGAAATTCGTCTGGCAGCCGGATTGGGCATTGGCGCGCTACGATTTCCTGCTGCTGGCCGCGATCATCCTGCAAGGATCGCTTCTCCTGCTGCGCCTCGAAACCCCGCGCGAGGCGGCGATCATCCTGATCTATCACGTCGTCGGAACATTGATGGAAATCTACAAGCTGCGGATGGGCTCCTGGAGTTACCCGGAGCCCGGCTTGTTCAAGCTCGGCGGCGTGCCGCTCTTCACCGGGTTCATGTATGCCTGCGTGGGCAGTTTCATGGTGCGCGCGATCCGCATCTTCGACATGCGGTTCGCACCCTATCCCGCCCCTTGGCTTACAGCTCTTCTGGCAGGCGCGATCTACCTCAACTTCTTCACCCATCACTTCATCTGGGATTTCCGCTATCTGCTGATGGCCGCAACCCTGGTGCTTTTCGCGCGGACGCGGATCACCTTCACGCCAAGCCGGCAGACCTTCTGGATGCCGCTTCCGCTGGCGGCACTGCTCACCGCCTTCTTTCTCTGGGTCGCGGAGAATATCGGCACCCTCACCGGCACATGGCACTATCCCGGGCAGAAAGAATGGGCTCTGGTCTCGCTCTCCAAACTTGGTTCGTGGTATCTTTTGCTGTTCCTCAGCTTCGTGCTGGTTACGATCGTCCATCCACCGCGCGCGCCTGATCCGCCGCCTCATCCTCGGCCGCAAACATGACCAATCTTACTGGGCTTTTCCTTTTCGCCACGGTCTATTTCATCGCGGTGGCAACGCCGGGACCGGGCGTCGCGCTGGTTATCGCACGCGCGCTCGGAAAGGGGCTGCAGGGGCTGCCCTGGTTCGTGGCCGGCTTCGTCCTCGCCGATCTTGTCCTGATGACGCTCGCGGTTTCCGGCCTTGCTGTTCTGGCGCGACAGTTCGAAATGGCCTTCACGCTGGTGCGTTACGCTGGCGCGCTCTACCTTTGCTATCTCGCCTGGCGGATCTGGCACGCGCCGGTCGCGGCGCGCGATATCGATGCCGTTCTGGTGCAGGAAAGCCCCTTGAAAGCTTTCCTTTCGAGCTTCGCATTGACGCTCGGCAACCCGAAACCCATCGTGTTCTTCCTCTCCATCATGCCGCTCGCGGTGGATATGAAGGAAATCACCTTCTCCACCTATCTCGAACTGGTCATCATCGTGATCCTCGTCATCGCGCCCGTCATGGCCGGGATATCGCTTCTCGCGGACAGGGCACGCCGCCTCTTCCGCTCGGAGCGCGCGCTGCGCAACCTCAACCGGGGAACCGCCGGCGCGATGGCCGGCGCGGCGCTGATGGTGGCAACACGCTGAAAGCGGCGCTTATGCACCTTAAATCGCCCGCAATTGGGCTTCAGAAGCTGAATTCACATGCGTGCGCGCGTTGCGCGCGCTAGGTTTTGACCCTGATTCGAAACGAGATCTGGAATTCCATGAACGATCTGCCGAACGACACGCCGCCCGGCGAATATGGTGCCGATTCCATCAAGGTGCTCAAGGGCCTTGATGCCGTGCGCAAGCGGCCCGGCATGTATATCGGCGATACGGATGACGGCTCGGGCCTGCATCACATGGTCTATGAAGTGGTCGACAACGCGATCGACGAGGCCCTTGCCGGCCATGCCGATCTTGTCACCGTGACCCTGAACCCGGACGGGTCCTGCACCGTGCGCGACAATGGTCGCGGCATCCCGACCGGCATCCATGCCGAGGAAGGCGTTTCGGCGGCCGAGGTCATCATGACCCAGCTGCATGCCGGCGGCAAATTCGACCAGAACTCCTACAAGGTCTCCGGCGGATTGCACGGCGTCGGCGTTTCGGTCGTCAACGCCCTTTCGACCAAGCTCAAGCTCAGGATTCACCGCGACGGCGAGATCCACGAGATGAGCTTCAGCCATGGCGAGGCGGATGCGCCACTCAAGGTGACAGGCAGCTACATCCAGGAGAAGCGTCCCGGCACCTTCGAGGGGCGTTCGGGTACGGAAGTCACCTTCCTGCCTTCTCCCCAAACCTTCACCATGGTGGAATTCGATTTCGCGACGCTTGAACATCGCCTGCGCGAGCTCGCCTTCCTCAATTCCGGGGTGCATATCCTCTTCACGGATAACCGCCATGCCGAGGTCAAAAGCATCGACCTCTTTTACGATGGCGGCCTCGAAGCCTTCGTCCGCTATCTCGATCGGGCGAAAACGCCGCTCATCTCGAAGCCGATCCTGGTTCGGAAGGAGCAGGACAATATCACGGTCGAGGTCGCGCTGTGGTGGAACGATTCATACCATGAGAGCGTGCTCTGCTTCACCAACAACATCCCGCAGCGTGATGGCGGCACCCATCTCGCCGGCTTCCGTGGCGCGCTGACCCGTCAGGTCACGGCTTATGCGGATGAGAGCGGCATCTCGAAGAAAGAGAAGGTCTCGCTCACCGGCGATGATTGCCGCGAGGGGTTGACGGCGGTTCTCTCGGTGAAAGTGCCGGACCCGAAATTCTCCTCGCAGACCAAGGACAAGCTCGTCTCCTCCGAGGTGCGCCCCGTGGTCGAGGGCGTGCTCAACCAGGCGCTCCAGCAATGGCTTGAGGAGAACCCGGCGGAAGCAAAAACCGTTGTCGGCAAGGTGGTCGAGGCCGCCGCCGCGCGTGAGGCCGCCCGCAAGGCGCGCGAGCTGACGCGGCGCAAAGGCGCGCTCGATATCGCCTCGCTGCCCGGCAAGCTCGCGGATTGCCAGGAGCGCGATCCTTCAAAATGCGAGCTTCTGCTGGTCGAGGGCGATTCAGCGGGCGGTTCGGCGAAGCAGGGCCGCGAGCGGCTTTTCCAGGCGGTGCTGCCGCTGCGCGGCAAGATCCTCAACGTGGAGCGCGCGCGCTTCGACAAGATGCTTTCCAGCCAGGAGATCGGCACGCTGATCACCGCGCTCGGCACCGGCATCGGGCGCGAGGAGTTCAACCCGGACAAGCTGCGCTACCACAAGATCATCATCATGACGGACGCGGATGTCGACGGTTCGCATATCCGCACCCTGCTGCTGACCTTCTTCTTCCGGCAGATGCCGGAATTGATCGAACGCGGGCATATCTTCATCGCCCAGCCGCCTCTCTACAAGGCGATGCGCAACAAATCCGAGACCTATCTCAAGGATGAGCGCGCGCTTGAGGAATACCTCATCAATGTCGGCCTTGACGGCGCCTTGCTCAAGCTCGGCAATGGCGGCGATATCGCCGGCGAGGATCTGCGCCGCCGGATCGACGAGGCGCAGCTCATGCGCCATGTGATGTCCGGGCTTCACTCGCGCTATGATCGCCGGATCGTCGAACAGGCCGCGATCGCGGGCGCCCTCAACCCTTCGGTTCTGGCTGATGCCGGGCGCGCGGAAGAAGCGGCGGCCTATGTCGCGCGGCGGCTCGATGCCATTTCGGATGATCTCGAGCGCGGCTGGTCCGGCGCGGTCGAGAATGGCGGATATGTCTTCCGGCGCACCTTGCGCGGCGTGACGCAGGCCGCGATCCTCGATGCCGGCCTGATCGCCTCCGCCGAGGCCCGCAAGCTCGACGAGCGCGCGACAAGCTTGCAGGAATTCTATGCCAAGCCTGCCCGGCTTATCCGCCGCAACGACGATCTTCCCGTCTCGGGCCCGATCGGGCTTTTCAATGCGATCTCCGGAATCGCGCGCAAGGGCCTCACGCTTCAGCGCTATAAGGGGTTGGGCGAAATGACGGCGCAGCAGCTCTGGGAAACGACGCTCGATCGCAATGTGCGCTCGCTGCTTCAGGTGAAGCTGAAGGATGTCACCGAGGCCGAGGACATTTTCGTGCGCCTCATGGGCGATGTGGTGGAACCGCGTCGCGCCTTCATCCAGGAAAACGCGCTCAGCGTGAGTAATCTCGACGTCTGATCCCGCGCCGAACAGCCCATCACCGCATGGGATTTCGGCAAGCGCAGAGAGGATCACGACCAAGGAAAAGCGCCGGGCGGACCTTCCCCGCCCGGCCTGTCATCAGCGATGGTTCCAATCGTCGGGATTGTCCGAATTGTTTGGGGAAAGCCCGAGAATATCCCCGTCAGTCGTGATGCCGAGCCCGAGGACGGTGCGGTTGGCGTAGTTGAAATAGGCCGCGACCTGGTTGATCTCGAGAATGCCGCCATCATCCCAGCCGGCTTGCCGCATCGCCGCCACGGCGCGCTTCAGCGCCTCGCCATCGCGGGGGTGGAGCGTCAACGCTTCGGCATAGGCCAAAGCCGCGCGCTGGCTGGCATCGAAGATATCCTCGCCGCCGGCGCCGCTGTCGAAAACAGCACGCATCCGGTCGGCACGCGGGTCATCCCTCAACAGGCGCTTCATCCCGGCGAAATGATGCTCCACGCAATAGGCGCAATGGTTGAGCCTGCTCACCAGCACGCCGACCGCCTCCAGGAACCATTTGGGCGTGGTGTTCGCCGAATGGTGCAGCACATATTTATAAAGGGCCATATGCCCTTCCATCGAATGCGGACGCAGGGAATGCGCCAGCATGATGTTATCGACATTATTGCCGGGGCCTTTGACACGATCATAGAGATCGCGAAGCCGCCCGCTGGCCTCCTCATAGGGTACGTGCCTGATCCACATTGCATTCTCCGTCGAGGGGTTTCATCCCCTGATAGTAACAAGTGATCCGATCATGATGGGAACGTGCGAATATGCAAGTCGCATCTGCGCACGCGGCTTCTGGTTAAGCGCAAGAACCTCATCGCAGGAGCGTCTTCCCCTCTCCATGAGCGAGAAATAAATCTCTCTCCGTCCCCGCCGCCAGGGTGAGTGGCCCAAAAATAGGAATCACTTCTCTTGCCTTGCTCTCGCAGAGAGAAATACTTGCTGAAACAAAGTTTTAGCCCGCCTCCAGCTTGACAGGGACCACTGGTCTAAGCCCATCTCCATCTTGAGAGGAGCTCAATATCGCGATTGCGGCGAGAGGCTCCGAAATCTGGGAAGATATCGCTCCGGGGGCATGCTGATGGCACGCGTGAAGAAATTTATGGACCTGTCTGGCAATTATACAGCAGCCGAGGATTGGTTTCTCGCCGCGGGCGATAGTGTCGAGGCCGTCGGAGACCTCCGCGACAACCTCATCAAGCTCACCGGCTACGCCGACATCTCCTACGGTTATGGCGGCAACGACACCATGTATGGGTATGGCGGGAATGACGACCTGCAGGGTGGGGATGGCAACGACAAGCTTTATGGCGGGAGCGGCCGTGACACCCTGATTGGTGGCGCGGACAGTGACACGCTGTATGGCGAAGATGGCGCCGACTATCTCTATGGCGGCGACGGCAATGACCGGCTCATGGGCGGCAATGGCGACGACTATATGGTTGGTGATGCGGGGGACGATGTCCTTATCGGCGGCTTCGGCAGCAACAGCATGGATGGCGGCGCAGGCAACGATGAGGTCTATGGCGGCGACGATTCAGACAGTATCGTTGCGCAGGACGTTTACGGGAACGACGTCTACGGCGGCAGCGGTGGCACTGACTTCGTGAGCTATGGCGGCCTCAACGGCAACATCCGCCTGACGCCCAATTCCGACGGCACCTTCACGGTGACCAAATACACCGGCACCACCGAGCGCGGCTCGGACATCCTCAACAGCATCGAATCGATATCCGGCTCGCAGAATGGCGACACGTTCGTCGGATTTGATGCCGACGACGTCTTTTACGGGCTGGGCGGAAACGACCAACTTTTCGGGCACAACGGCACCGATACGCTTGATGGCGGCGCCGGCAACGATACGCTTGTCGGCGGAGCCGGGTATGACTCGCTCTATGGGCGCGCAGGTGCCGACACGTTCCGGTTCGATCAGGTCGATATGCAGACGGGCACCGCCGGACCGAACAGCACTTTCCTTTGCGATCTGATCGCCGATTACGAAGCCGGCGACCGCATTGATCTCAGCAGGTTCGACGCGAATGCAAGCCTGGCCGGCGATCAGGCCTTCACCCTGACGCAGAGGCATCTCTCCGGCGCGAGCTCCGAAATCCTCGTCGAGCTGGTCAACGACGGCGCGAGTTTCGATACCTACCGCCTTACGGGCTATGTCACGGGGACCAGCAGCGCGGCGGATTTCCATATCACGGTTCAGGTCAGCAACGGCTTCAATCTCTTCCAGGACGGGCTGTTCGTTCTCTGAAAATGCCGCGGCCAAGCGCCACGCGCAAACAGGAAAGCCCCCGTTTCCGGGGGCTTTTTGTCTCAGGGGGCATCGCATCGCTGCCCCCGAAAGGGACAGCGGGAGTTGCGCGTTATTCTGCAGCCACCAGCATCTGCGGCGCGGCGCTCTTCACATCCGCGTCGACATGCGCCTCGAAGCGCACGAAATTCTCGCGGAACATCAGCACCAACTTGCGCGCGGTTTCAGCAAAGCGCGCCTTATCCTGCCAGGTCTTCACCGGATAGAGGATATGCGGCTCGACGCCCGGCACGGCGGAGGGCACGGCGAAACCGAAATACGGATCGCGGCGGAAATCCGCCTTGGCGAGCGAGCCATCGAGCGCCGCCGAGAGCAGGCGCCGCGTCACGCGGATCGGCATGCGCCGGCCGGTACCGTAGGCGCCGCCGGTCCAACCCGTGTTCACGAGCCAGCAATCGACATGGTGCTTGGCGATGAGATCGCGCAGGAGATTGCCGTATTCCGCCGGGTGACGCGGCATGAACGGCGCACCGAAGCAGGTGGAGAACACCGCCTCCGGCTCGGTGACGCCCTTCTCGGTGCCCGCGACCTTGGCCGTATAGCCCGAGAGGAAGTGATACATCGCCTCCGCCGGCGTCAGCTTGGCGATCGGCGGGAGCACGCCGAAAGCATCGCAAGTGAGCATCACGATGTTCTTCGGGTGGCCGGCGCGGCCAGTCTCAGAAGCATTGGGGATGAAGTGCAGCGGATAGGCGCAGCGGGTATTCTCGGTTTTCGAGCCATTGTCAAAATCCGGCACGCGCGTATCGGGATCGACCACGACATTCTCCAGCACGGTGCCGAAGCGCTGCGTCGTCGCATAGATTTCCGGCTCGGCTTCGGCCGAAAGGCGAATGGTCTTGGCGTAGCAGCCGCCTTCGAAATTGAAGATACCGTTCTTCGACCAACCATGCTCATCATCGCCGATCAGCGTGCGGGTCGGGTCAGCGGAGAGGGTCGTCTTGCCGGTGCCGGAAAGGCCGAAGAAAACGGCGGAATCGCCACTCGGACCGACATTCGCCGAGCAATGCATCGGCATCACATTGGCATCGGGCAGCGCGTAGTTGAGATAGGTGAAGACGCTCTTCTTCATCTCGCCGGCATAGGAAGTGCCACCGATGAGCACGGTTTTCGAGGCGAAATCCACCGCGATCACGGTGCCGGTGCGGCAGCCATGACGCGCCGGATCGGCCTTGAAACTCGGCAGGTCGACGATCGTCATTTCCGCCGCGAACTCGGCCAGTTCATGCGCCTCGGGGCGGATCAACAGGTTGCGGATGAAGAGCGAATGCCAAGCATATTCCGTGTAGACGCGCACCTTGACCCGATTGTTGGGGTCGGCGCCGCCGTAAAGATCCTGCGCGAAAAGCTCCATGCCCTTGGCATGGGCCTTGAAGTCGGCGAGCAGGGTGGCGAAATGCGCCGGGGTCATCGCGTTGTTATTGTCCCACCACACCTTGTTCTCGGTGGTGGCATCGCGCACGACGAACTTGTCCTTCGGCGAGCGGCCGGTATGGACGCCGGTTTCGGCGAGAAGCGCGCCGCCGGAAGTCACCATCGCCTCGCGGCGCTGGAGCGCCTCCTCGTAAAGCGCGGGCGCTTCGAGATTGAGAAAGAACCGGGCCGGTGCCTCGAAGCCAAAGGTGTTGGCACCGAGCGTTTTGTTGAAGCGGCCTTTGGTCTCCATCGGGCGTATCCTTTCATCGCCTTAAGCGCGCGAACGCGCATGTTCGCCGGCGGGAAAGATAGCGGCGAACCCTCCGCCCTGCTCATGTTGGCGAGCTAATGGGCTCGCGAGGCGAATAGCAGGAATCTGCCCTCGCGCAATGATCCGTTCGGACAAAGGAAATGTTTTTCCCCCAACAGCCTTAAGACGGCGGCGGAAAACCTCTCAAACGCGCGTGCGGGCTGTCTCGGCCAGGCTCTTGAGCATGGCACGCAGGGCGCCCGCTTCCTCCACGCGCTCCGGGAAGACAACGCGCGCGGCACGGTCTCCCAGGCTGAGATCAAGCCCTTCGGGATCGAGCCCGCTCGCACGCCATTTCCCCGCTTCCATCCCGCAAAGCCTCACCGCATAGAGCGACAGGGATTCCGCATGATCCTCATTCATGTGGGCAAGGGCGGAAACGGCGAGAGCGTCGAAATCGGCGATATCCGCCGGCTTCGCCAGAAGGGGTGCGGCATCGCCATCGAAGGCGCGCGCGAAGCCGCCATTGAGATGCACGGTGAGCAATTCAAGCCGGAAGAAACCGAAATCGGGAAAATCGGCATAGAGTTCCGCCTTGGGATGGCGCGCCAGAAAACGGCGCCGAAGGCGCGGCTCGTCGGAGCGCTCGGCGCGGACCTGAAGCGTCAGGCGTGGATGGGCGAGCGGATCGCCCTTGCCGCCCTGCGCGAGAAGCAGCGAGGCGCGCTGGTCGGCCAGAAGGTTCTGCGTATGCGTGGCGAGGCGCGAGATCAGAATGATCGGCGTGCCGTCGATATCGGTCGCGACGCTGGTAAGGCTCGCGAACGGCGAACCCGTCGCCGGATCGAGCGTGCCGAGCGCGCCGGCACGAACCGTCCGCAACAGCATTTTTCCCAGTGCGAGCGGATCGAAATCATGCGGTTGACGCGGATCGCGCGCCTCCTGGGACGCTTCGCCCCTCCTTGCCTCGGCCATCATGCTTCCTCCTTGCGTCTCACCCTACACCAAATGAAGGAGAACTTTTGGCGAGAGAAGACACCTGTGATGGGCGCATCGCTTTTTTCTGGACGCGAGGGGCATTCACTGCCACAATTTGGCCTGCCTTTGTTCCAGATTTCGCGCGGTTCATCTTGCATTTGGGGGTTTCGCGCGCCTGACGCGCTCACCATAAGGACGCAGACATGCCGACGATCGCGCTGGTCGATGATGACCTGAACATCCTGACTTCGGTTTCCATCGCCCTCGAAAACGAGGGATTCCGCATCCAGAGCTATACCGATGGCGCCACCGCGCTCGACGGAATCCGCCAGAGCCCGCCCGATCTCGCGATCTTCGACATCAAGATGCCGCGCATGGACGGAATGGAGTTGCTGCGCCGCCTGCGCCAGAAATCGGATCTACCGGTGATTTTCCTCACCTCCAAGGACGAGGAAATCGACGAGCTTTTCGGCCTCAAGATGGGCGCTGACGATTTCATTCGCAAACCTTTCTCGCAGCGCCTGCTGGTGGAGCGCGTCAAGGCGATCCTGCGCCGCTCGGGTGCCAAGGATCTCCCGGCTCCCGCCAAGGAGACCGACGCGAAGGTGCTCGAACGCGGCCAGCTCAAGATGGACCCTGAGCGCCATACCTGTACCTGGAAAGGCGAGCAGGTGGTCCTCACGGTCACCGAGTTCCTCATCCTCCAGAGCCTCGCACAGCGCCCCGGAATCGTGCGCAGCCGCAATGCCCTGATGGATGCGGCCTATGACGATCAGGTCTATGTTGACGATCGGACGATCGACAGCCACATCAAGCGCCTGCGCAAGAAGTTCAAGCAGGTTGATGACGATTTCGAGATGATCGAAACGCTTTACGGCGTCGGCTACCGCTTCAAGGAAGCCTGAGCCGGCTCGCCGCCGGAAGCGTCAAGCGGAGAGGACATTGCTCGACAGCACCAAGCCGCGCGCCCCCAAGCAGGGTGGTTCCGGGCGCCTGACCAGGCGCCGGCGCGGGATCGGCATGGCCGCGTTCCGGCTTTGGCTGACGCTGAGGATGGTTCTCCAGCGTCGTCTTTCCTCCAGCCTCACCCGGCGGATCGCCTTCCTCAACATTGCCGGCCTCCTGGTGCTGTTCCTCGGCTTTCTCTGGATCAACCAGACCCGAGTCGGCGTCATCGATGCGCGAAGCCAGTCACTTTCCCTTCAGGCCGAGATCATTGCGGCCGCGATTGCGAGCGCGGCGACGGGAAGCACCCAGAGCGGCCCGCTCGAACTCGACCCCGAAGCCCTGCTGCGCCAGCAGATCGCCGAACCGACACCAAGCGAGGAAGCCGGGGCCAGCTGGCTCGAATTCTCGATCAATCCCGCGCGCGTCGCCCCGATCCTGCGCCGGCTTGTGACGCCGACCCGCACGCGGGCGCGCATCTATGACCGCGACGGCCTGCTCCTGCTTGATACAAGAGCGTTCTTCAACCCCGGTGATTTCCTCAACACCCGCGCCCCGGCGGCGGAAGATTCAACCCTCACGCTGTTCTCGCGAAGCTGGAATGCCGTACGCCAGCGTTTCGGCCGGATCGATCTCGGGACACCCGATTCACGCGCCCCGAACCTGCCGCTGCCCGAAGTCCAGCGCGCGCTGGCGGGCACGCCGGCCGGCGTCGTCCGGGTTTCCACGGAAGGACAGACCATCGTTTTCGCGGCCAATCCCATCCAGCGCGGCCAGAACATCAAGGGCGCGCTGTTGCTCTCGACGCAGGAGGGCGATGTCGATCGCATCATCGCCGAGGAACGCTGGGCGTTCGTGCTGGTCTTCCTCATCGCCTCGGCAGTGATGCTGGTGCTGTCGGTCCTGCTCGCAGGCACGATCGCCGAACCCGTCCGCCGGCTATCCGAGGCCGCCGACCGTGTCCGCCGCGGCACGAGAGCGCGGGAGGAAATCCCGGATTTCTCCGCGCGCTCGGATGAGATCGGCCAGCTTTCCGCTTCGCTGCGCGACATGACGGGCGCGCTCTACAGCCGCATCGAGGCGATCGAGCGCTTCGCCGCGGATGTCGCACACGAACTCAAAAACCCGCTGACATCGCTGCGCAGCGCGGTCGAGACGCTGCCGCTAGCCCGGAGCGAGGAAAACCGCGCGCGCCTTCTCGCCGTCATTATCCATGACGTGAAAAGGCTCGATCGCCTGATCACGGATATTTCCGATGCCTCACGGCTCGATGCCGAATTGCAGCGCGATGAAGCGCAGAAAATCGAGATCGCGGCGCTGATCCAGACCGTGATCGGCATGAAGAACGATGTCCGGCAGGAGGACAGCGCCCCCCTTATGCTCGAAATCGAACCGCAACCGGCAAGCCAGACGATGATCGTCAGAGGGCATGACAGCCGCCTCGTGCAGGTTCTGGGCAATCTCGTCGACAATGCCGTGTCGTTCTCCCCGCCGGGCGGCGTGGTGAGGGTCATTTGCCGCCGCGTTGGACGCGAGGTGGAGATCCGCGTCGAGGATCAGGGTCCCGGCATCCCCGACCATGCATTGGAGCGCATCTTCGAGCGCTTCTACACCGACAGGCCCGAACAAGGCTTCGGGCAGAATTCAGGCCTTGGTCTTTCGATCTCGAAACAGATCGTCGAGGCGCATGGCGGAAGGATTCATGCCGAGAACATGTCTGCGCCGGATGGCGCCCGCATCGGCGCCCGCTTCGTCGTCGTCCTGCCGCTTGCCGTGCCATGAGCGCCGGGCGCTACATCCATGCCAGCGCTATCCATATCGGCGGGCGCGGCATCCTGATCGAAGGGCCTTCGGGGGCCGGAAAATCAACACTCGCCGCGATGCTGATCGAAGCGGGCACGGCACGCGGCCTTTTCTGTGCGTTGATCGGCGATGATCGCGTGGCCCTGCACAGGCATGGCGGGCGGCTGATCGTATCTTCCCATCCCGCAATTGCGGGGAGGCTCGAGTATCGCGGACTCGCGATCCTCCCCATGCCCTCTCTCCCCGCTTCAATCGCGTGGGGACTTGTCTCGATCGGGGACAAGGCTCCGCGCCTGCCGGATGAAACGGAGACATTCATCGAGCGCGAAGGCGTCCAGCTCCGCCATCTCCGCCTTGATGCGGCGCAGGATGCCGCGCTTCGCCTCCATCTTGCGCTTGCCTGGCTTCGGGCATAGATTTTGCACTTGCGAAATAGGCCGTGAGGCAGGAAAGATAGCAAGAACAGCTAGCCAGAGCGGGTTTTACTTGCCAATCGCTCTGGTCTCGACAACATTCGGGCGCCCGGTTGGAGTGGCGCACCACCCGCTTCGCCGACAGATGCGCGGCAAACGGGAAGACAGAGGTATCGGTATCCGTAAATGATCGGAATGGTCTTGGTCAGCCACGGGCAGCTTGCCGCGGAATTTCGCGCGGCCATGGAACACGTGGTCGGACGTCAGAAGCAGCTCGCCATCGTCTGCATCGGCCCGGAGGACGATATGGATTCGCGTCGCGGCGAGATTGTGGCGGCAATCCATGATGTGGATTCCGGCAAAGGCGTTGTCGTTCTGACAGACATGTTCGGCGGCACGCCCTCCAATCTTGCGATTTCCGCGATGAGCGGCGCGAATGTCGAGGTCGTGGCCGGCATCAACCTGCCGATGCTCGTCAAGCTCGCCAAGGTGCGCGAAACCTGCGCGCTGGGTGACGCTGTCGTCTATGCGCAGGACGCCGGGCGCAAATATATCAACATCGCCAGCCACATCCTGGCCGGGCGCTGAGGGCGCGATGAGCGAACCCTGCCCCCCGCCCCCCGTCGTCGAAGGCGCCCTGGTGCGCGAATTGCCGATCATCAACCGCAAGGGGCTTCACGCCCGCGCCTCGGCGAAGTTCGTGCAATGCTGCGAGAATTTCACCGCCGATATCCGCGTGACTCGCTGCGGCGAGACCGTGGGCGGCACCTCGATCATGGGATTGCTGACCCTGGCCGCCGGACAGGGCACGACCATCTCGGTTTCCGCGATCGGGGATGACGCGCTGGCTGCGCTCGATGCGCTCGAGGCCCTGCTCGGCAACCGTTTTGGGGAGGACGAATAGTTTTTTATTGAGGAGAGGCTCATGTTTGATCGTGCCGGAACACTCCGCCTTGTTTTTATTGCCGCCCTTTCATTTCTGATCCGCTTGCCCGCCACCGCGCAGACACCGCCAGGCAGCGACATTCCCTATTCCCGTTCGGACAAGCAGGAAATCGTCATCGGGCGGGACGGATTGATCACCGCGACCTTTTCAAACCGCGTCAAGATCCTGACCGCCGCAGCCGTGCAGAGCACCGGCACTTCGCGCGATACGATCAACACGCATTTCTTCGATTACGAAGTGCTCTCGGCCGCTACCATCAAGCCCGATGGGCGCAGGGTCCCGGTGGACCCGGCAAAGATCATCGCCGAGAAGGCGCCCGCCGCGCCCGAAGCCTTGCATTTCCACGTCGACAACAAGGTCCATACGATCATCTACCCCGAAGTCGCCGTCGGCGATGAGCTTGAGACCCAGGTGCGGATGAAGCAGAAGCAGGAAATGCTTCCCGGCGGCGTGAGCTGGGGCGGTGTCTTCCCCCGCTTCATTCGCCGATCCGGCGCCGAGATCACCATCCGGGCGCCGAAAAGCGCGGGATTGAAGCTTGCCCAGAAAGGGCTTGAGCATCGTACCGAGGAAAAGAACGACGAGGTGATCCACGTCCTGACCTATCGCGAACGCCCCTTCGCGCCGGTGCAGAACGACGCCCTCGACCTTTACGATTACGAGCCGCATTTTTACATCTCGACCTTCAAGGATTGGAACAGCGTCGCTCAGTCCTTCTGGGTGCGCGGAGCGGATAAATCCGATCCGACCCCGGAAATCGAGGCGCTGGCCCGCAAGATCACCGAGGGCAAGACGGATGAGCGCGCCAAAGCCGAGGCGATCTTCAACTGGGTTTCCACCAATATCCGCTACGTGAACATCGTTCTGGGCGCCGGCGGCTGGGTGCCGCGCGAAGCCGGCTCGATTCTTGCGAACCGCTACGGCGACTGCAAGGATCACGTGACCCTGATGCGGGCCATGCTCCGCGTCGTGGGCGTGAAAGCCGACTACGCGCTCGTCAACGCAGCATTACGCTATTCCGATTATCCCATCGCGATGTCGTGGTTCGACCACATCATCCTCTATCTTCCAGGGCTTGATCTTTATGTCGACCCCACCGTCACGACCGGCCAGTTCGGCGCCGTCGACCCGCGTCTGGCGAACAAGCCGGTCCTGCGGTTCAACGGCGAAGCGGCATCCTACACACGGATTCCCGCGCTCAAACCCGAGCAGCTTCCCGTGAGTCTTAGCGCCGAGATCAAGGTCGCGGCGGATGGCACGGCCTCCGGCTCCGTCACCACGGCCGCACGCGGCTCAGCCTTGCCTCTCCTGCGTGCCCGAGCACGCGCGGCCGCCAATGGCGGCCTGGAGGCAACGGCGACAAAAGCGATGAATGACCAGAACTGGCGCGGACAGGCGCGCTATATCCTGGAGGACCTTGAGAGCAAGGCGGAGACGGCGAATATCCGCGCCAGCTTCACCCTCAAGCATGATTTCTTCCAAGGGGAGACGCGTGGCCTGCGCATTCCGACCGGCCCGCGCATCACCGCGCGCCCGGGTGGTTTGACCTTCCGCGCCATCCGGGACGGGCGCGAGACGCCGTTCACATGCCTTCCTACCGTTTATAGCGAGCATGTCGACATTCACCTGCCTGATGGCGCCACCTTCGCCAAGCCGCCCACCAATGTCGCCGCCAGTGATGAGCGCGCGAGCTACAAGGCGGAATACGCGATCGAGGGCAATGTCCTGAAAGTACGCCGCGAGTTTGTCTGGAAACTGGAAAGCGGGCTCTGCGAGGCGAAGGCGATCGCCTCGACCCGGCGCGTTCTCGCCACCATGGTGAGAGACTACAACTCGGCGCGCCTGCTGATCACCATGGCCGGGCGCCCCGTGAAAAGCAGTGACGGCGACGAACCCGACGATGCGAATTAAGACGAAACGTTCGATATAAAGAAATCTTTATATCTTTATTGCATTGGTGTGGAGGCCGTGCTAACCGGCACGCCGTGCCATGGTGCGCCATGCCCGAATTCCGCGCGCGCCTTTCGCGCTTTCATGAAGGATTTTCCCCGATGCAACACGACTATGTCGTCAAGGACATCAGCCTCGCCGCCTTCGGCCGCAAGGAGATCGAGCTCGCCGAAACCGAAATGCCGGGCCTCATGGCCATCCGTGCCGAATACGGCAAGGCGCAGCCGCTCAAGGGCGCGCGCATCGCCGGCTCGCTGCACATGACCATCCAGACCGCCGTGCTGATCGAGACGCTGAAGGCGCTCGGCGCGGATATCCGCTGGGTTTCGTGCAATATCTTCTCGACGCAGGATCACGCCGCCGCCGCCATCGCCGCCGCCGGCATCCCGGTTTTCGCCTATAAGGGCGAGACCCTCGAGGAGTACTGGGACTACACCGCCAAGCTGTTCGACTGGCATGGCGGCGGCGTGCCGAACATGATCCTCGATGATGGCGGCGACGCCACCATGCTGGTGCATTACGGCCTGCGCGCCGAGAAGGGCGATGTCGCCTTCCTCGAAAAGCCGGGTTCGGAAGAGGAAGTGATCTTCTTCAACCTGATCAAGAAGCTGCTGGCCATCAAGCCGAAGGGCTGGTTCGCTGAGCTCGCGGCCTCGATCAAGGGCGTTTCGGAAGAAACGACGACGGGCGTTCATCGCCTCTACAAGCTCGCCGAGGAAGGCAAGCTCCTCTTCCCCGCGATCAACGTGAACGACTCGGTCACCAAGTCCAAGTTCGACAACCTCTATGGTTGCCGTGAATCGCTCGTCGACGCGCTGCGCCGCGGCACCGACGTGATGATGGCCGGCAAGGTCGCTTTCGTCGCCGGATTCGGCGATGTCGGCAAGGGTTCGGCGGCTTCGCTCCGCCAGGCCGGCGCCCGCGTCATCGTCTCGGAAGTCGATCCGATCTGCGCGCTTCAGGCCGCGATGGAAGGCTACGAGGTCGCGACCATCGAGGATGCCCTGCCGCGCGCCGACATCTATGTCACCGCGACCGGCAACAAGGACATCATCACGGTCGAGCACATGCGCCAGATGAAGGACCGTGCCATCGTCTGCAATATCGGCCATTTCGACAACGAGATTCAGGTCAACGGCCTGAAGAACTTCAAATGGACCAACATCAAGCCGCAGGTGGACGAGATCGAGTTCCCGAAGGGCAACCGCATCATCCTGCTCTCCGAAGGCCGCCTCGTGAACCTCGGCAATGCGATGGGCCACCCCTCCTTCGTGATGTCCTCGTCCTTCTCGAACCAGACGCTCGCCCAGATCGAGCTTTGGGCGAACAAGGATGCCGGCAAATACGCTAAGAAGGTCTATACCCTGCCGAAATTCCTCGACGAGAAGGTCGCGGCGCTCCACCTCGATAAACTCGGCGTGAAGCTCACCAAGATGTCGAAGGAGCAGGCGGACTACATCGGCGTGCCGGAACAGGGGCCGTTCAAGCCGGATCACTACCGCTACTGAGTGCGCAATATTTCTCGCTGCATACAGAGCGCCCGGGCAACCGGGCGCTTTTTTTGTTTCATAACGGCACACGCGTCAAATTATCGCACAAGCCTTTGTTAACCACTTCCTGCGGGACTCACCGCACGGCTAAAGTGCCGGCACGCGAATGTGTCAGGTGATTCGCGGCGGAATCGTGCGCCCTTTGCCCGTGGCGGCGGCGGAAGGCGGGGAGGCCCTGATATGGCAACAAAGACGGGATACGCGGCAAGGCCGGGGATGAAGGCGATCATTACCCGTTCCGCCTTGCTTGGACTTGCATTGGTGGTTTTCCTCGCGCCGGACCTCGCTCTGGCAACGGAGGGAGGTTTCGATCTCAGACTCCCCCCTTCCGGCATGGCACGTGGCGAGTCGATACGCTCCACCCTGCCGTTGAGCCTCGCGCTGCTTGTCATCACAATCTATGCGGCGGTGATCTCGATTTTCCATATCCGGGCACGACGGAACTGGAACGAGCATTTCGAGGAAATGAGCCGCACCACGCGCGATGTGCAGGCGCGGATCGAGCGTGCCGGGCTGTTCCTCGCCGCCGACCGCCACCTGCTCATCGCCTGGAGCGGACCACAGGGCGACCCGGAATTCGAGGGGGATCCCGGCATCGTCGTGGAAACCACGACACCGCAGCGCGCGCTCGATTTCGGGGAATGGCTGGATACAGACCAGGCACGGCGGCTTGATCAACGCGTGATGCTGCTGCGCACGGAGGGGATCGCCTTCTCCGAACAGGTGAAGACCCGTCGCGGCGATTTCGTCGAGATCGATGCCCGCCCCGTCGCCGGGCGCGCGGTGATGGCACTCCGGCTGACGACGGGCGAGAAGCTCGCCCTCACCCGGCTGCGCGAGGAAAAAAGCGCGCTTGAAGCCGCGCAGGCCCAGTTGCGAAACGTGCTCGATGCCATTCCGCAGCCGGTCTGGCTGCGCGACAGGAGCGGCAAGCTCGGCTGGGTCAACTCGGCCTACGCCCATGCCGTCGATGCGACGGGACCGGAAAACGTCCTGAATACGCAGGCTGAGATTCTCGATAGCAATGATCGCGCGGAAATCCGTCGCCATCAGGCCGGCCAGGGCCGCTACCAAGGCTCGGTGACCGCGATCTTCGCCGGTCGTCGGCGGAAGGTGGATGTTGTCGAAGTGGCAGGCCCGGAGGGAGGCGGCGGTTTCGCGCTCGATATCAGCGAGCTCGAAGCTACACGCCAGGCGCTCGAACGGCAGATGGAAGCGCATGTGCGCACGCTCGACGAGTTGCCGAGCGCGGTCGCCAGTTTTGATGCCGAGCAACGCCTTACCTACTCCAACCGCGCCTTTCTCGAACTGTTCGGACTTGATGCCGCCTTTCTCGCCACGCATCCCACGAATACCGAGCTGCTCGATCGCCTGCGCGCGATCGGGCGACTGCCGGAAGCATCCGATTACCGCGAATGGAAGCAGGCGCTGCTGGCCGCCTATTCCTCTACGGAAACGGTGCAGCAGGGCTGGCGTCTGCCGAGCGGGCGGGCCCTTCGCGTGGTGCTGAGCCCTAATCCGCAAGGCGGCGTGACCTATCTGTTCGAGGATGAGACGGAGCGCTTCACCCTCGCGACCTCCTATGACCGCCTGAAAAATACGCAATGGGAAACGCTGATGGCGCTTTCCGAGGGCGTCGCGGTCTTTGCTTCCGATGGCCAGCTCCAGCTTTCCAACCCTGCCTTCGCGGCGATCTGGGGCCTGCCGGAAACAGCGCTGGAAAACCACCCGCATGTCGAAATCGTCGCCGCTTCCGCCACCCTGCGTGGCGGTGACAGCTGGGACAAGATCGTCGCCGCTGTCTGTTCGCTCGCCGAAGCACGCGACGAGCAGCACGAAATGGCGACCATGGAGAATGGCCGCGTCTGCCGCATCGCGATGATTCCCCTGCCCGACAGGGCCACGCTCGTCACCGTCACCGACGTAACCGATACGATCGAGGCGGAAAAACGCCTGCGCGAGCATAACGAGGCGCTGCGTCAGGCGGCACGGCTGCGGACCGACTTCATCAAGTCGGTCTCTTTCGAACTGCGCTCGCCGCTCACCTCCGTTGTCGGGCTTGCGCAGGCGCTGGCGGAGGGGGTGGCCGGCCCGCTGCAACCACGCCAGCTTGCCTATGCGCAGGATCTGTCGCGCTCGGCGGATGCGGTGCTGGCAATGACCGGCGACATTCTCGACCTTGCCGATATCGAGGCCGGCGGGGTGGAACTGGTCCGCGAGGATTTTGACCTCTCGACCGCCATCGAGGATGCGATGGAAGGGCTGAAGGATCGCCTCGGCGATGCCAAGGTCAGGCTCGCGCTCAACCTCCAGACCGGCCTTTCCACCATCCATGCCGACCGCAAGCGGTTCCGCAATGTCATCTTCAACCTGATCGCGAATGCCGCCGCCTTCACCGCCTCCGGCGACGTGGTGCGCCTTGCCGTGCGGCGGGAGGGCGGCACGCTGCTGATCGAGGTGACGGATACCGGGCATCAGGCGGGTATTGCGCCGCAAGCGGGCGCTTCATCGGAGGTCGAACGCGAGCACGGGTTGCGTTTTTCGCTTGCCAAGGCGCTCGTGCAGCTTCATGGCGGACGGATCGAGGTTGCAGCGCCCGCGCAAGGCGGGCATGTGACAAGCGTTTTCCTGCCCGGCGCCTGAGCCGGAAGACAAGACCGGGGCAGAAAGAACTGGGATGAGCGAAACGCGGATCGAATGGCGGGTGGACCTGCCCGAAGAGGCGGCAACCCTGCGCATGGCGCAGAAAATCGCCGCCGAATTGCGCCCGGGCGATCTTGTGACCCTGAGTGGCGAACTCGGTGCCGGCAAGACAACCTTCGCCCGCGCGATCATCCGCGCCCTGACGCGCGATCCCGGACTTGAGGTTCCCTCCCCGACCTACACCCTGCTGCAAACCTATGACGCGGCGGATTTCCGCATCGTCCATGCCGATCTCTACCGGGTCGCCGATATCGCGGAACTGGTGGAATTGGGCTGGGAGGATGCCGCCGAGAACGCGATCGTGCTGGTGGAATGGGCGGAAAAAGCCGGCGAAGCGCTCGCCGAGGACCGGCTTGAGGTGCGCCTCGACATGTCGCCCGAAGATGGTCGCCACCTGCGTCTGACGGGGCATGGCCGACTGGCACCGCGCCTCCAGCGCGCGATGGCGATCGAGAACCTGTTCGAGAAAGCCGGCTTCGTCGACCCCCGGCGCGACCCGATGCAAGGCGATGCCTCGACCCGCGCCTATGAGCGCGTGCACAGCCAGCAAGATGGCAGGAAGGCGATCCTCATGATCGCGCCCCGCCGCGCGGACGGCCCCCCGATCCGCCTCGGAAAGAGTTATTCCGCCCTCGCGCATCTGGCGGAAAGCGTGCATGCCTTTGTCGCCATGGCCAAGGCCCTGCGCGAGCAGGGCTATTCGGCCCCGGTGATCCACGCCGCAGATCTCGATGCAGGATTGCTGCTGGTCGAGGATCTCGGAAGCGGATCGATGACCGACGAGAACGGGCCGATCGCGGAGCGTTACGCGCTCGCGGTCGATCTGCTCGCCGAGTTGCACGGACGCAACCTGCCGACCGAATTGCCGGTGGACGGCATCCTGACGCACAAGCTTCACCGCTATGATCTCGAGGCGCTGACGATCGAGACCGAGCTGCTGCTCGACTGGTATTTCCCTGCTTTCGCGAAGAAAACGCCCAATGCCGGCACCCGGCTTTCCTTCGTCGATGGATGGGTCAACGCGCTTCAGGCCGTGCTTGAGGGCGAGAGAACCTGGACCCTGCGCGATTATTTCTCGGCCAATTTCGTCTGGCTTCCCGAGCGCGAGGGGCTGGCGCGGGTCGGTCTGCTGGATTTTCAGGATTGCGTGATCGGCCACCCGGCCTACGATCTCGTGTCGCTGCTTCAGGATGCCCGGCTCGATGTTCCGGAAGCGCTCGAATTGCAGATGCTCGCGCGCTATGCCCGCGCGCGCCGTGCGCGCGATCCCGATTTCGACATGCAGGCTTTCACCACCGCTTATGCCATTCTCGGCGCGCAGCGGGCGAGCAAGATCCTCGGCATTTTCGTCCGGCTCGATCGGCGTGACGGCAAGCCGGCCTATCTCGCGTATCTTCCGCGCGTCGAGGGCTGTCTTCGCCGTTGCCTTGCGCATCCCGCCTTGGCAAAGCTGAAGACATGGTACGACACGCACCTGCCCGGATTCGCATCCGCGCCTACGGAACCCGAGAATGACGCGAGTGAACACCCTCAAGGCGCCGCTGAAGAAAGCGATGGTGCTGGCGGCGGGCTTCGGCAAGCGCATGAGGCCGCTGACTGACACGCTGCCCAAGCCGCTGATCCCCGTCGGCGGCAAGCCCATGCTCGATCGCCTGCTCGACCAGCTCGCGCGCGCCGGCGTGGATGAGGCCATCGTCAATACCCATTACCTCGGTGAGAAGATCATCTCGCATCTCGCGGGACGCAAAGCGCCGCGCATCACAATCTCCGAGGAACGCGAGAAGCCGCTCGAAACCGGCGGCGGCGTGCTCAAGGTGATCGACCGCTTCAGCGATGGCCCCTTCTTCTCGCTCAATGCCGACACACTCTGGCTTGACGGGCCGCGCAACAATTTCGACCGGATGCGTGAGGCTTTCGACCCTGAAAAGATGGACATCCTGCTTCTGATCTCGCCGGTCGTGACCACGATCGGCTGGGGCAATCGCGGGGATTTCACGCTCGACGCGCATGGTCGCCTGCGCCGGCCGACGCCCGGCATCATCGCGCCTTTCGCCTATATCGGAGCCGCGATCCTCAAGCCGGAACTCTTCGTCGATTGTCCCGAGGAATTCTCGCTCAACCTGCTGTTCGACCGTGCCATCGCGGCGGACCGGCTCTACGGACTTCGCCTCGATGGCATCGCCATGCATGTCGGAACGCCGGAGGCGCTCGCCGAAGCGGAACGCACGCTCGCAAAATTCGATCGATAGGCCATGGCGCGCCGCACACCCCGCGTTTTTTCGATCGAGCCGGGCGGAAATTTCGCGCAGGAAACCGTCCGCGCGCTGCTGGCGGGCCATCTCTTGGAAATTGGCAGCGACCCCGCCGCCCTCGCGGATCTGGTGATCTATGTCCCCACGAGACGCCTCAAACCGCTGATCGAAGTGGAATTCGCGCGTATATTGGCGCCGCGCCCGGTGATCCTGCCGCGCATTCGCCCCCTCGCCGATCCCGGCGATCCGCTTGAAGCGCTTTTCGATCCCCAAACCAGCGCCTTCCTCGATCCGACCAATCCGGGATTCCGGCCGCTTTCACCCAATGAACGGCGCTTTCGCCTGCTCCCCATGGTCGAGCGCTGGCGCAGCCTGATCCGCGCCGAGGTAGAAGGTGGCGAGAGCATCGGAGCCGGTGCCGTGGGCACACCGATCCGCGAAAGCCTCGCGCTCGCGGATTCGCTGGGGCGGCTGATCGACGAATTGCGTATCGCCAGCCTGCCGCTGGAAGCCCTCGCGGCCTCCGCACCGCCGGGCTACGATCCCGCGCGCTTCGACGAATACTGGGCGCGCACGCGCGATTTCCTCGCCATTGCCGCACGCGCCTGGCCGGAAGCACTTGAAACCCTGGGCGCGCGCGACGAGATGGATCTGCGCCTCGCCGCCATCGAGGCGGAGGCACGCCGTCTCGCCGCACCCGATTGCACCGAAAAAGTGCTCGTCGTGGGCTCCACCGGCTCGGTTGCCGCCACGGCGCGCCTGATCGCCGCGGTTGCCCGTCTTGATCATGGCGCGGTGATCCTGCCGGGGCTGGATCTCAACATCGAGGACAGCGCCTGGCGCGAAATCGGCGACGCGAAAGCCTCGCTCGCGACACGCTTCGCCCATCCGCAGATATACCTCAAACGCTTGCTCGGCGAGATCGGGATCACCCGCGAGGATGTCACGCGTCTCGGCGCCGCCCATCCGCGTAACCGGGCGCTTTCCGAGGCGATGCGCCCGGCGGAATCCGTCGATCGCTGGCGCGAGACGGCGAAGGGTATCGATCTTGACGCCGCCTTTTCGGGAATCCGCGTCGTCGAGGCCGCGGATGAGCGCGAGGAGGCGCTCGCCATTGCCGTCATGATGCGCGAGACGCTTGAGGACGAAAACAGCAACGTCGCGCTGGTGACGGCGGATCGCGGCCTTGCGCAGCGGGTCAAGATCGAGCTGACACGTTGGGATATCGATGTCGCGGATTCGGCGGGCGAGCGCCTTTCCGAACGCCCGCTCGGCCGTTTCCTTCGCCTTTTCCTGCTGGCCGCGCGCGAGCGGGACGCACCCGCGATCCTCGCCCTGATCCGGCACCCGCTCTTCCGGCTCGGCTATCCGGGCGACAGCATTCCTCTGCTGGCAGATGCGCTTGATCTGATTGTCTTTCGCGGTCGTCATTTCTCGCAAGGCATGGCCTTGCCCGAGCGTGTCCGCCGGGCCTTTGAAAACCCGCCAAGCCATCCCCATCCCGCATTGGAGCGGCTCGCACCCTCCATCCTTGAAACGCTGCCCGCCTTCGCCGCCGCGCTGGAGGATGCGCTCGCGCCCTATTCGCTCACCGCGCCCATGGCCATGCTGGCCGATTTCGCAACCCGGCTCGGCGCGAGCCTTGCCTTGCTTTGCCGCGGCGATTCGCACGAGGACGCCCTGGCCTTGGATTCCGATGCGCCGGAGCTCGCAGCCTTGCTCGCGGATCTCTCGGCGATGGGCGGCGATTGCCCACTTCCCGCGGGCGCGCTCGGCGCGGCAATGGATGTCCTGCTCGCGGAGAAGATCCTGCCCCCCGCGCAGGAGGAGCATCCGCGCGCCGCCATCCTCGGCTTGATCGAAGCGCGTTTCCTCGACGCCGATCGCATCATCGTTGGCGGACTCAACGAAGGCAGCTTCCCGCCCGTGGCGAACGAGGATCCCTTCCTCAACCGCGCGATGCGCCTCGATCTCGGACTTCAGCCGCCCGAACGGCGCATCGGGCAGAGCGCACATGATTTTATCATGCTCGCGGGCGCGCGCGATCTGATCCTGACCCGCGCGCGCCGGGTGGAAGACAAGCCGGCTTTGCCTTCCCGCTTTCTGCGCCGGATCGAGGCTTTCGCGGGCGAGGCGGTCTGGGGCGGACTTGTCGAACGGGGCGAAGCATTTCTCACCCTCGCCCGCCTGCTCGATGCGCCCGAAAGCGTGGCGCCATGGGAGCGCCCCGCGCCGGTCCCGGCAGAACCGCGCCTGCCCGGGCGGCTCTCGATCACCGAGATCGAAACGCTCCGGCGCGACCCCTACGCCATCCATGCCCGTCATCTGCTGAAGCTCGAACCGCTTGGCCCGCTCGAACCGCTCCTTGACGCACGCGAGCGCGGCACCATCCTGCATGCGGCGCTGGACGGCTATGCCCGCGCAAACCCGCCCGCCGACCCCGAAGAGGCCGCGGCGCTTCTGCGCGAGATTGGCTACGAGGCTTTCGCGCCGATCCGCCACGAACAGGAATTGTTCCGCTTCTGGTGGCGCTTCTTCGAGCGGGCGATCCCCGATATCGTCGCCTTTGATCGCGAGCGGCGCGACCTTGGCCATCGCATCCTGACCGAAGCGCGCGGCAAGCTGGACCTTTCCCTCGCGGATGGAACGCGGATCACGCTTTCCGGCAAGGCTGACCGCCTCGAAATCGACGACGAGGGCCATGTGACCGTCCTCGATTTCAAGACCGGCACACCCCCGGGCCTGACCAGCGTGCTGGCCGGGCTCTCGCCGCAGCTTGCGATGACCGCAGGCATGGCGATACGCGGCGCCTTCGCGCAAATCCCGCCGGGATCAGCGATCGCGGGGATGGGCTACATCCCGCTCGGGGGCGGCAAGCCGGCGGAAATCGGATGGCGCCAGCCCAAGGAAGGAACGTTGGCCGATTTCATCGCGCAGGATTGGGGGCGGCTGATCCGTGAGCTTGAAGGTTTCGCAAGCGGCGCGACGCCGTTTCGCGCCCATGTGGCGGTGGCGCTTTCCCGGCGCGGCGGCGACTACGATCATCTCGCCCGCGCCGGCGAATGGGAGATCGGCGCGCAAGGTGACGACGAGGAGGAGGAAGGGGAATGAGAACCGACCCGATCCTCCCCGAAAGCGAGAAACTGCGCCGGATCGAGGCGACGGCGCCGGGTATCGACGCCTGGGTTTCCGCCAATGCTGGTTCCGGCAAAACGACGATCCTGGGCAATCGCGTGATCCGGCTGCTGCTGGAGGGCACCGCGCCGGACCGCATACTCTGCCTTACCTTCACCAAGGCCGCCGCAGCGGAAATGCAGGGCCGCATCTTCCGCCAGCTCGCGGGCTGGGTCGCGCTCGACGATGCTGCCCTGTCGCAAGCGATCGGCAGGCTCGAGACGCTCTCCACCCATTCCGCTCCGATTGATCCGGCGCGGTTGAGGCGCGCCCGCACCCTGTTCGCCCGCGCCATCGAGACGCCGGGCGGGCTCAAGATCCAGACGATCCACGCTTTCGCCGAGCGCATCCTGCATCTGTTTCCGCTCGAGGCCGGATTGCCGATCGATTTCGACGTGCTGACGGAAGCCGATGCCGCCACGATGCTCGAAGCGGCGCGCCGCGCGACCATCGATGTCGCGACCCGGGAGGCGGCAAGTCCGCTTGGCCTGGCATTCGGCGAATTGGTGGAAGCGGCAAGCCTTGACTCCTTCGCCCGCGCGCTTGAGGAAGCGCTGGGCATTCTCGGGCGCCTTGCCGGGCGGGGCGAAGCCCTGCCGGCACCCGATGCGCGCGAGGCGACCTGCCGGCGCTATTTCGACGTGCCTCCGGGGGAGAGTGAAGCCCGGATCGAGGCGGATTTCGAACGCGCGATCCTCTCCGCCAACGCGCTGGCGGAAGCCATCGAGGCGGTCGCGGCACAAAAGAAGCCCAGCAACAAGCAGCTCGCACTCGCCGGCAAGCTCGCCGCCATCCTGCGGCTACGGCGCGCGGGAAGGCACTGGCAGGAAAAACTGCGGCGCCTGCTGCTGACCAAGGACGGCGACATCGCCAAACCCGCGCTTTTCGTTGCGGATGTGGTGAAAGCAGCTCCTTGGCTCGCACAGGAGGAAACAAGGCTGCGCGAGGCGTTGGCGGAATATCAGCTGCGCCTGCGCGCCTTTCGCGCCTTCACGCGCTCGCAGGCGCTCACCCTTGTGGCGGAAGATGTCTTCCGCCGCTTCCGCGCCGCCAAGCGCGCGCGCAATGTGCTCGATTTCGACGATCTCATCGCCGCCCTGCGCCGTCTTCTGGTGGGCGGGCAGGCCAATTGGGTTCAGATGAAGCTCGATGCCGCCATCGAGCATATCCTTGTCGACGAGGCCCAGGATACCACGCCCGAGATGTGGGATATCATCAAGGCGCTGGCGGATGAGTTCTTCGCCGGAGAGGGCGCGAGCCGGTCCAAGCGCTCGCTTTTCGTCGTCGGCGACGAGAAGCAATCGATCTATTCCTTCCAGGGCGCGGACCCGGCGGTCTTCGAGGAGACCCGCCGTCACTTTGCCGCACGCGCGCCGGATGCACGTTTTCTCGTAAAGCCAGTCGACCTCAATTATTCCTTCCGCTCGAGTTCGGATGTGCTGGGCGCGGTCGATCGCGTGTTCGCGCCCGAGGCGCATCGCGCGGGGCTTACGGCTTCCGGGCAGGAAGTCCACCATATCGCCGCGCGCCAGCGCTTTCCCGGCCATGTCGAATTATGGCCCCTTCTCCGCCCGGGGGCCGTTGCGGAGGGCGAGAAACCCTTGCGCGCGACGACCTTGCTCGCCAACCGCATCGCGGCGACGGTGGGCGGCTGGCTCAGGAATGGCGAGACGCATCTCTCCGACGGGCAACCGATCACTCCGGGCGACATCCTCATCCTCGTGCGCCAGCGCGGTCCGTTTTTCTCGGCGATCCTGCGCGCGCTCGGCAATGCACGGATTCCGGTGGCGGGGGCAGACAGGCTGCGCCTGCAGGAAGAAATCGCCATCCACGATCTGCTCGCCATCGCGCAGGCCGCCATCCTCGGTGAGGATGATCTCGCGCTGGCCTGCGCGCTGAAGACCCCCCTTTTCGGCCTTGACGAGCCGGGGCTCGAACGGCTCGCACGCGGTCGCGCGGGATCGCTGCGCGCCGCGCTGATGGAATCGGACGATCCCGCGATCCGCCCGCTCGCCGCGCGCTTTCGCATCCTGAGCGAGCGCGTGCATGCGTTCACGCCTTTCGCCTTTTTCTCGGCGCTGCTGACCGAACCCGCCGCCGGCGCGCCGCATATGAGCGGGCGAAAGGCGATGCTCTCGCGCCTTGGCCCGGATGCCGGCGATCCGCTCGACGCCTTTCTTGGCGAAGCGCGCAATTTCAGCCAGCAGACGCCAGGGGCTATCCTGCCGTTCCTTGTCGAGCAAAGCCGGCATGTCTCCACCCTCAAGCGCGACATGGAGCAGAGCGCCGATCAGGTTCGCGTCATGACCGTCCACGGCGCCAAGGGGCTCGAGGCCCGTATCGTCTTTCTCGCCGACATGGGTGAAACGCCGCCGCGCCAGAAGGAGGCCGGTGCGATCCTGCTGAAGGGCGAGGCGCCGGTGATCGCCTGGACAGGTAATCGCCGCGAGGAACCCGCCGCGATGAAAAGCGTGCGCGCGGGCGAGCGCGTGAAGCTGATGAGCGAATATCGCCGGCTGTTCTATGTCGCGATGACCCGCGCTTCCGACCGCCTCTATCTGTGCGGGCATGGCCGCAAGCTCGGCAAGGATGGTATCGAGAAACCCCCGCCCGAGGACAGGCTGGAATGGTCCTGGCATCAGCTCGCCCTCACGGCTTTCGAAGGTTATGCCCAACCGGTGGAAGAGGCGGATGGGGCAATCATCCGGCGCATCCTTTCCGATGTTCCGGCGGCTCCGGCGGCTCCGCGTGAAAGCGGCAGGGAAAAACCGCCTGCGCCGAATGCGCCCGCCTGGCTTCGCACGAAGCTGGTGCCGGCACCCGCCGAGCCCGCACCGCCCTTGCTGCCGTCGCGCCGCCTTGCACGGCAAGATCTTGCGCGGGGCGAGCAAGGGCATGGCTTCGCGCGCCGACGCGGGGTCATCCTGCATCAGCTTTTTGAATTGCTCCCGCGCGTTGAGTCGCAGGCGCGCGCATCTGCGGGGCATGCGCTTCTCGCATCATTGGCCCCGGAACTCGCGCACGCCGAACGCGAGACCCTTCTCGCGCCGGTTCTGGCGCGCATGGATTCGCCGGAGGGCCGGCGTATTTTCGGCCCGAATGCGCGCGCCGAGGTCGCGATCGCCGGCGAAATTGCCTTGCCCGATGGCCGCCGCCGCGCTGTTTCCGGCCGGATCGACCGGCTGGTGACGGGCACGGAGGCCGTGACCATCCTCGACATGAAAACTGGGCGCATGCGCCGCAGGGACCCGGCGATCCTGCGCCAGATGGCGCTTTATCGTGCCGTCATCGCGGCGATCTACCCGGAAAAACCTGTTTCATGCCAAATCCTCTGGACCGAATCCGGCATTCTGGAGCAGCTCGATCCACTTGATCTCGACGAAGCCCTCGCAAGGGTCACAGGTGAGTGAGGCGCGATGACGAGCCTTGATTCCACAAGCTGCGGTCCCTAATTGTCTTTGCGAGATCCGTTCAAGGAGGACCCTTTCATGGGCGCCAATACGCATACCGTGACCGACAAGAGCTTCACCGCCGATGTCCTGCAATCGGCCGAGCCGGTCGTTGTCGATTTCTGGGCCCCCTGGTGCGGCCCGTGCAAGATGATCGCCCCGGCGCTCGAGGAGATCGCCAGCGAGCTTGCCGGCAAGGTCAAGATCGCCAAGATCAATGTCGATGAAAATCAGGAAATCGCCGCGAAATATGGCATCCGCTCGATTCCGACGCTGATGATCTTCAAAGGCGGCGAGCTTGCCGCCACCAAGGTCGGCGCGGCGCAGAAGAGCGATCTTTCGAAATGGATCGCCGCCTCGGCCTGAGAGAACTGCCCGGCGGGTGTGAACCCGCCGGAACTGAAGACCTATTCCAGGGGGAGCGCCGGCAAGGCGCTGAGAAGCCGATGGGGACAACCCGGCGCGGCGACCCTTCGAACCTGATCCGGGTCATGCCGGCGAAGGGATGGATGCAAGGCCCCCGGGCCTCGCGCTTTTGCCCGAGCTGATCATGCGCCGGATCGTCTTATGACGAAGGAGTTTCCATGATCACGCTTTCACGCCGCTTCCTGCCTGCTCTCGCGCTCGCGCTCGGCCTTTCGGGCGCGGCTTTCTCTCAAACCACACCGCCGGTCAAAACCCAGCTTCAGGTCTATACGACGCTGCTTCCTGAATCGCTTGCCGATTTCAAGGCAGCCTTCGAGGCAGAGAACGCCGATATCGAGATCGTCTGGCGCCGAGAATCCACCGGAACCCTCACCGCGCGCATCGCCGCCGAAGGCGATAACCAGCGCGGCGACGCGATCTGGGGCCTCGCCGTCACCTCGATGCTCGATTTCAAGAAGCGGGGCCTGCTGATCCCCTATGCACCGAAGAATCTTGCCGCGATCCGGCCGGAATTCCGCGATCCCGATGCCGTTCCCTCATGGGTCGGCATGGAGGCCTGGGCAGCCGCGATCTGCTTCAACACCGTGGAAGCGGCAAAAATCGGCCTGCCAAAACCGCAAAGCTGGTTCGATCTGCTCGATCCGAAATACAAGGGCAAGATCACCTTCTCCAACCCTGCCGCTTCAGGAACGGGCTACTTCCATGTCTCGGCCTGGGTGCAGATCTTCGGTGAGGCGAAGGCATGGGATTTCATGGAGAAACTCCATCCCAATGTCGCGATCTACGAGCCTTCGGGCACGCGCCCATGCCGCCACGCGGCGACTGGCGAGTTCCCCGTGGGGATTTCCTATGAGCTTGCGGGGATGCTTGAGAAAAACAAGGGCGCACCGATCGAGGTTTTGTTGATGAAGGAAGGCGGTGGCTGGGACATGGATACCGCCGCCATCCTCAAGGGCACCCGCAACGAAGCCGCCGCCAAGCGCCTGATGGATTTCGCCGCAAGCGTGAAGGCCAACGAGCTTTACGCCAAATGGGTGCCGCAGGTGGCGATCGCCGGCATCGGCAAGCCGCCTGCGAATTATCCCGAAGGCGTGGCGGCCTCGATGATCCGGAACGATTTCGCCTGGGCGGCGGAAAACCGCGAGCGCATTCTCGCCGAATGGTCGAAGCGCTTCGAGAAGAAGTAAAGCCGCGCGCGCTCAGCCTCAGCGCGGCGGATTGCCATCCGCCGCCAGCACCTCGCCGGCGAGATAGAGCGACCCGGCGATCAGGATGCGCGGCGGCACCGGCCATTTGCGCGCCGAGAGAAAGGCAAGGCTCTCGGCGAGCGAGCCGGCGCAGGCGGCGGGAATGCCGAGGCCGCGCGCCGCCGCGGCCATATCCGCCGGCGGACGGGAATGGGGCGCATCGATCGGCACGGCGAGCAATTCCTGCGCGAGCCCCACGAAGGGCTTGAGAATACCGGCCACATCCTTGCGCGCCATCGTCCCCATCAGCAGCACCAGCGGGCGCGGGCTCTTCTCTTCCAATGCCGCGACCGTTTCCGCGATCACGCGGGCGCCATCCTCGTTATGGCCGCCATCGAGCCAGATCTCGGAGCCCACGGGCGCGAGTCCCGAGAGCTTGCCCGAAAGGCGCTGGAACCGCGCCGGCCATTCCGCATTCTGGAGCCCGGCTTCCAGCGCGCGCTGGTCGACGCGCTCGGGCGCGGCGCGCAACAGGGTCGCGATAGCGGTGGCGGCGTTGACGAACTGATGCGACCCGATGAGGCGCGGCAAGGGTAAATCGAGCAGGCGATCCTCCGCCTGGAAGATCAGGCGTCCACCTTCCTCGTGGATCTGGAAATCCTCGCCCCCGATGACGAGGGGCGCCTGTTTGCGCCGCGCCTCGCGACGGCAGACCTCGATCGCCTCCGCCGATTGCGGCGCGACGATCACCGGGCAACCCTGCTTGATGATCCCCGCCTTTTCACCCGCGATCTTGGTGATCGTATCACCGAGGAATTCCTTATGATCCATCGAGACCGGCGTGATGACCGAGGCTAGCGGCTTCTCGATCACGTTGGTCGTGTCGAACTTTCCGCCAAGCCCCACTTCCAGCAGCAGGTAATCCGCCGGGTGGCGCATGAAGAGATCGATGGCGACGATGGTCGTGATCTCGAAAAAGGTGATGGGTTCGCCCGCGTTGAGCGCCTCAATACGCTCGAAGGCCTCGACCAGCGCCTCCTCCGGGACGAGCTTTCCTCCGCCTTCCGCCCCAAGGCGGATGCGCTCGTGGAAGCGCACGAGATGGGGAGAGGTATAGACATGCACCTTCGCACCCGAGGCTTCCAGCATCGCGCGCATGAAGGCGATGGTCGAGCCCTTGCCATTGGTGCCGGCGACATGGATCACCGGCGGCAGGCGCCTTTCCGGGTTGTCCATGCGCGCGAGCAGCCGCTCCATCCGCCCGAGCGACAGGTCGATCAGCTTCGGGTGCAGCGTTTCAAACCGCGCCAGGAATTCGTCGGAACGGGCCATGCGGGTGCACTCGGGGGAAAAGTCAGGCTGCGACCGATTCACGCTTCATCATGATGCGGCACAGGCGCGACACCGTCGGCCGGATATCGCGGCGATGGAGCACCATATCCACCATGCCGTGATCGCGCAGATATTCCGCGCGCTGGAAGCCCTCGGGGAGCTTCTCACGCACCGTCTGCTCGATCACGCGCGGACCGGCAAAGCCGATCATCGCGCCGGGTTCCGCGATATGGACATCGCCCAGCATCGCATAAGAAGCGGTAACGCCGCCCGTCGTCGGGTTGGTGAGCACCACGATGTAGGGCAACCCCGCCCGGCGCAGACGCTGCACGGCCACGGTGGTACGCGGCATCTGCATCAGCGAGAGGATGCCTTCCTGCATACGCGCGCCGCCGGAGGCTGCGAAGAGCACCAGCGGCGCCTTCTTTTCCAGCGCCACTTCCGCCGCCGCGACGATCGCCTCGCCGGCCGCCGTGCCGAGCGTGCCGCCAATGAAGGCGAAATCCTGCACCGCGATCACCATGGGGAGCTGATCGAGCGTGCCGAAGCCGGCCAGCACCGAATCCTGCATGCCCGTTTTCGCGCGCGCATCCTTGAGACGGTCCGTGTAGCGCTTCTCGTCGCGGAATTTCAGCGGGTCCTGCGTCACATCGGGGATGCGGATCGTCTCGTATTGGCCACCATCGAACATATGCGCGAGGCGCACCTTCGCGGTCATCTTGAGGTGATGCTCGGAGCCGGGGATCACCCAGAGATTATCCTCGACCTCCTTCTGGAACACCATCTGCCCGCTATCCGGGCATTTGATCCAGAGATTCTCCGGCGTCTCGCGGCGCAAAAGCGAGCGGATTTTCGGGCGGACCAGATTGGTGATCCAGTTCATCGTGCTTTCGGTGGTGGAGGACATTTTCTTCTCCAGATCCCTCGCGATGGAAGCTTCCGCTTCCTGCTCGGCGTCGCTTTGCTCCTGGCCTTGACCAACGGTCAAGGCAGGGTTCCTCATTTGGCCGGCGTTTCGGCGCCGGAATTCCCTCACTTCGGCTCCTGGCCTTTGCGGGGTGCATCATCTAAAGGGCATCGGGCCTTACTTCTTCACCCCGCGCACCGCGCCCGCGAGCGAGGCGACGAGGCTTGTGACGGCGGAAACGGTTCCAGCCGTGGCCTTGCCCTGAGCATCGAGCGAGGTGCGGATCGCCTCGACCAGCGCCGACCCAACCACCACGCCATCGGCGCCTTTGGCGATCGCTTGCGCATGCTCCGGCGCCTTCACACCGAAACCCACCGCAACCGGCAGATCCGTATGCCGCTTGATCCGCGCGACCGCTTCCGACACCTTGCCGAAATCCGGCGTCGCGGTGCCGGTAATGCCGGTGATCGAGACGTAATAGACGAAACCCGAGGTATTCGCGAGCACCTTTGGCAGGCGCCTGTCATCGGTCGTCGGCGTGGCGAGGCGGATGAAATTGAGCCCCGCCTTCAACGCGGGCAGGCACAATTCCGCATCCTCTTCCGGCGGAAGATCCACCACGATGAGGCCATCGACCCCCGCCGCCTTCGCGTCGACGAGGAACCTTTCGACGCCATAGACATAGATCGGGTTGTAATAGCCCATCAGAACGATGGGCGTATCCTTGTTGCCGGCGCGGAAGTCGCGCACGAGCTGCAACGTGCCCTTGAGGCTCATGCCCGCGCCAAGCGCGCGCAGGGATGCCGCCTGGATCGCCGGCCCGTCGGCCATGGGATCGGAAAAGGGCATGCCGAGTTCGATCACATCGGCGCCCGCTTCCGGCAGCGCCTTCACGATGGCGAGCGAGGTGACGGGATCGGGATCGCCGGCGGTGACGAAGGTGACGAGCGAGGCGCGGCCCGAGGCGGCGTTCTTCGCGAAGGTGGCGGGAATGCGGGAGGTCATAGCTTACATCCCCCCGAGATGTTCGGCGACGGTGAAGATATCCTTGTCGCCGCGTCCGCACAGGTTCATCACCATGAGATGGTCGCGCGGCTTTTTCGGCGCGAGTTCGATCACCTTGGCGAGCGCGTGGGAAGGCTCCAAAGCCGGGATGATGCCCTCAAGCTTCGAGCAGAGCTGGAAGGCGGCGAGCGCCTCGTCATCGGTGGCGGAGAGATAGGTCGCGCGGTTCATGTCCTTCAGCCAGGCATGCTCCGGCCCGATGCCGGGATAATCGAGCCCGGCGGAAATCGAATGCGCCTCGGCGATCTGACCGTCCCCATCCATCAGCAGATAGGTGCGGTTGCCGTGCAGCACGCCGGGGCGGCCGCCGGTCAGCGTCGCGGCGTGATGGCCGGTCTCGATGCCCTTGCCCGCCGCCTCGACGCCGTAGATCTCGACATTGGGATCATCGAGGAACGGATGGAACAGGCCGATCGCATTCGAGCCACCGCCCACCGCCGCGACGAGGCTGTCGGGCAGGCGGCCCTCGGCCGCCATCATCTGCTCGCGCGTCTCGTTGCCGATGACGCATTGGAAATCCCTGACCATGCCGGGATAGGGATGCGGCCCCGCCGCCGTGCCGATGCAATAGAAGGTGGTCGCGACATTGGTGACCCAATCGCGCAGGGCCTCGTTCATCGCATCCTTGAGGGTCTTCGTGCCGGAATGGACCGGGATCACCTCGGCGCCGAGCATCTTCATGCGGAAGACGTTGGGCTTCTGCCGCTCCACATCCACCGCGCCCATATAGACGATGCATTCGAGCCCGTAGCGCGCGCAGAGCGTCGCGGTGGCGACCCCGTGCTGGCCGGCGCCGGTCTCGGCGATGATGCGCTTCTTGCCCATGCGCCTGGCGAGCAGGATCTGCCCGAGCACGTTGTTCACTTTATGTGCGCCGGTATGGTTCAACTCGTCGCGCTTGAAATAGATCTTGGCTCCACCCGAAAGGCCGGAGGCCGATGCGACTTCCCTAAGATGCTCGGTCATGCGCTCCGCGAAATAGAGCGGCGAGGGGCGGCCGACATAATGGGTGAGCATCGAGCCCATCTCGGCCTGGAAGGCCGGGTCTTCCCTGGCATCCTTGTAGGCCTGCTCGAGTTCGAGGCAGAGCGGCATCAGGGTTTCGGCGACAAAGCGCCCGCCGAACATGCCGAAACGGCCATTCTCGTCCGGTCCCGACCGGAAGGAATTCGGCTTTGCCTGCACCACCATCACTCCAACTCCCTACGCTTCCCGCGCCGCTGCGACGAACGCCCTGATCTTCGCGAGATCCTTGACCCCCGGCGCGCTTTCGACCCCCGAAGAGACATCCACCCCGGTGAGGCTCAACCCCATGCCGCGGAGCGTGCGGATCGCCGCGCCGACATTCTCCGGCGTGAGCCCGCCCGATAGCATGAAGGGCATGTCATGGGGAAGTGCGGAGAGGATCGACCAGTCAAACACCTTGCCATGCCCGCCGGGATAGGCGGCATCCTTCGGCGGCTTGGCGTCGAGGAGGATGGAATCGGCGATATCACGAAAAGCAACCGCCTCGCCAAGATCCGCCGTCTCCGAGACTCCCAGCGCCTTGATCACGGGAAGGGCGAAAAGCCGCTTCACCGCCGCGAGCCGGGCGGCATTTTCCCGCCCATGCAATTGCCAGCTATCCGGCGCGACGGCAGCGCTGATCTCTTCAAGCCGGGTGTCGTCCGGATCGACCACGAGCGCGACGACATTCGCACGCCTGCGCGCAATTGCAGCGAGTTCGGCCGCCTGCCCCGGTGTCACGTAACGTGGACTTTTGGGATAAAAATTCAGGCCGAGCATATCCGCGCCGGCCTCGATCGCGCATGCCACGCTTTCCGGCGTCGTCAGCCCGCAGATCTTGACGAGCAGGCTCACGTGGCAATTCCGGCCGCTTTCGCGACGAGCGCTGCCGCCGCGAGATCGAAGATCGCGCCGCCGGTGGACTTATAGAGCGTGATATCGCCGCTCTTGCGCGTGAAACTCACGGTCTTGCGCGAAAGATCGGCAAGCTCGGCTTCCACCGCCTCGGGCTTGAGCAGGCCGGCACGGATCGGCTGGACGAGATCGCCGCCCTCCTGCAACACGCCGTCCCGCGTATCGGCAAACAACCGGGCGCGCAGCACGGCATCGTCATCCGTCTCGCGCATGCTGGGGTTGAACGCACCGACAAGATCGAGATGCGCGCCTTCCTTCAGCCATTTGCCGAGCACGAGCGGGGTTTTCGAAAGCGTGGCCGTCGAAATGACATCCGCCTCCCGCGCGGCACCTTCCAGATCATCCGTCACCTCGACCGCGATGCCCTCGCGGGCGAGTTCCACGGCAACCTTCTCGGCATTCGCGCGAGTCTTGTTCCAGAGGATCGTGCGGGCAATCGGCCGGACGGCGCGATGCGCACGGATGAAGAAGGCCGAGAGCGCGCCGGCGCCCACCATGAGATGCATCCTTGCATCCGCCGCCGCGAGGTAGCGCGCCGCCAGCGCGGAAGTCGCCGCCGTCCGCCAGGCCGTGATCCGCGCACCATCCATGACCGCGAGCGGAATGCCGGTATCCCCGTTCATCAGCAGATACGAACCATGGATGCTCGGCAATCCGCGCGCGGCATTGCCGGGATAGACGTTGACGATCTTGACGCCGAGAAACCCGCCCGGCCCCGCCGCCCAGGCCGGCATGATGAGATGCGTGGCATCGCCATCGGGCCGCGCGATCTGGTGATGATGGCGCAGGGGAACCACGACATCCGCACGCAAAGCCGCGTCGATCGCGTCGATAAGCGCGGGGAAGGTCAGCGCGCGGTCAATGGCGGCGGCGTCGATCACATGCATGACGAAGGTCTCAGCGGGAGGAAAGGCGGGCGATATCGGTCGCGGGGAGCTGGCTTTTCAGCGCCGCGACATCGTCGCGAAGGCGCGCGCTCTCACGGCGCAGCTGGCGCTCGGCACGGCGATGACGCCCTTGCGCGAGCCAGGTTGTGATCGAGCCCAGCACGGCCCCCGCCGCAAGCGTGACAAAGAAGAAAACGAAAAGCGGCAGGGAGATCCCGAATGCCTGCGCAGGCGACGAGATGGGATCGAGCACCAGCGTCACCATCTGCCGGTTTGCGACCCCGAACAGCACGAGCACAATCGCGATGGGCAGCAGGAAAAGGAATTTCACGAAGCGCATCACGGTCATTCTCGCTCGCTCAGGCGCGCTTGGCCGCGCCGGGCTTGGGGTTCAGTCGGTCCCGCATTTCCTTGCCGCTCTTGAAATAGGGGACGACCTTGCCCGAAACGCTCACCTTCTCGCCGGTGCGCGGGTTGCGCCCCTGACGCGCGTCGCGCTCCTTGATCGAGAAGGTGCCGAAGCCGCGCAGTTCCACACGGTCGCCCTGGCGAAGCGCATCGGTGATCTCATCGAGGATCGCGTTGACGAGAATCTCGACATCGCGCTGGTAGAGATGCGGATTCATCTCGGCAAGCTTGAGCACGAGTTCGGATTTGATCATCGGGGCCTCTTTTGTCGAGCCGTTTCGGAAGATGCCAGATAGGCTATTGAAATTCAAAGACTAATTTGCAGAAGGGTGCCAGAGCGAAACCAGCCCGTCAAGCGCGTGGGCCTCCATCGCGTTTTTGAGCGCGGTCGATGCCTCCTCGGGCAGGAAAAGCGCCGCCAGAAGACCAATCAGCGGGAAGCGCCCCGCATTGGTATTGATGCGATAGGTCTCGATGCGCAACCCTTTCGCGATTCCCTTCTCGCTTTCGAGCCAGGCGACAGCATCGATCTCCTCGCCCACGGCATCGATCAGCTTGAGGTCGATCGCCTGTCGCCCGGTGAAAACGCGCCCATCCGCCACCTTCGCGAGTGCGTCACCTTCGAGTTTGCGCCTTTCGCCCACGAGATCGCGGAACCAGCGATAGGTATCGAGCACCGTTTGCTCCATGGCCGCGCGCGCTTCCGGGGAAGTCGGTTCGACACCGTTCGGCATCGCCTTGAGCGGGGATGAGCGCACCGCCTCGACCTTCACCCCGACATTGTCGAGCAGCTTGGACACGTTGGGGATCTGCGCGATCACGCCGATGGAGCCGACGATCGCGGAACCGTTGGCGACGATCCTGTCCGCCCCCATCGCGGTCATGTAGGCGCCGGATGCGCCGACGCTCTCGATAACCGCCACAACCGGCTTCTTCGCCGAAAGGCGCCGCACGGCGTTATAAAGCGCTTCCGAGCCGGAAGTCGTGCCGCCGCCCGAATTGATGCGCAGGATCACGGCCTTGGCGCCCGAATCCTCGGCGCGCTTGAGAAGATCGAAAGTCTGCTGCTGCCCGGTGATCAGCCCGGAAATCTCGATACGCGCGATATGCGGCAGGCTCGAGCCCGGCGCACGGGCGCGCAGCACGAGCCCGACACTGATAATGCCGACGATCGCGACCAGCACCGCAAGGACGCGCCAGAAAGTAAGCTGCCGACGGAGCCGGCGGCGATCGACGATCAGATCCGGTTCGAGGCTCATGCGACAGGCCTTTCCAAGCGGGAGCGTCCCGCGTTGCTGCCACGCATCGCGGGCCAGCGCAAGTGCGCGCGCAACTCAGAGGCCGACAGGCCGGCCAGCCGCGACGACAAGCGGTTTCGGCGCGGCGAAGAGGCGCGCGCTCACCGCTTCCATCGCCTCGAGGGTTACGGCCTGAACCTCATCGTTGCGCCTGTCGATGTAATCGATCCCGAGCCCGTCGATCTGGATTTCAAGCAGCTGGTGGGCGATCTTGCGCGAGGTGTCGAAGCGCAGGGCATAGGAGCCGGTGAGATAATTCTTGGCCTGCGCGAGTTCCGCCGCGCTGGCATTCGTCTTGCCGATCGCCGCGATCTCGCCGAGAATCACGCCAAGCGATTCCGCTACGCGCTCGTTTGAGGTGGCGGTGCCTGCAAGAAACAGCGAGGCATGCTCGCGGTTGGAGAGCGTCGACCAGACGGAATAGGCAAGACCGCGCTTCTCGCGCACCTCGTTCCAAAGCCGCGAGGTGAAGCTGCCGCCCCCGAGGATATGGTTGAGCACCATCGCCGACATGAAGGCCGGGTCCTTGCGTGCGATTCCGGGCATGGCAAGCAGCAGCGTCGATTGCGGAATATCGAGATCGATGATCTCGCGATGACCTCCGTTGCCCGGCACGATATCCGTCACGGGCCGGAGCTGCGGGAATTGCGGCAACGCGCCGAAAGCCTGCTCGACACCAGTAACCAGCGCCGTCTCGCCAATGGCGCCGACGGCGACAACGCGCAGGTTATGGCGCGCAAAAAGCCGCGCATGCTGCGCGACAATCTCCTGCCGGGTAATGGCACCGAGATCGGTGATCGACCCTTCCACCGACTGCCCGTAGACATGCCCTGAAAAGGCAAGGCGGTTGAGCGCGTCGCGGGCAAGCGCTGACGGATCGCTCTCGTCGCGCTTGAGCCCGGAGATAATCTGGGCGCGGACGCGCTCGATTGCCTCGGCATCGAAACGCGGCGCGTTGATGGTCAGCGTCAGCAGGCGGAAGGCTTCCGCCGTATTCTCGGCCAGCGTGCGCAGCGACCCATCCAGCCGGTCGCGACCGCCATCGAAGGAAAGCTCGATGGCCTTGTCTTCGAGAGCCTCCTGGAAGGCAGCCGAATCAAGCTCGCCAGCGCCCTCATCAAGCAGGCCCGAGACCAGATTGGCCAGACCCGCCTTGCCCGGCTCATCCTGCGCCGCCCCCCCGAGAAACGCGAATTCCAGCGAGACAACCGGAACGGTGTAATCCTCGACATGCCAGATCTCGATACCCGACGGCGTAAGAAGCGAGCGGATGCGGGGGGTGGCTTTGGTCATATCATTCATGGAAAGCGTTTCTCTCGCGACAGGCGGACAGCTTACTCGGCAGCTTTCAGCAGATGGCCGACAACAGCACGACCGGGCAGCAGATATTTGGTGGCCACCGCCCGGATTTCCTCGGCACTGACCGCGCGGATGCGCGCCGGCCATTCCGCGACATCTGCGATTTCTCCGCCCGTCGTCAGCGTAGAGCCGTAGATGCGCGCGAGATGGGTCTGGCTGTCCTGCGCATAGACCATATCGGCGATGAGGCGCGTCTTGGCGCGCTCCAGCTCTTTCGCATCCACGAGCTTTTCTCGTGCAGTCGCCATCACCACCTCGATCGCGGCGTCGAGCGCATCGAGCGCGATACCTTCCGATGGAATGGCATAGACGCCGAACTGCCCCATATCGAGTGCGTCGTTCCAGTACCAGGCTCCGGCGGAAACCGCGTGCCCGCTCTCCATGACCAGGGCGCGATAGAGTCGGCTTGTGGCCGATCCGCCAAGGATCTGCGCCAGCACCTCGAGCGCGAAAGCCTCGTTCCCCTCCGCCGTGGTATGCGAGGGAACGATGAAGGCGCGCTGGGTGGAAGGCTGCTCGACCTTCGCATCGGCAAGGCGCACCTGCCGCGCAGCGCGGATTTCGGGTTCAACGACACGCTTGCGCCCTGAATCCGCCGCCTCGGAGACGGCAACCTGCCCGTAGGTCTGCTTCGCGAGAGCCAGAACTTCCTCCGCGCCGATATCGCCCGCGACGATAAGGATCGCATTATCCGGGCGATAGAAGCGCCGGTAATAGGCGAGCGCATCCTCGCGCGTCAGGCCTTCGATCTCATGGCCCCAACCGATCACCGGCGTGCCATAGGGATGGTGGACATAGAGCGTGGCAAGCAGGCTCTCCTGCAATTGCGCGGAAGGATCGCTGTCGGTGCGCATCTTGCGCTCCTCGATCACCACGTCGCGCTCCGAGAGCACTTCAGGCCCTTCGAGGATCAGCCCGGTCATGCGGTCGGCTTCCAGCGCCATCATGCGCCCGAGATGCTCTTTGGCCACGCGCTGGTAATAGGCGGTGTAATCATAGGAGGTGAAGGCGTTCTCCTGCCCGCCCAGGCCAGCGACAATCTCCGAGAAGGCGCCCTTGGGGTTCTGCGCCGTCCCCTTGAACATCAGATGCTCGAGAAAATGCGCGATGCCGGATTTTCCCGCCGGATCATCCGCCGCGCCGTTACGGTAATAGACCATATGCGTGACCACCGGCGCGCGCCTGTCCGGGATGACCACGATATCAAGACCGTTCTCAAGGCGAAAATTCTCGACAATCGGCTGGGACATGTTGTTTTCCGACCCTCGCGGCAGGCGGGCGCCGAGTGCGCCTCGAAAAGGTGATGGCCTTGAAAGAAAGAGGCGCCGCAAGGGCGACGCCTCAAACAGAGAATTGAAGATGGTGTATCACAGCCCGCCGGACAAGAGCGGCGGAGCGATCATTCCAGCGGACGATGCGGAGCCCCGTCCTTTTTGAAGTCATCCGATCCAGGGCCATCCACGGTCCGGCGCATCGCGGCATTGGCGGACGGAATGCGCGAACCCACAGGGGGGTCGGTGAGATACTTGCGCGGCGGCTCCGTGCCTGGGGGATAGGTCGGCGTGGCGGCAGCCTGCGAGGATTTCAGCATTTCCTGTACGGAGAGGCGGTTATCCTTGTCGCCGGAAAGCTGCTCTCCCGTCTTCGCGCCCCTGACACTACGGCCACGCGCAATCGCATCGACGCCAAGCGCTCCCCCCTCTTCCGCGTTGCCTTTCGCGGAACTGATCTGGGGCAGATTACGCCGGCGCTTCTCGTCCTCGCGGGCTTTGATATCCGGGTCGACCGGCCATTGGCCGTTTTTTGCATGCGCTCCCCCCGGCTCGGGCGGGCGCAACTTGTTCGTGTCTTTCGGGACCACGAGGCCGGGCCGCTCGCGATACTCGATCGGGTCCTTTTCCTCGGGCAGAATGCCGATCTTGCCGAAAATGTTACGCATGATCAGCCCGTCCTGCGCCTGCGCGGGAGCGGAAAAGCCAAGGATGACACTGGCCATTGCCAGGTAGAGCAGATGTGCACGTTTCATCGAGAACTCCGGATACCGGCGGGCTTCATAGCACCGGATGAGCTTAAAGGCCAGATCGGGGCTTTTCCGGGGCGGCGCGCATCGGAAAAAGCTGGCCGACCAGCATGAACACCACACCGGCGACAATGGCGGCGTCCGCGACATTGAAGACATACCACGAGAAATCGCCGATATGGAAATGCACGAAATCGAACACAGCGCCATGCAGGATGCGGTCTATCGCATTGCCGATCGCGCCGCCGATAATGAGGCCGATGCCGAGAGCCTCCACCCTTCCCGCCGATTTGCGCAGCCAGAAAGTCAGGAACAGCGCAGCCACCAGCTTGAATGCCGTCAGCGCCCAGCGGCCCCATTCGCCATCCTGCTGGAAAAGCCCGTACGAGATACCGCGATTCCACACCACGGTAAGATCGAGGAAGGGCAGGACCGGCCACGGATAGGTCAGACGGATATCGGTCGAAAGCAGCGCGAGCTTCGTCGCCTGATCGAGCAGAAGCACGATCAGCGCAACGAGAAGCCCGAGGCGAAGCGCCCGGCGGGGAAAATCGGCAGGCGCTTCGTGCATCCTCACGCTCCTGGGTTGGCCTGGCGCCATTCGCGCATCGCCGCCGCATCGCGGGCGGTGATGCCCGGAAAGGCCGGATCGGCGGTTGCGGGATCGAAATAGCGCCACGAGCGCGCGCATTTGATGCCGGACGCCTTGGCCGATACTACCGAGACGCCTTTAGCATCCTCAAGGCGGAAGGCACCTTCCGGCCCCTCGCCCGCGAGGATAGTGATCGCCGAGGTGATGCAGATCTCCGCGAAATCCACGCCTTCAAGCGCTCCGCGCAGGTCCGCATCTGCGATATGAACCACGGGAGCCGCTTCCAGCGAGGAGCCGATGGTCTTTGCCGCGCGCTCAAGCTCAAGTGCGCCGGTAACGACGCGGCGTACCGCGCGGATCTTATCCCATTTGCGGGCAAGATCGGTGTCGAGCCACACCGCCGGCACATCGGCGAAGGGCAGTTCGTGGACCGAGCCTTCCTCGCCCGGATTGCGCGCGAGATACGCCTCTTCCGCCGTGAAGACGAGGATCGGCGCAAGCCAGCGTGTGATCGTCTCGTTGAGGCGATCGATGACGCTCAAGGCCGCCTTGCGCGTGACCGACGATGCGGGATCGCAATAGAGCGTATCCTTGCGGATATCGAAATAGAAGGCGGAAAGCTCGGTGTTCAGGAAAGCCGAAAGCTCCATGATCACCTTGCGGAAATCATATTCCGCATAAGCCTTGCGGATCACCGGATCGAGCACGGCGAGGCGGTGGAGCATCAGCTTTTCAAGCTCCGGCATCGCCGAATGCGCCACCGGCTCGCCATCGAAATGCGCGAGCGCGCCGAGCATCCAGCGCATCGTGTTGCGCAGCTTGCGGTAATTCTCCGACATGGTTTTCAGGATTTCCGGGCCGATGCGCTGGTCATCCGAATAATCCACGCTCGCCACCCAGAGGCGGAGGATATCCGCGCCGGCTTCCGAGATAATCTTCTGCGGCGCCACCACATTGCCGAGGGACTTGGACATTTTCTGTCCCTTCTCGTCCATCGTGAAGCCGTGGGTCAGCACCACGTCATAGGGCGCGCGCCCGCGCGTGCCGCAGCTTTCGAGCAGGCTCGACTGGAACCAGCCGCGATGCTGGTCCGAACCTTCGAGATACATCACGCGATCCTGCCCGCCATCCACCTGCCGGTGAATGCCTTTGAGCGTGGGGAAATTCACGGGGTCTTCGAGCACGTAAGAATGGGTCGAGCCGGAATCGAACCACACATCGAGCACGTCCGTCACCATCTCGTAACGGGATGGATCCTCGACATAAGGGGTCAGAAAACGCTGTGCCGCGCCTTCCGCGAACCAGGCATCGGCGCCTTCGGCTTCGAAAGCAGCCGCGATCGCCTCGTCAACGCGCTTGTTTTCGAGCAATTTCTTCGTCTCGCGATCAACGAACACGGTGATCGGCACGCCCCAGGCGCGCTGGCGCGACATCACCCAATCGGGCTTGTTCTCGACCATGCCGCGGATGCGGTTCTCGCCGGAGGCCGGCACCCATTCGGTTCTTGAAATCGCATCGAAGGCGCGCTGGCGCAGCGACACCTCGCCCGAAAGCCCTTCGACCTTGAATGGCTTGTCCATCGCAATGAACCATTGCGGCGTGTTGCGGAAGATGACCGGCTTCTTGGAGCGCCAGGAATGCGGATATTGGTGCTTGAGCCGCCCGCGCGCGACGAGCGCGTTCGCATCGATCAGCGCCTTGATCACCGCCTCGTTGGCATCGCCCTTGTCGCCGTTTTCCTTGATGACGCGCTTGCCCTCAAAGCCCGGCGCCTCTTCGGTGTAGATGCTGTCATCATCCACCGTGAAGGGGATTTTGGTGTCGATGCCGCGCGCGGCGAGCATCTGCTGCGTTTGGGCCGAGGTCCATATTTCAAAGTCCTCGCGGCCGTGGCCCGGCGCGGTGTGGACAAAGCCCGTGCCAGCGTCATCGGTGACGTGATCGCCATCGAGCAGGGGGACATAGAACTGAAAGCCAAGATCCCGAAGTGGATGGTGGCAAACGCACGATGCCAGCTCATGCGAGGCCACGGTATCAAGCCGCCGGAACGCGATCTTTGCTGACCCTGCCACCGCTTCGGCCAGCTTGTCAGCAAGGATATAGCGCTCGCCCGGTTGGGGGCCGAAATCGCGTTCGTTGGCGGTGACTTCATAGAGGCCGTAGCTGATCTTCGACGAGAAGGAGATCGCGCGGTTGCCCGGAAGGGTCCAGGGAGTCGTGGTCCAGATGATGATGCTCGCTTCGAGCAGCCTAGACGGAACCGCCACAGAGTCTGCTTTGATGGCTCCTTGCCCGACGACAACGTGAGGCTTCACCGGAAACTTCACCCACACCATATCACTCTGGTGGTCGTAATACTCGATCTCCGCTTCCGCGAGCGCGGTCTTCTCGACCACGGACCACATCACCGGCTTCGAGCCGCGATAAAGCAACCCGTTATCCTTGAACTTCATGATCTCGCGGGCGATCTGCGCTTCCGCCGGGAAGGTCATGGTCTGGTAGGGGTTGTCCCAATCGCCGGTGACGCCGAGGCGCTTGAATTCCTCGCGCTGGATGTTGAGCCAGTTCGTCGCGTAGGCACGGCATTCGGCGCGGAAAGCGTTGATCGCGGTGCCGGAATTGAGATCCGGCTTGGCCTTGCCCTTGGCGCGGTATTCCTCCTCGATCCTCCATTCGATCGGCAGGCCGTGGCAATCCCAGCCCGGCACGTAGTTGGAATCAAAACCCAGCATCGATTGCGAGCGCGTCACGAGATCCTTGAGGATCTTGTTGAGCGCATGGCCGATATGGATGTTGCCGTTGGCGTAGGGCGGGCCATCGTGCAGCACGAATTTCGCCCTGCCCTTCGAGGCGGCACGGATGCGCTTGTAAAGGTCGATCTTCTCCCAGCGCGCGAGGATTTCCGGCTCCTTCTGGGGCAGGCCGGCGCGCATGGGGAAATCGGTTTGCGGCAGGAACAGGGTCTTCGAATAGTCGAAATCGGGGGTCGTGTCGGACATCGGAGATATTCTCGCGAGAAGGGCGAAGGGGACGAAAACAACAATGCCGGTCCGCGATGCGCGTTAGCGCATGACGGCCGGGGTGATAATTCGTCCAGAAATCAGGTAAGTACCGAACATGATGGCGCTATAGCAGGGGAAATGCCGAACGCAAAGCGCCCACAAGGCTCATGGTTTGCGCGCATCGGCCAGCAGGCGCCTTGCCTCGGCGCTGTCGGCATCCATCTGGCGGATCAAGGCGTCGAGCGTCTCGAATTTCGCTTCTCCGCGCAGATAGGCATGGAAGAACACCTCCATCTCCTGGCCGTAGAGATCGCCGGTAAAGTCGAACAGATGCGTTTCGAGCAGGGGCGCACCATCATCGAAATGCGGGCGCGTGCCGAAACTCGCCACCCCGTCATGCAAAACCCCGTCCACGCGCGCGCGCGCCGCATAGACACCGTGCTTCAGCCCGTTCCCCGCCTCAAGGCGCATGTTCGCGGTGGGGTAGCCAAGCTCGCGCCCGAGTTTTCTGCCATGCAGGACAGGCCCGACCACGCTGTAGCTGCGACCCAGCATCGCATTGGCGCGCGTGACCTCCCCCGCCGCCAGCGCCGTGCGGATCGCGGTTGAGGAAATCACGACACCGGTCTCGTCGCGGATCGCCGGAACAAGCGCCACCGCGAAGCCGAGACGCTTGCCCTCGGCAACCAGAAAACTTGGCGTTCCCGCCCGCGCTCGGCCGAAATGAAAATCCTCGCCAACCACTACACCCTGTGCGCCCAAATGGCCGATCAGCACATCCGTGATGAAGGCCTCGGGTGAAAGCGCGGCGAAGGGCGCCGTAAAAGCCGCGACCGCAACTGCATCGAAGCCGATTTCCCTGAGGCGCGCGAGGCGCCGCTCTCCCGGCGTCAGGCGGAAATGCGGGATATCCGGGCGGAAGAAAACGCGCGGATGCGGCTCGAAAGTAAGTGCCACAACCTCGACATCACCACGTGCAGCGGCTTGGCCCAACGCGCGCGCGCGCGCCGCGATAGCGGCATGACCACGATGCGCACCATCGAAATTACCGATGGCAACGACGCGGAAAACGTCTGGTTTCGGCTTCGTCAGAGGCGAGATTGCAAGGGGCGATTCGTTCATTGTCAACCAAACTGCGGGAATTGCGGCGTTAATCCCATTCCTATCCATCTTTTCACGATCAAGCCGCCTGTCCATTAACCCATTCGCAATTGCCGCGTGATTAAGGTCCAGCCAGTACGGAACACAACTCTTGGGTGAAAGTGTTCCTCCTTGGACCCCGGCGCAACCAAAAGCGACCATGGGTGTAGGGATGGGCGTTATTGGAGCGGGTCATGACTTTCGAAAGTTCGATGCCGATTCTCGTCGTTGACGATTATCAGACCATGGTGCGGATCATTCGCAACCTTCTCAAGCAGCTTGGCTTCGAGGAAGTGGATGAGGCATCCGACGGGTCCGAAGCCCTCGCGAAGATGCGCGAGCGCCGCTATGGGCTTGTCATCTCGGATTGGAACATGCAGCCGATGACCGGTTACGAACTGCTCAAGCAGGTGCGCGCCGATCGCGATCTTCATTCCACGCCTTTCATTATGGTGACGGCGGAATCGAAGACGGAGAACGTCATCGCCGCCAAACGCGCCGGTGTGAACAACTACATCGTCAAGCCGTTCAACGCACAGACATTGAAGGCTAAGATCGACGCGGTCAGCCAGTCGATCCACGGCTGATCACGCCTTTCCCTTGCTCGATTACCAGCCAAGGCTGACCGTCGTCGCGGTCGGCCTTGTTGCGTTGCGCATGGCGAGCGCCTCGAATGCATCCTTGTCGTAGCTCTCGCCATCAAGCCTGATTTCATGCGCGTGAATGCCCGCCAGCGTCATCAGGCAATCGTATCCTGCCCGGACGGCCCCCGCGACATCGGTGCGAAACGCATCGCCGATACACAGGACGCGCCCCTTGTCGGGCATCCGCCCGAGCTTTAGGGCAAGGGCGGCGCGCGCGCGCTCATAGACGAGGGGATGCGGCTTTCCAACCCATATCGTCTCACCACCCATCGCCTCGTAGATCTCGGCAATCGCGCCGGCGCAGGGGATGAGCCGATCACCGCGCTCGACAACGAGATCCGGGTTCGCGCAATAGAGTTTCATGCCACGGGCGAGTGCGATTTCCAGCCGTGGGCGATAATCCTCCGCGCGTTCGCTCTCGTCGTCGTCAAGACCGGTGCACAGCACATATTCAGCGGCATCGATCGCGGCAGGGCGCGCGGAAAGCCCCTCGAAAAGAGAATGGTCGCGCGCGGGGCCGATATGGTGGAAAGATACCGGGCCTTCCTCAACGATCAAATCCCGCGTCACGCCGCCGGAGGAGACAATCGCGTCATAGGCATCGCGCGTCACACCGAGGCTGTCCAGCTGCTCGATGATGGAATGAGGCGGGCGCGGCGCGTTGGTCAGCAGCACCACCGCAAGCCCGGCCTTCCGTGCTTCGGCCAATGCTTCCGGCGCGCCCGGCGTGGCGGCGAGCCCGTTATGGAGCACGCCCCAGACATCGGAAATGATGGCATCATAGCGAGGCGCGAGATCACGCAGGCGGGCAATGTGAGGAAGGGGGGCGGGCATCGCGGCACTCGGATGAAGGAAAGATCAGGTCGCCTTACAGAATCCGCTCGCGAAGAGCCAGCCTGAGCCGCAACACCTCCGCGCCGCCTCCGGCAAAAAAATGGCCCGGCGCGGCGCGTCCGGGCCTCAGGGAGCCTGTGTTTGTATCAGGCGCGGCGCGCGAGATCGCGTAGCCCGCGCCTTTCCTCATGCGCTTGCGCCATTTCCGGTGCCTGGCGCGCTTCAGGCTGGATTGGTTCCAACACATCGGCCCGCACGGCCTGCGGCAGGGCGAAAACACCACCCTGGGCATATTCCACACCAAGATCGATCAACTCGGCGACCTGCTTCTCGTCCACGACCGTATCGGCGATGAAGCCGAGGCGGCGACGCGACATGAGCGCGATGACATCCGGCGTCGCGACATCGAGGAGCGTGTCGTTCTCCTGCGCCTGAGTAAGGAAGATCCCGGCATTCATGCGCACCCAGCGCACTCCCATCTGGGCGAGCTTGTGCGGCTCGAAGTCGAAATCCTCGACATCGCGCATCAGGAAGGAGAATCCCATCTTGGCGAGATTGCGCAAAGCCTCATGTTCGAAGGCGACAGCTTTCTTGAAGAAGCGCTGCGGCAGGCAAAGAACGATACGCTGCGTTGCCTGCGGGACATCGGCGAGCAGGGCATCGAGATCGTCGAAGGCGGCCTCGCTCATCAGGAAGCGCTGGGAGATATCCGCGAAAAGCAACACATCCCGGTCCCGCTGTTCGAAAACGCGCGCGAGGCGGACCGCCTGGATCATCAGCTTGCGATCGAAGGCGAGCTGATGCCCCACGGCTTCCACGGCGAGGCGGATATCGCTGTTGGGGATGGTCATGTCGCTGCCATCAGGACGCAAGGTGACCTCGTAGGCCCGGATCTTGCGCTGCGGCAAGCTCACGATGCGCTGGAGAAAAAGGTCGAACCTGTCGGCCGCGATGGCGGCGGCGACGAGCTGGCGCACCGCGCGCGGCGGCTCGTTCTGCTGCGGTTGCTGGCGGGGCGGCAAGGGCTCCTCGCGCAGCAGGGGCTCTTCCACTCGCGCAGGGCGCACAGGTTCACGCACCGTGATCGGCAGATCGTCATCGAGCGGGGACATCGTACGCGCCACGGGCCGGGCCGGCGCTTTCCAGACATTGCCGTGCTCCGGCTGGGCGGGGCGCGCAGGCGCGGGCACGCGGACCCGGCGCAGATCCGCCAATTCGCCTTCCGTCATTTCGATCCGACGATCAAGCTCGGAGACGCCGTCCGCGAGATCGCGGACAAGCGCGCTCAGCGTGGCGAATTCGTCCGGGCGGATGGCACTGTTGTTGGACGTATAGACGAAAGCCTCGCGCAATTCGCGCGTATGACGGGCGAGCAGGGCCGCGTGCTGGCGCGTGCCTTCAAGATGCTCGCGCAGGATCTCGACTTCGCCGAGCAGGAGATTGCCTTTGAAATGGAGCAGAAGCCCACCGCCCGCGAACACGCCGGACATGGCCGCAACCGCAACCCAGAGCTGATCATACCGGAAGGCAAGAACGGAAAGCCCCGCCGCCGCTGCCGCAAGAAGGCTGACAAGAAGGATCTGGCGAAAGTTCATCTTTTATGCCGATTTTGCGGGAGGACGCGAAGAGCCGAACGCGAATCACTTATCCAAAAGCTACGCTGTCCCCGGTGACTTGGCGAGGGTTTCCTTTGCCGCCGGCCTGTGGAAATCTTCTTGTCCGCCCGGAGAATCCGGCGCTAGATTGCACGGGCGGGCAGCGCCCGGCTTGAGCGCTACGCCTCGTTTTTCGCCAGCAAGAGGCCATCATGCCAAAACCGATCAATCCGCGCGCGATAGCGCCGCCTGCCTCACGTTACGCGCATGGCGTCGTTCATTCCGCGCGGGCGCGGCGGCTTGTAATTTCCGGGCAGGTCGGCATCGGGATTGATGGCGCGGTCGGCGATGGAGTCCAGGCGCAGTTCGAGAAGGCCTGGGACAATGTCGAGGCCGTGCTGGCGGAAGCCGGCATGGCGATGACCGATCTGGTCCGGATCTGCGTCTACTGCACGGTGCCGGGCTCCGTCGGCGCCTATCGCGCCGTTCGCGACCGCCGCCTCAACGGGCATCTCGCCGCGGCCACCTATCTGGAAGTGGCGGGGCTCGCGCGGCCGGAGTTTCTTGTCGAGATCGAAGGCGAGGCGGTGTGCGAGGAGCCTGATCTTGCCTATCTTGATTACGAGAGCGACGAGGCGGTGGTCGCAGCCCTTAAAACGGCATCACGCATCGCCAAAGGCGTGGAATGAACGGGAGAATGGATATGTCAGAAAAGATCATCCTCAAGGTTGAAGGCATGGGTTGCCAGGGCTGCGTCGCGGCGGTCGAGAAAGCCGCCCGCTCGGTATCGCCCGAGGCCAAGGTTGAGGTGGATCTCGCCGGCGGCCTCGTGAGCATCGACGCTGTTGTGGCTGGGCGCGATGCCTTCGCCGCCGCCATCACGAAAGCGGGATACGATATCGTGGGGTGAAAGCTTCGCGTCAGGGGTGGACAACAGGGGCTTTCCCCTGACGGTTTTCTTCCTGCGCCGGTCTTGCCAGCCCTTGCGGGAGGCGTATTCTGCCGTTTGACCCGGTGATCAAACCGGCCCCTTTCGCGCGGAGTCCGCCCATGTCCCGTTCCGGTGCCCAGCCCATCACGTCGGAAGTCCAGCCGAACGATCTGTCGGCTTACTGGATGCCGTTCACGGCCAACCGAGCCTTCAAGAAAACGCCGCGCATCGTCACGCGCGCCAAGGGCATGCATTATTACACGGCCGATGGCCGCGCGGTCATGGATACGATCGCGGGGCTCTGGTGCTGCAATGCCGGCCATAACCGCGATTCCATCGTCGCGGCGATCCAGGCGCAGGCGGAGACGCTCGATTACGCGGCGCCGTTCCAGTTCGCGCATCCCCTGGGCTTCCAGCTCGCCTCGCGCATCGCCGACATGGCGCCGGGCGATCTCGACCATGTCTTCTTCACCAATTCGGGCTCCGAAGCGGTGGATACCGCGCTGAAAATGGCGCTGGGCTATTGGCACGCCAAAGGCGAGAGCAACCGCTTCCGGCTCATCGGGCGCGAGCGCGGCTACCATGGAATCGGGTTCGGCGGCATCTCGGTCGGCGGCATCTCGCCCAACCGGAAAGCCTTCGCCACCGCCCTGATCCCCGGTGTCGATCACCTGCCCCACCATTATGACCGCGCCCAGCAGGCTTTCACCAAGGGCGAGCCGGAATACGGCGCGCATTTCGCCGATGCGCTCGAAGGCATCGTCGCGCTGCATGACGCCTCGACCATCGCCGCCGTGATCATCGAACCGATGGCGGGCTCGACCGGCGTGCTGCCGCCGCCGAAAGGCTATCTCCAGCGGCTGCGCCAAATCTGCGACAAATACGGCATCCTGCTGATTTTCGATGAGGTAATCACCGGGTTCGGGCGCCTTGGCGCCGCTTTCGCGGCGGAACGTTATGGCGTGATCCCGGACATGATCACCTTCGCGAAGGGCGTGACATCCGGCACCGCGCCGATGGGCGGCGTGATCGCGCGCAAGCATATCCACGATGCCTTCATGAAGGGCCCGGAGCATATGGTGGAGTTCTTCCACGGCTATACCTATTCGGCGCATCCCGTTGCCTGCGCGGCGGGGATCGCGGCGCTCGACCTTTACCGCGACGAGAAACTCTTCGAGCGGACCAAAAAGCTGGAGCCGAAATGGGCAGATGCGATCATGGGCCTAAAGGGCCTGCCGAACGTGCTCGATATCCGCACGCTCGGGCTGACGGCGGCGGTTGATCTCGCCTCCATCCCCGATGCGGTCGGCAAGCGCGGCTACGACGCGATGCACCTGGCTTTCGAGAAGTTCAATTTCATCCTCCGCAACACCGGCGACACCCTCGCGCTCACGCCGCCGCTGATCATCTCCGAGGACGAGATCGGCCAGACGGTCGAGAACATGGCGAAAGTGATCCGCGCCGTCGCATAAGGAGATGGAGCGTTAGGATTTTTCGGCTATCCTGCCCGCGTTGATGCAACGAGGGTCCATCATGGCCGATAAGTCGCTCCTTTCCGCGATCTTCGCGCGGTATGGCGTTTCGCTTACCGAGGAAGAGGCCACCGGCGAAGCCGGCCACGCCCCGCGCGAGGCGATCCTGCTGCTGCTCGCCAATCGCGAGATTTCAGCGCGTTTCGATGCGGCCCATGGTCGCACGCCGGATGAGAACGATGTGGACGAATTGCTCGATATCTACGAGGCGCTGGAAGCAAAAAAGGCAGGGTGAGCCTTCTTTCGCGCTTGCGAGGAGGCTGCCAGGCCGACGCGGCAATCCATCTTTCTTCCTAACGTGCATGTGCAGGCAAAAACTGGATTGCTTCGTCGGGGCCAAGCCCCCTCCTCGCAATGACGGGGCACGTGACAAGCGCTGCGCGGGGCGATAAATCCCGCGCATGAGCACAGAAGATACCCCCGCCTCCCGCAAAACCGAAGCCCGCAAACCGCGCGGGCTGCCGGATCGCAACGCCGCCGATATCGCGGCGACAGATGCCATGATGGCGACGATCCGCGCGGTCTACCACCGCTACGGGTTCGACTCGCTCGAAACGCCCTTTCTCGAATACACCGATGCCCTCGGCAAGTTCCTGCCCGATCAGGACCGGCCCAATGCCGGCGTCTTCTCGCTGCGCGACGACGACGAGCAATGGATGAGCCTGCGCTACGATCTCACCGCGCCGCTCGCGCGCTATTGCGCGGAAAACTGGCAGAACCTGCCCAAGCCCTATCGCAGCTATCGCGCGGGCTGGGTGTTTCGCAACGAGAAGCCGGGGCCGGGCCGCTTCCGCCAGTTCATGCAGTTCGATGCCGATACGGTGGGCAGCGCTTCCGTCGCCGCCGATGCCGAGATCTGCATGATGGCGGCGGATACGCTCGAGGCGCTCGGCATTCCGCGCGGGCAATACGTCATCAAGGTCAACAACCGGAAGATTCTGGATGGCGTGATGGAAGCCATCGGCCTCGGCGGCGAGGAGAACGCCGCCAGAAGGCTGATTGTGCTCAGGGCGATTGATAAGCTGGATAAATTCGGGATTGAGGGCGTTCGTCTGCTGCTTGGCGAGGGGCGAAAGGACGAAAGCGGGGACTTTACGAAGGGGGCTGGGCTCACCGAGCAATCCACTCAAATACTGATTAATTTTCTCACGGCATGGGAACATCATGACCCAAATAACTTGGCGGCGGACCTCACTCAATTCGCGTCGGAAGATACCGTTGGAGGTGAAGGGGCAAAGGAGCTCTGGGAAATCCACTCTCTAATTACTTCCGCCGGCTACGGCCCTGACCGCATCCGCATCGACCCCTCTGTCGTCCGTGGTCTCGAATATTACACCGGCCCGGTTTTCGAGGCCGAATTGCTTTTCGAGGTGAAGGACGAAGACGGCAAACCCGTCCGCTTCGGTTCCGTCGGTGGCGGCGGGCGCTACGATGGCCTTGTCTCGCGCTTTCTCGATGAACCCGTCCCGGCGACCGGCTTTTCCATCGGCGTTTCGCGCCTGCTGGCGGCGCTCCAGATGCTCGGCAAGGTTTCCACCAAGCCCGAACCCGGCCCCGTGCTGGTTCTCGCGATGGACAAGACGCCGGAAGCCATGGCCGCCTACCAGAAGATCGTCTCGGACCTTCGCAATGCCGGCATCCGCGCCGAGATCTATCTCGGTTCCGCCGGCATGAAGGCGCAGATGAAATACGCCGACCGCCGCCATTCGCCCGTCGCGATCATTCAGGGCTCGAACGAGCGTGAAAAGGGAACCGTGCAGGTGAAGGATCTCATCCTCGGCGCGACACTCGCGCAGGAGAAGGACCGCGAGGCCTATCTCGCCAAGCAGGCCGAGGCGCAGTTCGAGGTGCCGGTTTCCGGCCTCGTGGACGCCGTGCGCAAGGTGCTCGCACGGCAGGGGTGACCTTCTCGTCATGCCCGGGCCCCGGCCCGGGTATCCACGACTTCGCATCTGCGCATCGGAAAGTCATGGATGGCCGGGCTGAACCCGGCCATGACGAAGCGGAGGGCAATACACTCCGCCGCCCATGCCTTCACGCCTTAACGCATTCGATTAAGCCAAAATGCCGTTTTGGCTCGCGCGGACAGGCGCCGGCTGGTATGGCGGGCGCGAGGGTCGCGAGAGCCCTCGGCCAAGCCGCACGAGGCGCAAGATGAACGAGAGCAGCGGAAAGGCGGGGCTTGCCCGCCCGCAACCGGAAACCGATCAGGCCGCGATCTGCGCGAAACTGCTCGCGCGTTTCCATCGCGCCGGCTTCCTTGCCGCCGATCTGCCGGTGCTCCAGCCCGCCGAACCGTTTCTCGAACTCTCCGGCGAGGAGATCCGCCGCCGGCTGTTTCTCACCGCCGATGAGGCGGGCGAAGAGCTTTGTCTCCGGCCGGAATTCACCATTCCCGCCGCGCGCGCCTATCTCGCCTCGGGCGTGATCGGGCGCAGGCTCGATCAGGTTTTCCTCGGCCCCGTTTTCCGCCATCGCCACGGCGAGAGCGGCGAATTCGTGCAGGCGAGCCTTGAATCCATCGGCCGCAAGGACCGCGAGGCCGCCGATGCCGAAATCCTCGCCGAGACCTATGCTGCGGTCGCCGAGGTGAGTGGCGCGACGACGCTCGCGGTCACGCTCGGCGATCTCTCCCTTTTCGCGAGCCTTCTCGATGCGCTTCAGCTCGATGGCGTCACCAGCCGCCGCCTCGCCCATGCCCTCGGCGAAGGTCGCCTCGCGCGCTTCATCGACCCCGCCCGCATCGACGAGCGCAAACACGAGCCGCGCGGGCTCGCGCGCTATTCCGGCGTGCTCGACGCGCTCAAGGGCGCGGACCCGGCCGAGGCGAAAGCCTTCGTGAAGGATCTGCTCTCCATCGCCGGCATCGCCGCGACAGGCGGGCGCAGCGCCGAGGATATCGCGGGCCGCTTCCTCGACCGCGCGCGCGAGGATGCGCAGGCGCTGGGCACCGAGCAGGCCGAGATCATCCGCCGCTTCATCGCCATCGAGGGCGACCCGGATGCGGTCGCCGGCGCGGTGCGCGCGCTTGCGAAGGAGGCGGGGCTCGTGCTCGATGCCGCGCTCGATCGTTTCGAGACGCGCAACGGCTTCATCGAGGCGCGCGGTTTGCCGCTCGCCGCGATGCGTGCCTCCGGCGGCTATTCGCGCAACATGGATTATTATTCCGGCTTTGTTTTCGATATCCGCCGCAAAGCCGGCGCGGCGCGGCCGCTGGCCGCCGGCGGGCGCTATGATCGCCTGTTCCAGCGCCTCGGCCATGATGTGCCGGGCATTGGCGCGGCGATCTGGGTGGATCGGCTGATCGCGGAGGAGAGGGCATGACGAAACCTGCGCTTGTCATCGGCATGCCCTCCAAGGGGCGGCTTCAGGAAAACGCCTTCGCCTTCTTCGCCCGTGCCGGCATGAGCATCCACCAGCCGCGCGGCGCGCGCGATTACCGCGGCGCGGTTGCCGGCATGCCCGACATCGAGATTGCTTTCCTCTCGGCCTCCGAGATTGCCGGCGAGCTTCAGCGCGGCGCCGTGCATTTCGGCGTCACCGGGGCCGACCTCATCCATGAAGCGCTGCCCGACCCGGCCTCCAAGGTCGAGATGCTGGCGCCGCTCGGCTTCGGCCATGCCAATGTCGTCGTCGCCGTGCCCGAGGCCTGGATCGATGTCCATGAAATGGCCGATATCGAGGAGGTCGCCGCCGATTTCCGGCACGCCAAGCAGCGCCGGCTGCGGGTTGCGACGAAATACGTCAACCTCACGCGCCGCTTCTTCAAGCAGCATGGCATCGCCGATTATCGCATCGTCGAGAGCCTTGGTGCGACCGAAGGCGCGCCGGCGGCAGGCACGGCGGAGCTGATCGTCGACATCACGACCACTGGCTCGACACTCGCCGCCAACGCGCTGAAGGTGATCGAGAACGGCACGATCCTGAAATCGGAGGCGCATCTCGTCGCCGCGCTCAATGCCGATTGGAGCGAGGCGGCCCGCGAAATCGCCCGTCAGGTTCTCGCGCGCATCCATGGCGAGGAAGAAGCGCGCGCCAAACGCGAGATGCGCATCTACGGGCCGGTGACGCTCGATGCCGCACTGCTCGGCGAGATCGAGGCGCAAGGCGGGGAATGGCTGGCAGTGGAGAACCACACGCCGATCCTGCTGGCGCCGAAAAGCGCCATCGCCCCGCTGTCGGATCTGCTGATCGCGCGCGGTGCGCAGCGCGTGCTCGTCGGTCAGCCGGAATACGCCTTTTCAGCGGAAAACCCGCTTTTCGACCGCCTTACGGGCGCGCTCGGCACGAAGCGCGCGGCGGCGTGATCGGAGCCGATTCCGGCTCAGGCTGGACAAAAAGCCCTTAAAACCGATTCCGGCTCAGGCCGGAATCGGATATTCCGCGATGCTGTGCGCACCCGTCGCACCAAGCCGCATTTCGATGCGCCGGTCGTGGTTGTTGATCAGGCTCGAACGATGGCCGATCGAGACAACGGTGGTCTCGGGCAACTTCTCGCGGATCGCGGCATAAACAGCATCTTCCAGCGGCTCGTCCAGCGCGGAGCTGGCCTCGTCGAGGAACAGCCAATCCGGCTTGGCGAGCAACGCGCGCGCGATGGCGAGGCGCTGCTGTTCACCCCCCGAGAGGATCTGCGACCAGTTCGCCTCTTCGTCGAGCCGCTCTTTCAGCTGCGGCAAACGCACGGCATCGAGCGCGGCGCGGATGGCCTCATCCGCATGCGCACCCTCGACGGCCGGGTACGAGATCGCGCCGCGCAGGCTGCCGATGGGGATATAGGGCCGCTGCGGCAGCAACATCACGGATTTGCCCCGCGGCAATTCGATCCGCCCCTCGCCGAACGGCCAGATGCCGGCAATCGCCCGGAAAAGGGTCGATTTACCCGAACCCGAAGGGCCGACCAGCAGGGTCCGCTCGCCCTTGCGCAAGGTGAGATTATCGATTTCCGCGATCTTGCGCCCATCAGGCAGGGAAAGCGACAGCGCGGGGATGGCAAGATCGGCGGCGGGGGTTTCCTGCGCATGGATGCCGGTATTGCGGCGCTGGAGCGATGCCGCCTCGACCGAAGCCTCGAAGCTGTTGAGGCGATCCACCACGGCCTTGTAATCCGCAAGGGTCGAGTAGCGGTCGATGAAGAAGGCGAAGGCGGAATCAACACGACCGAAAGCGCTGGCGGTCTGCATCATCACACCGAGCGTGACCTTGCCCACGAAGAAGAACGGCGCAATGATGATAAGCGGAAGAATGCTATTCAGCATTCCGTAGAACCGCACGAAAATGGACAGCCATTTCTGGACATTGATAATCGCCAGAAAATTCGATGCGACCGAGCGAAAGCGCTCGAAAAGCCGCTTCTTTTCGGCATTCTCGCCGCCAAGAAGAGCCACTGGCTCATTGAACTCGCGCAAGCGGGAAAGCATGTAGCGGAAATTCGCTTCATATTTCTCCTGCGCGAAATTCAGCGGAATGAGGCGTCGACCGATGAGATGCGCCAGCACCGTGCCAAACGCCGCATAAACAAGCGCGACCCAGAAGAGAAAGCCGGGAATCTTGAAATCCTCGCTTGGGAAAGGAAGGCTGGCCGACAGCCCCCAGAGAATCACCGAAAACGAGACCAGCGACGAGATCTGCGCGATCATTGCGATGGTGAGATTATAGGTGGTCTGGACGTATTTGTTGATATCCTCCTGGATACGCTGGTCCGGGTTGTCGATACCGCCGTTGAATTGCAGACGGTAATGCGTCCCGTCATCGAGCCAGCGCCCTGTAAGGCGCTGCGTGATCCATTCGCGCCAGCGGATCTTGAACACGCCAACCAGGACATATTCGACAAGGTTCGAAAGCAGGAAAACCGAGACGATCGGAACCCAGATCCAGAGCAGTTGCTTCCAGAACTCGGCCTCGTTCTTGTTTTGCAGCGCGTCATAGAATTCACGATCCCACTGGTTGAGCCGAACCGTGATTCCCACCTGCGCGAGATTGATCACGATGATGACGCCAAGCAGCGTATAGGCGATCCAGCGCTCCGGCGCGCTCACGCTGCCGATCAGCGGAAGATGGATCGCCCTGCGGTCATTGGTTTCGAAATAGGGGTCGGCGATCGCGAAAACGCGGGTGATGACCGGAATGCGCGCAAGCCCGAGCGCGAGCAGCCCGAAGGCCGCCGCCTGAAACGCGGTGAGCGGAGGCGGCACGAGAATGCGCGCGGCTTCCGGCAGGGCAAGTTGGAGAAACAGCGCCAGCACCAGCGCGAGATAGCCGAAACCATAGAAGGTGATGAAGAAGGTGAGAAACGCACCGATTTGCAGCGGCACCAGCATCCCAAGTCCCAGCAGCAACCCCGCGCCGCCGACATAGGCCGGCACTGCCTCGCTCGTCCCTGTCAGGGAGAGAACAAGCGAGAACGCGGAAATCGCGGCGATGACAAGCGCCAGAAGGCGCTGGGAGGAGGTCTGGCGCATGAGGGCTCCTTGGCTTTCCTCTCCCGGTTTGACCGGGAATCAGCAGCATTCAACCGTTTCTAGCGGCAAAAACGGCGAAAGAAAGCGCTTGCCGATCTCAGCGCGCCTTCGGCTTCAAATCGAGCGGGAGAACCCGCGTTTCCTTGAGGCTGGTCAGGGCGATCGAGGAGCGAACCTGCGCCACGCTGTCATGCGGGAGGAAGATGTCATTGAGCAGCTTGGCCAAAGCCGGCAGATCCTCCACGATGACCTTGAGCAGATAATCCGCCTCTCCGGTCACGGAATACGCCTCCTGAACGGCATCCACGCCTTCGACCAGCCGCTGGAAGCGGCGCGAATTATCCGGCGAGTGCTTCGCCAGCGTCACCTGCACGAAAGCCTGCACCTTGAGCCCCAGCACTGAGGGATCGAGCGCGGCATGATAGGCGCGGATATGCCCATCCGCCTCGAGTTGCGCGCGGCGGCGCGAACATTGCGAGGGCGAAAGCCCGACCCTTTCCGCAAGGTCGTTATTCGTGAGGCGCCCATCCCGCTGAAGCGCGTCGAGAATTCTCAGATCAAAGGCATCCATGCACGAAACATGCACAAAGCGCGTCAGTTTAGCAAGATATGACGCATGATACCGCGCCTTTGTCTCGCTTTTGCGCACCTCATGCATGTTTCCTGCGCTAGAATTTCAACAGCAACAAAGCCTTCCGGGAGAACGCCATGGGTCCATTTCCGCATCACGCCCCGCCTGCCGTGATTTCCGACGACAATCCGGCCGGCACGGACGGGTTCGAATTCGTCGAATTCGCGCATCCCGACCCCGAGAAACTGGCGGTCCTGTTCCAGCAGATGGGATACAAGCCGGTCGCCAAGCACAAGAAGAAGTCGATCTACGTCTATCGTCAGGGCGACATCAACTACATCCTCAATGCCGATCCGGACAGCTTCGCCGCCAGGTTCGTGGCCGAGCATGGCCCGTGCGCGCCCTCGATGGCGTGGCGCGTGGTGGATGCGCAACACGCCTTCGACCACGCCGTGAAGAACGGCGCCGAGCCCTATACCGGCGCGGACAAGGTGCTCGATGTGCCCGCGATCAAGGGAATCGGCGGCTCGCTCCTTTATTTCGTCGAGAAATACGGCGCGAAGGGATCGGTCTATTCCAACGATGATTTCCGCTGGCTCGGCCCGGTCGATCCCAAGCCGGAAGGTGTCGGCTTCTATTACCTCGACCATCTCACCCATAACGTGTTCCGCGGGAACATGGACAAGTGGTCGAATTTCTACATCAACCTCTTCAAGTTCCGCCAGATCCGCTTCTTCGATATCGAGGGCAAGCTGACCGGCCTGTTCTCGCGCGCGCTCACCTCGCCTTGCGGCCGCATCCGCATTCCGATCAACGAGAGCGCGGACGAGCATTCGCAGATCGAGGAATATCTCAAGAAGTACAAGGGCGAAGGCATCCAGCACATCGCGGTGGCGACCGAGGATATCTATGCCGGCACGGACAGGCTCGCCGATAACGGTGTGCGCTTCATGCCCGGCCCGCCCGATACCTATTACGAGAAGAGCCATGACCGGGTGAAGGGGCATACCGAGCCGCTCGACCACATGAGGAAGCACGGCATCCTGATCGACGGTGAAGGCGTTCTCGGCGGCGGCGAGACGAAGATCCTCCTCCAGATCTTCTCGAAAACCGTGATCGGGCCGATCTTCTTCGAATTCATCCAGCGCAAGGGCGATGATGGGTTTGGCGAGGGCAATTTCCGCGCGCTCTTCGAATCGATCGAGGAAGATCAGATCCGGCGCGGCGTGCTCAAGGTCGAGGCAGCGGAGTAAGGGGGGCGAACCTGCTCCAAGGCCCTGGGCCCTGCCGCGAGGCAGGGCCTTTTTGCATGGTTTCAGCCCCTGATCTTAAGGTCAGACCTTCGCGCGCGGGTCGGTTTTTGCAAGGCGCTCAAGGAGGTAATCGACTTCCCCCCGCGCGATGGCGCCGAGCACGCTGCCCGGCTTGCGTTGCGCATCCGAGGCAAGGATTCCGCGCTTCATCATCACATATTTGCGCACGGCGAGCCCCACGCCGGGCTGCTGCTCGTAGCGCAGAAGCGGTAGGTGCGCGTCAAACAGGTCATGTGCCTTGTCTCGCTGCCCGACTTTCGACAAGCGTACCACGTCGATCAGCATTTCCGGGAAGGCATAGCCCGTATTCGAGCCATCCGCGCCGCGGGCCATCTCGAAATCAAGGAAAAGCCCGCCATTGGCGACCATGATCGACAAGGCGCGCAGGCTGCCTTCGGCCTGCCATTTGCGCAAGGTCGTGATCTTTTCGAGCCCCGGCCAATCCTCGGCCTTGAGCATCACGCAGGACGGGTTCTCCGTCACGATGCGGCGAATGACGCCCGCCGTCATCTGCACATTGGTGACGAGCGGGTAATCCTGGATGACGAAAGGCACATCAGCCCCGATGGCCTCGACCGATTGCGCGTAATAGGTGGCGATCTGGTCATCCGTACGTAGCGTATTGGGCGGCGCGATCATGACGGCGGCGGCGCCCTGCTCGATTGCCTCGCGCGCGAGCGAGCGCATCGCTGCGAAACCCGGTGCGGAAACACCGACGATCACGGGCTTGTCACCCATATGGCGCAACGCGCATTTGAGCAGATCGAGGGATTCGCGCGGCTCCAGCTTCGGCGCCTCGCCCATCATGCCAAGCACGGTGAGCCCATCGGAACCGATCTCGCGGTAAAAGGCAAAGAGCCTTTCGGCGCTCGCCCAGTCTATGCTGCCATCGGGCAGGAACGGTGTGGGGGCGATCGGGTAGACGCCGGTCATTTTGTCGATAAGGGTCATGCTTTTTGCCATTCTGCCGAGGCTTGCGATCAGGTCTTCGAGGCGTCGTAACGCGCCTTGGTTTCGTTGTTCATCGGATAGAGACCCGGCAGCGCGACGCCGCTCTCGACCTCCTTCATGATCCACGCTTCCATCCGCTCCTGTTCGAGCGCGAGCGGGACGATCGCTTCGACAAGCGCCGCCGGCAGGACGACCGCACCGTCATCGTCCGCGACGATCACGTCGTTGGGGAAAATCGCAACTCCGCCGCAGCCGATCGGCATCTGCCAGTCAACGAAGGTCAGCCCCGCCACCGAGGCCGGCGCGGCGATGCCGGAGCACCAGACAGGCAGGCCGGTGCCAAGCACGCCGGCGCTGTCGCGGACCACGCCGTCGGAAACCAAGGCGGTGACCTTGCGCTTGGCCATGCGCGCGCAAAGGATATCGCCGAAAATCCCGGCATCGCGGATGCCCATCGCATCCACGACAGCGATCACGCCCTCCGGCATCGCCTCGATGGCGGCGCGGGTGGAAATCGGCGAAGCCCAGCTTTCAGGCGTCGCCAGATCCTCGCGGGCCGGTACGAAACGCAAGGTGAAGGCACGCCCGACGAGCCGCTTCTGCCCGGCGCGGATCGGCTTGGCATGCCGGATCCAGGCATTTCGCAGTCCTTTCTTGAGCAGGATTGTCGTCAGCGTCGCGGTGGTGACGCCCTCCAGCGCGCGGATGATCGCGCTATCGAGCGGCAGGACCGCCGGCGTTTTGATTTCCAGGGTCATGGCGCCTCACACATTGGGAATCGCGCCGCCATCGACGCGTATATTTGAGCCGGTGACATAGGCGGCGCGCTTCGAGGCCAGGAAAACCGCGACATCGGCGAATTCCTCCGGCGTGCCGTAACGACCCGCGGGGATCGCGGCGCGGCTCGCGGCGGCGACCTCCTCCACCGGCCGACCTTCCCGGCTCGCGCGCGCGGCATCGAGCGCGCGGATGCGATCCGTTTCGATACGACCGGGCGAGAGGATATTCGCCGTAATCCCGTCCTTCGCCACCTCGGTCGCCAGCGTCTTCGACCAGCCCACCAGGGAGGCGCGCAAGGTGTTGGAAATACCGAGATTGGGAATGGGAACGATGACCCCCATGGAGGTAGAGGTGATGATGCGACCCCAGCCACGCGCCTTCATGCCGGGCAGGACCCGATCCGTGATGGCGAGAACCGACAGGACCATCGCCTCGAAATGCTTGCGCCAGATGTCCGTTGCCTGCCCCGCGGCCGATGTGGGCGGCGGACCGCCGGTATTGTTGACGAGAATATCGATCGGCCCCAGCTCCGCCTCGATCCGCGCGATGGAAGGCTCGATGAGCGAAAGGTCGCCAAGATCCCACACGATCGGCAGGACCTTCACGCCCAGCGCGCGGATTTCCGCTGCTTTCGCTTCGAGCTTATCGGCCTTGGTGCCGGTGATGGCGACATGTACGCCTTCAGCGCCAAGCCCATGCGCAATCGCGCCACCGAGCCCGCCGCTGGCCGCCGTGACAAGAGCGACCTTGCCCTTCAATCCCATATCCATGCGCACCCTCCGCTGGTGAATGATCGGCCTGTCGACGCGCGATAGCGCCGCAGCGATTGCACATCAATCGGAATACCGGCGGTATTCACGCGCGTCAACACGTCGCTCTTGCCTGACGGGAAACACATCACAGAGCTTCCGCTCCGCTCGCGGCGAGTTGATGGGAAACCGCGTCCCCGGCACGTCACCGCGCTTGCCTTTCGCGGAACACACGCGATGCTCACGCCAATTGTCTTTGATATCAGGAGATAGTCATGCTGACGATTTACGGTGTCTCCCGCTCCCGGGCGACGCGCAACATCTGGCTTGCGAACGAATTGGAAATCCCCTTCCGGCAGGTGCCGGTGATCCAGTTCAACCGAGCCAAGGACCCGCTGCCGCCGGGCATGCTGCACACCCGCTCCCCCGAGTTCCTCAAGGTGAACCCGAACGGGCATATTCCCTCCATCGACGATGACGGGCTCGTGCTGCACGAATCGCTGGCGATCAATCTCTATCTTGCGCGCAAGCACGGCGGCCCGGTGGCGCCGGCGACGGTCGCTGAGGAGGGATTGCTTGCAATGTGGTCGCTCTGGGCGGCGACGGAGGTCGAGCCGCATTCGGTGCAGGTGCTCTACAACACCGTCGGCAAGCCGCCGGAGGAGCGCGACGCGAAACTTCTGGCCGCCTCGATCGCGGCGCTCAGGGCGCCATTCGCCGTTCTCGATCGTGAGCTGGCCCACGGCGGGCATATCATGGGCGGACGCTTCACCGTCGCGGATATCAATGTCGCAGAAGTGATGCGCTACGCCATGCCTGCGCGTGAATTATGGGAAGCCGCACCCCATGTCGAGGCCTGGCTCAAGGCATGCCATGCGCGGCCAGCCTTCAAGAAGATGTGGGAAGCGCGCGCGAACGAGCCGGAATGAGCCGGAAGCCAGCCCCGGGAACAACCCGGGTGAGGCGCGCGACACCGCGCGCCTTGCCCGGAATCAACGCCGGCGGGGCGGCTGACCCTTCTGGGGTGGACGGGCACCGCCCGGCGTGAACCCCGAGCGCTCGTCCTTGTGGCGGAAAACGAGGCGACCCTTTTCAAGGTCATAAGGCGACATCTCGACCGTGACGCGGTCGCCGGCCAGGGTCTTGATGCGGTTTTTCTTCATCTTGCCGGCGGTATAGGCAATGATCTCGTGTCCGCTGTCGAGCTGAACCCGGAAACGTGCATCCGGCAACAATTCCAGCACCAGACCCTCGAACTGGATCACTTCTTCCTTCGCCATCCGCAAGACCTTCTCTTCGCGCCGCAGCGCCGTGATTTAGAAAAACAGGAAGAAGCCGCTCCGAGGCCGGAACGGCTTCGTGTTGTCATTGAGGGCGGGAAAACCCGCCGGCCCGATTACTGGGCCTGAAGATTGACGGCGGCCATCTTGCCGGTGCGGCGATCGGCCTGGAGTTCGTACGTCACCTTCTGGCCGTCGCGCAGGCCCTGCAGGCCCGAGCGCTGCACAGCGCTGATATGGACGAAAACATCCTTGCCGCCATCATCCGGCTGAATAAAGCCGTAGCCTTTTTGTTCGTTGAACCACTTAACGGTTCCGGTGCTCATGCGCCTATCCTTTGGACTATCAGGTCTCGACTTCGCGGGCCCGAAGGTCCGCTTGTTTACACGTTTTGGGCGGAACGGATTTTCCACCCCTTTTGGTCGATCTTTGGAGAAGCAGTCTGAACGTGCGCCCGGTAGTCCCAAAGCGGCCCAGTCGTCCGGCCAAGTCGATGGTGGATTTCATAGCCTCAATTCGAGAAATCCACAAGTTGGCATACGTAGTTTGCTGCCTGAGTATTTTTCAGGCGCCCGAGAGACCCGCCGGCGCCCGGGCGCCGGCGGGTTTTGATCAGCCAACAGTGCGCGTTTCGGCAAGCCGCGACCAGTACTGGATGCCCGCCGGAATGATCTCGTCGTTGAAATCATAGGCCGGGTTATGCAACCCGGCGCTGGCGCCGTTACCGATATTGATCATCGCGCCGGGCCGCGCTTCGAGCATGTAGGAGAAATCCTCGGCGCCCATCACCGGCGGGACGTTGTCGTTGACACCCGATTCGCCCGCGATGCTGCGCGCGGCATCGGCGGCATAAACCGTTTCCTTGGCATGATTGACGGTGGGCGGATAGCCGCGCTCGTATTTCACCGTGGCAACGGCACCGAAGAGCTTCGCGGTGCCTTCTGCGATTTCCCGGAGGCGCTTCTCGGCGAGATCACGCACGGCGGGCTCGAGGGTGCGTACCGTGCCCGCGATCTCGGCACGCGCCGCGATCACGTTGGTCGCCGAGCCGGCATGGAACATCGTGGTCGAGACAACGATCGATTTCAGCGGGTCGGCATTGCGCGAGGCGATTGATTGCAGCGCGGTGACAAGATGCGCGCCCGTCAGCAGCGGGTCGATCCCCATATGCGGCGCGGCGGCATGGGCTCCTTTGCCCTCGACGATGATGAAGAACTCATCCGCCGCCGCGAGCGCCGGGCCGGGACGCAGGCAGAAATGGCCGGGATCGAGATTCGGCCTGTTATGCATCCCATAGACCTCGGCGATATTCCAGCGATCCATCATCCCGTCATCGACCATCGCCTTGCCGCCGGCACCGCCCTCTTCCGCGGGCTGGAAGATCACGACAACAGTGCCATCGAATTCGCGCGTGGCCGCGAGATGCTTGGCGGCGCCCAGCAGCATGGCCGTATGGCCGTCATGCCCGCAGGCATGCGCCTTGCCGGGGTTCTTCGAACGATGGGGCAGGTTGGATTCCTCATCCATCGGCAGCGCGTCCATATCCGCGCGGAACCCTACCACCTTGCCGCCCTTGCCATTGCGGCCATGGATGACGCCGACGACGCCGGTCTTGCCGATCCCCTCGACGACCTCGTCGCATCCGAACTCGCGCAGCTTCTGGGCCACGATGCCCGCCGTGCGGTGAACCTCGTAGAGGATCTCGGGATTGGCGTGAAAATCGCGCCGCCAGGTCGTTACTTCCGCCTTGAGCGCGAGAATACGGGGATCGATATTCATGATTGAGCGTTCCGTGATTGAAGCCGGTTATCCGGCGATGGTCTTGTGGACGCAATCTAGCGGAATATCCGGCCGATGCCAGCCTCTCCGGTTTTACCCCGCAAGCGGGTTGGCAGACGCCGGGCCACCGGGCCCGTCCTTCTTGACCGAGGCGCGCGGGCGCACCGTCCGGTAGCGACCCCGCTCGACCGACATCAGCACAAGCGAGAAGACCACCATCCCGTTGAGCCACCAGGTTTGCGTCGCGCCGCGCTCGATCAGCGCATAGACAAAGGCCGAGGCCAGTCCGGCCAGCGCCAGCGGCGCCACCTCAAGTCCGAAGCGCCCCACCGCCCGGAAGGTCGCGAAAACCACGATGGCAAGCCCGAACGCGCCGAGCAACCCGAGATCGAACCAGATATCCGAGATCAGCGTCACCGGCGCATCAGCCGGCAACCGCCCCGCCTCGCGCGCCAGCACCGCCGCCTCGAAGCCGCGCCCGGTGAGGAAGGCGAGCGGGTCCGCCAGCATCACTCCCCGCCACAGGCCGAGCTTCCCCGGAAGGCCGCCGACACCCGCCATGGCGCCGCCGGAAACCATCCCGGCAAGAAAGGAAATCAAGGGCGCGAAGAGAATGAGCCCGCTGGCGAGCACCGCCAGCACGATACCCGCCCTCTCGGGCGCCATCCAGGCGAAGGCAAAAACCAGAAAGCCTATGCCGATAGGCAGGACCGCGTCGCCCGAAGGGCCGACGAGCGCCGCGCAAAACACCAGAACCATCAGGATCGCGGCAAGGCCACGCCGGTTCTTGATGAGAAGCCATGCCGCTCCAGCCCAGCCGAGACAGGAAAGCAGGATCGCGGCACGCCCCGGCGTCGCGCCCGAAACACGCAAGGCCGGAATGCCGAATTGCTCGCCGAGGCTGGCGGCAAGGATAAGAAGCGCACCGAGCGCCACCCCGATCGTGACAAGATGGAGATTGGAAGCGCGCATCTTGCGCGGCAGCGATTGCACCGCAAGCACGCCAAGCAGCAGGACGCCCAGCGCCTTGAACAGTTTTTCGCTGCCCGTCGCGGGGTTCGGCGCCCAGAGCAGCGAGGCCATGGCCCAGATTGCGAGCAGCACCGCCGTGAGGCCCGGAATATTCCAGATGGAGGCCACGACGCCGCTCACCACGCGCGCCGGATCTCCCTTGAGGATCGCGGCCAGGATGAGCAGGATCGCCCCGATCGGCACAAGCACCACGATGACCCAGCGTGACATGAGCGTCGCGCTCGGAATAACCAGCGCGAAGATCGCAAAGCCGAGCCGAAGGAGCATCGCCGCCGCGTCATCGGCGGGATCGGCCAACCCTTTCTGCTCCGCGAGGTTGCTCTGCTCCATCATGGCACCATTCTAGGATAGGGCGCGGTTCCGGTGCTGTAAGCATCCTGCAACACTTGTGACAATTCCGCTACGTGCGCCCATCGCGCGCAAAATCGCGCCGCTTGCCCGCCCGTTGGCGCTGCGCTACCCCGATCCGAGCTGGGAAAGGAAAGCATATGGCCCATGAAGACAACCCTGCCTATCAGGCCCTGATCACCCGCCGCTCGGGCAATGCGCGCGCCCTTGTCGCGCCGGGGCCGGACAAGAACGCGCTCGCCGCCATCATTCTCGCGGCATCCCGCGCGCCCGACCACGGGCGGCTGGTTCCCTTCCGCTTCCTCTCCATCGCAGAGGGTGCCCGCGACCGACTCGCCACGCTGCTGGAGGCCGCGAGCCGCGCGCTGAACCCCGATCTTCCCACGCCCGAGATCGAACGCGCACGCGAGAAAGCCTATCAGGGCCCGGCGATCGTCGCCGTGATCGCGCGGATCGAGAATCATCCGAAGATCCCCGTTTCCGATCAATGGCTGACGGTGGGCTGCGCCCTTGAGAATATGCTGATCGCGCTCCAGAGCCTCGGCTTTGCTGCGGCGATCCGTTCAGGCAAGTTTCTCGAAACCGCGCCGATGCGGGAGGGATTCAGCCTCGGCGCCAACGAGCACCTCGTCTGCCTCGTCGCCATCGGCACGGCCACGGAATTTCCGCCCGAAAAACCCAAACCGGCACTTGAAGCGGTTTTCGGCATCTGGAACGGCTGAAGGCGAGATGCGAATTTGATATCGAACAAGGAAACTGATCGCATGTGACGCTAGCCCTTGTTCCCATCTCGCCCGCATTCCGACGGGTTTTCGATGGGGGGCGCATGTCCGTCAGTTTCAGCCCGAAAGAGATCGCGCGGCTCGCGATGCCGGTTCCGCGCTACACGAGCTACCCGACCGCGCCGCATTTTTCGGGCGCGGTGACCGGGGCAACCTATCGCGAATGGCTCGGCCGCCTGAACCCAGGCTCGCGCATATCGCTCTATTTCCACATCCCGTTCTGCGACACGATGTGCTGGTTCTGCGGTTGTCATACGCGCATGATCCGCAAATATACGCCGGTTGGCCCCTATCTCGACGCGCTCGAGAAAGAGATCGAGAATGTCGCGCGGCTGCTGCCGCCCGGCGTCACCGTCACGCATATCCATTGGGGCGGCGGCTCACCGACCATTCTTGTCCCCGAAGATATCATCCGCCTCAACGCGGCTATCCATGCCAGTTTCCGCCTCGACAAGAACTGCGATTTCGCCGTCGAGATCGATCCGCGCGGCATGGATGATGCCCGTCTCGACGCGCTGGCGGAGGCCGGCCTCACCCGCGCCTCCATCGGCGTTCAGGATTTCGATCCCGCGGTGCAGAAAGCCATCAACCGCTTCCAGAGTTTTGAAGAGACGCGTCGGGTCGTGGAGGGGTTGCGCCTGCGCGGCATCGGCTCGCTCAATGTCGATCTGCTCTACGGTCTGCCGCACCAGAGCGCGCAAGCGATGCTGACCTCGCTCGATCAGGTGATGTCGCTGCGCCCCGACAGACTGGCGCTTTTCGGCTATGCCCATGTTCCCTGGATGAAGAAGCACCAGGAGCTTATCCCGACCGAGGCGCTGCCGGGGATGGAGGAGCGAATCAGTTCCGCCGAGCAGGCGGCCCAACGGCTTTGCCTGGCCGGCTATCGCCGCATCGGTATCGATCACTTCGCGCTGCCCAGCGATTCACTCGCGACCGCGGCCGCGAACGGACATCTGCGCCGTAACTTCCAAGGCTATACCACTGACGATTCCGATGCCCTGGTCGGGCTTGGCGCCTCATCGATAAGCCAGTTTCCACAAGGCTTCATCCAGAATGAAACCGGTGGTCAGGCCTATCAGCGGCGGATCGCGGAGGGCGGGCTCGCCATCACCCGTGGTCTTGCGATCAGCTCCGAGGATCGCCTGCGCGGCGAGGCGATCGAAGGCTTGATGTGCAACCTCTCCTTTGATCTCGATACGCTCGCACGCCAGCACGGGGCGGAGGTCGAGATTCTGCGCTCCGAGATGGAGGGGCTTCTCGCGGAAGAGCCCGCGGAATGGTTCTGCGTCAGGCCGAACGGATTTACCGTCACCGAGATCGGTCGCCCCTTCCTGCGTTTGATCGCCGCGCGGTTCGATTCCTATCTTCCGCGCGGCACGGGACGGCATTCAAGCGCGATGTGAACGCGCCGGGGAGGGCTATTCGCCCTCCTTGCCGCGCAGAAGATTGATCACGCCCGAGAAATCCTGCCCGCCCTGCCCCCAGGCGGCGAGGAGCGAGTAGAGCTGCGTCGCGGCGGCGCCGAGCGGGGTGTTCGCACCGGCTGCGGCGGCGGCCTCCTGGCTCAGCTTCATGTCCTTGAGCATGAGATTGGCGGCAAAACCGGGCTTATACGCGTTATTGGCGGGGCTGGCCGGCACGGGACCAGGCACCGGGCAATACGAGGTCAGGCTCCAGCACTGCCCCGAGGAGGTCGAGGCGACATCGTAGAGCGCCTGATGCGAAAGGCCGAGCTTCTCCGCCAGCACGAAAGCCTCGCTCACCGCGACCATCGAGATTCCAAGGATCATGTTGTTGCAGATCTTGGCGGCCTGCCCGGCGCCGGCGCCGCCGCAATGGACGATCTTCTTGCCCATGGCTTCAAGGATGGGCTTGCCGGCCGCGAAAGCGGCATCCGTGCCGCCGACCATAAAGGTCAGCGTCGCGCCCTTCGCGCCGCCCGTGCCGCCCGAAACCGGCGCATCCAGCGCGGCTAGCCCCGCCCTTTCGGCCAGCGCATGAACGGCGCGGGCGCTCTCCACATCGACCGTGGAGCAATCCACCAGCAGCGTGCCCTTCTTCATGGCCGGAACAAGCTCACCCCAGACCGCGCGGACATGCTTGCCTGCGGGCAGCATGGTGACCACGATTTCCGCATCCTTCACGGCATCAATCGCGCTTTCCGCAATGGTGACACCCGCCGCTTTCGCCTCCTCGCGCGAGGTCTGGGAGAGGTCGAACCCCGTCACCCGATGACCGGCCTTGACGAGATTGGCGGCCATCGGCCCGCCCATATTGCCCAGGCCGATGAATGCGATGTGTTTCATGTGTTCTCTCCCGAACGTGTCTTTGACGGATCGCGCCAGTGCCGGCGCAGTTTTTCGGTCAGGCCTGTGGGATCCTCTATCGTCTCGGCGCCTGCCGCGATGGCGTCGGACAGGCTGGCCGGCACCTGCGGCGTATCGAAACGCAGGAAATAGAGCCGGAGAAGCGGCGCGCCACGCAGCGAAAAGCGATGCTCGACCTCGCCCGGTCGATGCTCGATATGATGCGACAGGATCGTGTGGCCGCGCCCGGGATAGGACCAGCGGGGCAGCCATTCCTCGCCGGAATAATGACCCGGATCATCGGCCATGACCACGAGGATCGCCGCCGATTTCGTATTCGCCCTCTTTGCGGCGAAGGACCCCGCGAGGATCAGGCCACGCAGCTCCGGTTCGGCGACGACGAAAGCCCGCGTATCCTCGAGCAGGGTCTTGATCGCCTCGACCCCCATCCCTTCAAGCGCGACCTGCTTCTCGCGCCGGAACATCTCACGAAGGCCGGGCGCGCCACGCTTTGGACCAAGCACGAAACGCATGAAGAACCAGAAGGCACCGATGGCGACGAGAAGCCAGACGACATTGCCGGGCGTGATCTGAGGCATGGATTCAGCCTTTTGCGAGGAGCTGGCGCGCGACGATAACGCGCATGATCTCGTTTGTACCCTCGAGGATCTGATGAACGCGCAGATCCCGCACGATCTTCTCGATCCCGTATTCGGCCAGATAGCCATAACCGCCCAGCAACTGGAGCGCCTCGTTGGCGATCGCAAAGCAGGTATCGGTCACGAAGCGCTTGGCCGCGGCGCAACGCATCGTGGCATCGCCATCCTTCCGGTCGAGCGCGGAGGCCGCGGCATAGAGCATCATCCGGGCGGCTTCGAGTTCAATCGCCATATCGGCCAGCCGGAATTGCAGTGCCTGAAAATCCTGGAGCTTGCGCCCGAACGCCTCGCGTTCGCCGAGATAGGTGCGCGCCTTGTCGAGCGCCGCCGCCGCGCCGCCAAGCGAACAGGCGGACATGTTGATCCGTCCGCCATCAAGCCCGGCCATCGCGATCGAAAATCCCTGCCCTTCCGCGCCGACGAGGTTCGATACCGGGACGCGCACGCCTTCCATGATCACCTGACGGGTGGGCTGCGCGTTCCAGCCCATCTTCTTTTCGTTGGCACCAAAGGAAAGGCCCGGCGTCCCCTTTTCGATCAGGAGGCAGGAAATCCCCTTGGGTCCCTCGCCCCCCGTACGCGCCATGACCGCGTAGACATCCGAAGCGCCGGCCCCGGAAATGAACTGCTTCACCCCGTCGAGCACATAGAAATCGCCCTCGCGGCGCGCGCGGGTTTTCAGCGCGGCGGCATCCGATCCCGCGCCCGGCTCCGTGAGGCAATAGGAGGCGAGATGCGCCATGGAAATCAGCTTCGGCAGGAAGCGCGCATGCTGCTCGGCATTGCCGAAGCGGTCGATCATGCCCAGAACCATGTTGTGGATCGACAGATAGGCCGAAACGGACGGGCACCCCCGCGCAAGCGCCTCGAAAACCAGAACGGCCTGCAAGCGGGAGAGGCCGGAGCCGCCATTCTCTTCCCGGATATAGAGCCCGCCCATGCCCAAGGCAGCGGCCTCGCGCAAGACATCGACCGGGAAATGCTTCTTTTCGTCCCATTCAACCGCCGAAGGCGCGAGCTTTTCCGCGCCGAAACCCGATGCCATCTCCTGGATGGCGAGATCATCCTCGGAAAGCGCGAAGGCGGGATGAGCAGGAAGAACAGCATCCGTGCGCTCGAGCATGGGATTCTCCTTCGGCATGCGGCGAATTACAGGACGACGATCCCCTGATGCTTCGCCTTGTTCTCGGGTTCGACATGGATGGTGATCGACGCGCCGTCGATTTCGGCGCGGATCGCGCCCTCGAGGCGATCGCAGATGTCATGGGCGGTATCGACGCGCATATCGCCCGGCACCACGAGGTGAAACTCGACGAAGGTAATCCGCCCGGCATGGCGGGTGCGCAGGTCATGGGCTTCGAGCGCGCCATCGGCATGGGAGGAAATCACGGCGCGGATGCGCTCGATCTCGTCCGGCGCCGCCGCCTCGTCCATGAGGCCCGAGAAGGAGGATTGCATCAACCCCCAGCCGGACCAGAGGATATTGAGGCCGACAAGGCAGGCGAGCAGCGGGTCAAGCCAGTTGAGCCCGGTCGCGAAGGCCGCGAGCAAGGCCGCCAGCACGCCGAGCGAGGAGATGACATCCGATTGCAGATGCTTGCCATCCGCCACCAGCGCGGGCGAGCGCAAAGCCCTGCCGCGCCGGATCAGCACCCAGCACCAGATGCCGTTGAGCGCGCCCGCGGCAACGTTGAGCCCGATGCCAAGCGGGCCGAGTTCGACCGGGCGCGGCACGAGATAGGCATTGTAGGCGGCATGAAAGACGCTGGCGGCGGCCAGCACGATCAGCGCGCCCTCGAAAACCGCGGCGATATATTCGATTTTCTGATGGCCATAGGGGTGGCGGGCATCCGCCGGCTTGGCGCTGAGCCGGAGCGCGCCATAGGCCACGAAAGCCGCCACGACATTGATCGTGCTTTCAAGCGCGTCCGAATAGAGCGCGACGGAGCCTGTCAGCCAATAGGCGCCGGATTTGAGCGCCAGAACCACGATCCCGATGAGGATCGAGCCGATCGCCAGATGTGAGGCGCGTTCAGCAGCCACGCTTGCCGCTCCGTCAATGAGGATTCGTCGCGTGCATCCCTCGCGCTTTGCCCTCCTCCGGTCAAGTCATCCGGATGACACTGTTCCTGCAGGTTGACAAAAAGGCCTTTGCCGCATGGCAGGGTTGCGCATCCGCGTTGCCGGAGCGCGCTTCATGCGCGCCTTGATCATCCGTCGCTTCGAGAAAGGGCCTAGAAGACCCCGATGCGGCGGAGCGCGGAGCCCAAAGCGTCGGCAGGCGCGCGTTGGCAGCAAGGACAATTCGCTGCTAACAAATTGAAATTCATGCTTTTTATTTCACGCCACAGGGCGATTTGTCAATCTCCCGGAAACCTTTCAGGCGGCGAAATACTCCTCCCGGCACCATGAAGGAGGCTGCCATGAACGATCCGCAATTTCGTCGCCAGCTCGAAGGCTATGGACTGACGACGGCATCCATTCTCTACCGCATCCCCGATCACCCGCATCTTCTGCAGGAATTCATCTGGCAGGAATACGACCTCTTTCCGGAATTCCCGATTCTCAATCGTTTCGTCGCCTTCTGGAAACGGGAGATCGAAGGCGCGCTGCATTCCATCCGCGTCGCCCATAACCGGCTGATCACACCGGCGGAGCTGCGGATGATCGGCGCCGAGTTCCGCCTGCATTGAAAAGGAAAAAGGCCGGTCCCCAACGCTTGCGTCGGGGCCGACCTTCCTCTTCGCCTCGGGGAGAGTGAGGCGTCGAACTTTTACGCGGCGTTTTGCCGGCGTGCCGGGTTCATCGCGTTCGAAACAATGGTGTAGCGCGTCGTCGCCGAGGAACGGCTTGCCAGCGAACGTTCACGCCAGACCTGGTTGGCCTGCTCGAAATCGACATAGGGGCCGAAAACACGCGCGGTGCCGGGAATGACCTCCTGGAATTCCACGCAGTTATATTCGCCACCAATCACCCAGTATTGCTTCGGCATCGTGGTGCTCCTTCCTGTGCTGTCCGGGGCCCCCTCCGGGATGTGGGGCGTATGCGCCCAGAGGGGGTTTTCTTGTCACTCGGCGGCAACGGCCTTGCTGTCGCCGTGGAATTGCTCGGTCTCGGTCGATCCGCCCATGGCGGTCGTCGAGGATTTTCCGGCGGAGATGGCCATCGCCACGGCGTCGAAATAGCCGGTGCCGACCTCGCGCTGATGGCGCACGGCGGTGAAGCCCTTCTCCTGCGCCGCGAATTCGCGCTGCTGCATCTCCGAATAGGCGCCCATGCCGCGGCTGGCGTAGCCCTTGGCGAGCTCGAACATCGAGAGATTGAGCGAGTGGAAGCCCGCCAGCGTCACGAACTGGTAGCGATAGCCCATCTCGGCGATCGCCTCCTGATACTTCGCGGCATCCGCGTTGCTCATCTTCTTCTCCCAGTTGAAGGAAGGCGAGCAATTGTAGGCAAGCAGCTTGTTCGGGTACTTCTTCTTGAATTCGGTCGCGAATTCCCGCGCTTCGCCGAGATCCGGCTCGGAGGTTTCCCACCAGACGAGATCGGCGTAATCGCCGTAGGCGAGGCCGCGCGCGATCGCATGTTCGACCGAGTGCTTGTTGCCCTGCTTGAGGCGGAAGAAGCCTTCATCGGTGCGGCTGTCGCGATCGATCCAGGGATGATCGTAATCATCGACATCCGAGGTGATGAGGTTGGCCGCATGCGCGTCGGTACGGGCGAGGAGAACGGTCTCGACGCCGCAGACATCCGCCGCGAGGCGCGCCGCGTTCAGGGTGCGGATGAAGGTCTTGGTCGGCACCAGAACCTTGCCGCCGAGATGGCCGCACTTCTTCTCCGAGGCGAGCTGGTCCTCGAAATGGACGCCCGAGGCGCCGGCCTCGATCATGCCCTTCATGAGTTCGAACGCGTTGAGCGGACCACCGAAGCCGGCTTCCGCATCGGCGATGATCGGCGCCATCCAGTAGGTCGACTTGTCGCCTTCCATATGGGCGATCTGATCGGCACGGCGCAGCGTGTTGTTGATGCGCTTGACCACATCCGGCACCGAGGAGGCCGGATAGAGCGATTGATCCGGGTACATCTGGCCGGCATTGTTGGCATCCGCCGCGACCTGCCAGCCCGAGAGATAGATCGCCTCAAGACCCGCCTTCACCTGCTGCATCGCCTGGTTGCCGGTCAGCGCACCCAAGGTCCGCACGAAGGGGCGGTTCGCAAGCAATTCGCGCAGCCGCGCCGCGCCCATGCTGGCAAGCGTGTATTCCATTTTGAACGAGCCGCGCAGCTTCTCGACATCGGCGGGGGTGAAATCCCGCTTGTTGTGGGGCTTGTAGGGGGCATTCGCGGCGGACATCTCGTTTCCTTTCATCTGTGGCCTGCTCGGCGTGTATCCTGTGCCGAGTGATTTACATGGCTTCACATGACAAGAGGCTGTCATCGCTTCTTCGCAAACGCAATAAGCATATGAATTTATGCCAGAAATCAGGAAAATCATTGACAGCGCCACAATTGTAAGATTGTAAATTGTAAATCATACTTACAAAGGTGGCCTATGAAATCGCTGCGTATCGGGGGGAAGGTCCGGCGCCTGAGGCAGGAGCAGCGTCTGTCGCAGACGCAAATGGCCACAGAACTCGGAATCTCGGCCTCCTATCTCAACCTCATTGAAAGCAACCAGCGGCCGGTAACGGTGAGCGTGCTTCTCAAGCTCGCCGAAAAATTCCAGGTCGATCTGGCCGCCCTGAGCGGAGAAAACGACGAACGGCTCCAGACCGACCTGATGGAAGCCCTGTCCGACCCTGTTTTCGAGGCGGCGGATGTGAAGGCCTCGGATGTGCGCGAACTGGTCGGCCAACTGCCGGCGATGGGACGCGCTTTCGTCGCGCTGTACCAGGCCTACCGGCGCGGCGGCGCGGGCGATGCCTCGATCGGCGTCGATGCCGACGGCGAAGCGATGTCGACCGCGATCCCCTCGGAAGAGGTCAACGACTTCATCCAGAAGCGCCGCAACCACTTCGCGGGGCTGGAAGAGGCCGCCGAAAACCTCTGGTACGAGAACGGGCTCGCGCTGTTCACGCTTCAGCAGGATCTGGTCAAAGTGCTCAACGCACGCTTTGCGGTCGATGTCGAGATCGCCTCCGCGCAGGTGATGCAGGGGCTCTTGCGCAACTACAATCCCTTGACCCGCCGCCTTCAGCTCTCCGAACAATTGCCGCTGCCGAGCCGCACCTTCCAGCTCGCGCATCAGATCGCCTTTCTGGGTTATCGCCGCGAGATCGAGCAGGCGGTCTCGGGCGGCAAGTTCTCAAGCCCCGAATCCGATGCGCTCGCGGCATCCGCCCTCGCGAATTATTTCGCGGCCTCGGTCATGAGCCCCTATCAGCGTTTTCTCGAGGCGGCACGCTCGACGCGCTACGACATCACCACCCTCCAGCACCGTTTCGGTCTTTCCTTCGAGCAGGTCTGCCATCGCCTGACGACGCTCCAGCGCCCGGGGCAGGAGGGCGTGCCTTTCCATCTCATCCGCGTGGATATCGCCGGCAATATCTCGAAGCGCTTCTCGCTCTCGGGCATTCATATCGCGCGGTTCGGCGCCGCGTGCCCACGCTGGAACGTCTACGACGCCTTCGCGACGCCGGGCATGATCCGCGTGCAATTGTCGCGTATGCCGGATGGCTCCTCGTTCTTCTGCATCGCGCGCACGCTCAACCCGGCCGGCCGCACCAAGATCCGCGGCGGCCTGCCCCAGCGCGCCGGCACGCTCGCCATCGGGCTGGGCTGCGCCATGAGCCATGCGAAGGAGCTGGCCTATGCCGACGGCCTCAATCTCGACGATCCCCAGATCGTCACGCCGATCGGTGTTTCCTGCCGCACCTGCCCGCGTTCCGATTGCACGGACAGGGCAATGCCGGCCTTGGCGCAGAAACTTGTGATCGATGAGAACAAGCGCGGGCTTTCCACTTATTCGGTCGGCGAGTAAAACTCGGTCAAATCACAAGGGGTTCCACATGCCATCCAAGCTCGACCAGCTGAAAACCATGACAATCGTTGTTGCCGATACCGGCGACATGGAAGCCATCGCCGCCTACAAGCCGACGGATTGCACCACGAACCCCACGCTCATCCTCAAGGCGGCGGAAATGCCGGCCTATCGGGGCATTATCGACGAGGCGGTCGCCTGGGCGCAGAAACAGGGCGGCAGCCGCGAGGCGCGCGTCGATGCCGCCACGGACCGCCTTGCCGTGAGCTTCGGCGCGGAACTCGCCAAGCGCGTGCCGGGCCGCGTCTCCACCGAGGTCGATGCCGATCTCTCGTTCAATACGGCAAAGACACTCGAAAAAGCACATGCGATCATCGCGGATTACGCGGCGCGCGGCATCCCGCGTGAGCGCATCCTCATCAAGATCGCCTCGACCTGGGAGGGTATCCGCGCCGCGGGAATCCTTCAGAAGGAAGGGATCGACTGCAATCTCACGCTGCTGTTCTCGCTGGCGCAGGCGGCCGCCGCCGCCGAGGCGGGCGCTTTCCTGATCTCACCCTTCGTCGGCCGCATCCTCGATTGGTACAAGAAATCGACGGGGCAGGATTACACCGCCGAGACCGATCCCGGCGTGCTCTCGGTGCGCGCGATCTACGCCTATTACAAGGCGCATGGCCACAAGACGATCGTGATGGGCGCGTCCTTCCGCAATATCGGCGAGATCGAGGCGCTTGCCGGCTGCGACCGGCTGACCATCGCGCCCACCCTGCTCGACCAGCTCGCAAAGGACGAGGGGGCTCTGGCGCGTGCGCTCGATCCTCTCGCCGCCGCGAGGGCGGAAAAACCCGCGCGCATCGCGACCGATGAAGCCAGTTTCCGTTGGGCCATGAACGAGGATGCGATGGCGGGCGAGAAGCTCGCCGAGGGCATCCGCCTCTTCGCGGCGGATCTTCGCAAGCTCAAGGCAATGGTCGGAGCGCGGATGGCCGAGTGAAATCAGCGGCGCGAACGGGTTTCGTTCGGCCGCAAAATCCTATATTGCCGCGCCATGACAACAGAGCCGATCACCAATATCCGCAATTTTTCCATCGTCGCGCATATCGACCACGGAAAATCGACCCTCGCCGACCGCCTGATCCAGAAGACAGGCGGCCTCTCCGAGCGTGAGATGGTCGATCAGGTGCTCGACAATATGGAAATCGAGCGCGAACGCGGCATCACGATCAAGGCGCAGACCGTTCGCCTGCAATACAAGGCGGAGGACGGCAAAACCTATATCCTCAACCTCATGGATACGCCGGGCCACGTCGACTTCGCCTATGAGGTTTCGCGTTCGCTCGCGGCCTGCGAGGGGTCGCTGCTGGTGGTCGATGCCTCGCAGGGCGTCGAGGCGCAGACCCTCGCCAATGTCTATCATGCGCTCGATGCCGACCACGAGATCGTTCCGGTTCTCAACAAGGTCGATCTGCCTGCCGCCGAGCCCGACCGGGTGAAGGCGCAGATCGAGGAAGTGATCGGGCTCGACGCTTCCGAGGCCGTGCCGATCTCGGCCAAGACCGGCCTCAACATCGAGGGCGTGCTCGAAGCCATCGTGAAGAAACTTCCCCCGCCGCGGGGCGATGTCGATGCGCCGCTGAAAGCCCTGCTCGTCGATAGCTGGTACGATGTCTATCTCGGCGTCGTCGTGCTGGTGCGCATTGTCGATGGGCGCCTCAAAAAAGGCATGCGCATCAAGATGATGGGCACGGATGCGGTTTACGATGTCGATCGCGTCGGCGTTTTCACCCCGAAGATGGTGGATCTGCCCGAACTCACGCCCGGCGAGGTCGGTTTCATCACGGCCTCGATCAAGGAAGTGGCGGATACCCGCGTCGGCGACACGATCACCGAGGACAAGAAGCCCTGCGCCGAGGCGCTGGCGGGTTTCAAACCGGTGCAGCCGGTGGTGTTCTGCGGCCTCTTCCCGGTCGATGCGGCGGATTTCGACGAGCTGCGCGCCGCGATGGGCAAGCTGCGCCTCAACGATGCCAGCTTCACTTTCGAGATGGAATCCTCCGCCGCGCTCGGCTTCGGTTTCCGCTGCGGCTTCCTCGGCCTGCTCCATCTCGAGATCATCCAGGAGCGCCTGACGCGCGAGTTCAATCTCGATCTCATCGCCACCGCGCCGAGCGTCGTCTATCAGGTCGCCCTGCGCGACGGCACCACGATCGACCTTCACAATCCCGCCGACCTGCCGGATGTGATGAAGATCGAGGAAATCCGCGAGCCGTGGATCCGCGCCACCATTCTCACGCCGGATGATTATCTCGGCGCGATCCTGAAGCTCTGTCAGGAGCGGCGCGGCAGCCAGATCGACCTCACCTATGTCGGCAAGCGCGCGATGGTGGTCTATGACCTGCCGCTCAACGAGGTGGTCTTCGATTTTTATGATCGCCTCAAATCGGTCTCGAAGGGCTATGCCAGCTTCGATTACACCATCACCGATTATCGCGAGGGTGATCTCGTCAAGCTCTCGATCCTCGTCAATGCCGAGCCGGTGGACGCGCTCTCGATGCTGGTCCATCGCCAGCGGGCGGAAGGGCGCGGGCGCGTGATGTGCGAGAAACTCAAGGACCTGATCCCGCCGCACCTGTTCCAGATCCCGATCCAGGCGGCGATCGGCGGCAAGATCATCGCCCGCGAGACCGTGCGCGCCATGCGCAAGGACGTGACAGCCAAGTGCTATGGCGGCGACATCTCCCGCAAGCGCAAGCTCTTGGACAAGCAGAAAGAGGGCAAGAAGAAGATGCGGCAATTCGGCAAGGTCGAAATCCCGCAGGAAGCCTTCATCGCCGCGCTGAAGATGGATTCGTAACCCATCGCACACCCGTCATGCGAGGAGGCGAAGCCGACGCGGCAATCCAGAAAAGACTGGATTGCTTCGTCGCCAGGACTCCTCGTGATGACCGCAGCGCCCCTCACTCCGCGGGCTGTTCCTGCTTCTTTGGCTCGATGATGAACCCGCCGGATTGGCGATGCCAGAGCTGGGCATAAAGCCCGTTCGCCGCCAGCAATTCGTCATGCGTGCCTTGTTCGAGAATGCGTCCCTCGTCGAGCACCACCAGCCGGTCCATGATCTGGAGGGTGGACAGCCGATGCGCGATGGCGATCACCGTCTTGCCCTCCATGAGCGTGGTGAGGCTCTCCTGAATGGCGGCTTCCACCTCCGAATCGAGCGCCGAGGTCGCCTCGTCGAGCACGAGGATCGGCGCGTTCTTTAGGATGACGCGCGCGAGCGCGATACGCTGGCGCTGCCCGCCCGAGAGCTTCACGCCGCGCTCGCCGACATGAGCGTCGAGCCCCTTGCGCCCGCGCCAATCGGAGAGCGCGAAGAGGAAATCATCCGCCTTTGCCTTCCTGATGGCATCAAGGATCTCGTCATCGGAGGCGTCGGGGCGGCCATAGGCGATGTTCTCGGCAATCGAGCGGTGAAGGAGCGAGGTATCCTGGGTCACCATCGCGATCGAGCCGCGCAGGGATTCCTGCGTCAATCCACCGATATCCTGCCCGTCGACGAGGATTCGCCCGCCGGTCACGGTATTGAAGCGCAGGAGCAGGTTCACCAGCGTCGACTTGCCCGCGCCCGAACGGCCGACCAGCCCGATCTTCTCGCCCGGCTTGATGTCGAGCGTGATGCCGCGCAGCACCGGAAGCCGCGAATCATAGCCGAAGGCAACGTCTTCAAAGCGGATATTCCCCTGGCTGAAGACGAAAGGCTTGGCATCCGGTGCATCCTGCATGGTCAGGTCGGGGGTGATGCTCTCCATCCCCTCCTGCACGATACCGACATTCTCCATGATACCCGCGATTTCCCACGCCACCCAGCCGGACATGCGGCTGAGCGAGGTGATCAGCGCCATGGTCATCGCGAAGGCGCCGACCTCCAGCTTGCCTTGATGCCAGAGCCAGATGCCGATCGCGGCGGTCGAGGTCACGGTCGTCGCCGAGAGCATCGACAGGGCCAGCGAAAAGCCCACCTGCAGGCGCTGCTGGCGATGGAAAAGCCCGTTGGCCTCGCGCATCGCCTCGCTCATATAAGCGTCTTCGCGTTCGCGCTTGCCGAACAGTTTCAGGGTCTGGATGTTGCCGAAACTGTCGACGATCTTGCCCATCAGCAGCGAGCGGCCATTGGAGGCTTCCTGCGCGCGGCTGCGCTGCTCGGGCAGGAAAACCCGCAGGATCGTGACATAGGTCACAAGCCAGAAACCGATCGGCAGCGCGAGACGCCAATCCTGCGCCACGATCAGGGCGAACGTGCCGATCATGTAGAAGGCGACATAGACCACCGCCTGGATGACAGCCATCACCGCCTGACGTACGGCGCCGCCGGTCTGCATGACGCGATTGGCAAGACGACCGGCGAAATCGCTCTGGAAATAGCTCAGGCTCTGGCTCACCATGCGTGAGTAATATTGCCAACGCAGGCGATAGGTGAGGCCCGGCTCGACGCCCACCTTCGCGAAGGCGACGCCCGCGATGTAATTGAGCGGGCGACCGACAAGCATCAGCGCCAGCATGACGCCCAGAAGCGGCGCGGCCTCGGCAAAGAACTGGTCGCGCGGGGTCTTGCCCAGCAAATCCACCAGACGGCCGATGAAATAGGGGATCAGCGTATCCGAAAGCGCATCGAGGATGCTCATCACCAGCACGATCGCGAGCAGGCCGCGCACCTGCTTGATCTGCTGGAGAAAGAAGGCAAAAAGGCGTTTGGGCGGATGCCCCTTGGCCTCGACAATGGGATCGATCATCCCTTCGAGGCGCTTGAAAACAGGCGAGAGCATTTCTTCCTCGTCAAAAAGGCCGACAACCCCGCCTCCCGCAGAACATGCAGGGGCATGGGTGCCGAAAAGAGAACAGCCGCCCAGGATCAAGCCCTGCGCGAAGCGGTGAAAACGACAGGAGCAGACAGGTAGGCGTTCTCCCTTCCGGGAGTTGCGAGATCCAAACCTGATGCTGCGGGCAAACCGGGGATGCGCGGCCCGACGCGCGAACTTCACCACAGCAAAAGCCGGACAGGGCGTTTTGCTGCGGCTGCGGCAAGAGCGGGCGATGAGGCCCGCGCCACCTGAAAGAAGAACATTAGAAAGGGCGAATCAGGACGGGGCAAGCCCGAAAAGGGCCTGTTTTCGCCCCAAAGGCATAGTGTTGCGGCGATGCCTCACCCTGCCGAGATGCCGAGTTCCCGAATGAGAGCACCCCATTTCGCGCTTTCAGCCTGGAGGAAGGCGCGCATCTCTCCCGGCGTCGAAGCAACAATCTCGCCGCCGAGGGTCGCAAGCTTGTCCGCCACCGCCTTCTCACCCAGAACCGCTTGCGTATCCGCCGCGATACGCGCCGCGATCTCGGCGGGCACGCGGGCAGGCGTGAACAGCGCGAACCAGGAGGAGACATCGAAACCCGGGACCGCTCCGGCAATGGGCTTGAGCTCCGGCGCGAGCGGCGAGGGCTTGGCTGTCGTGATTCCCAGCGCGCGGATGACACCCTCGCGCGCCAGCGGCAGTACGGAAGTGATATTGTCGAACATGCAATCGAAGCGCCCCGCGACAAGATCATTCTTGGCGTCACCCGAGCCCTTGTAGGGAACATGCACCATCTTCGCGCCGGTGAGCTTGTTGAACAGCTCGCCCGAGAGGTGCAGCGAGGTCCCGATGCCGGAGGAGGCGAAGGTGAATTTGCCGGGCTCGGCCGTCGCGCGGGCCACGAAATCCGCCAGATCCGTCGCGGGCGAGTTCTTCGGCACCACCATGATGTTCGGAACCATGGCGAGCAGCGAGACCGGATCGAAATCCCGGATCGGATCATAGGCCAGGGATTTATAAAGATACGGATTGGTGGCCATCCCCACCGAAGCAACGAGCAAGGTATTGCCGTCCGGCGCCGCGCGCGCCGCCTGATCGACGCCGATATTTCCGCCGGCGCCCGGCTTGTTCTCGACGATGATCTGCGTACCCCATCGCTGGGAGAGCCCTTCGGCCAGCACGCGCCCGATAATATCGGTCGCGCCTGCGGGCGGGAAAGGAATGATCATGCGGATCGTGCCGGCCTTGGGCCAGCTCCCCTGCGCGCGCAGGATGGCTGGCGCTGCCGTCAGGGCCGTGATGCCGGCGCAGAAGCCGCGGCGGCTGGGTGCAATGATCTTCTTCATGGCGTTTCCCCGATTGTTCGTTCCGGGGAAGGTAGACGCGAAACCGCTCTTTTGGAAAGGGCGTCAGGCGACCGCGAATTGCAGATGGATCACAAGCCCGATGAAGATCATCAGAAGCGGCATCGCGAAAGGCGTGGAATAGGCAACCATAGGATCCTCCTGGATTTCCATGGGCGGCATCCTGCGTACCGGCACAGGACAAAGCCTTAAAAACGAGGGTTAACCAAAGCTTGACGTGAATTTCGGTTAACCTTTCGCTGCCAGAATTCGCTGCGTTGATTTCTCTTCGGCAAGGAAGCTTTCATGACGGGTCGCGCGCTCGGAATGCTGTTCGCGGCGGGATGCACGCTGATCACATCAATGTCGGCCTTCGCACAGCAGACCCAGACTGAGGAAATGGAGCGGCGGGAGAAGGTTCTGGCGACCTTGCCGGCCAATGCCGCCAAGCGCATTTTCGGCACCCATCCCGGCCCCGCGAATATGGAAGCGCGCGCCATCGGCTCGGTCGCGCGTGGCTGCCTCGCCGGCGCCAAGGCGCTGCCGGTCGATGGCGAGACCTGGCAGGTGATGCGCCTGTCGCGCAACCGCAACTGGGGACACCCGGAGCTGATCTCGCTGGTTGAACGCCTCGCGCGCCGCGCGCCGAAGGAAGCCGGCTGGCCCGGCCTTCTCGTGGGCGACATTTCGCAGCCGCGCGGCGGGCCGATGCTGACCGGCCATGCCTCTCACCAGATCGGCCTCGACGCCGATATCTGGCTGACCCCGATGCCCGATCGCAAGCTCTCACGCCATGAGCGCGAGACGATGAGCGCCACCAATATCGCTCGTGGCGATTGGATGGATGTCAATCCCGCCACCTATTCGAAGAACCACATGGCGCTGATCCGCCTCGCGGCGCGCGAGAAAGCGGTTTCGCGCATCTTCGTGAACCCGGCGATCAAGGTCGCGCTCTGCCGCGATGCCGGGTCGGAGCGGGCCTGGCTTTCGAAGGTCCGGCCGATGTGGGGGCACAATTACCATTTCCACATCCGCATCGCCTGCCCGGCCGGTGACGCGACCTGCACCGACCAGCCCTTGCCCGCGGATGAAGACGGGTGCGGCGAAGAGCTGCAGGATTGGCTGAAAAAGCAATACGCCGCGCTGATGAAGCCGAAACCGCCCGGCCCGCAGGGAAAGCCGAAGCCGCCGCCCAAGCCCTGGACCCTCGACGACCTCCCGGATGAATGCCGCGCCGTGGCGGTAGCGCGCTGAGGGCTAGCGTTTCAGCTTCGCCAGCCTTTCCAGCGCCATATCCAGCGTCTCGCGTCGCTTGGCGAAACAGAGACGGACGATATGGCGCACCGGATCTCCGGCATAAAAAGCGGAAACCGGGATCGCTGCGACGCCGGTCTGCGTCACGAGCCGCTGGCAGAATGCCACATCATCATCCTCGCCCAGCGGGGCGATGTCGATATTGAGGAAATAGGTGCCGCGTGAATTGAGCACCGAAAAGCCAAGGCCCGAGAGGCCGTTTGCGAGATAGTCGCGCGCCTGCTGGAAATCGCGGCGCATCGCTTCGAAGAACGCATCAGGCTTGCCGAGCCCGAAACCCACCGCGACCTGCAGGTTCGGCGGGGTGGTGAAGGTCAGGAACTGGTGCGCCTTGGCCAGCACTTTCATCAGCGCCGGAGCGGCCATCACGAAACCGACCTTCCAGCCCGTCAGCGAGAATATCTTGCCCGCGGAGCCGATCTTCACGGTCCGCTCCCGCATCCCTTCAAGCGCCATCAGCGGCATGTGGCCCGCATTGTCGAAGGTTACATGTTCCCAGACCTCGTCGCATACCGCGATGACATCGTGGCGGATGCAGAAGCGCGCGAGCAGGGCGAGATCTTCCGGCGGGCAGACGGTCCCGGCGGGGTTGAGCGGGTTGTTGAAGAGCACAAGCTTGGTGCGGTCGGAGAAGGCCGCCGCGAGGCTCGCCTCGTTGAAGCGCCATTCCGGCGGCGCGAGCTTGACGAATTTCGGCACGCCTCCGGCGCGCAGGACAAGCGGAAGATAGGCATCGTAGAGCGGCTCGAACAGCACAACCTCGTCCCCCGGCGCGATCAGCGCGAACAGCGCGCCGGCGATCGCCTCGGTCGCGCCCGAAGTGATCATCACCTCATTGTCGGGATCAAGATCGAGCTTTTGGTGGTGGTGGTAATGAGCTGCCACCGCCACACGGGTTTCCGGCAGGCCCATCATCGGCGGGTATTGGTTCCAGCCATGTATCAGCGCTTCCGCTGCCTTGGCGCGGATATCCTCGGCGCCGGGATCATCCGGGAATCCCTGCCCGAGATTGACCGCGCGATGCTCGCGCGCAAGGCGCGACATCGTCTCGAAAATCGTGGTCGGCAGGCCGGAAAGAACGGGATTGAACGGCTTGGCGTTTGAGGCGGGGGACATGGTCAGGGAATCCGGAAGGCGGGAAGTGCTGCACTGGGCGTGCAAGCTAGCCTCTCGCCCGACGCTTGGCCAGACCAACACTCAGGCAGGTTCCGACAGGGGCGTTGACCTGAAATGTGACTCCTGATAAAAGTCGAAAATCATCATTCTTAAATGATCACGCATCACGGATTTGCCGATGAACATTCGTCAGAGATTGTCGCCCGAGGATATGCGCGAGCGCATCGTCACGGTGGCGGAGGAGCATTTCCGCCGCATCGGCTATTTCAAAACCGCCGTGGCCGATATCGCGGCCGCGCTCGGCATGTCGCCGGCGAATGTCTATCGCTTCTTTCCCTCCAAGAGCGCGATCAATGATGCGATCTGCGCGCGCCTCATGACCAATATCGACGCGATCATGATCGCGCTGCTCGCCGAACCGCTTCCGCCCGAGGAGAAGCTCCGCGCCTTCTTCATGCGCCTGCATCGCAACAACAAGGCCACCCTGACGGACGCACACCGCATCCATGACATGGTGGAGGTCGCGATGGCCGAGAACTGGCCTGCCATCGAGGCTCATTGCGCCACGATGGAGAACTTTCTCGCCACCATCATTTCGGAAGGCATCGAGAAGGGTGTCTTCCGCGCCGTCGACGTCGTGTCCTTTTCCCAAACGGCTTTCGATGCCGCCGCGAAGGTCGTCCATCCCACGCTGATCGCTCATTGTGCCGATGAAGATCAGGAAGAACAAACACGGCGCCTTTCCGATCTCATTCTCGCCGCCCTTCGGCCCTGACCCTGCCCCCGAGGCCCCCATGTCGATTGCTTCAAAGATTTCCTTTCTCCTCCCCTCTCCCAAGAAGCGCCTTCCGCTCATCGTGCTGGCGCTTGCTGGCGCCGGCGCTGCAAGCTGGGCACTTTCCGCGGGCAAGCCGCCGCAGGCGACCGCCAACAAGGAGACCTCCCTGCTCCGTCCGGTGCAAACCCATGTTGTGAAGATCGAACCACTGGTCCAGCCACGCCTGCTGGTGGGCACGTTGCGCGCGCGGATCGAGGCTGACCAGGGTTTCCGACTTGCCGGCAAGATCGCGGAACGCAAGGTTCAGGCGGGAGATCGCGTGAAGGCGGGCACGGTGCTTGCCACGCTCGATGGCACCGATCTTCGCCTCAACCGTGAGACGACAGAAGCCGAGCTTGCCGCCGCGCGCGCCGCCGCACGCCAGGCTGAGCTCGAGCGCGAACGTATCGCGGAACTGCGCCAGAAGGGCTGGTCCACAGATCAGGCCTTCGACCGCCAGAAAGCCGCGCTTGAGGAAGCGACGGGGCGCCTGAAAAGGGCCGAGCGGCAGGTTGAGCTTGCCGCCAACGCCCTCTCCTATGCCGAGCTGCGTGCCGAGAATGACGGGATCGTGACCGCCGTTTTCGCCGAGGCCGGGCAGGTGATCTCCGCCGGACAGCCGATCCTGCGCATCGCGCGCGACGGCGACCGCGAGGCGCAGGTTTCCATTCCCGAGCAGGATCTTGAACGTGCCCGCAACAGCAAGGCGCAGGTCTCGCTCTGGTCCGAGCCGGGCAAGACCTATTCCGCTGAACTGCGCGAGCTTTCCCCCAATGCGGACCCCGCCACCCGCACCTTCCTCGCCCGCTATTCCGTGAAGGGGCTCGCCGCCGATGCCCCGCTCGGCATGACCGCGTCTCTGACGCTCGCATCGGATGCGAGCGGCAAAGTGGCGCGGGTCCCGCTTTCGGCGATCCTCAATCAGGGGAACGGTGATCAGGTTTTCGTGGTCAACACCGCTGACAGCACGCTTGCGCTCAAAACCGTCAAGGTTCTCTCCTTTGATGCCCGAGAGGCCATCGTCACCGAGGGGTTGGACGAGGGTGACAGGGTCGTGACGCTTGGCATCCATGTTGTGCGGGCGGGCCAGAAAGTCCGCGTGCTCGCTGAAGCCAAGCGGAACTGAGAGGGCGTCATGAAGGGGGTCAATCTCTCCGCCTGGGCGGTTCGCCATCGCACGCTCGTATTGTTCATGATCCTCGTGATCGGGCTTTCCGGCACGCTCTCCTATCTGCGGCTGGGTCGCGCCGAGGATCCCTCCTTCACCATCAAGGTGGGGGTCATCACGGTTGCCTGGCCGGGCGCCACCGCCGTCGAGATGCAGAGCCAGGTCACGGAGCGCATCGAGAAGAAGCTTCAGGAACTGGCCTATTTCCACAAGGTCGTGACCTATGCCAAGCCGGGCTTCGCCGCGCTCCAGATGGAGTTCAAGGATTACACGCCGGCGAAGCAGGTCCCGGAGCTTTTCTACCAGCTGCGCAAGAAGCTCGGCGATCTCAAGCCGGAGCTGCCTGCCGGCGTGATCGGCCCCAACGTCAACGACGAATTCGGCGATGTCGATTCCATCCTCATGATGATCACCGGCGACGGTGCCGATTACGCCCAGATGAAGCGCGTGGCCGAAGACCTCAAGCGCGCCTTCCTCAAGATCCCCGAGGTGGTGAAGGTCAATCTTTACGGCACGCAGGAAGAGCGGATCCATGTCGAGTTCAGCCACGCGAAGCTGGCGACACTCGGCATTCCCGCCAGCGCGATCTTCGATGCGATCGCCCGCCAGAACACGATGACGCCTGCCGGCACCTTCGAGACCAGCGCCCAGCGCATTCCGCTGCGTGTCACCGGCGCGCTTGACGGCGCGGCGGCGGTGGCGGCGATCCCGGTCGAGGCAAATGGCCGCTCGCTGCGCCTCGGCGATATCGCGGAGGTGACGCGCGGCTTCAAGGACCCGGCGGATTTCATCATCCGGCAGGATGGCAAATCGGCCATCGGTCTCGGCGCCGTCATGCAGAAGGGCGCGAATATCCTCTCGCTGGGCGAGCATGTCGACAAGACCATGGAGGAGTTCCTCAAGCAGCTTCCGGTCGGTATCCAGATCGACCGCATCGCCAACCAGCCGCATGTGGTCGAGATCTCGATCAAGGAGTTCGTCAAATCCTTCCTTGAGGCGCTGGCCATCGTTCTGGCCGTCTCGTTCCTCTCGCTCGGGCTGCGCACGGGAATCGTGGTCGCCATGTCGGTGCCGCTGGTTCTGGCAATCGTCTTCACGATCATGGAGATCTGGGGCATCGACCTCCACCGCATCTCGCTCGGCGCGCTGATCATCGCCCTCGGCCTGCTGGTCGACGACGCGATCATCGCGGTCGAGATGATGATCGTGAAGATGGAGGAGGGCTGGGACCGCATGAAGGCCGCCGCCTTCGCCTGGGATTCCACCGCCTTCCCGATGCTCACCGGCACGCTGGTGACGGCCGCGGGCTTCCTGCCCGTCGGCCTCGCCGCTTCGGGGGTCGGCGAATATACCGGCACGCTTTTCATCGTCGTCGGGCTGGCGCTGATCGCCTCGTGGTTCGTGGCGGTGATCTTCACACCCTATCTGGGCGTGATGCTGCTGCCCGATTTCAGGAAGCATGCCGGTGCCCATGAACCCGCCACCCATGGCCATGCCGCGCTCTACGACGGCCCCTGGTATTCCAGGTTGAGATCCATGGTTGCCTGGTGCGTCCAGCGTCGCGGTCTCGTCATCCTCATGACGATCGGCATTTTCGCCCTCTCGATTGTCGCCTTCGGGCGCGTGCAGCAGCAATTCTTCCCGCTTTCGGAACGCCCGGAACTCTTCCTCGAGATGCGCCTGCCGGAGGGTTCATCCATCGGCGCGACGAAGCAGGTCGCGCAGGAGGCGGAAGCCCTCCTCAAGGGCGACGCGGATGTCATCCACGCCACCGCCTATATCGGGCAGGGTTCGCCGCGTTTCTGGCTCGGCCTCAACGTGGCGCTGCCGAACGAGGCTTTCGCGCAGATCGTCATTCTCTCGAAGGATGTCGAGGCGCGCGAGCGCATCAAGGCGCGGCTGGATAGCCGCATCGCGGAAGGCGCGCTGAGCGCGGCGCGCGTGCGGGTGGACCGCTTTAATTTCGGCCCTCCCGTGGGCTTTCCCGTGCAGTTCCGCGCCGTGGGCACCGATCCGGCGGAAGTGCGCAAGATCGCCTATCAGGTGCGCGACGTGATGCTTCAGAACCGCAAGGCGGTGGCGCCGCATCTCGACTGGAACGAGATGATGCCCTCGATCCGCCTCGTGGTGGATCAGGACCGCGCCCGTGCTTTCGGGCTCGACCCCACGGCCATCGCGCAGACGCTTCAGACATTGGTCTCCGGCGTGCCGGTGACCTCGATCCGCGACGGCATCGAGCAGGTGCCGGTCATGGTCCGCGCGATCGGGGCCGAGCGCCTCGATCCGTCGCGCCTCGCGGATTTCACGCTCACCGCGCGCAACGGCGTGCCCGTGCCGCTGACGCAGGTGGCCAAGCTCGTCTATGATCACGAGGAACCGATCCTGTGGCGGCGCAATCGCGACATGTCGATCACCATCCGCTCCGACATCATCGACGGCGTGCAGGCGCCGGATGTGACGGGCGAGATCTGGAAGGCGCTCGAGCCGGTCCGCGCCAGCCTGCCGGCCGGCTACAAGCTGGAAATCGGCGGTGCGATCGAGGAATCGGACAAGGCCAATGCCTCGATCTTCAAGCTCTTCCCGCTGATGTTCATCATCATGCTGACCTTGCTGATGATCCAGCTGCAGAGCTTCTCGAAGCTGTTCCTGGTCTTCCTCACCGCGCCGCTTGGGCTGATCGGTGCCTCGCTCGCGCTCAACCTCTCGGCAAAGCCCTTCGGCTTCGTCGCGCTGCTTGGGCTGATTGCCCTTGCGGGAATGATCATGCGCAACACGGTCATCCTCGTCGACCAGATCGATCATGATCTCGATGCAGGGTTGCCGATGCGCGAGGCGATCGTCGAGGCCACGGTGCGCCGTGCCCGCCCCGTCATCCTCACGGCTCTGGCCGCGATCATGGCGATGATCCCGCTCGCCGGCTCCGCCTTCTGGGGGCCGATGGCCTATACGATCATGGGCGGGCTGTTCGTGGCCACGTTCCTCACCCTGCTGTTCCTGCCCGCGCTTTATGCCTTCTGGTTCCGTCGCAAGTTGCGCGCGGATGACAGCCGGGACAGCGGTGCGAAACCGGACACCGCCTCGCCGCCGGCAATGGCGCTTGCGCACGTCGCGGAGTGAAATCGAAGAGGAAGGCAGCTTGATTGCCGTCTCCCTCATTTTTGCCGAACCGTCCCGCGTTTTTTCAGCCTTGCGATGACATCTCCCGCTTCATAGGCTTGCCGAAGCGGGGGGAAAGCGATGCGGGACGACGGCGGAGCCTATGATTTCATTGTCGTCGGAGCCGGCACGGCAGGGTGCCTCCTCGCCAACCGCCTGAGCGCCAATCCCGCCCATCGCGTCCTTCTGCTCGAAGCCGGGGGCAACGATCACTATATCTGGTTCCATATTCCCGTGGGTTACCTCTTCCTGATCGGCAATCCGCGCGGCGACTGGTTGTTCACGACACATCCCGCGCCGGGTCTCAACGGTCGGTCTCTCGCCTATCCGCGCGGCAAGGTGCTGGGCGGCTGCTCGGCCATCAACGGCATGATCTATATGCGCGGGCAGGCGGCCGATTACGATCGCTGGGCGCAAAAAGGCCTCAGCGGCTGGGGCTGGGATGATGTCCTGCCCTATTTCCTGCGCCACGAGGATCATTTCTCCGGCGGGGCGCCGCTCCATGGCGCGGGCGGCGAGCTGCGCGTCGAGGAGCCGCGCGTGCGCTGGGACGTGCTCGACCGTTTCCGCGACGCGGCGGCGGAGGCCGGCATCCCCAGGATCGAGGATTTCAACCTCGGAGACAACGAAGGCGCGGCCTATTTTCAGGTGAACCAGAAGCGTGGCTTGCGCTGGAGCGCCGCACGCGCGTTCCTCGATCCCATCAGGGGGCGCAGGAACCTCACGGTCGTGACCGGCGCCGAGGCCGAGCGTATCCTGTTCGAGGGCCGACGCGCCTCGGGTATCCGCTATCGGCGGGACGGCGCCTTTCATGAAGCGCATGCCAGGCGCCGCGTGGTGCTCGCGGCCGGCGCCATCGCCTCGCCGAAACTCATGATGCTCTCGGGAATTGGGGATGGCGGGAAACTCGCCGCGCACGGCATCACACCGCTGGCGGAACGGCCGGGCGTGGGCGCGAATTTGCAGGATCACCTGCAATTGCGCCCCATCTACAAGGTTTCTGGCCTGCGCACGCTCAATACCGATTACGCCAACCTGTTCAAGCGCGCGTGGATGGGCATCGATTTCGCGCTTCGCCGGCGCGGCCCCTTGACCATGGCGCCATCGCAGCTCGGGGTCTTCGCGAAATCCGATGCGCGGCATGAAAGCGCGAATGTCGAGCTTCACGTCCAGCCGCTCAGTCTCGACAAGTTCGGGGAGGGCCTGCATCCTTTCCCGGCTTTCACGGCTTCCGTGTGCAACCTGCGCCCCACCAGCCGTGGCGAGGTCCGGCTGGCATCAGCCGATCCTTTCGCCCCGCCCGTGATCGATCCCAATTATCTCTCGACCGGGGAAGACCGGCAGGTCGCGGTTGAATCGCTGCGCCTCGTGCGCAGGATCGTCGGCGGCAAGGCGCTCGCGCCGTTCCGGCCCGAGGAATACCGGCCCGGCGCACATCTTGAGAGCGACGGCGAACTGGTGCACGCGGCGGGCGATATCGGCACCACGATTTTCCACCCTGTCGGCACAGCGCGCATGGGCGATGCGACGGACCGTCACGCCGTAGTGGATTCCCGCCTCTCGGTGATTGATGTCGAGGGGCTCTCGGTCGTGGATGCCTCGGTCATGCCGGATATCACCTCCGGCAACACCAACGCGCCGACGATGATGATTGCCGAGAAAGGCGCCGAGATGATCCTGAAGGACAGCCGGTGAGCTGGAACATAGCCGGGGTCGACGGCGTTGCGCGCGATGGGGCGGCGCGGGTTCTCGCCCGCGGCCTGACACGCCACCTTCTTCGGCGCGGGTTGATGGCCATCCCTGAATACGGGCTTCCGAACGGACGGCGCGCGGACCTGATCGCGCTGGCCGCGGATGGCGAGATCTGGATCATCGAGATCAAATCCTCGATCGAGGATTACCGGACCGACGGGAAATGGCCGGAATACCGCCCCTATTGCGATCGCTTCTTCTTCGCCTCGCATATCGGCGTTCCGACGGAAATCTTCCCGCCCGATGCCGGGTTCATGCTGTGCGACGGTTTCGATGCCGAGATTATCCGCCTTGACGAGAAGCGTCCGCTCGCGGCCGCGACGCGCAAGGCGCTCACGATCGCGCTGGCGCGACTCGCCGGCGCGCGGTTGATCGCCTTGACAGACCCGGATGCACGCATCCCGAATTTCGGGTGAGATCAGGCGGGCAGGGTCAGCCGGAATATCGTGCCGCGGACGCCATCCTCGCGCTCGACCAGCGCGATCGAGCCGCCCATCGCCCGCATCAGCTCATGCGCGATGGCAAGACCGAGTCCTGTGCCGCCCGGACGCGCGCTGCCCGAGAAGGCGGTGAACAGGCGCGTCCGCACCGCCGGCGCGATTCCCGGTCCGTTATCCTCGATCTCGATCTCAACCGCTTCTTTTGTGCGCCGGGCATGAATCGCGATCCGGGCATTGAAATCACCGGATTTCGTGGCCTCTTCCAAGGCTGAGACGGCGTTGCGCAGGATATTGGTGACGACGCGCGCGAAATGCTCGGCATCGAGCGTCGCATGCATGCGCGCCGGCACGTTCATGAACAGCGCCGGGCTTGTATCCTGCGCGAGCATCAACTGCCCGCAAACCTCACGCAGCAAAGCTTCGAGATCGTGTTCTGCAAGCTGCGGCATACGCTCCTGCGCGCGGCCATAGGCCAGTGTCGATTGGCAGAAGGTGATCGCGCGATCGAGCGCGTCGAGCAGGCGCGGCACGAAAAGCTGCACGTTCGGGTCCGGCAGGGAACCGAGCCTGTCCGCCATCAGCTGCGCGGAAGCGAGCATGTTCCGCAGGTCATGGTTGATCTTGGCCACCGCGAGACCGAGATTGGCGAGATGCTCGCGCTGGCGCAGTTCCTGCTGCAAGGCGCCCTGCATATCCGCGACATTGCGTTCGAGAATGCCCAGTTCATCGCTGCGCTGCGTTGCCACCACGATGGATCGTGCATCCTCCGGGCTGGCGCGGAAGCGCAGCACCGCATCGGCGAGGCGCTTGATCGGCTCTGCGATCAAGGCGTTGAGCGCCGCGAAGACAAGCAACCCCGTCAGGGTGGAGAGGATGAGCGCAACAAGCAGGACATTCCAGGAAAAGCGCAGGAGCGCGGCACGCAGCGGCTGCTCGTTGATCACGATCTCGACGAAGTCGCCGCCCTTGGGCGGCGGGCCGACGACGCGAATGCTCCTGTCTCCCCCCATGAGGAGGGTGGAGAACGCGCTGCGGATATCGCGCAGCATATCCATCTCGCGCAGGTCGATCTCGTAGGAAACGGTCGGCGGCGTATCCGATATCGCGAGCAGGCGGCGCGAATTCTCGATCCGAAGCGCGATCATCGTGGTTTCCATGCTCAGGAGCAGCTCGTCGACCAGCGGTCTGGGCAAGGCGTCGGGTGGGGTTTTCTCGAGGATCAACGCCGCCGCGCGCGCCTGCGACAGACGCTCGCCGAGCCAGCCGTTACGGTAATTGGCGACCAGCGGGACATAGATCATCACCGCCACGAGAAGCACGAAACAGCCGGTCAGCAGCAGCAGCCGCGCCGAAAGACCGGCACGCGGCAAGAGGCCGGTTCCGACGGCTGGATTGGAGCTGCCCTGTGCCATCTCCATCTTTTCTATCCGAAAATCCGCAGAAAGCGGATCAGCCGGCGAACCGAGGGCGCGCGCATCTTCGCGCCGATGGCAAGGCGGGCCAGCGCGCCGATCGCCTCCCCCTCCCCCGGCGAGGCGACCGGCACCTCGGCGAGGCTTTCAACGCTGTTGCCGTTGCGCGCCGCGAGCGCGAGAACAGCGCCGGTCTCGGCGGCGCGCGGGGAGAGTAGCGACACGCCCCTCAAACCGCCCGCCTTGTCGGTTACCGCCTTCAGCAGGCCGATGCGCGCGCCCGCGACCGGGACCCGCAAAAGGCTATGACGGGAAATGTCGCGGGGCGCAAAATCTGCCTCGCGCATCCCGAATTCGACCAGTGCCGGCTCGCTCTCCACCTGCCGGATCTCGTCGAGAGGGCCGATCCTCGCCGTGCGGCGGAACAGGATCTCGGACAGAAGGATGCGCGCGTGAAGCGCCGCATGCCGCGCAGCATGGGGACGCCCGGTGACCGTGCCGGCGGCATAGATGCGCGCATTGTCGCTTCTCAGGGAGGAGGAAAGGACAAGGCGCCCTTGCGCCGTTTTCAGCCCCGCCGCGCCGGGATCGAGCGCTTCCAGATTGGGAACCTCGCCGAGATCACAAACGAGATGAGAGAAGCCCAAATGCGTTCCGCCGGGAAAGCGCGCGTCGAACAGGGCGCCCGCTTTCCCGATCGTGATCGTTGCGGGATCGATACCCTCGACGATCCTCACTCCATCGGTTTCGAGGATCGTACGCAGCAGCGCGGCGCTCTCATGATCGAAACCGGGAAGGAACCCCTCTGGCGGGACCACGAGCAGGGTGGGTACGCCCTGCCGCGCCGCGCGCTGGGCCTGAGCGACCCCACGTGCCCGCGCGCCCAGCACGAGCAATCCCGCCGGACTTTCGCCCGGTCGCAGCTGGGGAATTTCCTCCGCCCCGGCGAAAGGCAAGGGCGCAGGCCGCACGCCGGTCGCAATCACGAAACGGCGGGCGCGGATCGTCAGATCTCCGGCGATCACGGTGCGGCGATCAGTGAAACGCGCGGGCGCCTCGACAACACGGATTCCCAGCGCGGAAAGACGGGCAAGCGCTGTCACGAGCGCCGGAAGGGGTGGCCCGCCGGTCACGAAGCAGACGGGCACGCCCAGGCCGCCAGCCGCGAAAGCGACGCCGAACCCCGCGGGATCGGTGCCGATGATGCAAAGATCCGGGCTGGCGGTTTCCATCGTCTGATTCTTCCCCTCAAGCGGAACCTAGCGGAATGGTTCCCATTGGCAATCGCACCGCACAAGGATCGGCTGCATGGCGAATTACGATTGACTTTTCCTCCCCGCTGATGTTCAAGCGCGCTCTGGATTATCCCGGACCGACCGGAGACGCTTTTGCGTGCCGGTGCGGTTCGAAAGAACGCTGGATCAAGAGCAGTAAGATGAAACGCACCTATCAGCCGAGCAAGCTCGTTCGCAAGCGCCGTCACGGCTTCCGCGCCCGCATGGCGACGACCGGCGGCCGCAAGGTCATCGCCGCCCGCCGCAACCGCGGCCGCAAGAAGCTGTCGGCCTGAGCGAAAGGCGGGAAACCGCCTCAGCCGCGCCGGCGCTTGAAAGCACCGGATGATGTCGGATCAGAACATGAATGAGGGCAAGGCACAGGCGCCATTGCCCTCTTTTCGTTTGCATATCCTGAAGAAGCGCAGCGAATTCAAGGCCGCGGCGAATGGCGCGCGCTTTTCGACGCCCGCCTTCACGCTCCAGCGCAAGCCCGCTGGCGACGAGCCCAAGGAGGGTTTGCGCTTCGGCTTCACCGTCACGAAAAAGGTGGGCAATGCCGTCGAGCGTAACCGCATCCGCCGCCGGTTGCGCGCGGCGGTGCGCGAAGCCGGCCCGCATCTGGCGCAAACCGGGCTGGATCTCGTGCTTGTCGCGCGGCGCGAGGCGCTGGCGGCGGATTTTAGCACTCTGGTCGAGGATATCCGCCGCGCGGTGAGCATCGTCGCGGAGAGGCCCAAACCCTCCGCGCGAAGGTCGAACGGGCCGAAGGACAAGGCAGCGCTTGGCAAGGCGGCGCCGCTCGCATAGAAGGCGCAGGCAGTTTCAGGAGCATCCCGCTCGGAGCGGCGTCATGCCGCGGGCGAAGTATCTCCTCCATACGGGAAGTTGGGCATGAAATCCGAAGACAACAGAAACCTGATCCTGGCGATCGCCCTGTCTGTGATCGTCATGGTCGGGTGGAATTACTGGTTCGGAGTCCCCAAGCTCGATCAGCAGCGCCAGCAGGCCCAGCAGACGCAATCCGCGCAGGGGCAAAGCTCCGTCGTCCCGCAGAACGGCAATGCGCAGCCGGGCGTGCTCCAGCCCCCGGCAGCGGGCCAGCCCACCGCGCCGCCCAGCGCGATCCCCGCCGGCGTCACCATCACCCGCGAGGCCGCGCTCGCGCTCTCGACGCGCGTGGCCATCGAAACCCCGGTGCTCAAGGGCTCGATCGCGCTGACCGGCGCGCGGATCGACGATCTCAGCCTCGTCAAGTATCACGAGACCGTGGACCCCAAGAGCCCGAACATCGTGCTCTTCGCGCCGCAGGGCGCACCCGGTGCCTATTATGCCGATTTCGGCTGGGTCGCCGCAGCCGGGCAGAGCATCACCCTGCCGGGTCCGCAGACGCTCTGGCAAGCCAGCACCCAGACACTCAAGCCCGGCGCGCCGGTGACGCTCTCCTGGGATAACGGGCAAGGACTCGTCTTCTCCCGCAAGATCGAGATCGACGACAAATACCTCTTCACGGTCACGGATAGCGTGAAGAATAACGGCACCGCGCCGATCGCGCTTTCGCCCTATGGCCGCGTCTCGCGCCATGGCACGCCGACCACGCTCGGCTTCTACGTGCTGCATGAAGGGCCGCTCGGCTACCTTGACAGCGCGCTCCAAGAACCGAGCTTCGACGAGATCAAGAAAGCCAAGATAAAAAGCTTCGCCAAGAACGAGGGCGGCTGGCTCGGGATTACCGAGAAGTACTGGGCTGCCGCGATCATCCCGGACCAGAAGAAGAACTTCCAGGCCGCCTTCGGCGCGAATGGCAATGATCCGGTTTACGAAGCCGCAGCCATCGGTGAAGCAGTCGCACTTGCGCCGGGTGCGAGCCTCGACAGCCAGACGCGCCTCTTCGCCGGCGCCAAGGAAGTCCATACGATCAACGCCTATGGCGACAATCTCGGGGTGAAGAATTTCGATCTCATGATCGACTGGGGCCGGTTATACTTCATCACCAAGCCGCTCTTCATCGTGATGGATTGGGTCTACAAGCTCGTCGGCAATTTCGGTGTCACGATTCTCATCGTCACCGTGCTGATCAAGCTCGCCTTCTTCCCGCTCGCCAACAAATCCTACGCCTCGATGGCCAAGATGAAGGCGGTTCAGCCGGAAATGCTGCGCATCCGCGATCAGTTCGCGGATGACAAGATGAAGCAGCAGCAGGCGATGATGGAGCTTTACAAGAAGGAGAAGATCAACCCGATGGCCGGCTGTTTGCCGGTTCTGGTGCAGATCCCGGTCTTCTTCGCGCTCTACAAGGTGCTGTTCGTCACGATCGAGATGCGCCATGCGCCCTTCTTCGGCTGGATCAAGGATCTCGCCGCGCCGGACCCGACCAATCTTTTCAACCTGTTCGGGCTGCTGCCCTTCACCCCGCCCTCCATGCTTCATCTCGGCATCTGGCCGATCATCATGGGCGTGACGATGTGGGTGCAGATGAAGATGAACCCGGAGCCCACCGACCCGATCCAGAAGACCATGTTCGCCTGGATGCCGGTGATCTTCACCTTCATGCTCGGCTCGTTCCCCGCCGGCCTCGTGATCTACTGGGCCTGGAACAACACGCTCTCCGTGCTCCAGCAATATGCGATCATGCGCAAGATGGGCACGAAGGTGGAGCTTTGGGACAACCTCAAGGCGACGTTCAAAAAAGGGTGAAAGGGACCCCAGACATGCCATCCCGGCCCGATCCGCTCGCGCGATATCCGCTGCCGGGATGGGCCGGCACGGCCTATCTCAAGGCAGTTGTCAGCAACCCCCGGATCGAGGTCGGCGAATTCAGCTATTATGACGATTCACGTGGCCCCGAGCATTTCGAGGCCAGATGCGTCCGTTATCACTTCGATTTCATCGGCGATCGGTTGATCATCGGGAAATTTGTCGCAATCGCGCAGGGCGCCCAGTTCATCATGAACGGGGCTAACCATCCGATGCGTGGGTTCTCGACCTTTCCGTTCGGTGCTTTGGGTTTTGCGCCTGGCGAAGCACCCGGCGCGGAAGCGGATCCACCGCGTGGCGATACCCGGATCGAGAACGATGTCTGGATCGGACGGGAAGCCGTCATCCTTCCAGGCGTCACCGTGGGGGATGGCGCGATTGTTGGCGCGCATGCGCTCGTCGGATCTGATGTCCCGCCCTATGCAATCGTCGGGGGCAATCCTGCGCGGATCATCCGCATGCGCTTCCCGGACGAGGTTATTCGGCGGCTTCGGGCCATCCGCTGGTGGGATTGGCCGGTCGAGGCGATCATGACGCATATCGCAGCCATCCGTAGCCATGATATCGCCTTGCTGGAAGCGGCGGCAGAACAAGTGCAGGGATCATGAGCGAACAGAAACCCGATTTCACCGAAGCCGGCCGCAAGCTCTTCGCCCGCGAATGCGAATTCTATTGGGCGGCGGCGAAGAAGGATGGACTTCCCCCACCGCGCGGCATCGAGATCGCCTTCGCCGGTCGCTCGAATGTCGGCAAATCCTCGCTGATCAACGCGCTGACGGGGCGCAACGGGCTCGCGCGCACCTCGAATACGCCGGGGCGCACGCAGGAACTCAACTTCTTCGATATTGCCGGCGCCTTCTCCATCGTCGACATGCCCGGCTACGGCTTCGCGGCGGTGGGCAAGGAGAAGGTCTCGGCCTGGACCGGGCTGATCCATGAATACCTGCGCGGGCGCGTGCAATTGGCGCGCGTGCTGCTGCTGATCGACGCGCGCCACGGCATCAAGGAGACGGACAAGCCGATCCTCGACACGCTCGGCAAATCGGCGGTTTCCTATCAGGTCGTGCTCACCAAGGCCGATGCCCTTGGCGCCGCCGAGGCGCAAAAGCGCAAGGAAGAGGTCGCTGCCATCGTGCGCAAGCACGCCGCCGCGCATCCCGAGATCATCCTCACCTCAAGCCGCGAGAACGAGGGCGTGGCGGAACTGCGCGCCTCCATCGCCGCGCTGCTTTATGATCGTGGCGCGCTGCCGGAATGGGCGCTGGCGTGACGGAAACGCCCGCATGATCCGGGCGCTGCTGCTCGCTGCCGGCTTGTCGGGCGCGGCGGGCGTCGCGCTTTCCGCCGCCGCCGCGCATGTCACCGGCGGCGCCACGCTGGCGACGGCCGGGCAGTTTCTCCTCTTCCACGCCCCGGCCTTCCTCGCCTTGGCGGCGCTGGCGAAAGCGGATGCGCTGCCTCGGCGCTTTATCATACTGGGTGCGGGCCTGCTTGCTGTTGGCCTTGTGCTTTTCGCCGGCGATCTTTCTGTCCGGGTTTTCTTCCGCTTCCCGCTTTTTCCCAATGCTGCGCCCGGCGGCGGCATTCTGCTGATCTCGGGCTGGATGATGATTGCGCTGGCTGGCGTGTTCTTCGCGCGTCGCTGACGAAAAATCGCCTGCGATGCCCGTGGGATGATTGAGCCCGCGCCGTGCATTCCCTAAAGAGGAGCGAACAGGTTCTCCGAACGACTTCCCGAAAGGTTCTCGATGACCGAGCAGACGCCGCGCAAAGTGCTCCCCGATGTCCATACCCGCGCCGAGGTGATCGCGGAGGCGCTGCCCTTCATGCAGCGCTACGATCAGGAAGTCGTGGTCATCAAATATGGCGGCCATGCGATGGGCGACCGCGCGGCGGCAGAGGATTTCGCCGAGGATGTGGTGCTGCTCGAATTGCAGGGCGTGAAGCCGATTGTCGTGCATGGCGGCGGGCCACAGATCGGGCGGATGCTCGACAAGCTCGGCATCAAGAGCGAATTTCAGGGCGGTCTGCGCGTTACCGACCGTGCGACCGTGGAAGTGGTCGAGATGGTGCTTGCCGGCTCCATCAACAAGCAGATCGTCGGCTGGATCGGCGCCGAAGGCGGCAAGGCCATCGGGCTTTGCGGCAAGGACGGCAACATGGTCACCGCCCGCAAGCTCACGCGGACCGAGCGCGATCCCGATTCCAGCATCGAGAAGGAAATCGATCTCGGGTTCGTGGGCGACCCGCACAAGGTGGATCGCTCGGTGCTCGATTCGGTGCTCAAAGCCGAGCTGATCCCGGTTCTCGCGCCCGTCGCCATCGGCGAGGATGGCGAGACCTACAATGTCAATGCCGATACCTTCGCCGGCGCGATCGCCGGTGCGATGCGCGCCAAGCGGCTTCTGCTGCTGACCGACGTGCCCGGCGTGCTCGACAAGGACAAGAAGCTCATCCCGCAATTGACGGTGGACGAATGCCGCCGCCTGATCGCGGATGGCACGGTGACCGGCGGCATGATCCCCAAGATCGAGACCTGTATCTACGCCATCGAGCAGGGGGTCGAGGGCGTCGTCATCCTCGACGGCAAGGTGCCGCATGCGGTTCTGCTCGAACTGCTCACCGAGCATGGCGCGGGGACGTTGATCACGGGGTGAGGGTCAAGGCTGAAGTGATGCCGGGAAATTGGGAGCTATCCACGACTTCTGGAAATTTCACGATTCGACGGCCGATCGCCGCCGAAGTGGAAAAGATTGTGACGATGATCCACAATCTAGCGGAAATGCATGGCCATTTCGCCAGCGTGGGCGCTTCTGATATACGACGAGATCTGTTTTCTTCGCCTCCGAAAGCTTATTGCTTTGTGGCAGTTAATGATGGCTCCGTTGTAGGGATTTTGATTTTTGTTGATTTATACGATGCGACCATGGGTGTCATGGGAATCGAAATATCTCACTTGTTTGTTGAGGAAAGTTCTAGAAGGAAATCAATTGGAACTAGAATGACAGATTTTATTCTACGAAGCGCAAATAAAAATGACTATAAATTTTGTCGGATTTCTGTAAGAAACTGGAATGAAGAGGCTGGAAATTTCTATTTCGGGCTTGGATTTTACAGCAATGAAGATGATTTATATAAAAATACAGAATGTTACCATGACCTAACGTTGTTCAGAGAAGAGTTTAATTAAAACCCCTCAATACTCAACCTTCGTGAAATAAAGCCCCTCCGCCGGGGCGACGGGGCCGCAGCGGGCGCGGTCCTGTGCATCGAGCGCCGCGCGCATTTCGGTCACCGGCCATTGCCCGCGCCCGATCTTCACGAGGCTGCCGACCATCGAGCGCACCTGATGGTGGAGGAACGAGCGCGCGCTTGCCACCACATGCACTTCCTCGCCGGCGGCGAAGACATCGAGCACTTCCAGCGTGCGGATCGCGCTTTTCGCCTGACAGGAGGCGGCACGGAACGTGGTGAAGTCATGCTTGCCGAGGATCGACTGCGCGGCCTCGTGCATCGCCGCGACATCAAGCGGCTTGATGACATGCCAGACCCTGTGCCGGTCAAGCGCGGAAGGCGCGCGGCGATTGAGGATACGGTAGAGATAATGGCGGCGTTGCGCCGAGATGCGCGCTGAAAAACGCTCCGTCACCCGTTCCACATCGAGGATGGCAACCGCCTCCTCGGCGAGTTTCAGATGGGCGTTGAGCGCGTCGCGCAGCACCTCGATCCGCCATTCCTTGTCGAGATCGACATGCGCCACCTGCCCCAGCGCATGGACGCCGGCATCGGTGCGCCCGGCGCAGATCAGGCGCTTGACGCCGCCATCCGCCCCGCATTCCTCAAGCTTGAGGAGCGCCCGCTCGATCGCGTCCTGAACCGTGCGCCCGCCCGCCTGGCTCTGCCAGCCGCGATAGGGCGCGCCGTCATATTCGACGAGAAGCCTGTAGCGCCCCATCAGCCTGCCATTGTTCCCGGTGCGAGCTTCGCGCCGCGCAGGTAATCCGCCGCCTTCATCGCCGATTTTCCGGCAGGCTGCACCTCAAGGAGGCGGATCGCGCCCTGCGCGCAGGCAAAGGTGAGATCATCCCCGATCAAGGCTCCGGCGGGACCATTCCCGCCCGCCAGCTCGGCTCTCAGCACCTTCACGCGTGCTCCGTTGATCTCGCAGAACGCGCCGGGGAAGGGCGCAAGCCCGCGGATGCGGTCATGCACCTCCTGCGCCGGGCGGGCGAAATCGATCCGGCATTCTTCCTTGGTGATCTTCGCGGCATAGGTCACGCCCTCCGCGGGTTGCGGCGAGAAGGCGAGCGAACCGCGTTCCAGCGCGGCGAGCGCGCGGACCATGAGATCGGCGCCGATCACCATCATCCGGTCATGGAGGGCACCGGCATTCATCTCCGGCGTGATCGCGATCTTTTCCGCCATCGCGACCGCGCCGGTATCGAGCCCCTCGTCCATGCGCATGACCATGACGCCGGTTTCCTTGTCCCCGGCCATGATTGCGCGCTGGATCGGCGCCGCGCCGCGCCAGCGCGGCAGCAGCGAGCCATGCAGGTTGAGGCAGCCGAGTTCCGGCGCCGCGAGAACCGGCGCCGGAAGCAGAAGCCCGTAGGCGACCACCACCGCGACATCCGCCCCGAAGGCCGAAAATTCCGCCTGAGCCTCGGCGGATTTCAGCGATTTCGGCGTCAGAACGGGAATTGCGAACCCTTTCGCTGCCCTGTGCACCGGGCTTTCCACCAGCTCCAGCCCCCGTCTTCCACCCGGCGCCGGCGCGCGCGTGTAGCAGGCGACGACCTCATGGCCCTGCCCGATGATTTCGGTCAAAGTCGGCACGGCGAAATCCGGCGTGCCCATGAAAACGACGCGCAAGCTCACGCGGGCTCATCCTTCTGGCGGGCGAGTTTCTGGTATTTCTTCAGGACACGCTCGCGCTTGAGCCGCGAGAGATAATCGATGAACAGCACGCCGTTGAGGTGGTCGATTTCATGCTGCATGCAGGTGGCGAGCACGTCATCCGCCTCCATCTCGATTTCCTTGAAATCCTTGTCGCGGAACTTCACGCGGATGCGGTCCGGTCGCTCGACCGGGCCCCAGTAATCGGGAATGGAGAGGCAGCCCTCTTCCATCTCGCGCAGTTCCTCGCTTTGCCAGGTGATCTCGGGGTTGATCATCACCATCGGCTCCTGCCTGTCGTCGCGCTTAGAGACATCCATCGTCACCACGCGCAGCGGCACGCCGATCTGAATCGCCGCCAGCCCGATGCCCGGCGCGTCATACATGGTGGCGAACATGTCGTCGATCAGCGCGCGGGTTTCCTTGTCAGCGCCGGCTACCGGCTTCGAAATAAGGCGGAGCTGCGAATCGGGCAGGATGACGAGGGGGCGGACAGCCATGGCGAAGAACCAGTCTACAAAGGGGAAAACCTGTCTTTGCGTTCCAATAGGGATTGACGGCGCCGGGGTCAACATGTTCATATTTTGTTCCAGTCGGAGAATACCGTGAACGTTCCGCTCGTCACTTTCGGATCCTATTCCTTCGGCATGCCCGAGCTGCTGGGCGGGGCGGGCTTGGTTCTCCTCGCCTTGTTCGCTGCATTGCTTCTCACCCTGATGCGCGCGAGCCGCAGCCGCGCGATCGAGGCCGCTGCGACGGCCGAGCGTCAGCACGAGCTCGACGACAAGGTCGCCGAAATGAACCGACTCCAGGCCGAGATGACCGGGCGGATGCAGACGCTGGCGGAAGTTTTCGGCACCAGGCAGGCCGATCTCGCGCGGCTGATTTCCGAACGCCTCGACAATGTGCGCCATTCGATGGGGCAATCCTTGAGCGATACGGCGCAGAAAAGCGCCGACGCGCTGGGCAAGCTCAACGAGCGCCTCGCCGTGATCGATGCCGCGCAGGCGGATCTGAAGGGGCTGACCAGCGAGGTTCTCAGCCTCAAGGACGTGCTGGCCAACAAACAGGCGCGCGGCGCTTACGGGCAGGGGCGGATGGAGGCGATCATCCGCGATGCACTTCCCGCGGCGGCCTATCGCTTCCAGATCACCTTGTCGAACCGCGCCCGCCCGGATTGCGTCATCGATCTGCCCGGCGATACGCGCCCGCTGGTGATCGACGCCAAGTTTCCGCTCGAAGGTTTCGTCGCCTTGCGCGAGGCCGTGAGCGACGAGGCCCGCCTTGCCGCCGAAAAGCGCGTGAAGGGGGATCTTTCGGTTCATATCAAGGATATCGCCGAAAAATACCTGATCGCGGGGGAAACACAGGATATCGCCCTTCTCTTCGTGCCCTCCGAAGCGATCTATGCCGAACTTTGCGAGAAATTCGACGAGATCATCCAGAAATCGCACCGCGCGCGGGTGCTCATCGTCTCGCCTTCCCTGCTGATGATGGCGGTTCAGGTCGCGCTTTCCATCGTGCGCGATGCCGCCGTGCGCGAGCAGGCGCGCATCATCCAGTCCGAACTCGGCAAGATGCTGGAGGATGTGCGCCGCCTCTCGGATCGCGCCGGCAAGCTCCAGCAGCATTTCCGGCAGGCGCAGGAGGATGTCGAGGGCATCCTCACCTCCGCCGACAAGGTGGATCGGCGCGCGGCACGCATCGAAAGTCTCGAGTTCGAACAGCCGAACGTGCCGGAACAGGAAGCCGCGCCGCGCGCCGAAACCGCCTCGCCGCTGCCCTTCCGGCTCCGGAATGGCTGATCAGCCGAAATACGCCTCGATGCACCGACGATAGATCGCGCTCAACGTGTCGATATCGGCAACCGAAGTACGCTCATCGATCTGGTGCATCGTCTTGCCGACCACGCCCAGCTCGATAACCGGGCAATAGGCCTGGATGAAACGCGCATCCGAGGTGCCCCCGGTGGTCGAGAGCGCAGGCCGTCGCCCGGTTTCCGCTTCAACAGCCCCGGAAACCATCTCCACGAAGGCGCCGGGTGCTGTGAGGAAAGCCTCGGCATTCGTCGGGTGGCAGATAAGCTGGTGCGGCATCGCATCATTGACCCCCGCAAGCCGCCGGCGCAACTCCGCTTCCAGCGTTGTGCTCGTCCAATGGTCGTTGAAGCGGATATTGAATTTGGCGGTGACGGTGTTGGGAATGACATTGCGCGCCGGGTTCGCGCAATCAATCGAGGTGAATTCGAGGTTCGAGGGCAGGAAATGCGCGTTGCCTTCATCGAGCGGAAGCTTGAGCGCCGCCATCAGACGCATCAGGCCATCGATCGGATTGCGGGCAAGCTGCGGATAGGCGACATGGCCCTGCACACCCTCCACGACGAGATCGCCCGAGAGGGAGCCGCGCCGTCCGATTTTCATCATCTCGCCCATCACGTTCGGGCAGGTCGGCTCGCCGAGGATGCAGGCGTCGAAGCGCTCGCCGCGCGCCTTGGCCCATTCAAGCAGCTTGGCCGTGCCATTGATGGAATCCGCTTCCTCATCGCCCGTGATCAGGAAAGCGATCGCTCCGTTCTTGGGCACGCCATGCGCATCGAGATGGTCCAGCACCGCGCCGATCGCCGCGCCCACGCCCGATTTCATGTCGCAGGCGCCGCGCCCCCAGATCTCGCCGTCAATCACGGCGCCTGAAAAGGGCGGATGCGCCCAGCGCGCCTCGTCCCCGGTGGGGACGACATCGGTATGCCCCGCGAAAACGAGGCAGGGCGCCCCCTTGCCGATGCGGGCATAAAGATTTTCAACCTCATACGAGCCAGAGCCGGAAAAAACCGGGCGGTGGACCTCGAAACCATAGGGCTTGAGCCAGGCTTCGATCATGGCAAGGGCGCCGCCCTCTACCGGGGTGACGGATGGGCAGGTGACAAGATCGCGCACCATAGAGGCCGCGCGGGAGAGATCGGTCATGGCAGATCATGTCCAGAGCGGCGGAAGGCCGCGAATGCCCGTGAGCTCTAGCGAATTTGTCGCAGACCGACCAGCTTCTTTCATTCTGATCTTCCTAGGTCCCGGCGATTTCGCTACACACAGGGCAACCACACATCTTCAAAAGACAACCCACGGACAGACAATGGCCAAAACTCCTTTCAACTGGGCCGATCCCTTCGACCTCGACAACCAATTGACCGATGACGAGCGCATGATCCGCGACGCGGCGCGCGCCTTCGCGCAGGGCGAGCTGGCGCCGCGTGTCGAGCAGGCCTATCTCGACGAGAAGACGGATCCCGCCCTTTTCCGCTTCATGGGCGAGCAGGGGCTGCTCGGCGTGACGCTGCCGGAGAAATACGGCTGCGCGAGCGCCTCCTATGTCGCCTACGGGCTCGTTGCGCGCGAGGTCGAGCGGGTGGATTCGGGCTACCGCTCGATGATGAGCGTGCAATCCTCGCTCGTCATGTATCCGATCTACACCTACGGCACCGAGGAGCAGCGGATGAAGTATCTGCCGAAGCTCGCCTCGGGCGAGTTCATCGGCTGCTTCGGCCTCACCGAGCCGGATGCGGGTTCGGACCCTGCGGGCATGAAGACCCGCGCCGAGAAAGTCGCGGACGGCTATCGCCTCACCGGCTCGAAAATGTGGATCTCGAACTCGCCGATCGCCGATGTTTTCGTGGTCTGGGCGAAGAGCGCCGCGCATGACAACGAGATCCGGGGTTTCATCCTCGAAAAGGGCATGAAGGGGCTTTCCGCGCCCAAGATCGGCGGCAAGCTCTCGCTGCGCGCCTCGATCACCGGCGAAATCGTGATGGATGGCGTCGTGGTGCCGGAGGATGCGCTGCTCCCGAATGTTTCGGGCCTGAAGGGGCCGTTCGGGTGTCTCAACCGCGCCCGTTACGGCATTTCCTGGGGCGTGCTCGGCGCGGCGGAGGATTGCTGGCACCGCGCGCGGCAATACGGCCTCGACCGCAAGCAGTTCAACCGCCCGCTCGCCCAGACGCAGCTCTACCAGAAGAAGCTGGCGGACATGCAGACCGAGATCACGCTGGGCCTGCAAGGCTCGCTGCGTCTTGGCCGCCTCATGGACGAGCATCGCGAGGCGCCCGAGATGATCAGCCTCATGAAGCGCAACAATTGCGGCAAGGCGCTCGACATCGCGCGTCAGGCCCGCGACATGCATGGCGGCAACGGCATCCAGATCGAATATCACGTGATGCGCCACGCACAGAACCTCGAGACGGTGAACACCTACGAGGGCACACATGACGTTCACGCGCTGATTCTGGGCCGCGCGCAGACCGGGCTTCAGGCCTTCTATTGATCGCAATGGCCGTAACTGGCCAGCAAACAGGCGACGAAACGAACGGGGCGGCAAGCGCCGCCTCGGAATATCCCGATCTTAGCAACCCCGCAGCGCGCTTCACGCTCTGCCGATGCTGGAATAGCGAAAGCCGCGTTCGCGCATCTCGCCGGGGCGGTAGACATTGCGCAGATCCACCATGACCGGAGCACGCGCCAGAGCCTTCACCCTGTCGAGGTCCAGCGCCCGGAACATGTTCCACTCGGTGACAAGGCAGATCGCATCCGCGCCGGTGATGCAATCATAGGGGTCGCGGGCATAGGTGACATTGCTCAGCACGAGCTTTGCCTGCTCCATCCCTTCCGGATCATAGGCGCGGATCTGCGCACCCGCATCCTGAAGCGCCTGGATGATCGAGATCGAGGGCGCGTCGCGCATGTCATCGGTGTTCGGCTTGAAGGTAAGGCCGAGCAGGGCGATGGTCTTCCCCCGCACATTGCCGTCGCAGGCCGCGATCACGCGGCGCGCCATGGCGCGCTTGCGCTTGTCATTGGCGGTGACCACCGCCTCGACGATGGAGGAAGGCGCCGCGAAATCATTCGCGGTGCGGATGAGCGCGAGCGTGTCCTTGGGAAAGCAGGAGCCACCATAGCCCGGCCCGGCATGGAGAAACTTCGGACCGATGCGGTTATCGAGGCCGATACCGCGCGCCACTTCCTGCACATTGGCGCCTGTGGCCTCGCACAGATCGGCCATCTCGTTGATGAAGCCGACCTTGGTCGCGAGAAAGGCGTTGGCGGCGTATTTGATCAGCTCTGATGTCCGCCGGTCCGTAAACAGCAGCGGCGCCTGATTGAGATAGAGCGGACGATAGACACGCGACATGACCTCCTTCGCGCGCTCATCCTGACAGCCGACAACGATACGGTCGGGACGCTTGAAATCATCGATCGCCGCGCCTTCGCGCAGGAATTCCGGGTTGGAGACAACCGAGATATCGATATCGGGCCTGGTCTCGCGCATGATCCGTTCGATCTCGTCGCCGGTTCCGACGGGAACGGTCGATTTGGTCACGATCACGCAATAGCCGGTCAGGGCGCGGGCGATTTCCCGCGCCGCGTCGAAGACATAGCTGAGATCCGCGTGACCGTCGCCGCGACGCGAAGGCGTGCCCACCGCGATGAAGACAGCATCCGCGCCGGCGATCGAGCTTGCCAGATCGGTCGTGAAACTCAGCCGGCCATCGCGGACATTCCCCGCGACCAGCTCGGGCAAGCCGGGCTCGAAGATGGGGATGCGCGATTCACGCAGCATCGCGATTTTTGCTTCGTCCTTGTCGACGCAGATCACGTCATGCCCGAAATCGGCAAAGCAGGTCCCCGAGACGAGCCCGACATAACCCGAACCGACCATCACGATACGCATGAAAACTCCTGCAAATCTTCCACCCGGACTTTCCCGGGGCGCCCGGAGGCGATGTTACGGCCGGCCAAGCTGGCCTGAGCCTTAGCCAAGCCGGGTGATGATGAAAACATCCGGCGCGCGATCCTATGCCGGGGACGCGTTGAACGCGCTGCGATACCAGTGCACGAAAGCTTCAATGCCGGTCGCAAGCGGCGTCGCGGGCTTCTGAGCGGTAAGCGCGAAGAGAAGTTCCGCCCGCGCGAAGGTCTTGAGCACATCGCCCTTGGGCAGCGGCTTGAGGATGCGCTCTGCCCGCACGCCCAGCGCCGCTTCGATGGCATCCACGAGATCCGTCAACTTTTCCGGTCGGCCGGCGCCGATATTGACGAGGCGATAGGGGGCAACAGGGCTGAGCGTATCGCCCGCGAGCGGTGCAAGCCCGGCCCGTGCCGCGACCTGCGGCGGCGGAATATCCGCCAGAAGGCGGATCGAGGCCACGAGATCGTCGATATAAGTGAAATCGCGCCAGGTCTCGCCGTGGTTGAACAGCTCGATCGGCTCCCCCGCGAGAATCTTCCGGGTGAAGAGGAAATAGGCCATGTCCGGCCGCCCCCAGGGGCCGTAGACCGTGAAGAAGCGGAAAGCCGTGACGGGAATCGCGAAGAGATGGGCATAGCTATGCGCCATCAATTCCATCGCCCCCTTCGAGGCGGCATAGAGCGTGATGGGATGAACCGCGAGATCGGTTTCCTCAAACGGGTATTTGTCATTGGCGCCATAGGCGGAACTGGTCGAGGCCATCAGCAAATGGCGGACCGGAAAAGCGCGGCAGGCTTCGAGGATGTTGAACGAACCCATGACATTCGCGCTCATATAGGCGCGCGGATTCTCGATGGAATAGCGCACGCCCGCCTGCGCGGCGAGATGGATCACGATATCGGGGCGAAAGCTCTCGAACGTCGCCAGAAGGCGCGAATGATCCTCCAGCGCGAACTCGGCATGCGTGAAGCCCTTCTGATCCGCGAGCAGGGCAAGGCGCCGGCGCTTGAGATCGGGATCGTAATAATCGGTCAGGCTGTCGATGCCGAGGACATCATGCCCCTCCGCCAGCAAGGCACGGGCGACGTGAAAGCCGATGAATCCTGCATGGCCCGTAACCAGAAATTTCACCGATCCAGCTCTCCCAAGCGTCTCCGGCGCGGTTATGCCAGCCGGTCGCAGGAGGGTCAATCGCTTGGCCCTTTCGCCGCGTTTTCGCCTAGCAGAGCGCGCCGGCTCCACCGGGGTCAGAAGGCTCGAAGCACTTTCTTGAAAGCGGCGCGAAACTTGATACGGTCCCCCGGAAAAAGCGATTTGGGAGGCTTGGGTGATGATGAGCGGTCTTTTGCGGCGTGCGGCGGCTTTGGCGCTTCTGGCGGGTATGATCGGCGGCGCGCAGGCGCAACAGACGCTGAAGGTCTTCAACTGGTCGGATTATGTCGATCCGAAGGTGCTCGAGGATTTCACCAAGGAAACCGGCATCAAGGTCGTCTACGACACGTTCGACCAGATGGAGACGGTGGAGACCAAGCTCACGGCCGGAAAATCGGGCTATGACCTCGTCGTCGTCACGGCCTCGTTCCTGCCGCGCCATATCCCGCTGAAGCTCTATCAGGAACTCGACAAGTCGAAGCTTCAGAACCTCCAGCATATGTGGGGCGACATCACCCAGCGCCTGGCCAAATATGATCCGGGCAACAAGCATGCCGTCAACTACATGTGGGGCACCACGGGCCTTGGTTACAATGTCACCAAGATCAAGGAGCGGCTCGGCAAGGATGCCACAATCGATAGCTGGGCCATCCTGTTCGACCCGGAACGGCTGAAGAAGGTCGCCGATTGCGGCGTCCATGTGCTCGACGCCACGGAGGAGCTGTTCCCCGCCGCCCTGCGTTATCTCGGGCTTGACCCCGATTCGAAGAAGGAGGCGGATCTTCGCAAGGCCGCGGATCTGCTCGCCAAGATCAAGCCGCATATTCGCAAGTTCCATTCCTCGGAATATATCAACGCGCTCGCCAACGGCGATATCTGCCTCGCGCTCGGCTATTCGGGGGATGTACTGCAGGCGCGCAAACGTGCGCGTGAAGCAAAGAACGGCGTGGAAGTCGCCTATTCCATCCCCAAGGAAGGCGCCCTGATGTGGTTCGACAGCTTAGTCATCCCGGCGGATGCCGAGAACAAGACCGCAGCTTACGCCTTCATCGACTATCTCAACCGGCCGGAAATCGCGGGGAAGAACTCGAGCTTCGTGCAATATGCCTCGGGCAATCTCGCCGCGCAGAAGCACGCGGATGCGGAAGTCGTGAAGGACCCCGGCATCTATCCCGGCGCCGACGTGCTCGCGCGCCTCTATACAATCACGCCGCATGATGAAAAGACCCAGAAAATCGTCAACCGCCTGCTCACGCGCGTGAAAACCGCGAAGTGACGCGTTGAAATGGCGAAGAAATCGCTTGGCAATATCCGCCGGTCCTTCGCGCCATGGACGGACCCGGCGGCGAAACCGCTTGTGACCTTCGAGAGGGTCACGAAACGCTTCGGCGCGGTCAGCGCGGTGGAGGATCTCTCGCTCGCCATCCATGCGGGCGAGTTCTTCGCGCTTCTCGGCCCGTCAGGCTGCGGCAAGACGACGCTGATGCGCATGCTGGCGGGTTTCGAGACGCCAGATTCAGGCCGCATCCTGCTCGACGGCGTCGATCTGGCGGGAATTCCACCCCATCGCCGCCCGACCAACATGATGTTCCAATCCTATGCGTTGTTTCCGCATATGAGCGTGGAAGCCAATATCGCCTTCGGTCTCCGCCAGGAGGGCATGGCAAAAGCGGATATCGCCGCGCGCGTCGCGGAAATGCTGGCGCTTGCGCGGCTGGAAGGCTTCGCGAAGCGCCGGCCCGACCAGCTCTCGGGCGGCCAGCGCCAGCGCGTGGCTTTGGCCCGCGCGCTCGCCAAGCGCCCGAAAGTGCTGCTGCTGGATGAACCGCTCGGCGCGCTCGATCGCAAGCTGCGTGAGGAGACCCAATACGAGCTGATGGATCTCCAGAGCGAGCTTGGCATGACCTTCCTCATGGTCACGCATGATCAGGATGAAGCCATGGTCATGGCCGACCGTATCGCGGTGATGGAGCGCGGGCGCATCGCGCAGGTCGCGCCGCCCGAGGAGATCTACGAAAAACCTGCGAGCCGCTATGTCGCTGAATTCGTGGGAGACATCAACATTTTCGAAGGCGCGATCGCCGCGATTGCCGGCGATATCATCACCGTCGAAAGCCCCGTTTGCGGTACGATCCTGCTCGATGAGGAGGACGTCAGCCTGCCGGCCGGCGCGCGCGTTTTCGTCGCGGTGCGGCCCGAGAAGATCGTCATCTCGCATGACGAGCCTGCCCTCTCGGCCAACAAGGTGTCCGGCGAGGTCTGGGATATCGGCTATCTCGGCGATTACACGATGGTGCAGGTCAAGATCGGCGGCGAAGGCGGCCCCTTGATCAAGGTCGCGCTCGCCAACCATGCCCGGCGCGCGGAACGCCCGATCGCCTGGGAGGATCAGGTCTGGCTCAGCTGGGAGATCGAGGCCGGCATCCTGCTTGGAGGCGAGGCGTGAACGCGCGGCACAAGCTCCGACGGCTGGCGGTTCTCGCACCGCCGATGCTCTGGCTCGGTCTGTTTTTCTTCGTGCCTTTCCTGGTCGTCCTTCGGATCTCGCTCTCGGACAGCGCCCCGGCCATCCCGCCCTATGCACCCCATTGGCCCGGCCTGGGCGAGATCGGTACGTTCATCCGCGCGCTCGATATCGAGAACTATATCACCCTGCTCTCCGACGATCTTTATCTTGGCGCCTACCTCTCCTCCCTGCGCATCGCGGCGACGGCGACGCTGCTGACCCTGCTCCTTGGTTTTCCGCTCGCCTATGCGATGACGCGCGCCCCGAAAGTCTGGCAACCGGCCCTGCTGGTTCTCGTCATCCTGCCTTTCTGGACCTCGTTCCTGATCCGCGTCTATGCGTGGATGGCGATCCTCCGGCCGGAAGGCGTTCTCGATCAGGTCCTCGGCCAGCTCGGGATCACCAGCGCGCCGCTCAACCTGCTCAATACCGAAGCGGCGGTGCTGATCGGTATCGTTTATTCCTACCTCCCCTTCATGGTGCTCCCTGTCTATGCCAGCCTCGAGCGCATCGACCCAGCCCTGACGGAGGCGGCGGCGGATCTCGGCGCAACGCCGCTCAAGCGGTTCTTTCTCATCACCGTGCCGCTCGCGATGCCCGGCATCATGGCGGGCGCGTTCCTGGTGCTGATCCCCGCGATTGGCGAATTCGTGATCCCCGACCTTCTGGGCGGCTCGGATACGCTGATGATCGGCAAGGTCTTGTGGACCGAATTCTTCGCGAATCGGGATTGGCCGCTTGCTTCGGCGGTCGCCATCGTGATGCTGCTGATCCTTGTCGGCCCGCTTCTTCTCTTCCAGCGCCTCGCGGATACCGGGAGGCGCGCGTGAAACGTTTCCGCTTCCCGCATTTCCTTGCGCTGATCCTCGGGCTGGCTTTCCTCTACATCCCGATTCTTGTCCTCATCGTCTATTCGTTCAATGCCTCGCGGCTGGTGACCGTCTGGGGCGGGTTTTCACTGCGCTGGTACGCCGCGCTGTTCAACAACCAGCCCCTCATGGATGCCGCCTGGCTCTCGCTCCGGATCGCGCTCGTCTCGGCCAGCGTGGCGACATTGCTCGGCACGCTCGCGGCTTTGGCCTTGGCGCGTTTCGGGCGCTTCACCGGCCGGACATGGCTCGCCGGCATGATCGCGGCGCCGCTGGTCATGCCGGAGGTCATTATCGGGCTGGCCTTGCTGCTGCTCTTCGTCGGCCTGGAGGCCGGGCGCGGCTTCTGGACGATCGCCATCGCGCATGTGACCCTTTCGACCTGCTTCGCGACCGTGGTGATCCAATCCCGGCTCGTGACCTTCGACCGCAGCCTGGAGGAAGCGGCGGAAGATCTCGGCGCGCCGCCCTGGCGGGCCTTCCTCGCGATCACGCTGCCGATCATCGCGCCGGCGATCGCCGCGGCATGGATGCTCGCCTTCACCCTCTCGCTCGACGATCTGGTGCTGGCCTCCTTCGCCTCGGGACCGGGCGCGACCACCCTGCCGATGCGGCTTTACTCGGCGGTTCGCTTGGGCGTGACGCCGGAAGTCAACGCGGCTTCCACCATTCTTATCGCGCTCGTGGCGCTGATCGTGGTTTCGGCCTCATTGATGGTCAAGAAGAACCTTCTCGACACGCGCCGCTAAAGGGTCAGCCCGCATCTTCGTCCGAGGCGATTGCCTTGAGGCGATACAACGCCTCCAGCGCTTCTCTCGGCGAAAGCTCGTCCGGGCGCAGGGCATCGAGCACGGCACGGAGCCCGTCGGCTGCCGGTTCCGGCACCATCGTGGCGGAAGGCGCTGTGCGGAAAAGCGGCAGATCGTCGATCATCCGCATGGCGGGGGAGGCGCGCTCGGCCTTTTCAAGCTCGTTCAGAATCGCCCCGGCGCGCTTGACCACCGCCGCCGGGAGCCCCGCCAGCTTGGCGACCTGAATGCCGTAGGAGCGATCCGCCGCGCCCGGTACCACCTCATGCAGGAAAACCACGTCGCCCTTATATGCCGCGACCTTCATCGTGACCGGGTGCAGGCGCGGCAAAGTGCCGGCAAGCGCGGTCAATTCGTGGAAATGCGTCGCGAAGAGCGCGCGGCAGCGATTCTGGTCATGCAGATGCTCGATCGCCGCCCAGGCGATGGAGAGCCCGTCATAGGTTGCGGTGCCGCGCCCGATCTCGTCGAGGATCACCAGGGCGCGCGGCCCGGCCTGATTGAGGATCGCCGCGGTTTCCACCATCTCGACCATGAAGGTCGAGCGTCCGCGCGCCAGATCATCCGCCGCGCCGACGCGGCTGAAAAGCCGGTCCACGATCCCGATCCGCGCCGAGGCGGCGGGCACGAAGCTGCCCATCTGCGCGAGGATGGCGATAAGGGCGTTCTGCCTCAGATAGGTCGATTTACCCGCCATGTTGGCGCCGGTGACGAGCAGGATGCGCCCCGCCTCCGAAAGCCCTTCCGGGGAGAGATCGCAGCCATTGGCGATGAAACTCCCGCCCTCCTGCTTCACCGCGCGTTCGACCACGGGATGGCGCCCGCCCTCGATCGCGAAGGCGCAATCCTCGCTCATCGCGGGGCGTGTCCAGCCCTCGCGCGCGGCGAGATCGGCGAGGGAGGCGAGGGCATCGAGCGTGGCCAATGCCTCGGAGGCCGCGCGAATACGGCGATCCTCCGCAAGGATTGCCGTGACGAATTGCGCGAAATGCGCGAGTTCGCGCGCAAGCGCCTTGCCGGAAGCCTCGCCGATCCGGTGTTCGAGCGTGGTCAGCTCGGCTGTGGAGAAGCGCATCGCCCCGGCCATCGTCTGGCGGTGGATGAAGGTGGTGCTGAAAGGAGGCTGGATCAGCCTTTCGCCCGCCTGCTGCGGCACCTCGACGAAATAGCCGAGCATGTTGTTGTGCTTGATCTTCAGCGCGCGTGCCTGCGTTTCCTCCGCATAGCGCGCCTGCAAGGCGGCGATGACCTCGCGCGAATTGTCGCGCAGGGCGTGGAACTCGTCGAGAACAGGGTCGAACCCGGCGCGGATGAAGCCGCCATCGCGTTTCTGGAGCGGCACATCCTCGTTGAGCGCGGCTGCGAGGCGCGCGCCAAGCGCCGATGGCGCGGCGATGAGCGCGGCGCGGGCTTCCGCCACGAGCGGCGCGATATCCGGCTGGGCGAGCGCGCGGGCCGCGATCTCCTCCGCCTCGCGCAGCCCCTGCCCGATGGCCATGAGATCGCGCGGGCCGGCGCGATCGAGCGCGAGGCGCGAAAGGGCGCGCGGCATGTCCGGCACGCGCTTGAGCATGGCGCGCAGGGCGTCGCGCAGGTCCGGCACATCGAGAAGCTGGCTCACCGCGTCATGCCGGGCGCGGATCAGCGCAAGATCGGTCGCGGGGGCGGCAAGCCATTGCGCGAGGAGCCGGCCACCGCCGGCACTCACCGTCCGGTCGATGGTGGAAAGAAGGCTGCCCTCGCGCGCGCCGCCCAGGGTGCGCGACAATTCGAGATTGGCGCGCGTGGCGGCGTCGATCGCCATGGTCTCGCCCGCCTTGCGCCGCGTCGGCGTGGCGAGCGGCACCCGCGCGCCGAGCTGCGTGCGCTCGAGATAGACAATGATCGCCGCGATGGCGGAAAGCTCGGCCCGCGCAAAAGCCCCGAAGGCATCGAGCGTGGAAACCCCGTAGAAATCGAGAAGGCGCTTTTCGGCCGAGGCAGGATCGAACCCCTCGCGCGCAAGCCGGGTGACCGCCGCCCGCGATCCGCTGAAAAGACCCGTGAGGGCCGGATCGTCGCGAATCGCGTCCGGGACAAGCATTTCGGAAGGATCGAGGCGCGCGATCTCGCCTGCAAGATCCGCCCCCTCCACCGCGCTGACAAGGCATTCACCCGTGGAAATGTCCACCGCGCACAGCGCGTATTCATGCCCCGCGCCGGCCTTCTGGCGCGCAAGCGCGAGAAGGATATTCGCCCGCCTCGCGTCGAGCAGCCCTTCCTCGGTGATCGTGCCCGGCGTGACGATGCGCACGACATCACGCCGTACGACCGCTTTCGAGCCGCGCTTGCGCGCTTCCGCCGGGTCTTCCATCTGCTCGCAGACAGCGACGCGATGCCCGGCCGCGATCAGCCGCTGGAGATATTCATCGGCCCGCACAACGGGCACGCCGCACATGGGAATATCCATGCCCGCATGCTTGCCCCGCTTGGTGAGCACGATGCCGAGCGTGCGCGCGGCAAGCTCCGCATCCGAGAAGAACAGCTCGTAGAAATCGCCCATCCGGTAGAAGAGCATGCAATCGGGATTGGCGGCCTTGATCTCGATATATTGCGCCATCGACGGCGTGGCGCGTGCCGCCTCATCGAGCGCCAGCGGCGGCGCTTCGTAAGGATCTTGCGGCGGATCGAAGGCAGGGTCGCGCATGAGAAAGCTGGAACAGGGAAACGGAAAGCCCGTCTAGCACGAGGATCCTCGTTTTTCGACCGCAAAGCCTCGTTTTTTCATCCCTCCGGCGCTTGAGCATTGGGGACAACGCTCCTAGGGTTTCATCCTCGCCGCTTCGCATGAAGCAATAACGATACTGCGCCAGCCGGCCTTAGTTAAGATTGTTGCCATGTCTTCTCCTTCCAACGACCTCACGCCGTCGAATGATCTCCCCAAGGCCGGCTCGAAGAAGCGACGCGCACGCCCGACCTTCACGGATCAGGAAGCGCTGGATTTCCATTCGCGCGGCAAGCCGGGGAAGCTGGAAGTCGTGCCCACCAAGCCGATGGCCACCCAGCGCGACCTTTCGCTCGCCTATTCCCCCGGCGTCGCGGTGCCGGTCAAGGCGATCGCGGAGAACCCGGCGACGGCCTATGACTACACCGCGCGCGGCAACATGGTCGCGGTGATCTCGAACGGCACGGCGATCCTCGGCCTCGGCAATCTCGGCGCGCTGGCGTCGAAGCCGGTGATGGAAGGCAAGAGCGTCCTCTTCAAGCGCTTCGCCGATATCGACAGCATCGATCTTGAGGTCGACACCGAGGACCCGGAAGCCTTCATCAACGCCGTGCGCTATCTCGGCCCCTCCTTCGGCGGCATCAACCTTGAGGATATCAAGGCGCCCGAATGCTTCGTCATCGAGCAGCGCCTCAAGGAGTTGATGGATATTCCCGTCTTCCATGACGACCAGCACGGCACCGCGATCATCGCCGCCGCCGGGCTTCTCAACGCGCTCGAACTGACGGGGCGGGATGTGAAATCGACCCGCCTTGTCGTCAATGGCGCGGGCGCGGCGGGCATCGCCTGCGTGGAATTGCTCAAGGCCATGGGCTTCAAGCCCGACAACGTGATGCTCTGCGACACCAAGGGCGTGATCTATCAGGACCGCAAGGACGGCATGAACCAGTGGAAGAGCGCCCATGCGGTGAAAACCGACAGCCGCACGCTGGCCGATGCACTCATCGGGGCGGATGCGTTTTTCGGTCTCTCCCAGAAAGGCGCGCTGACACCTGAAATGGTGGCCTCGATGGCACCGAACCCGATCATCTTCGCGATGGCCAATCCCGACCCCGAAATCACACCCGAGGAGGTCCACGAGGTCCGCGACGATGCGATCATGGCGACGGGGCGCTCGGATTACCCGAACCAGGTCAACAACGTCCTCGGTTTCCCCTATCTCTTCCGCGGCGCGCTCGACGTGCAGGCGACCACCATCAACATGGAGATGAAGATCGCGGCGGCGAAAGCCCTCGCCGATCTCGCCCGCGAGGATGTGCCGGACGAGGTCGCCGCAGCCTATGCGGGCGCGCGCCTGCGCTTCGGGCGCGAATATATCATTCCCCTGCCCTTCGATCCGCGCCTGATGATGCGCGTCTCGAGCGCGGTGGCGCAGGCGGCGATGGAAACCGGCGTCGCCAAGAAGGCGCTGAAATCGGTGCGCGAATACGAGGAGGCCCTTTCTCACCGGCGCGACCCCGTGGCGGGCGTTCTGGCGCGCGTCTTCAGCCAAGTGCGCCGCAAGCCAAAGCGCGTCGTCTTCGCGGAAGGCGAGGAGGAGACGGTCATCCGCGCCGCCGTGAGCTATGCGACGCAGGGTCTCGGCTCTTCCGTGCTGGTGGGGCGCGAGGAGCGCGTCCAGGCCACCGCCGAAGCCGCCGGCATCGACATCAAGGGCAAGGTCGAGGTCATCAATGCCCGGCTCTCGAACCGCAACGCCGCCTACGCGCAGTTTCTCTACGAAAAACTCCAGCGGCAGGGCTATCTGTTCCGCGATTGCCAGCGCATGATCAACAATGATCGCAACCATTTCGCGGCCTCGATGGTGGCTTTGGGCGATGCGGATGCGATGATCACCGGTACGACCCGAAATTACGCCGCCGCGCTCGGCGATGTGCGCAAAGTGATCGAGGTGAAGCCGGGCCATCGCGCCATTGGACTGAGCCTCATCATCGCGCGAGGGCGCACCGTTCTCGTCGCCGATACCGCTGTTCATGAAATGCCGAGCGCCGAGGAGCTCGCGGGAATCGCGACGGAAGCCGCGGGCGCGGCCCGCCGCCTCGGCTATCAGCCGCGCGTGGCGCTCCTTGCCTTCTCGACCTTCGGCAACCCCGAGGCCGAGCGTTCCGAGCGCGTGCGCGAAGCGGTGAAGCTGCTCGACAAGAGGCGCGTCGATTTCGAATATGACGGCGAGATGGGCGCCGATGTCGCGCTCAACCCGGAGATCATGGCGGCTTACCCGTTCTGCCGGCTCTCCGGGCCGGCGAATGTGCTGGTCATGCCGGCGTTCCACTCCGCCGCCATCGCCACCAAGATGCTCCAGGAGCTTGGCGGCTCGACCGTGATCGGCCCGCTGCTGATCGGCTTCGACCGCGCGGTGCAGATCGTGCCGATCGGCGCCAAGGATACCGATCTCGTCAACATGGCGACGCTGGCGGCTTTCGGCGTGGGCGGCTAAAGACCCCGCATGCTCTCCTCACAAGGCGGGCGATGCGAGGGATGATGAGCGCGAGGGACACGCTTCCGATCGAGGCCGTGCTGCCGGAAATCCGGCATGCGCTGGAGACGCGCGGCATCGGCGTGCTTGTCGCGCCGCCCGGTGCCGGCAAGACCACCGGCGTGCCGCTCGCGCTTCTCGACGCTGCTTGGCGTAAGGACGGCACGATCCTCGTCCTTGAACCACGGCGGATCGCCGCGCGCGGCGCCGCAACGCGCATGGCGCAGCTTCTGGGCGAAAAACTGGGGCAGCGGGTCGGGCTTCGTGCGCGTTTCGACGTGAGAAGTTCGAAACAGACCCGCATCCTCGTCGTTACCGAGGGCGTTTTCACGCGCATGATCCTTGATGATCCCGCGCTCGAAGGCATTGCCGCGATCCTGTTCGACGAATTCCACGAGCGCTCGCTCGATGCCGATTTCGGCCTCGCGCTGGCGCTCGAAAGCCGCGAGGCGCTTCGCCCCGATCTGCGCCTGCTCGTCATGTCCGCGACGCTCGACGACAAGCGTATTGCTTCCTTCCTCGGCGATGCCCCCGTCATCGCCAGCGAGGGGCGCGCCTTTGCCGTCGAGACGCGCTATCGCGGGCGCGATCCCAATGCCCGGATCGAGGAGCAGATGGCCGCCGCCATCCTGTCCGCCATCCGCGCCGAGACGGGCTCGCTTCTCGCCTTCCTGCCCGGCCAGGGCGAGATCGAACGGGTGGCGCGAATGCTGGAAGAGGCGAAACTGCCACCCGAGATCGATCTTTGCCCGCTTTACGGCGCGCTCGATCCCGCGCGCCAGGATGCGGCAATCCGGCCCTCCGCGCCCGGTCGGCGCAAGATCGTGCTCGCGACATCGATCGCGGAAACCTCCATCACCATCGAAGGCGTGCGCCTTGTCGTCGATAGCGGCCTGCAGCGCAGCCCACGCTACGAGCCCGATCTCGGCATATCGCGGCTCGAAACTATCCGCGTCTCGCGCGCTTCGGCCGATCAGCGGCGCGGACGCGCCGGGCGCACCGGGCCCGGCATCGCGATCCGGCTATGGGACGAAGCGCAGGATCAGGGCCTCATCGCCTTCAACCGACCCGAGATCCTCGATACCGACCTTGCTTCCTTCAGGCTTGATTGCGCCCGCTGGGGCACGGCGCCGGACGCGTTGAAACTGCTCGACGCCCCGCCTGCCGCCGCGCTCCGGGAAGCGGAAAACCAGCTTGTCTCTCTCGGCGCGCTTGATGGCGACGGACGGATCACGCCGCAGGGCCGTCTCATCCAGAGCCTGCCGCTCGCGCCGCGCCTTGCGGCGCTCGTGCTTGAAGGCGCACGCTTCGGCATGGCGGAGGAAGCCGCGCGGATCGCCGCCCTGATCGGCGAAAGGGGGATCGGCGGCAGCGCGACCGATCTCGCCGATCGGCTTGAACGTCTCGCGCGTGATCGCGCACCGCGCGCGACGGCCCTGCGCGATCTTGCCGCGCGCTGGGCCAGACTTGCCGAAAACGCCATTCCGGCGACATCCGCCGACGTGACGCCCTCGACCGGCGGGTTGCTCGCGCTTGCCTTCCCTGACCGCATCGGCAAGGGGCGTGGCGGCGGTGCCTTTTCGCTCGCCAATGGGCGGATCGCCGCCTTCGATGCCACGGACCCACTCGCCGCAGCGCCCTACCTTGTCGCGGCGGATATCACGGGTTCCGCGGCAAAAGCGCGGATTACCCTCGCGGCGACGATCCTGCGCGAGGAAATCGGCACCTTGTTCAAGGATCGGATCGCCGTTGAAGAGCAAACCAGCTTCGATCCGTCATCGGGCGCCTTGCGCAGGCGCCGCGTCAGTCGGCTCGGCGCCCTGCTGCTCGAACAGGCCGCGCTGCCGCTTGCCCCCGGCGCCGAAACGGCGACCGCGCTGGCCGAGGCCGCCGCGAAACGCGGGATCGAAAGGCTCGGCTGGTCGAAGGCACAGCTTCAGCTGCGCGAACGCGTCGGGTTTTTGCGTCAGGCCGAGCCGGATCGCTGGCCGGACCTTTCCGATGCCGCCCTTGCCGCGCGCGCCGATGAATGGCTGGCGCCCTTTCTTCATGATGCAGCCAGCCTCGCCGCCATCGATGCCGAACGCCTCGGCGCGGCGATGGATGTTCTCCTGCCCTATTCCGCGCGCGCCCTGCTCGACCGCGAAGCCCCGACGCATTTCGTCGCGCCGACCGGCAACGCCCACCCGATCCGGTACGAAGGCGAGGGCGCGCCGTTCCTCGCCATCCGCGTTCAGGAGCTTTTCGGCCTGAAAACGCATCCGGCGATCGCCAATGGCAAGTTGAAGCTCACGCTGGAACTGCTCTCGCCTGCCCATCGCCCGATCCAGATCACGCGCGACCTCCCCGGTTTCTGGGCTGGTTCCTGGGCTGATGTGCGCGCCGATATGCGCGGCCGCTACCCCAAGCACGTCTGGCCCGAAGACCCCGCCAATGCCGCGCCGACAGCACGCGCGAAGCCGCGCGGAACCTGAGGGGGCAGAGGGAATTAAACCCGATTTTTCATCCGATCCCCCCGGGCGCTCTGTCCGAAAATCGTTCTGCGACATGAGGGTAGGCGTCGCTTGGATACGAACGCGAACGGTCTCTATCCCACGAACTTTTCTAAGGCTAATAGCCCCTTTTAGTCGCTCGGGAAGGCCACTATATGACGTTCAGGATCGGGTTTTGATTGACGGAGCTCACCCATTTGGGTAGCTACCACGTCTGGCGTGATTCAATCCGCCATGCGGGCGTTGTGTAATGGTAAGACCCTAGCCTTCCAAGCTAGAGACACGGGTTCGATTCCCGTCGCCCGCTCCAGTAATTGAGGCTGACATAGATAGCTGAGAAAGGCTAATTGTGTCAGCCCCGACAACAGATTCCACCAAGCACAGGCTCGATATCCAGCCCGTCACCCGCCAAGCGGGCGGCGTAATCCTTACCGGCATCACGCCACATCTCGAAAGAAGCCGCGGCACGGTTCGGCGTGGGCAAGGCGATGCTGTATCGATATCTCGGCCGGGCTTAACCGCGTGTTTTCTCCTCACGCCGCCTTGTCGACGTTCTGGCCGAGATCGGCGCCGATCTCGAAGATGAGATTGCCGCTGCGGTCCCGGATTTCTGTCCGGTTGAGCGAGAGGGTGCCGTCGGCGTTTTCGGTGTAGAGCGGGCCGGACATCACGAAGCCCGATTGCAGGCGTTCGATCGCATCCCGGAGCACGGATTCATCCATGTGGCCCTCGGTCGCGAGGTAGCCCTTGAGGTACTTGTCGGCGAAGGCGATCGCCTCTTCCTCGGTCGCCTCCGGGTTGACGCGGCGGAAGGCATCAAAAATGCCCTGCCAGGTCTTCTCACGCGCCTCCTGCGCCTTCTGCGGCGACCAATCGAGCACGCTCTTGTTGAAGCGCTCGATGCCGACCTTCAGCAGCTTGATCGCCGCCTGCGCGAAGGCCTTGGCTTCATCGACAGTGCCAAAATTCTGCACTCTCGGCGCCGTCGCGATCGAGCCGACAGGCGTGCCGCCACCGGAGACGATGGAATCCAGGCTCTTTCCTTGGCCCTTAAGGAAAATTGCTTCTTCAATCGCATAACCAGCTTCTGCTCTGGATAACCCTAGCTTTGCCGCGAATTTGGTAATCGCTTCTGACTTGTCATAGTCAAATCCGGTTTTGCCGGCAGCCCAAGTCTCATCCATTTCGCGGCTGAAAAGCTCGGTATATGCGGTCGCCGCTTTCAGAAGCTTGCGCATATCATTCTGAGCAAATGCATTGGCCTGCCCCGGCGCGAGGCGGGAGGCGGGAGCAAAGTTCGAGAGAAGCAGGCTTTTGGATGCGGCGGGGGAAACGGACATGGCTCAATTCCTCGTTCTGAAATGCCTGACCGCCCGTTCTGGCGGATCAGGCGAGCCTCGCGCCGCAAGGGTTGACGGCGGGTAAAAACCATTGTCGCATGTGAATTCAATCCTCTTTCCGCTCGGCTACGGTGAATGAATGCTTGCGGGAGCGACTCTGCCTGCGCCAAAACTACGCAAGTAGAAAACGGGCAAGAACGGCAACGATGTATTCGAATATGCCGGCACGACAGGCGGCATGGATATCGTCGATGGCGGCGATGGCTATGACATCATCCGCGCGACCGCCGCGAACACGACGGTCGGCCTCGCCTCGGTCGCCAATGTCGAGGAAATCAACGGCAATGGCTTCGCCAATGTCACGCTCCAGCTTGGTACGGGCAACGATGTGATCGATTCGAGCGTGATCTCGCTCACCGGCATCACGACGATTCGCGCCGGCGCGGGCGCCGATACGATCATCGGCACCGCCGGCAACGAGAGCATCTTCGGCGAGGATGGCAACGATATCATACGAGGCGGTGCCGGCGCGGATATCCTCAATGGCGGCAACGGCATCGATACCCTGTCCTATGAAGGCAACTGGACTGGCGTTTCAGTCAATCTTGCGACGAATATCGTGTCGGGCGGCGATGCCGATGGTGATACAATATCGCTGTTCGAGAACGTTGCCGGCTCCGACTACAATGACACCATCACCGGATCGACCGCCGCCAATATCATTACAGGCGGTGCCGGCGATGACGTGATGAATGGCGGCGATGGCAACGATACGTTCCGTATCGGCCTGAATTCAGGCGTGGATTCCATCACCGGCGGCAACGGAACCGACACCGTGCTGTTCACGGAAGACAATGCCGTCCTCGCGCTCTCCTCGCTGGCGACGGTCGAGGTTTTCAACGCAGCGGGTATCAACAATGCCACGATCACCGGTGATGCCCTGAACAATACGCTGAATTTTGGTTCCGCGACGATGACCAACTGAACCGCTCCGGGTTTGCCGGAGGCCATTTGGTTTAAGTTATGCGGCCATGGCTGGCTGGTCCAGCGTGGCGTAGTAGCGCTCCTCGGCCTCAGCAGGCGGGATGTTGCCGATCGGCTCCAGCAAC
>JAIUNR010000003.1 GCA_020161575.1 Pseudomonadota bacterium
CACCGTGCCGGGCAAGCCGGCGTGCTTCTGGGCGCCCATGGGTGCCTCGTGAAAACATCCGAGATCATCGCCGAGATCGAGATGCTCCTCGCCATGCTCGCCAGCAACACGACGCCGGGCTACGCGATCAGCGTCATCCGGTCCATGATCGATGAGTTGCGCAGCGCGGTCTCAACAACGCAATAGAGACAAGACCTCGGCCCACTGAGCCCGCCCTCCGAAAGGGGGGGGGCTTTTTGTCGTTGATAAGCGGGATCAGGTTGAAATATCGTGCTTGTCCGCCGCCGCTGCGCTGGCACCGCTGGAGCCTCTCGGAGCGATCCTCACCGGAAGATTTACGCGGGCTGCGACCAGGCCCAGCATCGCGGCGTGAGCGCCGACACAGGGCCAGCCGAGGGGCGGATGTCGGGCCTCGTAATCATCCGACGCCAGACCGAGTTCGATTTCTTCCGGCGCCCCATGCTCAGCGGTGACGGCTGCGATGTGGCGGATTACTTCGCCGGCTGCGCGATCGATTTTATTGTAGAGATCCCGCAGCTGTGTGATTGCGCCGGTAGGCGCGGCGTTCCGCCCGGAAGACCAGCTTTTTACTGTATCGATTCTGACGCCGAGAAACTCAGCGGCCTCCCTGTGGGAGAGGCCGCAGCGTTCGGCTATAAGCGAGAAAGTTGTCTTCATTTCATCAGCCGGGCAGAATTTGCCATCGCGGCAGCATAGTGCGCTTCATGCGCTGTCGGCTTGAGAGCTTTACGAATTACACGCATGCAGTCCTGGTATTGATTGGTATTCGCCTCAAGTCGATACCCACCCTCGTCGTCGTCGCCGACCATGAAAAACTGTCCGCTGGTATGGCGTAAGGCACCCTCGGCGCGGACCACCTCGGCATAGGTAAAAATCTTGGTGCTGGTCGTTTTCATATCAGGTCTCCCTACCTCTGGCGGCTGGCCAATCCATCCGCGTCTGATGACCTGAATATACACCATCGGTGTATCGCGTCAACAGCTATTTTTGAGCCGGTCCGCTTTTTATAAAAGCGTTTCTGTGTTCCCGGCTGTTTACGCTGCGTTCCGGGCGCGTTCATGCAATGCGTGAAACGCTGCAACGCTGATTTGTTTGAATAAATTAAAGGGGCGCCGGTTCTACCGTTAAACTATCCCCCAGCGCGGCGGTTTGAACCGCGCAGCCGACCTGCGTTCCACCATGAAGCGATTCCGCGCGTCGGAGGTCTCCTCCTACTCTCACCATGCGTCGCTTGGCAACCCCTTTTATCGGGCTTTGAAAGGAAGGCCGCCTCTCTCTTGCGCGCTCCGGCACAAGGCTTGCTGCCTGCCTTTTACGAACCACGCCGGCAAGGCCGCGCAACGCAGGCATGTGCCATTTCGGGACATTTTCCTTGCTTCGCGCCGCCGTCGCTGGTTGATGGCAGGAAAGCGTTCACCTTATCGGCGGACGCGGCGATGAAGGGAGTGGGATGTGTTGCGCGGCGCCGGTTTTTGTCTTGCGTTTCTGATGCGTCGCCCTGCCGCCTTGGGCAGCATCGTCATCACCCTCTTCGCTTCATCCGGCGCGTTTGCGCAGGCGCTTCCCCGCGCCTCCCATGCAAGCGGTCCCGTACGGTTTTCCGCGCCGGCCTATGCTTATCCGCCGCCGGCACGGCAAACCGCGCTCTACTGGCGCGAGACGCCGCGCGCCCTTGCGCCGGCCTTTCTGGCGCCGGAACGTCGCCTGTTCGCGCTGCCTCAGCCCTCCCGCCGTCTTTCAGCGCCTCTTCCTGCCGCCGCGCGCGCCGTGTCGCCGTCACCGCGCGGACGCCAGATCCTCAGCCATCAGGCCAAGGGGCGCCTGAGCGCGACCGCGACGAATTACTGCGTCCGTCTGTGCGACGGTTATGCCTTCCCGATCGGCGATGCCGCCCGCAACAGCGGCGGCGCGCAGGAAATGGCCTGCCGCAGCGCCTGCCCCGGCGCGCCGACAGCCTTGTTCACCGCGCCGGCAGGCGCCCGCGATTTCAACGACATGTCGCGCGGCGGGCTTCGCTACACCAGCCTGCCGATGGCGTTCCGCTATCGCAAGGAGCGCATCGCCGCCTGCTCGTGCAACGCCGTCGGCGCCACGCAATCCGTCTCGGCGCTCTATTCCGATCCAACCTTGCGCCGCGGCGATCTCGCCATGAGCGCGCGCGGGATGCTCCATTTCGACGGCGGGGTGCGCCTGCCGCATCAACGCGCGCAATTTTCGGATGCCCTTGCACGCCTCACCAACAAGCGCGAGATCGCGCTGGTAAGAGGGATGGAAGCTGCCTCTCTGCGCGACGGGATGTCTTCCGGCGCGACCTCGGCGGTGAAGGCAAGGGTCATCGCGGAAATCCGCCAGAGCGAACAGCGCGCCAGCGCCGAGGCCGCGCGCCAGGCTCCCGGAACCGGCGGCTTCGTCGAACTCACCGGCACGGCAGGGCGCGCAACCACACCGCCGACCGCGCGCCGCCCGGCGGGATTGGTCGCCATGAACTGAAACCGGCGGGTTCCCGACGGCTTCTTTCAAACTAGAATAATTCTAACTTATTGTATTAGAATGTTTTTTTCTTGACGTCCGCTCTTCGCGGACGCAAGAGAGCCTCCATCTGCACCCTGCAGCGCGTGCGGGCCTTGACCCCGCCGCGACCGGAGAGAACCATGACCGACACCCCCCTGAAGACCCTTCTCGCCGCCAGCCTGCTTGCCGGCCTCTCGGCCGCCGCCTCGGCGCAGGAGGTCAATCTCTACACCCATCGCGAGCCGGCGCTGATCAAGCCGCTGCTCGACAAGTTCACCGCCGAGACCGGCGTGAAGGTGAATGTCGTCTTCGCCGCCTCCGGGCTCGCCGAGCGCATCCAGTCCGAGGGGGAGAAGAGCCCGGCAGATCTGCTGCTTTCGGTCGATGTGTCCACGCTCACGCATGCCGCTTCGCTCGGCATCACGCAGCCGATCGTCACGCCGGCGCTTGAGAAGGCGGTTCCGGCGCAGTTTCGCGCCAAGGATGGCCAGTGGGTGGCTGTTTCGGCCCGTGCCCGCGTGATCTATGCCTCGAAGGATCGCGTGAAGGACAATGCCCTGACCTATGAGGATCTTGCGGATCCGCGTTTCAAGGGCAAGCTGTGCACCCGTCCGGGCACCCATGCCTACAATACCGGCCTCGCCGCCGCCGCCATCGCGCATCTCGGCGCGGAAAAGGCCGAAGCCTGGGCGCGCGGCATGCGCGCCAACCTCGCCAAGAAGCCGGCAGGCGGTGATCGCGACGTCGCCAAGGACATCGCGGCAGGCGCCTGCGATATCGGTGTCGGGAACATGTATTATGTCGGCCTCATGCAGAAGGACCCGAACCAGAAGGCCTGGGTCGAGGCGATCAAGGTCATCATGCCGACCTTCAAGGATGGCGCGACGCATATGAACATTTCCGGCCTCGTGCTGACGAAGAACGCGAAGAACAAGGCTGAGGCGATCAAGCTCGCGGAATGGCTCGTCGGCAAGGGCGCGCAGCAGCAATACGCCGCCGACAATTTCGAATATCCCGTCGTTCCGGGCATCGCCGTTGAAGCTTCGATCGCCGGTTTCGGCCAGCCCAAGGCGGACAAGATCCCGCTCGACGACATCGCGAAGAACCGCAAGGCGGCTTCGGAGCTGATGGAGAAGGTGGGCTACGATCTCGGTCCCCAGGGCTGATTCGGCCCCAAGGAGGCTGGCGATATCTTGGCTGCGTCCTCGACCGCAACACTGAAGCAAACCGGAGCCGCGAATGCGCGGCCCCGGTTTCGCGCGTTTCCATGGGTGATTGCCGGCCTTGTGCTGGGAATTTTCGTGGCCGCGCCGGCAGCCGGCTTCCTCAGCCTGATGGCCGGGGGAGCACTCTCCAATGTCCTCGCCTTCTCGCCGATCCAGCTCAACGCGATGCGCGAGATGTCCCTCCTTCTCGCGGGGATCGCCGTGCTGGCGGGCTCGATGGGCCTCATCTCGGCCTGGCTGGTTTCGATCTACGATTTTCCGCTCCGGCGGCTGATCGAGGTCGCGCTGGTCCTTCCCCTCGCCTTTCCGACCTATCTCGCCGCTTTCGTCGCGGTGGACCTGCTGGATTTCTTCGGCCCCGTCCAGAGCCTGTGGCGCTGGCTGATCGGCGCGAAGACGCTCGCCGATTACCGCTTTTTCGAGGTCCGGTCGCTGCCGGGCGCGATCATCGTGCTCTCGCTGGTGCTCTTTCCCTATGTCTATGTGCCCTGCCGTCTGGTTTTCTCGCAAGGCGGGCGCAACGTCATCGACGCCGCCCGGCTTCTCGGCGCGCGCGGGGCAGCCCTTTTCCTCAAAGTCGGCGCGCCGCTCGCCATGCCGGCGATCCTGGCCGGGCTCGTTCTCGCCATGCTCGAAGCGATCAACGATATCGGCGCCACGGAGCATCTGGGCGTATCGAGCTTTTCCGTCGTCATCCGCGACCTCTGGCTCAACCGTTTCGATCTGCCCTCCGCCGCGCGGCTGGCGGGACTTCTGCTGGGAATCGTCGCCTTGCTGGTCGTCGTGGAGGCGCGGCTGGGACGGCGCAAGAGCGCCAGCCCGCGCAATGTCGCGCATCCCCGGCCCATTCGCCTTGGCGGCTGGCAGGCCGTGCTCGCATGCTTCCTCACGGGAATGCCTGTCCTGCTCGGTTTTGTCATTCCCGCGGGTTTTCTGGTCTGGCGGGCCTTCCTTTATGCCGGCCAGCAGGCGGCATGGCAGGAATTCGCGCTGGCGTCCCTTTCCAGCCTCACGCTGGCCACGGGCGTCACCGCCGCGGTCCTCGTGCTGAGCGCGGCTCTGGCGATCGCGATGCGGATCGCGCCGCGCCTTGCCGTTTCGAACCGCATCGCGGCTTTCGGCTACGCCATTCCCGGCACGGTCCTCGTGCTGGCGCTGTTTCCGGTTTTCCGCACACTTGATGACGCGCTGAGCCTTGTGGGATCAGGCGCGGCGATCTCGGGAACCCTTGGCGCGATCATCCTTGCGCTTTGCGTCCGTTTCCTTGGCCTTGGCGCGAGTCAGGCCGGATTCGCGCTGCGGCGCCTGCCCCGCTCGATCGACTGGGTGGCGCGCATCCATGGCATGAACGATCTCAGGCTTGCATTGCGCGTTCACCTGCCCGCCATGATGCCCGGCCTCATGCTCGGCGGCACGCTGATTTTCATCGATGCGGTGAAGGAGCTGCCCGCGACCCTGCTGCTGCGTCCGCTGAATTTCGAGACGCTGGCGACCCGTGCCTATGCACAGGCGAGCGCCGGCGCCTTCGAGCATGCGGCGCTGGATTCGCTGGCGATCCTTGCCCTGAGCGGCATCGCGGCGCTGATGCTGATCCGCAAGCGATAAATCTGGCGACAGGGCATGCACATCACGCCCTTTCATTTGTCATATCGGTTATCTATGAAAGCGGCGGGGAGAATTCCGTTTCACTCCTTGCAGGGGGAACTCAATGGGCAAAGTGTATTCGAGCGCAACTGAAGCGCTCGCCGGCGTGCTCAAGGATGGCATGACCATCATGGCCGGCGGTTTCGGTCTTTGCGGCGTCGCCGAGACGCTGGTCGAGGCGATCAAGGTCTCGGGCGTCAAGGATCTCACCGTCATCTCGAACAATGCCGGTGTAGATGGCGTCCATCTCGGAATCCTGCTGGAGACACGGCAGATCCGCAAGATGATCTCTTCTTACGTTGGCGAGAACAAGATCTTCGCCCAGCAATATCTTTCCGGCGAACTCGAACTGGAATTCAACCCGCAGGGCACCTTGGCCGAGCGCATCCGCGCGGGCGGCGCCGGCATTCCCGCCTTCTACACGGCGACGGGCGTGGGCACGCTGGTCTCCGAAGGCAAGGAAATCCGGGAATTCCCCGATTCCCCGCATTTCGCCGGCCGCAAATACGTGATGGAAACCGGCCTCTGGGCGGATGTCGCGCTCGTCCACGCCTGGAAGGGCGATACCGAGGGCAACCTCATCTACCGGAAGACCGCGCGCAACTTTAACCCGATGATGGCGACCGCCGCCACGGTGACCGTGGCCGAGGTCGAGCATCTCTTCCCCGCGGGCGAACTCGATGCGGACCAGATCCACACCCCCGGCATCTATGTGAAGCGGATCGTGCATGTTCCGAACGCGCCCAAGCGCATCGAGAACCGCACCACCCGCCCCCATCCCAAGCCGAAGCACTAACCGGGAGATCAGACATGGCATGGTCCCGCGAAGAAATGGCCGCCCGCGCCGCGAAGGAACTGAAGGACGGTTTCTACGTCAATCTCGGCATCGGCATCCCGACGCTTGTCTCGAATTTCATCCCGGACGGGATGAGCGTGCAACTCCAGAGCGAGAACGGCATGATGGGCATGGGCCCCTTTCCCTATGAGGGCGAGGAGGATCCAGATCTCATCAATGCCGGCAAGCAGACGGTGACGGAGCTGCCGACCACCTCCTATTTCTCCTCCGCCGATAGTTTCGCGATGATCCGCGGCGGACATATCGACCTCTCCATTCTCGGCGCCATGCAGGTGGCCGAAAACGGCGATCTCGCCAACTGGATGATCCCCGGCAAGATGGTGAAGGGCATGGGCGGCGCGATGGATCTCGTCGCCGGCGTCAAGCGCGTCGTGGTCGTCATGGAGCACGAGGCGAAGGGCGAGTCGAAACTGCTCAAGCGCTGCACCCTGCCGCTCACCGGCGCCGGTGTCGTCGACATGGTGATCACCGATCTCGGCGTCTTCACGCTCGACCGTTCGGGCAAGGCACCGATGAAGCTGATCGAACTCGCCGCCGATGTCACGCTCGACGAGATCAAGGCGAAGACCGATGCCAGCTTCGAGGTCGCCCTGTAAACGGTCTTTCCTGTCGATATCGTCTAGGGAGCCCCGCCATGCCTTTCGGCGGGGCTTTTCGTTTCCACCGCCTTTTTGCTAGAATACCGATCTTGTGACGGGCGGCACGGCGCGGATCGACGCCACCGGCCGCGGCATGAGCCGAAGGCGCGCGAGAACGCGAAGCAAGGATGAAAATGGCCATTCGCCTTCCGCTGCCCGATGGAATCCGCGCGCGCCTGCGCCTCCTTGCGATCGCGGCCTTTGTCCTGTTGCTCGTCATCACGGGAATGGCGGCGGCTTTCATCGTCACGCGCGATTATGACGCGATGGAGCGGCAATTCGTCGCGCGCCTTGAAAAGGCGAGTGGTGGCCGGCTCACCTATGCATCGAGCCGGCGCATCCTCTGGCTCAAGCCCAAGCTTGCCCTGTCCGATATCCGCTTCAGCGACGCGACGGGCAGCTTCGCGCTGAGCGCGGAGCAGGCGATCATCCGCTTTGATCTCGCCGACCTTGCAGATGGCACGATTGACCGGCCGAACCTCACCTTGGTCTCCCCGCATCTGACCGGAGCCTCGCCCCCTCTCCTCGACGCATTCAGCTCTCCTCGCCATCTCGCCGGGCTCGTGAGCGCGGCCAGCGGGCTTTTCGCGACCCAGAGCCAGTTCGCCACCCTGCGTGCCGCCGTTCAGAATGGCACCATGAGCCTTGAAGGCGCCGGTCCCGGCGGGGAAGTGCTGGAACTTTCCGCGATCGATGGCGCGCTCCGCTTCACGGGAAAGACAGGGCGCATCGAGATCGAGGCGAGGGCGGCGGGCGCGCCCCGTCCGCTGGAAATCGCGGTCTCGCTGCCCAGCATCGGCATGCTGCGCGACGGCGCGCCGCGTTCCGCCAGCCTGCAGCTCTCGGCAGGCGAGACGCGCCTGAATTTCGCCGGCACGGCGCGGCTGATGCCAGATCTCTCGCTGAGCGGCAGGCTGGAAATCGCCGCGGACCCGGCTTTCGAAGCAGCGTTCCTCGGGACACTTCCACGCAAACGCGAGAACGCGCGCGACATGCTCCAGCTGAGCGCCGCAACCCTTTTCGACGAGCGCGGCATCAATCTCGAGAATTTACGCATCGCGCGCGGTGGCCGTCAGCTCGTGGGCATTGCCGCCCTGCGCCCCGGCAACGGGCGCTGGGCGCTCTCGGCGACCATCGCGGGCGATCTCGTGGATGGCAGCGCGGCGCAGGCAGCACTCCAGCGCCTTCGCGGCCCCGGCGATGCATGGTCCGAAAAACCGCTTGCGGTCAGTCCCCTGCCCGGAATCGATCTCGACATCCGGCTTTCGACGCAGGAATTCAAGCTCGGCAACGTGCGCTTCTCCAATGTCGCGCTCTCGATCCTGACGCGCCCAGGCCGGACGGAACTGGCCATTATCGACGCACGCTTCGGCGAGGGCATGATCAAGGCGCGCGTTTCGGTCACCGAGGCAGGCGGGATGCAGGAACTGCGCCTGCAGGCAAACGGCGACAAGCTGGATGGCGGGCGCTTCTTCGACCGCGCCCTCGGTTTCAGCCGCATCACCGGCTCGACCACCTTCGCGGTTCAGGCCGAAAGCCGTGGGGCGAGTATCAAGGCGCTCGTCGCCAATCTCGCCGGCTCGGGCGCGCTCGACATCCGCGACGGCGAGCTTGTCGGGATCGACCTTCAGAAATTGCTGGCTCGATCAGGAAGCGATTCGCGCCCCGAGGCTGCCCTTCTCTTCTCCCTGGCGGGTAAAACCCCGTTCGAGGCGATGAGGATCAACGTCGCCATTCGTGGTGGCCAGATTGAGCCAGTGGGAAGCCAATTCCTCTCCGCCAAAGTCTCCGCGGGAATCGAAGGCGCAATCGACCTTGCCGGACGCCAGCACAAAGCCGTGCTGTTCCTGCGCCGCCGCGCGGAGGAAAGCGCCAATCGCGGTGAATTCTTTGCCTTCCGTCTCGAAGGCCCCCTCTTCTCTCCAAGCCTGAAGCCGGATCTCTCGCTCCTCGCCAACCGCTCCTGATCGGTTACGCCGGAGAAACTGCATTCGGCGGACGCTGTCTTCCGTTCCCTCCAGGGCTGCCTATATCCGCCGCTATCGGGCAAGACAAAGACGTCCTGCCAGCAATAGAGCCCGCTCGGGCCACTGGAGAATACAGATGAAAAAACTTCTTCTTGCGGCAGCAGCAGTTGCCGCGCTCACCACCCCTTTGTCCGCCAAGACAAAAGGCGAAGTACTTGTTATTGTCTCTAGCGAGCATCACCTTGATCTTGCAGATGGCAAAAAATATGCAACCGGCTATTACCTCAATGAGCTTGCCGTTCCGGTTCAGAAAATCATCGAGGCTGGTTACACACCGATCTTTGCCAATCCCAAGGGCAATAAACCGTCGATGGATGTGCATTCCAACGACAAGATGTTCTTTGGCGGCGACGACACGAAGCGTGCCAAGACGCTGGCATTTGTTGATTCCCTCCCCGGTCTTGCAAAACCCAAGAGCTTCGAGACCGTTCTCAAGGAAGGAACCGATCGCTATGTCGGGATCTTCCTGCCCGGCGGCCATGCACCGATGCAGGACCTCCTGAAAAGCCAGGACCTTGGCAAGATCCTGAAATCATTCCACGATTCTCAACGCCCCACCGCCCTGATCTGCCATGCGCCGATCGCCCTGCTTTCAACCATGGCTGATCCCGTCGCCTTCCACGAAGCCGCGGCGAAGAATGACACGGCGAGCATGGCCAAACTCGCGGCCAACTGGCCATATGCCGGCTATCGGATGACCGTGTTCGCCACCAGCGAGGAAAAAGCGGTCGAACCCGGACAACTCAAGGGCAAGGTTCGCTTCTATCCGGCCGAGGTGCTGGCCGAAGCAGGAGGGCGCCTTGAAAGCCTTGCCGCCTGGAAGAGCAATGTCGTGCAGGACCGTGAGTTGATCACCGGCCAGCAGCCCTTCTCGGATGACGCTCTGGGCGATCTCTTCGTGAAGGCCCTCGACATTGAAACGGCAAAGCGGAAGTAAGTTCCCGCGGCGATGCGGGGCCTGGTTGCGGGCCCCGCTTTCAGCCAGCCTCGCGCATGGCATGGGCGATGCGCTGGCGCAGGGTCTCTGGATCGGTGAGAACCAGCGCGCCGCGCGTACGATCCAGCAGGCCATCGGCGCTCATCGCGCCGAGTTCGCGCGTGATCTGCTCGCGCCGGCAGCCGACACGGGCACCCAGAACATGGTGGACGGGCGGCGGCGAGACCACGCGGGCCGGAGCGGCATTCGGCCGGGGCACGGAAAGACGGAGCAATTCGGCATAAAGCCGATGGCGGATATCGAGAACGGTATGTTCGAGCAGGCGGTTGTTCAGATCGCGCACGCGCGCCGCCAGCAGCTTCATCACCTTGCCGGAGAGAATACTGGAGGCCGCGAGCATCTCCCGGAAAACGCCGGCGCCGATGACGCAGATTTCCGCCCGCGTCAGCGCCGTGACATTAGCCGAGCGCGGCGTTCCGTCGATGGCGGACAGCTCGCCGAAGAATTCGCCACCGCGCATGTCCGCGAGGATGACCTCCTTGCCGCCCGGCGTGCGGATCTGGATACGGACATCGCCGCTCGCCAGAAAATAGACATCGCTCGACGGGTCCTCGAAATCGACAAGGATCTGTCCTTCCTCGACACGCCGCCACAGGCAGCGCCGATCGAACAGCTTGAGATCGAGATCGATGGCATCCTTGAAGAACGGAATCCCCGCCAGCGACTGCATCGCGCATTCTCCCCTATCGCCGGGCAAAACTAGCGGAGCTTTCGGCGCATGCCTATGCTCAATCGCACAATTCCGGCCCGGCAAAGAGTGGATTTCCGCGCTTTTCTCCCGATTTGCCCACGCCGGTTCACGTCTTGGCATGCTGCGAGAAATTTCAGCGAGAAAATCACACCAAGGGGCTGGACACCGCGCCGTGGTTTTCCTAAAAGCACGGCTCTCGCACCGGTGCTGCTTCGGCCTCCGGCGCCGCCCGGGTAGCTCAGTTGGTAGAGCATGCGACTGAAAATCGCAGTGTCGCTGGTTCGATTCCGGCCCCGGGCACCATTTTCCATAAAATGATCCGATGTTTGTATCGCACCTCGCGTCAGGCTTGTTGCGTACTAGGGTGACGACTCATAAATCCCTGACCCAGATGCGGACGGCGACGAGCTTGAGGGCTGCGGCGTAGTTTTCCGCGAGCTTGCGATATCGGGCGGCGATGTATCTGAACTGTTTGATCCTCGGGTAAAGTCCGAGGACAAACCTTGTTGAAGAAGCGCTCGACGAAATTGCGCGCCTTGTAGAGAGGCATCGAGAAGCAGATCGGATCCTTGCGATTGGCCTTGGGCGGGATATTGGCCCCAGCTTTCTTGGCCGCGACAGCCTCACGCTGGCGTCGTACCGCTTGCCGGCGAGCAGCATGGAGCCGGACACGAGATGTCCTATCAGGTCTTTGGCGCTCGCGGTGCCGCTGGCCTGGCCGGCCATGAGCTTGGTGGTGAGGCCGCAGCTGGAACGGCCCAGACATCGACCGCCCGCCTTTTTGCCGTCCCCCCTGCTGGTGGAGGCGGACAACGGCGGTGTCGATCATCTGGACCTCGCCGTCGTAAGCCATTGTTCCGCCCCACTCGAAATCCGTTTGGTCGTAGCGGCCCATCGCGAAGCTCCCGAAAAGGAGCCTCAATCGCGATTGTCGTCGTGAGGGAATCCCAAGACGCCATTTATGGGTTTACGCCCTAGGAACCAAACATGAAATTCGGCAGCCATGTTGCAATGGCAGGGAAGATCGTCAGGAGAACAACCGCGCCGAGCAGGATAAACCAGTAAGGAATGGCCGCCATTGCCGCGCGCCCGAGAGTGACCTCATTCTTTGTCAGCACGGTAAGGACCGACAAGTTGAGCCCCACAGGTGGCGTGAGTTGCCCGATTTCGATCATGATCGTCACGATGACGCCAAACCAGACCGGATCGAAGCCAAGTTTAAGAATAAGCGGGAACACGATCGGCAGGGTCATGACCATCAGCGACAGGCCGTCGAAGAAACAGCCGAGAAGAAGGTAGATCACGACCACGATCAGCAGGACCTGATACTTGCTGAGCCCACTGCCCAGGCTCGCCTCAAGGATGGCCTGGGGAAGACCGAGGAGACTGGCGGCTTGCGACAGGATGGTCGCGCCAAGCACCACAAGGCCGATTGAGGCAAACAAAAGGGCTGAACGGAAGATACCTTGCATCAGCTTCCGGATCGTCAGATCACCCCAGACGAACGCCATGATCGCCGCGATCACCACGCCGAGGCCGGCGGATTCGGTCGCCGTGGCGTACCCGAAAGCGATTGTGCCCATGATCGCGAGGATCAGCACGATGACCGGCCAGATCCGAACCGTTCCGGCCAGCATGGTCAGAAACGGAACCCTCTCGGCATCGCGCGGATAAAGGGAGGGGTTGCGCAGGCATGCAATGAGGATGAAGAGCATGAACAGCGCAGCAACCATCAGCCCCGGCAGAATGCCCGCGACGAAGAGCTTGCCGATCGAGGTCTCGGTCATCGCGCCGTAGATCAGGAAGGAGAGGCTGGGCGGAATGAGCAGCCCCAGCGTACCGCCGCCGGCCAGCGAACCAACAACCATATCCTTGTTGTAGCCGCGTTTGACCATCTCGGGATAAGCAACCGAACCGACCGCCGCCGCCGTGGACATCGATGAGCCGCTGACCGCACCAAAAAGCGTGCAGACCGCGATATTGGTATGCAGCAACCCTCCGGGAATCCGGGCAAAGATCGGCGTGAAGGCGCTGTAGGCACGCTGGCTGATGCCGCTATGCAGCAGCACTTCGCCCAGCAGGATGAAGAGCGGAATGGCGCTCAAGGTGAAGGAGTTGAACACGTTCCAGGTCGCATCCAGCGCGACCGAGGTCGCGCCGCCGACAAAAAAATGCAGCAGCACCAACCCGGTCAGGCCCAACGCCATGCCCAGAGCGGCCCCTGTGCAGGCCGTCGTCAACAACAGGGAACCGAACACCCCCCAGAACATCTCAGTCCCTTTCGATCTTATTCGCTGGGTTTGGATTCATGGATGGCCGAAGCCTCCCTGCCCGTCAGCACCTGGACAACGATGATCAAACCGCTGAGGCCGAACCCGAGCAGCGGCGTCATCATCCACGGCCAGAGCAGGATGTTCGAAGCCTCGGTCTTGATCATCCTTTTCATCGCGAAGGAAAGCCACGGCAGGGCTTCGCGCAGATACCAGGCGATGAAAGCAAGCATGACCGCGGCAGAGGCGATCGCCAGCAATTTGCGTCCCCCATCCGAGAGATGGGTGGAGAGCACCGTCACCCGCACATGCTCGGATTGGTGCGTCACGATGGGCAGCGCCAGGAAAAGCGAGGCCGACAGGAGCAAGCCTGCGAGTTCCTCGGTGTAGTAGAGGGACGCGCCCACGAAGTACCGCATGACAGTGCTGGCGCAGATCAGCACCACGATGCCGGAAAGCGCCACCGCGGCCAGCACACCCATCAGGCGGGCAAGGGCACCAAGCCCCTGCCCCAGTTTTTCAAGGAACACGCTCATCCTGGCGCCTGTTTCTAGCGCCCAAGCGCTTTGAGCACGCGCTCACGGTACTCCGGTGCCTTGCCGCCGGCTTCCTTCGCCATTTCTGCCCAGACTTCGGACACCGCCGAAAGAAACAGCTTGCGATCCTCCTCGGGGAAATCTCCGAGCCAGGAAACGCCCTTCTTCTTCAGCTCTTCGCGCGCCGCGAGTTCCTTCTTATGGTCTTCGGAATATTCGTTGGTGCGCGCCCAGGTATCGTCACCGGCCTTGCGCAGGGCAGCCTTCTCCGCCTCGCTCAGCTTGTTCCATTTGTCGGTTCCAATTCCGAGAACGTAGGGACCTGCCGCCATCGGGTAGAGGTAGGCGCCATACTTGGCCACTTCGTGCATATTGACGGTGTGCGCATAGAGCGCGGGATAGACCGCGCAATCGACCACACCGGTCTTCATGGCCAGATACATATCCGCCTGCGGAACAATCTGCGCCGCAATGCCGAGGCGACCGAAGGATGCGATCTGATCCTTCGCCCAGACCCGGAGCTTCTTGCCCTTCAGGTCGGCCAGGGTACGGATGGGCTGATCCCGGCAGAATACCGAGGCTTCAAGCATGGGGATCGCAAGATAGCCTGCAGCCGTAATGCCCCATTCCTTGAACTCGGCGGCATAGATATCCTGAACCACCGGCAACGCCTTCTGGAGTTCCTCAATCGAGCCAATCGATCCCTGGATCAAGACGACGGCCAGCGCCGGCGCATCACGGCCGACATAATTGGCCCAGACGAGGCTCATATCGACAGCGCCCTTCGGCAATGTGCGCAGGATATCCGCATCCTTGATGCCGAGCGCGCCGCTGTTGAACAGCTTGACGGTCAACGCGCCGTTGGAATTCTTGGCGACATCCTCCGCAAATTTCATCATTTCCCGTGTTTCAGGGCGGGTTTCCGGCAGCGGATTGTTGAAACGCAACTCTGCGGCCTGAGCGACCGAGAAGGATGCCACTGATGACATGGCAAGCGCCAGGAACGGCGCGGCGAGGTTTCTTGCAAAATTGGTCATGGGCTCCTCCATTTGAAGCGCAAGGGTTATCCCGGCTTATTCCCCTCGGTTGCGTCGTGTCAAATTTCTCCCGGACGTCCGGATCACTCTGCTGAAAGCGCCGTTTTTGCGCTGCAACAGCTCTTCTCGTTCCCAAATTCCGCTCAAGAGCCTAGCAGGAGATCCGTGAGACGAATTATCTTTTTTGAACGCCAGCGGGGAATGGAAGCAAATTGACAGCGCGCTTAGGCAATTGCGCGCAAACTAATATTGATTCTTGCGTTTTCCGCGAAGGCACCACGCCCCGGGCGGGCAAGCGAACGCATTCCCGAGCGCGGACAGGAAAATCCTGAACCGCTATCGCCGAGAGCACAGGCAAATTTGCACGGGATCATCCATCGACGACGATCAGGCTCCGCGGCAGCGTCCAAAGCGGCGTCGCGCCGGCATCGCTGATCGTGAACTGATCTTCGATGATGAAACCGCCAAGCCCGCGGACATACCAGGGCGCTTCAAGCGCGAGAACCATGCCGGGCTCGACAGTTTCCTCCGCCTCTCGCGAGATGAACGGCCATTCCTCCGAAAAGATCGACGCGCCACAGGAATGGCCGACATGCCCGCGGGAGAATCCGGGAAATCCGTGGCGGTGCATCCGTTCATGTAGCGCGGCATGGATCGCCCTCAACGGCGTACCGGGAGCCAGCAAGGCTGCCGCCGCTTCGAATGCATCCAGCAGCGCCTCGTGAACCTTGCGCGTCATGGCATTCGCGCTACCCAGCACCGCTGTTCGCGCGGAATCGGACGAGTAACCGTTGATGACGCACCCGACATCGATCTTGATCACATCGCCCGAACGGGCTGGCCCACCGGGCGCAAAGCCATCCTCGCCGATCGCGATATAGGCCCAGCCTTCGACCGGGCCGAGAGCCCCTTCCCTCGCCGCCGCTTCGAAAGCGGCTTCGCGCCAGATCCCGACAAGTTGCTTTGTTGTATGCCCTGCCCGCAATTCAGCCAGCATCGCGCGGGTACCCGCTTCGGCCGCACGCCCCGCCTGTTCGAGCAGGGCAACCTCTTCCACCTGTTTGAAGGCCCGCATCCGCTCGACAACCCGAGAGCAATCAACGAGCCTCGCCCTCGGCAGAGCTTCGGCGAGCGCAGCGAAATCGGCATGTGGCACGAAGCCGAGTTCGAGGCCGAGCTTTCCTCCGGCACGGTTGCCGAGCGCGGCCACAAGCGCCTGGTTTCCCAGCATCGGATCATAGGTCGCTGGGCGCTTGACCTGATTTGCCGGCGTGATCGTCGCGCCGTCATACCATGCGGTATCCACCCAAATCGGGTGGGTTCGAATGTCCTCTATGCCGGATTGAAGCCGGAACTCCTCGGCTTGAAGATCGCCAACCACGGCTGCCAGCGGCTGTGCGGGATCAGCCGGAACGACAAGCGCGGCGGCACCGGCACGCCGCCAGAAGGTTGCGACACCGGGAAAACTGCCTGTCGCCCATCGCAGGGTTTCGGGCTGCATCAGGACCAGCGCATCCAGGCCGGCATCGGCCATCATCCGGCTTGCGCGGTTGCGGTCAAGAAATCCCTTCAAGTTGGCTCCTGGTCCTTGTACTGGCCCTTTTGGCCCAGATCTCACCACCGATTATCGAATGCAGACTTTGCCCGAGCCATGGTGTTATGCGACGAGTCTGTGATGCTGCAAGCGGCTCGTGACGGATCAAGCGCTCTCGTGGCCGTAAGGCATACTTCACGATGAGCAATCCAATGGATGAATATCTCCTCCCCTTCCTGTCCTGGCGGCGAGAAGTCAGAATACCCCGCCACCATATCAGCCTAGCCCTTGTTGCTCCTGGCCATCATGCCCCGCGCCATCTTGCCCCGAGAAACGGGAACCGGTCGGGCCAAAAAACGTTTCTGCTGCGTTGGACAGAGCCACGAAAAAGGACCACGTGACAGAATGGGCAGGGCACGCAGTTTTTTTTCAAAGGCGGCGCTGGGATTGTTGCTGGGCTTCGTCACGAGAAAAGTCGTGGATCGATTGCCGCCTCGTCGTCAGGTTGGTTGGAACGCCAACGGCCCGGCAGAGATGCCCTTTTCCGGCTGGATGACCATTCTGAGCCGTTTCGTGCGAGAGGTCGCACGAAGCCGTATCCTCATGATCGCCGCCGGGGTAGCATTCTACGCCTTGCTGGCGGTGGTTCCCGGCCTTTCCATCCTGATCTCAGTATACGGACTGGTCGCGGACCCTGCGGGATTCGCCGGAACTTTTGCCACCATCACCGATATCATTCCGGAAGCCGCAGCGAGGATCCTTGCCGACGAAGCCGCACGCCTAGCAGGAACACCGCGCACCACGCTCTCCCTCAGCCTTGTGATCAGCCTTGCGCTCGCCGGCTGGAGTGCGAACAGCGCGACCAAGGGGCTCTTCGACGCCTTCAACGTCATTCATCACGTCGAGGAACGGCGGTCATTCCTGCACCTCACGGCGGTAAGCTTGGCAACGACGCTGTCGGTCGTCGTTTTTTTCGTCACCACAATCATCGTGATCGGTGCCTTGCCCCTTCTCGTAAACCTCGTGCCCATCCCGATCGCCATCGAGAAAACAGCGCTTGTTGTTCGCTGGCCGATCCTCTGGTTTTCCGCCACCATCGCCTTCATGCTGGTTTACTGGATCGGCCATGCGCGAAGACCGGGCAACCCGCTCTGGCTGATGCCCGGAGCAGCGCTGGCGGCGACCCTATGGGCGTTGGTCTCGGCACTATTCGCCTGGTACGCGGGCAAGCTTGGAAATTACAGCGCAAGTTATGGCTCGCTCGCAGCCGTGATCGTTTTCATGACCTGGCTCTGGCTCTCCGCTTTGGCGATCTTGCTCGGAGCACAGTTCAATGCGGCGATCGAGCAGCAGGTTGAAATCGAGAACTGGCTCGATCGCCGCGGATGACGGCGTGAGCTTGCGCATTTTGAGTATCGGGCGCGGAACCCAAGCGCCACCTCGCCCGTTTTAGCCGCTGGATTTATCTGCGACCGCATTCTCTCGGTCGGCTGACGGAGGTGCCGTTCCTCCGGGCGGCGATCTGCGCAGGCGGCTTCTGGAGTGGGTATGGCTATTGAGCAGAATGGGAGGGAGGGCAGCACCGCGCCTCTCTTCATCAACGAAGTCGAAGGCGAGAAGGATTTCACCTATTCCGAGTTCTGGCGGATGGCAGGCGGCTTCTGGACAGGGAAGCGAAAATCGGTCGCGATCTGGCTGACGCTTGCTATCGTTCTGCTGGTTTTTTCGAATATCGCGATCCAGTACGGCATCAACCGATGGAACAAGTATTTTTTTGACGCGCTTGAAGCCAAAAACACCGCAGAGGCAGGCCGGGGCGTGCTGCTGTTCCTCGCTCTCGCGGCGACGGCGATCCTCGCTATGGTTACGCAGGTCTATTTCCGGCTCTCTCTCATGGCCAACTGGCGGCGCTGGCTCACCTCCGAGCTGGTGGGCGAATGGCTGAAGAACCGGCGCTTTTACCAGCTCAACATCGCCGCGCCCCAGGTCGACGGCGTGGAATTTCGCATGACCGACGATGTTCGCGTCGCCACCGAACCGATCGTGGATTTCGCGATCGGCCTTTCGAACGCCGTGTTGCTTGCGCTTGTGTTTGTCGGCGTGCTCTGGAGCGCTGGCGGTGCGATTTCGATCCTCGGGATCACAATCCCCGGATATTTCGTTTTCGCGGCGGCGCTTTACGGCCTCGTCACCTCGTCCCTGATGATCGTTCTCGGTCGCCCGCTGATTTCGAGCACCGAGCGCAAGAATGCCGCAGAGGCACAAAACCGATTGGAGCTTGTCCGTATCCGCGAGAATGCCGAGAGCATCGCGCTGATCGGTGGCGAGGGTGACGAGGAGAAAGCGGTCAACGGCACGCTTTCCGAGGTGCTGCGCCGCTGGCGCAGAGTCATCCGGTATCAGGCGACCGCGACCTTCATCATTCATGGCAACACGACACTTGCCCCGGTATTACCGCTGCTTCTGGGCGCACCCAAATATCTTGCCGGCGAGATGTCGCTAGGACAGCTCATGCAGATCGCCGCGGCTTTCGTGCAGGTGCAGTTCGCCTTCAACTGGGTCGTCGAGAATTACATCCGCCTTGCGGAGTGGAAGGCTTCCGCGCGGCGCGTGGTGGAGCTGTGGCGGACGATGCGCGGTTTCCAGCAGGCCGAGGCAGGAGAGGAGCGGATAGAACTCAAGGACAGCGAGGATGATTGGCTGCGCCTATCCAACCTCTCGGTCGCCCATCATGGCGGGCGGATCGTAATCAGCGAAGCCTGGGCAGCGTTCAAACCAGGCAGCAGGGTATTGATCAAGGGCGAATCCGGGACCGGGAAATCCACGCTCATCCGGGCCATAGCCGGGCTGTGGCCCTGGGGCGCAGGTGAGGTGCGTGTTCCCAAATCCGCACGCATGATGTTCGTGCCGCAAAAGCCCTATATTCCCCTTGGCGGCTTGCGTGCGGCGCTGCTTTACCCCGGCATTGAGAAAGCGCCGGATGACGAGACGCTCAAGAGCTGCCTCGCACGATGTGGCTTGCGCCATTTGACGGCACGCCTCGACGACGAGGACAAATGGGACAAAATTCTCTCGGGTGGTGAACAGCAGCGTCTCGCCTTCGCGCGTCTGCTGGTGCACAGGCCCGAAATCGTCATCATGGACGAGGCGACCTCGGCGCTCGACGAAGCGAGCCAGGATTCCATGATGGAATTGTTCCGCGATGAACTCTCCGCCTCGATGCTTCTCAATGTCGGCCATCGCCCGAGCCTTGAGACATGGCACGACCGGGTGATCATTCTTGAGCGAAAGCCACGTGGTGCAAAAATTGTCGAGGACAGCGAAGTTTCGCCAACGGGGTTCGGCTCGAAGCTGGGCCGATTCCTGCGTCGTTCTCTACGCCCGCGGCCATCGCCCGACCAGGCGTCGGATCTGTCATCCGGGCCGTAATCTCAGCCTCAATGGCAGCAACGGCGTGCGGTGCCGGTTGCCGCCTCTCCCGACGGCGACCTTGCAGGTGCCGCCGTCGGACGCAACACGCACAGCCATCATTCCGCCCCCGCTGAACGCGCGCGAGGGGCCGCATTGCTGGGCACGAAGGAAAAATCAATGGCCTGCCCCACCCGCGGCGCAAAAGCCGCTGGCGGGAGTTGGGAGCGGCGATTCCGGGGTACTTGCCCTTCACGATTGGGCGGCTGGATAAGGCTTATGCGCTCCTGCCACGATGATAACGGGAATAGCGTGACGCGTTGGAGAGCTTTCGTCACGGCTGACGGCGCGCAAACGGCACGCGTCTTCGCCATCTCAATCCGCCCGAATAGCAGACGGATGAAGATGGCGGGATCTTGCGCGTGTCAGTGAACAATTCACCGCATCAGCCAAAGAGCCAGTAAAGCGCGATAATCGGAAGCGGAACGCCGATTGCGAGCATGATCAAAGTGCGCATGAATGTCTCCTTCAGGTCTGGAAATGGATCGAGTTCGGCCTGACCGACGGTTGGCAGCCGGTGACTTGAACGTGCCACGCGGACGATAGTTCCGATGCCGCGATGACTTATCCCGGAATCTGCTGGCTATCTTCCTGCCTTACATCAAGAACCGCGCGGGCAATGGCGAGAAGCGGCATGGCAAGGAACGCGCCGGCAAAGCCCCAGAGCCAGGTCCAGAAGACAACCGACAGGAATACCACGAGCGGATTCATGGTGATCCGGCTGCCAATGATGCGCGGCGTGACAAGATTGGCCTCAACGAGGCTGATAATCAGGAACACCACCAGCGGCAGCAGAGCCCTGAACAGATCCGGCTCCACGAGAAGACCAAAGACCAGAAGCCCGCCCTTCATCATGAGCGGCCCGACCACAGGGAGGTAGTTGAAGAGAAAGGCCATGACGCCCCAGCTCACCGCGCCTTGCACACCAAGGAGATAGAAACTCCCGGTGACGACAAGCCCAAGGCCCAGATTGATGGCCGTCACGGCGAAAAAGTAGTTTGTCAGCCTGTTTTCGATGCGGCCGAAGGTGCGCAGTGTCGCAAGCCGGTGATCGCGGTCGGAAAACATCATGGCGAGGGAGCCGCGGATCTCGCTGCGCCCTGCGAGAAACAGGATCAGGGTGAAGAGGAGAACCACAATCTGTGACAGCGCGGGTGTGACGATCGAAATCGCCGTGGTTGCAAATTCCATCGCCGAGGCGCTTCTCGCAGCGCCCCCTTCGGCGCCGGCGCCTCCCATGCTGCGCTGAAGACCGTTCACCTTGTCAATCCAGCCATGGAAAATGCTGGACACGTTGGCGAACCGGTCAGCGGCTCTGGGGATCGCCTCGATGATGGTCTGCAAGATCGGCATCGCGACAAGAACAACCAGCGAGAGGATCGCGCAGACCCCCAAGACAAGCATGGTATAGACCAGGGGGGAAGGAATTCCGCGCGCGGCACCACGTTCGCCCAGCGGGCCAAAGATCAGTCCGAGCACGATCCCCGCGCAGACGGGAATGATAACGAAGCGTCCGACATGGAGACCGGCCATCAGCGCGAGACCGGCAAGCAGCACCAGCGCGATTACCGCTGCGCGAAACCATGGTGAGGTTTCGCGCAGCCCCGCGATCAGCTCGGTGTCGGAGGCCCGGATCGCCGAGAGCTGCCGGCTCATCAGCTTGTAGCCTAGCGGGTCAGCCTCGATGTTCATGGGACGCTCCGCGATGCTTGTTCATTCGGTCACGATGGCGCGCAGCATCCAGATGGCCTTTTCATGGAAATCGAGCCGGCCGACGAGAAGATCATGCGAGGCGAAATCGTCGCTCTCTTCCGCCTGCTTGGCGGCGGCTCGGGCATTGCGGGCGAGCGCCTCGTGGTCAGCGATCAGATCCTCGATGATGGTGCGCGCGCACGCATCCTTGCCCGGAAGCGCGATTGATCCCAACTCCATCCTGCGCTCGCTGACATGGGGAGCGGGAAAACCAAGCGCGCGGACGCGCTCCGCGATTTCATCGGTCGCGCGGAAAAGATCCTCGTACTGAACCTGCGTCAGCTTGTGCACCGAGACGAAGAGCGGGCCGACAACATTCCAGTGATAGACATGGGATTTCACCATCAGCTTGTAGGTCTCGCCAAGGATGGCTGACAGCGCGGCGGCAATCCTCGATCTTTGTTTCGACGGGATGCCGGTCTCGACCGGCTCGGACTGGATAACCGTTCCCGGATCCCGTTTCGCGATCGTGCGTGCCATTTCAAGCTCCCTTGATGGATGCGAAATACTGGCATGGGAACGCACGAAGTACCTGGAAGTTCCGGGCCGGTCACTCAGCGTGATCGATTTCCAGCTCCGATGCATCCAAGGGGTCGGCATGCGCGACAACCCGTGAAAGAAGGAGCGAGACATGGCAGCGCGTCCCCTCCGGCTCATGAGAGAGGGTGACCTCGCCCAGGAGAGCGCGGGGAAGGTTCTGAGCGATGATAACGGTCCCGAAGCCCTTGCGCTGGGCCGGGGCTGGCGTTGGTCCGCCCGTTTCAACCCAGTCAAGGCGGAGCCTCCGATCAGCTCCGCTTCCATCGATCGCCCAGGTAAGCGAGACGTTGCCGGTCTCGGTGGAGAGCGCGCCATGTATTTCGGCGTTCATCGCCAGCTCGTGGATGGCCATGCCAATATTCTGTGCCGCTTCCGGTCTCAGCTTGATTTCCGGTCCGTCCAGCGCGATCCGATCCCCGATCAGCCGGGTAAGAAGGCCCATCTGGCTGCGGATCAGCGCGCCAAGATCCGCGCCGGAATAGGCTCCGCCGACCATGAGATCATGCCCGGCCGCCAGGGCGCGCAGCCGACTGGACAAGCGCCGTTCGAACTCCTTGATGCTCTCGCTGGTTCTGGCGGTCTGGCGGGTAATGGCCTGCACGATGGCGAGCAGGTTCTTGGAGCGGTGGCTCAGCTCGCGCATCAGCAGGAAATTGGCTTCCTCACGATGTTTGATATCCGAAATATCCACGGCGCTTCCGAGCGAGAGGCCGTCCCCGACCTCCCCGTCGGGCGAGAGCGTGATCCTCACCCAACGTAACGATCCGTCCAGCCCACAGGTACGCATCTCGAAATCGCCAGCAACGCCCGATGTGAATATCTCTTTGACAGCAAGCGCGATTTGCGGACGATCCACATCGATCGCCAGATCCTGGATCAGCACGGGGAGCGACCGCCCGGAGAGCAAGCCGATCTCCGTCTCACTCGCCCAATGGATCAATCCTTCACGGTCGATCGAGAACACCTTCACATGAGCAGAGCGGAGCGCCAGCGCGAGACGTCGATGAAGGCTCTGCAACTCCGAGCGGCTCGCATCAAGACTTTGAGACAAGGTCACCAGGCGCGCTTCGCTCTCGGTCTGGGACAGCATCTGGCTTTTCGCCTGCAAAACGAGTTCGCGCGCTTGAGCGAAGGAGACCAGAATGAGCCCGAGCAGCAACACGACAACGGTGAACAGCAGCGTTTGAATGGTCGAATTCAGTGAATTGCGGCGCTCGGCGAGTTGGCCACGCAGGATTTCCTGAAACTCTGCGTTGATCGCCCGCGTGGCCTCGACCCTCATCCGAATGTCCATAACCCGCGCAATCGATGCATTCTGCGATTCGTTTCCCGCGCGGCGGGCGTCGATCGCCTGCGAAGCCGCCTCCATCGCTCCTCGCGCAACAGCCGCATAGCGCTCGATTACCGGCGCGAATTTTTCCTCACCCCGCGCCATGTGAGTGAGGTGTTTGAGTTCCGCATCCAACATCGCCTTTGACTCGGCGTAGGGTTGAAGCAACTCTTCATCGCCGGTGAAAAGGTAGCCGCGATAACTGGTCTGTGCCTCGATCACGTGGTTGAGAATGCGGATCGTCTCGGTCTCGAAATCGCGCGTCTCCCTGAGATCGGCAAACGAACTCGAGATCTGGTTGTGGATCTTGACGACAGCACCGACGGCGAAAACCGACATCGCGACCCCGACGAGGAACATCAGGGCGGCGGTCCGGTTTCCAGCGAACCAGCCCTGGGGCAAGCTAAGGGACTTGAGAAAGCGGTTAGTCAATTTCTGCTCCATCACGCACCCTCGATGGAGAGCACACCGATCATGCAAACGAACGCTTCAGGCAAGCGTTCCATACGTAAGCGAAACAATCGGCATCCCCAGAAGACAGGGTAAAGAATTTCTGACGTGTCTGGAACAGAAGGGCCCGTGCTGCGTTTAACCGACACTCCAAAGATAAGGCCGCGGCGCTCCTCCCCAAGCGTCGCGGCCTCTTTTTCAGGCAACCTGCTTGCGCTCCGCCTTCTCGCCGAAGAACAGCGCCTGGCTCGAAAGCGCCGCGACCAGCGAGGGCTGGAAGGGCTTGGTGATCAGATAGGTTGGTTCGGCGCGTTGTCCGGTCAGAAGCCTTTCGGGGAAGGCGGTGATGAAGATGACCGGCGCGGAAACGGACGAGAGCAACTCGTTGACCGCATCAATACCAGAGCTGCCATCGGCGAGCTGGATGTCGGCGAGGATCAGCCCGATATTCCTATCGCGAGCGATCTCGATCGCCTCGGAATGGGTGCGCGCAACGCCTACCACATTATGCCCGATATCCTCCATGATCGCTTCGAGATCCATCGCGATCAGCGGCTCATCCTCGATGATCAGCACGTTGGTGGCAATCTGCGCCGCGATCTCGCGGTTGGCCTGATCGAGAAGCTGGCGAAGCTGCGTGGGCTCCACGTCCAGGATCCTTGCGGCATCACGCTCGTCGAACCGCTCCATCGCGACAAGAAGAAATGCCTGGCGGCTCATCGGCCTCAGGGCTTCCAGGTGGCGATCCGCGACGATCGCAGGAGATGATCGCTCTTCACTGTTCAGAGAAACCGAATTCCACATCGTCGTGAACAGTTTATAGGTCGCGACGCGCGAAGGGAGTTTCGTGTCAAAAACCGCCTGGTCGGCAACGAGGGCCTCCAGAAGCGATACGACATAGGCGTCGCCCGATTTCTGCGACCCGGAAAGCGCGCGCGCATAACGTCGCAGATAGGGAAGATGCGAGGTGAGCTGCTGGGCAATGGACATCAACCGATCCTTATTTTTAACGCCTTGGCATGACCATTCTGGATCACGACAAACTCAGAACGTGCGGAGCAAAAAAAAGTTTCATCGGTCGGGAACTTTTTTTTGCTCCGCACGTTTTGAGCCTGAAGCGCGTTCTGGCGCGGCCCCGAGCGAGGTGCCGACCGCACTAGACGAGATTGGGCACGGGAATTTGGCAAGGGAATTTGGAAAGAGAATGAAGCCGAAGGATGAAAATGAGCCGGATCGCGAGGTGGCCACGCTCGATCCGAACCTCGACGCCATGATCGGCGCGAAGCTGAGAACTTACTTCGATACGCTCGCGAGCGAGCCCGTGCCCGACCGGATTATCGAACTTCTCACCAAGCTGGATGCCAAAGAGCGCAACAATCCTCCCGGATCGCATTGATGACCAGTCCTAGCCCTGATTTCACCCGCGCTCTCATGGGCGCGGCCCCTTCGTTGCGCGCTTTCGCCATTTCGCTTTCGGGCAATGTCGACCGGGCGGACGATCTCGTTCAGGATACGCTGATGCGCGCCTGGGCGAGTTTCGCGAGCTTCCAGGAAGGGACAAACCTCAACGCCTGGCTTTTCACCATCCTGCGCAACCTCTTCAACTCCGAATACAGAAAGCTGAAGCGCGAGGTCGAGGATGCGGATGGCGAATACGCCGCCACCCTCGCCGCGCCGGCTGGGCAGGAAAGTCATGTCGCGCTAGATGAAATGCGTTCGGCGCTGGCCAAGCTCCCGGATGACCAGCGCGAAGCAGTGCTGCTGGTAGGGGCTTCCGGCTTCTCTTACGAGGAAGCGGCCGAAATCTGTGATTGCGCGGTGGGGACAATCAAGAGCCGGGTCAATCGCGCCCGCGCGCGCCTCGCCGATCTGTTGTTCGAAGCCGGCGCGGTTGACGCAACCTCCTGAATTTTCAGCGCCGGACCGGGAACTCATCCTCGGCACCTGCGTTGAAGCTATGTAAGTTCAACGGAGGTTTCATACCATGACAATCACCACTGCCCATCGCCTCAAATCCGTCAATGAGGAAGCCGCGGTCGTCCAGGCTGGCGAAAAAATGGTGTCTGATACCAGCGCCAAGGCGCGCGAACTGACCGACAGCGCGGTTCGCGAGATCACCGACATGATGGCCTCGATGAAGGCCCGTCTGAAGGACCTTGGTGTCGACACCGATCAGATGCTCGAAACCGCCAAGGACAGCGCCTCAAGCGTCGAGAAACGCATCGCAGAGGAGGTTGTCGAGCGCCCGCTGCGCAGCCTCGCGATCGCAGCCGGTATCGGGCTTGCGCTCGGCTTCCTTACCCGGAAATAAGCCGATGCTTGCCTCAATTGCCACGATGGCCGGGCTTGAAATAAGGGATGCCGCGAAACGCGGCATCCGTTTCGCGTTGCTCCTGTTCGCTGCAAGTGTCTTTGCTTTCGGCGGCCTCTTTTATGCGTTGGGCGCAGTTCGAAGCGAATTGCTCCTTCACATGAGCGCGGGCGCGGCCGACCTTGCGATTGGGGGAGCGCTCTTCTTGTGCGCGGCATTGATAACAGCCCTCGCCTTCTATCTTCGGGCGCGCAAGCCCGCCAACACACGCTTGAAAACGGCCGCCACGCTTGTTGCCGTACCAGTCGCGGCGCAAGTTGCTAGGATTGCGCTGCCCGGTCTCGTCAAAGCCGTTCCCGCCGTCGTCATTGCCGGCTTTCTTGCCGGGCGGTTCATGTCGGCGCCCAAGGACTGACGACCGGCCGCGCTCCATGACTTTTTCACGTGCTTTTTATAAGCCCGGGCCCGTCAATGGCTCGGGCTTTTCGTTATTCGCGTGTCCGTTCAAGAAAAGACCGCGCCTGTGCGGGGCATAAAAAAACCTCCGGAGCTTTCGCTCCGGAGGTCTTGGTAAAAGGTGATCCCGCGCCGTTAGTGGTGGGGCGCATAATACTCGGTAGCCTTGCGAGAGATGCTCGCGTCATTGGAGATCAGCTCCGACATGTCATGCGCAGGCGCGCGTTCGAGAATGTCGCGCGAGACGCTGACGACATATCCGCTCTTGTTTTCATCGTAGTTGAGCATGCTCCAGGGCATGGGATGGTACTTCTGCCCGATGCCGAGAAAACCGCCAAACCCAAGGACGGCGAACAGGATGTTGTTGGACTTCTTGTCGAGGATCACATCCTCCACATGCCCGATATGCTCACCTGAAAGGTTGTAAACGTCGGTGCCCGCAACCTTGGATGCTGCAATGGCATGATTATTCCTGATAGCGTTTGTCATGATTACCCTCCTGTATGAGTTGGATATCAAAACAACTATTATCTCAAACATAAGTTCCTAAAATTTTTTCTGGAACAACTCTCTACCTGCCGCGTTTTAAAGGCAGTCTGTTAGCACGCTTAATTCTGCATCAGACATGATCTACAAACAGAATTATGAAAGGATAAGCCATGAAAAATTCGCTGATTGCTACCACTTCTCTTGTTGCTCTCATCGCGTTCCCGGCTTTTGCCCAGCAAACCAAGTCTTATCCAAATATGACCGAGGTTGTGCCCGTTTCCTCCCCGACACCTTCGGCCGCAACGCAGAACCTGCCCAGCGGCCCGGACATGCTGGCCAACAAGATCCAGGGACTGGCCGTTTACGCGCCCAAGGAAGGTTCGACTTCGGCGATGAGCAGTGTCGCCCCCTCAAAAGTCGTTTCGAATGCCGAGATCAAGTCGATCCGCGATGTGTCGCATTCGGTGGGAGAGATCAATGATCTCGTCATCGGCGCGGACGGCATGGTCAAGCACGCCGTCATCGATGTCGGCGGGTTCCTCGGAATTGGTGAGCGCCCCGTGGCGTTGCCTTGGTCGGAAGTGAACTTGATCCGCACCGCGGATGGCGAAGCGATCGCTGTCGTGCGCAAGAGCAAGGCTGACCTCGAAAAATTGACCGAATACAAGCCGGCCAAGTAAATCCGGCATAGTCAATTCCCTGGAATAAGCTTGATCTTGAAACCCGCGCCTTTGCCGGCGCGGGTTTTTCGTGTGCCCGTGGCAAAGCCACAAAGCGTAACCATCAACAACTGCGGCATAAAAAAAGGCGGCTTGCGCCGCCTTTCCAATATTCTGTGAGAATGATCACGCCTTGTCGATGAGGTTTTTGATCTTCTCTTTCGCATCGCCAAGCGCCTGCTGGCCCTTGCCCTTGCTTTCCTGAACGAGTCCCTCAACCTCAAGACCCGGCTTGTCAAGGACACGGCCGGCAACCTGTTTCACGTTCCCAGCGGCCTCATTGGCAAGGCCTTTGATTTTGTCGGTGGTCGAACCCATCGGATTCTCCTTCCCTGATGTTGAAATGGTGATCTCGCCGCGTCTGCGGCGGCCTTCGCCATGGCGAATGGCACGAAGACAACGTAAAAATCTCATATTGGTTCCGATGAAAAAATATATCTCGATAAAAAAATGGGACCATTCAAAAGGAACAAACTCATTCACCGCAAGTTGTTGGGGAGCGCGAGGCAACTTGCGCGGCCAATTTTAGATACGCTCCGGCAAACTATACGGTTAAACACCCGCGGAATGTCGGATCAACAGAAGGATACAGACAATGATCGAGGCACTTACACTGAATGTGTCGGATGTCATTGAAAGTCCGACGACGCATTTCGACATGCCGGCCGACGTGGTCAATTACCCCGGCTTCACCGACGAGGAAAAGAAGCAAGTCCTCGATGCATGGGAGGAAGACGCCCGTCGTCTCTCCGTGGCAACAGAGGAAGGCATGGGCGGTGGCGAACCCTCGCGCCTGGCGGAGGTGGCCGAGGCCAAGGTTGAGCTCGGCATCGAGGACGAGCCTCGCACCGCGCCCACGAAGGCCGGCTGAGCCAGGACTTGGGAACCAATCCCTGAACCATGCGTTTACATGCAGAACTTGACGGCTTCTCGCATCACTCTCGCCGGACAGGACGCTAAGCAAATCGAACGGAAAGGAATGGAACATGGGTAATCTTTTGCATTGGGCACTGGTTTTTCTGATCGTCGCCATCGTGGCTGCGATCTTCGGGTTCGGCGGGGTCGCCGGCACCGCCATGGGCGGCGCGCAAATGCTCTTCTGGGCTGCGATCATTCTGTTCGTCGTGTCCGCGCTGGTTGGAATTGTCCGGCGCGCATAGTTTGAACATCCCGCAGACAGGAATGGCGCCGAAAGGCGCCATTCTTTTATTTTGCATATATTTCAATTATTTAATGAGTTTTTTGGAACCTGAGGCGCCGCGCAGCGTTAACAATTGCGAAAGTTATTGATCCGCTTGCAAAGGAAAACGCCATGCGCCGCCCTGCCCTCATTATCGGATCGCTTTTGGGAGCGATCGTCTTTTCCCTCTTTACGATCGTGATGCAGTTCGAGACACCGGATCAGATGATCTACATGGGTGTGATCTCTGCTCTTTTCGGCGGACTTGCCATGTACGATTTCGATGACGAATTGGGCGAGAGCTGATTTCGAAAAAACAATCAAGGCGCCCTCAAACGGGCGCCTTCTCTATTCGAGCCCCCTGCAATCAATCGCTGTCTCGCGGATAGACGCCTCGAAGCACATCGTCGAAATGGCGACGAACGAGCAGGTTGCAATCGCAGGAGAGGCGCTCAAGCGCCGCCCTATTCCCAACAATCAGCCGGCTCCGCCGCGCCTCGACGACCTTGTCGGCCTTCAGGCGCTGAATGACCCGGCTCACGTAAGAACGACCGACTCCGAGCAGCCCGGCAAGCTGCTCCTGGGTAAGCGCGATTTCACTTTCGCCTGTGCGATCGATTGCCGAAAGCAGCCATTTGGCGGTTCGCTCCTCGATCGAATGCGTGGCGTTGCAGGCCGTCTGTTGAAAGATCTGGGCGACAAGGCAATCAGCATAGCGCGAGAAGAGGTACTTTATCGAGGCTGATTGCTCCTTGGCCTTCTGAAGCGAGGACAGGGGCATCCGGTAAAAGGTGCCTGAAAACTGCACGATTGCCCGTGCATAGGCCGGCACCTTCCCCTGGCTGATGATCCCGCCGATAGCGCCCTCCCTGCCGACAAGCGCAGTCTCGACACTCCGCCCATCCGCGAGAACCACACGGTACGAAACCATCGCGTGATCGCAGGGAAAATAGACATGGCCGACATTGTCGCCGGGCTCGTAAAGAACATCGCCTGTCGTGCCGCGGAACGGCTCCAGGAGTGGTTCCACGTAGGAGAAATCCGCCGAGTTGAGCACGCGGAGGAGATTATTGCCGATCGAGCGGCTGGGAGGGACAGTTCCCTGGACGGCCTTCTGCATGTGAATAATTCCCAAGTTCAGGACCCTAACGGGTGATGGTTCTCTCCTTGGAAACGCCATAAAGCGGGATTTGTTCACTTGTGAGCAGACGGGCCATGCGGATCTGTGTACGAGTAAACACAAGGATCGCTTTTTGGGGTCCCTCTCGGCGGTCTATGGCCGCAGCGCGAAATAGGTGCTCTATTGCGCTCGGGAATTCTGCGGCGTGCAGGGGCTTGGCGCTGAAACCAGAGAATGTCGCAGGAGAGGGTTCCATGTCCGAATCAATAGTCCGGGGCGGTGCCAGCGCAGCCTCCCGGAGAGACGTCTTGCGCCGCGCCACGGCGGAGCTTCACGCAGAACTCGACCGCCTAGCGATGGGTTTCGATCTTCGTCGCGAGGATCATTATGCGACGATGCTTGCCCAACATGGCGCCGCCCTTTTTCAACTCGAAGCGGAACTCGACGCGAACGGCGCGGAACATATCCTGCCCGATTGGCCGCAGCGGCGGCGTTCTGATGCGCTTGCGCGCGATCTTGCCGCCTTTGATTTGAAGGCGCCACGCATGGCGCCGGTGACAGGCGTCATGTCACGCTCATGGCTTTACGGGACCCTCTACGTACTCGAAGGCTCCCGTCTTGGCGCCGAAATGCTAAGACGAATTGTTGAGTCGAGTCCTTCACAGAAGGTGCGTGAAAATTGTCGCTACTTTTCCCATGGAGCCGGACACCCTTTCTGGAGAAGCTTTGTCTCCGGGCTCGAAACAGCGGAATTTCTAGACATGCAAGACGCCGAAAACGGCGCGCGTGAGGCGTTCGCGCGCTTCCTCCATGCATGCCGCCACGAAAACACTCTCCTGGAAAACGTCTCATGACGCACGAGACTGACCTCACCAATTGTGACCGTGAGCCGATCCACCTACTCGGAGCGGTGCAGAATTTCGGCTTCCTTCTGGCCATCTCGCCGGACTGGATCGTGCTGCGCGCCTCAGAAAATATCGTGAATTTTCTCGGTCGCCGCGTAGACGATGTCGTGGGAAGGCCCCTTTCTGATCTCTTCGCGCTCGACGCGATCGAGGCGATCCGCCAGCGTATCCGGCATTTGCAGACCCCGGATGCGTTTGAGCGCTTGATGCGTATCGCGCTCACGAATGGTGGGGAACCGTTCGATCTCGCCGTCCATCTCTCTGGCCAGGCGATTATCATCGAAGGCGAGCGGAGCCTTGAAGTGCTTGCCACTGTCTCGGATGTTGTTCGCAACATGACAGCGCGGCTGCATGGCGCGAAAGACATCGACATGCTGTGCGACCTCGCAACCCGGCAAATGCGCGAGCTGACCGGATTTGACCGCGTGATGGTCTATCGGTTCGCGGAGGATGGCGCCGGACAGGTTATCGCAGAGGCGAAAGCCGATAACGTGCCGGGCTATCTCGGCCTGCACTATCCAGCATCCGACATCCCGAAGCAGGCCCGCGCGCTCTATGAACGGAACTGGCTGCGCATCATCGCCGATGTCAGCGATGAGGGGTCAGCCGTAATCCCCCAGCGCGGACCGGATGGTGCGCCGCTCGACCTTTCCATGAGTGTCTTGCGTACCGTCTCGCCAATCCATGTTGAATACCTGAAAAACATGGGCGTAGGCGCCTCTCTTTCGGTTTCCATCCTGCGTCAGGGCAAGCTCTGGGGCCTGTTCGCCTGCCATCACATGGTTCCCCGGGTGCTGCAGCTCTCGACCCGCACTGCGGCGGAACTTTTCGGGCAGATGTTCTCCTGGATACTCGAAAGCCACGAGAACCGTGCCCAGCTGGAAGCGGAGCGCCGCGCGCGTGAAGTTCATGATCGCCTTATGGCCGGATTCGCCCAGGAAAAGGGCGTCGAGGCTATGGCGCATGAAATACACCGCCTGCGTCACCTCCTGCCTTGCGATGGTGTCGCGATCTGGATTGGTGACCAGGTTACATTGGCTGGCTCGACACCTCCCGCAGAAGATATCCCGGCACTTGTCCGCATGCTGAACACCACGGCGCCAAGCCGGGTCTTCGCGATCGACGAGATCGGTCGGGTCCACGCGCCGGCGAAGGATTTTGTCGAAAAGGCCGCCGGCCTGCTGGCGATCCCTATTTCCCGGGTGCCTCGCGATTATCTGTTGTACTTCCGTGAGGAGCAGATCCGCAAGATTTCCTGGGCCGGCGATCCGTCGAAACCCGTCAGCACGGGGCCGGATGGCGCACGGCTCACGCCGCGAAAAAGCTTCGAACTTTGGCAGGAAACAGTGCGCGGTCGCAGCGCTCCCTGGTCGCCGCTGGATGTCCGCATCGCTGAACAGCTCCGCATCACGCTGATCGAGATCATCCTGCGGATGAGTGATCTTGCGGCGGAAGAGCGCCAGCAGGCGCAGAGCAGGCAGGAATTGCTGATCGCCGAGCTCAATCATCGCGTCAGAAACATCCTCGCGCTCATCCGCGGCCTTGTGAGCCAGAGCAGCCATCAGGCGCGCGACACAGCGGAACTCACGAGTGTAATCGGTGGACGGTTGCAGGCGCTGGCACGCGCGCATGACCAGATCAACCATGGTGACTGGGGTCCGGGCGCCGTGCGCAGCCTCATTGCAGCCGAGCTGGAGGCCTATGTCGGGGGGGGCGCCGAGCGCGCCACACTTGAAGGCCCCGATGTGCTGATTGAACCGCAGGCTTTCTCGGCGCTGGCGCTCGTCATTCATGAAATGGCGACCAATGCGGCGAAATACGGTGCGCTGTCCGTATCACATGGCAGACTTGCAGTGTCCTGGCGGCTTCACGAGGGCGCCTTGTCGATATCCTGGCAGGAAAGCGCAGGACCTCCAGTCGTGCCGCCTTCCAGGCAGGGATTTGGCACCACAGTAATCGAGCGGACGATTCCGTTCGAACTCAAAGGTACGGCCCGGATCGCCTACGACCCCGATGGTGTGACCGGCGAATTCTTCATTCCAGCGAAATTCGTGCTGCATCGAGGCGGCGCGCCTGCTCCCGATGCGCCGACGCCACCAGCCCCCTGCCCTCACGAGGATGGAAAGTTTGTCGGGGCGGCGCTTCTCGTGGAGGACAATCTGCTCATCGCGCTCGATGGGAAGTCCATGCTTGAGGAAATGGGTTTCTCGGAAGTATTTCTTGCGGCCAATCTCGCCGAGGCAAATGATATAGCGTCGGCCAAGGATCTGAGTGCTGCGGTGCTGGACTTCGAATTGGGCGATGAAACAACCGCTGAACTGGCGGAGCGCCTTTCCAAGGACGGGATTCCCTGCATTTTCGCCACGGGATATGGTGAAGCGCTACAACTGGGCACCCCAAGCGATATCGCCTTGATCCAGAAACCGTTCTCGGTTGAATCGCTGCGGCGAGCGCTCATCGAGGCCGGGGCAAAAAGGGCATAGATCTGCGGGACAAAGGCGGGACTGCCGCCGGTCGTCGCCGCCTGGCGGCCCGATTGGAACATCCCGCGGCCTGAACTCATATCGCGGGCGGCGCGGTTCCAACGCCGCGCGCGATCCGAAGGTTACGCCATGGGCCGCGCGATATAGCGCCCGGCGCCGCGTTGGCCGACCAGCGCTCCATCACGCACGACAAACTGCCCGCGAAGCAGGGTCGAGACCGGCCAGCCAGTGACCTCCATCCCTTCATAGGGCGAATAATCGCATCCATCGAAGAGATCGGCGTGCCGGATCGTCCTTCGCTGCGACGGATCCCAAACGGCAATATCCGCATCGGCACCGGGCGCGAGCACGCCCTTTCGGGGGTATAGTCCGTAGATCCTTGAGTGATTGGTCGAGGTTAGGGCGACAAAACGCATTGGATCGATCCGCCCCTTGCTCACCCCTTCCGAAAAGAGAATGGGACCGCGCGTCGCAATGCCGGGAATGCCGTTCGGCACGTGGCGGAAGCTGTCCCGCCCTTCCGGCACGAGCTTTCCCTCCACATCGGCATAGCGGAACGGGCAATGATCTGAAGAGAAAACCGAAAAAATGCCCTGCTCGATCCCCTCCCACATCGCCTCCTGGCTGGCGGTATCGCGCGGAGGCGGTGAACAGACATATTTCGCGCCTTCCATCCCGGCGCGCGCCATGTCCTGCTCTGTCAGGACCAGGTATTGCGGGCAGGTCTCGGCGAGAACGGTGAGTCCCCGCGCCTGAGCCCGCTCGATTTCCTCCATCGCCGGACGGTTCGAGACATGGACGATCATGATCTTGGTATCGACGATCTCGGCGAGCGACACCGCGCGATGGGTAGCCTCGCGCTCAACGGGAATAGGGCGCGAGGCGCCATGGTAGACGGGAGCAACCCGCCCCTCCCGCTCCAGTTTGTCGGTGAGGAAGCGGATCGCATCGTCATTTTCGGCGTGGATCATGACCAAGGCATTGTGGCGGCGCGCAACGTCGAGCAGCTCGAGGATCTGGCGATCCGCCAGCGCCATCCCCTCATAGGTCATGAAGACCTTGAAGGAGGAATATCCTTCCTCGACCAAGGCCGGCAACTCCTGGCCGAGGAGCGCGGGCGTCGGGTCCGTGACGATAAGGTGAAAGCTGGTATCCGTGTAGCAATTGCCCTCTGCCAGCGCGTGGTAAGCCGCCAGCGCCTCGCGCATGGTCTGCCCATGCTGCTGGAGGCAAAACGGCATGACCATCGTATTGCCGCCAAAGGCGGCAGAACGCGTGCCGCTTTCGAACCCATCCGCCATCACGACCTTCGGGCCGTGGGGCTCGCGGAACGGAGAGCCCTGCGCGAGATGGACATGGCTGTCGATCCCGCCGGGCATGATGAGCTTGCCGGCGACATCGACAACTTCCCGCGCAGTGCCGAGATCATGACCGATAGCGGCGACGAGGCCATCGCGCACCGCCAGATCAGCCCGCACCATGCTGTCAGCGTTGACGATGGTGCCACCTGTCAGGATGAGATCGAAATCAGCCATGGGGATTTCTCAGTTTCCAAGCGCGCGATCGAGCGCAGCGACCAACCGGTCGATCTCATCGATCGTGTTGTAGTGAACCGCCGACACGCGGACAACGCCGTTGCTCCCCGACAGGCCCAACCCTTCCACGAGGCGCTTGGCGTGAAAATCCCCGAAACGGATGCCGATGGCATGGTCGTCGATCTGTCGGACTAGCGCCGCGCTATCCTTCCCGTCGACCTTGAAAGCGATGGTCGGCACACGACTGGCGGCATCGCTGTCACGCCGACCGATGATCCGCGTATCGTTGCGCCCGCGCAGGTAGGAGAGCAACCGTTCGCCCAAAACAGCTTCGTGATGCGCGATCCGCTCAAAGGCAGTCTCGATCGCGGCCCTGCCACGCGCCTCGCCACCCAGCCGCTCGATATAATCAACGATACCCGCTGCCCCCCAGGCCAACTCGTAATTGGGATTGCCGGGTTCGAGCTTCCCCGGAACTTTGTCCTTCCCGTAGAAGTAGTGATACAGGCCATCGAGTTCGAGCAAGGCGTCGTATTTGCCGTACATCATCGCGAAATGCGGCCCATAGGTCTTGTAGAAGCTGAAGACATAATAATCGACATCGAGCGCCTGCACGTCGATCGCGCGATGCGGCGCGTAAGCGACGCCATCGACAACAATCCTGGCGCCAACGGCATGGACGCGCCACGCGATTTCCGCGATCGGCATAATGGTGCCGAGGATATTCGAGACATGCGTGACCGCGACCAGCTTCGTGCGGCGCGACAACAGCGCGTCAAGCGCCGCGAGATCCGCCTCGAAATCAGCACCGATCTCCCAAATGCGGACAACCACGCCGAGCTTCTCGAGGCCGAGCCACGGGCCGATATTCGATTCATGATCGAAGCGGGTGACAATCACCTCGTCGCCGGGCTGGAACTGATGCACCATTGCGCGCGCGAGATTTTGCATCAACACCGTTGTCGAGGGGCCGAATACGATCTCCTCGGGCCGAGCCGCGTTGACGAACAATGCCATTCGCCGACGCGATTCTGTCAGGCGCTCGGAGGCGCGGGCGGAATGCGCGTAGCTTGCCCCGGTCTGCACCGAGGTTGTCAGGAGGTACTCGCGAATACGATCGGCGACCATCACCGGAACCAGCGAACCACCGGCATTGTCGAGATAGGCGAATCCATCGGCGAGCGCCGGAAATTGCGTGCGGACAAAGGCAAGATCGAGCGACATAGGTATCCTTGTTCTCTCAGGGCGTAATGGTCAGCGTGGTTTGAAGTGGGTGGAACTCACAATCATCGGCGGTTCTCCCCTCCCACATCAGCATCAGGAAATCACCGGCGCTATCGAGCGCGGTAATCGGTGCATGCCAGATTCCCGGCGCATAGGTGACGCCTTCGCCGCGTTGACCGATAAAGGCGCGGGCTCCGGCGACATCCGGCGTGCCATCCGCCTGCGCGGGGGCGACAACAACCAGGAATCGTGGCGCGGTCAGTGCCACGAAGGTCTGCGATGAAAGCGCATGCCGTTCAAAAAGCCTCAGCGAGAACGGCATCGCATCCTGTTGAGCGCGGTAGATCGCCAACACGGGCTGAACACGCTCCGAGAGGATTGCAAGCCCGGATTGATCGGCACGCAGGGAACGCCCCTCGTTGACCGCACGAGCCGCAGATGGATCAAACCTGACGAGCGACCCGAACGGCGCGAAGGATTCCGCTTCCAGCGCTGTCGCGGCAAGCGCGCCTGCCTCAATGCGTAAGGACAGCATTAAGAAAATTCCTGAGCCTTGAATCGGAGGGCGCATCAAAAAGCGCGGCGGGAGCACCTTGCTCCACGATACGCCCCGCATCCATGAAGACCACGCGGTCGGCGACCTTGCGGGCAAACCCCATTTCGTGGGTCACCACCACCATGGTAACGCCGGTTTTCGCCAGTTCCTGCATGACATCAAGCACCTCGCCGACCATCTCCGGGTCGAGCGCCGAAGTCGGCTCGTCGAAGAGCAGCACCTTCGGCTCCATCGCGAGGGCGCGGGCGATCCCCACGCGCTGCTGCTGGCCGCCGGAGAGCTGCGCCGGATACTTTCCGGCCTGGCTCTCAAGCCCGACGCGCGCGAGCAGTCTTTGCGCCCGCGCCTCGGCCTCCGGCCATGAAAGCCCCCTCACCCGCACCGGCGCCAGCGCCACGTTCCGCAGCACGCTCATATGCGGGAAGAGGTTGAAGCTCTGGAACACCATGCCGATCTCGGCCCGGATCGCGCCGAGATCCGCCCCCCTGGCGACGGCATGGCCATCAACCACGATACTTCCCTCGCTGTGCTCCTCCAGCTGGTTGACGCAGCGGATCAGCGTCGATTTTCCAGAGCCGGAGGGCCCGATAACGACAACGATCTCGCCTTCCTCTACCGTGAGATCCACCCCGTCGAGCGCGACGAAGGTGCCGAAGCGCTTGATGACGCCCTTCATTTCGATAATCGCGGCCATCAGCGCCCCCTTGCGGCCATGCGCCGCTCGAAAATGCCGACAAGCCTGACAAGCGGCAGCAGCAGGATAAGGTAGATCAATGCCGCCGAAATCAGCGGTGTGGGGTTTGCCGCAAGCGCCTGTGCCTGGGTCGCCTGCTTGAGCAGATCCGGCATCGCAACCACCGAGGCCAGCGCGGTATCCTTCAGCACGTTGATCGCGTTCGAGGTCATCGGCGGGATAACCAGCTTGATTGCTTGCGGAAGGATCACATCCGTCATGCGCCGCAAGGGGCTCAGACCAAGCGCCCTGGCTGCTTCAAACTGCCCTTTCGGAACGCCTTCGATCCCCGCGCGCAGGATCTCGGCCGAATAGGCCGCCGAGACCATGGAAAGCGCCAGCGTCGCGGAGGTAAATGGCGTAAAGCGCAACCCCACGAAGGGCAGCGCGTAATAGACGACCACCAGCAGCACCAGCAGCGGAATCGCCCGGAACACGTCGATATAGGCGATGGCGATGAGCCGGACAGGCGCAGGCGCATAAAGACGCAGGAGCGCCAGCGCCATGCCGCCCGCGAAGCCGAGCAAAATCGCCGCAAGACCCAGGCTGATCGTGATCGAAAGCCCGGAAAGGAGGAGCGGAAGGGTCTGGACGAAGACCTTCCAATTCAAGAACGTGTCGAAAACCGACATCACAAACCCTTTTATCGGCAGCTGGCCATTGGCCGGCCAGGAAGGACCCGCGCGACCAAGGAGAAGGCCGCGCGGAAAGCCGGAATGTTTCCTGGCTCAGAGTTTGGGCATCGGCGCTGGCTTCACGGTCGTCGTATTGGCATCCGCCTTCGCGCCGAACCATTTCTCGTGCAGCCCGGCGATGAAGCCTTCGGCCTTGAGCTTGGTGATCTCGGCATCGACCTTCGCCGCCAGTGGCGCGTCCTTCGCGAACATCATGGAATATTGTTCGCCGGTGGGAATACGCTCGACCACCTTGTAGGCTGGCTTGTCACGGACATAGTATTGCACTGCCGGGATATCGCTGATGTAGCCGTCGATCCGGCCCGCGGCGAGATCCAGCATGGCGGGCGCAAGGCCCTCATAGCGGCGGATATCCTTGAACTTGTGCTTGTCCTTGTTCTGGCTCGCCCACATGTCGCCGGTCGAGCCGGTATCGACGCCAACCACCTTGCCACTCATGCCCGCGAGATCCTTGATGCCCGACGCCGCAGCCACGGAGAGCGACTGGTCGCTGTCGTAATAGGGCTGCGCGAAGGAAACGCTCTCAAGGCGCTTTTTGGTGATGGTGATGGACGAGACCGCCGCGTCGATCTGCCCGGATTGAACCGCCGCGAAAAGCCCGTTGAACGGGATGTTGACGACCTTCACCTTCATGCCGAGCCGCTTGGCGACTTCATTGGCAAGATCAATCTCGAAGCCGACGAAATCGCCTTTGGCATCCTGGAACTGCCAGGGCACGTTCCCGATATTCGCGCCGAGCTTCAGTTCCTGCGCATTGGCGCCGCTCGCAAACGCAATCCCGAGAGCGGCGCCGAGCAGCGCCGCCTTTTTTCCGATTGAACCGAACATTCTGTTTCCTCCGCGTTTGGACCATGGCGCCGCGCTTAAGACGCAGACAGGCAAACCATGACCGATGACGGCCTTCCTGCCACAGCGTGACCGACGGCCGAGCCGATCCTTGTTGATAATTGGTAAGATCGGTCTTACCAATTCTTGTGTGCGAGATTTCCATGCGCGTCAAGAGGGCGCTGTCGAAATGGGCCGAATCGATCAAAGACTGCCTCCAGAAGCCTTGGAAGCTCCAGAAGGAAGGGTGGAAATGGGCAATCGGAGACGTCAGGGGGGCGTATGTCGGGCCACGAATTAACAGGCTGGGGGCGTGATCAGGCCGAGCGGTCGCCGCTGGCGCGCGGCGTCGTCGAACACCTTCAACGGCTCATCCTGAGCGGCGGACTCAAAGCGGGTGATCGCCTGCCCTCGCAGCGCGACTTGGCGGACGAACTCGGGATCAGCCGTCCATCCCTGCGCGAAGCGCTGACCATGCTGGAGACCATGGGTCTCGTGAAGATCAGGGTCGGATCCGGGGTTTATGTCGCCGGGCCGGACGGGCGCCCGCCGATCTGGCGTTTCTCGAACCGCTGCAGCCCGGGCGATGTCTATGAGGCGCGCTTTGGGCTGGAAGGGTTTGCAGCCTCGCTGGCCGCGCGCCGTGTTGATGCAGCGGCGACGGCGCGCCTGGAACAACTCGTCGAGGATATGGCCACCGCCATCCGCGCCGGCGATCTCATCGGAGTCGCCACCGCCGACGAACAGTTCCATGATCTGGTTTTCGAACTGGCCGGCAACCCCGCCCTGGCAGGCATGTACCGTCCGATGCGGGATATGATGGTCGAAAGCCAGCGCCTGCCGATGGGCTCTTTGCCACGCCTCTCCGAAACCCTCGCAGAACACAGGCTGATCTGCGCGCGCCTCGCCGCGCGCGATCCCGAGGGTGCGGCACGCGCGATGCAGCAGCACATTGCCGCCGCCGCCGCACGCTACGGTGTGACGCTTGAGCGGGTTTGAGCGCAACGCGACATTTTTTATAATTGAATCAGTGCTTTGTCCGCGCCCACCCCAAATCGAACCGGGTGGTGGAAAATTTGGAAAACCGGACCGGCCAGGATGCACTTCCGCTGCATTCCTCTTGCTCAATCCTCCGGCAGAAACTGCTTCTTGATGGCGGATTCCGTCAAATCCGGGCGGCAAGCCTCGATGAAGCGATAGGCAAACCCACGCAAAAAGCGCCCGCGGCGCAAGGCGATATGCGAGGTGTTTTCCTCAAAGAGATGGGCGCTGGGAAGCGCCGCCAGGCCGTTGTCACGCAGCGGATCGATGGCCTGCGCCGCAATGATCCCCACGCCGAGCCCAAGTTCGACATAGGCCTTGATGACATCGGCATCGATGGCTTCCATGACGATGTCGGGCTTCAGGTCAGCCTTTTCGAAGGCACGGTCGATCGCGGGGCGCCCGGTGAATCCATGATGATAAGTGACAATCGGGTATTGGGCCAAATCTGCAAGCTCCAGCCTGCCTGGCCTGTCGAGCGGGTGTCCCTTGGGCGTGATCACGGCATGACGCCAGGAATAATAGGGAAAAGCCACGAGTTCCGGGTTGCTGGCCACGGCCTCGGTCGCGATGCCGATATCGGCGCGTCCCTCCTGCAACATGGCGACGATCTCGGCAGGGCTCGATTGGTGCAGCACGAGATGCACATTCGGAAAGGCCCGGCGGAAGCCGGCTATGATCGGCGGGAGGGCATAGCGCGCCTGCATATGCGTGGTCGCGATGGTGAGCTGCCCTTCATCCGCCTTCGAGAGCTGATCCGCGATGCGCTTGATATTGCCGGCATCGGTGAGGATGCGCTCGACAAAACCGACGATCTCGCGTCCGGGCTCGGTCAGGTCGAGCAGCCGCTTGCCGCGCCGGACGAAGAGTTCGACCCCAAGCTCGTCCTCGAGGTCCTTGATATGCTTGGAAACACCGGATTGCGATGTCGCGAGCGCATTGGCGACCTCGGTGAGGTTAAATCTGCGTCGCACCGTCTCGCGGATGATCCGCAGCTGCTGGAAATTCATCGCGAGCCCGCCTCGCCATGCGGGAATACGCGCAAGCTCTTTGGAACGAGATGCACGGTATTGCCGGGAGAAAGATCGAGATCCGTAAGATCACGCTCCGGTATTTCGACCTCGAAATGATTTTCGCCGGTGATGCCAGAAAGCTCGACCCTCGCCACAGAACCAAAAGCCAGGATGCGGCGCACCTGCGCGGCGATCCCCTTGGCATTCGCGCTCCTGTCGATCGCCAGATCGTGCGGGCGGATATAGGCGGTGGCGTGAGGATGAACGCCGGTCGCGTTCTCGACGAGAAAATCGCCTCCATCCGTGTGGAACATGCCGTTCCTGACGGAGCCCTCAAGGACATTCGACGAACCGAGAAAACCATAGACGAAGGCATTGGCTGGCTTCTCGTAGACAGCCTTCGGCGAGCCGACCTGTTCCACCCTGCCCTGATTCACCACCACGATCCGGTCGGCAAGCTCCAGCGCTTCTTCCTGGTCATGCGTGACGAAGATCGAGGTGATGTGCAGGTCGTCATGCAATTGCCGGAGCCAGCTCCTGAGCTCCTTGCGAACCTTGGCATCAAGCGCGCCAAAGGGTTCGTCGAGCAGGAGAACCTGCGGTTCGACAGCCAGCGCGCGCGCCAGCGCGATACGCTGCCGCTGCCCGCCCGAGAGTTGGGCCGGTGCACGATCGGCAAGCCATGCCAGTTGGACGAGGTCCAGCAACGCCATGACCTTCTTGCGGATGACCGCTTCGGGCGGCCGCTCGCGACGCGGCTTCACGCGCAGGCCGAAGGCGACATTCTCGAACACGCTCATATGTCGGAACAGGGCGTAATGCTGAAAGACGAACCCGACCTGCCTTTCACGGACATGCTTCTTCGTGGCGTCCCGGCCTTCGATCAGGATGCGGCCGGAATCAGCGGTCTCAAGCCCGGCGATGATGCGTAGCAATGTGGTCTTGCCGCAGCCGGATGGCCCCAGCAAGGCTGTCAGCTCGCCCTTGGGGAAGTCCAGCGTGATATCACCCAAAGCCGTGAAAGCGCCGAAACGCTTGGCGATGTTCTCAACGCGGATACTCATGGCTGAATTTCCTTTTCAGGTGTCCGGCGTGCCTGCCACTCGATGAAACTCTTCATGGCAAGCGTGAAAAGCGCGAGAAGCGCGAGCAACGAGGCCACCGCGAAGGCGGCGGCGAACTGGTATTCGTTGTAGAGAATCTCGACATGCAGCGGCATCGTGTTGGTCAGGCCGCGGATATGGCCGGAAACGACGGAAACCGCGCCGAATTCACCCATTGCACGGGCGTTGCACAGGATTACGCCGTAAAGCAGGCCCCATTTGATGTTGGGTAACGTAACCCGCCAGAAGGCCTGCCAACCCGAAGCTCCGAGGACAATGGCGGCTTCCTCCTCATCGGAGCCCTGAGCTTCCATCAAGGGGATCAGCTCGCGCGCGATGAAGGGGAAAGTGACGAAGATCGTCGCCAGAACGATGCCGGGGAGCGCGAAGATGATCTTGATATCGTATCCCGCCAATGTCGGGCCGAACCAGCCTTGTGCGCCAAAAATGAGCACATAAATCAACCCCGCGATCACCGGCGACACCGAGAACGGCAGGTCGATCAGAGTCGTGAGCAGGGCCTTGCCGCGAAAATCGTATTTCGCGATGGCCCAAGCGGCGGAAACACCGAAGACGAGGTTGAGTGGCACCGCAATCGCGGCGGCAATCAAAGTGAGCCGGATGGCGGAGAGCGCATCGGGGTCAAAAAGCGCGGCCCAATACGTATCGAAGCCTTTACGGAAAGCTTCCGCAAAAACCACGATCAGCGGCAGCAGCAGGAACAGCGCGAAAAACCCGAGGCCGAGCGCAAGCAGGATGATCCTGACCGCGCCGGAATCGCGCGTGGCGCTCCGGTTTTCGAAGCGCGCGCTGCCAGTGGCCGCAAATGAGGATGTGACATTTCCGGCCATCAGGTCGCCCTTCTGCCATGTCTTGCGGACCAGGCCTGCAACAGGTTGATGATCAGCAGGAGCGCGAACGAGATTACCAGCATCACCGCCGCGATCGCGGTCGCACCGGCATAATCGTATTGTTCGAGCTTGGTGATGATGATCAGCGGGGTGATTTCAGAAATCAGCGGCATGTTGCCCGCAATGAAGATCACCGATCCGTATTCCCCCACGCCGCGCGCGAAAGCCAGCGCAAACCCGGTGGTGAGCGCCGGCAACACGGCCGGAAGCACAACACGTGTCACGGTCTGCCAGCGCGTCGCACCGAGGCTGGCGGCGGCCTCCTCGTATTCGGCGTCGAGGTCTTCCAGCACCGGCTGAACGGTCCGAACCACAAAGGGCAACCCGATAAAGATCAGCGCCACCAAGACGCCCGTTGGCGTGAAGGCTATCTTGATCCCGAGCGGTTCGAGATGCTGCCCGATCCAGCCGTTCTTGGCATAGATCGCGGTGAGCGCGATCCCGGCAACAGCGGTCGGCAAGGCGAAAGGCAGGTCGATCAGCGCATCGACCTGCTTCTTGCCGGGGAAGGAATAGCGCACCAGAACCCAGGCCAGAATGAAGCCGAACACCGCATTGACCGCCGCGGCCAGCAGCGAGGTTCCGAAGGAGAGCCGATAGGACGCGACAGCGCGCGGCGCGCTGATCGTGTTCCAGAGCTGCTCCAGACTGAGACTTGCCGTCTTGATGAACACCGCGCAAAGCGGGATGAGCACGATCAGCGAAAGATAGACCACCGTGACGCCGAGCGTCAGGTCAAATCCAGGCAGGACCTTACGGGAGGAATGCCCCGCCATCAGCGCCCCGCCATGATCTGATCGTAGTTCGCGCCGTCCGCGAAATGCGCGGTCTGAACCTTTTCCCAGCCGCCGAGGAGATCCTCGACGCGAAAACTCTTGATCGGCGGGAAGCGATCCTTGAACCGGGCGAGGATCGCGGGATCGCTCGGACGGAAGTTATGCTTCGCAATGATCTCCTGCCCCTCTGCGGAGAAGAGGAAATCAAGGTAGGCTTTGGCCGCATCGCGCGATTTGCGCTTATCGGCAACCTTCTCGATGATCGCGACCGGAGCGGATGCTTCCACGCTCAAGGAAGGGTAGATCACCTCGAACTTGCCTTCGCCGAACTCCTTCGCCAGCGCGGGCGCTTCGTTCTCGAAGGTAACAAGGACATCGCCGATTTCACGCTGGGCAAAGGTCGTTGTCGCGCCGCGCCCGCCACCGTCGAGAACCGGCACATTGGCGAAAAGCTTCTTCACGAAGTCCTTGGCGCCGGCTTCCGACCCCGAGGATTTCAGCGCGAACCCCCAGGCCGCGAGATAGGTGTAGCGGCCATTGCCGGAGGTTTTCGGGTTCGGCACGATCACCTGAATGCCGGGCTTGGCGAGATCGGTCCAATCCTTGAGGCCCTTCGGATTTCCCTTGCGCACGATGAAAACCGTGGTCGTTGAATAGGGCGCGGCCTCGAAAGGGAAGGCCTTGCGCCAATCCTTCGAGACGAGCCCGCCGCGCTCCACCAGAATATCGATATCCGGTGACTGGTTCATCGTGACGACATCCGCCTCAAGGCCACCGATGATCGAGCCCGCCTGCTTGCTGGAACCGCCATGCGATTGGTTGATCGCGATCGCGTTACCCGTCTTGGCCTTCCAATGCGCGACAAAAGCCGGGTTGATATCCTTGTAGAGCTCCCGGCTCAGATCGTAGGAAACGTTGAGCAGGCTTTGCGGTGCTTGCGCGAACGCCGTCACCGACAAAATGAGCAGGCTGGAAGCAGCCAGACCTGTGAGACCAAGAAGTTTGCGCATCAGCATGAGACACCTGCAATGGAAAGAGCGGCCCAGATAGAGGGCGATGCATTCGGAATTCGGAACCAATTTATTTTCAGATGCTTAGAAGCAGATTTGCGCTAGAAACGGGTTCTCTTTTCCGGCCGGTTCTTAGAGCGTGGATGTCACGATCAGGCCGAAGAACGACACGAATCCGCTCTGCCTCCGGAAACCGGCCTATCGGACCGCCGATCGAGCGGAAAATTCCGTTCGGAATGTCCGGACAACCGGACGTTCGAGCCCCCTGACAAGCTTGGTCACGCCCGGCCACGGGCCATGCCCGGATTCGACATTGATATGCCCGACACGACCGAGATTCAGAAACTCCGCCCCCAAGCCATGTGCCAGCTCCTGTGCGTCGCGGCATCTCATCCAGGGGTCGTTCTCCGAGCCGACCAGAACGGAGCGGATTGGAAGAGGAAGGGAAAAAGCATCACGATCGAGGTGGAATTTCACCGGATCAGCCGGCGCAACGAGCAAAGCCCCCATTGCGTTTCGCCGGCTGCGCTGAAGGGCGCGGATAGTAGCGAGGCACCCGAAGCTATGAGCGACAAGGATCGCTCCTGGTCCGACCTTTTCGAGCGCGTCGAGAACCGCCTGCGTCCATCCCTTGAGGTCTGGCGTTGCCCAATCGGGCATAACAATTCTGCTGCCGGACGGAACACGGGTCTCCAGCCAGCTCTGCCAATGCTGGGGGCCACTGTTGTTCAGGCCGGGAACGATCACGATCTTCGTCATCGATGACAATCCTGATTGCACGCATGAAAGGGCGGCCCCAAAGCCGCCGCAGGTCGATCACCGGCCTATTTGCCGTAGATCTGATCGAAAATGCCGCCATCACGGAAATGGGTAGCCTGAGCCTTGTCCCAGCCGCCGAAGACATCATCGATGGTGATGAGATTGACGCGTTTGAACGTCGCGGCGTATTTCGCGGCGACTTCCGGGTCGCGCGGGCGATAGAAATGCCTGCCGGCGATATCCTGCCCCTCCTTTGAGTAAAGGAAGTTCAGATAGGCCTCCGCGACCTTCCGGGTGCCGCGCTTGTCGACAACCTTGTCGATCACCGAAACCGGCGGTTCGGCAAGGATCGAGATTGACGGCGTGACGATCTCGAACCTCTCCGGGCCGAATTCCTTCAAAGCAAGGAAGGCTTCGTTCTCCCAAGAAAGGAATACGTCGCCGATGCCCCGCTCCACGAAGGTCGTGGTCGCGCCGCGCGCGCCGGAATCGAGCACTTTCACGTTCTTCAGCAGCTTGCTGACGAAATCCTTCGCGCTCGCATCGTTGCCGCCTGGTTGCTTCAGGGCATAAGCCCAAGCCGCCAGATAGTTCCAACGGGCGCCGCCGGAGGTTTTCGGGTTGGGCGTGATGATCTCGACGCCCGGTTTAATGACATCACCCCAGTCCTTGATGCCCTTTGGATTGCCCTTGCGGACGAGGAACACGATCGTCGAGGTATAGGGCGAGGCATTGTTCGGCAGGCGCTTTTGCCAGTCAGCGGGGATCAGCTTGCCGTTCTGGTGCAGGGCATCGACATCATAGGCAAGCGCGAGAGTCACGACATCGGCTTCCAGCCCGTCAATCACCGAGCGCGCCTGCTTGCCCGAACCGCCATGTGATTGGCGGATCGTCACCTTGTCCTTGGTCTCGGCCACCCACTTCTTCGCGAAGGCCGCGTTGACCTCCGCGTAAAGTTCACGGGTCGGATCGTAGGAAACATTCAGGAGCGTGAAATCGGCGCTTCGGGCGGCAAACGGGATCGTGGCGGCTGCAGAGACCGCAAGAAAAGCCGCAAGGCTAAGGCGACGGGAAAGACGGCAGGGCATACGGACCTCCTGTTGACCGGAACGCATGTACGCTACGCAGTGGGTTCGCTTTGCCAAACAAAATAAATATGAATTGCTTATATGAAGATGATGATTAGGCCAGAACTCTGCACGCAATGAAATACAAAAACTCTCTCAGGTGCACCATTTAGCCTATTTTTCTACCGATCCACGCAAAAAGGCACAACATTTCTACGCCATTATTGAAATTCGATATTCAAATAAACTTATACAATATCGATATTTCACAGGAACGCCTCCCTCTGCTTCCGTTTTGAGGAACGAGGTGCTGCTTTTTTGTAGCCCCGCTTCAGCAGAAGGGATGCCTCATGACCGTAATTCAGCTCCATGCTCCCAAAACGGACCGAGCGCAGCCGGTGCCCGAAGCGCCCGGAGGCGTTCCGGTTTCGGAAGGATTGCGCAAGGCGCTGCGTCAGCTCGCCAGCGGGGTCAGCGTCATCACAACCGGACACGCACCCAAGCGGACCGGCTTTACCGCCACTTCGGTTTCCTCGCTCTCCGTCGATCCGGCGCGCATCACTGTTTCCGTGAACCGCGCGTCGTCATCCTATTACGCCATTCGCGACAGCGGCGTCTTCGCGGTCAATTTTCTTCGTCCGCATCAGATCGATATCGCCAATCGTTTCGCCGGGCGTGGCGGCATCAAGGGCGAGGCCCGTTTCGTCGATGCGGAATGGGATACGCTCGAATCCGGGGCCGCGATCCTGGTCGATGCGCTCGCCTCGATCGATTGCGCGGTCGAGGAGCTGATCGAGCGTCACAGCCATACCATCGTCATCGGCCGGGTGCTCGCGACCCGCCATTCCGACGAGGGCAGCGCCCTCCTCTACTGGCGTGGCCAATACGACCCCTTCGAGCCGGACGATTTCTCCGCAATCGCCTGAACACTCCCCCCAACATGAAAAGGGATCAAATATGATCACGAAACGTCATTTACTCGCCGCAGGCGCGGCTTCTCTCGCGGTTCCGGGCCTTCTTGGCCGGGCGCATGCTCAGGAACCCCCAAAGGAAATCCGCATCGGCTACCAGAAAAGCGGTGTGCTGCTGATCGCCAAAGAACAGGAATTGTTTGAAAAGCGTTTCAAATCAATCGGCGCTTCCGTGAAATGGGTGGAATTCACCTTCGGCCCACCGCTTCTTGAGGCGCTGAACACCGGCAACATCGATTATGGCACCGTCGGCGATACACCGCCGATTTTCGCGCAGGCGGCGCGGGCAAACCTCCTCTATGTCGCAACGTTGCCAGGCCGGGGCAATACGCAGGCTATCGTCGTTCCCAAGGATTCGCCGATCCGGAAGCTGGAGGATCTCAAGGGAAAGAAGGTGGCGATCGCCAGGGCCTCGAGCGCACATAACTTCACGATCGCCGCGCTGGAGAGCGTCGGGTTGAGCTTCAACGATATCCAGCCGCAATATTTGCCGCCGGCGGATGCCGCCGCCGCGTTCACGCGCGGTTCCATCGATGCCTGGACGATCTGGGACCCCTTCTATGCCCTGGCGGAACTGAACCGCGATGCCCGGCCGCTTCCGGTAAAACCCGAGGCCGCGGCGCAGAACTCCTACTTTCTGGCAAACAAGGATTTCACCCAGAAGCACCCCGGCATCGTCAGCGCGATCAACGATGAACTTGCCAAAGCCACCAATTGGGCCAGCACGAACCGCGATCAGGCAGCAAAACTCTTCGCTCAGGCGAGCGGGGTGGAACTCGCCGCGCAGCAGCGAACAGTAGCCCGGACGGAGTTCAACTTCCTTCCGCTCAATGACGCGATTGCCACCCAGCAGCAGGCTATCGCGGATCGCTTCCACCGTCTCGGGTTGATCCCGAAGGCCATCAACATCCGCGACATCATCTGGGTCTGGAAGCCCTCGGCCTGATTTGCCGGTCCTCCGCGACACAATTTCAAAGGAACACCATCATGAGCGCAGGTAATCCACTCGATCTCTTCTGGTTCATCCCCGTCTCCGGGGATGGCACTTACCTCGGCACGAAGAAGGGGCATCGCCCGGCTGATTTCGACTATCTCAAACAGATCGCGCAAGCTGCCGACCGGCTCGGTTTCGGCGGCGTGCTGATCCCCACCGGCAAGAATTGCGACGATCCCTGGATCACCGCCGCAGCGCTCGCGACGCATACGGAGCGGTTGCGTTTTCTCCTGGCCTTACGGCCGAGCGTGACAAGTCCCGCTTATGCCGCCCGGCAGGCGGCCGCGCTCGATCGCATCTCGAACGGGCGATTCCTCGTCAACATCGTGTCGGGCGGCAACGCCACGGAACTGGCGGGTGACGGCGTGCATCTCGACCATGACGAGCGCTACGCCCATGCGGCGGAGTTTCTCACCGTCTACAACCAGCTTCTGGAAGGCAAGCGGGTTGATTTCGAAGGCCAGCATATCCGCGTCAAAGGCGCCCAACTCGGCTTCCTGCCGGTGCAGAAACCGCGCCCGCCCGTGTGGTTCGGCGGCTCCTCCGATCCCGCGCTCAACGTCGCAGCGGAGCATGTGGAGACCTATCTCACCTGGGGCGAACCCCTCGATCAGGTGGACGAGAAACTCAATGCTGTCCGCCAACGCGCGAAAGCACGTGGCAGGAAGGTGAAATTCGGTTTGCGCATTCACCTCATTGTCCGTGAGACCGAGGCCGAGGCATGGTCCGCGGCGGACCGGCTTATCGGCGACATTTCCGAGGAAGCGATTGCTGCCGCGCAAGCCAAGTTCGCGCTTGAAAGCGACAGCGTCGGGCAAAAGCGCATGAGCGCGCTCCATGGTGGCGGCCGGCGAGACAAGCTGGTGATCGCGCCAAACCTCTGGGCTGGCGTGGGGCTCGTGCGCGGAGGCGCCGGAACTGCTCTGGTCGGCGATCCGAAAACGGTCGCGAAGCGGCTTCGGGAGTATCAGGATCTCGGGATCGAGACGATCATCGCCTCCGGCTATCCCCATCTTGAGGAAGCATACAAGGTTGCCGAATTGCTGTTCCCGGAACTCGGGATCGGGGCGGTGCCGAAGCGCAGCCATGCGACTCCGGTGGGCGAATTCGGTGTCAGCGGAACAGGATTCCGCCCGGCCGTAGCGGCGGAGTGAGTACCATGACCGACATCACGCAGGGCATTGCCTATCTCCCCCGAAAACTGCGTTTGCCTTCAATCCACATGGCGCTTTCAGCGCGGATACCGGGGCTTGTTCCATGGATTGTTCCGGCAATCATCATCGCGCTCTGGCAGGCGGGCGCCTCGCTGGGGCTGATCAAGGCGGAGTTTCTGCCAGCCCCCAGCGAGGTGCTGGCGGCAGGATACCGGCTGACATTGAGTGGCGAGCTGCCTGAAAACATTGCCATCAGCTTCAAACGCGCGATTTCAGGTTTCCTCGTCGGCGGCACGCTTGCCTTCGGATTCGGCCTCGCGAACGGATTGTCACGGACCACCGAGAAGCTGACGGATTCGACATTCCAGATGGTCAGGAACATCCCGAATCTCGCGCTGGTTCCGCTGGTCATCCTGTGGTTCGGCATTGACGAGGGCGCGAAGCTCTTTCTCACCGCGTTTGGCGTCTTCTTCCCGATCTACATCAACACGTTTCATGGCGTGCGGAATGTCGACCCGCAATTGATCGAGATGGCGCGCTCCTACGGGATCGGGCCGTTCAACCTCTTCCGCAAGGTGGTCCTTCCCGGCGCCCTCCCCTCGATCTTTGTCGGACTGCGCTATGCGCTCGGCATCATGTGGCTGACGCTGATCGTTTCAGAGACGATCGCGGCAACCTCGGGCATCGGCTACATGGCCATGCATGCTCGCGAATTCATGCTGGTCGATATCGTGGTCCTCGCGATCGTCGTCTATGCGCTGCTGGGCAAACTGGCCGACAGCGCCGCCAGGTGGCTCGAACGCCGCACGCTCGCCTGGAACCCCGCCTATCACAAGATCTGAGGTGTACAATGCTTACCTTTGCAGCTGAAATCGGCGGCTTCGGCCACGAGGCGCCCTTCATTCCGCCCGCAATTGCGGAACCTGAGCCCGAGCGACCCGCGGCACTTGAATTCGCCGTCTATGGGCTGACCAAGACCTTCTCGGGCCGCAACGTGCTCGACAGTCTCGACCTCGATGTCCGGGCCGGTGAATTCGTCGCTATCATCGGCCGCAGCGGGTGCGGTAAAAGCACCTTCCTGCGTCTTCTTGCCGGGCTCGACTCTCCAACCAGCGGAATCGTCGCCTTCGGGCCGGAGGGTCGTGAACGGCACGGCAGCGATGTCCGGGTGATGTTTCAGGAGCCACGGCTTTTGCCGTGGGCCAGTATTGCCGAGAACGTCGCGATCGGCGCCGGAGACCGGCCTGAACCGGAAACACGGCGGAACCAAGCAGCGCTTGCCTTGGGTGCCGTTGGCCTCGGGGACAGGGCTGAGGAATGGCCGTCCGTGCTCTCGGGCGGACAGAAGCAGCGTGTGGCGCTCGCGCGGGCGCTGGTCAGCGGTCCCGGAATCCTCGCGCTCGACGAGCCGCTCGGCGCGCTCGACGCCTTGACCCGGATCGAGATGCAAGGCCTGCTCGAACGTGTCTGGCTCGACAAGGGCTTCACGGCGCTCATGGTGACGCATGATGTGCCGGAGGCCATCGCCCTCGCCGATCGCGTGGTCCTGATCGAAGACGGGAGGGTCACGCTTGATCTGCGCATTGACCTGCCACGTCCGCGCAAGCGGGGCACGCCGGAATTCGCAGAACTGGAGCGCGAAGTCCTTGCGCGCCTGATGCAGCGCGCATCCTGACGAAAGCGCGGATACCGACAGCCCGGCGCCTTGGCGACTATGGATCAGTATCCGCGGAGGCTTCGAGCCGGCGCCGGCGAGGAGCCCTCCAAGCTCGCACCGGGAAGCGGACTTCGTCAGGGATGTCTCCGATTTCCCCTCACACGCGAAGCTGCGATCGCGTGAACGGGACATGGCCGGTGAACAAACTGGCCTCCCGCATTTCCACGCGGAATACCCCCCGGATCAACTCGCGCGTGAGCACATCATCGGGCGCACCTCTCGCGACAATCTGCCCGCGATTCACGACAACCAGGTCATCGGCATAAGCAGCCGCAAGGTTGAGATCATGAAGCACGGCAAGCCCCGCGATGTTCTTCTCGCGCACCAGCGCTTTGGTGGCATCGAGCAGGCCAAGCTGGTGGCAGAGGTCTAGGCTGGCAATCGGTTCGTCAAGCAGCATGGCCTGTACTGGTTCGGTATCGCGCCCGGCCGCGAGCTGGCAGAGGATACGGGCGAATTGCACACGCTGCTGCTCCCCGCCGGAGAGGCTCAGATAGCCGCGCCCCGCAAGCGGGCTCACATCCGCCGCGGCCAGTGCCTCGCTGATGATCCTCTCGATCTCGACGCGGGACTTGGCGCGACCGACGCTCTCAAGCCCGAGGCGCGCGACTTCATGTACCGCGAAAGGAAAGGTCATCCGGTTCGCCTGCGCCATGACAGCGCGCCGACAGGCCAGGCGCCAGGCCGGGATTACGGAAATCGGGACCCCGAGCGAAAGAACATCGCCGGCATAGGGCGCAATCTCTCCGCTCATCAGCTTGAGCAACGTGCTCTTGCCGGCACCATTGGGACCGATCACGATCGTCAATCGTCCCGGCCTGAGCGCGAGCGAAGCGTCGCGCACCAGCATCGCGCCGCCTGTCTTGAAGGAGACGTTGCGCGCCTCGAGAACCGGCGGCATGTCTGAACCGTTCATGCGCCAAGACTCCCGCCACGCCGCAGCAATAACCAGAGAAAGAAGGGCGCGCCGATCGCCGCTGTCACGATGCCGATCGGCAATTCGGCGGGCGCAACGACGCTGCGCGCCAGGATATCCGCGCCAAGAAGCAGGATCGCGCCGCCGAGTGCCGAAGCCGGCAGCAGGATGCGGTGATTGGCGCCAAGCGCCAGCCGCACCAGATGGGGCACCACGATGCCGACGAAGCCGATCGCGCCAGCCGCCGCGACGCCCGCGCCCACCGCAGCCGCCACAAGCAGGATTGCCGCCGCCTTGATCCTTTGCACATCAAGGCCAAGGTGGAAGGCTTCCGCCTCCCCGAGGGCAAGCCCGTTCAACCCGCGCGCAAGAAACGGCGCCGCCGCAACCAGCGCGAGGATGATCGGCGCGACAACACCGATCTTGCCCCAGCTTGCGCCGCTGAAACTGCCAAGCGCCCAGAAAGTAAGATCGCGCAGCTGCCGATCATCGGAGAGATAGGCGAGAAAACCCGAGGCAGCCCCCGAAAGCGCACCAAGCGCCACGCCGGCAAGCAGCATCGTGGCGATTGAGGTCCGCCCCTGCCGTGTCGCGATCGCGTAGAGCGCAAGCGTCGAGATCAGCCCGCCGATGAAGGCGCCGGCAGGCAGAAGCGCGAAAGGCGCTCGACCGATCAGCGGTGTAAGGTAGCGCTCGCCAAGCACGATCGTGACCCCGGCAGCAAGGGCAGCCCCGGCGGAAACGCCAATCAATCCCGGATCCGCCAGCGGGTTGCGGAAGAGCCCCTGCATGATCGCGCCAGAGAGCGCCAGCGAGGCCCCCACCAACATCGCCAGCAGCGTACGCGGCAGGCGAATATGCAGGACGACCAGAGCGTGCCGGTTTCCGGCCAGATCCTCCCCCGTGAGCGCCCGCGCGAGTACATCGAACACGTCGTGCGCAGGGATGAACACCGCCCCCCGCGTCATCGAGAGCAGCACCAGCACAAGCATCGCCGATCCGCAGATCAGGAATGCGAAACGGTTGCGATAGTCCTGATGCCGGGACAGATCTCCGAGCGCATCTGTCACTGCGCACGGTTCAGCCGCGGTGGAATCGGGAAGGCACGAAGACATCGCTACCTCGCCAATCGCTGCGGCATTTCAGCGCGACGCCTTGCCGCGCCGGGATGCTCCGGGTGGACCGCCATCATCAGATCGAGGGCAGCCTCCGGCGCGCGAGGCCCGAAGCCGAGCAGATAGAGCCCATCCATCGAAACCAATGCGCGGGTTTTCGCCGCCGGAACCAGCCGGAACGCCGGGTGGGCGAATACCTCGTCCGCGCTGGTCGCATGACCACCGCGCTGCATCATCACGATGACATCCGGTGCGGCGGCGATCAGCCCCTCATCGGACAAGGGCTTGAATCCCTCGACCGCCTCCGCGGCGTTGATGCCGCCGGCCAGCGCGATAATGGCGGCGGCGGAGGTATTGCGTCCGCCCACCATTACCCGGCCATTCTGCATCGAGAGAACGAACAGCACCCGGCGCGGCGCGGCGATCCGCGCCCGCTCCGTTGCCAGCGCCATGAAGCGAGCCTCGACGGAAGCGGCGAGCGCTTCCGCCGCCGCTATCATGCCAATTGCGCCGCCGACCATCCGTATTCTGGCCAGAACACCGGCCTCGGTCAGATCCTCCGGCAACGTGGCGACGGTGATGCCCGCCGCGCGGATCAGCTTGAGTGCATCGGGCGGGCCGGCGCTCTCGATCGCGAGGACCCGATCCGGCGCAAGCGAGAGGACGCCCTCCGCCGAAAGCGCCCGGACATAGCCGATATCGCGCTTTTCCTTCAATGCGACGGCGGGAAACTGGCTTGTGGAGTCAACGCCGACGATGAGGTCTTGCCGGCCAAGCGCATAGACAATCTCGGTGATCACGCCACCAACCGCGACAATGCGCTTCGCAGGGGCTTCCACCGCGCGCGACGGCAACGACATCGCCGCGGCAAGCAGCGCGGCGGCACCGGCCAGACCTACGATTAGAGGCCGGGAGATCGTACGGTTTCGTTGATGCATGGAAGGCCCTCGGGTCTCGCATTCATGCGCTGCTGGGATCGCCCGGCGCAGAATTCACTTTGTCAGGATGAGCTTGTTGTTGGCGGTGATGCGCAGCCGATAGGCCTCGCCGTTATGCATCAGCACCACCTCGCGCTGGTCGGCGAGAACCGCGCCAACATCGATCCGGCGCGGCTCTGAATTGGTGATCGCCGGCTCGATCGATAGGGGGGCTGGCGGCGGCAAATTCGTGTTCGGTGTCATCGGCTTCACGGTCATTTTGGAGATATTCCAGTGTGGAACCCAGTTTAGAAAGTCTAAAAACTGAGCAATTTCATATAGATAGTATGTTGACTGCGAGTGCCAGATTTCATAGACGGGGTCAAGCGCCGAGCCGTTCTGCTCTTTCGCGCGTCAAGAATTCGAGCCAGCCAGCCATGATCCGCGCCCTGCCGCGCGGCGAGCCAGCCAGCCGCGACAAATGTCAGGTCTGGGGTCAATCATGGGTCGTTCTCTGCCCGCGGCGCTCAACGCGCCGCTCTCTTTCACCATCCTCGCGGCGCTGGCCGCACCCGCCACCGCGCAGCAGGTGCAGCCGCCGACGCCGCTCGACGAAATCACCGTTACCGCGACGAAACAGGAGGAGCGCGCGGTCGATGCACTGGCGCCGGTCTCGGTGCGCGGGCGCGAGGATATCCAGCGCCAGATGCCGCAGCGCATCGGCACCATCGTCAGCCAGATGCCGGGCGTGACGACGCAGGAAAACCCCAGCGACCCCGCGACCTCGATCAACATTCGCGGTCTTCAGGATTTCGGCCGCGTTGCGGTGACGGTCGATGGCGCGCGGCAGAACTTCCAGCGCTCCGGCCACAACGCCAATGGCGCTTTCTTCCTCGACCCTGCCTTCATCCGCTCCGTCGACATCACACGTGGGCCGACGGCCAACATCTATGGCTCCGGCGCGATCGGGGGTGTTGCCTCCTTCGAGACGGTCGATCCGCGCGATATTCTTCGGCCGGGGCAACGCTTCGCCACCGAGCTTGGCTTTTCCGCGCTTGTCGGCGGGCGGCAGAACGGCGTTTATGGCCACGGCATCGGCGCTATCCGCGCCAATGACTGGGCGTCCGGCCTTATCGGTCTCTCGTTCCGCAATCTCGGTTCCTACAAGGATGGCGGCGGCTTCACCATCGCCGATTCCGGCCAGGAACTTGTCTCGGGTATTGGCAAGATCATTCTGACACCCGGCGACGGGCACACGATCAAGCTCTCCGGCCAGTTGCAGAGATACGACTTCACCAACGGGCTCGGCACCAGCAGGGCACCGCGGCGAACGAACGAGGTGACCACCTCGAATTACGCCGCGCGCTATTCCTTCTCGCGGCCAGACAATGACTGGCTGAATCTCAACATCTCCATCTACCGTACGACGACCGATACCGATCAGGTCAGGATCAGCGGGACGCCGGCCCAAATTGGCCAGTGGCGCTACTTCAGGATCGAGACGCACGGCGCCGACATCAACAACACCTCGCGCTTCGATTTCGGCGCGGTGAAGATGGCGCTGACCTACGGCATAGACGGATTCCAGGACCGCGTTGCGACGCGGGATGACTTCTCCAACGGTAACGAGACGACGCCCGGCGGACGGCGCAACGTCTATGGCGGCTTCGTTCAGAATCACCTGAAATGGAAAGACTTCGACTTGATCGCCGGCCTTCGCTTCGACAGTTACGAACTTTCCGGTGGCGGCACCACGGCACGCGGGCAGCGCGTCTCGCCGAAAATAACGCTGGGCTACACCCCGATTGATGGCGTCCAGCCCTATCTCTCCTACGCGGAGGGGTATCGTGCTCCCTCGATCACCGAGACATTGGTGAATGGCGGGCATCCGGCACCTTCGGCCTTCACCTTCATTCCGAACGCGCGTCTCAAGCCGGAAATCGGCAAGACGCTGGAAGCCGGCCTGAACCTCAAATTCAATAACCTGCTCAAGAAGGGTGACAGCTTCCGCGGCAAGGTGTCCGTATTCCAGAACCGCGTCACGAACTTCATTGAGGGCGTGTTCACCGATCCGGGCAACGATTGCGGCAATCCCTTCGTCCCGGCAGGCTGCGCGGACGCCACCTTCACCTACAGCAATGTCGCGCGGGCGAGGCTGAACGGGGTTGAGGCCGAGTTCGCCTATGATGCCGGTCGCTGGTTTGCTTCCATTGGTGGTTCAAGCATCCGCGGGCAGAATGTCGCGCTGAAGCAACCGCTGGAAACGGTCTACCCGGACAAGATGGTGATCGCGGGCGGCCTGCGCCTGCTTGACGAGAAGCTGGTGATCGGCACGCGCGTCACATTGGTCGCTGCGCAGAAGCGCCTGCCGGCAGCATCGTTGCTTGCAAATTCCAGCAAAGCCTATGGCCTTGTCGGGCTCGATCTTTCCTATGAGATCGCAAAGGACACGCGCTTCTTCGCCATCGCCGACAATATCGGGGATGTCCGCTATCGCCGATACCGGGATGGCGACCGCTCGCCGGGCTTTGTCACGAAGGTCGGCTTCACCACGCGCTTCGGCATGTGAGGCCGCGGCGCATGTATGCAGCCAGCACCTTTCCGGACCTGAAAGACGGCGCGGCGCTGACGTTCATCCCACGCCGCGTCGGTATCGTATCCGATGCGATTCCGTATGCGCTGATCGGCGCGGCGCGGGCGGCGAAATCCGAAACGCCGGCGCCCGCCCTGTCGCCCCCGGAAACGGCGCTCCCGCGCGTTCCGTTTCCGCAGCGTCCGTGGCTGCGTGTGCTCGCCCTCACCATGTCAACCGCGCTTCATCTCGCAGCCGCGGCGGCAATGCTGGCGTATCTGCCTGCGATGATGCCCACGGATGTCGCTCGGGGTGGTGCCGATGCGCCGATGGACGTGCTGATTGTCGGCGCGGCGGATTTCGCCGCCAGCCAGGAAGGTGCAAAGTCGGAACCCGTCTCGCTCGCCTTGTCTGCAGTCCCCGAGCCTGTGCCGGTTGACATCCCGGTTGAACGCCCGGCGCCTGAGGAAATACCCATCGCGGTGCCGCCGCCGGAGCCGCCCGTGGCGCCGGCATTGCCGACCGAGGCAGCGCTCCTGCCATCGCCCCGTGAATTGCCATCGCTGCCGGAAATCACACCTCCGGCAAAACGCGAGGTACCGCGGCTGAAGAAGGAGGCCGTGAAGGAGAAACCCGCGAAAAAGGAACCGAGGCCAAGGGCTTCAACCTCCCTCGCGCGCGGCCAGACCGGCGCTGGCGAAAGCGCCACAACCCGCACCGCGACTTCGCGCGGCGGTTCGAGCGGCGCCGAGCAGACAGCGGGCGCCAGCGCGATGTCGGGCTATCGCGCCCGGATCATCGCGCATCTCAACCGCTTCAAGAACTATCCGGACCAGGCACGTGATCGTGGGATCAGCGGGCAAAACGCGATCACGTTGACCCTCGGACGCGACGGACGCGTGATCGCTTCCAGCCTCGCGAATTCCTCGGGGCAATCGCTGCTTGATTCCGCGACCCTTGCGGCCGCTCGGCGCGCCCAACCGTTTCCAGCCATGCCGGAGAGCGGACCCACCTCCTTCACCCTCACAATCGGGATGAACTATAACCTCCGGTAGCTCCCGGAGGATCGCAACACGAATCCAGTAAGGAGAACACCATGTATATCGCCATGAATCGCTTCAAGGTCATCAAGGGACGGGAGGCCGATTTCGAGACTGTCTGGCGTTCGCGCCGCAGCTACCTGCAAGAGCTGCAAGGCTTCATCGAATTCTCGCTGCTGAAAGGGCCGGAGAAGGAGGATCACACGCTCTATTCCTCTCATACGGTCTGGGCGACGAAGGCGGATTTTCAGGCCTGGACCACCTCCGAGCAGTTCCGGAAGGCGCATGCAAATGCAGGTAAGGGCGGACCGCTCAACATTCTCGGCCACCCGGAATTCGAAGGTTTCGAGGCGGTGATCATCGAGGATAACCGCGCCGGCAGCGTCGCGGCGGAGTGAACCCGATGATCAAAGCCACGCACGGAGCGCGCGCGCCGGTTCATCCCGGCGCGGAGATTTCCGCTGATCGCCTAGCGCTTGTACGCGAAAAGCTTGCGGCAAAGCCCGATGGTGTTGTCGAGGCGATCGCGCGCGAAGCCGGCGTTCCCACCCAGCTCGTGCTGGAGGCGCTGCCGCCGGAGATGCGGATCTTCGTCGCGCCGGATCGCTTCGAGACGATCTGGCGGCGGCTCGCGCAATGGGGTGATGTTCTCTTCATCGTCCACACGCCGGATATCGTGCTCGAATGCGAAGGTCGCCTACCTGTCGGCAGTTTTGGCGCCGGCTACTACAACATCCACGGCGACAGCCCCATAAGCGGGCATATCAAAGCGGAGAATTGTCGTGCGATCTACCTCGTGGACCGAAAATTTCACGGTCGCCGCTCCTGCTCGGTGCAGTTCTTCAATGGAGCCGGTGAGGCGATGTTCAAGGTCTTCGTGCGGCGGGACAAATCCCGGGAACTGATCCCTGAGCAGCTTGCTCTCTTCGAGGCGCTTTATCAGGAATGAATTCCGGCCGCTGCATGCGCGGCGGCCGGATTTCCGCTGACTTTGCTTCGTTCTGGGGCCCGAACAAAGGAATGCCCGCAAAACCGGCGAAATTTCAGGGCCAAACATGCCCGGATCGCGCCAAACACCAGAAACGCGGTCGCGCGGGCAAATCGTCCGCTTCTGCCCCCCCTCGGTTGATCCCCTGGGGCCCAAAACAATCACCGAACCGGCGCGTTTCATCCCTTTGATGGAAGCAGTCGCCTTCTCACGATGGCAGTGAAAAAACTTGCGCCATGGATCAGGGCGTCATCGTTGAAGTCAAAATTCGGATTGTGAAGCGGCGCGGAGGCCTCACCATTGCCGATAAAGGCAAAGCAGCCCGGAACATGTTCGAGAAAGCGCGCGAAATCTTCTGATCCGGTCATCGGCTCTTTTGCCGTCGTCACATGAGACGGATCGGATATGTCCCGAGCCGCGGCGAGCGCCTCATCGACGAGCGCAGCATCATTCAGAAGGGGCACGAACTCGCGCGTATACAAAACCTCGGCGCTGACATTGTAGCTCCGCGCGGTGCCCTCTGCGATCACGCGCATTTCCTCCTCGATCTTCGCGCTTACCTCAGGGCGAAAGCTGCGGGCGTCCCCGAGGATACGGGCAAGGCCCGGAAGTGCGTTGCGTGTGCCATCCGTGATCAGCTCCGTCACCGAGACAACACCGACATCCGTCGGGCTGAGGCGACGCGCAACGATGGTCTGGAGGTTCATGACTGTCGCGCAGGCCGCGACAAGAACCTCGTTGCCCCAATGCGGCCGCGCGGCGTGGCCACCGACACCGTGCAGGACAATTTCAAAATTGTCCTCCGCCGACATGATCGCCCCGGCTTTCGTCTGGAAATGCCCCACCGGCAAACCGGGCATATTATGGAGGCCGTAGATCTCCTCGAAGGGAAAGCGCTCCATCAGCCCGTCCGCCAGCATGGCAAGCGCGCCCTTCCCCCATTCTTCCGCAGGCTGGAAGATGAAACGGACCGTACCATCGAAACCGCCCCCCTCCGCGAGCCCTTTAGCGGCGCCGAGCAGCATGGCCGTATGCCCGTCATGCCCGCAGGCGTGCATGATTCCGGGATTGCGCGATCGGTATTCCGCGCTCCCTTGCTCATTGATGCGCAGCGCATCCATATCCGCGCGCAAGGCGATGGCGCGGTTACCGTTTCCGCGCTTCAACGTGCCGACCACGCCGGTGCCGCCGACCCCCTCGACCACATCATCAAGGCCGAACTCACGCAATTTGGCTGCGACAAAAGCGCTGGTGCGTTTTTCCTCGAAACCGAATTCAGGGTTTGCATGAAGGTCTCGCCGCCAAACCGTCATTTCCTGCGAGAGCTTGCTCAGATCAATGGCCATGGGGCGTCCTTAGTGGCTGGCGAGGCTGGTTACGACATCAAGGAGGACATTGGCGCCGGCGATCAGGTCGGCCTCTGGCGTATGTTCCCTCGGGTTATGGCTGATGCCGCCGATGCTCGGCACAAAGATCATTGCGCTGGGCGCGATCCGCGCGATCATCTGCGCATCATGCCCGGCACCGGAGATCATGCGGCGGCAGGCGAGACCACGCGCTTGCGCCGTTTTCTCGATCAGCGTGACGATGTTGCTGTCAAACCGAACCGGCTGGAAGCGCGCCAACCGCTCCACGTGCACCTCAACCTGTTCTTCAGCCGCGATCCTTTGAAGAAAGTCGGCAAGCGCGGCTTCCTCGCCTTGCAGGCGCGCCTCGTCAGGATCACGCAGGTCGACGGTAAAGGTTGCCCGCGAGGGAATGACGTTGATGGCATTCGGCTCGAAGGCCATGCACCCGACTGTGGCGACCGTCGGCGCGTTTGATGCCCGCACCCGCTCGCGCAGGAAGGTCACGACCCGCGCCGCCGCGTGGCCGGCATCCCGTCGCATGGACATCGGCGTCGTACCGGCATGATTGGCATCGCCCGCGACTGTCACCTTTTGCCAGGAGATGCCCTGGAGATCCGTCACGGCGCCGATGGACTGGCCCTCGCGTGCGAGGACGGGTCCTTGCTCGATATGGAGTTCGATATAGGCATGGGGTATCAGGAAACCCGGCTCCATCGCGCCGGCATAGCCGATGCGCTCGAGTTCCGCCCCCAGCACCGCCCCGTCAGTCCCGATGGTCGCAAGCGCCTCGTCAACCGCGAGGCTGCCCGTATAGACGAGCGAGCCCATCATGTCGGGCGCAAAACGGACGCCTTCCTCATTGGTAAAGGCCGCAACGACGACAGGGCGCGCGGGCTGAAATCCCGCAGATTTCAGGGTCTCGATCACCTCAAGCCCGGCAAGCACGCCGTAGCAGCCGTCGTAAATGCCGGCATTGATCACGGTATCGATATGGGAACCGAGCATCAGCGCTGCATTGCCACCAGCGCTTTCCGGCGCCCATATGCCGAATATGTTGCCGATCCGATCGATGGCGATCTGGAGCCCTGCCTCCCGGAGCCATGCGAGCAGCCGATCCCGCCCAAGCTTCTCCGTATCGGAGGCGGCAAGGCGAACCAGGCGCCCGGCCTCATCCCGGCCGATATCCCCGAGCTCATGAATTCGTCCCAGAAGGCGTCGCGCCGTGATGGATCCTGTGTTCATCAACGTCCTCTTCGCGCGGAAGACAGCACCTCTTCCGGGCTCATGCCAACGAGTTCCTTGTAAACGAACGGATCGGTCGCCCCTTCCGTGTTGATGACCAGAACACGGGATGCCGCATCAAGGCCAAGGCGCGCACGCTCCGCCGCGCTGCCGGCGACCTGCATAAGCCCGGCGAGACCGACCCCGCCGCTTTCGCCCGCGACAATGGCAGGGTCCTTGCCAATCGGCTGCGCCAGCCGCCGCATGGCCCTGACGGCTTCATTCTCCTCCAGCGTCATGAACCCATCGGCCACGCGCGAAAGAACACGCCAAGCCACGAGCGATGGCTCGCAGCATTCGAGCATGGCCATGATTGTCGGCTCGCCATGCGGGATCTTGACCGGATTGCCTGCCTGAGCCGATGCGAACAGGCATGCCGCCCGCGCCGGTTCCACGACCACGAAAACCGGGCGTTTCTCGCCGAATACCACCGCCAGATGCCCGGCGACAGCCGCCGCGACACCGCCGACACCGGCCTGCACGAAAACATGGGTGGGAGGGGCCGGGATATCCTTCAGGGCTTCCCGCATCATCGCGGTATAGCCTTGCATCACGAGCCCGGGAATACGCTCGTAACCCGGCCAGGACGTGTCGGACACGATGGTCCAGCCCTCCCTGGTCGCGACCTGCGCCGCCTCCAGAACCGAATCGTCGTAAGTTCCCTCGACCCGGATCATCCGAGCGCCAAAACGTCCGATGGCGGCCACGCGCTCGTCGCTGACGCCGGCATGGACGAAAACACTCGAGCGTGCACCGACAAGCCCCGCCCCCATCGCCACGGATCGCCCGTGATTGCCATCGGTCGCGCAGGCGAAGGTCATCGCGGAAGTGATCGCGCGTATCTCGGGGGCGTTGATCTCGGCGATGTCCACGTGACGGCCGAGATGCCGGCCCGCCTCCTCGAGCGCGAGCAGGATCACCGCATACGCGCCGCCAAGCGCCTTGAAACTGCCCAGCCCGAGACGAAAGCTCTCATCCTTGATGTGCAGCGCGCCGATACCCAGCTCGGCGGCGAGCGACGGGAGAGCATGGAGCGGCGTTGGCACATGATCCGGGCGTATCGCCAGGATCCGCTCGACACCCGCGGCAGCCTCGGCACCCAGGGTTTTGGCGTCAATTGGATCAAGCGATTGGCGATAATCCGGGTGATGATTGGGTAGAAACATCGTCGATTTCCATCTGTAAGTGATGGAGATATATTTCGTCCTGCTCGATCAAGGCGCTCTTTTTTCAAAGAACAAATGCAAGAATCTTTCATGACGAGAAACCCGATGCCGAAATCTCCGCCTTCGGTTGCCCTGGATTCCTTCGACTTCGCGATCCTGCGAATGCTGCAACGCGACAATGCAACGCCCCAGCGTGTGATTGCGGAAGCCGTCAACCTTTCCGCGCCCAGCGTCCAGCGCCGCATCCGGCGCATGGAGGAAACCGGCGTCATTCAGGCAAATATCGCGGTTATCGACCCGCAGAAGATCGGGCAATCCATCACCATTTTCGTCGAAGTCGAGGTCATCAGCGAGACCGCGGAACTGATCGATGCCGCAAAACGTGAACTCGCGGCGGCACCGGAGGTGCAGCAATGCTACTATGTCACCGGCGAGGCAGATTTCGTGCTTGTCGTGGTCGTGCCCACAATGAGCGACTACGAGGCGCTGACCCGGCGTCTGTTCTTCGGCAACAACAATGTGAAACGCTTCCGCACCTTCGTGGCGATGGACCGGGTGAAGGTGGGGCTGAGCGTGCCTTTGGTTGAATGATCTCGCCGGAAAACCGGGCGCAGCTATCCTGCGCGGCGCCCATCACCGCGAGGTCGTGGCCTATGCGGCGGAAAACGACCGATTTCAGCGCGACAGCGCGCTAACCCGATCAAGAGCGCTGGCAAAGCCTTGCAGCGAGATCGAGAGCTGCATGGCGTTCCCGCCATCGGCCGTGGCCTTCAGCTTGAGCGCGTTGGCCGTACGCAACATTGCCAATGTCGGCGCATCGAAGGCGATATTGACGATACAGCCGATGGGCACGCAGGTGCGAAAGCGCAGCACAGGCATCGCGGGCTTGTCATCGATCTGCAAGATCACGCCGGAATCAAGCGCAAGGCCGAATGGCATGGCCAGCGTGCCCGAAACAGAGTTGCCATTCGGCGCGTTCAGCTCGATTGCGAGCACGCGCTGGCCGTTCTGCTGCGCCTGGACTTGTGAGAGCACGCAGCGCTTTGCCGTTCCCTGCAAGACGCAAGCGACCGCCCAGTCCTTGTGCGCTTCATTCAGCGATGATGCGCCCCCCGGAAGGCCGGACGCGCCTGCACCACCAGCCGGCGCCTGAGCGATCCGATCGCGCTGCGGTGCAGCGAGCGTGTCCGCATCGGTGATCGTGGTGTCCGGCTTTGAAGGCGGAAGAGGACTGGCTGAAGCGGCGTATCCGGCCCACCCGGCGAAGACCACCTGCAAAGCGACGATACCCGCAAACCTCAAACAACCCTCGCCGACCCGCATATGACCGTTCTCACCCTTCGAATCACTGTACTTTAGAATTTGATGTTGAAGTTAAATCGAGCCGATTGATCGGACAATCCTGAGCTGAACTGACCCCCATAGGAGAGGCCGAGGGTGGCATTCGGAGTCATCGCGTAACTGATACCGGCCTCGATGATCGCAACATCGCGGGAAACAGGTGCCCCTGCAATCGCAAAAGAGCTTCCGCCGCTTGCAAAACGCATGGTGGAAATCGGCGCCTTGGGACCGAAAGCATGACGCCAGCCAACCATGCCGGTTGCGGTGAACGTGCTCCCGCCGATTCCAAAGGCCGTCGAGGCCCGCAGACCGAGTGTCGCGAAGGTCGTGTTGGTCGCGTTTGAGGCACTGGTCAGCGCGGCAGCCCCGCCACGCTCTGTAAACCGATCAGTGCTGAAATTGATGTGAGCAAGATTGGCAAAAGGCTCGAATCGCGCGCCTGCAGCGCTGAAACCATAGGCGAATTCGCCGAACATCTGCGCGGTGGCAGCCTTGTAATCGCCCTTCATGCGATCGCTGAACCCGATGAAGGCCACGTCCCTGCCGGTTGAAATATCGTGCCAGGCATAGAACGCACCTGTTCGGAGGGCAAAATTACCCCAGGTCGATCCGCCATAGAATCCGACGTGATAATTGTCGCTGGTCCCGGAGGATTGGCGTCCCCTGACGTCGAAAGACGTCTGGCTGTAACCGGCAACGGCACCGAAACGCCAGGCATCGAAAGCCGGTGCATCCGCGCCGATGAAGAAGCCGCCGCTGTTTCGGCTGAGGGCTGCGGCGTTGCCATCGCCATTCGTACGACTCAATGAGCCAAAGCTCTGCCCCCAGAACGTGAAATTGCCGCGAATCGACGTCGGGCCTGTCGCGCCGGCGTCATCAAACGCCATGCGGATACGGTCATTGGCGGCGTTTCGAATGAAGTGGCTATCCTCGATCAGCGCGGTTTTGGCCGATGCATGGACCTCGCCCGAGAGCTGGTCGAAAGCCTGCCGCGCCTGTGGTGCCGACGAACCAAGGATCGCGTCGTAAATCGGGTTGCCCCAGCCGAGGCTCTGGATGCCGCTGCCAGCGGCGATCTGGTTCCGGCTCAGGGCGATCGCCGCGAAGTTGGTGTCGTTGCGGGTCATCGTCAGATAGACATTGTTGGCGTCATAACTGAGCGTGGGATCGAGAAAGGCGAGGTTCGAGGTCACGCCACCGAACGTGCCGGTTCTCCCCCCGCCGGCGGTGAGGATCGTGTACTGCGTCTGCGGGGCGTATTTGATCGGCCCCACCCCCGCCAGCACCGTCACCGAGCCGCCATTGATCGTGGCAGCACCAGTCGCGGCAATTCTGTCGGATTGCCCCGCCGAATCGATCTCGACCGCATAGATCGAACCGGGATTGAAAGTGACGCTGCCGGCGACATTGAGCGTCCCGATGGAGTTTCCGGGGGCGATGGTGCCCGAAACGCTCATATTCCCCACCGTGCCGCTGCCCTGCAGCCGGCCATTCGTCAGGATATCGAGCGTGCCACCGATCGAGCCGTTCACCGCCAGCACGCCGTTCGAGATCGTCGTGCCGCCGCTATAGGTGTTGGCGCCGGTCAGGGTCAGTGTGCCGGTGCCGGTCTTGACCAACGAGCCGGTGCCGGAAATCACGCCGCTTACTGTCGTCGAGAGGTTGTTCGAACCGACGGTCAGCGCGTTGGCGCCGAGGATGTAGCTGCCAGCGCCGGCGATCGACCCCGCGCTCAGCCTGTTGTCCATGGCCGGGCCGTTGCTGGCCGCGAAACTGACAATGCCTCCGGCGTTGTTGATGAGGGCGGCGCTTCCGGCCGTGGCGCCCTGGACAAAATGCAAGGTGGCGTTGTTCGTGATGGTGGCGCTGTCCGCATTGCTGAGGTGGGAGAACAGCATGGCGCCGTTGTTGACAATGGTGGCGCTGCCGGCCCTGCTGGAGCCGCCGAATGTCAGGTTGCCCGTGTTGGCGATCGTGGCGCTGCCGGCTGTGCTGGAATGACCAAAAAACATATCGTTGTTGTTGGTGATGGTGGCATTGCCGGCTGTGCTGGCATTCTCAAAACCCACGGTTCCCGTGTTGATGATTGTGGCGCCGCCGGCCGTGCTGGAATCGTGGAAACTCATGCCGCCATTGTTGGTGATTACGGCATTGCTGGCAGTGCTGGTTTGGTAGAAATCCAAGGTGCCAACAGCGTTGTTGATGAGGGTCGCGCTGCCTGCGGTGCTGGCGTCGTAGAAGAGCAAGGCGCCGCTGTTGGTGATGGTGGCACTGCCCGCAGAGGTGTTTTCGGAGAATGACCCAAGGCTGTTGTTGACGATGCTGGCGCTTCCCGCCGAGCTCGTGCCGTAGAGCTGTAGAAAGCCGTTGTTGGTGATAGTCGCGCTGCCCGCTGTGCTGGCGTTAACGAATGAGAGGCCGCCATCGTTCGTGATGGTCGCGCTACCGGCCGTGCTGGCGTTGTTGAAACTCAGGCCGCCAGCCGTGTTGTTGGTGATGGTGGCGCTGCCCGCCGTGCTGGTGTTGTAGAAGCTGACATAGCCACCGTTGTTCGCGATCGTCGTGCCGCTCGTATCGGCGTTGACGACGGCGAGCGTCGACCAATTGCCGACATTGACCGCCCCCTGGATGGAGCCGGCGCGGCTGGCAGTGCCGAGCTGCACCGTGCTGCGGCTGCTGGAGGAGGCGCTGGTGATGATGGTGCCGCCGGTATAGGTGTTGGCGCCGGTCAAAGTCAGCGTGCCCGAACCGGTTTTTTCCAACCTGCCTCCGGTGCCGGAGATCACGCCGCTCACTTCGGTCGAAAGGTCGTTCGAGCCGACAATCAATCGATTGGAGCCGAGGATGAAATCGCCGGCCCCGGCGATCGAGCCGGCGGTCGTCGATGTGTCGACACCCGAGATGTCGACCGTGCCTCCCGCCTGGTTGATGATCGCGGCATTGCCGCCCGAACTGACATCGAGGAATCGCAAGGTGCCGCTATTGGTAATGGTGGCGCTGCCCGCCGTGCTGGCGTCACGAAACTCAGCGACTCCGATATTTGTGATGCTGGCGGTACCCGCTGTGCTGTTGTCGCGGAAAATCAGGGTGCCGCTATTGGTGATCGTGGCGCTGCCAGCCGTGCTGGAATTGTGGAAATTCAGATTGCCAATGCTTGAGATAACAGCGCTGCCCGCCGTGCTGTTATCGAGAAAAGCCAGGCCGCCATTGTTGGTGATGGCGGCGGTTGCAGCCGTGCTGCTACCGTAGAAAAGCAGAGCGCTGTTATTGGTTATGGCGGCGTTGCCTGCCGTGCTCGTCTCGAAAAAATTCAGGGCGTTGTTGTTGGTGATGGTGGCGCTGCCGGCCGTGCTGCTGTTGCGAAACTCCAGAGAGCCAATGTTGGTGATGGTGGCGGCGCCGCCATTGATCGAGATGCCGGTTCCCATGAAGCTTTGGGTCGTGCTGGCCGAGACCGTAAACGTGTAATTCGAGGCCCCTGCGGCAAGTGTCCAGCCGTCGAAAGTCGCGGAGGAACCCAGCGTCAAAGCGGTCGTGCTTGATGTGCCGAAGGTCGCCGTGCCGGTCGGCACGCTGCCGGGAGTCCAGTTACTGCCGTCGAAAAAGTCACCTGACCCAGGATTGGTCTGCCAGGTGGCATTTTGCGCGCATGCCGGCCCCGCGATGTGCAGAATCGGTGTCACCACGAGGGCAGTGCATGCCAGCAGAACGGCACGTGACGCGGCGCCTTTATTGCCGAGCGGGTCAACGATGCGCCTTGCGCGCGAGACGCCCCGTGCCAAGCCCGAAGATGCTCTGAAATCCATGGTTCCCCAACCCGCTGAGAGGACGTGCGGTTTCCGGATGCTTTTTATTCTCCACACGCCGTCGAGGTTACCTGCCACTACAAGCCGCAGGCGTCTTGAACCGAGGGCTGTGAATTTCTGAATGCTTCCGTTATTTTCTGAATCGACGGCACCAGACGGCAATTTTTAGGATAATTCGATCCATTTTCGCGGCTTTCGACGTAAGGGCATTCTTCCGCTGCAAAGGGAGCAAGAGGAGCAGGACGGGGCGTGTTGCGGTTTTTGGGGTTTGAGCTGGATGAACAACGGGCCGAATTGAGAGGGCCCGATGGCTCGCCCATCCGGATTCGTCTCAAAAGCCTTGAAATGCTTAAACTCTTCGCCGCGAATCCCGGGCGCGTCCTCAGCAAGCAGGAACTGATGGAGGCGATCTGGCCGGGCCTCCATATTGGCGAAGACAGCCTGTTCCAGTCCATCCGCGAGCTTCGTGCCGCCTTGGGAGACGAGCAGCGGCAGATCATCAAGCTGATGTCAGGCCGGGGCTATCTTTTCGCCGCCGTGGTTTCCGGTGCGGCGGAAGCACCGCAAAGCGGCGCAAATGGAATGGAAGGCAAGCAGAACCCGGCCCGACGCGGCTTCAGCATGACGCGCCGCGCCGCGTTTGCGGTTATTGCCGGGCTCGGCCTATCGGCTCTGGCGATTGCGCAATGGCCCCCGAGATTCTTTTCAGGCCAGCCGGTTTCCGTCGCCGTTCTTCCTGTCGCGACAGAGTCTGACGATCCTCTTGCAACCCGGATGGCCACCAGCGTTACGAGCGACCTTATCGATGGATTGGCGAAAATCGAGGCGATCCGCGTGATGCTTCCATCCGACAAGGCATCAAAGGCCGATTACGTCATCAGCGGCGAGTTGGGAAGAACCGAAACCGCCTGGACTCTTCGCGCGCGCATGAGTGAACCCGCGACCGGCACGATCAAATGGGCGACATCGCTCTCCATTGTTCGCTCGGATGCCGATCCGCAACTTCAGCAGACCCGCTTGACCGCCGGCATCGGCCACCCGCTGGCGCAGCGCATCAACACGCTGGTCAAGGCTGGCGAGCGTGCGGGCGAGCGCTTGCCGACCGGCGCGGCCAAGATCGCGATCGAGCAGGCAACGGCCTCGATCAATCACACGACGCCGGAACGCTTCGGCGCTGCCCTGGCGATGCTCGAAAAGGCTCTGGCCGATGAGCCACTCGACATCGACCTGCAAGTCGCCCTGGCGGCATTTCAGCTTCGCGGCATGCAAATGACCTGGTTCCCTGCCGCCGAGCGCGAGGCAGCCGAAAACAATATCGGCGCCGTCATGGCACGCGCCTTGAAAGCGCGTCCCGACTATATCCCCGCACTGGAAACGCAGTGTCGGTTCCTGGCGACGACCAACCATTTTGTTGAAAGCCTGGTGACATGCGGCAAGGTGCTTTCTCACGACCCATGGAATGGCGTCGCCTTGTATCTCATGGGATTATCTCAGGTTTTCCTGGGGCGCTTTGACGATGCATTGGCCTCGTTCGAACGCGCCACCCACTTCGATACGCCCCAGGTCGCGCGCTGGACATGGGCGCTCGGCATCGGCTGGACCTATCTTCTGACCGAGCGCGCGGAAGAAGCGATACCCTGGCTGCAGCGCTCCATCGCTATCACGCCGGGGACCGGACGCACGCATATGGCCCTGGCTGCCGCCTACCAGCAATTGAGCCGCAATGAAGACGCCAAAGCCGCAATGACTGCGGCGCTGGCGCTGAGGCCGGGCTCGACCGCACGTAACATTCTCCCTCCGGCCAAGAACAACAGCGCGGTTTATCTCAAGGCGTACGAGCGGGTCCTGAGCCTGATGGTTGCCGCCGGGTTGCCCAAGTAGCCGATGCACCCCTGCTAGGGAGCTTCGAAGGCCACTCAGGTTGTGTTGCTCCTGCGCAACAGAAATTCGGATCAAATCCGAATGGGACAGCAGGACGATTGCTGAGACTCTGAGACTAACGGTCTCGGGCCCGGATTGCTACGCCACCTGAAAAACAAGCTTTCGGGGGCACGTTTCCATGCGTTTTCTGTCTCAGAGCCTCTTGCGGGCAGGACGCTCTATCCTTGCGTGCCTGGCCCTTCTCACGGCGCTTTGCCTTTCGGCCGCGGCGCAGACGCCCTACACCATCGCCCTTGACCCTGCCCCCGCCAGCATCACGATTGGCTCGACAGCCTCTTTCCGGGCCACGGTCCGTGATTCCGGCGGCAACCTGGCACCAGGCGTCACGGTCCTGTTCAACGTGCGCGGGAAAACCGTCACGTTCTCTGCCACGCAAGCCGCCGACGGCACAGGCGTTGCCACGCTGGCCTGGAACTTTTCTCCGCCCGGCGATTATGACCCGACAACCAATGTCACTGCCGCCGTATGGCTGGGTTACATCGCGAGCAACATCGAGGCCAGCCCCACGATCAATCTGGTCGCCGGCAACAGCCTTCCCGGCCCTCCCACCGGGGTTTCCGCGTCGGTGATCAACGCGCCTACCGCGCAGGTCGATGTCTTCTTCACGCCGCCGGGCTATACCGGAACCCCTGCCGCGACGGACTACACCGTGACCGCTTCGCCCGGCGGCGCCAGCGCGACCTGCCCCGGTTCGCCCTGCCGCGTCAGCGGGCTAACCTTCGGCACCACCTATACCTTCACTGCCCGCGCGAACAATACCGCCGGCGCCGGGCCGGAATCGGCCCCTTCAGCCTCCGTCACCCCGCTTTCCGGCAACAACAACCTCTCCGCCCTGAGCGCGAGTGCCGGCACGCTCTCGCCGGCTTTCAGCCCCGCAACCAACGTCTATTCGATCAGCGTTGCGAATGCGGTTTCCAGCATCGATCTCTTCGCGACGCCGGACGACGCGAATGCGACATTGCTGCTCGGTGGATCGCCCGTCGCTCCCGGCGCGCCGATGACGCGCAGCCTCAATGTCGGCATCAACAACATGTTCTTCTCTGTCCGGGCGGCAAATAGCACGCTCAGGAACTATCAGGTCTCGGTGACCCGCGCGCCCTCAAGTGACGCGACGCTGGCGAGCCTGACCTTGAGTACCGGCGCGCTCTCGCCCGCCTTTTCGGCGGGGGTGACGAGCTATACGGTGAACGTGCCCAATGCGACGGCATCGCTTTCGCTGACCCCCGTTTCAGCCTCTCCGACGGCGAGCATCCGGGTCAATGGCGCGAGCGTTGCAAGCGGTGCAACCGTGCCGGCTTCCCTCGTTGTCGGCGCCAACACCGTCGCCGTTCAGGTCACGGCGCAGGATGGCACGACCATTCAGACCTATACCGTCACGATCAACCGCGCGCCGTCGAGCAACGCGACGCTCGCAAGCCTGAGCTTGAGCACGGGAACGCTCTCGCCCGGCTTTTCCGCCGGCGTTACGGATTATACCGTCAATCTTCCCTTCGGCGCCACCGCGCTGTCGCTGACCCCCTCGGTCAGTGATCCCACGGCGACCCTCCAGGTCAACGGCGCGCCCGCAACCTCGGGGAGCGTGGCGGGACCATTCCCGCTTGCGCTTGGCGCCAACACCATCACCATTCAGGTCACGGCGCAGGACGGCACGACGCGCACGACCTATCGCGTTGTCGCGACGAGGGCGCAGGCAATCGGCGCGCTGGTGCTCAGCGCTTCCACGGGTTCGGCCTTTCAGGGCGCGAGCATCACCCTCACCGCGACCTATACCGGCCCTGTCGCAGCGACGGGAACCGTCACCTTCTTCAATGGCGGATCAAGTCTTGCGACCTTGCCGCTATCGGGCAACCGCGCCGAATTGACGCTTTCCAGCCTGCCGGCCGGCAATCTGAGCCTGACAGCCCGTTACAACGGCGATGCCAGCAATCAGGCCGTCACGTCATCCCCGATCTCGGTCCTCATCAATGCGCGCCCCAACCCGGCGAGCGATCCTTCCGTCAAGGCCATGGTCTCTGCACAAATGGCTTCCGCCATGCGTTTCGGGCAGGCGCAGATCGACGGGATCGCCAATCGGCTGGAACAGCTGCATGATCAGGGTGAAAACGCAACGCAAGATGGCCCGATGGCGGCGGAACGTGGCGGGGGCGGCACCCCAACCGGCATGACCGGCCCGCTTTCACGCTTCGAAGGCGTGGCACGGGTGGATGATCCGCTGCCGCAATCCGCCTCCCGGCAGGGTAGCGATCTCGGCCGCGGCCTCCAGCAGATGGCGATGATGCTGCCAAGCCTGGCGCAGGCCGTGAACAAGCGCGCCAACTTGCCCTTCGAGATCTGGACCGGAACCGCGCTCAGCGTCGGGCGCGCCCGGCAGGATGGCAGCTACAACCAGCGTTTCAACAATGCGCATCTCGTGATTGGCGCCGATCGCCGCTTCTCGCCTGATCTGCGCATCGGTTTCGCGGTTTCCGTCACGATCGACAATCTCGACATCGGCCGCGACGGCTCCCGTATCCGGGGAAGTGCGCCGAGCTTCGCGCTTTACGCTTCGTGGCGCATGATGCCGCAGACCTATCTCGACGTGCTCGGCGGTTTTGGCACGATGCGCTTGCAGTCACGTCGCTACTCGACGGTTGGCGGAGTCATGCTCGACGGAACCCGGACGGGACGCGATGTCTTCGGCTCCCTAGCCCTCACGCGGCGCTTCACCGCCGGAAACTGGAACGCCGCGCTTTTCACGCGCTTCGACATGGTCACCGCCTGGCTCGATGGCTATGCCGAGCGTGGCGATCCGCTCTGGACGATCCGCTATGGCGCGACAACGAGCACGAGCTATGCGGCGGTCCTGGGCGGGCGGATCGGCTACGACATCAGGCTGGATTGGGGTACGCTCTCCCCCACCCTGCGGCTTGAATATCGCCGCAACTTCCAGGGCAGCTACAATCAGGATGTGGGGTATACCGACGGCGCCTCCTCGGGTGTCATCGTCGGGGCCGGCACCATGCGCAGCCAGTTCTCCGCGGGCCTGGGGCTGCGCGCCCGCCTTGAGAACGATCTCGCATTTGAGCTCGGCTATCTGCTCTCGGGCTCGTCGCGCGGCATCAATGGACAGCGCTTCTCGGGCGCGATGCGTTACAATTTCTGAATATGCTTCTCTGCCCATGCGGAGAACAGCATGGGCAGGGGCTGTATTGACGGAAAACCCCGCCCGCTGGGCTGATATCCGCAAAATATCGCCGCTCTTTGCGCGCCCTGCTGCGCGAGCCCTCGAATCTGTCGTAACGTGGCAAAGCCATCCTTGAAAAGGCGGAGTTGCCGTGCCCGCGATCCTGATTGTCGATGACGACCGCGACATCCGCACCCTGCTTGCCGCCTTTCTGGCCGCGAATGGCTATACCGCGCAGACCGCGCAGGATGGTGCCGAGATGCAGGAGAAACTGTCTCGTACGAGCTTCGACCTCGCCATTCTCGACCGGATGCTCCCCGGCACGGACGGGCTCGCCCTTTGCCGGCAGATCCGGCAATCGAGCACGATGCCCATCATCATGCTCACCGCACGCGGCGAGGATGAGGATCGTATCGCCGGACTGGAGACCGGCGCGGATGATTACGTCACGAAACCCTTCAACCCGCACGAGCTTCTGGCGCGCATCCGGGCGATCCTGCGGCGCGCCGGGCATTCCGGTGCCCAGACAGCGCCGGAATCCCTGATCCGCGCCTATCATTTCGAAGGCTGGAACCTCTCCCTCGAACGCCGGGAGCTTGTAAACCCTGAGGGGGTGATGGTCGATCTTTCGACAGGGGAATACGATCTGCTCGTCGCCTTTCTGGAATCGCCCAACCGGATCCTCTCGCGCGATCATCTTCTGGAAGCGGCGCGCAGCCAGCCAGAAGCCATTTTCGACCGCGCGATCGATGTGCAGGTCAGCCGGTTGCGCAAGAAAATCGAGCCGGGCGAGGCAAGCCCGCCGCTCATCCGCACGGTGCGCGGCGCGGGTTATCTTTTCGTGCCGAAGGTGACCCGCCTGTGAGACGATGGCTCGACACGCTTGCCGCGCGCACCATGCTCCTGATGCTGATCGGCGTCGGGATCGTGCATGTCGCGAGCCTGTATGCCTATCAGCATGCCCTTAACCGCGAGATGGGGCTCGCGAACGAGACTCGCCTCGCCGATCGCCTGCTCACCATCCGCCGCTCGGTGATGCGCGTGGTTCCGGGCGAACGCGAGAGCGTGGCGCATGAAGTATCGGGCGGCCCGGTGGAGGCCCATTGGAGCGCCACCGAACATGCACGCTCCGGCGGGCCGGGCATGGCGCTGTGGGAAGGGCTGCGCCAAAGGCTCGTCGTGACCTCCGGCGATCTGCTGGATGAGGATATTGTCATCGGAGCAAACAGGAAGTCCGAGGCCGATCCGCATTTCGTTTTGGTATCGCTGCGCCTGCCGGATCAAAGCTGGGTGAATATCACGCTCTTCGCGCCAGAGGCCAAACCGCAAACAGGCCATGGAACGGTTCTTTCCACCACCTTGATGGCATTGGGCGTGCTTCTCGTGTCGATGCTGGTCATCCGCTGGATGACGACACCGCTTCAGCGTTTTGCCCATGCGGCGCGCACCCTTTATCACGGAACGGACAGGGCGGAGGTGCCCGAGACCGGGCCGCGCGAATTTCGCGATGTCGCCAGAGCCTTCAACGAGATGCAGGGACGCATCCGGCAATTGATCGCCACACGTGTCCAGACCCTCGCCGCCGTCTCGCACGACCTGAAAACGCCCCTCACCCGCATGCGCCTGCGGGCGGAAACACTCACCGACCGCGCCGCGGCGACGGGATTGATCCGCGATATCGAGGATATGGAGCGCATGCTCGAACAGACGCTCACGCATCTGCGCGGCGACCGCAAGGATGAGGAGATGCGCACCCTCGATCTCGCCGCCCTGCTCACCACGCTGGTGAACGAGGCGATCGACCGGGGCGCGCGGGCCACGATCATTGCCGGCTCATCCGCGATCCTGGATGGGCGTCCGCTCGCGCTCAAACGGGCTTTCGGCAATCTCATCGACAACGCGGTGAAATATGGCGGCGATGTCACGGTCGCGATCGCCGACACGGGCAGCGAAATCCGGACCGAGATCGCGGATACCGGGCCGGGAATCCCCGAGGCGCGTCTGGAAGAGATGCTCCAGCCCTTCACACGGCTCGACCCTTCCCGCAATCCCGATCTCGGCGGATTCGGCCTTGGGCTTTCGATCGCGAAGGAAATCATGGAAGGGCATGGTGGCCGGATTGCATTAAGCAACCGTCCGGGCGGCGGGCTTCTGGTCCTTGCGGTGCTGCCGAAGCACGCTTCCGCCCAGCGCTGAAACAATCTGAAACAATCGCGAAATCCGCCTGACTCACGTTTCTGGCATGCCCAAGGCAGGACATGAACCATGGGATTCGCGCGTGCCGAACAAACCGGGGATGATATTGGCGGGGCTGCTGGCCTTCGTCGCGCAAAGCCAGCCGCTTACCGCCCATGAGGGGCATGACCACGGCGCGCCTCCGCCTCCCGTCTCCGCGACAATCGCGCCGCGCTTCGAGGCTTCGTCGGAAACCCATGAGCTGGTGGGCGTGCTGCGCGAAAACGGCCTCATCCTGTTTCTCGATCTGTTCCAGGGCAACCGACCTGTCGGAGATGCGGAGATCGAGGTGGAAACGCCCGGAGGGTCATTGAAGGCAAAGCCCCTCGGTGACGGCAGCTACCGGATCGCCGCGCCCTTCGCGGCAACGCCAGGGCGCTACGATCTGATCGCGACCGTGATGCGGGGCGTCGAGATCGACATTCTCACCGCCACGCTGAACGTCGCCGCGGCCAACCCTTCGGCGCCAAAGCCGGGCGCCACGGACCTCGCCCAGCGCTTGCCCGATGGCGCGCTTTTCGTGCCAAAGCCAAGCCAGCGCATTCTCGGCCTCGAAAACATCAGGAGCAGCCGGGAAAGCCACCGGGCCAGCATGACATTGCCGGGCCGCATCATCCCCGATCCCAATGCGAGTGGTGTCGTTCAGGCGGCTGTTGTCGGGCGGATCTCCCCGCCGCCGGGCGGCTTCAAAAGGCTGGGCGCAAGGGTCAGGGCCGGTGATCTGCTCGCCCTTGTGCAGCCCGCGGTTTCCGCCGCGGATCTCGCGTCGCAAGCCCAGTTGCGAGGCGAGATCGAGCAGCAGATCACGCTTGTCTCCCGGCGTCTTGAGCGCTTCCGGCAGATCAGCGCCGGTTCCATCACCCGTGCCCAGGTCGAGGATGCCGAACTCGAACTCGCCGGGCTGCATGCGCGCCGCGAGGCGATGGAGCAGACACGGCGCGCGCCCGAGCGCTTGATCGCGCCGGTCGACGGGGTGCTGGCGGCGGCGAATGTCCTCGCCGGGCAGATGGCGGACCCGAACGCGATCCTGTTCCAGATCATCGAGCCATCGCGGCTCTGGGTCGAGGCGCTCAGCCATGGCGGCCACGGCATGGGCAAGACCGGAAGCGCGCTCTTGCCGGATGGAAGGCGGCTTGGCTTGCGTTTCGAGGGCGCCGGCCTCTCGGAGCGCAATCAGGCCGTCCCACTGCATTTCTCGATCGAGACGGCGGATGATCACCTGCAACCGGGCCGGCTGGTGACGGTTCACGCGGAAACCGGCGAAAGCCGCGAGGGAATCGCCCTGCCCCGCGCGAGCGTGATCCGCGCCGCCAACGGCACCATGCTGGTCTACGAGCAATCTGGGCCGGAACGTTTCGTCGCGCGCGAGGTACGGGTCGAACCGCTCGATGCCAGCCGCGTTCTGGTGATCTCCGGTCTCGAAAGCGGCAGCCGCATCGTCACGACCGGCGCGGAACTGCTCCATCAGGTGCGCTGAGCGATGTTCCGCTTTCTTGTCACGCAATCGCTGAAGAACCGGCTGCTGGTCCTCGCCTTCGCCGCCATCCTGATGCTCTACGGGATGTTCAGCCTCACCCGCCTGCCGGTCGATGTGCTGCCCGACCTCAACAAACCGACCGTCACGATCATGACCGAGGCGGAAGGGCTCGCGCCGCCAGAGGTTGAGCAATCCATCACCTTCCCGCTCGAAACGCAGATGAACGGCGTGCCCGGCGTCAGCCGCGTGCGTTCGGTTTCGGGGATCGGGCTCTCGATTGTCTATGTCGAGTTCGATTGGGGCACGGATATCTATCGCAATCGCCAGCAGATCGCCGAGCGCCTCGCCCTCGTGCGCGATCGCCTGCCGGCCAATGTCACGCCGCAGATGGGGCCGATCTCCTCGATCATGGGGCAGGTTCTGATGATCGCGATGACGGGGCCGGATACGCTCTCGCCGATGCAGATGCGCGAGATCGCGGATTTCACCGTGCGCCCGCGCCTGCTCTCCGTTCCGGGCATCGCGCAGGTCATTCCGATGGGCGGGGAGGTTCGGCAGTACCGCGTTTCGCCCAACCCGGCCGCGATGCGCGCGCTGGGCGTGACATTGGAAGAGATGGAACGCGCGCTCGCCGCTTTCGGCGGCAATACGGGCGGCGGCTTCTCGGATCAATATGCCCGCGAATTCCTCATCCGCAATGTCGCTCGTTCGCTCCGGATCGAGGATCTCGCGGGGCTCGTCGTCGCGATCCGGCGCGATGCGCCCGTCCGGCTCGATCAGGTCGCCGAAGTGGGTTACGGCGCGCGCCTCAAGCGCGGCGACGCGGGCTTCATGGGCAAGCCAGCCGTGGTGCTCTCGATCGAGAAACAGCCGGATGTCGATACCCTGCGTCTCACACAGGAACTCGAAAACACGCTGCGTGATCTCTCCCGGACCCTGCCGGCAGGCGTGAAAGTCGACAACATTCTCTTCCGGCAGGCGAATTTCATCGAAACCTCGATCAGCAACCTCAAGAAGGTGCTGGTGGAGGCGATCATCGTGGTCGCGATCGTGCTGTTCCTGTTCCTGCTCAATACGCGCACCACCCTTATCTCGTTGACCGCGATCCCCGTTTCCGTTCTCGCAAGTGCGATCGTGTTCCACGCCATGGGGCTTTCGATCAACACCATGACCCTGGGCGGGCTGGCGATCGCCATCGGCGAGCTTGTCGATGACGCCGTGGTCGATGTCGAGAACATCTTCCGTCGCCTGCGGGAGAACCGCGAGGCGGGAAACCCGCGCAGCACCTTCGATGTCGTGGTCTCTGCGAGCCAGGAGGTACGCTCGGGGATCGTCTATGCCACGGCCATCATCGTGCTGGTCTTCGTGCCGCTCTTCGCGCTCTCGGGCATCGAGGGACGCCTTTTCGCGCCGCTCGGCAAGGCCTACATCATCTCGATCCTGATGAGCCTCCTTGTCTCGATCACGCTCACGCCGGTCATGGCCTATTACATGCTCCCCAACCTGAAGCGCTTCGAGCATGGCGATAGCGCGCTGGTGCGTTGGCTCAAGCGCGCCAATGCCGCCCTGCTCGGGCTGGCCTTCCGCGCGCCGCGTATGCTGATGCTGGCGGCCGCGATGATGGTTGCGGGGGCGCTGTGGACGGCATTCCAATTGCCGCGCGCGTTCCTTCCGCCCTTCAATGAAGGCACGTTGACCATCAACACGCTGTTCAACCCCGGTATTTCCCTCGCGGAGAGCCAGCGCATCGGGTTGATCGCCGAGCGCCTCATCCTCGATGTGCCGGAAGTGAAGCAGGTGGGGCGGCGAACCGGGCGCGCCGAGCTGGATGAACATGCGGAAGGCGTGCATTCCTCCGAGATCGAGGTCGAGCTGCGCCCTTCGGAACGCGGCAAGGAAGCCGTGATCGCCGATATCCGCGCGCGCCTCGCCGTGCTGCCACTCGTGACGAATGTCGGCCAGCCGATCTCTCATCGGCTGGACCATATGCTCTCTGGTGTCAGGGCGCAGATCGCGCTCAAGATCTTCGGGGAAGATCTCGACCAGTTGCGTCGCATAGCTGAGGAGCTGCGGGGCAAGATGGCGCTTGTGCCGGGGATCGTCGATCTTCAGGTCGAGAAACAGATCCGCATCCCGCATCTCGACATCACCCTCGATTACACCCGCGCCGCTCTGCACGGCGTCACGCCGGCTGCCATCGCCGAACAACTCGAACGTCTCTCGAACGGGCGGGTCATGTCCCGCCTCGTGGATGGCGCCCGCCGTTTCGATCTCGTGCTCCGGCTCGAGGACCCCGCACGCACGACGAACGCGCTCGCGCAAATGCTGATCGAAACGCCGCGCGGCTGGGTTCCCCTCTCGGCGCTGGCCGATCTGCGCGAGACCGACGGCCCGAACCAGATCCTGCGCGAGAACGGGCGGCGTCGGATCGTCGTTCTCGCGAATTCGGATGGCCGGACCGACATGGCCGCGATCATTGCCGATCTCCGTCGCATTCTGGGCGAACATGCCCTGCCTGCCGGAAGCTTCGCCATGCTTGAGGGCACGTTTCAGGCGCAGGAAGAGGCGAGCCGGATGCTGGGCATGCTGTCGCTCGCCTCGCTCGCGATGATCTTCGCCTTGCTCTATTCGCGCTATCGTTCGGCGCGCCTGGCGCTCATCATCATGGGCTCGGTGCCTCTCGCGCTGATCGGCTCCGTCGCGGCGCTCTGGCTCGCGGGGCAGCCGCTCTCCGTCGCGTCGATGATCGGGTTCATCACGCTCACGGGCATCGCCGCGCGTAACGGGATCCTGAAAATCAGCCATTGGATCAACCTGGCGATCGAGGAGAACATGCCCTTCGGGCGCGATCTCGTGCTGCGTGGCAGCCTCGAACGCCTTACACCGGTGCTGATGACCGCCCTTTCCGCCGGAATCGCGTTATTGCCGCTGATGATCGACGCCCATGCGCCGGGCAAGGAGATCCTTCATCCCGTCGCCATCACGATTTTCGGCGGGCTGATCACCGCCACGCTGCTCGACATGCTGCTTACGCCGGTGCTTTTCCTGCGTTACGGCGCCGCTCCGCTCGCACGCCTCGTCGCCGCGAGCCGCGAGCAGGCACTCGCCACCCCCGATCCTGCCTTTCGTGAAACCTATTAGGAGAACCGCGATGCGCGCACTTTTGGCCTCTCTGCTGCTCGCTCTTGGGCTTGCCGGCGCTTCCGCCCACGAACAGCGGATCGGGCCGCGCGGCGGCATGCTGGTGGATGCGGGCAGCTACCATATCGAACTCGTCACATCCGAGACGATGGTCGAGATCCATCTCAGCGACGCTCAAGACAAGCCCCTGCCCGCCGCCGGCTTCAAGGCGCTGGCCATCCTGGCGGTGGATGGAAAATCCGCGAGGATCACGCTTGAACCCGCGCCGGATGGCGCAAAGCTCGTCGGAAAAGCAAGCGACGCACTTCCGAAGCGCGTGAAAGGCGCCGTCCAGCTTACCGCGCCGGATGGCCGGACCTCCACCGGCCGGATCAATTGACGCGGCGCCGCGAAAGACACCGCGCCTCGTAAACCCGACATCCCGCCGCTTGCCCGCGGCGCCTCCCCTTCCTTCGAGAATAAACGGAGCCCTCCATGCCGATGAACCGCCGCCATTTTCTTTCCAGCTCGGGCGCGCTCGCGCTCTCCCCGCTCCTGCCTGCTTTTTCCGCCCGGGCTCAGGCGCCGCTCCTTACCGTGTCGAGCCGGGTTATCGAGGTCGGCGGAAAGGCCGCCAAGGTTTTCGGCATCAACGGCCCCAACGGGAAACCGGGTATCTTTGCACCCGCCGGGACACGCTTCTCCGGCGCAGTGCGTAACGAGATCGGCGCGCCGCTCACCCTGCACTGGCACGGGCAGGTCTTCGCGCCGGCCGAGCAGGACCGCTCCCGCCCCGGTGGCGGCGCCATCGAGCCCGGTGCCAGTGATCAACATGATTTCCTGCTCACACCGGGCACACACTGGATGCATTCGCACCAGCTCAACGAACAGCAATTGCTCGCCGCCCCGATGATCGCCCGTGAAGAGGATGCCGGCGATGTGCAGGATGTGGTGGTGATGCTCCACGATTTTGCCTTCCGCACCCCCGAGGAGATCCTCGCCGAACTCGGTGGTTCCAGCGCCCATGGCGGCCATGGAATGCAAGGCGGCGCGCCGAACCGCGCGCCGCCCGCCGCGGGCGCCCACGCCCATATGGGCCATGGTGCAGCGGGCCATGGCCCGGCCGGTCATGGTGCGGCGGGACATGGTGCGGCGGGACATGGCCATATGGGCCATGGAGGCGGCCGGATGATGATCCACGCCAATGACGTGCGCTACGATGCCTACCTTGCCAATGACCGCACACTCGACGATCCCGAGATCGTGCGCGTCGCCCCCGGTCAGCGGGTGCGCCTGCGCCTGATCAACGGCGCGACCGCGACGGTCTTCTTCATCGATACCGGTGCCCTGAAGGCCGAATGCATCGCGGTGGATGGCTCACCCTGCCAGCCGGTCGAAGTCAAGCAGGCACCGCTGGCGCAGGGGCAGCGCATGGACCTTCTCGTCACCATCCCGCGTGAGGGTGGTGCCTTCCCGATCCTGGCGCAGGTCGAGGCGGATCGCCGGCGCACCGGAATCGTGCTGGCAAGCGAAGGCGCGCGCGTGACGAAGCTGGGCGGAACGGCGAGCGCGCAGGCGCCGCACAGCACCCTCGATCTCGATCTCTCGCTGCGCGCCCTCCGCCCCCTTCCCGCCCGGAACCCGGACCGCGCCTATATGCTGATGCTCGGCGAGGAGGCCGGATACCGCTGGACGATCAACGGGCGTATCCACGGCGAACATCAGCCGCTCGAAGCAAAAAAGGGCGAACGGGTCGCGCTGACCTTCATGAACCCCACGAGCATGATGCATCCGATGCATCTCCACGGACATCATTTCCAGGTCGTGGGTTCGCGCCGTGGCGCTTTCGCGGGGCCCCTGCGCGATACCGTGATCGTGCCGCCGCACACCCCCGTGACCGTGATCTTCGACGCAGACAAGGCCGGCAGCTGGTATCTGCATTGCCATCATCTCTACCACATGGCGACCGGCATGATGACCGAGCTGAAGGTGGATTGACGCCGCCAGCACAGATGGATAGCGCTCGCCCGCAACGGCTGCGACGAGAGGGAAGCAGGCAGTATGGAAGACCTCGCCGCCTATGGCGGGCTTTTCGTGGCGGCCTTTGCCGCAGCGACCATCCTGCCGGCGCAATCCGAGCTGGTTCTGGCGGGGCTGCTGCTCGCCGGCAAGTACAATGATGCGCTGTTGTTGCTTGTCGCGAGCATCGGCAACGTGCTTGGCTCGCTCCTCAACTGGGCCCTGGGCCGGGGCGTCGAGCATTTCCGGCACAGGAGCTGGTTTCCCGTTTCCGCGGCGGATCTCGACAAGGCGCAGGCCTATTATCAGCGCTGGGGATATTGGTCCTTGCTCGCAAGCTGGGTGCCGCTGATCGGCGACCCGCTGACCGTGGCGGCCGGGGTGATGCGCGAGCCGCTCGTGCGCTTTCTCCTGCTTGTCAGCCTCGCCAAGACGGGGCGCTATCTCGCTCTCTATCTCATCTTGCGTCAGGCAAGCTGAAATCGCCCCGATCCGCCGGTTCCTCCGATCTGATTGACAGGCCCCGGATCACCCTCTACCCCTTGCCGCCAAGGGGTATATCGCGAAGACCCCGTGAGGCTCAGGCCCAACTTTCGCGTCCTTGGTCTCACGCGATGAGGATTGGACGCCCATGCCCCTGCCCACCGAAATCACCCCCTCCCAGCTTGCCCGCCTGATCGGCACGCCCGAAGCGCCCGTTCTTGTCGATGTGCGTATCGACGAGGATTTCGCTGCCGATCCCGTTCTCCTGCCCGCCGCCTTTCGCCGGGATCATCGCGATGTCGCCCGCTGGGCGCCGTCCCTGGCCGGGCGACGGGTTGTCGTGATCTGCCAGCGCGGTCACAAGCTCAGCCAGGGCGCCGCTGCCTGGCTGCGTCATGCCGGCATTCACGCGCTTACGCTCGAAGGCGGGTTCGAAGCCTGGCGGGCGGCGGCTGGATTGACGATCCGCCTTTGCGAGCATGTCGCGCGCGATGAAGCGGGCCACATGGTCTGGGTCACGCGCGCGCGCCCGAAAATCGACCGGATCGCCTGTCCGTGGCTGATCAGGCGCTTTGTCGATCCGCAGGCGGTATTCCTTTTCGTCGCCCCTTCCGAGGTCGAGGCTGTCGGCACCCGTTTCAACGCCACGCCTTTCGATGTGGATAGCGCGTTCTGGAGCCATCGCCATCCCGTGGATTCTCCCGATCACACCTGCACCTTCGATACGATGCTGGACGAATTCGGCCTCACCTCGCCTGCGCTCGCGCGCCTTGCGGCCATCATCCGCGCGGCGGATACGGACAGGCTCGATCTCGCGCCACAGGCCGCCGGACTTCTGGCGGCCTCGCTGGGGCTTTCGCGCATGTTCAGCGACGATCTCGCCCAGCTCGATGCCGGCATGATGCTCTACGACGCTTTTTATCGCTGGAGCCGCGAGGCGACGGAAGAAACCCATAACTGGCCCAACCCCGGCAAGCGGAGCTGAGACATGCAGACCGAGGACACGCCAAACCAGGATGCGCGCGAGCAAATCGCCCTCTGCTCCCTCCCCGCACCACCCGGTTTCGGCGAGGCGCTCGCCGTCTGGATGAAGATCGGCCTGTTGAGTTTCGGCGGCCCGGCCGGGCAGATCGCGCTGATGCACCGCATTCTGGTGGAGGAGAAGCGCTGGGTCGGCGAGCAGCGTTTTCTTCGCGCGCTCAATTACTGCATGCTCCTGCCAGGCCCGGAGGCGCAGCAGCTCGCGATCTATATCGGCTGGCTTCTGCACGGCACGCTCGGCGGAATCACCGCGGGCGTGCTTTTCGTGCTTCCCGGGTTCTTCGTCATCCTCGCGCTCTCGACGCTCTATGCCCTGTTCCAGAGCACGGCATGGTTCGCGGCGCTCTTTTTCGGGTTGAAGGCCGCTGTTCTGGCGGTGGTGATCGAGGCTCTGATCCGCGTCGGCCGGCGCGCGCTCGCGAACGGGGCGATGCTGGCCATTGCCGCGGCGGCCTTCCTCGCCATCTTCGCCTTCAACGCGCCGTTCCCGCTCGTCGTGCTCGCCGCCGCCCTTGTCGGCTGGGCGGGCTCGCATGTGAAACCCGCGCTTTTCGTCGCGGGCGGACATGGCGGCGGCGCGCCGGAAGACCGGCTCTCCGGCATGCCGGTGCGCGAGGGCGATCTCGGGCTTGCCCGTGCGCTCAAGGTGATCGGGATCTGCGGCGCGCTATGGATCGCGCCCGTCCTGCTGCTGGGGCAGCTCTTGGGCTGGAGCAGCGTTTTCATGCCGATCGCGGTCTTTTTCTCCAAGATGGCGGTGGTCACCTTCGGGGGCGCCTATGCGGTCCTTTCCTACGTGGCGCAACAGGCGGTGGAGAATCTCAACTGGCTCAAACCCGGCGAGATGCTCGATGGCCTCGCCATGGCCGAGACAACGCCGGGACCGCTCATCCTCGTGCTCGTCTATGTGGGTTTTCTCGCGGCCTTCCGCGACCCCGGTATCCTTTCACCCCTTGCCGCGGGCGTGACGGGCGCCGCCCTGACAACATGGGTTACCTTCATTCCCTGCTTCCTGTGGATTTTCCTCGGCGCGCCGCATGTCGAGCGCCTCTCGGGCAACCGGGCGATCGCCGCGGCATTGCGAGCGGTGACGGCGGCGGTGGTCGGCGTCATCCTCAATCTCGCCGTCTGGTTTGCGCTTCACACGCTCTTCCGCGAGGTCGGGGCCGTGAAAGCCGGCCTTCTCGATCTGCCAATGCCGGCCTGGCGCAGCCTCGATCCCTGGGCGGCGCTTCTCGCGCTGGTCGCGCTTTTCTCGCTTTTCCGCCTCAAGCTCGGAATGATTCCGACGCTGGCGCTCTGCGCGGGACTGGGGCTCGCGATCCGCCTCCTTCCCGCGCTGGCGTGAGAGAGCATGGCCTCTCACGCGGTGGATGGCCGGTTCAGCGCCCCGCGGCGCGCAAACCCGCCGCCTGCGCACAATGACGCGCGATCTCGGCATGGGTGGCGAACCAGCAATCGCCCGTCGCCTTCATGTGCCGGATCAGTTCCTCAAGGATGAACATCCGCGAGCGGTAGCCGATGACATGCGGGTGCATGGTAAGCAGGAACAGACCGCCCTCCCGCCGGGCGCCTTCGAATTCCCGCACGAAGATATCGAGCACGGCCGGCGGCGGCGTATACGGGCGCAGGGCATGGAAACGGTTCATGTTGAAATAGGGCGCGTCGTCGCGGATCCATTCAACCGGAAGCTCCACGATGCCGGTCGCCTCGCCGTTTTCGACAAGCTCGTAGGGATCGTTATCCGCCATCAGGGAGGAATCGTAGAGCAGCCCCAGCTCGCGCTGTATTTTTAGCGTCGCGGGAGAAAAATCCCACGAGGGCGTGCGCATCCCCACCGGGCGTTGCCCGGTAATGGCCTCGAGCGTATCCGCGGCGCGGAAATGCAGATCGCGCTCGGCCTGCTCGGGCAGGATGGAATTGAGTTCATGGATCCAGCCATGCAGGCCGATTTCATGCCCTTCCGCGATGACGCGCTTCTGCTCCTCGGGATGGAGCAAGGCCGCGACAGCGGGGACGAAAAAGCTCGCCCTTACATCCTCACGACGCAGGAGATCGAGAATTTTCGGCACGCCGACACGATTGCCGTATTGCCCCCAGGAGAGGCGCCCCACCGAGGCGCCACCATCGCGCAGCTCGTTGGTTTCATGGTCGCTGTCGAAGGAGAGCGCGACGGCGCAGCGCTTTCCGCCCGGCCAGGATGATGGCTTCAGGGACCGCCCGGCGCGCACCTGATCGACGCAACCGCGCCAGCGTGTTTCGGGCCATTCCCAGGGTTCCATCGAGACCTCCTCAAGAGATGAGCGGAAAGTGACAAGCCACCGGATGCATGCCGCCCTGCGAGTCGCTTGCGGGCACGATTTCCCGGCACACGGCCTGCGCATGGGGGCAGCGCAGGTGAAAATGGCAGCCCGGCGGCGGCGAAAGCGGCGAAGGCAATTCCCCCGCAATCGCCTTGAAGCTCACCAGTTCCTCCGAATCCGTCACCAGCTTGGGCACGCTGTCCAGCAGGGCGCGTGTATAAGGATGGCGCGGCGCCGCAAAGACGGCCTCCGTCTCGCCCGTCTCGACGATCCGGCCGAGATACATGATCGCGATCCGATCGGAGATGTGCCGCACGATGCCGAGATCATGGCTGATGAACAGCATGGTCAGCCCCAGCTCGCGCCGGAGCTTGAGGAAGAGATTGACGATCTGCGCCTGAATGGAGACGTCGAGAGAAGCCACGGGCTCGTCGCAGACCAGAATATCCGGCTGCATGGCCAGCGCGCGGGCAATGGCGACGCGCTGACGCTGACCGCCCGAGAATTGATGCGGGAAACGCTCCGCCGCCTCAGCCGGGAGACCGACCGCGTCGAGCCAGCGCGCGACCTCGGCCCGTGCGTCGGCCTTGCGCATCAAGCCATGCGCCAAGGGCCCTTCGGCGATGGCCTCACCGATACGGATGCGCGGATCGAGCGAGGCGAAGGGGTCCTGGAACACGGTCTGGATCCGGGTCGTGCTCTTGCGCCCCTCCCGCATCACGCTTTCACCCCCGATCGTCACCTGCCCCGCGCTTGGCGGATGAATGCCGGCAATGACCCGGCCCAGGGTCGATTTTCCGCAGCCGGATTCCCCCACCAGCCCGAGAACCTCCCCCTTCGCGATGGCAAGGGAAACATTGTCCACGGCGTGCACCGTCCGGGTTTCGACCGGCGAGCCGAGCTTCGCGGCGATCCGCTCGCCCAGACCAAGACGGGGTGCGAAGCGCTTCGAGACATTCTGCGCCAGAACGAGCGGTGTCATCGCGCTTCCTCCATCCCGCGCGGATGATGACAGCGCCAGCCGCGCGGGCCGGCATGGTGCAGGGCCGGCGCCTGGGCGCAGGCCGCGCTTGAAAACGCGCAACGCGGCGCGAAGGCGCATCCGGGCGGCAGGTCGAACAAGGAGGGCGTCGCACCGGGAATCTGCCGGAGTTCGCGCCCCGGCTCCGCATTCGCCGGCAGGGAGGCGATCAGCCCCGCCGTATAGGGATGGCGCGGATGGCGCAGCACATCCGCGACGGGCCCTTGCTCGATGATCCGGCCGGCATACATGACCAGAATGCGCCTTGCGAGCGAGGAAACGGTCGCCAGATCATGGCTGATCCAGATCATCGCCGTGCCGAGATCGCGGGCAAGCGCCTTCATCTCGGCAAGGATCTGCGCCTGGATGGAAACATCGAGCGCCGTCGTTGGCTCATCGCAGATGATCAGCGAGGGTCGGTTCAGCAACGCGATGGCGATCGCGACGCGCTGGCGCATGCCGCCAGAGAACTGATGCGGATGAGCATCAAGCCGGCTTCGGGCATCGGGAATGCCGACGCGGGCAAGCACCTCGGCGGCACGCGCCCGCGCGGCGGCCTCGCTGGTCTTTTCATGGGCGGCGATCGCCAGATGCATCTGCGTGCCGATCGTCAGAACCGGGTTGAGCGTGGCCGAAGGGTCCTGGAACACCATGGAGATGGCTTTGCCGCGGATGGCGCGCAATTGTGCCGGCGGCAGGCCGACAAGCTCACGCCCGCCGAGACGGACGGAACCGCCGGCGATCCGCCCCGGCGGATCGATCAACCCGAGGATGGAAAAGCCGGTGACGCTTTTGCCCGAACCGGATTCCCCGACAAGCCCGACGATTTCTCCGGCTTCAATGGCAAAGCTCACCTTGTCCACCGCGCGCAGGATGCCCTTGCGGGTGGCGAATTCCGTCACGAGATCCGTGACCTCGAGAAGCGGGTTGCGCATGGTTCCGCTCATCGGCGCAACCTCGGATTGAGCTGATCGCGGATCTGGTCGCCGACGAGATTGATCGCCACGATCAGGAAGATCAGCGCGATGCCGGGATAGATCGAGATCCAGTAGCGGCCCGAGAGCATGTATTGAAATCCGTTGGCGATCAGCATCCCGAGCGAGGGTTCGCTGACGGGCAGCCCGAGCCCGAGAAAGGAGAGCGTCGCCTCGAGCGCGATCGCGCTCGCGATCTGCACCGTGGCGACCACGATGAGCGGCGGCAGGCAATTGGGCAGGATATGGCGGAACACGACGCGGCGCGGCGAAAGCGGCGTCGAAAGCGCGGCTTCGACATATTCCTTCGAGCGCTCGGCCGAGGCGGCTCCATGCGCGGTGCGTGCGAAATAGGCGTATTGCGCGGTGACCAAAGCGGCGATCAGCGGCCATTTGCCCTGCCCCAGCACCGCCGCGAGGACCAGCGCGAGCAGGATGGCGGGAAACGACAATTGCAGATCGATCACGCGCATGATCAGCGCTTCGACCCGTCCGCCAGCATAGGCCGCGAAGGCGCCGAGCGTCGCGCCCAACGTGAAGGCGATGGCGCCGGCCATGACGCCGATCTGGATGGAAATCCGCAGCCCGTAGAGAATGGCGGAGAACAGGTCGCGCCCCTGCGCGTCCGTGCCCAACCAGTGGACATAGCCGCCCGAGCCCACAAAACCGGGCGGGCGGCGGGCATCGGCGAGCGAAAGCTTCGATAGATCATAGGGGTTCTGCGGCGTGATCCATGGCGCCAGCAGCGCGATCACGCCGATGATCGCCACCACGCCGAGCGCGATCACCGCGACCCGGTTGCGGCAGAATTCCTCGCGGAAAACGGCGAAGGGGGTTGCTTCACGGGGTGTGCTCATGCCGCCCTCCTCGCGCGCAGGCGCGGATCGAGCGCGGCATAGGCGATATCGACCGCGAAGTTGATCAGGATGAAGAAGAACGAGACGAGCATGAGATAGGCCGCCATGACCGGACGATCGAGCGAGGAAATGGAATCGATGATCAGCTTGCCGAGACCGGGCCAGGAGAAAATCGTCTCCGTCACCACCGCGAAGGCGAGGGTAGAACCGAGTTCGAGCCCGAAAACGGTGACGATCGGAATGGCGATCAGCCTGAGCACGTGACGCGACAGGATGGTCCATTCGCTTTCTCCCGCGGCGCGGGCGAAACGGACCGTATCGGTCAGCATGGTCTCGCGCGTGCCGGCGCGGGCAAGACGCACCATCATCGCGAATTTGAACAGCGAGAGATTGAGCGCCGGCAGGAAGAGATGCGTAAGCCCGTTAAGGGTGAGAAAGCTCCATTCCACCCCGAACAGGCTCACCGTCTCGCCGCGTCCGCCCGCAGGAAACCAGCCGAGCTGGACAGCGAAAGTGAAGATGAGCACGAGCCCGATCCAGAAAGTGGGCACGGAAAAGCCGAGGATCGAAAGCGCCATCACCAGCCGGGAAAACAGGCTCTCCGGCCGGTAGCCGGCATAGATGCCGAGCGGAACGCCGAGCAGCGTCGCCCCGATCACCGCGCTCAGCGCAAGCTCTGCCGTCGCGGGCAGGCGCGAGCCGATCAGCTGAAGCACAGGCATGTTATAGACGAAAGAGCGTCCGAAATCGCCCGAGAGCAACCGGCCAAGAAAGTCGAGATATTGCTTCCACAGGGGCTGATCGAGCCCGTAGGCGCGGATCGCCTCGGCGCGGATCGCCTGCGTTGCATCCGGTGAGATGAGCAGGTCGATCGGATTGCCGATGGCATGCACGCCCGCAAAGACGAGCATCGAGATGACCAGCATCACGATGAGCGCCTGCGCCAACCTCTGGATGACAAAACCAAGCATCAGCGCGCCCTTCCGCGATCCCCGGCCATCATGCCCAGCCATCCGTGATCAGCGCGCGGGTCTCGGCGATGGCCACCTGCCAGATCTCCGCCATTTCGGCATCGGAGCGCTGGTAGAGACCGCCGTAATTGCCATCCCCGAGGGCCTTGCGCTTCTCGCCGGGATCGCACAGCGCGATACGGTCGAGATCAGGCATCGGCTTCTGCTCCGCCGGCATTTTCACGTTGGCGAGGCGCGTCCAGGGGAAGTTCTCCATCCAGGAGGCATGCGAGGCGACGGGATCGATCGCCTTCACCTTGCCCATGGTCGCCGGCGCGTTCCACCAATTGTGCCAGCGCACCTGACAGCCGCGATTGGCTTCCAGCCAGTCATAGACCGCGCCATGCGCGGGCGAATTGCCGCCATGGCCGTTGACGATGAGAATACGGCGGAACCCCGCCTGGCGGATCGAGGAGAGGATCTCGCCGAGCATCGCGCAGTAGGTTGCCATGCGCAAAGTCACGGTGCCGGGAAATTCCGAGAAATTGGGCGTCAGGCCATAGGGCACCACCGGAAAAACCGGAATGCCCATCCCCTCGGAAGCGTCGAGCGCGATCTTCTCCGCGAGGATCGTATCGACGGCGAGGCTGAGGTAGGCGTGCTGTTCGGTGGACCCCAAGGGAAGGATCGCACGGTCCTCGCGCCTGGCGAGTTCCTCGACCTGCATCCAGTTCAAATCCGCAATCCGCATCGATCAATCCACTTCCGCTAGATCCGCCGCGCCTTCCGAGGCGTCGGCCTTGAACATCGAGACCACCACCTTCGCCAGAAGCATCGAGAGCATCTCGCGCTCGACGAGGTTGAGGGGGGCCAGCATTTCCTTCTCCAGCCCCTCGAAACGCGGCAGCGCTTCGTCATAGATCGCGCGGCCAGCCGGGGTGAGCGAGAGAATCTTGGCGCGGCGATCGCCGCCATTCGCCTCCGCGTGGATCAGGCCGAGCTTGAGCAGCCGGTTCACGGCCCGGCTCAGCGTGTTCTTGGGAAAGGCGGTGGAGGAGGCGATTTCGCTCGCCGTGAAAGGCCCCGCGACCGCGAGGTTGTAGATCACCACGAATTCAATGCGCGAGAGATCAAACCGCTCCTTCACCCAGCCATAGAGCGGCACGTTGTAGCGCAGGGCGAGATAGTTGAACCGTGCCGCGAATCCGCAGGGATTGCGCCAGAGCCGCGCCTCGGTGAGCGCGTCGAGCCGGCGACGATCGAGCATCTCCTCGCCGGCCGGCGCCGCGTCTTCGATCTGCGGGCGCATTTCGGGCACGTCATATTGTTCCATATCGAACCTTTTTTGTATCGAGAGCCACCATACACAACAAAATTAGTTCCACAAGGAATTGACTCGCGGAATTTGCTGTCCTTCAATGCGCCAAAGCCGGGCCACGAAGGTTGCGGCACGAGCAAGGGAGGCTCCGCATGCGTGCTCATCATTCCGGACGTTCGATCGCCTTCGGGCTGGCCTGCGCGACCGCGCTTGCCTCGCCCCTCTTCGCGCAGACGCTGACGATCGGCGTGCGCGGCGGGCCTGATTCCATCGATCCCCATTTCACCGCAAGCGGCACCCATGCGGAAGCGCTCAAGCATGTCTTCGACACGCTGGTCTGGTCTGGTGACGGCCTTGAGCTGGAGCCCCGCCTCGCCGAGAGCTGGAAGGCGGTCAACGACACGACCTGGGAATTCAAGCTGCGCAAGGGCGTGAAATTCCATGACGGCTCAGATTTCACGGCCGAGGATGTGAAATTCTCGATCGAGCGCATCCCCACCGTTTCCGGCCCCAATCCGACGACGATCTATGTGCGCCGCGTCAAGGACATCAAAATCGTCGACGCCCACACGATCCAGATCGGCACGGACGGACCGGCGCCGAATCTGCCGAACGACTTCATCCGCCTCTTCGTCGTCTCGGCCAAGGCAGCCGCCGGGCTGACAAAGGAAAGCGCCAATCCGGCCTTCAACACCGGCAAGGCGGCCATCGGCACCGGGCCTTACAAATACGTGTCATGGGAGCCCAAGGGCGATCTCGTGCTCGACCGTTTCGACGGCTATTGGGGCCCGAAAGAGCCCTGGGCGAAGCATATCCGCAAGGAAATTCCCAATGATGCCGCGCGCGTCGCGCAGCTCAAGGCCGGTCAGCTCGACCTGATCACCCGCGTGCCGGGCACCGACATCTCGATGCTCAGGCGCGATCCGAAGGTCAATGTCCAGACCATCGACACGGTCTATGTCTACAATATCGAGTTCGACATGCGCGACAAGCCGCAGGGCGTGGTCGCGAAGGACGGCTCGCCCCTTGAAAAGAGCCCGCTCCAGAACGTGAAGGTACGCGAGGCGCTCGATCTCGCGATCGACCGCGCGGCGCTCGCCGAGATCGCGATGGAAGGGCTGGGCAAGCCCGTCAACCAGATGGTTACCCCCTCCATCTTCGGCTTCAACAAGAAGCTGCCGCCGCGCGAATACAACCCCGCCAAGGCCAAGGCCCTGCTGGCGGAAGCGGGCTATCCCAACGGGTTCAAGCTGCAGTTTTCCTTCACGAAGGACCGCCTGCCGGGAGATTCGATCGTCGGCACCTCCATCGCGCAGATGTGGGCGGCGATCGGCGTCGATGCAGCGCCGAACGCGCAGCCCGCGACCGTGTTCTTCCCGGCCCGCACGCGCGCCGAGTATTCGGTATCGATGTCCGGCTGGGGCACGCTGACGGGCGAAGCGCATTACACGCTCTCCTCGCTCGCCCATTCCAACGACAAGGACAAGAAGATGGGCGCGTTCAACGTGCTCGGCTACAACAATCCCGAGATGGACAAGCTCCTTCAGGGCGCCGCCATCGAAATGGACGAGGCCAAGCGGCGCAATCTGCTGGAGGAAGCCAACGCCCTCGTGCTCAAGGATCGCCAGCGCCTGCCTATCCTCGCTGTCGGCTCGGCCTGGGCGATGCAGAAGGGCAAGGTTGTCATCAAGCCGCGTGTCGATGAGGATACGCTCGCCATGAACATCAAGCCGGCCCAGTAAGATGGCCGATATCACGATCGGGCTTCACGGGGGAGCCGGCGCGCTGCCGCGCGACCAGCTCTCCGAAGCCGAATGGGCGCAAGCGCGGGCGGATATGAAAGCCGCGCTTCTCGCCGGCTGGAAGATCCTCAGGGCAGGTGGCACGGCGCTCGACGCCGTGGAGGCCTGCGTCATCGTCCTGGAGGATTCACCGCATTTCAACGCGGGGCATGGCGCCGCGCTCAATGCGGATGGCGAACACGAGCTTGATGCCGCGATCATGGACGGCGCCACGTTCCGCGCCGGGGCGCTGGCGGGCGTACGGCGCATCCGCAACCCGATCAGCGCCGCGCGTCGCCTGCTCGAACAGGATGACACCGTGCTGCTCGGCGGCGCGGCCGGCGACGCTTTCGCCGCCGGCGAGGGATTGGCGATGGTTGATCCCGCCTATTTCACCACAGAGCGCCGCGTGAAAGCGCTGGCGAGCCTGAAGGCCCGCGCCTTGGCGGGAACCGTCGCGCAGGCGTCGGAGGGCGAGAAACACGGGACGGTGGGCGCCGTCGCGCGCGACAGCCGCGGCAATCTCGCCGCGGCGACCTCGACCGGCGGGTTCAACAACAAGCCCGTCGGGCGCATCGGCGACAGCCCGATCATCGGCGCCGGAACCTATGCCGAGAATGGCATCGCGGCGGTTTCCGGCACGGGAAGGGGCGAGGTCTTCATCCGCCGCGTCGCCGCGCATGAAGTTGCCGCGCGCATCCGTCTCGGCGGCGCGGAAATCGGAAAGGCCGCCCATGGCGTGATCCATGACGTGCTCTCCCCGCATGGCATCGGCGCGGGCATGATCGCGCTCGGCGCGGCGGGCGATCCGGTCGCGCCCTACAACACGCTGGGGATGCATCGCGGCTGGATCACCACGGCAGGCGCGATCTTCGCCGGCTCGCATGAGGATATGGTAGCGATGGGGCTTGCGCCATGAATGCGCCCCGCATCCTGATCTGGGGCGCCGGCGCGATCGGCGGCGTACTCGGCGCCTATTGGCGGCGTGCCGGGCTCGACGTCACCATGGTCGATGTCGTGGCTGAACACGCCGAGGCCTGCTCGACGCGCGGTCTTTCCATCACCGGGCCGGTGGAGGAATTCCGCCAGATCGTGCCGACGCTGACGCCCGATTCCGTATCCGGCACCTGGTCTGTCGTCGTTCTCGCGGTGAAAGCCCATGCGACCGAGGCGGCACTCGCCATGCTCGAACCGCATCTCGATGCGGATGGCTATGTCCTCTCCGCCCAGAACGGGCTCAATGAAATCGCCATCGCGCGCAGGATCGGCGCGGCGCGGACCATGGGCTGCTTTGTCAATTTCGGCGCCGATTGGCTCGGCCCCGGCGAAATCCTGTTCGGAAACCGCGCGGCGCTGGTTGTCGGCGAAATCGACGGAACGATCCGGGATCGCACGCGGCAAATGCATGAATGGATGCGGATCTTCGAGCCGCAGGCCGTGCTCAGCGACAATATCTGGGGCTATCTGTGGGGCAAGCTTGCCTATGGCGCCATGCTCTTCGCGACCGCTCTAACCCCGGATTCGATGAGCGATAACTTCGCCGATCCGCGCCGGAGCATCGTCTTCGAGCGGCTCGGGCGCGAGGTGATGGCCGTGGCGAAAGCGCGCGGCGTGACGCCGATCGGCTTCAACGGGTTCGACCCCGAATGTTTCGCCCCCGGCGCCTCCGGGCAGGCGGCGCAGGCCTCCATCGCGGCGCTGGCGGAGTTCAACCGCCATACCGCCAAGACCCATTCCGGCATCTATCGCGATCTCGCGGTGCGCAAGCGCAAGACCGAGGTTGATCCGCAGATCGGCGTGATCGCCGAGCTGGGCCGGGAAGCGGGCATCGACACGCCGACGATACGGCATCTCGTCGCCCTGATCCACGATATCGAGGAGGCAAGGCGGCCAATGGCCTTCGAAACCTTCGGGAGCCTGATCGAGACATGCAAATCCGCTTCGACAATCGCGTAGCCCTCGTCACCGGCGCGGCGCAGGGCATCGGCCAGGCCATCGCGCGGGCGCTCCATGCATACGGCGCCAGAGTGGTGGTCGCGGATATCGACGCCACGCGCCTCGACGGGTTCGCACGCGAGAACGGCTTCGACCCGATCAGCCTTGATGTCGGCGATCGCGCCTCCTGCCACGCCGCGGTTGACGGCGTGGTTGCCCGTCACGGGCGGCTCGATATCCTCGTCCACGCCGCCGGCGGCGTGCGCGGGCAGGTCGGCCGCCCGATCGAGACGGTCAGCGAACAGGATTGGCGTGTCATCTTCGAGGCGAATGTCGACGGCGCCTTCTGGCTGGCGCAAGCCGCCGCGAAGCCCATGCGCGAGCACGGCTATGGCCGCATCATCCCGATCGCTTCCGGCGCGGGACTCCGCCCGAGCCTTACCGGCATCCAGGCCTATACGGCGGCCAAGCACGCGCTTGTCGGCCTCACGAAACAGCTCAGCCAGGATCTCGGCCCGCTTGGCATCACCTGCAACGCGGTCGCGCCCGGCTTCGTGCGCTCGAACCCGGCGACCGAGCGGCAATGGGAAAGCTACGGCCCGGAAGGGCAAGCGCGCCTCCTTACTTCGATCCATACCCGCCGCCTCGGCACGCCGGAGGATATCGCCCACGCGGTGCTGTTTCTCGCCAGCGAGGAAGCGGGCTGGATCTCGGGGCAGATCCTCTCGGTGGATGGCGGGCGCTCCTGAGCGCCGTCTGATCCCCATAACAGGGCCAAAAAACCCACCCTTTCCGGCCAAAAGCTGCTAGAGGCATTCCCCTCCGGCGCCGCCTTCCCTTTTCTGGCGCCGGCAACCGAGAATGTTCCCGCTTGTCCGATTTTGCTCTCTCGCAGCGCAAGCTGCCTCCTCCCCTCGCCGAAGCCCTGCGCAAGAAGGGTTACGACTCGCTGACCGCCGTGCAGGCAGCGGTGACCGATCCCAAACTCGCCGACCGGGACATGCTGGTTTCCTCGCGCACGGGATCGGGCAAGACGGTCGCCTATGGCCTCGGCATGGCCACGACTTTGCTCGCCGATGCCCTTCCGGGACAGGAAGAGGCCGGCGCTCCCCTGCCGCCGGCGGGAAAGCCGCTGGCGCTGATCATCGCGCCGACGCGCGAGCTTGCGCTCCAGATCCAGCGCGAATTGCGCTGGCTCTACGAGGAGACCGGCGCCATCATCACGACCTGTGTGGGCGGCATGGACCAGCGCGCCGAGCGCAAGCATCTCGAACGGGGCGTCCATATCGTTGTCGGAACACCGGGGCGGCTCGTCGATCACCTCTCGCGCAAGGCGCTGGAGCTCGATTCCCTCGCCGTCGCGGTGCTCGACGAAGCGGACGAGATGCTCGATCTCGGGTTTCGCGAGGATCTTGAAACGCTGCTTGGCGCCACGCCGGAAACGCGGCGAACCCTGCTTTTCTCGGCCACGTTGCCGAAGGGAATCGTGGCGCTGGCCGCGCGTTTCCAGCGCAATGCGGCGCGCATCGAGGTAATGGGCGACAGCACCGGCCATGCCGATATCGAGCATCGCGCCGCCATGGTCCGGCCGAACGCCATCGAGCATGGTGTGATCAATCTCCTGCGGCAGAGCGATTCCCCGGCCGCCCTTGTTTTCTGCAATACGCGCGACGCCGTGCGCCATCTGCACGCGACGCTGGTGGAACGCGGATTTTCGGCGGTGATCCTCTCGGGCGAACTCGGCCAGCACGATCGAAACCAGGCGCTTCAGGCTTTGCGCGATGGCCGCGCGAAGGTCTGCATCGCCACCGATGTCGCGGCGCGCGGCATCGATCTTCCCCATCTCGGCCTCGTCATCCATGCCGATCTGCCCCATGACGCGGAAGTGCTCCAGCACCGTTCCGGGCGCACGGGGCGCGCCGGGCGCAAGGGCGTCAGCGTCATGCTGGTGCCGCCGACACGCCGCGCCAAGGCCCTGCGACTCTTCGCCGAAGGTGGCATCGCACCGCAATGGGTGATGCTGCCCGGCGCGGAGGAGATCCGCGCGCTCGATCGCGACCGGCTTCTCGCCGACGAGACGGCCTTCGCGGATCTGAACGATCAGGACCGCGAATTGGGCGCGGCCTTTCTCGGCGTCCGTTCTGCCGAGGAGATCGCCGCCGCCCTCGCCCGCATCTTCCGCGCCCGTCTGCCTGAACCCGAGGAAATCGACCCTCTTCCCGTCGAGGAAGCGCGTTTCGGCAAGAAGGGCAAGCCCGCGCCGGACGGCCAACCGCCGCAGGAATATCGCTGGTTCGAACTCAATGTCGGCCGCGCCGATCGCGCTGATCCCAAGGGAATCCTGCGCATGCTCACCCGCAGCGGCGGCGTCGAGCGGCGATTCATCGGCGCCATCCGCATTCACGATCAGACCTGCCACGTCCAGATCGCCACAACGGCCGCCGAGCGTTTTGAACGCAAGACGGCCAATCCTGCGCCCGACGAGATCCGCGTCAGGGCGATCGAGGAGGCGGCGCCCAAGTCGCGCATGCACCGCAAGGCGGGCGGAAAAGCCCCCGCAGCCAAGCCTGAAAAAACCGCAAGAACCAGCGGTGAATTCGAGAAAGACCGCACGAAGCCCTGGAAATCCGGCCCCAAGAAAAGCGGCGAGAAGAAAAGCGGCGAGGCCAAGCCCGTGGACAGGCCGCGAAAGAAGCCACGCCGGGATCGCTAGGCCGCGTGCAGCAGGCAGGGCGGACCTGATTTCGCGTCGGATAAGACCGCCCTACCCCCGCGATCGGCTTGGCGCAGAAGGCATAAAACGCTATCGGAGGCTGACCGGGCGTGGCCCGGTCTCCCCTGCCCGATCACGAGTGCCCTTCCGCCATGTCTCATCTTTCCGATTTGAATGCCGAGACGCCGGTTTCCGATCCGCGCCTCACCCGCCTCGCGCGCCTGATCGCGCTGGCGATGACCGCGATCCTCGCCGTGGTTCTCGGGACCATGTTGCTGCTTCAGGAACAGCACCGCGACGCGGTGACCGCCCGTGACCGCGAGGCGCAGATGCGCCTGACCGCCGGCGCGCTGAGCAGTGCCTTCGATCAGGCCGGCAAATTCGCGCTCTCCCTCGCGGAGGTCTCGGCACGGCGCCCCGACATCGCCGCCGCCCTGCATGCTGGCGAAAAGGGCAAGCTTCAGGCGCTCTCGCAAGCTTCCTACGATTATCTCGCGCGACAGGCGGGTGTTCAGATCTATGGCTATCACAGCCGCGATATCCGTTACCTGCTGCGCATGCACCGCCCGGAAACGGCGGGCGATGACATTTCCGGCTTCCGCCCGATGGTCGTTGCGGCCAACAAGCTCCAGCGCCCGCAATCCGGCCTCGAGATCGGCATTGCCGGCATCGGGATCCGCGGCATCACACTCGTGAACCATGCCGAGGGCGGCGCGCCCCCCGCCTTTGCCGGGACGATGGAAGTCGGGCTCGATACGCGCCCGATCCTCGATCTGGTCAAGGCCTCTACCAATGCCGATATCGCGATCCTGATCGCGCCCTCGATGAGCGGTGTCGCCCTCGATCCGAAACTGCCCGTCTTCGGCGATCTCGCGCTGGCCGTCTCGACCGATGACGCGTTGCTCACCACCTTCCTCAAGGCAGGCCTTCTGAAGACCACGCGCGGGATTGAAATCCGCGAGGCCGTGGTCAGTGGCCACAACCATGTCTTCATCTCGCAGCCGCTGATCGATTTCTCGGGCAAGCTCGTGGGAACGGCGGTCGCGATCCGGGAAATCTCCCTCTCCGATTCTCGGCGCATCGATACCGAATTGCTCGTGGCCGCGCTGGTCGGGCTGATCCTCGCCTTCGTGGCCTTCATGGTGCTGACGAAGGTCGCGCTCGCGAAACTGGGGAAAGCGGCATGAGGCGCCTTCTCGCTTTCGTGCTCCTGCTGCTCGCGCAGGTTTCCGGCCAGGGCATCGGCGCCCATGCCGCGGCGGGCGATACCAGCCTTCCCTCCGGCGCGGAAACGCCGGTGCGCGTGCGTGTTCAGCTGCGGGTGCTCAATATCCTTGAAATCAAGGAAGTCGCCGGCCAGGCCCGGTTTCACATCGAGGTCGCGCAGAACTGGGGCGATTCACGCCTCGCTTTCGATGCCGTCGCGACCGGGACGGGCCGCGTCGACCGGATCGGCGATGACGCGGACGAGTTTCTCAAGACGATCTGGGTGCCAGGCCTCGCCATCGACAATCAGGTCGGCGACAAGGATTCGCGCATCGTCGCCGTATCCGTCCATGCCACGGGCGAGGTCATGCTGATCGAGCGCTTCGAAAGCGACTTCCGCTTCCGCATGAACATGGATGCCTTTCCCTTCGACCGGCAATCGCTCTCCCTCCCGCTCTCGCTGCCGCGTTATTCGAAGCAGGAGGCGATCCTCATCGCCACCGAGGCGGACAGGCAGGTATCCGGCCTCGAGAAGGACCTCGCGGTGGTCGATTGGAAACCCGTGCGGCTGAGCTTCTCCAACGAGGAAAGCATGGGCTGGAACGCGCGTTCCTATTCGCGCCTCAACGCGGTCGTGGATCTATCCCGCCACTCCGAGCGCTATCTGCTGCGGATTTTCGTGCCGATCCTCGCCGTTCTGGCGGTCTCGATCTTCATCCTGTGGTCGCCGGGTCTGCGCGAGCAGGACAAGGGCGGCCACATCTTCTCCTCGCTCCTCGCGCTGGCGGCGATCAGCTTCACCTTCGAGGCGAGCTTTCCCGGCTCGATCTCGCTCAACACGCCGATCGCGCAGATCATCTCGCTTGGCTATCTCTATCTCGTGGCGGTCCTGATGCTGGAAATGGCGCTCGCGAAACCGATCGCCAATCCATCCTCGCGCCATCACGTCATGGCGCAGGAGCTGCGCCGTCAGATCAAATGGGCGCTGCCCGTCATCATGATCATCATTTGTATCGGCGCGGCGTACCGGGCGATACCGGGCTAGGCGCGCGCGCCGTATCCTCCTCGAACATCTGCCGCCAGCCGGTATGGAGGATCGAGGGATCGGCGCCGTCAACCGAATGGTTCTTGAGCACCTCGTGCGTTTCGTTCATGCGGCGCACGAGGCCCGGCCCCTGAAACTGGCCGACAAGGATCATCAGGATCTCGATGGCGATGAGCTGGACGACATAGGCATCGGTCCCCACCAGCATGGTGACATCGCCCGGCACGTCCATCGGCAGCAGGATATGGGCGAGGCGCGCGAGGGTCGTATCGGCCTGCGTCAACGCGATGATCGTCGCGCCGCGCTTGCGGGCAAGTTCGACCGCCCGCAGCAGGGTCGGCATGCGTCCGACAAAGGAAATGGCGACCATGACATCGCTTTCCCCCATCGAGCCGGCGGCGATGAGCTGGAAATGCGCATCGGCGAAGGAATTCGCCCTCAACCCGAGGCGAAACAGCCGGGCGTAAAGATCCTGCGCCAGAAAATGCGAGGTGGCGCCGGTGCCGAGGCAGTCGATGCGGCGGGCGCGGTGGATCGCCTCGGCCGCGCGCGCAAAGGATTCAGGGGCAATGCGCCGCTGCCAATCGGCCAGCACCGCGCTCATCGACCCCGTGACATTGCGGATGACTTCCGCCGGGCTGTCGCCGGTATGCACGGCGCGATGGAGGAAGGGCGTGGCGCGCGCCATCGAGCCGGCGATACGCAATTTGAGATCGCGCAGCCCCTCGCAGCCGACCTGCCGCGCGAAACGAACAATTGTCGGCGCCGAAACACCGGCGCGCGCGGCAAGATCAAGCACACTCGCGGAGACCGCCCAGGCGGGCTCTTCGAGGAAGATCGTGCCGACGCGCTGCTGGTTGCCGGACATTTCCGGCAGCATGGCGCGGATCAACGCAAGAATATCGCCCGAAACCTCGATTCCCGGCATCTCCGCGCCGGCGGCGCGTTGCCCCGCCCCTTCGGGGGGCGATGCGGAAAACCGATCGGTTTTCTGGCGAGCTTTCTTCATCCCAGGATCTCCTTCACCCCTTGGGCTTGTTCATCCCGGGGGCTCCGTCATCCGAGGCTCTGCGGGGCAAGATCGAAATGGCAGGCGAAACGGTGCGCCCCTTCCCCCCGTAACACCGGGACCTGATCGGCGCAAACCGCCTGCGCATGCGGGCAGCGGGTGCGGAACACGCAGCCGGAAGGCGGCGAAAGCGGCGATGGTAGCTCGCCGGTCAGCGCGACGGGCACGCGCGTCGCGTCCGGATCGGCTTTCGGCGAGGCGGCGATCAAGGCGCGGGTATAGGGATGGCGCGGCGCGGCGACGATATCCGCCGCCGGCCCCTGCTCCATGATCCGCCCGAGATACAGCACCGCGATGCGGTCCGACATCAGCTCGACCACATCGAGATCGTGGCTGATCAGGATCATCGCGAGGCCGAGCCGGTGGCGCAGCTCCTGCATCAGATTGAGCACCTGCGCCTGGACGGAGACATCGAGCGCGGAAACCGGCTCATCCGCCACGATCAGCTTGGGTTCCACGGCCAGCGCACGGGCGATCCCGATGCGCTGACGCTGGCCGCCGGAGAATTCATGCGGATAACGGCCCATCGCCGAGGCCGGCAGACCGACCATTTCCAGAAGATCGCCGATCCGCGCCCGCCGCCGCGCGCCACGATACAGGCCATGGGCGTCCAGCGCCTCGCCGATGATCGCCTCGACATCAAGGCGCGGGTTCAGGCTGGCGAAGGGATCCTGAAACACCATCTGCGCCTTGCGCCGGAAGGGCTTGAGCTTGCGCTCGCTGATCCCGGCGATGCTCTCGCCCTCGAAGACGATGTCGCCGGCGCTGGGCTCGATCAGCCTCAGCACCAGCCGGCCGATCGTGCTCTTGCCGGAGCCGGATTCGCCCACCAATCCCAGAACCTCGCCGGGATAGACCGCGAGATCGACATCCTGCACGGCCCGCACCACGCGGTTTCCGGCCCCGAAGGCGCGCGACAGGCCGCGCGTTTCCAGCAAGGGCCGCGCGAAATTTTCCTTGTCGTCCATCAGGCGACCTCCTGCCAGCGATGACACCGGATCACCCGCCCGTCCTCCGCCTCGAGCGCGGGCGCGACCTCATGGCACCATGCGCGCGCATGCACGCAGCGCGGCGCAAAGCCGCACCCCGCCTTGACCGGCGCCACCTGCCCCGGAATGGGATTGAGGATCCGCCGGTTGTTTTCGTCGCGTTTCGCGCGCGCAGGCAGGCAATCAAGCAGCGCGCGCGTATAGGGATGGCGCGGGGCATGAAAGAGCGGGCGCTTCTCGGCGCTTTCGACCACCTCGCCCGCATAGAAAACGCTGACCCGATTGGCGATCTCGGCCACCACCCCGAGATTATGCGTGATGAACAGCACGCCCATGCCGGTTTCAAGACGCAGCCGGTCGATCAGCTTGAGCACCTGCGCCTGAATGGTGACGTCGAGCGCGGTCGTCGGTTCATCGGCGATGAGCAGGGCCGGATTGCAGGACATGGCGAGCGCGATCATCGCGCGCTGGCGCATGCCGCCCGACATGTGATGCGGATAATCATCGGCCCGCCGTGCGGCATCGGGGATCTCGACCAAAGCCAGCATTTCCACGGCCCGCGCCTTGGCGCGGGCGCGGTCATAGCCGAGATGCAGCCGGACGGCCTCCGCGATCTGCTCACCGATCGTGAGGACCGGATTGAGGCTCGTCATCGGCTCCTGGAAGATCATGGCGATCTCGGCGCCGCGCAGCCGGCGCATCTCGCCATCGGAGGCATGCGCGAGATCACTCGTCAGCCCGTCGCGGCGGCGATAGCGGATCGCCCCGCCCGAGATACGGCTCGATGCCTTCGGCAAAAGACCCATAACCGCAAGCGAGGTCACGGATTTGCCGGAGCCGGACTCGCCGACCACCGCATGGGTTTCGTTCGCGTTCACGCTGAGCGACACCCCGCGCACCGGGGTGCTCTCTCCGGCTTCGCCACGGAAGGTCACGGAAAGATCCGTGATTTCGAGAAGAGGAGCGCTCTCCATCACAGCGCCTTTCTGAGCTTGGGGTCGAGCATGTCGCGCAGGCCATCGCCAAGGATCTGGAGCGAAAGAGCCACGAGCACGATCGCGAGACCGGGGAAAAGCACCACCCAGAAAGCACGGTCGGCATATTGCTGCCCGGAGGCGATCATCGTGCCCCAGGTGGGGATATCCGGCGGCACGCCCGCGCCGAGGAAGGACAGCCCCGCCTCCGCAAGCACCGCATAGGCGAAGATGAAGGTAGCCTGCACCAGAATGGGCGAGGCGACATTCAGCAGCACGTGCACGAAGAGAATGCGATGCAGGGACACACCAAGCGCGCGCGCGGCCTCGACGAAGGGCAATTCGCGCACCACCAGCGTCGAGGCGCGCACGACACGGATGACCCGCGGCGTATAGACGATCGCGAGCGCGAGGATGACGTTGAATGCGCTCGCGCCGAGCACCGCGACAAGGAAAATCGCCAGAAGGATATCCGGCAAGGCCATCAGCGCGTCGACAATCCGCATGATCACCGCGTCAAGCCGGCGGAAATATCCGGCCAGAAGGCCCAGCAGCCCGCCGATCGAGACCGAGAAGATCACCACCGCCGCGCCGATGCCGAGCGACGCACGCCCGCCCCAGATGATGCGCGAGAACACATCGCGGCCAAGCTCGTCGGTTCCGAACCAGTTGACCCCGTCGGGCGCCCGCAGGCGGCGTGCCACGCGCATCGCGCCGGGATCGAACGGCGTGATCAGCGCTGCGAACAGGGCCGCGACGATGGCGATCAGGAGGATGATGGCCGCCGCCAGAACCAGCTTGCGCCGGAAGAGGCGACGGAAGAACAAGGCCGCGCCAGTGGCCGGCATGACCGAGGAAAGACTAGCCGCCATGCTCACATCCTCACGCGCGGATCGATCAACGTATAGAGGACATCGATCGCAAGATTGATCAGCACATAGATCGCCGCGACGACGAGCAGCGCGCCCTGGATCACCGGGTAATCGCGCCGGAGCACCGCGGAGACGACGAGATTGCCGATTCCGGGCAGGCCGAACACGGTCTCGGTGACGATCGCCCCGCCGATCAGCAGGGCGAGCGTCAGGCCCAGCACGGTGACGATCGGCACCAGCGCGTTGCCGAAAGCATGGCGCAGGATCACCTTGCGTTCGGGCAGGCCCTTGGCACGCGCGGTGCGCACGAAATCCGCATCGAGAACATCGAGCATCGAGGCGCGGGTAAAGCGCGTGATCAACGCGGAATTGACGATTCCCAGCACGCTTGCCGGCAGCAGGAGATGGCGCAGCCGCTCAAGAAGCCCCGCATCCGGCGAGCCGTAGCCCGCAACGGGGAAAAGACCGAGGCGCACCGAGAAGATCTGGATGAAGATGAGCCCCAGCCAGAAGCTTGGAATATTTGCCGCGAGCATCGCAAAACCGCTGATCGCCTGATCTGCCATGCGTCCGCGCCAGACCGCAGAGGCGATGCCGGCGGGAATGCCGATGCAGGCCGCGATGAGAAGCGAGAAGACGGCGAGGAAGAAGGTCGGTTCGGCACGCTCGGCAAGCGCCTGCGTCACCGGCCGCTGAAGGAAAATCGAATGGCCGAGATTGCCGCTGAACACTTCCTTGAGCCATAGGCCGAACTGAACAAGAACAGGCCGGTCCAGCCCGTAGGTTTCACGCAGCTTGGCGATATCCTCCGCGCTGGCCTGATCGCCGAGCATGAGCGCGGCAGGATCGCCCGGCGCGAGGCGGGTGAGGAAAAAGACCATCGCGCCCACGATGGCGAGCACGATGGCCAGGCCGAAAGCCCGGCGCGCGATTACCTTGAGCATGTCGGGCTTCCACGGGTACAAAGGAAGGGCCGGTTGTCGTCGGCCCGAAAGGGAGACCGGACGGGGCCGGAAGCATCCGGCCCCGCGGGGTCATTTCGCGAGATCAACGTTCCAGAAGGCAGGCCACGGCATCGGCTGATAACCGCTCATCTTGCCCGAGATCCCCGCCAGCGCGGCGAAGTTGCCGGCACGGATATAGGGCACCTCATCATAGACCACCTGCTGAACCTTGGCCCAGAGCGCGCCGCGCTTTACCGGATCGGTTTCGGCATTGAAAGCGGCAAGCACCTCTTTCTTCGCCGGCGAATCCCAGCCGCCCGGCGCACCGGAGCCGAGCTGCGGTGGCGAGAGCATCGGCTCGGGCAGGAAGGCCGAATGGGTGATGAACACATCCCAGACATTCGGGTCGGCACGGCGCTGCACGAGCGTTGCCCAGTCGACGACATCGAGCTGGACCGCGAAGCCAGCGGCCTTCAGCTGCTCCGCCATGGCGAGCGCCATGCGGTGGTGGAAGTCATATTGCTTCGAATTGAGGATGCGGACCGGGCTGCCGTCATACTTGGCTTCGGCCAGGAGCTTCTTGGCGCCCGCCGCATTGCCGCGAGAATATTTGTCCTTGCCGGCATCCGAATGGAAGGGCGAGCCTTTCGGGAAATGCTCGGGCGCGAGGCTGTAGAAGGACTTTTCGCCAAAGCCCGCCATCAGGATCTCATCGAGATCAAGCGCCATCTGGAAGGCCTGGCGGATCTTCTGATCGGCCATCATGCCCTTGGCCGTATTGGTCGGGAAATACGGGAAGCCGTACGGCATGGTCAGAACCGTCTTGGCGGCCGGGGAATCCTTCACCTTCCGCAGGCTTTCGACCGGCAGCTGATCCGCGAACTGATATTGCCCCGCCGCGACACCCTCCACCCGGGTATTCGGGTTCGGAACCGGGATGAAGCGCAATTCGGGGATCTTGGCCTCGCGCTTGCCGGCATAGCCGGAAGCTGCCTCGGCCCGCGCGGAATAGGTATCGTGCTTGATGAGAACGACGAACTGATCCGGCCGGCGCTCGCGGAATTTGTACGGCCCCGTTCCGACGAACTGGACGAGCGGCGTCGCGAGGCTTTCCTTCGCCATGATGGCGGCAAAGCCGGAGGGCAACGCGAGATGCGCGAGCAAAGCCGGCTCGACCTTCTTCAGGACGATTTCCACCGTGTTCGGCCCGGTGGCCTTCAGGCTTTCGAGGGAGGTCGCGATTCCCTTGCCGCGCGGCGTCATCTCCATCCAGCGACGCAGCGAAGCCACCACGTCCTCGGCGTCGAGATCGCGGCCGGAATGGAGCTTCACACCCTTGCGGATCGCGATGGTGTAGGTCTTGCCATCAGCCGACATCGTCGGCATGGACTCGGCCAGCATCGGCTGGATCGCCCATTTGGCATCGAAGGTATAGAGCGGCTCGTAGACATGCTGCATGATCGTGCCGACGAGATCCGCCGTCGATGCCATCGGATCGAGGGATTGCGGCTCGCCAACCATGGCAAGATCGGCGCTCTGCGCGCCCTGCGCTTTCACCGCGACGGGCGATAGCATGGTCGATGCTCCGAGCGTCAGGGCGAGAAGCCCAAGGCCGCGACGCGTCGCATTTCCGAAAAGACTGGTTCTTTCCATCGGCTTCACTCCCTTTTTTGTCGCGCAACGACCGGATTCTCTGGCCTTGCGTCTTGGTTGTGAATGTAATTTTATTTTTTTTTCGCCCCGCGTCAATCCGGTTTTTTGCTCGTTTTTGGGGATAAAACTGCTGATCTATTGCCGATTGACACCAAATATGTAATCAAGTTTCATATTGGTAGTGCCGAATGGAGAGCGTCGCAAATGGAGGGCGTGGATTGTTTGATCTCGTTCTGAAAGGCGGTCGCCTGCTCGATCCTGCCCAAGGGCTGGACCGCGTGACCGACATCGCCTTCTCCGAAGGGCGCATTGCCGCGATCGGCGACGGGCTCCAGGGCCGCGCTACGGAGAATGTCGCGGGACTGATTGTCACGCCGGGCCTCATCGATCTTCATACGCATGTCTATTGGGGCGGCACCTCGCTCAGCGTCGACCCGATGATCCTCGCGAGGCGCGGCTGCACCACGCTGGTCGATACCGGCAGCGCAGGCCCGGGCAATTTCGCCGGTTTCCTCGAACACGTGATCAAGCCCTGCCCGATCAGGATCGTTCCCTATCTCAACCTCTCCTTCGCGGGGATCTACGCCTTTTCGAAGCATGTAATGGTTGGGGAAAGCGGCGATCAGCGCCTGCTTTCGCCGGCGGATGCCGCATTGACCATCGAACAGCACCGCGACGTGATCGCGGGGTTGAAGGTTCGCGTCGGGCGCCATGCCTCGGGCGAGGCCGGGCTCGTGCCGCTTGATATCGCGCGCCAGCTCGCGGATCATCTCGGCATCCAGATGATGGTGCATATCGACCATCCGCCGCCGACGCTTGATCAGGTTTTGGCGCGCCTTCGTTCCGGCGATATCCTCACCCATTGCTTCCGCCCCTTCCCCAATACGCCGGTGACCGGCGACGGCAAGGTGCAGCCATGCGTGCTCGATGCGCGCAAACGCGGCGTGTTCTTCGACATCGGCCACGGCATGGGCTCGTTCTCGTTCGAGGTCGCGCGGATCATGCTCGCGAACGGGTTTCCGCCCGATGCGATTTCATCCGATGTCCATGCCTTGTGCATCGAGGGACCGGCATTCGACCTGCTCACCACCATGTCGAAATTTCTCTGCCTCGGCATGAAGCTGGAGGACATCATCCTCCGCACCACCGCCATGCCTGCCGTCGCCCTGCGACGGCCTGATCTCGGCACGCTCGCGCCGGGCGCCGCCGGTGATGTCAGCCTTGTGGATATCGAGCACGGCGCGTTTGACTATGAGGATTCAACCGGCGCCATCTTAAAGGGGACCGAAAGGCTCCGTCCACGTGGCATCGTCTTCGCTGGCCATCTCCACCTCACCTGACAGGCAATAAAGTGACCCCCGAACAGCGCCTTGAAAAACTCGGCATCGTACTCCCGCCCTGCCCCGTTCCCGTTGCGAACTACATCCCGTTCCGCATCACGGGGAACCTGCTCTATGCCTCGGGCCAGGGGCCCAAGCAGGAGGACGGCACGTATAAGGAGGGCCGCCTTGGCCTGACCATGGATATCGCGCAGGGCTATGAGGAGGCGCGCCTTACGGGCCTCCATCTGCTCGCCGTGTGCAAGGCGGCGCTTGGAGAGCTTTCGCGCATTGAATCCGTGGTCAAGCTGCTCGGTATGGTCAATGCCGAGCCGGATTTCGGCGACCATCCGAAGGTCATCAATGGCTGTTCGGATCTGTTCGTCGAAGTTCTCGGAGAAGCGGGCCGCCACGCCCGCTCCGCGATCGGCATGGGCTCGCTCCCCAACCGCATGGCGGTCGAGGTCGAGGCAATCTTCCAGATCCGGCTCTAAGATGCCGACGCCCGCTGCCGCCTTCCCGGATCTCATCGCCTTCGGCGAGGCGATGATCGAGTTCAACCAGCGCGGCGGGGCCCAGAGCCGTGACTTTCTGCAAGGCTTCGGCGGCGACACCTCGAATGTGGTAATTGCCGCCGCCCGGCAGGGCGCGCGGACGGGCTATGTCTCCGCGCTCGGCGAGGATACGTTCGGCGCGATGCTGCGCCAGCTCTGGGCCCGCGAGGGCGTCGACACGCGCGGCGTCCTCGGCGATCCCGATGCGTTCACCGCCTGCTATTTCGTCACGCATGACGAGGCGGGGCATCATTTCGAGTTCCGGCGCAAGGGTTCGGCAGCCAGCCGCCTCGGCCCGGACAGGCTGCCGCGCGACCTGCTCGGCAAGGCGCGCATCCTCCATCTCTCCGGCATTTCGCTGGCGATTTCGCCCGAGGCCTGCGATGCGGGTTTCACAGCCATGGCGGAAGCGCGAAAAGGCGGCGCGCAAATCGCCTTCGATACCAATCTTCGCCTTCGCCTCTGGCCGAAGGATCGCGCCCGCGCGGTGATCTCGGAGGCGATCGCGCAATGCGACATATGTCTTCCCGGTCTTGAGGACATGGCCGCGCTGACCGGGCTTTCAGAACCCGATGCGATTTTCGACTATTGTCACGCGCGCGGGCCGTCGCTTGTTATCCTGAAGCTCGGCGCGGAGGGCGCGCTGGTTTCGGAGAAAGGCGCGCTCACGCGCATCCCGGCGCATCCGTGCCGCCCGCTTGATGCGACCGGCGCGGGCGATTGTTTCGCCGGTGCTTTCCTCGCGCGGCTTCTGGCGGGCGATACGCCGGTGCAGGCTGCAAGCTATGCCGGCGTGGCGGCGGCACTCTCGACCGAAGGGTACGGCGCCGTCGAACCGATCCCGTACGCGGCCACCGTGCTTGCCGCGATGGCGGGCAGAGCTGGGCAACCCACCTCATGAGGAGAACCGCGCCATGACGGCCTTTTCACCGAACACACCGGGCTGGCGCGAACAGGGGATCATCCCGGTTCTCACGATCGACGACCCGGACATCACGGTTGACCTCGTGGAGACGCTGAAAGAGGCTGGCCTCCCGATTGTCGAGATCACCCTGCGGACAGCCGGAGCGTTGGAGGCGATCCGACGCGCGAAACAGGTCAAGGGCGCGACAATCGGCGTCGGCTCAATCCGCACCCCCGATGATCTCTCGAACGCCGTCGCGGCCGGCGCCGACTTCCTCGTCTCCCCCGGCCAGACCGACCGCCTCCTCGCGGCGGGCCTCGCGGCGGCGGTCCCGTATTTTCCCGGCGCCGTGACGGCCTCGGAGATGATGCGCGCTTTCGACGCCGGTTATACATGCCTGAAATTCTTCCCCGCCGAGGCTGTTGGCGGTGCAAAGGCGCTGTCGGCCCTGGCCGCGCCGCTCGCCGGGCTGCACGTCATGCCCACCGGAGGAATTACCCTGGCCAACCTGTCGGGTTATCGCGCGCTGGCCTCGGTTATCGCTTGCGGCGGCTCGTGGATGGTTCCGGCGGCAGCGCTCGCGGCGCGTGATTTCGCCACGATTGGTGCCGCGGCGCGCGCCGCGCGGGATGCCGCATCCTGATCACGCCGGCATGAAAGGCGCGGCGGATCCGCCGCGCTGATTGTCTGAAAAGCCGCGCACTAGCTCATCGGTATCGCTTCGATGAACCGCGCGGTAAAACCGGGCGTTAACTCGCAGCTGTTATATTAGCTTTGAAAAAAGTTCCTCGAAGAGAGGGAAACAATGGCGGCTTGCAGAAGCGAAAAGCCTGTTGAACGACCCATGGCAAGAGCGACCAGACCATGGGTCGCGATTGGCGCGAGGCTTTGCCTTGGTTTACTGCCGGGTCTCTGGATGTCGCTTCCTGCCCAGGCCAGCGCTGTCCGCCTGCAGGTCATTGGCGGGTTCTCAGCGCTTCATCAGTTCAGAAAGCAGGAAGAGCCGTTCTGGCGTTCGGAGATCAACCGCTATTCGGGCGGACGGATAGAAGCGGATATCCGGCCACTTCACCAGCTCGGCATTCCCGGTTCGGAAATGCTTCCACTGATGAAGTCCGGCGTCGTCTCCTTCGGGAGCATTCTTCTGTCGCTTCACGCCGGCGATGACCCAGAATTATCCGCCATCGACCTTCCGGTTCTCAGCCCGGACATTCCCACACTCCGCAAGACCGCGGCCGCCTTCCGTCCACGCCTGAAGCAAATTCTCGAACAGCGCTACAATATCGAGCTGCTGGGGCTTTATATCCTTCCCGCACAGGTGATCTTCTGCAAGAAGCCATTCTCCGGTCTCGGGGATCTCAAGGGGCGACGCATCCGCACCTCTTCGGTCGGACAGTCAGAAGCCGTAGAAGCCCTGGGTGCGATGCCCGTGAAGACGACTTTTGCGGAAATCGTTCCCTCGGTCACGCGCGGCGTGGTCGATTGCGCCATTACCGGTACCATGAGCGGCAATGAAATCGGTCTTGCCGGGGCGACGACGCACATGCACTCTCTCGCCATCACCTGGGGGGTTTCCGCTTTTGGTGCCAACCGCACGGCCTGGGACAGGCTGCCGAGCGATATCCGTGGCATTCTCACGCGCGAAGTCGCACGGTTCGAAGAGCGGATCTGGGAAGCGGCCCACGCGGAAACGCTCAACGGAATCGCCTGCAACATCGGGTCCAGCGCCTGTTCAGATGGAGTTCCGTTGCGATTGACGCAGGTTCCTCATAGCGAGGCCGATGAAATATTGCGGCAACGCCTCCTGCGCGAAGTGGTGCTGCCCCTCTGGGTAGAACGTTGTGGATCGTCCTGCATCGAGATCTGGAACCAGACGATCGCGCCACAGCACGGCCTTTTCATCACCAATGACCGGCGCACCATGGAACGCCAGTCAGGAACGCAACCATGACATCGCCGAGCCCGAACAAAACATCGGCGCAAGTGCCCTCCCGTCGTCAAAGCATGCAGGACACGATGCGCACCCACCGGGGGCACCCGGAGCAGGAGGAGCTCAAATCCCGTTTCATCCGTCGCGCCCTTGGCACGGGAGCGCTGTGCGCGACACTGGTTCTCGCTGGAGCCACGGCCTTCCTGATCGAGCACACCCGCAAGAATGCCCTTGAGCGCGCGGAAACGGTGCTTGATCACAATGCCAGAAACATTGAGGGCGTGATCAATCGCCAGTTCATCCAGACCGAGGGTGCGCTGGCGCAGATTCCGCTCCTGCTCGCGGATGGTTTGGTGGCAGCGGATGCAGAGCGCAGCCGGGATGTCGCGGCCAGACTTCTTCAGGGCCTCAATTTCCAGAACCTGGTGTTCCGGGATCTGGTCCTCGCGAAACCATCGGGGGAGATCTGGGCGGCAGCCCGCACCCGTTCACCGGAACTCGCCTTTGCAGGCGATGCGATGCTGCGTCTTTCTGTCTCCGGCACCAGCCTTCTGATCGGCCCGAACCGCAACCGGATGACAGGAGACTGGAACTGGCATCTTGTCCGCAAGATCAATCTTCCTGGCCAGAATGTCATGCTTGCCGCGGCGGAGATCCCGATCGCGGCGTTCCTCACGGGGCTTCTGGACAATGTCGACATCACCAAGCTGGATATCCATATCGAGCGGGCCAATGGCCGGCGCATCGGAAGCTTGCCGCATGACGAGATGATGATCGGGCGTATCCCCGCCGAGGTGATACGCGAGCAGGCACAATCTCTTCCGAACGCGGCAGCGTCTTCTCCAACGCCGAAGCTCGAACTCGCCAGGACGCTTCTTCTGCCCGATTTAGTCCTGCGCGTCAGCATGAGCCAGGAAGATGCGCTTTCGGATTGGCGGGAGGAAAGGTCTCGCTTCATCCTGCTGGGGACAGGCGCAAGCACGCTTATCCTGTTGATCGCGCTCGGCATCATCCGGCTCATGGAGCGTGATGAGAGCCTCTCCCGCGAGCGCCGCCGCGCGCGCGTCCTGCTGATCGAATCGATCGAAGCCATGTCCGACGGTTTCGTGATGTGGGACGAGCAGGACAGGCTCGTGATGTGCAACAACAGGTTCCGCGAACTCTATGCTTTGAGCGCGGAATTCCTTGTTCCCGGCGCGACATTCGAGGATGTCATCCGCAAGGGCGCCGCGCGCGGGCAATACCCTCAGGCACAGGACGATGTCGAAGGGTTCGTGAATCGCACGCTCGCCTGGCATCGAGCCGCCTCCAGCACCGTGGAACGGCTCCTCCCCGACGGACGCTGGCTCATGATCTCGGACCGGCGCACGCCCAGCGGTGCCATTGTCGGGATTCGCACCGACATCACGAGCATGCGTTCAATGCTCGACGAACTCGGTATCGCCAATGCCCGCATCCGTGACACCGCGGCTGATCTGGGCATCCGCAACAAATTGTTCGATGCCGCCGTCAACAACATGTCCCAGGGCCTGCTCATGGCCGATGGTTCGGGCAGGGTGATTGTCCATAACGCGCGTTTCGCTCAGCTCCTGGGCATACCGGATTGGGATGACAGCGAAGGGCTCGCGCTCACCACCCTCTTCGCACGCATTGAGGAAGGCAGCGCGCTGGCCTCGTCCTTTTCCCGACTTGTCGAGTGGCAGAGTGACCTTGCCACCGCCGGGCAATCCGGCCGCGAGGTTCTCTGCGGGGCCGAAGGGCGCTACTTCGCGATTGTGCAGCAACCGCTCGATGGCGGTGGCTTTGTCGCGACCTATGACGACGTGACCGACAGGCAGGCGGCAGAGGAACGTATCCGTTTCCTTGCGCACCACGATTCACTCACCGAACTGCCCAACCGCGTCCTGTTCAGGACCGGATTGGCGACGCGGGTTGCCGCTTTGGGCCGCTCGCGCCAAGGGCTGGCGATCCTTTACCTCGACCTCGACAAGTTCAAGGATGTCAACGATACGCTCGGCCATCCCGCCGGGGATGCCCTGCTCGGCATCGTCGCGCGGCGGCTGCGTGCGTGCCTGCGCGACAAGGATCTTGTGGCAAGGCTGGGCGGAGACGAATTCGCCGTGGTTATTTCGGGCGCGAATATCGCGGAGAAAGCGGAACAGCTCGCGCGCCGCATCATTCCGACGCTCAGCGCACCATACGAGCTTGATGGCCAGCTTATCCATATCGGCGTCTCGATCGGGGTTGCCATTACCGAATCCAAGACGGCGAATTGCGATACCCTGATCCGCAATGCGGATATGGCGCTCTATGAAGCCAAGGCGAAAGGGCGCGGTGGCTATTGCCTGTTCGAGAGCGGAATTGAAGCGCGATTGTTCACCCGCCTCGCGACGGAGCGCGATCTTGGTGGCGCGGTCGCCGGCGACCAGTTCGAACTCGCCTATCAACCGCTGATCGAGATGGCCAGCGGGCGCACCATCGGCTTCGAGGCCCTCCTGCGCTGGAACCACCCGACGCGCGGATTGCTCGGGCCCGGCCACTTCATCCCGCTGGCGGAAGAGACCGGCCTCATCCGCGAGATCGGTGCCTGGTGCCTGCGCCGCGCCACGCACGATATGGCGCAATTGCCGCCGGAGGTGAAAATCGCGGTCAATCTCTCGCCGGTCCAGCTGAAGGCGGATTCCATCGTCAGCCAGGTGCTGGACGCGCTCCGCGACAGCGGACTGGCGCCGGGACGGCTCGAACTGGAAATCACGGAATCGGCGTTGCTCGACGACGACGAGCGGATCGTGGGGCATCTCCACAAGTTGCGCGAGGCGGGGGTGCGGATCGTGCTGGACGATTTCGGCACCGGCTATTCATCGCTGAACTACCTGCGCCGCTTCCCCTTCAACAAGATCAAGATCGACAAGGTTTTCGTCGCCGAGGCCACCACGCGGCACGATTGCAAGGTGATCGTCTCCTCCACCATCGAACTCGCGCGCCAGCTCGGCATGTCGACGACCGGGGAAGGAATCGAAACTGCGGAGCAGTCCGAATTGCTGCGACAGCTCGGCTGCACCGAGGGACAGGGTTATCTCTTCGGCAAGCCCGCGCCGCTTGCCGCCGCGCTCGCCCGTTTCGAGGACAGGAACATCATCCCCTTCGACCCCAAACGCGCGCAGGGCCAGCGCGGGAGCTGAGCCGCAGCCTTAACCCCGCGCCGATGATGCCGCCTCGCGGATCGCCCGCAAGGCGGTAAACGTCTCGGCGTTGATGCAATATTCCTCGAAATGGGCCGCGGCTTCACCGGCATCAAGATCGGAGCGGCAACGCTCCTTCGAGCCGCAGCGCGCGCAGGCGATCTCGATATCGCGCATGAGGTGGGCGTCGATATCATGCGCCTTATCCAGCCCGAGCGCCGTCATCATGCGCGGCGCCTCCTCGGCGGCGTTATCACCGCGCGCGGCCAAGTCATGGAGATCCTCGGCGCTCACGCCCAGATCATGCGCCATGCGCGCCAGATCCTCGCCCGAGAAGGCCGCAAGCGCCGCGAGATCCTGCCGGCGTTTGCGGTAATCCCGCCACCAATGCCCGACCGCCTCAAGAATTCCCTCGTGGTTAGCCCTGCCTTCGATCATGCGACGCCTCCATTCACGTGAAGGATCGCAGGAATGCATCGATCTGCATTGATTGGCATCAACAGCCCATCACGTGGGGAGCGCGGGCCTGCCAAGGTTTACACGCGGTCCCCACACCCGGACCCTATCTTCAAATAATGATAAATAAATTAGGTCGCATTTTATTGAATATTTCTACGATTGTTAGGGATATCCGTTATCTTTAAAATATCCATCTGCTTTGCTTTGTTAGAATTTGAGCTAAATCCCGAACATCTGTTCCCCTCACAACAGGCAAGGTGACGATATGGCTGAAGCGATTTTTCGGAACTGGACGCAGCAGCACTCGGACGATTGGGGCCACAAGCCCGTGCTCGCGCATCACAACCTGCATGAAAATCCGCTTTTCACCCGTGAGGCGCTCGCAGCCTTGATCGAGTCCTATCCGGTCGATCATTACGCGCTGGTCCATGTCAGCCATCGCGCGGACAAGAGCCGTGTCTGGCGTGAGGGCGAGCGGGGCGAGCTTTCAGGTACCGAGGTGATCGACTGGATTGCCGCCGGCAAGCTTTGGCTCAACCTGCGCCGCGTGGCGGAGGTGGACAGCCGTTACCGCGACCTGCTCAATGCCGCTTTTGATGAAATGGAAGCGCGTATCCCCGGTTTTTCGACCTTCGACCGCTCGATGGGCATCCTGATCTCCTCGCCCAACGCCTCGGTCCCCTATCACAGCGACCTGCCCGGTCAGTCGCTGTGGCAGATCGCGGGCTCGAAGCGGCTCTATCTCTACCCGACCGATGAACCCTATCTGCCGCAGGCGGAACTGGAGCGCATCGCGCTTTACGGGATCGAGGTCGATATGGGCTACGATCCGAAATTCGATCGCGAGGCGCTGATCGTCGATCTCCAGCCCGGCCAGATGATGACCTGGCCGCTGAACGCGCCGCACCGTGTCGAGAACCATGATTGCCTCAACATCTCGGTGACGACCGAACATTGGACCGCCGATATCCGTCGCCAGCAGCAGGTGACCATGGCGAATGGCGTGCTGCGCAATTTCCTTGGCATCCGTCCGCGCTCGCGCCGCATCTCCGGCCCGGGCTTCGCCGCCAAGGCGGCGCTTCAGGCCGCCTTCCGCCGCACGCCGTGGCTCAAGCAGCAGCGCCGCGCGCGCCGCCCGATCGATTTCCGCCTTGCGCCGCAAAAGCCGGGCGAGATCCTCGACATTCCCGCCTACACTCGCTGAAGGCACCTGTTGAATGCGCCTCCCGCGTTACCATGCCACGATCATTCGAGCTTTCCCCGGTCTTGGCGAGGCATGGGCGCGGCACGAGATCGGCGTGCCGCCGACACCGTTCCAGAGCCGGGAATGGCTCGAAGGCTGGTACGCGGCTTTCACCGGCACGAATGCGATCTCGCCGCTTCTGATCGAGCTGGTGGACGAGGAGGGCCGGCTGGCCTATCTCCTGCCGCTGATCCTGCGGGAAGAAGGCAATCTCCGGCGGATTGAATTCGCGGATTTCGGCGCGACCGACTATAATCTCCCGGTACCCGGCATCGCCTTTCCAACGGGGCCGGCAGCCGCCCGGGCCGCCTGGCTCGCCGTGAAAAGCGTCCTTCCCGAGGCGGATATCTGCCATTTCGTCAAGATGCCCGCGATGGCGGGCGAAATGCCGAACCCGATCCTTGCTGCGATCGGCGGCGACGAATCCCCGCTCATCGCCTCGCATGTGGCCATGAGCGACGATTATGACCAGTGGCTGAAGGAAATCGGCCGTCACGCGCGCAAGGAATTCGGCCGCTTCTGGCGTGTCTTCACACGAACGGAAGGAACCCGGTTCCTCCGGGTGACGGAGCCCGCCGAGGCGGAACGCCTGCTTCGCTGGATCGAAGCGCAGCAAAATGAACGTGCGACGCGCCTTGGACTCTCCCCGGATGAATTCCGCCTCGATCGCCCCGAATTCGTCGCGTTTTATCGCAAGCGTCTCGCGGCAGGGCTGACGGGCGGTTCCGTGATCCTCACGGCCCTCATGGCGGGAAGCGAGATCGTCGCCGGCCTCTATGGCCTCTCGGACGGCATGCATTACGCCATGGTGCGCATCGCGGTTGCCGGGGGCGAATGGGCGCAATGCTCGCCGGGCAAGCTCGTGATCGAGCGCTCGATCCATCACCTGCACCAACAAGGTTATCGCTGGTTCGATTTCACTACTGGCGACTACACGTACAAGCGCGCTTTCAACACCAAGCCGGTTGCGCTTTTTGACCGCGCGATCGCCCTGACAATGCGCGGCCTGCCCAAGGCCGGACTTGCGAACGCGAAGGCCTTCATCCGCAAGCGCCCCGCCCTTGCCGGTTTCGCCCGCAGGATCCTGGCGCTTGGCCGTCGTCCTGCTCATACAGGCAGCGAGGAACGCGCGGCCTAGGAGCATTTTCCGCTTCTGTGGATACCGGCTGATCAGTATTGGCGCCAAGCCGCTGGCAACCTTGGTGACGCGGCTGGAGCGAATTGCCAGCGCGCTCCTTCTCGGGCAGTTTCGGATCAACCGGGGCCGTGCTTTGCCGGCCCGCATCCAACGCTCGAAGGCCGGCATGTCTCACCTCATCGAAAAAACCGCCATTGAAACGATCACCCTGCTTCAAAAGGGCGAGATCACCCCGCTCGATTGCCTGGACGCGCTTGAATCGCGGATCGGAGCGGTCGAGAAGGCGGTGAACGCCTTGCCCATCCTGTGTTTCGAGCGCGCACGCGCCGCCGCGAGAACCGTGATGGCGAGGCCGAAAGAGGCGCGCGGCCTGCTCGCGGGACTTCCCGTCGCGATCAAGGATCTCAACGAGGTCCGTGGCGTGCGCACCACGCATGGCTCGCCGATCTTCGCGAACTTCGTGCCGGAGAAATCCGATCCGCTCGTCGAGCGGCTCGAAGACGAAGGCGGAGTGATCTATGCGAAATCCAACACACCCGAATTCGGCGCGGGCGCCAATACCTTCAACGAGGTCTTCGGCGCGACGCTGAACCCCTGGAACACCGCGCTCTCCGCCGCCGGCTCCTCGGGCGGCGCGGCGGTCGCACTGGCGACAGGCACGGCCTGGCTTGCGCATGGCTCGGATCTCGGCGGCTCGCTGCGCAATCCCGCGAGCTTCAATGCCATTGTCGGGATGCGCCCCTCGCCGGGGCGCGTCGCGACCGAGGCGGGCCCGCCCATCGACCGCCAGCTCGGCGTGCAGGGGCCGATGGCGCGCAATGTCGAGGATTGCGCGCTCTTTCTCGATGCGCTTTCCGGCGAGGATATCCGCGATCCCGTCTCCCTGCCCCGGCCGCAGACCTCGTTCCTTGACGCCGCCCGCTCGGGCTGGAAGCCGAAGCGGATCGCTTTTTCCGCCGATCTCGGCATCACCCCGGTGGATTCGGAAGTCGCGGAAATCTGCCGGCGCGCGGCCCTGCGTTTCGCGGAAGCCGGCACCATCGTCGAGGAGGCGCATCCCGATTTCTCGGAGGCGCATGATACGTTCAACGTGCTGCGCGCCCGGAATTTCGCGATTTCGAAGAAGGCCCTGCTTGAAAAAAAGCGCGACCTTCTCAAGCCGGAGGTGATCTGGAACATCGAGAAGGGCCTCGCGCTCACGATGGAGGACATCACCCGCGCGGAAACGCAGCGCGCGGCGCTCTACCGGCGCAGCCTTGCCTTTTTCGAGACCTATGATCTCCTGCTCACGCCGGCAACCATCGTTCCACCCTACCCGGTGGAACAGCGTTATGTGGAAAGCTGCAACGGAATTGCCTTCGACAATTACGTGCATTGGCTGGCGATCGCCTATGCGATCACGCTCGTCTCCTGCCCTGCGATCTCGATCCCCTGCGGTTTCACCAAGGCAGGCCTGCCGGTCGGGCTCCAGATCGTGGCGCGCCCGCGCGCCGACGCCCGCGCGCTTGCCGGTGCGAAGGCGATGGAGGATATCCTCGCCCTCGGCCGGATAACCCCCATCGATCCGCGCCCGGCGCGCTGATCAGCGCCGTGTCTCGCGCAGAGCCTGCGTGAGCACGCCGATCAGAAGATCGGAATGCGCGCGCCGGAAGGTCATCGGCGGGCGCAGTTTGATGACGTTGTCGTGGGGGCCATCGGTCCCCGCGAGCACACCGAGATCGCGCATCCGCATCACCGCCGCACCGGCGCGGGCGCCATCATGCGCCTTGCTTAAACGGTCCTTGACCATCTCGATACCGAGGAACAGACCCCGGCCACGCACATCGCCGATGCCGGCATCCTCCGCCATCAAGGCCCGGAAGGCTTCGAGCAGGTATTGCCCCTCGCGCGCCGCATTGGCGAGCAACTTCTCGTCCTCCAGCACATCCAGCACCGCGAGCCCCGCCGCGCAGGAGACGGGGTTACCGCCGAAGGTGTTGAAATATTCCATGCCGTTGGCGAAAGCCTCGGCAATCTCGCGCCGCACCGCGACGACGCCCATCGGGTGCCCGGCACCGACCGGCTTGCCCATGGTGACGATATCGGGAACCACGCCGTGTTCCTCGAAAGCCCACATCGCATCGCCGACCCGGCCGAACCCGACCTGCACCTCATCGGCGATGCATACGATTCCTGCCGCCCGCGCCTGGCGGTAGACTTCGGCCATATAGCCTTCCGGCAGGAAGACCTGCCCGGCGACGGAGGGAATCGTCTCGGCGATGAAAGCGGCGGGAACGCGCTTCTGCGCCACGAGAGTGTCGATGATCTCGCCCGCCATCGCGGCGTATTTGGGCCCGATTTGCGCGGGCGCCCAATCCGCCGGTGCGCGATAGGTCTCCGGCAGCGGCAGTTCATGCGTCCCCGCCGGGCGCCCAGCACCGCCCTTGCGCTTGTATTTATAGGGGCTGATATCAATCAAGGTCTGCGTGGTGCCATGATAGGCCCAATCGATCACGAGCATGTCGCGCCGGCCGGTAAAGGCGCGTGCCATGCGGATCGCGACCTCGTTCGCCTCGCTCCCCGAGGCGGTGAAATAGAAGGTGTCGAGCCCCGCCGGCATCAGCGCCTTCAGGCGTTCCGCATAGGTGACGATGTTGTCATGGAGGTAGCGGGTGTTGGTGTTGAGCCGCCCCACCTGCTGCTGGATCGCGCGCACGACGCGGGGATGGCAATGACCGACATGCGCGACATTGTTGTAGCAATCGAGGTATGCGCGGCCATCCGCGTCGATGAGCCAGACATCCTCCCCCCGCACGATCTTCAGCGGATCGGCGGAATAGGAAATCGAGAGGTTGGGCCCCAGAAGCCCCTTGCGGGCCGCCAGCAGCACCTCTTTCGGCCGACCGCTTTTGTCGAAGGTCTCGGCGGGCAACCCGGCGAAATCGTAGGCATGGGGATAGAGTTCGGCCCAGACAGGCTCCAAAGCCGCTTCTCCCACGCCCGGAACGATCGACGGATCGGCATAGGGCGGTACAACGAGCTGGAGATGGATATGCGGCAGCCAGCCGCCATTCTCCGGGAAATCCCCCAGCCAGGCGACGCGGTCGCCCGCCTTGAGCTTCTGCCCCAGCGACAGCACCCGCACGGATTCATGCGACAGATGCCCCCAGAGCGAGAGGAAGCGCAGCCCCGGCTCGGGCTCATGGGCGAGCATGATCAGCCCGCCGTAATCGAGCGGATCGGGATTGATCGTGAGCCCCACCACCGTGCCATCAAGCGGGGTGAACATCTCTGTTCCCGCCGGCGCGAAGATATCGAGGCCCAGATGCATCCGGCGACGCTCGCCGGCGATCAGCTTCGAGGCGAAAAACGGCGCGGAATAGACATACCGGACCTCGCCCCAGGGGCCCATCCCCAACTCGAAACCCTGCTCCGCCTGCTGCGCGTCGTAAAGGCGCGCCGCGCCGGCATGGTCATGCGTCGCGCTGGCGACGACGAGCGGCGATCCGGGGGTCGCGAAATCGATCCAGCCCTTTTTCGCGCGCGCCGGATGCGGATGCATGACCGGCGGCAGGCCCGCGCGGTGGCGGGCCAGCCATTCGATCACCCGCCGCGCGCCCGGCGCCGCCTCAAGCCCGCAGGCATGGCGCCAGATCCCGCTGACAATGTGATTGTCGAGCCCGGAAAGAATTTCGATCAGCGCCCAGGCCGGCTTTTCCGAGACAAGCAGATAGGGGTTGTCCTCGGCCTCGCGCGCCCGCATGGCGGAGAGCGTGACGGAGATAGCAAGACGCGCCGCCACCAGATCGGGAAGGACGGCGAATTCGGCATCCGAGAGCGGCATTTCGGTGTGAAAGCCAGCCACCAGCGGCGCGACCGCCAGAACAGGGTTTTCGCGGTCGAGCATCGCATAGGCAAGCGCCACCGCCAGTTCCGCGACACGCGGACCATGCAGCGCGTCGCCGAAATCGATCAGCCCGGAAACGCGGCCATCCGCATCAAGCAGGATGTTCCAGTCATTGGCATCGTTATGGATCACGCCGGCGGGAAGCTTCGGCAGAGCCGGGGCGACATGCGCGTCGAAGCGATCAAGAATCGCCGCGATCCTGTCACGCCGCGCGGCATCGGCGATCGCGCCGAGGCGCGCACGGGCGCGCGGTGTCTCGCGGATATCCCAATCGAAGGCGCGATGCGCGCCCGGATGCCCGAATCCCTGAAGCGCACGCGCGAAACGTCCCAGCGTCGCCCCGAGATCGCGCAGGGTCGGCTCGCCCACCTGCCGCTGCGCCATCGGCTGCCCGGCGAGATAGGTGACCAGGCGCAGCGCGTGTTGCGCTCCTTCAGCCCCTTTCACCTTGAACATGCGTTCGCCCCCGTTTCCGGGCACGAGGCGCGGCGCCGACAGGTCCGGTGCCGCAGCTTCGAAATGCGCCAGCAGCGCGTTCTGGAAGGCGAGGCTTTCAGCCGGTTCGCCGCTATTGGCGATCTTCAGCGTGAAGCCAGCCCCATCCGGGGTCACGACATGGAAATTCTGGTCACGCTCGCTGGGCAAGGGCGAGAGCTCGGCCTTCATCCCGTAATGCGCGAAGAGAAAGGCCGCAGCCTCGTCGATCGTGAAGCGGGGCGCTGCGTCGCTCTGGGACATCGTTCATATCCTGCATTGTCTGGAAGCGGGCAATCTGACATGGAAGTGTGGCGGCGGGCAGCCGCCATTTCGGCGGCTGGACCGTCATTTCGGCTGCGGGACAAAGGAAAATGGACGAGATCAACCGCCGCCTGCTGGCGCTGCTCAGCGAGAATGCACGCCTTCCCATCAAGAGCCTTGCCGCCGAAGTCGGGCTGGCGCGCTCCTCCGTGCGCGAGCGGATCGCACGGCTCGAGGCGGAAGGCGTGATCCGCGGTTACCGCGCCGAAATCGCGCCGCAGCCGGAGGGGGCGCTCCTCCGGGCGTTTCTCATCGTGAAACTCGCGAAAACGCCGGCGCGCGAGCTTGTCGCACGCATCGCGCGGATGCCGGGCGTGCGCCAATGCCTTTCGGTCAGCGGGGAAATCGATGTCGTGGTCGAGATCGCCGGAGAAAACACCGGCGCCCTCAACGCGTTGCGCGACGCGATCTCCGTGCTGCCGCAGGTGGCGGATCTGACAACGGCCATCATCCTGAAGGATGAGATGGCGGGGTTGGCACGATAACCCACCGCCAACAAAAAAGGCCGCGAATACCGCGGCCTTACGTTCAGATTCGCGCGCGTTACGCCGTGATCGCCTTCTCCGCCGGCACATAGGCGAGACCAAGACTCTCCGCGACCGCGCGATAGGTGATCTGCCCCTTGTGGACATTCAGGCCGTTGCGCAGGTGCACGTCATCCGCCAGCGCCTTCAGGCCCTTGTTCGCCAGCGCGAGACCGAAGGGAAGCGTCGCGTTGTTGAGCGCGTGGCTTGAGGTCAGCGGCACCGAACCCGGCATGTTGGCGACGCAATAATGGATCACGTCATCGACCACATAGGTCGGGTCGGCATGGGTGGTCGCCTTCGAGGTCTCGAAGCAGCCGCCCTGATCGATCGCGACATCAACGACCACCGCGCCCTTCTTCATCTTCGAGAGCATCGGGCGCGTGACCAGCTTCGGCGCGGCGGCACCCGGCACGAGAACGGCACCAACAACGACATCCGCTGCGAAAACCTCGTCCTCAAGCGAAGCGATGGAAGAAAAGCGCGTGCGCACGCGGCCTTCGAAGAGATCATCAAGCTCGCGCAGGCGCGGCAGCGAACGATCGAGAATGGTAACCTCGCAGCCGAGGCCCGCCGCCATGCGCGCGGCATGGGTGCCGACGACACCGCCGCCGATCACGACGACGCGCGCGGGTTTCACGCCCGGCACACCGCCGAGCAGCAGGCCGCGACCGCCATTCTGCTTGCGCAGGCTGATGCCCGCCGCCTCAATCGAAAGCCGCCCCGCGACCTCGCTCATCGGGGCGAGCAGCGGCAGGCCGCCGCGCGCATCGGTCACGGTTTCGTAGGCGATCGCGGTACAGCCGGAGGCGACGAGGCCCTTGGTCTGCTCGGGATCGGGCGCGAGATGGAGATAGGTATAGAGAATCTGGCCTTCGCGCAGGCGCTTCCACTCGACAGGCTGCGGCTCCTTCACCTTCACGATCATGTCCGCTTTGGCGAAAACCTCGTCCGCGCTCGACAGGATTGTGGCGCCGGCCGCCTTGTAGACCGCATCGTCGGCGCCGATGCCACCGCCCGCCTGGGTCTCGACGAATACCTGATGACCCGCAGCAACATATTCGCGCGCGGCGTCGGGCGTCAGGCCCACACGATATTCATGCGTCTTGATTTCCTTCGGAACGCCGACCTTCATGGCCTTTTCTCCCCGCGAGATGTTTATTTCGCAAGGATAAAACCAATTTTTCTTCTTTTCCCGGCAAATATGGGCTACATTTTAAGCATTGACGCTCGTTTCGAGCGATTTTCACTACTATAGCGCCGGAAAGACGCACATGCGCCTGGACAGTTTCGACCTCGCCCTGCTTAAGGAACTCACCCGCGAGGGGCGCGCGAGCCATGTCGAGATCGCCGACAGGATCGGCCTTTCAAGCACCGCCTCGGCGCGCCGTCTCAAGGCGATGGAGGAAGCGGGGCTGATCAAGGGTTATTCCGCCGCGCTTGATCTGAACCGCTTCGGCCTCGGCGTGACGGTTCTGGTGCGCATCACGCTCGAGAGTCAAAGCGAGGAAGTACTGGAAGCCTTCGAGCGTGAGGTGGTCAAATGCCCCTGGGTGGTGCGCTGTTTCCTGATGTCGGGCTCGGATGACTACCTCGTGACCGTTCAGGTCCGGGACATCGCCGATTTCGAGCATATTCATAAGACTCATCTTTCACGCCTGCCCCGCGTCGCAAGGATGCAATCCAGCTTCGCGTTGCGCGAGGTGATCAACCGGGCGATCCCCCCAGCGATTTTCGATCAGCGGGTCACGCATAAGTGAGAATAGGTGTTGCCGGTTTACATCGGCGTTGCCGCAAATCGGCCACAAGCGAAAGGGAACAGGGAACAAGGTCGTTGCTGGCCTGTTATTCCCGCTCTTCCTCTCCTCCTTCTCCGCCGAAAACAGTGATGCCCCCTGCCCTTACCTCCGTTTCTGATGCTGCCCGCCTCAACCGTCGCACCTTCCTCTCGCTCGCAACCGCCGGAAGCGGCGCGATGATGCTTGCTGGCTGCGCAACACGTGGCGATGTGGGCCATCCCCCAGAGACGCTTCATCGCACCCGGCCGCACCTGCCCGAGCACGTACGCATGTATAGCGAATTGCCGGACGAGCGTTTCCCCATTCCGGCGGTCGATCTCGATGAGGTTGAGGAAGGCGCGCTGCGCCGTATCGTGCGGTACGAAACCACGGAATATCCGGGCACCCTGGTGGTGGATACGCGCGAACGCGCGCTCTTTCTGGTGCTCGAAGGCGGCGAGGCGCTCCGTTACGGCGTCGGGGTCGGCAAGGACGGGCTCGCCTGGGGCGGACGCGCCGTTGTTGGCCGCAAGGCGGAATGGCCGCGCTGGACTCCCACACCCGCGATGATCGCGCGCGAACCCGAGCGCAACAGGCCCTGGGCAGGTGGTATGCCGCCCGGGCTGGAGAACCCGCTCGGCGCACGGGCACTCTATCTTTATCGCAACAATGTCGACACGCTCTACCGCATCCATGGCACGAACGAACCGTGGAGCATCGGCCAATCGGTGTCGAGCGGCTGCATCCGCATGATCAACCAGGATGCGATCGATCTCTACCGGCGCACGCCGGTCGGAACGCCGGTGGTGGTGAGGCTCTGAGCCCACCGGAAATCGGGTGGGCAGCCGCGCTTTTGCGCGCTTATGGTTGCGTTTAACCGCCCACCCGGATTTCGATCATGCCCACGCCGCTCTCCGAGACCGCCTCGCTGCTTTCCGATGCCCAATGGCAGGCGCTTGCCTCCCGCGACAGAGGAGCGGACGGCTCGTTTTTCTACGCCGTGACAACGACGGGCGTGTTCTGCAAGCCCTCCTGCCCCGGCAGGCCGCTGAGGAAAAACGTCTTGGCATTCGAATGCACCGAGCAGGCGCTGATGGCCGGCTTCCGCCCCTGCAAGCGCTGCCGCCCGCTAGGGTAAACCGGCCCGGCGATCATCCCGCCGCGCGCCGCATTGCCTGATCAATATCCGCGTAAAGATCATCGACCGCCTCGATCCCGGTCGAGAGACGCAGGAGATCGAGCGGGCATGGCGTCCCCGGTCCCTCGATCGAGGCGCGGTGCTCGATGAGGCTTTCCACACCGCCGAGCGAGGTCGCGCGTTTCCAGAGCGCTACTTTCGCGGCTGTGGCGATGGCATGGGCCTCCCCGGCGCGCAGCCGGATCGAGAGCATGCCGCCGAAACCGCCCCTCATCTGCCGCGCCGCGAGCGCGTGGCCGGGATGGCTCTCGAGGCCGGGATAAAGCACTTCCGACACCATCGCATGGTTCGCCAGCCGCGTTGCCAGCGCCATCGCGTTGGCGGAAGCGGCCGTCACCCTCAGCGCCAGCGTCCGCATCCCCCGGATCAGCAGGAAAGCCTCGAACGGACCGAGGATAAGCCCCTGGATCGCGCGCACGCGCCGGATCCGGGCCCAGAATTCATCATCCGCGTTGGTGGCGAGCGCCCCCGCCAGCACATCCGAATGGCCGTTGAGGTATTTCGTCGCGGAATGCATGACGATATCTGCGCCGAATTCCAGCGGTCGGGTGAGGATCGGCGTCGCGCCGGTGGAATCCACCGCGACCCGCGCGCCGGCTTCATGCGCGATCTCCGCCACGCCCGCGATATCCGTGATCGTCCAGAGCGGATTGGCCGGCGTTTCCAGCCAGACGAGCTTTGTCTCGCCAGGTCGAACCGCCGTCCGCACGGCATCGAGATCGGCGGTATCGACGAAATCGGTGCGTAAACCCCATTCCGCGGCATCGTTCATGAGCCAGTTGCGCAGGGCCCAATACATCACCTTGGGCGCGATGACATGATCGCCCGGCTTCAGCGCCAGGAAGACCGCGACCGCCGCGGACATGCCCGAGCCCAGTACCAGCGCGTGCTTAGCCCCTTCCAGCGCGGCGATCACCGACTCGGCCTCGCGCACGGTCTCGTTGTCGGGACGGCCATAGATATTGCCGGAGCGATATTGGTTGTCCGGATCACGGATGAAGGTGGAGCTGATATGGATCGGCGGCGTCACCGCGCGGCTCTTCTCGTCGATATGGCCCAACGCCTGGGCGGCCAGCGTCGCTGCTGACCAGTTTGCTGAAATATCGGGTCGGGTTTTGTCGCTCACGACATTGTCCTTTCACCGGCCAAGGTGCCGGAAATCACTGTTGAACCGAGCCTATTGACGCGCTGCAACGAAATCAATTCCGCGTTTATGCGTGTTTGAGCTTGGCGTTGCGCATGGCTGGGATATGCTCCGGCAACCTTGCCTCAACCGGCATTCAGCAAGAGATGGACCAACCATGAAGATCGATCCCCGTATCCTCGCCCTGAAGGCGGAAGTCACCGAATGGCGACGGGACTTCCATGAAAATCCAGAAGTTATGTACGAAGTTCACCGCACCGCGGGGATCGTGGCGCAGAAGCTGCGGGATTTCGGCTGCGACGAAGTGGTCGAGGGCATCGGCAGGACCGGCGTTGTCGGCGTCATCCATGGCCGCAAGGGTGCGGATGGCAAGCCCGCCAGCAGCAAGGTCGTGGGCCTGCGCGCCGACATGGACGCCCTGCCGATCGAGGAGGAAACCAACCTCCCCCACCGTTCGAAAACACCGGGCAAGATGCATGCCTGCGGGCATGACGGCCACACCGCCATGCTGCTGGGTGCGGCCAAGCATCTTGCCGCGACGCGCGAATTCGATGGCACCGTGATCGTGATCTTCCAGCCCGCCGAAGAGGGCGGCGCCGGCGGCAAGGCGATGGTCGATGACGGCATGATGGAGCGCTGGGGGATCAACGAGGTCTACGGCATGCATAACATGCCCGGCATCGCGCCGGGTCAGTTCGCCCTGCGGCCGGGCCCGATCATGGCCGCGGCGGACCAGTTCATCGTCACGATCGAGGGCAAGGGCGCCCATGCCGCCGCGCCGCATCTGGGCATCGACCCGGTACTGGTCGGAGCGCATACGATCACGGCGCTGCAATCCATCGCCTCGCGCAACACCGATCCGCTCAAATCGGTCGTGGTTTCGGTGACGATGTTCAACGCCGGCACCGCGATGAACATCATCCCGAGCCGCATCGAGTTGCGCGGCACCGTGCGCACGCTTGAATCCGCGATCCGTGATCTCGCGGAAACGCGCTTCCGCGCCATTGTCGAAGGCACGGCCAAGGTTTTCGGCGCCACGGCCACCATCGAATACCGGCGCGGCTACCCCGCCACCGTCAACCACCCGCGCGAGACGGGTTACGCCACCGAGATCGCCCGCGAGATCTGCGGCACGGACAAGGTCGATGCCAATGTCGCACCGATGATGGGTGGCGAGGATTTCTCCTACATGCTCGAGAAGCGGCCCGGCGCCTATATCTTCATCGGCAACGGAGATACCGCCGGCCTGCATCACCCGGCCTATGATTTCAACGACGAGATCATCCCCTCGGGCGTGCAGATCTTCACCAGCCTCGCGCAGCAGCGCACGGCGGGCTGAACCTTCGTCCGATGCGTCGCCCGCGCCCCGCCGGCGACGCATCGATGTGCGCTGACGCACAGCGCGCGATGCGCTACAACGCCATGACTCGGGCATCAGGCATCGGAGCGGGCGTTGAAGCGGAAGATCACAGCCATTCTCGCGGCGGACATCGCCGAATATTCCCGCCTCATCGCAGAGGATGAGGAGGAAACGCTTACGCGCCTCGAATCCTACCGTCGCGTTTTCGACGATTTCGTCACCCGCGCGGGCGGACGCATCTTCAACACCTCCGGCGACGGCGTGATGTGCGAATTTCCCAGCGCCGTGGAAGGCACGCGCTGCGCCATCGACATTCAGGAATCCCTGCGCACGCGCAATCTCGCCTATCCGCAAAGCCGGCAGATGCATTTCCGCATCGGCGTCTCGATCGGCGATGTGGTCGAGCGCGACGGCGATCTTCTGGGCGATGGCGTCAACGTCGCCGCACGGCTGCAAACACTGGCGGAGCCGGGCGGCATCTGCGTGTCGCGGAACGTGCAGGAAGCCGTCGCGAGCAAGATTTCCGTTCCCTTCCGCGATCTCGGCGAGCGCGAGGTAAAAAACCTGCCGCATCCCGTCCATGCCTATCGCATCGAGATGGGGGTGAGCGTGCCGCGTGGCGCGCAATCGTCGCAGCAAAAGCGCGCATCCTCCGGCACGCCCTCCCCGCTGGCACCCGCCCTCTGGATGGGCGCCGGCCTTCTCATCGCCGGCGGCGGCGCGGCCCTCTACTGGCTGGGGCGCAACGATACCGCGAGGCTTCCGCCCCCCGTGATCCAGCTTCAGACACAGGCGCCGCAACAGGCGCCGTCGACGCCCCCCGAGCCCGCGGCCAGGCCCGGCGCCAGCCTTGTCGTGACCGAGAACCTGACGCCGGCGCAGGCTTTCGAGAAGCTGGCGAAAGCCGGCGGGCTGGTCCGCGATGCCGCGAGCGCGCCGGAACTCTATCACAACGCGCGCAGCTATGAGGCGCGTGGCGAGAGCGCCAATGCGCGCCGCGACTATCTCGAATTCGCGAAACTGGGGAACGATTTCATCGATCCGCTCCTGCGTCTGGCGGCATTGATCCGCGCGCAGGACGGGCGTTCCGGCGCGCGCGAGGTGTTCGGGGAATTGTCGCGCGGCAAGGGCCGCGCCGCGGGACTTGTCCAGATCCTGCAATTCGAGGGAATCGAGAAGCTCACGCGCCTGACGGCCTTCGCCGAGGCAAACCCGGATTTCGCCCCGGTTCATGCGCTGATTGCGATCGAACTCGGCGAGGAGAAGCAGGGCACGCAGACCATCGACGAAAAACGCCGCGAACTCGCGGCGCTGGCGCGTTTTCTCGGCGCGGAGCGCGAGGGGCGGCTGGTTTCCTTCTTCCTCGACCAGAGCGTACTCGCGCAATGGCTTGAACGCGCGCAGAAGCGCGAGGCGCAGGCCAAGGCCTTCTTCGCGCTAAAGCGCGACCGGATCGGCACCCAGTTCATGCGCTCGAATTCCGGCTGGATGGCCGCTCTCGCGCTGCCGGAAGCCGCCACCGAGATCGAATTCAAACTGGATAGCGGCGAGTTCCGTTCGACAGGCCTGCTCCAGAACATCGATACACGCACCGGCCGCCCCATGGCCAACCCCGCCTTCGAGCTGCCGCTGCAGCAGGGCCCCACGGAAATCGCGCTGCGTTATCGCGACGCCCAGGGCACCGTAAGCCCTGTCACGATCGTACCCTTCGATCCCGCCGTCGCTTTGGTCTCGGGAATGCGCGATATTCTCGAGCGCTTTTCCAACGCATGGCTTGCCTTCGGGCAGGGCCATAACGGCCAGCTGCTCTATTTCACGCATCTCGTTTCCTATCGCTGCGCGATCAGCAAGGCCGAGATCGGCTTCAACGGCGAGGCGCCGTCCCAGCCCCTGCCGCTCCCGCCTTGCGACCAGGCCAACCCTTATGGGGTCCCCAACAGCGCGACGCCGTATCTCCGCCTCGCGCCCGATACCCAGAGCGCGACGATCCGCCTCACCTTCATCGGGGGCGAAACTTCCGAGGTGAAGACGTTCCAGCGTCCGAAATGACGAAGGGCGCCCCGCAATGACGGGCCGATGACAGAGGACTTGCGCTCCGGCCTGTAGGATGATCGAGATCAGCGCCATCCTGTCGTACGGACCGAGGAAACCCATGCTGCCGAGTGAAGAACAGCTCATGATCCGCGATGCCGCCCGCGATTTCGCGCGCGGAACACTAAAACCCAACGCCGCGATCTGGGATCGCGAGAAGCGTTTTCCCGCCGAAGCCCTCAAGGAAATGGCGGCGCTGGGTTTTCTCGGCATGGTCACGCCCGAGGAATGGGGCGGCTCGGATACAGGCGATGTCGCCTATGCCATGGCGCTCGAGGAAATCGCGGCGGGCGACGGCGCGGTTTCCACCATCATGAGCGTGCATAATTCCGTTGGCTGCAAGCCGATCGCCACCTTCGGCACACGCGAGCAGAAGGAGCGCTTCCTGCGCCCCCTCGCCGCCGGCGAGTGGATCGGCGGTTTCGCGCTCACGGAGCCGCAGGCCGGATCGGATGCCGCCGCGATCACCACGCGCGCCCGCGCCGACGGCAACGCGCATTACGTCATCAACGGCACGAAGCAGTTCATCACATCGGGCAGGAACGCCAAGGTGGTGATCGTCTTCGCCGTGACCGATCCTGCGGCAGGCAAGAAGGGCATTTCCGCCTTCATCGTGCCGACGGATACGCCGGGTTACACGGTCGCGCGTGTCGAGGACAAACTGGGCCAGCACGCCTCCGATACCTGCCAGCTCGTCTTCGAGGAGATGCGAATCCCGGCGGAATTCCGCCTCGGCGCCGAGGGAGAGGGGTATAAAATCGCGCTTTCCAACCTTGAGGGCGGGCGCATCGGCATCGCCGCGCAATCGGTCGGCATGGCGCAGGCCGCGCTCGATGCCGCAACCGACTATGCCAAGGAACGCGAGACCTTCGGACGAAAGCTGTTCGACCATCAGGCCATCGCCTTCAAGCTCGCGGATATGGCGACGCAGATCCATGTCGCGCGCCAGGGCGTGCTTCACGCCGCCGCCCTGCGCGAAGCCGGTCGCCCCGCCCTCACCGAAGCCTCCATGGCGAAGCTCTTCGCCTCCGAGATGGCAGAGAGGGTCTGCTCGACCGCTATCCAGATTTTCGGCGGCTACGGCTACCTCAGCGATTTCCCGGTCGAGCGGATCTACCGCGATGTGCGCGTAACCCAGATCTATGAAGGCGCGAGCGACATCCAGCGCATGGTGATCGCGCGGAGCCTGGCCTGACGCACGGACAGGTTTGTGCTGCGCGGCCCCAAGCGGGGTACGCCGCCGCACTAGCCTTGCTGACTTGTTGATTCAACTGGATCAAAAATTGATTCCGTTCGATGATCCAAGCGCATGACACAGAATGAGAATCCGCCCCTTGCGGGCCTCCGGATTGTCGAGTTCGCGGGTATCGGCCCGGCGCCTTTCGCCGCGATGCTGCTTGGCGATATGGGCGCCGAGATCATCCGCATCGACCGCCCCGGCGGCGCCGATCCCTGGACCCGCACCGTCATCCGGCGCGGACGGCGCAGCGTGAAAGCCGATCTCAAGCACCCCGAGGATCTGGCTGCCGTCGTCGCGCTACTGGCGAAAGCCGATGTGCTGATCGAAGGATTTCGCCCCGGCGTGATGGAACGGCTCGGCCTCGGCCCGGAAGCGATGCTCGCCCTCAATCCCCGCCTCGTCTATGCGCGCATGACCGGCTGGGGGCAGGAAGGCCCCCTCGCCCATTGCGCGGGGCATGACATCAACTACATCGCCATTTCCGGCGCGCTTCACGCGATGGGACCTGCGGAGCAACCCGTTCCCCCGCTCAACCTCGTCGGCGATATGGGCGGCGGCGCGCTTTATCTCGTCACGGGCATTCTCGCCGCGCTTCTCGCTGCCCGCGCCAGCGGCCGAGGGCAGGTGATCGATTGCGCGATCTCGGACGGCGCCGCCTCGCTGATGGCGATGTTCTCCGATCTCGGCGCGCAGAAGCGCTGGGATTTCTCCCGGCGCGAAGCGAACATCCTCGATGGCGGCGCGCCCTTCTATCGCAATTACGCCTGCGCGGATCACGGGTTCATTGCCGTGGGCGCGCTGGAGCCGCAATTCTTCGCGGCCTTCTGCAAGGGTCTCGGCCTTGCGCCCGTTCCCGAGGCCGAACGCATGGACAAGGCCAATTGGCCGGCGCTCACGGCGCGTTTCGCCGCGATCATCGCCAACAGAACGCGCGATGAATGGGCGGCGATCTTCGAAGGTACCGATGCCTGCGTGGCCCCGGTGCTGACGCTTGACGAGGCGCCCCTGCACCCTCATAACCAAGCGCGTGGAGCCTTCGCCGCATTGGATGGCGTCTGGCAGCCCCGCCCCGCGCCGCGCTTCTCCGGAGCCGAGAACGCCACGCCCCGTCTTCAACCGGATTATCCGTCGCTGGATGCCGCTTTGGCTGCGTGGAACAAACCCCGCGCCTGAAGCGCGAAAGGGTTTGTAATGCCGCCGCGCCAAGTCGCCGGCGCCGTTCTCGGCGCCTTCCTCCTTCTGCTGACACAGCCGCTTCGCGCGCAGGAACCGCAACCGCTCACGATTTTCGCCGCTGCCTCCTTGCGTGAATGGCTCGATGGGCTCGCCACCTCCTGGACTGCCGGCGGCAGGCCCGCCCCGCGCCTGGTCTATGGCGCCTCCGGCACGCTTGCGCGCCAGATCGAGCATGGCGCACCAGCCGATGTTTTCCTTTCGGCCGACCAGGCCTGGATGGATTACCTCGTCGAGAAGGTGCGTATCCCACGGGAAAATCGTCGGATCATCGCGGGAAACCGACTGGTCGTCGTCGCATCACTTGATTCCCGGCGGGTGATCGATTTCGCCGCGCAGCCAGACGATCTGGCATTCCATGTCTCTGACAGGATCGCCGTTGGCGATCCGCGATCGGTGCCTGCGGGGGCTTATGCGAAGGAAGCGCTCGAAAAGCTCGCGCTGTGGGACAAACTATCGCCAAGGCTGGTGATGGTGGAGAATGTCCGCTTCGCCCTCGCGATGGTGGCGCGCGGGGATGTGAAAACCGGCCTCGTCTACGCATCCGATGCCGCAGCGGAGCCAAAGGTGCGCGTGATCGGGACATTCCCCGAGACGCTGCACAAGCCGATCAGCTACCATGCCGGGCGCCTGCCGGCTTCCGCGCATCCGCAGGCGGATGCCTTTTTCGCCTATCTCTCCTCGCCCGAATCCCGCGCCGCTCTGGCGCGACTCGGCTTCCTGCCACCGCCGGATTGATTTTTCTGACGATGTCGCTGTTCGCTCCACTCCTGCCCGGAGAGACCCTCGCGATCTGGCTGTCGCTCAAGGTCGCGCTGGTCGCGACCTTCGCGAGCCTGCCTTTCGCGCTTCTCGTGGCCCATATCCTGGCGCGGCGCCGCTTTCCCGGCCGCTTCCTGCTTGACGCGCTGGTTCATCTCCCGCTCGTGGTGCCGCCTGTGGTGACCGGCTATTTTCTGCTTGTGCTCTTCGGGCGCAAAGGCCCGATCGGGCAGTTTCTGGAAACACAGCTGGGGATCGTTCTCGCCTTCCGGTGGACAGGGGCGGCGCTGGCTGCCGCGATCATGGCTTTCCCCTTGATGGTCCGCGCGATCCGCCTGTCGATCGAGGCGGTCGATCCACGCTATCTCGAAGCTTCCGCCGCGCTGGGCATGTCGCGGCTCGCGACCTTCGCGACCATTACCCTGCCTCTTTCGCTGCCGGGCATCATCGCCGGCATGGTGCTCGCATTCGCTAAAGCGCTGGGCGAGTTCGGCGCGACAATCACCTTCGTTTCCTCGATCCCCGGCGAGACGCAGACCATTCCAGCCGCGATCTACGCTGCCCTGCATGTCCCCGGCGGCGAGATCGCGGCGTGGCGGCTCTCGCTGGTCTCGATCCTGATCTCTGTGCTGGCACTGGTCTTTTCCGAATGGACATTGTCACGCGGGAAATCGACCATGCGCAACAACCTTATCCGCTAGATTTCGGCCGCTCCCACAATTCCGCCGGCACCTCGCTCTCGTCATAGACGCCGATGAGAATGCCGCGCCGCTCGGAAGAGCCCTTCGGGAATTTGATCGCCTCTTCCGATTTGGTCACGCGCTGGCTCTGGCGCAGCGCCCATTCCGCCAGCGCATCGTGAAGCCGCGCGCGCGTCTGCGCGTGGTCGGGATCATCGCCGAGGTCGCGATATTCATGCGGATCTTCCAGCATGTCGTAGAGCATCGGCCGGAAGCCGGGCGCGTGGATGTATTTGAACCGTCCGTCCGTGATCATGAAGAGCTGGGCCTCGCGCGGCTCGACTCCAAGTTGGGCCGCGGCGCCATCATGGGCATAATCATATTCGGAAATCGCGTAGCGGCGCCATTCCTCCGCGCTGTTGCCGTGCAGCAGGGGGATCAGCGAGCGTCCTTCGAGGCGATGCGATTGCTTGCCCGGATCGCCTCCGAAAGCGTCGATGAAGGTCGGCGCGAGATCGATCGTCTCGACCAGAGCATCGCAGACAGAACCGCGCGTCTTGTCAGCCTCCTGGCGAGGATCGACGATGATCAGCGGCACTTTCACGCTGGGTTCGTGGAAAAGATCCTTCTCGCCGAGCCAATGGTCGCCGAGGTAATCACCGTGATCGGAGGTGAAGACAATCATCGTCTCCTGCGCGATCCCCTTCGCCTCCAGAAACGCGAAGAGCTTGCCCAGCTCGGTATCCACTTGGCTGATCAGGCCCATATAGGCGGGGATCACCGCCTCGCGCACCGCGTCCGTCCGGAAGCTCGCGCCGATGCGGTTCTCCATGAAGGCCCGGAACAACGGATGCGGATTCTGCCGCTCGCCCTCCGAGCGGATGGCCGGTACGATATCCGCCTTCGAATACATCGCGTGATAGGGGGCGGGCGCGATATAGGGCCAATGCGGCTTGATGAAGGAGAGGTGCAGGCACCAGGCCTTGGCCCCTGCCTCGTCGATGAACTGCATCGCGCGCCGCGTCATGTAGGGCGTCTCGGAATCTTCTTCCCGCACCCGCGCAGGCAGCGGGGCGTGCCGCATGGCGAAGCCGTTGCCCACTTCCCCGCCCGGCAACTCGACCCCGTTGGCGTAATCCTGCCAGGGATACTCGCCGGGGTAGCCCTTCTCGTTGAGGTATTCCTCGTAGAGCGGACGCCGGGGCTCGTAGCGTCCGTCCGGCCCGACACCATGGAGCCCGTCATCGCGGTCAAACGGGTCGAAGCCGCATTCGGAGACACGCACGCCAATGATCGAATCCGGGTCGATGCCGAGCCGCTCCATCCCCTCCTTGTCGGCGCGCATATGCGTCTTGCCGACCAATACGGTCTCGACGCCCATGGGGCGAAGATAATCGCCCATCGTCCATTCGCCGACACGCAGCGGCACGCCGTTCCAGGTCGCGCCGTGAGAAGACGTGTAACGCCCGGTATAGAAGCTCATGCGCGAGGCACCGCAGACCGGCGATTGCACATAGGCATTGGTGAAGCGCAGACCGCGCTTCGCAAGCGCATCGATCACAGGCGTGCGGATTGTCGGGTGGCCGGCGCAGCCGAGATAATCAAAACGAAGCTGGTCGCACATGATGAAGAGCACATTGCGGACCGGCTTCATGGATGACCTCAGTTTCTATGGTTCCGAAGATTGACCCCGAATACTGGCCCTCGGCCATTCCGGGCCTTTTCCACGCGGCGCCGTTTCCAACCATTGCCCGGCATCGCGTTCGCGCCTTTTCCGTACGCCAGCGAGGACGCACAGATAGGGCACGGTTCACGGCGCGGGATTGCCACGCAACTGGTGGACAAGATCGATCTTGTCCAGAAGTTCGCCGGAGAGTGTCACGCTCCCGGCATCGATCGCAAGCTGCAACTGCGCCATCGAGGTCGCGCCGATGATATTCGCGGTGACGAAGGGGCGGGAGACGACGAAGGCATTCGCCATCACGGCGGGATCGAGCCCGTATTGCTGCGCGAGATCGACATAATCGCGGATCGCTTCCTCGGCACCGGGCTTCTGGTAGCGCGTGCCGCGCTGGAACAGCGTCTCGCGCGCGCCCTCGGGGCGGGCACCATCGAGATATTTTCCGGTGAGGAAACCTTGCGCCAGCGGCGAATAGGCAAGCAGCCCCACCTGCTCGCGCAAGGTAATTTCCGCCAGCGCGGTCTCATAGGTGCGGTTGATGAGGTTATAGGCGTTCTGGATGCTGACGATGCGCGGAAGGGCCTTCGCCTCGCTCTCGGCGAGATAGCGCATCGTGCCCCAGGCGCTCTCGTTAGAAAGGCCGACATGGCGGATCTTCCCCGCCTTGACGCATTCCCCCAAGGTTTCGAGCGTAAGCGCGAAATCAGCTTCGCCCGCTTCCACCTGATAATCCTGCGGGTCGAAACGGGTCGGGTTCGATCCCCAGGGCACCTTCCTGTCCGGGGAATGGATCTGATAGAGGTCGATGTAATCCGTTCCGAGCCTGGCGAGCGATTTATCCACCGCCTCGCGGATCTGCGCCGGCGTCACGCGCGTCGTGGCGCCATTGTCGCGAAACCAGGCGAAACCTGTCCGCCCACAGACCTTGGAGGCGAGAATGACCTTGTCACGGTTTTTACGCGCCTTGAACCAGGAACCGATGATGCGCTCGGTCGAACCTTGCGTCTCCGCCTTGGGCGGAATGGAGTAAAGCTCGGCCGTGTCGAAGAAATTGATGCCGCGCTCGAGCGCGTAATCCATCTGCGCATGGCCTTCGGCCTCCGTATTCTGCTGCCCCCATGTCATGGTGCCAAGGCAGATCGAAGACACGGAAAGGCCGGTGCGGCCGAGCGGGCGGTATTGCATGGGAATGTCCTGAGCGCGAAGACGGGGCGGGATAAAGGGATTATCGGGCGCGGTCGGCTGGAATCAAGCCCCCGCCTTCCCCATCTTCGTCTTCCTCCTCGCGCAAGGGCACGGCATAGACGCCGTTGAGCCAGCGCGAAAGATCAAGATCGGCGCAGCGCTTCGAGCAGAAGGGCTTGTATTTCTCCTGCGTGAGATTGCCGCAAAGCGGGCAACGCGCGGCGCGGATATCGTCTTTTTGTGCAGCCCCCGTCATGTCACGCCTGCCGCATCCAGTTGAGATGGATGGGGTAACCGGCCCCCGCGATGAGGCTCGCGCTCTCGTAGAGCGGCAGCCCGACAACCGCGCTGTGGGAGCCGATCAATTTGGTGACGAAGGCCCCCGCGATACCCTGGATCGCATAGCCCCCGGCCTTGCCCTCCCATTCGCCGCTCGCGAGATAGGCGTCGATCTCGTCGCCGGAAAGGCGCTTGAAGCGCACGCGCGCTTCCACGAGGCGTTGCGATTGCCGACCATCAGGACGCATCACGACGACGCTGGTGTAAACTCGGTGCGTGCGTCCCGAAAGAAGGCGAAGGCATTGCGCCGCCTCGCCCGCAAGCTCGGTCTTCGGCAGGATGCGCGAGCCGAGCGCGACAACCGTATCCGCCGAGAGGATCAACGCGCCGGCGCGGATTTCATCATGTCGGGTTGCCTTGTAGGCCGCCTCGGCCTTCTCGCGGGCAATCCGCTCGGCATAGACGCGCGGGCGCTCGCGTGGGCGAGGCGCCTCGTTGATCGATGTCGCGATCACATCGTCGGGCGTCAACCCGATCTGCTGAAGGAGCTGGTAGCGGCGCGGAGAAGCGGAAGCGAGGATGAGGCGCCCGAGTGCCGATTTCGATTTGGCCATTCCCTCTCCCCTTGCCATCGTCCTTCGGCTTCTAGCCTCACCCCCGCGATCTCACAATATGGGCTCGTCACCTTTTGCCGGCATATGTCCCGCCCATCACTGGTCGCGCAACTGCCAGTTCAGGACAGATTACGTTTTTCCTTGCCATGCATTCGGGCTCGTGGAGCATCGACGCCACATTTTTACCACAATTAAAAAATCACTCGTCACAATGAACTGACGTGAGCATAACTTGCAATTTTCTAAAATATAAGTTGCATTTCGCGCCAAAAATACAGAGACAATATTTAATTTTTGCGACTCCTATCTAATTATAAATGCTTACAATTCACAGTTTTGCATTTGTTGTTTTACCCGCTTGTTGCGTATTTACATAAAATATGATTTTCTTTATTCCGACTCTGTCGCCGGTTTGCGGCCAAAATGAGATAACCCAGGGGAAGCAAAATGACATCACGACGCGACATCATGAAGGCGGGATTAGCCGCCGGTGCACTCGGCTACCTGCCGTTCGGCATAACCCGCGCTGAAGCGCAAGCTCTTGCCTCCCTCCAGATTTTTGTTCCTGCGGCACCCGGTGGCGGCTGGGACGGCACCGGACGCGCGATCGAAGCGGTGATGCGCGCCGAAAAGATCATGGAAGCGTTCCAGTTCGAGCATGCGCCCGGCGCCGGCGGCGTGGTCGGCATGCCGAAATTCATGTCGAGCAAGAAGGGTCAGCCCAACGCGATCATGATCGGCGGCATGGTCATGGTCGGCGCGATCATCGCCAACAAGGCACCGCTCAAGCTGTCCGATCTCGTGCCGATCTGCCGCCTCACCGGCGAATACGAGGCCATCGTGGTTCCGGCCGAGAGCCCGTTCAAGACGATGAAGGATCTCGTGGCGGCCTTCAAGGCCGATCCGGGGAAGATCTCCTGGTCCGGTGGTTCCGCCGGTGGCACGGATCACATTCTCGTCGGCATGATCGCCAAGGCTGTCGGGGTTGACCCGAAGAAGATCGCCTATGTCGCCAATTCCGGCGGCGGTCCGGTCATCGCGGCGGTGCTCGGCAACCAGGTCTCCTGTGGTGTCTCCGGCTACGGCGAATTCGCCGAACACATCAAGGCCGGCAAGATGCGGCTTCTGGCGATGTCCTCCGACAAGCGCCTTCCGGGCATCAACGCGCCCACGCTCAAGGAAGAAGGCGTGGATGTCGAGTTGGCCAACTGGCGCGGTGTCTTCGGCGCGCCGGGGATCACGCCCCAGCAGCAGGAGGCGCTTGTCGGCCTCTTCGACCGTCTCATTGCCAGCGAAGGCTGGAAGCAGGAGCTGATCAAGCGCGATTGGACCGGCATCTACATGCGTGGCAATGCTTTCGGATCCTATGTGGAGGCCGAGACCACACGCATTACCGGCGTGCTCAAAGACATCGGGCTTGCGTAACCTATGCGCTTTCGCCCTGCATTCCCCGAGACGATGCTCGGGGTTTTCATGATCGGTTTCGCCGTGGTGGTGGCTTACGCCACCGCGGCGATCCCACAATCCACCTATGCGAAGATCGGCCCCGCCGTGGTGCCCTGGGCGATCACCGCCGGCCTTTTCGTGCTCGGCATTTTGCTCACGCTCGAAGGTTTGCGCGGTGGCTGGTGGCATGACGAGGCCACCCAGCTTGATTGGCGGGGAATTCTCTGGCTTGGCGCGGGTTTACTCTCCAACCTCGTGCTGATCGACGGGGTGGAGTTCGGGGGCAAGCAGCTGGTTCCGGCCTTCGGCTTCATCCTCTCCTCGACCCTACTCTTCGCTTGTACGGCGCGCGCCTTCGGCAGCCCGAATTTCCTGCGCGACGGCGCGATCGGATTCACGCTCGCGCTTGTGGCCTATGTCGGATTCGATAGGGTTCTCGGCTACCAGATCGGGTCGGGGCTCGTCGAAAGGTTCATCTGATGGACACATTCAGCCAATTGATGCAGGGGTTCGCGATCGCGCTGACCCCGATCAACCTCCTTTGGTGCCTTGTCGGCGTCGCGGTGGGGACCGCGATCGGTGTTCTGCCCGGCCTTGGCCCGGCGCTGACCATCGCGCTTCTGCTACCGATCACCACCAAAGTGGACCCGACCGCGGCCTTCATCCTTTTCGCCGGCATCTATTACGGCGCGATGTATGGCGGCTCGACCACCTCGATCCTGCTCAACACGCCGGGCGAAAGCGCGAATATCGTCACCTCCCTCGAAGGCAACAAGATGGCGCGCAAGGGCCGCGCGGGCGCGGCGCTGGCCACCGCCGCCATCGGCTCCTTCGTTGCCGGCACGATCGGTACGATCGGCATCACCTTCATGGCTGAACCCGTGGTGAAGCTGGCGCTGAAATTCGGGCCGGCGGAATATTTCTCGCTGATGATGCTGTGCTTCATCACCGTTGCGGCGGTTCTGGGTAATTCCGCCATACGCGGGCTGACAGCGCTGTTCGTCGGCATGTTCCTCGGCATGATCGGGGTCGACAACCAGTCAGGCCAGCTGCGCTTCACCTTCGGCGTCACCGAACTCTATGACGGGATCAATGTGATCGTTGTCGCTGTCGGCCTCTTCGCCATCGGCGAGACGCTCTGGCTCGCGACACGCCCGAAGGAGCAGCAGGAGGAGGTCCTTGAGGTCAAGGATTCCATCATGATGAACCGCGAGGACTGGCGGCGTTCCTGGAAACCCTGGCTGCGCGGATCGCTGATCGGCTTCCCTATCGGCGCCATGCCGGCGGGCGGCGCGGAAATCCCGACCTTCCTCTCCTATTCGCTCGAAAAGAAACTGTCTGAAAAGCCGGAGGAATTCGGCCATGGCGCCATCGAGGGCGTGGCCGGGCCGGAAGCCGCGAACAACGCCTCCGCCGCCGGCGTGCTGGTGCCGATGCTCGCGCTCGGATTGCCGACTTCGGCCACCGCGGCGGTGATGCTCTCCGCCTTCCAGAGCTACGGCATCAATCCCGGCCCCCAGCTGCTCTCCACGAACGGCGCGCTCGTCTGGGGCCTGATCGCCTCTCTCTATATCGGCAATGCCATGCTGCTGGTGCTCAACCTGCCGCTGGTGGGCCTGTGGGTGAAGATGCTGAAGATCCCCGCCCCGCATCTCTATGGCGGCATCCTGATCTTCGCGACAATCGGCACCTACGGCATTTCGCGCTCTGTGGTGGATCTGATGCTGCTCTACGCAGTGGGCGTGATGGGCTTCTTCATGCGGCGGTTCGACTTCCCCACCGCGCCGGTGATCATCGGCATGATCCTCGGTCCTCTCGCGGAAATGAATTTCCGTCAGGCGATGACGATCAGCCAGGGCGACCCGATGATCTTCATCCAGAAACCGCTATCTCTGTTCCTGCTGGTCCTGGCGGCCCTTGCGCTGCTGGGCCCGGCATTGTGGGGCCTGACGAAACGCTGGCGGGGCGTCACGGGCGAAGCATAAAACGAAAAAGGCCGGGCTTGCCCGGCCTTTCCATTATGTGCCGCCTGTGGCGTTACGCCAGCGTATAGGCGGTCTTGACCGTGGTGTAGAACTCCTTGGCATAGGCCCCCTGCTCGCGCGGGCCATAGCTCGAACCCTTCCGGCCGCCGAAAGGCACATGGTAATCGACACCCGCCGTCGGCAGGTTCACCATCACCATGCCGGCCTCGGAATTGCGCTTGTAATGCGTGGCGTGCTTGAGGCTGGTGGTGCAGATGCCCGAGGACAGGCCGAACTCGGTATCGTTCGAAACGGCCAGCGCCTCCTCGTAATCCCTCACGCGGATGACGGACGCCACCGGGCCGAAGATTTCCTCGCGCGAGATGCGCATCTGGTTGGTGGCCTCGGTGAACAGGGCCGGCGCCATGTAGAATCCGGGCGTCTCGCGATTGAGACGCTCGCCGCCGGCCAACAGCCTCGCGCCTTCCTTCACGCCGATATCGACATAGGAAAGATCCTGATCAAGCTGGGATTGATCGACCACCGGCCCGATCTGCGTGCCCGCTTTCAGCGCGTCATCGATCACAAGCGCCTTCATCTTCTCCGCAAGCGCGGCGACGAAGCGATCATGGATGCCCTCGGTCACGATAAGGCGCGAGGAGGCGGTGCAGCGTTGGCCGGTGGAGAAGAACGCACCGTTGAGCGCGCAATCCACGGCTACCGCAAGATCGGCGTCATCGAGCACGACCAGCGGGTTCTTGCCGCCCATTTCGAGCTGGATCTTCTTCATCGGGCTTGCGGCAATCGCCGTCGCCGCGATCATCCGCCCCGTCTTGACCGAGCCGGTGAAGGAAATGCCGAGGACATCCTTGTGCTCGGTGATCGCCTGCCCCACCACGGAGCCACGGCCCATGACAAGGTTCAGCACCCCAGCCGGCAGCCCCGCGCGGTTGAGGATATCGACCAGGGCCCAGGCGGAGCCCGGCACGAGATCGGCCGGCTTGAACACGATCGTGTTGCCATGCGCCAAGGCCGGCGCGATCTTCCAGGCGGGAATGGCGATGGGGAAATTCCATGGCGTGATCATGCCGATCACGCCCAAGGGCTCCCGCGTGACCTCGATGCCGACGCCCGGACGCACGGACGGAACCGCCTCGCCCCCGAGACGCAAAGCCTCACCCGCGAAAAAGCCGAGGATCTGCCCCGCGCGCATCGCCTCGCCGATCCCCTCTGCGAGCGTCTTGCCCTCCTCACGCGAGAGCAGCCGCCCAAGCTCATCCTTGCGCGCGATCACCTCGTCCGAGGCTTTCTTGAGGATGTCGTGACGCAGCTGCGGGTTCGAGCGCGACCACGCTGGAAAGGCTGCCTTCGCGGCGGCAATCGCCTCATGCGTCTGCGCCTTGTCCGCCTGCGCGAACAGGCCGATCACATCCTTGGTGTTGGAGGGGTTGATATTCGCCGCGGCGCCGGGACCGGCAACGGCGGCGCCATTGATGAAATTATGGAACTCGGATGAAGAGCCGTGGGACATGGGAAAGCCTCGATGACAAAAGTTGGGAGGAAATCAGCGCGATCACGCTTCGACGTCAATGCAGATCGCGAGGTTTGTGATTTGTAGATTGTATCCAACACGGCGCGCCGCTGCTGACAAGGCCGCAAGGGCCAAAAAAAAGGAAGGCCGCCCTCTCCGGCGCGGCCTTCCTTTTTTGATTCATCCGCCTTGCATTCCGATTCAAGACGCTCGGAAGCTGATTCAGGCCGATGCAGCAAGCTGCTGGCAATATTGCGTTTTATTGTCAGATCTTCCCCGTCATCGCACGGTGAAAAAGATCCGCCGCCGCGCTCTCATCGAGCGGAACGGGGTTTCCGCCCGCGGTCGGATCATTCGGCGCCATCGTCGCCATCAGCGCGATATCCGGGTTCTTCACGCCGAACTCCGGCAGGGTATGCGGCACATCGAGATCAGAACGCAGCTGCATCACGAAGTCGAGGAAGGCGGAATAGCTCGGCTTCAGCCCGAGATAGGCCGCGACCCGCGCCATCTTTTCCTCGATCGCCCGGCGGTTGAATTCCAGCACATAGGGCATGAAGACCGCATTGGTCATGCCGTGATGGGTGTTATGGAGCGCACCGAGCGGATGGCTGAGCGCATGGATGGCGCCGAGCGCCTTCTGGAAGGCCGTGGCCCCCATGGCGGCGGCGGACATCATCTGCCCGCGCGCCTCGATATCCGTTCCATCCTTCGCCGCGCGCGGGAGGAATTCCTTCACGAGCCGCATGCCTTCGAGCGCGATCCCATCCGCCAGCGGGTGATAGAACGGGCCGCAATAGGCTTCGAGACAATGCGCGAACGCATCCATGCCGGTGCCGATCGTGATCATGCGCGGCATCCCCACCGTCAGCTCGGGATCGCAGATCACGGTTTTCGGCATCATCAGCGGGTGGAAAATCACCTTCTTGGTATGCGTCGTCTCGTCCGTGATGACGCCCGCACGGCCGACCTCGGAGCCGGTTCCGGCCGTCGTCGGCACGGCGATGATCGGCGCGATGCCGCCGGGGATCGCGCGCGTCCACCAATCGCCGATATCCTCGAAATCCCACATCGGGCGGGTCTGCCCCGCCATGAAGGCGATGACCTTGCCGGCATCGAGCGCCGAGCCGCCGCCGAACGCCACGACGCCGTCATGCCTGCCCGCGCGCAACACCGCGATCCCGGCCTCGACATTGCTGGCAACCGGGTTCGGCTTCACCTCCGAGAAGATGGCGCAGGGAAGGCCCGCCGCATCGAGCTGTGCTTTCGCAGCCGCCACCATGGGTTGGGTGGCGAGGAAGGGGTCGGTCACCAGCAGCGGCCGGGTGATGCCCGCCGCTTTCACTGCATCGGCCAGTTCCGCGATACGCCCTGCGCCGAACTTGATGGCGGTGGGATAGTTCCAGTTGCCGCGAAGAGTCATGTTTTCCTCGAAAGGTGAGTCATTCCAGATGAGTAGGGTCGCGGGCTGAAAACCTGATTCAGCCCGCCAAGGGTCAGATCTTCTTCAGGTGAAAGCTCTTGGGCCGCGTGACGCTCTCATAGCCAAGGCTGGAGAGCGTCGCACCGCGCCCGGTATCCTTCACGCCGGTCCAAGCGAGGCCGGGATCGAGATAATCCGCGCGGTTCATGAACACGGTGCCGGTCTCGAGCGCGTCGCCGATCCGTTCCGCCGCGCCCTCGTCTTTCGTGAAGATCGCGGCGGTGAGGCCATATTTGCTGTCGTTCATCAGGCGGATCGCCTCGTCATCGGAGGCGACGGGCATGATGCCGATCACCGGGCCGAAGGTCTCCTCGTTCATCACCAGCATGTCATGGTTGACGTTGGTGAATATCTGCGGCGCGAGATAGGGCGTGCCAGCCTTGTCCGCCGGAAAGACGGCGGCATCGAGATGTGCCTTCGCGCCCTTCTTGATCGCATCTAGATTATGCGCGCGAACCGTCTCGGCAAGACGTGGCTGCGCCATCGGCCCCAGCGTGGTTTTCTCGTCGAGCGGATCACCGAGGACATATTGCTTCGCGAGATCCACCGCACCCGCCACGAATTTCTCGTAGATATCCTTGTGGACATAGACGCGCTCGATACCGCAGCAGCATTGGCCGGAATTGAACATCGCCCCGTCGATCACGGTATCGATCGCCTGCTGGAGATCGGCGTCGGCGCGCACATAGGCGGGGTCCTTGCCACCGAGCTCCAGCCCCACGGAAGCGAACGTGCCCGCCGCGGCGCGCTCGATCGCCCTGCCCGCCTCGACCGAGCCGGTGAAGGCGACGTGATCCACCGCGCCCGAGGCGATCAGCTTGCTTGTTTCCTCATGGCCGAGCACCAGCCAGCGGAACAGCCCCTCGGGCAGGCCGGCGGCATCCGCCGCCATCTGGAAGCGTTTTCCCACCAGAATGGTCTGCGCCGCATGTTTCAGGATAACCGCATTGCCCGCCATCAAGGCCGGCACAACGGAATTCACCGCCGTGAGATAAGGGTAGTTCCACGGCGCGACGACCAGCACCAGCCCCACCGGATCGCGCCGGATGTAGCGGGTGAAGCCCTCCTTCGCCGCGGGTTTGACGGGGGCCAGCGCCTGTTCGGCGATCGCGATCATATGCCGCGCCCGCTCCTCGAATCCGCCGAGCTCGCCGGCGGCATAGCGGATAGGCCGCCCCATCTGGCGCGTGAGTTCGGGGCCGATCTCGCCCTTCATCGCCAGCATCGCATCGACGAAGCGGCTCATGATGGCGGCGCGCCCGGCGACCGGCACCTTGCGCCATTCCGCCTGCGCTGCTTTGGCGGCCTTGACGGCAGCCTCGATCTCGGCCGCCGAAGCGACGGGAAACCGCGCGACCTCCTTGCCGTCGATGGGGGAAATACAGGTTATGTCAGACATGTCGTACTCGCTCATCTCGTTTTGCCGTCATTGCGGGAGGCGAGGCGGCGAGGCAATCCAGCACCTTGCGCCAAATCTGGATTGCTTCGTCGCTTCGCTTCTCGCAATGACAAAACCGTTTTCAATAGCGCTCGAAGCCGCGGAAAAGCTCCCAATCCGTGACCTTGCGGTCAAACTCGGATTGTTCCCAGCGCGCGGTATGGACGTAATGATCGATCACGTCATCCCCGAAAACACCGCGCAGGAATTTCGATTTATCCAGCGTTTCGGCCGCTTCGCGCAGGGTCTTGGGCACTTCCGGCAGCTTGCGGCCGCCATAGGCATCGCCCTTGTGGGCGGGCGCCAGCTCGAGCTTCTCGTCAATCCCCTGCAAGCCCGCCGCGATCAGCGCGGAGAAGGCGAGATAGGGATTGAGATCCGCGCCGCCAATCCGGCATTCGATACGGATGCCCTTGGTCCCCTCGCCGCAAAGCCGGAACCCCGCCGTACGGTTATCGCGTGACCAGATGGTCTTGGTCGGCGCGAAGGTACCGGCCATGAAGCGTTTGTAGGAATTGATATAGGGCGCGAGAAACCAGGTGATGTCCTTGGCATATTTGATCTGCCCGGCGACGAAGCTGCGCATCAAAGCGGACATGCCGTGCTCCGCCTTCTCGTCAAGGAAGAGCGGCGTCTTGCCGTCCTTGCTCCAGAGAGAGGCATGGACATGGCTGGAAGACCCCGCGAGATCCGCCCGCCATTTCGCCATGAAGGTGACCGCCTTGCCCTTCGACCAGGCGATCTCCTTGGTGCCGTTCTTGATGATCACGTGCCTGTCGGCCATTTCCAGTGGCTCGGCATAGCGGACATTGATCTCCTCCTGCCCCGGTCCCCATTCGCCTTTCGAGCATTCCACGGGGATACCGGCGGCGTGAAGACCGTTGCGCACCGCGCGCATCACGCCTTCCTCTTTCGTGGTCTGGAGGATGTTGTAATCCTCGATGTAATCTCCCGCCGTCTTCGGTGCGTGATAGCGCTTGGCCCGCACCGCCTCGTAGCTCTCGTCGAAGAGGTAGAATTCGAGTTCGGAGGCGAAATAGGCGCGCATCCCGCGCTCTTCGAGCCGGGCGAGCTGCTTCTTGAGCATCTGGCGCGGCGAATGCGGCACGGGGTGATGATGGTGATCCTCGACATCGCAGATCACCATCGCCGTGCCCTCAAGCCAGGGCAGGCGGCGCAAGGTGGTCAGATCCGGCTTCAGCACGAAATCGCCATAGCCCTTTTCCCAGCTCGCCGCCTTGTAGCCCGGCACAGGCTCCATATCGATATCGTCGGCGAGGAGATAATCGCAGGCATGGGTCTCCTCGTAGCCGCCATCAACGAAGAATTGCGCATGGAAGCGCTTGCCGATGAGGCGCCCCTGCATATCCACCATACAAACGAGAACCGTATCGATCTCACCGGCCTTCACGGCCGCCTTCAGCGCATCGAGGCTGAGAATACCCGACATTCCATCACTCCCTGTCATCTTTTCTTGTTCTTGACCATCAGGACAAATCGACACCGATAATGCCGATTGGCGATCGCTTTGCAATGGTAACATAGCCGCCGAACAATCTCCTTGATCCGGGTTGTCGCGCCGGTCACACTGGCGGAAACAGACTCGCCCCCGGCGCCCCTACCCTTTCCAGGTCCACGGCCATTTCGCTTTCCGTCTTCCTCGCCGTCCTCGCCGCCGCCGCGCTCCATGCCGGCTGGAACGCGCTGCTCAAGATCAAGCTCGATCCGTTTCTGGCGCTCGTCCTCATCAACGGCGCCTGCGGCGTGATCTCGCTGCCCTTCCTCATCTGGTTTGGCCTGCCGGCTGCGCCGAGCTGGCCCTGGCTGGGGGCCTCCGTTGTGCTGCATATGGCCTATTATCTGTTCCTCACGGGCGCTTACCGCCTGGCGGATATGGGGCAGGTCTATCCGATCGCGCGCGGCTCGGCGCCTTTGATGACGGGGCTTATCGCCGTGCTGTTCTTCGCCGAACCGCTCTCGCGTACCGGCGCGGCCGGAATCGCATTGCTCGGTCTTGGCATCTTCGTGATGTCCATGCGCTCGGCGCATGACGCGGCGGGCATGAACCGCAAGGCATTGTTCTTCGCGCTGGCAACCGCCATCACCATCTCGGGCTACACCGTCACGGATGGCGCCGGCGCACGCGCTTCAGGCAATCCGTTTGCTTACACCGCCGCGCTTTTCGTGGCGGAAGGCATCGCGCTCACGGTTTTCGCCTTCTGGCGCAAGGGCACCGAGGGCCTGCGCCCTATCCTCGGCTTTCTTGGACCGGGGCTGGCGGGCGGGGCGATGGGGACAACGGCTTACGGAATCGCGATCTGGGCGATGACCATGGCGCCCATCCCGCTTGTCGCGGCCGTACGCGAGACAAGCGTCCTGTTCGGCGCGGCGATCGCGGTGGTGTTCCTGAAGGAGCCGCTGCGCGCCAACCGCGTGATCGCGGCCGTGCTCATCCTCGCCGGTCTCGTGATGATCCGGCTGCAATGAACCGGCGGTTTCAGCGCTTCCGCCACGCCTGAAGACGGCTGAAGACCAGCCTGTCGAGCGCGACATGCGCGAGCTTCACGGTAATCGCGCTCGCGACGATGCAGGTCGCCATGGCGGCGGCGGCGGCGGTGGCGCCGGTCTCATCCATATGGACGATGGCGATCGATGCCAGCTTCGTCGTCGGGCCATAGAGAAACACCACGGCGGAAATCGTCGTCAGCGCGTTCACAAACAGATAGACCGCGATATCGAGGATCGCCGGCAGCGAGATCGGCACCGTCACCCGGCGGAACGTCACCCAGAACGGGACCCTGAGCGACGCCGACACCGATTCGAATTCGGCATCGATCTGCTTGAGCGCGGTCGTCGCGGTGATATGCGCCACGGTGTAGAAATGCGCGATCGTGTTGACGCTCAGCAGCGCGAGCGTTCCGTAGAAAATCCCGAGCGGATTGCCCTTCGCATTGATGAAGAAGACATAGCCCAGACCGAGCACCAGACCGGGCACGGCCATGGGAAGCATCGCGAGGAAATGCGCGAAACCGCGCAGAACCGGCGCGAAAGCAACCTTCTCGATCAGGTAGGCACCGCTGAAAATCAGCGCCGTGCCGAAGATCGCGACCAAGGCCGCCATCTGGAGCGAGGTGAAATAGGGGTCCCAGCCCGAAGGCTCGAACGTGGCGAAATCATAGCTCGCAAGGGTCAGCGACAGGTTGTAGGGCCAGTATTTGATGAACGAGGCCCAGATGGAAACGCCGAGCATGCCCGCCAGGATCGCCCCCATGACAAGGCAGAATGCCGTCAGTGCGCCGTCGCGCCAGCGCGAGGGCTTGGGTTCATAGGGCACCGCACGGGCGGAGAGCAGCGCGACCTGCTTTTTCTGCACCTGCCTGTCGATGAAGAAGGCAAAGACCGCCGGCGCAAGAAGCACCAGCCCAACCACCGCGCCCATCTCGAAATTCTGCTGACCGACAATCTGCTTGTAGGCATCGGTGGCAAGCACCGAGAATTGCCCGCCGATCACCTTGGGAATGCCGAAATCCGTGATGACCAGCGTGAAGATCACGAAAGCGGCGCTGATCAACCCGTAGCGGGCGCCCGGCAGGGTAATGGTGAGAAAAACACGCGCGGGCTTCGTGCCCATGGCCTCGGCCGCCTCGTAGAGCCGGCCATCGGCGAGGCGAAGCGCGGTCGCGATGATCATTACCGCATGGGGAAAGCAATAGATCGCCTCGGCAATGACAATACCGATCGGCCCATAGATCGAATGACCGAAAAGCAGCGCTTTCAGAAATCCCTGATTGCCGAAGACATAGATCAGCGAAATCGCGGAGAGCAGCGAGGGCGCGAAGATCGGTGTCATGGCCAGCGCCATGAACAGCCCCTTGAAGCGCATGGTGCTGCGCGTGAGGGCATAGGCGTAAACGAAGGCCAGCGGCACCACGATGGAGACCGTGGCCAGCGCCACGAGAAACGAGTTCCAGAGCGAGGAAACGAGCGCGGGGGTCGTGAAATAGGTGCGGAAATTTCCAAGCCCGATAAAGGCGCCGGAAGCATCCCGGACGCTTTTCGACAACAACGACCATAATGGCAGCGCGATGATGATCACCAGGATCGCCGCCAGCGTCAGGATCGCCAGCGTGGCGATCACGCGCTCGCCATGGTGGCGGCGCGGGAAATCCCGGACCTGCCCTGTCACGTCAGGCCTCCATCCGCGCCGGGAAAACCCGCAGCGCCGCAGGCGGCAGCACCACGTTCAGCACCTGCCCTTCGCCCAGTCCCCGATCCGAGACAAGGCCCGCGGAGAAATCCGCAATGACGCGCAACGGCCCGTTCTCCTGAACAAGACTGGCGCGGCAGAAAGCCCCGAGGAATTCCAGCGCCTCGATGCGCATGGCAAAATCATGCGCCCCCTCGCCCGCGACATCCGCGATACGGATCGCCTCGGGACGGATGCCGATCTCAACCCGCGTGCCAGCGGCTGCATGGTTTGGCGGACATTCAAGAACGCGCCCGGCAATCTCGACGCGGTCTTGCGCGCGCATCACACCCGGCAGGAAGTTCATCCGCCCCACGAATTCGGCCACGAACGCCGTTGCCGGATCGCGGTAGATCTCCTCCGGCGTGCCGATCTGCTCGATCGCGCCGTCCTTCATGACCACGATGCGCTCGGCCATGGAAAGCGCCTCTTCCTGATCATGCGTGACCATGATCGTGGTGACGCCGAGGCTGCGCTGGAGCGCGCGGATCTCCTCGCGCAGCCGCACACGCACCTGTGCGTCCAGCGCCGAGAGCGGCTCGTCGAGCAGCAGCAGGCCCGGCGAGGTCGCCAGCGCGCGGGCAAGCGCCACGCGCTGCTGCTGGCCGCCGGAAAGCTGAACCGGATATTTCCGCCCCTGATCGGAAAGGCCGACAAGCGCAAGAAGCGCATCAACCCGCGCCGCGATTTCACTCGGCGGGCGCTTCCTGTTCTCAAGGCCATAGCCGACATTGGCCGCGACCGTGAGATTGGGGAACAGCGCGTAGGATTGGAAGACGATGCCGAAATCACGCGCCGAGGGCGGCGCATCGGAAACATCGCGCCCCGCAAGGGTGATCGAGCCGCCACTCTGGCGGTCGAGCCCGGCAATCGCGCGCAGCAAGGTCGTCTTGCCGCACCCGGACGGGCCAAGGAAACAGACGAACTCGCCACGGCGAACATCAAGATCGATTCCCTTGAGCGCCTGGAAATGCCCGAAATGCTTGGAAAGCCCTCGCACACACAGAAATGCGGCCTCGTTCTGTGCCGTCTTGCTCTTCTGAGATTGAATCACGCCTTTTTCCTTACGCGTCAGGTCGCAAACCGACCTTTACTCTCACACGCAAAGCCCGGCCGGGTGGCCGGGCGAATGCGCCTTGGCGAGGTGAACGTTACTTGGGTTGCGCCTTGCTCTCGTAGCGCTTGATCCATTCCTTGAGGATGCGCTCGCGGTTCTCTGCCATCCAGTTGAAATCGTTCTTCACCATTTTGGCTTCCGCATCCGTCGGGTAGTTCGGCGGCGCACTCTTGATCTCCGGATGCGCGACAATGGCGTAATACTTGCCGTAAAGCTCGCTGGCCTCCTTGCTGGCGACCCAATCCGCGACCTTCTTCGCCGCCTCGACATTCTTCGAGCCCTTGACGATGGCGGTGGCTTCCATCTCCCAGCCCGCGCCTTCCTTGGGCAGCACGATCTCGATCGGCGCGCCCTTGGACTTCTCGCTCGCGCCGCGCATGTCATAGCCGATCCCGACCATGCGCTCGCCCTTGGCCGCCTGCGAGCAGGGCGCCGAGCCCGAATGGGTATAGACCGCGATATTCTCGTGGAGCTTGTCCATGTAGGACCAACCCTTAGCCTCGCCCATGATCTGGAGCCACGCGGCGACCATGAGATAGCCGGTGCCGGACGAGGCCGGATGCGGCATCACGATATGCCCCTTGAATTCAGGGCGGAGCAGATCATCCCATGAGGCCGGGAGCGGCGCATTGACCTTCTTCGCCTCGGGAACGTTGTAGCAGGCGACGGCGAGATAGGCGTCCATCCCGGTCCAGGTATAGGCGCCGTTCGCATCACGGAAGGCGGGTTTGAGCGCATCCACCCCCTTGGGCCTGTAATCGAGCAGGAGACCGTCCTTCTCGAAGAGGAGCAGGCTCGTCGCCGCAAGGCCGAGCATTAGATCCGCCCGCGGATTATCCTTCTCGGCAAGGAAGCGCGCGGTGATCACGCCGGTGGAATCGCGCACCCAGACGATCTCGACATCCGGCACCGCCTTCTCGATCGCGGCCTTGAAGACCGGCAGCTGGTCCACTTCAAGGGCGGTATAGGCGGTGAGTTTGACGCGCGCCTGCGCAAACGCGCCGGTCATGCCGGCCGCAAGCAGTGAAGCCCCGATCGCGAGGCCGGCCAGAACCTGTTTCTTCATTGATTTCTCCCTGATCCTTCGGCCTTCTTCCGGGCCGCCAAGTCGCTCGCATTGCACTTCAATGACGAAGATATGACAATAGTTATTTCAGTGAATCCTATCCGGCGCGATCTCGGAGCGCCAGGTCAGCCCAATTGTTCGAGCAAGGCCGGTAGATGCATGATGTCGGGCAGCACGTGATCGGCGTAAGGCGCCAGCGCCTCCGCCGACGCGAAACCGCTCGCGACGCCGATCGCGATAACCCCCGCCGCACGGGCCGCATCCAGATCATGACGACTATCGCCAATCATTGCGATCTCGATCGGTCTGAGCGAAAATTCATCAGCAAAAGCAAGAATCTGGCCTGGATCAGGCTTGTGGCCATACCCTGAATCATACCCGATGATCCGGTCAAACCAAGTATGAAAGCCAAGCCTGTGGCTCTGCGCCATCGCGCTGGCCTCGGTATCGTTAGTGACGATGCCGAGCTGGTATCCCGCGCCCTTCAGCGCCGCGAGCAGCGAAACAGGATCGCCGATCGGCGTGGCATGGGCGAGCGACCCCTCGTTGAACAGCGCATCAAGCCGCTGGAAAAACGCTTCATCCGCCTCAAGACCGAGGCAATCCGCCCATCTCAGTCCGAAATCCGGGGAAGCCTCGGCGATGAAGGGGGAATCCGGCATTAGCCGGCGCGCGGCGAGATCGTAGCGGTTAATCGCCACAAGCCGGGCGAAGAGCGCCTCATCCGCACCGCAGAAATGGCGCATCACGCCTTCAAGTGCCGGCGCCCAGGTCGCATTGAAATCGACCAGCGTGCCATCCTTGTCAAAAAGGAGGGCACGCAGCTTTCCTTGTCCGTTTTCCGTAACCGATCCGTTTGTCAGCATTCCGCCACATTCACCGCGAGCCCACCGCGGGAGGTTTCCTTGTATTTCGACTGCATGTCCAGCCCTGTTTGGCGCATGGTCTCGATCACCTCATCGAGCGTGACACGATGCGTGCCGTCTCCGTGAAGCGCCAGCGAGGCCGCCGCGATCGCCTTGTTGGCGCCGAAAGCGTTGCGCTCGATGCACGGGACCTGCACCAGCCCGCCAATCGGATCGCAGGTCATGCCGAGATGGTGCTCCATCGCGATTTCCGCCGCGTTCTCGATCTGCTCCGGTGTCCCGCCGAGCCCGGCCGCGAGCCCGGCCGCCGCCATCGCCGCCGCCGATCCGACCTCGCCCTGACACCCGACCTCAGCACCGGAAATCGAGGCATTGCGCTTGATCAGCGCGCCGATCGCGGCCGCCGAAAGCAGGAATATCCGGCTGCCTTCCTCCGAATATTCCGGGCAGAAATCCTTGAAATAACGCAGGACCGCAGGCACCACCCCGGCCGCGCCATTGGTCGGCGCGGTCACCACACGCCCGCCGGCTGCATTCTCCTCGTTGACCGCGATGGCATAGGTCGAGACCCAATCCATCACCTGATGCATGGGGCGCTGGTTGTCGCCGGCACGCGCCTGGAGTCTTTCGTGCAGCGAGCGTGCGCGGCGCTTCACCTTCAGCCCGCCGGGCAATTCGCCATCCATGCGCAAGCCGCGATCGATACAGGCGAACATCGCGTCGCGGATCGCATCGATCCCCGCAACCACCTCGGCCTCGGGCCGCCGTGCGATTTCATTCGCGAACTGGATCTCGGCGATGCTCCTGCTTGCCCGCGCGCATCTGGCGACGAGATCCGCGGCATTCTCGAACGGGTGCGGAATAGCCTCCACCACGCTGGTTTCGCCCTGCCCTTCCTCGGTCACGAATCCGCCGCCGATCGAGTAGAAAACCGTGTCGGCCAGAACGTCGCCCGATGCATCAAAGGCCTGAAACCGCATCCCGTTCGAATGGCCGGGCAGCACGATGTCGAAATCGAAAACGAGATCGCGCTCGGGATCGAAAGCATAGGCATCGCCCGGCCCCACGCGCTTCCTCTCGCGAAGCCCGGCAACCAGCCCCGCGACCGCATCCGGATCGAGCGTGGCGGGTGTTTGGCCGAGAAGGCCGAGGAAGATCGCCAGATCGGTCGCGTGCCCCTTGCCGGTCCAGGCAAGCGAGCCATAGAGCGTCGCGGAAAGGCGCGCGACGCCCTCAAGCGCCGCCGCCTTGTCGAGAAAACGGCGCGCGGCGACCATCGGCCCGACCGTATGGGAGCTTGAGGGCCCGATTCCAATCTTGAAAAGTTCGAATACGCTGATCATTTCCACCCGCCGTTTATGGAGAGGGCCGTTTACAACCCTTGCCGATTTTTTCACTTTTCGGCTGATTTTCTCCAAAATCACGGGGTGATTAGCTTGAAGCGCGCGCGGAATCCAGCATCATTTCCGACAAAAGTTGTAGAAGGGGCGAACATCTTCCGCATGGGGCCCTTACTTCCGCATACGCAGAGCCTCCCGGTGCGGAATGCTGGCTAAACGTTAGCTGTGCATGTTAATCAGCGTCAGGGCTTGATAAAAAAACGGGGGAACCCTTGCCGAACAGCATCAAACCGCCGTCCGGTCCGCGCGCCGCCATCGCGCCCCGCCATGTCATGGCGTACGGGGTTCATGTCTTCACCGCCCTGGGCGCGGCACTGGGTTTTCTCGCACTGGAAGCGGCGCTGCATGGCGATCTCGTGCGCTCCTTTTCATGGCTCGCTGCGGCGCTGTTCGTTGACGCGCTCGACGGCCCCCTCGCCCGCCGCCTCAATGTCCGCGACACGGCCTCGCGCTATGATGGCGCGGTTCTCGACCTTGTCGTGGATTTCGTCACTTATGTTTTCGTGCCCGCCGCCATTCTTTTGCGGTCGGATGTCATTCCCGCGCCCTTCGGAATGCTCTCCGGGCTGCTGATCACCGTCGGCAGCGCGCTCTATTTCGCCGACACCGCCATGAAGACGGAAGATTGGTGGTTCAAGGGCTTTCCGGCGGTCTGGAATGTCATCGCTTTCTACATCGTGATCTTCGCGCCGGCGGCCTGGCTCAGCTTCACGATCATCGTGCTGCTCACGGCGGCCATGTTCCTGCCGGTGATTTTCGTCCATCCCGTCCGCGTGACGCGCTGGCGGCCCCTCACGCTCTCCATCCTGGGCGCGACCTGCCTGGCCGCGCTCTGGGCGCTGTTCGGAGAGAAACTGGTCGCGAGCACGCCAACCAAGTTCGTTCTTTCAGTCGGCGCTGTGTATTTTCTCCTGCTTGGCCTTATCCGCACCCTGCCCGAAAGAGGCGAATGAGACGCTCGCGACACGGGGTGCCGGGAGCGGATTGCGCGCGAGGCTTTCCTTTTGCGCGCGGTTGTCTATTTCCGCCGCATGTCGATTGCTCTCCACTGGTTCCGTAACGATCTGCGTCTCGCGGATAATGCCGCCCTGAGCGAAACCGCGAGGGCGGATCGCGCCGCTTTCGTCTTCGTCGTGGAAGAAAATGAAGGTTTCCGACCGCGCGGCGGGGCCAGCCGATGGTGGCTTCATCACTCGCTTGAGGCCCTTTCGCGCGAGATCGCTGCGAAGGGGAACCGGCTGATCCTGCTACGGGGAGATTCCGAAACGCTTATCCCCGCGCTGGCTGCGAGGATCGGCGCATGCCAGGTTACCTTCAATCGCCGGACCGGCGGCGTGGAACGCGAGGCGGATGCGCGGATCACGGCAAAGCTCGAAGCCGCGGGGATAAAGGTTCTCGCACGGAACGGCGCGCTTCTTCACGATCCCGCCCGGCACGCAACGGGCTCAGGCACGCCTTTCCGTGTTTTCACACCCTTCTGGCGTGCATTCACCGCCGGCCCCGCGCCGGAAGCCGCCTCCCCCCCGCCTGCCACCCTCCCCCCGGACGCGGCCGTGCAGGAGATCTCGCTAGGAACGGAAGACATCGCCCCCCTTCCCCGGAATCCGGATTGGGCCGCAGGCCTGCGCGCGACATGGCAGCCGGGCGAGGCCGGCGCCGCGCACAGGCTCGAAGCGTTCATCGAGCACGGCTTGCACCTCTATGCGGGCAATCGCGAAAGGCCCGACCTGCCCGCGACCTCGATGCTCTCACCGCATCTTGCCTTCGGAGAGATTTCCCCGCGTCAGATCTGGCATCGCGCCATGATCGCGCGCGAGGCCGGGGCGAATACGGGAGATGTCGAGAAATTCCTCGCTGAAATCGGCTGGCGGGAGTTTTCGCACCACCTGCTCTTCCACTTCCCCGATCTCGCCCGGCGTAATTTCCAGCCCAAATTCGATGCCTTCCCCTGGCAGAGGAACGAGGCGCTGCTCACGGCATGGCAGAAGGGCGAGACAGGCTATCCCCTCGTCGATGCCGGTATGCGCCAGCTCTGGCGCACCGGCACGATGCATAACCGGGTGCGCATGGTGGTCGCCTCGTTCCTCGTCAAGCATCTTCGGATCGACTGGCGGGAAGGCGAGAACTGGTTCTGGGACACCCTATGCGATGCCGATCCCGCCTCGAACCCTGCGAGCTGGCAATGGGTGGCGGGCTCGGGAGCGGATGCCGCTCCGTATTTCCGCGTCTTCAACCCGATCTCGCAGGGCGAGAAATTCGACCCTGACGGCACCTATATCCGCGAGAACATACCCGAGCTCGCGGCCCTGCCCGCCGGTGCGATCCATCGCCCCTGGGAGGCGCCGCCCCTGCTGCTGGCCGGCGCGGGAGTAAAGCTGGGCGAAACCTACCCGCGCCCCGTTGTCTCGCACGAGGCAGCACGCGAAAAAGCGCTGGCAGCCTTCGCAGCGCTTTCGGGGTGATCAGGAGCGCAGAAAGCGGTTGAAAAACCGGCCGATCGGCCCCGTGAGCTTCAGGGGCGCGTCGAGCACCGTGAAACACACGCATTCCGCGCCTTCATCTGTCACGGGAACATGGTCGAGTTCCTCATCCGCGAAGGCGACATCGCCCCGCGCGAAACGTCCCGTGGCATCGGAGAAGCTGCCGCGGATCACGAGGGTCAACTCCATGCCTTCATGCGTATGCTGCGGAATCCGCTTGCCGGGCGCGATACGAAAGAGCCTGGCCTCAAGGCCGCCACGCTTTTCGACGACATATTCCCGCACGCCGGGAATGACATTCCTGAATGGCAGGGAATCGATGGGGCCGCCGCAATAGCGCGTCAGCGCGCGTGGATCCTCGCAGCCGGGCGGGCGGGACTTTTCCGTTTCCTTGTCGCAACAGAAAATCGCATCGAGACGCGCATCGCGGTTGCGGACCGGCGCACAGCATTCCTGGCGAGAAACGTTCGACCCCAGAGACTCCTCAAGGCTGGCGACAAAAGCACGGTTTTTAGGGGAAAGTTCGAGATGCGCGCCGACAAGCGCGTGCAAGGCGCAGGGCAGATTGCCCGCCGCATAGGCGGCCAGAACGGATTCGAACCCGCCCTCCGCCAAAATTGCCTTGCTGTCGGTCACCTTGTTCCCACGCCCAAACCACCACTTGCTCGCGCAAAGCAGCTTTCTTCATGCCAGATCGCCTTTCCTACGCGCAAGGGGGCGCGCTGGATCACGTCTGTTCTATCCGGTGAAAAACATGGCTTCACGCACCGCAACGCACCACTATACTGCTGCCGGATCAGATCGAGGATATTGCCCGTGTCGAGCGAAGTGCCCGCTTTCCCCCCGACCCATCTTGTGTTCCGGGAGGATGCCTATCTCGATAGGGCCGAGGGAACCGTCACAGGTTTTCATGAGGGCATGCTGATCCTCGACCGCACGCTTTTCTACCCCGCCTCGGGCGGCCAACCCTCGGATTTCGGCACGATCCGCCACCCGGATGGGCACGAGATCCCTGCCGAGGGGTTGCGTTACCTCGATGCCGCCAAGACCGTTATCGGCCATGCCTTGCCCGAAGGCGAGGATGCCGCGCGCTGGCAAGGCGCGCGGGTTGCCATGACGCTCGATTTTGCCCGGCGCCACGCGCTGATGCGCATGCATTCCGCCCTTCATCTGCTCTCGGTCGCCTTACCCTATCCCGTTACCGGCGGCGCGATCGGCACCGAGGAAGGGCGCCTCGATTTCGATATTCCCGATTCCGGTCTCGGCAAGGAGGAAATTACCGCCCGACTGGTGGATCTGATCGCCACCGACGCGCCGATCCGCGATCGCTGGATCAGCGAGGACGAACTCGACGCCAATCCCGGCCTCGTGAAGACCATGTCGGTCAAACCACCGCGCGGCGCGGGCCGCATACGGCTTGTCGAGATCGAAGGGCTTGATCTTCAGCCCTGCGGCGGCACGCATGTCGCGCGCACCGGCGAGATCGGCCGCGTCGTCGTTACCAATATCGAGAAGAAAGGCAGGCAGAACCGCCGCGTGCGGATCGCCTTCGCCTGAAACCCTTTTTCGGAGATTCCCATGTCCTTCTTTCGTGAAATTCCTTTCGTCACCGCCAACTGGCTCGCCGGTCAGCTGGAGAACCCGAAGATCAAGGTCGTCGATGGCTCCTGGCACCTGCCGCCGACCGGCAGAACCGGCAGTAAGGAATATGCCGAGGCGCATATTCCCGGCGCGGTCTTCTTTGATCTCGACGCCAACTCGGACACACAATCCGATCTGCCCCATATGCTGCCGGGCGCCGAGCTCTTCGCCGACCGCGTCGGAAAACTGGGCATTTCGGAGCAGGACACGATCGTCGTCTACGACCAGCTCGGCCTCTTCAGCGCGCCGCGTGTCGCCTGGATGTTCCGCCTCTATGGCGCCGGTGATGTCCGCATCCTCGAAGGCGGGCTGCCGGCCTGGCGCGCCGAGAACCGCCCCGTGACGTCGGAAGTGCCCCAGCACGCGCCGGCGCGCTTCACGGCCGCGCGCAATGACCGGCAGGTCGCGGATTTTGCCCGCGTGAACGCCGCGCTGCGTGACGGCTCGGCGCAGATCGTCGATGCCCGGCCCGCGCCGCGTTTTCGCGGCGACGCGCCCGAGCCGCGCCCCGGCGTGCGCGCCGGCCATATGCCTGGCTCGCGCAACCTCCCCTTCGATCAGGTCGTCCAAGGCGGGAAACTCCGCTCCCCGGAGGAAATCCGCGCCGCGATGGACAAGGCTGGCATCGATCCCGCCCGCCCCATCGTCACCTCCTGTGGCTCGGGCGTTTCGGCCGTCATCATCGCCATGGCGATGGCGCAGGCCGGAACGGAGGTCGAGGCGATCTATGACGGTTCCTGGGCGGAATGGGGCAGCCGACACGATCTGCCGATTGCAACGGGCGATTGACGGCGCCCAGCGCCGCCCCTAGACTACCGAGACAGCTACGCAATCTGGCGGTCGGGGGGCGCGCCTGCAATGGCTTACACGCTGGTGTTTTCCGATGGTACCGGCCAACGGGGTGTGCGCGAGGAAAACGGCAAGGCTGGCAAGGGGGCGACGAATATCTACCGCCTCTATCTTGCCGCCATGGCGAGCCCTGCAGGTTACGCGTGCTTTTACGATCCGGGCCTGGGAGCTGACCCGCTCAAGCCGCTCGATTGGGTCGGCTGGACCCAGAACCAGCTTGGCAAGGCAACTGGCCTCGGAATCTCGAAGAATATCGCCGATTGCTATGAACATCTGATCCTGAATGACGATCCCGGCCGCCGACTTGGCCTCTTCGGTTTTTCGCGCGGCGCCTATACCGTGCGTTCGCTCGGCGGTCTTCTGGGCCTTTGCGGCGTCCCCTCCCACGACGAACAGGGAGGCGATATCCGCGCCTCTGACGAGGGGGCCGTGAAGCGGCGCCGGAAAGTCATCGACCGCGCGATCGCGATCTACCAGACGGAATACGGTCCCGAAGGGCGCGCGAAGCGCCGGACTTTGGGTGATGACTTCCGGCGCGAATGCGGCAGCCGCGATGTCGTCCCGCATGTGATCGGCGTCTTCGATACCGTGGCGGCGCTCGGCCTGCCGGGGATCATGGATCTGTTCAATCCGCTCAAGCATCATTTCCACGACGCCGAACTCAATCCGCGCGTGCCCTTCGGGTTTCAGGCGCTTGCAATCGACGAAAACCGCAAGGTCTTCTCGCCTGATATATGGGACGAGCGGAAAACCGCGCCTGGGCAGGTCATCGAGCAGGTCTGGTTTCCCGGCGTCCATTCGGATATCGGCGGCGGCTATGCTGAGCCGGCGCTCGCGGATGTCACGCTGAGCTGGATGATCGATCGCTGCTCACGCCCCGAGATCGCGCTCGATTTCTCCGCGCTCGGCGCTCTCGCGCCTTCGATTACCGGCCCGCAACATGACGAGAGAACGGGATTGGGCGTCTTCTGGCGCAAGGGCCTGCGCGGCGAGAAAATCCGCAAATGCGATCCTGATCGCGATCCGCTGGCGGCGCATATCGAGCATCGCTTCAGCGAACCAAGCCTCGGCTACCGCCCGCCAGCCCTCAAGGGGCATCCGCGCGTCGATCACCTGTATTGATCACAAAAGCAAAAAGGCGCCCTGCGGCGCCTTTCTCTTTCCGTGGCCGAAGATCCCGCTCAATGCAGGATCTGGCTGAGGAAGAGCTTGGTGCGCTCGTGCTGTGGATTCTTGAAGAAGGCCGCAGGCTCGTTCATCTCGACGATCTGTCCCTGATCCATGAAGATCACGCGATCGGCCACCTGACGCGCGAAACCCATCTCGTGCGTCACCACGAGCATGGTCATGCCCTCTTCCGCGAGGCTGACCATGGTATCGAGCACTTCCTTGACCATTTCCGGGTCGAGCGCCGAAGTCGGCTCATCGAACAACATGATCTTCGGGCTCATGCAGAGCGAGCGGGCGATCGCCACGCGCTGCTGCTGGCCGCCCGAGAGCTGGCCGGGATATTTATGCGCCTGCTCGGGAATCTTGACGCGGGTGAGATAGTGCATCGCCACCTCTTCCGCCTCCTTCTTCGGCATCTTCTTCACCCAGATCGGGGCAAGCGTGCAATTCTCGAGGATCGTGAGATGCGGGAACAGGTTGAAATGCTGGAACACCATGCCGACATCGCGGCGGATCTCGTCGATCTTCTTGAGATCGTTGGTGAGTTCCGTGCCATCGACAATGATCTGCCCCTTCTGGTGCTCTTCAAGCCGGTTGATGCAGCGGATCATGGTCGACTTGCCCGAGCCCGAAGGGCCGCAGACAACGATCTTCTCGCCGCGCGTCACCTTGAGGTTCACATCCTTGAGGACATGGAACTCGCCATACCATTTATGCACGCCAATCATCTCGACAGCCGTCTCATGCTTGAGCGCTGTCGGCTTGAGGTTCAGAACCGTCATACGTTTACTCCCTATTTTTTATCCGTCGCGGAGAGCCGTTTCTCGGTCGCCCGCGCATAGCTCGCCATGCCGTAGCAGAAGATGAAATAGATAATCGCCGCAAAGGCATAGCCCGTGGCGGATGTCGTGGGTGCCGCCCATTGCGGATCGATGCGCGCCGTTTCGATCGCCTTGAGGAAATCGAAAATGCCGACGATCAGCAGGAGCGATGTGTCCTTGAAAAGCCCGATGCAGGTATTGACGATGTTAGGAATCGTTACCTTCAGCGCCTGCGGCAAAATGATGAGACGCATCATCTGCCAATAGCCCAGGCCCATCGCCATCGCGCCTTCATACTGGCCCTTGGGCAGCGCCTGAAGTCCGGCGCGCACCACCTCGGCCATATAGGCGGAGGCGAAGAGCCCGATGCCGATCATGGCGCGCAGCAGCTTGTCCACCGAGACATCGCCCGGTAGCACGAAGGGCAGCATCGTATTCGCCATGAACAGCACCGTGATCAGCGGCACGCCGCGCACGAACTCGATGAAAAGCACGGAGAAGAACTTGACGACCGGCAATTGCGAGCGCCGGCCGAGCGCAAGCAGGATGCCGAGCGGGATCGAGGCGACGATGCCCACACCGGCAACCACCAGCGTGACGGTCAACCCACCCCATTTGGCGGTATCGACGAGCGGGAGGCCAAGCGTCGGCCAGAAGCGGGCAAAGCCCCAGCCCAAAGCAACCAGACCGGCAAGGCTCGCAACTCCTGCCCCGGCTGCCGTGCCGTTTTCGCTTCCCGCGAATTTAGCGGCAATGAAACCGGCAAGGAAAAGAATGAGCGTGAAGATAAGCCCCAGAAAAAGGCTTTTACCGCTGATGAGCTCAAGCGGATATGTCAGAAAAGCCAGCGGATTATGCCCGCCGAGCAACCCATAGGCGGCCAGCGGCATGATCACGAGGAAATAAAAAAGGCCGATATCCCGACGGGGCGCACCCAGCCAAAGCATCCAGCCGAAGCCGAGAATGCCGAGAAGGAAAACGAGATTGACCCGCCAATGCTGATCCCACGGATAGAAACCGTAGATGAAGAACTTCCAGCGATCCGTCACGAAAGCCCAGCAGGCGCCCGGCACGATTCCGTTCTTCGTGAGGCAGGCTTCGCGATCTACGCCGAACCAAACCGCATCGAGCACGAGAAAGCGCAGCATGCCGGGCAAGACCCAGATCGCCAGCGCCAGCGCCAGAATGGTGAGCACGATATTGCCCGGCGAGGACAGGAGATTGGTCCTCAGCCAGCCGATGGGGCCGACAAGTGTGACGGGCGGCGGGAGAGCCTCTGACGGCGCGCTGCGAACGAAAGCCTTGGATGAAGCAGTTGGAGCGAGGTTCTGCATGTCCCGGGCCTCAGCGTTCGACGAGCGCGACACGCGCATTGTACCAGTTCATGACCAGCGACGTGACAAGACTGAGCGTGAGATAGACCAGCATGGTGATCGCCACCACTTCAACCGCCTGCCCGGTCTGGTTGAGCACCGTGCCGGTGAAGACCTGCACGAGATCGGGATAGCCAACCGCGACCGCCAGCGACGAGTTCTTCGTCAGGTTGAGATAGCTTGAGGTCAGCGGCGGGATGATCACGCGCATGGCCTGCGGAATCACGACGAGGTTGAGCGTCGGGCCCGGGCGAAGACCGAGCGCATAGGCCGCTTCCGTCTGCCCGCGGGAAACCGCGAGAATGCCCGCGCGGACGATTTCCGCGATGAACGCGGCGGTATAGATTACCAGCCCAAGCAGAAGCGCGACGAATTCAGGAAATATCTGCACGCCGCCGCGGATGTTGAACCGGCCGAGATCGGGGTAGTTGAAGGTCACCGGCTTGCCGAGAGCGAAGAAAACCAGAATCGGCAGCACGATCACCAGACCGAGCCAGGCCAGCCATACAGGCGAGCGCCGGCCGGTTTTTGCCTGATGCCGTCGCGCCCAGCGCGAAAATCCGAACGCGGCAATGGCGCCCATCGTGAAAATAGTGAGGACATTCGCGAAATCCTCGCCGAAAACCGGCTCGGGGACGAACAATCCGCGCGTATTGAGAAAGGCGCCGCCTGGAATCGCCAGACTGTCGCGCACTTCCGGCAGCGCTTTCACCACCGCATTGTACCAGAACAGCAATTGCAGCAGCAGCGGGGTATTACGGATGATTTCGACATAGACAGTCGCCAGCTTCTGGACGAGCCAGTTCCGCGACAGCCGCGCGACGCCGATGAAGAAGCCGAGAATGGTCGCGAGCACGATGCCGATGCCGGCGACAAGCAGCGTGTTCAGCAAGCCGACCCAGAAGGCGCGGCCATAGGTGGAGGTCGTCTCGTAGGAGATAAGACGCTGGCCGATATCGAAGCCAGCCGTGTTGTTCCAGAAATCGAAACCGGAGGCGATCTTCTGGCGCTGGAGATTCTCGATCGTGTTCCCGGCGGCAACCCAGACAAGTCCGACAACCACCACCACAAGGAACAGCTGGAAGGCGATGCCGCGCACATCCGGATTATTCCAGAACGCGACGTGCGATGCAGATGCCTCGTCCATCGAGCCCGTTTTTCGGCCCGTTTCCGAATCCATTGAAGCTCCCCCCTTCAATCCGGGGCAAAGCCCCGATCCGCGCCACCGACGCGGTCATAAAGGGGATGGCGGCTGAGGCCGCCATCCCCGATTGTCACTCGATCAACGGATCGGCGGCGCGTATTGCAGGCCACCCTTGGTCCACAGCGCGTTCTGGCCGCGGGCAATCTTCAGGCGCGAACCCATGCCCACCGTACGCTCATAGCTTTCGCCGTAATTGCCGACATGCTTCAGGATGCGCACGACCCAGTCATTGGTGACCCCCATCGCTTCGCCGAACTTGCCTTCGGTGCCGAGCAGGCGCTTCAGCTCCGGGTTCGTCGACTTCAAGCTTTCGGCGACATTGGCCTTGGTGACCCCGAGCTCCTCGGCGGTGAGCATCGCGAAATGGGTCCATTTCACGAGATCGAACCATTGATCATCACCGTGACGAACAGCGGCGCCAAGCGGCTCCTTCGAGATGATATCCGGGAGAACCACATGCTCATCCGGCTTGGCGAAGCGCAGGCGCTCGGCGTAAAGACCCGACATGTCGGTGGTGAAGGCGTCGCAGCGACCGGCCTCATAGGCCTTGATCGTCTCGTCGTTGGTGGCGAACACCACCGGCTCGTACTTCATGTTGTTCGCGCGGAAATAATCCGCGAGGTTCAGCTCGGTCGTCGTGCCCTGCTGCGTGCAGACCGTGGCGCCGGCGAGTTCCTTGGCGCTCTTCACGTTGAGCTTCTTGTGAACGATGAAGCCCTGCCCGTCATAGAAATTGATCGAGGCGAAGTTCATGCCGAGCGAAGTATCGCGCGACTGGGTCCAGGTCGTATTGCGCGAGAGCAGGTCGACTTCGCCCGCCTGAAGCGCGGTGAAACGGTCCTTGGCGGAAAGCGGGACGAACTTCACCTTCGAGGGATCATCGAAGATCGCAGCCGAGAGCGCACGGCAGAAATCCACATCAAGGCCATCCCAATTGCCCTGCTGATCGGCGATCGCGAAGCCGGCGAGACCGGTCGAAACGCCACAATGCAGAATACCGCGATCCTTGACCGCCTTGAGTGTCTGGGCCGGATTCTGCGCGAGCGCCGGGCCGGATACGATCAGACCAATCGCCGCACCAAATGCGAAAAGCGTTTTTTTCATTGTTCCCTCCAGATATGGGGCCCTTTTCGGCACCCCGTGCAAAAATAACCCCGGGCCGTAGCCCGGTTCAAAGAATGTCAGAAAGGCAATGCCTTGAGCTTCAACGACGCCTGCGTCGATCAGCGGATCGGGGGCGCATATTGCAGCCCGCCCTTGGTCCAGAGCGCGTTCTGGCCACGGGCGACCTTGAGGCGCGAATTCGCACCCACATTGCGCTCGAACACTTCGCCGTAATTGCCCATATGCTTGATGATGCGGTAGGCCCAATCACCCGTGAGGCCGAGCGCCTCCCCGAAATTCCCTTCAACGCCGAGCAGACGCCGGACATCCGGGCTGGAGGATTTGGCCATCTCGTCGACATTGGCCTTGGTCACGCCCAGTTCCTCGGCGTTCAGCAGGGCATAATGCGTCCACTTGATGATATCACCCCATTGATTGTCGCCGTGACGCCAGGCCGGGCCGAGCGGCTCCTTCGAGATGATCTCCGGCAGAACCATGTGATCATCCGGCGCGGTCAGGCGCAGACGCTCGGAATAGAGCCCCGAGGCATCCGTGGTGAAGGCGTCGCAGCGGCCAGCATCGTAAGCCTTGATCGTCTCATCGGAAGTGGAGAACGTCACGACCTCGTATTTCAGTTTGTTGGCGCGGAAGAAATCCGCAAGATTCAGCTCGGTTGTCGTGCCCTGCTGCGTGCAGACGGATGCGCCGGAAAGCTCCATCGCCGAATTGATCTTGAGCTTCTTGCGCACCATGAAGCCCTGCCCGTCATAATAGCTGACCGGGCCGAAATCGAAGCCCAGCGAGGTATCGCGCGACATGGTCCAGGTGGTGTTGCGCACCAGCACGTCCACCTCACCCGATTGCAGGGAGGTGAACCGATCCTTCGAGGAAAGCGGGATAAACTTCACCTTGGTCGGATCGTTGAAGATTGCGGCGGCGATCGCACGGCAATAATCCACGTCGAAGCCGGTCCAGTTGCCCTGCGCATCCGGCACGCCGAAGCCGGCAAGGCCGGTATTCGAGCCGCATTGCAGCAAGCCACGCGCCTTGACCTGATTGAGCGTCTGCGCGGTTGCGCCATTCGCCGTGAGCGCGAATGCCGCACCGATGATGGCGGACATCAGAATATTTTTCATGGACCCGTCTCCCCGAGAGATTTGGCTTCAACCGAATGTGAGAACACCCAGTGGCGGTTTTCCCCGCATTTGTCGCCATGACAAGCGATCTTCGCCGAAAGGTCAAGTTATATTGGCACGTAAGCGCCAAGCTGGGTCCGCCTGCGAGCACGGAAAAGCGCCGACAAGAGGCTTGAACCGGGCTGTTCCGGTGATAGAATCTTGTTGAGGAAAATATTTTGATCTCACCCCCTACAAGAGAAGAAAGTTATGGACGGAAACCCCAAATCAGGAAAAAAACCCCACAAGGAAGAGACGCGCCTTGTTCACGGCGGTCGCCGGCCTAGTGAGCAATACGGATTCATCAACATCCCCCCCTACCGTGGCTCGACCATTCTCTACGCAAACGCTGCGGATTGCCTCGCCATGCGCAACCGCTTCACCTACGGGCGACGCGGCAACCCGACGATGGAAGCCCTCCAGGACCTGTGGACGGAGCTTGAAGGTGCCGCCGGCACGGTTGTCTGCCCCTCCGGGGGATCCGCGGTGTCCACCGGATTCCTGGCTGCGCTCAAGGCTGGCGATCACGTGCTCGTGACTGACAGCACCTACCGTCCCACCCGGAATTTCTGCAACAATTTCCTCACAAGGATGAATATCGAGACCACCTATTACGATCCGATGATCGGCGGTGGCATTGCCGAGCTGATCCGCCCCAACACCAGGCTGATCCATATGGAAAGCCCCGGCTCACAGACCTTCGAGGTGCAGGATGTTCCTGCCATCGTCGCGGCGGCCAAGGCACGTGGTGTCACCACCTCGATCGATAACACCTGGGCAACCCCCCTGCTGTTCCGCCCGATGGATTTCGGCGTCGATATCGTCATCAACGCCGCCACGAAGTATCCGGTTGGCCATTCGGATGTGCTGATCGGGCTCGTCTCGGCCAACGAGAAGCTGCTGCCCGATCTCCAGCTCGCGCATGGCGAGCTTTGCCTCTACGTCTCGTCGGATGACATCTACCTCACCTTGCGCGGGCTGCGCACGATGAAGCTTCGGCTGCGCGAGCAGGGAGCGAATGCGCTGAAGATCGCGCGACACCTTGCCACGCACAAGCAAGTGAAGAAGGTCATCCACCCTGCCCTGCCCGGCTCGCCCGGCCACGAGATCTTCAAGCGCGATTTCAAGGGTTCTTCCGGCCTCTTCGCAATCGAGCTGGACGCTCGAAGCGACGCGGAGGTGATCGCCTTCCTCGACAATCTGGCGCTCTTCGGCATGGGGTATTCCTGGGGCGGCTACGAAAGCCTTGCCGTGCCGTTCGATTGCACGTCGTTCCGCACCGCAACGGCCTACAATCCCGACGGGCGCGGAATCCGCCTCAATATCGGCCTCGAAGACCCCGATGACATCATCGCCGATCTGGAAAACGGCTTCGCCGCGATGGCGAAGGCGAAGGGATAAGGCAGGCCCTCGTCACGCGTATCGCCCTCGCGATTGAGGGCGATCAATGCTGCAACAGCAGCCATCGGTACCCTTTCCTCGGGCGACGTATCCGAGGTGTACCGATGGCTTTTTTCCGCCTGGCCGTTTTTGCGTCACTCGCCGCACAGCTCTGCATGACCCCGGCATCGGCGCAAGTATCGCACCCTTCGCCCGATCTCACGCCGGCAGAGGCCTATGCCGAGGGGTGCGGTGGCTGCCACACCCGCGAGCGTGACGTTCTGAACGCCATTCCACGCAAGGCAGAGGCCGAACGCAGGGCCTGGATCGAGCGTTTCATGCTCTCACACCCATGCGAGCATGATGTGCTCAAGCCCAAGATCGTCGAATACCTGATCGCGAAAACGCGGCGGTAACGCGCCTCACTCCCCGCCCTCGATCGCGACCTTGCCGCGCTCGCGCCGCTCCTTCGCGATGAGCGCGAGATTGCGGAAATAGATGAAGAAGCTCAGCGTCTGCCCCAGAATGATGACAGGGTCGCGCTTGTGGACCCCATAGGCCAGCACGATCGCCGCGCCGCCGATAGAGAAGAACCAGAAGGCGAGCGGCACGACCGAGCGCCCCGCCCGCTCGCTCGCGATCCATTGCACGATGAAGCGCGCGGCGAAAAGGAGCTGCCCGAACACGCCGAGCACCGCCCACCACGTGAAATTGGTGACGAAAACATCATGCAGGAAAGAATCGAGGTGGCTCGAGAGCTGGATCAGCATCCGGTGATTTCCTTCACCTCGGGCGCGGGTTTCTTGCGCTTGATCAGCCACCAGACGCCGCAGAGATCAAGGGCGCCCACCCTGAGCCGGCCCCAGAATCCATAATTCGAAACCCCGGAGCCACGCGGGCGATCCACCACATCGACATGCGCGACAGCATAGCCCTCGCGCTTCACCAGCGCGGGCATGAAGCGATGGAGCGCGTCGAAATAGGGAAGCGAGAGATAGACATCACGCGGGAAGGCCTTCAGTCCGCAGCCCGTATCGCGCGTGCCATCCTTCAGAAGGGCGCCGCGGATGCGGTTCGCCATGCGCGATTGCCAGCGCTTGAACGCCGTATCCTTGCGTCCCACCCTCTGGCCCTGCACGATGCCGACAGGCTGCGCCCCAGCCTCTTCCGCCGAGGCTTTGAGAATGCCGATCATCGCCGGAATGAAGGCCGGATTATTCTGCCCGTCGCCGTCCAGCGTGGCGATATAGGTACCGCGCGCCGCGCGCACGCCGGCGCGGATCGCGGCAGATTGCCCGCCGCTCGTCGCATGGCGAAGCTGGCGCAGGGCCGGATAGCTGCCGCGCAGATTGGCGAGGATGACCGGCGTTTCATCTTGCGAGCCGTCATCGACGAAGATCATCTCGTAAGGATCGCCCTCATCGAAAACAGCCGCGATCTCGGCAACGAGCGGCGCGACGTTGCCCTGCTCGTTGCGCACCGGCACCACGATCGAGACCAGCGGGGCCGCCTCAGCGCTCTTGTCCTGCGTTTGTGTCACCATCCACTCCGAAGCGCCTGGGTCAGCGGCGCACATACACCCCGATATCGAGGATGCGCAACCGCCGTTGCTTGTCGAAGGCCGCATTGAGGTTGACGCCGCGCACGCGGGTGAGCAGAACCGGCGCCGCCTTCCCCATCAGCCCAGCGCGGAATTCCTCATCGCCCGCCCGCTCGATGAAGGCGATCCTGCATCCCACGCCCTCCTTGTCCATGAAGGCGGCTGCGCCTTTCGCATCGGTGAGCGCGATGCGGGTATCGGTCAGGAAGACGAGGCTCGGCTCGCGATAGCCGACGCTCGCGAATTCCGGCGCCGCGCAGCCCGCCGCCTTCGCCGCCGCGGCAAGGCGGGGTGAGAGATTGAACGCCTTGAGCTGCGGCAATCCGTACCAATAGGCCGCCGGAACCAAAGCCGCCGATGCCATCAACCCGAAGACGAGCCCGCGGATCGGCCGCCGCCAGGCGAAGATCGCCACCCCCGCGCCAAGGCCCAGAAGCGCGGCCAGCAGCAGGAAGGGCAGCGCGAGGAAGGGCACGCGGGAGAAAGACGCCCCCTCTTCCATGATCAGGAACAGGCCCGGCACGCCGATCAGCAGCAGCAAAGGCACAAGCACTGCTAGAAGGGCAGCAAGGCCGAGTGCCCAGCGCGCGCGCAGCAAGCCGCCACGCTCCGCCGCCAGCATGATCAGGATCGCAATGGCGGGATAAACCGGCAAAACGTAATGCGGCAGCTTGGTCGGCACCGCTTCAAGGATCAGCCAGAAGGGGATGATCCAGCCGAGCAGCAACGCCACGCCGTCATCGCGCCGCTCGCGCCACGCAAAAGGCGCGGCGAGGATCGCCAGCGGCGCGGCTGGCCAGAAAGTCGCCCAGAAGACGGCGAAATAGGTGCCGGGCGGCGCGCCGTGTTTTTCCTGCGCCGATCCCACCTTCGCCAGCATGTCCTTGCCCACGGAATCCGCCAGGAAGGAACCGCCCGTTTTCAGCAGGATCAGCGCCAGCCAAGGCAGGACCACCAGTGCGACGATCAGCGCGCCCGTTCCCGGCCTGAGGCCGGAGAACCATGCGAGGCTGCGATCCCGGATCGCGAGCACGACCGTCGCGAGCAGGAAGACCAAAGGCACGATCGGCCCCTTGACGAGGATCGCGGCGCCGATGGTCAGCCAGAACAGGATCAGGTGACGGGTTTCGAGAACAGGCGCGATACCTGGCGCGCGAAACGCGAAATAGGCCCGCGCGAGAAAACCCAGCGCCGCGACCGAGAGCGCGCCGAGCAGCGCATCGGTCTTCGCCAGCCGCGCCTCGACGCCAAGCAGGATCGACCCCGCCATGATCAGCGCCGCGATGAAGGCGCCCTCGCGCGAAAGAAAGGCAAGCCCGGCCCAATAGGTGAGCAGCACCATCGCGATCGCGCCGAGGAGCGAAGGCAGACGATAGAGGCCGATCACCCGGCGGGCATCCTCGAACCCGGCCATCTCGCCGATCTTCACGCCCGCTGCCTGAAGCCAGTAGATCCCTACCGGCTTCTTGTGGCGCGCATCCTCCTGAAAACGGATATCGACGAAATCGCCGCTCTCCAGCATCTGCTTCGAGGCTTGCGCGAAGCGCGGTTCGTCACGATCCATCGGCTGGAGCGAGAATTGCCCCGGCACGAAAAGGCAGAACGCGATGAAAGCCAGCGCTGCGAGCGCGCGCGGATGCGTGCGGGTAAAACCGTGAAACCAGCCGCGCCAGTCCCAAGCGAAGAAGGCGGCCGGATCATTGCGCATGTCGAACCCATTCTTTGGGGACTGGCGACACCGGATTCATCCGGATGGCCGGCGCGTCCCGACGGCAAATCTTGCCTCTTGACCGGCGCGCCCTTTCCGATTCAAGAAGGGAATCAGAGAGGGGCGCAGCCGAAGCGTGCTGTTGGGAGCTATTTGCGCGCTCCCGCTCCCGGTTTCAAGTCAGAAGGATTTTGAACACTCAATCGCTTTTTTTCTGATCCACGATCGCCGGCGGAAAAACGAATCGTATTTCCGCCAATTGCTGGCGTTTGCTGAATCAATCTCGCAGATCCCTATTTCCTGAATCACTTTGCGAAGACGTTGAATCATCGCGTGAAGCACTTGAATCTTTTTGCCAAAAAAGACAGCTAACTCTTTGACAACAAAAGAGAATGGCGACCCCTGCAGGATTCGAACCTGCGACCTCATGCTTAGAAGGCACGTGCTCTATCCAGCTGAGCTAAGGGGCCCCGCAGCGTAAAAAACGCCGCAAATTATCGCTCCGGAGCAGCAAAAGCCCGCCCCGCAAAACCGTCAATGCGTCCAGGTGCCAACCCGGTCGGAACGGAAATTGTCGGAATAGGCCATCATGCGCCGAGTCTGCTCGCGCGGCTCCATCACCTGATAGGCGATTCCGTTGCGCGTGGCATAGGCGATCGCCTCCTCGCGGCTTTCAAACCACAGCTTCACCTGGCTAAGCGTGTCGGCGTGGCTGGTCCAGCCCATCAGCGGCTCGATGGCGCGCGGCTCACGCCCGGGCACGAATTCAAGCAACCAGCGCGTCGATTTTGCGGTGCCCGATTGCATCGCGTTCTTGGCGGGGCGGGAAATCCGGGCGGTCATCGAAGCCTCTCCTGTCTCTCAATCGTCGCGTCATCCCCGGATCGGAGAAATGGTCGGGGTAGCAGGATTCGAACCTGCGACCTGTAGTACCCAAAACTACCGCGCTACCAGGCTGCGCTATACCCCGTACGGCGACGAAACGACGTCGCCAGCGGCTAGCATGATGCGCCGCACACCACAAGCTGCCATTGGGATTTCAGCGAAAGATCTCGTGCTGCACGCGGTCTCCGGCCTTGAGGCCAAGCCGCGCGGCAACGCCCGAATTCACTTCCAGGACCGCCCGCACCGGCGCGCCGGAAGAAATCGTCCGCTCGGATTCAGGCTCTGTCCGGGTCTCGATGCGGTGAATGCGTCCGTCGGAGCGGATGAAGATCATGTCGAGCGAGATATAGGTGTTCTTCATCCACATCGTCACGTTCTGGTCGCGCTCGAAATCGAAGAGCATGCCCTGGTCCTGCGGCATGTGCTGGCGGAACATGAGCCCGCGCGCCCGCTCCGGCTCGGAGCGCATCACCTCGACCATGAAGCTGTGACGGCGATCGCCTGAGACGATCTCGACTCGCTCTTGCTTGACATTGAGCTTCATCGCGGAACCGCTACCGGAATGCGCCCCCTTGTCCGCCTCCTCCCATTTCGCCCACATCCGGCCGAGATTGGTGGTGAGGGACACGGCAATAACCGCCAACAGGACGACAACAAGTCCTGCCAGGATAAGCCTGCTGCGCGCCTTTACGGCGTGCTCTTTCTCGGTCTCCGGGTGTTTTTCAGCCATGTGCCAAGCGCCTTTACCGGGGCTTGCCGGCGCTCAATGCGAGCTCGGCGGATTTCCTTGATCTGGCAGGCGGACTTCCGCCGCCATCAAACCCTTGGGGCCATTGCCGAAACGCACCAGCACGGTCTCGCCGGGGGTCAGCTCCGTGATGCCGGTCCGGCGCAGGGTCTCCATATGGACGAAAATGTCATCCGTCCCGTCCCCTCTCGAGACAAAACCGAAACCGCGCAGACGGTTGAACCATTTGACCACGACCCGCTCGAAGCCGCCATTCGGCGTCACCTGCACATGCGTGCGTGCCGGCGGCAATTGCGACGGGTGCGTCGCGGTCGAGAGATCCATGGAGATGATGCGGAAGACCTGCAGCCCGCGCGCCCGCTCCGTCGCCTCGCAGACGATGCGGGCCCCTTCCGGCGCGGATTGGTATCCGTCCCGCCTCAGGCAGGAAACGTGGAGAAGCACATCGGGCCCGCCCCGCTCGGGGACGATGAAGCCGAATCCCTTGGAGACATCGAACCACTTGATCCGCCCGACAACCTCTACCAGGTCGAGCGGGCGATCGTCGTGGAGAAGATCCTGCTCCCGCATCGCGGCAGAGGATCTGATCTGGCTTCCAAGGCCCTTGCCGTTGAGATCGTCACCCATTGAACTACGCGGCTCGCTCCAAAATGGTCGCTCCTCCATGGAGTTCTGCCCACCCTTGATACGGCTGGCCTTCTCCGAAGCGCGACGAATCTTCCCTATACGTTAACCATAACATTCAATCCCGGGAATTCGGCAATCCCAAAAAGTCCCATCCCCAAAACTTGCGGGGAAAAGATCCGCGCTCGCGCGCTTGCTTCGCGCGGCAGGGCCGTTATCTCTTGCAGGCAAGGGCGCGCGCCGCGCCGGCCAGCTTTCGGGAAGAATCCATGCAGTTCCTACACACGATGGTGCGTATCCGCGATATCGCGCAGAGCCTTGAATTCTATTGCGACGGGCTGGGCCTCGTTGAAACGAGGCGCTTCGAGAATGAGAAAGGGCGTTTCACGCTGATCTTCCTCGCGGCAAAGGAGGATGCCGATTACGCCCGCGAGACCCGCACCAAGGAAATCGAGCTGACCTATAACTGGGATGACGAAATCTATACCGGCGGACGCAATTTCGGTCATATCGCCTTCCGGGTGGCGGATATCTACGCGCTCTGCGCACATTTGCAGGCGCAGGGTATCACGATCCTGCGCCCCCCGCGCGACGGGCGCATGGCCTTCGTGAAATCGCCGGACGGGATTTCCATCGAGCTTTTGCAGAAAGGCGATCCCCTCCCCCCCGCCGAGCCTTGGGCGAGCATGGAGAATACCGGAAGCTGGTGAAGTAACGCCCCTTCCCGCTGGACCAGCTGGCGGCGCGCGGCTATCCCTGCACCATTGCAAAGGGAACCGGCCGGGAGCCCGCCATGACAGATGATTTCACCCGTTCGGTTTCAGACCCCGCCCGCGTGATCGGCCCGGATGAGGCGCGGCATGATCCCGCCGCCTTCCGCATCGAGCAGCAAAGGCTCGGGCGCGTGTGGAACTTCCTCGGCTTCGTATCCGATCTGCCAAAGGTCGACGATTGGTTTCGCGCAAGCCTCGGCGGGCGCGAGATTTTCGTGCAGCGCTTCGAACAGGGCCTGCGCGGCTTCGAGAATCGCTGCGCGCATCGCGGCTTTCCGCTGCGCGTCGGGGAGAAAGGCAACGGGCCTGTCGTCTGCGGGTTCCATCATTGGCGCTACAATGCCGACGGCCTCGCGCTCGGCATTCCCCAATGCCCGGAAATGTTCGGCAAGATCCCGCGCGAGCTCAATGCCCGCATCGAAAGGGTCGAGATCGACACGTGCGGGCCGTTGATCTTCGGGCGCTTTTCCGGCGGCACCGGCGAAAGCCTCGCCGAGTGGCTGGGCGAGGCCGCGCCCATCCTTGCCCATCTCACCGCAATCGTCGATGAAAAGCCCTCCGGCGTCACGATTCGCGAGGTCAACGCCAATTGGCGCTCTCTGCTCGAGATCTCGCTCGATGATTATCACCTCGTCGCTGTTCACCCGACCACGTTCGGCAAGAACGGCTATCTCAACCCGGAAGGCGTGAAATATTTCCGCTTCGGCATGCATTCGAGCTTTATGGGCGGCGCGGGCGAGACCGGCCTTGCCGATATGGCGCGCGAATGCGCCGAGGGCACCTACAAGCCTGGCCGCTATCGCATCTTCCAGATCTTCCCCAACCTGCTCTTCGTGGTGGTGTTCGGCGCGAAAGTGCTGGGAGATGAATACCGCTATCTCGTTATCCAGGATTTCAGTGCCAAGGCGCATGACCGCACGCGCATGACCAACCGCGTCTTCCGCCTGCCCGCGAACGAGGCGCAGGGGTTGGCGGCGCGGCTGGCGCGACACATGATCGGCCCTTACGTCGATTTCGGGGTGCGCTTTTATTCGAGCCGGGTGCAGAGCGAGGATAACGAAGCCTGCGAGCGCCTCCAGCGCGTCATCCGTGCCGGCGATCCGCCGCCGCACCTTGCCCTTCATGAGGCCCGGATCAGCTGGTTCACCGAAAGCTACGTGAAGGCCGTGGCCCCGTAGGGCCGGCCTTGCGCGGGCAAAGGGATCACCCCAAGGCGGCGATCACCGCGCGGCAACCGCATGATGCGCCCTGCCCGACGGGCATGAACCTGGCAGCAACGATGCAGATGCACCGCCGGGTGCCCCGGCTTCCAGAGCTAGATCAAAGAAATGATGGAGCGGGTAGCGGGAATCGAACCCGCGCCAAGAGCTTGGGAAGCTCGCATGATACCATTTCACCATACCCGCAACGGCTTCTTCGTAGCCGAACCCGGCTCGAAAGGTCAACATGCTCGAAGGCTGAAAACACCGCGGCTTGCATCATTTCTGCCGCTCCCGGCGTGGTCCGCGCGATCCGCGCGGACCTCTCCGTCATGGTGCCGGAAATCACCCCGCGCGCTTGATGCCGATCACGTTATGCAACGTGCCATCCGCCGTATCGAAGAACTTCTTGATGTTGCGCGCGGCCTGACGGATGCGCTGCTCGTTCTCGACGATGGCGAGACGCACGTAATCATCGCCATGCTCGCCGAAGCCGAGCCCCGGCGCGACCGCGACCTCGGCCTTCTCGACCAGCAGTTTCGCGAATTCGACCGAACCCAGATGCCGGAACTTCTCGGGAATTTCGACCCAGGCGAACATCGTCGCCTGCGGTTCCGGGATCTCCCAACCGGCCTTGCCGAAGCTTTCGAGCATCGCGTCGCGGCGCTTGCGGTAGGTTTCACGCATCTCGCGGATGCAATCATCCGGCCCGTTGAGCGCGGCCGTCGCCGCCACCTGGATCGGCGTATAGGCGCCGTAATCGAGATAGGATTTGACGCGGGCAAGCGCGCCGATCAGTCGCTCGTTGCCGACCGCAAATCCCATGCGCCAGCCGGCCATCGAGAAGGTTTTCGACATCGACGTGAACTCAACCGTGCAATCCATCGCGCCCGGAACCTGAAGCACGGAAGGCGGCGGGTTCTTCTCGTCGAAATAGACCTCGGCATAAGCCAGATCGGAGAGGAGGATGATCTCGTGCTTCTTCGCGAAGGCGACAAGATCACGGTAGAAATCGAGATCCGCCGTGAATGCCGTCGGGTTCGAGGGATAGCAGACCACCAGCGCGATGGGCTTGGGCACCGAATGGAGGATTGCCCGCTCGAGCGCAGGGAACATGGCCGGCGTCGGCTCGGCCGGCACGGAGCGGATGACGCCGCCCGCCATCAGGAACCCGAAGGCATGGATCGGGTAGCTCGGGTTCGGCACGAGCACGACATCGCCAGGGCCGCAGATGGCCTGCGCCATGTTGGCGAAGCCCTCCTTCGAGCCGAGCGTGGCGACAACCTGGGTATCCGGGTTGAGTTTCACGCCAAAACGACGCTCGTAATAGCTGGCTTGCGCGCGGCGCAGCCCCACAATGCCTTTGGAGGCGGAATAGCGGTCGGTGCGCGGCTTGCCCGCGGTCTCGACCAGTTTCTCGATGACATGCTTGGGAGCCGGAAGATCCGGGTTCCCCATCCCGAGATCGATGATATCTGCCCCGTTAGCTCGCGCCTGCGCCTTGATCTTGTTCACTTGCTCGAACACGTAGGGCGGCAATCGGCGGATGCGGTGGAACTCGTTCATCTCAAGGGCTTTCGCTGGTTCAGGGTTTGATTGTCGTCCTGCCGGGCTGGGGAGCCCGACATGACTGCGCGGATGACGCGCGCAGGCATATTATCATGAATCGCCTGTCGCGCCGCAAAATGTGAAATCCGGCACCGATCGATGAGAAGGGCGTAATTTACCCGCCGTCACGGTGCCTTCCGGCATGCAAACGGAAAGAACGTGCCGGAAAGCCCGTGATTCATGCCGAGAACGACCATCATATTGGCGAAACGGAACTCTTCGGGCGAAACGGGGCACACTTCGGCGCGGGCAAGGCAACCTGAATCAAGGAAGGATTGGTGCGCCGCCACAAAGGCTTCACCCAGCCCGCGCGTCCCCAAGCGGGAGCGCGCTTCGGCCTGCGCCTTTTGATAGCGCTGGCATTTGAGCTCAGCGAAGCTGCGTTCCTTTTCCGCTTCGCCGCTACGGCGCTTTTCCTCGGCGAAGGCAGCCGGTACGAAAGCCAGCATCAACGCCATGGCAGGGATCGGCAATCGTGGGGCGTTCATCACGAGCGCGCCTCATTCCGTCGCCGGCGCCTTGGGCTGAGCCGGGCGAGACGGCAGGCGGCCGTCATAGGCCGAAGGCGGTTTCGGTCGCGCCGCGAAACCCCGGCTGCGATTGCGATCAGCGTTGAGTTTCTTCTCGAGCGCCTCGACATCCGCGGCACTGCGCACCGGCGCGGAGCGCGCCGGCGGCGTGACGCCAACAGGAATGAACTCGGTCGGCGCCGCGGGGCGCGACTGACGCACGAATTCCTGGGGCTCCTTGAGATCGGTCGTGACATTGAGCGGGCCGATTCCCCCCTGCCCGTGTCCGGTTCCCTCGCCCGTCGCGCTGCAAGCGCCGAGCATCGCGGCAAAAGCGGCGAAAAGCGCCGGAAACACGGGAAAAACACGCGGAAGCGAGCGGCGGGAGATTACAGTCATGTGAGGATATCCGGTTGCGACATGAAAATCACGCATTCCCCCTTTATCCTTTGCTAATGCGGCGAATTTAGGCACACTCGCCGCATGGCCGCTTCGCCCGGCGGGAGGAGTGCGTCACGGTCCGGTTCGAGGGGAGCCGGCGGCAGGGAGGCGCGGCAACGCGAACGAGGATGAGCATCAGGCGCAACGGGTCGAAACCGCGCGGCAGGACAAGCGATGCTGTCGTCGAAACCGCGCCGGATCTTCCTGCGGCACGCAATGCCCTCCCCGATGATCAGGCCAGGATCGCCACGAAAGCCCGCAGCGTGAACCCGGCGCCAGCACAGCGCGCGAAGGTGACGGACAAAGCACCATCCAGGTCCGCCAAAGCACCTCCCCCTCGCGAGGCCGCTTCGTCCCAGGCCGGAGGCAGCACGCAGAAAGAACAGATCGCCTTCGCGCATCCCGTCGCCGAGATCGAGGCGCTGGCGGAAAACTCCGCCGAGCTCATGGAACAGGCCAGCAAGGCGAGCGTGGCGATGCTGAGTGCATTGCAGGATGGCGAGAAGAGCGCGCGCGCCGCCGAAGACGGCGCGGAGATTGCCCGCGCCTTCGGGTCCGTCGCGGAGTATTGGGCGAAGGACCCCGCGCGCTATGTCGAAGCGCAGCAGGCGCTCTCGTTTGACATGATGAACCTCTGGGGCGCAATGCTCCGGCAGGCCAGCGGCGAAAAGGTGGAGCCCGCCCCCACGACACCGGCCCGTGACTCGCGTTTCACCGATCCGGAATGGACGGAAAATCCCTATTTCAACTTTCTCCGGCAAGCCTATTTCGCGGGCACGCGCTGGGCAGAAGGGTTGGTCGAGAAGGCGGAGGGAATCGACACCCCTACCCGGCGCAAGGCGAATTTCTACCTTCGCCAGCTCGCGGGAGCCCTCTCCCCCTCCAACTTCGTGGCGACCAACCCGGAGCTTCTGCGTCAGACGATCGAGGAACGCGGCGAGAACCTGACGCGCGGCATGAAGATGCTCGCCGAGGATGTGGAGGCAGGCGGCGGCGAATTGCGCATCCGCCAGACCGACCCGAGCGGGTTCGAGGTCGGACGCAACCTCGCGAACACGCCGGGCAAGGTGGTCTTCCGCAACGAGCTTTTCGAACTGATCCACTACACGCCGACGACCGAAAGCGTGTTCAGGACGCCGCTGCTCATCGTCCCGCCCTGGATCAACAAGTTCTACATTCTCGATCTCAACCCCGAGAAGAGCTTCATCCGCTGGGCGGTATCGGAAGGGCTTTCCGTCTTCGTCATTTCCTGGGTCAATCCCGACCGCAAGCTCAGGAAATATGACTTCGAAGCCTATATGAAAAAAGGCATTCTCGAAGCCATTGAACAGGTCGAAAAGGCCACCGGCGAGAAGAGCGTGGATACGATCGGCTATTGCGTCGGCGGTACGCTGCTCTCCGTCACGCTCGCCTATATCGCACAGGGCAAACGACCGGAGCGCATCCGCAAGGCGACGCTTTTCACCACACAGGTTGATTTCACCCATGCCGGCGATCTGCTCGCCTTCGTTGACGAAGGGCAAATCCAGGCCGTCGAAAAGGAAATGGCCAAGCATGGCTACCTGCCCGGCGCGAAAATGGCGGGCGCCTTCAACATGCTGCGCCCGAATGACCTGATCTGGTCCTACATGGTCAATAATTACCTCAAGGGCAAACAGCCGGCGCCCTTCGACCTGCTCTACTGGAATTCGGATTCCACCCGCATGCCGGAGGCCAATCACAGCTTCTACCTGCGCAACTGCTACCTGCATAACCGTCTTGCCAAGGGCGAGATGGTGATCGGAGAACGCAAGCTGGATCTCGGCAAGGTGAAACAGCCGATCTACAACCTCGCCGCGAAGGAAGACCACATCGCCCCGGCGAAATCGGTTTTCGTCGGCTCCGGCCTGTTCGGCGGCGAGGTCACCTATGTCATGGCCGGGTCAGGTCATATCGCCGGCGTCGTCAATCCCGCCGGCAAGCCGAAATACCAGTTCTGGACCGGCGGAGCACCAAAGGGCGCCTTCGAGGATTGGGCCACAAAAGCCGTTGAACATCCCGGCAGCTGGTGGCCGCACTGGCTTGCCTGGCTGACACAGGGCGAGAAGCGGGTCGCGGCGCGCCATCCCGGCGACGGCAAGCTCAAACCGCTCTGTGACGCGCCAGGCACCTATGTGCTGATCAAATCGTGAGGCGGATGCCTCTCCGAAGAAGCCGCTCCGAAAAACCACCCCCATGAGCCGGGACGGCAAGAAACACCCGGTAAAAACAAAAAAGGGCCGGTCTCCCGGCCCTTTTGTCTGGGCGTACCCGCCCCGATCAGAACTTCTTGACGAGCGGCGCTTCCTTGGCCACCGGCTCGCCCCATTTCGAGGTGAGGCCGATCGAGAGCAGATGCGCATGCCCCTTGGACTCGCCGGTGAAAGTGAGCGGGCCAAGATTCTGCCGGATCGGCGCCTTCTTGATATGCAGGAAGGAATAGGAGGCATTGAGCGCGAAGCGCTGCGTGACTTCATAGGTGAAGCCGGTCGAGAGCCAGAGGCGGTCATTATCCGGCAGGGAAACACGGCGGACCGCGTCCTTGACCGGCGAAATCTCGTAGCCGATGCCAGCGCGCAGCGTGAGCGCGCTCGTCGCCTTGTACTCGCCGCCCAGCGAGAAGAACCAGCCATCGCTATAGCCAAAGGGCAGCACGGCGAGCGCGGGGCTTGCCGGGTTGTCAAGCCGGGCATGGCCGATACGCCCGAAATTCTGCCACTCGACCTAGGCGAGAAGGTCGAATTTCTCGCTGAGCGTCTGGCGCAGTGAAAGATTGATACGGTTCGGCAGGTTGAGCTTGCCCTTCGAATTCGATGAGGTCAGCGCCGGCGGGAAAACCGTCGTCCCCGAGAGATTTTGGTCAACGAAGGAACGCCAGCCCAGGCCGATCTGCGTGGTTTTCGTCGGCGTGAAGGTCACGCCGGCCGTGAAGCCGAAACCCCAGCCATCGGCGCTGCTGATCCCCGCGGCAGAGGCGAGCGGGCCGCTGGGGAAAGCGAACTGGCGCGCGGAGGCATATTGCACCTGAAGACCGACGCCGACCGACCACATGTCGTTGATGCGATACGCCACGGAAGGCGTCAGCGTCGTGATGCGCATCTTGGAGGTCGCGGCGAGGAAGCTGCCCTGCCAGAAGCCCGGCGCCTTGGTGGTGTTGCCATAGGTCGTGTTCAGCGAGACACCGAGAACGAGCCGGTCATTGACCGGATAGATCACGTAGGTGGCGGGCACGAAATAATCCATGCCGACATCGCCGGAAGAGCGCGAGAACGCCGTGGGCGGACCGGCATTGAAGCCGCCATTGATCTTGGTCTGCGGCATGCCGAACGTGTAGTTCGAATCGATCGTGAACCGCGTGAAACTCGTCATCGTCGCCGGGTTCATGAACATGGTCGCGGCGGAAGAGGATCCGGGCGCGGCGGCGCCCGCATAGGCCGTGCCGTTGAAGACGGAACTTTGCGACGAGTTGATGATGCCGCCCGCCTGCGCAGCGCCAAGTGCCGCGAGCGAGGTGGTGAGCGCCAAGGCAGTGCGGAGTTTCATCATCATGGACAGCCCTATTCTCTTTTATTGCCGACGCTGCGCTGAATCGGCGCCGATATTGACCCTGTGCCATCCTGAAACGAGACATGCCGCCTTGCAACAGGCGTTTTCGGACACTGGAAGGAGGGCAACGCATCCATTTCAGGTAAAATGACGCGAAATTTGCCAGCTTTGCACGCGATCGCACTGCACACTTGGTTCACGGATGAACTTTCGCCGGTAATTTGACCATCCGGTGCGCCTGCCAGAGTGCCGGGCGGATCGGCTTGGTAAATGAATTTCTACCTTTGTTGCAAATACAGCACATCGATCACCGCCAAAGCGGAATATGCGGCAACATTCAGCATTCAGAGGTTCTTGCCTTCCGCCTAGAACGGGCGTTCTATCGTCAGGCAGTACTGGAACGATCAGGATAAGAAGAATGAAACTGGTACGTTATGGGCAACCGGGAAAAGAAAAACCGGGCCTGATCGACTCAAGCGGCAAGATTCGCGACCTCTCCGCTCATGTGCCCGATCTGTGCGGCTCCGCCCTCAGCAAGAAGGTCCTCGCCAAGCTCTCCAAGGTGAAGCTCGATAAACTGCCGCTCGTGCGCGGTCGCCCGCGCATCGGCCCCTGCGTGGCCCGTATCGGCAATTTCATCGGCGTCGGGCTGAACTACGCCGATCACGCGGCGGAAACCGGCGCGGCGATCCCCAAGGAGCCGATCCTCTTCAACAAGGCCCCCTCTTCGCTCTGCGGCCCCAATGATGACGTGATGATCCCGCGCGGATCGGAAAAGACCGATTGGGAGGTCGAACTCGCGATCGTGATCGGCGAGCGTTGCCAGCATGTCGCCGAGAAGGACGCGATGGATGTCATTGCCGGCTTCACCATCTGCAACGATGTCTCGGAGCGCGCCTACCAGACCGAGGGCACCGGGCAATGGATGAAAGGCAAGAGCAGCCCCACATTCGGCCCGCTCGGCCCCTGGCTCGTGACGCCGGACGAGATCCCCGATGTGCAGAAGCTCGGCATGTGGCTCGATGTGAACGGCCGGCGGATGCAGACCGGCTCGACCGCGACGATGATCTTCGGCGTGAAGTTCCTTGTCGCCTATATCTCGAAATTCGTGATGCTCGAACCCGGCGATGTCATCACCACCGGCACGCCGCCCGGCGTCGGCATGGGCATGAAGCCGCAGGTTTTTCTTAAATCCGGCGATATCGTCCGCCTTGGCATCGAAGGCCTCGGCGAGCAGAAACAGCTCGTCACGGCGTGGCAGGCCTAGGCGTTTCGCGGATCCAGGCCGCAGCCGCGGCGTTCAGATCGCCCCCGAGCGGCGCAGCCCATAATTTCGCTTTCCGCAGGGCGGGATAGGCGGATAGCCGCTCGGGAAAGCGACGCTCGTAGAAGGGAAGCCACGACATTGCCCGCGCCTCGAGCGGGAGCTGTGCCCCCCCAGCTTTCGCGGAGATTGGAGCGGGATCACGCTGCCCTTCGAGAACGAAGGCCGCGAGGCGATGGAGCGCGCCATTATGCCTTGCGTACCAGTCTTCTCCGTTAAGCGCCGCGATTTCCGCCATCATCACCAGCGGTACAAGCGCGTAATTGTTGTAATGAAGGGCGCGGATGCCGCGTGCGGTCTCCTGCGGCAGATCACCTTCCCGCGCGATCTCGGAGAGCCCCGCCTCGAAACTCGCGCGCATGAAAGCCTGATGCGCCTTGTTGCCGGTGAGGTGGCCGCTCGCCCCCACGGCAAGGCCAAGCCAGTAATAATGGTTGTTCCGTCGGCGACCGGGATTGTCGAAGAAGCGCGATGATACCTCGGCGACCTTCTCGAACCACGGCAGGATCTCGGCGCGATCCTCGGGCCCGATGAAATCGCGGGCATGGTGATAGGAAAGCGCGAAGGCGGCCAGCGCCCATTTGCGCTCGTAATCGCTCTGATGCGTATGCATCCTGCCCAGAAGCGCCCCGCCCTTCGCCCAGGTTGCGAGCCAGCTTCCCACGCATAGACCGGCTTCCCGGTCGCCCTTGAGCGCGCGCGAAGCCATCCGCGCGATCTCGGCACGGAAATCCTCCAGCGGCTTTATCGCCGCCTTGCGCTTTTCATAAAGGGCGGGGTCGATGACCGAGTGCTTGTCATCGATGTAGAAGCGGTTGGAGGCGATATCGACAATGGGTGAAGGCGGCGGCGCGCACGGTGCCGCCCCGGCCGGCATGGCAAGAATCGCGAGGCAGATCGTGATCGCGCCCCGCAGCATCCTGTTACAGCCCCAGCATCAGCTTGAGGTTCTGCACCGCCGCGCCGGAAGCGCCCTTGCCGAGATTGTCGAGCCGCGCCACCAGCACCGCCTGCCGCCGCGCCTCGTTCGCGAAGACGAACAGCTCCATGCGGTTGGTGTTGTTGAGCGCCTGCGGCTCCAGCTTGCCCTTGAGCGCGGCGGTTTCCGCCTCATCCGCGACACGGACAAACTCGCTCCCCGCGTAATGCGCCGCGAGCGCCGCGCGCAGGTCTTCCGCCTTCGTCCCGGATTTCAGCGTATCGAGATGGAGCGGCACCGAGACCAGCATCCCCTGCCGGAAATTGCCGACGGAAGGCACGAAGATCGGCTCGCGCGCGAGGCCCGAATATTTGGTGAGTTCCGGCAAGTGTTTGTGCGACAAGCCAAGCCCGTAAAGCTCGAAATCCGGCGCGGTGCCGCTCTCGTAGGCCTCGATCATGCTCTTGCCGCCGCCGGAATAACCGGAAACCGCATTGACGGTGACGGGGTAGTCCTTCGCGATCAAGCCCGCCACCACCAGAGGGCGCAGCAACGCGATTCCGCCGGTGGGATAACAACCGGGATTGGCGACATTCATCGCGGCGCGGATACGCGCGGGCTGTTCCGCATCGAGCTCCGGCACGCCATAGACCCAGCCTTCGGCCACGCGATGCGCGGTCGAGGCATCAATGAAGCGCGGGCGCGCGGCGCCGAGCGTGTCGCCGAGCGCGACGGTTTCCTTCGCCGCCTCGTCCGGCAGGCACAGGATCACGACATCGACCCCGGCCATCAAGACCTTTTTCGCCTCGACATCCTTGCGCGCTTCGGGCGCGATCGAGCGCAATTCGAGGGTGGAATCGCCCTCAAGGCGCTCGCGGATCTGGAGGCCGGTGGTTCCGGCTTCGCCATCGATGAAGACAGCGGGTTTCTTTCCCTTGATCGGGAGAACGGCATTCATGACAAGGCTCCGTGCAGAAAGGCCACACCCTCGGGCGGCCGACAAAAGGAAGATGGGACGATCCGTCTACCGGATCATCCTCGTCGTCGCGTCACAAAGAGGCCCAAAGCCAGTGTCATCGCGTCATTCCCTCTGTCCGCGTACGGACGCTATCCCTATGCCGCAAGCCGGCCCGGCCCGCAAGGGTCCGCTCGCAAACAATCACATGCGCTCGCGGCGTCGCCCGGCATGGAGGAAAACCGCGAAGATAACCCAGGGCAGCACGAAACCGCTGCCGGAAAGCAGCAGGCCGAAGAAGCGCTCCCATTGCGTGGCATCGGCGGCGTTGTTCGTCATGCGCGGCAGGAGCTGAACCGGGCCGATGGTGAGAAACGGCGCGAGAATCGCCAGCACGGCCCAGACCGCGCGCGAGACCAGCCGCCTTTGCGGCGCGAAGAGGATCAGCAGCGCAGGCAGGGCGATGAAGGCGAAGGTCAGGGCAAGAACGAAGACGCGCATCTCAGGCTTTCCGGTTTTCCGCGCCTCTCATAGCGGCTCGTCCCGTGAACCGGAAGCGCGGATGCATTCGGGCTGCGTTCATCTCGAAAGGCTAGCGAAGAGACCGGCTTTCCCGTAAGGCCAGCGGAACAAGAACAGGAACGCGCGATGATCCTTCCCACCGGCAATGCCAAACTCGACCACTACCTCCAGCATGGCTATGCCGGCGTCCGCGGCATGTCCTCGGCCTTCGCCGCCTCGATCTGCGGTCATATCGTGCGGCGCCAGAGCGAGATGGGCATTTCCGGCCATATCGCGGAAATCGGCACCTTCGAGGGGCGTTTCTTCATTGCGCTGGGGCATGGGCTCGCAAAGGGCGAGAAGGCGATCGGGATCGACATCTTCACCTGGCCGAGCGAGAAGGTGCTCGACAATCTCCATGCGAATTGCGCGAAAAACGGGCTTTCAACGGCTGATTACGTCGCGATCAAGGGCAGCACGGCCGATATGAAGCCGGCGGATGTGGTCGCGCCCGCCGGGGGCGGCGAAAATCCCCTCAAGATCCGCTTCTTCCATATCGACGGGCAGCATGACGATGCCAATGTCACCAATGACCTCGATCTCGCCGCGCCGCTGATGCATGAGAAGGGCATCATCGTGCTCGACGACATGCTCCACCCCGCCTACCCGGAGCTGGTCGAGAGCGTGCATCGCTGGCTGCGCAAGCACCCGGAATGGCGCGTGCTCGCGATCCTCGACCGCGAGGATATCGTCGCCGCCGCCAAATACGTGCTCTGCCGCGTGGAGCATGTCGCGCTCTACGAAAAAGACCTGCTCGAAACCTTCTCGAAGCAGGTCTTCCCGATGGGCTGCGATGTCGTCGGCCATTTCACGATGGTGCTGACGCCCGAGCCGAAACTCGCCGTGGTGGATTGAGGCGCGTCCTCACCCCTTCGCGCCGCGAGAAAGCGGCGCGAATTTCGCGGTGAAATGGCGCATCATCGGCGGCTCCCATGCAATGCGGAAACCGGCGAGGCTGTCCTTCTCACGTGCGACTTCCTCGAAAGTCTCGACGATGTAATCCGCATGGGATTGCGTGTAGACCCGGCGCGGCATCGCGAGGCGCACGAGATCCATCGGCGCCGGGCTCTCGCTGCCATCGGGATGGCGGCCGAACATCACGGTGCCGATCTCGCATGAGCGGATGCCGCCATGCTCGTAAAGCGCGACCGCGAGCGCATGGCCCGGATAGGCGAGCGGCGGCACATGCGCCAACCAGCGCCGTGCATCGATGAAAACCGCATGCCCGCCCGTCGGCTGGACGATCGGCACCCCGAGCGCGATCAATCGCTCGCCGATATATTCGTTGGTGCGGATGCGGTAGGCGAGATAATCCTCGTCGACGATTTCCTCGAGCCCGACGGCGATCGCGTCGAGATCGCGCCCGGCCAGCCCGCCATAGGTGGGAAATCCTTCGGTCTGGATGAGGCGCGTGCGCGCCTTTTCGGCAAGATCGGGATCGTTGAGCGCCAGCCAGCCGCCGATATTGGCGAAAGCATCCTTCTTGGCGCTCATCGTCATGCCATCGGCATCGCGGAACATGTCGCGCACGATCTCGACGATCGAGCGGCCCTCCTGCCCCTTCTCGCGCTTCTTGATGAACCAGGCATTCTCGGCGAAGCGGCAGCCATCGATGATGAAAGGCTTGCCGAAACGCTTCGCGAGCGCCGCCACGGCGCGGATATTCTCAAGGCTCACGGGCTGGCCGCCGCCGGCATTGTTCGTCACCGTCAGCATCACGCAGGGCACGGCATCGCCGTGTTCGGCCAGGAAGGATGCAAGGCGTTCGAGGTCCATATTGCCCTTGAACGGGTGCAGGTTCGCCGGGTCCTTGCCTTCCTCGATCACGAGATCATGCGCCTCGGCGCCGCTCCCCTCGATATTGCCGCGCGTCGTGTCGAAATGGGTGTTGGAGGGGATCACACGCCCCTTCCCGCCCAGCAGATGGAACAGGATCGCCTCCGCCGCCCTGCCCTGATGGGTCGGGATGATGAAGCGAAACGGCATCAGATTGCGCACCGCCTTCTCAAACCGCGTGAACGAAGGCGAGCCGGCATAGCTCTCGTCGCCCTGCATCACCGCGCCCCACTGGCGCGCGCTCATCGCCGAGGTGCCGGAATCGGTCAGAAGGTCGATAAGCACATCGTCCGAGGCCAGCGAGAACAGGTTATAATCCGCCGCCTTGAGCAGGCGCTGACGCTCCGCGCGCGTCGTCATGCGGATCGGCTCGACGGATTTGATACGGAAGGGTTCGATGATCGTCTTCATGGGGCTCCGTTTCCGCCCCGCTGCGAGATCATCAAACCGGGGCTGATGCGCCGCGGTTGCCGGCCACCTGGCCTGCCGCGCTCAGCGCCCTGATTGTGGTGTCATGAAAACAGAAGAGGTATGCCCCCGCAAGAAAAAAGCATCCGATGTTACGGTCTCGAACGCGCCCGAACGAGAGCCATGGCTGCCCGGCACGCCGGATAACCGGGCCTTCGAGGCATCAGTATCCGGCCTTGCATTGCTGGAGCGCGAGATTGCCGCCGCCTCCGGCCGGCTGGCGCCAGCTGACCTGCCCGTGCCCGGAAACCGTCGCGATGCCGCCATGCACAACGGTGCAATGGCAGGCCCTGCGCGAAACCGGATTCGCGATGCGCGCGCAGGCGGCGTCCTGTGTCGCGCCAGCGGCGGAAATCGCCCGCGGTTGCGGCATATAGGCCGGAGCCGGATAAGCCGGTTGCGGCGAATATCCATATGCCGGCGACGGCTGATAACGGTATCCCGGCCGGGGCGTATGATAGGCCGGGGCCGGTCGATGGACGTAGCCCGCGCTCCTGTGGTGAGGGCGATAGGCGGCATGGGCGCGGCGCGGATAGGCACGGAATTCGATCACGACGCGATGCGGCCGCCAGACCACATTCTGCCGGGGCGTGCGGTGCCTATGCACGCCCCTGTCCCTCGGGCGATAATCGCCGGAATGATGGGGATAGGCATGCGGTGTGTTATAAATAGGCCCGACGGGTGTCTGGTAATATTGTGCCATGACGGGAACAACCGGGGCACATAAAGCAAAGATAACGCAAAAAGCACGCAACATGGCAACCTCTTCCTCGCAATAGGAGTATTGTCATAGGGCCATGCTGTGCAGAGCGGGTCAACAGGAAACTCGTGACTTCCTTCACCGCCGAGACAACAAAAAAGCCCCGGTTCCCCGGGGCTTTTTCTTTTCGATATCCAGCCGACGCGAAGTCGGCACCGCGAGATCAGCGCTTCGAGAACTGGAAGGAGCGGCGGGCCTTGGCCTTGCCGTACTTCTTGCGCTCGACCGTACGGCTGTCGCGGGTGAGGAAGCCGCCCTTTTTCAGGACAGGGCGCAGCTCCGGCTCGTAGAAGGTGAGCGCGCGGGCAAGGCCGTGACGCACCGCGCCGGCCTGACCCGAAAGGCCACCGCCATTGCACGAGATGGTGATGTCGTACTGGTCGACGCGGCCGGCGGCGACCAGCGGCTGGTTCAGCACCAGGCGCAGGACCGGACGGGCGAAATACACTTCGAGCGCGCGGCCATTAACCGTGATCTTGCCGGAACCCGGCTTGATCCAGACCTTCGCCACGGCGTCCTTGCGCTTGCCGGTGGCATAGGCGCGGCCATGCTTGTCGAGCTTCTGGACATGGACAGGCGCTTCGGCCTGGACGGAAGCCTTGGCTCCGCCCAGATCGGCGAGAGAAGAAAGAACCTCAGCCATGATTACCCGAGCCTCGTATTCTTGGGATTGAGTGAAGCCACGTCGAGCACGGCAGGCTGCTGCGCCTCATGCGGATGCGAGGCGCCCTTGTAGACGCGGAGATTGCCAAGCACCTGGCGGCCGAGCGGGCCGCGCGGCAGCATGCGCTCAACCGCCTTCTCGACCACGCGCTCCGGGAAGCGCCCTTCGAGAATGAACTTCGCCGAGCGTTCCTTGATGCCGCCCGGGAAGCCGGTGTGGTGATAATAGTTCTTCTGGTTGAGCTTGCGCCCGGTGAAGACCACCTTCTCGGCATTGATCACGATGACATTGTCACCGGTATCGACATGCGGGGTGAAACCGGGTTTGTGCTTGCCGCGAAGCCGCATGGCGATGACCGAGGCGAGACGACCCACAACGAGGCCGGTACCGTCGATCACGATCCATTTCTTTTCGACTTCGGCCGGCTTCGCCACGAACGATCGCGTGGCAGAGGTCAGGGCCTTCATGGTCTTCCTCGAAAGGTCTGATGCGAAAACAAGAGGCGGCGCAGGAATGCGCCGCCGCTGGGGATGCTATAAGCGATTGATTTTCAAGCGTCAACGCGGAACTTCAATGATGATATCTGGAATGTGCTTTTTATTTCAATGTGTTATATATTTTGGTATTATTTTACCTCTTTAATCTCGCGCTCCCGGTGGTACCGAGAAGGTGCCGGTGACATGCGCGACCGGCTCCTCACCGCCTTCGGAAGTGATCGTCACCTCGCCGACGCAAAGGCGCTTTCCCGCTTTCAGCAGGCGGCATTCGGCGACAAGATCCGCCTTGTCGGGCTTGCGCAGGAAGTTGATCGAGAGGTTGGTCGTGACCGCGAGCGGCTCCCGGCCAACAGCCGAAAGAACCGCCACATAAAGCGCGAAATCCGCCAGCATCATCATCGCCGCGCCGGAGAGCGTTCCGCCGGGGCGAAGATGCTTGGGATGGTAGCGCATCCGTATCCGGCACGCGCCATGCGCGACCGCTTCGATGAAGAGCGTGCGGGCACTGTGATGAATTTCCGGGAATATCTCGTCGATATAGTCGCGCATCGTTTCGAGATCGAGGGCAGGCAAACGAGGTTTCGTCACGAAATGTCCGATCTAGCTGGTTCCGGGCGGCTATCCGATCGAACCAAGCCGGAGCGGGGCTGTCAAATGGCTGGCATTCACGCCGCTTCAATGTCGGTCATGGCTGTATGAAACTCTCAGTCCGGCGATAACGTTCTACCGGGGAAAAGACGAAGGAGACCATTATGCCGATCACCGCTGATTCCGATCTTCGCAACTGCCTCGCCCAGACGCGCCTCATCGCCATGCCCGGCGCCAGCGACAACCCGGAACGGCCGAGCTACGGCGTCTTCCGCTATCTGCGCGCGGCAGGGTACGAGGTCATCCCGGTCAATCCCGGCCGCGTGGGCCGCGATCTCGATGGCGTGCCTTTCGTGGCACGGCTGTCCGATATCGAAAGGCCGATCGACATGGTCGATGTCTTTCGCGCTTCCGATGCGCTTCCGAGCCTTGTCGAGGAAATCCTAGCGCTGAAGACGCACCCGCGCTTCCTGTGGACGCAGCTCGGCGTGGTTCATCCGCAGGCGATCGCCACGGCCGAAGCGGCGGGATTGCAGGTGATCGTGGACCGTTGCACCAAGATCGAGCATCGGCGGCTCGGCTTGTAATCACGGACCTCAGGGCGCCGCGAGCAGCGGCGGCAGCAGCAGCGACACCGTACGCCCGTAGGAATCCCGGTCGCCGGACATGCGGGCGACCAGCAATGCGCCTTCAGCCAACGCCAGCACCGCCTCCCCCACGCGGGCGGGGCCGGCCTCCATGTCCCGCTCTGGATCCTGCGGGCGGGTCGCCCGGAACTGGGTGGCGACCCAGCCGGCGAAAACACTCCTGAACCTGTCGACCCCGGCGAGAACGCCCTCGGGCAATTCGTTGCTGCTCGCGGCGAGGACACCGGCGAAGCAGAATTCCCCCTGCGCGCTCTTGGTCTCGCCGAACAGGGAGACAAGACGGGCGATCCGCGCGCGCGGATCCTCCGTTTCCGCCTCGATCGCGCCGAGGAAGCCGCGCAAATTCTCCACCGACGCCGCCAGCGCCGCCGCGACGAGATCCGCCTTGGTGGGGAAATGATGGAAGATCGCAGCGGGGCGGAGCCCGGCCTTGGCCGCGATATCCTTGATCGCCACACCCTCATAGCCGCGTGCGCTCATCAACCGCTCGGTGATCGCGAGCAGCCGCGCCTTCGTGCTCCCCGGAGGCTTCACCGCCGAAATGTTCATCCTGCCCTCGTTACAACCGCGCCGGACCCAAGGACGGACCTCGCCCGGCATCAAAAACTCGGCGCGACCTCACGCGCTCGTGATCCGCCGCCGTGCATTCTCCTCTTTACCGATCGATCAGTCAAATCTATATCCAACTTACTGATCAGTCAGTCACTCATTAAAGAGCAGGAGATTCCAATGCCCCGTCTGTCCCCCGTGACCAGCCCGACCGGCGACACCAAGACGATCCTTGATGGCGTGAAGGCCAAGATCGGCATGGTGCCCAATCTCTACGCCACGATCGGGCATTCGCCGGTTGTTCTCGGCGCCTTCCTCAATTTCAGCGGCGCGCTGGCCGGCGGCAAGCTGAGCGCGAAAGAGCGCGAACTCATCGCGCTCGCCGTGGGCGAGGCCAATAGCTGCGCCTATTGCCTCGCGGCGCATACGGCCATCGGCAAGGGCATCGGCCTCGGCGCGGAGGACATCGCTGCCGCCCGCAAGGGCACCCCGGCGGATGCGCGCGGCGCGGCCATCGTCACGCTGGCCCGTGCCATCGTGGCGACCAAGGGTCATGTCGCGGACAAGGACCTCGCAAATGCCCGCGCCGCCGGGCTGGACGATGCCCAAATCGTGGAAGTTCTGGCCCTGAGCGTGGTCAACATCTTCACGAACTACGCCAACCATGTCTTCGACACGGAAATCGACTTCCCCAAGGTCGCCTGATCCTGCGGGAAACACTCGAAAGGGGCGCGCGGAGATCTTCGCGCCCCGTTCTTCAAATCAAATAATCCGTCTTGACGAACGAATATCCGTTGTTTAGAACGACCCTATCCGAATGAGGAGTTCACAATGACGGATCGCGCACCTGGTTTTGCCACCCTCTCAGTCCATGCCGGCGCCCAGCCGGACCCGACGACCGGCGCCCGTGTGACGCCGATCTACCAGACCTCCTCCTTCGTCTTCGACGATGTCGATCACGCCGCCTCGCTTTTCGGGCTTCAAGCTTTCGGCAATATCTACACGCGCATCGGCAACCCCACCAACGCGGTGCTCGAGGAGCGCGTCGCGGCGCTTGAAGGCGGCACGGCGGCTTTGGCGGTGGCGTCCGGCCATGCGGCGGAGCATCTCGTGTTCCACACCCTGCTGGAGCCGGGCGATGAATTCGTCGCCGCCAAGAAGCTCTATGGCGGGTCGATCAACCAGTTCAACCATGCCTACAAGAAATTCGGCTGGAATGTCGTCTGGGCCGAGAACGACGATGCCGCGAGCTTCGAGAAGGCGATCACGCCGAAGACCAAGGCGATCTTCATCGAATCCATCGCCAATCCGGGCGGCGTGATTTTCGACATTGCCGCGATCTCCGCCGTGGCGAAGAAGGCCGGCATTCCGCTCATCGTCGACAACACGCTGGCCAGCCCCTATCTCATCCGCCCGATCGAGCACGGCGCCGATATCGTGGTGCATTCGCTGACGAAATTCCTCGGCGGCCACGGCAACTCGATCGGCGGCATCATCGTCGATGGCGGCTCGTTCGATTGGGTGAAGGCGGGCAAGCGCTATCCCTCGCTCACGGCGCCGCGCCCGGAATATGCCGGGATGGTGCTGGGCGAGACCTTCGGCAATTTTGCCTTCGCCATCGCCTGCCGCGTGCTCGGCCTGCGCGATCTCGGCCCGGCGCTCTCCCCCTTCAACGCCTTCCAGATCCTCACCGGAATCGAGACCCTGCCGCTCAGGATGCAGAAGCATTCGGACAACGCGCTCGCGGTGGCGAAATTCCTCGCGAAGCACCCGGCGGTGAGCTGGGTCTCCTATCCCGGTCTCGAAGGCGACAAATATCACGCGCTTGCGAAGAAATACGCGCCCAAGGGCGCCGGCGCGGTCTTCACCTTCGGCCTCAAGGGCGGCAACGAGGCGGGTGTGAAGCTGGTCTCCAGCCTCAAGCTTTTCTCGCATCTCGCCAATGTCGGCGATACGCGCAGCCTTGTGATCCATCCGGCCTCGACGACGCATCGGCAATTGACCGACGCGCAGAAGATCGTCGCCGGCGCCGGACCGGATGTCGTTCGCCTGTCGGTCGGCATCGAGGATGTCGAGGATCTCATCGCCGATCTCGATCAGGCGCTGAAGGGGTAATTTCCCGTCATTGCGAGGAGCGTCAGCGACGAAGCAATCCAGAAGAACGGCTGGATTGCCGCGTCGGATGCCGTGCATCCGCCTCGCAATGACGCTCAGACGCTTCGCGCCGCGTGCATCACGCCATAACCCAGCACCAGCATCGCCATGGCCTGATGCGCAAGCCCGGCCCATAGCGGGACGACCAGCAGCAGCGTGACGATGCCGAGCACGCCCTGCGCCAGAACCAATGCGAAAAGATGCCAGGCAGAACGCGCATGCGCCGTGCCGCGCGCGGCCACCGCGTGCCAGAGCGCGAAAGCAAGCAGGAGATACGCGCCCAGCCGGTGGTTGAACTGCACGAGCGTCGGGTTATCGACGAAATTCTCCCAGAACGGCGTCATCACGAAGAGCTTGGCGGCGGTCGGCACCAGAGCGCCGTCCATCAGCGGCCAGGTATTGTAGGTCAGGCCCGATCTTGATCCCGCAACCAGCCCGCCCAAAGCGATCTGCGCGAGGATCGCCGCGACCATCGCCCAGGCGGCGATGCGAAGCCCATGCGTCGCGGCACGCGAGGCTCCGAAAGCCCCCGCCCGGACAGCCATCACGATCAGGCCGATAAAGAACAGGCAGGCGAAGGTGAGATGTAGCGTCAGCTTCACCGGCGCCACTGCGATCATGCCGGGCTTGAGCCCGCTCGCAACCATGATCCAGCCGATCGTGCCCTGAAGGCCGAGGAGCAGCCCGAGGCCGAAAGTCGCGGCCGCCAGCGCGCCGCGGATCGCGCCGGAAAGCCAGAACCAGAGAAAACCGGCGAGCATCACCAGCCCGATGAAGCGGCCGAGCTGGCGATGCCCCCATTCCCACCAGTAGATGAACTGGAATTCGCCAAGGCTCATGCCCGAATTGAGAAGCTGGTATTGCGGGCTTGCCTTGTAGAGGGCGAATTCGCGCGCCCAATCCTGCGCGCTCAATGGCGGAATGGCGCCGAGCACCGGCTTCCATTCCGTGATCGAGAGGCCGGAGCCGGTGAGCCGGGTCGCCCCGCCCACCGTGACCATGACGAGCACCAGCACGATGAGCGTGAGCAGCCAGAACCGGAATGCCGGCGCGGAGTCGGATCTGAGCCCCACCAGTGCTTCCATATGCAAATTTTTGCCGCCCACGCGCATGCTCCGCTTGTCCTTGCCGCCCGGAAGGTCGATATGCTCCCCGGACGGCGAAGGGCAAGCCCGTTCTTGATCGAACAGCCCCTCGCCCGCTCCAGCATTCAGGGATACCCCATGAACCCGCGCATCAAGAAGCTGATCGGCACCATAGCGATGATCCTCTTCGTGATCTTCTATGCTCTTGTCGTGATGGGGCTTGCGCCGCGCGTGCTCACCGGCGCCTCGAAGCCCGTAGAACTGGTCTTCTATCTGGTCGCGGGGCTTGCCTGGGTTCTCCCGCTCATGCCGCTGATCCGCTGGATGGAGAAAAAGCCGCGCTGATCAGCGGGAAAACGCGAAAGGCACGCCGGAGATCAGCGCCGAGAGATAATCCTCGCGCTGGAACAGCCCGTTCAGTGAGATCCGCGGCAGGGCGCTCGGCGTCTCGCGATGCGCCGCGTGCAGCACGCCGGGGCGCGTTGTCACCGCCAGCCGATAGCCCGCTCCGTTGACGAAATCGAATTCGCGCTGGCCCGCCGAGGCAGGATCGCCGACGGGATAGGCGAAATCGCGCGTGATCACCCCAAGTTCTACCGCGATTCGCGTCCGGCTGCCCTCGATTTCCTCAAGCGCATCGAGCGTATCGAGCATAGCGAGGCGCGGATGCGAAAGGCTATGCGCGCCGATGCTCGCAAGCGGCTCGTCGCGGATGGTTTTCAGCCCTTCCCAATCGAGGCAGAGCCGCGCGGTTCGCGCAAGCTGGTCGATGCCCGCCTGCCGGCACAAGGCCGCGACCGCCGCGCGCAACTCCTTCTCCGGCAGCGCGCGCAAGCGCCAGTAAACCGCGCGGAAAGCCGCGTATTTTTCCGCCAGATTGCGCGCGGGCGCCTCGATGAGGCCGAGCGGCGTTTCGAGCCGGATGAGCGCGAGCCGCATCACCGCTTCTTCCAGATCAAGCCACCAGAGCGGCGCCGTGCGCTCCGCGAAGCCGGGGCAGACGAAAAGCGTGAACGGCGCGCGATGGGCCCTGAGCACCGGCAACGCGCAATCGAGCGTATCGCGATAGCCGTCATCGAAGGTGAGCGCCGCGAAAGATCGCGCGCCGGGATCGGCGAGGCGCGCCGGAACCTCGGCAAGCGGGACGAGATCGTAGCCGCGTGCGCGCAGCAGCCCCAGCGCCCTGTCGAGGAAGGCGGGCGTGATGCCGAGCCCGGCATTCTCGGGGAAGCGCGCGGGGGAATCCGGCCGCACATGATGCAGGGTGAGGATCACGCCCCGCCCGCCAAAGCGCGGCGCCAACGTCCGATCAAGCCCGCTCGCCGCGATTCCCGCCAGCATCAGCCGGATCGCGCGATAGCGCAGGTTGAGGATTTCGTGCTCAGCCATGTCCACCCCTTTGCGCGCATTATCGGATTTTTCGTAGCTTGGCGCCATAGAAGAGCGATGAGCGCCGATATTCCCGCCAGAAAGGATAACGTCGCCGGCGCCGCGATGCGGGTCCTCGCCGGCACAGAGGCCTGGGACGCGCTCGCGGGTCTTGCCGCCACGCCCTATCAATCCACGCGCTGGCTGCGCCTCTGGCTTGAGGCGAACAGCGCCCTGGACCCTTTTCGCGTGCTCGCGATCCGTGATTCCTCCGGTATCCGCCATGCGCTGCCGCTGGTTCTCCGGCGCAAGGCCGGGCTGGTTCTGGCGGCAAAGCCCGGCGATGCCCATGCCGGGTTCTATTTCCCGCCGATGCGCGAAGACGCCCCATCGCCCCCTGTCCCGGCCCTGCCCCGCGGCGCCCTGGCAGCCGCGCTTCGGGAGGGAGGAATCGACGCGCTGTTGCTGGCCGACACGCTCGCCAGCTGGAGGGAGCGGCCCAGCCCGCTCTTCTCCCTCGCCTCCCCCGCGCCGGACAGCGCCTATTTCCTTGCGCTCGACGCCGCCGACCCGCTGGCCGGATTGCTCGATCGCGACGAGCGCAAGAAGCATCGCCAGAAACGCGCAAAACTCGCATCCCTGGGAGAGATCGTCTCGGAATGGGTAAATGCGGACGAGGTCCCCGCGTTTCTGGATCGTCTTTTCGCGTGGAAAGCGGCGCAATTCGCCGCGACCGGCGTTGCTGATCCTTTCTCGGAGGCGGCGATACGTCGCTTTTTTGTCGATGCCGCGAAAGCGCAAGGCCCGCTCCGCCTTTTCGCGCTGCGCGCCGGCGCAAGGCCGCTCGCGATCCTTGTGGGCGCTGCGGGCGACGGGCATTTCTCGGGCATGGTCACGGCCTATGATCCGGCGCCCGATATCGCCCGCAACAGCCCCGGCGATCTCATGCTGGCCGATCTCATTCCAGCGCTGAAGGCGCGGGGTTTCACGAGCTTCGATCTCGGCGCCGGCGATGCGCGCTACAAGCAGCGTTATTGTCCGCGCAGGGAACCGCTTTTCGATATCGCGCTGGGCGCATCATGGCCGGGCGCCCTCGCGGCGCGTCTCTGGCTTGGCGCACGCGCCGTGAAACGCTTCGTCAAGGCGCATCCGGCGCTTCTGGCGGGAATGCGGCGGCTTAGAAGGCGCTGATCAGGCGTTCTGGACCTGCCCCATCGGCGCCGCATCATTGGCGGCCGCGAATTCCGATCCGCTCTCCTCGGACATGACGAAAACAGGCGCATCGCGCAGCGCCTCGAGCCGCGCGGCAGCCTCGACCAGCAGATCGTCATCGGAGCGCGCATTCGCGAGCAGAATGATCGCATCGGCCTTTTCCGCGACGAACTCGCCCGCCCCGCCCAGAGGGCCGGCATCGATCAGCACATGCGTGTAGGAACGCGAAAGCGCGTCGATAAGCCGGGCGATATCCTGCCGCACCGGGCCAGATGCCATGCGCTGGGTCGCGCTGCCGCCCGCAGGCACGATATGCAACCCGGAGCGCTGGTCGCGGTGGATGATATCGCCCAGGGCCGCCACGCGGTCGAGATAATCGCACAGGCCCGCGCAACGCTCGCGCCCGGCGACCCGCGCGATGACGCGGGTATAGAGATTGCTGCGACCAAGGCCGGATTGCCCGCTGCCGCAAAGGTCGATCACCATGGCCGCCCCATCGGCAGCGAGACGGCGCGCGAAGCGCAGGGTGGTCAGCGCAGACTGGACCTCCGGCCCCGCGGCGAGAACCGCGACAACCTTGCCGCCATCGTGGAAATCAAGTCGGGCCAGTTGACGCGCGAGTTCGTCCGCCGCGCTGTCCTGCGCCGCGCGATTGCGCGAGGGTAGAGGCAAGGACATGTGCGAGGAGCTGGTCGCGATCGCTGTCGGCTCGGCGGAAAACCCGGCGGACCAGGTTGCCTGTGGCAGCGCTTCCGGCGCGGATGCGAGGCCGAGCCGGCGCGCGGCTTTTTCCCACCAGCGGGCCGGCCTGAGCAAGGAAGGCGCTTCCGGCGTGGGCTGGAAATCCTGGCGGGAAGCGGCGCGGATCTCTTCGCCCTGCGCGGGGTGATCGGCCGTCGCGTGGGCTTCGAAGGCAGGGTCGAGGGGCAGCGGATATTCCGCCCTGCCCATGCGCATCAGCGCCTGCGTCGCGACCAGCGCGCAGCACAGGACGAAGGTCGCGAGCGTCGCCAGAAGCACGATCGGCAGCTTCTTGGGATAGGTCGGTTCGCTCTGCGGAAAGGCGCGCGAGATGATGCGGCCATCCGCCGGCTGGGCGCTCTCGCCCGAGCGGGCGGCGGCATCGAGGAACTTGTTGCGATAGGAATTGAGCTGCTCGCGCAGCGCCGCCGCTTCGCGTTCGAGCACGCGCAGCTGGACCTCATCCTCGTTGGAAAGCGCGGTCGCCTTTTTCTGGCTGTCGAGTTCGGCCTGCATGGAGGCAACGCGGGCGCCCGCCGTCCGGGCGTCATTCTCGAAAGCGCGCGCGGCCCGCTCGGCGGCGGCGCGGATCTGGCCTTCGAGATCGGCGAGCTGGGATTGCAGCTCCTTCATGCGCGGATGCTGGGGCAGCAGGTTGCGCTCCTCGAGCGCGATCTGTGCCTTGAACTGCGCCCGCTGTTCGAGCAGGCGGCGCACGAGTTCATTGTTGTTGATTTCCGAGGTCTCGAACACCTTGCCCAGCCGCAACGCCTCGCGGATAAGTTTCGCGCGCGCCTGAAGATCAGCCTGCTGCGAACGCGCGAGGGAGAGCTGGGTATTGAGCTCCGAGAGCTGCTGGGAGGAGATGGAGGTGTTGTTCGCGCCCACGAACAGCCCCTTGGAAGCGCGGAACGCCTCCACGCGGCCCTCAGCGGCGAGCACCTTCTTCATGAGCGGATCGATGGCCTTGTCGAGCCATTCGGAGGTGGCGCGGCTCGTCTGGTTCTTGGCCCCTTCCTCGCGCGAGAGATATTCCTCGGCGATGCGGTTCGCGACATCGGCGGCGAGCTTGGGATCCTCGGACTGAAACTCGATCGCGATGACCCGGCTCTTGCCGAGCGGATAGACCAGCAGGCGCTTGTAATAGACTTCCAGCACCCGCTCTTCCTGCGGAATCGTGCGAGGATCGGGCTGAAGCCCGAACATCACCAGCAGCGCGCCCTTGAGGCCCAGCCCCTTCTGGACAGGATCGAACTCCTCGCGCCGGGCCAATGCCATCTCCCGGATGACCTTGAGCGCGAGATCCTTGGAATTGACGACCTGGACCTGGCTCGCCACCGCCTCGGGGTCGATCGCGGGATCGCTTGCGCGCACATCGCGATCCGGGCGAGAATAGACGGTATCGCGGTTCTCGAGCAGGATGCGCGCCTCGCCCGTGTAACGCACGCTCATCAGGTTCACGACAAGGATCGACAGAACGAGCGCGATCAACGTCGGAATGAGGATCCAGAATTTGCGCCGCCAGAGCGCACCGGCGACACTCTCGATGCCGGCATCGCTCGCATAAGGCGTGTAAGAGGCCGGCCGCGCCGCGTCCATGCGGTGTTCTCCCGATCAAATTCCAAACCATCCTTGAAGGATCTTGGTTTCCGTCGGGTTAAGGCGCCTGGAAATTGAGCAAGTATTAACCATGAGGCGCCATGCTGGCCACGGGTACCCAAGCCATTGAATGTCACCATGCGCAAGAACAGCCTCCTGTCCGTTGTCCTCCTGTCGCTCGCACTCGCGGGCTGCGCCGCGACACCGCGCCTTTCGCCGGAATTCCTCGGCTCGGATCTTGGCGAGCCTTACACGCTCGCGGGCGGCGACCGGCTGCGCGTCATCGTCTTCGGGCAGGACAGCCTGTCGAATTCCTATGCGGTGGACGGCTCCGGCCGCATCGCGATGCCGCTGATCGGCACGGTCGAGGCGCAGGGCCGCACGACGCTCCAGCTCGCGCGGGCGGTGGAAGAGAAGCTTCGCAACGGCTATCTGCGCGAGCCGAAGGTCTCGGTGGAGGTGGAGCAATACCGCCCGTTCTTCGTCCTGGGCGAGGTTGCCACGTCGGGTCAGTTTCCTTACGTGAATGCGATGACCGTCCAGACCGCGATCGCCATCGCCGGCGGGTTCGGACCGCGCGCGAACCGCAATTACGCCGAGATCACCCGCGCCATACGCGGCGAGGTCTATACGGTCGCGGTGCCGCTCAACACGCCCGTGAAGCCCGGCGACACCATCGCCATCAAGGAACGCTTCTTCTGATCCGCTCCAGCCTTTTGTCTTGATGCATTTTCTTTCGATCAACCGGCATCCACTTGATCGGAAAATGCTCTGGACGCCGGCGGGCTTTTCTAAGGAAACCGCGCGTGAAAAGACTGCGCATTCTCTTTGTGTTCCGCGCCCCGGTCGGTGGATTGTTCCGCCACGTCTTCGATGTCTCGCGCGCTCTGGCGGAACGGGGCCACGAGATCGGCATCCTGTGCGATTCCATGACCGGCGGCGAGCGCGGCGAGACCCTGCTGGCCGAGCTTGCGCCCCTCATGGCCCTGGGTATCCATCGCATGCCGATGCATCGCAACCCGCATTGGAGCGATGTCGCCGCCTTGCGCAAGGTCGCGGCGCTAACCCGCAGCCTCGGGCTCGATGTCATCCATGGCCACGGCGCGAAAGGCGGACTCTATGCCCGGCTCGGCGGCGTCCTGACGCCGAATTCCGGCCCCCTGCGTTGCTATACGCCGCATGGCGGCAGCCTCAATTTCTATCCCGGCTCGCTCTCGCACAGGCTGTTCATGAAAATCGAGCATCTGCTCGAAAAGGGAACGGATCTCTTCCTGTTCGAAAGCGCGTTCATCGCCGCGCGTTTCCGCGATTTCGTCACCGACACGAAGCGCCCCGCCCGTATCGCGCTCAATGGTCTTTACGAGCACGAATTCGAGCCGGTCCAGCCTCTCGAGGATGCGACGGATTTTCTCTATGTCGGCGAATTCCGCGAAGCCAAGGGCATCGATACCCTGATCGAGGCGATGGTGCTGCTCGCCCAGCGGGGCCTCCACCCTTCGGTCACGCTGGTCGGTTCCGGCCCCTCGGAAGGCAAGATCCGCGCCCTCGCGGCGGAGCGCGGCATCCAGGACCAATTGCGCTGGTTTCCGGTGATGCCCGCCGCGAAGGCTTTCCGCCTCGGGCGGGTGATGGTGGTGTCCTCGCGCTTCGAGAGCCTGCCCTATATCGTGCTCGAAGCCGTGGCCGGTAAACTTCCGCTGATCACCACCAATGTCGGCGGCATTCCCGAGATCGTCCCGCGCGACTACCGCCACCTCATCGAACCGAACGCGCCGGAACAACTCGCCGGCACCATGCAGGCGATGCTCGAACGGCCCGGTGCCGAAGCGCGCCTGGAAGCCGCAATCCTCTCCGACCAGCTCAGGCAGCGCTTCACCGTGCCGCTCATGGTCGAGACCATCCTGCATGGCTATGGCGAGGCTTTCGTGGCGCGGCGCAAGCCCCGTATTTCTTCAGAAACCTGATCCCTTTCCGCGTTTAACGGCTTCTTGAGCCCGTCTGGCTACCTTTGCGCTCCGGTCTTGCCTTGAAGACCGCGGAGTAAATGGCGTGTTGCGTTCGTCTATCGGTGTTGCAGGCTGGGCCCAGCCGGCCTTGCGCCCCATCCCCAGCGGGTTGATGTATCCGCGTCATCCCGGCGAGCCTCTCCTGCTCGTCATGCTGGGATTGATGGTCTTCACAGGGGCCTTCGTGGTCTATGACATCGCCTACAATGCCGCGAGCCTCGCCACGATCGGGCTGTTCGCGCTGCTGGGCCTGCGCATCGACCGCGCCAACATGCCGCTGGTTTTCTTTCTGGTATTGTTCAACCTGGCGGGACTGATCGCCCTGCAACCGCATCTGGACTTCGACGACAGCCGCGAATTCGTCATCGGCACCTGTTTCGTGGCCGTGACCGCGATCTTCTTCTGCACCGCGCTCAACCAGAACGCCCTGCCTCGACTTTCCGCCATGAAATGGGGGTTGATCGCCGGCGCGCTCGCCGCCTCGCTCGCGGGGATTGCGGGCGTGCTCGATATTGCCGGTCTGAGCGCGCGCTTCACCATGCATGAGGGGCGCCTTTCCGGTACGTTCCGCGACCCCAACGTCATCGGCTCCTTCCTCATTCTTCCCGCGCTCTATCTCGCGCAGGATTTCCTGGCGCAGCCGCGTCGGCGCCTGCTGACCGCCGTGCTGCTCGCGCCGATCCTGCTGGCATGGTTCCTCACCTATTCGCGCGGTTCCTGGATCGCCATGATTGTGGGGCTGGCCCTTCTCGCCGCGCTGAACTTCATCACCGCCCGCGACGAGAAAACGCGGCTGCGCCTTCTCCTGCTGGTCGTTCTGGGGCTCGCGGGGATGGCGGTTGCCTTTATCGTTCTGATCTCGAACGAGAATATCGCCGCAGTTTTCGCCGACCGATTCACCCTCCAGAAGGATTATGATTCCGGCCCCTCGGGCCGCTTCGGCAACCAGCTGCGCGCCATCCCGGAACTGCTCACCCTGCCCTTCGGCCACGGGCCGAACCGGCATTGGCTCTATTACCCGGAGAATCCGCACAATACCTATATGATGGCCTTCACATCCTATGGGTGGCTTGGCGGCATCCTCTTCTTCGCCTTTATCGGCACGACATTGGTCATCGCCTGCCGCACCGTGCTGCTGCGGACCCCGTTCCAGAGCCATGCCATCGTGGTTTTTTCGGCGCTGATCCCGCATCTGATCCAGAATTTCCAGATCGATACGGATCGCTGGCGCCATCTCTTCATGATCTACGGGCTCACCTGGGGGCTGGCGGCGATTTCGCTGCGCTGGCTCAGGGAATATCGCTTCTATGCCCATGCGGCCTACCGCGCCGCGCGCGAGCGCCCGCGTGAGGCACCAACGGCTGTGGAAGCTTCCGCGTGATCAACGCCCGAGGAGGGTGGAATAAACCGCCTCCAACCGCTGGCTATGGCGTTCCAGCGTGAACGGCTCGGCCCAATAACGCCGGTAGGCCTGCGCAGAAAGCCGCGCGACCAGCGCATCATCCTGAATGCGTGTCAGCGCGCGGGCGAGATCCGCGACATCGCCCTGCCGGAACCACAGGCCCGTCTCGCCATCGACAACGCTCTCGCGGCCGGCGCTGCCGTCTCCCGCGATCACGGGCGTGCCGAGGGCCAACGATTCGAGCACGGTCAACGGCTGCCCCTCGTACCAGAGCGAGGGAAAGACCAGAGCCCGCGCTTCACGAAGACGTTGCCGCACGCCTGCTGCATCATGCCACCCGAGCAGCCTGGCCTGCGGGAATCGCGCGGCCAGTTCCCCGGCGAGCGGTCCGTCGCCGACGAAAACAGGCGTAATTCCGGCTCGTTCCGCCGCTTCCGCAAACAGGAACACGCCCTTTTCCATGGAAATCCGCCCAAGGAAGATCACCTCCCCGCGCGTCGGCTCGGTTTTCGGGCCGAGATCCGCTGCCTCAACCGGATTGGCGATTTCGTGCAGACGCGCCGTGACGGGCAGGTGCTTTTCGATGATCCGGCGCTGGAATGGATGAAAATAGGCGATATCGCCGAACACATCCGGCAAATGGTGGAGATGCTTCATCACGCCGGTGCGCACCGATCGCCAGGCCTTGTGCACCATGGAGCGGGAATCGCATTGCGTCATCAGGCAGGCCGGCGAGAGCGGCGACAGGCCGCAATGGCGATGTGCGCGGTAATCGTAGAAGCCGCCATTCGGGCAGAGCAGGAAATACTCGTGCATCGTGTAGAGCGCAGGCAGGCCCGAGCGCCGGATCGGCCCCGCAATGGCGGAAGAGAGCGCCTTCGCCCAGCCATGAACGTGAATTACGCTCTCGCCGCGTGGCATTTCCGCCAACACTTCTCCCAATGCGGCAGCGGCGGCGCCATTGTGGATGCCGCGCCAAGCGGCGGCGATCGGTGACGCATCCTTGAGCAATTCCGGCTGATCGAGACAATGCACGCGAATGCCAGCCTCGATCAGCGCGGGCATGACCGGCCCGGCCGCGGCGAAAACCGTGACATCATGTCCCCGCGCCTTCAGGGCGAAGGCGGAGTCAAAACACACCTTCGCCTGCCCGCCATTCACATAGGCGGTATCGAGAACAAGAACGACATGCATCGGCAGACCATTTCTTCCTTCGCTCCCTCCCTATTAGGGCGGATTGGTGAAGAAATGGGTGGATCACGGGCTCAGGAATTCAACGGAATTTCGGCGGGCCACCAGCGCGCGTCGAATGCGCCGATATCGAGCCGGACGCCCTCTTCCGTCTCGAAGATATGCATTCCGGTCAGGAACCCGGCGAAATCCGCCGCGCTCTCGTCGCTCTGGGTCGCGATGCGCAGGATGGAAATCAGGACAGGACGCGGCAAGGACTCGTAGAACGCGCTGAGCCGCAACGCCGCCTCCAGCACCACATGGAGCGAAACGCTCATTTCAAGCCCATGCTCCTCAACGGCCGCCATGATCCTGTCCAGAGCATCTTCGCGGCGCTCGAGAACACAGGCGATGACGGAAGCAACGAGCCGTTTGTCGGGGCCAGGCGAATTGATGCGGTCAATCAGCCGCTCGTCACGAAGCAAGCTCATCCGGCCCCCTTCGATAAAATCCTTTTACCTGACCTGCCGCCTGCATTCTGCACGAGGGGCGTAAGCCGTTGAATATGCATTGGGTAACCGGAATGACCGCTTTGGGCAAGCCACGTATGCAGGTTTGTCTGCACGATACGCCTTGTAAAGCCCTATGGGGCGCTCGAAGCCGCCATGCAACCTGAAAGAAGATCGGATTTGGGGGATTTGAGCCCGGCATGAGCCGGAGGCTGTATTTCTGGGATGATACCGCCGCCAAGCGCTTCTTCTCCAATCGCAAGGGCGGCGGATAGGCGGAATGCTTAGCACTGGCCGGTCTCTTCTGCGTCGAGGGGACTTGCGCACCCTCCTCCCGGCCTCGCCTGATCGGCGCATCAACACTCTGGAGGTGTTCAGCTTTACGAATCAGAGAGGGTATGCACATAAATATTCAACCTTAGCGTGCATTTTGAGCACGACTCGTCGCTACTACGTAACCGTTTTTGACTTTTCTATTAGCGCTTATTTGGAGGCAAGCTGATCACGATGGAACGGGGCGAGACAGTCATTGATCATCTTGGCGCAGCCTCTCTGGTGGATTTTCTGCCGATCGGCGTGGTGATCGTCGATTCAACCGGCAAGATCATTTTCCTCAATGCCGAGCTGAGCCGGATGACCGGACACGAGAAATCCAGCCTGATCGGAAAGAACATCGATACGCTCGTCCCTGATCGGAACCGGGAGGGACATGCGCGAGACCGGGCAGCCTTCATGCAGGCGCCCGAAATTCGCCACATGGGGGCTGGTCGTGAATTGTTCGCGCGGCGCGCGGATGGCAGTGAATTTCCGGTCGATGTCGGGCTGCGGCCAATGACGATCGGCGCGCAAAAGGCGGTTATGGCGTCGGTTGTCGATGTCTCGGCACGACGAGACCTGGAACGGGGGTTTCAAGCCATCGTCGCCTCAGCGCCGTATGGACTTGTGCTGGTCGACGCAGACGGCCGCATCACAATGACCAACCCACAGCTCGATACGATGTTCGGCTATTCCGACAGGGAATTGGAAGGCAAGCCAATCGAAACGCTCATTCCCGTCCGCCAGCACAAGAACCATCATCAATATCGAGCAAACTATGCTGCAGCGCCAACGACACGGGTGATGGGCGCAGGCAGAGACCTGACGGGTTTGAGGAAGGATGGTGTGGAGATCCCGGTCGAAGTCGGGCTCAGCGCGGTCCAAACGCCAGCAGGGCCTGCTGTCATGGCTTCGATCGCGGATATTACCTTGCGCAAAAGAGCAGAGATGCGACTGCGCGAGGCGAATGGGCGGTTGGAGGAATTCGCCTATGTGGTTTCCCATGACCTGCGCTCGCCGTTGCGCGGCATTTCGAACCTCATTGACTTCATCCACGAGGATTACGGCAACGAAGCACCCGAATCCGTCCTCACAAACCTCCAGCGAATGCGAGAAAGAGTACGAAGAACGGAAGCTCTTATCGAAGATCTTCTTTCATACGCTCAGTCATCTTACCTCAATTTTTTTGTTGAAGAGATCAACATCAATTCAATTGTTGATGAAATTATTAGCATAGACCCGCCGCCTTCACACTTTTCAATTGTTGTGAATAACAATTCTAATCCATTTAAAGGAGTAAAAGCACCAATATCAACAATAATTAGAAATCTTTATTCTAACGCAATCAAGCATCACGGCAAGAAAAAGGGAAAAATCGAAATTCACGCGCAGGATGATGGCGATTTTTGCGTGGTTGACTTTCGAGATGATGGTCCCGGCATCCCCGCTGAAGCGCGGGAACGGATTTTCAAATTATTCCAAACGCTGGCCCCGGCAAGCGGCAATGGGACAGGGCTTGGCCTGGCGGTCGCGCGAAACCAGGCGGAAATGCATGGCGGACGCATTCAACTCATACCTGAACCTGATCGCGTCGGCAGTTGCTTCAGAGTCACTTGGCCCAGGGTAATACGAGCAGATTTCGGCATGTAATTCTCAAACAATGCAACACGAGAACAGCATCTGTAAATATGAACCAGTATCATGGACAGCAAAATGTAGGATGAAATCATCCGCTCTGAAATGAGGCTCAAACTATGAGTGCAACAAAAAAAATTCGAGTTCTCCAAGTCGACGATGATGATGTAGAACGTGAAAGACTGCGGCGAATGCTGCAGGGAATAGGCCAGAGCGTAGAACTGGACGAAGCAAACACTCTAGATAAAGCGCGAAAGCTTCTTAACAAGAATCAGTACGATTGCGTATTGCTTGACTATCAACTCCCCGATGGGATTGGATTCGAACTCGTTGCTGCGATCAGAACACACCGCGCGGAAGTATGCCCGGTAATTCTCGTCACCATGCGCGAGAGTGAAGCGCTGGTGGTTGAGGCCATGCGCAACGGCTTTACCGATTACATCGTGAAGACCAATCTTGATCCTGCCAAACTCAAGGAGGTGATTGATCACGCCCTGAACTGGGCATCTGCCGAGCGCGCCAAGCAGGAGGCGGAGAACCGATTGAAAGAAATCAAGCGGAGCCGGCAGAGGAAATATCAAAAATCACTTCGAATCGCGGTGGCACGCGCCGAGAACGCCAGCAAGGCAAAGAGCATTTTCCTGGCAAACATGAGCCACGAAATTCGCACGCCGATGAACGCGGTACTTGGCTTCCTGCACCTTCTTGAAAAAACAAACCTGGACGTAAATCAAACTGAACTCGTCACAAAGATAAAGACGGCAGGAAAACTTCTTTTGTCTGTCATCAACGATGTTCTTGATCTCTCTAAAATCGAAGCCGGTGAATTGAATTTTGATTGCTCAAGTTTCAATATTAGATCAACAGCCTATGAGATAGCAGATTTGATACACGCAAGAATTAAAGAAAAATCACTTGATTTTGAATTCATTTTCGACAATCAAGTTCCCGAAATTGTTATTGGAGACCAAGTTAGAATACAGCAGATAATATTAAATATACTATCAAATGCCGAAAAATTCACAGATAGTGGCTCCATAAAATTTCATGTGAAGCCGCTCAGCGTTTCAGGTGAATCTGCCAAGATCCGCTTCATGGTCAGCGACACTGGCGTAGGAATCGCTCAAGCGGATATCGAAAGGCTGTTCGCGCCCTTCATTCAGGTTGATTCCTCCAACACTCGGCGTGTGGGCGGTACCGGCCTTGGATTGGCGATTGTCCGTCACCTCGTGTCGCTCATGGGAGGAGATATCGGCGTCAGGAGCAAGCTGGGATCGGGCAGCGAGTTCTGGATCGATCTGGAGCTCCCGGTCGCACGCCAGAATGCGCTGCCGGATGCCGTGCCTGAACAGCAGGACGGCCCTCCCTTGCAAGGTATCCGCATTCTCATCGCGGATGACAGCATCCTCAATCTGGAGGTCGGAACCCAGATTCTCGAGCAGGAGGGCGCGGAGGTCCATGCGGTGCAAAACGGGCAGGAAGCAGTGGATATTCTTCTTTGCAGCCCGGATGACTATGACGTCGTGCTGATGGACATCCAGATGCCTGTTCTGGACGGACTTGATGCCTTCAAGCAACTGAACGAGGCACTTGGCGACAAGTGCCCGCCAGTGATTGCGCTGACAGCCGGTGCGCTGACAAGCCAGCGACAGCAGATCAACGCTTCAGGAATGGCCGATTTCGTGAGCAAGCCATTTGTGGTCGAGAATCTGGTGAGCGTGATCCGTCGCCAGGTCGCCACCAAGGGAGGGAAAGCGGGAGCGTCACCGGATGGCAACTACGAGAAGGCATTCTTTGTTCCGGTTGTTCCCATCCACTCGATTGGCCTGTTCGATACCAGCATCGAGAGACCCGTCGTGGACGAACTGGTCCGGCGAGTGGGCGCCAAAAAGGCAGCCGATCTCTTCCTTTTGCTTGAAAGCAGCCTGAGAAACCGGATCGCATTCACGCCCGATATCCCGTCGACACAAATCGCGCAGAAGATCCATCATTTCTGCTCCCAGCTCGGCTTCATGGGGTTCACGAACCTGTCGAGCGCATGCAGGGAGCTGGAAAATGCCGTGCTGGAAGGGGAAGCAAGCACGGAAGAGCTGGTGGCTTTCGGAGCGGCGCTGGAGCAAGTCGAGGAAATCGTCCGCCATGAGATCGCGCGGCTTCGCGAGGAGCACGCCTTCGGATCCATCGCCGTCTGATGAGTTGGCCCGACTGGCGGCGTAACACCCTCGCGGGCGTTATGCCGCCGACGGCACGCTAATCAGCGTGACGCATCGCCATTGATTTTGGCTTGTCCGTCGCGATCCGCGTCCATTCCGTGGGCGTGAAAGAGTTCCAGCACCACCCCCAGAAGCATCCGGTTATCCGTACTTTCTGCTGCGTGGCGAAAGGCTGTTCCTTCTCCAGTTTGATGCGGAACAGCCGGTTTCGATCTCGCGGGCGGAACAGGTTCTGGAATTCCGCCGGCAGCGCATCCGTGACCGGCAGGAGACTTTCGACCGTGCCCTGAACCGAGAAGGCGCCGGATTGGATCGTGACCCTGTCGCCCTCCTTCAGCTTGAAGAGGTACGAATCCGGCAGGTATCCCAACACATATGGTTCTGATCCATAGATCTGGAGCAACTCCTCGCCGAACTCGAAACCCTGCCCCACCACCGGCACGCGGGGACCAACAATCCCATCCGCCTGCGCGACAACCTGTCCATCCGCGTAACTCGCTTCGAGCTTATTCAGCGTCTGGGTTGCCCGGCGCCGCTCACGCTCGATCACGGAGAGCTGTTCGCCGATGACATTGACCTGGCCACGAAGCTCCGCAAAGCGTGCCGCGTTTTCGTAGCGCGTCGCAAGCGCCTGATCGATGCGCGAGGCCGGGATGAGCCCCTGGCTCGAGAGAGTGTCGATCCGCTCCACGATCTGCGCACTTTCCACCGCGCTACGCTCGGCAAAAGGCAGCAGGGAATTCGCGGTGACGAGGCGCACCTTGAGGTCGGAAACACGCGCGGCCAGCTCCGCGTCGCGGAAAGCGAGATCGGCGATGTTGCGCAGCATCTCGGTCGATTCCAGCGTCGCCAGAACCGTGCCGCGCTGGATTGTCGCTCCCTCGCGAGTGAAGAGCTGCGTGACCCGCCCAGGGTAATTGGCCGCGACGACGATCTTGTCGGCAGCGACCAGGCCATCCGCACGCAGGAAAACTAGACTGCCAAGTACGAAATCTGCGCCGAAAACAATCAGCGCAATCAGAAGCAGGAAATAGACGCGTCGGCTCCAGGAGCCCGCGACCATGCGTTGCTGGTTCTGCAATGTCTCAAGTTTCGGGCGTTTCCTGATGCGCTCCATCACTACCAGATCCTCAAGCTGCGAACGCGTTGCGGGACGTAATTGTCGTTACGGGATTGGGAAAACGCGAGCTCGGCGACATAGGCCACCGCGCGGACGGGCTTCATGATCCATGTCGAAAAAAGGAGGTAGCCGGGTATGAAGACCGCGAGCCGCGCAAGTTCCTGTGGGCTCGTGATCGCGATGGAAAACGCGACAACCGGAACCTCCACGATGAACAGAACAAGCTGGACCGCAAGCAGGATGTAAAGGCCGAACTCCCCGTAGGTCGCGAACAGCCAGGCAATGTAGATCGGGAACATGAGCGCCCCGAGGAGATTGAAAACGATGAAATCGACCTGGTGAACCGCCTCCCGCCAGGAAAACGCATGGCCGAAAAGCGAGCGTGCGTGCTTGCGCAGGCGAATCCATACCGCGTCACGCTCCCAGCGAAGCCGCTGACGGACAAGTGCGGGGAGTGTCGCGGGAACATCGGTGTAGCAGATAGCATCCTCCGCGAAGGCCACGAGCCAGCCCGCTCGCCGCAGGCGAAGGGTCAGATCGAGGTCCTCGCCCCCGCCGACATCGTAGCCCTCGATCCCGATCAGGGCATCGCGCCGGAAAGCGCCGAATGCACCCGACACGCAGGAGACCTGACCGAGCGCGGAGGTAAGCCGCTTCGTCATGGAGATGGAGAGGATATACTCGACCTCCTGAAAGGCCGCGAGCAGGTTGTGGCGGCTGTTGCGCGGTACGATATCCGCCGCGACGGCCCCGACGGCAGGATTGGCGAAGGGCTGCAGGATGCGCTCGATCGCGTCGTATTCAAACGAGCAATCACAATCGACAATGATGATGATATCGCCACTCGCGGAACCCAATCCGAGATTGAACCCGGCGGATTTTCCGCATCGCACATCCGTTCCCAGAACAGCATGGATCAATCCGGCGCTCTTGAGCCTGAGAGCGACGGAGACCATGCGATCCGTGGAACCGTCGCTGACGACGATGATCTCGTCGGCCGGACGGGATTGATCGTTGAGGGAGCGGACGCATCTTTCAAGGCTCCCCGCCTCGTTATGTCCCACAATCACGATGCTGACGCGCTCGGCAGCCCCGAGAGCAAGCTCGCGCGGGTATGTTGAACGCGGGCGCATCACGGCGATGGCCGCGCCCGCGCCGGTCGCGATGAAGCCGAACAAGTAGCGCGGCACTTCGAAGACCAGCACATACCAGAACGCCGTGCCGATATGGGAGCTGCCATCCGTGAACAAGTAATTGATCGCGGTCAGCACCCCTTCGGTCATGGCAGGCGGGCGATATTCTTGGCCAGAAACGAACGGGAACGGGGATGGATCTCGCTGGCGATCGAACGCGAGCACAGTTTCAGCAAGGTGGTGACAAGCCCCGGCAGCTCGCTAATCTCGCTTTCATCCACAACGAGATAATCGCTTTTGAAGCCGCAGATCACCTTGCCGTATTCCCCGCTCAGGGTGCGGACCTGCTCAAGGAAATAGCGGCGCATTTCGGCATGCTGATCCGCCGTGAGGCCGCTGCCCGGAATATCCGGTGTGACGTAGCTGATCTCCGCGAGGGCGAAGGAGTCAAAGTCGACTCCCGTATCCGTAGCATATCGCTCAATGGCCTCGAGCGCGACCGGATCAATCGAGATCGTTACGAGATCCGATGTCAGGCGATCGGCCGGAAAGCGTGGCCGACGCAGGAAGGCGACGGCTTCCTCCGTATAGTCGAACGCGAAGACGTCATCGTGTTTGGTGTGGTTTCCGTCCGTATGCGCACCGCAATCGACGCAGGAAAACGCGATCGAGGGCTGCGAATTCACCTTGCGGCAATGATTGCAATAGAGCGAGTTGCCCGGACGCTCGTAATCGCCCCCATAGTGCCGCAGCGAGAGTCGGCATTTGGGACATACGAGATTGGGGCCATCGAGATAGTCTTCCTCAGGGCCGATATGGGCGCATCTGAAGTGATGAATGAGCGGCGTATCCCGCAGGTTGGGAGAACCGCAATTGATGCATTCTTCACGGACGTTCAGACGATGCGAGCCACAGGTCCCGCAGGCATGAAACCTGTCCATGAAGCGCTTGCGCATCAATCCGCGCGCAACAAGCCACTCCGCGTCATCAGCGATATCCTTGCTGGAGATCCCGCCCCGATACTGGATGTAGGATCGTTTGCTGGCATCGCGCAAAGGCTCGATCGAGCGCTGCGACAGATAGGCATAGACAAGCAGGCGGATACTGGCGTTCGTATCCGCGGGAGAAGCCTTGATATCGTCGCGCCTGATCTTGAAGGCCTGGATAACATCCGCAACGCGCTGCCACGTGGCATGGTCTTCATGGCGGAACTTGGCATCAGCGTAGCTGACGCTGGAATCCGTAATATCGACCACCGGGACGCCAGCGAACCCTTGCCGCAGGCGGATATCCACGATGTGATCGCTCGATGAGGTCGCGAGGAGGAGATCGCAATCTGCGGTTTCAACCAGCTCGAAATAGATGGAGAGCGCGATCCGTTCCTCTAGCCGCGGGAGCGGAAGCGCAACCGCGCGCGGTCTGCCGGCGAGACCGCAGTTCCGCCACATCGCATCCGCCGCGGCAACGGCCTGACGATAACCGTCGCTTCTGAGCGAATTCTCCACGATGTCGATGATCGCATCGGGCTTGAAGGGTTTAGGCAGAACACCATCGAAGGGAGATTCCTCTTCGTTGATATGCGACTTCAATCGGTCGGGCTGAGCGGTGACGGCGAAAATCCGTGGCGGCGCGGCACCTTCCCTGACCATTTTCGCCATTTTGGCCGAGGAATAGCCGTCAATATCCGGAAGATTGTAATCAACCAGCGCCACGTCGTAGAGGTTGTCCTTGACCTTGCGGATCGCGGAAAATCCATCGGCGACGACATCAACGTGATACCCGCGGGTTTCCAGGGTCTCCTTGATGATCTCTTGTGAAATGGGGTCATCCTCGACGACCAGAATGCGCGCCTTCATAACCCCTCCTCTCGGATCAGAGAGAAGAAAACTGACACATATTTGTTACTGCGACATAACCAGAGGTTGTATAACGGGAATTATTCCTCTCCTCGCCCCCTCAGCGCTCAGGAAGGCCGCGATAAGGTAAACGAAGTGGGACTTGCGCTCGCCGGCTTCGCCTAAAAGCAGCCGGGATCTTGGCGGCGCATTGCGGCGGAAGAGGAAGCCAGCGCGCGCTTTGACCCGCCCCCTGGAGGCCGGCCGGCACGTCATCCACACGACCAGGAGCAAGCTACGATCGGGCGTTTCGCCCGAGGCGGCGGCTAGGCGATACGCGCCACGACCACAATAATTTTGGTTTCGAACTCTATCCCGCATTATTTCTCCGCCCGCTGTGCGCATGGGAAGCGAGCCGATGGCCACGCTGCGCAGATCAGGCGCACTCGACACCGAGAGAGCGCATCCTTTTGTAACATATGCACTAATCCTGCTCACCGCAGAGCATCATCGTCTTCTCCCGAGCCATTGGGAAAATTCACCCCGACGCTTGATCGTTCAGCGCACATTATACAAAAAATTTTTTGTTTTTAAAAAAAGTTGACAGAAAGAACGGGGCCACGCGATAGTCCGCCAAGGGTGGCCAAGCTTAAATCACGAGCGATCAATTCCGCTCGGAAGCCGAGTTCCCTCCAACTGTGTTTTGCTAGCAAGGGCGCCAAACATGCTGACCAACAATGCCGCGTCTTCTGGCCCTGCCATTGTGGTCGAAGGCGTCACCAAGACTTTTGCGCCCATTGGCGGCGGCGCGCGCTGCCGCGCGCTCGATCATGTCTCGCTCACGGTCGCCGCGAGCGAGGTCGTGGTCATCATCGGCCCGTCGGGCTCGGGTAAAAGCACGCTCCTGCGTACCATCAACGCGCTGGAGAAGGTGGATGAGGGCCGCATCGTGGTCGCCGGAATCGAAGCGACCAGCCCCAAAGCAAATCTGCAAACGCTGCGGATGGGCGTTGGCATGGTTTTCCAGCACTTCAACCTTTTCCTGCACAAGACCGCGCTCGAGAACGTCATGCTGCCGCAGATCATCGTGCGCAAGAAATCGCGCGCGGAAGCCATGGAGATCAGCAAGGCCTTCCTCGACAAGGTCGGTGTGCTCGATCGGGGCGATCACTATCCAGGCCAGCTTTCCGGGGGGCAGCAGCAGCGCGTTGCCATCGCTCGTGCACTGGCGATGCAGCCGCAGGTGATGTTGTTCGACGAGGCGACTTCGGCGCTCGACCCGGAAATGGTCGGCGGCATTCTCGACCTGATGGCAGAGATGGCGGCTGACGGCATGACAATGGTGGCCGTCACGCACGAGATGCGCTTTGCGCGCAGCGCCGCGGATCGCGTCGTCTTCATGGACGGTGGCACCATCATCGAGCAAGGCGCGCCGGAAGACATCTTCGATCGCGCCACGAACGAACGGACCCGGAAATTCCTATCGCAGATCCACTAGGGCGCCGCCCTTGGGACCGCCCTCCCGGCGATATCGGGCCGGCGGAGAACTTAAGAAACAGGAGGAAATGATGACCAAGATGCTACGTAGAGCGTTCAGCATGATGGCGCTGGCGGTGCTTGCGCTGGCTGCGCCGATTGCCGCTTCCGCCCAGACGGTGATGGACGAAATCCTCAAGCGCGGCGAGCTGCGCGTGGGTGTGCAGACGCAGGGCGCGCCGGTGAGCTTCGTCAACAAGAACGGCGAACGTACCGGCCTTGCCATTGAAATCGTCAAGAGCATGGCCAAGGATCTCGGGGTCAAGCTGGTTCTTCAGGATTATGACTGGAAGGGCCTCATTCCCGCGCTCCTGGCCGGCAAGGTCGATTTCATCGCCGCCGACATGACGCCGACGCCGCAGCGCACCGCGCAGCTTCTTTTCACGAAGCCGATCTTCTTTTCCGAGACGGTCGCCTTCGCGAAGAAGGATGCCCCGTTCAAGACATGGCAGGATCTCAATAAGGCCGGCCTCAATATCGGCGGTGTCCAGGGCGGCACCTACGTGAGCGCAATCAAGGAATACATGCCGAGCGCGACCGTCAAGGAATTCGCCTCTGGTCCGACGATCGCCCAGGCCGTCGCCGCCAACCGGCTCGACGCCGGCGTCACCGACCTCGGCAATGCCGGTGGCTACGTGCGCGAACACGGCAACCTGAAGGTTCTCGAAGGCGTGATGACGCGTGAACCGCTCGGTTTCGCAATGCGTGCCGATTCCGCTCATCTCAAGTTCTGGCTCGACAACTACTTCGAGCTTATGGCCGCCAACAACCAGCTGAAGAAGCAGCTCGATTATTGGTGGCACTCTACCGCCTGGGTGGCTGACCACAAGTAAGCCAAAAGCAGGCACGGGGCGCCGATAACCTTCCTATCGGCGCCCCCATTGGAGCTTCTGAATGTCGAACTTTGAATCCTTCACCGCCTGGTTGGTCGATTTCTACAACTTTCGGATCGTTCTCCAGTATGCTGACCAAATCGCGGCCGGGCTGTGGAACACGCTGTTCGCGGCCGGCGCGAGCCTTGTGTTTTCGCTGATCTTCGGAACGTTGCTGGCCTTCGCCCGCCGCTCCGGAAACGCGCTGATCTGGCGCCCGGCGGACGCCTATATCCAGTTCATCCGCGCGACGCCGCTGCTGATCCAGATCTATCTGGTCTATTTCGGCTTGCCGAGCCTCCTGCCCTTCACCGGGCGCTGGCCGGAACTCTGGCTGGGCATCATGGCGCTGACGATCCACACCACGCCCTATATGGCGGAGATCATCCGCTCGGGGATCAACGCGGTGCCCAAAGGCCAGATCGAAGGGGCGATGGCGGTCGCCATGTCGCCGCGCCAAAGGATGCAATATGTGATCCTGCCGCAGGCTTTCACCAACACCCTGCCCGCCTTGCTCGGGCAGACCGCGATCCTGATCAAGGATACCTCGCTTCTCTCCGCGATCGCCGTTTTCGACCTCCTCAACGCCGGATTGCTGCTCAACAGCGAGCGCGTTCGCCCCAAGGAGGGTTTTCTGACCGTTGCGGCTATCTACCTGGCGATTTACGCCGTGCTGGTCGTCGTCTCCCGACGGGTCGAGCTCAAGCTTGGCGGTGCCGCATGGAACAGGAGGCCCGCATGAGCACGTCCGCGCTTCAGGTTGCCATTTCCGTCATGCCCGCGCTGATGGCCGGACTTGTCGAGACGCTGAAAATCTCCGCCGCCGGCATCGTTGTCGGGTCTGCCCTCGGCCTTCTGCTCGGCGTGATCCGCGGTCAGCAATTCCGCTATGCCAGCCCCGCGATCGGCTTCTATCTGCATGTGCTGCGCGGAACACCCTTCCTCGTGCAGCTCTATATCGCCTATTTCGTGCTCCCGAGCACCGGAATTTCCTGGCTTAAATGGGATTCCACCACCGCGGCACTGGTTGCGTTGTCGATCTATACCTCGAGCTACGTCACGGAGATCGTCAGCGGCGGCATCCGCGCCGTTCCGGCCGGCCAATGGGAAGGCGCGATGGCATGTGCGATGAACCGCTGGCAAAGCCTGCGATACGTCATTCTGCCGCAGGCATTGAAGCTGATCCTGCCGTCCCTTGCCGGCGTCTATGTCAACTTGATCAAGGCGACGTCGATTGTATCTGTCGTCGGAATCACCGAGCTAACGCGACAGGGCGAAATATCGATCCTGCGCTTCCCGGCGGATGTTCTGCTTATCTACGGGATCGTTGCCGCAATCTATTTTTCTTACTGCTTTCCTGCTCTGAAAGCGGTGGAATGGCTCGAACGGCGCGCCGCCCGTGGTTCATGAATTCGAACCGACGGCGTGCGCCCGGGCGCATGGCGCCATGGTAACCCAATTGGAGCACGAAAGGTAGAAGATGGAAGACTTCAGCGCGAATGACCGGGTGCTCGAGTCCTGCGCCCGGCTCGTTGGGACGATTGTTGCGCAATTCGGGACCAATTGTCAGGCCACACTCTATGACATGCGCGGCGGCACGCCCTCTCTGGTCGCGACCGCCGGTTCCGTGATGAAACCCAAACTGGGCTCCCCGCTGCCTGCCCGGTTGGCCGAGCGCCTGATGCGTAATGACCGAGAGAATACGGGCCGGCTGCTCTTCACCTCCACGGCTCCCGACGGACGGCGGCTCAGTTCTTCGATCACCTCGCTTTCTGGCGCAGGCGGTGAGCTGATCGGCTATCTTTGCATCGATCTTTGCATCGAGCACCTGATCGCCAGCATCGATCTGCTGCAGAATTTCTGCAACATGGACCCCGGCACCAAGGCTGGAGCAGAGCCTCCGTCCGGCGAGGGCGACGTGATCAGCATGGTCGATGCGATCATCACCGAGGTTCTCGGCCAGCATGGCGCAACCCTCAGTGGCAAAGTCAAATCCGACCGCATGAAGATTGTCGCCGCGCTAGATCAGAAGGGCGTCTTCCTGATCAAAGGTGCCGTCGAGTTGATCGCGCAGAGGCTCAATGTCTCCAAGTTCACGCTCTACAACGATCTGGATCAGTTGAAAGCCCCCGAGGAAACGGCAAGCCTCGGTGGAAAACGCTCGTCCCGTCGTCAACCGCGCCTTCCGCGCAATCCGACAGGTGTATCATGACTATCGCCGACTTTCCGAGATATACGTTTCTGCACGAACCGACACTTCTGCAGCCATTGCGGCGCACCGGCAAAGCTCTCGGCCATCCCAGCCTTTACGTGAAGCGCGATGACCTGATGCCGATCGCCGTGGGCGGCAACAAGCTTCGCAGCCTTGAATTCTGGGTTGGTGCGGCCATGCAGGAAAAGGCCGATGTCCTGCTGGTGGCAGGTGCGCCGGTCTCGAACCAGTGCCGCTTGACAGCGGCGGCGGCCTCCATCGCTGGGCTTGATTGCCACATCTATCACAATGCCGAAGATGGGCTAGAGGCCCGCCGCGCGAGCTACCTCAGCCGGCTGTTCGGCGCCTCCCTGCATTTCCTCGGTCCGCTCGACGAGCATCAGCGTGGGATAGAGGTCGAAAACGCCGCCGCCGAGTTTCGTCGCGCGGGCCGTCGCCCCTACATTATCGGCAATGCCGCCATCGGCGGCCTAGGCTATGTCCGCGCCGCAGAAGAATTGCTTGTGCAGTCGCGCGCGAGCGGCGCCGATATCCGGCATGTGTTCCTGCCGGGCTCAATGGGACCGACGGAAGCCGGCTTCATCTTCGGCAATGCGTTGCTCGGCCACCCCTTCCAGGTCCATCTGGCGAGCGTTGAATACGGGCAGGCGGAATTCTCCGCACGGGTGCAGCGGATCTACGAAGCGATCGCCGAGCTCGCGGGGCCCGACGCGCCGGAATTCAACGATGCTGTGATCCACTATCACATGGATTTCCTGGGCGACGGTTACGCACGTCCTTCACCGGAAAGCGAGGCGGCCATCATCGCCTTCGCAAGAACCGAGGGCATCCTGCTCGAGCATACCTATACCGGCAAGACTTTCGCCTGCTTCCTCGACCTGGTGCGTCGGCGCGTCATTCCGGCCGATGAGCCGGCCTGCATCATTCATACCGGCGGGGTGCCGTCCCTCTTCACCCAGTTCGGCCTGTTCCGCGAGGTCCCGCTCATGCCGGGAAGTTGAGCGGTGCCCACCGCCCGCACGCTTAGCGGATCAAAAACCGCTGATCCGGTCGGTGTCGCACCCTGGCACCCAATCGACCGGATTGCATGTGAATCTCTCGGGCGGCCTTTGGCCGCCTGAAATGTTTTGGACTGTGCCTAGCGATTGGAGCAAGGACAGAAAAATTCGTGCGGCGAACGGCATCCCGGCCCGCGATAGGGCAGCCACGCCATAGCGCCCGATCTGATCTCCCGATTCCACGAAAATCGTCCAGAGACCCGCCCATCGCGCTCTGCGGACGGTAAGCGCTCAAAGGCGCCGAAAAACGCTACGCCCATGCGGCTGCGCGGCCAATTATCACGGCATCGCCATGAACTTCAGCGCGATAGATCAGCGCCAGAACGGCACCATTCACCGGCGCATACGACAGCACGTTCTGCAATTTCCGATGGCGGGTAAAGATGGTCGGAGTGGCGGGATTCGAACCCACGACCCCTAGTCCCCCAGACTAGTGCGCTAACCAGGCTGCGCTACACTCCGACGCGAGTGGCGCTTATAGGCACTCGCATCGGCACTGGCAATCGCTTTTAGAGGCAAGGATCGAGAATTGATCTTGCCCGTCACCCCTCGAGATAGCGCCGCTTCAGATGCGCCTTGAAAACCGAGGCATCCAGCGGGCGACCGGTCGCGCGGGTCATCAGCTCGTCCACGGTGTGGAGCGAGCCCTGCGAATGGATATTCGCGCGCAGCCAGCGCATCAGCGGTGCGAAATCGCCGCGCGCGATACCCGGCTGGATGGTCGGGTCCGCCTTCACCGCCGCGTCAAAAATCTGCGCCGCGCTCATCGCCCCGAGGGAATAGGTCGAGAAATAACCCCAGAGCCCCGCCGGCCAATGGATATCCTGCAGGCAGCCGAGCCTATCGTCGGGCGGCGCAATGCCGATCAGGCCCTTCAGCGCGTCATTCCAGGCGCCCGGCAGATCCTTGAGCGCGAGATCGCCCGCGATCATCGCCTTTTCCAGCCGGTAGCGCATGATGACATGGGCGGGATAAGTGACCTCGTCGGCATCGACGCGGATCAGGCTGGGCTTTACCTCGGAATAGAGGTCGACCAGCGCGTCCACCTCCCAGGGCGCCCCCTGACCGCCGAAGGCCTCGCGCATCAGCGGCGCGGCAAAGGCAATGAAATCGCGGCTGCGGCAGACCTGCATCTCGATGAGCAGGGACTGGCTCTCGTGGATGCTCATGCCGCGCGCCTTGCCCACGGGCTGGTTGAGATAGGCCTGGGGGCGCCCCTGCTCGTAGAGCGCATGCCCCGTCTCGTGGAGCACGCCCATCAGCGCGCGGGTGAAATCGTTGAGGTCGTAGCGCGTGGTGATGCGGACATCATTCGCCGCCCCGCCACAGAAAGGGTGGGTCGAGATATCGAGCCGGCCACGGTCGATATCGTAGCCGAGCACGCCCATCAGCTCCAGCGCCAAGGCGCGCTGCTGCTCGATGGGGAAAGGCCCCTGCGGACGCGGGCGCTTCGGCCTTTTGGCCTGATGCGCCATCACCTCGGCGAGAAAGCCTGGCAGAAAGGCCGCGTAATCGTCAAAGATTGCATCGATCCGTGATGATTGTCCGCCCGGTTCGTAATCGTTGAGCAGCGCATCGTAGAGCGGAACGCCGAGCCGCGCGCTCTTGATCGCGGCAACCTCGCGCTTGCGGGCGAGAACCTCGGCGAGATAGGGGACCAGCGCCGCGTAATCGTTGTTGGCGCGCGCCTCGCGCCAATGCAACTCGCTGGCGGAAACGGCCCTGGAGGTCGCTGCCACCAGATCCGCTGGCAGGGCGGTCTCGCTGGTCCATATGCGGCGGATTTCGCGCAGATTGGCGCGCTCCCATTCGCCGAGCGTATTGTCGCCCTCGGCCTTTTCGAGCCATTCGCCGACACGCGGATCGCACAGCATGTCGTGCCTGACGACGCGGATCACCGCCATGGACTCGGCGCGGGTCTGCGCCCCGCCCTTCGGCATGACGACCTCGCTGTCCCACTGGAGGATGCCGACAGCGTTCTGAATGGCTGCGATACGGCCGAAATGGGCCGCCAAGTCGGAATAGGCGCTCATGAGGGTCCTTCGGAAAAACGATTCCGTCGGATTGGACGCCGCCGCGCGCGGCTAATCAAGCCCCGCGCGGCATTTTTCCTCGACTTCGCTGCCTATCGACGCTTACGCGACCTTGAGCCCCGCTTCCGGCTGCGCATAGGCCCGGCCGAAACGGTTGGCGAGGAAAGCGTCGAGCGCGATATCCTCCTGGCGGACGAAGCCCTGCCGCGGCAGATGGCCGTCTTTCAGCATGTCGAGCACGGTGCAGATGCCGGCGGCGGTCGTGATCTGGATCGCGCTGCGCGTCTTCGCGCCGATACGGCCGGAATAGACCTTGTTGGCATAGGTCTGCTGCATGAAGCGCCCGCCCTTCATGCCGCTCACGGTCACGAAGATCACCACCACATCCTGCATCGTCGCCGGCAGGGCGTGTTCGAGAATGTCCTTGAGCACATGCCGACGCTCGGAAAGGCGGAGATCGTTGAGGAGCGCCTTCATGATCGCGGCGTGGCCGGGATAGCGGATGGTACGGTAATTGAGCGTGCGAACCTTGCCCTTGAGCACCTCGCACAGCGAGCCGAGCCCGCCCGAGGTGTTGAACGCCTCATAGGTCACGCCGTCGAGCGAGAATTCCTCGCGCTCCTCCAGCGGCGGCACCTCGACGATCTCGCCGTTCACGATGGCCTCGCAAGGCTCGCAATACTCGTTGATCACGCCATCCGTCGACCAGGTGAGATTGTAGTTGAGCGCATTGGACGGATATTGCGGCAGCGCGCCGACACGCAGCTTCACGCTTTCCAGCGTGTCGAACTGGCGAGCGATGTCGTTGGCGACAATCGAGATGAAGCCCGGCGCCAGCCCGCATTGCGGAATGAAGGCGCCTTTCGCGCCCTTCGCGAGTTCCTTCACGCGGCGCGTCGAAGCCACATCCTCGGTCAGGTCGAGATAATGGGTGCCGGCCCGCGCGGCCGATTCGGCGATCTTCGTCGTGAGATGGAACGGCGCGGCGCTCAACACCGCGAATTTGCCCGCAAGAACCCCGTCCAGCGCCCCGGCTTCGCCAACATCGGCAACAAGGGTCTTGACCGGCTCGACCGTATCGAGCGTCGCGATCTGCTCGGCGGAGCGATCGACGATCGTGACATCATATTCGCCCGAACCGCCGAGCATATCGGCGATGGTCGCACCGATCTTGCCAGCGCCGACAACCACGATTTCCTTCTTCGATGCTGACATCGGTAATTCCCTCTCATGCGCGGCCCTGTCGGCCATTCGTTTCGCATTCAAGAATCACAGCAAGCGCAACCAAAAAGAAGCTGGATATCGAACAATATGACGCTAGAATTTTGTACATTCCGACGATACAATTTGCGATATGACGACATCCGCTGATATCGCCCTGATCGAATTGCTGCGCGAGAATGCCCGCGCCTCCACCAGCGAACTCGCGCGCCGGCTCGGCGTTTCACGCACCACGGTGCAAAGCCGCCTTGAAAGACTGGAACGGCAGGGGGTGATCGCGGGCTATACGATCCGCCTCGCGGGAGAGTTCGAGCGCAACCTCGTGCGCGCGCATATCCTGCTCACCGTCTCGCCCAAGGCCGCGCACAAGGTCGAGGCGGCCTTGCGCCGCATCGCCGGCGTCAGGCTGCTTCATTCGGTCAGCGGGTCCTTCGATATGATCGTGGTGGTGGAGGCAGGCTCCATCGGCGATCTCGACGGCCTGATCGACGAGATCGGCGCGCTGGAAGGCGTGGAGCGCACCATGTCCTCGATCATCCTGTCCACGCGCATCGAGCGGTAGTTATTGCGCCGGCGCGGCGCTTTCCCGCGCCCGTCCCGCCGCGCGCACGCGCAGCCGTGTCTCGGCCAACTCGCCCTCCGCTTCCAGAATCGGATAGGCGACCGAGGTGAGATGGCCGATGATCCGCTTGAGATCGCGGATCACATCGAGATGGATGGCGCTGGTCTCGATGGATTCCGGCCTGCCGTCCTTGAGCCTTGCGAAATGGTTGGCGGCCGCATCCCGCTCCGCGCTGCGGATCACGATCTTGTCCTCGATCAGGCGCCGGGCAAGGCCGACATCGCGCGTCGCGAAGACATTGAGCGCCAGGCGCATCGTGTCCATGACGCGGGCATGGAAAGCCTCGATCTCCGCCATGCCCTCGGGCGAGAAGGAATAGCCGTTCTTCACCTTCTTGGCCGCGAGTTCCATGAGATTCTTGTCGATGATATCGCCAATATGCTCGAGGTTCATCGTGAAGGTCAGGATCTCGACATAGCGTCGGCTTTCCTCGTCGCTCATCTCGGCCTTGGACGCCTGAACAAGGTAGAGCTTGATCGCCTCGTGCAGCCGGTCAATGGCGTCATCGCGTGCTTCGACCTCCTTCACCACCTCCATCGTGCCGCCGAGAATGGCGCCAAGCGCCCCTTTCATCATGTCCCCGACCCTCTCGCCGAGGCCAAGTGTCTCGCGCATCGCGCAGGCAAGCGCCTCGGAGGGCGTATCGAGCACATTGGGATCGAGATGGCGCGGGGCGATCTCTTCCGGGGCCGCATCATCCGCGACATAGCGTTCGAGCAGCCGCGTCAGCGGCTTGAGCGCGATCAGTCCGAACAACGCGACAACGAGGTTGAAGAGCATATGCGCGCTCACCACCAGCCTTGCGGGGTCCGCGATATGCGCACCGAGCAGTTCCGCGACCGGCTGGGTGAAGGGAATCGCCACCAGCGCGCCCATGCCGCGCAAGGCCAGATTGCCGATAACCATGCGCCGCCCCGCGGCGGGCCCCTTCGCGAGCGCGGTCCAGGGCGAGAAGGCACCGCCGATATTCGCGCCGAGCACCATCACCAGCGCCACCGGCGCGCTGACGGCACCGGACCCCGCAAGCGACATGATGAAAAGCACGATGGCGAGGCTCGAATGCGCGAAATAGGTCAGCAGCGCGATCACGACCATCGCCAGCGCTGTCTCCGCGCCCAGTTGCGCGAGTACACTGCGTACGAGCTGTGAATCGCGCATGGCCGCCGCAGCGCCGGAAAGCTCCTGAAGCGCCAGCAGCATCAACGCAAGACCGATGAAAATCCGCCCGATACCCTTCGCGCGGTCGCTGTCATGCGAAAGGAACACGATGACCCCGATTGCGGCGAGAACCGGCCAGGCGGAGGAGATACGGAAGGCGAGTAGCTGGGCGGCGATCGTCGTGCCGACATCCGCGCCGAGCATCACCGCCAGCGCCGCCGAGAGCCCGATCAGGCCCCGGCCCGCGAAGGAGCCGACAATCATCGCCACGGCGGTCGAGGATTGCAGCATCACCGCCGCAGCCAGCCCCGAGAAGAAGGCGCGGAACCGATTGCGCAGGGCTGTCGCCACAAGCTTGCGCAATTGCGGCCCGAGCGCGCGTGTCACCCCCGTGCGCACCATGCGGATGCCCCAGACGAGCAGCGCGACGCCGCCGATGATCAGCAGCAGAACCTCGGTTCCGATCATAGTCCCATCAGTCTCCCAGCGATAATCATGTAGCCGACTTATTAACTTCGCGGAAATTGTACCGCTGCGCAAGCGGCACATGCATGAGCGACAGCTTTTGATCAGATAAAATGCTTCAACCGCCCAGGAAGTTCCGAGAGAACCTCGACCCCGACATTCGCGAAGGCAAAGCGCAGATGCGTCTCGCGCCCCGGCCCGAAATAAGGGCCCGGCAGGGTGAGGATACCGAGTTCGGTCGCGAGCCGGCGCCCCGTTTCAATGGCTGTCTTCTCAGGAAACGGATGCGCGACAAAGGCGAAATAGGCCCCCACCGAATCAACCCGCCAGGCATTGAGCGGCGCGAAAGCCGCACGACACGCCTCTGCCCGGCGGCGCAATTCGTCGCGCTGTGCCTCCCGCCACGGGCGAATGCCCTCGATCGCCCAGGCGACCGCCTTCTGCGCGATGCGTGGCGGGCAGATCTGGATGTTGTCGAGCACCTTGGCCAGTTCCGCCATAAAAGCAGCATGCGCGGTGATGGCGCCGAGGCGATAGCCCGGAATCGCATAGGCTTTCGAGAATGAATAGAGCTGGATCACGTGATCCGCCCAATCCGGGTTGGCCAGCTCCTCATGCGGGCGCCCCGAGCCCGCGGGCAGGAAATCGCGGTAGGTCTCGTCGAGCACAAGCGCGATTCCCTTCTCGCGCGCGAGCTTCGCGAAGGCGGCGATCGTCGCGGGCGGATAGATCGCGCCGGTCGGGTTGTTTGGCGTCACCAGCAGGATCGCCTTGACGGAAGGATCGATCAGCCCTGCGGCCTGCTCGACATCCGGCACGAAACCGTCCTCCGGCCGACAGTGAAGCGGGACCACCCCGACTCCCAGCATGTCCAGTGACATCTTGTGGTTGAAATACCAGGGCGCGGGGAGAATCACCCGCTCGCCCGGCGCCGCCAGGGCAAGCATCGTCGCTACGAAAGCCTGATTGCAGCCGGCCGTGATGGCGACCTGCGAATCGGGCACGCTGGTGCCATAGGTCGTGCTGACATCCGCCGCATAGGCTGCGCGCAGCTCGGAATCGCCAAGGATCGGGCCATAGCGGAAAGCTTCCCCGGCAGCCTCCTCCACGAGTTTGTCGAGCAGCGCATCGGGGGGCGGCGTGCCGGGAACCGCCTGCGACAGATCGATCAAGGGGCCGTGGCGCCCGTCATATTGCGTGATCCAGCCCTTGGCTTCGGGAATCGGCGGGGTATCGACAGCGCGGATATTCGCGCTGAAACGGAAGGCAGGAACGGACACGGGAACCTCGTCGCCTGTGGATTTTCGGCAAGCTTAGCCGGGTACTGAGCATCGGCAAGCAGGATTCGCACCGGATTGACGGCGCATGGTTTCGTGCGATGCTGGCGAGTGCTCCGCTATCGGGGAGAGACGGCGATGAAGCGCGTACTTTCGACCCTGCTATGCCTGTCCGCTATCCTGCCTGCCTTCGCCGGCCCAGCTTGGGCCGATTCCTGTCTCGGTCCCATCGCCCGCGCCCCCGCGCTCTATCATGCGGAATCCGCCCTCCTCCGGCCCGCTGCGCTCGCGGCCGGCGAGGTCGCTATCACCTATATCGGCCACTCGACCTTCACGATCGAGACGCCCGGCGGTGTCATCGCCGCAACCGATTACAACGATTACGTTCGTCCGCAGGCCCTGCCGGACGTCGCCACGATGAACCATGCGCATCTGACGCATTACACGCCGCGACCGGACCCGGCGATCCGCCATGTCCTGCGCGGCTGGAGCTTCGACGGGCGCAAGCCGAGCCACGATATCCAGGAGCGCGATCTCCGGGTGCGCAATGTGCCCACCAACATCCGGGGAGAAGGCGGCACGGAATATGCCGGCAACTCCATATTCATCTTCGAGGCCGCCGGCTTGTGCATCGCCCATCTCGGCCATCTCCACCATACGCTGACCCCCGAGCATCTCAAGGCGATCGGCCAGGTGGATATCGTCCTCGCGGCGGTGGACGGCTCCTGGACCGTCGATCTCGACGGCATTGTCGAGGTGATCGGCCAACTGAACCCCAAGCTCGTCATCCCGATGCATTACATGTCGCGGAGCGTGCTGGAACGCTTCCTTACCCGGATGCGTGACACGGCGGAGATCCGCCATGCCGGCAATGCGAGTATGGTCTTCTCACGTGCGAAATTGCCAACTAGCTTGGCAATTTTGGTTCTAGATGGGCGATGAAATTGCGAATTCGCAAATTATATTGCGGGTATGAACATTCATCTCCCGCATGACACCGCCGCAACCCCGACCATGCCTGTCCTCTTCATCGGACATGGCAGCCCCATGCACGCCATCGAGGATAGCGCTTTTTCGCGCGCCTGGCAGGAAATGGGCGCCTCCCTGCCCGCGCCGCGCGCCATCCTCGTGATTTCCGCGCATTGGATGACACGCGGCACGAGCCTCGTGCATATCGGCGCGCGCCCCCGCACCATCCATGATTTCGGCGGTTTTCCACGCGCATTGCACGAAATGCATTATCCGGCGCCCGGCGCGCCCGATCTCGCGGCGGAGACGCTCGAGCTTCTCCATGCCCATCACGCAGAGGCGGATGTCGAATGGGGGCTAGATCACGGCGCCTGGTGCATCCTCTCGCGCCTCTATCCCAAGGCGGACGTGCCGGTCTACCAGCTCTCGCTCGATCTCTCGCGCCCGCTGGCGGATCACCTGACGCTGGCGCGCGACCTGCGCCGCCTGCGCAAGCGCGGTGTGCTCATCGTCGGCTCCGGGAATATCGTGCATAATCTGATGGCGACCCGGCACGGCGCGACGCCCTATGAATGGGCGGCGGAATTCGACGATCTCGTCGCGACGGCGATTACCGACCGTGCCCATGGCCGCCTCGCGGAGTTCTCTCCCGGTGATCCCCTGTTCCGTGCCTGCCATCCGACGCTGGAGCATTACCTCCCGCTGCTCTATTCGCTCGGCGCGACCGAAGGCGGCGACAAGCCGGAATTCTTCACACAGGGCATCGAAAGCGGCGCGCTTTCGATGCGTTCGGTGATTTTCCGCCCGGAAGCGCCCTGATCAGGCGACAAGCTTGTTGAGCGCCGCATCCAGCGGGGCTTCGAGCTGCATCTGCTGCCGACCGCCGCTCGTGACCACGCGGGCACCGCGCCGTTCACCATCAACGAATTCGAGCGTGACAGCCTGCCCGTCCGGCAGGCCAGCGATCGGTACGACACCGAGACGAGTGCCGCCCGTTTCAAGGATCGTCGTCGGGTGCCGGTGTCCTTGCGCATCGATCACGACAAGCTGGCGCAGCTGGCGCCGGCTCTCATTCCGGCGCGCCTCAAGATCGGCGGCGAGATCGGCAAGCAGCTTGTCGACAGCCCCGGACAGGCCCTCCGCCGCGCCGCCGAGCTTGTCGGATGTGCCGGCAAGGCGGTTGGCCTGCTCGTTCGTGCGGTTGATGGACGAGGTAACACCGAGAACATTCGAGGCTGCCTGCGTCGAGCCTTCGGAGGCGGCGGAAATCGAGCGCGCGATCTCATGCGTCGCGGCTTCCTGCTCCTCCACCGCCGCCGCGATCGCAGTCGTCTGCGCATCGATTTCCGAAACGGTATGGGTGATCGCCTTGAGCGAGCTGACGGCATTGTCCGTCGCACCCTGGATCGCGGAAATCTGCTGGGAGATTTCTTCCGTCGCCCGCGCGGTCTGATCGGCGAGATTCTTGACCTCGGAGGCGACCACCGCGAAGCTACGCCCGGCATCGCCGGCGCGCGCCGCCTCGATGGTCGCGTTGAGGGCGAGCATGTTGGTCTGCTCGGCGATGGAATTGATGAGGCCGACGATCGCGCCGATCCGGTTGCCGAGTTCGACCAGGCCGGAAATATCCGAATCCGTCTGGCGCGCGGCATCCATCGCGACGCGGACGCGCTCCGAGGTCTTGTGAACCTGTTGCGAGATTTCACGGCTCGCCGAGGTCAGCTCGCTCGCCGCCTTGCCAACCGTCTCAAGATTGGAGGAGGAAAATTCAGCGGCTTCCCGTGCTTTCTCCGCGCCATTGGACGCTTGCGAAGCGATGCCGATCAGATGCCCGGATGTATCGCGCATCGTCCCGAATTCATTGTCAAAGGTCTTGCGAACGGAAGCCACCGCCTCACGGAACTGCGCCAGCATCGCCTCGATCGCGCCCAGCCGGTCGCGCTCGAGCAGGCGCGTCTTCCGGCCCTCGGCTTCGAGGCGGCGACGCTCGATCTCGTTCTGCTGGAACGACAGGACCGCACGCGCCATCGCGCCGATCTCGTTGCGTCTCTCGGCTTCATCCAGCCGAATTCCGGTATCGCCGGCGGCGAGCGTTTCCATCTTGTCGCGCAACCCCATCAGCGGCGCCACCACCGCGCGCGACACGAAGAACAGCCCGCCCGCGAGAACAACCAGAAGGACCACGCCCCCCGCGATCTGCAGGGTGACGGCGACCGCTCCGTTGCCCTGGGCCGTCATCATGTTCTTCTCGATGGAAGAAAGCTGGTGCTTGATCAAACCGTCGATTTTCTCGGTCAGCGGATCGATCGCTGGATAAAGCTCCTTCTGGGCGAGCAGCTTGAGGGCATCCTGATCCTTCTTCTCCATTGTGGCGATAATCTTCGCGATCAGGTAGGCGGAGCTGTGCATCATCGCGTCATATTCACGCGCCAGCGCCTTCTCCTCCTGTGCGAGGTTTTTCTTCATGAAGGCGTTCCAGTTGTCGCTGATCTCCTTTTCAGAGGCGCGGACCAAATTGAGCCCCTCTTCCCAGCTTATCGCCTGCGCCGCCGTCTTGTGCGTCGTATCCACGATGGTGACGGCGTAGGAATCGGAAATACCCTTGAGAAGCATCAGCGGTTTGACATGCTCGGTGCTGATATTCTGGATGGCATCCGTGAGCTGCCGGATGGCGAACACCGCGATCCCCCCTCCGATAGCCCCGAAGAGCACGAGGACCAGCATGACGGCCTGAAGCGAGCGACGTATGGAGAAGGACACGTTAACCTCTTCGTTTATCGTATAAATTCTACCTTGAGTTGTGTTAATGCTATGTAAAATGCCCGCTGAATCGGGCGGGCACTCAATCTTTTCAGCTACTTGCCTATCAGCTACTTGGAGAAGCGCGAGAAGGTCATGTCGGGCGAGGACATGTTATGGCGCGAAGGCGTGTAGCGCCCGGCCCAGAACTCGGTCGTATCGCCGCCCTTGTAATCTAGGATGTGTTCCTCGCCCCAGCGCGTGACCCCCTTGCGGCGATACGCCACGCGCGAGGCATCGTTATTGATCTCGGTGACATACATCGAGCGCAGGGCCGCGAAGGGCTTGTCCTTGGGCAGATTGCCGGAAAGCTCGACCTCAAGGCTGATATGGTCGAAGTCCAGCTTGTCGAGCTTGAGGCTGCCCTCGCCACCATCGCGGAAGGGGAAATGGAAGGTCAGCGTTTCCGGCTCGAAGCGGATTTCCTTGAACGCCACGACAGGGCGACCTTCCATCGTCACCGGCCCGACCATGAAGGAGGAGCCATAGGCGGTCCAGTTCATGTGCTTGGCCGGCAGCGGCCGGGCGCGCCAATAGCCATCCGGCGGGTAGACCACCAGCATCTCCTCCATGCGCTGACCGATGCGCTGGTAGACCTGAACGAGGTGGATGCCGTGCTCGACCTTGTCGCCCACCTTCACGGGCACATCCGCCGGGCGCCAGAATCCGGGATACACCTGCCCGACGATCCACAGCCATGGGGTTTCGTAGAGCGTCACCTGCCGCGGCTTGCCGGGATTGAAGACCGGATCGGAGGACATGTCGCAATCGGTGAAATCCGGCAGAGCCAGATCTTCCTTGAGCGTGCCGATATAGGCCGGGTGGATCGCCTGCACCCGGAACTTGCGGATCTCGGGTCCCAGGAAGCGGATGTCGATATTGTCCTTCTCGGCGCAGACTTCCGGCTCCGAATGGTTCTCGACCCGCACTGTCTCGCTCGGCGGCTTCTTGTTATGGGCGCCGAGGGTGGTTTGGTCGGGCGCGGAAGTCTGGGCTTGCGCAGTATCGTCGCAGCACATGAGAACACCTGTCAGAAGAAGGAGGGAGGAAAGGAAGGCGAAGTGTTTTTTCGGCCAGGCGCCAAAGCGCGACGCGCCGTTCATCGCAAGGGCTCCGATCTCAGAGGAAGGCATAGACATCCCCCGAATTCGCATCATGCGGCAGCGAGGCGATATGCGCGGCCATGTCGCCGGCGGGAACGGGATCGGAAAAGTGCATGTGCTGGCTTTCCCCGAGCGCGACATTGAACCTGTAGGGTCCCAGCGCCGCGATCATCGCGATGCATTTGGCCGCAACATCGCGCTGGATTGTCGTGAACTCGAAGGAAAGCGCACGCACGGGCTTCGTGAGTCCGGCAAGGACATCCGCCTCGAAACCCTCGACATCGATCTTGATGAAATCCGGCATCCCGTGCCGGGCGATCAGCGCGTCGAGCGTCGTCACAGGCACTTCGATCGCGCGGTCCCAGACCTGCCCTTCCCAGCCTGCCGCGCCATCCGCCGCCTTCACGAAATCGGACGAAGCGGTGGTCACGGTCGGGTTGGCCGAATTGACATGCAGCGTCAGCGTGCCCGCCTTCGGGCCACACGCACCTTCCAACAGGGTGACGCCGGCATCCTCCGCATAGACCGCGCGGATCGCGCCGGCACAATCCGGCTGCGGCTCCAGCGCGACGACGCGCACGCCCAGCCGACGGAAAGAGCCGATCCGGTCGCCGACATGGCTGCCGATGTCGAAGGCCAGCGCGCCGGATTTGAGGATGCGCCCGTAGAGCGCATCCATGGCATCATCGCGTGGCTGGTCCCCGTAATAGACCTCGAAGGAGCGCGTGAGGCGCGGCCATTGCGCGCCAAGCGCCGCGATACGATCAGCCGGGAGGGTCACGAATGGGCCTCCGGGCTCTCGATGGCCTGCGCCTTCAGCACGATTTCCGGCTTCTCGATTTCCTCGGGGATCGCATAGAGGCCGGCCCGGACCAGCTTCTCGCCCAGGGCCGGATCGGCGCTCCAGACCGCGAAGGGAATGGCGATCAGGAAGCCGAGCGTCAGCGGCAGCGACCACAGCGCGAAGCTCACCGAGGTATAGGCCATCAGCCCCACCACCACGACGCCGAACAACGTCTGCGGCCAGAGATTCTCGGTCGCGACATCCCACGGCACGCCATGCGCGTCGCGCGCCTGACCGCCCCAGGTGATCGACTTGCCGATCAGCAGCCCGAGGATGAAGACGGTGGTCTTGAACGTATCCGCTGCGCCGAGCACCCAGGCGAAGAAGATCTCGGTGATGCCGGCGAAAAGGAATTTCGACGTGCCACCATAGCGCGCCGTGCCGCCGGGGGTCAGCAGGATATCGATCAACCCGGCGATCTTCGGCATCAGGTTCATGATCGTGAAGAGGATATACAGCGTCAGCGCCGAGGCGGCAGGGAAGAGCGCGAGGCTTTCTCCGTCGAAGGGTTTGAGCGCCGCGAGCGGGAGCATCAAGGTCCAGGCCGGGATGCCGAGGAACATCAGGATGGCCCAGATCAGCTGGAAGCGCGAGCTGGGGTAGAGCCCCTTGGTGTCGAGCAGCTTCACATATTGCAGGTTGCCCTGGCACCAGCGCGTGTTGCGCTTCATGAATTCGAGGATGGTCGGCGGGTTTTCCTCCCAGGAGCCGCCCTCCTCCGGCATCACGCGCACCTCATAGCCCGCGCGGCGCATGAAGGTGGCCTCGACCTGATCGTGGCTGAGAATATGCCCGCCGAAGGGCGGCTCGCCCTTGAGCACCGGCAGATGGCACTGATCGCGGAAGGGAGCGATGCGCGCGAGCGCGTTATGGCCCCAGAACGGGCCGCATTCGCCCACCCACCAGGCCTGCCCCATCGTGTAGGAGCGCATGCCCTGGCGCATGCCGAACTGGAAGATGCGCGCGAAGGCGCTCTTCGACGGCATGCCGACAACGAGGCTCTGGAGGATGCCCAGCTTCGGGTTGGCCTGCATGATGCGCACATGATGGAGGATCGTCTTCGCATCCATCAGGCTGTCGGCATCGAGCGGCAGCATGAGTTCGAACCCATGGCCCCAGCGTTCGAGGAAATCGCGCACGTTGCCGGCCTTGAAGCCGGTATTGTCCGTGCGGCGGCGATAGGTGATCGGCGCGCCCTCGCCCGCTTCCGCCTTCCACTTGGCGACCCCCGCCTCCTCTTCGGCCGCGACATCGTCGCGGTTGGTGTCGGAGAGCAGGAAATAGGCGAAATGGGCGCCCTCGCCCGTCGCGTCGATATCGGCCTTGATCAGCTTCATCCGGTGGAGCGCGCGGGCCGGGTCCTCGTTGCGCAGGGTCATGAAGATCGCGGTCTTCACGCCGATCGGCGCTTTAGGGTCCGGCAGGTCGGCGAAGGGCGCGACCTCTTCCATCGCGTTTTTCCCGCCATGAAGCAGCCAGAGGCCGATCACGGAGTTCCAGAAACCGAGCACCGCCCAGGGCGTGCCGAAGATCATGCAGATGAACAGCAGGATGTCGATGACACTCCACCCTCCCGCGCCGAGAATGGAACCGGCCCAGATGAGAATCGCGCCATAAAGGACGATGTTGAGCACCGCGATGATCGTGCGGCGCAAGGTGAGAACCTCGGCGCTCTGGGTGCCGGTCGGCGTCAGCGTGATCTTTGGTTTCGGGGAGGTGGCGTTGTCCGCGGACATGGAAGAAGAAGCCCTCATGAATGGTCTGCCGGCGAGCCGGCCAATCTGGCGCAAGGCTGGACGGGAGGAAAGCGGCCGGCAAGATTTTGCCGTCCCCGCTTCCCTCTTGCCAAGCCTTTCACGGAATGAAAAGGCTTCGCCAGCTTCGCCCATGCCCTATCGCGTTTCAAACCTGAACGAAAGCAAACCGGGACGCTCATGACACAGCAAACTTCGCCGAAAACCGCGCGCGCCCTGTTCTATTCCGGCCCGATGCAGGCGGAACTGCGCGCGGTGCCGCTGGAAACGGCGAGCGAATCACGCGCGATCGTCAGAACGGAATTCACGGCGCTTTCGCGCGGCACCGAGCGCCTGATCGCCTCCGGTCTCGTGCCGGAAGCGGAATATGAACGCATGCGCTGCCCTTTGCAGGAGGGTGATTTCCCCTTCCCCGTGAAATACGGCTATTGCGCCGTCGGCGTGGTGGAGGATGGTCCTGCCGCATGGCTCGGAAAGCGCGTCTTCGTGCTTCATCCGCATCAGGAACGCTTTTCGTGCGACGTAGGCTGGCTCAACCTCGTGCCTGATTTCGTCTCGCCGGCGCGGGCGAGCCTTGCCGCCAATATGGAGACCGCGCTCAACGCGATCTGGGATTCGGGCGTCTCGGCGGCGGACAGGGTGGTTGTCGTCGGCGGCGGGCTTGTCGGCCTGCTCGTGACCTACCTCGCCGCGCGCATGCCCGGTACGGAGGTGACCCTCGTCGATATCAATGCCGAGCGCGCGCAGATCGCGGGCCATCTGGGCGCGCATTTCGCGCTGCCGGAACACGCGCCCAAAGGCGCGGATGTGGTTTTCCATACTTCGGCCAGCCAGGCGGGGCTCGCGACCGCGATCGGCGCCGCCGGCAAGGAGGCTCGCGTGATCGAGCTTTCCTGGTATGGCGACAAGGTGATCGCCGCGCCGCTCGGCGGCTTGTTCCATGCCGGGCGGGTCAGTCTCGTCTCCTCGCAGGTCGGCACGATTTCTCCCGGCCATGCCGCGCGCGGCTGGACCTATTCATCGCGCCTTCAGGCAGCCTTGCGCTTATTGGCGGATGACAGGCTCGACGCGCTCATTACCGAGCGCCTTGCTTTCGACCAGCTCGCACCGGCCATTCCGAGGCTTCTCGCCGCGGATGCGCCGGGGCTGGCGACACTGGTGACCTATCGTGAGAAGGAGTGACCATGCAGGGGATATATGAAACCCGCGTCATGGCCGGGCTTGGACCGGCCATCCACGCCTTCATCCGGCCGGGTCAAAGTCGTGAATGCCCGGCCTGAAGCCGGGCATGACGAAAAAGAATTGCTCTCCTCGTTCTATCGACAAAGGAAATATCCATGTTCGCCGTAGAAGTCCGTGACCGCATCATGATCGGCCATTCGCTCCCCGACCCGTTCTTCGGACCGGCGCAGGCGATGCATGGCGCGACCTTTGTGGTCGATGTCGCGTTTTTCCGCGAGAAGATGACCAAGCAGAACGTGGTGGTCGATATCGGCGCGGCGCTGGATACCTTGGCCGCCGTGCTCAAGCCGCTGAAATACCAGAATCTCGACAATCTGCCCGAATTCAAGGGCAAGCTGACGACCACCGAGTTTCTCGCGCATCACATCTTCGAGGAAATGGCGAAGGCCGCCAAATCCGGCGCCCTGGGCGAGGACGGCAAGGGCCTGACGAAGATCCGCGTAACCTTGCACGAAACCGACCTCGCCCGCGCCTGGTTCGAAGGCCCCCTCGCCTGAGGCCGCACGATCATGGCTTCCGTTGCCTTCCTGATCCCCGGCGATCTCAGCCTGCCCACCGGCGGCTACGGCTATGACCGCGCGGTCATCCGCCTGCTGCCGGGGCATGGCGTCGAGACCATGCATGTCGCGCTGCCGGGCAGTTACCCCACCCCTTCGGCGGCGGATCTTAGCGATTGCGCCGCCATCGTCGCCGCGCTTCCGGCCGATTGCATCCTGCTGATCGACGGGCTGGCCTATGGCACGATGCCGGCGGATCTCATCCGCGGCTTCGGGCGCAAGGTGGTGGCCCTGTGCCACCATCCGCTCGCGCTCGAAAACGGCATCTCGGCCGAACGCGCCGAAGCCCTGCACGCTTCCGAGCGTCAGGCTCTGGCGCTGGCGGATCATGTCATCGTCACTTCCGCATTGACCGGCAAGATCCTGACCGGCGATTTCGGCGTGCCCGCGCAGAAAATCACCGTCGCCGAGCCCGGCACCGCCCGCAAGGCGCGCGCCACCGGGTCCGGCACGGCAGGGCTCGATCTCCTCGCCGTCGGGTCGATCGTGCCACGCAAGGGCTATGGCGTGCTGATCGAAGCGCTTTCGGGGCTGAAAAAGCGTGATTGGCATCTCAGAATCGTCGGCGCCGCACGCGCGCCGGAGAGCGTCGCCGCGCTTCAGGCGCAGATCGAGCGCGAGGGGCTGACGGCGCGTGTCGAGCTGCTCGGCGCGGTCCGCGAGAAGGAACTCGACAGCCTTTTCGAGAAGGCCGATCTCTTCGTCATGTCCTCGCTTTTCGAAGGCTATGGCATGGTGCTCGGCGAAGCGCTCCAGCGCGGCCTGCCGATCGTCACCACTACCGGCGGGGCGGCGAGCGAGACCGTGCCGCAAGGCGCGGGCCTCAAGGTGCCGCCCGGCGATGCCGACGCACTGCGCATCGCGCTCGACAAGGCGATGGGCGACCCTGCCCTGCGCGCTGAACTCGCGCGCGCGGCCTATGCCGCCGGCGAAAAACTCCCGACCTGGGAAGATACCGCCCGCATCGTCGCCGGCGCGCTTTCCCCTTATCTTCTGCACAGAAAGGCTTCGTAATGAGCGGTTTTTCCGCCTCCTGGCTCGCGCTCCGCGAGGGCGCCGACCATCGCTCGCGCCATGACGGCCTCGCCAAAATTCTCGCGAGCCGCCTCGCGGGCAAGGATTGCGTTCGCGTCATCGATCTGGGCGCCGGCTCCGGCTCCAACCTGCGCGCCACCGCGCCCGCCTTGGGCCCGAAGCAGGAATGGGTTCTGGTCGATTACGATCGCAGCCTGATCGCCGCCGCCAAGGCCACGCTCTGTGCCTGGGCGGACAAGGGTGTGGAAACCGGCGACGGCTTGACGCTTGAAAAGGACGGCAAGGTCATCAGCGTGTCCTTCCGCGAGGCCGATCTCAACCGCGAGCTTGATGCCGTGCTCGGCATCCCGGCGGATCTCGTGACGGCTTCGGCCCTGTTCGACCTGATTTCCGAACGCTGGATGCAGCGTTTCGCCCGCGCGCTCGCCGCGAAGGGCTGCCTGTTCTACACCGTGCTCACCTATGACGGGCGTGATGACTTCGCCCCCGCCCATCCGCTCGATCCCGCGGTGATCCATGCCTTCAGCCTGCATCAGAAGCGCGACAAGGGGTTCGGCCCCGCCGCCGGCCCCGATGCCGCAGAGGCGCTGGCGGAAGCCTTCCGCGCCGCCGGCTATACGGTCGAAACCGGGGATTCGCCCTGGATTCTGGGCGCACAAGACAATGCGCTCGTCGGCGAATTGCTCGGCGGCATTGCCGGTGCCGTGCAGGAAACCGGCCTTGCGAGCAAAGCCGATCTCGACGCCTGGCTCGCCTTCCGGCGGCAAGCCGCGACGAAAGAGGGCGCGCGCCTTGTCACCGGCCATACGGATATTCTCGCCAGCCCGAAATGAAGGCGCGAGGCGGAAGCTCCTCAGGGCAGCATCCGCTTGAGCACCCCGTCTTTCAGCACGAAGCGATGCATCAAAGCCGCGCCGATATGGGCGGCGATGAGCACCGCCATCGCGAAGGCGGCATAGCCATGGTATTTCAGGATGAGCTTGCCGAGATCGGGATTGGGCGCGAGCAAGGCGGGAAGCTGGAAACCGCCGAGTATCCCGCGCGCATCGAAGGCGGAGACGCCGAGCCAGCCGAGCAGCGGCACCGCCAGCAGCAGCAGATAGAGCAGGCCGTGAACCGCCTCCGCTGCGATCACCTGGAGCCGGCTCAGCCCCGGCTCCGGTAGCGGCGTGCCGCGCCGGGTGCGGACGATCACGCGCAGGATCACCAGCATCAGCACCAGAAAGCCGAAGGTCTTGTGCGCGGTATAGAGCTGGTTCGTCACCGCGTCGAAATTGGTCGCGAGCCCCCGCCGGACCATGTTGACGCCGACGGCAATCAGCACAAGCACGATCACCGCAATGACCCAGTGGAGCAGCTTCTGGAGGCCGGAATAGCCGGCGGGGCGGTTGGCGGCGTTCATCTTTCCTCCCGCCGCCTTGAGGCGGCTTATCGTCTCAGGTCGCAATCGAATAGCACATCCCCCTCGCCGAGCGAAATCACCTCGGTTTTCGGGCGGATCGCGTCGCGCAGCATGTCGATCGGGGCGAGATCGAGCCCGGCCTGCCCCGAACCGATGATGACGGGCGAAATCATCAGATGGAGCCGGTCCACGATGCCGGCATCGATCGCAAGGCTGATGATGCGCGCGCCGCCCTCGATCAGCACTTTCCCGAATCCGAGTTCCGCCAGCTTGCCCGCAAGCACCGGCAGGGCGAAATGCCCCTGCGCATCGACGGGAAGACGCACGGTTTCAACCCCTTCCGGCAGCGTGCCCTCCACGCCTTGCGGCCGGAAGACGATGCGCCGCGCGCCATCCGCCCCGGAGAGGCATTTGGCGTCGAACGGGAGCTTCCCCTTCGCATCGATCACGAGACGCGCGGGGTTGTTTCCCTCGCAGCGCCGGACATTGAGCTGCGGATCATCGGCCAGGACGGTGCCGATCCCCACCAGCACCGCATCGACATGCGCGCGAATGCGGTGAAGGTGGTCGAGCGAGGGCGCACCGCCGATATAGCGGCTATCGCCCGTGCGCGTGGCGATGCGCCCGTCGAGCGATTGGCCGAGCTGGGCGACGATGAACGGGCGCTCGCGCGTTTCCCGGATGAAATGACGGAATGGGGCCAGAACATTCTGCGGCATTTTCTTGAATTCATTCCTTCGAGGAGCCGTTTTTCCCAGCAGGCGCGGGGATCAGGTCGATTTCTTTTTCCTGCCCGCTTTCAGACAGGTACCGTTCATCTTCAGCTTCGCATAAATAGCGCCATCTTCGGAACACGGTGTCCATCCGGTGGGATAATCCCAGCCGACAAGACCGTTAACATGGACGAAAGAGGCGTAAATGGGTGACTTTGGTCAAATTCTCGGGCTTTTCGACACAGCGGGCGAGCGTGCGGTGGACCGCGCGATCGCGGAATACCGCGCCGGCCGCCCGGTGGCAATTCTTGAAGGCGGCGAGGCCCTCGTCGCGCTGAATGTCGAGGCGCTCGATGCGCGCGTCGCTGCGGCGCTCGACACATTGGCGCCGGGCCGCGCGCGTCTGGCGCTGCCTGCGGCACGCCTGCGCCGCCTCGGTCTCGACCGGACCCAGCCCGGTATCGTGGCTTTCCCGGTTCCCGATGCGGCACGTGCGGAAACGCTTGCGCTCAAGATCGACGCGCGGATCGATGCGCCGGTCGCGCCGGTCGTTCCGCTCGACGAGGCCGCGCTCGAACTCGCCCGCGTCACGATGGTGACGCCGGCCGTCTACGTGATCCCGGTGGAGAAAAGCGCGCTCGGCGCGGGGATCGCCACCGTGGACGCCGCCGATATCCGCGATTACCGCGCCAGCCAGGTCAAAGCGATGAAGATCGTCGGCCGCGCGCCGGTGCCGCTGGAATTCGCGGCGGAAACCGAATTCGTCGTCTTCCGCGGCGGCGAGGGCCTGCGCGATCAGGTCGCGATCATCGTCGGCAAGCCGGATCTGTCGAAGCCCGTGGCCATCCGCATGCATTCCGCCTGCCTGACCGGGGATCTTTTCGGCTCGCTCAAATGCGATTGCGGCGACCAGCTGCGCGGCACCGTCCAGAAAATGGCGGAGAGCGATGGCGGCATCCTGCTCTATCTCGATCAGGAAGGACGTGGCAACGGCATCTCGAACAAGATGCGCGCCTACAAGCTTCAGTCGCAGGGCTGGGACACCTATGACGCGGACGAGGTCCTCGGCTTCGGTCTCGACCAGCGCCGCTTCGATTTCGCTGCCGTGATGCTGCGTCAGCTCGGTGTCTCGACCGTGCGCGTGATGACAAACAACCCCGAGAAGATCGGCGCGCTGAAGGCAGCCGGTCTCGAGGTGGTCGCCGATCAGCGGGCCTTCGGTCGGCAGACGGCGGAAAACATCCGCTACCTTGCCTCGAAGCGTGATCGCGCTGGCCATTTCATCGATTTCGATGCCATGGTCGCCCACGCGCCGGTCAACGGCTAGGCATCCGGGGCGCAAAACGCGCCCTGGACTCGCGGGAACATCGTCGGGGAGTTGCGATGCTTCAGCGCCTTTCACGCAAAAAAAATGCCGCGTCTTCGAAGGAAGACGCGGCTTTCGTCTATTCGCCAGGCCGTCCGGCCAGCGCCAACCGTCAATGGTTCGCGGTCATAGGGCTGCTTCTGGCTGTCTCGGGGCTGCTATGCTGGCCATGGCTTTTGGGACAGGTCACCATTCCCTGGGATGCGAAAGCGCATTTTCAGGCACAGATCGCCTTTCTCGCGCAGTCGATCCATTCCGGCCAAAGCCCTTTCTGGGCGCCTTATGTCTTTTCGGGCCATCCCCAGATCGCGGATCCGCAATCGCTGATCTTCTCGCCCGGCTTCGTGCTGCTGGCCCTGTTCACCCCGAATCCCGGCTTTGCGATGGTGGATGGGGTCGTCTTCGCCAATCTGGTCTTCGGCGCGCTGGGAATGATCGGCTTCGCGCGTGACCGGCGCTGGCATCCCGCCGCCGCGATCATCGCGGCCCTGTGCTTTGCTTATGGCGGCAGCGCGGCATGGCGCATCCAGCATGTCGGGCAGATCCTCAGCCTCACCTTTTTCCCCTGGGCGCTCTGGATGCTGGAGCGCGGGCTTCGTCTCTCCTCCGCGCGTTACGGGGCGCTCTCCGGCCTTTTCGCGGGGCTGATGGTGCTCGGCCCGGATCAGGTCGCGTATCTCGGCCTTATCGCGCTCACCCTGTTCACGCTGGCGCATATCGTTTCCGGGCCGGGCATGCCGGCGCGGATGCGCGCGGCGATCCGCCCGCTTTTCTCCGGCGCGGTGATCGGCGGCGCCATCATCTCGGTCCAGCTTCTGATGGTGCTGACTTTCGCGGATGGTTCCAACCGCGCCCAGTTCGGTTTTGACGAGGCGGCGAAAGGCTCGCTCCACCCATCGAGCCTGCTGACCTTCGTGATCGCCAATCTCTTCGGCACCATCGGGCCGAATGAGGAATTCTGGGGCGCCCCCTCGGTGCATTGGCCCTATATCGTCGATTCCAACGTGGCGCGGAACATGGCGAATTTCTACATGGGCGCGCTGCCGCTGATCGCGGCGCTGGGCTGGCTGACAAGCCGCCTCGCCTATGCCCGGCGCATGGTGACATTCACCCTGATCTTCGGCGTGATGCTGGCTTACGCGCTCGGGCGCTATACACCGGTTTTCGGCACCCTTTATGCCCTTCTGCCGGGCGTCGATCTCTTCCGTCGTCCCGCGGATGCCACCTTCCTGATCGGCGCGCTGGGCGCCATTCTTGCCGGATTTGGGCTCAATGCGCTGCTCTCGGCGCCACAAGGCACAGCGTTGCGGCGTGTATTGCTGGTGGCCGGGCTCTTTGCGGCTCTGAGCCTTTGCGCCGGTCTCGGGATGGCGCTGTGGCTTGGCAAAACCACCAGCGCGCTACCGGAAATCGGTATCGCCATGGCGACCTTTGGCGCCTCGGCGCTAGCGCTGGTCTATGCCTGCCGCCATGCCCGCGCTCACCCGATGCGCGCGGCCGCGATCCTGGCAGCAACGCTTGCGGCGGACCTTGCCTGGAATATCCGCCCCAACGATTCGACCGGACTTCCCCCCTCGGTCTATGCCGAGTTGCGCCCCGACGCGCCCAACGAGACGCTCGATTTCCTCAAGGCGCATGTCGTGAGGAGCGACACCCGCCGCGATCGCGTGGAACTGGTCGGGCTCGGCTTCGAATGGCCGAATATCGGCTTGATCCACAAGCTGGAAAACACGCTCGGCTACAATCCCTTGCGCGTGGCGAGCTATGCCGCCGCCGCCGGCGCGCCCGATCAGGTCGCCTCGCCCGAACAGCGCAAATTCTCGCCGCTCTTCTGGGGGTATCGTTCGCCCTTCGCCAATCTCCTGGGGCTTCGCTATATCGCGACATCGGTTCCGATTGAAAAGATCGACCCGGCTCTAGGGGAAAGCGCGCTGCCGCTCGTCGCCCGCACCGCGGAAGGCTATATCTACGAGAATCCCGATGCTCTCCCGCGCGTAATGATCGTGCCAGAGGCTCAGGCAACCGATCAGGACTGGCTGATCTCTTCCGGCGAATGGCCCTCGACCGACCTCACCAAAGTCGCCTTCGTCGAGCCGAGCGCACTTCCCCTGCCTCGACGGAACTTCCGCGGCGGCACCAGCGCCGCACGTATCACCCGTTATACGAATACCGAAGTCGAGATCGAGGTGTCGGCCAGCAGGGGCGGCGTGCTGCTGCTCAACGATATTTGGCACCCTTGGTGGTTCGCAGAGATCGATGGCAAACCCGCCAAGGTTTTGCGCGCTAATGGCGTGTTCCGCGCGGTGATCCTGCCCGCCGGCGCGCAGAAGGTGGTTTTCACCTTCGAACCGATGCGCGGGCTGATCCGACGCTATCTGCTCAAGCGCGGGTTGATCTCCGGCTGATCCTTACGCCGTAGCCGCGCGCTTGCGAAGGAGCTGCTCCACCATGCCCTTGCACGCAAGCAGCTCCTCAAGCGCGGTGCCGAGAAGCGCGCGCTGGTTCTGATCCGGCATCGGGAGTGGTTGGAAAACCGGCGGCGCAGGCGGCAGGGCATGTGGTGCCATACGCTCGCGCTCGAGCTTCTCACGCAGTTCGGCGGCGAAATCCGCATCGGCCTCGCTGGTGCTGGCTTCGCCGCGCATCAGGCCACCACGGAACATCGATACCTGCGGCCGTGCGGCAGGCGGCGGCACCGGAATTTCAGCCGGCGCGGGATGAACGATTTCAACCGCCGCAGCGGGTGCAGGGGTTTCTGTTTCCTCCGGAACCGCAGCGGAGACAGGCAGCGGCGTCCAGCCCGGCATTGTGGCAGGCTGGGGGGGCGTGACCGGAGGCGCAAGTGGGGCAGGATTTGACAGAACCGAGGCCTGCGGTTCCGGCGCAAGAGGCGACTCGACCGGAGGCCGCACGGGTACAGGCTCGGGCGCTTCCGGGATCTGCCAGTCATCCGGTTCCGGCGGACGCGCCACGGACTGGACCGCCCGCGCACCCTGCTCCTTCAGGATGCGCTGCACGCCCTTGATCGTGTAGCCTTCCTTGTAGAGCAGGTGGCGGATGCCCTTGAGAAGCTCGACATCATCGGGTCGGTAATAGCGCCGACCGCCGCCGCGCTTGAGCGGCTTGATCTGAGTGAAGCGGGTTTCCCAGAAACGCAGGACATGCTGCGGAAGATCGAGATCTTCCGCGACTTCGCTGATCGTGCGGTAAGCGTCAGGCGCCTTGTCCATTCAGCGTTCTGCCTTCCAGGAATCAGTCCTCGTCATCCACGGTCTGCCCATTGATGCGGGCGCGCATGACATTCGACGGTTTGAAGACCAGCACCTTGCGCGGCGTGATCGGCACTTCGACGCCGGTTTTGGGGTTGCGGCCGATTCGCTCGCCCTTCTGGCGGACGATGAACGAACCGAAGGAAGACAACTTCACGGTCTCGCCCTTGGCGAGCGTATCGCTGATCTCGCGCAGGACCGCCTCGACGAGATCCGACGATTCAGCGCGGCTCAAGCCCAGCTTCTGATAGACAGCCTCGCAAAGATCCGCTCGCGTTATCGTCTGCCCTGCCATAGCCAGCTTTCCGTTTCCTTCAAATCGATTCAAATCTATCTTACTGATTTTGAACGTTAATCGCCCCGACCTTCCGGGTCAAGCGCTCAATAGCGGAAGAGCGCGGAGCCCCAGGTGAAGCCGCCGCCCATCGCCTCGATCAACACGACATCGCCGCGCTTGATGCGTCCATCGCGCATTGCGGCATCCAGCGCAAGGGGGATCGAGGCCGCAGAGGTATTGCCGTGATCCTGCACCGTGATCACCACCTTTTCGGGGGCGATCCCGAGCTTGTCGGCACTCGCGGTGATAATGCGACGATTGGCCTGATGCGGCACGAACCAGTCGATCGTCTCAGCCGAATAGCCGGTCGCCGCGAAGGCATCGACGATGACATCGGTGATCATGCCCACCGCATGTTTGAAGACTTCCTTGCCCTCCATGCGCAGATGCCCGACCGTCTTCGTGCTTGACGGCCCGCCATCGACATAGAGCTTCTCGCGATGGCGCCCGTCCGAGCGCAGATGCGTGGTCAGGATCCCCTGATCCTGCATCGTCCCCGGCGCATCGTAAGCTTCCAGAACCGCCGCGCCCGCGCCGTCGCCGAAGAGCACGCAGGTCGTGCGGTCCTCCCAGTCGAGGATGCGAGAGAAGGTCTCGGCGCCGATGACGAGCGCGCGCTTCGCCGAGCCGGCGATGAGGAACTTCTCCGCCGTCGAGAGTGCGAAAACGAAGCCGGAGCACACCGCCGCCACATCGAAGGCAACGCCATGGGTGATGCCGAGCGCGGCCTGCACCTGCGTCGCCGCGGCTGGGAAGGTATAATCCGGCGTCGCGGTGGCGAGCACGATAAGGTCGATATCCGCCGCCTTGAGCCCGGCATTTTCCAGCGCGCGTTCCGCGGCGCGCGTCGCGAGCATGGAGGTTGTCTCCCCCTCCGCCGCGACATGACGCGCCTTGATCCCCGTGCGCTGGGTGATCCATTCGTCCGACGTATCGACCCGCTGGGCAAGTTCCTCGTTGGTCACGCGGCGGGCAGGAAGGTAGCTTCCGAGGCCGAGAATTCTGGCACGACGCATCATTGTTCTTCCGTCTTTGTGACCGGGTTTTCCGATGGTTTGCGCGCTGAAGTCGCCTCGACCATGCTCGATGAGGCGCCGGGGAGCACCCACTCGCCCCGCTCAGCCAGTGCCTTCGAAATCTTGCCGAGCAATTCGTATTTCACCATGTCATAGGCGACATCGATCGCGGCGGCGAAGCCCGTTTCGTCCGTGCCACCATGGCTCTTGACGACGATGCCGTCGAGACCGAGGAACACCGCGCCATTGACGCGGCGTGGGTCCATCTTGTGGCGCAACGCGCGGAAGGCGCCGCGGGCAAAGAGGTAACCGATCTTGGCGAGAAAAGAACGTTCGATCGCCGAACGCAGGTATTCCGCCATCTGTCGCGCGGTTCCTTCTGCGGTCTTGAGCGCGATATTGCCTGCAAATCCTTCCGTGACGACGACATCCACCGTGCCCTTGCCGATATCGTCACCCTCGACGAAGCCGGCATAGGCGAGGTTCGGCAGCTTCGCCTCCTTGAGGATGCGGGCCGCTTCCTTGACCTGCTCTATCCCCTTGACCTCCTCGACCCCGACATTGAGCAACCCGACGCTGGGCCGGTCGATATCGAAAACGATGCGGGCCATGGCCGATCCCATGATCGCCATATCAACCAGGTTCTCGGCCTCCGCGCCGATCGAGGCGCCGACATCGAGAACGATGGATTCACCGCGCGCCGTCGGCCACATGCAGGCGAGCGCCGGCCTGTCGACGCCCGCCATCATGCGCAGGCAGAAGCGGCTCATCACCATCAGCGCGCCGGTATTGCCTGCGGAGAGGCAGGCGGAAGCCTCGCCTTTCTTGACGGCCTCGATCGCCTGCCACATCGAGGATTTGTAGCGCCCCTGACGCAGCGCCTGGCTCGGTTTCTCATCCATCGAAACCGCGACATCCGTGTGGTGGATTGTGGACCGGGCGCGCAAGGCGGGAAACCGCGCAAGTTCGGCTTCGATCAGGTCTGAACGGCCGAAAAGCAGGAATTCGATATCGGGGTGGCGTTCGAGCGCGCGCGCCGCGCCGGGAATGGTGACGGAGGGACCATGATCGCCCCCCATCGCGTCGAGCGAAATCCGCATCTTGCCAGATGCGCCCTGGCCGGCCGCCGCCTGATTCATGTAGAAATTCGCCCCTCGTCGCGACCGCTGGCCGTGATCGCCGCCCTGAACAGCCGGCGACGGTCTGTCGGCATAGAAGGTGTATCTTCACCACGCAAGACAGAAACCGTCATTTTCAGTGACCTTGCTATGAAAGCTGCTGATTCCATCGAAGAATTGGGAAAGGACAGCTCAGGACTCGTCTTTGAGCGCCTTGAGAGCGGCAAACGGGGAGACGGTGCCGGCATCCTCGATCAACCCGGAAAACGCCGCGCCAGGCTTGCGCGGATAGGGATCAAGCGCCAAGGCCAGCACCTCGACGAGCAATGCGCCGAAATCGATCGCGCCATCGGTGATGGCATCGGGCGGCTCGAAATCCTCGTCCTCATTTTCCTCGGCGCGTTTGGTCATCTTCTCGATCAGCCCTTCCGGCGCGAAGCGGATGGCGATTTCCACGCGCAGATGCTGGTCGAATGCTTCGAGCGAGACGACGCATATCGGGCGGATATCCGCCTCGAAGGCGCCTCCGACCGTAACAAGGCCGCTGGCGGCATGTGAAATCTCGAAATGCCCTTCGAGTTTCTCCACCCTGTCGAGCTGGAGATGCCGCGCGATGCGCTGACGCGCCTCCGCATTCGGCGCCAGCTTGAGATGCGTCTCGCCGTGCAGGGTGGCGACCGCCACGGGATGCGTGAAAGGAAGGGAGATCTTCGTCATGAGGGCTCGGCTCCGCTGGCAGCGACAGATGAATATTGGGGGCTCAGCACGCGCCCCGCAAGCAGCGCATCGAGCGAAGCTTCTTCCAACGCTTTTTCGAGGCGCGTGACCTCATCGATCAGGCCGGGGGCAACGGCATCTGCCTCGACCCGGCCAGAGAAGAGATTACGCGCGAGCGCATCCCGCATCGCCGCCTCGCCCGTCGCCAGCGCCTGCGTATAGACCTCGGCGCGGCCATAAAAACCTTTCGCGAGGCCTTTCATCTTCTTGCCGACGGAGAGATCACCCACGCCCGAGCGGCGCAGACCATCATCCAGATCCGCGAAAAGGCGATCGACAAGACGCTGCGCCACATCTTCCGCCGGCGCCGGCAGCGCCTTCAGGCGGCGCAGCACCAGCGTGGCGACAAGAACCAGACGTTCGAAGCGCCCTTCGAAATCATCCGCGACGCCAAAATCGCGATAGGCCCCCGGATCGCGCGCCGCCGCCACGATATCGCCGTAGAGCGCTGCGACAGGATCCGCCTTCTTCCTGAAAAACGGGAACGATATCATTCGCCTCGCCTGAATAGGGGAATTGACCCGGTTTTTGCCTTCTTCGCTCTGTCCCGGAACGAATTTTGTCGAACGGAGATTGTCTTTCCCGCCCGATTTGGGCATCCATAGCCCTGATCGCGTCAGGTGCAAAGCATGCCGCGATCCGAATATCCGCATAGGCCGTCCCGATGGAGTCCCGATCTTGAAATCCGTTTCTCTCCCGTTTCGCCGCAACGGCCTCGTTTTCGGTGGTATTCTCGCGGCCTCGCTTGCGCTTGGTGGATGTCTTGTCGCCGATCAGGGCGTTGGAACACGCGGCTTCGTGCTCGACGAGAAGGCCTTGGAACAGATCAAGCCGGGCTCTTCGGCGGAGCAGGTCGTGCTGGTACTCGGCACGCCTTCCACAACCTCCACCGTGGGTTCCCAGACTTATTATTACATCTCCCAGAAGGTCAGCCAGCCGGTTCTCTTCATGAACGAGCGGATCACGGACCAGCGGGTGATCGCGGTCTATCTCGACAAGAAGAACAAGGTCGAGCGCGTCGCCAATTACGGCCTGAAGGATGGCGTTGTGTTCGATTTCATTTCGCGCACAACCCCCACCGGCGGCGCGGATAACCACTTCCTCGCCAGCCTCTTCCGCCGCATCGGCGCCAGCGCGGTGTAAAAGCGGCATAGCCTGCCCCAAGGGCCGGCCCGAAAAACAAAAACCCCGCGATCGCTCGCGGGGTTTTTGTTTGCCTTGGCGAAGTTCGGGGGCGGCCCGGCCCCTCGTGGGAGCCGGACCGTATTTTCCTCAATGCGCAAGGATCGCCAGCAGCAGCAAGGCCACGATGTTCGTGATCTTGATCGCCGGATTGACCGCCGGGCCGGCGGTATCCTTGTAGGGGTCGCCGACGGTATCGCCCGTCACCGACGCCTTGTGCGCGTCCGAGCCCTTGAGATGGCGCACGCCGTCCTTGTCGACGAAACCATCCTCGAAGCTCTTCTTGGCGTTGTCCCAGGCACCGCCACCCGAAGTCATCGAGATGGCGACGAAGAGGCCGGTCACGATCACGCCGAGCAGCATCGCGCCAACGGCCGAGAAGGCCGCCGACTTGCCCGCGAGCATGTTAATCGCGAAGAAGAGGATGACCGGCGAGAGCACGGGAAGCAGCGAGGGGATCACCATCTCGCGGATCGCCGCCTTGGTCAGCATATCGACCGCGCGGGCGTAATCCGGCTTGTCCGTGCCCGCCATGATTCCGGTCTTTTCCTTGAACTGGCGGCGAACCTCGATGACGACATCGCCCGCGGCGCGGCCGACGGCGGTCATCGCGATGCCGCCGAACAGGAACGGGATCAACCCGCCCAGCAGCAGACCGACGACGACATACGGATTGGAGAGCGAGAAATCGATCACGACGCCCTTGAAGAACGGATATTTGTCCGCATTCGCGACGAAGAACTTGAGATCCTCGCTATAGGCCGCGAAGAGCACCAGCGCGCCAAGGCCCGCCGAACCGATCGCATAGCCCTTGGTGACCGCCTTGGTCGTGTTGCCGACGGCGTCGAGCGCGTCGGTCGACTGGCGGACTTCCTTGGGAAGGCCTGCCATTTCGGCGATGCCGCCCGCATTGTCCGTCACCGGACCGAAGGCGTCGAGCGCAACGATCATGCCGGCGAGGCCGAGCATGGTCGCGGTCGCGATCGCAGTGCCGAACAGACCCGCGAGCTGATAAGTGAAGATCACGCCGCCGACGATCACGATCGTCGGCAATGCGGTGGATTCAAGCGAAACCGCGAGGCCCTGGATCACGTTCGTGCCATGCCCCGTCACCGAAGCCTGCGCGATCGACACCACCGGGCGTTTGCCCGTCGCGGTGTAATATTCGGTGATCCACACGATGAGCGCGGTCACGGCGAGGCCGATCAGCCCGCAATAGAACAGCGCCTGCCCGGTAATGACCTTGCCGGCGACCGTGCCGATGGCGCCCCAGCCGATGGTCAGCGAGGTTGCCGCGCCGAGACCGACGACGGAAAGCACGCCGGTGGCGATCAGCCCCTTGTAGAGCGCGCCCATGATCGAGCCATTGGCACCGAGCTTGACGAAATAGGTGCCGATGATCGAGGTGACGATGCAGGCCGCGCCGATCGCCATCGGGTAGAGCATCGCCGCGCCGAGCGAGGGCGCCGTGGCGAAGAAGATCGCCGCGAGAACCATCGTCGCAACAAGCGTCACCGCATAGGTCTCGAACAGGTCGGCCGCCATGCCGGCGCAATCGCCGACATTGTCGCCCACATTGTCGGCGATCACGGCCGGATTGCGCGGATCATCCTCCGGGATGCCGGCTTCGACCTTGCCCACCAGATCCGCGCCGACATCGGCGCCCTTGGTGAAGATGCCGCCGCCGAGGCGCGCGAAGATCGAAATCAGCGAGGCGCCGAAGCCGAGCGCGACCAGCGCGTCGATCACGGTGCGGCTGGCGGGCGCCAGCTTCAGGATTTCAGTGAGAACGAGGTAGTAAACCGCCACGCCCAGCAGCGCGAGGCCAGCAACCAGCATGCCGGTCACCGCGCCCGCCTTGAAAGCGAGGTCGAGACCGCCGGCGAGGCTCTTCATCGCGGCCTGCGCGGTGCGCACATTGGCGCGGACCGAGACATTCATGCCGATGAAGCCGGCGAGGCCGGAAAGCACGGCACCGATCGCGAAACCGATCGCAACCTGCCAGCCGAGCAACGCCCAGGCAGCCGCGAAAATCGCGACACCGACAATGGCGATGGTGTTGTATTGCCGCTTGAGATAGGCACTCGCGCCTTCTGCGATGGCGCCGGCGATTTCCTGCATGCGCGCATTGCCCGCATCCTGTGCCATCACGGATTTGATCGTGATGATCGCATAGAGGATGGAGAGGGCACCGAGCGCGATGATAGCGAGAAGAGCTGTCATGGTTTTACTCGTTTTTTGGTGCTCGAACTCGGGCAACGAGGGCCTCCCGCCCCCTTTTCCGCCCGCCGATCGGCAAGGGTGTTAACAAACCTTTAACCCCAAATCCACGCCCCCTGGGTCGAATGTGGCAATTTTAAGCGCCAACGGCCGGTTTATCGACCGGTTTTCATCCGCCTCGCACGGTCCTGCGCTCGCCCGCCGCCAGCCAGATCACCATTCCCGCCGCCACGACAAGGAAGGGGAACATCGTGAGGTTGAGGCTGGACCAGCCGAAAGCCGCGAGGATCTTGCCCGAGGACAGCGAGGCGATCGCCGTGATGCCGAAGATGACGAGATCGTTGAAGCCCTGGATCTTGTTGCGCTCGTTGGGTTTCTGCCCCTCCGCGACCATGCTTGTCGCGCCGACGAAGGCGAAGTTCCACCCCACGCCGAGCAGGATCAACGCAACGAAGAAATGCTCGAGCGAGATGCCGGATATCGCAACCAGCGCGCAGGCCCCGAGAATCGCGAGCCCCGTCAGCATCACGGGGTAAACACCCCAGCGCGCGATAAGATGGCCGGTAAAGAAGCCGGGCAGATACATCCCCACGATATGCCACTGGATGCCCAGCGCGGCATCGGTGGTCGTGAGCGCGCAACCGATCATCGCAAGCGGCGCGGCAGTCATGATCAGGTTCATCAACGCCTGCGCGATGGCGCCGGACAGGATCGCGACCTTGAGCCGGTGTGATTTGAGGATCTCGCGCAAGGGGCGCGCCGGCGCCTGGTTGTTGACAGCCGGCGGCGGGCCGTCGCGGTAGGCGAAGAGGCACAGGAGGGCCAGAAGCGCGACAGCCGACTGGAAAAGATAGCTCGGCAGGAAGGTGAAGGGCGGGAAGAGATCCTTGGAGTAGATGACAAGCTGCGGCCCCACGAAAGCCGATGCCACCCCGCCCAGAAGCACATAGGAAATCACGCGCGGCCGAAAGGCCGGGCTGGCATTGTCGGTCGCCCCGAAGCGATAGGAGATCACGAATGCCTGATAGGCACCGCACAAGGCCGCAGCCAGCATGAAGGTAACGAACAAGCCTTCGCGGATTGAATAGGCAGCAACCAGCCCCGCGAGAATGCCCAGAACCGTGCCGGTCTGGTAGGCGAGGCGACGACCGAACCGGCGTGCGAGAAACGCTGCGGGCATGGTGGTCGCCGCCGTTCCGAGCACGAAAGCGGTGATCGGCGCCGTCGCCCATTCCGGCGAGGGGCCGAGGCTCTGGCCGACAATCGCGCCGGTTGAAAACAGCACGGCGGCATTCGCGCCGGCGAAAACGGAGGCGAATGCCAGGACAACGGCATTCCTGCGCGCCAGCGCATCATCAAAGGGCATGTCAGATCCTGCGGCTGCGTGGGAGGGGCAGACGGAAGCCGCCGCTCCACGCGCTAGAAATGGGTGTAGGAACGCCGGGCGAAATCGCGCGGCCGGCCATCCGGGCCAAGCCAAGTCTTTTCCGTTCCGACGCTGTCGAGTTGGCCTATCTTCGCAACCGGAACGCCGGCGCGCAAGGCTTCTTTGATGAAACGCATCTCCTTGCCCGGCGGGATGGCCGCCAGGATTTCGTAGTCGTCACCGCCTGTGAGGATGACGTCGATCAGGGATGCATCGAGCGCTAGCGCCGCGCGGGCCGCATCCGAAAGCGGGACATCGCCGATCGAGATGGTCCGGCCGAGTGCCGCGGCGAGCTTGTCGCAATCCCCCACCAGCCCGTCGGAGATATCCATCGCCGCGCTGGCATGGGCGAGCAGCACGGGCGCAAGCGCAAGACGCGGTTGCGGATGAAGATAACGATCGAGCAGGAAATCGCGATGGTTCGGGAGAAGCGCCTTCGCCCAGGCGGAATCTGGCTCAAGGCGCAGCCGCAATCCCAGAGCGGCATCGCCGATCGTCCCGGAGACATAGAGCGCATCTCCGGCTTCGCCGCTCTGGCGTCGCACCATCCGCCCGGTCGGCACCTCCCCGAAAGCGGTGATGCAGAAAAAGGCCTGCCCCGTCTTCACCGTATCCCCGCCGAGCAGGACGCAGCCATGCGTCCGGCTCTCCTGCGCAAGCGCCGGCGCGAAGACCTCGAAAAACGCCTCGTTCTGCCTCTTCCCGCGCCCGAGCGCGAGCAGGAAACCGCGCGGAACCGCCCCCTTGGCGGCCAGATCCGACAGGTTCACCCGCAAGATCTTGCGGGCGATCGCGTCCGGCGGGTCATGGGGAAAGAAATGCACGCCCTCGACAAGCGCATCCTTGGTGACGACAAGATCGCAGCCCTTGCGCGGCGTGAAGGCCGCCGCATCGTCGAGAAGCCCGAAGGCGCCCTCACCGCTCATCGGCGCGAAATAGCGGGCGATCAGCTCGAATTCCGAGAGGATCGCCGTCATCTCCGCGCCTCCGCTTTAGCTCTGGCGTGACGGCCGCGCGAGCTCTTCCGCGCGGTCTTCCTTGGCGAGACGATCGAGCACGGCGTTGATCATGCCGACCTCATCCCGATCGAGGAACGCCGAAGCGATATCGACATATTCCGAAATCGCCACACGCACAGGCGTTTCGGCCCTGTGCATCAATTCATATGTGCCCGCGCGCAAAACCGCCCGCATCAGCGCCTCGATCCGCTTGAGCGGCCAGCCATCGGCAAGCAGCGTATCGATACGGCGGTCGATCGCGATCTGCTCGCCCAGAACCCCCTCGACAAGCTGACGGAAGAGCTTGCCCTCGGCGGGTTTGTACTGATCGCCCTCGATCTCGCGCCCCATCCAGAAGCTCTCGAATTCAGCGAAAACTTCGTTGAGCCCCTTCGCGGCGATTTCCATCTGATAAAGCGCCTGAACCGCCGCAAGGCGGGCAGCCGACCTTTTCTCTCCACGCGAGGCGAGCGTCTTCGTCATCGCGATGGTCCCATCTTGAGCGCATGGAGCGCCAGTGCGGCGCGCGCGGCATCGCCACCCTTGTCCGACTTGGCAGGATTGGCGCGCGTTTCCGCCTGATCGTGATTTTCCACCGTGAGGATGCCGTTGCCGAAAGCAAGACGGCGACGGCTCGCAAGCGCGATCAATTCGCGCGCACTCTCGTTGGAGACAATCTCATAATGCGTCGTCTCGCCGCGGATCACCACGCCGAGCGCGACATAGCCGTCGATACGGCGCAGGCCGGCTTCGACCTGATGCTGGAGGATCTCGATGGCGACCGGGATTTCAAGTGCTCCCGGAACCGTGACAACTTCCACGCTCGCGCCCGCCTTCTCAAGCGCCGCGCGCGCACCGGCGATCAGCATATCGTTGAGATCGTCGTAAAAGCGCCCTTCCACCAGCACGAAATGCGCGCCGGCGGCATCGAAATCAGGAAGGGCGCGGCGCGCGGCCTCGGCCATGGGCTTTGTCTCCGGTTGAGAGAAGCGGGATAGAGCGCTTAAGCTGTTTGCGCAAGGCGCGCGGCATAGCGCGCCATGAGATCAACTTCAAGGTGAACCTTGTCGCCGGCCTCGCTTCTCCCGAATGTCGTGACCTTGAGCGTGTGGGGAATGAGCAGCACCGAGAACAGGTCATCCTCGACATTGTTCACGGTCAGCGACACCCCATCGAGCACGACGGAGCCTTTCGTGGCGATGAAGCGGTGAAGCGGCTTGGGCGCGCGCAGGGTGAAGCGGGCGGTTGCGCCCCAATTCGCGTCGTCGGGTGTCACTTCCTCGCGGGTGACGATCTCGGCCAGTGCATCGACATGCCCCGTGACGATATGCCCCCCCAATTCGTCACCGAGTTTCAGTGCCCGTTCGAGATTGACCTTGGTGCCTACCCGCCATTCGCCCGCCAAGGTGAGGCGAAGGGTCTCCGCCGCCGCCTCGACCTCGAACCAGCTTCCGGGATGCGTATCGCCCGCGCCATGGCTCGCGGCGCCGCGATGCGTGACGGTGAGGCAGATTCCCGCGCAGGCGATGGAAGCGCCGATCGCGATGCCCTGCGCCTCGTATGCGCTGGCGATGCGGAAGCGGCGCAGCTTGCCCTCCCCCTCCGCATGGATGATCTCGCCGATATCCGTCACGATGCCGGTGAACATCAGCTTTCCTTTCTGTAGATTTCCAGCTTGTCTGCATCGAGAAGGCGGCTTTCCACGCAGATGGCGCTCCGGCGCCATTGCGCAAGGGCCGGCCCCAGCGCCGCGAGTCCCTGCCCGGCATTGGCCGGGCCGGTAAGCAGGACAAGTTCGTCGCACAGCCCGGCCGCCGCGATGGCATTCGCAAGATCGGAACCGGCCTCGACCAGCACCCGCGTGATCCCGCGCGCGCCCAAAGCCGCGAGGAGCGCGCCAAGATCGAGATGCCCGCCGCTCTCCGGCACGCCCATGACCTCTATTCCGGCAAGACCTGCCAGCCGCGTTGTGAGGTCACCGGGCGCCGCCGTGGCGACGAGAACCGGCACGCGCGCCGCGTCCCGCGCGATCCGGCAGGCGGGATCGAAACGCCCGCGCGTATCGGCAATCACCCGCAGCGGAGAATGATCCGCCATGCCGGGCAGGCGGCAATCAAGCAGCGGGTCATCGGCGATCACGGTGCCTATTCCGGTCACCAATGCATCCGCCCCCGCGCGCAGGCGATGCGTGTAGGCGCGCGCAAGCTCTCCCGTGATCGCGATCGGCTTGCGATCCGCCGTTCCCGCGAAACCATCCGCGCTCATGGCCATCTTCACCTGCACGAAGGGGCGCCCCAGCCTTACACGCTGGCAATGGCCGCGATTGAGCCGCCCCGCCTCTTCCGCAAGCACGCCTTCGACAACCGCGACCCCTGCCGCGCGCAGCCGCGCCGCGCCCTCGCCGGCTGCAAAGGGGGACGGGTCCGGCGCACCGATCACCACGCGGGCGATTCCCGCCTCCAGCACCCTCTCCGTGCAGGAAGGGCCATAATAGGTCTGCGAACGCTTCGCGCAGGGTTCGAGCGTTACATAAAGTGTCGCGCCGCGCGCCGCCGCGCCGGCGGCATCGAGCGCGCGGGCCTCGGCATGCGGGCGTCCGCCTTTCGCCGTTCTTCCCCTGGCCAGAATCCGTGGCGGGTCTCGGCTCTCATCCACGACAAGCGCGGCGACGGAAGGCATCGGCGCGGTATTTCCCAAGCCGCGCGCCGCGAAGGCAAGGGCCGCGCGCATGAAGGCGACATCGCGATTGGATGACATTATTCGTCGCCCCTCGCGGCTGGATCGCGCGGCTCGGCTGCGAGTTCATCGATCAGCGCCCCGAATTCCTTGGCTTCGCGGAAGTTGCGATAGACCGAGGCGAAACGGACATAGGCGATATCGTCGAGGGTCTTCAGCCCATCCATCACGAGATTGCCGATTTCCTCGCTGGTTACCTCGCCTTCGCCCTGGCTTTCGAGCTGGCGGACAACACCGTTGATCAATCGCTCGATCCGCTCCGGGTCAACGGGTCGTTTGCGCAGGGCAACCTCGATGGAGCGGGCGAGCTTGTCGCGGTCGAATGGCGTCCGACGCCCCGAACGCTTCACAACGGTCAATTCACGCAGCTGGATGCGCTCGAAAGTCGTGAAACGGCCGCCGCAATCCGGGCAGATCCGCCGGCGACGGATGGCCGAATGGTCTTCCGTCGGGCGGCTGTCCTTCACCTGGGTATCGAGCGAACCGCAATAAGGGCAGCGCATGCGCCTCTTTCCTCTTCAGGCTTGCCGGACCAAGGGAGCACGCCCCTATTCCCGGCATAAGCGCATGCACCTTTTTCCTCAATAGATCGGGAAGCGCGCGGTGAGCGCGTGAACGCGCGACTTGACCGAGGCTTCGGTGGCGGCGTTGCCCTCTTCCCCGTTCTTGGCAAGACCGTCGATCACCTCGGCGATCAGCGCCGCGATCGCGCTGAACTCGGCGGCTCCGAAACCGCGCGAGGTCGTTGCCGGCGTGCCGAGACGGATACCCGAGGTCACCATCGGCTTTTCGGGATCGAAGGGAATGCCGTTCTTGTTGCAGGTGATATGCGCGCGTCCCAGCGCCTTTTCAGCCGCGACACCCGTAACCTTCTTGGGCCGCAGATCGACCAGCATGAGATGATTGTCCGTGCCGCCGGCGACGATGTCGAAACCATGCGACTTCAGCGCATTGGCGAGAACCTGCGCGTTGTTCACCACCTCGCGCGCATAGGTGCGGAATTCCGGCTGGAGCGCCTCGTGGAACGCCACCGCCTTCGCCGCGATCACATGCATGAGCGGCCCGCCCTGCAGGCCGGGGAAGATCGCCGAGTTGAACTTCTTCGCAAGCTCGGGATCATTGGTCATGATCATGCCGCCGCGCGGACCGCGCAGGGTCTTGTGAGTCGTCGTGGTGGCGACATGCGCATGCGGGAATGGCGAGGGATGCGCGCCACCGGCGACAAGCCCCGCGAAATGCGCGATATCCACCATGAAATAAGCACCGACAGCATCGGCGATGCGGCGGAAACCCTCGAAATCCCAGTGGCGGGAATAGGCCGAACCGCCGGCGATGATCACTTTCGGCTTGTGCTCATGGGCGAGGCGCTCGACCTCCTCCATGTCGATGAGATGCGTATCGGGCTTCACGTTGTAAGCCACGACATTGAACCACTTGCCGCTCACATTGACCGGCGCCCCATGCGTGAGGTGACCACCAGCGGCGAGGTTCAGCCCCATGAAAGTATCGCCGGGTTTCATCAGCGCCATGAAGACGCCCTGATTCGCCTGGCTGCCCGAATTGGGCTGCACATTGACGTATTCGCAGCCGAACAGCGCCTTGGCACGGGAAATCGCGAGATTTTCCGCGATATCCACGAACTGGCAGCCGCCATAATAACGGCGGCCGGGATAGCCCTCGGCATATTTGTTGGTCAGGACCGAGCCCTGCGCCTCCAGCACCGCGCGCGAAACGATGTTCTCGGAAGCGATAAGCTCGATTTCATCACGTTGACGACCGAGTTCGAGGCGAACGGCCTCCGCGATCTCCGGGTCGGCATCGGAAAGGCCCGCCGAGAAGAATGAGTTCGAACGGATCGAAGCAGGAGCGTTCATGATCAACTTCCGTTGCATCCGGCCCAGGCAGGATGCCCGACCGTTATTGCCGCCCGTACCTAGTGGGAATGACGACAACGAGCAAGAGGGCCGCGGCAAAACCAGGCGCGGCTTTTTTTCGTGGACCTTGCGGGAATTCGGCTTTTTTTCTTCGTTTGAGCGCAAAAATCACGCGAACAAAAACGCTTGTGTAAGTTGTCCACCGAGTTTGGGAGGAAAGGCAACGATTTAGAAGCCGTAGTATAATAATGTTACCAACCTCTTATAGAACCTGTTACGCTCATTACCTGTGATTAAACAAGATTAAAACTTACAAATACACATGACGACATAATAATAAAAAGAAAAACTAACCTTGTCAGGAGGCTTATTGATGTCAGACAGCCACATAAAACACGACATGACACAAGAGAAAGATGCCCTCCTCGAATATCGAGAGATATTTGCCGCCTACCTGTCGAAAGAGCCCTACATTTTTGAGGTCATGGAGGAGTTATCGACCCTTTCACCAAGAGATCGAAAATTTATCCTTTCTGTTGTGCAGATTATCGGCGTTATGGGCTCCTTTGACGCTAACCGTGTGTCATCGGAGGCGCATGAAAAGCTGGATGATTTCCTTGCTATGCCCTTCCTGTCCAAAAGTCACAATACGCAAGGGATCGAACAAATTCTGACCTGATCGAAACTGAAATGGTTTCAGATCTAGCATTCTTCGCGATCGCGTCGAAGAACTCCGGCGCGCCCGCAAATCCTGCGTCAAAGGCATTCAATGTTGAGCTTGTTTACGGGGGCGAATCCCGAACTATGGCAGTCGCGATCGCGCTCGATCCGGATTGCGGGAGTCGTGACGAGCATTCGTCTGGAAAATATTTTCTGGCGAACGCTTGAGGGAATTGCGGCGGAATATAAGGTTTCACTGCCGAATTTCGTCGGGCGCCTTTATGAGGAATCTCTCGAGGCAGGCCACGACAAGAATAATTTCACATCATTCCTCCGCGTGAGTGCGATGTACTACACGCTCAAGGAGAATCCGAAGGAGCCGCTGCCGGATCAGATCCTGTCGCAGGGGACGCTTTGGTCGCGCGATAAATAGGGAGCAGCAGGCCGAGGACCGTTATTCCGGCCTGTCATCCCCCTCGCGCAGGGCTTCGGTGAGCGCGCCTGGGCCAACTCCGTCGCGACCATAGATATCGTCGCGGAACTGGATAATCCCCTCCGGCGTGCCCCATGCAGTGATGTAGACCCAATAGACGGGAATCGGCTCACGCGGGCGCGCATCGATGCGCTGGCCAGAACGCAGGGCGGTATCGATCGCGTCGCGCGTCCATTGCGGATTGTCCTGCAAGATCCAATAGATATAGTCACGGACATTCTGGACGCGCACGCATCCTGAGGAAACGAAGCGATAATCGTCGCCGAAAATCCCCTTGGCCGGCGTATCATGCATGTAAACGCCATGCGGATTGGCAATATTGATCCGCACGAAACCCAGAGAATTGTATTCCCCGCCGGGATCCTGCCGGAACATATACTGAGTGGCTTCCTCGGTGCTCCAGTTCACCTGCGCCGGTGGAATTTCCTGCCCCTGACGGTTGATGATGCGGATTTTCTGCTCCGTGAGGTAGTTCGGATTCTTGCGCATCAAGGGGATCAGGTCCTTCTTGATGATCGAAGCCGGCACCGTCCAGAACGGATTGAAGTTCACGTCGAGGATTTTGGCGTTCATGATCGGCGATTGCCGATCCACCTTGCCCACGCCCGCGACATGGCGCGTGGCGACCGTGCCGTTCTCCACGGTCTCGATATAGGCGGCGGGAATATTCGTCGTCACATGGCGCGACCCGAGATTGCCGCTATAGGAGCGCAGGCGTACGAGGTTGACCTCGAGCTGCTTGAGACGGATCTGAGCGGATGTATTGAGCGCTGCGAAGGTCTGCGCCCCAACGGTCCCCGTCGGAGTGAGGCCATGGCGGGCCTGATAGCGCTTGACGGCCTGATCCACATAGGAATCGAAGACATTCGAATTGCCGGCATTGGACGACAGATCGCCAAGCTCGATCAACCGCTGGCGAAGCTCCTGCACGTTGGCATGGCGTGTGCCCAGCGTGAGGCGCTGGTTGGAGGGAAGCGGCGTGTGTCCGCCGCGTGCCACGATTTCCTGATAGACACGGATCGCGCCTTCGGTCGCCTGCACCGTTGCCTGCGAAAGAATGGGGTGCGCGGTGATGATGTTTCGTGTTTTCTGGCCGCCGGCATCATAGCTCTGCGCCCACTCGGCCTGCCCGCCAACGGTCCCGCTCTGCGCGAGGGCCGGGCCGAACCAGCCCGCGCCGAGAAGCCCGGCAGCGCCAGCGATGAAACGCCGGCGATCCGCCTCTGGACCCGTACCGGTGATCTTGATCTCGCGCGCCATTTCCCGCTCCTTCAGGCTGTCAGGGCCTCTGCCGACATCCATAGTCAGGCTTCCTTAACCAAGGATGATCGCCTGCACCGGAAGCGGTGCTCCGTCAACAGGATATGGAAAGCCGCGACTCTCAGGCGAAAATGTGGCGCGCCCATCCGATCACGCGCTTCTCACGTCCTCGTTACCATAGACAAGACAAAAGCCCACCGGAAGGCGGGCTTTTCCTGCTGGGCAAACCGGCAGCGCGCTCACCCGCGCGCAGCCAGTCCTGCCCTCTGATATGGTCAACGCGTTCCGCAAAAGCGGGTCGGCATCAAACCGACTTGCGTCACAGCCGATAGCGGATCTGGTCTGTCCAGAAGCGATCGAGCCGCATCAGGGCCTGATTGAGCGTATCGAAATCCTTCGCGGTGATCCCGCCGATCTGCTCGACCGTGCGGATATGCTTGTCGTAGAGGGCCGCGACGATCGCATGAACCTCTTCGCCCTTCGGCGCGAGGCGGATTCGCACGGAACGACGGTCAACCCGGCTACGCTGATGCGAGAGATAGCCCAGCTCGACAAGCTTCTTGACGTTGTAGGAAACATTCGAGCCGAGATAGTAACCACGCGTGCGCAGTTCGCTCGCGGTTACGTCATTGTCTCCGATGTTGTAGAGCAGCAATGCCTGCACGCTGTTCACATCAGCGCGACCACGGCGGTCGAACTCATCCTTGATCACATCAAGCAAACGCCTGTGGAGTCGCTCCACCAGTGCGAGGGATTCAAGATAAAGCGGACGAACCGCCTGCGCGGCTTCTGTCGACGTATCGACACTACGCGCAACATTCGCGTTTTTCATATCACCGTACCCCTGTTCTATTGAGGCGCGCTTGTTGCTCGTCCTCGTCTTATGGAACAGAAGATAGGCAAGTCGGATGAAAATGAGTTTAAATTCCAGCGTAAATTTGAAGTTCATACTTTGAAATGAACAAAGTATGACTCACAGGATTTCTTAAGTTTGCTGAAAAGTTAAACCGAAGCGCGGCTTTTCATACGTCTCCTGACTCGAATGAAAGACCGGGAACCGCATCATATCTTTCCGCGATACCGCGCACGCACCGCATAGGCGAGAACAAAGAACATCACCATCACCGAAGCGGAAGACAAAGCCGTTCTTTGGGAAACGAGGCCGGAAAGGCCGGAAAACCCCAAAGCGGCTTCGCAAACCAGCAGGAATATCCACAGGCTTTTCCCCCATGGCGAATTCAGCCAGATCCCCACACCGGCCACGCAGTCGAGCAGCGCGAAAGCGATGACCAGCGCCTGGCGCAGCCGGCTTTCATCATGCAGCGCGACATCTCCCATGCCGAGAATCAGCGCCCAATAGCTCAGCCCCCGCAGCAGCCAGACTGCTCCCATCAGGCGCAGGAAGAAGGCGAAAAGCATGTCCCAGCGGATGCCGGGCGTGTGGATTTCGACGCCGATCGGCGGCTCATCGCGCGCGCCTGCATCGGTGACCAGCGCCTGAGCCGGGCGGACCGGCGTTTTCGCTCCGGCCTTGCGTCCGGGAAAAAGACGCGCGAGGGCGCTCATGCGCTGCCCCCGCGAAAGGTGAGATCCTGCGCGAGCGGTGCGAAATGCGCCTCGATCGCGGCGGGATCAACCGCCTCGATCCGCGCGGGATTCCACACGGGGCTGTTGTCCTTGTCGATGATGAGCGCGCGCACGCCTTCGTAGAAATCCTTGTCGTGGACAATGCGGCTGACGATACGGAACTCGGTGATCATCGCCTCCTCGAAAGTCATGCCCGCGCCGCGTTTCACCTGTTCGAAGGCGAGCGCCATGCTCATGGGCGAACGCTTTGCCATACCGGCCAGCAGATCCATCGCGAATGGATCATTCTTCGCCCCCTCGTTCAAGGCCGCAAAGATCGCCGCGAGGCTCGGCTGACCGAAATAATGATCAATCTTCGCCCGCTCCACCGCGAGCGGCGCAGGGCCCGGCGCATCGGCAAAACGCGGCGCGAGCGTTTCGATCCCCTCCCCCTGCGCCAGCGCCGCGATGATTTCCGCCTCGGCATCGGCGCGGATCGCATGGGTCGCGAGGCCGAGCATCATCGCGTCGTCCCGGCGGATTCGCGCGCCGGTCATCGCGAGATACATCCCGAAGGCGCCTTCAAGACGCGGCAGCGCATAGGTCGCGCCGACATCGGGAAAGAAGCCGATGCCGACTTCCGGCATCGCGAAAAGGTAATTCGGTCCGGCAAGCCGATACGTGCCGTGCAAGGATACCCCGACCCCGCCCCCCATCACGATCCCGTCGAGAAGCGCGATATACGGCTTGGGATAGCGCTTGATCACCGTGTTGAGCTGATATTCGCGCCGCCAGAAGTCGAGCGCGACATCCTGCTTGCCGGCCTTGCCGAGGTCATGCATCAGGCGGATATCGCCGCCGGCGCAGAAGGCCTTGCCACCCGACGAACGGATCAGCACCTGAGAGACATCGCGATTGGCTGCGAAAGCGTCGAGCGCCGCCTGCATCCCGTCCACCATCGCGTCATTGAGGGCGTGCAGCGCCTGCGGACGGTTGAGGGTGATCAGGCCCAGCCGGCCGCGCGTTTCCGCCAGAACATCGCCGTGATCGATCCGCATCGCTTCCTCCTGTGCCTGATGCGGCGGTAGCGACCGGCGATGCCCGCGTCAATGCAGCGAGATGACAGACCCGCGATTCTTCCGCGTGAAGGCTATCCCTGCCCCGCAAGCGCGGCGGCGCAGCGTTCGGCGAAGATCGCATGCATCTCGCGATAGGGGCGCGGACCGTAGCTGATCCGCGCGACGCCGAGCTTTTTCAACGTCGCGATCGACGGCGCCGGATCGAGCTTGATGATGTTGAGCGGCAATTCGATGCTCGACACAAGGCGGCCTATCGCACCCTCGTCGAAAAGGCCCGGCGCGAAGAAACCGCCGGCCCCCGCACCCTTGTAGGCGGCAGCGCGGGCGATCGCCGCATCGATCAAGTCGGGATGTTTGGCGCGATCCCCCTCCACAAGGAAAAGATCCGTCCGCGCATTGATGAAAAGCGGAATTCCCGTCGCTTCGGCAGCCTGCCGCACGGCGCGGATCCGCTCCACCTGCCGCGTGATGTCATAAAGCGTCTTGGTGCCGACGATCTTGTCCTCGAAATTCACGCCGATCGCCCCTGCAGCGATGATGCGCGCGGCGTTCACCGAGATATCGGCGGGGTTTTCGGCATAGCCACCCTCGAAATCCACCGTGAGCGGCACATTCACGCAGGCGACGATGCGCCGGACGATCGCCTCGACCAGCTCCAGCGGAATCTTCTCGCCATCCTCATAACCCTGCGCGGCGGCGACAGGCCAGCTCCCGGTGGCCAGAGCCTTGCTCCCCGCGCTCTCGGCGGTTTTCGCGGAGCCGGCATCCCAGACATTGTAGAGAATGACCGGATCACCCTTGCGATGAAGATCGGTGAAGACGCGCGCTTTTTCGGCCTGGCTCATGACATCCATCGCTTGATCGGGACAGTGGAAGGCGAATATGGCGCGCGACAGGCGCTGCGTCGATAGTACAAGGTGGCGATTTTCCTCCCCTGCATCACGCCCCGCCGCCGGATGACCTTCCCTTCCCGCGGTTTGATTTCTATGAAGGGAGAAACTGCTCTGGCATCGGCCTTTCGCGGAGTCCCATTCATGCGCGCCCCCTCCCCCCTCGATCTGCCCCGTCGCCCGCGCCGCAACCGCAAGGCCGAATGGACGCGGCGCCTGGTGCGCGAGACGCGGCTTTCGACCGACGATCTCATCTGGCCGGTCTTTCTCCACGCGGGAGAGGCGCCCACCGAGACGATCGCCAGCATGCCGGGTGTCCTGCGCTATTCGGTCAAGGCGGCAGTGGAGGCCGCGCGGGAAGCGAAAGCGCTCGGCATTCCCGCGCTGGCGCTGTTTCCCAATACGCCGGGTCATCTGCGCGACGAACGTGGCACCGAGGCGCTCAACCCCGACAACCTGATCTGCCGCGCCCTGCGCGCGATCAAGGATGCCGTGCCGGAAATCGGGCTGATCGGCGATATCGCGCTCGATCCCTATACCAGCCACGGACATGATGGCGTGCTCAAGGACGGACGCATCCTCAACGACGAGAGCGTGGCGATCCTTGTCGAGCAATCGCTGGTACAGGCGGCGGCAGGCGCCGATATCCTCGGGCCATCGGACATGATGGATGGGCGCATCGGCGCGATCCGCGCCGCGCTCGATGCCGAGGGGCGCGAGGAATGCTCCATCATGGCCTATTCGGCGAAATACGCCTCCTGCCATTACGGCCCGTTCCGCGATGCGGTGGGTTCCTCATCCACCCTGTCCGGCGACAAGAAAACCTATCAGATGGATTTCGCGAATGCGGCGGAAGCGCTGATCGAGGCTGAACTCGATATCGCGGAAGGTGCGGATATGATCATGGTCAAGCCGGGCATGCCCTATCTCGACATCCTCTACCGGCTCAAATCGACCCTTGCCGTACCGACCTATATCTATCAGGTCTCGGGCGAATACGCGATGATCATGGCCGCCGCCGAGCGCGGCATGATCGACGCGGAAAAGGCGATGGTCGAGACCCTCTCGGCCTTCAAGCGTGCCGGCGCGGACGGTATCCTCACCTATTTCGCGCCGAGAATGGCGCGCCATCTCGCCGATCACGGCTGAGGCCGGTGACGGGCCGTCGCCTCCTCTGGCTGCTGCTCGCGCCGCTCGTCGGGCTGGCGCTCATCACCTTTCCGCTGTTCCTGATCGGCGGTCCCGGCACCGATGCCGAACAGGCCCGGCTGTGCAGGCAATTGCTGCCCGCGCTCTTCCCGGAAGCAGGGGGGATCGAGATTATCGATGCCGAGCGCGGCACCGGCTCCTCCGTCCATGTCAGCTTCCGCGTCGGCGGGGAAGCGCGCGATCATCTCATTTCGTGCCGCTTCGGCGGGATCGGCTATTCCGCCGCCAAGCGCGATCTCGTCTCCGTGACGCTGGACGGGAGCGGGCTGGGCGAGGCGAGCCTCTATTTCCTCAAGGATGTGTGGCTCTCGACGCAGGATTCCATTCTTGCCGATCCGGGCATGAAACGCACGAGAGCGGGTTACTTCCAGCTTCGCCGCGTGCAGGCGGTCGCGCTTCAGCACCTGATCGGCGGATTGCCGCGCCTCGGCATCCTCGCCCTTCTGGCGCTGGCGACGGCGCTGATCTACGGGCTGCTCGGGCGCATCAACCTGGCTTTCGGCGAATTCGCGGCCATGGGCGGCATCGCCGCGAGCCTGATCGTCGCCATTCTCGCGATCCTCGGCGCGGATCATGTCGCGGTCGCGGCTTTTCTGGCGCTGGGCGGGGCAATCATCCTCGGCGCCGGGTATGGCGCGGTGACGGGACACACGGTCCTCGCGCCGCTGGCAATGCGCGCGAACAGCGTCACCGCGCGCGAGGAGGCGGGCGGCCAGCCTCTGCTCGTCGCCGGCGTCGGCCTGCTGATCGCGGTGCAGGAGGGGCTTCGCCTCGCGCAGGGGGCGGGCACCCGCTGGCTTCCCCCCGTTGAGGGCGAGGGTTTCGTTCTCGCCGCCGCGCCGGGCTTCGAGGTCATCGCGCATCCGCGTCTTCTCACCATGGCCGCGATCGATTGGGCCGCGATCCTCGGCGTGCTCTACCTCATGTTCCGCACGCGGGTCGGTCGGGCCTGGCGGGCAAGCGCGGATGATCCGCTGGCCGCGAGCCTGTGCGGCATCGACCCGCGCCGGCTCCTTGTCGCGACCAGCGCGCTCGCCACGGCTTTGGCTGCATTGGCCGGGGCGACAATCGCGCTCAATTATGGCGGGATGCACTTTTCGGGCGGAACCATGCTTGGCCTCACCGCCCTCATCGCCGCGATCCTTGGCGGGATCGGCTCGCTCGGCGGTGCCGTGCTCGGTGCTCTGGTGATCGGCCTGTTCCAGATCGCATGGTCAGCTTTGCACGATATCGCCCATTGGGAATTGGCGACCTTCACGCTATTGACGCTCGCGCTGATCCTGAAGCCCGGCGGTTTTTTCGGCTTCGCCGACGGCGCGCATCGCAAGGCGTGACGGTTTTGAAAGATTTGGGGATTTTCATGGACACGAAGCGTCATCCTGTCGGCATCGACGATATCCGCGCCGCCGCCGCGATGCTCAAGGGACGGATTGTGCGGACTCCCTTCCTGCCCGCCCCCCGCCTGTCGACGCTCACAGGCGCCGAATGCCATGTGAAATTCGAGAACATGCAGGTGACCGGCGCCTTCAAGGAACGCGGTGCCTATGTGAAGCTCGCGCGGCTCGGCGAGAAAGCGCGCGAGGCCGGTGTCATCGCGATGTCCGCCGGCAACCACGCGCAAGCGGTCGCCTGCCATGCCCAGGCTCTGGGCATCCCCGCCACGATCGTGATGCCCGTGGGCACGCCGCATGTGAAGGTCGAGAACACCGCGCGCTTCGGCGCGCGGGTGATCCTGCACGGCCATACCCTCGCGGAAGCGCAGGCGCGCGTGGAGCAGCTCATCGCCGAGGAAGGGCTGGTGCTGGTCCATCCTTTCGACGACGCCGATGTGATTTCCGGACAGGGTACGATCGCGCTTGAAATGCTGGAGGACAACCCCGATCTCGACATGATCGTCATCCCCATGGGCGGCGGCGGGCTGATCGCCGGGAACGCCGTCGCGATCCATGCGTTGCGCCCGGATATCAAGGTGATCGGCGTCGAGGTCGAGAGCTATGCCTCCTTCCACAACGCGCTGACCGGCGAGGATCTGCCCATTGGCGGGCAGACACTCGCGGAAGGCATCGCGGTCAAGTATCCTGGCGAATTGCCGCTGAAAATCGTCCGCGATCTCGTTTCCGACCATGTCGTGGTGCCTGAAAGCGCGATCGAACAGGCGGTGGATGCCTTCGCCACCCATCAGCGCTCCATGGCGGAGGGCGCAGGCGCCGCCGGGCTCGCGGCCCTGCTGCACAAGCCGGAAATGTTCAGGGGAAAGCGGGTCGGCCTCATCCTGTGCGGCGGCAATATCGATGCACGCATCCTCGCTTCCATCATGGTGCGCGAACTCGAGCGGCGCGAGCGCATCATCTCCTTCCGCCTCAACGGCGACGATCGCCCCGGTTTCCTCGGGCAGGTCGCGACGCGGCTCGGCGAACTCGGCGCGAATATCCTCGAGGTCACGCATCGGCGCACCTTCCTTTCGGTGCCCGCCAAGGGCGTCTCGCTCGATGTCACGCTCGAGGCGCGCGATGCCGCCCATGCCGCGGAGATCTTCACCCGGCTGGATGCCTTCGGCTATTCCCCGCGCCGGATCGACGCCAACGGCGTCTTGCTCACACATGGCTGAACGGAAGGGCCGTGCCTTCCCTTGCCGTTTCCCTCAGGCTGAGAGATGATCTAAGCTGCCGCCCCTGACGGCATGGCGACCGACAGAAACTGATGACAGACCAGCCGCGCGATACGCCGCAATTCTTTCTCACCTCGCCCTCCGCCTGCCCCTATCTGCCGGGGCAGTTGGAGCGGAAAGTTTTCACGCATCTTGTCGGCAAGCGGGCCGCCCAGCTCAACGAGATCCTGACGCAGGGCGGCTTTCGCCGCTCGCAATCCATCGCCTATCGTCCGGCCTGCGAAACCTGCAGGGCCTGCGTCTCGGTGCGCGTGCTCGCCGGCGAATTCCAGCCCTCCAGAAATTTCCGCAAGGTCCTCAAGGCCAATGCAAATCTCACGGCGCGGATGGTCCCTGCGCGCGCCAGCGCCGAGCAATATGGCCTCTTCCGCCGCTATCTCGATGCACGCCACGCCGATGGCGGCATGGTCGACATGTCGATCCTTGATTACGCCGCGATGGTCGAAGACAGCCATGTCGAAACGCGACTGGTCGAGTATCGCCGTCCGCCGCAGGCGCCGGATGAGAGTGACGAGCTTATCGCCGTGACCCTCACCGACATCCTCTCGGACGGCCTATCGATGGTCTATTCCTTCTACGATCCCGACCTCGCGCATCGCTCGATCGGCACCTTCCTGATCCTCGACCATATCGCCAAGACCGCGGCTTTCGGGCTTCCCCATCTCTATCTCGGCTATTGGGTGGAGGGGTCACGGAAGATGGAATACAAGGCCCGATTCCATCCGCAGGAAAGACTGGGAATGATCGGCTGGGAGCGCGCGTGATGCTTGAAGGCTCGCGCAAAGTGATTCCGCTTCCCGCTTCAAGTCTTTGATGAGGAATCGATTTTCCGAGGTGGAAGCCTCCCTGCCCAAGCTGTGAATTGCACGCTCTTCACAGGGAGAATCAAGAACCTGAGAGAGTGAATCCGGTGCTTGATCTTTTGGAACGGTGTCACGAAGCGACGTGATCCTTCAGCACCATCTCGATCCTCGGCAGGATCTCCTCGGCCTTGGCGTATCCATTGGAAACCGCCAGCAACTCGTCCTCGCCCTTGGCATTCTTGCGATGCACGACCAGCATGGGAAAGCCCTTGACCCCGAGCTGCTGCGAGACCTGAAAATCCGCCAGGGTCGCCTCACGCATGTCCTGGCTGTCGAAGGCCGCGAGGAAATCCGTGCGGGCGACACCAAAAGCCTCGGCGTGTTTCGCGAGGGGCTCGGCCTTGGTGATATCATCCCCCTCGGCGTAATAGCCCTGCTGGATCGCGATCATGTACCGATAGGCATCCTCCGGCTTCATCTCGCGCATCAGCGCCACGGCGCGCGCGGCCGGCTCGGTATCGTAGATGAAACCTGGCGGATAACGTTTCGCCGGATCCGAGAAGGGTTGGCCCGTCACATCGTGGATGCGCTGATGCACATTCGCCAGGAAGTCGCGCATCTTGTCGTCCATGGGCTCGCGGGTGAACGGGCGAAGCCCGCCCGAGAAAAAGACAAACTCGACCCGTTCGCCCTGCGCGGAAAGGATCTTCTCCATTTCCGGAGCGAAGCCGTAGCACCACGAGCACATCGTGTCGAAGAAGTAGAGAAGGCGCGGTTTGATCATCCAGAGCTCCCGGCTGAGATCTGCGAGACAAAGTAAGACGGATGAGCCCCCCGACAAGTCGGGAGGCTTCGAATGCAGTTACCGTTCGGAAAGCGGGCGATCAGGCCGTGAACTTAGCTGCCAGCCGCGCAACGCGCTCGCCGAGCTGCCTGGCGCTCTCGCGGTCACCAGCTGGCGGGGTGACATCAGCCCCGGCATTGTCGGATTGAGCCGTGACGCCGAGCGCAGAGCCGATCCGGTTCACCGCTTCCGGGGCGGCGGTGGAATTGCCGTTCATATTGCCAAGCGGTTGCGCCGGCCCAACCCAGATCATGCCATGCTGCATGGCCAGCACAATCATGGAATTGAGGGAATGGTCCTTGTTGCCGCCGAAGGTCAGGCCATTGGTGAAGCCGGCGGCAAGCTTGTCCTTCCACTCTCCTGCCATCCATGCCTTGGATGTCGCGACGAAAAACGCACGCAGTGGCACCGAAATATCACCCATGTAGGTCGGCGCGCCAAAAATGACGCCATCGGCTTTCGCTACAGCCGCGAGCGCGCCAGAGAAATCCTGCTCGGCGCTTTCCAGCTTCACGAGATCAGCGATCGCCCCCGCCTTGCCCACACCTTCCGCGACGGCTTGGGCGAGGACGGCGGTGTGGCCGTAGCCCGAATGATAGATGATAGCGATGCGTGTCATGTCTCAGTCCTTTGTTGAGGAAACGTGAGATGGCAACAAATTCGCAGTCTTCAAGGCCGTTAACGAGTTTAATGAGTGCAATTTTGCAAACTCAAATGGCGTGCATCTACCCGTTGAACTTGTTCGCCCGCGGAAATCCCTTCGGCGGCAGGCGCCCTGCCTCAGCGCGGTGCCCGAGCCATTCTCGCAGATCCTCGCCCTTGAGCGTGAAGGTGCGGCCGGCGCTATCAAGCCAGGTCAGGCCGGTTTCGGAGGCGAAGGTCTTCACATCCGAGAGGCCGCCCTCCTTGTAGCGCTGGAGGCGCACGCCCTTGCCGCGCGGCAATTCGGCGATCTCGTTCAGCGGGAAGGCAAGCAACTTGCGGTTCTCGCCGATGATCGCGACCATGTCCCCTTCCACCGGAACGGCGAACCACAGCCGCGCATCATCGACATTCATCACCTGCCGCCCCTTGCGGGTATTGGCGACGAGGTCATCCTCCGAGACGACAAAACCGCGCGCATCCTTTGCGGCGATGAGGCGCTTGCGCCCCGCCTGATAGGGGAAGGCGGCGATGATATCGGCCTCGGAATCGAGATCGACCATCAGGCGGATCGGCTCGCCGAAGCCCCGCCCGCCGGGCAATTTCGAGGCATCGAGCGTGAAGGCCTTGCCGTCGGAGGCCATGAGGATGATCTTGGCGATCGTCTCGCTCGCGAAGGCGAAAGCGAGGGAATCATCGCCCTTGAATTGCAGGTTGGTCAGATCGACCCCGTGCCCCTTGAGCGCGCGGATCCACCCCTTCGCGGTCACGACAACGGTGATCGGCTCACGCTCGATCAGCGCCTCGGCGACATCGACCGAAACCTCGCCGACCTCGCCGAAAGTGGTGCGGCGCTTGCCGAGTTGTGTTTCCTTCGAGAAGGCCTTGCCGGTCTCGCCGATCTCCCAGCGCACGGTTTTCCATTGCTTCGCATCGGAAGCGAGCAGCGCCTCGATATCCGCCTTTTCCTTGGTGAGATCCCCGTGTTCCTTGCGAAGCGCCATCTCTTCCAGCTTGCGGAGCTGGCGCAGGCGCGTGTCGAGAATGGCATTGGCCTGCACCTCACTCAGCCCGAACCGCGCCATCAGCACGGGGCGGGGTTCGTCCTCCTCGCGGATGATGCGGATCACCTCGTCGAGATTGAGGAAAGCGATGATCAACCCGCCGAGGATTTCCAGTCGCGCATCGATCTTGCCCAGACGGTGGCGCGAGCGGCGTACAAGCACTTCCCGCCGGTGATCGAGGAAGGCGCGCAGGGCTTCGGCAAGGCCGACGACCTTCGGCACCTTGCCGTCGATCAGCACGTTCATGTTGACAGAGAACCGCGTCTCCAGCTCCGTGAGCTTGAAAAGCGCTTCCATCAGCAATTCCGGCTCGACATTGCGCGCGCGCGGTTCGAGGACGATGCGCACATCCTCCGCGCTCTCGTCGCGGATATCGGCGAGCAGCGGGAGCTTCTTCTCGTTGAGAAGCTCGGCGATCTTCTCGATCAGCCGGCTTTTCTGGACGAGATAGGGAATCTCGGTGACAACAACGACATAACCGCCGCGCCCCGTTTCCTCCTTATGCCAGCGCGCGCGGGTGCGCACCGAGCCACGCCCCGTGCGATAGGTCTCGCGCAGGCTTGTCGGCCCCTCGACGATAATGCCGCCGGTGGGGAAATCCGGGCCCGGCACATGGCTCATCAGCGTATCGAGCGAAGCGGCGGGATCGTCGATCAGCGCGATCGCCGCCGCGCAGAGTTCGGCGGCGTTATGCGGCGGGATCGAGGTCGCCATGCCCACCGCGATGCCCTGCGAGCCATTGGCCAGCAGGTTCGGAAAGGCGCCGGGCAGGACGATCGGTTCCTCGTTCAGCCCATCGTAATTGGGGCGGAAGGGAACCGCATCCTCATCAATCCCCGCAAGGAGCAGGCGCGCGACTTCGGTCATCCGCGCTTCGGTGTAGCGATAGGCGGCAGCACTGTCGCCGTCGATATTGCCGAAATTGCCCTGCCCGTCGACAAGGGGGTAGCGCGAGGAGAAATCCTGCGCGAGACGCACAAGCGCGTCGTAGATGGCCTGATCGCCATGCGGATGGAAGGTACCCATCACATCGCCGACGATTTTCGCGCTTTTCTTGAACGCCGCCGCGGGATCGAGCTTGAGCAGATGCATCCCGTAGAGAATACGGCGATGGACGGGTTTCAGACCGTCGCGCGCATCCGGCAGGGCGCGATGCATGATCGTCGAGAGCGCATAGGCGAGGTAGCGTTCTTCCAGCGCTTCACGCAGTGCGACGGATTCGACATTGTCTTCGGCGGGCGGATCGACAGGTTTTCCCATAGTCAGGGGTTAGCCCATGCCCCGAGTCGGAACAAGCCGTGTACGCCGCTCTTCCCCAGCCGTTGCGGGGCGAAAACGCTATCCGCCTGGCGAGATCAGCCGGACATCCTTGGCGCCAAGCGGGCCGAGCCCCTTGGGCACGGGCACGCTGGTGCCGGCGTAATTGGTATTGAGGACGAGATTGGGCCCGTCGCCGATCGTCACGCGGCTCGCCACCAGCACGGTGAATTCCGAGGCATCGGCCACGGGGCGCTTGGAATCGATCAGCAGGTGTCCTGCCGGCAGATAGATGGTGCCAGTCAGCCGCCGTGCGCGATCGGAATTGACCTGATGATAATCACCGCTGACCACCTTCTCGTCCGGTGCGCCGATGTCCATGCCCTCCCAGATCAGGATGCCCGCCATTTCACCGGAGGAAGGCGCGGAAAGATCGATCGAGGCATTGTCGTTGAAGCGAAAATAGGAGTTCTTGCCGGAGAAGAACAGGCCGGTTTCCGCCCCGCGCAATTCGGCATTCTTGTCCACCTGGAGCCGGCGCTTGAAGATGTAATTCCCCGGCATCAGCTTCACCTGGGCCGTGCCGGTTATTGTGACATCTCCGCAATAGGTGCCTGGTTTGAGCGTATAGCTGCCACTTTCATACCGCTTGTTGCCGGCTTCGAGGCAGGGCGCGTTCAGATTGGGATAGGGGCGCTGCGCCAAGGGGTCCGGCAATTTAGGGCAATTGGAGATCATGTCCCCACTCACCGTTCCGCCGAGATTCTGCACATTGCCGACCGCGCAGAGCACGTCGCCCTTGAACACGGCACCCGAGCCGATGCGGATGGCGTTGCTGGTGTCGAGGTTGGAATGCACGAGGCAGCCATTGGCGGTCAGACGTGCGCCGCGCTGCAGATCGAGCCCGGCCTTGCCCTGAGCAGGAATGACTTTTGAACTGACCGTAGCAACGAGGCCGTTCTTCAACTGGACCTCGGACAGCGAAAGAGCGCAGAGTTTCTGCTGCTGCCCAACCTTTGCAGTGGCGCTGCCCGTCACTTCGTCGACCTGGGTGAATGACGCAAGAAGCCCCACAGGGTAGTTCACTGCCAACGCGACATCGGCCTTGATGCGGTGACCTTCCGTGATCAGCTCGCCCTTCACCCCTTTGAGCAAGGCAGCGTGGTCGGCGAGATTGGCCGTAACGTAGTTTTGAACGAGCGTCTGAACCCGTTCCTGCGTCATGCCACCAAGCGTCATTTCCCGAGCGGCGGCAAGCGCGGCGCCTTCAGCAAGCGTGATCGCGCGGCTGCGCGCGCCGGTCAGCGCCGTATAGTCGAGCGAAACTCCCAGGGTCGCGACCCCAGCGGGCAGGCTCAGCGCGATGACGACGGAGGCCGCTCCCTCGCTTGCGCCGATGAACTTCCAGAACTTGGCTATCATCTCGTCCAATGTCAGCCTGGAAAATGCACGCGCGATCCCAGATCTGTTGGATTGGGGATAGCATGCCCAATCTCAACACTTTCCTAGAAGACGTTCCTAATATTCAGTTTTCAGAAAGCTGGAAATCCGCCCCCAAAATCGCGGTATCGTTAGTCAGAGGCGCCAGGCGGGAAACGCCATCGACGATGCGGAAGCGGGCATCGCGATCCCGGATACCGCGCGGATCGAAGATATGGCGATCGAGGAAATAGCCTGTGAGAGCGAAGCCCTGCGCGATGTCGCAAGCAGGGATGGCGCCCTCCTCATTGTCCGCAAGCAGGAAGGACGGCAGCGCCAGCAGCTTGGCGTGATAGGGCGCGCCCGCCTCCCGCGAGACCGCCCTGCCCGATTTCGGCGAGACATAGCAAAGCGCCTCGCGCGATCCCGTCGCGGCGCAGGCCGCCAGATCGAGCCCGAAGCCCAGCTCGGACAGGACCAGCAATTCGAACCGCACGAGAAGCGGCGCGATCATCGTGGGATGGGCGAGCAGGCCGCAAAGGCCATCCACCGCCTCATAGATCGAGGGATGGCGCGAGCGCTCCGGCAATTGGCGCACGAGAAGCGCGAGATGCGTCATTACATGGAGCGCAAACGGCCCCGCCAGCACTGTCGCCGCGCGGCTTTCCAGCATTTCCGCCGTGAATTGACCGAGGTGATCCTCGAGCCGCGCGCGCCATGTCAGCGCGACGCGGTTGCCCGGCTGGAGGACGGCGGCGTGGCGCGGCGAGCGCCCGCCGCGCACCAGCCCGAGATGCCGGCCATGAACCGGCGTCATCACTTCCAGAATGGCGTCGCGCTCGCCATGCCGGCGCGTGGAGATCACAACCCCCTGATCCTGCCATTCCATGCGCGCGATTCCGGCAATCTTCCGCTAGCCGCAGGATGCCTCAACCCTTGGGAAATTCCAGCCCCATCTCGCGATAGCGCTCCGGGTCGTCGGCCCAGTTCTCGCGCACCTTCACGAACAGGAAGAGGTGCACTTTGGTTTCCGCCGCCTCGGCGATATCCTTGCGCGCGGCCGAGCCAATCGACTTGATCGTCTTGCCGCCCTCGCCCAGCACGATCTTGCGCTGGCTCTCGCGCTCGACATAGATCGTCTGGTCGATGCGCACCTCGCCGTTCTTCATCGTCGTCCATTTTTCGGTCTCGACCGTGGAGCGATACGGCAATTCGTCATGCAGACGCTCGAACATCTTCTCGCGCGTGATCTCGGCCGCAAGGAAGCGCAGCGGCGCATCGGAAATCTCGTCCTCGGGATAGAGCCACGGGCCGAGCGGCAGCTTGTCCGCCAGCCATTCGAGGATTTTCGGCACGCCATGTCCGCGCATGGCCGAGATCATGAAGGTCGCCTCGAAAGCAACCTGCTTGTTGAGCCTGTCCGCGATGGCGAGCAGCTTTTCATGCGGCACGAGATCGATCTTGTTCAGCACGAGGAATTTCGGCTGCTTCACCTCGCCGAGCCGCGCGAGCAGCGCCTCCTGATCGTCCTCGCCCGCGCGGGTGACATCCACCAGCACACCGACGCGATCCGCATCCGCCGCCCCGCCCCAGGCCGAGGTGACCATCGCCTTTTCGAGACGGCGCTTGGGGGCGAAAATGCCCGGCGTATCGACGAAGATCACCTGCGTCGCGTCCACCATGGCGATACCGCGAATCTGGGTGCGCGTGGTCTGCACCTTGCGCGAGACAATGGAGATCTTCGCCCCGACAAGCTGGTTAAGCAGGGTGGATTTCCCCGCATTCGGCACGCCGATCAACGCCACGAAACCGCAGCGCGTCGGGCCGCTCGCGGGCGCCGTGTTTTCCTGATCTTCGCTCATCTCATCCGTTCCACAATCCTGCGCGGCGCAGCCAGGCTTCAGCCGCTGCCCGCTCGGCCACCCGTTTCGAGGGGCCCTTGCCTGTCATTTCCGCCGCGCCCTCGACCAGAACCGCCACCTCGAATTGCGGCGCATGGTCTGGGCCCGAACGCCCCGCGTCGCGATAATGCGGCACCGGCAGGCCCTTGGCCTGAACCACTTCCTGAAGCAGCGTCTTCGCGTCCTTGGGCACTTCGAGCGGCGCGTGCATCCGCTCGGTCCAATGGGCGCGGATCAGCTTATCTGCCGCAGCAAGGCCTGCGTCGCGATAGACCGCGCCGATCAGCGCCTCGCAGGCATCGCCGAGAATGGCATCGCGTTTCTTGGCGCCGGAGCGCTTCTCGCCCTCGCCGAGCTTGATATGCTCGCCTAGGCGCCAGAACCGCGCAATATCGGCGCAGGTCTCCTTGCGCACGAGGTCTGCGAGGCGCTTCGACAATTCACCCTCGCTCGCCGCCGGGAACGTCTCGAACAGCATGGTCGAGACCACGAGCCCGAGCACGCGATCCCCGAGGAATTCCAGCCGCTGGTAGGAGAGCCCACGCGCACCCGCGCTGACATGCGTCAGCGCCTCATCGAGATGCGCCTTGTCGGCAAAGGAAAATCCGATCCGCGCCTCAAGCTCGGCGGGGGAATGCGGCGCCGGCATTAGCGGATTTTCTGGAAGAAGCGGCCCCAGCGCGCACCGCCCGGCCACTTCCAGAGTTCCCAGGGGCGCATATCATCCCCGATCGAGAAGAAGACGATTTCCGCCCGCCCCACGAAATTCTCGTAAGGCACGAAGCCGACGCCCTGCGCGCTCATGTCGCGGCTGTCGGTGGAATTGTCGCGGTTGTCGCCCATCATGAAGAAATGGCCAGGCGGCACCAGAAACTCTTCCGTGTTGTCGAGATAGGCGCGGTCGCCATTGACCTCGATGATGTTGTAGGAGACGCCGTTCGGCAAGGTTTCCTTGAAGCGCGGCACGCGCCCGAGACGCCCGAACGCATCGGCGGTCTCGAAAAAGCCGTCTGCCTCGCGCTTCACGGCCTCGCCATTGAGATAAAGTCGCCCGTTGATCATCCGCACCCGGTCGCCCGGCAGACCGATAACGCGCTTGATGTAATCGGTATCGTTGTCGCGCGGCCATTTGAACACGGCGATATCGCCGCGCTTGGGCTCCGCGCCCCAGAAACGACCGGAAATCGGCACCTGTGGGAAGCTGATCTTGGTGCCGCCCCATTCGAGCGATTGCGGGAAGGAGTATTTCGAATAGCCGTAGGAATATTTCGAGACGAAGAGATAATCGCCCACAAGCAGGGTCGGGATCAGCGAACCCGAGGGAATGTTGAAAGGCTGGAAAGCGAAAGTGCGGATGACCAGCGCGATCAGCAGCGCCTCGATGATGACGCGGATCGTCTCGCCAATGCCGCCGGATTTGGTCGCGCCTGCGCTCTTCTCGCTGGTATTGTCCATCGTCATCCCGGATTGATCCTCGCGGCAGGAAAGGGCGTAAACCGCGAATATCGCGATATACAGGCGCGCAGGAACGAGAGCAATGCGGCGTTTTTCAGTCTCGCTCGCGTTTGCGCGCCTCGATCACGACGAAAGCCTGCGCGAAGGGGTGATCGTCGGTGATCGTGAGGTGAATGACCGCCTCATGCCCCTCCGGCACCAGGGCGGCGAGGCGCGCGGCGGCGGCGCCGGCAAGTACCATTGTCGGCTTGCCCGAAGGCGCGTTCACGACGCCCATCTCACGCCAGGCGATTCCCATGCGCAGGCCGGTTCCCAGCGCCTTGGCGCAGGCTTCCTTGGCAGCGAAGCGCTTGGCGTAGCTCGCGGCGCGAGCCACCCTCCTGTCCGACCGCGCGCGCTCGACGGGGGTAAAGACCCTGTGGGTAAAGCGCTCGCCGAAACGGGCGAGCGTTTTCTCGATACGGGCGATATTGCACAGATCGGCGCCGATCCCGAGGATCATCGCGCGGCAATCCGCCCGCGATCCATCGCCTGACGCATCGTGGCAATTGCCTGTGGCAGCCCCACGAACATCGCCTCGCCCATCAGGAAATGGCCGATATTGAACTCCACGAATTCGAGCACCGAGGCGAGGCGCTCGGCTGTTTCGTAGTCGAGGCCGTGACCGGCATGGACTTCCAGCCCCGCTTCCGCCGCAATCCGCGCGCCTTCCGCCAGCCGGCGGAACTCGGCCTCGGCGCGCGCGGAATCACCCGCTTCCACCGCATGGCACCAGGTGCCGGTATGAAGCTCCACGATATCCGCCCCGAGATGGCGTGACGCCTCGATCGGCGCCCGGTCCGGCTCGATGAAGAGGGAGACGCGGATGCCCGCCTCGCGCAGGGCCGCGATGAAGGGTTTCAAGTGATTCTGGCCGCCCACGACATCGAGCCCGCCTTCCGTGGTGCGCTCCTCGCGCTTTTCAGGCACGAGGCAGCAGGCATGAGGCTTCGTCCTGAGCGCGATGGCGAGCATCTCCTGCGTCGCGGCCATCTCGAAATTGAGCGGCTTCGTCAGTTCCGCGCCGAGTCGCGCCATATCGGCGTCGCGGATGTGGCGGCGATCCTCGCGCAGATGGGCGGTGATGCCATCCGCCCCCGCCGCGATAGCAAGGTGTGCGGCGCGGATCGGATCCGGCCGTGCGCCGCCGCGCGCATTCCGCACGGTCGCGACGTGATCAATGTTGACGCCAAGGCGCAGTCTTTCGCGCGCGCTCACGCCTTCACTCCCTGGATGCCGCGACTACCCGGCTTCACCGGCGGCAAGGCCGCGAGTTCCGGCGGCAGATCGCGCGGGTCGTAATCGGGCACTGCGAATTCGCAGAGCGCCACCAGCGGCACACCGAGATCGGCCTTGCCGGCGGAGCGGTCGATCAGGCAGGCGGCGCCGATAATCTCGCCGGGCTGATCGGCGAGCGAGTTTAGGCATTCGCGCGCCGAAAGCCCCGTCGTCACGATATCCTCGATCACCAGCACCTTCTCACCGGCGCGGATTTCAAAACCGCGCCGGAGCTGGAAGGCCCCATCCTCGCGCTCGACGAAAAGCGCGCGCGCGCCGATCGCGCGGGCGATCTCATACCCGGGGACAATCCCGCCCACGGCCGGCGAGACCACGACATCAATCTTGCCGAAGCGCGCCGTGATCTTCTCGCCGAGCGCGCGGCAGAGTTTTTCCGTCAAGGCTGGGTTTTCAAAAACGCGCATCTTCTGGATGAAGAAGCCCGAGCGACGCCCGGAGGAGAGGATGAAATGCCCCTCCAGCAAGGCTCCCGCCTCGCGAAAAACGGCCAGAACCTCATCCTTCGTCATCCGTCGCTCCTTCCGCCCCCGAGGCTAGCTCCGGGGAAATATCATGCAGGTTTCCGTGCCGTGGGCGTAGAGCTTTCCTTGCGCGTCGACAAGCCTCGCCTCGCTGACCGAGAGCGTTCGCCCCCGATTGACGATACGTCCCTCGCAAACAAGCGGGCCGGTCTTGCCGGCGATAACGGGCCGGAAATACGAGACCTTCATCTCGATCGTCGTGTAGCGCTCGCCGGCGACGAGGGTGGAATGGGTCGCACAGCCGAGCGCGGAATCGAGGATTGTCGCTGCCCAGCCGCCATGGATCACCCCGGCGGGGTTGCGATGCGCCTCCAGCGCCTCGCCCTCGAACACGGCAAGCCCGATCTCGGCGCGCACAAGGCGGATATTCATCACCTCGGCGATCGGCGGTTGCGGCAATTCACCGCGCAGCAGGGCGGAAAGCGTGTCGATACCGCTCATGCGCTCGAAGATATCCGAATCAAGCACGCCGAAACGGGTTGCTCCCCCATCCGGGCTCATTCGATCACCCTCTCGATATTCGCCACCATCGGCTTGGCGCGCAATTCGCTCATGATCGCGTTGAGATGTTTGAGATCCCAGACCTCGATGTCGATCACGGTTTCATGGAAATCCGCCGTCTTGGTGCGCATGGCGATATTGGCGATATTCGCGTCCGTATCGGCGATGGTGCGGGTGATCTCGGCGAGAGAACCGGGCTCGTTGATCATCGAGAGGCGAAGCTGCGCGCCAAAACGTCGCGGATCATGCTCGTCGACATCCCAGCGCACATCCAGCCAGCGCCAGGGCTCCTCGTCATAGGCCATGAGCGCGGGCGATTGGATCGGGTAGATCGTGATCCCCTCCCCCGGCGTCAGGATGCCGACGATGCGATCTCCCGGTACCGCGCCACCATTGGGCGCGAAACGCACCGGCAGATCGTCCGAAAGCCCCCGGATCGGGATGGAAGCGCCTTGCTTTTCCTGTCCTGGCACCTTGAACTTGAGCTTTTCCGCGCCCTGAACGCCGAACCAGCCCTTGCCCGATTCAGCGGTGCCGGCCTTGGTCGATTCCTCGCGGAAATCCGGGAAAACCGCCTTGACGACATCGCCGGAATACATTTCCCCACGCCCCACGGCGGTCAGCACGTCATCCAGCGTCTGGCGGGCGAGACGCGGCAGCGCGGCCACCAGCTTCTCCTCCGAAAACGCCTTGCCCGCACGCACGAAGGCGCGCTCCACGATGCGTCTTCCGAGGCCCACGAACTGCTTGCGCACTGCCTCTCGGGTGGCGCGGCGGATCGAGGCGCGCGCCTTCCCCGTCACGACCATGCTCTCCCAGGCAGCGGGCGGAACCTGCCCCTCGGAGGTGAGGATCTCGACCTCGTCGCCGTTATGCAATTCTGAAATGAGCGGCGAGTTGCGCCCGTTGATCCGGCATCCGACGGCATTGTTGCCGACATCCGTATGCACCGCATAGGCGAAATCGATCGGGTTCGCCCCGCGCGGCAGCGCGATCAGCAGCCCCTTTGGCGTGAAGCAGAAGACCTGATCCTGGAAGAGCTCGAGCTTGGTGTGTTCGAGGAACTCTTCCGGGTTGTCACCCTCGGCGAGAAGCTCGATCGTCTTGCGCAGCCAGGAATAGGCGTTGGAGCTGGGCGGCACTTCGCCATCCGCCGGGCCTTCCTTGTAGGCGGCATGCGCGGCGATGCCGAATTCGGCGATCTCGTCCATCTTGCGGGTGCGGATCTGCAATTCCACGCGCTGATGCCTGGGGCCAACGACTGTCGTGTGGAGCGAGCGGTAATCGTTTTGCTTGGGTGTCGAGATGTAATCCTTGAACCGCCCCGGAACGAAGGGCCATTCCTGATGGATGATGCCGAGCGCGCGGTAGCAATCCTCGACCGAGCCGACAATCACCCGGAATCCGAAGATATCCGACAATTGCTCGAAGGAGATGCTCTTGCGCTCCATCTTGCGCCAGATCGAATAGACCCGTTTCTCGCGCCCCTTGACCTCGCCCTTGATATGCGAGGCGGCAAGCCTGGCCCTCAGCGCGGTCTCGATATCCTCGATCAGCCCACCCACCCGTTCGCGCAGGGCGGTGAGGCGCTGCGTCATCATCATATGCGCATCGGGCATCAGCACGCGAAAGCAGATATCCTCCAGCTCGTCGCGCATGTCCTGCATGCCGATGCGCCCCGCGAGCGGCGCGTAGATTTCCAGCGTCTCCTCGGCGATGCGGGCGCGCTTGTCCGGCGGCACGAAATGCAAGGTGCGCATGTTGTGCAGGCGGTCCGCGAGCTTCACCAGCAGCACGCGCGCATCCGCCGCCACCGCGAGAAGCAGCTTGCGGAGGTTCTCGGCCTGCGCCGCCTTCTTCGAGACAAGATCAAGCTTCTTGAGCTTGGTCAGCCCATCCACGAGATCCGCGATATTCTCGCCGAAGCGATGCGCGATATCTTCGCGAGTCGTGCCCGTATCCTCGATCGTATCGTGCAGGATCGCGGCGGCGATGGTCTGATCGTCGACCCTGAGATCGGTCAGGATCGCCGCAACTTCGAGCGGATGCGAGAAATAGGGGTCACCGGAGGCACGCTTCTGCGTGCCATGCGCCTTCATTGCATAGACATAGGCGCGATTGAGCAGGTCTTCATCTGCTTCCGGGAGGTAGCGTTTGACCCGATCTACCAGTTCAAATTGGCGCATCATGCGCGATAAGCCTGCCAGCGATTGGCCGGCACCGTGCCGGCGACTGAAAAAGGCGGCCCGGAGAACCGCGCCGCCTTCAATCAGTATGCCGGGAAAAATCCGTTACGCAACTGCGAGAGGCGATCAATCCTCATCGTCGGATTCGGCCGGCGGCACGAGACCGTCGAGGCCGCGGAGAAGGTCTTCCTCCGACATGCGATCGAAGCTGACTTCGCTGTCGTCGACCTCGGCAACGGACATCTGGGCACGCTGCGGAACAGCGCCCGGCAGACGCGGAACCGCCTCGGCTTCCGGCTCGTCCACCTCGACGAATTTCTGGAGCGAGTGGATGAAATCCTCCTTGAGATCGCCGGGCGCGAGGCGCTCGTCGGCGATTTCGCGCAGGGCGACAACCGGATTTTTATCACGGTCGCGAGTCACAAGAGGCTGGGCGCCGCTGGCGAGCAGACGCGCCCGATGGGAGGCGAGCAGGACAAGCTCGAAGCGGTTGTCGACCTTGTCGACGCAATCCTCGACGGTTACGCGGGCCATGAACGACGCGCTCCTTCAAATTGCCGGAATTCCACGGGAAAAGAGCCGATACACGATCGCGGCGCGCGCATCAACAGAAATACGCCGCGGATATGAAGGCTACCAATACAGGGGATGAATCAGGAACAGGCAGTGATGAGTGATCCCTACGTATTTTTTGATGTTATAAATTATTCAAAAAATGTACTGTGATAATTGCCTTTTCCACATGAATATATAACTCTTTAACTAACTGGTTTTCTGGGCCCAGGAGGGGCGTGGAGGCATTCCTCACAAGGAGGAGCCTCACGGGAGCCGCCTCGAGACAAATGAAATATCATTCCTCGATTGCCTCTACCCTCAATTTCTGAATGCCCAATAAGGTCTTGGAATTTACTATCATGCAAAAGACAGAACGAATCGCACTTTTCATTGACGGTGCCAACCTCTACGCGACATCCAAGACCCTCGGGTTTGATATCGACTATCGGCGCCTCCTGAAAGAATACAATACTCAAGGATATCTTGTCCGCGCTTTTTACTACACCGCACTGATCGAAGATCAGGAATATTCGTCCATCCGCCCCCTTATCGATTGGCTCGACTATAACGGTTACTCCGTCGTCACCAAGCCGGTGAAGGAATTCACCGACGCGATGGGTCGCCGCAAGGTCAAGGGCAACATGGATATCGAGCTCGCGGTGGATGCGATGGAGCTTGCTCCGTTCATCGATCACATGGTCCTGTTCTCCGGTGACGGCGATTTCCGCAGCCTCGTGGAGGCCATGCAGCGCAAGGGCGTGCGGGTGAGCGTGGTCTCCACCGTTTCCACGCAGCCGCCGATGATCGCCGACGATCTGCGCCGGCAGGCGGATGTCTTTCTCGACCTCACGGATCTCCAGACCAAAATCGGGCGTGATCCCGGCGAGCGCACACCGCGCGAACCGCGCGCAGAGGGTGGCTTCGCCCGCCCCTCCGAGCCGCGCAGCGCGATGCCGTCCTTCATCGAGCGTCCCGCCGGAACACGTCCGCCGGCGCGCGACCGTGATGACGATTGAATCGCGCGCGCATCAAAAACCGTACGGCCAGCGCCCCTATGCGTGCCCCCACCGAGCCTGGGCGTGATTGCCCGCTCTGCCCGCGCCTCGCGGCTTTTCGTGAGGCGTGGCGCGCACGCGAATCCACCTGGCACAATGCACCCGTGCCCAGCTTCGGTCCGGTCGATGCCCGCCTGCTGATCGTCGGACTGGCGCCCGGTCTTCGCGGCGCGAATGCCACCGGCCGGCCTTTCACCGGCGATTATGCCGGCGATCTGCTCTACGAAACCCTCGCCGCCTTCGGTTTCGCACGCGGGGATTACGCGGAACGCGCGGATGACGGCCTCTCGCTCGTCGATTGCCGCATCACCAATGCCGTGCGCTGCGTGCCGCCGGAGAACAAGCCGGTTCCCGCCGAGATCAACACCTGCCGCAATTTTCTCACCGGCACGATCGCGGCCTTGCCACGCCTTGAGGCCATTCTCGTCCTAGGCCGCATCGCCCATGATTCCACCGTCCGCGCGCTGGGCTCGACGCCGTCGAGAATGCCTTTCGCACATGGAAAGCGGCAGAAGATCGGCGAGCTCACGCTTGTTTCGAGCTACCATTGCTCACGCTACAACACCAATACGGGTGTCCTGACCCCGGAGATGTTCCGCGCGGTCTTCGCGGATCTACGCGCGCTTCTGGGCTGAACCAGTTCAACCCTTGTCGCGCAGGAGGCGGCCCTGCTCGCGCTTCCAATCCCGCTCCTTCGAAGCCTCGCGCTTGTCGTGGAGCTTCTTGCCCTTGGCGAGCGCGATCTCGACCTTCGCGCGGCCGCGCTCATTGAAATAAACCTTCAGTGGAACGATGGTCATGCCCTCGCGCTCGATCGCGATGGACAATTTGGCCACCTGCTTGCGCTGGAGGAGCAGTTTGCGCGGTCGTTTCGGCTCGTGATTGAAGCGGTTCGCCTGCAGGTATTCCGGGATATAGGCGTTGACGAGGAAAAGCTCGCCGTCATCGATCTCGGCATAGCTCTCGCCGATCGTGGCCTTGCCGTCGCGCAGGGATTTGACTTCCGTGCCCGTGAGAACGATGCCGGCTTCAAACGTATCGAGAATTTCGTAGTGGAAGCGCGCCTTGCGGTTATCTGCCGCGATCTTGTAGCGCGTTTCATCGCGCGCGTTCATGGCCGGATCAACCCCGATTTTTCAGCGATGAACGCCGCCATAACAGGGCCGCCGGCATCTGTTTCCGCGCCCAGCCCCTCGGTCACGCCCGCGAAATCCTCTTCCGAGCGGTTCTGGCTGAGTTTGTACTTGCCGCTCAACGACTCGATCGCGATCTCGATGCCGACAATGCCGCGCAACTGGGCCGCGAGATAAGCCTCCGGCGCATCGCTCACCTTCCACGGCGCCTTGCGTCCGGCCTCGCTCTGATCGGTCAGCGCATTAAGCTGGGCGAGGAGGAACTCGGCATCCTCGCGGATATACGCCTGTCCGCGCACCTGCACATGAACATAGTTCCAGGTCGGCACGACCTTGCCATGCTCGCGCTTGGCCGCGTACCAGCTCGGCGTGACGTAATGATCCATGCCCTGAAACACGACGAGCGCGTCGCTTCCCGCGCCGATGCTCTTCCATTGCGCATTGGCGCGCGCGAGATGGCAACGCAGCACATCGCGCCCCTCCCCGTCCTTCGCGAGCGTGAAGGGAATGGGGTTGGCTTCGATCCCATTCTCGCCCGTCGTCACGAGCAGCCCAAGCGGGTGCGCGCGGATGACGGAGAGAATCTCCTCGCGCGCTTCAATTTTGAAATGCCTGGGCTCGTACATCGAAGGTTTCTCAGTTCAGCAAGCCGGCATGAACCAAGGCCGCGCGGATCGCCGCCTTGGTCGCGTCCTGCTGTACCGGCATCAGCGGCAGGCGGATTTCCTCGTTCATGCGGCCAAGCAGGTTGAGGCCATGCTTGGCGCCCGCCAGACCCGGCTCGCGGAAAATCGCGTCGTGCAGAGGCACGAGACGATCCTGGATCGCGAGTGCCTTGGTGTAATCGCCAGCAAGGGTCGCGTCCTGCATCTGCGCGCAAAGGCGCGGCGCCACGTTCGAGACGACGGAAATACAGCCGACGCCGCCAGCCGCGTTATAGGCGAGCGCGGTCATGTCCTCGCCCGAGAGCTGGATGAAATCCTTGCCCACGATGTGACGCTGCTGCGAGACGCGCGCGAGGTTGCCGGTCGCGTCCTTCACGCCCGCGATGTTCTTCAGCTCATAGAGACGCGCCATGGTCTCGTTGGACATATCGACGACCGAGCGCGGCGGAATATTGTAGATGAAGATCGGAATCCCCACGCAATCGTTGATCGCCTTGAAATGCTGGTAGAGCCCTTCCTGCGTCGGCCGGTTGTAATAGGGCGTCACCACCAGAAGCGCGTCCGCGCCGGCCTTTTCGGCATGGCGGGCGAGATCAATCGCCTCGGCGGTATTATTGGAGCCGGCACCGGCGATCACCGGCACGCGCCCTTTTGCTTCAGAGACGCACCATTCGATGACCCGCTTGTGCTCGTCATGCGTCAAGGTCGGGCTTTCGCCGGTCGTGCCGACAGGAACGAGCCCGCGGGTTCCCTCGGTGATCTGCCACGACACATGGTCGCGGAACGCCCCCTCATCAAGCGCGCCGTTTTTGAAAGGCGTCACCAGAGCGGTGAACGATCCTCTGAAACGGGTGGCATTGGCAGCGGCGGTCATGGCGATCTTTCCAGATTGAGGCCGGGTCGGCTCGACAATTGCTTTTCCCCGCAATCCGCCCTCACGTCAACCGCATCGCACGCCGATCACCTTCGGCGTGATTGCCTTGCCGCCGCCGGCGGTTAAAAGAGGAAAGGCATGAGAGGGAGTTCGATGCCGCAGGGTTCGCAAGCAGCCATGGCAGATTCGCAGATGAGGTCACCGGCGGCGCTGGGATGGCAAAGCCTTTTCGTACGCGCGTCAGACGGCCTGAAGCTGCATATCCGCCATATCGGCCCGCGCACCGGCACGAAGCTGCCGGTAATCTGCCTGCCCGGCCTGTCGCGCAATGTCGAGGATTTCGAGATGATCGGCCGCGCCATTGCCGAGGCCGGAGAGCGCTGGGTCGTCGCGCTCGATTCGCGCGGGCGCGGCGCGTCGGAACATGATCCAAACTGGCGCAACTATGATCTGATGGTCGAACATGACGATCTGCATCAGGTCCTCGCCGCGCTCGGGCTCACGAAAGCGATCTTTTTCGGCACCTCGCGCGGCGGCCTGCTCACGGCGCTGACGGGCATCACCAAGCCCGAGACGATCGGCGCGGCCATCCTCAACGATATCGGCCCGGTGATCGAGGCACGCGGCCTCGCCCGTATCCGCTCCTATATCGGAAAGCTGCCCGCCCCGCGCGATTACGTGCAAGCCGTAGATATTCTGAAGCAGGTTTTCGGAACCCACTTCACCGATACACCGCCGGATGCCTGGGAGCGCTTCGCGCGCCGCACCTGGGCAGAACATAACGGCCAGCTGGCGCCGCGTTACGATGCGAATCTCATGCGCCCGCTCGCCGAGCTCGATCTCGAAAAGCCGATGCCCGATCTATGGCCGCATTTCTCGACCCTCGCCATCGCGCCGATGCTGGTACTCCGGGGAGAACTCAGCGATATTCTCGCCCGCAAGACCGCCGAGGACATGGTCGCGCGGCACCCGAACGCGCAACTTCACGAAGTGCCTTATCAAGGCCATGCTCCTTTGCTCGAAGATGCGCCGACGATCGCGCGTGTCACGGAATTTATAGCCACACATGATCCATGAGCGCCGCGGAGCGTAATCAGGAGCGGTGGTTTCTCGCCGATCGTTAACGATATCCGTCAGGGCATTCTTCACGCTCAGCGGTCAAATGTGAACCATTCTCAGGGGAAACCGTTTTCCATGTCGATCCGAGCCACTTCCTTCACGCTAGCGATGCTTGCCGGAATTTCCCCGCTCGTCGCGCAGGAAAACAAAAGCTGGTTCTCGGGCGATTGGTCTCTGACCGTGGGCGGCGCGCTCTTCACCGCGCCGCGCTTTCAGGGCTCGAAGGACTTGGCCTTTTACGGCCTGCCCATGGTTTCCCTCGCCCGCAAGGGGCCGGGCGCGCGGTTTTCCTCGCGCAATGACGGGATTTCCTTCGCTCTTCTCGATACCGGCATGTTTCGCGCGGGGCCTGTTGGAAAAATCCTGTTTTCCCGCCCGGATAATGTCTCGGCGTTGCGCGGGCTCGGCACCGTGCCCTGGGGCGGCGAACTCGGCGCCTTCGCCGATATCTATCCCACGCAATGGCTGCGCCTGCGCACGGAAATCCGCCACGGCATCCGCGCCCATAGCGGCGTCGTCGCGGATCTGAGCGCTGATCTCTTCTACGATATCTCGCCGACGCTTCGCCTGTCTGGCGGTCCGAGACTCTCCCTTGCCAGCGCGAATTATTTCAAGGCTTATTTCGGCGTCAACACGGCGCAGGCTGCGGCATCAGGCCTCACCGCCTATTCGCCCGGCGGCGGCCTGCGTGCGGTCGGCCTTGGCGGCGCCATGACCTGGAAAACCACCGACAAGCTCACGACCAGCCTTTTCGCCGAATATTCGCGCCTCGCCGGCCCCGCCGCGCGATCGAGTCTCGTGCGTCAACGTGGCTCCATCCATCAGATGACGATCGGCGCATCCGCAACCTATCGCTTCGACTTCTCGATCTAAGGCGCTTCCTCCTAGAGCGGATATCGATCCTCCTCGTTCAGATCGCCCACTCTATCACTTTGTTCGAGCACAATTTCTTTCGATCACCCGGCATTGCCTGATCGAAAATGCTCTCGCGGGCGTGCCACTCACGCCTTGGGTGCGATGACATTGCCTTGCCCGTTATCGTCGGCCTCGTCGCGCGAGGTCGCGACCTGGCCGGCATCGGCGCGCTGCGAGAAATCCGTCGTCCCGCCGGAAGCGAGCGTTTTCGCCTGCCCGATCCAGTCTTCGCGCTCGATACGCCCCGGAAAGGCGAGATACGCGCCGACCCATTGCGCCTCCGCCGCGCTCCAGCTCGCGATCTGGTCGAAATGCCAGATTCCGAGCCCATGCAGCCGCCCCTCGTTCTGCTTGCCGATTCCCTTGATCCGCTTGAGGTCATCCGCCTTTCCGCCACGCGCCTCGGCAAGAACCGCCGGCTTCTCACCGGGAAGCGTATCCTGAGCCGGTGCGCTTTCCGCCGAAGGGGCTTTTTCCCGCCCCATCGCCGCAGCTTCCTGCCCCCAGCGCCACCAGGAGGAAGGGAACAGGCCTTCGAAGCCGAGCTGCCGGAACAGCCAACGGCTTTGCCCAGGATTCAGTGCGGCGAGCTGATCGTAATGATAGAGCCCCAGCGCGTTCAGCTTCGACGCGGTTTCCGCGTCGATACCCGTGATACGCTCGAGCGCATCCGCCTTACCACCGCGCGGCGCGGAGAGGCCGGTGATCGCCTCCTCCGGCGCCTCGATATGGGTTTCCTCGCCCTTCTGCGGCTCCACCGCGACTTCCTTTGGCGCGGCGGGAACGGCGAGAGGGGCAGCCAAATCGGGTTCGATCCGCGCCGTTTCCGCCTGTCGAACCGGACGGGATGCGCGCATGAGACCGACAAGCAACGCCCCCGCAAGGTAGGCACCGAACATCAGAACCGCGACCTCGAACCAGAATCCGGGGCGCCCCGGAAGAAGGTGCAGCGCCGCGACAACCGCGCCCGCCGAGAGCACCGCAAGCCACAAGGCAAGTCCCCGCCGCCAGGTGCCACGCTCTTCCAGAAAACCGACAAGAAGCCCGAGCACCAGCGCGCCCGCGAGCCAGGGCCAGAACACCGTGACAAGATAGATCATCGCCCTGCCCTCACTTCACGATGAATTCGATGCGGCGATTCTTCGCCTTGTTTTCGGGCGTATCATTGGGCGCAACCGGAATGCTCTGCCCGTAACCGACCGGCTCCAGCCGATCCGCCTGAATGCCGGCCCGCACGAAATAGATCGCCACGGTCTCCGAGCGCCGGCGCGACAATTCCGCGTTCGAGACCGCATTTCCATCCGTATCCGTATGGCCGCCGATTTCGATCCGCATCGCGGCGCAGCGCAATGTCAGCAGCGCGAGGCGATCGAGAATCCCCCGCGACGGTTCCGACAATTCAGCCGAGCCCGAGCGGAAATGGATGGTTCCGCGCGCCAGAGCGTCCCGATAGGAAATCTGGCATTCCCGCATATCCGCGATCGGCGGCGGCAAGGGCTGCGTCGAGATCGCGATATCCGCCTGAACATGCGCCGGCAGCGCCTGCTTCAAGCCCGCCACGACCTGATCGCGCGCCGCATCGAACAGCGCCTGCCCCTTGAGGCTCGCCGCCGCATCAGTCAGAGAGAAAACCGCGCCCGGCGCGAGGCGGGACAATTCCTGCAAACCCGCCTTCACGATGCCGACAAAGTCCTTCGGTTCGCCAAGTCCATCCTGAAGACGTTCCTCGATCGCTTCGCCCTCGAAAAAGAGGCGCGCGAAATCGAGCAATTCTGCCTTCGCGCGAGCATCCGGCACATGCCCTGAAAGCATGAGCTTTCCGGCCTCACGACGGGCCTCGAAGCGATAGGGGCGAACCACGCGGGAATCGATACTCGCCTCGACCAGCGTGAACCCTTGCGGCAAAGCCTTGAGATCGTTGCGGATATCCTGCTCGACAACAAGCCCGGCCGCGCGGCCGGAAATCGCGGCTTTCTCATCCGCAAGCCCGGCTCTTCCGCTTTCGAGCCGCCCCAATTCGCGCACGAGCAGGCTCGCCGCCCCAACCCAATCCGCGCCGGGTGCGCCGTCGGCGAGGATCAGTCGGTCTTCCGCCCGCAAACCCAGCGCCGCGGCATCGGCCATGATCCGCTTGCGCGCCGCCTCCGAGGGGACGAAACCGCTGAGAATGAGGTTCTGGCCATCCCGCTCCGCTGCAAACGTGAATGGCTTCACCACCGGTGGCAGGATATCGCCCGGCGCGTTGCCCTTGCTGATGGTGCTGCCGGCGGGCGGCGCGGCCAGCGCTTTCAGCACAGCCGCATGCGCCGCAAAATCCGCAGCGCGCCCGCCAAGCGAGACATTCGCATCCGAAAGGGAGAGCGCTCCTTCGCGTAGCTTTGCGAGCTGGGCCAGGCCGAACTCCGCTATCGCCGTGAAATTGGTGGGAGCACCGCGCGCCAAGCGGGTTTCGTCGACGAGAACCGCCTGAGGAACGAGCTTCTTCAGCATGTCCAGCATACCCGCTTTTGCGGCGGCCGAAGGAAGCGAGCCGGTAAGCGTCAATTTCGCTCCATCCCGCAGGATGGTCAGCACGAAGGGGCGCGCTTCCGGCAAGAGGGTCGTACGGTCAAGCGCGAGACGGACCCCCGGCGCGGCTTCCGCCTTGGCCGTCACCGCCATTCGAGCCTCCGGCGAGGGCGCCTCCCCGGTTATAACGATGTCCCGACCGGCTGGCGTTAAAGCACCCCAATCCGCAGGCGATGCGGAAAACGCAGCTGTCACGCGGGAAAGCAGATCACGCTCGACACGTCCCTGATTCCACAGCAAGGCAACGAAAATCAACGCCGCCAGTGGGAATAACCCTAAAAGGCGCGTCCTGCGCCCGCCTGCTCCGGTTTCCGTCACCTCTTGCTCCCTGTTCATGCGTCCGGGCATTTTTCCCACGTTATCGGCGAGGTTAAAGCAACGTCAATAACGGGGAGATGAACGGAGGAAATTCGGGCTTGCCTCCTGCGATCCTCGCAGCGCGCCCCGAACAGGATCTTGCCCGACCGGGCCAGCATGCCGGCGACAGCCCCCTCCATCCCCGCACGAAAGGGCATTTTCAAAACGAAAAGGGGAGCCTTGCGGCTCCCCGATCCGTGATCTTCCGATCCGCGTGTTGCCACGCGAGCGGGAGATTAGAAGTCGCGCTGGAAGCGCAGACGGCCGGTCCAAGCGTCGCGCTTGGTGCCGCCAGCCTGAGCAAGAACACCACCGGCAGCAACAGTGCGGCCCATCAGCTTGGCGTAGTTAACTTCACCAGCGATCAGGAAGCCAGCGACCGGAGTCCAGCCCACTGTACCACCGATGAGCGCCGAGCGAACAGTGTTATTCGAACCGGCTGCATCATGCACACCGTAGAGGGCGTTCAGACCAACCCAGACGTTCGGATTGACGTAAGCCTTCACGCCGCCAGACAGACCCCACGAGCGAGTGGTGCGCAGCGAGGTGCCAACGATCGTGGCATCGCTCGCAGCAAAGCTGGTGTGGCCAACTGCAGTATTCCCGCTTGCCCAGCCGGTGTAGCTCGAAGCACCGTCAGCATAAGCGATGTTCGCCCAGACATGCGAACCGGCCGGGAGACCCGGGAGATTCACCGCGGCGAAAAGGGCGCCAGCATAACCATAGCGGGTACCCGGGATCACCCCACCGACGCTGGTGCTGGTGCGGATCTGATGGATGGCGCCCGAGAGAGCCACCGAACCCCAGGAAGCATCATAAGCGAGCTTACCGGTGATTTCCGGCATCGCCTGACCGCCATAAGCACCACCGGCGATCGCAATCTGACGCTCAGCAGCCGAGTCGAGCGAAACGCTCGCCGAGAAGCCACCGCCGAAGGAATGCGTGTAGGCGAAGGTGTTGATATAGGAGATATCGGAGAAGCCACCGATGCCCGAACCACCCCAGAGGACCGAGCTCGAATAGAAGGCCGAGGCGGCATCAAAATACGGGAGGACGCGACCAACAGTCAGACCACCGAACTGGATGTAGGCGTACTCAAGAGTGGCAGCCGACGACGTATTGCTCAGATTCGTAGCGTTGTCACGGCCAAGGAACATACGGACGTACGTACGGAGCAGGCCATACTCGGTCGCGGTGCGATGATCGAAGCCGATATAGCCACGAACACGGAAGGTGTTCTTGGCAGAAGCGCGGGTCAGATCATTGTTGAACGTGTAATCGGCGCGAACACGACCGATGAGCTTCAGGCAGCTCTGCGTGCCCGGAACAACGAAGAAGCCGGCGCCGTAGGTCGGGCAGGTCTTCACATATTCAACAGCCGACGGCTTCTTGACGCCGAGATCGGCAGCCGAGGCGCCAGCGACGGCAACGATGCCGGCGGCGGAACCGAGGAGAAGGCTCTTTGCGAGCTTCATGGTGTACCTCCAAAAGATTTCGAGACCAATCGGGAGTTTACGAACCGGCTTTTGGCCAAACCCGCTTTCCCTTGTCACCCGCTTCCGTCCCGGATCTCTCTCCCCAAAGAGAAGAACCCCCCGAACACGAAAGCAAGTCAGCGACCGGAAACTCCCGTCGCGATTGGCACCATACGCAACGATCCTCTTCGTTCAACCACAGATGATGCCTTCAACAGGTCCGGAAGCGGCTTTTCAAATCCATGTTGCGCGAATGCCACGGTTTGAGGGGGGCGCACCTTCCCGGCTGCCCCAAAACGAGTCAGGCATTAAGAAAGCAGCAATTTTTTAAAGGAGAACGCGGGGATTTTGCCGCGATTCAAGAGAAAATCAGGCTGAAGGGCCAGATCCCCCAGGCGCCGACTGGATCTCCGCCCTTGTGTGGCGCCGATATCGTTGGACAGAGAGAACGATGCTGGCCGCATAGATAACGGTCAGGACGCTGATGGTTTCGAACGGATGGCTCACCAGCAGCGCGAGAATCACCACAACGCCCACGAGAATCGGCAGCACGCGCTCGCGCGGAACCGGCGATTTCAGCCCTTTGCCCGAAAAAGTAGGCAAGCGTGAGATTGTGAGAGCCGCACAAACAAGCGTCCAGAACAGAACAATGAGCGATTCGCCCGCAAATTGCGGCAGGCCCGCGAGGTTGAGGTGAACCGGCAGCATCACCATCATCGCGCCGGCCGGCGCCGGCACGCCCACAGCGAAGGCCTTCTGCCAGGCCGGGCGTTCCGGCGCATCGATCATCACGTTGAAGCGCGCGAGGCGCAACGCCATGGCGAAGGCGAGCAGCAGACAGGCGAGCCAGCCCGCGGTTTTCAGCACGTGCAGCTGCCAGAAATAGAGGATCAGCGCCGGCGCGCAGCCGAAGCTGACGAAATCCGCCAGCGAATCAAGCTCGGCACCGAAACGCGACGTCCCCTTGAGATAGCGGGCGATTCGCCCATCCAGCCCATCAAGCACCGCCGCCGCGATGATCGCGATCGCCGCGTGCTCAAGCCGTCCCTCGATCGCGAAGCGCACAGCAGTTAGCCCCGCCGCCAGCGCCAGCAGCGTCACGATGTTCGGGAGGAGCAGGCGCAGCGGAATCGGCCGGAAGCGCCGCTGCGGCGGCGCAGGCTCGGGTTCGAAGGGCGGAAAGATCGGTTCCATGGTGTTTGATCAGGAGACGCGATAAGCGCGTTGCGGCTCTTTGGAGGTAAGATCGCACAGGATCGTCTCGCCGCCAATCGCGCGCTGCCCCTCGGCGACAAGCGCGACCGCGCCCTCCGGAAGATAGATATCCGTACGCGAACCGAAGCGGATCAACCCGAACCGAGCGCCCGGCGCGATCTCCTCGCCCTCGCGCACGAAGCACAGAATGCGCCGCGCGATCAGCCCGGCAATCTGGATGCAGGCGATCGGCCCATGCGCGCTTTCCACCACGATGGCATTGCGCTCGTTATCGGCGCTGGCCTTGTCGAGATCGGCGTTGAGGAAGAGGCCCGGCGTGTAGACGATCTTGCGGATGCGCCCGCCCACCGGCGTGCGGTTGATATGCACGTCGAAGACCGAGAGGAAGATCGAGATGCGCAGGCGCGGGGAATCGCCGAGGCCGAGCTCCGCCGGCGGCGGGAAATAGCCGACCTGGCTGACGCGGCCATCGGCGGGAGAAAGGACGAGCCCCTCTTTCACCGGCGAAACCCGCGGCGGATCGCGGAAGAAATACGCGACGAAGAACGGCAGGAACCAGAACCACCAGCCAACGACCGGAATCAGCCAATGCGCGACCAGCGCAATGAGAATCGCAGCGACGATGAAAAGATAGCCTTCCGGATGGACCGGAACGATGAATTTGCGAACCGAGGCGACGACCGACATTCTGCTTCCCTGCTTTATTGGGCTGCCGCCCCGCACCGAAGCGGCACGTTTAGCCCTGCTTGATGCGCCCCGCAAGGCTGCGAATCACAATCGCGCGAAACCGGCATCCCCGAGGGGCGGGCCGCTTGAAAATCCCGCGCGCGTCACAAAATCACCCTCATCGGAGGTTTGTCTCGCAAATGTCATCAGACTTTGGTATAAATTCCTCAAGAGCAAGAAGGGAGGTTGAAGATGGATCATAATCTGGCCTTTTCCGCCATCGGCTACGGCTCGGTTCGCGTCCTGCGCGAGCGCGCCTTTGCGACCGATCCCTTTGTTCTTCCCGCCGGCTGGATCATGAAAAAGCCGGACCCGGTGCAGTTCTGCATTGAGGCGCTTTCCGCCGAGCACCCGGATTGGGTGGAGAAGATCGACGATGAAACCCGCCGCGAGATCCATGCGCTCCTGAGAGAAGAGGCAAGGCGGGGAGCGCATTAGGCGCGGGGATCAAGGTCAATCCCGGCCGGGCGTTCGGCCTGGTTTTGAGGAAACCTGGCCTGGAACTTCCGGTACAATCAGTAGGCGGGGGCCCTGCCCCTTCGCCGAAAGCCGATCCTGCGGATTATAAAGGGCACAACGGTCGACCGACAGGCAGCCGCATCCGATGCAGCTTTGCAACTGGTCGCGCAGCTGGTGCAGCGCCGCGATCCGCGCGTCGAGATTCTCCCGCCAAGCGGCAGACATCCGTGCCCAATCGCGTGCATCGGGCGTCTGTCCTCCCGGCAGTTCGGCCAGCCGGGCCCGGATTTCACCAAGCGGAATCCCCACCGCCTGCGCGATCCTGATCACCGCGATCCGCCGCAAGACGTCGCGCCGGAAGCGCCGCTGATTGCCGCGGGAGCGCTCGCTCACGATCAACCCCTCGGCCTCGTAGAAATGCAGGGTCGAGATTTTCACACCTGCCCGCCGGGCAACCGCGCCGACACCCAGCAGTGCCGGTATTCGTGAACTCGACTTCGTAACGACCTCTGGGCCTGACATGGCAAACCGATCTTGACCTCAACTATAGTTGAGGTTTTAACTTGGCTGGCATCTCCCGACAAGTCATGGAGCATGCATTTGAAAAACCATCGGTTTGACGCCCTCCCCCTCCACTCGGCAACGCTTTCTGCTCCTAAAGGTCGTCAGGGAGTTTCATCCATTCCCGCTGCCTTGCTGCGCTGGCTGACCCGATCGCGCCGCGCCAACGCCCGCGTGACAGCCGCCGTCGATATCCTGCCGGATCAGATCCTCGCCGATATCGGCGTGGAGCGCACCCTCACGCCGCATGGCGCACGATATCGCACGCGGCGCCTCTGACATGAAAAAAGGCCGGCGCGAGTGCGCCGGCCTTCTTGTTCACGGTTCGCTTTCGCGAGAGCCTCACGCCCCCAGCGTCTGACGCACGCTCGGCTCCTCGCCCTCCGCATTGCGCTTGAGCGTCTCGCGCGCGAGATCCGCTTCGCGCTGCTTGTTCCACATGCCGGCGAAGAGCCCGCCCTTGGCGAGCAACTCGGCATGGGTCCCCTCCTCCGCGATCACACCCTTGTCGAGCACGATGATCTTGTCCGCGTTGATCACGGTGGAGAGCCGATGCGCGATGACCAGCGTGGAGCGCCCGCGGCTCACGCGCTCCAGCGCATCCTGGATTTCCTTCTCGGTATAGCTGTCGAGCGCACTTGTCGCCTCGTCGAGCACGAGGATGGGCGGGCCCTTGAGAATGGTCCGCGCGATGGCGACGCGCTGCTTCTCTCCGCCCGAGAGCTTCAGCCCACGCTCGCCGACCTGCGCGTGGTAGCCTTCCGGCAGGTTCTGGATGAAGGGCGCGATCTGCGCCATGGCCGCCGCGTCGCGCACCTCAACCTCATCGGCGCCATCCTTGCCGTAACCGATATTGTAGAGGATCGTGTCGTTGAAAAGCACGGTATCTTGCGGAACGATGCCGATGGCGGCGCGCAGGCTCGCCTGCGTCACCTTGCGGATATCCTGCCCGTCGATCGAGATCGAACCGCCGATCGTGTCGTAGAAGCGGAAAAGCAGGCGCGAGAGGGTCGATTTTCCCGCGCCGGACGGCCCGACGACCGCCACGGTCTTGCCCGGCGGAATCTCGAAGCTCACGCCCTTGAGAATCGCCCGCTCGGGCACATAGCTGAACGCCACATTCTCGAAGCGCACATGCCCATCGGAAACAGCGAGCGGCCTGGCATCCGCCGCATCCTCGATTTCCGCGTTGCGGGTGAGGATATCGAACATCTTCTCGATATCCACCATCGCCTGCTTGATCTCGCGATACACGGTGCCCATGAAATTAAGCGGCTGATAGAGCTGGATCATCAAGGCGTTGACCATCACGAAATGGCCAACGCTGTTCTTGCCGGCAACCACGTCCATAGCGGACATCACGATGCACAGGGTAAGCGCGAGAGTGAAGATTACCGCCTGCCCGGAATTGAGGATCGCCAGCGACACATAGGTCTTGATCGAGGCCTTCTCGTAGATGGCCAGGGATTTCTCGTAACGGGCGGCCTCGCGCTTCTCGGCGCCGAAATACTTCACGGTCTCGAAATTGAGCAGCGAATCCACGGCCTTCGCATTCGCATCCGTGTCCGAATCGTTCATCTGGCGGCGAATTTTCATGCGCCATTGCGTCGCGGCGACGGTGAACCACAGATAGAGCATGATCATCGCCATGACGGTGACGACGTAGCGCCAATCGAAGGCGACGGCGAAAACCACGATCACCATCACGAATTCAACGATGGTGGGAATGAGCGTCATCAGCGTGACGCGCGTCAGTTCCTCGATGCCATCGCGCCCGCGTTCGAGAACGCGCGTCAAGCCGCCCGTCTTGCGTTCGAGATGAAAGCGCAGCGAAAGCCGGTGCATATGCTCGAAGGTGCGCATGGCGAGATTGCGCACCGCATGCATCGCAACCTTGGCGAAAAGACCCTCACGCGCCTGCTGGAACAGCACCATGCAGATGCGCACGAAACCGTAGAGCACACTCGCCACGACAGGAGCGCCGATGAGCCAGGGAAGCGCCGTGTCGGCATCGATCTTGCCGCCGGCGGAAGCAACCAGCCCATCCGTCGCCCATTTGAAGGTGAAGGGCATCAGGATGGTGAAGCCCTTCGCGATCAGCATCAGCAGCAACGACAGATAGATCGTGCGTTGCAGGTCAGGGCGATCGGAGGGCCAGAAATAGGGCCAGAGCGCGCGAAGCGTGGCGATCAGGGTTTTTTCGGTCGGCTGGGCGGCAGGTTCGGACACGGGCGACTTTCATACGGCCGGAAGGATGGGCAAGGTTCCGGATCACCGGCTTCGCAACGATGCGAAACGTCTGGAAATCGGAACTGGATGCGCCTCAATCTGGAGCCTCGGGCGCGTATTGCAAGGGGAAAAGCGTGAATTGGGCCCGGGCGCGCATCTTATCCTTGCGGCAAGGCCCGGCTCGGGAAATCATGGCGCATGATGAGAAATGAGATTCGTTCTGTTTGTGTCTATTGCGGCTCCAGCTTCGGCAACCAGCCTGTGTTCCGTGATGTCGCGACCGCCCTGGGCAAGGAACTTGCCGAATCAGGCGTTCGGCTTGTCTATGGCGGAGGGGCGCATGGGCTGATGGGCGAAGTCGCCCGTTCCGTGCTCGCGCATGGTGGCGAGGTCACCGGGATCATCCCGCATTTCCTGAAAGCACGCGAATCCATGCTCGAAGGCGCGCAGGAGATGATCGTCACCGATCACATGCACGAGCGCAAAAGGCTGATGTTCGAGAAATCGGATGCCTTCGTCGCCCTTCCCGGCGGTGTCGGCACCCTGGAGGAACTCGTCGAGCAGCTCACCTGGGCGCAGCTCGGCCAGCACAAGAAGCCGATCCTCCTGCTCAATACGGCCAGCTTCTGGAAACCCCTGCTCGTGCTTCTCGCGCATATGCGCGAATTCGCCTTCATCCGGCCCGAAACCGAGGTGCATTATCTCGTTGCCGAACAGGTGAAGGAAGTGATGCCGATGCTCTTGCAGGCTGCGAATATGGCACAGCTTGCCCAGCGCGCGCAGGGATGAACTAACCCGACTTGCGCGAGGATACGATCTGCGCAACATTCGACGGACGGGGACCGCGTGTATCGCGGCTGGTGGGATGTCCCGTGCGCTCCGGGATCTTTCGCCTGTGTGGAAATTTGTGCGCGTTCAGGGTGTTTCCATGAAGATCAGGATTGTTTCAGCCGCCATTCTTGCCACCCTCGCATTGGCCATCATGCCCGCCCATGCTCAGGAGGCCGCGCCGGCAAAGAAGAAGAAGGTCGCGGCCAAGAACGCCACCGAGCTTGTGCTCATCAACAATCGCGGCGCCGCGGTCACCGGCTTCCAGCTGACCAGTGCCGCCGGCAAGAACGCGGCAAGCCTGAAATCCGCGCTCGAACCGGGCAAGAAGGTCACGCTCAAGATCGCCAAGGGCGCGGGCTGCGTCTTCTCGGCCAATGCCGCCTTCTCGGACGATGCGGAATTCGACCAGACCGAGGTCGATCTGTGCAAGGACAAGACGATCAAATTCGTGGATTGATCTCTTCGTAATCGCGCTTTTCGACGCGCATCCCGCCCGATCATGATCGACCCGCCGGCCTCCCGGCGGGTTTTTCTTTATTCCCGCCCCTGCGCCCGCATCAGCTTGTAGACGACAGAATCCGTCAGCGCCTGGAACGAGGCGTCGATGATGTTCGAGGAAACGCCCACGGTGGTCCAGCTCTCGCCGGTCTCGTCGGTTGAATCGATGAGCACCCGCGTCACTGCATCCGTACCGCCCTGGAAGATGCGGACCTTGAAATCCGTGAGCCTCAGCCCCTTGATATCGCTTTGATATCGACCAAGATCCTTGCGCAGGGCCTTGTCCAGCGCGTTGATCGGCCCGTCGCCCTCGGCTGCGGAGATGAGTGATTTCTCGCCCACCCTCACCTTCACGATCGCCTCGGAAAAGGTCACGAGATTGCCGCGCGCGTCGAAGCGGCGCTCGACATTGACCTTGAACCGCTCGACGGTGAAAAACTCGGGCACGCGGCCAAGCAGGCGCTGCGCCAGCAGATAGAAGCTCGCATCGGCGCCTTCGTAGGAATAACCCTGCGCTTCCTTTTCCTTCACCTCGTCCAGCAAGCGCGAAAGGCGGGGGTCATTCTTCTCCACCGCGATGCCGAGCCGCTCCAGTTCCGCCAGCACGTTGGATTTGCCAGCCTGCGTCGAAACCAGAACCACGCGGCGATTGCCCACACTCTCGGGCGGCACGTGCTCGTAGGTCTTCGGATCCTTGATCAGCGCCGAGGCGTGGATCCCTGCCTTGGTCGCGAAGGCGGATGCGCCGATATAGGGCGCCTGCCGGTTGGGCACGCGGTTGAGCAATTCGTCAAAGGCGCGCGAAAGCGCGGAAAGCCCGGCCAAAGCCTCATCCGACACGCCTGTCTCGAACCGCTCGGAAAATTCCGGCTTGAGCTTCAGCGTCGGAATGATCGTGACGAGGTTGGCGTTGCCACAGCGCTCGCCGAGCCCGTTCAGCGTGCCCTGGATCTGGCGCGCGCCGGCCCGCACGGCGGCGAGGCTGTTCGCGACGGCATGGCCGGTATCGTCATGCGCGTGGATGCCGAGGCGGATTCCCGGCACCACGGCCAGCACATCCGCGGTGATACGCTCGACCTCGTGCGGAAGCGTGCCGCCATTGGTATCGCACAGCACCACCCATTCCGCCCCCGCTTCCTTCGCCGCGCGGGCGCAGGAAAGCGCATAGCCAGGGTTGGCCTTGTAGCCGTCGAAGAAATGCTCGCAATCGACCATCGCATGCTTGCCGGCCCCGCGCGCCGCCTTCACGCTGTCGCTGATCGCTGCGAGATTTTCATCGAGCGTGCAGCCCAGCGCGAGTTCGACGTGATAATCCCAGCTCTTGGCGACAAAGCAGATCGCCGTCCCGCCGGCCTGGAGCAATGCGGCAAGGCCGGGATCGTTCGAGGCCGAAACGCCCGCGCGCTTCGTCATGCCGAAGGCCGTGAAGACCGCGCGAGTCTTCGGCGGATGGGCGAAGAATTTGGTATCGACGGGATTCGCGCCGGGATAGCCACCCTCGATGAAATCCACGCCGAGCCGATCCAGCATCGCCGCGATCTTGGCCTTGTCGGCAAGCGAGAAATCGACGCCCGTGGTCTGCGCGCCATCGCGCAGGGTGGTGTCGAACAGATAAAGGCGTTCGCGGCTCATGAACGGGGCTTCCAATCGGGGTCGTCGTGGTCCGGGTGCTGGTAGGAGACGACCTTCGCGAGAAATGCGACCGATTTCTCTGTCCCCTCGGGTGAAAGGCCGGGCAGCTTTGCGAGGTCGTTGGTCCAGGGCAGGCGCCCCTCCTCGCCCACCTGCAGGGCGGGAACGATGCCGGAGGGATCATCGAAAGCGCAGATCGCGAGGAAAACCGGCTGGTTATCGCCCTGCCATTCATAGGTGAGCGGTGTGCCGCAGGAATCGCAGAAACCGCGCTTCACCGTATTCGAGGAGGCAAAGCGCTTGGGCTCGCGCTTGGTCCAGACGAGGCCATTCGCCGCCGCCAGCGGCGCGAAGACATTGCCGAAGGCCTTCTGGCACATGCGGCAATGGCAGATCGAGGCGTGGCCCACGCTCTCGCAGGAAAAGCGGATCGCGCCGCATTGGCAGCCGCCGGTGAGACGGGGGGAGGAAGGCGAGGCGTTCATGAGCAGGATTCCTTTTTCAGTTCGCACAACGCCGGAACAAGGCACTATCCGTCATGCCCGGCCTTGGGCCGGCCATGACGGCGGAAGGGAAAAAGCTCACCTCTTCACCTCCCAGGTGGTTTTCAGCGCGCCGGTCACCGGATCTTTCGAATCCATGATCTGGATGCCCATGGCGAGAAGCTCGTCGCGGATGCGATCCGATTCCGCCCAGTTCTTGGTGGCGCGGGCGGCGATGCGGGCATCAACGAGTGCTTGCACTTCCTGCTCAGAGACCTTTTCGAGCGTCCTCTCCAGCGCCCGGCGCATGCCGGATCGATAGGGCCCGTCCTTCTGGAGGTTGAAGCCCAAAATTTCCAACCCGGCCCGCAGCGCGCCGGCTTGGCCGCTCCGCGCGGCCTTATGCAGCGAGGCAATCGCAGCGGGTGTATTCAGGTCATCATAAAGTGCTTCGAGAAACCCATCGGGCGGTTCCGTCGCGGCCACATCGGCGATCATGGTCGCCCAGTTATCCAGATGCATTTCAGCCTCTTTGGAGGCTTCCTCGGTCCAGTCGATCGGCTGGGTATAGTGCGTGCGAAGCATCGCCAGCCTGAGAACCTGCCCGTCCCAGCTCCGCCCCCCGAATTTCTCCGTCTCCAGCAACTCGCTGATCGTCACGAAATTCCCCAGGCTCTTGGACATTTTCTCGCCCTCGACCTGCAGAAACCCGTTATGCATCCAGATATTGGCCATGCGCTCCGCGCCGAAAGCGCAGCAGGATTGCGCGATCTCGTTCTCGTGATGCGGGAAGACGAGATCGATGCCGCCGCCATGGATATCGAAAGTGTTCTTCAGCGGATCATCGCAGGCAAGCCCGCCGCCATAGGGCTCGAGCAGCTGCTTCATCGCCATAGCCGAGCATTCGATATGCCAGCCCGGTCGACCCGGTGTCTTTATTCCCGCCGGCGAAGGCCAGCCCGGCTGGCCCGGATCGGAGGGTTTCCAGAGCACGAAATCCATCGCGTCCCGCTTGTAGGTCGCCACGTCAATCCGCGCACCGGCGAGCAATTCATCAAGGCTGCGCTTCGAGAAGGCGCCATAACGCGGCAAAGCGCCGTTATGGGCGTTCATCGCCGACGGCGAGAACAGCACATGGTCTTCCGCCACATAGGCAAAGCCCTTCGCGATCAACTTCTCGGTGATCGCGCGCATCTCGTCGAGATGGTCGGTCGCGCGCGGCTGGCTGGTCGGCGACAGATTGCCGAGCGCGAGCGTATCTTTCTGGTACTGCGCGTTGGTGCCCTCGGTTACCTTGCGGATCGCTTCGTTGAGCGGCAGGCCGGGGAAATCCCGCGCGGCGCGCGCGTTGATCTTGTCATCCACATCCGTGATGTTGCGGGCATAGATGACATTCTCCTCGCCATAGAGGTGGCGGAGCAGGCGGAACAGCACGTCGAACACGATAACGGGACGCGCATTGCCGATATGAGCGTAATCGTAAACCGTCGGGCCGCAGACATACATGCGCACCATGGGCTTGCCATTCGCGGGATTGGTCGCGAGCGGGACCAGCGCATCCTTGCGCCGCGTCAGCGTGTTATAGAGCTTCAGCTCTGTCATGGTGCACCCCAAGGTTCGAACACAGGTCGATACGCCGCCGCTCGCCGGGGGCGTCATCTCGGGGTTCTAACCTCTGGGGGTAAACGAGACGGCGTGCCAGCGAGCGGAGCGCGCTAGCCACAAATAATCCGGGCGGAAATTGCCATCGTCTTCATGCGGCCAGAATGCCGGATTGGCGCGGCGCGGTCAAGCCTGTCACAAAGGCGGACACAAATGCAACCACACCGTGTTTTTATCCGAAGTTTCAAGATTTTGTTAAAGTTTCGCTCCGATGATCGCGGGAACAAATAGCGATTCCGGGGAAATCGATGCACCGCCGCGTAAGCATTCTGGCTCTTTCGGCCGTGACGGGCGCCGCCGCCCTCTTTCTCCTCGCCGGCAATGACGAGGTGACGGCACAGGCCAAGAAGCAGCGTGATTTCGTCATCGCCGGATCGGAAGGCTATGGCACGCAGGAATGTCTTACCAGCCAGTCGCAATGCGGCCGTATCGTCGCGGATGCCTGGTGCGAGGCCAAGGGCTTCAAGGCCGCCCTCGCCTATCGCCAGCTCGACCGTGACGAGATCACCGGATCGACCAACGCCCGCACGCCCTCCGGCAAGCCGGTGGAGAGTTTTTTGATTTCGTGCCGGGATTGAGCAATATAGCGAATAGCGAATAGCGAATAGCGAATAGCGAAGTATAGTTGATTTGTCAGGGTGCAAGCTTGTTTTGCCTGTTCGCTACGCCCTATTCGCCCTTCCCTACTTCACATAATCCGCGCATTTCGGCGTTTCCGCCTGCCCCCAGGGCATGATCGGAACGGTCGAGGTCGAATTTTTAGGGCTTCCTTCGATCAGCTTGTCCGAATAAACGAGATAAACCAGCACGTTGCGCTTTGAATCGCAGCCGCGGACGATCTGCATGCGCTTGAACAGCAGCGAGCGGGACTGGCGGAACATCACGTCGCCCTGTTCAAGCTTGCCCTTGAACTTGATCGGCCCGACCTGCCGGCAGGCGAGGGAAATGTCGGAGACTTCCTCCGCGAGCCCGAGCCCGCCCGCGACACCGCCCTTCTCCGGCACGGTGTAATGACAGGCGACACCCTCGATATCCGGATCGTCGATCGCGTAGGTCGCGAGTTTGTCGTCCGGCGTGAGGAAACGGAAAACGGTCGATTTCTTGAAGATGAGATCGGGCGATTGCGCCGCAGCCGGCACGAGGCTCGCGAGCAGGATCGCCGCCGACAGGATTTTCCGCATGAAACGCACTCCCTCTTCTTCATCGCCGGGCGCGAAAGGCCGGAACAGGGCAAGGCCTGCCCAGCTTCGTTTGCGCTCACGGGGTGAGATAGGGACTGACGCCCCGGAATGAAAGACCATTCACCCCTTGGGCATCGCGGCCTTCGCAGCGGCGATCGCCGCGCCCAGCACATCCTCGTCGCCGATATGGTTGGCGAGCAGGAGCACGAGACGCGCATCCAGCTCCGCGGCCTGTTGCACCGAAAGGCCGCGCCGCGCCTCGATGAGCAGGCGAAAGGCACGGTCGGGGTCGGGAAAACGCGAACCTGTCTCGAATGCGCTCATGCTCAGCTCTCCCCTTTGCCGCGTGCGCGGCGCAGGGCCGCTTTGATCGCGCGGGCATCCGCCGCCCGGAACCGCGCCGCGACATGGCGATCGGGCCGGATGAGATAGGCGGTGCCCGGCCGCAACGCGAAGCGCGCGGCGAGATCGCCGTGCGGATCGCGCGGCACCAACGCCTTCACGCCCGGCGGACACAGCCCGGCGATGGCCTCATCGGCGCAAAGCAGGGAAAAATCCGGTCCGAGCGCTTCGGAAAGATAACAGGCGCCGCCGGGAATCATCTCCACGCGCGCATCGGGAACCGGCGCGCCTGGAACGACGCCGCCCTGCCATTCGTCGTGATCGGGGGTCGAAAGCGGCGAGGCGCGATAGGCGGTCGGTACGGAGAGGCGTCCCGAATTCACCATGCGCTTGGCGAAATCATGATGGCGGGCGAGCGACAGCGCGGCATCGCGCAGGATACGTTCGGCCGGCGATTGCGGGGCGATGAAATCGGTCGAGCGGGTCGAATGACCGAGATTGTCATCCGCCCCCTCGCCACGCTCAATGTCATAGGTCGCGAGCAGGCTTCGAGGTGAATCGCCATCGAGCACGGCGGCGAGCTTCCAGCCGAGATTCTCGACATCCTGAAGGCCGGAATTGGCGCCGCGCGCCCCGAAGGGCGAGACCTGATGCGCGGCATCCCCCGCGAAGATCACGCTTTTATGGGTGAATTTCTCCAGCCTGAGGCAACGGAAACGATAGATTGACACCCATTCAAGATCAAAAGCCGGGCCTTGCCCCTTGCCCGAAAACGCTTCGAGCATTTTCTCGATTCTGGGACGGACATTCTCCGGTCGCTTCTCGAATTCCGCATCCGCCGTGGCGGGCAATTGCAGGTCGATCCGCCAGATATCGTCGGGCTGCTTGTGCAGCAGGGCCGACCCGCCGGGATGGAAGGGCGGATCGAACCAGAACCAGCGCTCGGCCGGGAAATCGCCACGCATCTTGACATCGGCGATGAGGAACTGCTCCTCGAATATCTCGCCGGGAAAATCCAGCCCGAGCATCGCGCGCATCGGTGAACGCGCGCCATCGCAGGCGATGACGTGATCGGCGTGAAGGCGATAAAGCCCGTCGGGCGTCTCGATCGCGAGGAGCGCCCCGGCTTCCCGGTTGTCGATGCCGACCACCCGGTTCTTCCAGCGCAGATCGATGTTTTCGAGCGCCATCGCCCGATCGACAAGCGCCTTCTCGACAACGAATTGCTGGAGATTGATGAAAGCGGGCATCTTGTGCCCCGGCTCGGGCAACAGGTCGAATCCATAAAGCTCGTTCCCGCCCTGAAAGACGCGGCCGCGGCTCCAGGAGACGCCTGCATCGCGCAGCGCGGTGCCGCAGCCATAGGTATCGAGGATTTCCAGCGCCTTCTTCGAGAAGCAGATCGCGCGGCTGCCCTCGCCGATACGGTCATTGTCGTCGAGCAGGACCACTCTTTGCCCGCGCTGGGCGAGGTCGATCGCCATGGAGAGGCCGACCGGCCCCGCCCCCACCACCACGAGCGGGTGATGGGCGGGCGCCACCGCCTCCTGATCCGGGGATTTGCGGTAGGTGAAGGTGGCGTAGGCGGTGAACATGCGGCTTACCCCTGCAATCTGGCCCACATCTCGCGGTCGCGTTCGGCGGTCCAGACCACGGGATGGTCGATGCCGGATGCCTCGTCGAAAGCGCGCGAGACGTTGAAGGGCAGGCAATGCTCGTAGATCGCGTAGGCGCCGAAAGGCCCGTCCATCGCCGCGCGGACATCGGCGAAGGCGCCCTTGAGATCCTTGCCGGCGGCCACCGCCTTCTGCACCGTTCCATAGAGCGTTTGGAGGAAGTCCCGCGTCCCCGCGATGGCAGCGGAGACCTTTTCCCTGCCGATGAGCGCGTCGCCGCGTCCCGGCACCAGAGCAACCGGATCATGCGCCGCGATGCGCTTGAGCGTCTCCGGCCAATCGGCGAAATGCGCATCGCCGCAATAGCAGGCCGATTTGTACTCCACGAGATCGCCCGAGAACATCACGCCGGCATCGGGCACCCAGGCGATCGTATCGCCCGCCGTATGGCCGCGCCCGATATGCTTGATGCGAACCTCGCGCTTTCCGAGCCAGATCGACATCTCCTCGTGGAAAGTCACATTCGGCCAGGTCAGGCCCGGAATGGTCTCCTTGCCGCGGAACAGGCGCGGAAAGCGCCCGATCTCGCTGTCCATATCCTGCAAACCGCGCTCGACGATCAGCCTGCGTGTCGCATCGGAGGCGATGATCGTCTTCGCCTGCTTGTAGGCGGAAGCACCGAGTACGCGCACCGCGTGATAATGCGAGAGAAGCACATGGGTGATCGGCTTGTCCGTTACCGAGCGGACGCGCGCGATCACGGCCTCGGCCATCGCCGGAGTGGCCTGCGCGTCGACGATGAGCACGCCGTCATCGCCGATGACGATACCGGTATTGGGGTCGCCCTCCGCCGTGAATGCATAGAGGCCGGGGCCGATCTCGGCAAAGGTGATCTTCTTTTCCGCCATATCGGCGGCGGAAGCGAAGGCAGGTCCGCTCATGACAGGTTCCTTGTCTCGCGATTGCGGTTATTTCGAAATGCCGGCGGGCTCGATGCGGTTCTCGATCGCGCCGAAAACGGAATGACCCTTGCGGTCCTTCATCTCGATGCGCACGACATCCCCGAATTTCATGAACGGCGTTTTCGGCCCGCCGCTCTTGATGGTTTCGACCATCCGGATCTCGGCGATACAGGAATAGCCGCGCCCACCCTCGGCCACGGGCCGCCCAGGGGAACCGTCGGGATCGCGGTTCGAAACCGTGCCGGAACCGACGATCGTGCCGGCGCCGAGCGGGCGCGTCTTCGCCGCATGGGCGATCAGCGTGCCGAAATCGAAGGTCATCTCCTCCCCCGCTTCGGGGCAGCCGAACGGCTTGCCGTTGATCGAGGTCAGGAGCGGCAGCGCGAGCTTGCCGCCATTCCATGCCGCGCCGAGTTCGTCGGGCGTGACAGCCACCGGCGAGAAAGCCGTCGGCGGTTTGGACTGAAAGAAGCCGAAGCCCTTGGCAAGCTCCGCCGGGATGAGGTTGCGCAGGGAAACATCGTTCACCAGAGTCACCAGACGGATCGCCGCGCGGGCGTCACCTGGCGAGGCCCCCATGGCGACATCGCCAGTAAATACCGCAATCTCCGCCTCGCAATCGATGCCGTATTCCTCGCTGGTGACGACAACCGGATCGCGCGGGCCGATATTGCTGTCCGACGTGCCCTGATACATCAGCGGATCGGTCCAGAAGGAAGGCGGCATCTCCGCCCCGCGCGCCTTGCGGACGAGTTCCACGTGATTCACATAGGCCGAGCCGTCGACCCATTGATAGGCGCGCGGCAGCGGCGCATCGCATTCATGCTCGTGAAAGCGGAAGCTCGGCACCGAGCCGTGCTCAAGGCTTTCGGCAAGATCCGCGAGGGCGCCAACCACATCATCCCAGCGATCGAGCGCCTCCTGCAGGGTCCGGGCGATATGACCGGCCTCGGTCGCCTTCGTCAAATCGCGCGAGACCACAACGAGCCTGCCGTCGCGTCCGTCTTTGAGCGATGCGAGTTTCATATCCAGCCTCCAGACCCAAGCCGACGCAACACGCGCGTCCCGAATGCACAAATTGATGCACGGAATCGCGTGACGATCCATGCCGAGTGTGTAATCCTCGCAGGAAAGCGTTGCCGCGCACAAGCGATAAGTTGCGCGCGCGACTAATTTGACAGCGAGGAGTGAAACGATGCGTCGGCGTGAAATGCTTTTGGCGGGTATGGGAGCAGCGGGAGCGGCATCGACGATCGCGAGCCCCGCTATCGCGCAGAACATGCCCGAGGTGAAATGGCGGCTGACCTCCAGCTTCCCGAAATCGCTCGATACCATTTTCGGCACGGCGCAGATCTTCACCAAATTCCTTGCCGATGCCACCGATAACCGCTTCCAGATCCAGGCTTTCGGCGCCGGGGAACTCGTCCCCGGTCTTCAGGCGATGGACGCGGTTTCTTCCGGCGCGATCGAATGCGCACACACGCCCACCTATTTCTATTCCGGCAAGGATGCGACGCTCGGGCTTGGAACCGGCCTGCCCTTCGGGCCGAATGCGCGCCTCCAGCATTCGTGGTGGCATTTCGGCGGCGGCGAGGCGATCGTCAACGAATCCTTGGCGAAATTCAACGTGCTCGGCATTCCCGCCGGCAATTCCGGCACCCAGATGGGCGGCTGGTTCCGCAAGGAGATCAACACGGTCGAGGATCTCAAGGGGCTGAAGTTCCGCATCGGCGGCGTCGGCGGGCAGATCCTGGCCCGCATGGGCGTCGTGCCGCAGCAGATCGCGCCCGGCGACATCTACCCCGCGCTCGAAAAAGGCGCGATCGACGCCATCGAGTTCGTCGGCCCCTATGACGATGAGAAGCTCGGCTTCAACAAGGTTGCCAAGTACTATTACTACCCCGGCTTCTGGGAAGGCGGGGCGATGCTCCACCTCGTCATCAATTCCGAACAATGGAACCGGCTGCCCAAGCATTACCAGGCTGCTTTCCGCAATGCCGCCGAAGCCGCGAATAACTGGATGCTCGCCAAATATGACTATGTGAACGCGCCCGCCCTCAAGCGGCTCGTGGGCAAGGGCACGGAGCTTCGTCCCTTCCCGACGCCGGTCATCGAGGCCGCCTACAAGGTTGCGCAGGATTATTACGCCGAAATCGCCGCGCAGAACCCGCTCTTCAAGAAGGGGCTCGATTCGGTGAACGAGTTCCTCGGCGACGGGTATACCTGGTGGCAGGTAGGTGAATATTCCTACGACACCCTCATGATCCGCACCCGCAACCGTCGTTGATCCGCAAGATGGAGCGCGCAAGCGCTCCATCCGCGCCCGTAGCTTTGCAGGATGCGCGTTGCCGCGATGACCAGCCCTCCCTTGCCTGACAACGCGCACGAGCAGGATGGATGCGACAACGCACCGATCCGGCTTGAGGAATTCCTGCCCTATCGTCTCAACCAGCTTGCCAGCGAGGTCAGCCAGTCGCTCGCGCAGGCCTATGGCGAGGCTTTCGGCATCTCGGTGCCGGAATGGCGCATCCTCGCGACGCTGGGGCAATTCGGCATGGTGACGGCACGCGATATCGGCACCCATAGCCGCATGCACAAGACCATGGTGAGCCGCGCGGTCGCGACGCTCGAAGGGCGAGATCTCATTATCCGCCAGGCCAATCAGGCCGACCTCCGCGAGGCCTTCCTCTCGCTTACCCCCGAGGGCAAGGCATTGTACCGGAAGATCGTGCCGCTCGCGCGCGGCTTTGCCGCCGATCTTTGTCAGGATCTTTCGCCGGAGGATCTGGTGCGGCTGAATATCCTGCTCGACCGCCTTTCCGAGCGTGTCCGCAGCTTTGGACAGCAATCCTCACAAGCGTGATCGCCTGATGCCTTGCATGGGTCACATTCGAAAGGCATAGGAAAATTGCGGTCCAGAAGGGAATCGCGCACGAGCCGGATCGATCGCCCGAATGCAGCTTTCCCCTATCCTCGCCTTGGTGCGCACCAAACCTGCCCTTGCAGCCGGTTTCCTGCTCTCGGTGCTTGCTGGCACGGCGTCGGCGCAATCGCCCGTCTGCTCGCAAATCCGGGCGGAACTCGCCGGCATGGCGAATGGCGGCGGCGGCGCGACGCGGGAATCGATGCGGCTGCGTTCCGAGCTTGGCCGCGTGCGCCTCGCGCTTCAGCAGAACGATTGTTACAAGCAGGGCTTCCTGATCTTCGGCGGCCCACCGCCTGTCTGCGGGCCGCTGAAAGCGCAGGCCGCGCAATATGAAGCCCAGATCCGCCAGATCGAGGGGGGCGGCCCCGCTGGCGCGCGGCGCGCGCAATTGCTCGCCGCGCTTGATAATTACGGCTGCAATGGCGGCGCGCCCGGCCAACGCGGCGTCATCTATGCCAATCCCGGCCAGCCGGGCGTGTTCCTCAATCCATCCGAGAACCAGGGCTCGTTCATCGATCTCGACGCGCCGCCGCCGGAGCGGCTCGGCGGACGCATGGCGGTCTGCGTGCGCCTATGCGACGGCTTCTTCTTTCCCGTGAATTTCGAGGGGATCGGCGCGCGCGATGAATATGGCGCGGTCTGCCAGGCGCTTTGCCCTGCGGCGGATACGCAGGTCTATTTTATGCCCGGCGGCGCCGATATCGAGCGCGCGGCCACGCGCGACGGTTCGCCCTACATGTCGTTGCCCGCCGCGAAGCAGTATCAGCGCAAGTATGATCCCGCCTGTTTCTGCAAGCAGCCGGGCCAGACCTGGGCCAATGCGACAAAGGGTGCCGAGGATCTCGTCGAGCGGCGCAAGGGCGATCTTATCGTCACGCCGGAACAGGCGGCGGCGATGTCGCGCCCCAAGGAACTCAACGTGCCGCCGGCGGATCGGCGCGGCAACAATCGCCGCGCGCCCGAGCCGCCGAAGCCGGCGGCGGAAGAGGCCGCCGCCCTGCCCGAAAGCGCCCTGCCCACCGGCGGAAACGCCTCGTCCGGCGTCGGCCCGGCGACGCCCAACCAGCGCGTGCTTGATCGCGGCAGCGGCACGCAGCAGCGTGTCGTTACGCCCGATGGCACCCAGCGCCAGATCAGGAACGTGGCACCGACGATAGGCGGGCAAGAACCTCGGACCGGCCTAAGAGGGGAAGCACGGCCTTGAGTTCCGGCCCGCTCTCGCGCCCGGTCAGCGCGAGGCGAAGCGGCATGAACAGCGCCTTGCCCTTTCGCCCGGTCGCCGCCTGAAGCGCGCCGATCCAACGGCTCCAGGTCTCGCCGTCGAAGGGTTCATCCGGCAGCAGCTTCGCGGCCTCGGTGAGGAATTCCGGCTCGGCCGAGGGAAAATGCTGCGGCCGCGTGAGCAGATCCCACCATGCCGGGGCCTCATCGATATGATCGAGATTGCCATGCATCGCGCCCCAGAAGGCTTCGGCCTTCCCGCCCGCGATCCCGAGGGCGGCGAGATTCTCCCTCACCGCGCCATAGGGTTTGGCGTGCAGGAGACGCTTTGAAAGATCGTGGATCTCCGCCGGATCGAACTTCGTCAGCGCGCGCGAGAATTTCGAAAGATCGACCAGCGCAACCAGCGATGCCAGATCCGGCAGCGGCTGCACCGGCTCGGACGTGCCCGTGAGCACCGCGACGATCGCGACGGCGAGCGGGTCCGCCCCCGCCGCGCGAAGGGAGCGGATCGAAAGCGCGCCGGTGCGCTTCGACATTTCCTCGCCGGTCGCGGAGGTGATGAGGTTGTGATGCGCGAAACGCGGCAGGGTTCCCCCCAGTGCCGCGAACAATTCGATCTGCACCGCCGTATTGGCGACATGGTCCTCGCCGCGCACGATATCGGTGACCCCCATCTCGATATCGTCGACCACGGAGGCGAAAGTATAGAGGAAGGTGCCATCCGCCCTGACCAGAACCGGATCGGAAAGCGCCGAGGTCTCGATATGGCATTCGCCGCGCACCTCGTCATGCCAGCGCACGGTGTCGCCGGAAAGCCTGAAGCGCCAATGCGGCTTGCGGCCCTCGGCTTCAAGCGCGGCACGTTCGGATTCGGAGAGCTTCAACGCCGCGCGATCATAGACAGGCGGCAAGCCCCGCGCCTGCTGGCGCTTGCGCTTGCGCTCCAGCTCGTCCGCCGTCTCATAGGCGGGATAGACGGCGCCCTTCGCCTTGAGCGCCGCGAGCGCGGCCTCGTAACGCGGGATACGGTCGGATTGCCGCTCGGTCCGGTCCGGGACGACGCCCAGCCAGGCGAGATCCTCGATGATCGCATCGGCATATTCCTGCTTCGAGCGCTCGATATCGGTATCGTCGAACCGCAGGATGAAGGTGCCGCCGTGTTTCTTCGCGAGCAGCGCGTTCCACAAGGCGGGACGTGCATTGCCGATATGGATGTAGCCCGTGGGCGACGGCGCGAAGCGGTAAAGACGGGACATGGCGGACCGGAAAAGAAGCGACGGGCTTGATCCCCCCGAAGGAAGATCGCATCCTGCCTCAATAGTTGAACGCATTTGTCAGGCCAAGCCCATCAATGTCGAAGGCACGCGACGAGAAGATCAAGCTGACCGCGAATTACCTCAACACGATGGCCGGCGCGTTGGTGACGATCGGCGTCGTGGGGCCGCTGATCGCGGTGGTGCTCAATCTCGGCGATGCGCAGGCGAAGGTCTCCACGCTTGTCCTCGCCGCCTCTTGTCTCTTCTCGGCCGGCGGCTCATATGCTATACATCGCATTGCAAGGAACTCGCTGGACAAGCTCGACCTATGAACTCGCAATTGCTCTTCGTGCTGTTCGGGCTCCCCGCCATGCTGGTAGGCTACGGTTACTTCGTCTACTGGATGCACGAGCGCGAACTGAAAAAATAACGCCCCGCGCAGGCAGGCGCCGCGCATGCGCGCTATTGGCGCGCCTCATCCGTCATACGCCTCACTGAGCTTCTTCGACGCCTCCGGCGTGATCGACGAATCACCTTGGTACGGCGCTTCGAGCCTGTCCCGGAAGCGGTTGGTGATCGGATAGCGTCGGTCCCGCCCGAAATTGCGCCGCGTCACCTTCACGCCCGGCGCGGATTGGCGGCGCTTGTATTCCGCGATCGAAAGCAGATGCTCGATCCGCCGCACGGTTTCGGGCGCATGCCCGCGCGCGATGATATCGGCGACATGCATCTCCTTCTCGACGAGGCATTCGAGGATATCGTCGAGCACCTCGTAAGGGGGGAGAGAATCCTGATCCTTCTGGTTCTCGCGCAGCTCCGCGCTCGGCGGCTTGACGAGGATGTTGGCGGGAATCACCTCGCCCTCCGGCCCTTTCGCACCGGCGGGCTTCCATTGGTTGCGCAACGCGCAGAGCCGGAAGACCTCCATCTTGTAGAGGTCCTTGATCGGGTTGAAGCCGCCATTCATATCGCCGTAAAGCGTGGCATAACCGACGCTCATCTCGCTCTTATTTCCGGTGGTGACGACCATCGGCCCGAATTTGTTCGAGATCGACATCAGGATGGTGCCGCGCGCGCGCGACTGGATATTCTCCTCGGTGATATCGCGCGGTTTTCCCGCGAAGAGCGGAGAAAGGCTGGCTTCAAGCCCCTCCACCGCCGAGGCGATGGGCAGGATATCGTAGCGGATGCCCAGCGCCTGCGCGCAGGCTTTCGCATCCGCGAGGCTTTCATCGGAGGTATAAAGATAGGGCAGCATCACCGCGTGGACGCGCTCCGGACCCAGCGCATCGGCCGCGATGGCAGCGCAGAGCGCGGAATCGATGCCGCCTGAAAGCCCGAGCACCACGCCCGGAAACCGGTTCTTCTCGACATAATCGCGCAAACCGAGAAGGCAGGCGGCATAATCGGCGCCATCGCCTTCCTCGATCAGCGCCTTCTCGCCGTCTTCGATGCGCCAGCCGGAAGGCGTTTCAACCAGCGCGACGAAAGCCGTCGCTTCGCAAAAAGCTGGCAGGCGGAACGCCAGCGATCCATCGGCGTTGAGGCCGAAAGAGGCGCCATCGAAAACCAGCTCGTCCTGTCCGCCGACCTGATTGAGATAAACCATCGGCAGGCGCGCCTCGGTCACGCGCGAAACGGCGATGTTGAGGCGCGTATCGTGCTTGTCGCGCTCGTAGGGCGAACCATTGGGCACCAGCAGCATTTCCGCGCCGGTCTCGCAGAGGCATTCGACAACCTCCTCGCCCCAGATATCCTCGCAGATCGGCAGGCCGATCCTCACCCCGCGCAGCATCAGGGGGCCGGGCATCGGGCCCGGATCGAAGACCCTTTTCTCGTCGAAGACGCCGTAATTGGGCAGATCGACCTTGAAGCGAATTCCCGCGATCCGCCCTCCATCGAGCGCGGCGAAGGCATTGTGCAGCTTCCCCTCCTCCCGCCAGGGCAGGCCGATCAGCACCGCCGGCCCGCCATCCGCCGTCTCGCGCGCGAAGGCATCGACAGCCTCGCGGCAAGTCTCGATCAACGCCGGCTTGGTGACGAGATCCTCCGGCGGATAGCCGGTCAGGAACAGCTCGGTGAACATCACCAGATCCGCGCCGCCCTTCGCGGCCTCGGCGCGTATCCGGCGGGCCAGGGCGAGATTGCCCGCGACATCACCCATGACAGGATTGGCTTGCGCGAGCGCGACGATGAGACGGCGAGGAGTTTTGCTCATAATGACTATATATCGCGATGCCGGATGCAGGACAAGGATGCGTGCCCCATGACGAGAGCCCCATGACGAGTGCCTCATGAAACGCCGGGAGGCAAGCGCCCCCTCCTCTCTACCACGCCTTCCCATGAACGGTCCGCGCGGCTTAACCGGGCGGTAAGGTTACTTTTTTATGATCACTCCCGGATGCTCCCGTGTGGAGCCTGAAGTTTTCGGAGTTCCAGATGGGCAAGGCGCATATCCTTTCAGGTAGCGGAATCGTTCTGGCGGCCGCGCTGGCGGGGCTCGCGCCGGGCGGCCAGGCTCAGGCCGCGGATATGCTGCGCGGCCCCTATGCGGGCGATCAGCAGCCGTCGCGGACCGCCGTGGCTGATTGGGGCGGCATTTATGCCGGTGTGCATGTGGGCGCCAGCGTGGGCACGGCCGATCCGCGCCGCTTTGCTTCCACGCATCGCAACGCGCTGACCGCATCGCCGGCCATGCCGGCCTCGATTGCCGCCACCGTCAGCGGCATGGTCGGCCTGCGCGACACCTCGGCCACCAAGTTCTCCTACGGTGCGTTCATCGGCGCCAACTGGCAATGGGATGATGTCGTCCTTGGCATCGAGGGTGATTACACCCGCTCGGATCTGCGCTTGCGCAACAGCACGACTTCCGCCCAGACCTATTCTCCCGCTGCCGGCACCGAATATGACCTGCGGGTGACCTCGACCTCCAATGTCCGCGTCCAGGATTGGGCCACCTTACGTGCGCGCATAGGCTGGTCCGCCGGCATGTTCATGCCCTACATCACGGGCGGCTTCGCGCTTGGCAGCGTCCGTTCCCAGACCTCGGCCAATGCTGCATGGGACCGCTATTCGACCGTGGTCCTGCCCCGTACCTATGTTGATTCCGGCTCGGTAACCTCCGTCCTTACCCGCAACGGCATCGCTTTTGGCCATGCGATCGGCGCGGGCATCGACATGCAGCTGATGCCCGGCGCTTTCCTGCGCGGGGAATATCTCAACGTCCGCTTCAACAGCAGCACGACGCGGCCTCAGGTCTCCATCCATACGTTCAGGGTGGCCGGCGCGGTGAAATACTGATCATCGCGAGACATAAACAGCAAAAGCCCGGCAATGCCGGGCTTTCCTGTTCCTGATCACCGCGTCAGCGGCAGACCCTTACCCGCTCGGTGTAATACTCATACCCGTCGAACTGCGTGCGGGTCTTGATCTTGCAGTTCGGCCCGGCATACAGGCGCCCGGACGGCGAATAAACGGGGTTGCGGCAAGGGCCATAAGGCGCTCCCTCGTTGCACTGGATCCCGTGGTGACGGCGCGGCCGCTCATACCCGCCGTAATAGGGCGCGGGCTCGTAGCGCCGGTAATACCCGCTCGGCTGATAATACCCGCTCGGCTGATCGTATTCGGGCTGCGGCGGGGCATAACCGTAACCGTTCTCCGGCGGATAATATCCGCCATGGCGCGGCTCCTGATAATTGCCGCCATGCGCCTCGGAAGCACCGGCGACGAGAGCACCGACAGCCAGCGCACCGATGAGGCCTGCGGCGATCGCAGCGCCCTTGCGGCCGTTGCGCGCCTCGGCCTCGCCCGTCGTCGCGACAAGACCAGTGGAAAGCGTCAGGGCAACCAGCGCCGCGACAGCGGCCTTCCTGCCTCCGTTCATCTTGCTGAAAGCGCTGTTGACAGCCATCATAAATCTCCCTCGCGAAGCCGAGGCAATCCTCGCTTCATGATCGGGAAACTATGCCGGCGGATGTGGCGGCAGGCTGAACGGGTCGTTGTCTCCCATTCAGCAAGCAGGCGGAAATAGGGCGGGGAACGCCGGCAGGGATAGGCCGGGCTGATCCGAGCCTTATTCGCAAACCTCGACCCGGCGATAGGTGTAGCTCTCCTCGTCGAGCCAGACCTTGCGGCGCTCCATGCGGCAGGTCGGCACATAGCGCACGCGGCGCGGGCGCTCGACGATGATTTCCTCCTCTTCCTCGACAACCGGCGGCGGCAGGGCACGCGCCGGCCGCGTTCCGTTGAGGAGGATGGCAGCCCCGGCAGCCCCGATCGCCAGCCCGCCGAACAGGGCTGCATTGCGCCCCTGCGCGGCACTAGCCGGCTGGGCAGCGTTGAGCAGGGCAGAAAAAACCACAAGGCCGGCAAGGCTGATGGAGCCGATGCCGAAGCGGTGGATAAGGAGGGACGAGCCAACCCGCATGAGAACTTCTCCCGAATGAACCGGGAGAAGCCTCGCGCCAATCCTTTACAAATCCCTTACGCAACCCGGCGAATTGTCGCCAATTGGTTAACGCGGCGGCTCACTCGGCCGCCGCGGCGACCCCCTCCCCGCGCGCGGCCTTCTCGTGCTTGACGAGGTCCGCTACCAGGAACGCCATCTCGATCGCCTGCTCGGCATTGAGGCGCGGATCGCAGGCGGTATCGTAGCGATCCGCCAGCCCCTCGGCCGTGATCGCCTTGGCGCCGCCGGTGCATTCGGTGACGTCCTTGCCGGTCATTTCAAGATGGATACCACCGGCATAAGTGCCTTCCGCCTCGTGGATGCGGAAGAAGTCGCGCACTTCCGAGAGGATGCGATCGAAGGGCCGCGTCTTGTAGCCAGCGAGCGAGACCGTGTTGCCATGCATGGGATCGCAGGACCAGACGACCTTGCGCCCCTCCCGCTCCACCGCGCGGATCAATCCCGGCAGGTGATCGCCGATCTTGTCCGAGCCGAAACGGCAGATCAGCGTGAGCCGCCCCGCCTCGTTTTCCGGGTTCAGGGTATCGATGAGGCGGATCAATCCGTCGGGATCAAGCGAGGGGCCGCATTTGAGACCCACCGGGTTCTTGATGCCCCGGAAGAACTCGACATGCCCATGGTCGGCCTGGCGGGTGCGATCGCCGATCCAGAGCATATGACCGGATGTCGCGTACCAATCGCCCGTGGTGGAATCAACGCGCGTCAGCGCCTCCTCGTAGCCAAGAAGCAGCGCCTCGTGGCTCGTGTAGAAATCGGTCGTCTGCATCTCGATATGGGTTTCGGCGGAAATGCCGATGGCGCGCATGAAATCGAGCGCTTCGGTGATGCGGTTGGCCAATTCGTTATATCGCCCGCTCTGGGGGCTGTCTTTCACGAAGCCCAGCATCCAGCGATGCGCGTTGTCGAGATTGGCATAACCGCCGCTCGCGAAAGCGCGCACGAGGTTGAGCGTCGCCGCCGATTGGCGGTAGGCCTCGACCTGCCGGCGCGGATCGGGGATACGCGCCTCGGGCGTGAAATCCGTGCCGTTGATGATATCGCCGCGATAGGAAGGCAGTTCCACGCCGCCGACATTCTCGACCGGCGAGGAGCGCGGCTTGGCGAATTGCCCGGCGATGCGCCCCACCTTCACCACCGGCAGGCGGCCCGCGAAAGTGAGCACCACCGACATCTGAAGGAAAACACGGAAAAAATCGCGGATATGGTTCGCGGAATGCTCCGCGAAACTCTCGGCGCAATCTCCGCCCTGAAGCAGGAATGCTTCACCATTGGCGACCTTGCCCAACGCCCGTTTGAGCTTGCGCGCCTCGCCTGCAAAGACCAGCGGCGGAAAGCTCGCGAGTTGCGCCTCGGTGCTCTGGAGCAGCGCTTTATCCGGATAATCCGGCACCTGGGCGACCGGAAACGAGCGCCAGCCCGCCGGAGACCAGGCTTGCTTACCGTTCGTGTTGCCGTTCGTACCCATGTCAGACGTCCCGTGCTTGAACCGGCCTCCCGGACCGGCCTTGGAAGGCGCAGCTTTATTGCTGCACCGGAAAGATGATCCTTACACTGTTGCGTTGCAAGAAGCGAGATGCCGAACGACGCTCAGGTGGCCTCGACATGCACGCGGTTCCGCGTCAGCACGCGAATTCCGGCAAGCACCCCGGCAAACAGCAACAAGCTCCCCAGCCATTCGTAGGATTGCGGCCATCTCGCTTCGAGGAAGAAGCCGTAGACCAATCCGAAAATCGTTTCGGAGACGATGAGTTGGGCCGAAAGCGCCACGCTCAGCCGGTTCGAGGCGATGACCCAGAAATAAGTCGCAAGCCATGAGGATACCGCACCAGTCACAAGCGCCCAGAACCACAGAGGGCCGGCAAGGGCGCTGAAAAGCGGGAGGTCAACTAGGCGCGACGAGCCAAGCACCAGCCCCGCCGGCAGGAAGGCCAGCATGAAGATACCGGCGCCGATGCCCTGAAGCGAGGTCCAGACAATCGCGTCGGTCCTCGGACGCTCCTTGAGCGCGGAGGCGTTGAGCAGGCCGTAATAGAGCCACAGCAGCAGCGCGCCGACGGCCAGCAGGAAGCCGAGCAGGATATCCGCCCGGCTGCGCCCTTGCATGGGCGCCTCCATCGCGCCGAGATTGACGATGCCAAGGCCAAGCGCGATCAGCCCGAGCGGCAGGATGAGCGCGCGCCAGGAAACCGTCTTCTCCTTCATGTTCCCCGCAATCGCGAGGAGAACGGGCAGCGCGCCGATCACCAGCGCCGCGATGGCTGGACCGGCTAAAACCACCGAATAGGCGACGAAGAGATAATACCCGCTATAGCCCATCAGCCCGAGAAGCAGCGAGATCACCACGCCGCGCCGGTCGATCGCGCGCAGTTCCGCGCGGTAGCGGGCGAGAATCGCCAAGGATACCAGCGCGAAGACAAGGTTTCGCAGCAGCGCGAGATCGAACGGCGCGAAAGGCTCCACGAGCTTGGGCGCGATGAAGGTGAGCCCCCAGAGCGCGCCCGCGCCGAGGCCAGCGAGAATGCCGATCAGCATGGCTTTTCCTATCGGGTGAAGCGCGCCGTTCTGGTTCGCAGCGTGACGAGTTCCTCGGCGGCGGTGGGGTGGACGGCCATGGTGGCGTCGAAATCCGCCTTCGTCGCCCCCATCTTCAGCGCGATCCCGAGAAGCTGGATCAGCTCGCCCGCGCCTTCGCCGAGGATATGCACGCCGAGAACCCGGTCACTCTCGCCATCGACGAGGATTTTCATCATGACCTTGTCCTCGCCGCCCGACAGCGTCGCACGGATCGGGCGGAAAGACGTGCGATAGAGATCGACAACGCCATATTGCGCGCGCGCCTCCGCCTCGGTCAGCCCCACCGTGCCGATTTCCGGCGTCGTGAACACCGCCGTGGGGATATTGGCGTAATCGACCTGCCAGGGCTTGATCCCCTTCGCGCCGCCGAACAGCGTATCCGCCAGCGCATGCCCCTCGCGGATCGCGACCGGCGTGAGATTGACCCGGTTCGTCACATCGCCGACGGCGAAGATCGAAGGGATATTGGTGCGCGAGGCGGCGTCGACGAGGATCGCGCCATCGGCGCCCGTCGCGATTCCGGCCTTGTCGAGTCCCAGCCCCTCGACATTCGGCGAACGACCGATCGCGAGGAGGATCTGGTCGGCTTCGATACGCGCGCCCGCCTTGGTATGGCCGACGAGCCCCGTTTCCGCGCGCTCGATGCGCGAGAACGTGTCGTTCAGGACGAAGCGGACACCCATTTTCTCATAAGCTGCGACCAGATTGTCGCGCAGATCCTGATCGAAACCACGCAGAACCTGCGCGCCGCGATAGATCACCGTGACCTCGGCGCCGAGGAGGCGGAAAATCCCGGCGAATTCCAGCGCGATATAGCCGCCACCGGCAATCACGATCCGCTTGGGGAATTCCTCGAGATCGAAAACCTCGTTCGAGGTGATCGCATGCTCGATACCCGGCAGCGCGGCATCACGATTCGGCCGCCCGCCTGTGGCGATCAGGATATGCTTCGCCCGGATGACGCGGTTATCCGCGAGAAGGCGGATTGTATTCGGCCCCTCGATCACCGCGCGGGATTTGACGACCTCGACCCCCGCGCTCGCCTGCCCCTTGGCATAGAGCCCTTCGAGCCGGGTGATCTCGGCCTCTTTCGCCCCCACGAGGCGATGCCAGTCATGGCGGCTTTCGCCGACCTGCCAGCCGAAGCCGCGCGCTTCGGCGAAATCCTTCGCAAAACGCGAGGCCAGCACATAGAGCTTCTTGGGCACGCAGCCACGGATGACGCAGGTGCCGCCCATGCGGAACTCTTCCGCAAGCATCACCTTCGCGCCATGCCCCGCCGCGATACGCGCCGCGCGCACACCGCCGGAGCCGCCGCCGATCACGAAAAGATCGACCTCATCTTCCTTCCTGCCGTCACTCATCGAAAAGCCTTCCTGACATGTTGCCGCGAATCTAGGGCCTAAGCGTGGAATTTTCACCCGGCCTTTGCTGCACGAAGGCGTGAACCAACAAAAAAGGCGCCGCGAACGGCGCCTTCAAAGAAAGACGATGCCGGCCCTCAGAGCCTGTGACCGCGCTTCGTCATCTCGTCGAAGAACACCTTGGTCAGGCGGCGCTGCGTTTCCTGCGCCCAGATCTCAATGAAAGGCACCAGCTGCTCGGTAAGGATCGGCAGGGTATCGATATATTTCTTGCCCACGGCGGAGGTGAGGAAGGTGTTGACCTCCTTCAGCTCGGGCTCGGACATGCGGATCGCCAGCAGGCGCGCGGCACCGTTGATGCCGTCCGTGGTCACCTTCTTCGCATCTTCCTCGACGAGCTTGAGCGCTTCCTCGATATCCTTGGTCAGCTCGGGGCGCTGGCGGGTGATGTTGACGCGCAAGGCGCCGACGACATTCGGCATCGCGTTGTCGAACATCGTGTTGAGGCCGGAAGCCTTGAGCACTTCCGCCGCGATTACGAGATGCGTCGGCACCATCGGCGCGGAGAGCGCTTTTTCGAGTTCCTGGGCGGCCTTGATCTGCTCCGGTGTCGGCGCCGGCGGCTGCTGCGGCCTCGGCTGTTGTGCAGCGGCGGCAACCATGCCGGCGGCCAGGGAGGCGGCGATCAGGAAAGAACGGAAAAGCGGGCGAAGAACCAACATCGGCGATCCTTTTGTGAATTCCGCGCCGTTTCAGGCCACGGATACCGTGAGCGAGCCTGTTACGGCTTCCTGCCGAGGACGGCAACCCCTTCTTCTGAAGCGAGATAAACGGCGAAACAAAGGCCGGTGAACAGCCCGTGCTCGACGATGCCCGGAACGGCATCGAGCCTTGAAGCCAGTTTCGCCGGTTCGGCAATGCCGTCATTGGCGCAATCATAGATATAATTGCCGTTATCGGTGATGTAGGGCGATCCATCCTTCGCGAGCCGGAGGCGCGGCTCGGCGCGGATGCCCTCCTGCGCGAAAGCCTTGACGAGCGCGCGCGCGCTCGCGCCATGGGCGAAGCGCACCACCTCCACCGAAAGCGGGAAGGCGCCGAGCCGGGCGACCTGCTTCGAAGCATCCGCGATGACGATCATGCGTTTTGAATTGGAGGCGACCATCTTCTCGCGCAGAAGCGCGCCCCCTGCCCCTTTCACGAGATTGAGCGCGGGATCGAACTCATCAGCGCCATCCACCGTCAGATCGATCTCGCCGATCTCGTCGAGCGTGGTGAGCGGAATGCCGAGACTCTCGGCCTGAAGGCGGGTGGCTTCCGAGGTCGGCACGCATAGATAGGTCTCGCCCGCGCGGATGCGCTCGCCGACGATATCCACGAAATGCTTCGCCGTGGAGCCGGTGCCCAGCCCGAGCTTCATGCCCGAGCGCAATTCGACATCCGCGGCCTTTTCCGCCGCCCGGCGCTTCAATGCATCGCTCATGTGCCAACCAGCCTCTGCCTGTCCTTGTTCCCGCACGCTCTACTTCGCCGGCGGCGTGCAGACAACCTCGCTTTCCTCCCGCACGTAGCAGACGCTGACCGTTCCCGCGCGACGATCCACCCGATAGATGCCCGCTTCCTCGCGATGGTTCGAGGCGACAAGCGCGTAATCGCCGGCGGGGCCGGGTTTCGCGCCCTCGCCGGCAGGGTAGCAGAGCGTGAGCCCCTGCGGCTTGTCGTCGGCCACCGCGAAGGTGCAGGCGACAACCTCGCCGTTGAGCCTGTCGATGCGGTAGACACGGTTGAGCGCATTATGCGGCGCAGGAACAAACTGGTAGTTCTCCGCCCGCGCCGGACCGGCGGAAAGCGCAAGGAGAAGTCCCGGAAACACGGCCAAAGCCGTCGCGATTACCCTTGAACCCATCTCCGCCTCCGCCGGTTTTTGCGAATCGCCTCAACCAGTGTAGGCATCGCCGGATAAAAACCGAAAGGGCGCGCCGATGGGCAGGATAGTGGTTTTCGATCTCGACGGGACTCTGGCCGAGACCGCTCCTGATATCATGGCGAGCCTCAATCATCTCCTGATCGCCGAAGGGCTGGCGCCGCAACCTGTCGAAGCAGCGCGCAAACTCGTCGGCGCCGGGGCGCGGGCGCTGATCGACCGGGGCTTTCGCGCTTCGGGCCGCATCCTCAGCCCGGAAGAGCTTGACCGGCTGTTCGAGGCCCTTCTCGTGCACTACCTCGACAACATCATGGTGGAGAGTTTTCTCTATCCTGGTGTCCCGGCCGCCTTGCGCAATCTCGCGGAGGACGGCTTCCGCCTCGCGATCTGCACCAACAAGCCCGAGCCTCACGCCATCGCGCTTGTCGAGAAACTCGGGGTCAGGAACGCCTTCGCGCTGGTCGCGGGGCGCGAGACCTTTGCCTATTGCAAGCCCGATCCGCGCCATCTCACCGAGACGATCCGCGTCGCGGGCGGCGATCCGCGCAAGGCCATTCTCGTGGGCGATTCACGCACCGATGTGGATACTGCCCGCGCCGCCGGCATCCCGGTGATCGGCGTCAGCTTCGGCTATACCGACGTCCCGATGGCCGAGTTGCGGCCCGACCGGATCATCGACCATTTCGACGAACTGGAAGCCGCGATCCACGCGATCATGCCGAAGGGCTGATCAACACACGGATCAGCGATCCGAAAGACAGACCAGCGGAACCGCGCTCGCGCGCGCGGCTTCCCCGATCTCCGCACCGGAGCGCGCCGCGCCATCGCTGGAAGCTGTAGGCGTGGCGATACCCGCCGCCTTCAGCGCCTCGCCCGCCGGCACGAAGGCATAGGTCAGGCTCGGCACCACGCCGGCGACGCGGAACTTTGTTTTTGGCGCATCCGCCACGATTCCGACAAGCGCACCGGCGCGATCAAACAGCAATGCTCCCGCCCCGCCTTCCTGAAGCGGGCCTTCGACACGCTTGCCTTCGATACGCGCCGAGGCAACGAGCAGCTCGCCGCCAAGGCCGCGCTGCACCAGCGTCGCTCCTCCTTCGCTGGCGGTCGCGAGGCGCGCGGACATCACCGCCCCTCCCTTGCCCGCGAGCAGCAGAAGATCGCCGTCGAGCTTGCGCACGGGCTTGAGGGAAGCGCGATCGCCGGCAATGCCGATCTCCGCGCAGCCCTTGAGCCCGGCCTCCGCGGTGAGGATCGCGTCCGGCCCGATAACAAGGCCGGTCGCCCGCCTCTGGCTGGAGGCGGCGTGCATTGCAGGAGATGATCCTCCCGCGAGCGCCGTGGCGGCGGGGGCCTTCTGCGCGATGGCGGGCGCCGCACTCGGGAAGGGATCGAAACTCGCGGCGATGGCGACAACCAGCGGATCGACCTCGCCGGCCATGCTCTTGTCATAGCCGATCGAGAGCGAGCGTGGTCCGCCCTGCGACGCGGCGGTCACGCGGCGGTAGAACTTGCCCTTCTCGGTCTCCCCAGCAATCACGAAGAAATCAGGGCGGAGGAGTTTGTAGGTGATCTTGCGCCCCTGGACAGCGGCGGAGGTCCCCTTCTCGAACAGGACGGGGAGGGTATCCTCGGGCTTGAGGATCGAGAGGTCGAGCGTCACCTTCTCGTCCTTGTCCTGCCAGCGCGTGCCGCCGCTCGCATTGGCCTGCGATTTCACGAGCAGCTTGCCGGGAATGCCGATCTGCATCCCCGAAACCTTGTCGATGAAAACCGAAAAGCCTGCCGCCGCGCGCGCCTTGCCGGCGGAAGCGGCGAGCAGCTTGCGGCCCGCCTCGCCAAGCCCGTCACCGGGTTTGAGCTTGTTGGCTTCCTCGAAGCGCTTGAGCGCGCCGAAGGTCAACGCGCCGAAATCGCCCGAAGCCGTTCCGGTGAATTTCGCCTCCCAGATGAGATCGCGCTGGACGGTCTTGCGGGTTTCGGGATCGAGCGCGAGAAAGATTTTTTCCGCCGCCGAGAAAGCGGGATCGACCGGGCGCTGCTGCGTCGGCGCGGCAGGCGGTGCGCCTTGCGCGAGAAGGCCGTACGGCGCCGCCAGCAAGGCCAGCGCGAGCGCCGTGGTGGACAAAACCGCCTGTGTCGAAACCCGCATCACGCTCTCCCGCCTTCGTCCTCGCGCATAAATCGCATGGATGCCAAGACTTCGCATGCGCGGCCAAGACTTCGCATGCACGGCCAAGACAAGGCAACCCGCAACGAAAGTGATTGCGGTGCGGCAACGCACATTGCAGTCACCGTCGAGGCTGCTAGTGTGGCGGCGCGATCCAGAAGACGGAGTTTTACGATGCCCGGCATGTTCCCGCGCGGTGTGCAGCCTCTTTTCGCCTGGATGCGCAGAAGTGCCCCGGCCGCGCTCGCAGGGCTGGCGCTGATGGCGGGAACCGCGCTCGCGCAGGTTCCGCAGAAGGCGTTCAACCGCGATGATCTCGCCACATCCGGCGCCGCCATCGAGGAGAAGATCAAGCGCGAGGTGTCGCTGCCGCAGGGCGCGGATATCGCCCGCCTCCTCGCCGCCGGCAACGCCGCGCTGGCGAAGAACGACCCGCGTTCCGCCCTTCCCATCGCCAATCAGGCCGTGCTCGCCGCACCGCAAAACCCGGCCGCGTGGCTGATGCTTTCGCGCGCCGCCCGCGCGCTCACCCCGCGTGACTGGCGCGAACGCTACGACATGCAGGAGCGCGCGACCGCCGCGGCCTATATCGCCTACCAGCGCGCGAAATCGCCAGCCGAGGAAGCCGGCGCCCTCGCCCAGCTCGGGCAGGTTTTTCAATGGCGCGAGATGTGGCGCCCGGCGCTGACCGCCTACCGGATCAGCCTTGAAGCGCAGGATAACCCAACCACCCGCACCGCCTACGAGGCTTTGCGCGAGAAATACGGCTTCCGCCTCACCGGCCACGAGGTGGACGCCGATTCCCCCACCCCCCGCGCCTGCTTCCAGTTCTCCGAGGCCCTCGCGCGGGGGCGCGTCGACTTCGCGCCCTATGTCGCGATCACCGGCAAGGGCGATTTCGCCGTGGTGGCGGAAGACAGCCAGATCTGTGTCGACGGGCTGCGCCATGGCGAGCGTTACGCCTTCATCCTCCGGCAGGGCATTCCCTCCGCGATTCCCGGCGAGAAGCTGCTGAAGAACGCAGATTATGAGGTCTATGTCCGCGACCGTTCACCCTCGGTGCGCGCCTCCGGCAAGACCTATGTTCTGCCGCGCACCGGCCAGCAGGGCGTGCCGCTGGTTTCGGTCAACACCAACAAGCTCGGCATCCGCGTGCTTCGCATCGGTGATCGCAACCTGATCAACACGGTCCGCAATTCCGAATTCCTCGAACAGATGGAGCCCTATCAGGTCGAGAAGATCATCAAGGAAACCGGCCAGCAGGTCTGGCAGGGGACGATGGATGTCAAAAGCGAGCTGAACAAGGATGTCGTGACCGCCTTTCCGGTGACGGAGGCGACCGGCAAGCTCGAACCCGGTGTTTATCTCATCACGGCGCAACCGGGTGAGTTCAAGGCACAATCGGGTGCCACCACGCCCTCCGATGGCGAGGGCGGCGAAGAGAATAGCGAGCACCTCGCGACGCAATGGTTCACGGTTTCCGATCTCGGGCTGACAAGCTTCACGGGCGGGGATGGCGTGCATGTTTTCGTGCGCTCGCTGGCCAATGCCGCGCCGGTCAAGGACACGGAAATCCGCCTGCTCGCACGCAACAACGAGGTGCTCGGCACAGCGAAAACCGATGTGAACGGCCATGCGAAATTCGATCCCGGCCTCTCGCGCGGCGAAGGCGGACTCGCGCCGGGCCTTGTCACCGCGCAACTTAAGGACGATTACGGCTTCCTCGATCTCCAGCAGAGCGCTTTTGATCTCTCGGATCGCGGTGTTTCCGGCCGTGTCGCGCCGAAGGGGCTCGACGCCTTCCTCTACAGCGAGCGCGGCGTCTATCGTCCCGGCGAGACCGTGTATGTCACCACGCTGGTGCGCGATCCGAAGGGCGCCGCCGTTACCGGCCTGCCGCTCACCTTGGTGACCCGCCGGCCGGACGGGATGGAATATCGCCGGCAGGTCGTCGAGGATCAGGGCGGCGGCGGCCGCGCGATCGCGCTCGCCCTCCATTCGGATGCCGCCGTGGGCACATGGCGCGTCACCGCCTATTCAGACCCCAAGCGTCCGGCGATTGGCGAGGTTTCCTTCCTCGTCGAGGATTACGTGCCAGAGCGGCTCGAACTCAAGCTCGAACCCAAGGGCAAGGTCATCCAATCCGGTGCCAATGCCGAGATCGATGTCGATGTGCGCTATCTCTACGGCGCGCCGGGTGCGGAGCTGAGCATTTCCGGCGATGTGACCATCCGCCGCGCCGCCGGTTCCGCGATTCCCGGTTTCGAGGGCTACACTGTCGGTCTCTCGGATGAGCCCGTCGAGCCCGTCAAAAGCGAGATCGAGGCGACGACGACCGACGAGAAGGGCAAGGCAAGCCTCTCCATCGCGCTCAACGAGCCGACGACGAACCTGCCGCTCGAAGCGGAATTCATCGTCTCGGCCTCGGAAAGCGGCGGGCGCGCGGTCAACCGCGCCGTCACGCTTCCGATCCTGCCCAAGGGCATGGCCGTGGGCATCAAGCCGCTTTTCAGCGAAGGCGAGATCGGTGAGGGCGGCACGGCGAAATTCGGCGTCATCCTCGCCACCGGCCAGGGCAAGCGCCTCGCGCGCCAGGGCCTCAAATGGCAGCTGAACAAGATCTCGCGCAATTACCAATGGTTCTACAAGGACGGGCGCTGGGCCTACGAGGCAATCAAGAATTCGCGCCGTGTCGCGGATGGCGAGATCGCCACCAGCGAAAGCGCGCCGGCGGAAATCGCCGCCAAGGTCGGCTGGGGCAGCTATCGCCTGGAGGTGCGCTCCACGGGCACGGAAGAGGCCGAGAGCGCGCATGACTTCACCATCGGCTATGTCGCCGATGCCAAGGCGGACACGCCCGATGTGCTCGATATCGTGCTCGACAAGAAGGCCTATGCCGTTGGCGAGACAATGCAGGTGCGTCTCTCCCCGCGTTTCGCCGGCAAGGCGACCCTGGCCGTGGTCTCGGACCGCATCGCCCATGTCGAGGTGGTCGATCTGCCGGAAGGCGGCAAGACCGTGCCGCTGAAAGTGGCCGCCGAATGGGGGGCTGGTGCCTATCTCGTCGCCATGGCGCATCGCCCGCTCGATGAGGCCGCCAAGCGCATGCCGGGCCGCGCGCTGGGCCTGTCCTGGTTCGCCATCGGCAAGGAAGAGCGCAAGATCGCGCTCTCGCTCGGCGCGCCGGAGAAAATGCGTCCGCGCGGCGCGCTCGACCTCCCGATCAAGCTCGCCAATCTCAAACCGGGCGAGGAAGCTTTCGTCACGGTCGCAGCGGTCGATGTCGGCATCCTCAACCTCACCCGCTATCAGGCGCCGGATGCGACCGGCCATTTCTTCGGCCAGAGGCAGATCTCGACCGAAATCCGCGATCTCTACGCCTATCTCATCGACGGAATGCAGGGAACGCGCGGGCAGATCCGCTCCGGCGGCGACGCCGCGCCAAACCAGAAGGGCGAACGCCCGACGCAGGAACCGCTCGCCCGCTTCTCCGGCGTTGTGAAGGTCAATGCCGACGGCACCGTGCCGGTCAGCTTCGATATTCCGGCCTTCAACGGCACGGTGCGGGTGATGGCGGTCGCCTGGAGCGCGGGCAAGACCGGCGAGGCGCAGACGGATGTGATCGTGCGCGATCCCATCGTCGTCCAGCCGACCGTGCCGCGCTTCCTTGCATTGGGAGACCGCTCGCAATTCCACCTCGACATCAACAATGTCGAGGGCGCGAGCGGCGAATACACCCTCGATATCGACATGCGCGGGCCGGTCACGGTCACGCTCGATCCAGCCTTGCGCAAGCTGAAGCTGGAAAAAGGCAGGAAGATTGCCGTCACCCTGCCGGTGACAGCGGCAGGGCTTGGTGTCGCGGAACTCGACCTCACCCTCAAGGGAGGCGGCGAAAGCCTCGCCCAGAGCGTTCGCGTGAAGGTGCAACCCTCGGCGCCGAGCGTGGTGAACCGCATCGTCCGTCCTCTGCCCGGAGGCCAGAGCCTCGAAATCTCGGCTGACCTCCTTGCGGATTTCGTGCCGAATTCCGGTTCGATCGCGGTCACGGTCTCGCCCTTCGCAGCGCTCGACGTGCCGGCTTTGCTCGCGAGCCTCGACCGCTATCCCTATGGCTGCACCGAGCAGAATGTCAGCCGCGCGATGCCGCTGCTCTATGTCAACAAGCTCGCCTCGATGGAGCATCTCGCGCTTGATGACAGCGCCGAGAAACGTATCGCCACCGCGATCGAGCGCGTGCTCGCACGGCAGGGCGCCAATGGCGGCTTCGGCCTCTGGAGCATCGGCGGCGGCGGCGATCTGTGGCTCGACGCCTTCGTGACCGATTTCCTCACCCGTGCTCGCGAACGCAACATCGCCGTGCCGCAGGTCGCCTTCACGCTGGCGCTCGACCGGCTGCGCAATCAGGTGGTCAACACCTCCGAGATCCGCAAGAGCGAAGCGGCGGGCTTGGCCTATGCGATCTATGTGCTTGCGCGCAACGGTCGTCCGGTTATGGGCGATCTGCGCTATCTCGCCGACAATAAACTCGGTGATTTCACTTCCCCGCTTGCCAAGGCTCAGATCGGGGCGGCGCTGGCGCTGCTCGGCGACAAGGGCCGCTCGGACGTCGTGTTCAATGCGGCGCAGACCGCGCTCACGGGTTACCGCGACGACGGAACCTACCGCGAGGATTACGGCTCGACCCTGAGGGATAGCGCCGGCATGCTCGCGCTGCTCGCCGAAGCGAATGCCGACAAGGCGCGCATCACGCGCGTCGCGGTGGAACTCGACCGTGCAAGGCAGGCGAAGCGCTACACCTCCACTCAGGAGCAGAACTGGATGGTGCTGGCAGCGCAGGCGCTCGCGAAAGAGGCGGAGAATTTCTCGCTGAATGTCGATGGCGCCAGCCAGCGTGGGGCCTTCTATCGCAATCTGTCGCAGGCGCGGCTTGAGAAGAAGGCGCTTTCCCTGCGCAACGAGGGACAGGCGGAAGCGCGAGTCATCCTCTCCGTTTCCGGCATCCCGACCCAGCCGGAGCCGGCGCTGGATGAGGGCTTATCCGTCAAGCGGCAGATCTACACGCTCTCGGGCGAAATGGTGCAGCCGAACGCCCTCAAACAGAACGAGCGCTATCTGGTTGCTCTCGAGGTCAGCTCAACGAGACCGCTTTCCGGGCGGATCATGCTGGTCGATCCGCTGCCGGCGGGCCTTGAGATCGAGAATCCGAAACTCACGGATGTCTCGACCGAAGGAATCGATCTTCTCAGCGAGGCTTCCGAGCCCGATCACAGCGAGGCGCGGGACGATCGTTTCGTCGCTGCCTTCACCCGGTCAGGAGACACGAACAACCCGATCCGCGTCGGTTATCTCGTGCGCGCGGTGACGCCGGGGGTCTACGTTCACCCGGCCGCCATCGCCGAGGACATGTATCGCCCCGAGCGCTTCGGTCGCACCGCCTTCGGCGCGCTTAGCGTGCTCGCGGCGGAGCCGGCCAGAAAACCATGAAGCGCAAGCCGTAACCCTGGAGCCGTGACCCATGCGGCGGGCTATGAAAGCATTGGCTTTGGGCGTGGCGGGCCTCGCCGCGCTGCCGCTGGCTTTCGCGCTTTATGCCGCAAGCCTGCCGCGCCTCGATCTCGAGGCGTTGAAGGAACGCTCCGCGATCGTGGTTGACCGCGAAGGCCGGCTGCTGCGCCCCTTTGTCATGGGGGATGGCCGCTGGCGGATGCCGGTGACAGCGAAGGATGTCGATCCACGCTATCTCGCGATGCTTATCGAATACGAGGATCGGCGGTTTTATCGCCATCCCGGAATCGACCCGCTGGCGGCGGCACGCGCCGGACTGCAATGGCTTACCAACGGCCGGATCGTCTCCGGGGGATCAACCCTCTCGATGCAGGTCGCACGGCTGGCGGAGCCGCGCGAGACCCGCTCGCTCGGGGCAAAACTCCGGCAGATGGCGCGTGCGCTCGAACTCGAATGGCGGATCGGCAAGGCGGGCATTCTCGATCTTTATCTCTCGCTCGCGCCCTTCGGCGGCAATATCGAGGGGATGCGCGCAGCCAGCCTTGCCTATTTCGGCAAGGAACCGGCGCGGCTTTCGATGGCGGAGGCTGCGCTGCTGGTCGCGATCCCGCAGGCACCCGAAGCGCGCCGGCCTGACAGGAACGCGGCACGCGCCCTTCTGGCCCGCGCCCGTGTGCTCGAACGCCTGCGCGCCAGCGGCGCCCTGCCGGAAGCGGAACTCGCGCGCGGCGAGGCGGAGCCAATCCCGGAAGCGCGGAAGCCCTTCCCCCATCTTGCCGCGCATCGCGCGGAAGCCCTGGCCGCGGCAGATTCGAAAGCTCGACGGATCGAGACCTCACTGGATCGCGACTGGCAGATGGTGCTCGAACGCCTCGCGCGTGAACGCGCCGAGGCTTTGGGGCCGAAGCTCTCGGTCGCCATCGTGGTCGTGGAAACCCGGACCGGACTGATCCGCGCTTCCGTGGGCGGCGCGGATTATTTCGATGCAACCCGTACCGGCGGCATGGACCTCACCCGCGCGGTGCGCTCACCCGGCTCGGCGCTCAAGCCCTTCATCTATGCCCTCGCCTTCGAGAACGGCATCGCCCATCCCGAGACGATGCTGGAGGATCGCCCGCATCGCTTCGGTACCTATGCCCCGGATAATTTTGACTACACTTTCCAGGGCATGGTAAGCGCGCGCCAGGCCTTGCAGCTTTCGCTCAACCTTCCGGCGGTAGATCTCCTCCAGCTCATCGGCGCGCAACGCTTCCTCTCGCGATTGAAGGAGGCGGGTGCCGCGATCGAGACCCCCGATTCAAGCGCGCCGGGGCTAGCGATCGGCCTTGGCGGGCTCGGCATCACGCTCGACGATCTGACCATGCTCTATGCCGGATTGGCGCGCGGCGGCGCGATGCTGCCGTCACGGCTCAAGCCGGGCGAGTCTCCCCCGCCTGTCCGTTTCATCGGTCCTGTCCCGGCCTGGTATATCGGCGACATCCTGCTTGGCGCCCCGCCGCCCGATAACGCCGCCGGCGCGAAGATCGCCTTCAAGACCGGCACCTCCTTCGGCTTCCGCGATGCCTGGGCGATCGGCTACGATAGAAAACACACGATCGGCGTATGGGTTGGCCGGGCGGATAATGCCGCGGTGCCGGGACTGCTCGGCCGCAAGGCCGCCGCGCCGATCCTCTTCGATGCCTTCGCGCGAATCGGCCTGGACGGTGGCACCGCCCCGCGCCCGCGCGAGGCGCTCGTCGCCTCGAACGCGAACCTGCCGCCGCCCCTGCGCCATATCCGGCAGGATGTGCCGAAAACCGCGCTTTCCATGCAGAAGCAGGCGCTCCAGATCGCCTTCCCGCCCGATGGCGCGGCGATCGAAGCCGGTACGGCGGAGCAGGACGGGCGGCCGATGCTGGTGGTGAAGATCACCGGCGGATCGCCGCCCTTCACCTATCTGGTCAATGGATTGCCGATCCGCCAGCGTATCGCCCGCCGCGAGATCGGCCTGCCGCCGGAGGGGCTGGGCTTCGCGGATATCTCGGTAATCGATGCCACAGGCGCCACCGACCAGGTGCGCGTGCGCCTGCAATGAGCGATATTTGCATGAAGGCGCCCCTGGCGGAGCGGGGCGATGGAATGGTGGGCGCGACAGGGATCGAACCTGTGACCCCTTCGGTGTGAACGAAGTGCTCTTCCGCTGAGCTACGCACCCTGAGGGGATTGTCGATAGGCCAAGCGAACCGCGTTCGTCAAGGATCGCCGGAAAGGTTTTTTTATCGGAGAGCAGGTTACGTTCCTTGCGCGCCATTCAAGCCTTCGCGTTTTGTTGCATCATCGCAACACTTGTCGACGCCGATGTCAAAGCGCCTGCACGCTCACGAAGATGTGTGCTGGCGCACTTGCCACGCGGCCCGCAATGCGCACATAGAAAGCTGGAAATGCGCGCGAATCTGCGGATATTCTGCTCAGGGAAATTGCGAGGGTTGAAGATGCCTCTTCTGAAGAAAGCCGTCCTGGCTGTCGGCTTCACTGCTGCCGCGATCGGCGCGGCCTCGGCCGTGACGCTCGATCCCGTCACCCGCCAGCCGCTGGTCATGAGCGAGGACGGCCGTGTTCATGCGACCCCTATTCCGCGCGAGGAAGTCGATTATAGCGGTCGTTACGCGCCCGGTACGATCGTTGTCGATACCAACGAAAAGCGCCTCTATTTCGTGCTGCCGAACAAGCGCGCGATCAAATACGGCGTCGGCGTCGGCCGCCCCGGCTTCTCTTGGGCCGGTCAGAAGAACATCACCCGCAAGGCAGAGTGGCCAGATTGGACTCCGCCGCCGCAGATGCTCAAGCGTCGCCCCGATCTTCCCCGCCACATGAAGGGCGGCCCGGAGAATCCGATGGGCGCGCGCGCCATGTACCTTGGCACCTCGCTCTACCGCATCCACGGTTCGAACGAGCCGGAGACGATCGGTCAGGCGGTGTCGTCGGGCTGCATCCGCATGCTCAACGATGACGTTGTGGACCTTTACGAGCGCGTCAAGATCGGCACCCGCGTCGTCGTCACCCGCTGACACCGGCGGAATGCACGCAAACGGAAACCGGCCTCTGGCCGGTTTTTTCGTTTCATGTCGGTTTTCGCTTCATGTCCTGCGCGCCCGCTCCCGACCGAGCCCCTTGGCTTCGAGTTCCGCCAGATATTCGGCGAAGATCGTGCTCTGTTCCGATGCGAAATGATGGAGCAGCGGCCAGCTATAGATCCCGGAATCATGCATGTCGTCGAAGGTGAGGCGGATCGCGTAATTGCCGACAGGCTCGATCCCGATGATCATGACATCGCGCTTGCCCGGCACGGTCTTGCGCTCGTCGGGCGTGTGACCGCGAACCTCGGCGCTCGGGCTCCTCACCCGCAGCAATTCCGCCGTGATCTCGGCGCTCAGCCCGTCATCGAAGGTGATCTTGAGCGTCTTCTTGTCGGCACCGAGGCGGATCTCGCTCGGCCGGCAGGTATTATTCTCATCCATGATGCAGGTGCTCCTTCCGCATTCCATGTGCCGCGATCCGCGCTGTTGGCAAGGGGGGTGATTTGATCCACCCCCTTGCCAGATCGGGAATTCAGGGCAGATTGAGCAGGAAACAGCAAGGGAACCCGATGTCCACCCATGCCCCCATGATCGACCCGTTCGGCCGCGCGGTGACTTACCTGCGCGTATCGGTAACGGATCGCTGCGATTTCCGCTGCAGCTATTGCATGAGCGAGCATATGAGCTTCCTGCCGAAAGCGGATCTGCTCACGCTTGAGGAACTCGACCGGCTCTGCTCCGCCTTTATCCGGCGCGGCGTGAGGAAGCTCAGGATCACCGGCGGGGAACCGCTTGTGCGGCGCGATATCATGAGCCTCTTCCGCGGGCTCTCCCGCCATCTCGACAGCGGCGCGCTCGAAGAACTGACCGTGACCACAAACGGCTCGCAGCTCACGCGCTATGCGCGAGAGCTTGCGGATTGCGGCGTGCGCCGGATCAACGTCTCGCTCGATACGCTAGATCCCGAGAAATTCCGCGCGATCACGCGCTGGGGCGCGCTCGACAAGGTGCTCGCCGGGATCGACGCCGCGCGTGATGCCGGCCTGAAGGTCAAGCTCAACGCCGTCGCCCTCAAGGATTTCAACGAGGATGAATTCGTCCCCATGATCCGATGGGCCCATGGCAACGATATGGACATCACCTTCATCGAGGTCATGCCGCTCGGCGAGGTCGAGGGCCAGAGGGCGGACCAGTATCTCCCGCTGAGCGAGGTCAGGCAGCGGCTTGCGCAGGAATTCAGCCTTGATGAAAGCGCCTACCGCACCGGCGGTCCGGCCCGCTACGTCACCGCGCGCGAAACCGGGGGCAGGATCGGTTTCATCACGCCGCTGACGCACAATTTCTGCGAAAGCTGCAACCGTGTCCGCCTCACCTGCACGGGCACGCTCTTCATGTGCCTTGGACAGGAGGATGCCGCCGATCTGCGCAAGCCCTTGCGCGCGAGCGAGAGCGACGAAGCCCTGCTCGCGGCGATCGACAGCGCGATCGCCCGCAAGCCGAAAGGTCATGATTTCGTGATCGACCGCCAGACCCGTGCCCCCGCGGTCTCCCGCCACATGAGCATGACCGGCGGCTGAAGCGGCTACATCGTATATGCCGTGCGCACGCCGCCCCAATGGCGTCCGTTGATCACGAGCGGGGCATCCACCTCCTTCATCGCAACCCGAACACCGTTACCCATGTCGCGGTGATAGGATTGGATGCGGTGATCGCCGATGATCCGCGCAGCAAGAAGCCCGGCGCGATCGTCGAAAATCCGGCGGTTGCGGCAATTCGCCATGTTCCAGGCCCGTTCGCCCTTGCGCTGCGGTTGGGCGAATTTCCGGTTATGCACGGGCAGATAGGCATTGCGGTCGATCGCAACACAGAAAACAAGCTTGGAATTCTCGCCCAGCACGCGCTCCAGAATCGGCGGTAGGATGCGCTCGAAAACCGGCAGATACCGCGTGGAGAACTGAACCGGGTCTGTATCCGGTATGGGCTGGTAATCTGTATCGAACAGGTTCGCCAGGCTCAGCGCACCGGATTTCAGCTCCCGGTCCACCGCCTCGCAGATTTCCTGCGCCACGGCCTTGGCGCGCGTGACCAGCGGCGCATGCTCCTCCCGGAAGCGCGCGGCAAGCTGTTCGAATGCCGAGGCGGAAGCCTCCGGCAGCACCGCGAAACGGCAATGCGTACCCAGCGGAGAAACATTGACGACCTGAAGACGCGCCGCGCCGATTTCGCCGATATCGGCGTCATATTGCTGGCCGATCGGCCTTCAGATCATCCTGCGGCTTGATGAGGATGCCGCCCTCGCTGATATCGAAGCTTCGGCAGGCAATGATGCGCGTGCCGATCTTGAGCCGGATGGGCAGGTCGATCGGCAGGCGCTCGCTCACGCGACGATCCGCCGCCGGAATCGAACGCAGCAAGGTCACCACACGCCGGCCAAGATCGCCCGCTTCTGTCGCGGCCTGGTCGCTCAGGCTTGATGCGTGGCGGGATATTTCCAATGCCTCATCCGCCATCGTCCCCACCGAATGGATCGAGGATGCGGCTTCCGACACCGAGGCGCGGATGCCCTGCATCCGGTTGCTCAATCCGTCAATTGTTTCGCGCTGCCCGCGCGCGGCGGAAGCGATGAGATCGCAGACTGGCCCCAACCCGCCGATTTCATCGCGGATATTGTACATACTCGCGACAGAGGCACGACTTGCCTGATCGAGAAGAGCCATATGTTCGCGGATAGCCGTGACGGAGTTGCCTGCCGCCACGGAGAGCGCCTTCACTTCCCCCGCGACCACCGCGAAGCCCTTGCCTGCCTCGCCTGCACGCGCGGCTTCAATCGTCGCGTTGAGCGCGAGCAGGTTGGTTCGGCTTGCGACCTCACTGATCGAGTTCAGCAGAACACCGATATCGCTTACAGCCCGACCGAGCTTCTCGATCTCAGCCGTTGAATGCTCGGCCGAGGCGAGCGTGGTCGCGGTCCGGTTCTGAACATCGGAAACCTTGAATTCAATCTCGGAGGCAGCGGCGGAAAGTGCTCCGGTGGAGCCGGCGATACCGCCAATCTCGGAATCGATCTGCCGACTCGATTCCACCAAGCCGACCACGGCCCCGTGCACGGCATCAAGCTTTTGACCTGCAAGTTGCGATTGTTGGCGGGCGGCGCGGATATCTTGCCCCAAAGCGCCGGCCACACGCCCGATATCACGCTCGAAAAGATCAAATGCAGCGGCCATCGCCTCCGCGGAAAGGCGCGCCTCGTCACTGTCGGAGCGAAGCAGCTGGGGGGGAGACGCCGAAGCGGAATCATTCCCGCTTTTTTCTTCCAAGCGAGATCGAGAAAATAACAACTTCAAGTTGCGTTTCATGGCGTCCTTAGCCCATCTCAAGCAAAAAATCTTCTATCTCTGGCGCATTAAACACACGTTAATCATGCGCCGCACGGCCGCAAAAACATCTGTATTCATTGTGTATTCTGATTATATGGCACAGCGCCGGGCTGGCGCGCTCCTTGGCGTTTCCGCTAGGCTCTCATTGAAACGGCGCGCACCGCCCTGTCCGGATCCGATATGACAAGTCCAGTTTCCGCAGCCGGCGAGCAGGCGAAAAGCAACGTTCGCGGCATTTTCTTCATGCTGCTCGCGATGGCATCGTTCATCATCAACGATACTTTCGTGAAGCTCGCGCGGCAGGATTGGGAAACCGGCCAGATTCTGGTGGTACGCGGTGTATTCGCGCTGGTTTTCATCGCGATATGGCTCGCTCTTGCAGGGGCATTCCGCAAACTTCCGCTGATGATGCGCCGCGAGCCGCTGATGCGCGGTTTTCTCGAAGGATTCATCGCGGTCACCTTCATCATCGCGCTGGGACAGATCGCGCTCACCGACATCACCGCGATCTTCCTCACAACCCCGCTCGTGATCACCGCTTTATCCATGCTGGTCTTCGGCGAGAAGGTTGGGTGGCGGCGCTGGGGGGCGGTGATCGCCGGTTTCGCCGGCATGCTGCTCGTGGTCCGGCCCGGCAACAACACCATCCCGCCGCTGGCGCTGGCGCTGGTGCTTTCATCCGTGCTCGCGGCGGCATTCCGCGATCTTATGACGCGACGGATGCCGGTCGAAGTGCCCAGCCTTATCGTGCTCCTTGCCAGCATCGCCGGCGTGATGCTGGCCGGGCTCATGATGGTGGCGGTCACGCAGGTCTGGCGACCGATGGCGCCGGCCCAGCTTGGCTTCATGCTGGGTTCGGCAGCCTTCGTCGTTCTCGGCAATTTCGCGATGATCAACGCGACACGCGGCGTGGAACTCTCCGTCGTCATGCCCTTCCGTTATTCCGTGATCCTCTGGGCCGTTCTCTTGGGGATCGTCGTCTTCGACGATTGGCCGAAACCGCTCGCGCTCGGGGGCATCGCGCTGATCGCGGCGAGTGGCATCTACACGCTTCACCGCGAGCGTATACGGCAGGCGGAAAAGCTCAAACAGGGCCAACCCGGTGAAAGCGGTTGACGCTCTGCGCGTAGCAGCGTCAAATATGTTGCTGACTGGCTATCCGCCGGACGTCGTGGTTGCGCGCTCCGGCATGGCAAGCTAGTCAAACGAACAGAACAGGGCGGAAAAACCGCCATGGTCAGGCGCGAGGGACAACGGGGCGCCAAGCAGAAGGCCAGGGAGAGCGAATTGGGTAATCTTCTCAGGATCAGCGCGCTGATCGACGCGATCAATTCGCGTATCGGCGACATCATCAAATGGTTCATTCTGGCCGCCGTGCTGGTCTCTACCGTGAACGCAATCATCCGCAAGGTGTTCAACACCAGCTCGAATTCATGGCTTGAGCTGCAATGGTATCTGTTCGGCGCGGTCTTCATGCTCGGCGCCGCCTATACCTTCCTGAAGAACGAACATATCCGTATCGATGTCGTGACCGGCAATTTCAGGAAGCGCACGCGCGACTGGATCGATGTTTTCGGCCATATCTTCTTCCTGATCCCCTTCTGCTGGATCATGATCTGGCATAGCTGGCCGTTTTTCGTCCGCTCCTTCCAGATCAACGAACTTTCGATGAATGCCGGCGGCCTCCTGCAATGGCCCGCCAAATTCCTCGTGCCCGCCGGCTTCGTGCTGTTGCTGGCGCAAGCCCTCTCGGAACTGATCAAACGGATCGCGATTCTGCGCGGCGAGATGGAAGACCCGCATGCGAGCGCCGGCCATCACGGCGCCGCCGAAGCGGAAGCCGAGCGCCTGCTTCAGCAGGCCGCCGAGCTCAATCTCACCAATCGCCAGTAATCCGCCAGATTTCGAGGTTTCACGATGTCACCGCGTCTTTTCGGACTTTCGGGCGGTTTGCTGCTGAGCGGCCTTCTTGCCTTCGCGTTTCTCGCCTTCCTTGGCACCGATGCTGCCCTGGCGTCGACGCCATCGGTCATGAAGCCCGGTATCACGGGCTTTATCATGCATTACATGGCGCCGATCATGTTCGCCTCGCTGGTGGCCCTGCTGCTGCTGGGCTATCCGGTTGCCTTCGCGCTCGCGGCTTGCGGCTTGATGTTTGCCGTTGTCGGCATCGAATGGGGATTGTTTCCCCCCAGTTTTCTGCAAGCTCTGCCGGAACGCATCTACGGCATTATGAACAATGACGTGCTGCTCGCGATTCCCTTCTTCACCTTCATGGGGTTGATCCTGGAACGCTCTGGCATGGCGGAAGACCTGCTCGACACGATCGGCCAGCTTTTCGGGCCGATCCGTGGCGGCCTCGCCTATGCCGTGATCTTCGTCGGCGCGCTGCTCGCGGCGACGACCGGCGTGGTCGCGGCATCGGTGATCTCGATGGGGCTCATCTCGCTGCCGATCATGCTGCGCTACGGCTATGACCGCCGCGTTGCCTCGGGCGTGATTGCTGCTTCCGGTACCCTCGCCCAGATCATCCCGCCCTCGCTGGTGCTGATCGTGATGGCAGACCAGCTCGGCAAATCCGTGGGCGACATGTATGAGGGCGCCTTCATCCCCGGACTTGTCCTCTCTGCTCTCTATGCCGGCTATATCTTCCTGATCTCGCTCCTTCGGCCTTCCTACGTCCCGGCGCTGCCGAAGGAGGCGCGCACCCTGGGCGGCGGCATCCTTTCGCTGGTCGTGATGGTCATCGCCGCCATCGCCCTGACCCTGTTGCTCCGGAAGATGCTGGTCGGGCATGTCCAGAAAGGCTCCGAAACCATCATCGCCGCCTTCGCGGCCATGATCATCGCCTATATCGTCGCGCTCGCGAACAAGCTGCTGAAGCTGCCGCTTCTCTCGCGCCTGACGCAGGAAGTGATCATGGTGCTGATGCCGCCGCTGGGGCTGATCTTCCTCGTGCTCGGCACGATCTTCATCGGTCTCGCGACCCCCACCGAAGGCGGCGCGATGGGCGCGACCGGCGCCATGCTGATCGCCATCTTCAAGCGCCGCCTGACCCTCGGTCTTGTGTCTCAGGCGCTCGATTCCACAGCAAAACTCTCGGCCTTCGTGGTCTTCATCCTTGTCGGCGCACGCGTCTTCTCGCTCACCTTCTACGGGGTGGACGGACACAAATGGGTCGAGGAATTGCTGGTCGGGCTACCGGGCGGCCAGGTTGGCTTCCTGGTGGTCACCAACGTCATGGTGTTCCTGCTCGCCTTCTTCCTCGATTTCTTCGAGCTGGCCTTCATCGTCGTGCCGCTGCTTGGGCCACCGGCGGAGAAGCTCGGGATCGATCTCATCTGGTTCGGCGTCATCCTCGGCGTGAACATGCAGACCAGCTTCATGCATCCGCCCTTCGGCTTCGCGCTGTTCTATCTGCGCTCCGTAGCGCCGAAGCTCCCCTATCTCGACAAGGTGACGGGACGTGAGATGCAGCCGGTGACCACCGGGCAGATCTACTGGGGCGCGGTTCCGTTCGTCGTCATCCAGTGCATCATGGTCGCGCTGGTGATCATCTTCCCGCAGATGGTGATGGTGTATAAGGATCATCAGGTTCAGGTCGACCAGAAGGCGGTCGAACAGCAGCTGAAGAACCTCACCATTCCCGGCCTCGATACACCGCTTGGCTTGCCGAGCTTCGATCCGCCCCCGCCGCCGAAAGCGCCGGGGGGCTGAGCGGGCGGGCGGAAGACCGCCCCGCCCTCGCCGTCAACGAAAAAGGCCGGGCAATGCCCGGCCTTCTTTTTGCGATTCACCCGGAGCGGGGGCGTGTCAGCCCCTCGCGCGCTGGCGGATCTGGAACGCGTCGTAGGTGATTTCCGCCACCTGCCACCAAAGGTAGCTGTCGGCGCGGAAAGCGCTGTGCGAATCCCAGAGCTTCTTGAACATCGGGCTTTTGGCGGATTCCTCGGCATAGATCTCGTGCGCAGCCTTCCAGCAGGCTTCCATCACATCCGCCGGGAAGGGACGAAGCTGGGTGCCACCCTGGAGAAGCCGCTTCAACGCGGCGGGGTTCTGGGAATCATAGCGCCCCATGCACCAGTTGCCGGCATCATGCGCGGCGGCCGCCGCGATGGCCTTATAGGCCTTGGGCAGTTCTTCCCATTTCTGCTTGTTGAACATGCAGGCGAGCGTCGCGCCGCCTTCCCACCAGCCGGGGTAATAGTAGAAGGGCGCGACCTTCGCGAAGCCGAGCTTCTCGTCATCGTAGGGGCCAACCCATTCGGCGCCGTCGATCGTGCCTTTTTCCAGCGCCGGGTAGATGTCTCCACCCGCGATCTGCTGCGGCACCCCACCAACGCGCTGGATCACGCGGCCGGCAAAACCGCCTATGCGGAATTTCAGCCCTTTCATATCCTCGATCGACTTGATTTCCTTGCGGAACCAGCCGCCCATCTGCGTGCCGGTATTGCCGCACATGATCGAGTGCAGATTGTGCGGCACCAGGAATTCGTTGAAGAGATCCTGAGCGCCGCCATTCACGAACCATGCATTCTGCTGGCGTGCGTTGAGGCCGAAGGGAATCGCGGTTCCGAAGGCAAAGCACGGGTCCTTGCCGACGAAGTAATAGGTCGCGGTATGGCACATTTCGACCGTGCCGTTCGAGACGGCATCCGCGGCCTGAAGCGCGGGCACGATCTCGCCCGGCGCGAAGCACTGGATCTGGAATTTGTTGTCCGTCATTTCCGCGACGCGCTTCGCGAAAACCTCGGAGACGCCGTAAAGCGTGTCGAGCGATTTCGGGAAACTCGATGTCAGGCGCCATTTGATTTCCGGCGCGCTCTGCGCGATGGCCGGCATGGCGACGCCCGTGGCGGCCACGGCAAGGCCGCTCCCCTTGAGAAATTGCCTACGTTTCATGATGCGTTTCCCTCCTTGCCCGCGTTGATCGCGGAACTCTGCGCATCAGATCAGAAATTTCCCGCGTTTCAAATGAATTGCGACGGATATTGATGAACGCCCAGGTCGCCCCCGGCCATAAAAAAACCCCGGCGCAAGGCCGGGGTTCGGTTTCAAGCGGCGCGCGCCACTTATCCGCGTGCGCGGGCGCGGATCATGAAGTTGTCGAAGGTGAATTCGGCAACCTGCCACCACAGATATTCATCGTTGCGGAAGGCCATCATGGCGTCATGGATCTTCTTGAACTTCGGGTTCTTGGCGGATTCCTCCGCATAGAGCTCGTTCGCAGCCTTGAGGCAGGCTTCGAGCACTTCCTGCGGGAAGGGACGAAGCTGCGTGCCGGCGGTGAGGAGCTGCTTGAGCGCCGCCGGGTTCTTCGCGTCGTACTTGGCCAGCATGTCCGTGTTGGCCTGATGCGAAGCGGCTTCGAGCGCGGCCTTGTAGGCCTTCGGCAGGGCGTTGTACTTCTCGGAATTGATGAAGAAATGCAGCGCGGCGCCGCCTTCCCACCAACCCGGATAGTAATAGAACGGCGCGACCTTGTTGAAGCCGAGCTTCTGGTCATCATAGGGGCCGACCCATTCGGCGCCGTCAATCGTGCCTTTTTCCAGCGCCGGGTAGATATCGCCGCCGGCGATCTGCTGCGGAACACCGCCCAGCTTCTGGAGCACGCGGCCGGCAAGGCCGCCGATGCGCATCTTCAGGCCGTTGATATCGGCCGCGGTCTTGATTTCCTTGCGGAACCAGCCACCCATCTGCGTGCCGGTATTACCGCCGAGCAGCGCATGGATGTTATGGTCCTTGTAGAACTCGTTCATGAGTTCCATGCCGCCGCCATGCATGAACCAGGCATTCTGCTGGCGCGCGTTGAGGCCGAACGGCACCGCCGTAGCGAAGGCGAAGGTCGGGTCCTTGCCGACGTAATAATACGAGGCGGTATGGGCGATCTCGACCGTGCCGTTGGTGATCGCGTCCGCGGCCTGCAGGCCGGGAACGATTTCACCGGCGGCGAAAACCTGGATCTGGAACTTGTTGTCGGTGATCTCGGCAACAGCCTTGGAGAAGGTTTCGGCGGCGCCGTAAATCGTGTCGAGCGATTTCGGGAAGCTCGATGTCAGGCGCCATTTGATTTCCGGTGCGCTCTGCGCGATGGCCGGCATGGCGATGGTGGAGGCTGCTGCACCGGCCCCGGCTGCGGTCAGAAATTGGCGACGCTTCATGCGTTTTCTCCCTTTTCAAAAATGGTCGCGGTTCTTGAGCCGCGTTAAACGGCGTCAAGAAAAACTCACCATTGGCGAATGTAAAAGGGCATCGGTTTTTCGCAACCGTTTTTAGCCGACAGGGGCGCACCACCTGCCATATTCCCGGCCAAACTACGGGAAAAATGCCGACAGCCGCCTCAAAATGACGAATTATACGCCTTTAGTCGAAGACGATTCTCGGTGCCGGACGGTTGAAACTCCCGCTTTCGAGGCTCTGCCAGAGGCGTTCAGCAATGGCGTGATAGGCACCGGCATGGGGCCCATCCGGCTCGGTGACCGTGATCGGCATGCCCGCATCCGATTTCTCCCGGATCGCCATGACCAGCGGCACTTCCCCCAGAAACGGCGCGCCCTGCCGTTCCGCCTCGGCGCGCGCGCCGCCATAGCTGAAGATATCGTAGCGCTTGCCGGTATCTGGTGCGACAAAATAGCTCATATTCTCGACAACCCCGAGGATCGGCACCTCGACCTTGCGGAACATGGCGATGCCGCGCCGCACATCGATCAGCGCGAGATCCTGCGGCGTCGAGACGATCACCGCGCCAGCGAGCGGCACGTTCTGGGCGAGCGTAAGCTGGGCATCGCCGGTACCAGGCGGCATGTCCACCACGAGGACATCGAGATCGCCCCAGGCGACCTCCCGCAGCATCTGCTGGATCGCGGAAATCACCATCGGCCCGCGCCAGATCATCGCGGAATCGTCCTCGACCAGAAAGCCGATCGACATCACCTTGATGCCATACCCCTCCATCGGATTGAGGACGCGCCCTTCCTTCAGCGTCGGCTTGCCCCTGATCCCGAAAAGGCGCGGCATGGAGGGGCCATAGATATCGGCATCGAGCACGCCGACCTTCAGCCCGCGCGCGGCGAGCGCCAGCGCGAGATTGCAGGCGGTGGTCGATTTTCCGACCCCGCCCTTGCCGCTCGCAACCGCGACAATGTGCTTCACACCCGCGACCTGAACCTTCGCGCCCTGAGGAGCCGGGCCGGGTTTGGGAGCGGCGGCCTGGGAGGGAGAAGCCGCCTTCTCCGCCGTCAGCGTCACGATGGCGGAAACGATGCCCGGCACGCCTCTGGCGGCGTTTTCTGCGGCAAGGCGCACGGATTCGGCGGCGGCGACCTCGGCCGCCGGAACGGAAATGGAGAAATACGCCTTGCCCTGATGAATGACGATTTCAGAGAGCGCGCGGGAGCGCGAAAGCGGCCCGCCGCCACCCGGAAGGATCACGGATTCGAGTGCGGCGATAATGGCGTTCTTGTCAGACATGGCGATCCCGTTCAAAGGCTGTGTGCCAGTGATATGAGCCGCTTTCCCGCGCGGTCAATCCATTCCGGCAAAAGCCTGTATCGGGGCAGTGAAAATCACCGCATGCCGACGAAGCCGGGCGTGGAATCCGGGGTAAAGATGAAAAAACTTTCCCTCCTTCCAGCAAAAGCCGATTGCCAAACCATCGGCAGGCTTGGCAGAGTGCCGCGCATGCCCGAACCGGACGAAAGAATTCGGCTACCGGGCCCATCGATCAGGGAGTTCTCCGCATGAAGACATTGCGCGTTCTGATGGCCTCGGCCTTCTCGGTTGCCGTAGGTATCGCCGCTTCGGCGCCCGCCATGGCGCAGGGCAAGGAGTGGAAGGAAATTCGCATCGGCACCGAGGGTGCCTATCCGCCCTTCAACAACCTCAACGCCAAAAAGGAGCTGGAAGGCTTCGAGATCGATTACGTGAACGACCTCTGCGCGAAGATGAAGGTGAAATGCACCTGGGTCGTGCAGGATTGGGATGGCATCATTCCCGCCCTCCTCTCCAACAAGTACGACGTGATTGTCGCCGGCATGAGCGCGACGCCGGAGCGCCAGAAGAAAGTTACCTTCACCGAGATCTACAATTCCTCGCCGATCCACGCCATCGGCGCGAAATCCATCACCTCGACGGATATTTCGCCCGCGGCGCTCAAGGGCAAGGCGATCGGCGCGCAGGGCTCGACGATCCACATGAACTACCTCGAAGCCCACTATAAGGGCTCGACGCTGCGCCCCTATCCCACCCAGGAAGAGGCCAACCTCGACCTGCTGAACGGGCGTGTCGATTATCTCTTCGCAGACGGCGAAGCCCTTGACACCTTCCTCAAGGGCAAGGGCAAGGATTGCTGCAAGTTCATCTCCGAGGTGAAGCGCGACCCCGCGATCCATGGCCCCGGCGTCGGGATGGCCGTGCGCCCGGGTGACAAGGAACTGGTGGCGAAGCTGAATGCGGCGATCGCCGAATCCAAGAAGGACGGCTCGCTCGACAAGCACGCCATGAAATGGCTGAACGCCAAGGCGATCCGCTGACGTAAAAAGCCGGCGGGCGCCGCTCGCCCGCCGGTTTCCCTCCGATGGAAAAATATCTCACTCTCATCTCGTTCGGGCCGGAAGGCTGGGGCTGGGCTCTGCTTGGCGGCGCATGGGTGACGCTTTCGATCGCCCTTGCCGCCCTGCCCATAGGCCTTGCGCTGGGATTGGCCATTGCTCTGGCAAGCCGCTCGCGCATCTATCTTCTGCGCGCGTTCGCAACGCTTTACACGACCATTTTCCGCGGCGTGCCGGAACTCCTCACGCTCTTCGTGATCTATTTCGGCATCCAGATGCTGCTCCAGAAGCTCTGGGCTGATCTCGGCCTTCCCGGCTCGATCGAGATGTCGCCCTTTGTCGCTGGAATGATCGCGCTGTCGCTGGTGCTTGCGGCCTTTTCGGCGGAAGTCTGGCTCGGCGCACTGAATGCGATCCAGAAAGGGCAACGTGAAGCCGCCGCCGCATTGGGGCTTACCAAGCCGCAGGCTTTCCGCCTTGTCGTCTTTCCGCAATTGATCCGGGTTGCCCTGCCCGGCCTAGGCAACAACTGGCTTGTCCTGCTCAAGGAAACCTCGCTTGTTTCCGTCATCACCTTGCAAGACACGATGTTCATCGCCAGCCGCGCGAATGTCGTCACCAAGGAGCCTTTCCTTTTCTTCGGGGTTGCCGCGCTCATCTACCTCGCGTTTTCAGGGCTTTCCGCCTGGGGAATCGAGCATCTCGAGCGGCGCGCCAATCGCGGCTTCACCCGTGCGGGGGCTTCACGATGAGCTGGTGCGAATGGCCCGGCGCCGCGATCGGCCTTGAGGTGCTGGAGCGCTATGGCTGCCGCATGGCAGATGGCTTCAACCTCACCTTGCTGCTGGTCGGCGTCTCTGTTTCGCTCGGCGCCCTGCTCGGCCTCGCGCTTGCCATGGGGCGCCTGCGCGGTCACCCTATCCTTGCCCGCGCGATCGCGGTCTATACGACCTTCTTTCGCGGCTCCCCCCTTCTGGTGCAGCTTTTCCTCATCTATTACGGCCTCGGCGGGCTTCGCCTCTTCTGGCAGGATATCGGCCTGTGGTGGTTTTTCCGCGAACCGCTCTATTGCTGCCTCCTTGCCTTCACGCTGAACACCGCCGCCTATCAGGCGGAAGTGTTCCGCGGCGCGATGCAATCGCTGCCATCTGGGCAGGCGGAAGCCGCCCGCTCGCTCGGGATGGGTTCGTTGGCGACATTCCTCAAGGTCGAGATGCCGCAGGCGATCATCATCGCGCTCCGCCCGCTGGGCAATGAACTGATCGTTATGATCAAGGCGAGTTCGCTTGCCGCGCTCGTCACCATGTACGATCTCATGGGCGCGACCCGCCTCGCCTTTTCGCGCAGCTTCGATCTTTCGATCTACCTTGTCGCGGCGCTCGTCTATCTCGTGCTGGTCGAGATCGTGCGCCGGCTGTGGAACTTCATGGAAGCCCGGCTGACGCGCCATCTCGCCCTGCGCTGACCCTCACCTTCGGAGATTATTATGGCTGATATCGCATTTCTCGGCCTCGGCGTGATGGGGTATCCCATGGCCGGGCATCTGAAAAACAAGGGCGGACACGCGGTCACCGTGTATAACCGCACCGCCGCCAAAGCTGAGAATTGGGTGAAGCAGCATGGCGGCGCACGGGCGGGCACGCCAAAGGAAGCCGCCTCCGGCAAGGATTTCGTCTTCGCCTGCGTCGGCAACGACGAGGATCTGCGCGCGGTCACGATCGGGCCTGAAGGCGCCTTTCACGCCATGAAACCCGGCGCGATCTTCGTCGACAACACCACCGCTTCGGCCGAAGTCGCGCGCGAGCTTCACGCCGAGGCGCGGAAGCGTGGCCTGCACTTCATCGATGCCCCTGTCTCCGGCGGGCAGGCCGGCGCGGAAAACGGCGTCCTGACCGTGATGTGCGGCGGCGATTTGGCGCCTTACTCAAAGGCCGAACCCGTGATCATGGCCTTCGCGCGCGCCTGCCGCCTGCTCGGCCCTTCCGGTTCCGGCCAATTGACGAAGATGATGAACCAGATCTGCATCGCGGGTCTGGTCCAGGGGTTGGCCGAGGCGATCCATTTCGGGCAGAAGGCCGGACTCGAGATCGAGGCTGTCCTCGATGTCATCTCCAAGGGTGCCGCGGGTTCGTGGCAAATGGAAAATCGCGGCAAGACCATGAACGCAGGCAAGTTCGATTTCGGATTCGCCGTGGACTGGATGCGTAAGGATCTCGGGATCGTGCTCGACGAGGCACGCAAGAACGGTGCAAGCCTTCCGGTAACGGCAATTGTCGATCAATTCTACGCGGAAGTACAGAAAATGGGCGGGCGCCGCTGGGATACGTCGAGCCTCATCGCGCGGCTCAACAAGTAATTCCATCCCTTAACGCCAAACTGAAAAGGCCGGGTCTCCCCGGCCTTTTTTGCTGTCAGCATCTTCCCGCGGCCTTGAGCTGCGGCGTGCAGCCCAGAGAAGCGGGCGGCGGCGCTTGCCGGACCTGCGGCGGTGGCGGCGGCGGCGCTTGCCGGACCTGCGGCGGCGGCGGGGCCGGGCGCGGTTGCGGCGGCGGCGCAGCCTGCGGCGGAGGCGCCTGCGGACGCATGATCGGCGGCGGGGCCGGGCGCGGTTGCGGCGGCGGCGCGGCCTGCGGCGGAGGTGCCTGCGGACGCATGATCGGCGGCGGGGCCGGGCGCGGTTGCGGCGGCGGCGCGGCCTGCGGCGGAGGTGCCTGCGGACGCATGATCGGCGGCGGGGCCGGGCGAGGCTGCTGGCCAAGCGCCGGAGGTGCCGGTGGGCGAGGCGCGGGGACCGAGGGAGACGGCGCGACGACGGGTGGCACAGGCCGGATCTGCGGCTGGCTGGGAGCGACGGGTTGCGGAATGCCACCGGGCCGTACTTGCGGCCCCGGCTGAGGCTCGCCTTGCCCGGGACGGATCGCGCCCGGTGTCTGGGTCGGGCCTCCGGTTCCCGGTCTCACGATCGTAGGCGCGGGCGGGGACGGCGGGGGAACATTCGGAGCCGCTGTCGGCGGACGCACGCCGATCGGCGGCTGGGCAGGGCCACCCGTACCTGGAGCGGTTGTCGGCGGCGGGGCCGGGGGAGCCACGGGCGGCGTACTCGGCGTCACAACCGGCGGGCGCGCGCCGATCGGCGGCTGCGCGGGACCACCTGTGCCCGGCACCACGGCGGGCGGCGGCACGGTCGTCCCCGGCGGAACGGCAGGCGTCACAACCGGCGGGCGGGCGCCAATCGGCGGCTGGGCGGGACCACCTGTGCCCGGCACCACGGCGGGCGGCGGCACGGCCGTCCCCGGCGGAACGGCAGGCGTCACGACCGGCGGGCGCGCGCCGATCGGCGGCTGCGCGGGACCACCTGTGCCCGGAACCACGGCGGGCGGCGGCACGGCTGTCCCAGGCGGGACATTCGGAGTCGCGACCGGCGGACGCGGAACGCCCGGCACTTGCGAGGGGCCGCCCGTTCCGGGAACGGTGGGAGGAAGCTGGACCGGCGTACCAAGCGGCGGGGGCGCCGGCGGGCGGGGCATGACAGGCGGCGGCGGCAGGACCGGCGGACGATAGCCGACCCACCCTTCCGGCGGGCGCGGCGGGCGCGGCATCGGCGGCGCAATGATGGGCCGTACCGGCTGGGGGCGCTTCCATGCCCGATTGGCGAGGATCGCCGCGCCCACCACCCCGGCGCCGATCAAGACCGGCGGCAGCACCCGCGAATAAGGAGAAGGCGGCGGAGGCGGCGGCAACTCGATGATCTCAACCGGCGGCGGCGGCAGGAAATAGGCGGGATGGCCGGCCGGGGGCGGCAGGATGTCCCATTGCTCTTCCACGACCACGGTCTCGAAGATCACGATCTCTTCCGGCGGCGGCGGCGGCAGGTCGTCGTAGAAAACCTCCTCGAAGCTCGGCGGCGGCATGATCGGCGCGGAGAGCCGCGAAAGACGCGCCTCGGCCTCGCTGGCATGGGTGCCGCGCGGATAGCGCTTGAGGTAGGTCCAGTAGGCACGCTCGGTATTCGCCTTGCGCGCGCGTTGCCAATAGAACGCCTCGCGTCGCGCCGCGATCATGGCGCGGACGCGCTTGGCCTGCGGGTGGCCGGGATGAAGGCGGAGGAATTCCTCATAGGCGCGGATCGTGTCGAGCTGAACGGCGCGCGCATAGGCTTCATCGGCGGAGAACTCGCCAAGCGCCTTGCCGCGCACCATCATCTCGGGCGGCGGCGCGGCGGGAGCCGATCCGGCGGGAATGCCGTTCAGGACGATCGGAACCGCGATTCCGTTGACATTCCACGGCGTTTCCGCGCCTTGCGTCTGGTCGTGCACGCGCAGGCGCACGCGCTCGAAAATTCCGTTGAGATCAAGCCCGGGCTCACGCAATGCCTCGGCCAGAGCCATCGCGAAGGCGCCGTAATTGGTGCGCGGCAACGGCGAGACGCGCCCCGGATTCTGGTTATAGGCAACAAGAAGCCCCGGCGAGGGCTCAAGCAAGGCCAGTCCCCGCCCGCTCTCCGCCACCAGCTGGGAATAGAGCGGATGCGTGTAGGCGGCATCGAGCATCACGATGCGCCCGGAAGCCGGGATAGCACCGATCGCGCGCGTGAAATCACTGAAGCGCAACCCTTCGAGGGCGAGATCCTGCCTCTGGCGCAGGCGCGCGCCGACAGGGATGAGGATGTTCTCGCCGTCATCCTGTAGGGCGAGGCCGGAGACATAGACCGCGATGATCGCATCGGGCCCGGCGCTCGCGGCCTTGTCGGCGAAATCACGGAAGGCACCGCGAAAATCGTTCTGCTCGAGATTGGCGAGCTCGGTCAGCTCGAAGCCGGCCGCCTTGAGGCTCTGTGCCACAAGTCCCGCATCGGGCAAGGCGGTGGGATGCCCCGCCTGCGGATATTCGGAAAGCCCGATCACGAGCCCGAGACGCTTGCCCTGTGCGAGCACAGCCTGCGTTCCGCCCGCAAACACCAGGAGTGCGAATGCTGCGACGAAACCCAAAGAACGCTTCCTGCCGGATTGGGCTGGACGATTGATCATGCGCGACTCCTCCTGCGTTCACGCTAGCACGCTCGCGCATCGCGCCTAAACGGCATCTGAACGCATTGCGGCTAAATTGCGCCCGCTTAACGCACAAGCGCGGCGGCACGGATATGGCCGCGGGCGGCCAGCAGATCATCGCAAGACCAGCGGCGACCGCCATCGCCGTGATTTTGGGGATTTCCCGGCGTGACCCTGGCGCGTGCGTTCAGGCGCCCGGTTGCCGCGACGCGCAGCGAAAGCATCTCGCCATCACGTGCGACAGTGAAGCAATAGGTCCGCCGGTCGGGCAGCGCGCCGTAATGATAGCAAATGGCATCGCCATCCGTGTTCCAGCAGGCATCGACATTGATCGTATAGCCGTTATCGCCCAGTGCCCGGCCATCCACTGCATGGAATTCGCTGAAGGCACCGCCATGGGCATAGGTTCCTGCCACGGTAGCATCGGTGAAAAGCTTGCGGATCTCGGCACCGCTCAACGTTTCTTCCGCCTTCGCCGTAGAGGCAAGCGCGCAGGGCAGAACCATCAGCAAGAACGGAAATTTCCTCGCCATCGTCACGCTCCTGCGCTCGGCCGAGCAGCGCATTCGCGGTGCCAGCGCGCGAGATGGACGAGTTCTTCGGGCACCGACAGGCGCGTCGGCTTCATGAAATCCACGGTGATGAACCCGGCGATATCGGCCATGGAAAAACGATCCCCGGCCAGAAAAGGGCGGTGGCGCAACGCGTCGTCCAGCAACCGCAATCCCGCGATCACCCTGGGCTTGTTGGCTTCCCCCCATTCGGGAACTTGCGGCACTTCATAGGCGGCCATGGCGGGGTGAAGCTGGCGGAAGACCGCCTGAAGGGGGAGATAAAGCTCGAACTCAACCCTTCGCAGCCACATCTCGACCTCGGCGCGCTCGCGCGCCTGCGTGCCGAAAAGCGGCGGTTCGGGGTGCAATTCCTCGATATAACGGCAAATGGCGATGGATTCGCTGATCGCGGTGCCATCGTCGAGAACCAGCACCGGCACGCGCATCAGCGGGTTGGCGGCGCGGAAGGCATCGGATTTATGCTCCATCTGCCCCAGATCGACCGGCTGGATCGGCAGAGTAATGCCCTTTTCCGCGAGGAAGACGCGCACGCGCCGCGCATTCGGCACCTTGCCGCCGTCGAGGAGTTTCATCCCGGACAAATGCATTCGATCCTCCTGCTCCTTGCGCGATCCACACACGGGCTGGCTCTTTTGGTCAAGGGGTCTTCGGCGCCGTCTCGCGCTGGCGGCGGCGATAGGCTTCCGGGCGCTCGAAACGTCCGGCCCACAGCCCGCGCCCGTCGCGCTTGGCCTCCGCCTCCTCATTCGCATACGCGCCGTAGCTAACTGCCATACCCGCGCGCACCAGTTCGGCACCGATATCGCGTCCCTGGCTACGGCAGACGACCAGCAGACGGCCATAGCGGTCGGTCTCGCTGCCAAGGCAGGTGACGGCGCCACGCTCCAGCGCACGGCGGAGCGCAATGGTTGCCCGCCGCCCGCAGGGATATTCCTTCCCGTCCGCCTCGCAAATCTGGCGGGATTCCGGCGCATCGAGACCGGAAAGGCGCATCTCGCGATTGTTCATAACCAGCGAATCCCCATCGAGCGCATGGGCATTGCCGTTGATGACCTCGTCCGGCGCGCGCCCGATCATGCCCAGAACGACCAGCGAGAGCGCGAGAACACCGAGTGCAGCAAGAAAAGCGGAGCGAGGCATGTGACCTTCTAGCCGATTCCCGGCAAAGGCTACTGGGCCGAATCGGCCTCTGTCATTTTGCCGAAATTTGCAGGTCACATCGCGGGCGAAGGCTTCGATTAACCTTTTGGCAGGCATTATGCCCGCCGGTACCGACGAACGATCGCTCATGGATCATCACCTTCCAACCGCCGCAGAACTCGAGCGGAAGCAGCTTGCCGCCGAGCGAGCCAGCACGAACCGTCGCGGGTTGCAACGGGCGGTCAAAGACGTGCGCGAGAAGATCACATCCGCTTCCGGGCTCAATCGCGCATTCGAAATCGAGCTGGCACGCGAATTCGCGCTCAATCACAACAGCGCGGCCCTCGCGATCATTCCTTTCACCATGGTCATCGCCGGTGCCAGCCTGACCTGGACGCACCCGACCCGCGCCTTCATCTGGCTCGCCCTCGCGCTCGCGGCGCTGGGCGTTCAGATGATGGTCTGCAAGGATTTTCTGGCGCTCGACTATTCCACCGCCGATCTCTCCAAATGGGTCAAAAGGCTGATCGCGACCGAGCTTCTCTTCGTCGCGAGCTGGGCAAGCCTGCCCATGATCGTTTCGATTCCCGAAGGCGAAGTCATCCGGGTTTTCCTGCTTTTCGCCGTCATGGTGATCGGGGCGGTGAGCGCGGTGCTCGCGCATACCTTGCCGAATGCCGTCTATATCGCGGCGGCGCCGATCGCCGGGGTGATCATCCAGCTGGTAGTCGACCGCCAGCATTCAGAACGCTGGATGATTGCCGCCCTGTGTTTCACCGCGCTGCTGCTTTTCGTGGGGCTGGCCAACCGCCTCTATTCGACTTCGCTTGAAAATCTGAGGGCGCGCGCTGAAAAGGACGACCTTTTCGCGGAAGTCCAGCACGCCAATGACCGGCTTCAGGAAGCAACCCGGCGCGCCGAGGAGGCGAACGCCGCCAAATCCCGCTTCCTGGCGACAATGAGCCACGAATTGCGCACGCCGCTCAATGCCATTCTCGGCTTTTCCGAGGTGATCAAGAACGAGTTGTTCGGCCCCGTGGGCAACGAGCAATACAAATCCTACATCGAGGATATTCACCGAAGCGGCGAGCACCTGCTCGCCCTGATCAACGAAGTGCTCGATCTTTCGCGCATCGAGGCCGGCAAGCACGAATTGCTCGAGGAGGCCATCGATCTCGCGAGCGTGGTTGATGACAGCCTGCGCCTTCTGGAAATCCGCGCGGCCAATCGCGGGCTGAAGCTGCACTCCATCCTCACCGAGCAGATGCCCCGCCTATGGGCCGATGAACGCGCGGTTCGGCAGATCACGCTCAACCTGATCTCGAACGCCATCAAATTCACCCATCAGGGCGCCGAAATTCTCGTCAAGGTCGGCTGGACGGCCAGCGGCGGACAATACATTTCGGTGAAGGATAACGGGCCAGGCATCCCGGAGAACGAGATCGATACCGTGCTCTCGACTTTCGGGCGCGGCTCGCGCGCGATCAAGAACGCGGATCAGGGATCGGGGCTTGGTCTGCCGATCGTCAAGAGTCTCATTGAATTGCACGGCGGGGCGCTGATGCTCCGCTCGCGCCTGCGCGAGGGAACGGAGGCGATCGTCATGTTCCCGCCCACGCGCGTCATCGCGGCGATGGCGGCCGTGAAGCCGCCAGCCCCCCAGCCGGATATCATCGTCAAGCAGCCGCGGCGTGGGCGCGCGGCCTGAGCGCCGCGCGCAGCTTGATCACGCCTCGCGATACCATTCCTGGATCATGCCGGTATCGACATCCCAGCCGCTCTGATAGGTGCGGAGCTTGTGCGCGCGTGCAGAAACACGTGGCCGGAACACGATGGGGATGATCACCTGATCATTGATGATCATGTCGTTCATCCGGATGAAGAGGGCGGCGCGCTTGATCGGGTCCAGCTCCTTCTGCGCGGCGTTATAGGCCTCGTCGAACGCGTTGCTGGTCCAGCGGGTGACATTGTTGAGCTGCCACTTGTTCTCCTTCGACGAGACCTGCCACGAGACGAATTGCTGCATGTAGCTGCCCGGATCGGGCTGGGAGCGCGACCAGGCGAACATCTGAAGATCTGCGTAGAATTTGGGGTAGGTATCGGGGTTCGCGACATCCGACGAGAAGAAGACGGAAGCGACGACGGATTTGATCTCGATCTCGATCCCGGCCTTCTGGCAGGCCTGCTTGACGATGGCCTGGGTCTTCTGGCGCTGCGCGTTGGTCGAGGTCTGGTAGACGAGCTTGAGCCGCTTGCCATCCTTGACGCGGATGCCGTCCGACCCCGGCTTCCAGCCGGCATCGTCGAGCAGTTTTGTCGCCTTCTCGATGTTGAACTCCCAAGCCGTGTTCTTTGAATTGAACTCGGGCGGGTTGTTCAGGTAGTTCGCGGTCACGATCCCCGCGCGACCATAGATATGTTCCTGCACCGCCTTGCGGTCGACCAGCATCGAGAGCGCCTTGCGCACGGCAGGATCGGACAGGAGCGGGTGCTTGCTCTTCGCATGCGAGCGCTCGCCGTCGATCTCGGTCCAGGGATCGGATGAATTCACCTGGATATGTTCGGTGTTGCCACCATCGACGATATTCGCGACGCCCTTGCCGCCCCGTTCGAGACGAACGATGATCTCCTCCTCGACCTGGATATTCCAGGCGAAATCGTACTCGCCGGTTTGGAGAACCGCACGCGCGGCCGACACGGCGTCGCCGCCGCCCTTCAGCTCGATCGAGTCGAAATGCGGCTTGTTCGCCATGTGATACTCGGGGTTGATCACCCCCTTGAGCAGATCGCCGGGGGTGAACTCCACGAACTTATAGGGCCCCGTGCCGACAGGCTTGAGGTTCGCCGGCGCATCGCGCGATTTCTCGCCCATGTAATCCTTGAACAGATGTTTGGGCAGGATCATGCCGCGCGTGCCGACATAGGCCTCCGCCCAATAGGGCGTCGGCTTCGCGAATTTCATGCGAATCGCATGCTCGTCGATCTTCTCGACCTCAATGGCCTGATAGAAGCCGAGGGTCGTCGCGGCGGTCTTGGGATCGCGGGCATATTCCCAGGTGAAGACAAGGTCATCCGCCGTCAGTGGCGTGCCATCATGCCATTTCACACCCTTCTTGATGCGCCAGATGACCGACAGCCCGTCCTCCGAAAGCCCGCCATTCTCACGGCTCGGAATTTCCGAAGCGAGAATGGGCGTCAGCGCGCCATCGGCGTTGTAGGCGGCCAGCGGCTCGTAGAAGATGCGCGCGCCTTCCTGATCCTTGGTTCCGGTGGCAAAATGCGGGTTGAGCAATGTCGGCGCCTGCCAATAGAGCAGGCGCAACGCGCCACCCCCGCCGCGCTTTGTCGGCGCATAATTCCAGCCCGGCGTGTTCGCCAGCGCAATGCCGGAATGCGTCAGGATTTCCGCCGCCATGGGCGCGGTCAATCCGAGCGCCACAAGCCTCTTGATGAAAGCGCGCCGATGGAGGGTTCCCTGCCGGACCTGCTCGACCATTCCCCTCAATTCAAGTTCCCGCATCGATCTCTCCTGCATGGGTTTCCTCGTTCTGCCCGATCAACTGCCAGCCAACCGGCTGGCCTTGCTTCGGCCGGCACCGATGACGGGCCGCATCGCCCCCGCCACATCCAATTCTGGGAAGGGCCGGGATGCGCGAGCGGGTCTGTTATTCATAATTATATTGATAACATGTGTTTTCATTTCGCGACAAGCTCCCGCCGCGCGAACCAGCGGAAAGTCGTCGGCTGGCGTCATCATGTGTGGAATGAGATGAGTAAGGAGAGCCCGCGCTGTCGCTGGCTTGGCCGGAATGCAAGCCGGCCTGGGTTTTCCGGTCAGCCTTGGCGAACCAGACAAAACCGATCAGGCCGGAAGCCCAAACGGACTCAGACCTGCTCGGGAACTGCCGCCTCGGCAAAGGTCGCCATGCCGTTATGGCAGGCGAGCGCCGCCTTGACGACGCCTGCCGCGAGCGCCGCGCCGGAGCCCTCCCCGAGCCGCATGCCGAGATCGAGTATCGGCTTGAGCTTGAGATGCGCGAGCACGCGGGCATGGGCCCCTTCCGCCGAGCAATGACCGGCGAGGCAATGATCGAGCGCCTTTCGGTCGAGCGCGTGCAGGATCGCGGCGGCGGCCGTGACGACATAGCCGTCGAGGATCACGGGGACACGCTCGGACCGCGCGGCGAGGATCGCCCCGCAGATCGCCGCGATCTCGCGACCGCCGAGGCGGCGCAGGATCTCCAGTGGATCGGCCAGATGCGAGCGATGCAGACGCAGCGCGGCCTCCACCGCGGCCACCTTGCGTTCATGTCCGGCATCGTCGACGCCGGTTCCGCGCCCCACCCAATCCCGGGCCGCGCCGCCGAACAGGGCCGCATAGATCGCGGCCGCCGAAGTTGTGTTGCCGATGCCCATCTCGCCAAGGCAAAGAAGATCGGTCCCGCCCGCGATTGCCTCCATGCCGAAGCCCATCGTCGCGGCACAGGCCACTTCCTCGAGCGCGGCGGATTCGGTGAAATCGGCCGTCGGAAGATCGATCGCGAGGTCGAAAACCTTGAGGCCGAGATCAAAGGTCTTGCAGATCTGGTTGATCGCGGCATGGCCCGCCGAGAAGCTCGCAAGCATGGCCCGGTTCACCCCGGCGGGATAGGCGGAGACCCCTTTCGCCACCACGCCGTGCGATCCCGCGAAGATCGCCACCAGCGGGCGGTTCACCTGCGGGCGGGCCTTGCCCTGCCAAGCAGCCATATGGGCGGAAATCTCCTCGAGCCGCCCCAACGCACCGCGCGGCTTGATCAGCACGTTCTCGCGCTTTTCGGCTGCGAGTCTGGCATCGAGATCAGGCTTCGGCATCGCCTTGATGAGCGCGCGGATATCGTCGAAGGGAAGCGCGGTGGACATGGGACTCCGTGACCTCAATTCGCCGGCAATTGCTCCGACGGCACTGGGTGGCTATCATGCACAAGCGCCTTGCCGCAATGGAGTGCATGACGCAGGCACTACCGAGACCCACGCAAAAGTCGCCGGAAGTCTGGCGGAGCAGAGGATGAATCCCGGCTTGCCCCCTCCCTCCCCCGTGCTGCTGCTCGTCAGCGATCTCGTGGCGCTGTTGCGCTTCTTTTCGCGCCTGCCGCTCGCATTCCTCTCGCGCTTTCCGCATGATCCGCCGGATTTCCGCCGCGCGATCTGGATGATGCCGCTCGCCGGCGCGATCCTCGGCGCGCTGGCCGCGCTCGCGGGGCTGGCCGCCTTCCGGCTCGGCCTTTCTCCGCTGATCGCCGCCACGATCGCCGTCGCAACGCTGGTCGCAACCACCGGCGCGCTCCATGAGGATGGTCTCGCCGACAGCGCGGACGGGCTTTTCGGCGGAAATACGCCCGAGCGGCGCCTCGACATCATGCGGGATTCGCGCATCGGCACCTTCGGCGCTGCCGCGTTGATTCTCTCGCTGCTCGTGAGAATCCTTGCACTTGGCGACATCCTGCGCCTGGCCGGCCCCACCGCCTTTTGTCTTCTCGCCGGCATCGGCGCGCTCTCGCGCAGCCTGGCGCTGCTCCCGGCGATCCTGCTTCCGCCAGCGCGGAAGGACGGCCTCTCCACCGCCATTCCCATGCCCGGCGCAGGCGCCTTTTCCAGCGCGGTCGCGATCGCTTCCGTGCTCCTTTTCGCCCTCGCGCTGCCCTTCGATATGAGCATCGGCGCGATTACGGGGCTCGCCGTCGCCATCGCGGCGCTTGCAGGCTTCAGCACGCTGGCCCGCCGCCGTCTCGGCGGACAGACCGGCGATATTCTCGGCGCCAGCCAGCAGATCGTCGAGATCGTGCTGCTGCTCGCCTTTGCCGCAACACTCAGTTGGATCGGCCCGAGATGAGGCTCCACCCCACATGAAGAAAGCAGGATGCCATGGATAGCCGTATTCTTGCCGCCATCGCGATCATTCTCGCGGTCATCCTCGCTTTCGCGCTCGCGAAAGGGCCGGATATGGACGGCGATACGATAGCTCGCCTGGTCTATGGCGGTCTCATCGCCGGATTGGTCAGCTCGTGGGTGCTCGCCGAGATGCGCGGCAATCTCGGGCAGTCGCTGCGCTATCTTTTCATCTGGGGCGTGATCGTCGCCGCAATCGCCTTCGCCTATTCCTACAAGGGCGAACTCGGCTTCTGATCGGCCGCCGCCACGAACCTTGGGCGCGATCATCCCTGTGGTCAGGCTGACTAAATCCGTTGTCACGCGGCCTCCCGCGCCTCGCGGCGCACCAGCGCCATGGCCTCGCGCAGGACAGAGGCTTGCGCGCCCGCCTTCACCGCCTCGGTCGAGAGATGACGCCGGAAGGCACGTGCGCCCGGCACGCTCTGGAACAGGCCAAGCACATGGCGCGTGAGCGCATGGGGCGAATGCCCTTCGCCGACAAGGCGTTCGAGATAGGGGATGAGCTTCTCCAGAACCTCGAACGGCGTCGTCGCTTTCGGCGCCGCTCCGAAAATCGCAGCGTCCACGCCAAGGAGGATAGCGGGGTTTTGATAAGCAGCACGCCCGAGCATCACGCCGTCGAGCGCCGGCCCCTCCGCATCGGCAACCAGAAGGCTTTGCGCGGTCGCGAGATCCGCGATGCCGCCATTGATCGCGATCGGCTTCGCGGGCCAGCGCGCCTTGAGCCGCCGCACGATGGCATAATCAAGCGGCGGAATATCGCGGTTTTCCTTCGGCGACAGCCCCTGAAGCCAGGCCTTGCGCGCATGAACGATAAGCGCGTCGCAGCCGGCCGCAAAAACCGCTTCCGCCAGTGTGAAAAGCGCCTCTTCCGGGTTCTGATCGTCGACACCGATCCGGCATTTGACGGTGACCGGCACCGGAACCGCCGCCTTCATGCTCGATACGCATTGCGCGACAAGCGCCGGCTCGCGCATCAGGCAGGCGCCGAAGCGTCCGTTCTGCACACGATCAGAGGGGCAGCCGCAATTGAGATTGATCTCGTCATAGCCGAACTCGGCACCGATCTTCGCCGCGCGCGCCAGCTCCGCCGGGTCGGAACCGCCAAGCTGAAGCGCGACGGGATGCTCCTCGGGCGAAAAGCCGAGAAGGCGCGCGCGATCCCCGTGGATCACCGCGCCGGATGTCACCATCTCCGTATAGAGAAGGGCATGACGAGTCATGAGGCGATGAAAGAAACGGCAATGCCGATCCGTCCAATCCATCATCGGCGCGACGGAGAAACGCCAAGAATTGATTTCGCTTGTTCTCTGTTGCTTTATAATACTTTGTGCCACAGCGATGGTGTCTCGTCTGCTCTCTTCGCTTGCCATTCCGGCTCATTTTCGCATGGAATTACAACAAATGTTGTGGTGCCATGGGTACCATTGTTCAGCGCAAACGCAAAGACGGCTCGGTCGCACGACCAGCGCTCAAACAATCCCTCGCCCCCCGGAAAGGCATTTTGCCTCGCAAGCTGCGATCAACACACGACGGAATAGAAAAATGATCTTCGCCGACACGGGCAAGGGCGCCGGAATCAGTGGTTACGCAGGACAGGACTGGGGCTTGGATCCAAGGAGAGTCTTGGCTTCGTCACGGCGCCAATTATTCTGACGATGGGCAATTCTCATCCACAAGGTTTTTGAACCATTATATTGATATCAAAAGCATTTACGCCCCGACGAATGCCGGGGCGCTGTGTTGTCGACAGCTCGGTCAGCGGAAAAAGTCCACCACGGTGAGCGAGGTCATGGCGGGATCGTCGAACGTAACGATGAGTTCGATATCCGCCGCGAAGGGCGAGAGATCGGAGCGCACGCCATCGAGATTCATATAGACGTGCTGCTGACCGTTGATCACCTCGCCCAGCCACATGTCGCCCGCCGTTTCGCTCGGGCCGTTGACGAAGCGGAAGGCCTGGTTGCCCGCAAGCGTGGTGTTGGCATCAATGCCGCTCAGGTTTATGCGGTCGCCCTCAGCGCGGGAGAAGTCGCGGATCACATCGGTATGGCCATAACCGAGGTCACTGGCGGATTGAAAAGCGAAGGTATCCGCGCCTGCATTGCCGAAAAGCGTATCCGCGCCGAAACCGCCGTAAAGGGTATCGTTGCCGAAACCGCCATTGAGAACATCGCGCCCGCCGGTGGTCTGGGTGGCGCCGTCGCCGTCGCCGTAGAGCGTGTCGTTATCGACGCCGCCGTACAAAACATCCGCTCCGGCCCCGCCGAAGAGCAAATCGACTCCCGAGCCGCCATAGAGCGTATCGGCATCCGCGCCGCCGCGCAGCTCATCACCGCCTGATCCCCCGTGAAGGGTATCGTTGCCCGCCTCGCCATAGAGGAAATCGACTCCCGAGCCGCCATAAAGCGTATCCCAGCCGATGCCGCCAAATACCTTGTCATTGCCCGAACCCATATAGGCGATATCATCGCCGGTGTTCTGCAGGATGAGGGTATCGTTGCCCCCTTGCATGTTGAGATACACTGACGAGGGCGGTGCGCCCGTCAGCCCGAACACGGTGAGATTGGTGTCGGCGCTGCCCCAATTGGCAAAGCCGGAACGGTCAGCGTCTTCGTTCACTTCCGAAATCTGCTCGGATAGGCGCTCCCAGGCTTCCGTCGGCGGCGGATCAAAGGCCAGATCACCGATCAGGGAGGGCTTCGGGTTGGTGAGAGTGTAAGTTGCCATAGTCGTATTCCCTTGCTGCCCCGGCACCTCGCCGGGCATGTCGCCACCATGGCGCGGAGCACGATGCGGCGCTGTTCCGCGCGGAACAGCGCCCTGGCGGAAATGGCGGCACAAGAGGGCATGTCCCTCCCGCCGGAGCAGCCCCGATGTCGCACAGCCCCCCCGCCCCGCATGACCCAGTGAAACAGGTGCTCGCGGCGCATCGCGGCACATTGGCTGGCGTCGGGCTATTCAGCGCGCTGCTCAATATGCTGATGCTCATCTCGCCAGTGTTCATGATGCAGGTCTACGACCGCGTGCTTACCTCGCGCTCCCTGCCCACGCTGGTGGCGCTACTGGTGGTGGCGGTCGTGCTGCTGGGGTTGATGGGAGTGCTCGATCACCTGCGCGCGGTGGTGCTGGGCCGGGTCGGTCTGGCGGTGGACAAGGCCCTGCGCGAGAGCGTGTTCGCGGCCAGCCTCGGCCATGCCGTGCAGGGCAGCGGAAAGGGCGACGGCCAGCAGCCGATGCGCGATCTCGATACCCTCCGCGGCTTTCTGGGCGGGCCGGGGCTGGCAGTGCTCTTCGATCTACCGTGGATTCCGGTCTATCTTCTGGTGTGCTTCGCGTTTCATCCGCAGCTCGGCGCCCTCGCACTTGTGGGGGCACTGGTTCTGACGGGGCTGATGCTGCTCAGCTTTGCCATATCGCGTCGCGGCAGCCGCAACGCCACCGAGGCCCTGGGCTGCCGCAACGGCTGGCTGGAAGGGGCACGCCGCAACGCCGAAACGCTTCAGGCGCTCGGCATGGCCGGGCATATCCGCGCGCGCTGGAAGGCGGCGCATCTCGAAGCCCTGCTCGCGCAGATCAAGACGGCGGAAGCGGGTGCTGCCATCTCCGCTTTCACCAAGGTCTTCCGCATCCTGCTGCAATTGCTGCTGCTGGCGCTGGGAGCCTGGCTGGTCATCGGCGCGATGGCGACGCCGGGCGTGATGCTCGCGGCCTCCGTGCTGGCAGGCCGGGCTCTGGCACCGCTGGAACAGGCGATTGCGCAGTGGCGCGGCTTCGTACAGTACCGTGAGGCTCGCGCGCGCCTCGCCCTGTTGGATGTAGGGCGCCCCGACACTCCCCGCACCGTCCTACCCCTGCCATGCGGGACCTTGACGCTGGAGCAGGTCTGCGTAGCCCCGCCTGCCAGCTCGATGCCGACGCTTCAGGGGATCACCCTCACCCTTCAGGCGGGCGATGCCATGGCGGTGGTGGGGCCGAGCGCGGCAGGCAAATCGACGCTGACGCGTGCACTGATCGGAGTCTGGCCGGTGGTGCGCGGCGAAATCCGCCTTGATGGGGCCGAGATCGGCCAATGGTCGCGCGAGGATCGCGGCCGCTTCACCGGCTACCTGCCCCAGAGCGTGGATCTGTTCGACGGGACGATCCGCGAGAACATCGCGCGCTTCTCTCCGGATTCGGACGACGACTCAATCATCGCCGCCGCCAGGGAGGCGGGCACGCATGAGATGATCCTACGTCTGCCGCAGGGCTATGACACCGTGATCGGAGAGATGGGCCTCGCGCTTTCCGCCGGGCAGAAGCAGCGCATCGGACTGGCGCGTGCGCTGCACGGCGCCCCTTTCTTGGTGCTGCTGGACGAACCGAATTCCAATCTCGACGCCGAAGGCGAGGCCGCGCTCGGTCGCGCGATCCGGGCGGTGCGGGCGCGGGGCGGCATCGTCATTGTGACGGCGCACCGCCCTGCAGCCCTCGCCGAGGTGAACCATGCGCTGTTTATCCGCGACGGACGGCAGGCCGCTTTCGGCCCCCGTGATGCGGTGATGCGCCGCATACTCGCCCAGCCCGACGCCGCGCGGGAGAGCAGCGTCACCCCGCTGCGCACCGGCCAGACGGCTTGATCCTTCCTCGCACGGAGAACCGCCATGATGACCGCCCTCCTTTCCAACAATCCTCTCGCCTTCGCAGCACTTGAAAGCGGCCTCATCGCCGCCACCCGTAAAACCCTTGCGGCGGGCTATGCCACCTGCGCGCTCTTTGCCTTCGGGCTGCTGGGTTACGCCGGCACCACGGCGATCAACGGCGCGGTGATCGCACCGGGTGTGATGGTGGTGGAGGGACATCTGCGCAAGGTGCAGCATCAGGATGGCGGCATTGTCAGCGCGTTGTTTGTGCGCAACGGCCAGCGGGTGAAGGAGGGCGAGGTGCTGCTGACGCTGGAGGATAGCCAGCGCCGCGCCGAGTTCGCGCAAATCATGCTGCAACTGGCGAGCCAGGAACTGCGCGCCGTGCGTCTTGAGGCCGAGCGCGACGCGCGCGAGCACTTCTCGCCCCCCGACAGCATTTCCCGCCGTGCGACGGAACCGGAGATAGCCGCCATGATCGCGGCGGAAATCAGGTTGTTCGAGGCACGCCGCCGTGCTCGTCAGGGCGAGGCCGCACAATTTGAGGAGCGCAGGGCGCAGACCCTTAAGGAGATTGCGGGACTGGAAGCCCAGCGCGCGGCGGCGCAGGCGCAAGCCGTCATTTCGGCGCAGGAACTGGGCAATCTTCAGGACCTTTTCGCGCGCGGACTGACGCCGGTGACGCGTATCAATCCGCTGCGCCGCACGGTGGTGCAGCTGGAAGGGCAGGCAAGCGAGCTTGACGCCCAGATAGCCCGGGCCCGTGCGAGGATCAGCGAAGTCCTTCTCCAGGGCGCCCAGATCGACAAGCAGGCGCTCAGCGAGATCACCCGCGATCTGCGCGAGACGCAGGAGCGCATCGCGGATCTCAACGAGCGCCGCACCAGCGCCGAGGCCCGGTTTGACCGCACGCAGTTGCGCGCCCCCATCGACGGCGTGGTCCACCAGCTCACCGCCTTCACCCTCGGCGGGGTTATCGCGCCGGGCGAAGCGGTGATGATGCTGGTGCCGGAGAGCGAGGCCCTGCTCGCGGAGGGCCGCATCGACCCCGCCTTCATCGACCAGATTGCCTTGGGCCAGAAGACCGTGATCCGCCTCTCCTCACTCGATTCCCGCACCACCCCGGAACTCACCGGCACGCTCAGCTTCATCTCCGCCGACATCGAAGCTGACCCGCGCGGCAACGGCGCAGGTCATTTCCGCGCCCGCGTCACGCTGGATCAGGGCGAGGTCGAGCGGCTTGAGGGGCTCCGGCTCATCCCCGGCCTTCCGGCAGAAATCCACATCCAGACCCGCGCGCGCACCATCCTGAGCTACTTCATGAAACCCTTCACGGATCAGATCGCCCGCGCCTTGCGCGAGCGCTGATCGATGCGGCGGAAAAATGACGCCCGCGGCCCGGTACAAACGGCTTTTCCTGTTGGGAAAAACGAATGGGCTTGCCATAGTCAGCGCTACATTCATCTCCTCTGCCTTGCCCGCCTCAGGACCCCTCATGCCGCCCTATGCTCCTAGCTTTCCGCCTCAGTCCCTCCGGATGGAGCGCCGCATCTTCGCGCGGCTCGCGCTGGGTACCATCGGGCTTCTCGCGCTGCCCGAAACCGGCGCGGCCTCCGAGCAGGCGGGCCATGTCGAGGATATCTTCGGCCAGGCTGTGGCGGAGATGCTGCGCGCGACGCGGTCTCTGACTTCGGGCGAGCGTCTGTTCGTGGGCGAAACGATCGCGACGGGCGAAGCCAGCCGAATCGGCATGAAGGTCGGCGAAGCCACCACCATCCGCCTTGGCCCGGAAGCCCGCCTCAAGCTGGATCGTTTCATCCTCGATGCGGGCGGCACGCTCACGCTGCAATCCGGCCCCATGACCTTCGAGCGCCCCGCCGGCGCGCGCCCCCAGCCGATCACCATTCGCGGGGCGTTCGGCATGATCGCGGTGCGCGGCACGCATTTCTTCGCCGGGCCGAGCCGCGGCAAAATGGCGGTCGCCGTGGTGCGCGGGTCGGTGACGGTCACCTCCGGCGGGGAAAGCGTGGTGCTGAACGCGGGCGAGGGCACAGACATCACCACCTATGGCGGCAAGCCCTCCAAACCGGCGCGCTGGGCCGATGCCCGCCTGATCGAAGCCCTCGATTCGGTCCGTTGACACCCGTGCCCCAGGCCAAAGACGACATCGCCGCGCTCATCGCCGGCTCAGCGTTCTTCGGCGGGTTGATCGAAGGGCTCGAGCCCTCCCGGCTCGCGGCGCTACTGCGCGCTTTTCGCCACACCCATTTCGAGGCCGGGCAACAGATCTTCGCGCGCAGGGAGCGCGGTGATTTCCTGCTCGTGATCGCACAGGGACGGGTGCGGCTCTCGCTCGTCTCGGACGAGGGGCGCGAACTGAGCGTGCGCCATGGCGTGCGTGGGGATGTTCTGGGCGAACTGGCGCTTCTCGACGGCCAGACCCGCAGCGCGGATGCCGTAGCCCTGACCCCACTGAGCGCCTACCTTCTTTTTCGCGCTGATCTCGATGCTTTGCTGCGCGAGATACCGGAGCTTGCAGGCCGCATCATCACCTTCTTGTGCGCCCGGCTACGCGCCACCACGGACCAGCTCGAAGCCATCGCCCTGCACCCGATCGAGGCACGCCTCGCCCGCTTCCTGCTGGTGGCGCTGCGCGGGCGCAAGGCGGAGCCTGGCAAGCGCGTGCCGCTGGAGCTGGGTTTCTCGCAATCCGAACTCGCGCAGCTTCTGGGCGCGAGCCGCCCTAAGGTGAATGGCGCGCTGGCGCTGCTGGAGACCATGGGTGCGATCCGCCGCACCTCGGACCGCCTTTTCTGTGATCCGACTCTGCTGGCCCAGACGGCGCGGTTAGCCGATGAAGGCTGATCCCGCCTTCACGCGCCGCATGCCCCTGCTGGCCGGCGGACTCGCCGCGCTCCTCATCGCGGGGCTGGCCATGCTGTTGCCGGGACCATGGCGGCAGGAGGCAGAGGCACGGGCAGAAGACGCGCTGATGCGCCTCGCCTCGCCGTTTCTGCCGCCCGCGCCGGTAACGCCCGAGGTCGTCGTCATCGATATCGATACCGCCACCCTGCGCATCGTCGGCCCCTGGCCCTGGCCGCGCGAAACGCTTGCAAAGCTGGTGGAGACACTGGAAGCCACCAAACCCGCCGCCCTCTCGCTCGATATGCTGCTGGCAGGGCCGGACCCGCGCTCACCACAAGCGGAGCTGGCGCGGCGCGGCGTGAGGCTACCCGAAGCCGTGCTGGCTCCACTCAATGCAGCCCTGCCCGATGGCGATGCCCACCTCGTCCGCGCGCTTGAGGGCGTGCCCGGCGTGCTTGGCCTGCTGCTCTCGCCCGACGACTCGGGTGACACAATGCCGCCCACCCATATCCTGCGCCGGGGACGCGCCACGCTCGCCCCGCTCTGGCAGGGCGCAGGAATTCTCGGGCCTCATCCCCCCCTCGCCAGGGCGGCGAGCGGATTGGGCCTCATCGCGTTGCCAGGCGACGCGGATGGCGTTATCCGCAACGTGCCTCTGTTCGTCTCGGCGGGCGGAGTGCCATATCCCGGCCTTGCGCTCGAAACCCTGCGCGTCGCACAGGACAGTTCCGCCTATCTAATCGAGGATGGAAAGCTGCGTGTGGGAGTTCACACCCTTCCTCTGCTGGAGGGCGCTCTTCTGCGGCTGGTGCCGGGCCTTGCCAGACCGCGAGTCATCAGCGCCGCAGATCTGCGTTCCGACGCCACGCTGCCCTCTGGCGCACTCGTGCTGATCGGTGGCTCCGCGCCGGAACTGGGGGGCCTGCGCAGCGCACAGGATGACGCGCTTGAACCGGCCGTGATGATACAGGCACGCGCGCTGGCACAGATGATGCGCCCGCTCTTGCCCCGCCCACCGAGCCAAAGCACGGCCCTCCATGGCGCGCTGCTGATCGGCCTGCCCGCACTGGCGACCATGGCGGGCGCGCTCATGTCGCCGCTGGCGGGTTTTTGCGCGCTTCTTGCGCTGTTCGCCGGGATGCTCGTGGCTTCGGCGGCGCTTTTCGCCGGCGCGCAGATCCTCTTCGTGCCGCTCCTGCCGCCGCTCGCCGCGCTCGCGGGTTATGGCGGGGCGGCGCTCACCGGATTCATCGCCTCACGCGCTCGCGAGGCACGCTTGCGCGCGCGGTTTTCTCAGCATCTGGCCCCGCAAGTTGTGGCGAAAATCCTCGCCAATCCCAATCTCGTGAAGCTCTCGGGCGAGAAGCGGGAGATCACCGCGCTCTTCACCGATATCGAGGATTTCACCGCCATGACAGAGCGCGCCGATCCTGCTGCGCTCGTGAGCGTGCTCGATGCCTATTTCGAGGGCCTCGCCGGGATCGTGCTGCGGCACGGCGGCATGATCGACAAATTTGTGGGCGATGCGCTCCATGCCTTTTTCAACGCCCCGCTCGATCTGGCAGACCACGCACGAAAAGCCTTGGCTTGCGCTGAGGAAATTGCGGCCTGGGCGGAGGCCTTCCGCACGCGGCCCAAGGCGGCCGCCCTCGGCTTCGGGCGCACGCGGATCGGGGTGGAAACCGGCGCGGCCGTGGTGGGCGAGGTGGGCCTACGCGCCAAGCTCGACTACACCGCCCATGGTGCTGTCGTGAATGCGGCGGCGCGGCTGGAAGCCGCCAACAAGCGCTTCGGCTCCACGCTATGCCTTGGGCCGGGCATCGCCGCGCGCCTGCCCCAAGCGATGCTGCGCCCGCTCGGCGACATCGCGTTGCGCGGCTTTGCGCAACGCGTTTCTGTCTTTGACCTCTGGCCCGAGGGCGTGGATACGGCGTGGAAAAGCGCCTATCTTGATGCGCTGGCCCTTCCACCGGATGATGCCCGAACGACCTTTGCCGCACTCAGCGCACAAGCCCCGCATGATGGCGTCAGCGCGTTCCGGGCGCAGCAAGCGGCTCCGTGATCGCGGCTCGCCGCTCGCCGGCCTCGGCGCAGGGCATCAAGGGCGAACTCGCCTTTCAGGGCTCAAGTTTATACGCAAACCAGCCGAGGATCTGGACTCTTAAGCTCTAAGCCAAAGACGCGCTGATGCGAGCATGACGACGGCGAGGCTGGCGTGAGGATGCCGACTTTGGAATACTTGATCGCTGTTCCACGATCCGTCGAGGGAATGTCTGCTTTCCGTCATGTGGAGACTAAAAGCTGACCGCTAGCACCAGCCCAAATGCGCGTTTTCGAGGGGCGCGACGGAGAACCTCATCGATTGGTTTTTCAACACTGCCCCTACGCACCAGAGCATAACCCAAACCGCGCGCCCTTCGCTACCTTCGGAACGCCGGCAACCTCCGAAAGCGCCAGATGCCGAAAATCGAAGGCCTTGATACAGGTGCCGGTGCGATGCCGGCAAACCTGATCAAGGCCTCGATTTGTGAGAAGCGTCAGGCCGCTTTAACAGCTGCGAGGAAGTTCTGGACTTCGTTGCGCATCAGGTCTGCTTGCTGGGAAAGCTCGCCCGAGGCTGAAAGAACCTGGCTCGCCGCGGCAGCTGTGTCGTTTGCCACGTTCGAGACGGTAAGAACCGCCCGGCTGACCTCTTCCGTACCTTGCGCCGCCTGATGCACGCTCCGGGCAATCTCCCCGGTCGCGCTTTCCTGCTCGCCCACTGAGCCGGATATCTGGGCCGTCGCGGAATCGATGATCCGGATGGCGTTATCGATCTCCGACATCGCGCTGACGGTTTCGTTCGTCATCTGCTGGATTTCCGAGATCACCTGGGCGATCTCGCTGGTGGCACGGCTCGTCTGGCCTGCCAGTTCCTTGACCTCCGAGGCAACCACGGCGAAGCCTTTTCCCGCCTCGCCGGCGCGGGCCGCTTCGATGGTGGCATTGAGCGCCAGAAGATTGGTTTGCCCGGCCAACCCGTTGATCAACTGGATAACCGCTCCGATCTTGACGGCTGCCTGCGCGAGCCCCTGGACTGTGGAATCGGTTGCCCGAACACAGTTCACAGCATTGCGCGTGGCTTCCGCGGAGGCCTGCAATTGCCGCGCGATTTCCTGGGCAGAAGACGAAAGCTCCTCACCCGAGGCTGCCAAGCCGTGGACATTTGTCGTTGCCTGATGTGCCGCGGCGGAGGCGGAGGAAATCGTCAGGACGACCTTTTCAGCCGTATCCTCGAAAGCCGAAATGAGACGATCGATTTCCTGCTGACGAAGCGCTTCATTCTGCTGCATGCGATCAGCTTCAGCCCGCATCTGCTCGTTGGCAGCGAGACCATCGCGAAAGACAACCAGTGCAGAAGCCATCTCGCCCACCTCGTCGCGCTGGCCTTGCGCGGGAATGGCAACGTCGAACTCCTTGCGGGCAATCGCGCGCATCGATTGCTCCATGAGGCGAAGCGGAACCGCGATGCCCCTGAACAGAAGGAACCCGCCGCTCAGCAAGATGGCCAGAACGCAAGCGGTTGCCAGGCCACCGATCTTCATCAGCGCGTCGAACGCGCCGTCGATCTCTTTCGTATCTCTTGCCATGCTTTCCCGGAGGTGCCCGAGCATGGTTTCTTCCTTGCCGAGCGATTGGTCGCCAAGCATGAGCTTCGTCATCCGCGCGATCGCCGGCGCGAGCTTTTCCTGAATCGTGGTCGACGCCTGTGCCGAGGATAGCGCGCCACGGCGGATCTCCGTCGCGATGCTGTCCTGCAAACTCCGAAGCGACTTCAGCGCCTCATTCATCTCCGCGCGATCCGCCAGATTCCGCTGGCTGGTATGTTTGACCTCATTGTACAGGGCTTGCTCAGCCTCGATCGACGTCCAGAGCGTGGCACGCTTTGAATCGTAGGTCGCATTTCCCGAGAGAGCAAACATCACAAGATTTGTGTTCGTCTCAGATGCCTGAATGGCAATCGTCGAAATAATTGACGCCGAAGGCACCCTACGGTTGACCAAAGTATCTGTAGCTTCGTCAATTTCACGAAACTTAGGCATAACACCAATTACACCGGCAATCATAATTGCAAGAACAAATCCCCCAATTGTCCATAGTTTTGATCTAGTCCTCAGATTGTAGAAGGATGCGAATATTCTATTCATGCCAGCACCTTTGATCTATGCTTGCGCTCTGTTCTGAGGCAACTTCAGAGATGGGAAAGCCCATGAAACAGGAATGGGGTCCTGTCTCTTCGTCAGGCTGTCAGCAACCTGTTAATAAATCACCAAAAAGGAATATTTTATCCAAAGGCGGCTAAAGCTTCCTGTGGGTACTCTACCGAATATACGTAGTTTGCCTGCTGGCTGCGGATTTGAGGGTGACTGCCGTCTTATTCCTTCGTATCAAATCCGCTGCCATCACGCCGCGATCAGCGCAAAATAATCGTATTTATGGTAAGGAAGCTGGACCCATGCCAGCCAAAAAACTCAGCATATTTTCCTATTTCCTTGGTTGTCGCCCCCATCTCAACCAGAAAATCCAGAATGTTTCTCTACAAGAGAATACAACGCCCATTGGACGACAGGGCCACCCAACCTGACATTAAGGGGAAGGAGCTGATGGAGGGCGTGGCCTCAGGAGGCCTGGCTGAAACCAGCGATTGCAATCCGGGCTTCGATTGCGGAGTGCAACGCCTCGATTCCCGTGCTCAAGGAAACGTTGAGCGCATCGGGCGGGCGGGCAAGCGTCACGCGGTTACGGCCTGAGGCTTTAGAGGCGTAAAGCGCGACATCCGCCTGCTTCAGCGCTTCTTCCAGATGGCCGCCGGGTGGACATTCGGCAACACCGATGCTGGCGGAGACAGCGATCTCTCCCGCACATGTCTTGAACGGGCCGGTCTCGATTTCCCGCCGCATCCTTTCGGCAAGTCCTCCGGCCTCATGAAGGGGTTGCCGGATCAGCAACGCGAATTCCTCACCGCCCAGCCGTGAGAAGTTCCGGTCGATCGCGGACATGCGACGCCCGACCTCTTTCAGCACATCGTCGCCGGCATCATGGCCGTAGCGGTCATTGACCTGCTTGAAATGATCGACATCGAGCATGATGACGCAGGCCGTCGCCTTGGCTTCGCGGCACTTCTCCATCTCCTCGAAGAAAGAGCGGCGGTTGCGCAAGCCTGTAAGCGTATCGAAATTCGCAAGCCGGATCAGTTCGCGTTGCGCGATCAGCAGGCGTGAAGCCGCGCGCAACCGGGCCAGCAATTCATTCTTGCGCGGTGGCTTGCAGATAAAGTCATCCGCCCCGCTATCGAGCGCCTCGGCGAGTTTCTCCTCATCGCGCGATGAGGAAAGAACGATGATGTGGAGCGGGTTCTGCCCCATCGAGATCCGGGCTTCCCAGCACAGCTCCAGCCCGGACATGATCGGAAACTCGATCGCGGTAATCAGCACATCAATGTCGGAATCCGGCTCGACAACCTTGTGAAGCGCCCCCTCCGCCGTATCGCAAGTGATGACCTCGTGCCCATCCTCCGAGAGCATCGCGGAAACGATGGCCCGACCGATGCGGCTAGGTTCAGCGAGGACGATACGCATGACTCAAATCGGCCTATTAGAGGTTGTCCCAACCTATACAGAACAAGTAAATAAATTGAGCGCTGCGGTAAAATAGGACGCCCAAAAAGGGGGTTGCGCAAGCGCGTACGAGGGATTGGCGCCTGTTCCAAGTTCAGGTTTCAGCCCCGTGATCGATATCGCTTGCACCCCTCGATAGCGCTGACGCATGATTGGCCAGACGCATCCGCCGCCCGGAACATCTCGCAGAAATCAACATGGACAGTCTGAACCTTATCGGCCACGCATGGCGCCCCGCGCTCTCCGGCAAAACCCTGCCCATGGTCGAGCCTTCGACCGGCGCGATCTTTGCCGCAATCCCCGCCTCGGGCGCCGAGGATATCGACCTTGCCGTCATGGCGGCGCGATCTGCCTTCGATACCGGCCCTTGGGGGCGCATGCCCGCTTTCGAGCGCGGAAGGCTGCTGATGAAGCTCTCCGCCGCGATCCTCGAGGATGCGGATCGGCTCGCGCAGATCGAGGCGCGCGATTGCGGCAAGCCGATGAAGCAGGCCCGCGCCGATGTGGCTGCAACCGCGCGCTATTTCGAATTCTATGGCGGCGCGGCGGACAAGCTCCACGGCGACACCATCCCCTATCTCGCGGGGATGACGGTGCTCGGGATTCGCGAGCCGCTCGGCGTAACAGCCCATATCGTGCCGTGGAACTACCCGATGCAGATTTTCGGCCGCTCCGTGGGCGCGAGCCTCGCGGCGGGAAATGCCTGCGTCGTCAAACCGGCGGAAGATGCCTGCCTCTCGCTGCTGAGAATCGGCGAACTCGCGCTGGAAGCAGGGTTTCCGCCGGGCGCGCTCAACATCGTCACCGGCACCGGCGAGAGCGCCGGCGCGGCGCTGACCGCGCATCCCGCCATCGATTTCATCTCCTTTACCGGCTCACCCGAGGTCGGCACGCTCGTGCAGCAGGCGGCGGCGCGCAATCATGTCGGCGTGACGCTGGAACTCGGCGGCAAATCACCGCAGATCGTCTTCGCCGACGCCGATCTTGAAAAGGTCCTGCCCTTCGCGATCAACGCCATCGTCCAGAATGCCGGCCAGACCTGCTCGGCATGTTCGCGGCTGCTGGTCGAAAAGGCGATCTACGCGCCCTTCATGGAACGCCTCGCCGCGGCCTTCTCGGCCTTGCGGGTCGGTCCGCATGACGCGGATCTCGATTGCGGCCCTCTCATCTCCGCCCGGCAAAAGAGTCGCGTGGAAGGTTTTCTCCAAGAAGCGCAAAACGCAAGGCTGCCGGTTCTCGCGCAGGGCACGATCCTCCCCGGAGCGCCCGCCAGCGGCTTCTTCGTGCCACCGACGCTTGTCGGCGCCGTACCTGCCGATATCCGCCTCGCCCGCGAGGAGATTTTCGGCCCCGTTCTCGCCGCCATTCCTTTCGCCGATGAGGAAGAGGCGACCCGCCTTGCCAATGCCACCGATTACGGGCTTGTCGCCGCCCTGTGGACACGCGATGGCGGGCGGCAGTTGCGCATGGCGCGCGCGCTGCGCTGCGGACAGGTTTTCGTGAATGGTTTCGGGGCCGGGGGCGGCATCGAACTGCCCTTCGGCGGGGTCAAGAAATCCGGCCATGGCCGAGAGAAGGGCTTCGAGGCCCTTTATGAATTCACCACGCTCAAGACCATCGTGCTCAACCACGGCTGAACGGAAGACAGGAAAGTATCATGCGTCTGCAAGGGAAGGTCGCCATCGTCACGGGCGGCGCGCAGGGGTTCGGCGCCGGAATCGCGCAGGTCTATGCACGGGAGGGGGCACAGGTCGTCGTCACGGATCTCAATGAGGATGGCGCGGTGAAGATGGCGAAAAGCCTGCCCTACGGGGCGATCGGGATCGGCGGCGACGTCTCCCGTCTCGATGACGCGAAAGCCATCGTCGAAAAGGCGCTTTCGGCTTTCGGCAAGCTCGATGTCGTGGTCAACAACGCCGGCACCTCCCATGCGAACAAGCCGCTGCTGGAGGTGAGCGAGAGCGAATTCGACCGGGTTTACGCGGTCAATGTGAAATCGCTCTACAATTTCGCGATCGCCGCCGTGCCGGCCATGGCGGAAAACGGTGGCGCGTTCGTCAATATCGGCTCGACGGCGGGAATCCGTCCGCGTCCCGGCCTCACCTGGTACAATGGCACCAAGGGTGCGGTCCATCTCATCTCGAAATCAATGGCGGTGGAGCTCGCGCCGCAGAAGATCCGCGTCAATGTCATCGCCCCGGTCGCGGGTGAGACGCCCCTGCTCGCCACGTTCATGGGAGAGGATACGCCGGAAATGCGTGCGAAATTCGTCGGCTCCATCCCGCTCGGACGGTTCTCGACGCCGCGCGATATCGCCAATGCCGCGCTTTTCCTCGCCTCCGATGAGGCCGCCTTCGTGACCGGCGCGGTTCTGGAGGTCGATGGCGGGCGGTGCGTCTGAGGGGTACGGGCGCTAAACCGCGCCAATCTCATTAGAAAACGCGCTGGCAGCGATAAGCCGGCGCGTGTAATCCTCCCGCGGCGCGGCGAAAAGCGCCTCGGTCTCGTTCTCCTCGACCAGCACGCCCTCGCGCATGACCGCGACACGATCCGACATATAGCGGATCACCGCGAGATCATGGCTGATCAGTACCATAGAGAGTCCGAACTCCGCCTTGAGATCAAGCAGGAGGTTGAGGATCTGCGCCTGGATCGACACATCGAGCGCGGAAACCGGCTCATCCGCCACGATCAGCTTCGGATGCGTGATCAAAGCCCGCGCGATCGCGATACGCTGGCGTTGCCCGCCGGAGAACTGATGCGGAAAACGTGTCATCACGCTCTCGTCGAAGCCAACGCGGCCGAGCATCGCGGCGATCCGGGCGTGGCGGGCGGCAGCACTCAATCGCGGCTCGGCGATATCGAGCGGTTCCGCCACGCTCTCGCCGATCCTCATGCGCGGGTCGAGTGAACTGAACGGGTCCTGGAAAATCATCTGCACATGCCGGCGCAGGGGCCGCATATCCGCCTCGCTCAACCCCGAAATGGGCGTTCCGAAAAGCGCGACCTCGCCTTCATCCGGCTTCTCAAGCCCCACCAGCATCCGCGCCAGCGTCGATTTGCCGGAACCCGATTCGCCCACGATCCCGAGAACCTTGTCCTCCTCGAGCAGCAGCGAGACCCCGCGCACCGCGCTCAGCACATCGCGCCGGCCGAGCAGGCCCTGCCGTGGCAAGGAATAGCGGCGCACGAGCCCAGATGCGGCAAGCGGGTGGATCATGCCCACTTCCTTCCCACGTGATGGCACCAGGCGCGGTGGCCATCCTCTGAAAGCGGTGGCAACACGTTCCGGCACAGATCCGTCGCGCGCGGGCAGCGGGAAAAGAAGGCGCAACCGGGAGGGAAGCGCCCTGCGCCCGGCACCTGGCCGGGAATGGGATTCAGCGGCCGCGTGCGCGCATTGCCGCGCGGAATGGCGGCGATCAGCCCATGGGTATAGGGGTGACGCGGCGCGGCGATCACATCCTGCGCATCCCCCTCCTCCATCGCCATGCCGCCATAGAGCACCAGAACGCGGTCGGCGATGCGGTTCACCACGCCGAGATCATGCGTGATGAAGAGCATGCCCATGCCGCTCTCGGCCCGGATCTGCGCCAGAAGCTCGATAATCTCCACTTGCACCGTGGCATCGAGCGCGGAAGTCGGCTCGTCGGCGATCAGCAGCGTGGGTTGGCATGCGATCGCCATGGCGATGATGACGCGCTGGCGCTGTCCACCTGAAAGCTCGTGGGGAAAGGAGCCAAGCCGGGTGGCGGCATCCGCGATCCCGACGCGATCGAGCAGGCGCGCGGCTTCCGCCAGAGCCGCCTGCCTGTCGAGAAGCCCGTGCTGGATCAGCACCTCCGCGATCTGCGCCCCGACATTCATCACCGGATTGAGCGCGGTCATGGGCTCCTGGAACACCATGGCGATCTTGCGCCCCCGGAGCGCGCAATAGGCCGGCTCGTCGAGAGCGAGCAAATCCCGCCCGTCGAGCCGGATCGCGCCATGCACCTGCATGGCGGGAGGCAGCAACCCCATGATCGCGAGCGCCGTCAGCGATTTGCCGGACCCCGATTCCCCGACAAGCGCCAGCGTCTCGCCACGCCCAAGCGTGAAGGACAGGCCGCGCAGGAGATCAATATTCCCGATTCTGATTTTCAGATCCTCGACCGCGAGCATGTCAGCGCTCCTTCAGGCGCGGATCGAGAAGATCGCGCAGCCCGTCGCCGAGCAGGTTGAAGGCCAGCGCCGCCATGGCGATCGCCACGCCCGGAAACACCGCCACCAGCGGCGCGCGCGCCATATAGGTCTGGGCATCGAACAACATGCGCCCCCAGGATGGATTGGGCGGCTGGGTGCCGATGCCGAGATAGGAAAGCCCGGCTTCGGCGAGGATCGCGAGGGAGAATTGCAAGCTCGCCTGCACGATCATCAGACCCGCGATATTGGGCAGCACATGCCGCCGCAGGATCGAAAGGCGCGAGCAGCCCGCAAGCCGCGCCGCGCGGATGAAATCGCGCGAGAAAACCTGCAACGCCGCGCCGCGCGCGAGCCGGGCGAAGATCGGCACCGAATAGATGCCGATCGCGATGACCGCGTTCACCACTCCCGGTCCGAGAAAGGTCAGGATCAGGATCGCGCTCAGCACGGCAGGAAAAGCGAAGGTGAAATCGAGCAAGCGCATCAGGATTTCATCGAGAAGCGAACCTTCGTGCTGCGCGGCAAATACCCCCAGCATCATGCCGACGACGAAGCCGATCCCCACCGCGACAATGCCCACAAGCAAGGCGTTGCGCGCACCGACCATCAGCATCGAGGCGATATCGCGCCCGAACTGATCGGTCCCGAGCCAGAACTGGACGGAAGGCGGCCTGAGCCGCTGGAGGATCTGCATCTTGCCCGGATCATGCGGCGTCCAGAACAGCGACAGAAGCGCGATCGTCACGATGAAGCCGGTCAGAACAAGCCCGATCATGAAGGAGGGGTGGGAAAGCGCGCGCCTCATCGCGGCATCTTCCTCAGGCGCGGATCGACGATGCCATAGGCGATATCAACCAGCGCGTTGATGACGATCACCGCGCCGACGAACAACAGAACCAGGCTTTTGAGCAGGATCACGTCATGCCCGCCGATCGCCTGGATGACGAGCCGCCCGAGGCCAGGCAACGAGAAGACGTTCTCGACGATGATGGTGCCGGTGACGAGAAAGGAAAATTGCAGGCCGATCATGGTGATAACCGGGACCAGCGCGTTGGGCAGTGCATGACGCCGGATGATCTGCCCGCGTGTCAGCCCCTTGGCGCGGGCCGTGCGGATGAAATCCTCCGAAAGTGCCTCGAGCATGGCCGAGCGGGTGATGCGCGCGAGGATCGCCGCCTGCGGCAGGCTGAGCGAGAAGGCCGGGAGCGCGAGCGCGCGCAGCGCGCGCCATCCCCCCTCCCCCCAACCGGGAAAACCGCCCGCGGGCAGCCAGCCGAGCGTGAGCGAAAAGGCGAGGATGAGCAGGATGCCGAACACGAAATTCGGCGTCGCCACGCCAAGCTGCGACAGCGCCATGATTCCGGCGTCGAGCCGCGAATGCGCCCTCGCCGCGGCAAAAACCCCGAGCGTGATCCCCATGAGAACGGCAAGCATCTGCGCGAGCAGCGCGAGCGGCACGGTGACCGCAAGCCGTTCCGCGATCAACTGCGCGACCGGAACGCGATAGGAATAGGAAATCCCGAGATCGCCGACGAAAAGACCGGAAATCCAGTAAAGGAACCGGGTGAAGGCAGGCTTGTCCAGCCCGAGTTCGAGGCGGATCGCCGCCACATTCTCGGCCGTGGCGCTGACGCCGAGCATCGCGACCGCCGGATCGCCCGGCAGGATTTCGAGCACGACGAAGATCACGATGGCCGCCACCAGAAGGGTGGCGGCCATGCTCAGGCCGCGTCGTGCGAGAAAGCGGAGCATGTCAGTCCGCGCGCGCCGGCATCATTCCCATTTCAGTTCCGCGAGCGGATTGGCCGGCATCGGCCAGCTCGGCCACATTCCCGTTAGCCCCTTCTTCGCAACCGTGATCTTGGGCAGCATGAAGAGGAAGGCGTTGACCTGATCCCTGGCGATCTGGCGCTGCGCGGCCTCGAATGCTGCCTTGCGTTCGGCTTCCGAGCGTGCGGTCTTCGTCGCCGCGACGGCAGCTTTCAATTCAGGCGAGGAATAGCCGAAATAATAGCCGTCCCGCGCATAGATGTTCAGATCCATCGGCTCGACATGGGAAATCACCGTAAGGTCGAAATCCTTGTTGCGGAACACCCGCTCAAGCCATTGCGGCCATTCCACAGGCTCGATCTCCGCCGTAATGCCGATCTCGGCCAGCATCGCTGCGATGATCTCCCCGCCCCGTCGCGCATAAGCAGGCGGCGGGAGCCGCAACGAAACCTTGAAGCCATTGGCAAGGCCGGCTTCCGCGAGCAGGGCCTTTGCGGCTTTGGTATCGAACTTCACTTCGCCCGTCAGGTCGATATAGGCGGGATGATTGGGTGAGAAATGGCTGCCGATGGGCGTGCCGAAACCGGAAATCGCGCCTTCATTGACGAGTTTGCGATCCACCGCCATCGCGATGGCCTTGCGCACGCGGATATCGCTCAGCGGCGCCTTGGCGTTGTTCATCGCCAGGATCGTCTCGCCTTCGGTTGAGCCAATCGTGACGACGAGCCTGCCATCCTTCTTCAGCTGGTCCACCGCCTCGGGTGCGCCGATATTGGTGAAGGCATCGCAATCGCCCGAGAGCATGGCGGAAACCTGCGCCTGCGGGTCGGCGATAAAGCGGAAGGTCGCGCTCTTGATCGAAGCCTTGCCGCCCCACCAGGCATCATTGCGCTCCAGCACCAGCCGATCGCCGCGGTTCCAGCGCACGAAACGATAAGGGCCGGTGCCCACAGGCTCGGTCGCGGCCTTCGCGACGCTCTTCTCGGAGAGAATGATCGCATCGCCCCAGGCAAGACCTTCGAGGAAATCCGCCGCATAGGTCTTGAGCGTGATCTCGACCGTGTCTGGCGCCGGCGCGGCAACCGCGCCGATGGGTTCGAAAATCCACTTCTGGGGATTCTTGGAATCGGGCGCGCCAGCCCGGTCGAAGGAGAATTTCACATCCGCCGACGTGACCGGCGTGCCATCATGGAAAGCCGCGCCGGCGCGGAGCTTGAAAGTGTATTTCATCCCGTCCGGGCTTGCCTGCCAGCTCTCTGCAAGGCGCGGCACCAGCTTGGAATTGCGGTCAAAACCGACAAGCCCCTCGAAGATATTCGCGTAGGTTACTTCCCGGATGGCGGCGGCGGCGCTCGCTGTCGGGTCGAGGATCGTCGGCTCCAGGGTCTGGCAGACGGTTACCGAATCCCGGTTCTGTGCCGTTGCAAGCCCATTGGAGCAAAGGAACGCGGCAAGAATTGTGCTGCATGCCGTGCCAAGCCTGGCATGGCGCCGAAGCCGACCGGAAGAGGCCGGAACGGGCGTTTCTGGACCGATCTTCATCATTTCTGCCCCTTTCACGTTTCAGGCGCGCGCGCCGATGCGACAAGTCTATGATGCTTTCTCTTCGCGCCGCAACAATGTCAGCGTTGCCGCCGCCATGACCTTGGCGCTTGTGAGCATGTCATCGATACCGACCCACTCATCCGGCTGGTGAGCGAGATCGAGAATTCCCGGCCCATAGGCCACGCAATCGCGCACGGACCCGAAACGCGCGATATGCTTCTGGTCATAGGTGCCCGGCGAAGCGACATGGGTGGATTTCCGCCCGAACAGGGCCTCGATCCAGCCATCCAAAGCCTCAACCACCGGCGCATCCGACTCGGTCATGGTCGGCGTGAAACTCATGATGTCGCGCACCGAGAAATCGAGTCCGGCCTGCGTCGCGCGGGCCCGCTCGAGCAGGGCGATGATCTCGCTGCGCACCGCTTCCGGCTCTTCCTCGATCAGGTAGCGGCGGTCGATCACCAGCCGACAGCGATCGGCAACGACGGGCGCGGGCAACCCATCGAAGGGCTCGGGTTGGCCGCCATGGATGGAATTGAGGTTGAGTGTCGCGAAGCGCGCCCCCGCCGGCACGCAGGGCATCCGCGTCTTGCGTGCCGCCAGTTGAGGCAGCAGCTCGCGCTCGAGCAGAGCAATGAACTCGCCCACGCCGCGAATGGCGGAAACGCCGAGGAAAGGCATGGCGCCATGACCGATCTTGCCCGTCATCTCGATCTCCGCCCACCACACCCCGCGATGCCCGAGACAGACGCGGTCCGGGTTGAGCGGTTCGGGGATGATGACATGATCAACGCGGGAGCGGTCGAAATAACCCTTGCGCGCCAGCAAGCCGACGCCACCGAAGCCGCCGGATTCTTCGTCCACCGTGCCCGAGAACTCGATCGCGCCGCGTTCGAGGAGCCCCTCCGCCAGCAAAGCCTCGATGGCGATGACCGCGGCGGCGATCCCGCCCTTCATGTCGCAGGCGCCGCGGCCATAGACCCTGCCGTCCCGGATCACGCCGTCGAAGGGCGGCATCGTCCAGCCGAGCCCGGCCTCGACGACATCGATATGCCCGTTGAAATGCACGCAAGGGCCCGGTTTTCCGCTCTGGAAGCGCGCGACGACATTCATGCGCGGATGGGTATCGGTATCGTCGGGCTCGCCGTGTCCGCGAATATACTCGACCGCCGCGCCGCGTTCGCGCAAACGCTCCCCCAGGAAGCGCGCGCAATCTTCATAGGCATCGCCCGGCGGATTGATGGTGGGGAAGCGGATCAGCTCCGCCGTCAGCCCGGCAACCTCGTCCCTGGCAAGGTCAATCCGGCGGAACAGGCGCTGGATATTCTCATCATCGAAAAAGGATATGCCGGATGTCATCGAACAGCAGCATATCCGTACGACGAAAGGCCGCAAGCCTCACCTTTCACAAGGCTGGGCTCAGGCGACAAGACTCCAGATGAAGCGCGCGCTCACGAGGACAAGGAAAATCCCGAACGCGATTTCCAGCCGACGCTTGGGGGTTGCATGCGCGATCCGCGCACCGATCGGCGCGATCAGCGTCGAAGTCGGCGCCACAAGGAGAAAGCCCAGCACCGAGACATAGCCAAGCGACAAGGGTGGCAGGAGAGCCATTTTACCCCAACCGGCAATGATATAGGCGATGGCGCCGGGCACCGAGATCAGGATGCCCAGCCCCGAGGAGGTCGCCACCGCATTATGGATCGGCTTGTTGTGGAAGGAGAGGATCATGTTGGAGATGGCGCCGCCGCCGATCCCCATCAAGGATGAGGCGAGACCGATCAGCACGCCATAGGCGCGCATGCCCGCCGGCCCCGGCAGGTCATCCGATATGCGCCAATCGTCCCGCCCCGAGAGCTGCTTGATCGCATTGGCGCTCATCACGATCACGAAGACGAGTTTGAGCACGAGCGCGGGCGCGAAAGCCGCGATGGCGCCGCCCGCGATCACCGAAAGCACCACAGGTACAGCCCAGAGGCGCAGCACATCCATCAGCACCTTGCCCTTTCCGTAATGCGTGCGGAAAGACTGGATGGAGGTGGGGATGATGATGGCGAGCGAGGTTCCGACGCAAAGATGCATCCGCATCTCTTCCGGCACGCCCAGCATCCCGAAAATCTGGTATAGAACCGGAACGATCACCGCGCCGCCGCCGACACCGAACATGCCCGCGAGAAGCCCGGTAAGGACACCTGCTGCGAGAAGCGCGAGAATGAGCGGAAAAAGCTCCGCCAGTGGGATGCCAAACATGATGGATATCCGATCGGAAGGATGTCCCCGACTAACCCGGCTCAATTGCACAAGCAAATGCAGAACCGCCGCGATACGCAATTTAGACGGGATTGCGCATGCTCATGCCGCCTGACACTATGCTTGACCGGCCCGAGAAGCCGGATAGACAAAGGCGGATCGGGGAGAAATATGGGCTCAACACAGCAAAAGCGCACAACCGCGCGTGCGCCGCAGGATATCGTCGGCGGATTGTTCCTGGTTTTCGTCGCGCTGCTCGCGCTCTATCTCATCCGCGATCTGCCTGCGGCGGGCCGGGTCGGCTTCGCTTCGGGCACAGCGCCGCGTCTCTTCGCCTATGGCTTGCTCGGGTTGGGGCTTGTGATCACGGTGCAGGGCTTTTTCAAGAACGGGCCCGCGCTCGAAACCTTTCCTCTGAGGGCGCCGGTTGCCATTCTGGGCGCCGTCCTGCTCTTCGGGTTGGGTATCCGCAATCTCGGCCTGTTCCTGACAGGCATCCCCATGGTGCTTATGGCTTCCGCTGCCGCGCCCGGCTTCCGCCCGCTCGAGGCGAGCATCTTCGCCGTTGCGATCACGGGATTCTGCGCGCTCCTGTTCTCTTACACGCTGGGACAGCCGATCCCGCTCTGGCCGAATTTCTGAGGGCGGCTCATGGAAATCTTCAACAATCTCATCAACGGCTTCGCCGTCGTCTTCCAGACTGTCCCGGTCGATCTGTGGCCGGGTGCCGGAAGCCTCGTGATGAAAATGCCGATGAACATCATCCTGTGCCTCATCGGCGCGTTGATCGGCACGCTGATCGGCGTCCTGCCGGGAATCGGCCCGATCGCGACCATCGCGATGCTGCTGCCGATCACCTACAAACTCGATCCCACCGGCGCGCTGATCATGCTCGCCGGCATCTATTACGGCGCGCAATATGGCGGCTCGACCACCGCGATCCTCGTGAACCTGCCCGGCGAGGCTTCGTCCGTCGTCACCGCGCTCGATGGCCATCAGATGGCCAAGAAGGGGCGGGCCGGCGCGGCGCTCGGCATCGCGGCGATCGGGTCCTTCGTTGCTGGCACCTTCGGCACGATCCTGATCGCATTGCTGGCGGTGCCGCTCACCAAGGTCGCGCAGGCTTTCGGCGCGGCCGATTACTTCTCGCTCATGGTCCTCGGCCTTGTCTGCACGATCGTGCTGGCGAGCGGTTCCGTGCTCAAGGCCATCGCGATGATCTTCCTCGGTCTTCTGCTCTCGACCATCGGGACCGATTCCTTCGACGGCATGCAGCGCATGACCTTCGGCTACGCACCGTTGTCGGATGGGCTCGAATTCGTGACGTTGGCCATGGGCGTGTTCGGCTTCGCGGAAATCCTGCGCAATCTCGAGCGCGAGGAGAGCCGCGATCTTGTCGAGCAGAAGGTGACGAACCTCATGCCGACCAAGGAGGATTTCAAGGAAGCGGCGCCCGCCGTGGCGCGCGGCACGCTTCTCGGCTCGATCCTCGGCATCCTGCCCGGTGGCGGCGCCGTTCTTGCCGCTTTCGGCGCCTATGCTCTGGAGAAGAAACTCGCCAAAAACCCGAATGAATTCGGCAAGGGCGCGATCCGCGGCGTCGCGGGGCCGGAATCGGCGAATAACGCGGCGGCGCAGACCTCCTTCATTCCGCTGCTCACGCTCGGCATTCCGCCGAACGCGGTGATGGCGATCATGGTCGGCGCGATGATCATCAAGGGTATCGTGCCCGGCCCCCAGATCATGGAGAAGCAGCCTGATCTTTTCTGGGGGCTGATTGCCTCGATGTGGGTAGGCAATCTGATGCTCGTCATCATCAACCTGCCGCTGATCGGGCTCTGGGTCCGCCTGCTGCGCGTGCCATACCGGATGCTCTTCCCCGCGATCCTCATCTTCTGCGCGATCGGCGTCTATTCCATCAACAACCAGCCTTTCGATGTGGTGCTCACCGCCTTCTTCGGGCTTGTGGGATATTTCCTGCTGAAGATGGGGTTCGAGCCGGCACCGATGCTGGTAGCCTTCGTGCTCGGCAAGATCATGGAGGAAAAGCTCCGGCAGGCGATGCTGTTCTCGCGCGGCAATCCATGGGTTTTCTTCGACTTCACGAAGAACCCGATCTCGGCGGTGCTGATGATCGTCTCGATCATCATGCTGATCCTCGCGGTGCTGCCGGTACTGCGCAAGAAGCGTGACGAGGTCTTTGTCGAATGAACAGGCAGGAATGTGATGCCCGCATCTTGTTCTTGCGGTCGGAAGTGCAATATCTGACCATAGGCAAGCAGGTACGAAAAACTTGGAAAAGAGGGGAAAAACAATGACAGGACTCAGGAAATGGGCGCTCGCGGGTGCCCTTGCGCTTGGAAGCGCGGGAGCTTTCGCGCAAAGCTACCCCACTAAACAGATCACCATGATCGTCCCCTTTGCTGCGGGTGGCCCGACCGATGTCATCGCGCGCATTGTCAGCGATCACATGTCCAAGACCCTCGGTCAGCCGATCATTATCGAGAATGTCGGCGGCGCCGGCGGCACCACCGGCTCGACCCGCGCCGCCAAGGCCGCGCCGGATGGCTACACGATCATGATGGGGCATATGGGCACCCATGGCGCGGCGCCGGGGCTCTACCCCAACATCGCGTATAATCCCCAGACGGATTTCGAGCCGGTTGGCCTCGCCGCCGGCACGCCGATCCTGATCGTGGCGCGCAAGGATTTTCCGGCCAAGGATCTCAAGGAATTCATGGCCTATGTGAAAGCCAACGAAGCCAAGGTCAACAATGCCGATGCCGGGCCGGGCTCTGTCTCCAACATCACCTGCATCCTGTTGCACGACATGCTGAAGGTGAATCCGGTGACCATTCCCTACCAGGGAACCGGCCCGCTTCTGAATGACCTTGTCTCCGGCAAGATCGACTATGCCTGCGATCAGATCGTCAATCTCACGCCGCAGCTGAAAGCGGGAACGATCAAGGCCTATGCCGTCGCGATGCCGGCGCGCGCCAAGGCGCTGCCAGATGTACCGACTTCCACGGAAGGCGGCCTGCCCGATTATCAGGTCTCCGCCTGGAACGCGATCTTCGCGCCCAAAGGCACGCCGAAGGACATGGTCGCCAAGCTCAACGATGCGCTTGTGAAAGCGCTGGCTGACCCCGCCACCAAGGGCAAACTGGAAGATCTCGGCGGCATCGTGCCGGATGCCCAAGGCGCATCGTCGGCCGCTCTCGCGGAGCTGGTAAAGCGGGAGAACGCGCGCTGGATCCCGCTGCTCAAGTCGAAGGTCAAACAATAAGCGCTCGCGCGCAAATTTTGGACTTGAATGCCGCCGTATACCGGCGGCATTCTTGTTTCCAACGATGATTCCGGCCGGCGCGGAACATACCGGCGCCGGGCAAGGACCTGACATGACACCCGCTCATTCGGCGCCGCTCGGCAGCCGGCTTCGCCTGACCATTCTCGGCCTCGGCATCACGCAGATCATTGGCTGGGCCTCAACCTATTATCTGCTCTCCCTGCTCGGCACGAATATGGGGCGGGATCTCGGCCTCTCGAACGCCGCCCTGCTCTCCGGCGTCTCGATGACGATGGTCGCCACCGCGCTGATCGGGCCCCGTGTCGGACGCTGGCAGGATCGGGCCGGTTCGCGCCCGGTCATGGCGACGGGATCGGCGATCATCGCCGCCGGGCTTGCAATCATCGCGCTGGGCTCGAGCTGGCACAGCTATTTCCTCGGATGGCTGGTGATCAGCATCGGTTCCCCCATGGCGCTCTATTCCGCCTCCTTCACCGCGCTGACACAGGCGGCTGGACAACGGGCGCGGCGGGCCATTTCCTTTCTCACCCTCGTCGGTGGCCTCGCTTCCTCGATCGCGTGGCCCGCGACAGCCTGGCTGATGACGATGATGGAATGGCGCGAGATCATCCTGCTTTTTGCCGCGCTCAACCTGCTTGTCTGCCTGCCTCTTCACCTGGCGATCCTCAGCCGCTCCGGGAGCGGGCGGGAAAGCGATCCCGCGAGCCGGCCGGTAGAGGCCGGGCTGACCGCGCAACCCCAGCGCCGCGCCTTTCTGATCCTAGCAGTGATGCTGGTGATGACAGGACTGGTCTTCAACAGCTGGGCGCTGCTGGTCTTTCGCCTGCTCGAGGGGATCGCCTTCCCGATGGAAACCGCGATCATCATCGGCTCGCTGGTGGGCGTGTGGCAGGTCTTCGGCCGTTTCGTCGAGATGCTCTTCGCCGCGCGTTTTTCGGTTTTCTGGACCGGCTATATCTCGATGGCGTTCCTTCCGCTCTCCTTCACGATCCTGCTCGGCGCCGGCGGCAACGTGATGCTGGGTATCCTCTTCGCGTTTTTCTTCGGCATTTCGAACGGCCTGATGACGCTGGCGCGTTCGGGCCTGACCCTGGTGATTTTCGGCGCGGATGGCTATGGCGAGCGCTACAACCGCATTCAGGTCGCGCAGAACATCGCTGCGGCTTCCTCTCCGATCCTGGCCGGCATGGTGCTCGATCGGTTCGGTGCGGTCGTGACGCTCTCGATCCTGCTCGCGCTCTCCACTGCGGGCTTCGCGCTTATGCTGGCCCTCCGCGACCATTGCGCGCGCCACGGGCTGAGATAGCCTTGTCGCGATCGACGGTGTAATCCTGCCTTCCCATTCCGCACCAACCCTACGGAAGCCCATGCGCACCGAGCAAGCCCCTGTGATCCGTCTTTCCGAGTATCAGGTTCCGGACTTCCTGATCGAGCAGGTCTCGCTCGATTTCCGCCTTGCGCCGGAAGCCACGAAGGTGATCAGTGAATTGCGAGTGAAGCGCAATCCCGCCGGCAAGGCGGGTGCATCGCTCGTGCTCGATGGAGATGAACTCACCCTCGACGCGCTGGCGATCAACGGCGCGCAGCTCTCGGCCAATGCCTACACGATCTCCCCCGAAAGGCTCGAAATCGCGGATCTGCCGGAAGGTGTCTTCACCTTGCGGATCGAGACCACGATCAACCCCGAAGCGAATACCAAGCTCATGGGGCTCTACCGCTCCAGCGGCATCTATTGCACGCAATGCGAGGCCGATGGCTTCCGCCGCATCTCCTACTTCCCCGATAGGCCGGATGTCATGGCGCCCTGGCGTGTGCGGATCGAGGCGGAAAAGGCCGAGGCACCGCTGCTGCTCTCCAACGGGAACCCGATCGAAACCGGCGATGTGCCCGGCACGACGCGCCATTACGCGATCTGGGACGACCCGCATAACAAGCCCTGCTACCTCTTCGCGCTGGTGGCCGGTGATCTCGACGCCGTGACGGATCACCACGTCACGCCTTCCGGGCGCAGAGTCACGCTCAATGTCTATGTCGAGAAGGGCAAGGCGGACCGCGCAGGCTATGCGATGGATGCGCTCATCCGTTCGATGAAATGGGATGAGGAAGCCTTCGGCCGTGAATACGATCTTGATCTGTTCAATATCGTCGCCGTCTCCGATTTCAATATGGGCGCGATGGAGAACAAGGGCCTCAACATCTTCAACGACCGCTATATCCTCGCCTCGCCCGATACGGCGACGGATCAGGATTACCACAATATCGAAGCCATTGTGGCGCATGAGTATTTCCACAACTGGACCGGCAATCGGATCACCTGCCGCGACTGGTTCCAATTGTGCCTGAAAGAGGGGCTGACCGTTTTCCGCGATCAGGAATTCTCCTCGGACCAGCGCTCGCGCCCGGTGGAGCGTATCGCCAATGTACTGACCTTGCGCGCCGCCCAGTTCGTGGAGGATGCAGGCCCGCTCGCCCATCCTGTCCGTCCCCAGCAATACAAGGAAATCAACAACTTCTACACGGCCACTGTCTATAACAAGGGCTCCGAGGTCATCCAGATGCTGCGCATTCTGGTCGGCCCCGCGAGATTCCGCGAAGGCATGGACCTCTATTTCGCTCGCCATGACGGCGAAGCCTGCACGGTGGAACAGTTCATCCAGTGCTTCGCGGATGTATCCGGCAAGGATCTTGCGCCGTTCATGCGCTGGTATGATCAGGCGGGAACGCCGCTCGTCACCTTCGAGGAGGCCTATGACGCACAGGCCCGCAGCTACACGCTGAAGATCCGCCAGGAGACGAACCCGACGCCGGGGCAGCCGGAAAAGGCGGCGCAGATCATCCCCATCCGCCTTGGCCTGATCGGCGAGGACGGCACAGAGCTGGTCAAGGACGAGCTGCTCGTGCTCGACAGTGAGAACACCAGCCATACATGGAACGGCCTCAGCCAGCGCCCCATTCCCTCGCTATTGCGGGGCTTCTCCGCGCCGGTGAAAGTGTCGATCACCCGTCCCGATGGCGATCTTCTCACCCTCGCGCGGCATGATCGCGACCCCTTCAACCGTTGGCAGGCGCTCCAGGATGCCACGACAACGCTGCTCAAGGCATCGGTTGGCGCGATCCGCGCGGGCAAGGCGCCAATCGGGGACGCAAGGCTCGCGGCGGCGATTGGCGACCTCATCGCAAGAAGCGATGCCGATCCCGCCTTCTCCGCCCTCGCGATCACCCTGCCGCGCGAGGCGGATCTGGCACGCGAGATCGGCTCGGATATCGACCCAGATGCCATCGGATTGGCGATCGAGGCGCTTTACTCGGAAATCGGTGGCGCCAACCAAGCGGCCATCAGCACCGCTTACGAGCACCTCTCACGACCCGCCGCCTTCAGCCCCGATGGGGCCAGCGCCGGGCGCCGGGCGTTGCGTGGGCAGCTCCTTCGCTATCTGATTGCCGCTGACATGGAGAGTGGCGCCAAAATCGCCCATCGCCAGTGTGAGAGCGCCAACAACATGACCGACCGCATGAATGCGCTCGGCGCCCTAGTTCTAACGGATTCGCCCCTGCGTGATCAGGCGCTCGACGCATTCTATGCGCGCTACAGCGAGGATTCGCTGATCCTCGATATGTGGTTCGGGCTTCAGGCGCGGATCGGCGGCAAGGACAGCGCCATGCGCATGCGCGCGCTGACCCGGCATCCGAAATTCACGCTTGCCAATCCCAACCGGGCACGCGGATTGATCGGTGTCTTCGCCAATGCCAACCAGCGCGGTTTCCACGCGGCGGATGGCGAAGGCTACCGCTTCGTCACCGAAATGATCGGTGCGCTCGACAAGCGCAATCCGCAAATCGCGGCCCGGCTGGCGACGGCCTTCCGGACATGGCGCAGCCTGGAGTCGGGGCGGCGTCAGCAGGCTGAAAACGCATTGCGCGCCCTGCAAACGGGCGGTGAACTCTCGCGAGATCTCGCCGATATTCTGGAGCGGACCCTCGCCTGAAAAGGCCCGCCTAAGACAGCGCTTTACAGGGCCCTGCGCAAAGAACGCGTGGGGTCTTCCAGCTTGTGTTAAGGCGCAACAAAAAAGAACAAAAGAGAACATAAAGAGCACGAAGAGAATCCAATAAGAGGATGCCCGTTCTCTTGGATCAAGGCATGTCTTCGCCCGCGCGCTCAAAGATGAATCAATCGTAAAAACCGCTTGCAACAGCGATTCACCTCGATTCAACTAGGGGTGATTCGGAGCGATGCGGCACATTCTCCGGGTCGGTTTTTGGGGAAAACCGAGGGGGCAAGCATGGTGCGTTCACGCGCAACCAGCGCTGAAGATTTGCGCGCAGATTCAACAACAGCCCCCGAAAGATCGGGCGCGTCGCGAATCCGCTATTTCCGCTGGCTTCCCATCCTGGTCGTGGGGTTTGTGTCGCTCGCAGCCTTCGCGCTGATCCAGCAGGCCACCTCATCCCGCGCGGAGCGGCTTGCTGCTGGCGAGGCTGCGCTGATGCTCGCCGCCCACCTTCTCGCGAGCGAGATCGCGCGTGACCCGCAATCCGTCCTTGGCAACCAGATCCCAACCCTTCCGGCTCGTGTCCAACGCGCAGGGCGACGTCTTTTCGTGGTGAATGGCCAGGGAGTGATCATCGCAGCCAATGCCGCGGGCATCGAAGCCGGCCAGAACTGGCAGGCACTTGTTCAGAATGCGGAAGAGCTCACTCGCGATCTGAGCAGCGGTTCCAACGCGCAGGCCCCCATGGTGAATGGCGAGATGGCCTCCTTTGCCCGCGCTTCCATAAACGGGCAGGATCAATTTGTTCTTGCATTCGAACCTGTCGCGCAGAACCTTCTCGGCTGGCTGCAGGACATCCACACGATCGGTGCCATCTTCCTTTGCTTCACCGCTGTCGTGACCGCCTTTCTGGCCACCTACTACGCCCAGCGCGAGCGCGTCCTGAAAATCGGCGCACGCTCGGCCTCGCAGCGCTCGGAAATCGAGGCCGCGCTTGAACATGGACGTTGTGGCCTCTGGAACCTGCCCCTTCACGGTGACGGCTGCGCGCCGGCTTCCGCTTCGCTGCGCCACCTGCTTGGCATCCCCGCTCATGTATCGCTGACCCTCGGCGATATCGAAGCCCGGCTCCACACGGAGGATGCTGGCCTGTTCGCGCGGATCGATGCCGATAGGCGCGAAGGACGCTCCGGTATCGACCACCTCTTCCGCGTCCTGCACGAAACGCGCGGCTGGATCTGGCTGCGGATGCGGCTGATTCCTGCGCAGGAGAGCGACACGCGGCTTGTCGGCATCCTGATGGATGTGACCGAGGAGCGCGCGCAGGACGAAGAAATCCGCAAGGTTGATGCCCAGCTGCGCGATGCCGTGGAATCCATCTCGGAAGCCTTCGTGCTATGGGACGAAAGCAACCGCCTTGTCATGTGCAATTCGAAATACCGGAATTTCCATGCGATCCCGGTCGAGTTCGCGCGCCGCGGGATGCCTTACCGCAGCGTGATGGAGCAGGCCAACGCGCCGCGCATCATGAACGAAATCGAATACGGCACGCCCGGCCCGCGCGGCGCACGTTCCTACGAGGCGCAGTTGCAGGATGGTCGCTGGCTGCTTGTCAGCGAGCGTCACACGCGCGATGGCGGCTATGTCTCCGTCGGCACCGACATCACAGCCCGCAAGATGCAGGAGGAGCAGCTCATCGAAAACGAACGCCAGCTGCGCATCACGGTGGCCGATCTCGGCAACTCGCGCGAGGCGTTGCGCCGGCAGGCCACACAGCTCTCGGAGCTCGCCGATCGCTATCTCGAGCAGAAGGCAGCCGCCATCGGCGCCAATCGCGCCAAGGCTGAATTCCTTGCCAATATGCACCACGAGATCCGCACGCCGATCAATCACATCATTGGTTTTGCCGAGCTGATCGAGCACGAGATCTTCGGTCCGTGCGGCTCCCCGCGCTACGTGGAATACGCCCGCGACATCCGGCGCGGCGGTGCCAACCTGATGGCCCTGATCGCTGATATCCTGGATATGGCGCAGGTCGAGGCCGGGCGCGTGAAGATCGAGCGCACGCCGACCCCGATCGGAGCGCTGCTGGACGAAGCCGTTCAGGAGGTCCGTGAGGCCGTGGAGGCCAAGTCGCTCTCTCTGGAAGTCGAGCCGACTCTCATGGAGCCGGCCGGGCAGATCATGATCCGCGTTGATTCAGGAGCCATCCGCAAGGCGATGGTCCAGCTTCTGCGCAGCTCTATCCGCCTTTCCCCCCATGGCGGGCGTGTTTCGATCCGGGCTCGGATGGCGCATAATCATGTGAACATCTTCATTGCCGATGCAGGCTGCGTGTTGAGCCAGGGCGATATCGGCACGATGGCGGACGCCTTCGGCCATATCGACGGGATGCTCGACGATGGCTGCAAGGGGTCTGGGCTCAACATTCCTATCGCCCGTGCGCTGATCGAGCTGCATGGCGGCACGATGCGGATGCGTTCAGCGCCCGATTACGGCTCGTTGGTGATGATCCATCTGCCGATCTCGCCGGAAGCGGTTCAGCTCGATTTGCCGATCCGTGGCATGGCGGCCTGAGGCAGATATTACTCAAAGACACCGAGCAGTGGATTTCGCGTATTCTGCATGGCTTGCAGATCGCGCATCACGATGAAACGGTTGAGGAAGCGATCAAGATATTCCGGCTCTTTCTTGGCGCGCGCCAGATCAAACCCTTTATCCAGCGCCTCCTTGAGCTTTTCCGTGGATTGTCCTGCCAGTGCGCGCGGAATGCCCATTCCGTCCATCGCGACCCCGAGAAGAACGCCATCCCCGATCAACTGATAGGTCGAGGTAACGCTCGCAATCTTACGCTTGAAATAGAGCGCATCACTCACGGAGGGGCTGTTGGAGCGAAATTGCTGTTCGAACTCGCTCTGGATGTATTTTGAAACAACACGCTCAACGAAAGCGGTATCGCGCAGCTTGGCAACCTGACGCAACTCAAGCGCTTCAGGCTTTTCGTTGGCGTTGCGCTCCTTGTAGAATTCGAAGGAAAGCGCCATTTCCCGATGCCCAACCGCGGTCATGCGGTTAGCGAGCGACATCCGGTCATTGAGATCAGACATCATGACCTGCTTGGACCGGGCCGGGTAATTCAGCTCTTCTTCCATGTCGTATGCGGAAAGCGCAAAGGCATGAAGACGGCGGTTCTTGAAGAACTCCTCAGGGCTTTTCACCTTGGAAATGTTCTCGCGGAAGTATTGGACCTCGCGCTCGACCTCGCCGCTTTTGGCAAATTGCTTGACCCGATCGGCAAGCGCCGAGCCTTTTGTCAAGGACTGGAAAACCGCGATGTCCTGCGCGCTGCTTCCGCCACGCGTACCCATACCGCCGAAAAAGCCGATCATTACGCAAGACCACTTCTTGATCCGAACACGCGCAATCTTGCATCAACTCGTTAAGGATAAATTTCGGGCAAGGCTCCAATCCTGCCTATCCAGCCCGTGTCATCAGCTTTTACTTACTCTGCCGACCCTTGCCTCGAAGATTGTCCGAACAGATTTCTGCATCGAGGACAGTTCCCGCGCGAGAAACGCGAAGTCGGGCATATTGAGGAGACCGGCCAGACGTTGCCGGAAAACCGGCCCCGCAGCGGCCTCGTCGAAGGGGCCGGAAATGCAAAGGCGCGTCGCCTGCATCAAGGCACTCTGAAGAGTCCAGGCGCTCACCAGGGTCTCCACCTCCGGCGGCGGGAGGAAGCCCAGGCGACCGGCTTCTTCAAGCGTGTCTCCGATCCCCAGCCCAAGCAGGGACGGGTGATCGACTCCATGAAGAAGCACCATCGCCTGCGCGATGAATTCGCAATCAACCAACCCGCCCGGCCAATCCTTGACATCAAAAGGATCCTTACCGGGCTTTTCCGAAGCCATCAGGCCGCGCATATCTGCGATAGCGCTAAGAACAGCCTTCGATTTGCGTGGCTGGCGCAGGATTTCGGCGCTCGCCGCCTGCCATCGCAGAGCGAGGCCGGCATCGCCCGCCATCACGCGGGCACGCGAGAGCGCCATATGTTCCCAAGTCTCGGCCTCGGTGGACTGGTAATCCTTGAACCCTGCCAGCGAAGTGGCGACGGTTCCCTTACGCCCTGATGGTCGAAGCCGAAGATCGATCTCGTAAAGCGTTCCCGTGCGCATCGGCGCGGAAAGCGCAGAGACAAGGCGCTGCGTGAGCTTGGCGAAATATTCGGAGGGCATCAGCGCGCGCTTGCCGTCCGACAGCGCATCGGCAGGCGCATCATAGATCACGACGAGATCGAGGTCCGAGTTGGCGGTCATTTCCCGCGAACCGGCCTTGCCGTAGGCGACGAGGATCATTTCCGCCCCCTCGATCATGCCGAATGTCCGGGCGAATTCCTCACGCGTCCTGCTGAGCGCGATCTCGACAAAAGTCTCCGCGATCGCGGTATGCGCCGCGCCCGCCTCGCTCAGCGGAAGGACGCGGGAGAGCACGCGCGTGCCGAGCAGGAAGCGCTCCGCGCGCGCCAGCTCACGCGCGCGATCAAGGAAACTCTCGTAATCCTTCTCTCGCTCCAGGCGTGGGAGGATGCGCGCACGAGTTGCTTCGGCTCCCGTTCCGCGGGCAAAGTCAGGATCGACCAGCACATCGAGAACATGCGGATTATGGGCGACAATCTCGGAAAGACGCGGCGCGGTGCCGAGAATTTCCGCGAACAATCCGCGCAGGTTGCCGTTATTCTTGAGAATGGAAAAGAGTTCGATCGCCGCCGGCATCTTCACCAGCGCATTGTCGAAGGCGATCAGCGCACCGTCGGGGTCGGAGGAATTGCCGAAAGCTTCGAGCAGGCCCGGCACAAGCTCGGTGACAATCTCACGCGCGCGCGGCGTCGTGATCGCGGCACGGCGGCCGAAATGCCAACCTCGAACGGTTTCCGCCACCATATCCGGGCGACGGAAGCCCAGACGCCGCAACGTGTTCAGTGTTTCAGGATCATCCTCGACGCCGGTAAAGACGAGGCTTCCGGCTTCGGAAGCCAGCCCCGGCACCGCCTCGAAAAGGCGGGCATAGTGCTGCTCCACAATCCGCATCTGATGGGTGAGGGCCTTGTCCAATCCGACGCGCGTAAAGCCCGCCAGGCGGGCCAGCGAGGCAAGATCCTCCTCGCTTTTCGGCAGCTTCTGGGTCTGCTCGTCATTGACCATCTGCACCCGGTGCTCGAGATCACGCAGAAAGCAGTAAGCCGTCGAAAGCTCCGAAGCCGCCTCGGACGTCACCCATCCTTCACGGGCGAGCTCGGCCAGCATGTCGAGGGTACGCGCGCCGCGCAGGCCAGGTCGCCGGCCGCCATAAACCAGCTGCTGTGTCTGGACGAAGAACTCCACCTCGCGGATACCACCGCGCCCGACCTTGAGATCATGCCCCGGCACCGTGATTTCGGCATGGCCCTTTGTGGCGTAGATCTGACGCTTCATCGCATGGATATCGGCGATGGCCGCGTAATCGAAGTATTTGCGCCAGATGAAGGGATCGAGCTCCTTGAGAAAAGCATGCCCGGCAACGATATCCCCGGCGATGGGGCGCGCCTTGATCATCGCGGCACGTTCCCAGTTCTGCCCCACGGTCTCGTAATAGCCGAGAGCGGCATTGACCGGCATCGCGATGGGTGTCAGGCCGGGATCGGGTCGAAGGCGCAGATCAACGCGCTGGACATACCCGTCGCCCGTGCGCTCATTGATGAGTTTCGCGACATTCTTCACCAGCGCGATCGCCGTGCCCTGCGCATCCGCTGCCGAGGCCATGCCCGGTTGCTCGGGATCATAGAAAACCGTCAGGTCGATATCCGAGGAGTAATTGAGTTCGCGCGCGCCATGCTTGCCCAGCGCGAGCACGAAAAGCCCGAGCTTTTCCTCAGGCCTCTCACGATCCGGCGGAGAAATCCGTCCCGCCCGGACGGCCTCGTTGAGCGCGAAACGCAAGGCCGCGCGCACGGCCGCATCCGCGAAATCCGAGAGCGCTTCGGTGACTTTCACCGTGTCATACGCGCCGCCGAGATCAGCGAAGGCGATGAGCAAGGCGGCCTTTGCCTTGGCATGGCGAAGCTGGCGCATGGCTTGGGCCGCATCCTCCGCTTCGCCAACACGAAGCGTCTGCGCAAGAAGATCGGCGAGCGATGTTTCCGGCGGCGTGGAAAGCAGCGGCGCGACATGCTCCGGCCAGCGCCGGATCAGCCGCCAAAGGTAGGGAGCGCCTTCCGCAATCCCCGCGAGCAGATCCCGTGCAGAAGGATGCGCTGCCAGCAGCGGCGCAAGAGCCGCCCCTTCTTCGTCGCGGGTGATGTCCTCCACGCGGGACAGCCCTTGCCTGCCGCATTTCGGCCTGGGCACGAGGCGTTCGATCAGGGGACGGGGCGGCGGGACGGCGGCATCATTCTCGGACATCGCGCGGATCATCGACCAGCGCGGCAGGCAAGACAAGTACTGCACGCAGCCCCGGTGCGTTATCCTCAAGACGCAAGGCGCCACCCATCATCCGCGCAACCGCCGCCACCAGCGAGAGGCCAAGCCCGAAACCCGGCTTGGCGCGGCTCGGATCAAGCCGCACGAAACGTTCGAGTACGCGCTGGCGCTCGGATTCAGGAATCCCGTCCCCTTGATCGGCCACCGCGATCTCGATCCTATCGCCTGCGGCGTGCGCGGAAAGGACGATCCGCCCGGCGGCGCCCGAAGCCGGCTTGCCGTATTTCAGGGCATTGTCGATGAGATTGGAAAGCGCTCGCCCGAGCAATTCGCGATTGGCAGCCACCCTGAGATCGGCTGGAATTTCGGTCTCGATCACCGCCCCAGCCTCTTCCGCGAGCGGCTCATAAAGCTCGGCAATGCCCGAAACGGCTTCCCGCACATCGAGCGATTGCGTTGCAAGAGTAAGATTTCCAGCTTCGGCACGGGAGATCATCAGCAGGGCATCGAAGATGCGGATAAGCTGGTCCGCCTCGTCTATGGCTTTCTCAAGCCCCTCGCGGCTTTCCTCAAGCGTGCTCGCCTTGCGCAACGACTCCTCCACCCCATTGCGCATGCGCGTGAGGGGCGTGCGCAGGTCATGCGCTACATTGTCGGAGAGTTCTCTTAAACCCGCCATCAACCCGCCGATACGGTCGAGCATCTGGTTGAGATGGACGGCAAGGCGGTCGAATTCATCGTTATTGTCGGAAACCGGCAAGCGTTCGGATAGATTGCCTTCCATGATCCGCCCGCTCGAAAGCGCGATCGCATCGAGGCGGCCAAGTACGCGCCGCGTTACGAACCATGCACCGAACGCGCCCAGGGCGAGCACCATCAGAAGCGACCAACCGCGTGCCCGCCGCACCGATTCGCGCAGAACGGCGCGTTCCTCAAGATCTCGCCCGACGATGAGGCGGTGCCCGCTATCGAGCACAAAAACACGGATCTTCGCGAGACGGCGGGCCTCTTCATTCTCGTCCGGTCGACTATAGACGAGTTCGGTCCAACCGGGACGGAGGGAGAGCACAGGCGCCCGCAACACCGCGTTTCCAGTCACGGCATCGCCCTTCTGATCGACAAGAAGGTACAGAAAAGAGCCTGATTGCCGGCTTCGGCGCTCGATTATATTCACGAGCCGACGCTGCCCGCCGATCCGGCTCTGCTCGGCCAGCGCGTTGATCTCGGTATTGATGGTCTCCGTGATCTGGGCATCAAGCAGGCGCCGCGTATTCCAGGCAAGATAGCCGAGCACGAATATCGCGAAAGCGACGAAAATCAGCAGATATACTGCGGAAAGCCGAAACGCCGTGGTTCGGTAGAGGCGCAATACCGCTTCGCGGAACCCGTCTTTTTCGCGCGCGCTACTTGCCATTGTCGCGGATCATGTAACCCGCGCCACGCACGGTATGAAGCAATTGGGCGCCGGATTTGCGGTCGATCTTGCCACGCAGCCGGGAGACATGCACGTCGATAACGTTCGTCTGCGGGTCGAAATGATAATCCCAGACGTTTTCCAGCAGCATGGTGCGCGTCACCACCTGCCCGGCATGCCGCATGAGGTATTCGAGCAGGCGGAATTCGCGCGGCTGAAGCAGGATCTCCTCGCCGCCCCGCGTCACACGGTGGGCGAGACGATCAAGTTCTAGATCGGCGACGCGGTAGGATAGCTGCGCGCTTTGCGGGTTCTGGCGCCGTGCCAGTGCTTCGACTCGTGCCAGACATTCGGTGAAGGCATAGGGTTTGGTGAGGTAATCGTCGCCGCCTGCGCGCAGGCCCAGCACCCGATCATCCACTTGTCCCAGCGCCGAGAGAATGAGAACCGGTGTCGTCCGCTTCTCCGCGCGCAGCGCCATGATCAGCGAGAGGCCATCCCGCCGGGGCAGCATACGATCGACGATCAACACATCATACTGGCCGGATAGCGCCATTTCGAGCCCGGCTTCGCCGTCTGCCGCCAAATCCGCGACATGGCCGGATTCGCCGAGCGCCCGCTGGAGATAGCGTCCCGCTTCATCATCATCTTCGACAACAAGGATTTTCATGGGGCCCGCCATTCGCATCCGCTTGAGAACGCCAGCCAGGATGCCGGGCGCCAAGCGCCGAGGCGATCTCGCGGCCATTCCCCGGAGCGGGGGCGACGGATTAACCGGGGAGCCGACCGCGAGATCTGCATCCTTCGTAGAAAACGGCGTGTATCGCGAACCTGTCCGAAAGATGACATTTTCGTAACCCGGACTCAGCCGGCCTTGTCCCGCGCGGCGAGCAGCGCCTCGATGCGGTCATGCTCTTCCTCGCTCAGCTCCAGGGGCGCTTCGTTTTCAGCAGAAGGATCGGGCGCATCTTCCGGCTGTTGCCGGCTGAACAACCGCGACGCGGCAAAAAGCCCGATCATCAACGCGCCGATCGGCAGACCCCAGAGCAGGAGGGTTGCGGAAGAAAACGGCGGTTTCAGAAGTACGAACTCACCGTAACGCGAAACGAGGAAGGCCCGGATCATCGCGTCATCGTCGCCGGCCTTGATACGCTCCCGGACAAGGCGGCGCAGGTCGCCGGCCAAAGCCGCATCGGAATCGTCGATGGATTGGTTCTGGCAGACGAGGCATCGCAATTCAGCCGAAAGGCGCCGGGCGCGTGCTTCCTGGGCAGGATCGGGTAATTGCTCGCCCGGCTGCACGGAAAATACGGGCGTTGCTGCCACAACCATCGCGAACAAGATCAAAGCCCGGATCATGAGCTATTCCGCCGGTTGAGGGGTGGAAGCGCGAATCCGCCGATGCGGCGCGCCGACGCGGATCCGTCGATCGGATAGCGACAGCAGTCCGGCAAGGGACATCAGAAGGGGCCCCAGCCAGATCAACAGCACGAAAGGCTTGTCATAGGCGCGCAGGTCTGCCCGCCCTCCTTCCGACGTTTCACCAATCGCCAGATAGATTTCGCTCAGGCCGTATCGATGGCGCGCCACTTCCGATGTTGGCATCTGCCGCCCCGTGTAAACGCGCTTGGAAGGCTTCAGCTCCGCGATCGGCCCAGCGCCGTCACGCAGTGAGAAGCGCGCAACGATCGAGTGATAATTGGGCCCGCTTTCCGGCCCGATCGCCTCAAGCGTCAGGGAATAAGCGCCGAGGCTGGTCGTCTCGCCCGGCTTCATCGAGATGATTTTCTCGGTCTCGAACGCCGTCGCGGCGATGCCGATCACCATCAGGCCGACCCCCGCATGGGCCAGCGTCATCGCAACGAGCGAGCGGGGAATGCCGAAAAGGCGGTTGAGGATTTGCGCGTTTCCACCGCGCAGGGCCCGGTCGAGAAGATCGTCGAGCGCTCCCAGCACCAGATACAGGCCGAGCGCAATCCCCAGCAACGCGACGACAGGGCCGCCCCTCAAGGAGTAGACGAGCAGCGCGGCTCCCATCAGCCCTGCAATGGCACTCACCCAGAGGCGCGAAAGCGCGCCGGCGAGATCCCCGCGTTTCCAGGCGAGTTTCTGTCCGATCGGGATTGCAAGGAACAAAGGCACCATCAGCGGCACCACCGTGAGATTGAAGAACGGCGCGCCAACGGAAATCTTCGCGCCGGTCAAGGCCTCCAGCAGCAGCGGGTAGAGCGTGCCGGTGAGCACGGCAAGCGTCGCCACCGAGAGAAACAGGTTGTTGAAGACAAGCGCGCCCTCCCGGCTGATGGGTGCGAAAAGTGCGCCGCTCTCCATCGCGCCCGCCCGCGCCGCGAAAAGCGCGAAGGAGCCCCCGATGAAGACGATCAGGATCATGAGAATGAAAAGGCCCCGTTCGGGATCAACCGCGAAAGCATGAACCGATGTCAGCACGCCGGAGCGCACGAGGAACGTCCCCAGGAGCGAGAGCGAGAAGGTGAGGATCGCGAGAAGGATCGTCCAGGTCTTGAGCGCCGCGCGCTTTTCCATGACGATGGCGGAATGGAGCAGCGCCGTGCCGGTCAGCCACGGCATCAGCGACGCATTCTCGACCGGATCCCAGAACCAGAAACCGCCCCAGCCAAGCTCGTAATAAGCCCAGTAGGAGCCCATCGCGATGCCCAGCGTCAACGCGATCCATGCGACGAGCGTCCAGGGGCGGACCATGCGCGCGAAAGCCGCGTCAACGCGGCCGAGCAGAAGCCCCGCAATCGCGAAGGAAAAGACGATCGAGAATCCGACATAGCCCAGATAGAGCAGGGGCGGGTGGATCGCGAGGCCAGGGTCCTGAAGGACGGGGTTGAGATCCCGCCCTTCGAAAGGCGGCTCCGACATCCGCACGAACGGGTTGGAGGTGAAGATCAGGAAGGCGATGAAAGCCGCCGCGATCATCGCCTGCACCGCGAGCGTCGCGCCCAGCACATCCTCGGCGAGATTGCGCGAGAATACCGCCACCGCGGCACCGAACAGCGCCAGGATCAGCACCCAGAGCAGCATCGAGCCTTCGTGGTTGCCCCACACGCCGCTCCACTTGTAGAGCAGCGGTTTAAGCGAATGCGAATTCTGAAACACGTTCGCGACCGAGAAATCGCTGCCGAGATAGGCGTATGTGAGGGCCGCGAAAGCCAATGCCACCAGCAGGAACTGGGCAATCGCCGCGCGCGAGGCGAGGCGCGCCAGCACGGCATCCCCCCTCAACGCTCCCCAAAGCGGAACGCTGGCCTGAAAAAGCGAGACGGCGAAAGCAAGAACAAGCGCGAAATGCCCGGCCTCGACGATCATGGCTTGCTCCCCTTCTCGTCGCGCCAATGTCCCTGTTGCTTCAAGGCATCGGAAACCTCACGGGGCATGTAATTCTCGTCGTGCTTGGCGAGCACGTTGGTCGCAGAAAAAAGGCCGCCGGCATCGAGGCGCCCTTCGGTGACAACCCCCTGCCCTTCCCGGAACAGATCGGGGAGCAGGCCGCGATAGACCACTTTCACCACCTGCGCGCCATCGGTGACGGCGAAGTGCACCACCTGCCCCTCCTCGCGCGTGATGCTGCCGGGCTGGACAAGACCGCCGAGGCGGAAGAACTCCCCTGTCTTCGCTTTCCCAGCAACGACATCGCTCGGCGAGCGGAAGAAGGCGATCTGCCCGCTCAGGGCGAACAGGATGAGCCCGGTCGCGGCAAAGAGGACCAGCCCGATCGCACCGATCACGGCGAGGCGCTTCTGTTTGCGCGTCATGCTCTCTCACATCCCCTTCATGGCTGCGGCAATGTTGATATCTGGCCGGCCAGCGCATCCAGCATTGTAGCGGCTCCGCCTTCCTTGGCCAATGCGATACGGGCGCGCGCCAGCGCCGCCTCGGCCGCCGCACGTTCCTTGAGAACAATACGCGCCTGCACGAGCCTTCCCCATTCCTCGACACTGCCGCCTTGTTCGTAAAGCCGCGCCTGAAGCGCATCGACCATCCCCCGGATGGCGGCCAGACGCTCTGCCTCCGGCAATGCGGCAATCGACCGCGCCGGATCGGCGGATGATTCCGCCGCGAGCCGCTCGATTTCCGCTCCGACGCGCATCCGTGATGGCCCTTCGGGGAGCGCGGCATGGAGCTGACGAAGATCCGCCAGCGCGCCGGCGGCATCGCCATCCTGTTCGCGGGCAAGGGCGAGGTAGAAGCGGGCCTTTGCCATGCCCTGATCAAGCGTCACAGCCCGTTCGAAAGCCTTGCGGGCTTCATCGTTCACGACGCCGTTTCCCATCGCTACGAGGCTTTCACCGAGATCGGCGAGCAGGCCGGAATCGTCTCCCTTAAGCTCGACAAGGCGGCGATAGGCGCGCGCGGCATCCTCGAAACGTCCGGCCTTCATGTAAACGGGCGCGACGACCTCGAAACCGCGCGCATCATTGGGGTTCTTTGCCAGATGCCGCTCAATCTGCTGAAGCGCCGCGGCGATATCGAGATTCTGGGGAGCGGGAACAGGCCGCGACGCCAGCGGCAAGTCTTTGCGTCCGGCTTCCCCCAGTTTGAGGTAGAGCGGAACCGCGAGCATCGGCACGCCGATCAGCGCCACGATCGCCGCCAGCTTCCGGCGGCGAAGGGCGGCAGAAAGATCATCACCTTCCTTCTGGTGTTTCTCGGCCTGAAGCAGGGCGCGCCCCAGCTCGGCCATCGCACCGGAATGGTCGCGCGCATCAATCTCGCGAGCCGCCAGCTGTCGGTCGAGCTCGAGCTTGCGTGCCTCATAATGAGAAAGCGCCTTGTCCAGCGCGCGCGTTCCGGGTCGACGTGCCATAAGCGGCCACAGAATGACCACCACCGCGCTAAGGACAAGCACAAGAGCCGCAAGCCAGAAAACCATGCCGCCCGAATAGGGTATCGGTCAGGGGGAAGCAAATGAAATCCGGGTGATTTCCTCTTTCCCGGATGCCTATACAGCCGGCAGAACCAGTCGCGCGCGAAGCCCGCCCAAAGGCGCCTCGTCGAGCACGAAAGTGCCGCCATAGAGCTGGGCGAGTTCGACCACGATCGACAATCCGAGGCCGGAACCCGGCTTGGTCTCATCCAGCCGGCGTCCGCGCTTGGTCGCCTCCATGCGCGCCTCTGCCGAAAGGCCCGGCCCGTCGTCATCGACAGCGATGCCGATCATCGGGCTCGCCGACGGCACGGCTTCAACGCGGATGATTATGCGCTCACGCGCCCATTTTCCGGCATTGTCGAGGAGATTTCCGATCATCTCCTCCAGATCCTGCTTTTCGCCTCGAAAGCGCAGAGGCGTGTCGATCTCAGCTGAAAACCACAGGTTTCGCGCGTGATAGATCTTCTCGAACGCACGGATGAACGAGGCGATAACGGGTTCCACCTCGGTGGAATGGCCGATTGTCGCCGCGCGCGCCGCCGCGCGCGCGCGATCAAGGTAATATTGCACCTGATCGCGCATGATGGCGGATTGCTCGCGTACCTTGGCTGCGGGCACTGCCATATCCTCGCTGGCTTCGTTGATCAGCACGGAGAGCGGTGTCTTGAGCGCGTGGGCGAGGTTGCCAACCTGCGCCCTTGCCCGCTCGACAATCTCGCGATTGGCGTCAAGCATCTGGTTGAGCTCGGCGGCGAGCGGTGCAACTTCGACAGGGAAAACGCCTTCCACGTGATCGCTCTTGCCAGCGCGCACATCCGTCAGAGCCCGGCTCAGCCGCTGCAAGGGCTGGAGACCATAGCCAACCTGGAAAAACGCTGAAATCGCCAAAGCCGCAGCCAGCAATCCGAGGACGATGATGAGAGTGAGGTCGAACCGCGCCGCCTCGTCGGCGATACTCTCGGAGTTTCCTCCAACAGAAATGACAAAGCGATTCTGGCCGCCAAGATCGATCTCCTGCTCGACGATGCGCAGCCGCTTGCCCTCCGGCCCCTTGCGATACCCGTCACGGAAATCGCCGGCACTGAGCGCCCGCCCCTGCTCGACGAGCGAAGGCAGCTTGTTCGAGAACAAGGATCGCGAAGTGCGAAGAACGCCGGTTCCCCCGCTTTCGGTATCGACGCGAAGGATCTGCCAATACCAGCCCGAAAGTGGAATCTGGAATTGCGGCTCCCCGAGATTGCCCGGTTCGAGGTTGGAGCCGTCGGTCAGCGCGGCGACATCCGCGACGAGCACCTTGAGGTAAAGCTTGAGCCGTTCGTCGAAAGCCGCCTCCACGGAACGGCGGTTGATGGTCGAGAGAATTGTCCCGGCCGTGACCAGCACCAGCACGGAGAGCAGAATCGCCGTAAGGAAAAGGCGCCCCGCGAGCGAGTTCGGCGTCAACCGCGCGATCGGCAGGAAACGCATCGGCTTCAGCGCTTCTGGGGGGGCTCGGGCGGCGCGGCGATATAGCCCAGGCCGCGCACGGTCTGGATGATCTCCACCCCCAGCTTCTTGCGCAACCGACCGACGAAAACCTCGATCGTATTGGAATCACGGTCGAAATCCTGATCATAGAGATGCTCGACCAGTTCGGTGCGCGAGACCACGCGCCCCTGATGATGCATGAGATAGGCAAGCAAACGGTATTCATGACTGGTCAGCCGCACCGCGCTTCCATCCACGACGACGCGGCTAGACCGTGTATCGAGCAACACGGGCCCGCAGGTCAGTTCGCTCGTCGCATGGCCGGCCGCGCGGCGAAGAAGAGCCCGCAGGCGCGCCAGCACCTCCTCCATATGGAAAGGCTTGGTGACGTAATCATCCGCGCCGGCATCGAAGCCTTGCACCTTCTCGCTCCAGCGGTCACGCGCCGTGAGGATCAGCACCGGCATACTGCGCCCCGCCCTGCGCCATTTCTCGAGAATGCGGATTCCATCCATCCCCGGCAGGCCCATATCGAGGATCACCCCGTCATAAGGCTCCGTGTCGCCCAGGAAATGCCCCTCCTCGCCGTCGAGTGCCTTGTCGACGGCATAGCCGGCATCCTCAAGAGCGGAAACGAGCTGGCGGTTGAGATCGCGATCATCCTCGACGACGAGCAGGCGCATGAAGAACTCCGGTGCAGAACCCGGTCATGGACAGATCCGCCGGGCGCGTCGACATATACCAGCTTCTTCGCGCCGCGACAGGCTTGCGCGGAGCGCGCGCCATTTTCCTATGGATCAAACCAGCCTGCGGGTCGCGAAGACACGAAACACGCTTGATGCAACGAAGCTGATACCCGCCACGATCTGGAAAATCGCTTCTGTCAAAGCACTCTTGTCCAGCATCTGCGTATCGAAACCAAACCATGACAGGGCAAGCGCAACCATCCCGATCGCATTGGCCCAGAGAGTACGGCTGGCGAGGAAGGTCTTGGCTGCTTCGAACATGACTTTCTCCTTATGTTTGGGTTGTGCGTTCTCTTCGACAAGGCGGATGGCGGCTTTCTCGGTCGCGACGATGCGCCGGCGCCAACCGCGACCGAAGGTCGGAAAGGTCGCAAGCCCTTCGAGAAAGGCGAGTCTTGCGCCGGAAACCCGTCGAATTAGCTGCTTGGGTGACGATTCACGGATCGCCGTGAGCGTCGTCGGTCCGATCCGCCCGTCACACGCGAGGCCTAGAACCTGCTGCACGAGCATGCCCGCGCGTTTGGGACCCGAATTCACCGCCAGATCGAACAGCGCCAGATCCACCCCCGAGGGCAGGTCATCACCCCGGATCGCATCCCAGTACCGCTGGCGGTAGATGAGGGCGACCTCCTCGGGGCGGATCGCGCGAAGCTCTGCCTTCGTTACCGGCCTTCCCAGCCAGTCGGCATAGGTCACCAGCGTGATCCCGCGCATGGTCGCGCCGCCGGGATCGGAAGGGTGATCGGCATAACCGCCTTCATGTGAAAGGACCACGTGCAGCGCGGTCTCGAAACTGGCCTTCGCCATGAGCTTTCCTTTCCCTCAGAGGACGGGAATGACGGTTTCGAGCGCATGGCCGGGGCCGACCTGTGCACTGACCTGTCGTATGCGAACCGAAAGGCTGGACTGAGCCCCCCCGAAATCGGCAATTTCCCAAGCGGAGGGATAAAGGAAGCGAGGCTCCCCAAGCGTCAGGCTTCGCTTGACATTGGTGCCGGCGAGAATTTCGAGGCGGTATTCCTCCCGCTCCTCGCCAAGCGGGACCTCGAAGAGATCCCATGAATCACCGCCGTTTCTCGCGCGGCGGATGAACTCGATCGCGACGTCTCCGCCCTGTCGGCGCGCGCGCGGATGAACGGGGGCCAGCGGCTTGAGCGCAAGACCCGAAGGGCTCGCGGCAAGGCTCACGCCGACGGGGTCGCCGATTGGACGCCCCGCCGGCAGAATGAGGTAAGTTTCCGCCCGCCCGATCGTTTCGAACCCCCCTTCCAGCGGCGCGATGGCTTCATCGAGCACAACGACCTCCGCCCCGGCGGCGAGAGAACGCGCGGCGGCGCTCTCCGAACCGCTGGTCCCACGCAGCAAGCCCTGAAGACGGTATTGCCGATCCCCGATCAAGGTAGCGGAACGGAACAGCACCAACTCGCTCACGCCGCTAGCGTCGATCAGCGCGACCGCGTTGCCGCCAGCTAGTACCGAGGTTTCATCAAGGCTCGTCAGTGCCCTGCCCTCGATCCTGACATCGAGGCGCGCGTGATGATCCCAGCGCCAAAGCGCCCCCGGCGGAAGCGGCGAGAGAGTCACGCCAATCCCTGCCGACGCATCGGCCGACGCGACCAGCCGGGCATTCGCGTTCTCGATCGCGGAAACCGAATAGGGACCGCGCCAGGGATCGGCGCGAATCGCGGCGTGGAGCAGCCCATCGCCGCGCTCGACAGGCAATTCCAACAGGCGCGCATAGGCGGCGCCGGGCAAGGCCGGCAGCGCAGCCGGCGCCGGCGGCCCTTCGGAAACCGGCACCGCATCGGCCACGAGCGGTTCGAAAGCGACACCTTCGCAATCGCGGAATATTCCATCTGTGATGCGCGTGAGGCGCACCATGCGTGCCCCGGAGCGGGTCGGAAGCTGCACGACATCGCCCGGCTCAAGCGCCCGGCGCGCTGGTCTCAGCCGGAAGGAGAAGCGCTCCCGTCCGGCCCAGATTTCCTGAAGCCGCGTCTCGGCAAGACGCCGGGCAAGCCCCATCGGCATATGCAGCGGAATGTCAAGGATCTGCTCGCGCCGGGTTTGCGTTCCGCGCGTCTCCGCGACAAGCGCGCGTTTCTGGAATTCCGCGTCGGAATCGACGAAATTGATCCCGAATGCGCGTGGAAGCTCGCTTTCCTGATACCGGGTCACGCTGATCAGCGTGCCGTCGCGCGCGGGCACGAGATCGTCTTCGCTCAGCACCACGGGCGCCGCGGCGGGAAGGGCGAAAAACGCGACCCCGTCGCCATCGGGCCGCGCGCCGAGCGAAAAAAGCCGCGCCACAGGTTCGATCGCGGCGCGGGCGCTCATGGGCCGATCGATCACGTAGCCATCGACCATCTCGTCGAGCGCGAGGCAGGCGGGCGACGCCAGCCCGAAATCCGCGTGGAGGCATGGCAGAAGGCCGTCCAGCGGCGCGCCTTCCAACCGCCCGTTGAGCCAATGGCCGCGAAACCAGTTCTCGCCATCGCTCCACAGCTCGCCCAGACGGGGAAAAGCCGGAAACGGCCGCGCATCCCATGCCCAGGGCGCGATGAACCCCGCATCGACCATCCGGCCCGCGTAATGGGGCGAAAGCGGGTTATCCGGCCCGGAAAAAGCGGCATCCGCCGGATCGAAGCGGCCGATCACCGCTTCCAGCACCCGACGCTGGATCAGATCGTTGCGCGCGCCGGTGGAGAAATGCGGCAGCGCGTTTTCGATCGATTTCGGATCGGGAAAGACATTCGGCTGGTTGCCACCCTTATCCACCGCGGGGCAGCCGATTTCGGTGAGGTAGATCGGCTTGCGCATGGGGAGATAGGCCGTGGGCCCCGCCAGCTCCACCCCGCCCACCCGCTCGACATGCGGGTTGCGCCACCAGTTCAGGATATCCTTCTGGCGAAACACCCAGGGCTTTCCGGCGACACCGTCGGTGATCGCTACCCGGTTCTGCGCTTCGCGCGCCGCCGGACCGGGATAGTACCAGTCATGCCCCTCGCCCGCGCCAAGGCGCGCGCGCAGGAAGGCGGGATCGGCGGGGCCATGCGCTTCGGCGGCATCGAGATGGTCCCGCCCCGCACGCCAATCCGTCAGGGGCGGATAGAAATCGATGCCGATCGCACCGATCTCGCCATGCGCCCAGAGCGGATCGAGCGGAAAACGGACCTCATTGCCGCTCTGGCGCACATGCGCGCCGTATTCGGTCCAATCCGCAGCATAGGTGATGATCGTGGCGGGCCCGAGAATGGCGCGCAATTCCGCGAGCAGCGCCGCCATCGCGCCGACGAAGGGAAAATTCCCGCCCCCCGCATAGGCATGCGTGAGCCCGATCAGCTCCGAGGCGATGATGAAGGTGTCGACCCCGCCCGCCGCCTGCGCAATCATCGCGTGATGCAGCACCATCCGGCGGAACGACCATTCCGCCGGGCCCGAATACAAGATGGTATCGCCGGTGCGTGCGAAATGGCCCGCATTTGCGGTGCCGACGAAAGCGGCGATCTGCGCCGCGATTGCGGGCGTTCCATCCGGGCTGCCCGGTTGCCCCGGTGCGGGACTCGGCGTGATCCGCCCGCGCCAGGGGAAGGCTGGCTGCCCTGCCGCCCCGCTCCACGGATCGGGCAAGGCATTGCCCGGCGCGATATCCATCAGCACGAAGGGATGAAGCGCGACTTTCAACCCGCGCGCCTTGAGATCGCGCAGGGCGTCGATCAGGCTCTGATCAGAAGGCGAGCCGCCGAAATTCGGGCGATCCGCCGTGCGGCTGACCTCCTGGGCGCTCGCGCGCGTCAACCCCGCGACGGACCATTGCCCGCCCGCGGTGACCTTGCCGAGTTTCTCGACCTTGGGCCGCAATGTGCATTGACCCGCGCGCAGATCGTCGCCGAACCACGCGCTGATCAAGGTCGCCCGTTCGAGATTGGGGGCGAGCGCGACGAGCTGCTCGATCGAGGCTTCCCAATCGGTCGCATGGGTCCATTGGGCGCGATTGATCGGCTGCGAACCGCCGAGCCCGAAAGTCTCGCGCGTCTCCACCCCGGAATAGCCGAATTCGGTAGAACCGGGGATGATGTTGATGGCGCGCAACTTCTCCGGCAAGCCCGGCATCGCGCGCACCACCTCGAAGGAGAGCTGCGGCAAGCGATTGCCGTACTTTTCGAGCGGAAGACGCTCGAAAACGACATAAGCCAACCCGCGGAAAGCCGGAACATCGGCTGTACCCTGCTTGGCGATGATCAACGGATCTGCCGGCTGGTTCTCGCTTCCGTCATGGAAGCGCATCGTGACATTCGCAAGGTCGAGTTCCTCGCCATCCGCCCAGATCCGGCGGATGAAACTCACGGGCCCTTCGCAAAGCCCGATCGCGGCATTGGCGAAATAGCTGTAGCGCGCCACCTTCTGCTTCGGCTGCGCGCCACCCTTGCCGCCCCCGCCGCCGGTGCGCTCGATATGGCGTTCCTCCTCGAACTCCGTCGCCCAGATCACCTGCCCGCCGAGCCGGACCCGCCCGTAGATCCGCGGGATCGGTTGCCCCTCGCTGGCGGAGATCCCCGCGAAAGCCGAAAGGCGCGGCCCTTCGGCGATGCGTCCGCCGCCGAACAGCGCGCGATCCACCATGGCGCCGGCAATTCCGCCGACAGCGCTGCCGATCGCGGCCCCGAACGGCCCGCCCAGGAAGGAACCGAAGGCCGTTCCGGCCATCTGAAGCGCAATCGTCGCCATCAATCCACCAGATCAGGAAAATCGAAAATGCCGGCCAGCCGGCGCCGCCAGGCGGAGATCAGGGGCACTTCGGCCACCGTCGCGCCCTCATGGGCATGGATGAACGTGCCTTCCCCGGTCGCGATGCCGCAATGTTTCACCACTGCCCGCGCCTGCCAGCGGAAGAAGAGCACGGAACCGGGGAGAATCTCTCCGGTCTGTCGTGCCACGAGATGGCGCACCGCCGCCGCCAGGAAGGGATCGCCTTCGGCGAACTCCGCCCAATGGGATGAGTAAGGCCCCGGCCTTTCCGGCTCAGCTCCGATCGTCTCGCGCCACACGCCGCGCAGCAGGCCAAGGCAATCGCAACCGATCCCCTTCAGACTCGCCTGATGGGCATAGGGCGTGCCGAGCCAGCCGCGCGCAGCCGCGACGATGATTGCCCGGCTTCTTTCCGGCCATTTTTCTCGATCCGCGCTCATGCCCCCTCTCCCTTCACGAGCGGACGCCCGCGATGGCTGCCTTCGCCGGGGCGGGCGTAAGCAAGAACCTGCTCGGGCGTGGGGATGAAGGGGAAGCCACGAAAATTCGGCGCGTTGGCATAGCGATCCCGGCAGGTCGAGAAACGCTTGTCGCATCCTGCCGTCGCCCAGAAGGCATCGCCGGGGAGGATCGGTCGGGCAAGCTGCCGCCAGAGCGTGATCTCGTCCGCGCGATGCGCCTTGATCGGCATCCTTACGCCCGCATTCGTGCCGGACGTGAAGCCGATCGTGCCGCGCGTGAACAAGCCTTCCGCCGCGCTGGCGAAAATACCGGCGGAAAGGCGAAGCAGGCCGTCGGTCGCGAGCACGGCGCCGTTGACGCGGAAGGGCGTCGCGGTGAGGTTCACCTTGCAGCGCGCATCGCCAAGCTCGGCGGAACAGGCAGAGCTGTAAAGCCGCCCCTGTTCCTGATCGAGGGCGTGAAAGGCATCGCGCGTTTCCGCGATAAAACGACCGTCAATCCGGCGGATCTCGCCGAGATTCATGTAATCGAGCTGGAAATCGAGCGCGGGGTTCGACCAATCCACGAGATAGCTTCTCAGCTCTGCCCCGTCATAGAGCCCGTTCTCGATATCTTCGGGCAGGATGCGCGCGCTGGTCAGGGCACCGGAAATCTCGCCCCCGCCCGTCGCCAGATCCTGCGAGCTTTCATGCGCGCTGGCGGCAATTCCGCCAGTGGCTTCAAAAAGCAACGGGCCGATCCCGATATCCCTGTCATGATCGGTCAGTCCGAGCTGAAATCCGTCGCGGCGCGTCAGCAACCAGCAACGGCAGAGCGTGCTCGCACCGCTCTGGAGCGCGGCATCGAGCGTGGGCGGCAGGCTACGCATCGCCTAGCTCCTCAGTTCGATCAGCGGAATGGAAGGAATGCGCCCGGCCTCGAAGCCGGAAAGGTCGAATTCGAGATAATCGGTATCGAAGCGCACCGGCACATCGAACAGGAACCCCGCCGTCACCGCCGCGCCGGGAGCCGGAATATGGCCAGGCTGGAAGCTCACAATCCCATCGGTGTGATCAATCGTGAAATGCGTTCCAACATTCCTTTCGACCCCCGCCACCGCGACCCTGACCGATCCGGCGACCGGCTTGACGATCGGGCGATCATACGGCGCGAAAGCCCCGCCATAGCGCTTGATGAGGTTAAACTGCGCCCGGCTTCCGGTGCCATTCCCGATTGGCTGATCCAGCGCCCCCGGCACGGCATTGGCTGGCGCCGAACTCCAGTCGAGCCGGTCGCGGAAGCGGAAGCCATAGAGGCGACCGCGCCGTTCCTCGAAGAAACTCACGACCTCCGCGAGCTTCGCCATGGAGCGGACACCGTAACCGGCATCGAATTTGCGCCGCGAATGCATCCAGCGCGCATTGCGATCCTCAAGGCCGGTGGCACCGGCGACGATCTCTGTCAGCCGTTCCGGCCCGCCGCGCGCACCGAGCGCGATATCGAGCGGAAAGCGGATCTCGTGAAATCCCTGAATGGCCATCTGGCCTCCCGATCCTGCGAATGAGGGTCAAAGTCCGCGCTGTCCGCGCCCCACGGCGCGCGCCAAAGCCGCGCTGACCTGCACTTCCGAACGGCGGAAGCTCTCGGCATCGGGCGAGGTGACGTTCATGGTGACGAAGGTTGCCGCCGGAGACATCGCGGCGGGCGATGCAAAGCCGGCCTGCGGCGCACCGGCGGAAGAAGCACCGAACAGGGTGGAAAGGGTGCCGAACCCGCCCCCGCCGCCCGTTGCGCCGAACAGGGAGCCGCCCGCGCCGAAAAGGCCCGAGAACAGCGAACCGAACCCGCTTTCCAGCGGCTTGAAGGCCGCCCTCAGCGATAATTCGAGCAATTTCTGTCCCAATCCTTTCAGAACATCGTCAAAGCTCTTGCCCTGAACGATTCCGGCAGCCAGCGCCCTGGAAAGGCTGCGCCCGAATTGCTGGGTGGAGGCATCCAGCGCTTTCATGCTGTCCTCCAGCCCACCGGCAGCCAGAGCATCGTCGTCACCAGACTGGCCGCCCCGGCCCTGCATGCGCCCTGCCATCAATCCGCTCCGTCCGGGTTCGAGTGATCTGGAAAACACGCCATCAGCGCGGCCATCTGCCGGCGCGTCGGCGCGGCCGGTCGACCGGCTTCACCGCGATAGCCATCGATCGCGGCCCGCAACTCGGGCGGGGATATCGCCCACAGGGAATCGGGAGAAAGCCGCAGCACACCGAGGCCGAAGGCCATGATCTCGGGCCAGGGAGTCGCCTCCTCCCGGCCGGATTGCCTTTCGGCCCCGACGGCTACGGCGAGCAAGGGTCCGCCGGAGGCGGCTCCTCCACACCGAATGCCGCAACGAACACATCCGCGATGGCACCGATCACGGCGGGCAGGTGGCGTGCCTCGATACGTTCCGCCAGGGCGCGATCGCTGATCGAGGATCCCCCGCCACGTGCAAGCGCCGCGAGGATGCGGGCCAAGCCATCCGCGCCGAGCGCGCCCGAAGCGAGTTTCTCGCCGGTCTGCGACAGGCTCGTCGTGCCGAGGATGGCCTCGATCTCCGCCAGCGCCTGCAAGCTCAGGCGCAGCACCATGCGCTCGCCTTCGAGATCAAGCACGACCTCGGCGCGATGCGGATTGCCGGTTCCGGAAACACCCATGGCGCTCACATCGCCGCGAAAGCGAGTGCGCCGGCACTCTGGAGCGAAAGGTCGAAGGTCATTTCGCCCGAATGCTCGCCGCGATATTCCAGCGCGGCGATCTGGAACGGTCCGCTGATCGCGCCGAAATCGGGCAGGACGATCTGCCAGCTTCGGATAAGCCCGTCGAAGAAGATCTGCCGGGTCAACGCATCCGAGGCCCCGTCCTTGAAAATGCCCGCGCCCTGCACGCTCGCGCGTTTGGCGCCGGCGCCCTCGAGCAGCTCCCGCCATCGCCCGGCGGATTCGCTATGCGTGATATCGACCGTCTCGGCATCAAGCGCGAGGCGGCGCGTGCGCAGGCCGGCAACGGTGACGAAATTGCCTGATCCGTCATCGACCTTGAGAAGAATATCCTTGCCGCGTTGAGCTGCCATGAGCATTCACCTTTAAAGGAGGGGGAGGCCCGATCAGGCCGGTTCGACAATCGCCTTGAGCCGGATGGATGCACGCCCGGCCGCGCGTTCGGGATCGTGGCGGATGCGCGTATCCCGCAGTTCCAGCAGCACAAGGACATGGCCCGGAAGCAGGGGAAGCGGTTCGCCCAGTGCTTTCTCCACCCCCGAGGCGAGATCGAGGATATCGAGCGTGGCGCGCTCGCGGGTGATCGCGACGAGTTCGAGTTCGATTTCGGTCTGCGGCGCGTTCACGCCACCGATATCGCGCAGCCGTGCATCGCCGAATGTCACGAAGGGCGCGCGCGCCTCGATCGGCAACGTTTCATGGACGGCATCGCCGATAAGGGCGCGCAGATCCGTATCCCCCCTGAGGCGGGCGGCAAGTGCTGTTTTGAGGCTCGCGAGCGGGTGCACCGGGATGGGCATGGGCGTCTCCGATCACAGCCTTACGCGGCGCCAGGGCTTGAGCAGGGCCCGGATCTGGGGCGGAAGTCCGGCCTCGGGCCCCGCGCTGTCGCCGCGCTCGTCGTACCAGAGCAGGATCAGCCGGCGGATCGCGAGGCGGATCGTCTCGGGGACATCCGCCGCCGCTTCGCCGAATCCAAGGCGCATGTCGATCTCGATCCCCGAAAGCGCCCTGCCCGGCATCGGTCGCTCCAGCGGAACGATCCGCGAGGGTTCGGGGTCGCGATAGACCTCGAAACTGGCCGCCGGAATGGGGGTGGAAGCCCCGCTGGCGGCGAATGTCCGCCCTCCGGTGACGCCGAGAACCCGGCCGACCTTCACCGTGACCGCGTTCTCGGACGGCCAGCGATCACCGATCAGGCGCCAGTTCTGGCCGATCAGGACCTGCCCGATCTCGGCCTCGACCATAAGCCGGGCCGCGACGATGAGCGCGCGGACCAGATCATCCTCTGCCGGCCCGTCCAGACGCAGCCATGTCTTGGCGTCGGCGAGCGTCACCGGCTCGATGGCCGGGCCGTCCACAAGCATGGGAATCATGAGGTCTTTCCATTCCTGGTTGGTGATCGCGGCTTGCGGCGAGACAGGCGCGATGCCATGGTCCCGCCGTGAAACACTTTGCTCTTGCCCTGACCGCAGCCTTCGCCCTCACGGGTGCTTGCGGCCCCTCTCTCGCGCTCGGCGGCCGCACCTCAGCGAGCGGTTCCGCTCTCGGCGCGCATCTCGTCATGGTGCTCTCGAAGAAGGGCAACCGGCACGGCGCCTGCACCGGCACCGTCATCGCGCCCGATATCGTGCTCACCGCCGCCCATTGCGTGGCCGGCGGAAAACAGGTCGCGATCGCCTATCCCGAGAATGGCTCGCACACGCTCCAGCGCATCGCCGGCGTGGCGATCAACCCCGGCTATTCGGCCAAAGCCGCCGTCTCGATCGATCTCGCGCTGGTGCGCCTTGAAGGCCCGTTGCCCAGCCGCTTCGTTCCCATGCGGATGGATCGCGGCGAGAACCCGCACGCGGTCGGGCTTGAACGTGTCGTCGCGGGTTTCGGCATGATGGCGGATGCCGACGAGGGCAGCGCCGGTACCTTGCGCAAGGCGCAGACCGAAATCCTGCCTCGTCTCTTCCCGCGCTACCTGCGCCTTGGGCGTGAAGGGAGCACGCTCTCCGATTTCGCCGTCTGCACCGGCGATTCGGGAGGGCCCGTTCTCGACGGCGATCTCGTGGTCGGCGTGATCTACGGGCGTGAGAAATACGGTAACGCCGAGACCTGCGGCACCGTCGCGCAGGCGGTCCGGCTTGCGCCGCAACGCGCCTGGCTCGACAAGATCATCGCCGGATGGTCCGGTCGGGCCCGATAAGCCCTTTCCGGCTTGCTCAGGTGCCGAAGCGCAAGAGCTTGATCGCCTCGAAATCCTGCACGCCGCCGCCGACACGTTTTGTCGTGTAGAACAGCACATGCGGTTTCGCCGAGAACGGATCGCGCAAGGTGCGGATGCCGATGCGGTCGACGATGAGATAGCCGCGCCGGAAATCGCCAAACGCCACGGAAAGCGAATTGGCGGCGATATCCGGCATATCCTCGGATTCGAGCACCGGATAGTTCATCAGCGTCGAGCGACCGCCCGCAACCACGGGAGGAGACCAAAGGTAATTGCCGGTCGTGTCCTTGAACTTGCGCACGACGCCCTGCGCCTTGCGGTTCATGAGGAAGCTCGCATTCTGACGATAGCCCGAGCGCAGCGCGTGGGCGAAGTCGATGAGGACATCGGAAGGGTTGGAAGCCGGAAACCCGGCAGAGACGCCGGTTGAGATCATGCCCAGATTGCCCCAGCTCCAGCTCGCATCCGCGACGGTCGGGTAGGTGAGCAGCCCTTTGGGGCGGTTGGTGCCATCTCCCGAGATGAAAGCAGCACTTTCCGCCTCGGAGAAGCTGTAGACGATCTCATCGCCGATCCAGGATTCAACATCCACCGCCGCATCGTCGAGCATGGCCTGTGTCGCCGCGGGCTGGGCGTAGACCTCCATCGTGGGGAAGCTGATTTCGGAATAATTGCTCGCGGTCACCGCGTTCGACGGAAGCGTCTGCGAGGACCAGCCGACATTCGCGCCGTTGGGGTAGACCGCCTTGCGCAACGAGGGGTTGGCCAGTGGACGGACCGAGGCGATCGCCCGCATCGGCGAAAGCGCAGCCATGCGACTCAGGACCGAGGCCTCGGCTTCGGTCGGCAGGAGATAGCCGCTGTCGGGCGCCAGCGCGCCGTTGAGCGCCTTGGCCTCGATCATGCGCATCGGATCGGCCTGCCCGGTCCGTATATAGGTGTTGAACGCCGCCTTGTGCTCGTGGGCGAAGGCGTCTTCCCCCATCGCGCCGCCGGCAAGGGCCGGACGCCGCGCCCGGCTTGCGAGAAGATCGAGTTCGCGGTTGATGCGTTCCACCTTCTCTTCGAGAAGCACATCCGCGCTCTGCTTGCGCTCGATTTCCGCGAGGCGGGCGTCATTGGCGGCCTTGAACGCCTCGAAGGTCGCGATCATCTTGGTTTCCGGCGCGTCATGCGCCAGGCTGGCATGGTCCATCAGGTGGTCCTTTCGGAAAAAGCCGCGCGAGGGCGGCGGAAGGCCGGAATTTATCCGGCGTGAAGGGGGGCGGCCTTGACGCTTCGGATGCGCGCCTGCGGCAGAAGCGGAAACGTCACGAGCGAAATCTCCCAAAGATCGATGCGTTCGAGCCGCCTCAGGCCGGTTTCCCGGTCGCGGCGCTCCGCCTCGCTGCGATACCCGATCGAGAGCCCGTCCAGCGCGCCCTTGCGCATGAGGCTGAGCGCCTCGCGCGCCCGCTTCTGGTCGAGATCCAGCCTGCCCTGCACGTGAAGGCCGAGCCGGTCCTCCTCGATCTTCGTCCAGATCCCGACGATCTCGTCCGGCTGGTGCTGCCAGAGCATGCGGATGCCGCCTGCCCCCTTGGCCGCGACACTCTCGCGAAAAGCACCGGGCATCACGATATCGCGACCGAGATCCATCACGCCGAAGAGGGAGGCATAGCCCTCGATGACGCCGCTCGCCGCGTCTGCAATAAGGGCGGCGTCCGCCTGCTTGCCCGCGAGGACAGGCTGGCGGACGCCGTTCCGGGCCGCGAGGGAGGGGGAACGGCCGGAAGGGATGAGCATGGGCATTGAACCTCTCGCAAAAACGGATCAGCCAGGGCGGTGCGGCGCATTGTCGAGCCGCGTGATGCGGGCCTTCGTCTCGGGCGCCGCGCCGCCTTGCGGTTCCTGCGCGGCTTCAAGCCGCTCGATAAGCCGGAAGAAGCGCCGGAATACGCTTTCGGCGCTGCGCGGTTGCATTGCCGGCCGCGAGGGCCGTCGCATGGAAAAACGGATGATATTCATGGTTCCTGTCCACGATGGCGGCTGTTGAAGCGCGCGAGTTCGCGCACGAAAGCATCGAAACGCCGGTTGGTGGCCGCGAGTTCGCGCAGGCTCTGGGAGAGAAGCCATGAAGCGCCCCCCGCCCATAGGAACAGCGCGAGATGCGCGAGGTCGCCGCGCGCGATGATGGTGTCGGTGATGGTGTTCATCCGGCGGTTTTTTCCGCCGGCCGCGCACGCCGCCCATATCCAACGGCTTCGCGTTTCTCGTCCTCGCCGAGGAAATCCGCCGCCGAGACCCGCCGCCAGAGCGCCTCGCGCTCACCGGCCAGCGCCTCGATCCGGTCGAGATCGGGCTCGAAGCGGATGCGCTCCTTGAAATAGGGCTGGAGCCAATGCGCCATCGCGCCTTGCGTGCGTTGCACCAGCGGCAGGATGGTGGTGCGCCAGAAGGCGCGGTTGGCCTCGGCGTAATTGGCATGGGTGTTGTCCCCCGGCAGGCCGAGCAGCAGCGGCGGGACACCGAAAGCCAGCGCGATCTCGCGCGCCGCGCCCGCCCGCGCCTCCATGAAATCCATGTCCTTGGGCGAGAGCGAGAGCGGCTTCCAATCGAGCCCCCCTTCGAGCAGGATCGGCCTTCCGGCATTCCCCGCGCCCTGGAAGGCGCTTTCCAGCTCTTCCTTCAGCCGGTCGAACTGCTCTTCGGAGAGATTGTCCTGCGCACCGTAAACCAGCGCGCCGGAAGGGCGTGCCGAATTGTCGAGCAGCGCCTTGTTCCAGCGGCTGGCCGCCTCGTGCATCTCGAGCGCCATCTGCGCCGCCGCGAGCGGCGCGAAGCCGTAATGATCGTCGAGCGGATCGAACAGGCGCAGGTGCAGCACCGGGCTCGGCGCCCCGGCCTCCAGCGCGAGCCGGGCGGCGCGCGCGCCGGCCTGGTATTCATAGGCGATCGGCCAGCCATCGGGCCCCTCGAGGATCCGCACCCTATCTGGCCGCAGCACGTGCAGCGCGACAGGCCGCTCCCGCGCTGTCACCACTTCGCAATAGGCGTTGCCCGACAGGAGCAGATGCCCGTAGAGCGCTTCCATCAGCTCCGGCCCGCTCTCGCGCGCATTGGGGCGCGCCAGCAATGCCTCGATCGCGTGATCGCGCCGCTCCTCCCCGTCGATCAGGATCGTCCAGCCGATCGTCGCAGCCGTCTCCGCGACAAGCCGGACACAGCGATAGGCGATCGCGTTATGATGATACCCGGAGCGGATCAGCCCCGTGCCGTGCCTCTGGGTGAAAAAGCCAGGGCCGGGCTGATGGAAGGCGACAAGCGGCGCCCGGCGCGCAGTCGCGGCTGCCTTGGTCTGCGTGCCGAACAGGCGCGCCAGAAATCCGGCCATTCGGCCCTCCTTCGGTTGATCGTTTTTCGATGAGCAACTCAGCTCAGCCGCCGCACCCGCGGCGCGCCGACCTCGCCGTCGAGCGCGAGATGGGTGATCGCCCAGACCAGCGCGTCGAGCCTGTCCGGCGAGCGGCCATCCGCGAGCCCATCCGGGCCGAAAGCCGCCATCTCGTCTTCCAGCGCGGGAAAGGCGCCGGCATGGCGTACCCGGCCTTGCGCGTAAAGCATCGCGACCGGCTCGGCGCGGATATGCTTGCCCCGCTTCGCCCGCACCTTGGTGACCGGGACGGAGGCATCGCGCGCGCCCAGCACGCTCGCAACCATTTCGCCGCCCTGATTGACCTCCGCGACCAGCGCATCGGCGTCATGGCGGTGATAGGCCTCGATGGCGCGCGCCGCCCAGCTTTCGGGCCGGGCGCTTTCGAGCGAGGCATCCTCCAGCACGTAGAGGAGACCGGCCTCGTCACGCCCCGCGACCACGATCCCGCAGCGCCCGCCGCGTTTTCCGCCCGCCGGCGGATCGATCGCGACAACAATGCGCGCAAGCCCCGGCAGATGCGTGATCCGTGCGGCTTCGATCGTTGCGCGACTGAAAAGCGCGTCGGCGCTCTCCTCGATGAAAAGACCGTCGAGTTCCTGCCGGCCTAGTCGCGTGCCGGCGTAACGGCTCACGATCTCGGCGAGGAAATTCGGCGCGAGATTGGCGGCATTCGCCCGTGTCGGCGCCCGGCTGAGCGCCGTGCGGGCATCGCCCGCGAGGCGCTTGAGCAAGGCGATGGGCCGCGGCGTCGTGGTGATCACCTGTCGCGGCCTCTCGCCGAGACGAAGCCCGAATTGCAGCATGTCGAACGCCTTGTCGGCATAGGCCCATTTGGCGAGCTCGTCGCACCAGGCAGCACCGAATTGCGGGCCGCGCAGCGATTCCGGGTCCTCCGCCGAAAATCCCTGCGCCACCGCGCCGTTCTTCCATTCAAGCCGCCGCCGCGACGCGCTCCAGCTCGGCCTTTCCCAGCGCGGATGCACCGCGAGCAGGCCGGAAACCCCGTCCACCATCACTTCGCGCAGATCCTGCATCGTCTCGCCGACGATCGCGATACGTCCGACCGGGCGCTGTGCGAAAGGCGGAACCCCCAGCGCAACCCCGCGTACCCATTCCGCGCCGGTACGGGTCTTGCCGGCACCGCGTCCGCCCAGCACCAGCCAGGTATGCCAGCCGCCGCCGCCCTGCGCGTATTCCGGCGGCAATTGGTCGTCGCGGGCGAAAAGCGGCCAATCCGAGAGGAGGCGTTCAAGATCCGTCGGCCCAAGACTGCGGATCAGGGTTTCCCCCTGCCCCGCCTGCGCGAAGCTGATCAAGACGTCGCGCAAGCTCCTCGCGGAAAGCGCTGAGGTCACGGGCTGCCCCGGAATATCCGCCATCCTCTTGCTCGCCTCCGGCGCTGTTGCCCTGCTTTCGTTTTCCACCGATCCCCGCCGCCCGCGCCTCGACATCGAGCGCCACAAGATCACGGAGGGTGCGGGCGATCACGGCGAGGATCTTCGCCTCGCGCTCCAGCCCGGCGGGCTCGCCCGCCATCGCCGCCATGCGGGCTTCGATGGTTTCGACCTGCTTCTCGGCCGTGCGCCAGAGCCGCTTCACGAGTTGGGCGCGCCCCGGCTGGGCCGGGCTTCGCTTTCTCGCGGATTGACTTGCCATCGGCAGCGCCTCCTTCGGAACAGGGCATGAAGATCGAACGGCATCGAGGCCGCGCACAGCGCGCAACTCGCGGCAAACAAAAAGGCCCGCCGGATGGCGAGCCTGATGTATTTCCACGAATTCCGAGCACCACGCATCGCGCTTTTTGCCGCGACATCGCAGAATATGAATCATATTGTTCTTAAGATGATTGCTCCATCGCGTTCATCGACAATTCTGGAGCGTGAGGAAAAGATACCTCCACACCGTCACGCCGTCAAGTCTGATTTTTTATCCCTGAATACTTCATCGTTAACGGGGATTACTCGAAGGCTTCCGCCGGGGCCAGGCACCGGGCCATTTGCGGATCCGCGCGACCAGTTCCGGCACCGAATAGGCATCTTCATGGCCGTGAATGCGTCCGGCGACGCTCACTCCGGCTTCGGCCACGCTTTCCTTCCGGCCGGAAACCAGCGGGTGCCAAGCGGGAAGGTCCTTGCCTTCCGCCAGCAGGCGATAAGCACAGCTCGGCGGCATCCAGCCGAGCGCGCCGACATTGCCTGCGTCGAGGCGCACGCAATCGGGCACTTCGCGGTCGCGGTTGGGGTAATCCTTGCAGCGGCAGGTATCGCCGTCGAACAGGCGGCAGGCGACATCGGTGAAGTAATAGGCGCCGCTCTCCTCATCCTCGAGCTTGATCAGGCAGCAGCGACCGCAGCCGTCACACAGGCTCTCCCATTCCGTGGGATCCATTTCGGCCAGGGTTTTCGTTTTCCAGAAAGGGTGCGCCGTGCTCATATCTTCCCTTCGTCTCCGGTCGCGGCGGCGTCAAGTCGGCGCTTCAACGGATCGTGATTTGGGTTTATAGGCGAAGCGTCGGGAATTCGCTTCCCGACGATGGAAATGTTCCTGATTCCTTATATAGATCGGCTGCATGGCAGAGTTTCGCCGCATCACCTTTGTCGAGCGTTTCACGCGTCGCCTGCGCGACGCGGATGCTTGGCTCGAGCACTCGCTGCGCGAGACCGGAGAGCGGCTCAAGGAAAGACTCTGGCGTATCCGTGACCTGTCGGACAGGCTGGAACCCTCCCCCGCCGGACGCATGGTCGTGGCGCTGGCCTGCGAGGCGCTGACCTATATCGCCATCGGCGGGGTGCTGATGGTCGCGCTCGCAAAACCCGCTTTCCGTGCGATTGACGAGGATAACTGGCTCAAGCAGCAGGATCTCGCCGTCACTTTCGTCGATCAGACCGGCGCGATCATCGGCAGGCGCGGCATCCTGCATTCGCAATCGATCGCCATTTCCGATCTGCCCGAACATCTGGTCAAAGCCGCGCTCGCGACAGAGGACCGCCGGTTCTACGAGCATTTCGGCATCGACCCTTCCGGCCTGATGCGGGCGATGATGGCCAATGCACGCGCCAACGGCGTGGTGCAGGGTGGCTCGACCATCACCCAGCAGCTTGCCAAGAACCTCTTTTTGAACAACGAGCGCTCGATCGAGCGCAAGGTCAAGGAAGCCTTCCTCGCGCTCTGGCTCGAGGCCCGCCTCTCCAAGGACGAGATCCTGCGCCTTTATCTCGACAGGGCCTATCTCGGGAACGGCGTCTTCGGCGTCCAATCCGCCGCCGATCACTATTTCGGCAAGGATGTGCGCGATCTGACCCTCGCCGAGTCGGCCATGATTGCGGGGCTTTTCAAGGCCCCCTCCAAATTCTCGCCCAATGTCAATCTTCCGGCGGCGCGTGCGCGCGCGGCGGATGTGCTCTCGAACATGGTCGAGGCCGGCTTTCTCACGCAGGGTCAGGTTTCCTCGGCGCTGCGTAATCCGGCGACACCCGTGGAGCGCGCAAACCAGAATATCGCCGATTATGCGCTCGATTACGGTTTCGAGGAGATCAAGCAGCTCGCGGCTTCTGGCAAGCTCGGCAATCACCGGGTGCTGACCGTGCGCGCGACCATCGATCACGGCCTGCAACGTCACGCGGAGCGCGCCTCGGACACGATCCTGCGCCAGCACGGCCCTTCCTACGGTGTCCACCAATCCGCGATCGTGGTGCTCGATCATACCGGCGGCCTGCGCGCGATGGTCGGCGGACGCGATTACGGCCAAAGCCAGTTCAACCGCGCGACCAATGCGATGCGCCAGCCCGGCTCGTCCTTCAAGCCCTACATTTACGCCGCCGCCCTGCTCGATGGCGTGATCAAGCCCGACAGCATCGTCGTCGACAAACCCACCTGCGTGAATATCGGCCGCCCCTGGTGCCCGCAGAATTACGGCCGCTCCTATGCCGGCTCCATGCCGGCCATCGTCGCGCTCGCCAAGTCGATCAACACGATCCCGATCCAGCTCAATGAAAAGGTCGGCAAGGGCAACCACAAGGCCGGCCGTGCCCGCGTACACGAGATCCTGCGCGCTTCGGGCTTCGCCAACGAGGTCCGCGACATTCCCGGCATGCCGCTGGGCGTCTCCGAAGTCACGGTGATCGACATGGCGACCGGCTTCAATGTTTTCGCCAATGGCGGCAAACAGACGAAACCCTATGTCGCGCGCGAGGTTCTCAACGCCGCCGGTGAGGTCATCTACAGCGCCGAGACGGACCTGTCGAAGCGCCCGCAGGCGCTGCCTTCCTATGTGGCACTGGACATGAACCGGATGCTGCGCAAGGTCGTGACGGACGGCACCGGCAAGCGCGCTGCTCTTCCGGGCGTGCCGACAGCCGGCAAGACCGGCACGACCGATGAATACCGCAACGCCTGGTTCGTGGGCTATTCGGGCAATTTCACCACGGCGGTCTGGTTCGGCAATGACGATTATTCCGGCACCCGGAACATGACCGGCGGCTCCCTGCCCGCCATGGCTTTCCAGCAGGTCATGGCCTTCGCGCATCTTGATGTGGAGACCCGCAACATTCTCGGGCTTGGCGAGGAGGACGCGCCGCAGAAGGACCCGAAACTCGCCGAAATCGCCGGCACGCCCGACAGCGCCAAACAGGGCCCACGCCTTTACCGGCTTTCCGCGCGCGGCAAATCCCTGCTGAGGGAAATCGAGGCCATTGGCGAAGATGGCGCGGGAGAAGGCCCCGTTTCACAGCTTCGCCCGGTCGACAGGCGCACCTGAGGCGGAATGCGGTTCTTCCTCTTCCTGATCGTGGTCGTGGCGGGAGCGCTGGCCGGCCTGGCCCTGACAGAGCGGGCGGTGCGCCCCGACAGCCTGTTTCTTGCCTCGCGCTTTCCGCCTTGGGAATTCAGCCCCCATATCGGCGCCGCCGATATCGATCCCTATACGCGCGGAAGGCTCTTTGCCTTGGGCGATCTTCCCTTGGCCTCGGGCGAGGGCTTCTCGCTGTTCGCCCGGCAGGATGAGAGCGGCGCCCCGCTCGAGCGGCGGTGCCGCTACACGCTCGCCTCCCCCTTTCCCGCTGCACGTTTCTGGACCCTCGCCATCACGGACCCATCCGGCAAGGCGTTGCCCAATCTGGCGGAACGCCATGACTTCACCTCGGCGGAGATCCTGCGCGATGCGGAAGGGCCCTTTGTCGTCACAATCGCGCCGGAGCCTGCATCAGGCAATTGGCTCCCGACAGGGGGAAGGGAAGGCAGCTTCGTCATCGCACTGCGCTTTTACGAAACACCGCTCGCGGCAACCGCGACCCGGCTGGACCGGCGTTTCCTGCCGCGTCTGAGCAAACAGGAATGCCTCCCGTGAGAGCCGCCCTGCTTTTGCTCGCTTTCGTGCTCTCCGCGGGGATCGCCCATGTCGCGAGCCTCTTTGCCCTGCCGCGCTTCTCCACCGAGGATGCCTTTTCGCGTCTGGAGAAGGATGCGCCTATCAACGCGCTCGCCCCGCTCGATGATCGGGCCGCGCAGGCCATCCCGTTCTTCGACAGGGCCACGGCAATTGCAATCTGCCGATATGCGCTGGACGAGGGCCCCGTGCGCCTGCGCGTGAAATTGTCGGAAACCTATCTCTCGATCGCCTTCGCCGAGCGGCATCGCGGTATTTTCAACTCTGTGTCGGATCGCGCCGCGACAGGGGGCAGCCTCGATATCGTCATCGCGACCCAAAAACAGCTCGAGCGTATCCTCGCGCTAGATGAGGAAGATCAGGTCATCGAGGAAATCCGCATCGCCGCGCCCGGATCGCGGGGGCTCGCCATTCTCAAGGTGCTGGTCGATCGCCCCAGCTCACGCGAACGCGCCGAGACCGTGTTGCGGGAGGCGCGCTGCGAGAGTGAACGCCTCCCCGATTAGAGCATTTTCCGCTCCAGGCCGCCTCAGCCCTTGCGCACCAGCGGGCGCGCCCTGAGCACCGGCGGCGCGGCCACCTCGCGGATACAATGTTCGGGAATGCGCGTATCCTTCGTGAAGGCACCGATATCCTGCTCATAGGCCATGAGCGTGCGCTCGGCCGGAATCGCCTCGCGCTCCGGCCCCTCGACCAGCAGATGCTCGAGCGAATAACGATATTGTGCCGCGCGATCGAAGAAGGCCCAGTTCACGCGCGCGACGATCATCGCATTCTCGCAGACGCGCGCCAGCGCCTGCTGACGCTGCTCGGCGGTGAGATGAGCGACATGCTCCAGCGAGCGCACCCGCACGTGATCCGCCTGCGCGACCTGCGACGCCACGAGCTTGAAATACGGAATGAGCGCGTGATCCGCCGAGATGCTGTCGCGCACGCGGTTGTAACGTGACGTGAGAGAGCGGAAATCACCCTCCGGGTTCATTACGCGCCGCAAAATCGGCGAGTCGCCGCCGAACGTGCCCAATTGCGGACCCCCCATGATCGTCCGGTGATAGAGCGTCACGTCGGATTGGCGGGGCGGCAAATGCCGGTAGAACCCGAGATGATCCTGGTGCCAGGCTCCGCGCGGCGCGTCCACTTCCGGCATCAGGAAGTTCCAGGCCCGGTTGCGCAGCTCCTTCTCGTCCTCGGTCAGCGCATAGGTCGAGACCGGCTCGCCACGAACCGCGGCGCCGATGCTGCCGGTGAAGGGATAGAGCACATTCTCGGAAAAGCCCTGATGGGGGCGCCCGAAATCGCCGGTCGATTGGATGCATCCCGCCAATGAAAGGCCGGAAGCGAGGATCAGAAAGGCAGGGGCGATACGCAGCCGCAATTTACGCGAAGTCCAAGCGGCATGGCATGCCATCGCCGTCCTCCTGACGCCGGTATGAAACAATGAGGGGTCAGGCGCGCTTGCGGCCACCGCGCCGCGCATGCGGCTTCGGCGGGGTATGATCCAGCCCCTCATGGCGCTCATAACGAACACCGAGAAAGAGCAGGATCGTCGCGCTGCCTTGTTCACCGTTTCCCGATTGGGAAACCGGCGTTTCCGGTCTGGCCCCTTGACGAGGCCTGAAGCGAATAATGTCGCCCATGGCCATTCTCCTCGGATGCCGCCCGGCCCATGACGAAAAGGGTCGAATCGGACATCTTTCGCGAAGTTGGGCCGAATACCTTAAGAGATCGCTAACATCCGTCCCGAAACGGGGCCAATGGTCAACCACAGGTTGACACACAAGGGTGAACCCGGTCAACACAAGGTAGCAAGCGTTATTCCACTACATCCAGGAAATGTCGGCCTTCGCGGTCCTCAACCTCGACAATCCAGCAATCGGGGTCGAAATCCATCTCGCGCGCGAGGCGTTTCTCCACCTCTTCCCGCGTGAGATTGTCACTCTTGTGAAGCCGGGTGAAAACGCGATCCGCAGGTTTCCCCTCGTATTCGCTCTGGGGTGCGGGCCCATAGAGAACCATCGTGCCATCCAGCCGATCGATCAGCACGAAAATTGCGCCCGCTTCCGCCCCGCCCCGCCGCCGGAGCCCGGCGAAAGCCCCTTCGATGCCGCAGCGACGCAGATAAGCCGAAACGAAGAAATCGCTGGTCAGCCGCATCGTCGCGCGATCATTGCGAAATCGGGACGCCGCTCGCCGAAGCCAACATCTTGAGGACCGGGCCTTTCGGCTCGCCGCGCGGCGGAAGCTTTCTATCGGACTCGAAACGCGCAAGCGCGGTCTTCGTGGAAGGCCCCATCTGGCCATCCTCGGTCAGCGGACCATAGCCGGCCTTGTTCAGCGCTCGCTGGATATCGGCGATCATGCGCGTGGTCTTGTCGTCGCCATTCGCCTTTTTGACGAGATCGAGGAGTTCGTCCTTCATCGTCACCTTGCTCGCGATCACCTCGCGCAGCAGGTTTTCACTCGGCTTGCCGTCAACCGGCAGGCGCTGGGCGAACTGGAAGTCGCGGATCGCCTGCGTCGTCGTCGGGCCAGGGCGACCATTCGGCTCACCCTTGAAATGGCCGCGCTTGGCGAGTTCGCTCTGGATTTCCATCAGAAGCGTATCGCTAGGCTCGCTCGGAGCCTTCGGCTTTTCCGCCACGGGCTTTGCCACAGCAACCGGAACCGGCTGGGCCGGCGCCGCAGGGCGCGCCGCCTCGACCCGCACAGGCGGAAGCGGCACCGGCTCGGGTGCCTTGGCGACCGCACGGAACATCGGTGCCGGATGCTTTTCTGATTGTAGCGCGACCGCGTTCACAACGATCGCGCCGGCGGCAGCCAGGGCCGCAGCGCCGGCTAGATGCCAGCGTGTCAGCCTAAAACCTTCCGCACGCATCGCCGCGACGCGCCCTGTAAACTGTCCCGTCCGAGCCATCAAATCCCCCCGATCGTCAAGAAGCGAGACGGATCGCGCCGTCCCTGCTGTCATTCCCGTCCACCACGCCAACGCGCGGCTCAGATGCGGTATAGGCCGCGACAAGACGCACATGCCGTTCTCCGGCATTTTCGGAGCCGAACAGGCAGGTTCCACCCTGCCCGATGCGCGCCTCAAGCGCCTGCTGCATCGCATCCAGCGCCGCAGGCGCATCTCCCCCTCCGCGCCGGCAACTGAGGATCATATCCTCGCCGGAACGCCGCCATGCCAGGGTGCAGCTCTCCGCGCCACGCCCGAAGCGCAGCAACGCACCGACCGCAAGACATGCCTGCATGAGCGGAAAGCGCCCCTCTTCCCCCGTCCCCGCCTCGGCAATCCCGATTTCGCCGCGCTCGCACGCCTCGCGCAGGTTCAACATGCGCAAGGCGTCCTGAACCAGCCGACGCGGCTCGCAGCGCACTGATTCGCCCGGACCACCCTCGAGCAGCCGCAACCAACCCGCGAGCAGGATCGCGTTGCGATGGGCCTCGCCCACCGCCTTTGCAGCTTCCGCTGCAAATTCGCGATAAGTCGCGATGTCGCGTGGCGCGAGCCTCGGATCCGCGATCATTTCGAGAAAGCCCAGCCCGGCATTGAACGGGGCCGTGCAATCGTGAAGCAGCCCGGCAAGCGCGGCATCACTGCGGCCGCCTCCCCGCGGCTCCAGCGCGCCCGCATGCGTCGACATGCGGATCATGACAATCACCTTGCCGAAAAGCCCTTCCGCCGGCCGGATATCGCAAAGCGCATCATCAAAGCGCGGCGGATAGGGGTAGCCTGCGCCGCTCTGCTCGCGACGGATGCGGACAGGCAGACCAGATACCGCGCGTTGCTCATAGAGTGCATCGGAAATCGCGCGGAGCACCGCCACACGATCCGCGATCAGGATGGCATCGACCAGCGTTTCCTCTGCACGCAGCCTGATCAGGCGCTGCGGCATGAGATCCGCCATCACATCCGGTCGACCGGCGACATCCACGACAAAGACGCCCCGCGTATCATCCTGCTGCGTGGAAGCAGCGAGAAGCGCGCGCAATTGCCGGTTCTCCCGCTCAATCAACGACGAATCCGTCATGCGCGCCGGCGAGCGCGCGGCGCCAAGGGCAAGGCTTGCCAGCGGCGCCCATGCCGCCAGTGCGAAAAGGACCACGCCAAGACGCCCCTCGGAGAGAAGCAGCCCCCCAGCCACAAGCGCCGCGCTCGAAACCATGATTGCAGGCGCAAAGCGTGCCCCGCCGCGGCGCAGGATCAACATCTCTCCGAGCGCGAAACCCGCTAGAATGACACCGCACGCCCATGGCATGCGCGAGAGGAGAAGGAAAGGAATCGCAAGAGCGCTGAACAAGGCCGAGGCGCCGGCCAGCCGCGCGCGCGTAAACAGGAACCCGGCGACATTGGCCGCGAGCAAGCCTGCCAGCGCCGGCAATTCGGAGAAGGTCGCGGCGCTTCCACGCGCCGGCAGCAATACGAGCAGCGTGCCCAGCGCGATCGCGCAGGCCAGTATTCCGACCTGCCGCGCGACATGCTCGTGCCGTACCGCCTCGCCAGGCATGACTCCACCGGCTTCCGAACCCGGTGCGGCACCTTCTCGCCGGCTCCAGTTGATACGCATGAAGACCCGGTTTCCCGTTGTTTAACTCCAACCCCGCCCCGACCATGGACCGGGCGTCTTAAGCGGAGGCTAAGGCAAAGCCTCAACCAGCACTTCCGCCCTGCCCGCAGGCTGGTTTTCAAGCCTATGGTGAACAAGCGGTGTGTGATCCTGTTTGTCCTTGTCCCGCCTCGCGACGAAGGCCGGGCGACGCCATCCGCCGCTGGTGCAGGCGACGAAATGTCGCGCATTTTACATAAAAGCCCAACGTGATTTTCGTGCCTCCCTGCGAGGCTGGGACAGGGCCGGGAGAACAACCATGCTTACCCGAATCGCAGTCGCCGCTTTCACGGTCTACCTCGTCCATTCAGGCGGAACACCGCCGGTGGCGTCGAGCGATATCGCCAGCGCCTCGGCACAGGGCCTGCGCGAAACCTCGCGTCAGGCGGCAAATCTGTGCATGGAAAACCCGAAGCTGTGCCAGGGCATGGCGGAAAAGGCGCTCGCCCTCATGGCCGAGGGCTCCAAGGACAGCACCGCGCTGCCCGCGGTCGATCTTCCCTTGCCGCCACGCCGCCCCTTGCCAAAAAGGTCTTGACGCGATCCTCGCGCGCGCCCACTTCCGAGCCTGCGTCACAGACGCTCGGAGAATTCATGCCAAGCCTGCAATCCATTCGCGACGACCTCGCTTTTCTCGATGATTGGGATGAGCGCTATCGCTATCTGATCGATCTCGGCAAACAGATGCCTCCCCTCCCCGCCGAAAAGTTGGTGGAGGCCAATCGCGTTCAGGGTTGCGCCAGCCAGGTCTGGCTTGTGCTCAGCCGCGACGAGCAGGGGCGCGTCCATCTGCTCGGCGACAGCGATGCCCTCATCGTCAAAGGGCTGGTAGCGCTCGTCATTGCGATCTTCGATGGCGCGACCCCGACCGAAATCGCCGCCCTCGACGCCCATGCGCTCTTTGCGGAAATCGGTTTGCGCGATCACCTGACCTCGCAACGCGCGAACGGCCTTGCCTCGATGGTCGCCCGGATCAAGGCCGAGGCCGCCGCCCTGGCGCCGTAAGCCGGGGCGACTGCCCTTTGCCTTGCTGGAGCGGGCGATCTGCCTCGATCAGATCGCCCGCTCTATCTTTTGTTTTAGCGCATTTTCTTTCGATCCACCGGCATCCGCAGAAGCGGAAAATGCTCTAAGCGCCGAAACGCCGCGTCGCGGCCTCCTCATCGTGCCATTGCCGCATCGGCGATCGCTCCGGGCCGGTCGCCGCATTGCGGAGCCCGTAATGCCGCGCCAAGGCCCTCAGGGCATAGGCAAGGATCACCTTGCCCGATCGAAGCGGGATCGCGTAATCCCGCTCGATGCTTTCCAGCCCTTTGGAAAAGGCGCAGATATCCCACAGGATTCCTGCGAAATCCGGTCCGACGCTGCGCATGGCCCGATCAACCCGTGCTTTCGCCGCCATCGCGCCTTCTGAGAGCGTGAGCCCGTCATGCCGGCACGAATTGTCGACCGCGAGCCGCGACCAGTTCACGCCCATCTGTGGCGCGGAGCCTGCCAGATAGCAATCTCGCCGCAGGCGCATGCCCGCCTCGATCTCCGCCGCCCCGATCAGGGCCGGCAATATGCCGGCCCGCCGGAGCATCTCGAGCGGGTCCTCACGCAGATTGATGCGGGTTGGCGCGGCCTCGGATGTTGGTTCGGGCTGCGCTTGCGCGAGCAATCTGTGCTGGCTCGCGAAGGGATCCTCCTCCGCGTTCTCCCGCCGCAGGCGCGCCAGCCCTTCCGGCGTGATGCTGAAGCGCGTCTTTCCTTGCTGCGAGACGCATTTGACCACCCCCGATTCCAGCAAGCCCGCCAGAACCCCCGAGGGCATGCCGCAAGCCGTCGCGATCGCCTTCCGCGCCCCGTAGAAGATCAACTCGTCTCCCTTCTTTTCCACGCTCGAACCTGGCTGCGCCAGCCGCCTCAGCAGGCGCTGGCCCATGCGTCGATATTCGGCTTCGATCTCGCTCGGCGCCTTCATGCCTCCTCCTCCGGAATGAAGGTTTCGAGCCAGACGCGCAGGGCGGGCTCGAACAGGTTGAAGGCACGATCGATATCCGCGTCATCCCGCCAATCTTCAATCCGCGCGCAGGCATGGCGGGCGGTCGTCCTGTCCCGCCCGACCATGCGGCCGGCACGGGTGAGATTGGCGGCAAAGAAAACATGCGCGAAATAGATGGCGGTCTGGCGTGCAGCCGCGACCGGCGCCACGCAGCGCGTGGGGCGACGCAGGTGCTGGTGGGGAACCGCCTGCCAGGCCGCGGCACAGGCTTCGCTCAAACGCTCGGTCAAGGCGCAGCGCGCCGCTTCGCCAAGGGTGACCATTCCCCTGAGCCGGGTTTTTCGCCGCCTGCGCGGGGTTGCTTTCTCAAGATTTGATAGGGTAATTTTTTCTTGATTCTTCATCATCCTCTCCAAGAAACCCACCCTCTTTGACAAGGCTATTTCTTGGTTGACGATGACTTCAATAGAAACTCAGAAAACCACAGAAAAACAAAAATATTTATCCCCGCTCTACATCCAAAATCATCATTTCTTCGCTAGGGAGCATGAACGATCGACTGATCTGGAGCGCTATCCTTGCATCTTTTGAGCACCCCTTGGAATCTACAAAGGGCTCCTTAATGTTATGATTTTCGCTTTGGCACGCTGCCCACGTTCTTATGGTTCCATTTGGGTGCTGGATATTTTCCACTGGCTGGGGCGTCTTGTTTTACATTTTGGTGCTGGAGCCTGGGTTATTTATTCTTTTATTGTTGGTTTTGCGTTTTTCGGAGACAAGCGCGCGCTCTGTTGGCGGTCTCTGATGGGTGCCTTGGCGGCTGAGACGCGCCACGTCTGGGACAAGCGCGAGCCCGCTGGCTTTGGGCGAGCGGGCTTTTTTGCATAAGCTCTTGAATTATCTTTTGTAATTTGGTTGCGGGGGCCAGATTTGAACTGACGACCTTCAGGTTATGAGCCTGACGAGCTACCGGGCTGCTCCACCCCGCGTCACCAACATGGCGGCTATTATGAGCCGTT
>JAIUNR010000004.1 GCA_020161575.1 Pseudomonadota bacterium
CGGGTGGGCGGAGCAGCCGATTTTGGCGGCTATCGACGCCACAGCCGCCCAGCGCGAAGTGTGCTCACCTTCGTGATCCATAACCATCCGCACGGCACGGGCGCGGACTTCGGGTGAAAACTTGTTCGTCGTTTTGCTCGTCATGGCTCCATCCTATTTGTAAGTTGGAGCCTCCGGCAAACCCGGAGCGGTTCAAACCTCTGACCATATGGGCAATCCGCTATCCAATTTTGGGCAGTCTTATGCCCAAATGGTAGAAAAGTATTGGGCAGAAGATCGGAAATTTACCTGATGTATCAAGGGCGGTGCCGATGAAGTGCGTCCCCACTCACTGCTACCATCCCTTCAATAATCAGCTACCTATCCGTTCCTTAGGCAGGCCAGACTTGCCCGGTCCGGGCATGTGGATTTCCGGGGCCCTATTTCTCCCGTGATGAGATATGATCCAACAAAGCCGATGATCGTGGTCACGCCCACGATCAATGACAGGATCAGGAGCATTCCGAGGCCAACCGCGACAAGTCCCATCATCTTCTCCCTCAGTCTTTCCAGCCCTGATAGAGGTTTTTGAGGCTGCGGAGGCAACTTTAGAGGGGCAGCGCGGACCTGGCTAAGGGCATGTTCCGTCCAACCGCCTGATTCGAACTCCTCGGAGACAATGAAATCCAGGAGATGCCCCTGTCGCCTCATCGACAATGGCAACGAGGAAAGAAACGCACGCGGATTCGTCCGGCTGTTCCGTGACAGGAAAAGAGAAATCGCAGCCTTGAATTCCGGGTTCCTGGCACCGGAGCAAAAAAGCATCCTTCCTGCCGCGATATCATCTCCCGTCACCAGCAGAACTTCACCATATCGCCTGAACAATTCCAGATCGAAAACAGCCGACGCAAAGCGGCCCTGGAGAATCTCCTTTGCTCTCCAGAAATTCCCGTCCGCAATCGCCCGGTCAACACGTTCATAGGCCATGCCTGCCCTTTTCCGAATATGGGTCCGGAGCAGGGGCGGCGGAGATGCCGCCGCCCCCCTTCTCCTCAATGCGATCTATATTCGCCGGCGCCTTTGGACAGCGCGAATTCCTCCTCCGGCGAGAGGATCAGCTTGTTACGCCCGACAAGCGCGAAATACACGATGCCGATCGCAAACCATGCCGCCACATAATAGACCCCTTGCACATAAACAGCATCCTGGAACTGGAACCAGATCGTCACCGTGGCGATGATCACGGTGAGTGCAGCGCCAAGCGAGCCCAGAGGGCTGCGATAGGGCCTGGCGATATGCGCCATCTTGCTGCGCAGGAGGATGAAGGCCAGGCCCTGCATGATGTAGGAAATCATGGCGCCGAAAACCGCCATGTTGAGCAAGGTGCCGCCGATCACGGCGGCGCCCTTCTCGGCACCGGCCGAGAACCACACCGCGAGCATGATCGCAAGCCCCATCACCGCGCCGGTGATCAGCGCGACATGCGGGGTCTTCCGGCTTCCATGCGTTACCGAAAGGCCGGAGGGGAAATACCCCGCGCGCGAGAGCGAGTAGATCTGCCGGCCGAAGGCGAAGATGATCGTGTGGAACGAGGCGATGAGCCCCACCACGGCGATAAAGGCGAGCACCTTGGCGATGTTGGTGCCATAGATCGCGCGGAAACCATCGAGCAGCGGCTCGCCGGATTTACCGAGCGCGAAAGCGCCGTTCGCCACCGAGGAATTGAGCCACAGGATCATAAAAGCGGAGACGATCAGCGTGAAGATCCCGAGGGTGATCCCTTTGGGCATGTCACGCACGGGGTCTACCGATTCCTCCGCCGCCAGCGGCAATTGCTCGATCGCGAGGAAGAGCCAGACCGCGAAAGGCAGGCACGCCAGCACGCCGCCCCAGCCGAAGGGCAGGAACGGCCCGCCGCCATTGGGGAGTTCCGCGCCACCCGGCGCGATATTCAGCGCCCAGCGGCTGAAATCCATCGCCGGAAATGCGCTGATCCAGAAGGCGATCAGGCAGGCGAGGGCCGCGAGCGTCACCACCACCGTGATGCGGAAGGAAAGCTCGACGCCGACAACATTGAGCCCAACGAAGATCACATACATGAAGACCCAGTAGACCGGCTGGAAACTGGCATCCGTGCCGAATATGCCGCCCAGATAGGTCCCGATGAAAAAGACGATCACTGCTGGCGTGATGATGTATTCCACATTCTCGCACAAGCCGGTGATGAACCCGCCCCAGGGCCCCATGGCGGAACGGGCGAAGGAATAGGCGCCACCCGTATGGGGCAGGGCTGCCGCCATCTCGGCAATCGAAAACGTGAGGCCGAGATACATGATGGAAATCACGATGGTCGCGAGGAACATCCCGCCCCAGCCGCCAGAGGCAAGCCCGATATTCCAGCCGGAGAAATGCCCGGAAATCACAGCGCCAACCCCCAGCGCCCAGAGAGAAACGACACCGGCATGCCGCCGGAGCCCGCGTTTCGCGAAATAGGCGTCGTCGACCTTGGAATAGGTCACGCCTCCACTCGTCTTCTTGTCCGTCATTGCGTTTCACTCCGTGAGACTTCTTTTTTGAATTCCAGCCGTTTTCCCGGCGGTTTCGTCACGTCATGGATGAAGCGGAAGATGTGCCGGACTCGCCGGCAAGAACCCCGTCACGCGTCACCGGCGCCGCGTCTGCGGCAGCGCGGGCAGGATCATGTCAGATTTGACCGGATGGGCAAGTCTTTGTTAGCGAAGTCTTGAATGCGGGATCTTGAGTTTGAGACTCCCGGCAGAGCAAATGGCGCGGGAAAGAGCGGTTTTACTGCGCTGCAAAATCAGCGCTCCTTGAGCGCGTTCAGGATGAACATGGAGCGTGTCGAAGCGACACCTTGCGCATTTTGAACCTTGTCGAGCATGATCGACGAGAAATGCGCCATATCGCGCGCGGTGATCTCGATCATCACATCACAATCACCGGAAACGATCCAGCAACTCGCAATGCCGGGAATATCCTTGAGCGCCTGCGCGACTTCGATCGCCGGCACATGGGGTTGCCGCTGGACCGAGGCAAAGACCCGCACTTCTTCTCCAGCCAAGACGGGGTCAATGCAGGCCTTGTAGGCGCGGATGACTTTCGCCTCTTCGAGCCGTTTGATCCGGCGCGAAATCGCGGAATGCGAGAGAGGCACGCGCTCTGCAAGCTCAAGGTTGGAGAGGCGGGCATTCTCCCCGAGAGCAGCCAGGATCTGGCGGTCGAATTCGTCAATGTCCACGGCCATACGCAAAGACTTCTCATTTTCCCGAGCGAGCACGCGCAACACGTGCCAGGCAACCGCGTTGAAAGCGGAATAACGCTCAATATTTGAATTATTCCTTGTTTCAAGCGAAATTATTGCGAGATATCAGTTCTTGAGTGATAATTTCGCAAGGAAGGCATCTCGCCGAAAAACAAGGACACAAGGCTATGGGCAAGAATTTTCGTGACAAGGAACTCAACGGCCATCGTCTTCATGCCGAGACGCTCATGCTCGGCTACGGATACGACCCTGCCTTATCCGAAGGCTCGGTGAAGCCGCCGGTGTTCCTCACCTCCACCTTCTGCTTCCCCAGCGCACAGGCCGGCAAGGAGTTCTTCGACATCGCCTCGGGGCGAACGACCGGCAAGAATGATGTCGATGGCGGGCTTGTCTATTCGCGCTTCAATCACCCGAATGCGCAGATCGTCGAGGAGCGCCTCGCCCTGTTCGAGGGCGCGGATGCCGGCGCGGTCTTCGCCAGCGGCATGGCGGCGATCGCGACCATCCTGCTCGCGCATTGCCGGCCGGGCGACATCATCCTGCATTCCACCCCGCTCTATGGCGGCACCGATGCCCTGCTCAACAAGGTGCTTCCGAATTTCGGGATCACCGCCCGCCCCATCGCCGACCCCAATGACGGCGCGGCTCTGCGCAAGGCGGTGCAGAGCGCCGAAGCCGACGGGCGTGTCGCCATGATCTATCTCGAAACGCCGTCGAATCCCCTGGCTACCCTGGCGGATATCGGCCTTTCCGCCCAAATTGCGACGGAATGCGCCGCGCGCCAGAAGCATCGTCCCCTCGTCGTCGTGGACAACACGCTGATGGGGCCGGTTTTCCAGAACGCCATCGCGGCCGGTGCGGATCTGTCGCTGTATTCGCTGACCAAATATGTCGGCGGCCATTCCGATCTGATCGCCGGCGGCGTCCTTGGCCATCGCGAGGCGATCACGCCCGTGCGTGCCCTGCGCGGACTTCTCGGGGGCAATCTCGATCCCCATTCGTGCTGGATGCTGTCACGCTCGCTCGAAACCGTGACGCTGCGCATGCAACGCGCCGCCGACAACGCGACCGCCATCGCCAGCTGGCTTTCGAAGCACAAGGACGTCAAGGCCGTGTTCTTTCCCACGCTGGCGAAGGAAGGTTCCAGCCAGCACGAGATCTACCGCAAGCAATGCTCCGGCCCCGGCTCGCTCATGTCCTTCGATGTCGGCACGCGCGAAAAGGCGTTCCGCGTGCTCGATCGCCTGCGGATCGTGAAACTCGCCGTGAGTCTCGGCGGCACGGAATCGCTCGTCTGCCATCCCTCGACCACGGTCACCTCCGGCGTCGCCCCGGAGATCCGGGAAGCCATGGGCGTTACGGAGGGGCTGATCCGGCTTTCGGTCGGGATCGAACATATCGACGACCTGATTGCTGATCTGAGCTATGCTCTAAGCTGACCTGAGCGGCATTCTTTTCGGAGATCCAATATGGCGAATACCCTCCCCCATCTCGCGGAACTGGAGCGCCGCACGCTCTGGCTCGCCTCCTGGATGATCCACAACGCAAACCATGTTCGCGAGGCGGGTGAGGTCAAGGTCGGCGGCCATCAGGCTTCATCGGCCTCGATGTGCGCGATCATGACCGCACTTTACTGGCATGTGCTCAAACCGGAGGACCGCGTGGCGGTGAAGCCTCACGCTTCGCCGATTTTTCACGCGATCCAGTATCTTGCCGGCAACCTTCCGGTCGAGAAGATGCAGAATTTCCGCGGCTACAAGGGCGTGCAGAGCTATCCCAGCCGCACCAAGGATGTGGATGACGTCGATTTCTCGACCGGCTCGGTCGGGCTCGGGGTCGCTCAGACCCTGTTCTCCTCCATCGTGCAGGATTACGTCAAAGCCCATGGCCTGATGGGGCATCGGCCCGAGGGGCGCATGATCAGCCTTATCGGCGATGCCGAGATGGACGAGGGCAATATCTACGAGGCGCTGATCGAGGGCTGGAAGCACGGCCTGCGCAATTGCTGGTGGATCGTCGATTACAATCGCCAGTCGCTCGATGCGGTGGTGCGCGAGGGGCTGTGGCAGAAATTCGAACAGATGTTCGCAAGCTTCGGCTGGGACGTCATGATCGTCAAGCACGGCAAGCTTCAGCAGGCGGCCTTCGCGGAGCCGGGCGGCGATGCGCTGCGCCGCTGGATCGATACCTGCCCCAACCAGCTCTATTCCGCGCTGACCTTCCAGGGCGGCGCGGCGTGGCGCAAGCGCCTTCTCGACGATATCGGCGATCAGGGCGCGGTGACGGCGCTGATCGAGAAACGCTCCGATGCCGAGCTTGCGGCGCTGATGGGCAATCTCGGCGGGCATGATCTTCCCTCGCTGATCGAAGCCTTCGAGGCCGCCAAGAAGCATGATCGGCCGGTCCTGTTCATTTGCTACACGATCAAGGGATTCGGGCTGCCGCTCGCGGGGCACAAGGACAACCATGCCGGGCTGATGACGCCGACGCAGATGGACGGGTTCCGCGCGTCGATGAATGTCCGCCCCGGTCACGAATGGGACAAATGGGAAGGCGCGCGCCTCGATGCCGCGAGCCTCGAAGCTTTCGTCGCCGGCGCGCCCTTCTTCGCGCAGGGCCGGCGCCGCCTCTCCGCCTCTGCCGTTCCGGTGCCGGAAACCCTGCCGGTGCCGACAGAGCGCGGCAAGCCGGTCTCGACCCAGATGGGCTTCGGGCAGATCCTCAACGAGATGGCCCGCGAGGATTCGGCGCTGGCGAGCCGTATCGTCACCACCTCGCCCGATGTCACGGTCTCGACCAATCTCGGCGGCTGGGTGAACCGGCGCGGCCTCTTCGCGCGCGAGAGCATGGCGGATACGTTCAAGGCCGAGCGCATCCCCTCAACCTACACCTGGGAATTCTCGCCCAAGGGACAGCATCTCGAACTCGGCATCGCCGAATCGAACCTGATGATCATGCTCTCGGCGCTTGGCCTCTCGCATTCGATCAACGGCGCGCGGCTTCTGCCGATCGGCACGGTCTATGATCCCTTCATCTACCGTTCGGCGGACCAGCTCAATTACGCCTGCTATCAGGATGCGCGCTTCATGCTCGTCGCCACCCCTTCCGGCATCACGCTCGCGCCGGAAGGCGGCGCGCATCAATCGATCGGCACGCCGCTGATCGGCATGGCGCAGGACGGATTGTGTTCCTTCGAACCCGCCTTCATCGACGAACTCGCGACCATCATGCGCTTCTCGTTCGATTACATGCAGCGCGACGGCGAAGGCGACCCGGACGAGACCACCTGGCTGCGCGACCAGACCGGCGGGTCGGTCTATCTGCGTCTCTCCACACGTCCGCTCGAACAGCCGATCCGGGAGATGACGCCGGATCTCGCCCGCGACATCGTCAACGGCGCCTATTGGCTGCGCAAGCCAGGGCCGAACTGCTCGGTGGTCATCGCCTATCAGGGCATCGTCGCGCCTGAGGCCATTGCGGCCACCGGGCTTCTGGCGGAGGATCGCCGTGATGTCGCGCTGCTCGCCATCACCTCGGCGGACAGGCTCAATGCCGGCCATCAGGCCGCGGAACGTGCCCGCCAGCGCGGGCATCACGGCGCGATGAGCCATATCGAACGCCTGTTCGAGCCACTTGGCCGCGATTGCGGCATCGTGAGCGTGATCGACGCACATCCCGCGACGCTCTCATGGCTCGGCGGTGTTTACGGTCACCGCGTCAAGGCGCTCGGCGTCGAGCATTTCGGGCAGACCGGCACGATCCAGGATCTTTACCGCCACCACGGGATCGATACCAACGCCATCGTCCATGCCGCTCAAGCCGTCACGGCGGGCCGGCAGGTAAGGTATCTCCGCGCCCTGCCCTAAGAAATCGAAGCTGCTGCGGTCAACTTCTCCCAGAATGCAATGACGGTCTCCAAGGGAGTCCCGCTCAGCGGTTCGATGGTTATCGCCTGATCCGCGCCGGTTGACCGCCCTCCACCAAGCTCCTATCAAATTGTATAAAATCTTGCGGGGCGGAAATGCGGTTCAACCGGATGATCAAGGTCGTCGGCTGCCATGCCGAGGGCGAAGTGGGCGATGTCATCGTCGGCGGCATCCTCCCGCCGCCGGGCGAGACGGTCTTCGAGCAGAGGCGTGCCTTCGAGCGTGATCAGGATCACCTGCGGCGTCTGCTGATCTGCGAGCCGCGCGGTTCCGTGGCGCGGCATGTCAACCTGATTGTGCCACCCAAGCGCTCGGATTGCGTTGCCGGCGCCATCATTATGGAGCCGACCGAATACCCGCCGATGTCCGGCTCCAACACGATATGCATCGTCACGGTGCTGCTCGAAACCGGCATGGCTCCGATGATCGAACCCGTCACAAGGCTCCGCCTCGACATGCCGGCCGGTCCGGTCGATGTCGAGGCGGAGTGCCGGGATGGCAAATGCATTGCGGTGAAATTCGAGAACGTGCCGTGTTTTGCCCACGAGATCGGTGTGCCACTCACCCTCGAAACCGGCGAGACGATCACGATCGATATCGCCTATGGCGGCATGATCTATGCGCTGGCCGAGGTGAGCCAGTTCGGGCTTTCCGTCGCGCCGGAGCACGGCCGCCGCCTCGCCGAAATCGGCGAGGCCATCCGCCGCGCGGCGCGGAGGCAATACCCCGATGTCATGCACCCGGAGAACCCGGAGATACGCGGCGTTTCCATCGTGCAATTGCATGAGGCGTTCACCGGCGTCGGCGGGGCAAGCCGCAACACCTGCATCGTCGCGCCCGGCCGCTGCGACCGTTCTCCCACAGGCACCGGCCTCTCGGCCCGGCTCGCGGTGCTCCATGCCAAGGGGCTCCTGAAAGCAGGAGACAGTTTTGCCCATGATTCGATCATCGGCAGCCGCTTTGAGGGAAAAATCGAGCGCGAAACAACGATCGCGGGCCGGCCGGCGATCATTCCCTCGATCCGGGGGCGCGCCTGGATTACCGGCTTCTCGGATTATGTCATCGACCCCACCGATCCCTATCCGGCAGGGTATGTCATTTCGGATACCTGGGGCACCTCGACGAAGGTCACGCAGGATTAGGGGAAGATCCTAGGGATGCGTGCCCCTGTCCTGCACATCGGGCGATGCGGCAGGCACCGTTGATGAAAACCCCTTCTTGCGGTCACGCTTGAAGCGGATCACGGCATCGACGACGTTCCCTGGCCCGAGAAAGCGGAGCCCGGAGAAGGCCAGCGAACGCGCCATCATAAGGCCTCGACCATTGAAATCCGCTTCTCCCGCTTGCTCCTCCATCATGCGCGCATAATCGAATCCGTTGCCCTGATCGGAAACCCGAATTCGCAAGGAGGCATTCCGGCGCTGAAAATCCACAATCACGACACGCTCGCAGAAGGGAACGGCGTTGAGGCGTCGTTCGAGCTCATTCATGTATTCGCCGGATTTGAGGAGTCTTGCCTTCAACTCGCGGTCAATTTCCAGATTGCCGTGTTCGATCGCGTTGGATGTCAGCTCCCAGATGCCGATGGATGCTGTTTCAGGATCCGGACAATGGGAACCAAGCATGGTGGAGAGCTTCTCCGCCTCCTCGAAAGAGCGGATCTCAAAAACACCGCGTTTGAGCAGGCCAATAGCCGGCTTGTTTTTGGAAATGAATGCTCGGATCGCCTGCTCTCGTTGGGAACGAGGCGCTCTTGCGACAGTCTTGCGCAAGGCCACGCAATCGTGAGGCGCGGCCATAACCCCACAAGGAAGGCTTAGCTTTGTCATTGTTCATCCCTCCGATCACAGATCATGATCGTCGTCAGATCGTCTTGAGGCGTGTAGGGAAAGAGCATCTTCAGCAAGCGCGCCTGAATTTCCGAAGCGCCTGCCGTGGGGCCCAGACGGTCAAGCGCTCTGGCAAGACTCTCGGGCGTAAAACGCGATTCTGGCGGAAAGGGCGTTTCCACAAGCGCATCGCTATAAGCGAGAAGCGCTGATCCCGGTGGGAACGGGTAGCGCGCCAACGAGTAGGTGGCGCCACGGACAAAACCAACCGGCAGCCCCGGCGCTTCGATCGCCTGGAAGTATCCGGTTCTGCCGGAGCGCAGGACCAGCGGCGGTGCCGCGGCGGAGACGACCTCAATGCAATTCTCATCGAACAGGATGCGCAACCCCAGCACGGTAGCGAACTGTCCCACCGGCAGCAGGGTGGTCAGCTGTTCATTGAGCGCAGCCATCGCCTCGGAAAGCTGACGGGTATTTTGCCGCTCCGAGCGGATTAACGCCTGGAAGCGGAACGTGTTGAGCGCGGCCGAAATGCCATGGCCGGCGAAATCCACCATCCAAAGCAAGACACCACCCGGATCGGTGGCGGAGAGGGTCCATAGATCGCCACCAAGTCCTGCCGAAGCCTTGTAGCTCGTAGCGATATCGAGGCCGTATTTTTCCTCGATCGCCGCGATTTCCTCGCGGGTCGGCATGAGAGATTCCTGCATCTCACGCGCCAGTTCGATATCGGCGGCCATCGCATATTGGTATTCGTAGAGCTTGCGCACGAGGTGCTGTTGCTCAAGATGCACCTTGATGCGCCCCAGCATCTCGCGTGGATCGATGGGCTTGCTGATCAGATCGGTAGCGCCAACAGCAAAAATCCGCCCGCGATCTTCATGCGCCGTCGAACCCGTTTCGACGAGAATCGGGATCGTTGCCCATTGCGGATTGCACCTCACGCGACGGATCAGTTCCAGCCCATCCATTTCCGGCATTGAAATGTCGGTGACGATCAGGTCGGGGAGTTGCTGCTCGATCGCGCCGCAAGCCTCGACACCGTTCTTGGCCTCGGCAATGGCCGAGAAGCCACATCGCTTGAGGTACAGGACGATCATCTTGCGGACCGTAGCGCTGTCATCCACGACAAGGATGCGCGCGCCCGCAAGTTCCGGGTTTATTGTGACGCTCGGAGGAACATCATCCCTGAGCCTGGCCAGTGCTTCCGACATGGGCGCGTCCTAGGAGATGGTGAGAACCTTATCCATACAGGCGAGGTGCAGGAGCTTGCGCACCTGCTCCTGTGGCGCTTGCAACCGAAGGCCCCACCCGCCCTTCTTGGCCTCTTCATGCGCGATCATCAGCATGCCGAGCCCCGCGGAATCGATGGAAACAAGGTTCTCCATCTCAATCACGCAGAGGCTCGGCGTTGCCTTGCGGATTTCGCCCAGCGCATCGCGAAAGAGCGCGTGATCGCTGAAACTCATTCGATCATGCAGCCTGACCCGGAATGTCTTGTCCTGCTGGCTGGTCTCGATGCGCATGGTTTCCTCCTAGAAAAGTTCGACTTGATCTTCATCATCCGCCGCATTGGCGACGGCGACGGAAATAACGGGGACTGGCCTACCGGCGAGACGGGCGAGGAGGCGGGCGCGCATGTCACCCAGCTTGACTACCTCCGAAACATGAGAATCGAGCGCCGCCGGCAAACCTCCCGGCGGCAATTCCCGCAAAGCATGACCAAAGCCCTCGAGTACGGACGAGACCGCCTCCAAAGATTGCTTCGCACGATCCTGGAACTGCATGCTCACGATGGCGGCATGGATATCGGCCGTGACTTTCTGAGTTACCTCACCCGTCTTGTCGATGACTTGCGAGAAACGGGTATGCTGGTCAATGAGGCCTTCAATGATTACCTTGATGCGCTCATTGGCGAGGATATTCTCTTCCGACATGTCAATCGTCGCAATCTCTCGCAGAAGCGCGAAGCTGCTGTTGAGCCCCTCGACCGTGCTGTCCACCTTGACTCTCAGCTCCTGTGAGATCCGGCTCGTATGCGCGGCCAGCTCACGGACCTCGTTTGCGACGACGGAAAAGCCGCGTCCGGCTTCACCAGCATGAGCCGCCTCGATTTTCGCGTTAAGCGCCAGCATGTTCGTGCGATGCGTGATCTTCTCGATCTGGCTGATCGACGTGGAAACCTGCTGCATCTCGTCGATGACATCCTGCAGCGAATAGACCATCGCCATGCCGCGCGAGGAGAGAAAGAAGATCTTGCCGAGCAGATCGCTGAGAGCGGTCTGCAACCCGCCGGCCACATCGCGCAGCATGATCCGCTCACCGGAAAACTCGATCGCGGAAGAGCTTTCCACCAGCTCTTGCACCAGCGCCGAATGGCGCATTGCCTCACTGGCAATCCCCTGGAATTGCTCGGAAACACCGGATGATTGCGTCTCGACAAGTCGGGAAACCGCCTCGATCTCCGCGATTACCCCTTCAATCAGACGGCGAATTGCCTCCCCGCCGTGACTGTCCGCCGCAGCATAGCCTGCCTCCAGCGAATCGGTTTCCGTCCCGGATGTGTCAATCAAGCGCAGAGCCACGAGGAAAATCGCCTTATTTATAAATCGCAAGCGTTGGCACTATGCAACCTAGAGTTTAAATTTTGATTGTCGCTGCCTAGGCCCGCTTCCGCTCGCCCTGCTGCGCCGCAGCCTCGACTATGGCTCCGGCGATCTCCTGCAAGGGCAGTTGGGCGCAAACCGCGCCGGCCTCGAAAGCCACGCGCGGCATGCCATAAATCAGCGAAGTGCGTTCATCCTGGCCGATCGTCCAGGCGCCGCGATTGCGCATGTCAAGCAGGCCTTCAGCACCATCCCGCCCCATGCCTGTCAGGATCACGCCGACCGCCGCGTTTCCGATCTCGCGCGCGGCGGAATGGAAGAGCACATCCGCCGAGGGCCTGTGCCCGCTCACGGATTCGCCATCCTCAAGCCGGCATCGGAAACTGCCACCGCTCTTCTTGACTCCGAGGTGAAATCCTCCCGGCGCGATTACCGCCTCGCCGGGATGGACCTCCAGCCCATCGATCGCCTCACGCACACGCAAGGCACTGGCCTGATCAAGGCGCCGTGCGAAACCGGGCGTGAACTTCGCCGGCATGTGCTGAACGATGAAAATCGGCGGCAGAGAAGCCGGCAAACTCGCCATCACCTGCCCCAAAGCCTCGACACCGCCGGTAGATGCGCCGATCGCGATGATGCTCTGGGAATTGAATGGCCTTGCGGCAATCCTCGTTGTGCCGGTCTGAGTGATGCCAGTTCTTGCCAATCTGGCCGATCCCACCGCATGAACCCGGTCGAGCAAATCACGCCGAAAAGCTTCGAGCGTCGCTTCCCCGTGATCAAGCGGTTTTTCGAGACAATCGACCGCCCCGATCTCGAGCGCCCTGAGGGTCATCTCTGTATTTTTGCCGGTGAGCGAGGAGAGCATCAAGACGCGCATCGGGCGCAGACGCATGAGCCGGCAAAGAAATTCGATGCCATCCATCTCCGGCATCTCGATATCAAGCGTGATCACATCAGGGTCGAGCGCCTTGATTTTCTCGCGCGCGATGTTGGGATTGGCCGCGCTGCCAACCACTTCAATATGGGGGTCGGAAGCAAGCATAGAGGCGATGATCTGCCGCATCAGGGCGGAATCATCCACGATCAGAACCCGCAATTTTTCCATTGGCCGTTCCTCCCAGTTCCAAAAACCGTTCAATCGAAAAGATCGATCCCGCCGCCCACATCCTCGACAACAAGTTCGCGCCCGTAGCGGCTTTCCGCGCGCACGACAGCACCCTGATCGCGATCCTTGAGCAGAAGTCGCTGGACCTTGCCGGTGACCGGGTTGAAATGAATGCGGCGCCCGAAATCCCCGCCCAGATCGCTTGAGACCAGATGTAGCCCTTCGGCCTCGATATAGTGGCGGGCGAATGCCGCGTTCTTCGCGCCGACGCCAACCTTGGAGCCGTGAAGATTGGCGCCGCCAAACAGCTTCACCTCCAGATCGCTGCGGGCGCAGCCGGATTTGAGCACTGCGTTGATCAGCGCCTCCATCGCGAAATTGCCGTAGCGCAACGCCCGGCTGGCGCCGTTCCATTGATCGGTATCGCTCTCGGGGAGCATGAAATGATTGAGCCCCCCGAACCCTGTTGCGGGGTTGCGGATACAAGCTGCAACGCAGGAGCCCAGCACCGTTACGATGGTCTGGTCTTTTTCGCCGGTGACATAGAAATCGCCCGGGAGGACGCGCGTCGTCTGCCCTTGCGGATGGCCCACGCTTACATTGCCTGCCGCGCGCGAACTCATCCGTCGATCCTCTGGTAGATCGTCCTTCCTCGCAAGGCGAGGCAATCCTGGTGATCGAGCAGAGTCTCGGAATGTCCGATGAAGAGCCAACCACCCGGCTTGAGCATGTCCGCCAGACGGCGGACCAGGCGCGCCTTCGTAGGATTATCGAAGTAAATCATGACATTGCGGCAGAATATGGCGTCAAAGGGCCCCTTCATCGGCCAAGTCCCCAGCAGATTGAGTGCCCTGAATGTGATCAGCGATTTGAGGGAAGCACACGCAACGAGCCGGTTGGACTTATGGGGGTCCGTCAGGAAATGGGCATGGCGGGCGGCCTGGGGAACCGGCTTCAGGGCCTCGGCCGGATAACTTCCCTCGGCAGCGCGCGCGACCATGTTGGTGTCGAGATCGGTCGCGAGAATACGCGCATCCCAATCGCCCAGCGATGGCAAGGCGCGATGAAGGCTGATCGCGATCGAATAGGGCTCTTCTCCTGACGAACAGGCCGCGGACCAGATGCGCAGACGACGCCTGTTCTGCCCCTTGTTCGCGATGATTTCCGGTATGACCGTTTCTTCGAGGAACTCAAAATGATGCTCCTCACGGAAAAACTTGGTGAGATTGGTCGTCATCGCGTTGATGAACGCAACAATCTCACCTTCCCCACCAGGACTGCGCAGGAAGGCGCAGTAATCCTCGAAGGATTTCAGCCCCAGCTGACGCACCCGCCGCACCAGGCGGGAGAACATCATGTTCTTCTTCTGAGCGCCGATCACAATCCCGCTTTGCTCGTAGACGAGGCCTGCAAAGAACTGGAACGTGTCATCTGTGAACGACGCCTCGAGACTGCTCTGGCTTTCGTATATGGTCGCTGCATTCGCCATGGTCGCCTTTCTGGAGATGGTGCGACGAGCCCGCTGACCCGTTGATCCGGGCCTATCGTCAACCTCTAGAATTCCTTCCAATCATCGTCAGATTGGAAATTGGCGTTCAGTTCCGCCTGAAGCGCGGCAGCACCGCCTCGTCCGCCGGCGGCAACTTTCCGCATCGGCGCGCGGGGCGCAGAATTGCGCATCGGAGACTTGATCTCCGCAGGGCGGCGCGACGATGCTTTGGGCTGGCTGACAATCCGGGCAGCAGCCGCCTCGTCCAGCTGGAATGCCGACATGCGGTCCGACATGTCCTGGGCCTGATCCTGAAGCAACCGGCACGCAGCCGCGTTCTCCTCGACCAGCGCGGAATTCTGCTGCGTCATCTCGTCCATCTGGCTGACGGCCTTGTTGATCTCCTGCACGCCGATAGCCTGCTCCTGGCTGGCAGCGGCGATCTCGGAAACGATATCCGTTACGCGCTTGACCGAGCCGACAATTTCGCTGAGCGAACTGCCCGCATCATTGACGAGCTTCACGCCATCCTTCACCTGCCCGGAGGACTGAACGATCAGCGACTTGATGTCCTTGGCGGCCTCGCTTGAGCGCTGCGCCAGTGAACGGACTTCCGAAGCAACCACGGCAAAGCCGCGCCCGGCATCGCCCGCGCGGGCCGCCTCGACCGCGGCATTGAGCGCAAGGAGATTGGTCTGGAAGGCGATCTCGTCGATAACGCCGATGATATCGCTCATCTTGCCCGAGGAATCCTCGATCCGGCTCATGGCGTTGACGGCCTTGTTGACGATCTCGCCACCATCGGAGGCGAGGCTGCGGGCGCTGATCGCAAGCTGGTTCGCCTGCTGGGCATTCTCCGCGTTCTGGCGGATCGTCGAAGCCATCTCCTCCATCGAGGCGGAAGTCTGCTGAAGACTGGAGGCCTGCTTCTCCGTGCGGCGGGAAAGATCGTCCGTGCCGGAAGTGATCTCGGAAACAGCGGTGGTAATGGTCGCCGCGGATTCCGTCATGGAGGCGACGATCGACGACATGGTGTCGATCAGGCCATTGACCCCGGAGCAGAGCATGGCGATATCGCCGGTCTTACCGTCCAGCGAGATGCGCTGGGTCAAGTCGTTATCCTTGGTCGAGACGATGACCGACTGGATTTCACTCACCGCAAGCTGCAGCGCCAGATTCGCCTTCACCTTCTCCGTCACATCCGTGGCCAGCTTGACGACCTTCATGACGCGACCGACTTCGTCCTTCATCGGCGCGTAAACCGCCTGGAGCCAGATTTCCTGACCCATCTTGTTGATTCGCTTGAAAACATCGGAGCGAGACTGGCCGGCATTCAGATCGGCCCAGAGCTGGGCATAGCCGGGACTGCTGACATCGGCCGGGTCGACAAACATGCGGTGGTGGCGACCGACAACCTCGCCGAGCTGATATCCGAGCGCGTTCAGAAAGGGTTCGTTCGCCGTGAGCACATTTCCGGATGTATCGAATTCGATATAGGCGAAGCTCGCGTTCAGCGCTCCAAAAAGGCCGCGCATGTTGTGGCGCTCGATTTCCGCCTCGGTAATATCGTAGCGCACGCCGAGATATTTCTTCGGCTTCCCGTTCTCGCCGAGGAACGGCGCGATCACTGCATCGACATAATAGGGTGTTCCGTCTTTCGCACGGTTCTTGACGACGCCGCGGAAAACCTTGCCACGCCCGATCGTGGACCACATCTCCTTGAAGACTTCCTTCGGCATGTCGGGATGGCGTGTGGTGTTGTGCCCCTTGCCGATCAACTCATCGCGCCCGTATTTCGAGACTTCGACGAACTTGTCGTTGACCGAGAGGATGTCACCCTTGAGATCCGCGTAGGAAACAATCGAGGTCATGTTCATGATCTCGGAGCGGATTCTCAGCTCCAGCGAGTCCTCGGCTGCCTTGAGTACGAATTCCGTGACATCGGAAGCGAGCAGCACGATCCTGTCGAGCTTGCCGGCGCTGTCGAGCATCGGCATCAGCGCGCCTTGCAGCACGAAGGGCTTGCCGCCCTTGCCCGTCATATGCAACTGGCCGGAGGCTGCCTCCTTGCGGACGGGTTGGTCCCAAAGCGCACGATATTCAGGGCTCGCCGCCGTGTTCTGATCGACGAAATGGGTGTGATGCCGGTCACGCAGCTCATCGTGGGTATAGCCCGAAAGCGTGGAAAAAAGCGTATTGGCCTCGAGGATCTTGCCGTCAGACGAAAACGTGACGATCACCTGCACCGGATCAAGCGAGGCAAAGGGGTTAACCGCACCACGCTTGCGCTCCTCGCTGACATCAATCGCGTATTCGACGATCTTGAAGGGGCGGCCATTCGCGTCCGCGATCGGATGATAGGAAGCGTGGATCCAGATCTCCCGCCCCCCCTTGGCAAGGCGGCGATAGACCCCGCTCTCGGACTCACCCCGCCCAACCTTGTCCCAGAGCTGGAGATATTCGCGTGTAACGCGATCCGCCGGGTCCATGAACATGGAATGTGGCTGGCCGCGGACCTCCTCCATGGAATAGCCCATCATGGCGCAGAAGACCGGATTGGCGTCGCAGAGCCGTCCGTCGAGCGCATATTCGACGACAGCCTGCGACTTGCGAACCGCTTCAAGCTGTCCCTGCCGCGTCGCCTCCACAAGGCGTTCGCGCGTGATATCCCGGATCTGGACGACGTACCCGCCTTCATCCGGCAAACCACCGATTGTCAGCACAAAAACGGCGTCGCCAAGTTTCAGCTCGGTCTGAAGCGGACGGCGTTCCGCTTCGGAAAGCGCACGTGGCGTGAGATCGGAATTGGCACTGCGAAAATCGAAAGGGCATCCATCCGGCTTTTCGACATCGAGATCGCGAGAAAGGTCGCGGAAGGCGTCCTTGCGCTCGCGCAGGAGTGCGCGCCCCGCCGCGTTGATCTTCATGATTGCGAACTCGCTATCGAGAATGATCACAGGGCCTGCCATTGCATCGAGCGCACCGTCAAAGAGCGGCGGCATTGACGAGAACGCACGCTTGGCGTTCGAATTTGCACCATTATTCAACTTAAGATTGAGCCACGACATGCGATTTCCCCTTCTCCCATCGCCGCGCCGCACGCTTGCGAAAATCAGTTGATCGAATACGGCATCAAGCCGCGAGATTGGTCGGCAAGGCAGTCACGGCCTTGTCGAACAAGGCCACGAGCGAAAGCAGGATCACCATCTGGTCCTCGACCGCGATGATCCCAGAAAGAAACTGGCCACCATCCTGGCGCTCAACATCCGGGATAGGGCGGATCGTCGAAGCGGCCACCGTCAGGATATCGGAGACCGCATCAACCAGCAGGCCCACGATCCGCTCCTGCACGGCGGCGATGATGACGACATGCGAGCGCGAAGCCGTTGTAAGCCCCATTCCAAACCTGCAGCGCAGATCCACGATCGGCACGATCGTACCCCGCAGGTTGAGAATGCCGAGGAGGTATTCAGGTTGGTTGGGCAGGGTAGTCGTTTCCGACCAGCCCTTGATCTCGCGCACCGCCATGATGTCGATTGCGAATTCCTCTTCCCCTACCCGGAAGCTGATGAACTGGCGCATGTCGCCCGAGACACTGGCGCCCGACGCTAATCCCGGCGGCTCGCGTCCCACAAGATCGGTTTGCATGGTTCATTCCCTTCCTGAATGCGCCTTACGCCGCAACATCGATGGCTGGCAGGGTGGAAGTCTGAGCCGTCCGCCCGCGCCCGCCGCTTCGATGGGCGGCCATGGCGGACATCTGCTCGATATCGACAATCAGCGCGACCTTGCCGTTTCCGAGGATCGTCGCCCCGGAAACGCCGTCGACTGGATCAAAATTGTCGGTCAGGCTCTTGATCACAACCTGTTGCTGGCCGACGAGATCGTCCACCACGATGCCGATTTTGCCGCCCTGCGTGGTCTCGACGAGCACGACGATGCCCTGCGCCGGATCGGTGACGGCATCGGGAACCTCGAAAATCTCGTGCAGGTGGACGAGGCGGATATATTCTCCCCGGATCGCGGCGACGTTCATACCCCCGGTGACAGCCCGGATATGGCGTGGATCGGGCCGATAGCTCTCGAGGATCGAGGTCAGCGGCAGGATGTAGCGCTCCGCGCCGACCTGAACGATCATCCCGTCCAGCACGGCAAGGGTCAGCGGAATAACCAGCGTGAAGCGCGTGCCGCGCCCATGGACGGAGCTGACCTGGATGCGTCCGCCAAGATTGACGATGTTGCGCCGCACGACATCCATGCCGACCCCGCGCCCGGAAACATCGGTGACTTTCTCGGCGGTCGAGAAGCCGGGCGAGAAGATCAGCTCGTCGATCTCCTCCTCGGTAAGGCTGGCGCCAGCGGGGACGATGCCCTTGGCGACCGCCTTGGCCAGCAATCTCTCGCGATCAATACCGCCGCCATCATCCGCGACATGGATGAGGATGTTGGAGCCGGCATGGGCTGCTGAAAGCTCGATGGTGCCGGTTTCCGGCTTGCCCGCGGCGATGCGCGCGGCAGGGCTCTCGATCCCGTGATCGATGGCGTTGCGGATCATGTGGGTGAGCGGATCGGCCAACTCTTCGATCACGGTCTTGTCGACTTCGGTCTGTTCCCCCGAGGTCACCAGACGGATGGATTTCTCGAGCTTCGCGGCGACATCGCGAACCAGACGCGGCATGCGGGCGAAGACGGATTTCACCGGCTGCATGCGGATCGCCATCACGCATTCCTGCAGTTCGCGGGTCAGCATCGCCAGCTCCTCGTGGCGGCGGATGGTCTGGCGCCCGTTAAGCTGTGCTTGATCGTCGATCTCCTGCGCGAGCATGGCTTGCGTGATCACCAGTTCGCCGACCATGTTCACGAGGCGATCAATTCGAGCGAGATCCACTCGGATCGACCCCATCGAGCCGCCGCGCTGGCCCGTGCCGGGCGTGCCCTCGGAACCAAGCTCGGCCGCGCCGTCTCCATTGGTCGGGGTCAAAGACACCTTATGCTGGGTATCCGGGGATGGCAGCAGCTCCTCGAAATCAAGCGCACAATCATCCTCGACAAACTCGAAGACCTCTCTGAGCCGAACAAGCGATTCCGCGGTTTCGATTTCGAGCGACCAGGCGAGATAGGCCTCCTCGGGGTCAAGCTCCCCAAAGGCCGGCAGCCCCTGGAAGTCGCATGTCACGCTAAGGGACCCCAAACCGCGCAACTCACGAAAAAGAAGCAGCGGCTCATTCGCATGGCGGAACATCTCGGCATGAGGCCGGAAACGGATGACAACCTTGCGCGGACCGCTGGTTGTCACGCCTTCGACCGGCATTCCCTCGTTCCGGTTCGCGCTCTGCACGGGTGCGCCAAGTAGGGCGGCCAGCTCCGCAGCGACTTCGTCGCCATAGCCCGCCTCTGCCTTGCGCCCCTTCTGTACCGCCTCGATAAGATGAGCAAGCACATCACCCGCACGCACCAGCAATGCCGTGATCCGCTCGGTATTCGCGATACGACCATCACGCAGCGCATCGAGTGTCGCTTCGAATTCATGAGCGAAGGCGACCAGATCGGAAAAGCCGAAGGCACCCGCACCGGCCTTGATGGAATGGACTGCGCGGAAGACGGCGTTGAGCGTTTCGCGGTCGGACGGATTCTCTCCAAGCATGGCGAATTGGTCGTCGAGATTGCCCAGCAGCTCTGAGCATTCCTCGAAGAAAACCTTCTGGAACTGGTCCAGCTCACCGCGATTCTGCCCCGAACCCGCCATCCCTTTTCCCCTTATGCCGCCGGGCAGACTTTTTGCACGACCTGGAGCAGCTTGTCGGGCACGAACGGCTTCACGATCCAGCCCGTTGCCCCCGCCGCGCGCCCCTCCGCTTTCTTGTCCTCTCCACCCTCGGTGGTCAGGATCAGAATGGGCGTGGAGCGGAACGCACCCAGTGCCCGCAGGCGACGAATAAGGGTGACGCCATCCATGTTTGGCATGTTGATGTCGGTAATCACCAGATCGACCGGCGCGCGCTCGACAACCTTGAGCGCATGGACACCGTCCTCCGCCTCGACCACTTCGAAGCCGGCACTCTTGAGCGTGTAGGACACCATGTCGCGCATGGTCTTGGAATCATCGACCGTCAGAATACGCTTGGGCATCTATGCGCTCTCCCATTCCTGGACCAGCGTTTCGAGGCCCAGATGCGTGAGCGCATCGCGCAGGACAGGCGCCGGATTCTGCAAGCTGAATTGCCCGTTTTCCGCACCGATCGAGCGCGCAATGGAGAGCAGGAGCTGAATTGCGGGCGTGGTCACCCGCTGCACGCCTGCGCCGTCGATCACCATATCGAGCGGCAGCGCGCCAGCTCCAGTCAAGGCAGCGTGGAACTCCACGGCCCATCCCGTATCGCAATCTTCGGGTAGGCGGATCTGGTGGGATTCGGCCGGCACGCGGCGCCTCCTGAACAATTTTGATAACCAACTCAGGGTTGCATTAATCTAGACCTGGTTTCAGTTTATTTTCGGTTAACATCGTGGGCTTGATACAAATATCTGGCCGTATCTTACAGATTCAGCCCGCCTGCGCGCTCTGCAGGATGCGCTCGCGCAAAGCAGCGTATTCCTCGCCGAGCCGCGCGACAGAGCCAGACAAGACCGAGACCGGCGCTGTCTCCGATCGCTCCTCGATATCCTTTGCGAGATCCGAGACTAGAGAGAAACCGATGGTTCGTGCCGAACCTTTGAGCGAATGCGCAAGCCGACGAATGAGTGCGCGATTCTCCTCGACAAGACAGTTGCTGATCTGGACGAGGTAGTCGTCGGTTTCCTCAAGGAAGGTCTTGAGGATGCTTCTCGCCATTTCCTCCCCAAGATCATCGACGAGATCACGATAGGCAGCGATATCGAGGACGAATCCATGCTCTCGCGGGATGATCGCCCGCGGCGGTTTGGCCTCCGCCTCACGCGCCTGTTCCGCGGGCCGGGGCGCCCCCCCTTCCGCAACCCTGCGCAAGGCCACATCAAGCTGCTGGCGCGTCACAGGCTTTGTCAAAAAGGCATTCATGCCGGCCGCCAGGCAGGCGGTTTCATCACTCTCGAAGGAATTGGCGGTCAACGCGAAGATCGGCACACGGGAAAGAGCGCCAGGCAATGCACGGATCGCCCGCGTCGCTTCGAGCCCGTCCATTTCCGGCATCATCACATCCATCAGAACCAGGTCGAAGGTTCTCGATTGTACCGCCTCAAGCGCTTGCCGCCCGTCAGAAACCACGACAGCATTGTGGCCCAACAGGCGCAGCATCTGTGCAATCACAAACTGGTTGGTTCGGTTATCCTCCGCGACAAGAATATCCATCCGCGTGGCAGATGCGGGCGCGGGAGGCACGACGCCGTTAATCTGCGCGCTGCTGGCAGGCGTTTCCGTCATCGGTGGCGAAAGGTCGAAGATCGGCTGGCCCGGAGCCGCTTCCTTGCTCGCCGTCAATTCCATGACAAGCGAGACGCAGAAAGTCGCCCCCTTGCCCAGATCGGAGACCAGCGAAATTTCTCCGCCCATCTCTTGGGCAAGCCGTTGTGAGATTGCGAGCCCCAGCCCGGTGCCGCCGTAGCGGCGGGAAATGGAGCCGTCGACCTGAGAGAAAGGCCGAAACAGCTTCGATTGCATTTCCGGTGCAATTCCGCAGCCTGTATCGACAACGGCGATCTCCACCTTGTACTTGCCTGCTTCGGGCAGGACCCGGCCGTTCACCAAAACCCGGATGCTCCCCTTATCCGTGAATTTTATGGCATTGCCGACCAGATTGAGCAGGATTTGGCGGATCCGACCCGGATCCCCCTTCACCAAGGCCGGCACATGAGGCTCCACGCTCATATCAAGCAGGACACCCTTCCTGCGCGCCGCCGGCGACAGGAGACTAATCGTGCTTTGCGTCACTTCCCGGATCGAGAAGCGCACACGCTCAAGCTCGACGCGATCAGCCTCCAGCTTTGAGAAAACGAGTATGTCGTTGAGCAAGGCAAGGAGGTGCGAAGCGGATTGCTTCAAAGTGCCGACCATGCGCTGCTGTTCGCTGTCGAGGCGACTCGCCGCGAGAAGATCAGCCAAGCCGATTACCCCGTTGAGCGGGGTCCGGATTTCGTGACTCATCGTTGCCAGAAACGCCGCGCGGGCGCGCGTCCCGGCCTCGGCGGCATTCTTGGCGCGCTCGAGATTACGCTGATACGTCATGATGACGACCAGGAAACCCAGCATCCAGATCGTCGCGAGAATGCCGACGCGCTCCTCAAGGGAACCATCGGCTTCCGCACTCAGATAGACGTCCTGGAGTGATTGCCCGACGATCAGAGTCAACGGATATCCCACGACACGCCGCGAGACGAGCAGACGGCCCAGGCCTTCCGTCCCCTCGGGAATAATCACGGCATCCTCTCCCTTGTCGAGCCGGATCTTTTCGATCACGCTCCCCCTGAAATCCTGCGAAAAGACCTCTGGATCATAGGGCGCGCCAGCACGCGCGCCGCCATCATCCCCCATCAGGAAGATCGTGCCGTTTTGTCCGATCAGAACCGTGGAGTAAAAGCTGGAAAGCGCCGCGGGGTCGAGGGAGGCGACAATCACCCCTGCGAAGCTGCCATCCGGCGATGTGATCCGCCGTGTGAATTGGATCGACCATTTTTGCGACACCCGACCGAAGACGGGTTTGGAAATGAACAACTCATCGCGGGAGCGTTCGAGATGAACGCGGATATGCTCTCGATCCTTGAGGCTCACACCGCCTTGCGGGCTCATGTTGCTGGTAAGCAAGAATCCATCGCGATCCACAATGCTGACCTGGAACGCGGTGTCGCTCAGGTATCGCCCGCCCTGCTGCCAATCGGCCATGTTAAAATCTTGAGGCGCGCGCACATAGATGTCGCGGATATAGAGGAGTGTCTGATCGACTGCGCCAAACATGCGGCGTGTCTGCTCATCGAGCGACCTCGCCACAATCATGGCGCTCGACTTCGCGGATGAGACCGCAAGCGCCTTGTCGTTCTCGTTCTTGCTCCAGATGCCCAGCCACAGGAGAACGATAGTAGAAAAGACCAGGATTATGACCGAGACTCGGCCAAATCCTGTTCCAAGCCTCTCCCCGAGGCGTCTGGTCGCCGTTAGCGGATACCCAACATCGCCTGCCACCACGCACCCCATCCTCGATATCGAAGCGGCAGGAGCGTAGCGCGCACTGGTTGCTTATTTGTTACAATGCAATTTTAGGTTGATCAACTCACGAAACCACCGCATTTCGCGCCGGTTGGATTGAAGGTCACCTTGGTTGATTGCCGGGGACGCATGAACAACGTATCCGCAAGCTTGAAATCCCCATCGGAAGCGGAACCCACAAAGAGTTCGTCCACGATCTCGCTTGCGACGGATGCAGAATAGGTAAGCCCAACCTCCGCATAGATGATGGATGTTCTCGGCACTTTGAGCGCAGCCGGTAATGTATCCATCGACGAGCAGCGCGCACGCGGCGCAAAGGACCCCTTCAACGTCGTATCGGAAGGCACAACGGACCAGTCGACAAAGGTCTTTCCTGCGCCGTCGATCTCGATGGAAGTAACGCGCATGCCCGTTTCTTTTGGGACAATGGGCCATAGCACGCTGCCGGTCGCAGCGAAGATGCTGTCCATATCCGTTTGCGAAACAACGATCATCTGCGTTGTCATATCGGCAAGGGTGCGGGCGAGAACGCTCACCTTCTTGTCGGAATTGAGAACATCGGTCGCAACAACCATCCCAACCCAGATCATCAGCATAACCGGCAGGATGAGGGCAAACTCGACAAGGACCGCGCCACGCTCATCTTTCACGAAGCGCCGCGACAGGTCACGCGCCCAAGCGCGCGCCACGCAAAAGATACCCTTGATACGACGTGTATGCATCTCGTGATCCTCAGCAAGCACCGTAGGGCTCGTTCTTGAAGGCGGCTGAAGCCGCAAGCAGGATATTTCCGCTCTTGAGCCCCGAGACATCCTTGCGGATCATTCCCGTCATCGTCGGTATTTCGAGATAGGCGCGGATCACGACGATCTCGCACGGCTTGCCAGGATCGAAGGCGACCCGGCTGGGGTCAAACACGCCGTCCACCACGGGAACCGGCATTGCCGCGGCCCCGAAAGTCTTGAAGGCGCGGACATCGAATTTCACATCGGCGCAGTTGATGATCCAGTCGGCCTGATTGCAGAAGGCTTCCTTGAACTTGGCAATTTGCTTGTCAGCATTGCCCTCGGCCGCGATTTGCCCCGTGAATGTCAGGCGTTTCGCTTCCTCCACGCCCGCATCAAGCGCGGTGCTGCGAAGGTATATCGCAGCCGTCTCGAGAATCGCGAGCAGAATGCCAAACAGAAGAGGAGCGATCGCGGCGAATTCAAGCGCAACAGCGCCATCCCGATTGCGCAGGAAGCGCCGAGGCCGCCCATGCTCGCGTCGATTTGACATCGCTATCCCACTCCCAAGCAAACCCGGTCAGGAAACCCCTGTGATTACCGCCTTGGCATGGATAGCAGGGAGAAATTGCTTTTAGGTTGCGAAAAATAAAGAAAAAACAGCGCGCCCATAAAGGGCTTTGTTCATAAAGAAACGTGGCGTTCAGCTCAGCTTATTGCACCGGCTTGCGTGCGGAGCCACCACTCGCGCCATTGGCGATGCCTTCGCGCCGCGTCACCTGATCCGCGATACGGGCGAAGTATTTCTCCTCATCGCCCAGATTCAAGGTCGGCGAACATTGCGGCACGCAATCATAGCTGGCCTTCTCGAGACCGTGCTGCACGATCACGCGGCCCGCGGTTTGCGTCGTTACCGCCACCAGGGATTCCGAAATGATGCTGCCGGCAGAATCAAGCGCGATGAGGTTCGTGCGTCCGGTCGCCTTGCCGGTGATGACCATGACGCCGTTCTTCTGGACCGCGACATCGGCGATGGAAGGATTTCCGACGACAATCATATCGGCGCCTGCAGGCAACTTTACCAGTTTGGCGCGATCCAGCACGACTTCGATCGCCATCTCCGCCGCCGGCGCTTGCGCCAGCGCTGCGGCGAAAGGCGCCGCCAAGACAGCCAGACCCGCGAGGGCGGCATTCAATCGAGCTGAGCGTGTCATCATGGCGAGCTGGACTCCCGTGGGCGCAAGACGGACAGAGGCCCACGCCCGGCAGGCTAGTCAATCACGATGAATTTTCCGTAAAATACGGTCATCCCGACTTTACTCCTTCCCCAAAGCGCTTTCGACTGGCGTGCCGGAAACGGCTGCCGGCAGCCTACCAAAAGCAACTCGCGAGAATCGATCGACAAAAATCCTTCCTTTACAGCCAAACGGCAATGTATAACTGATCAAATTTGCGCATGAATTAGCACCCATCGGCAGCTATACGCTCTCTTATATGAAAGAAAATCAGACTCTATCAATTTCGAATGCTGAATTTCAAGATCGTTAACCAGCTTGAAGACACAAGCCATTACTTGGGTGCATCGACAAACAAATTAACTCGAGCGCAAGGAAGGCCACCTATGTTGGCCGCAGATCCGGAGACGCACTTGGCTGCATCTTCCTGGGTCTGGAGCAGTAACGAGTAAGGAGCAACTCATGTCGATTTTCAATCGTTTCCTGAAGGACGAATCCGGCGCCACCGCGATCGAGTACAGCCTCATCGCCGCCCTGATGGCCGCCGCCCTCATCATTGCAGTTGGCGCGCTCAGCGATGACATCAAAGAAGGCTTCACCAAGATCGGCGCCAAGATCAAGGCGGTCTAAGCCGGATAACTTCACGTCTTTCATTCGAAACGACGTTCCCGAAGAGAGGCGATCGCAATGCGGTCGCCTTTTTTGCGCGCCCATTATTTCCATTACGGAAATGGTTTCGTCCCAATCCGCATTCTTGCGAAAAAGTGTTCGCCGCCCTTAACTGGCGCATGGGTGAAACTGCCACCCGGATAAGATGTGGAGACACGGATATGGCGGGCATCGAGATCAAGGGCGCGATGGCGCCGCGTTTCGAGGAAATCCTGACGCGCGAGGCGCTGGATTTCGTGGGCAGCCTCCAGCGCGCTTTCAATGACCGGCGCAAGGCGCTGCTCGCCGCCCGCGCAGATCGCCAAAAGCGCTTCGATGCCGGAGAACTCCCAAATTTCCTTGGCGAAACCGCCGCGATCCGCGCCGGCGACTGGAAGGTCGCAGCTATTCCTGCCGATCTTCTCGATCGCCGTGTCGAAATCACCGGCCCCGTTGACCGCAAGATGGTGATCAACGCGCTGAATTCCGGCGCCAAGGTCTTCATGACGGATTTCGAGGATGCCAATTCCCCCACCTGGACCAACAATGTCGAGGGGCAGATCAATCTCAAGGATCGCTGGGCAAACAAGATCGATTTCACCGATCCCGTTTCAGGGAAGGCCTACAAGCTCTCGGCGAAGCCCGCGACGCTGATTGTCCGCCCGCGCGGCTGGCACCTGAACGAGAACCACCTTGAGGTTGATGGCGAGGTCTGCTCCGGTTCGCTGTTCGATTTCGGCCTTTATTTCTTCCACAACGCCAAAACGCAGGTCGCCGCCGGCACCGGCCCCTATTTCTATCTGCCGAAGCTCGAATCCCATCTCGAGGCACGGCTGTGGAACGATGTTTTCGTTGCGGCGCAGAAGGCGCTCGGCATTCCCAACGGCACGATCAAGGCAACCGTGCTGATCGAGACCCTGCCTGCCGCTTTCGAGATGGACGAGATCCTCTTCGAGTTGAAGGACCATATCGTCGGCCTCAATTGCGGACGCTGGGATTACATCTTCTCCTTCATCAAGAAGCTTGCCGCCAACAAGGATTACGCCCTGCCCGATCGCGGCCAGGTCGTCATGGGCAAGGCGTTCCTGCGCGCCTATTCGCTGTTGCTGATCAAAACCTGCCACAAGCGCGGCGCCTTCGCGATGGGGGGCATGGCGGCGCAGATCCCGGTCAAGGGCGATCAGGCGAAGAACGATGCGGCCTTCGCCAAGGTGCGCGCCGACAAGGAACGCGAAGCCGGCGACGGGCATGACGGCACCTGGGTTGCCCATCCCGATCTCGTGCCGGTTGCGATGGAAGTCTTCGACCGGCTGATGCCGCAGGCGAACCAGCTCGCCAAGGCGCGTGAGGACGTCACGATCGGCCAGAAGGAGCTTCTGGAAGTCCATCAGGGCACGCGGACCGAAGAGGGTTTCCGCGAGAATATCCGCGTCGGCGTGCAATATATCGAGGCTTGGCTGCGCGGTCGCGGCGCGGTGCCCATCTACAACATGATGGAGGACGCGGCGACCGCAGAAATCTCGCGCGCGCAGATCTGGCAGCAGGTGAAATATGCCCTCGCCTTCGAAAGCGGGCGCAAGGCGGATGCCGCCTTCTTCGATGCCTGCCTCAAGGAAGAAATGGAACGCGTGAAAGGCGAGATCGGCGCCGATATTTACGCCAAGGGACGCTTCCCGGAAGCGATCGACCTGTTCCGCACCTTGAGCCTGGCACCGAAATTCGAGGATTTCCTCACGGTGCCCGCCTATAGCAAGATCGTCTGATTGGCCTTGCGGCGAATCGGATAGGCTCGCCTCCCGCAAGAAAGCGAGCCTGTCCATGCCGGAACCTGATTTCCTCATCCGACTTTCAGCCCTGCTGGAACGTTATCTTCGGGAAGACAACGTGCCGGGCCAGCATCTCGCGGTCCTGCGCTGGCAGATCGGCGAAGGCCATGCCCTTGAAAATCGGGATACCTATCCCGGCCACGTCACGACTTCGGCGCTGATCGTCTCGCCGGATCTGACGCAGACACTTCTCATCGACCACCGGATGCTCAGGCGCTGGCTCCAGCCGGGCGGGCATTACGAACCGGCGGATCTGTTCTGGCATTCCGCCCGGCGTGAAGCGGTGGAAGAGACAGCAGTCGCCGATCTTGCCCTCCACCCCTGGCATGGCGGCGAGGATCGCCCGTTCCTGATCGACAGCCACGAAGTGCCGGGCAAGGCTTCGCGCGGCGAAAAAGCGCATCTGCATCACGATCTCCAGTTTTTGTTCGTCGCCGACCCGGCCTTGCCGCTCACCGCGCAGATCGAGGAAGTCGCGGCGGCGCGCTGGCACCCCATCGGGATGCTCGCCGAGGTCTCGCCCGGCGCCTGGCGCCGCATCCAGATGTTATAGGCGCTTGTCAGCGCATCAGAGCGGGTTATCCTCCTCAAAAAACAGGGGAGGCTCCATGTCCATCGAGAATGTCGACAATGCGCGTTCCGGCCTGCCGGATATCCGCCCCGCGACGATTTCCGACCTTCGCGAGGCGCTATCGCGCGGCTTTTCCGATTTCCGGAGCGCACCGCTCCACGGGCTGGTGATCGGAGGAACCTACACGTTCGGCGGGCTGCTGATCCTCTTCGTCGTCAATCATCTGGGTTATGCGTTTCTCGGCTTTCCGATCATGGCCGGCTTCGCGCTGATCGGACCTTTCGCGGCCATCGCGATCTACGAGATCAGCCGCCTGCGCGAGCGCGGCGAGGCCGTGACATGGCAGGCGATGGCCCGCGGTCTTACGCCCGAAGTGAAGCGTGAATGCGCCTATCTTGGCATCCTGCTCATCTTCCTGCTCGCGATCTGGCTGAAATCCGGTGCCGTGGTCTATGCGATGTTCTTCGGGATGAAGCTCATGTCGCTCTCCGCGCTGTGGGATCAGCTCTTCACCACCGCCTCGGGGGCGGGATTCCTCCTGCTCGGCCATGCGATCGGCGCGGGTTTCGCAGTTTTCGTCTTCTCGCTCAGCGTGGTTTCGTTTCCACTGATGGTCGATCGCAAGGTGGATTTCGTCACGGCGCTCATCACCTCCATCCGTACCGTGCAGGCGAGCCCTGTCATCATGCTTTGCTGGGGCGCGTTTCTGGGCCTGATGATCCTGATCGGCTTCGCCACCTTCTTCATCGGGCTGGCATTGGTCCTGCCGGTACTCGGCCATGCCTCCTGGCATCTCTACCGGAGGCTCGTCGTGTAAGGCAGCGGAAATGCCGGCGCGAAAAAAAGTCGGCGCCCTCTGAAAAACGTCAAACTTCATTGCTATCTACGGTCAACGACTGCGCGCCAACCTTGCGCAGCGTATGCGAGGAGGCCCCTATGAACCCCCAGGAGCGTGCCGTCATCGACGGTATTTTCGAGCGTCTGCGCAATGTGGCGAACCAGCCGCGCGATCCGGAGGTCGAACGTCATATCGCGGAACTCATCCGCCAGCAGCCCTACGCGCCTTATGCGATGGCGCAGTCGATTTATGTGCAGGAGCAGGCCCTGCTGAACCAGCAGCAGCAGATTGAACAGCTTCAGCAGGAGATGCAGCGCCTCCAGCAGCAGGCGCAGGCGGCGCCGCAGCAAAGCGGCGGCTTCCTTTCCGGCCTCTTCGGCGGCGGCGCCCAGCAGCCTGCGCGGGCGGAGCCTGCTTATGGTCAACGTGGCCAGCAGGCCGCGGCGCAGGGCCCCTGGGGCCAACCGATGCAGGCGCAGCAGCCCCAGCCTCCGGCCGGACCATGGGCGCAGGCCGCCCAACCGCAGCAGCGCCAGGGCATGGGCTTCCTCGGAACCGCAGCAGCAGCAGCGGCCGGCGTCGCGGGCGGCATGATGCTCGGAAACATCCTCTCGAGCGCGCTCGGCGGGGGACAGGCGCATGCGGCCTCCGGCGCGAATCCGGCAAATAGCGGCCAGGATTTCTTCGGCGGCAATTCGCAATCGAGCCCCTCGAACGAACCGCATACCGTGAACGAACCGCATACCGTGCAAGACCAAGGGTATGACGATTCTGATTTCGGCGGTTACGATGACGGTGGCGACAGCTACGAAGCGTGATTGATCCGCCCCGGCAGAAAAGAAAGGCCCCGTTTCCGGGGCCTTTATTCCTTTTGATCCGCATTACTTGTGATCCGCGGCAGGCGCCATTCAGATCACGACCACTTTCGCCCCGACGCGGACCTTTTCATACAAATCCACCACATCCTCGTTACGCATGCGGATGCAGCCGGAAGAGACCGCCCGCCCGATTGTCTCGGGCTCGTTGGTGCCGTGAATCCGGTACAGCGAGGAGCCGAGATAGAGCGCCCGCGCACCCAGCGGGTTTTCCGGCCCGCCCGCCATATGGCGCGGAAGGTCCGGCCTGCGCTTGAGCATCTCCGCCGGGGGGCGCCAATCCGGCCATTCGCGCTTCATCGTCACGCTTTTCACACCCGCCCATTCAAAGCCCGGTCGCCCGACGCCGATGCCGTAGCGCAACGCCCGGCCATTGCCGAGAACGAGGTAGAGAAACTTGCTCGGCGTATCGATCACCACCGTGCCGGCGCCATGCGGCCCGGCATAGGCGACTTCCTGTTTTTCGAATTTGGGATCAAAGGCGGATTGCACCGGCGCCGGCGTGCGTTCACGCCGCAGGCCACGTCCTGCCGGGCCGGGCAAAGCCAGCGGATCGTCGTCGAGCTGCGTCGCGAGACCAGCCTGTTGCTGCACGTAGCCGCGCCGCGCGGGGACAGTTCGATAATAGCTTGGCGGAGGCGGCGCCGCGTAGGAAGGCGCGCCCTGGCGATGCGTCGGTGTTTGCCCCGTCATGAGGAATTCGATGAAACCACCGCCGAGATTAGGGCCCGCAGGCGCGTAAAGCGGATCGGCTTTCGTCGTGCCATGAGGCAGAGCCGCCATGAAACCGATGGAAATCACCATGCAGCGAAGCGGAGCACCGCCAAACAAACCCGACATCGCACACCCCTTATACCTATGCACAAATCGACGGGCCTTCTTGATGAAGGCACCATCTCACGGCTCATTGCAAAGGGGCAACCTCAAGAAGTGACTAAGCATCATGCTTAATATAAGCTTTCATTCAGGATAAAAATGCACTTTGTGTATTAGGGTTTATTTTGCATCAACAAGCATGAGCTACTAATCAAATTATTTACCATTAATCAATCGTGAACCCGAAACATCAAAGCTATGAACCTATGCTTAACCTCTCAGGGTGAGAGTCCAAAGCGCATAACGTGTCAACCTGAGATTGTGTCGATGAGTGACAACAACCGCCGTTTCCGTATTGAAGGGGGATCCCCTCGCCCGCCCATCCGTGTGCCGGCGCCATCCTTCGCAATACCCGACACCACAGAAATGATGGAGCCGACCGATATGTCCGGCCACGAAGAAACGGCAGCGCTCGCAGGGCCGATCATGGAAGAACTCCGTGCCCTGCGCGCGCTGGTCGCGCCATTGCGCGGCATCATCGAGAATCTGAGCGAGAATTACCGCTCCGAACTCAAGAGCGTGACAACGCTGCGTTCGGACATCGGCGAGATCGACGAAGCGATCCGCGGGACCAAGAAGGAACTGGCGGCGATCAAGGTCGGCAATTCGATCGGCGGCGCGGATATCGCGGCGCTCGAGCTCGCCACCGTGGTCAGCCAGACGGAGCAAGCCACCAACGATATCCTCGCAGCCGCGGAAGCGGTGGAGACCCTCGCCGGCGCGATCCAGAGCGATACGACGCTCGAAGCCGCCAAGGCCCGCGCGCATGATATCGCCGAGAAGATCACCACCATCTACATGGCCTGCAACTTCCAGGATCTTTCTGGTCAGCGCGTCAGCCGTGTCGTCGACACGCTCAACTTCATCGAAAGCCGTGTGCATCGCATGATCGATGCCTGGGGTGGCCTGCAGGCTCTCCACGATCTCATCGAGACGGAAATCGCGATCAAGGAAGAGGAGCGCGCGACGGAAGGCGCCGCTGCGCTGGCGAACGGGCCGGTGCTGGTCAATTCCAGCGATCATGTCGACCAGAGCGAGATCGACGCATTGTTCAATTGAACGATTCCGTATCTTTATTCTTCGAGACGCGCCTCCGCTTGATTGCGGCGGGCGCGTTTCCGTTTTAGGCATGAGGCAACGATCGTTCCCGGTGCCTGAGATTCCCCGGCTTCCGCAAGGAAGATGACCTTCTCCTGCTGTCATCACCTGACAAAGGATCGAAGGAGAAGAGAAGGCATCCATCTGAGAAAGCCTTCTTGCGATGATCTTCAATCGCCTTCATCCGGCCGTGCTCGCGATCCTCGGGATCGGGATACTCTCGGGCATGGATGTGCTACTCAAAATGCTCGGGTCGCGCTATCCCACCTTCCAGCTCACCTTCCTGCGCTTCTTTTTCGGCTTCCTCGCCGCAGAGCTGGTCTGGCTGGCGGTGCGCCCGCCCCTGCCCTCGCGGGAAGCGGTGAAAACCAATGTGCTGCGCGGCTCCATCGTCGCGGTTTCGGCAACCCTGTTCTTCTATGGATTGCAGACGCTCCCGCTGGCGGAAGCCGTGAGCTTCTCGTTCCTCTCGCCGCTCTTCCTCGCGTTTTTCGGCGCGCTGATCCTCAAGGAGGTTGTGGGCCGCAATACCGTGATCGGGCTGATCATCGGTTTCATGGGCATGCTCGTGATGGTGCTCGGGCAGGGCGCGATGGGGACGACGCTTCACCTTCCGGGCGCCCTCGCCGCCATCTGTTCCGCGATCACCTATGCCCTTTCCCTCGTGCTGCTGCGCCAGCGCGCGCAGCAGGATGCGCTCGTCTCGATCGTCGTGTTCCAGAATGCCGTTCCGGCCGCCATCATGGCCCTGCCCGCCTTCTGGGTCTGGGTCCCCATCGCACCCGGCGATCATCTGCTCTTCGTGATCCTGGCCGCGATGGGAGTCGCCGGCCATCTGCTCATGGGAGCAGCCTTCCGCCGGGCCGAAGCCTCGAAACTGGCGGTGACGGAATACTCCGCGCTGGTCTACGCCACATTGCTGGGTTTCCTTTTCTTCAACGAGATGCCGGGCCTCGCCACATTCGCCGGCACCGGGCTGATCGTCATCGGCACCCTGATCGCCATGCGCAAGCGCAGAAACCTTAACGAGCCGCCCATCGACCCCGCCCCTTGACTCGCCGGGCGACAACTCCCATATCCCGCTAGCACTCGCCTGACGTGAGTGCCAATTCATCCCGGCTGCCGTCCGGGGCGGGGCCCTGCGAACCGATTTTGAGGTTTGCGGTCCCACCGGGGCGGTACCTCGTTCCGTTTTGAAGCCTCAAGAGGAAATCCATGACGAAGTTTCGTCCCTTGCATGACCGCGTCGTCGTCAAGCGTATCGACAGCGAAGAAAAGACGAAGGGCGGCATCATCATCCCGGATACCGCCAAGGAAAAGCCGCAGGAAGGTGAAGTCGTCTCCGTTGGCCCCGGCGCCCGCGGCGAGGACGGCAAGCTTGTTGCTCTCGATGTCAAGAAGGGCGATCGCGTCCTTTTCGGCAAGTGGTCGGGCACGGAAGTGAAAATCGACGGCCAGGATCTCCTGATCATGAAGGAATCCGACATCATGGGCGTGATCGCCTGATCCGCCGCCAGAGATAAACGAATTCAACTGGAGTTAAGTCGAAATGGCTGCCAAGGACGTTAAATTTGCGGGCGATGCCCGCGACCGCATGCTGCGCGGCGTGGACATTCTCGCCAATGCCGTGAAGGTCACTTTGGGCCCGAAGGGTCGGAATGTCGTGATCGAGAAGTCGTTCGGTGCCCCGCGCATCACGAAGGACGGCGTGACGGTCGCGAAGGAAATCGAACTCGCCGACAAGTTCGAGAACATGGGCGCCCAGATGGTGCGCGAAGTGGCCTCGAAGCAGAACGACGCCGCCGGTGACGGCACCACCACCGCGACCGTTCTTGCCCAGGCGATCGTCCGCGAAGGCGCGAAGGCGGTTGCCGCCGGCATGAACCCGATGGATCTGAAGCGCGGCATCGACATGGCGGTGGAAGCCGTCGTCGCTGACCTCAAGAAGAACTCCAAGAAGGTGACCTCGAACGACGAAGTCGCGCAGGTCGGCACCATTTCGGCCAACGGCGATTCGGACGTCGGCAAGATGATCGCCACCGCGATGCAGAAGGTCGGCAACGAAGGCGTCATCACCGTCGAGGAAGCCAAGACCGCCGAGACCGAACTCGATGTCGTCGAGGGCATGCAGTTCGACCGCGGCTATCTCTCGCCGTATTTCATCACCAATGCCGAGAAGATGATCGCCGAACTCGACGATCCCTATATCCTCATCTTCGAGAAGAAGCTCTCCTCGCTCCAGCCGATGCTGCCGGTGCTTGAAGCGGTCGTCCAGACCGGCAAGCCGCTCGTCATCGTCGCCGAGGACGTGGAAGGCGAAGCTCTCGCCACGCTCGTCGTCAACAAGCTGCGTGGCGGCCTGAAGGTCGCGGCCGTCAAGGCGCCGGGCTTCGGTGACCGCCGCAAGGCGATGCTCGAGGATATCGCCATCCTCACCAATGGTCAGATGATCTCCGAAGATCTCGGCATCAAGCTCGAGAACGTGACGCTCGCCATGCTCGGCCGCGCCAAGCGCGTGCGCATCGAGAAGGAGAACACCACGATCGTCGACGGCGCCGGCAAGAAGAAAGAGATCGAAGCCCGCGTTTCGCAGATCAAGGCGCAGATCGAGGAGACCTCCTCGGACTACGACCGCGAGAAGCTCCAGGAGCGCCTGGCCAAGCTCGCGGGCGGCGTCGCGGTGATCCGCGTCGGCGGCTCGACCGAGATCGAAGTGAAGGAAAAGAAGGACCGCGTTGATGACGCGCTCAACGCCACCCGCGCTGCGGTGGAAGAAGGCGTGCTCCCGGGCGGCGGCATCGCGCTGCTGCGCGCCGCTGGCGCCATCGGCAAGGTGAAGGCCATCAACGAAGATCAGAAGATCGGTGTTGAGATCGTCCGCAAGGCGCTCACGGCTCCGGCCCGCCAGATCATCGACAATGCCGGTGACGATGCCGCCGTGATCGTCGGCAAGCTCGCCGAGGCCAAGGGCTACAATGACGGTTACAACGCCCAGACCGGCGAATATGTCGACATGGTCAAGGCCGGCATCATCGATCCGACCAAGGTTGTCCGCACGGCGATCCAGGATGCGGCCTCTGTCGCCGGCCTGCTGATCACCACCGAGGCGATGATCGCCGAGGCCCCCAAGCGCGAAGCGGCGCCGGCGATGCCGGGTGGCGGCGGCATGGGTGGCATGGGCGGCATGGATTTCTAAGGAAATCCTGACGCCCTCTTCTCCAAACAATCCGATCCCCGGCAACAGCCGGGATCGGTGCGGCATGGATTTCTGATCCAAACTTGCCTCAGAATAAGAAAAGGCCCGGGAAACCGGGCCTTTTTGTTTGGGCTAAGGAAAGCCTTGCTGGCTCTTGCATTGGCGCAAGGAGAAGCTGCGCCCGGTGCGTTGACAAGGCGCATGAGTCCCGATCCTCTACTTTTGTCTAACAAGACACATAAAAAACAGGGGGAAGGAATGCTCAACAATCCGGCAATCAACAATCTCGCGCTCCTCGCCGGGCGCGTCATGCTCTCCGTCATGTTCATCAAGGCGGGTTACGACAAGATCGGCGGCTTTGCAGGCACGCAAAAATACATGGAAGCGTTCGGTGTGCCTGGCATGCTGCTCCCGCTGGTCATCGTCGCGGAAATCGGCCTGGGCCTGATGGTGCTGGCAGGCTTCAAGACGCGCTTGGCCGCGCTCGGTCTTGCCGGCTTCACCCTGATCGCGGCCCTGATCTTCCACCGCAACCTCATGGATGGCACACAATACCTGCTCTTCATGAAGAACATCGCCATTACCGGCGGCTTCCTCGCGCTGATGGTAGCCGGCGCGGGGGCCTATTCCATGGACGCGAAGCAAGGCGAGTGATGTACCTGTAGCAGCAAGATCAGGGAGCCCCGCGCGTGCGGGGCTTTTCTTCGAGCGCTGGAGCCGCCCGACAAAATCTCGCCGGAGGCGTCAGGTAATGCGCCACACGCTCGTCTTCTTGATCTCGTTATCCTCCAGCGCGCCGACCACGGGAACCATATAGGTCGCGAGCGCCTCCAGCCGTGCTTTCGGCAGATAGCTTCGTCCCGGATCACCAATCAGCACCTGGGCGCCGCGCGCCTGAAGCGCGCCGAGCCATTCGATGACGCGCCCCGCCATGCCCTGCTCATAGCAGACATCGCCGGCGAGGATCACATCCCATCCCTCATCGCGCCCGATGATATCGCCGAGCAATGCCTCGACAAGGACATCGTTTGACCGCGCATTGACATCGATGGCGGTGATCGCGAAGGCGTCGATCTCGGCCGCTTCCACGCGCGCGGCACCGGCTTTGGCCGCCGCGATGGCAACGAGCCCCGATCCGCTGGCGAAATCGAGAACCCGCTTTCCCACCACGGCTTCGGGATGATCGAGCACGTAGCGCGCGAGCGCCTGCCCGCCCGCCCAGGCGAAGGCCCAGAAAGGCGGCGGCAGGCCGATGGCCTGAAGCTCGTCTTCCGTCTTCTGCCATAGATCGATAGCCTCGGTCGCCACGTGAAGGGAAATCTCGGGCACATGCGGCACCGGCAGCCACTCGGTCTGCGCGATCAGGAAGGCCCGCCGCCGTTCTTTCTCCATCATGGATCGTCCAACCTGTTGCAGCCATGCACCGACGAACGGATTCATGTCTCATATTCCATGCACATCCGTCCTGCCTGCCCTTACCAGCGCTGCAAGTGGTTGCGCAAATCCCCTTTCGGTGCAAAAAAGCGCGCGCTCGGCTTTTCCGTAGTTTGGGGGCGCGGAAAAGACGGAGGGCAACGGGTTCAGCCCAGTGCCGTCGTGATTCTTGTTTTCGAGAGGAATTCCCCATGTTCTGGGCTCGCTTTGCCGCGCTTGCCGTGGTCGTTGCCGCCGTTCTCTGGGTCGGCTCCGGCTATCTCCGCCCTCAGGAAGTCAACAAGGGCTCGGCCCGTGTCAACGAGGTCGCCAAGCCGCTGTTCAAGGTGGTGATCGCCGAGGGCAAGATCGAACGCCATTCGCGCCGGCTATCGGTGACCGGTCGCACGCAAAGCGATCAACGGGTCATGGTGAGCGCGCGCACCAATGGTCTTGTCACCCGCCTAGCGGTGGCACGCGGCGCGAAGGTTGCCGTCGGCGATCTTATCGCGGAGCTTTCCGACGAAGCGCGCGAAGCCAATGTCACGCAGGCGCGGGCCCGGCTGTCGCAGCGCGCGGCAGAACTCGATGCGCGCGAGAAGCTCGCCAAGCAGGGCAGCTATCCCGTTCTCAATCTCGAGCAATTACGCGCCGAGAAACAGTCGGCAGAGGCCTCGCTCGCTACCGCCGAAGCCGAGTTGCTGCGCGCGAATATCCTTGCGCCGATCACGGGGGTCATCAACGAACTGCCGGTCGAAATCGGGCAGGGGCTGTCGCTTGGCAGCGCCGTTGCCGAGATCATCGCGCCCGATCCGATGTTGGCGGTGGTGGAGCTTGCCGAGCGGCGGCTCAGTGGTGTCCGGGTTGGCGACAAGGCCGAGATCCGGCTCGTGACCGGCGAAACCCGGACGGGCGAGATCCGCTTCATCGCGCGCAAGCCCAGCGGACAGACACGCACCTACCGGGTCGACATCGTCTTCAGCAATGCGGATGGCGCCATCGCCGACGGAATCGCGGCGGAAGTCTCGCTGCTGCTCGCGCCGGTGGATGCCACGCGCATCTCGCGCTCCGCGCTCACCTTCTCGGCGGAAGGCGTTCTCGGCCTGCGCGTCGTTGACGAAAACGATACCGTTCAGTTCGTCCCGGTCTCGCTGGTGGATGACGAAGGCGAGATCCTCTGGGTTTCCGGCGTCGCAGCCGGCGCGCGGATCATCATCCGCGGGCAGGATTTCATCCGCGAAGGGGTGAAGGTCGAGCCGGTTCGTGAAGTCTCGGCGCTGTCGGTGCGCCAATGAAGGGGCTTATCGCTTACGGCATTTCCCATGCGCGGCTGACTTTCGCCGCGATGGCCTTCCTGCTGATCGCCGGCATTTCGGCCTATGTGACGATCCCCAAGGAAGCCGAACCGGATATCCAGATTCCAATCGTCTACGTCACCGTGACGCAGCGCGGCATCTCGCCGGAGGATGCCGAGAGGCTGATCCTGCGTCCGCTTGAAACGCAGATGAAAAGCATCTCGAATGTCAAAGAGATGCGCTCTTCCGCCTTCGAAGGCGGCGGCTATGTGCTGCTCGAATTCCAGCCCGGCTTCGATGCCAAGAAGGCGATCGCGGATGTGCGCGCCAAGGTGGACGACGCCAAGCGCGATCTGCCGCGCGAAGCGGACGAGCCCAAGGTCCATGAGGTCAATCTCTCCCTCTTTCCCATCATCATCGTCGCGATGAAGGGTGAAGTCCCCGAGCAGACCATGGTGCGTCTTGCGCGCCAGCTGCGCACGGGGATCGAACAGGTTCCCGGCGTCCTCGCCGCCGAGCTCAAGGGCGCGCGCGACGAGGTCGTCGAGATTATCGTCGAGCCGACCTTGCTCGCCGCCTATGGCGTGTCGATGGGCGACCTGATCCAGACCGTGCAGGCCGGCAACACGCTGGTCGCCGCCGGTGCGATCGAGGGCGCGAGCGGGCGTTTCACGGTGAAGGTGCCGGGTCTGCTCGAGAAGCCCGAGGATATCCTCAAGCTGCCGGTCCTGGCGAATGGCGGCGCTGTGGTCAGGCTCGGCGATGTGGCGGAGGTCCGCCCAACTTTCAAGGATGCTGTTTCCATTACGCGCGTCGACGGCAAGCCGGCGGTCACGATCGAGGTTTCAAAGCGTGTCGGCGCGAACCTCATCGATACGGTCGATGGCGTCAAATACGCGCTCGCGAAGGCGCGGGAGGTGCTGCCCCCCACCGTCGAACTGACGACGACGCAGGACCGCTCGATCAATATCCGCACGATGCTCAACGATCTCCAGAACTCGGTGGTGACCGGCATCCTCCTCGTGGCCGTCGTCATCCTCGCCACGCTGGGATTCCGCGCCTCCTTCATCATCGGCATGGCGATTCCCTTCTCGGCTCTGGTCGGCATCCTCGCGCTCAATCTCTCTGGGCTCACGGTCAATATCGTGGTGCTGTTCTCGCTTATCCTCGCTGCCGGCGAACTGGTGGATGACGCGATCATCGTCACCGAATTCGCCGAGCGTCGGATGGCGGAGGGCGTTGCCCCCAATGAGGCCTATGCGCTGGCGGCCAGCCGCATGTCCGGGCCGGTGCTTGCCGCGACGGTGACGCGCATCGCCGCCTTCCTGCCGCTGCTGTTCTGGCCCGGCATCGTCGGCGAGTTCATGAAATACCTGCCGATCACCCTGATCGCGACCCTGTTCGCGAGCCTCGTCTACTCGCTTTATTTCGTCCCGGCGCTTGGCGCGACACTCGGTCGCGCCTCCATGCCCGGCGATGGTGAAGCGCTTTCGTCGCGAGGATTGTATATGCGCACCGTGCAACGTGCGCTCGATCATCCGGGCAAGACATTGCTCCTCGCATTGGCGACGCTGATCGCCATTCCGGTTCTCCACGCGAAAGTCGGCAAGGGTGTGGAATTCTTCCCCGATGTGGAGCCCGATTTCGCGCTGGTCCAGGTGCGTGCGCGCGGCAATCTCAGCCTTTCCGAGAAGGATGCGCTGACACGCCGTGTCGAGGAGCGCCTGCTGAAGATGGGTGAACTTGAAACCATCTATACGCGCTCCGGCGAAATTGGCCGTAGCGGCAACAACGAGGTTTCCGCCGATACGGTTGGGCTCATCCAGTTTGAATTCGTGGATTGGCAGAAACGCCGCAAGGCCAGCGAGATCATGGACGATATCCGTGCGCAATTGGCGGATATCGGCGGCATCGAGATTGCCGTCACCAAGCCAAAGGCGGGCCCTCCTACCGGAAAACCGGTACAGGTGCAGCTCTCCGCCGTCGATCCCGACAAGCTCGAAGGTGCCGCCAAGAAAGTCGCGGCCCTGCTGGCGGGGCGCAGCGACACCAAGGATATCGATGACGGATTGCCCCTGCCGGGCGTTGACTGGACCCTTCGTCTCGATCGGGGCGAGGCCGCGAAGGTCGGCGCCGCCACCGGCACGGTGGGCGCGGCGGTGCAGCTTGTCACCAACGGCGTGAAGCTGACGGAATACCGCCCGGCGGCTTCCGACAAATCCGTCGATGTTCTGCTGCGTTTCCCGCCCTCCAAGCGGTCAATCGACCAGCTCGACGACATGCTTGTGAACACGCCCGTGGGCCCGGTGCCGATCGCCTCGCTCGTCACGCGCGAGGCCACGCGCTCCGTCGGCACGCTCAACCGCGTCAACGCGCAGCGGGTCATGAATGTCTCGGCCAATCTCGCCGAAGGCATTCCCTCCGCGAAGGTTCAGAATGAGGTGTCGGAAGCGCTTGCCAAGATGGATCTCGGCGCGGGCGTCACTTTCCGCCTCAAGGGCGAGGACGAGGAGCGCGAGAAGGCTTCCGCCTTCCTGTCGAAAGCGTTCGGCGCCGCGATCTTCCTGATTTTCGCGGTGCTGCTGGCGCAGTTCAACTCCTTCACGAATGTCGGCGTGATCATGTCGTCCGTCGTGCTGGCGCTGATCGGCGTATTCATCGGGCTGATCATCATGCAGCAGCCCTTCGGCGTTGTGATGACAGGTCTGGGCATCATCTCGCTGGCCGGTGTGATCGTGAACAACAATATCGTCCTGATCGACACCTATGCCCAGCTGCGCAAGGAAGGTATGTCGGCGAAGGAAGCCAACCTCAAGACCTGCGCCGAACGCGCCCGACCGGTCGTGATGACAGCAGCCTCCTCGGTTCTCGCCGTGGCGCCGATCGCCTTCAGCGTCAATATCGACATCCTCGCCCGCGAGGTATCGGTCGGCGCGCCGGCGACACAATGGTGGACACAGCTTTCGACCGCGATGCTGTTCGGCCTATCCTTCGCCACCGTGCTGACGCTGATCGTCACACCCGCCACGCTGCAATTCATCGCCAACCTCTCCGTCTGGCGGCAGAAGCGGCGCGCGCGTCGCGCGGCAAGCAAGGCGATGCCGCTCCCTGCGGCATGATCAAGGACGGCGCACGGCCCCAAGGCCGCGCGCCGTTCCTGCACGTTATTGCGCTGTCCAGCCACCGTCCATCGAGATGGTCGTGCCGGTAATCGAGGCGGCGGCATCCGAAGCGAGATAGACGGCCAGACTCGCGACCTGTTCGACCGTGACGAATTCCTTCGTCGGCTGCGCGGCGAGGAGGACGTTCCTCTTTACCTCCTCCTCGCTCATGTTGCGGGCCTTCATCGTGTCGGGGATCTGGCGCTCGACGAGCTGCGTCCAGACATAGCCGGGCGCGATGGCATTGACCGTGATCTTCGCCTGCGCGAGTTCCAAAGCCGCCGTTTTGGTGAGCCCGGCAATGCCGTGCTTGGCCGCGACATAGGCCGATTTGAACGGCGAGGCGACAAGGGAATGCGCCGAAGACAGGTTGATGATCCGCCCGCCGCCCCGTGCCTTCATGCCGGGAATCGCGGCTTTCATCGCGTAGAAGGCAGAAGAGAGGTTGATGCCAAGGATCTGTTCCCATTTCTCGTCGGGGAAATCCTCGATCGGCGAAACGAACTGGATGCCTGCATTGTTGACGAGAATATCGAGATGTCCGAAGTCCGCTTCCGTCTGCGCGACAAGCGCGCGGATTTCATCCGGCTTCAGCATGTTGGCGCCGTTATAGCGGGCGCGGACACCGAACTCGGCCTCGATCGCGGCGCGGTTGCGCTCGATCTCGCCCGCTTCGCCGAGGCCGTTGAGCATGACATCCGCTCCCTCGGCTGCAAAAGCGCGCGCCATCGCCAGTCCGATACCGCTTGTCGAGCCCGTTACGAGCGCGGCCTTGCCCTTCAGTCTCATCATCAAATCCTTCCTGCCTTGGTGTCCGTGATCGTGCTTGCAGCGCAATATCCATCTTCCGCGATCTCGCCAATCCCGTGCAAGAGCGTTATATTATTCACATGCATGTCAAACCCACCTTGCGCTATTCGGGCCTGCCCGCTCACAATGCCTGCTGCGAGGCCCATGCTGCGGCGCCCGGCGAAGTCCTCGACAAGATCGAGGCGCTCTGCCGCATACGTGGGCTGCGCCTCACCAGCCAGCGTCGTGCCGTGCTCGCTGCCCTGCTCGAAGCGAAAAAACCGCTTGGCGCCTATGATCTGATGGATTCCCTGCGCGGCGAGAACGGCCGTTCTCCCGCGCCGATCGCCGTTTACCGCGCGCTGGACTTCCTCAAGGAGAACGGCTTCATCCACCGGCTCGAAACGCTGAACGCCTTCATCGCGTGCCCCCACCACCATGCGAGCGGAGAGCGGATCGTGTTCCTCATCTGCGAGGCCTGCCGGCATGTGGAGGAGGCGGTCGCCATTCCGCTCAACAACGCGCTGATCGCCCTTGCGCACGATCGCGATTTCACCGTGAAACGGCAGGTGGTGGAACTGGCGGGAATCTGCCGGAACTGCACCGAGAACCGGGCGAGCTGAACCATGACCGATTCCCTTCTGCCCTGCCGCAACGAAGCGGCTTTCGGCCCACGCGCCCGCCACGCCTCTATCGGCGTAAAGGTCGGCGACGTTCAGGTCGGCGGCATGATCGCCGGAAATCCCGCGCCGATCGTCGTGCAATCCATGACGAATACCGACACGGCGGATATTGCCGGCACCATCGCGCAGGTCGTGGCTCTGGCGCGGGCGGGATCGGAGATCGTGCGGATCACTGTCGATCGTGACGAAGCAGCCGCCGCCGTGCCGCACATCCGTGACGGTTTGGAAAAGCGCGGCATCCATGTGCCGCTGGTCGGGGATTTCCATTATATCGGCCATAAATTGCTGGCCGATCACCCCGCCTGCGCCGAGGCCCTGGCGAAATACCGGATCAACCCCGGCAATGTCGGCTTTCGCGAAAAGCGCGACACGCAATTCTCCGCCATTGTCGAAATGGCGATCCGGCATGGCAAGGCCGTGCGGATCGGCGCGAATTGGGGCTCGCTCGATCAGGAATTGCTCACCGCGCTGATGGATGAGAACGCAAGCGCGCCGCAGCCGCTCGATGCGCGTGCCATCACCCGCGAGGCGATGGTGCAATCGGCGCTGCTTTCCGCCCGCCGCGCCGAGGAGATCGGCCTTGCCGCCGACAGGATCATCCTCTCGGCGAAAGTTTCGGCCGTGCAGGATCTCATCACCATCTACCGCATGCTGGCGGAGCGTTCGCGTTATGCGCTGCATCTCGGCCTGACCGAGGCCGGAATGGGCTCGAAGGGGATTGTCGCCTCCTCCGCAGCATTGGGAATCCTGCTTCAGGAAGGGATCGGCGATACGATACGCTTCTCGCTGACCCCGGAGCCCGGCGGCGATCGCACGCTCGAGGTGAAGGCTGCGCAGGAATTGCTCCAGACCATGGGTTTCCGCGTTTTCGTACCGCTGGTAGCCGCCTGCCCCGGCTGCGGCCGCACCACTTCCACCGTCTTCCAGGAGCTTGCGCGCGATATCCAGCATTGGATCTCGACCTCCATGCCGGAATGGAAGACACGCTATCCCGGTGTCGAGGCGCTCAATGTCGCGGTGATGGGGTGCATCGTGAACGGGCCGGGCGAATCGAAACACGCCGATATCGGCATCTCCCTGCCCGGCACCGGCGAGACGCCGGCGGCGCCGGTCTTCATCGACGGCAGGAAGGCGATGACCCTGCGCGGCGCCGGAATCGCCGCCGAATTCAAGCAGATCGTCGCGGATTACATCGAGAAGCGCTTTTCCGTCTGAAATCGGGGCGAAAACCGCCCCAGAACGGAAAGGCCATCCTTTACAAATCCCTAACGGGCTGACGCAGCAAAGCGCAACAATCAATCAAGTATTTGATATAAATAGCATTCCACTCCCATCGGAAAATCGGGGGGTTGGCGGCATGCCCCTTGCGCCTCCGGAGCATGGAGGATTTCACCATGCTTCGTTTCAAAACGTTCCTTTCCGACCGCAAGGGCCATACGAGCATCATTTTCGGCCTCTCCGCCGTTCCGCTGATCATGAGCCTCAGCCTCGGCGTTGATTACAATCAGGCGCTCTCGCACAAGACGGTGATCCAGAACGCGCTGGACTCGACCGTGCTGATGGCTGCGCGCGAGGCGCCAAGGCAAAGCGATGCCGAGCTTGCGAAGCTCTCCAAGGCCTATTTCCGCGCGATGCTGGAAAAGAACCCGGATATCACCGTGAGCGATCCCGTTCTGGTGAAGACGGACAAGCATGTTTCCCTGAGCGTTTCAGGCTCCAGCCCGATCCATTTCGGCCAGTTCTTCGGGATGGATAAATGGGATCTCGCGCTTTCCGCGCAGGCCGGCTTCGCGACGCGCAAGATCGAACTCGCGCTTGTGCTCGACAATACCGGCTCGATGGCGTCGAGGAACAAACTCACCGAACTCAAGAAGGCGTCCAATTCGCTGCTCGATATTCTCGAGAAAAGCGCCCGCAAGCCGGACCAGATCAAGGTTGCGCTGGTGCCCTACACCACCCGCGTGCGCCTTGATGTCGCCTTGCGTGACCAGAACTGGCTGACGAACACACCTTCTGGCGCGCCCCTGCCCAGCGGTGCCTATGGCTACAAGCTTCCGGCGTCCCGGCTTAACTGGCAGGGCTGCGTCGCCGACCGCGACAAGGGCTTCAACAATTCCACGAACCCCTTCGAGGCCGGCAACCACGCCAGCAAATATCCGATGGTCGATTGTGCCTATGGCCCGGTCGCAATCATGCCGCTGACCGCCAACTGGAGCGCGCTGCGCACCCGCATCGGCGAGATGAAGGCCGACGGCAACACCAACATCGCGCTTGGCGCGCAATGGGGATACGAGATGCTTTCTGGCGCCGCCCCCTTCGCCGAGGCATCCGGCGATGCGGATACCGAACGCTTCATGATCCTGCTGACGGACGGTCTAAACACGCAGGATCGCTGGAACAATTCGGAAAGCGCGATGAACAACGACACCAGGGCGATGTGTGATGCGATCACCGAACGCGGTGTCGCCGAGGCCGCCAAGAAGCTGAGGATCAAGCTTTACACGGTGCTGGTGATCGAGGGGAACGAGACCCTTCTCAAGAACTGCGCCTCGAACCCCTCGATGTTCAAATACGTCAAGGATGCGAGCGAGCTGAACAAGGTCTTCAAGGATATCGCCGATGAAATCAGCCAGATCCGGCTGACGATGTAAGCGGCATGTCCCTGTAGGAGCGGGAAAGGGGCGGTGCAGAAGCATCGCCCTTTTTCTTTTGCCGGAAAGCTTGTGGCGTCAGGCTGCGGCGAGGCCGGCGAAAAGGCCCTTGCCGTCTGTGCCGCCCACCAGCGTCTCGATGAGATTTTCAGGGTGCGGCATCATGCCGAGCACGCGCAGGTTCTCCGAATAGATCCCCGCGATCGCGTTGCGCGAGCCGTTGGGGTTCTCCTTCGAGATATCGCCCTTGGCGTCGCAATAGCGGAAGGCGACACGGTTCTCGTTTTCAAGGCGCGTCAGCGTCTCGTCGTCGCAGACATAATTGCCTTCGCCATGGGCGATGCAGACCTTGATCACCTGACCGGCCGTATAGCCCGAGGAAAAGACCGTATCCGTGCGCCCGACCTTGAGATGCTGCATGCGGCAGACGAATTTCAGCCCGGCATTGCGCATCAGGATGCCCGGCAGCAGCCCCGCCTCACAGGCGATCTGGAAGCCGTTGCACACGCCAAGGACATAACCGCCCTTCGCGGCATGGGCGCGCACCGCATCCATGATGTTGGCGCGCGCGGCGATGGCGCCGGTGCGCATGTAATCGCCATAGGCGAAGCCGCCGGGCAGCACCGCGAGATCGGTTCCTGCCGGCAATTCAGGATCCGCGTGCCAGGCATGGGTGACTTTCGCCCCCGCCTGCTTGAGCGCGCGCGCGATATCGCCATCGCGATTGGTTCCGGGAAAAGTGATGACAGCGGCGTGCATCAACCGACAACCTCGATCCGGTAATTCTCAACGACCGTGTTCGCGAGGAGCTTCTCGCAAGCCTGCTTGAGCAGGGCCTCGGCGCGGGATTTGTCCTGCGTCTCGACCTCGATATCGAAGACCTTGCCCTGGCGCACAGAGCCAACGCCTTCCAGCGAAAGGCTCTTCAGCGCGCCTTCGATCGCCTTGCCCTGCGGATCGAGGACGCCGTTCTTGAGGGTGACGATGACGCGCGCTTTCATGGAATTCCCCGGCTTTTGACCCGAAAGTGCCTCAACGAAAAACGGGACACTTTTCAGCGTCCCGCTTAATCATTTCATCGCCGTGGGGCAACCCAAAAGGGCCTCTTTGTTGCCGCCGCTCTTTCGAATGGAAAAACAATATCCACTTTTCCTCGAAATCGCGCTGCTCACTGCACCAGTTTCGGCCCCGTCGCCTTGGGGTTATCCCCCTCGGTCAGGATGCCGAGGCGACGCGCGACCTCGGAATAAGCTTCGATGAGCCCGCCCATGTCGCGGCGGAACCGGTCCTTGTCCATCTTGTCCTGCGACTTGATGTCCCAGAGACGGCAGCTATCGGGCGAGATCTCGTCCGCCACCACGATGCGCACCATGTCGCCCTCGTAGAGGCGGCCGCATTCCATCTTGAAATCGACGAGGCGGATGCCCACGCCGAGGAAAAGCCCGGTCAGGAAATCGTTGACGCGGATGGCAAGCGCCATGATGTCGTCGATCTCCTGCGGCGTCGCCCAGCCGAAAGCGGTGATGTGCTCTTCCGAAACCATCGGGTCGTTGAGCTTGTCGCTCTTGTAGTAGAACTCGATGATCGAGCGCGGCAGCGGCGTGCCCTCCTCGAGGCCGAGGCGGGTCGCCAACGAGCCGGCGGCGACATTGCGCACCACCACTTCAAGCGGAACGATCTCGACCTCGCGGATCAACTGCTCGCGCATGTTGAGGCGCTTGATGAAATGCGTCGGCACGCCGATCGAGTTGAGCTGGGTGAAGATGTATTCGGAGATGCGGTTGTTCAGCACGCCCTTGCCGTCGATCACTTCGTGCTTCTTGGCGTTGAACGCGGTCGCATCATCCTTGAAATGCTGGACGAGCGTTCCCGGTTCGGGCCCTTCGAAGAGGACCTTGGCCTTGCCTTCATAAATGCGACGACGACGATTCATCGGAATGTACCGCGGTTTTAGGAAATCCATGGGTGCCGTGGCTCCTTGTTTGCGAGCGCCGGCGACGGCGGAAGCGGCAGGCGGGGCGAAACGGAATTCGCGAAAGCCGGACCGCAGACGAGCTTCTCCCTAGCCGATCCCTCGGCCAAACACAATGTTGCGATGCAAATCAATGCTGGACAAGGCTAACGCAAGGCCGCTCGCAGCAGCATCACCACGCCCCCCAGCACCACGATCGCATCCAGCATGGCGGTGTGAACACGGATCGGCATCCGCTCCATCACGTGCTTTGCGATGAAGGCACCCGGAACGGTTGCACAGCCGACCAGCAGGGCGAAGACAAGAAGATGAAGCGGCAATTCGCCGAGTGTCGCGAAAGTCGAGGCCTTGGCGAACCCGATCACGATGGAGATCATGGCGTCGGTCGCAATCACGCCCGCGCCACTCAGCCCCGATGCCATGAGGAAGGAGACAAGGATCACCCCCGCGCCGGTCGAACCTCCGGTGATCAGACCATAAACTCCGCCCGAGATCGCGAGCGGTGCGCCGGAAAGCCGATATCCCGTTCGTTTGAGCCGGTGGCGCAACGGGACCAGCAGAACAAGGACGGCGCCGATCAGGAAGGTCGCCCCGCGATTGTCGAGCCGGGTGAACAGCCACGCGCCGAGCATTGTCATGGGCAGTGCAGCCGGCACCATGATCGCGACCTTGCGGAAGTCGATGACGTGCCGCAGCGCCGCGGCGCGGCTGACATTGGTAAAAAGCGCCGTCACGGCAATGACAGGCACTGTCGCCTCGGCGCCGATGATCGGGACGAGCGCCAGCGGCAGGAGCAGCCCCGTTCCGTAGCCCGCCATTCCGCCGATGATCGAGGCAAGGAAGGCCGTGCCCGCCACAAGCACGGCCTGAAAAAGGGTGATATCCGCAAGGGAAAAGGGCATACCCTCGCTTAGCCGCCATCAGAGCAAAGAAAAAGAACCGCGCGCAATAATTCGAACGGCTTGCCCGCTATCCATTGATTTTGAGGCGCGGCACACCTATTGCCTCTGGAAGACATGCTTTCCGGCAACAGCAGGACCAATAGAGAGAACCGCCATGACGACGTTCGACAATCGCAAGGATGCCGCCGAGAAGAAATTCGCCCATGATGCGGAACTCCAGTTCAAGGCTGGCGCGCGCCGCAACAAGCTGCTCGGCCAATGGGCCGCGGGCCAGATGGGCCTTTCGGGCGCCGAGGCCGAGGCTTATGCCAAATCGGTTGTGATGGCCGATTTCGAGGAAGCGGGCGACGAGGACGTGTTCCGCAAGGTCCGCAAGGATCTCGATGCCGCCAAGGCGGAGGTTTCGGACCACGTGCTGCGCCGCACGATGGACGAATTGATGGCCAAGGCCATCGAAGAGATCAAGAACGCCGGCTGACGGGCTGGAAAACCCGGCAGAAACCCGCATGATGAAGCGCCGCCTCGAGCGGCGCTTTTTTATTGCCCTGCTTCCTGCCGCAAAGCCGCGAGATCATCATGCCCGAGAATGCCAACCCCCTCCTGACTTTTGCCCGACGCCTGCATGCGGGTCCGACGGCTTTCGCCGCCTGGTGCACGATGCGCGATACAAGCGCCATCGAGGCCCTGATGCAGGAAGATTACGATTGCGCGATACTCGACTGGCAGCACGGCCTTCATGATTTCACCTCGATCCAGAACGCGATCCTCACCACGCAAGGAGCGGGCAAGGCATCGCTGGTGCGGATCGGCGTCAACCAGTTCAACGAGGCGGCGCGCTTTCTCGATTGGGGTGCCACCGGCATCGTCGCGCCGATGATCAATTCGGCGCAAGATGCGCGGCAATTGGTGAATTACCTGAAATTTCCGCCGCTTGGCGGCCGCTCCTGGGGACCAGCGCGGGCGCTTGGCTTCACCGGCTTCACCCCGGGCGAATACCTCAAATCAATCAACGAGCTCGCACTCAATATCGCGATGATCGAAACGCGCGAGGCGCTCGGCGCATTGGACGAAATCCTCGCCATTGATGGTATCGACGGCGTGCTCGTCGGTCCCGGCGATCTCTCCATCACGCTGACGGGCGGCGCGACGATCAACCCGCTGCATCCCGAAGTAGACAAGGCGCTGACCCATATCGCCCAGCGCACCCGTGCCGCCGGCAAGATCGCCTCCGCCTTCACGCCCGATGGCGCACGCGCCGGGGAACTGTCGACGCGTGGCTTTCACCTGCTCTCGATCGCGACAGACCATACCCTTCTGCGCATCGGCGGGCGAAGCGAGCTTGCCAAGGCGCGCGCGCTGGCCCCGAAGGCCGGGCCGAGCGGTTATTGAGCCGGGATCGGCAACCCGAAATTCTGCGCGAGGAACAGACCGCCCTGGCGCAGCCCTTCGGGGTCGATGCCGTGCGCCGTGCCGATCGAAAGGTGCCACTGGCAGGGGATTTCCGCCTTGGCCAGCCCTTCCATCGAATCGAACAGCGCGTCGACCGGGATCACGTTATCGCGGTCGCCATGCACGAGCAGGATCGCCGGCTTGCCCGTCGCTTCCGCCGCGAGGTGATCGGGGCCGACAAGCTGGCCGGAATAAGCGAGGATGGAGGCCGGCGGCACCTTGCGGCGGAGCCCCGTATGCAACGCCATCATCGTTCCCTGGCTGAAGCCGACCAGCGCCAGCTTGCTGTCCGGCAGGCCGTGGCGGGCGAGTTCCTGATCGAGGAAATGGTCGAGATCCGGCCTTGCCGCCACCGAACCGCGCCAACGTTCGGATGGATCGCGCATCGTAAGCGCCCACCATTGCCGTCCCACCGGCGCCATGCCGCACGGCTCTGGCGCATGGGGCGAGACAAAAACCGCGTCGGGCATCAGGGCCGCCCATTGCTGGCCGAGATCAATCAAATCATTCCCGTCCGCGCCATAACCATGGAGAAAGACCACAAGCTGCCTTGCCGTACCGGAGCGGGGGGCAAGACGCGGACCATCGAGCGGGCGGGGCATGGCGATCTCCTGAAAAAGCCGAACCGCTCCTCCCATGGCGGATGCTTACGCCGTGCGCAAGGCCTCGACCGGATCAAGCCGCGCCGCCCGGAAAGCGGGATAGAAACCCGAGACGATGCCCACAAGCCCGGAAAAGGCGAAGGCCGCGATCGCCACCGCCGGGTCGATCACCAAGGGCCAGCCCGCGATATCCGCCGAAATCACCGCCACCGCGACCCCGATCGCGATGCCGATGGCGCCGCCGATCAGCGCGATCAATATCGCCTCGATGAGGAACTGCCCCATCACATCGCGCGGGCGCGCGCCGACCGCCATCCTGAGGCCGATTTCCTTCGTGCGCTCGGTGACCGAAACCAGCATGATGTTCATGATGCCGATCCCCCCCACGACAAGGCTCACGAAGGCAACGGAGAGCAGCAGCATCGCCATGGTCCGGGCGCTTTCCTCGCGCGTCGCCTGGATCTCCGCGAGATTGCGAATGGAGAAGTCGTCATCGCGGCCATCTTCCAGCCTGTGGCGCTGACGCAGGAGTTTCTTCATTTCCTCCTCGGCGATGGAGATATCCTCACCCTCGCGGATCTTGACCATGATCTGGCTGACGGAGCGGTTCTTCGCACGGCTGGTGCCCACCACGCGCTGGCGCGCGGTCTGGAGCGGCAGGAGGATCACGTCATCCTGATCAGAGCCCCACATATTCTGCCCCTTCGAGGCCATGATGCCGATGATCTCGAAAGGTACGTTCTTGACCCGGATCTGCGCGCCGATCGCCTCGCCGCCCTGAAACAATTCGCGCGCGACCGTCTGCCCCACCAGCGCGACCTGCCCGCCGCGGCGCGCCTCCTCCTCGGTGAATTCGCGCCCCTGGACCACGGCCCATTCCCGCGCGATGAAATAGCCGAGATCGACACCGATCGCGCTGGTCGCCCAGTTCACCCCGCCCGCGATAACCTGCACGCTGCCGCGCACGATCGGCGCGCTTGCCTCGATGGCAGGCACCTCGTTCTTGAGCGCGATGGCATCCGCATCGGTAAGGGTCGCGGCGTTTCCGGTCCCCAGGCGCGCACCACCGGCGGTGACATTTCCCGGAATGATGATGATGAGATTGGCGCCGAGCGCCTGGATCTGCGCGTTCACCCTTTCGCGCGCGCCATTGCCGACCGCGACCATCGCGATCACCGCCGCGACACCGATCACGATACCGAGCATGGTGAGCACCGAGCGCAAAGCATGGGCGCGGATCGCGGCTGCGGAAGAGAGGAAGGCGTCAAGTAAGCTCATGATGCGGCCTCACGCGGCTTCCGTCCACCCGGCGAGGGCGGCGGCGGCATCGCGCGGCGCCTGTGCCTCGTCGGAGACGATCCGCCCGTCGCGAAAGCGGATCACCCGGCGCGCGAAAGCCGCGACATCCGGCTCATGGGTCACGATGATCACGCTCATGCCCTCCCGGTTGAGCTGCTGGAACAGGGCCATGATATCGAGCGAGGTTTTCGAATCGAGCGCGCCGGTCGGCTCATCCGCCAGCAGGCAGGCCGGCTGGTTGACCAGCGCCCGCGCGATGGCGACACGCTGCTGCTGTCCACCCGAGAGCTGCAAGGGCAGATGCGTCTTGCGATCTCCGAGCCCCACCCGTTCCAAAGCCGCCGCCGCCATCTCGCGACGCTTCTTGCGCGCCACCCCGGCATAGATCATCGGCAGCTCGACATTGCCCAACGCATCGACGCGCGAGAGAAGGTTGAATTGCTGGAACACGAAACCGATCTCGCGGTTGCGGGTGCCGGCCAGTTCCCCGGGCGAAAGCCGCGCGACCTCGCGTCCGCGCAGCCGGTATGAGCCCGAGTCCGGCCGGTCAAGGCAGCCGATGAGATTCATGAAGGTCGATTTGCCGGAGCCGGAAGGTCCCATCACCGCCACGCATTCGCCCGCCATGATCTTGCAATCGACGCCCGCGAGCGCGACGACGCGCTCGTCTCCCATCCGATAGATCCGCTTGAGATCAGTCGTTTCGATGAGCGGAACCTCGCTCATGTCAGAACCCGAACCGGAAAGTTGATCCTGCTCGGCCCTTTGCCGGCGCGATGGCGCCGGTGATCACGGTATCGCCCGGTTTGACCTCCGCCCCGAGAATTTCGGAATAGGCGCCGTCATTGGCGCCAAGACGCAGATTCACCAGACGGGGAGAACCATCCTCGCCCAGAAGATAAACCCGCCCCGGCACGCCGGTCTGCGCGGTGCGCTGCGCCGGCCCTGCTTGCGGGTTCTGCCGACGATTCTCGATCAGGGCGCGGTATTTCACCTTCTGCTCAGCATCGAGCAAGGCCTCCACCGCGCGCCCGAAGCGCTGGCGAGCGGTACGCACCGCCTCCCGCCGCGCGGCAGGGTCGTTGCCCGCCGCAGCAATCGCCTCACGCATGACACGCAAGAGTTTTTCGACTTCGCCAAGCTGCTGCTCGGAAAGCTTCAGTTCCGTCTTGAGATTGGCGAGCATCTGCGCCCCGGCATTGCCGCCCGCATTTCCCTCCCGCTGCGCCGCGAAAGGCGTTTCGTCCGTGGGCGTTGCAGCGACGGCATTCTCGCCGCCTTCGCCCCCTGCCGGGCGAGGCGCTCCAGCCGGTTGCCAGCGCAAGGCGGCATTGGGCACACGCAGCACATCCGGCTTGCGCTCGGTGAAAATGCGCAGATTGGCCGTCATGCCGGGCAGAAGCGCCATATCCTCGTTCGGCACGGAAACAACGGTGGTGTAGATCACGACATTCTGCACATTCTGCGAACCAAGTCTGATCTGCTTGACCTGCCCGCGGAAATTGCGCGCCATATAGGCATTGACCGAGAATTCGACCTCCTGCCCCACCTTCACGCGCCCGACATCCGCCTCGTCGACATTCACATAGATCTCGATCTGGCGCAGATTCTGCGCCACCAGGAAAAGGGTCGGCGATTGCAGCGAGGCCGCCACGGTCTGCCCCAGCTCGATATTGCGCTGGACCACGACCCCATCGACCGGCGACTTGATCTCGGAATTGGCCATATCGACCTCGATCTGGCGCACGATCGCCTCGGCCTTGGCGACCTGCGCGTCGCCCGAAAGTTTCTGGGCCTCGACCACCTTGAGATCGGCCTGAAGGCTGGCGATCTGGGCGCGGGAGGAGGCGATCTGCGCCTCGGCCGAGCGCTTCGCCGCCACCTGCGTCGCGCGCTGGGTCGCAGCGGATTGCAAGGCGACATCGGTGGCGATGCCGCGCGCCTTGAGACTGTTCTGGCGCTCGAACGTCGTCTCGGCATCGGCGAGAAGCGCCTCGGCGCGTTGCGCCTGCGCCTGCATGTCGCCCTGCTGTGCTTCGGCCCTGCGGATATCGGCCCGCACCTTCTCGCTCTGCGCATCCGAGAGCTGGCGCGCGGCGCGGGCCTGCGCGAGATCCGCGAGAGCACCGTCTCGACGGGCCGTCAGCGTATCGCGGTTGAGGCGCGCGAGGATCTGCCCCGCCTTCACCTCGGAATTGAAATCGGCCAGGATCTCGACCACCTGCCCCGAAAGCTGCGATCCGACGATGACGGTGGTCGTCGGCATCACGGTACCCGTGGCGGCGACCGTCGCGATGATCGGCCCGCGACCGATTTTCTCCGAACGGTAGCGTTGGCCGGTTTCGGCCTGCTCGCTCGATGAGCGGGCGGAATAGGCCCAGATTCCGAGCCCGGCCAGGACAACAATCGACAAAAACAGGATCTTGCGCATGCGCCCTTCTAGCAAATACGCGGGCGAAGCGCATGTGAAAGCTTGGTAATGCGCCCGGAAGGCCTGATCAATGCTCGCGCTGCTGGTTGAAATCGAGCAACGCGCCGAGCACATGGGCGCGGTTGCCGAAGGCGGCGGCAAGCGTCTGCCTTGCGCCCGAACTCACCTTGTCAAGTTCGCGCCTCGCCCCGGCAATGCCGTAAAGCCCCACGAAGGTGGCCTTGCCGGCCTCGGCATCCTTGGCCAGCGCCTTGCCGACCTTCGCCGCATCGCCCTCGACATCGAGGAGATCATCCTTGATCTGGAAGGCGAGACCGAGCGCCCGGCCATAGGTCTTGAGCGCCTGACGTTCCGCCTTGCCCGCGCGCGGTGCCAGCATCGCGCCCGCCATCGCGGCGAATTCGATCAACGCGCCGGTCTTGAGGGACTGGATCTCACGGATGGCGCGCGCGCCGGATTTCGGCGGCGTCCCCGTGGGATCGAAACGCCCCTCGGCGGCAAGATCAAGCATCTGCCCCCCAACCATGCCCGCCATGCCGGAAGCCTCCGCCAGGGCCGAGAGGAGGCGGATGCGCTTGCCTGCGGAAAGCCGGAAATCGCGCGCGGCCAGCGACGAGAAGGCGAGCGTGAGCAGCGCATCGCCCGCAAGGATCGCCGTCGCCTCGTCGAAAGCACGATGCGTCGTGGGCTGGCCACGGCGCAGATCGTCATCATCCATCGCCGGCAGGTCGTCATGCGCCAGCGAATAGCAATGGACCATCTCCAGCGCGCCGGCGACGCGCAGGGGCGCGTCACCTTCGACGCCGAAAAGCCGCGCGGATTCGATCACGAGAAAGGGGCGCATGCGCTTGCCGCCGGCAAAGACCGCGTGACGCATGGCAGCGACGAGGCGGGTAGGCGCACGACTGGCCGAGAGCACCGCGTCGAGATGGGCATTGAGCCGGGCAGCGGCATTCTCGAGCGCGTGGCCGAGCGAAGAATCGATCATGTGGCCTCGAAAAGGAAAGGCATGCATCCAGCGGGCCTTTCGATTAAGGCTGTTTCGCCCACCCCGCAAGGCGATAAGCCGACCATGCGAGATTGTCCTTTCCTTTCGCGACCGAAGCGACTATAGAGCGCGCTTCACGTTTTACCCCAGAATGCAATCTGGATGTTGACCCGCTATCGGGTCACTCATGCCGGGTCGCTTACTGATCCGGTTTCGAGGAGTTGAACAATGGCCGTTCCGAAAAAGAAAGTCTCGCGCATGAAGCGCGGTCAGCGTCGTTCCGCCGATGCGCTTGCCGCTCCGACCTATGTCGAGGACAAGAACACTGGCGAACTTCGCCGCCCGCATCATATCGATCTGAAATCGGGCATGTATCGCGGCCGTCAGGTTCTCGCGCCGAAGAGCGCCGAGTAATCGCGCGGCAAACGGAGAGCCGGATATTCCGGCTTTCATGCCCTCTCTTCACGAATTAAAAAAACCCGGGTTCCCCCGGGTTTTTTGTATTGCGCATCAGGCATCGCCGACGATGCGCAGGAAACTCAGGGGCCTTGCCGAAGGGCGGTTGCCAAGCGCGCTCGCATAGGCGATCTCCCGTCGCTCCGCCTCATCATGCCGTCCGAGCGGAACGCGCAGCTCGGCATCGCCTCCCACCATGATCTGAACGAGGAAGGGCGTCTCCCGACGCGCATGACCGCGCCGTTCTCCGCCATCGCGCGGATTGTTCCCGTGCTCCCTCCTGGAGGCAATTCCCGCACGGGCGCCGAATGTTTCAAACTGATACGGGGTTATCGCATTTATCTTGCTCATACGCATGGCTAGGCAATCGCCATGCCGCGATAAGCAAGTCTTTACCGATCAACGTCCATATTGCCTTGCAAAGCAGGATAAAACGCACCCTCCCTGCCTGTATGCCTGTGCGTAGTTCAATTTTATTCACGCTCGCACCGACGCGGATCTTTCATGACCCAGAACATTGCAGAAAGCCCCTTCCAAACCGGCAGAACGCCAGATCAAGCCGCATGCCGGATTCCCCCGGAGACGCCCGCAACGATTGATACGGGTCTTGATCTTGGTGAAGCGCATTATGCCTGGGATATAGAAACCGATACAATCAATTGGGATTTGTCCGCCGTCCCGATTTTCGGCCTGCGCGATATCGGCACCGTCTCCTCCGGCACCGCTTTCGCCACCCTCGTCGATCAGGCGAGTCCAACCTCGCGCCATGCCGAGATTTTCGAGGCCAGTCAGTCCGATCAGGGAACTGGCGTCGGATTCTCGGCACGTTATCTCGTCAATCCTGCTCCGGGACAGCGCTTCTGGATCGAGGACAAGGGCCGTTGGTTCGCCAGCGATACCGGCCGCCCGCGACTCGTGCACGGCACCTGCCGTCGCATCACGACGCCGACGGCGGAAGAAAACGCCCTGATTTCCAAGCGCCGTATCGATCCTGCGACGGGCGCGCTGGCGCGCGCCGATTACTGCAACACACTCGCCAATCTCATCGAGGCGAATGCGGGCGATCCACGCGGCATGGTGACGATGCTGGTCGGGATTGACGACCTGTCGCAGCTCAACCGTACCTATGGCTACCATGTCGGGGATGAGGTGATCGCCGCGATCGCACGCCGGTTGCGCGGGCTGATCCGCCGCCGCGACGTGCTCGGCCGCTACGCGACCAACCGGATCGGAATCATCCTCGCCCCCAGTCTCGCCGAACACATGGAATATGTCGCGGGGAGGCTGATGAGCGCGATCCGCTCAAGCCCGATCGAAACCAGCGCCGGGCCGCTTTCCGTTTCGATCCACATCGGCGGTGTCGCGATTCCGCACGAAGCCAAGACGGCAACGGAAGCCCTTCATTGCTGCGAGGAGGCTTTGATGCACGCGCACGAACGCGCGGATACTTCCTTCGTCGCCTTCTCCAGCGATCCCGACACAGCCAATCGCCGGACCAGCAACCGCGAGACCACCGATATCGTCCTCTCGGCGCTGAACGAGCGGCGCATCCGGCTTGCTTTCCAGCCGATCATTTCCTCCACGAGCGGCAAGGTCGCGATGTATGAGGCGCTGGTGCGCATGGTCAACCCCGAGGGTGAAGTGCTGGGCGCCAGCCACATCGTGCCGGCCGCGGAACGCCTCGGCTTTCTCCACCTGATCGACCATCGGGTCACGGAACTGGCGATCGAGGCGCTTTCCTTCAATCCGGAACTTGTCCTGACGATGAATGTCGGGGTCGCGACCGCGTTGCATCCGGATTGGATCGCGGCTTTCCGGGCGGCCCTCGCCATCAATCCCACGGTCGCGAAACGTCTTGTCGTCGAGATCACCGAGACTTCGCTGATCGAGGATATCAACGCCGCGCGCGATCTCATCATTGCCATCAAGGAATGCGGCGCCCGCGTCGCGATCGACGATTTCGGCGCGGGGCACACCTCATTCCGCAACATGCGTCTGCTGCCGATCGACATCCTGAAGATCGACGGCACGTTCATCAAGAATCTCGCCCGTTCGCCCGATGATCGCTTCTTCGTGCAGACGCTGCTTCAGCTCGCCCGCCATCTCAAGATCGAGACAGTGGCCGAATGGGTGCAGGACGAGGAAACAGCAGCGCTGCTCACCTCATGGAAGGTGGAATACCTCCAAGGCGATTTTCTCGGGCAGGCGAGCTGTGATCTTCCCCTTCCGGAGAACAAGCCCGCCCTGCGCCATCTTTCCGCGTAACGGCCCTTATTTATCCTTCTTGCGCGTCGGATCGCTCTCGCCGGTCCGGGCGCCGAAAGGCGTGAAGGCACGCATGGCCTCCTGAAAGAGCGCCATGTTGTTACGCACCTGTTCTTCCATAGCCCCCATGGGATTCTGGGCGAAAGTGCCGGGATTGAACCCGCCGGCGCCGAAGCTCTTCGAGAACTGGTCGCGAAGCTTCTGCTGCTCCGCCATGAACTGGCCCAGCGAGAATTCGAGGTAACGCGGCACGAGGGCCTGCATGTTGTCGCCGTAGAACTGGATGAGCTGACGCAGGAAGGCGATGGGCAACAGGAACTGGCCCTTGTTCTCCTGCTCGAAGATGATCTGCGTCAAAACCGATCGGGTGATGTCTTCGCCCGTCTTGGCGTCGGTGACGACGAATTCCTCGCCCTGGCGGACCATCAGCGCGAGATCCTCCAGCGTGACGTAGGAGCTGGTTCCCGTGTGATAGAGCCGCCGGTTGGCGTATTTCTTGATGGTGATCGGTGCTTTTCCGCCCTGCTCCGCCATGTGCTCTGCGCTCTCCCCGCGTGCTCTTTTTGCGGCGGCCTCGCCCCGGCCGAAAACCGGGGGTGTGCCAAATGATCCGCTCTCATTCCCTTCTTACCCAGTTTTCTGGCTTGACGATAGATTCTTGGCAAGTCTGATAGGGAGCAGGGTTAAGTTTGGCGGGGCCAACCCGCAAGGAGATGCACATGACCGGAAAATCCATCGTGATCGCCAGCGCCGCCCGCACGGCGGTCGGTTCCTTCAGCGGCGCCTTCGCCGACATGCCGGCGCACGAGCTCGGCGCGGTCGCGATCCGCGGCGCGCTTGAACGCGCGGGGGTCGCCGGCGCTGAGGTCGATGAGGTGATCCTCGGGCAGATCCTTGCCGCGGGCCAGGGGCAGAACCCGGCTCGGCAAGCCGCGATGGCCGCCGGCATCCCGCAGGAGAAGACGGCCTGGGGCCTCAACCAGCTCTGCGGTTCGGGCCTGCGCGCGGTCGCGATCGGCATGCAACAGATCGCCAATGGCGATGCGAACATCATCGTCGCCGGCGGGCAGGAATCGATGACCCTCTCCCCGCATGTCGCGTATCTGCGTTCCGGGGTGAAGATGGGCGAGATGAAAATGGCCGATTCCATGCTGAAAGACGGCCTCTGGGACGCTTTCCACGGCTATCACATGGGCCAGACCGCCGAGAATGTCGCCGCCAAATGGCAGTTGACGCGCGAAGAGCAGGACCAATTCGCCGTCGGCTCGCAGAACAAGGCCGAGGCCGCGCAGAAAGCCGGCAAGTTCAAGGACGAGATCGTCCCCGTAACCGTGAAGACGCGCAAGGGCGATATCGTTGTCGAGGCGGATGAATATCCGCGTCACGGCGCCACGATGGAGGCGATGGCCAAGCTCCGCCCGGCCTTCACCAAGGATGGCACGGTCACCGCCGGCAATGCCTCGGGCATCAATGACGGCGCGGCCGTCGCGGTGCTGATGAGCGAGGCGGAAGCCGCGAAGCGGGGTATCGCTCCGCTCGCGCGGATCGTCTCGTGGGCCACCTGTGGCGTCGATCCCGCCATCATGGGCACGGGGCCGATCCCGGCTTCACGGCGCGCGCTGGAAAAAGCCGGCTGGAAGGTCTCCGATCTCGATCTCGTCGAGGCGAACGAGGCCTTCGCCGCGCAGGCGCTCGCCGTCAACAAGGATATGGGCTGGGACCCGTCCATCGTGAACGTCAATGGTGGCGCGATCGCCATCGGTCATCCTATCGGCGCCTCCGGAGCCCGCGTTCTCAATACGTTGCTCTTCGAGATGAAGCGCCGCGGCGCCAAGAAAGGTCTTGCGACCTTGTGCATCGGCGGCGGCATGGGCGTCGCCTTGTGCGTGGAGCGCTGAACGCGCGGGGCTAGCTCCGCGTCACTCTGAGTCCGCGCCAGAAAGCGCGGGCTCCAATAAAGGCCGAAAATGGCCGTAATAGAACTATGGGAAACGCATTATCGGAGGGTTGAGTATGGGACGGGTCGCATTGGTGACGGGGGGCTCGCGCGGGATCGGCGCGGCAATCTCGAAAGCGCTGAAGGAAGCAGGCTACAAGGTCGCCGCGAATTACGCGGGCAATGACGAGGCGGCTGCCGCCTTCTCGAAGGAGACCGGCATTCCCACCTATAAATGGGACGTCTCCGATTTCGATGCCTGCACCGCCGGCATTGCCAAGGTCGAGGCCGATCTCGGTCCCGTGGAAGTACTCGTCAACAATGCCGGCATCACCCGCGACGCGATGTTCCACAAGATGACCAAGGATCAGTGGAACGCTGTCATCAATACCAACCTCAATTCGCTGTTCAACATGACGCGCCCGGTCTGGGAAGGCATGCGGGCCCGCAAATTCGGGCGCGTGATCTGCATTTCCTCGGTCAACGGCCAGAAAGGGCAGATGGGGCAAGCGAATTACTCGGCCGCCAAGGCCGGCGATATCGGCTTCGTGAAAGCCCTCGCGCAGGAAGGTGCGCGCGCCGGCATCACCGTCAACTCGATCTGCCCGGGCTATATCGCGACCGAGATGGTCAAAGCCATCGATCCCGCCGTGATCGAGAAGGCCATCCTGCCGCATATTCCCGTCGGACGCCTCGGCGAGCCGGAGGAAATCGCCCGCGCGGTGGTTTTCCTCGCCGCGGATGGCGCGAGCTTCATCACCGGCTCGACCCTTTCCGCCAATGGCGGCCAATACATGATCTGAAGCGCCGCCAGCGCCAGATCTGCGAGGGGCCGGGCAACCGGCCCTTTTTACTTCCCATTCCCCTCCTCACGCCAGAACCGCAGCCATGCCCCTTTCCCCCGCGACACTTTCAGGGCTCGGCGCCATCGTGATCTGGGGGCACCTGGCCCTTCTGACCACGGCGACTGAAGGCGTACCGCCTTTCCTGCTCACGGCGCTGACCTTCGGCATCGGGGGCGGATTGGGCTTTATCCTTCTTGCCCTGCGCGGCCAGCTCCATCTCCTGCGCCAGAAGCCCGCAGCCTGGGCGCTGGGTGTCGGCGGGCTTTTCGGCTATCACGCGGTTTACTTCGCCGCGCTGAAATCCGCCCCACCGGCGGAGGCAAGCCTTCTCAACTATCTCTGGCCGCTGCTGATCGTCCTGTTCTCGGGGCTGTTGCCCGGCGAGCGGCTGGGCGGACGCCATATGCTTGGAGCCCTGCTCGGACTGACCGGGGTGGCCACGCTCGCTTTTGCGAAAGGCGGGATAGCGGGCTCGACCGCCCATCTCACAGGCTATGCCCTCGCACTTCTCAGCGCCTTCATCTGGGCGGGATATTCCGTGCTTTCCCGCCGCATGGCGGAAGTGCCGACCGAGGCTGTCGTGGGTTTTTGCCTTGCGACGGCCTTCCTCGCCGCACTGGCGCATATCGGGTTGGAACCGTCCGGGCTGCCACGAGGCGGCGCGGCCTGGGGCGCGATCATCCTGCTCGGCCTCGGCCCGGTGGGCGTCGCCTTCTTCCTGTGGGATATCGGGATGAAGCGCGGCGATATCCGCTTTCTCGGCACGGCCTCCTATGCCGCGCCGGTCATCTCCACGCTGGCGCTTGTCATCGCGGGCCGAGCGGAGGCCGGTTGGCCGCTCGCTGTTGCTTGCGCCATGATCGTCGGCGGGGCGCTGATCGCCCGCGCGCGATGATCACGCCGGCTTTCGCCAATAGGCCGCCGTATAGACCGGCCTGAAACCAAGCGAGGCGTAGAGCGATTTCGCGACCGCGTTCTCGCTCGCGACCTGAAGAAACAGATGTGTCGCGCCGGCCTCGATGCCCCAGGTAAGCGCGCCGTTCAGCAGGCTTCGGCCGAGCCCCTTGCCGCGCAAGGCGGGATCGACCATCACGGAGCCGATCTCGACCATGCCGCGATCAAGCGCGAGGATAGCGTAGGCGGCCGATCGTCCTTCATGATGGAGCGTCGCGAAACGGGCGGGCACGCGCAGATTGCCGACAATGCCGAGGAGAGCGGCGACATCCCTTTTCGCGCCGCTCTGCCAACGACAGGCGCCTTCAAGCCATGCATCGCTTGGCGTGCGATCGAGCTGCAACGTCTCGGGCATTCCGCGATCCTGACATGGCGCGATCATCCCGATGGACCAATCCTCCGGGGCATACCCTTCGCTTTCGAGCCGCGCGCGCACCTGCGCATCAACCAGCGGTGACAAGCGGAACGAGGGGCGCAATCCGGCTTCGCGATAAAGCCCCTCGATATGGGCGATGCCGGCTTGATCAAGGACGGGGCCGGGGCGGATGACACAGGCGGAGTTCGCGCGCCCGGAATAGCCCTTGGCGAAGCGACAGAGCCAATCACCCGCAATCACGACCTGATGGCTAGGCCAGCAATTCATCAGCCGCTCCTCGCAAGCGGCAACTTCTGTGAGCGGCCCGAAAAGCTCGGGGCCGGATAGGGCGGCGTTTGTCACGGGAATTTCCTTGAGATGAAGGCAGGCGGATCAGAAGCGGTTCTTCGCCTCCCTTCGTCGCGCAAATTCCGCCAGATCCGGCGCGCGGACGAAGACATTGGTTGCTTTCTCCTCTCCCACGGTCGTGGGGATTGTGAAACGCCCCTCTGCACGCGCCGCCTCGACATTCTTCAGTCTGGCGCGGATCTCGGCATTGTCCGGCTCGATATGGGCGCAAAAGCGGGCGTTCGCGAGCGTATATTCATGCCCGCAATAAAGCTGCGTCTCATCCGGCAGCGCCGCAAGCCGCATCACGGAGAGATACAATGCCTCCATGCTCGAATCGAGGACGCGTCCGCATCCCATCGCGAAAAGAACATCGCCGACAAAGATTATATTTTCGCCGGCAAAATAATAGGCAATATGATCCGCGCAATGCCCCGGCATGTGCCAGACCTGCGCTTCAAGCCCACCGATTTTGACCTGATCGCCTTCCCCAACATAACGATCCGCCATAGGAAGATCGACCTTTGCCAGAGCTGGCGCGACGACCTTGGCGCCGTATTTCTCCACGAGGCCCGGAACGCCTTCGATGTGATCGAAATGCCGATGGGTTACAAGGATCGCATCAAGGCCCCAGCCGCGCCGGCTCAGGGCGTCATCATAGGCGTCGAACGCGCAGGCATCGATGGCGCCGACCCTGCCGGTGGCAGGATCGCGGATGAGAACGCCGTAATTATCGCCGCGACAGGCGAAAAGTTCGATCTCCATGGAGAATTCCCATCCGAAGGCCGCGCGCCCCTTGTCGCCGGCGAATTTGGTCGCCAGAGTCTAACGCATGGATCTTGATGTCGTCGACCTCAAATCGTTCTACGCAACGCCACTCGGAACGGTGGCTCAGCGGATGATCCTGCGCGGCATCCAACGCCGCTGGGACAATCTCTCAGGTCTCGCGCTGATGGGGCTTGGCTACGCCGTTCCCTATCTCGATGTGCTGCGCGAGGGAACGGAGCGTACAATCGCCTTCATGCCGGCGCGCCAGGGCGTTGTCGCCTGGCCTGCGGGCCAGCTTTCCGCCGCCAGCCTCGTGGAGGCGACCGATCTTCCCTTGCGCGATTCCGTGATGGACCGTGTCCTGCTGGTCCATGCGCTTGAAACCTCCGACGATCCCGCCGCCCTGATGAACGAGGTCTGGCGGATTCTGGCGCCGGGCGGCCATGTCATGATCGTGGTGCCGAACCGGCGCGGCCCCTGGGCGCGACTCGACACAACCCCCTTCGGCCATGGCCAACCGTTTTCGCGCCGGCAGCTCACCGCACTCCTGCGCCGCGCGCTTTTCACACCGAGTCATTGGGGAGAAGCGCTCTGGGTACCGCCGATCCAGCGCCGGTTCTTCCTGCGCAGCGCGAGCGCATGGGAGCGGCTCGGCCACGCCCTTTCGCTCCCCTTTTCAGGGATTTACCTCATCGAGGCGACCAAACAGGTCTATCGCCCCGCCCTGACCGGCAAGGCCAGCCGGGTGCGCGGATTGCTCCAGCCGATCCTGGTGCCAAGCGGAAACGCCGTCGGGCGCGAACGCGGCGAATGAACCTACCGGCGCGCGAGCAGGAAGACGCCCTGCTCGCCCATGAGGTTCCAGAACCACCACGGCATCTTGACGCCCATTGGCCTGCCGGTGGCATCCAGCGCCTCCGCGCGGACGATCTCGGCATTCACCTCGCCCGCGAGCGCGACGAAATCGCGGATCGTGCAGAAATGGATGTTGGGCGTATCGTACCAGCTATCGGGCAGATTTTCGGTCACCGGCATCCGCCCATGCAACAGAAGATGCGTACGGATGCGCCAATGCCCGAAATTAGGGAAGGAGACGATCGCATTACGCCCGATACGAAGCATCTGCTCAAGCACATGGCGGGGGCGGCGAGTCGCCTGCAGGGTCTGGGACAGGATGACGGTATCAAAGCAATCATCGGGGTAATCGGTCAGATCGGTATCCGCATCTCCCTGGATAACCGCCAGCCCCTTGGCGACGCACGAGGCCACACCTTCGCGCGAAAGCTCGATCCCGCGCGCATCGACCCCCTTGGCGCGCGCGAGATGATCGAGAAGCACGCCATCGCCGCAGCCGACATCGAGCACACGGGCGCCGGACGAAACAATATCGAAGATCAGCCGCTGATCGGCACGCAAACCCGTTTCCTCCGTCATCGTCCGCCCTCCGCAACGCCCCGTGCTCGCGCGGCGGAATCAAGAAAACCACGTGCTGTGGCGAAAAGATTCGGTTCCTCGAGCAGGAAGGCATCATGTCCCTTGTCGCTCTCGATCTCGACAAAGGAGACGGAAGCGCCGCAGGCATTGAGCGCATGGACAACCTGCCGGCTGTCCGCCGTCGGGAAAAGCCAGTCCGAGGTGAAGGATACGAGGCAGAATCGGGTCTTGGTCGCCCGGAACGCCGTGGCGAGCGAGCCACCGTTATCCGCAGCCAGATCGAAGTAATCCATCGCGCGGGTCAGGTAGAGATAGGAATTGGCGTCGAAACGCTCGACGAAGGTGAAGCCCTGATGGCGCAGATAGGATTCCACCTGGAAATCGGCGTCGAAGGAAAAGGTCGGCATCGCACGGTCCTGCAGCGAACGGCCGAATTTACGCTGGAGCGCGGCTTCGGAGAGATAGGTGATATGCGCCGCCATGCGGGCGACGGAAAGGCCCTTCACCGGCCTTGTGCCCTCCGCGAGATAACGTCCGCGCCGCCATTCGGGATCGGCCATCACCGCCTGCCGGCCGACCTCGTGAAAGGCGATGTTCTGCGCCGAATGCTTGGCGGCTGTCGCGATCGGCATCGCGGAAAAAACCCGATCCGGGAAAAGCGAGGCCCAGGCGAGCACCTGCATCCCACCCATCGAACCGCCGACCACCGCGAGCAGGGTCCCGATCCCGAGATGATCAATCAGGCGCGCCTGCGCGCGGACCATATCGGGGATCGTGACGAGCGGAAAATCCGTGCCGTAGATGTCACCGTTGGCGGGGTTTATGCCGGTCGGCCCGGAACTGCCCATGCAACTGCCGATGACATTCGCGCAGATCACGAAGAAGCGATCCGTATCGATCGGCTTGCCCGGTCCCACCATGCTGATCCACCAGCCCGGCTTGCCGGTGATCGGGTGCTCGCTGGCGACATGCTGATCGCCGGTCAGCGCATGGCAGATCAGCACCGCATTCGCACGCGCCGCATCGAGCCTGCCATAGGTCTTGTAGGCGATGCGCAGTCCCTGAAGGCTCGCGCCTGAATCGAGCACAAGCGGCGCTTCCGCGCCAGATTCGAAGAGCAGCGAATTGGGAATGTCGGCTTCGTTGATGCGCGCTGCCATGCCGCTGCTTCCTTCGATACCCGCAACCGTGACCCGTTGTGTCCGGTTTTCAGATCAAATTCCTTAAAAGAGCTTTGTCGTTCGGTCAAACGAACAAAGAATTCCGCAGGCGATCACCTTCGCCCTTGCGGGACAATCCTTGCACACCGTATCACATGCCTGCCTTTCAAACGCGTGACGGGATAGCCCATGTCCGAGCCGCCCCCCTCTGGAACCGCGCCGCCATTGCTGCACCTTCGCGGGGAAATCGACCGGATCGACGCCGCTATCCATGCCCTGATCGTGGAACGCGGCGAAGTCGTGGGCAAGGTGATCGAGGCCAAACGCGCCGCCGGAGACACCGGCTCGGCCTTCCGGCCCGACCGCGAAGCCGAGCTGATGCGCCGCATCGTCCTCAAGGCGCCGGGTCGATGGCCGATCGACGCGCCGGAAAACATCTGGCGCGTCATTGTCGCGACCTCGACCTATACGCAGGTGCCTTATTCGGTCCATGCCGATATGTCCGCCGGCGACACGGCCATGCGCGAAAGCATGCGCTTTCATTTCGGCTTCACCGTCCCGCTCGTGCCGGCGGTTGATTCAACGGCGGTAATCGCCGCCGTCCATGCCTCCAATGGCGATCTCGGCATGTTCCATCTCGAGCAATCCGCCCAGCTCGGCGCCTGGTGGAAGGGGCTCGAAAGTCCTGTGGCGCCGAAGATCATCGCGCGGCTCCCCTTCGCCGAGCGCGCGGATCACCCGGTCGGCCTGCCCGTCTTCGTGATTGCCCGCCCGCAGCGCGACGGCCTCGCGCGCGAGATCATCCTGGCCTCCATCCGGGTGGAAAGCTGGCGGATGCCGGCTTTCGCGGCGCTGGAATCGATCGGCGCAGAGCTGATCGCCGCCGCCGGCGACGCGATGGGCGCGAACCTGCTCGTGGCGCATCGCGCCGAGGTGACGCCCGCTGCCTTGACGGATGCGCTCCATGCGGCGAAATGCGCGCCGATGCGCTATATCGAGGTCGGCTGCCATGCCAGCCGCTTCACGCTGAAACGCCCGTGATTTCTGCCGGTCTTCCGGCCTTCAGGAGTAGGTTCCTTGTCGCTTCTTCCCCAGCCCCGCCCCGGTATTTCCGCGATCGACATCTATGTCCCCGGCAAGAGCAAGGCGCCGGCGGGGGTGAAGCTGCATAAACTCTCGTCCAATGAAACACCGCTCGGCCCTTCGGCCCATGCGATTGAAGCTTTCCGCGCCGCCTCGACCTCCCTCGAACGGTATCCCGATGGCTCGGGCAGCGCTTTGCGCGCCGCCATCGCCGGGCGCTACGGGCTCGATCCCGCGCGGATCGTTTGCGGCGCGGGCTCGGACGAATTGCTCTCGCTCCTCGCCTATGGCTATCTCGGGCCAGGAGACGAGGCGATCTATTCGGAGCACGGTTTCCTCGTCTATCGCATCGCGACACTCGCGGCCGGCGCGACACCCATCGTCGCGAAGGAGAAGAACCTCTCTACGGATGTCGATGCGATCCTCGCGGCGGTGACGCCGAAGACGCGGATGGTCTTCCTCGCCAATCCCAACAACCCGACCGGCACCTACCTGCCTTTCGAGGAAGTGAAGCGCCTGCATGCCGGCCTTCCGGGCAACATCGTACTCGTGCTCGATGCCGCCTATGCCGAATATGTCCGGCGCAACGATTACGCTTCCGGCCTTGAGCTGGTGGCAACGAGCGAGAATGTCGTGATGACGCGCACTTTCTCCAAGATCCACGGCCTTGCCGGCCTGCGCCTCGGCTGGCTCTATGGGCCGCAGGGGATCGTCGATACGCTCAACCGCATCCGCGGCCCGTTCAACCTCAACGCGCCCGCCATCGCCGCCGGCATCGCCGCGATCGAGGATCGCGCGCATGAGGAGAAGGCTGTCCTCCATAACGCGCATTGGCTCGCGAAGATGACCGATGCCCTGAAGCGCCTCGGCCTTGGCGTGACGCCCTCGGTCGCTAATTTCCTGCTCGTGCATTTCCCGAAAGAGGAAGGCAGAAGCGCGGCCGATGCCGATGCCTTCCTCGCCGCGCGCGGCATTATCCTGCGCAGCATGGAGAGCTATGGCCTGCCCGATTGCCTGCGCCTGACCATCGGCTCGGAAGAGGCGAACAGCGCGGTGATCGAGGGGCTGGCCCTCTTCCTCGGCAGGAAAGGCGAGGATGCGACGCATCTGCGCCTTACGAGGACCGGCAGCGAAAGCGCCTTCGACGCGGTGCTGCAGCGCGCGCTCGATCTGATCGGAAAGGCCATTCCGTGATCCCGAAATTCGATCGCATCACGATTATCGGCCTCGGCCTGATCGGCTCCTCGATCGCGCGCGCCATCCGCAAGGCCGAAGCGGCGAAGCATCTCGTCGCGATGGATCGCGACAAGGCGGTGCGCGAGCGTGTGATGGAACTCGGCCTCGCCGACGAGGTGACGGGCGATGCGGCGCAGGCGGTGAAGGGCGCCGATCTCGTGATCCTGTGCGTGCCCGTGATGGCGAATGCCGCGCTGGGGGCCGCGATAGGGCCGCATCTTTCGCCGGGTGCGATCATTTCCGATGTCGGCTCGGTCAAGGGGTCCGTCGTGCGCGATATCGCGCCGCATCTGCCGGAAGGCGTGCACTTCGTTCCCGCGCATCCGGTTGCCGGCACCGAGCATTCCGGCCCCGATGCCGGTTTTGCGGAACTCTTCGTCAATCGCTGGTCGATCCTCACCCCGCCCCCGGAAACCGCCCCGGTGGCGATCGCGCGTGTTCGCGCCCTGTGGGAGGCGATGGGGGCCAATGTCGAGGTGATGACGCCGGAGCATCACGACCTCGTCCTCGCGATCACCTCCCATGTGCCGCATCTCATCGCCTACAACATCGTCGGCACGGCGGCGGATATGGAGAAGGTCACCGAAAGCGAGGTGATCAAGTTCTCCGCCGGCGGTTTTCGCGATTTCACGCGCATCGCCGCCTCCGATCCGACCATGTGGCGCGATGTGTTCCTGACCAACAAGGATGCCGTGCTCGAAATGCTCGGCCGGTTCAGCGAGGATCTACTGGCACTCCAGCGCATGATCCGCTGGGGCGACGGCGACGGGTTGCACGCGCTCTTCACCCGCACGCGGGCGATCCGGCGCGGCATCATCGCCTCCGGGCAGGAAACGGCGGCGCCGGATTTCGGAAGACCGCATCCGCCGCTGCCCGAAGCGAAGAAGAATCAGTAGAGCGGCGCAAGCTCGAAAAGCGGGAAGGGGCCGAAGCGGGCACGCCCGTTCTGGAAGGTGAGCGCGACCGGCAGCCCCTGCCCGCCGCTCATCTTGCCGAGCACGCCGCCAAGATCGAGGCCGCCACGCCGCCCCATCAATCCGCCAAGCGCATCGAGCCCTTTCGCGCGCCCCTGGAGATTGCCTTCGAGGCGGCGTTCGGAATCGAGCCCCATCACGCCGGAAAGATCGATATTCGCCTGCCCTTTCGTGATCTGCGCGAGGATCACCCGCGCCTGTCCGTTCGCAAGGCGCCATTCCTCGACGATATCCTGGAACCGTCGTCCCGGATCCGCCACGAGACCCGGCGCGCTCGCCTGAAACTCGAAGCGGATGGGGGCATTGTTGCCCATGAGCGCGTCGAAGGGCGCGAAGGTCATATCGGTAACGCGCGCCACGAGATCGGTCCCCGTCTTCTCGCCCGGAGAGCGGCGCAGATGCAGCTCGAACCCCTTGGCAAGTACGCGGACATCCTCTCGCCCATGCGGGCCCGCCGCCAGCACGGGTTCCGCCAGTTCGAAGGAAAACTCGCCGATCCCCTCGTTTCCGGCTTTCAGGCTGGCACGCGCGCTCTTCCAGCCAAGGTCCATCTCGCCAGCCTCGCCATGGCGGGCACGGAAAGGCGGCAGAAAGGTCGCGATGAAATGGCCGGGCGCGAGAATACGCGCATGGAAGATGAGCCCGCCAAGGCTGCCTTCATGGCGCAGGCCGTCCTGCTCGCGGAAAGTAACCCTGGGCGCCTTGCAGCGGATCTCGATGCGGAAGGGATATCCGACGATCTCGCGATCCGGGCATATCCAGTCGCGTCCGCGCTCGCCCTCGCGGAGCACGAAGCCATCCGCGATGGTGCCCGCGCGATGCGCGAGATAGAGCCAGAGCAGGCTCCAGCCCAGAAAGAGCGCGCCCAGCAGGATGAAGGGCAGATAGAGCCCACGGCGTGAGGGCGGCTTGCCCGGCGAGAGGGAGCTCTCGTTCATCATCCTATCCTTCCCTCCCGCGAAGACGGGAAAATGCATTTTCCTCGCGCAGGAGGAAATATGCTGCATTGTCTTGGAAATTGTTTGCTCTAGAAAATGAAGCGCTTACCAACGCTTCCCGTCATGCCCGATACCGTGTCCCTTCCTCAGACGTCAACCGATCTAACGCCCGAGAAGCCCGGCGATCTCTGGGTTTTCGGCTACGGCTCGCTCATGTGGCGACCGGGTTTCAACCATGTCGAACGCATGCCGGGGCTGCTCTTCGGGGCGCATCGCGCACTCTGCGTCTATTCAATCCGCCATCGCGGCACGCGCGAAAAGCCGGGGCTGGTTCTGGGGCTAGACCATGGCGGCTCCTGCCGGGGCGTCGCTTTCCGGGTTCCGGCCGAGGAGGCCGCGCAGACCCATGCCTATCTCACCGAGCGCGAGCAATCCCATTACGTCTACCGGGAGACCCTCCGGCCGGTCCAGCTTGATGATGGAAGGCGCGTCAAGGCGCTGGCCTATGTCACCGAGCGCCGACACGATAATTACGCGCGCGGCCTCCCCCGCGAGGAATTGCTCAGGCTGGTTCTGCAGGGGCAGGGGGAATCCGGCGCCTGCCGCGATTATGTGCTCAACACGCTTGCCATGCTAGCCGAACTCGGCATTGAGGATCACGCCCTGTCCTGGCTCGGCCCCGCACTTTCGGAAGCCTCGTAACCCGCCTCCTTCAGAAGGCGGTTGGTGTTGCTCTCGATCACATCGCGCATCCGCTCAAAAAAGACGTTTGGATCGAGGCCGGCGGGAATCGGTTCGAGAAACTCGACCAGGATCGGGCGGGGATAGTGGAGTAGGGTGTTGCGCGGCCAGGCAAGACCGGAGGTCATCGCCACCGGCACACAGGGCACGCCAAGCTGCGCATAGAGCCGCGCCACGCCATATTTGTAATCAGGTGGAGCGCCCACCTTCCGGCGCGTCCCTTCCGGGAAGATGAGCATCTGCCGCCCCTTGTCGATGGCGATCTTCGCGCGCCCCTGCATCTTCACGAGCGCCTGCGCGCGCTGACCGCGATCGATCGGAACCTGTTCGCCCTTGAGCAGATGCCACCCGAAAAGCGGCAGGCGAAGCAGCTCCCGCTTGAGAATGTAGGTCGCCTTCGGAAAGAAGAGCAGCAGCGCCATGGTCTCCCAGGCGGAATAATGCTTGGCCGCGACCAGAACCGGCCCGGTCGGAATACGTTCGACACCCCGGAATTCGACCCTGGCGCCGGTGATCTTCTCGTGGAGGAAAAGGCTGGAACGCGCCCATGCGCGGGCGAACCACATCATCGCATCCGAGGGCAGCACCCAGGCGATCATCGCGGCGATGAACCAGAAGGTGCAATTGATATAAAAAGCGATGTGGAACAGCACCGAGCGGATGATAATCAACGGCACGGGTTCCTCCGGGGTCACGTGAAAGAGAGACGCCCCTCCCCTGCCCGATCCACGGTCATCCCGCAAGCCATGCCCGCAGCCGGGCGAAGTGAAACTTGCCGAATTCCAGCGCAATAATGCGGACAAGCGCCTGATCCTGCCACCAGCGGCGGATCCGCGACGCTTCCGGGATCACCGGATGGCCGAAAACCGCGAGATCAGGCATCGCACGGCGGAATTCCAGCTGCGCACGCGGCAGATGATAGCTCGCCGTAACCAGAAGAACGGAGCGGAAACCGTTGCGCCGGGCCCAGAGCGCCGCTTCCGCGGCGTTCCCGCGCGTATTGCGTGCGCGATAGTCAAGATCGACGCAACAATCGAAAACGGCATCGTTGCCCGGCCAGCTGCGGCGCAAGAGGTCGGGCCCGGATCCCGCATTCACGCCGGAAATCAGCAGGCGTCTCGCCTTGCCCTTGTGGAGCAGCGCCAGCGCCTCGCCGATCCGGTCCGCACCGCCTGTCAACACCACCATGCCATCCGCGACAGGCGGGTCGATTCCACGCGTATCAAGGCCGTTCGCAAATCGGGCGATCGCTACCGCCAACACAATCACGCAAAAGAGAAAAACACACAGAAGGCCCCACAAAAACCCGCGCGGGCGCGATCCGTGCCGCGCGCTTCTCATTCGCCGCCGCTCAGGGTTCGATAAACTGTCACGCGCGAGACGAACGCCGTCAGCACCGCGACCAGCACGCCGATGGCGAGCACCGATATATAGCCGCCAAGCGGAAGGCTGAAGCGCCCGAACAGCGCCTCCACCTGCTCCGCTCCGGGTGTCATGGCAAAGCGCGCCGAGGAAAGTCCCATGGCAAGGAAGAACAGCATCGCGATCACACCGCCCGCCAGCCCACCCTTGAGACCAAGGCGCATGAAATGACGCTGGAATTGCCGCGCGATGAACTGGTCTTCCGCGCCCACGAGATGGAGAACATCAATCACATGCGCGGTGCCGGCCATGGCACCACGGGTCGCGAAAACCACCGCCAATCCGGTGGCGACCAGAACCAGCCCGAGGATGACGAGGCCAATCACCACCAGCGTATCCGCCATGGCCTTGAGCCGCGAAAGCCACAGGCGGTGGTCATCGAGCCCGGCATTGGGCACGCGCTCGGCAAGCTGCGCCTTGAGGCTGGCAAGGTTCGGCGTACCCGGCGCGATCCGCATCACGACAAGCCGGGGCACAGGCAGTTCGGAAAGGTCAAGCCCGGTTCCAAGCCAGGGTTCGAGCAGTTTCTCGCCCTCCTTGCGGTCGAAGACCCGGACATCCTCAACCTCGCGCATCCGACGGGCGATATCCGCCGCAATGCGGACATCCGCCTCGATGTCGCGTCCCGGAAGGGGGCGGATCTGGATCGTGATCTCGCGCGCGATATCGCGTGACCAATCCGACGAAGCATCCGCGACAAGATGGACAGCGCCCGCGGCAAGCCCCGCGAGAAAGGTCATGATGACGATGACAAGCACCAGCGCGCGCCCGGCTATGGAGCGCGCCGGCAGAACCGGCGCCGGCTGGTTGCCCGCACCCTGAAACACGCTGCCCGCGCGCAGCCATGCGGAAGCTGCGGCGGTGGCGGCCCTGCCGCCCCGCGATGCGGGTTTTTCAGCGCGGGTGATTGCATCACTCATAGATGTGCAGATGCCCTTCCGCGAGCACCATGCGGCGCGCTTCCACGAGATCCATGAGCTGGAGATCGTGGGTTGCGAGCACGATGGCAGTGCCCGTGTGGTTGAGTTCTATGAAGAGGCGCAGCAGGCGCCGGGCGAGAGAGGGATCGACGTTGCCGGTGGGTTCATCGGCAAGAAGCAGGGCGGGCTGGACGATAAGCGCCCGCGCGATCGCGGCGCGCTGCTTCTCGCCCCCGGAAAGAATCATCGGCGGCACATGCATCCGATCCCCAAGGCCAACCCAGCGCAGAAGCTCGATCACCTCGTTGCGGTAGCTCGCCTCCTCCTTGCCCTGCACCACCAGCGGCAATGCGACATTCTCGTAGGTCGTCAGATGATCGAGCAGCCGGAAATCCTGAAAGACGATACCGATCCTGCGCCGCAAGCGGGCGATATCCGATTTCTGGATATCCGCCACCGGCTGGCCGAACAGCGAGATGCGTCCGCGCGTCGGCTTCAAGGTCTGGAGAATAAGGCGCAAGAGGGTGGTCTTGCCCGCACCCGAAGGGCCTGTCAGAAACTGGAATGAATGGGAATGGATGGAAAAATCCAGATCGCGCAGGATTTCCGGGCCGATCCCGTAGCGCAGCCCGACATTGTCGAAGCGCACGAGTTCCGTGGCGCCGGCCTGCGCGTCGTCGGGCAATCCCGATGCGGTGTCGATGTTGTCTTCAACCACTTTACCGGCCTTTAACGCTCTTGAGCGAGGAATACAGCGGGGGCCACATGTCGTGAACCCCCTTGCTTTACGCACGAGCCGCAGAACCGCGAAATGGCGCTGATCCGTTGTCCTAGCTGCGACACTCTTCACGACCTCGACGGTTCGCTGTTCGTTGGCGGGCCGCGGCGCGTGCGTTGCGCGACCTGCCGCGAGGTGTGGGAGGCGACCGACCCCGAATCGGGAACATCGCCCAGTATCATCATTCCCAAACGCTCCGAGAGCGCAACTGATCCCTTGCCGCAAGAATCGGCAACAGCGCCGGAAGCGCCGGCGACCGCGCCGGAAGCGCCGATGATCGAGGTCGCCGCACCGGAGCAAGAGACGGATGGCGTCGAAGGTGGCGCGGAAATCTCGCAGGAAGAGCTGGAAGCGCTTTTTGCCGACGAGGTGCCGGAGGCGAGCGAAAACGCTGGGGAAACCGCGCCTGTCGCGTCCTCCGTAGACGAGGCTTCCGAATTCGATCCCGCCTCGCTTTCCCGTGCGCAGGACGAAGCAAACGCACAGACCGAAACCCCGGTCGAAAAGATCGAGAAAGAGCGGGAGCGTCGCCGCACGAAAAGGCTCGCCGCCACCGCTGCCCATCACGCCCATGAAACACGCGGGCGGAAAGGGTCCTCGATGGCCGCGATGCTCATGGCGGCAGGAATCGGAACCCTCGCCACGCTTGGCCTGCTCCGGCAGGAAACGATCCGCCTCATTCCCGAAAGCGCCGCGCTTTTCGAAGCGGTGGGGCTCGGCACCACCAAGCTCGTGCTCGATATCCGGGATGTCCACGGCAAGCTGGTGATGGAGGATGAGCGCGAGACGCTTGAAATCTCCGGCTCCATCACCAATCTCGCCAAAACCGTGCACAAGGTTCCGGTGATGCGCCTGGCCGTGCGGAACAAGGCCGGGCAGGAAATCTATGTTTGGACGGCAACCGCCGATCAGGCGGAGATCGGACCGGGCGAGAAGCTGACCTTCCGCCGCCGCCTCGCCAGCCCGCCGGCGGAATCGCATTCGGTCATGGTGCGTTTTGTCGCGAAAGACGATATCGTCTCCGCGATCCGCTAACAGCCCAGAACGAGCATTCCCTTGGCCGAGACCGATACCTCCGAAACCGCGCAGCAAATCCGTGTCCTCTTCGATGAAAGCGCCATCGCGGCGCGCATCGAAACCCTGGCGCAGGAGATCATGCGCGCTGAAGCCCGCGACCTGCTCGTCATCGCCATCCTGCGCGGCAGCTTCATCTTCGCGGCGGACCTGCTGCGCGCGCTGCATCGCGCGGGGTTGTCGCCGAGCGTCGAATTCATGCAGCTCGCGAGCTACCATTCCGGCATGTCGTCATCGGGGCAGGTCACGGTGGTCAAAGACATCGACAACAATGTCGAGGGACGCGATGTCCTGCTCATCGACGACATCCTTGAATCCGGCCGCACCCTCGCCTTCGCGAAGGATCTGCTTGTCGCCCGCGGCGCGCGGCGCGTAATGACCGCCGTGCTGATCGAGAAGCCCAAGCAGCGCGCGGTGCAGTTCGAGGCCGATTTCGTCGGGTTTGAATCGCCGAACCATTTTCTTGTCGGCTATGGCATGGATGTCGCACACAAATTCCGTGAACTGCCCTATGTCGGCATGATCGAAACCCAAGCCTGAGAACAGGTTATGGCCCGCATCCTGATTGTCGATGACGAACCTGCCGTGCGCGCGCCGCTTGTCCGCGCGCTCGAGATCGACGGCCACGCGGTCGAGGAAGCGATCGACGGAGCCGACGCGCTGGCCCGCATCGCCGAGGCGGATCAGCTCTTCGATCTCATGATCAGCGATATCCGCATGCCGGTGATGGATGGAATCGCGCTCACCCTCGCCGTGGCGGCCGAGCGGCCGGGTTTTCCCATCGTGCTCATGACCGGCTATGCCGAGCAGCGCGAACGCGCCCGCGAACTCGAGGGGCTCGTCGAGGACGTGTTGACGAAGCCGTTCCCGCTTGCCGAGTTCCGCGCGGCGATCCGCGCCGTGCTGGAACGGCGCGGCCTGATCAGGGATTGAGCAGGATGATCGCCCCGTTCAGCACGGCGGCGAAAGCGACCCAGCCGAAATAGAGCAGCAGCGCATGGGCCGAAGGCGGATCGATCCGCCGGAAGGCTCGGATCATCATCGCGATCGACACCAGCAGCGCGCCGATCACCACCAGGGCGAGGCGCGGCGAGCGCTCGAAAAAGAACGCCCAGGACCAGCCGATATTGAGAACGATCTGCGCAAGGAACCAGAAAACCGCCGCGCCCTTGGGACCGGCTTCCGGTCTTGCCCGCAGGATGCGCCAGAAGGCGATCGCCATCAGCGCGTAAAGAAAGGTCCAGACCAGCGGGAAAGCCACATTCGGCGGCGTAAAAAACGGCTTCTTGAGGAGTGGATACCAGCTGACAAGGCCACGCATGGTCAAGGCCGAGCCCAGCAGGCTGGCGACCGCCGGCGGGATGAGCGCGACCAGCAGAAAAAGTAACGAGCGCGGCTGGAGCGCCGGCGCAAGATGGGAATCGCGCATGAAACCTCCCGGATCTAACCTCCACCGTTCTAGCGCGCGCGGCGCAAAAGGCGAGCCGACCGCCGTTATTTCCGGTTGGCGAGATAAACGCCGAGCGCCGTAACCCCCATGAAGAGGATCTGCACCGGCATGAGGGTCTCGCCGAACATCGCATAGGCCTGCAAGGCGACGACGGGTGGCACGAGGTAGATGAGCGAAGCGAGTTTTGACACCGCGCCCCGCCGGATCATCCAGAGCATGAGCATGATGGCACCGATGGAAAGCACCAGCACCGACCAGGCCAGCGCCAGCCATGTTTCGGTCACCGGCTCGAAGCGCATCGGCTCGAGCAGGAGGGCCAGCGGCAGCGTTGCCAAAGCGGCACCGACATATTGCAACGCCGCCACGCTGCGAAGATCATGCCCGACGAGATAGCGTTTCTGATAGAGCGTACCGATGACGACGGAGACCATCGCCAGCGCGTTGAGCGTGATCTGGGGTCCAAGCGCCGCTGCGCCGGCCATCGCATCAGGCGCGAGTTTGGGCCAAACCACCCCCAACACTCCCATAAAGCCGAGCAGGATGCCGGCCATCTGGATCGCGCCGGGGCGTTCGGTCTTCAGTGCGGTCGCCAGCACCAGCGTGATCAGGGGCTGGAGCGCGGCGATCAGCGCGGAAATGCCGGCGGGCACCCCTCGCGCGATGGCCCACCACACTCCGCCGAGATAGAGCGCGTGCAGGAACACGCCGCTGAAGACCGCATGAAACCATTCCGCCCGGTTCTGCGGCAGGCGCGCCCGCGCCACCGCGATCAGGCCGCCGAGCAGCAGCGCGGCCACCACGTAGCGGACGAAGAGGAATGTCAGGGGATCGGCGTAGGGCATCGCGTATTTCGCAACCACCCACCCGGTCGACCAGATAAAAACGAAGACGATCGGCGCGCTCGCGGCAAGCATGGCGGCATCCTGAAATGAAGGGGCGCCGAAGAAGCGCTCATATCCCTTCTACAGATCATGCCCGGTTGCCGATAGAACCGCACTGGCACCATCCTGCCAGATCATGACAGGATGGTGCCAGTTTCCGTCAGTTGAGCCGCACGCCCTTCGGCGCCGTTTCGCCGCTTGCGCGCGCGGAAGCATGCCCGCCGATAAGGAGGCCGCCCTCCCCGGCGGTAACACGGATCACCTCGCCATCGCGGATTTCCCCGGCAAGCAGCATGTTCGCCAAGGGGTCTTGCAGGCTCTTCTGGATCACGCGCTTGAGCGGACGCGCGCCATAGGCGGGATCGTAACCCTTCTCGGCGAGCCAATCGCGGGCGGAAGGATCGAGTTCCACCGTGATCTTGCGCTCTTCGAGAAGGCGGGCGAGCCGCTTCATCTGGATATCGACGATACCGCCCATATCAGCCCGTTTGAGGCGTTGGAACAGCACGATCTCGTCGATGCGGTTTAGGAATTCCGGCCGGAAATGCGCGCGCACCATGGTCATCACATCCGCGCGGGCGCTTTCCACGCCCTGCTCCTCGCCGAGCGCCACGAGATATTCCGCCCCGAGATTGGAGGTCATGATGATCAGCGTGTTGCGGAAATCGACCGTACGCCCCTGCCCGTCGGTCAGGCGACCATCATCGAGCACCTGGAGCAGCACGTTGAACACGTCGGAATGCGCCTTCTCCACCTCGTCGAACAGGATGACCTGATAGGGCCGGCGGCGCACGGCTTCGGTCAGCACGCCGCCTTCCTCGTAGCCGACATAGCCGGGCGGTGCCCCGATCAGCCGGGCGACCGAGTGCTTCTCCATGAACTCGCTCATGTCGATGCGCACCATCGCGCTGTCATCGTCGAACAGGAAGGAGGCCAGCGCCTTGGTCAGTTCCGTCTTGCCGACGCCGGTCGGGCCGAGGAACATGAAGGAGCCGATCGGCCGGTTGGGATCCTGCAACCCGGCGCGGGCGCGGCGTACCGCGGTCGAGACCGCCTCCACCGCCTCGCGCTGACCGACGACGCGCTTCGCCAGCTCCTCTTCCATGCGCAGGAGCTTCTCGCGCTCGCCCTCCAGCATCTTGTCGACAGGAATGCCGGTCCAGCGCGAGACGACCTGCGCGATCATGTCCGGCGTCACCTGCTCGGCGACAAGCGAACCATTGGATTTCGCGCCTTCGCCCGCTGCCTCGATCGCCGCAAGGCGTTTTTCCAGCGCGGGGATGATGCCATAGGCCAATTCGCCGGCCCGCTGGAACTCACCCTGGCGCTGGGCCTGTTCGAGCTGGTTGCGCGCCTGTTCAAGCTCGCCCTTGAGCCGCTGGGCCTCGCCGAGCTTGTCCTTTTCGGCGCGCCAGGCATGGGTGAGCGCGTTAGACTGCTCCTCAAGCGCGGCGAGTTCCGCCGTCAGCTTGACCAGCCGGTCCTTCGAGGCCGCATCGGTTTCGCGCTTGAGCGCCTCCTGCTCGATCCGCAGCCGGATGATCTCGCGATCGATGCTGTCGAGTTCCTCGGGCTTCGAATCGACCTGCATCCTGAGCCGCGCGGAAGCCTCGTCCACGAGGTCGATCGCCTTGTCCGGCAGGAAGCGGTCGGTGATGTAGCGGTTCGAGAGTGTCGCCGCCGCAACCAGCGCGGAATCGGTGATCCGCACGCCGTGATGCAGTTCGTATTTCTCCTTGAGACCGCGCAGGATCGAGATCGCATCCTCGACATTGGGCTCGGTGACGAAAACCGGCTGGAAGCGGCGGGCCAAGGCCGCATCCTTCTCCACATGCTTGCGATATTCATCCAGCGTGGTCGCGCCGACGCAATGCAACTCGCCACGCGCCAGCGCGGGCTTGAGGAGGTTCGAGGCATCCATCGCGCCATCGGCCTTGCCGGCGCCGACAAGCGTGTGCATCTCGTCGATGAAGAGGATGACGCCGCCTTCCGCCGCCTGCACTTCCGAGAGCACGCCCTTGAGGCGCTCCTCGAACTCGCCGCGATATTTCGCGCCGGCAATGAGCGCGCCCATGTCGAGCGCCATCAGCGCCTTGTCCTTCAGGCTTTCCGGCACGTCACCATTGACGATGCGCAGGGCCAGCCCCTCGACGATGGCGGTCTTGCCGACACCGGGCTCGCCGATCAGCACCGGGTTGTTCTTGGTGCGCCGGGAGAGGACCTGAATCGTGCGGCGGATTTCCTCGTCACGCCCGATCACCGGATCGAGTTTGCCCTCGCGGGCAGCGGCGGTGAGATCGCGCGCGAATTTCTTCAAGCTGTCATAGGCGTTTTCCGCCGTCGCGGTATCCGCCGTCCGCCCCTTGCGGATCGCCTCGATCGCGCCATTGAGGTTCTGCGGCGTCACGCCGGCGGCATGGAGAACCTTGCCAGCGGGGCTGTCCTTCTCGATGGCCAGGGCCAGCAGCAGGCGCTCGACCGTAACGAAGGAATCCTTGGCCTTGTCGGCCGATTTCTCGGCGGTCTCGAAGACGCGGGCGAGCTGCGGCGTGAGATACAGCCCCGAACCGCCCTCCACTTTCGGGAGCTTCGCGAGCGCGGCCTCGACGCCCCGTTTCGCCTCGGCGGATTTGCCGCCGGCACGGTCGATCAGCCCTGCGGCGGAGCCCTGCTCATCATCGAGCAGCGCTTTCAGCAGATGCTCGGGCGAGAATTGCTGGTGCCCTTCACGAAGGGCGATTGTCTGCGCAGCCTGAATGAAACCGCGCGCGCGTTCGGTGTATTTCTCGGTATCCATGCTCTTCCCTTCCATGAGGCGAAGTGGCAGACAGGCGACAGCCTGCCCCCGCAACAGCCGGTCCCGCTTGGCGGCAACCGACTTTCAGCCAAATGTAGGTGCTGCACGCGCGCCGCAAAAGGGGGCGCCGAGCGAATTTGATCTCTCTCAAGCGAAGCGCTCATGCCGCAAATTCTCTCGCTCTACCGCCATCCCGTGAAAGGGCTATCGCCCGAGGAGGTGACGCAAGCCCGCCTGGAGGCGGGCGCCTATTTCCCCGCGGACCGGCTCTATGCGCTGGAAAACGGTCCTAGCGGGTTTGACCCTGCCGCGCCGGTGCATCAGCCGAAAATCAAGTTCCTGATGCTGATGCGCCATGAAAAACTGGCGCGCCTGACGACGCGGTATGAGGATGCCGCGCACCGGCTCGAAATCCGGCAGGAGGGCCATGTCACCGCTTCGGGCGATCTGCGCGAAGTCGCCGGCAGGGCGGCAATCGAGCGCTTTTTCGAGAACTATATGGGTGATGCCCTGCTCGGCCCGGTTCGTCTGCTGACGAGCCCTCCGGGCTTTCGCTTCACGGATTCTCGCTCAGGCTTCGTCTCGATTCTCAATCGCACGACGATCGATACGATCGCACGCGAAGCCTTCGGGAAGGAAACACTCGACCCCCGGCGCTTTCGCGGGAATGTTGTCGTCGAAGGGCTCGACGCCTTCGTAGAAAACGAATGGATCGACCGAAAGATCCGGCTCGGCGAGGTGGAGCTGGAAGTGGTCAAGCGCATCCGGCGCTGCGCGGCGACCGGGGTGGACCCTCGAACCGGCATCCGCGATGTCGAGATGGTGGAGGGGATCATGCGCCGCTTCGGGCATCCCGATTGCGGTATCTATGCCCGGGTGACGCGGGGCGGCGTGATCCGCCCCGGCGATCAACTCGAAGCTCTATGATCGGCGCCGCGCTCGCGCGCGGCATCCGCTTCATTCTTCCGCGACAACCGGCGTGCTGGTATCGCCAGCATCCTCGCCGCGCGGCTTGCGACGGCGCGTACGGGTACGGAACTGCGCGCGATCCATCTCGCCGCCGGTCTCGGCCTCGGGCACCACCGCCGGAGCAGGCTCGCCGCCCTCGATGGGGATCGCGCGAACGGGCGCCGTGAGGAAAGCCGGCAGCACCGGCTGCTCCGCCCCTTCGAGATCGTTCTGCGGGCGACGCTGCGGGCGATTCGGGTTGAAGCCGCCGCGCTCCTGATTGCGATCGCCGCCCTGACGGAAACCGCGCTCCTGGTTACGATCCTGCCCGCGTCCGCCGCGACGATCATTCTGGTGGCGATCCCGCCCCTGATGCCGGTCGTGATACGAACGCTCATGCCCCTGGCGCTCATGGCCTTGGCGTTCCGGCGCCTGGCGCTCTGCGCCCATACCGGCCTGAGCCTCGCCCTCGCCGACCTCGCCACCTTCTCCGGCTTCGCCGGCCGGTTGATCGCCCCCCGGATAGGGCTGGCCATTCGGACCGCCCTGCGGCTGGATCGGCCGGAAGGTGAAGCGATCCGAGGTGGTGTCGAAATCGTCATCGTCGTCGCGGTCATCCGCGGTGCCGTTGAGGACGGCCTGCTGCGCCTGATGCGCCGCCGCGATGAGTCGGTAATAATGCTCCGCATGCTGGAGATAGCTCTCGGCAGCCACCGGATCGCCCGAGACATGCGCATCACGCGCGAGCTGGGTGTATTTCTCGGCGATATGCTGCGCCGTCCCGCGAACCTTTACATCCGGTCCGTTCGACTCGTAGGAGCGCGTCAACGGGTTGGGACCGCGCCGATTGCGGCCACGCATACGCTTGTTCTGTCCTGGTCTCATCAGCTTCTCAGTTGCCCTTAAACCGGAAAATCCGGTGCCCCGGCCCAAGGCGGGAATCCCCGCCATCACCGGCGTTGCGACATCCCTCGCCGCGTGCCGGAATTCGCGCTACCGCCTCAAAAAGCCCGTCGCCACGGGTCTGGGTTCGGAAGAGGGTGGCTCATCCCGCCGCCCTCCGGCCCCGCCGGCAGCATGCGATGCGCATCACCACGTGCATCCTTACAATGTCGTTCTCAGCTTAGCAAGCGCGCCATCACAACGCGCTCGATCCCCGCAAGATCCTTGCGGATGGCCGGCGCGCCGAAGCTCGCCCCTGTCATCAAGGCGGCGACATCGAAAGCCTGCCCCGCGCCGACCTCGAAGGCAAGCAGCCCACCGGGGGCGAGGAAACCGGCGGCTTCCGCAACGATCCGGCGGTAGAAATCGAGCCCGTCCGCGCCGCCATCCAGCGCGCGAGCCGGATCGTGAAGGCGCACTTCCGGGTCGAGCCCGGCAAGATCATGTGTCGGAATATAGGGTGGGTTGGACACGACGACCTCGAAGCGCCCCTCCACCCTCTCGAACAGATCGCCCGTCTCGAAGGAAGCCCGCGTGCCGAGCCCCAGCCTTTGCGCATTCTCGCGCGCCCGCGCCACCGCGCCCGGCGCGATATCGATGCCCAGTCCCGTCGCGCCGGGAATTGCGCTCAGCAGGGCGATAAGGATCGCGCCGCTCCCGGTGCCGAGATCAAGGATGCGCGGGGCGGTAATGGTGCCGGCTTCCGACAGCACCGCCTCGACGAGCGTCTCGGTATCGTGCCGAGGATCGAGCGTATCCGGGCCCAGCAAAAAATCGAGCCCGAAGAATTCGCGTTTCCCCAGAATGCGGCTCAGCGGCTCACGCGCGGCGCGGCGCGCCAACATCGCCTCCAAAGGCGCGAGCCCCGCGCCGAGCGGCTGCTCCGCGCGAAGGATCAGCCCCGCGAGATCGAGACCGAGCGCGGATGCCAGAACAAGGCGTGCCTCACGCCTCGGCTCCTCTATGCCGGCGGATGCCAGCCGTTCAGCCGCGATGCGTTGGGCCTCGGCGAGCGTGGTTCCGCCCGTGAGCGCCGACGCGCTCACGCTTCATCGCCCGCGAGGAGCTGCGCCTGATGATCCGTGATCAGCGCCTCGATCAATTCGTCGAGCCCACCACCTTCGATAACCGATTCAAGCTTGTAGAGGGTGAGGTTGATCCTGTGATCCGTCACCCGGCCTTGCGGGAAATTATAGGTGCGGATGCGTTCGGAACGGTCCCCGGAGCCCACCTGCCCCCTCCGATCAGCGGCGCGAACATCCGCGAGGCGCTGGCGTTCCGCCTCGAAAAGGCGCGAGCGCAGGATCGCCATCGCCTTGGCGCGGTTCTTGTGCTGCGAACGTTCATCCTGCACGACGACAACCACGCCGGAAGGAATATGCGTGATCCGCACCGCCGATTCGGTCTTGTTGACATGCTGGCCGCCCGCCCCCCCGGCGCGCATCGTATCGATCCGAAGATCGGTCTCGTTGATCGCGACATCGACCTCCTCGGCGAGCGGCAGAACCGCCACGGTCGCCGCCGAGGTATGGATACGGCCCGATGCCTCCGTATCCGGCACGCGCTGGACACGGTGAACGCCCGATTCGAATTTCAGCCGGGCATAGACACCCTCGCCATGGATTTCCGCGACGACTTCCTTGTAGCCGCCGACGCTGCCTTCGCTGGCGGAGGAAATCTCGACCTTCCAGCCGCGCAATTCGGCATAGCGGGCATACATGCGAAAGAGATCGCCCGCGAAAAGCGCGGCCTCGTCGCCGCCTGTTCCTCCACGCACTTCGAGGATGACGGAACGCTCGTCCGCCATATCCTTCGGCAGGAGCGCGATCTGGATCTCTCGGGCGAGACGGTCGCGCGCTTCCTCGAGGGTGGTCTTTTCGTCGAGCGCAAGCGCGAGCATCTCGGCATCCGTCGCCGCATCGTCGATCAGGGCGCGCGTCGCCGCGAGGTCGGATACCGCATGGCGATAGGCGCCGATCGCCGCGACGACGGATGCAAGCTGCGATGCCTCCCGGCTCAGCGCGACGATGCGCGCCGGATCGGAAACCGTCGCCAACTCGCTTTCGATGCTGTGATGACGCGCGAGGATGGCATCGAGCTTTTCCTCGGGCAGGATGATGTCGGTCATTGGAAGCCTAGAAGGAGAGATCGTGCGCAGCGGCGAATTCGGTGAGCTGCGCGCGGATCGAGGCAGCCTCGAACCCTTGCGCGAGTTTTTCGGCCATGAACGCCTCGATCCCGCCGATCTCGATCCCCCGCACCAAAGCCTTGATCGGCCCGATATTAGAGGGCGACATCGAGAAGGAACGAAAACCGAGCCCGATCAAGGCGAGCGCCTCGATAGGTCGGCCCGCCATCTCGCCGCAGATCGAGACGCGCTTGCCCGTGCGCTTCGCGAGATCGGCGACCCGCTTCAGCGCAGCAAGGAAGGAAGGGTGGAGCGTGTCGAAACGGCCCGCGACCAGCGCATTCTCGCGGTCCACCGCGAACATGAACTGCATGAGATCATTGGTGCCGATCGAAATGAAATCGACAGCCTCGAAAACCCGCTCAAGGTCGAAAAGCAGCGACGGGACCTCCAGCATCACGCCAAGCTGGATCTGGCGCGGCCCCTGCTGCCCCAGCCGGCGCTGCCGCTCGCGCTCGCGCGCAAGCATCGCGCGGGCCTGCTCGAATTCCTCGACAGTCGAGACCATCGGCAGCATGATCCGAAGATCGCGCTCACGCGCGGCGTTGAGCAGGGCGCGCAGCTGTGTGCGCAAAAGCGCGGGCCGGTCGAGGCCGATTCTTACCGCACGCCAGCCGAGTGCGGGATTCTCCTCATCGATCTTGCGCAGATAGGGCAGAACCTTGTCGCCGCCGATATCGAGCGTGCGGAAGGTGACAGGGCGCTTGCCCGCAATATCGATGATGGTGCGGTAGAGCCCTTCCTGCGCCTGCGCGCGTGGCAGCGACGGCGCCACCATGAAGAGGATCTCGGTGCGGAAAAGGCCAACTCCGCTCGCGCCGGTATCATCGAGATTGGGCATGTCGACCAAAAGGCCGGCATTCATCTGGATCTCGACAGCCTGCCCATCCTTCGAAACCGGAGCCTTGTCACGCAGGGCGCGATATTGCTCCTGTCGGCGGGCGCGTAGTCGCGCGCGCTCGGCATAGGCCGCCTCGATATCCGGCTGCGGGCGCAGCTGGATCTCGCCCGTCATCCCGTCGATGATGATGGCGTCACCGGGTTCGACGAGGCCGATAACGCCCTCCGCCTTGCCGATGGTCGGCACGCCCAGCGCGCGCGCGACGATCGCGACATGGCTGGTCGCGCCGCCCTCCTCGAGCACGAGGCCCCGCAGGCGCAAGCGCTGGTATTCGAGCAAAGCCGCCGGCCCCATCGTCCGCGCGACGAGAATGGCGTTTTCGGGCAGCTTGTCCGCCGCGAGCGTGAAGGCGGTGCCGGTCAGCTTGTGGAGCAGGCGGTTCGCGAGATCATCGAGATCGTGCAGGCGCTCACGCAGATAAGGGTCCGTCTGCCGCAAGAGGCGCGCGCGCACATCCGATTGCACGCGCTCGACCGCCGCCTCCGCGGTGAGGCCGGTATTGATCGCTTCCTGAAGCCGGCGGATCCAGCCGCGATCCTGCGCGAACATGCGGAAGGTCTCGAGCACGTCCCGATGCTCGCCGGCCTGCGAGAGCCCGCCGGATTCGAGCAGGTCGTCGATCGAAGCCTGAAGGTCTTCCAGCGCGGCGTTGAGGCGCCGCGTCTCGGCCTCGGGATCGTCGGCGACAAGATTCTTGATCTCGACACGCGGCTCATGCAGCACGACATGGCCGAGGCCAACACCTTCGGCGATCGGCTGGCCTTTCAGCGTCAGCGCCCGCCGGAGCGCGGTGCCGCCCGAACCGGGCCTGGCGAGCGCCTCAAGCTCGCCGCCCGCGATCATCTCGGCCAGGACCATGGCCGTGGTCTGGAGTGCCTCGACCTCTTCTTCCGAATAGACCCGCGCCGCGCGGTTCTGGACGACGAGAACGCCAATGGCGTTGCCGCCACGCAGGATCGGCACGCCAAGGAAGGAGGCATAGATCTCCTCACCCGTCTCGGGCTTGTAGGAGAAGGCAGGATGGCTCTGCGCATCCGAGAGCGAAAGCGATTGCGCCTCACGCGCGATGAGGCCGACGAGGCCCTCGTCGAGCCGCATGGTGGTGAGATGCACCGCCTCGCGATTAAGCCCTTCGGTCGCGTAGAGTTCGAGCGTGTTGTCGGCGCGGGTCACGTAGACCGAGCAGACTTCCGCCACCATGTTGGAGGCGATCAGCACCACGATACGGTCGAGACGGGCCTGCGCGCTGGCCGGTTCGCTCATCACCTCCCGCAGGCGGCGGAGCAGAACGCGGGGACCGACAAGCGCGCCTCGCATCAATGGAGCTTCCTTTCCGGAATCGACGGTGAAACGGTCAACATCGCTTCTGAGCTATACCGACGCAAGCAAGGGGCGCAAGCCACCCTCTGAACTTCGCCGCAAACCGGAAAGGAAAAATTACCGGCGCGAATTTCAGGCGGCGTCCAGCCCGTAGAGAGAATGCAGCGTGCGCACCGCAAGCTCGGTATAGGCGACATCGATCAGCACCGAGAACTTGATCTCGCTGGTCGTGATCGCACGGATGTTGATGCCGCGATCCGCGAGCGCCTTGAAGGCTTTCGCCGCGACGCCGGCATGGGAGCGCATCCCGATGCCGATGGCGGAGATCTTCGCGACATCCTGCGCGCTTTGAAGCAGGGTATAGCCAAGCTCGTCCTTGTTCTTCTCGATCACCGCAACTGCGCGGGCATAATCGGAGGAAGGCACGGTGAAGGTGATATCGGTCGTCTTGCCATCCGCCGAGACGTTCTGGACGATCATGTCGACGACGATATTGGCCTCCGCGAGCGGCGCGAAGACAGAGGCCGCGACGCCCGGCTTGTCGGCGACCTCGCGCAGGGTGATCTGCGCCTCGTCCTTCGAATAGGCGATCCCCGTGACGACAGGCTGTTCCATGATCTCTTCCTCGGCGCAAATCAGGGTGCCCGGCATGGGCTGGGCGGGATTGTCAAAGCTCGACCGCACGAAAGTGCGCACATTATGCACCATCGCCAGTTCGACAGAACGCACTTGCAGCACCTTGGCGCCGAGCGAGGCCATTTCGAGCATTTCCTCGAAGGCAACCTTGTCGAGCCGGTGCGCCTTGGGAACAATGCGCGGATCGGTCGTATAAACGCCATCGACATCGGTGTAGATATCGCAGCGCTCGGCCTTCAGGCCCGCGGCAAGCGCCACGGCGCTGGTATCGGAACCGCCGCGTCCGAGGGTCGTGATCCGCCCGGTCGGCGTGTGAATACCCTGGAACCCCGCGACGACCGCGACCTCGCGGCGCTCCGCGAATCCCTTGAGAATACCTTCGCCGCCAATCGAGGCGATTCGGGCGGAGCCATGAGCGTCATCGGTCTCATAGGGCACCTGCCAGCCCTGCCAGGAGCGGGCATTGAGGCCGATCTCCTGAAGGCAGATCGCAAGCAGCCCCGTCGTCACCTGCTCGCCGCTCGCCACGACCGCATCATATTCGCGGGCATCGTAGAGGGGGGCGGCATCCTTCACCCAGGCGACCAGCTCGTTCGTCTTGCCCGACATGGCGGAGACCACCACGGCGACGTCGTAACCGGCATCCACCTCGCGTTTGACATGCTGGGCCACGTTCCGGATGCGCTCGACATTGGCTACCGAGGTGCCGCCAAACTTCATGACCAGAATGGGGCGGGGCTTTGTGCTCGACATCGTGACCTTCGCCGGAAAAGCGCCCCTCGGGAGCGTCGGTTGCAAAGCAAGGTGGAAAATACGCTGGCGGGCGTATAGAAGGCGAAGGGGCATCAGGTCAATGCGCGGATCGTGCAACCTTCGCGGCGCTGACGGGAGAACGCGATGAACGGTTTTGACGGTGATATGGCTTCCCGGCATGATCCAGAGGAAATCGCGCGATTCAACGCCCTCGCCTCGACATGGTGGGATCCGAATGGCCCGATGAAGCCGCTGCACCGGCTCAACCCCACGCGCATTGCCTTCATCAAGAGCGAATTCGCCACCCATTTCGGACGGGACGAGCAGGATATGAAGCCCTTCACGGGGCTTACCGCGCTTGATATCGGCTGTGGTGCCGGGCTTGTCGCCGAGCCGCTCGCGCGCATGGGATTTGCCGTGACCGGCATCGACCTCGCGCAGGACAATATCTCAGCCGCGATCGCCCATGCCGCGATGGGCCGGCTGACCATCGATTACCGCCCGATGGCGATCGAGCATATCTCACCGGAGGCGCATTTCGACGCGATCACGCTGCTCGAAGTCGTCGAGCACGTACCCGATGTCGGCGCCATGGTGGCGGAAGCGGCCTTACGGCTCAAACCGGGCGGGATGCTGATCGCCTCGACCCTCAACCGCACGCTCAAGGCCTACGCGCTCGCGATCCTCGGCGCGGAATACGTGCTGCGCTGGCTGCCGCTGGGCACGCATGAATGGAAAAAATTCGTCACGCCGGCCGAACTCGAGGGCCATATCGCGGCGGCGGGGCTGGTGCCGCTCGCGCGGAAGGGGATTGTGTTCAACCCCCTCGCCAATCAATGGCGGCTCTCCTCCGATTGTGATGTGAATTATTTCATCACCGCCAGGAAGCCGGGCTGATCAATTCGCCTCATCCGGCAGCCGGGGCACCGGCATCACCGAAATGCCCTCCTCGCCAAGCTCACGCACTTCCGGCAGGCTGGCGACACCATAGATCGCGCGTTCGTCGCTTTCACCGTAATGGATCTTGCGCGCCTCCTCCGCGAAGGCGCTGCCGACATCCTCCGCATTCGCCGAGAGATGATCGTGGAACGCGCGCAGCAGGGCGCGCATCTCGTGTTCCTTCTCACCCATCATGGCAAAAGGCGCAGGCTTTTCCTCGCGCATCGCGACCGCCGGCGCCATGATCTGCTTGGCGATGCGGGCGGAGCCGCAATGGGGGCACGACAGCAGCCCCGCTCCCGCCTGCTTCTCGTAGGCGTCACTGTCGCGGAACCAGCTCTCGAATGCGTGTCCCGCCTCACAGGCAAGCGCATAGCGGATCATTCGGCAGCCTTCTCCGGCGCGAATCCCTGCCGCGAGACCGAAATCGCGCGGGTGTGCCGCAACGCGGGAATGCGCGCGCGCGCCTCGGCAACGCGGGCCAGATCGATCTCGGCAAGGATCACGCCCGGCTCGGCGCCGCCCTCGGCCAGAACCTTGCCCCAGGGATCGACGATGATCGAATGGCCGTAGCTTTCGCGACCATCCTCATGCTTGCCACCCTGCGCGGCGGAAATCATGAAAGCGCCGTTCTCGATGGCGCGGGCGCGCTGGAGCACGCTCCAATGCGCTTCCCCGGTCTGCCGTGTGAAGCAGGCCGGCGCGGAAAGGATGTCGGCGCCTGCTTCCGCCAGGGCGCGGTAAAGATAGGGAAAACGGATGTCATAGCAGATCGTCATGCCGAGGACTGCCGTGCCCGCCGGCGTCACCACCGCCTCGCGACCGGCATGATAGCTCGCGCTTTCGCGCCAGCTCTCGCCATTGGGCAGATCGACATCGAACAGGTGCAGCTTGTCGTAACGCGCGGCGATGCTCCCGTCCGGCGCGACCAGAAAACCGCGATTGACGAATTTATCGCCCTCTTTCAGCGCCAGCGAGCCGATATGGAAATGAACCTTCCGGCGTGCCGCGAAAGCACGGATAGCCGCGAGCATGCCATCCTCGCTCTCCGGCCGGAGCTTTTGCGCGAGCTGCGCCTTGTCACGCTCGCACAGATTCGAGATTTCCGGCGATTGCAGGAAGGTCGCGCCGCGCCCCACCGCTTCCTCCGCCATCGCCAGCAAGGCGGCGGTATTTTCAGCAACATCGCGGGTTGAGCGCATCTGAAGCGCGGCGGCAACGAAGGTATCCGTGAGAGTGCCCATGGCCAATCCTAGCCTTTGAGGAGCGGATCGAGACCACCCGCCGCGTCGAGCGCGTGAAGATCGTCACAGCCGCCGATATGCTTCGTACCGATGAAGATCTGCGGCACGGTCGAGCGGCCATTCGCGCGCTTCGCCATTTCGCGCTGCCCCTCGGGATCGGTCGTGACATCGATCTCGGTGAAAGAGGCGCCCTTCTTTTCGAGCAAGGCCTTCGCCGCCTTGCAATAAGGACACCAGGATTTCGAATAGACGATGATTTCAGGCATTTTGCACTTCAGCCACTTCATTCCATGTCCATGCGCGCCTCACCATCCGCAACGAGGGTAAAGGTCAGCACATCGATGCGCGAGGCACCGGCTTTACGTAAGATATGGGCACAGGCATTCAAAGTCGAACCCGTCGTGCGCACATCGTCGATCACAACCACGCGACGCCCCGCTACAAGCGCCCGGTTTTCAGGCGCGATAGCAAAGGCGCCGGCGAGATTGCCCCGGCGCTGCTCGCGCGTCAGCCCCACCTGCGGCGGCGTATGGCGCTGGCGGAGCAGAAGGTCGAGCAACACGGGAGCCGTCGTTTCCTTCGCAACGGCATTGGCGAGCAGGGCCGCCTGATTGTAGCGGCGCTGCCAAAGCCGGCGCGGATGCATCGGCACGGGGACAAGAAGATCCGCATCAGCGAGGAGATCACGCCCGGCTTGCGCCATAAGCCGCCCCATAAGACGCGCGAGATCAAGCCTCTCGCCGTATTTGAGGCGCGCGACGAGCTCCTTCGCCGCGCCTTCGTGCAATGCGGCAGCACGGGCACGATCGAACCGGGGCGGATCGGCGATCGCGGCCGGGGAGAGCATGCCCGCGCCGAAATCGGCGGCAAAGGGCGTTCCCAGCCGCTCGCAGCACGGGCGCGCGATCAGGGGCAGCCGGTTCCAGCACGCCACGCACAGGGAATGCGCGCTTGCGGTCGCGGCCTCGCAGGAAGCGCATTGCGGAGGATAGACAAGATCAAGCCCCCGCCTTACGAGAGCGGGCAGGAGCCGGCCGAACGGAGCGCGCGAAAGACCGGCACGCCAGCCGCCAAGAGCGGAAAGCCCCTTCTCGCGCGCCTCGGTTTCCGGCTCGGTTCGCATGGCTGATGAGGTTCCCCAACTTTTCGACCCCGTCAAGGCGCAAGCCGCGCTGACGCGGGCACGGCGGAACGAACCCGCGCCGTTCCTGCTCGACAGGCTTTGCGAGGATCTCATCGAGCGCCTCGAGCCCGTGATGCGGGATCTGCCGCCAGCGCTCGATCTCGGCACACCCGATCATGCCTTCGGGAAGGCGCTTGTCGCGGCGGGGCGGCTCGACGCCTTCGACGCGCCCATCCCCGAAGAACTGGCAGATGCCCCCGCGGCGCATTACGGCCTCGTCCTTTCCGGCGCCTTCCTGCATGGTGTCAATGATCTGCCCGGTTTTGTTGCGCAGGCACGGCGCGTATTGCGGCCGGACGGGCTGTTCCTCGCCGCCTTTCCCGGAGGTGACACCCTTCACGAGCTGCGGGCTGCGCTGATCGAGGCGGAAAGCGAGATACGCGGCGCGGCGGGCCTGCGCGTTTTCCCCATGGTCGAGATCCGGGCCGCCGGCGCCCTCCTTCAGCGCGCCGGGCTCGCCCTGCCCGTGGCGGATAGCGAGAAGGTCGTGGTGCGCTATGCGAGCATGTTCGGGCTGATCCGCGACCTGCGCGCGATGGGCGCGAATGCCGCGAGTCTCGTGCGCCCCGGCCTTCCCCCGCTTACCCGTGCGATCGCGATGCGCGCGGCGCAGATCTATGCCGAACGTTTCGCCGATCCGGACGGACGCATCCGCGCGACTTTCGAATTCATCTGGATTTCAGGATGGGCGCCGCATGCGAGCCAGCAGAAGCCGCTGCGCCCCGGTTCGGCGAAAGTCAGCCTCAAGGATGCCTTGAGCCAGAACCACAAAAAGGACGAATGAAGCCAACATCCGCCCCGCCCTCAGCCGAAGGCGCCCGAAATGAAGGCGCGGGTATTCGACCAGCCTGTCTGCAATCCCTCGGTGATCGCCGGAAAGGCGGTGGCGACGGCGATCGCCATAATGCCCGCGATCAGGCTGTACTCGATCGACACAGCCCCCGTTTCATCACCAACGAAGCGCCTGAACAATCCAGCCATGCCTGCCTCTCCATGTCTTGCAGCAGGCAAGGGTGAACCCGGCCCGCTACAGAAGATCAATGAGCGCGGGAATCAGCGGCGCGTCCGCCGGCGGCATGGGGTAATCCCGCAACCGGTTCGGCGCGACCCATCGGATCGCCTGATGCTCAACCGCGCGCGGGTTTCCTTCCCATCGGCGGCAGACATAAAGTGGCATCAGGAGATGAAAATCCTCATAACGGTGCGACGCGAAGCTCAGGGGTGCGAGGCAGGGTTCCTTAACCGTGATGCCAAGCTCCTCATGCAACTCCCGTATAAGGGTCTCTTCCGGGCGCTCGCCCGGTTCGATCTTCCCGCCGGGGAATTCCCACAGGCCGGCAAGCTGCTTGCCTTCCGGCCTCTGCGCGATGAGCACGCGCCGGTCCGCATCGACCAGCGCGACGGCAACGACGAGGAGGAGCTTCAAGAGCGATAATCCCCGTTGATCTCGACATAGGCCTTGGTGAGATCGCAGGTATAGACGCTCGCCTTCCCGCGTCCGAGACCGATCTCGACGCGGATCTCCACATTCTCGCCCGTCATGTACTCGGAAACCTTGCCTTCGTCATAGGCACTGTCCCGCGCGCCGTTCACCGCCACCCGGTGAGGGCCGAAATGGATGGCGAGCAGGTCGCGCTCGGCCGGCTCGCCTGCCTTGCCGACCGCCATGACGATGCGGCCCCAATTGGCGTCTTCGCCTGCGATTGCTGTCTTGACCAGCGGTGAATTGGCGATGGATAGCGCGATTTTCTTGGCGGAGTTGCGGCTCTTTGCACCCTCGACCGTGATCGAGATGAACTTGCGCGCGCCCTCGCCATCCCTGACCACCTGGAGGGCGAGATCGAGCAGAACCTTTTTCAGCGCGGAGCGGAAGGCGGAAAGGCGCGGATCCTTCGCCGCAGTCACCGGATTCTGACCGCGTTTCTGAGCCGCGCCGGTGGCGAAGAGCATCAGGGTGTCGGAGGTCGAGGTATCGCTGTCCACCGTGATCGCGTTGAAACTGTCGCGCACGCCTTCCGAAAGGCAGGCCTGCAGCGCATCGCCTGCAATCGCGGCGTCGGTGAAAACGAAGGAAAGCATGGTCGCCATATCCGGCGCGATCATTCCCGCGCCCTTGGCGATGCCGGTGATCGTGACCTCCACGCCGTCAATCTTCGTCTTTTTCGTCGCGACCTTGGGAAAGGTGTCGGTGGTCATGATGGCGCGCGCGGCATCCTGCCAGGCATCGCCGGAAACGCGGGCCGCGCAATCCGCCAGAACCCCGTTGAACTTCGTTGCATCGAGCGGCTCGCCGATAACCCCGGTCGAGGCCAGGGCGATCTCCTCCGGTTTGCAGGCGAGGGCCTTGGCGGCGATCTCGGCGGTGAGCTTCACCGCCTCCTTGCCTTTCTGCCCCGTGAAAGCGTTGGCATTGCCGGAATTGACGACAATCCCCCGCGCCAAACGCCCGTTGCCAGTCAAAACGGCCCGGCACCAATCCACCGCCGCCGAAGGGCAGCGGGATTTGGTGAACACGCCGGCCATGGTCGTCCCCTCGGCGAGTTTCACCAGGAGCACATCGGTTCGGCCCTTGTATCGGATCCCGGCTTCGGCGGTCGCGAAGGCAACCCCTTCCAGGGCTGCCGGTTTCGGCGTCTTCTTGGGGGCGAGAGGGGAAACGGGAACGTTCTTGCCGGCCACGGCGCATCTCCATGCTGGTTTTGAACCGGACTGCCCCAATCCACCCCCCAAGGCAAGAGATCAGCCGCAATTCGCACCCCTCGGATGCCCAAATGACGCCGGCAAGCGGAACATTAAGGGATTGGGGACAAATTGCCTCTACCTTCGGTTGCATGTTTGCGCAGATCTTCGAGACCAACCTCGCCGATTGCTATCATGCGCCAGAAGCCTCGCTGCTGCTGATGCTCTGGGAGGTGGCGCGCGACGGCCGTGCCATGCCGGAAATCGGCGACATTCCGCGTGCCCGCCTGGTTTATCTCCTTGACGATCTGATGATCCTCATCCCGATCGGCAACGGCGATTTCTTCTATGATCATTACGGCCAGCGCATCGCCCAGTATTCCGGCTTCAATATGCAGGGCAAGAAGGTGAGCGATTTCCATGGAGAAATCCGCGATTTCTACCGCATGCTCTATTCGCGAGTGTGCAAGGAACAACGCCCGCTCGGCTCGCTGCATCGACTCGGCGCCTATGGCGAAATTCCGAGCTGGGAGCGCCTGATCCTGCCGATTGGAGGCAAGGAAGTCGAGCAGTTGCTGGTCATGAACAAGGTTCGCGGGTTCGCGGCCGAACTCACGCAGCTCGATGTCGCCGCCCGCGGACGGGGCGTGATCATCCTGCAGGTCCATGCCGATTCACGCACCGAAATCGTGGGGGCAAACACGCTGGCCCGAAAGGCGCTTGGGCAGCGCTCAGACGAGATGATCGGCAAGACGCTGGCCTATTACTTTCCCGCCGCGCACGACTACGACCTTGCCGTGCTGATGACAAAACCACTGCCGGAGGAGACCACGCCGGGCGAGAGCGGGCCGCGCCATCACATCGTGTTTGGCAACCTCCTGCTCTCTGCCTATCCGCACCAGGGCAATCTGGTGATTGAATTCGAGCCCGCGGAAAATTCCCGGACCACCCCCTTCGCGTGAGGCTTACTGTTTTTTCTCGATCTTCTCCACCTTCGCGCCTTCGCGCAGCTTGGCGAGATATTCGCTCTGCGCCTTCTGCGCCAGGGCCTGCTGAAGGCGCTCCTTGACTTGATCAAGCGTCGGAATCGGGCGGTTGCGCTTTTCCTCAAGCTTGATCACGTGCCAACCAAACTGGCTCTTCACGGGCTCGGAGATCTCGCCGGGTTTGAGTGCGAAGGCCGCAGCGGAGAATTCCGGCACCATGCGCTCCTTGGTGAAGAAGCCAAGATCGCCGCCTTCCGCGCCCGAGCCGGGATCCTTCGAGGCTTCCTTGGCGATTTTGGCGAAATCCTCGCCGCCCTTGAGGCGCGCATGGATCTTCTTGGCCTCGTCCTCCTGCTCGACGAGAATATGACGCGCACGCGCCTCCTCGACCGGCTTCAGCTGCGCGACCTGCTCGTCGTAATATTTCTTCACCGCCTCGGGCGTCGCGGCCTTCTCGCCTTCCGTGGTCAGAAGGCGCTCCATGAGGACGCGGTCCTGCGCATAGGCCATCTTGCGCTTGAAATCATCGCCTTGATCCAGCTTGTCCGCGCGCGCCTTCTGGGCCGAGATCTTCACCTCGATGAGGAAATCGAGCGCCGCTTCCTTGAGCCGTTCCGGCGGCAGATTGGGATACTGCCCGGCGAGATCCTCGGAAGCGATCGCGACATCAGCCTCCGTCACCGGCTCGCCATTGACGCTCGCCAGCACTTTCGGCTGCTGGGCGAAAACCGCGCCGGCGGAAAGGGCGCCGGCGGCAACAAGGGCGAGCAACAAGGAAGAGCGCATGAAAGAATTCCCCTATGGCCGAGATGGACGGCATGTTAGACGCGCGAAACGCGCGAGGTTCCGATAGCCCAAAGCGGGCGCGCTGGCGAGGCTTTTAGGGCGCGAAGGCTGGCTGGATGCACCCGCTCGTGCTTTCGCGCACCCTTCCTCTCGCGCGATCATTGACAATCGCCCCCCTCGATCCTTATCTCCGCACGAGGTTTGCCCGGAATTTCCGGGCTTTGGGCCTGTTTCGGGCGTTATTCTCGAACCGGCGCGGCGCGTGAGCGCAAACGGCTTCCGCCCCTCACGGGCGAGAACAAGGATAGAAGCATGTTCGAGGGCATTTTCCGGTCGATTTTCGGCTCCTCCAACGAAAGGCGCGTGAAGCGCTACCGGCCGAAAGTTGCTGCCATCAATGCGATGGAGGCCGAACTCGAGAAGCTCTCGGACGCCGAGCTCGCCGCGCGCACCGAAACCTTCAAGGCGCAGATCGCCAATAACGAGAAATCGCTCGACGATCTGCTCGTCCCCGCTTTCGCCACCGTGCGCGAGGCCGCCAAGCGTGTCCTCGGCCAGCGCCATTTCGATGTGCAGCTGATCGGCGGCATGGTTCTTCATGACGGCGATATCGCCGAGATGAAAACGGGCGAGGGCAAGACCCTCGTCGCGACCCTGCCGGTCTATCTCAACGCGCTCGCCGGCAAGGGCGTGCATGTGGTCACGGTCAACGATTACCTTGCCCGCCGCGACGCCGAATGGATGGGGCAGGTCTATCGTTTCCTCGGCCTTTCGGTCGGCATAATCGTGCACGGGCTGGACGATGCCGAGCGCAAGGCTTCTTACGCCTGCGACATCACCTACGGCACGAACAACGAATTCGGCTTCGATTACCTGCGCGACAACATGAAGTATGAATTCGCGCAGATGTGCCAGCGCGGCCATGCTTTTGCGATCGTCGACGAGGTGGATTCCATCCTGATCGACGAGGCGCGCACGCCGCTCATCATCTCCGGCCCGACGGAAGACCGCTCCGAGCTCTACAACGCGATCGACGCGCTGATCCTCAAGCTCGTTCCCGCCGATTACGAGGTGGATGAAAAAGGACGCACCGCCCATCTCACGGAAGCGGGCAACGAGCATATCGAGCAATTACTCGGCGAGGCTGGCCTGCTCAAGGAAGGCACACTCTACGACGCCGTGAATTCGACGCTCGTCCACCATGTGAACAGCGCCCTGCGCGCGCATCGCCTCTTCACGAAGGACAAGGATTACATCGTCCGCTTCAATCCCGAATCGCGGGTCGACGAAGTCGTGATCATCGACGAGTTCACCGGCCGCATGATGCCGGGCCGTCGCTATTCCGAAGGGCTGCATCAGGCGCTTGAAGCCAAGGAGCATGTGCAGATCCAGCCGGAAAACGTCACGCTCGCCTCGATCACCTTCCAGAACTATTTCCGCCTCTACGACAAGCTCGCGGGCATGACCGGCACCGCCGGCACCGAGGCGGATGAATTCCAGCAGATCTACAATCTCGAAGTGGTCGATATTCCCACCAACGTGCCCGTCGCCCGTCTCGATCAGGATGACGAGGTCTACCGCACCCATCGCGAGAAGGATCAGGCGATCATTGCCGAGATCGAGCGCGCCAAGGCGCGACGCCAGCCGGTTCTGGTTGGCACCACCTCTATCGAGAAATCCGAGGCACTGGCCGAGGCACTGCTGGCCCATGGTTTCAAGCAGATCGATCTGGGCAATCCCGAGGCGTTCAAACCCCTGCTCGACGGCGATGATGGCACATCGGGCGAGAAGCTCTTCGCCGTGCTCAACGCGCGCTACCACGAGCAGGAAGCCTTCATCGTCGCGCAGGCCGGCGTCCCCGGCGCGATCACCATCGCGACCAACATGGCCGGTCGCGGCACGGATATCCAGCTCGGCGGCAACCTCAAGATGCGCATCGAGCGCGAGCTTGCGGGCATCGAGGGCGCCGAGCGCGAGGCCGGCATCGAACGCATCAAGGCGGAAATCGCGCGCAACCGCGAGGTCGTGCTGAATTCCGGCGAGGTCATCGAGATCGAGCCCGCCAAGGGCTCCAAGCCCGCGAAGACCTTCCAGGCGCCCGGCGGGCTTTACGTCATCGCCGCCGAACGCCACGAGAGCCGGCGCATCGACAATCAGCTGCGTGGCCGCTCGGGCCGTCAGGGCGATCCCGGCCGCACGAAATTCTTCCTCTCTCTCGAAGATGATCTCATGCGCATCTTCGGCTCCGAGCGCATGGATGCCGTGCTCAAGAAGCTCGGCCTTCAGGAAGGCGAGGCGATCGCCCATCCCTGGGTCAACAAGGCGCTCGAAACCGCGCAGAAGAAGGTCGAGGCCCGCAATTTCGACGCGCGCAAGAACGTCCTCAAATATGATGACGTCATGAACGACCAACGCAAGGTGGTGTTCGAGCAACGCCGCGAGCTGATGGCACAGGAGGATCTCTCCGAGACCATCACCGATATGCGTCACGGCACGGTGGAGGATATCGTCGGTCGCAACATTCCCGAAGGCGCCTATCCCGAGGCATGGAACCTCGCGGGGCTCAAGGAAGACGTGCAGCGCTTCCTCGCGCTCGATCTCCCCGTGGATGAATGGGCGAAGGAAGAAGGCATCGCCGACGAGGAAATGCGCGACAGGCTCTACAAGGCCGCAGACGAGGCCTATGCCGAACGCGAGCAGAAGAACACGCCCGACGTGATGCGCTATGTCGAGAAGCAGGTCGTGCTCCAGCTGCTCGACCATCTCTGGCGTGAGCATCTGGTCACGCTTGATCACCTGCGGCAGGTGATCGGCTGGCGCGGCTATGCGCAGCGCGACCCACTCAACGAGTTCAAATCGGAAGCCTTCGAGCTTTACGACAAGCTGCTGGTCAGCCTGCGCGAGCATGTCACCGGGCAGTTGATGCGTATCGAGGTTGTGTTCGAAGCGCCGCCGCAGCCGGAGCTGCCGGAAATGCACGCCTCGCATATCAACCCGCAGACGGGCGAGAACGAATTCGCCCAGCTCGGCTTCTCGGCCGCGGAGGAAATCCGTGAGCGCGATCCGAACGACCCCACGACATGGGGCAAGGTGGGCCGAAACGAGCTCTGCCCCTGCGGTTCGGGCAAGAAGTACAAGCATTGCCACGGCGCTTTGGTGTGAGCGGGGCGATGAGTTTCCTCGACAGGCTCCGTGATCTGCGCGCGAATGCGCAGATCCGCCGCTGGGTGCGCGAGGGCATGCCCCTGCCGCCGGTCCCGGCCGCCAAGCGCAGGATCATCCTCGGGCTGCTCGCCAAGCACGGGCTGAAGACCTTCGTGGAAACCGGAACCTTCAAGGGCGATACGCTGGCCTGCGTCGCCGCGCGCGACATCCGCGCCATCTCGGTCGAGCTCTCGCACGAATATTTCAACCGGGCGAACCAGCGCTTCAACGGTCGCCCCAATGTCGAACTGCATCAGGGCGATTCGGGCGAGGTCCTGCCCCGCATCGTCGCCACGCTGAACGAACCCGCCTTGTTCTGGCTCGACGGGCATTATTCCGCCGGCGGCACGGCGCATGGCGAGCTGGCCTCGCCGATCAGCGCCGAAATGCAATCCATCCTGCATTCCCCGATCAAGAACCACGTGATCCTGATCGACGATGCGCATGAATTCACCGGCGAGGGCGGCTATCCCGAACTCGGGCGTTTTCTCAGCTCGATCGCCGCGGATGGCCAGTATCGGACGAGCATCCACGCCAATATCGTGGTGCTCGAACCGCGATGAAAAAAGGGCGCCGCGTGGCGCCCTTGTCCTTTTCAGCGTATTTGGCCCAGCGCCTTAACGGCGCGGCGGCGCCCTTGGCGGCACCGGCGCCTGGACGGGCTGCGGTTGGATCTCCTCGGCGCCCTTGGAATTCGCGGTCAGCGTTGAAAGCGAGCCGAAGAGCTTCTGGTAGAAAGCCGGCTCCTCCTTCTTGACATCCCCCGCCACCAGCGCCGTCGGCGCCACGGGATTGGGGGCTGCGGCAACCGCCTTGGGCGCGGCGCCATTGGCCTTTGGCGCGCTTGCAGCTGCCGGCGCGGGCGCAGCCGGCTGCGGCGCCGAGGCAAGCTGTTGCTGCGCCTTGATCTGCGTCGCCTTGGCGAGCAGGGCCTGCCGGTTCAGCCCACGGGCCTGATCATGCGGAACTTCCACCGCACCGAAATCAATTGCTTCCGGGCGGGAGATCAGCTCGGGTTCGCGCGGCGCGCCGGAGCGGGGCGCAGCAACGGCTACGATGGTCGAATCGCTCCCTGCGCTGGCATAGGGCGAATGGCGATAAGCGGGATGCTGATCGCCGTCATGATAGACCTGCTTCACGGCCTTGACGCCGGATTGAACGAGGCTTGCCACCTGCTGTTCGTCCGCGCGCGCCTTCTGCGCCACCTGCGCCTCAAGCGCCTCGTCGCGCTGGAGCGGGGGGCAGGAAGCGCCAGCTTCGAGGCTGGCACCATCCTTGCCCTGGGCATTGAACACGTAGCGGCGATTGCAGACCGAGACCTGCACTTCCCGCTTCGTCACATCGAAATGATCGGCCCCTTCCTTGAGGTTCTTCCAGAAGGGCATGTTCTCGTCGGCGCGGAACTTGGCGAGGTTCTCGGCGCTCATGCGGAAGGGGAAGGATTGCATCTGCACGGCCTTCTGCCCGCCGCCGAAGGCCTCGCGCGTGAGCGCGTAGATATCCGCGATCTGCTCGTCCGTCATCGAGAAGCAGCCGCGCGAAGAGCATGCACCATGCACCATGATATTGGTGCCGTTGCGGCCATGGGCGCGGTCGAACGCGTTTGGATAGCCGACATTGAAGGAGAGATAATAGGAAGAATTCGGATTGAGCTGGTTCTGCGTGATCGCATAGAAGCCCTCGGGCACCTGCCGGTCGCCCTCGACCTTTTTCGGCCCGAGCTGGCCGGACCAGCGGCACATGGGGAAGGTCTTGAGCAGCGCATATTGGCCGGAAGCATCCTGCTTCCAGACCTCAAGCTCGCTTTCCTTCTTGTAGGTGCGGATCAGGATGGGCGAGCGGGCATTCATGCCCTTCTGGCTCATCAGCGCCTGCATCTGCGGCGAGATCGGCACGTAATGCCGGGAATTCGAGGGAAGACGTCCGTTTTCCTCGCAGCCCGCCAGCGCGAGCACGCCTGACAAAGCCGCAACGATCATCAAAGGCCGAGCGGCGCGCAGGGAAGAAAAGCGCGGTTCAAGACCCGAAGCACGAAGCACGGAACACCTCATTCACGTCACACCACCTTGCTGCGATGATGCAGCACGGAGGCGGAATTAAGACCCGGATCCTAAACGAAGTCTTTTGTGGTTACCACATAACTCGTCAACAGGATCAACAGAACCTTAACCGCAAATTTCCTCGTACGCCTTGCGCCACGACAAGGATCAGAGCTTGCGGCCGATGGCGAGGAATTTCTCGGCACGCGCATCGCGCAAGGCCACAGGCGAAAGCCCGGACAATTCCCGCAATGCGCCCTCGATCGCCGCGCCGACATTCGCGATCGCGCCCGCCCGGTCGCGATGGGCACCGCCCACGGGTTCCGCCACGATGGAATCGATCACGCCCATGCGCAGGAGATCCTGCGCCGTGCTCTTCATCGCCGTCGCCGCCTCCTGCGCCCGCGCCGAATCGCGCCAGAGAATGGAGGCCGCTGCTTCGGGCGAGATCACGGAATAGATCGCGTGCTCGAGCATCATCACGCGATTGGCGGCAGCGATCGCGATCGCGCCGCCCGAACCGCCTTCGCCAAGAATCACCGCGACATTGGGCACACCGAGTGCAAGGCAGGCATCGGTCGAGCGGGCGATGGCCTCGGCCTGACCGCGTTCCTCGGCGCCGATGCCGGGATAGGCACCTGCCGTATCGACCAGCGAGATCACCGGCAGGCCGAAGCGATCCGCCAGCTCCATGATCCGTTGCGCCTTGCGGTAGCCTTCGGGCCGCGCCATGCCGAAATTGTGTTTGAGACGCGCCTCGGTATCCGAGCCCTTCTCCTGCCCGAGAACCGCGACAGGTTGACCACGGAACCGGCCGAAACCGGCAATCACCGCCGCATCCTCGCCGAAAACCCGGTCCCCCGCGAGCGGCGTGAATTCGCTGATGAGCCCGGCGACGTAATCAAGACAATGAGGCCTGTCCTGATGGCGGGCGACGAAGGTCTTCTGCCAGGGCGTCAGATTGGCGTAGAGATCACGCAAGGCGATCCCGGCCTTGGCTTCGAGCTTGCCGACTTCCTCGTCGATCGAGGCCGCCCCGTCCTTGTCGGCGAGCGCACGCAGTTCCGCGATCTTGCTCTCAAGCTCGGCAACAGGCTTTTCGAAATCGAGATAACGCATTCGGAAGTGAACCCCGATGGCAGGCGGGCCATGAACCCGGACCCTGCGACAATAAGCGGGAGACCCCTCCCGGAAGGCGCCGCAACCTGACGAGAGAAGCTTGCCGCGTCAAGTCAAAACGCATTTCGCGGCGGTTTCTCAGCCCTCATCGTTAAGCGGATGAAGGTCGCGGACCATGGCCTTGGCCCGTTCATCGAGCACATGGGTATAGATCTGCGTCGTCGCGATATCGGCATGGCCGAGCAATTGCTGCACAATCCGCAGGTCCGCCCCGTTCTGGAGAAGATGGGTGGCGAAAGCGTGCCGCAACACATGCGGTGACAGGGCCTCCACCTTCAGACCCGCGAGCCCCGCCAGCCTTTTAAGCTCGCGGGCGAAAACCTGCCTGGCAAGATGCCCCGTCTCCCCTTCCGCCGGAAAAAGGAATTTCGGTGCTGGCCCGGCCTGGCCCTCCTCCAGCGCGGCGCGATAGGCACGCACCGCCTCGCGCGCACCCTGCGTGACCAGCACGAGCCGCTCCTTGCCGCCCTTGCCACGAATGACCAGCGCGTCCCGGGCCGAGGAAAAACTCTGCGCCGGCAGCGCGACCAGTTCGGAAACGCGCAGGCCGGTCGCGTAGAGCAGCTCGACCAGCGCCACCAGACGCAGCGCCAAAAGTTTCGCGCGCGGCGTTTTCGCGCGCGCCACCTCCGCTGTCACCGCGCCGAGAAGCCGGTCGACATCCTCGACACTCATCACCTTGGGGAGACTGGCGGCTTTCTTTGGCCCTTCGAGCGTGACGGTGGGGTCATCGCCGCGCAATCCTTCGGCATAAAGGAAACCATGAAACTGCCGGATCGCGGAAAGGCGCCGCGCGATGGTGGACGCCTTGAGGCCATCGGATGCGAATTGGCGCGCCAGCATACGGATCGTGCCGATATCCACGGTCTCGACATCGCTTCCCGCAGCCGCCAGACGCTCGATGTAATCGTCGAGATCGCGCCGATAGGCATCGAGCGTGTTCTTCGCCGCGCCGCGCTCGGCGGCGAGCATCGCAAGAAAAGCGCGCAGAAGGCGCGCGCTCACGGCGCTTCCCGCTTCGGATTGGGCAGGATATGCGTGATCTCGCGTTGCTCGGGCTCGACAAGCGCGCCCAGCGCATAGAGCGCGCCGTAGGCAATGCCGACGAGGACTGCGATCACGAGCAGGACACGCAGAAGAAACATCATGGGCTGGATCCGGGTTTGGTTCCTTATCCCGTCGCAATGGCTTGATGGCAAGCCCGATCTCCCCCTTCCCGGCGCAGGGCATAATGAAAAGGGTGGTAATTCGTTCTGGATTTTGCATTAGCTGACGCAACAAATATCGAACACCGAAAACCCGATGACCGAAGCGCCCGCGACGCCGGCGCAAGCCGGCGATGCCCGGTTGCCCCAGCGTCTCAAAAACCTGTTGAATGACCGCCATATCGTCCTGATCGGGCTGATGGGCGCGGGCAAGACCTCCGTGGGCAAGCGCCTGGCCCAGCGCCTCGACCTGCCTTTCGTCGATTCCGATCACGCGATCGAAGAGGCGGCGCGCATGAGCATTCCCGAGATCTTCGCCAACCGGGGCGAGGCGGAATTCCGCGCCGGCGAGAGAAAGGTCATCGCCCGGCTGCTTTCAGGCCGCCAGCATGTGATCGCGACCGGCGGCGGCGCCTATATGGACGAGCAGACGCGCCAGCACATTCGCGAAAGCGCCGTCTCGATCTGGCTCAAGGCCGACCTTCCGGTCCTCATGAAGCGCGTGCTGCGCCGGCCGACGCGCCCCCTGCTCCAGACGCCCGATCCCGAGGGCACGATGCGTGCCTTGATGGAGAAGCGCTACCCGGTCTATGCCGAGGCCGACGTGACGGTGCTGAGCGAAGAAAGCACGCATGAAACAGCCGTTCAGGCCGTGATCGACGCGCTTGACGCGCATCTCTCCGGCGCGAAGGGTGAAGAGGAAAGCTGACATGCAGAACCATGCGGCGCAAAAGATCCGCGTCGAACTTGCCGAGCGGAGCTACGACATCCTCATCGGCCGGGGCCTCATCCCGCAGGCGGGAGAGGCCATCAGGGCCGCGACCGGCGCGCGCGCTTGCCTTATCATCACCGACAGCAACCTCGCCATCCATCATCTGCCCGCGCTCCGCACCTCGGTGGAGCAGGCCGGAATCAGCGTCACCGTGCTCGAATTGCCGGCGGGCGAGAAGACAAAATCCTGGCCGTTCCTCGAACAAGGCGTAGAGGCCATTCTCGGCGCGAAGCTTGAGCGCGGCGATATCGTCATCGCGCTCGGCGGCGGGGTGATCGGCGATCTGGCCGGATTCGCCGCCGCCATCGCGCGGCGCGGCATGCGTTTCGTGCAGGTTCCGACCTCCCTGCTGGCGCAGGTCGATTCCTCCGTCGGCGGCAAGACCGGAATCAACTCACCGCTGGGCAAGAACCTTGTCGGCGCCTTCCATCAGCCCGCGCTGGTGCTGGCCGATAGCGGCGCGCTCGACACGCTTTCGCCGCGCGAGATGCGCGCGGGCTATGCGGAAGTGGTCAAATACGGGCTGATCGACCGCCCGGATTTCTTTGAATGGCTGGAAGCCGGCGCCTGGCGCGGCATTTTCGAAGGCGGCCCGGAGCGCGAGAAGGCAATCGCGATTTCCTGCGGCGCGAAAGCCGCCATCGTTGCGCGCGACGAAACCGAGACCGGCGATCGCGCCTTGCTCAATCTCGGCCACACTTTCGGCCATGCGCTGGAAGCTCTGGTGAATTACGACGGGGCACGGCTGGTTCACGGCGAAGGTGTCGCCATCGGCATGGCGATGGCGCATCGCTTCTCGCAAAGGCTCGGCCTCTGCGCGCAGGAAGTCCCCAGCCGGGTGGCGGCGCATCTTCAGGCCGTCGGCCTGCCCACGCGCCTGTCCGATATTCCGGGCGGCACCGGCAACGCGGATGAAATCCTCGAAGCCATCCGTCAGGACAAGAAGGTAAGCCGCGGCACGCTGACCTTTATCCTCACGCGCGGCATCGGCCAGAGTTTCATCGCCAAGAACGTGGCGGAAGCGGATGTTCTCGCCTTCCTGCGTGACGAAAGCCGCTGAACCCCGCTCTCACGCCGCGCGAGCCGAAACTCCCGCCGCGGCCTTCAGCTCTGCCAAACGCTTCGCCATCTCGACAAGCGACAGGCTGATATCCGTCGTCGCGGGTAATTGCTCCTCGATCGAGCTTTGCAGCGATACCGCGCTCTGCTTGAGCTGCGCGATTCGCGCACCGGCCTCTCGAACCATGCCGATCGCGGCCGTGATCTGCTGGGCGGCCTCGTTGCATTTGGCATTCATGTTGTCCGCCGCGCTTGACGAGGCGTTGGCCAGATTCTTCACCTCTGCCGCCACAACAGAAAAGCCACGCCCGGCTTCCCCGGCACGCGCCGCCTCGATGGTTGCGTTGAGCGCGAGCAGCTTGGTCTGTCCCGCGACATTCTGGACAAGCGAGACGAATTCCCGGAGCATCGCGACCACGCCTTGCATGGAATCGATCTCCGCCAGCAATGTCTCCATCGATCCCGTCACACTCTGGCTTGCGCTCTCGTTCTCTACCGCGATCTTGTTGATCGCGCGTGCCTGCTCGGTGACATTTGAGGCCGTCTCGGCGACCTTGTTCAGGCGTGTGCCGATATTGGTATCGAATTCCATGAACACCCGGCGGAGCGCATCCTGGGTCTGCTTCTCGAAGAACGCGCCATCATAAGCTTTGATCGCCGCCGAAAGCTCGATGAAAAAGGCTCTTAACGCCAGCGAGACATGCTCGCCCACCTCTTTGCCCTGTGCGCCCAGAAGGCGCTCAAGCAACGCCTCGATGTAGCGCTCCACGATAATCTGGCTGCTGGCGACGTAGAGATCGCTGGAAATACCGCAGCGCGCATGGGCCTGACCGATACGCTCGGCATTCCCGAGCGCCTTCTGGTGATTGCCGGAGAAGAAGGCCTCCCATTGCTCGAATTGGATCGAGTTGACCTGTCCGACCAGCTGTTCCGCGGTGATGTTCTTCGCGGCACAAAAGTCCTGGATGATCTTGAGCATCGAGGGAATGGCCAGAACGCGCCCGTAGAAGGCGCCCATGATATCCTCGCGATGTACACGCATCACGTCGAGACAGGTTTCAACCACTTCTGGTCGGTCGCGCTGCGTGGCGATCAACGCCTCGATATCTCCCAGATGTGCCATCCCAGGCTCCTCTTCTTGGATCCAGAAGCCCGGAATCTGCGTAACATTGTTTTGAAAATTGTTAACCATGCCGAAAATCCATCGTCGGCTATCTTGCATTAAAAAAAAGATGCGTTTTCACAAAAACCCGCTTCTCGCCTCAAACCGGCGCGATCTCGTCGCGCGGCATCGGCCAGAGCTTCATCGCCAAGAACGTGGCGGAAGCGTATGCTCTCGCCCTTGTGAAGACAGAAAGCGCCTAGATGTGGAGCATCAACAGCAGGCGATCACACCCGATCCAGCTTCTGATACGGCTCGGGCGGGAGAGTGAGGGCGACCCCGTCCTGCGGCGAGACCAGCCCGCCCTTGTGCACGATCCCCATCACCCCCGCCTTGCGGATAAGGTTTCCCGCGCTGTCACGGTCAAGCACGGCCTTGAGCAGGCCGGGGCGGAAGGCATCGATCTGGGCGCAGGGATTGCGCAGTCCGGTGATCTCGATGATCGCCTCGCCGATCTGAAGCAAGGCGCCGCGCGGCAAGCCGAGCAGATCCATGCCGGCGGTTGTGATATTCTCGCCCAGATCGCCAGGCCGGATTTCGAATCCTTTCAGGCGTAACTCCTCGAAGAGCTCCGCATGGAGGAGGTGGATCTGCCTCAGATTGGGCTGGCTCGGATCGACAGCAACGCGCGAGCGGTGCTTCACCGTCACGCCGCGATGGGCATCGCCCTCCACGCCCTCGCCCGCGACAAGGCGGACGGCGGCGCGCGGCGCCTTGGAGAAAGCGTGACCTTCATTGGCATGCACCGCGACAACCCGCATGACCTCTCCTCTCAAACCGGCGCCATCTCATCGCGCGGCGGCGCCATGAACTGCGCGGCCGCGAGGGCGGCGAAGCGGCCGTTCTTCGCCACGAGTTCATCGAAACTGCCCTGCTCGATTACCCGTCCCTGATCGAGGACGAGGATATGATCCGCATTGCGAATCGTGGCGAGGCGATGGGCGATCACGAAGGTGGTTCGCCCCTTCATCACCTCTTCCAGCGCTTTCTGGAGCTTCTGCTCCGTCGTCGCATCCAGCGCGGAGGTCGCCTCGTCGAGGATGAGGATCGGCGGATTTTTCAGCAGCGCCCGCGCGATGGACAGGCGCTGGCGCTCCCCACCCGAGAGCGAGCGCCCGCGCTCGCCGACGATCGTGCTCAGCCCATCCGCCTGCCGCCCGATGAATTCGAGCGCCTGCGCCCGCTCAAGCGCGTCCATCATCTCGGCATCGGTGGCATCCGCCCGGCCAACTCGAAGATTCTCGTGGATCGTGCGGGCGAAAAGCATCGGCTCCTGAAAGACCACCGCGATATTGCGCCGCAGGGATTGCAGGGTGAAATCGCGGATATCCTGACCGTCGATGAGAATGCGCCCCGATTGCGGATCGAAGGCCCGGTGAAGCAACCCCAGCGTGGTCGACTTACCCGACCCCGTGGCCCCCACCAACGCGATGGTCTTGCCCTTAAGCGCCGTGAAGGAAAGATCGGCGATCGCGGGGCGTTTGCCATCGTAGGAGAAGGAGACGTTCTCGAACGTCACCTCGCCCGAGAGCTGCCCGGCATCCGTGGCGTTCGGCTTATCCTGGACTTGGGGTGTCGTATCGAGGATCTCGAAGAATTCGCGCAGCTTGGGCGCCTGCATGAAGAGCTGGTTCACGAAACCGACCGCGGCTTCCAGCTTGCCGATCAGCAAGGTCGCATAGCCCATGAAGGTGACGATATCGCCGATTGTCGCCTTGTCATGAATGTGAAGCCAGGTGCCGAGAAGGAAGATCGAGGTCACGGTCAGCGTCGATGAGGCGCGCGTGGCGACCGAAGCGAGCGCCCACCACGAGAGGACCGGAATCTGTGCCGAGAGCAGGCGGTCGATCACGTGGCGGAGCTGGGACAATTCCGCCTGCACCCGCGTGAAGCTCTGGATCACGGGAATATTGCCGATGGCATCGGATGTGTGTTCGGCAAGCTCTGAATGGTAGCCTTCCACGCGCTCCTGAAGGCTGGCGGCACGGTTCACCACCAGCCCCATCAGGAAGGCGAAGATACAGACCAGGCCCACCAGCAGCAGCGCCAGCCGCCAGTTGATGAACAACGTGAGCGGCAGAAGGACCAGCAGCGAGATCAGCGCCGAGCAATGATCGCGCAGGAAGCCCAGCCAGAGCCAGAACATGCCGCCCGCGCCGTCGAGCATCACCTTGAGTGTACGCCCGGAATGCGTCGCGGAGTGGAAGGAAAGCGGCAGCGTGAGCACATGCTCGAAATAGGAAGCCATCACGCCCAGCCGGCGGCGATGGGCGATCCGGTCTGCGTGAAGCGCGATTGTCACACCCGAGATGATGGTGAAGAGACCGAAGGTGAGCCACAGGCCGATGAGCGGCAGCAGGGCCTCGAGGGAGGGCTTGCCTCCTTGCGCCTGCGCGCCCGTGAGCAGGTTGATGATGCGCCCGAAGAGATAGGGCTCGGCGAACATGGCCGCGGCGAGCATGAGATTCGCACTCACCAGGAAGAACCCCAGCCGAAGCTCGGGGCCGAGATGGAAGAGAACGCGAAGATAGAGGCGGGGCAGGGACATGAACAAACCCGAATTGGCGCTTGCGCGGGTTATGCCGTGATCGAGATGAACGTCAACTGAGCGCTTTGCACTTAAGCTTAACCCTTCCTTTAGCTCACGCTCATAGGCTGCGATGCGGGTGCCCTGAAGGGGTGGGTCCTGCTGTACGGCCGGGAGAATTGGTCCATGGATTTAGCCACCATTGTCGGAACCGTGCTGGGCGTCGCCACCGTCGTCCTGCTGATGCTCATGGACGGTCATGTCAGCATCTACATTTCCGAGCATGCCGCGATCGTGATTTTCGGCGGCGCGACGGCGTCCACCATCATCCGCTATCCGTTCTCGACCATGATGCATGGCCTGCCGATGGGTATGAAGTTCGCGCTTCAGATGCGTGCGCTCGATCCGCGCGCGCTGATCGAGGAAATCACAAAGATCGCAGAGATCATGCGCAAATCCGGCCCGATGGCGCTCGAGAATCATAAGGTCGATGACCCCTTTCTCGCGCAGGGCATCCGCTATGTGGTCGACGGTTATGACGGGGAATTCATCAAGAGCACGATGGAGAAGGACCGCGACACCTTCCTTGCCCATCTCGATGAAGGCCAGAAGATCTACCGCGCCATCGGCGATTGCGCGCCGGCCTGGGGCATGATCGGCACCCTTCTGGGCATGGTCGGCATGTTCGCCAACATGTCGGACCCCTCGACCCTCGGCCCCTTCATGGCGACCGCGCTGCTCGCGACGCTCTACGGCGCGCTTGTCGCGAATCTGTTCTGCCTCCCGATCGCCGACAAGCTTCATGTGAAGCTGGAGGAGGAGGATATCTCCCGCTCGCTGATCATTGATGGCGTACTCCAGATCCGCCAGGCAAAAAGCCCCGGCATCATCCGCGAGATGCTGCTCTCCTATCTGCCGGATCATCACAAGGCGCATTTTGCCGAGCAGGAAGCGGCGGCCTGAGCGCTGTCACGGTTTGAGGAGTAGCGTCGATGGCGAGAAAAAAGGGCGGGCATTCGGGCGGGCACGGCTGGTTCGTCACCTTCGCCGACCTCATGGGCCTGCTGCTCGCGTATTTCGTGATGCTCGTCGCGTTTTCGCAGCCTAAAACGAAGGAAATGGCCATCGTCGCCGGTTCCATCCGTGAAGCTTTCGGCAGCCAGAAGCATACCCGCACCTCGGGCATGATCGACACCGACGGCGTGCCGGTACGCCGCAAGATGCATAACGTCGAGAAGACTTCGAAGGACCAGTCGGATTCGGTTTCTCCGCCGGTCAAATATATCCAGCGCGACACGATGGCGGCCGGCACCTTCATGACCGATCGTGGCTTCACCACCGCCGCCGCGTCCTTGCGTCAGGCGCTTCAGGCCATGCCGGAAATCGCTGAAATCTCGCGCAATGTCGAGGTCGAGGAAACGCCGGAGGGCCTCAACATCCAGATCGTGGATCAGGAGGGGCGCTCGATGTTCCCGGAAGGCTCAGCCCTTCCCTATGAGCGCACCCGCAAGGTGATCGCGGCGATTTCGCCGGTTCTGCGCCGCATGCCGAACCGCGTTCGCATCACTGGCCATACCAGCGCGATTCGCGGCGCTACCCGCGATCGCGGTGCCGGCTGGGCGCTTTCAGCCGAACGCGCGATCGCCATCCGAGATATTCTGGCTGGCAGCGGTGTCCCCGATGATCGTTTCGAATCGGTGATCGGCAAGGCCGATACCATGCCGGTCTTCCCGGACGATCCTTTCCTCGCGCCCAATCGCCGCGTCGCGATCCTGCTCGTGCGCGAGGCGCCGCCGCTTCCGCCCGAAAAGCCCTGACAGGCTAACGCTCGGAAACGAGCATCACCCAATAGACCCGATGACGTGAACCCGGCTGCGCATGGGCCGCAATGGCGAAAAGCCGGCCGCCCTTCGCCCGAAGTACGGCATCATGCATCGGCGCGCCGCGCCAGCCTGAAAACGCATCGGCAAAGCTGTGGTAGCCGCCGGAAACCGAGCGGCGCACGACACGCGGCGAAAAACCTCCCATGGCCAGCGCGCGATCAAGATCGCCCTTTCCGCCATCCTGAAGATCACCCCGCGCCGCCAGCGACGCGGCAGCGGCCTGCGCGATCGAGGCAAGGCCAGCATCCCAGGCAAGCGGAGCAAGCCCCTCGCGCTGGCGATAGGCATTGATGATCTCGGTCGCGCTTGTCGGATCGAGCGCACTTCCCGGCCGGGCGAGATCGACATAGAAAGCGGGCTGCGGGGGCGGCGGCACATCCCCAGCACAACCCGCGAGCAGCAAGGCGGCCAGAAGCGGCAGCGATAAACGGATCCGCATGATCATTCCGCTTTCTTCGCCATTGCCTGCACAAGCGCTTCCGCGGCTTCCTCGTTGCCGGCGATTCCCGCGATCTCCACCCGGCGCGTCGGATAGGGAATCGCGATCTTCGCTTCGCGCAGACGCCGGAAGATATCGAAGAGCAGCTCGGAGCGCGTCACCGACATCGAGTCGACATCGACAAAGCAGCGCAATTCGAAATCGAGGCCGGATTCGCCGAAATTCTTGAACACCACCGTCGGCGCCGGCTCGCTCATCACCTCCCGATGCGCGAGTGCCGCATCCTTGAGTAGCTGCGCCACCTCATCCGGCTCGGCCTGATATTCGACGCTCACCGGAATGATGATGCGGCCCGTGCGATCCGCATGCATCCAGTTCTTCACACGCCCGGAAATGAAGGCCGAGTTGGGGATGATCAGGCTCGCGCGGTCAAAAGTCTGGATCTCCGTGGCCCTGACATTGATCCGCTTCACCGTACCCTGCTCGTTATCGACCACGATCCAGTCGCCAACGCGGATCGGGCGCTCCCAAAGCAGGATGAGCCCGGAGACGAAATTGCTGACGATGGATTGCAGACCAAAACCGATACCCACCGAGAGCGCGCCGGCCACGATGGTGATCTTCTCCAGCGAGAGGCCGAGCTGGCCAAGCGCGATCATCGCGGCGACGAAAGTGCCGACATAGCCGAAGATCGTGCGGATGGAATTGCGCAGGCCGACATCGAGATCCGTTTGCGGCAGATAGCGCGTATCAAGCCAGTTCTGGATCGCGCGGGTCAGCAGGAAACCAACCGCGAACAGGGCGATGGCCAGAGCAATTGTCGCGAGCGAAATCGAAACGCCGCCGACCTGGAAGCCGAAAAACGCCGCGCGGACATTGCCGAGCAGGTTCGAGGAATCGACCCCCCATGGCGCGAGCGCCAGCATGGCGAGCATCACGAACAGGATCAGACGCGCCGCGCCCGCGCCCAGAACGGAAATCTGGTCGAGAGAGGATGCCGCGAGCCCGGTCGCCTCGCGCACCCGCTTGCCCAGCACGCCTTTGGCGGAGAGCCCGGCACCCAGAACTTCCTCGATGAAAACCAGCGCGAGCGCCATGCTCAACCCGAGGATCGCGATCCAGACGACCTGCGCGACAAGAAATCCCGCCAGCGCGACAAAGCCTGCCACCGCCGCGCCGAGGATGGCAATCGCCGCGCTCCAGCCGCCAAGCCGCAGCGGCAGAAGCTTGCCGCTCCCGCCACTTTCCTCGCCTTCGCTCTGGAAGGCACGCGCGAAACCGCGCATGATCGCAAGCGCGGCCAGGCTCGCGAAAAGACCGCGCATCAGGATCGTCAGCGGCAGCGAGGCCACGATCGCGGCGGCAAGCGCCTCCGCGATCCGACCAAGCGCCACGATGAGCGCGACGAGGCGGATGACCCGCCACAATTCACGCGCCATGCGGTCTGGCATATCGAACAGACGGGTCTCACGGCGATGCGGCGAGAGCACGCCCATTCCGAGCGCGCTCATGCCGAGCACGAAGGCGAGGCCGGAGGTGAAGGCCTCCATGACGGGATCCGCGCGCCCCGGCAAAAGACCGAAGGCGCGGAAGAGCATGTGAAGAAGATAGAGCAGGAGAGCTGGCGCCGCGGCGTTGAACAGGATCGCGCGCAAGGCAATCAGCGCCTTTTCGAGCGCATTGGCCTCGACGACGCCCTCCTCGGTTTCGTGCAGGCCGAAAGAGCCGGAGCGCACCCAACGGCGGGCGCGCGGCAGGAAGGCGCCTGCCCCGATGGCCAGGGCAACCAGGAAAACAAGCTCGTACCAGTCGAGATTGCCCAGAATCGTCTCGCCCCATTGCCAGAGCAGGAAGTTCAGCGCTCTGAAATCCGCAGGGACCTGCCGCGCGACATCATACCAAAGCCAGGGCGAGAGGACCGAATCTTCCTGCGCGAGAATCGCGCGGGTGAAATTCTGCCGACGCCTCTCAAGCACAGCCTCTTTCACCTGCTCGACCCGCAGGCCAAGCGCGCGGGCGAGGCGAAGCGTCTCATCGGCCTCCTGCCAATGTTTCTGCTGTTCGGCACGGTCACGCGCGACATCGGGGCTCTCGCTCTGGCCCTTGGAGGTATCCGGTGCGGGGCCGAGCTTCTCGATCCGCGCCTTGATCTCATCCGCGCGTGGCTGTTCGCGCCCGACCATCTCGTCGATCCCCGCCGCGATGGCATCGAGCTGCGCACGCAACTCCGCCAGGCGATCGTCCTTCAGCGTCTCACGCCGGAGCGCCGCCTCGATCTGCGTGAGTTCAAGACGACCGGAATCGATCAGCGCTCTCGGTTCCCGGACCGGGACATTCTGCGCAAGAGCCATCCCGGAAAACGCCACCAGCAGGGCGAACGCGAGAAATCGGGAAAGCGAGAAAAAAGCAAGGAAGCGGGTCATGCACAGAGCCTGTTACGAAAGCAGGGCGAAAAGCCCGCCGATTCGGGCGAGAGCATGACCATAGCGGTGGAAGGCGGACGGAAAAGCACAAGCATGCGGTTTCCCAGCCACATCCCGTAAAATCGGGGGAAAGCGATGTCAGCGCGTGGGAAGATCGTCGTCGTCGAGCACCCGATGGGCCGCCCCCTCGAGATCCTCGAATTGCCCCGCCTTCATCGACCAGACGAAAGCCGCCAGCCCCAACAGGCCCAGCGAAAGCGCCAACGGCACCAGATAGACCAGAACGTTCATCCCCGCCTCCCCGCTCGAAGCGCGTTGAGCGTCACCAGCACGGACGAGCCGGACATGGCGAGCGCCGCGATCAGCGGCGTCACATAGCCGGCAATCGCCAGCGGCACCGCAATGAAATTATAGATGACGGCCAACCAGAGATTTTCAAGCATCAGCCGATGCGCACGGCGGCTGATCACAAGCGCATCCGCCACCGGCTGGAGCTTCTCGCCGATGAAAACCGCATCCGCCTGTGCCTGCGCGATATGCGCGGCATCGATCGGCGACATGGAAACCGAGGCCGCCGCGAGCGCGGGCGCATCGTTGAGCCCGTCCCCCACCATCAGGACCTTGCGGCCTTCGGTGGCCAGCATCTCCAGCCGTGCGATCTTGTCCTGCGGTTTGAGGGCCGCGCCATATTCCTCGATGGCGAGCGCGCCAGCGGCCTCGCGTACCGCCGCCTCGTGATCGCCGGAAAGGATGAGAAGGCGCAGGCCCGCGCGCTTGAGCGCCTGCACCGTTTCCACCGCATCCGGGCGCAATTTCTGCCCGATGGCGATCACCGCGCCGGTTTCGCCGAATTTCACGCCGATCAGGGAAGCGGAGGGGTAGGCGAGCGAAATACGGCCGGCTTCAAAGCCCAAACCCGCCGCTTCGGGTTTGCCGAGGAAGACCGGCTTGCCGTCGAGCATGGCGGAAACGCCGATGCCCGGCTCCTCGCGTGCTTCCGGCACGGGCTCACGCGAATCGGCGGCGCGCGCCAGCGCGCATGCCAGCGGATGGCGGCTCGACAGCGCGAGCCTGCCCGCCAGTGCGACAAGACCGGGATCAAGTGCCGCCGCGTTCATCACGCTGGCTTCGGGAAGGGTGAGCGTGCCGGTCTTGTCGAAGACAACCGTATCCGCCGCCGCGAAACGCTCCAGCGCCTCGCCGGAATTGAGCAGGATACGCGCCCGGAACAGCGCGCCCGAAGCCACGACCTGCACGGCCGGAATCGCAAGGCCCAGCGCGCAGGGGCAGGTGATGATCAAAACCGTGATCGCGATGATCAGCGCGGGATGCCAGCCAAGGCCGAAGGCCATCCAGCCAAGAAAGGTCAGCAGGGCCGTGACATGCACGACCGGCGCGTAAAGCCGTGCCGCGCGATCGGCAAGCTGAACATAGCGCGAGCGGTTTTCCGTTGCCCGGTCGAGCAGGGACTGCACCTCGGAAAGAAGCGTGCCCTCCTCCGCCGCCCGGACCTTGATGCGCAAGGTGCCCGTGAGGTTGAGCGTGCCGGCATAGACTTCGGCCCCGGCTTCCACCGGACGCGGCAACGTCTCGCCGGTAACGAGGGAGGAATCGATTTCCGAATGCCCGTCGATCACCGCGCCATCGACGCTGACGCGCTCGCCCGGCCGGACCAGCACGATATCTCCCGCAACCAGCGCGGCGACAGGGACGGTGCGGATCTCGGTTTCGGAGACGAACTTCACCGCCGTCTCGGATTTCAGCGCCGCGAGATTGGTCGCGACCGCGCGCGTGCGCCGGCGCATCGCCCGTTCGAGATAGCGTCCGATCAGCAGGAAGAAGAGCAGCATCACGGCCGAGTCGAAATAGGCATGTTCGGCGTGATTCAGGGTCTCGACAACGCTCATGCCAAGCGCGAGCAGCACGCCGAGCGAAATCGGCACATCCATATTCACGGCACGGGCTTTAAGTGCCCGCGCAGCGCTCTCGAAGAAGGGACGGCCGGCATAAAAGGCGGCCGGCAGTGCGATCAGCGCCGACAGCCAGTGGAAGAAATCGCGCGTTTCCGGGGTGATATCCGAGACATTGCCCGCCCAGACCGAGACCGAAAGCAGCATGATGTTCATCATGGCGAAACCGGCGACGCCAAGGCAGATCAGCAAGCGCTTCTCTTCCGCCTTTTCCTGGTCCTCCGCCCGGTCGAGCGAGAACGGATAGGCCTTGAACCCGATATCATCCATGCGGTCGAGAATTCGACCGGGCGATATCTTCTCCGGCTCCCATTCGACAGTCACGCGCTTGTTGGCGAGATTGACGCGCGCGCCGGCGACACCCGGCTCCGAGCCAAGCCCTTTTTCGATCGCCCGCATGCAGGCCGCGCAATGGATGCCTTCAACCGCAAGATCCATCGCCGCGCGCCCGCCTTCCGAAGGGCGGACGAAAACGGAAAAGTCTCGCCTGTCGCTTGCCAGGACCTCGGTCATCACCGTCTCCTAATCGCGCAGAAGGACCTTGCGCTGCGAAAGGAAGCGCCGTGCGCCCCCTTGCCTCGCCTCGATCGTCAACAGCCATTGCCCGGTCGCGAGCGGAGGAAATTCCGCGCCATAGCGCCCCGGTCCTTCCACGAACAGCTTAATGCGCTGGTCGAGCTTGGCGTCCGTCGGGCGTTCGATCCGCGCGAAAACCTCCAACCCGCCAAGCGGCGCGCCGGTTTTGTCGCGCAGCTCCACACCCAGAACACCCGATTTGAGGCGGGCGGTCACCACATCCACCTGCCAGCCGAGCTGGTCCTGCGCCTGCGCCGCTTCCAGCTCGCGATTGAAACGCTGGCTCGCCTCGTAGGCGCTCTTGACCTCGATGCCGGGCATGGTGCGCAAAGCCAAGGTCATCATTACCATATTGACCGCGAAGATCACGGCGAAGAACGCCACAAGGGCAACCAGGACATGCGTCCCGGTGATCTTGCGCGGTGCTTTTTCCGGCCCGGAAGAAGGCGCAAGGCGCGAGGTCGGCAGCTCAACCGGCATGTAGAAAACTCCGCAGCAACTCATGGGTCCAAACCTTTGGGCAGAACGGCATCTGGCGAACAATGACGCCTAGCCCGGCCCAAAGAAATGATCTTTCGCAACCACGCGCTCGCCTGCGAAAAGATCGGCGGCGTGAATGCGGATGGGAACGCTCTTCTGGTCGAGCACGCCCTTCGGCACGGTGACCAGCGCGCGCACTTCGCGCGTCGTATCGGGCTCGACCGCGACAACCGGGCGCCAATCCGCCGTGGAGGTGATATTGGTGACCTCGATCACGATGCCAGGCACACCTTCCACCGTCAGCGCGAAATGGCGGGCATCGGGGCGTTTGTTGATCAGGCGCACGGTGAAAGCGTTGCGTACGGAGCCATCCGCCAGCGTCACGAAGAGCGGGTTGCGATCATGGATAAGGCTGATCCCGGCCGTCGCGCGTGTCGCGAGCTGATAGAGCATCGCCCCGCCGACAACCGCCACGACCGCGAAGTAGATCAGGGTGCGCGGGCGGATCGGCCGCCACACCTTTTCCGGCTCGCCAGCTGCGCGCGCCTTCACGTTATTGTCCGTGTCATAGGCGATGAGGCTGGTCGGTCGGCCAATCTTCGTCATGACATTGTCGCATGCATCGATGCACAGGCCGCACTGGATGCATTCGAGCTGCGATCCATGGCGGATATCGATGCCGGTGGGGCATACGGCGACGCATTGGTTGCAATCCACGCAATCACCCGCAGATTGCCCCGCCGCCCGCAGTTTCGTCGCCTCTTTCAAGGAAGTGCGCGGCTCGCCGCGATCATAGCGGTATGTAACGTTGAGCGCCTCTTCATCCGTCAGCGCAGCCTGGATGCGGGGCCAGGGGCACATGTAGTTGCAGACCTGCTCGCGCATGATGCCCGCGAGCGTGTAGGTCGTGAAGGTCAGGATCGCGATCCAGACATAGGCGGCGAACGGCGCCGTGCCCGTGGCGAGTTCGCGCACGAGGGTCGGCGCATCCGCGAAATAGAGGACCCAGGCGCCGCCCGTCCACCAGGCGATGAACAGCCAGACCGCGTGTTTCGCGATCTTGCGTGCCCAGACCTCGATATTCCAGACGCCTTCATCGCGCTTGATGCGCTCGCGACGATCGCCTTCGAAAAAGCGCTCGACGACAAGGAAGAGATCGCTCCACACCGTCTGCGGGCATAGATAGCCGCACCAGATGCGCCCCGCGATCGCGTTCATCAGGAACAGGACCAACGCAGCAATAACCAGCAGGCCGGTGAAGTAATAGACTTCCTGCGGCCAGACCTCGATCGGAAAGAAATAGAAACGCCGGTTGACCAGATCCACCAGCACCGCCTGATTGGGCAGGTTGGGGCCACGATCCCAGCGCAGGAAAGGCAGGAAATAATAAATGCCGAGGCAGATGAAGAGCGCTGCCCATTTGATCCGTCGATAGAACCCGCTTACCGCCTGTGGATAGACCTTCTTGGCGGAAGCATAGAGGGGAAGATCGTCGAGATCGCTGGACATGATGCCTGCCTTGTCTGCGGCCCGGCACCATAGCCGGGAAGCGTGGCCCGCCGGATCAAATCCAGCGGGCCGGAACCGGAGAACCGGTGTCGGAGGCGGTTATTTGCCGCCGCCGAGGTTATGCACGTAGATCGTGAGCGCCTTCACTGTGACCGGATCAAGGCGATGCGCCCAGGCCGGCATCATACCGGCGCGGCTATTGGCGATGGTCTCGACCAGATCCTCAACCGTATTGCCGTAAAGCGTGATCGCGTCGGTGAGGTTGGGAGCGCCGAGCTCCTTGTTCCCCTTGCCGGCATCGCCATGGCAAGCCGCACAATTATCCGCGAAGAGCTTTCCGCCCACAGCCTTGTCATAGCCGGCTTCGCTCGCCTGCCCGGCAAGCACGCGGACGTGATTGGCGACCTGCCGGATTTCCTCCTTCTTGAGCAGGCCGTCACGCCCGAATGCCGGCATTGCCGAAACGCGCGTGTCGGAATCATTGCTCGAACGGATGCCGTGCTTGAGCGTGGTGTGGATCTCCTCAAGCGAGCCGCCCCACAACCATTCGTCATCGTTGAGGTTCGGGTAGCCCTTGGAACCCGCACCGCCGAGGCCATGGCAGGGCGCGCAATTGTCACCGAAGGCCGCGCGGCCCTGCGCCAGGGCGAGGCTGAGCAGTTTCGGATCCGCCTTGATCGCCGCAAGCTCGACCTTGGCAAGATCAGCCGCCTGCGCAGAACGCTTCGTTTTCAGCGCGTCGAGCTCCACCTGAACCTCGGCGCGGGAAGAATAGCCGAGCACCCCTTGCGTGTAGCCCGAGATCGTCGGCCAGGCCGGATAGGCGATGAAATACCCGATCGACCAGATGATCGTGGCATAGAAGATGTTCAGCCACCAGCGCGGCAGCGGCGTGTTGAGTTCCTTGATGCCATCCCATTCATGGCCGGTCGTGGTCCGGCCCGTGAGGGCATCGCGTTCTTCGGTATTGTGTCCGGCCATCGGATCAATCCTCCCTGAGAGGCATCTGGGCGGCCGCATCGAACTTGTCACGGTTCTTGGGCCAGAGAGCGTAGGCAACCACCACGGCGAAGACGGTCATGAAGAAAATGACCCCCAATTGCTGGGCGATCGCGGCGAGGAGCGCATAGGTTTCAGCCATTTCCTGCTCCTCAGCGATAATTGGCCTTGGCGTCATAGCCCTTGAAATCGACCATGGTCCCCAGAACCTGGAGATAGGCGATCAGGGCATCGGCCTCGGTGATCTTTTGCGGATTGCCGTCGAAATCACGGATCTGCACCTTGGGATAGCGCTTCTCGAGGCCGGCAGCGCCCGCATCATCCGGGTTGAGCTGCGCCTTGAGATCCGCCCCGGCATTGGCGATCATCTCATCCGAATAGGGCACGCCGCCGAGGCGGTTGGCCTTCAGATGACCGGCGATATCCGCCGTGTCGAGCTCCGTCTTCGCGAGATAGGGGTAGCCCGGCATGATCGATTGCGGCACCAGCGCGCGCGGATTCACGAGATGCTGGAGCTGCCATTCATCGGAATACTTGCCGCCGACGCGGGCGAGATCCGGCCCCGTGCGCTTCGAACCCCATTGGAAGGGCTTGTCGAACATGCTCTCGGCCGCGAGCGAATAGTGACCGTAGCGCTCGACCTCGTCACGCAGCGGACGCACCATCTGGCTGTGACAATTGTAGCAGCCCTCGCGGATGTAGATATGCCGGCCGGCCAGCTCCAGCGGGGTGTAGGGGCGCACGCCCTTCACCTGCTCGATGGTCGAGCGGAGATAGAAGAGCGGCGCGATCTCGACGAGGCCGCCGATCGAGATCACGACGATGACCCCGAGCGAGAGGAGAATCGAGTTCTTCTCGAAAATGGCGTGTTTTTTCCAGAGCGACATGCTTCTGCTCCTTATTCGGCCGGGACGAGCGCGGGCTTGGCGGCGTCGAGCGGCTCAGCCGCCTCGCCGGACCGGATCGTCATCACGATGTTGTAGGCCATGATCAGCGAGCCCACGACAAACATGGCTCCTCCGAGTGCACGGATCACGTAGAAGGGATGCATGGCCTCGACCGTCTCGATGAAGGAATATTCGAGGAAGCCAAGCGCCGTGTAAGCGCGCCACATCAGACCCTGCATGATGCCCGCAACCCACATCGCCGAGATGTAGACAACGATGCCGAGCGTCGCGATCCAGAAATGCCAGTTCACGAGACGGTCCGAATAAAGACCCTTCTTGTTCCAGAGCCATGGCACCAAGCAGTAGATCGCGCCAAAGGACACGAAGCCGACCCAGCCCAGCGCACCGGAATGCACATGGCCGATCGTCCAGTCCGTATAGTGGCTGAGCGAGTTCACGGCCTTGATCGACATCATCGGCCCCTCGAAGGTCGACATACCGTAGAAGGCGACCGAAACCACCATCATGCGCAGCACCGGGTCGGTCCTGAGTTTGTCCCAGGCGCCCGAGAGGGTCATCAGGCCGTTGATCATGCCGCCCCAGGAGGGCATCCACAGCATCACCGAGAAGGTCATGCCCAGCGTCTGCGCCCAATCCGGCAGCGCCGTATAGTGCAGATGATGCGGTCCGGCCCAGATATAGAGGAAGATCAGCGCCCAGAAATGGATGATCGAGAGCCGGTAGGAATAGACCGGACGATCAACCCGCTTGGGAATGAAGTAATACATGATGCCGAGGAAGCCGGCCGTGAGGAAGAAGCCCACAGCGTTATGGCCATACCACCACTGGAACATGGCATCCTGCACGCCCGACCAGACGATGTAGCTCTTCGGCGAGAAGATCGACACCGGCACAGCCGCGTTATTGCCCAGATGCAGGACAGCGATGGTCAGGATAAAGGCGAGATAGAACCAGTTCGCCACATAGATATGCGGCTCCTTGCGCTTCCAGAGGGTCGCGAGGAATACGAAAAGATACGCCACCCACACGATGGTGAGCCAGAGATCGGCATACCATTCCGGCTCCGCGTATTCCTTCGATTGCGTGATGCCGAGCAGGTAGCCCGTGCCCGCGATCACGATGAAGAGGTTGTAGCCAAGCACCACGAACCAGGGCGAGACATCTCCGGCGAGGCGTGCGCGGGACGTGCGCTGAACCACGTAGAGCGAGGTCGCGAGCAGGACGTTGCCGCCGAAGGCGAAAATCACCGCGGAAGTGTGCAGCGGCCGCAGGCGACCGAAATTGATCCAGGGCAGGTCAAAATTGAGCGCCGGGTAGGCGAGCTGAAGCGCGATGATCAGCCCGACAAGAAAGCCCGCCACGCCCCAGAAGAGCGACGCAAGGGTCGCGAATTTCACGGGACCCATATTGTAGTTGGGCTTTCCGTTGATTTCCTGTGCAGCGACGGCCGGCACATTGGCCGCCGCGCGCTTGCCCAGAGCAATCACGCCGGCGATGCCCGCCAGCGCGAAGACATAGGCATGAAAGGCATAGCCAGGATCCGTGGCCTTGGAGGCGACGAATAGTGAAAATACGGCGAGCGCTGCCGACGCGATCGCCCAGGCGACCTCGTTCGCGCTCATCGAACGGTATGTTGCATTTGTGCTCATGCGTCTGGATCCTTTGCCCCTGGCTCCTTCGCTATCGCCGGTTATCCGACGAACGACTTCAACCGTCGAAACGGCCTTTACCCTTATTCCACCATGGAACTGCGGCGCACAATCGGCCTTGACGCAAATCAAGTCCCGCCGTTTCTCGGCCGGCTTCCGCACCCAACCACGATCAAGCCGGCTCGGAAGCCTCAGCCCCCTGCCAGTTCGGTGATCCGCGCGACGTCAAGCAGTCGAATCCCGTCCGGGACCACAACAACGAGCTTTTCACGCGCGAGTTTAGAAATCGTACGGCTGACCGTTTCAATCGTCAGGCCGAGATAATCTGCGATATCGGAACGACTCATCGGCAGCGGAATGGTGACCGAGCAGGTCATGACACGGGAAAGCCGCGCGCGATGGCTAAGCAGAAAGGCCGCGACGCGCTCCTCGGCGTTGCGACGCCCAAGCAAAACCATCTGATCCTGCGAGAAGTGCAGCTCACGTCCGGCAATCTGATGCAGCTTGCGCAGCAGATGAGGCTTCTCGTCCACCATGGTCACGAAGGAGGAGCGCGGAATACGGCAGAAGCGCACCGCGTCAACCGCCTCGGCGCAGACATCATAGGTCTCGTCCAGCGCGACGCCGAGAAAGTCACCCTTGATCGCAAATCCGGTAATCTGGCGGCGACCATCGGGCAGGAGGCGGAAAAGACGGATGGTTCCTTCGGAGACGGAGAAAACGAAATCAGCTTTCTGGCCCTGTTCGAAGAGCAACGTCTTCGCGGGCGCGCCGCGATGCTGGACCACGTGATCGAAGGTAACCAGCTCTTCGGTGCCAAGCGCGGCGCAGACGGAGAGATGACGGGAGGTGCAGGTCGAACAATTCGGCGTATGCGGCGAGCAGATCAGATCCCCATCTTTCACCGTTTCGCGCAACGTGATGCCCATGATTTCCCGTGCTCAAAAGGTGCAACGCTTCTCGCCGGTTCAACCCAGCATTTATGATGGCACCATGTCGCCGTTCGGGCTTTGATGCAAGCGAGAAGCGCGCAGTTCCGCCTTGTTCCTAGGGCATGGCCAAGCTCTCAAGACACAGCCAATCGTCGCCCCGTCGCTGGATCGAAGAAGTGGAGGTTGTGCCGCTCGGCCACCGCCGTGACGCGCTCTCCTATCTGCTGCTCGGCCTTCCCGGCAACCCGCACGATGACTTCCCTGCCGCGCCCATCAAGGGCACCGTAAAGATAGGTCTCGGCGCCAACCATCTCGATCGCCGTGATCTGCATCGAGATGCCAAGCGGCGCGGGGGTGCCGACAGGCGCCAACTCGAAATGCTCCGGCCGGATTCCGACAATCACCGGCGCGACCGGCCGATTTTCGAGTGCAAGCCCCGCGACTCCCCCTTCCGGCAACTCGATCAGGTTCATGGGGGGCGCGCCGATGAAGCCGGCGACGAAAACCGTTTCAGGCCGCTCATAAAGCTGCAAGGGCGGGCCGACCTGTTCGATATTCCCCTTGTTCATCACCACCAGCATATCGGCGAGCGTCATCGCCTCGAGCTGGTCATGAGTCACGTAGATCGAGGTAATACCGAGCGTGCGCTGAAGCTTCTTGATCTCGACGCGCATCTGGATGCGCAACTTGGCGTCGAGGTTGGAAAGCGGCTCGTCGAACAGAAACACCCGCGGCTTTCGCACGATCGCGCGTCCCATCGCCACGCGCTGGCGCTGCCCGCCGGAGAGCTGTCGCGGCTTGCGGTCAAGGAGATGGCCGATCTCGAGAATACGTGCCGCCTCCTGCACGCGCGCCTCGATTTCCGGCTTCGGCGTCTTCCGGTTTCTGAGCCCGTAGGCCATGTTGTCGTAAACGCTCATATGCGGGTAGAGCGCGTAATTCTGGAACACCATCGCGATGTCCCGCTCGGAAGGGTCGAGGTCATTGACCGCGCGGTCGCCGATCGAAATCTCGCCCGAGGTGATCGTTTCCAGCCCGGCGACCATCCGCAAAAGCGTCGATTTGCCGCAGCCCGACGGGCCGACCAGCACGCAAAAGGCACCGTCTGGAATGTCGAAGGCGATGTCGCGCAGGGCCTCGACACCGCCGGCATAGATTTTCCCGACCTTGCGGAGATGGACGTTGTTCATTTTTCAGTCTCCGTCAGGCCCTTCACGAAAAGCTTCTGCATCGCCACCACCACGATGACAGGCGGCAGCATCGCCAGCACGGCCGTTGCCATGGCGATCTGCCATTCGGTGAGCGCATCCTGGGTCACGATCATCTTCTTGATGCCGATCACGATGGTCTGCATGTTGTCGCTGGTGGTGATCAGCAGCGGCCAGAGATACTGGTTCCAGCCATAGATGAACTGGATCACGAACATCGCGGCGACCGAGGTGATCGAGAGCGGCACCAGTGTATCGACGAAGAACTTCATCGGCCCGGCGCCGTCGATGCGCGAGGCTTCGACCAGCTCGTCCGGCACGGTCATGAAAAACTGGCGGAACAGCAACGTCGCCGTCGCCGAGGCGATGAGCGGGATTGTCAGCCCGGCATAGGTATCCAGCAGCCTCAGATCCGCTACGATCTTGTAGGTCGGGTAGATGCGCACTTCCACGGGCAGCATCAGGGTGATGAAAATCGTCCAGAACGCCGCCATGCGGAAGGGGAAGCGGAAATAAACAACCGCGAAGGCCGAGATCAGTGAGATCGCGATCTTTCCGATCGCGATGCACATCGCCATCACGAAGGAGTTCAGCATCATGATGCCAACCGGCTCTCGGGTCGTCTTCGCCGTGCCGATGAAGATCGTGCGATAATAATTCTCCAGGAAATGCGGCCCCGGCCACAACGGCATCTGGCCGTTGGAGATCGTCGCCGCGTCCCAGGTGGAAGCCACAAACGCGATATAAACCGGAAACGCGATAATGATCACGCCCAGCGCAAGGATGAAATGCGGCACGATATCGAGAAGCGAGCGTCGCTGGACCATTACAGACCCCGCGGCGAAATCTTGATGCGAAGCGGCTTCAACCGCGCGTGATGCCGCTTTGCCATCAATACTGCACCTTCTTCTCGACATACCGGAACTGGATCGCCGTCAGGCCGATCACGATGAGCATCAGGATGACGCTCTGCGCCGCCGAGCCGCCGAGATCCGCCCCGAGCTTGCCGTCGTGATAGACCTTGTAGACCAGCGTCTGCGTGGCTTTCGCCGGCCCGCCGCCGGTGGTTGCATCGATGATCCCGAAGGTTTCGAAGAAAACATAGACGACATTCACCACCAGCAGGAAAAAGGTCGTCGGCGAGAGCAACGGGAAGGTAATGGTCCAGAAACGGCGCATCGGCGAAGCCCCGTCGATCGCCGAGGCCTCGATCACCGATTTCGGAATCGCCTGCAATCCGGCGAGGAAGAAGAGGAAGTTATAGGCGATCTTCTTCCAGGTCGCCGCCATCACCACCAGCGTGAAGGCGTGATCCGGGTTCAGGACGGGATTCCAGTCGACCCCGAGCGCGCGGATCGCATGGCTGACCAGCCCGAGCGAGGGCTGGAACATGAAAAGCCACAGCACGCCCGCGATGGCCGGCGCCACGGCATAGGGCCAGATCAGCATCGTCTTGTAGCCCGAGGCGAACTTGATGTGCTTGTCCGCCTGCACCGCCAGAAGCAGCGCAAGGGAAAGCGAGAGGAAAGCCACCAAAGCCGAGAAAGTGAGCGTGATCGCAAGCGTGCGGTAGTAATCGGGCTTGGAAAGCAGGATCTGGTAATTCTCAAACCAGACGAACTGGGTTGAAAGGCCGAACGCATCCTCGATCAGGAAGCTCTGCCAGACCGCCTGCCCCGCCGGCCAGTAGAAAAAGACCAGTGTGATCAGCAGTTGCGGGGCAAGCAGCATATAGGGCAGCAGCCTGCCGTTGAAAGTAACGCGCTTTTCCATTCTGCCCCGCTCCTGGAGAGAAAACCGGGCAGCATCCTGCTGCCCGGCACGTCAAGATCAGCGGGTTACCGTGCGCTCGAAGGCGCGCAGCATCTCGTTGCCGCGCTTGACCGCCTCGTCGAGCGCCTGCTGGGCCGTCTTCTTGCCGGCGAGGGCGGCCTCGATTTCCTCGGCCCAGACATCGCGCATCTGCACCATGTTACCGAGGCGCAGGCCACGCGAATTCTCCGTCGGCTCCTTGTTGGTGAGCTGGAGGATCGGTGTTTCGAGATAGGGGTTGTTCTTGTAGAACCCGTCAGCCTTCACCTTCTCGTATGCCGCCTTGGTGATCGGGAGATAGCCCGATTCCGTGTGCAGGCGCGCCTGACGACCGGTATCCGAGAGGAAGGCGAAGAACTTGGCGACACCCTTGTATTCATCGGCCTTCTTGCCGCCCATCACCCAGAGCGAGGCACCGCCGAGCGTAGAGTTCTGCGGCGCACCCGCAGCATCGGGGTAATAGGGCATCGGCGCGTTGGACCATTCAAACTTCGCGTTGGCCTTCACGTTGCCATAGAAACCCGAGGAAGTGAGCATGATCGCGCATTCGCCGGAAGTGAACCGCCCTTCGCCGGTATTGGTGCGGCCGGAATAATCGAAGGTTTTGTCCTTCTGAAGCTCGATCAGGTTGTTCAGATGCTTCACGTGCAGAGGCGAATTGAACTTCAGCTCGGTATCAAACCCGTCGATCCCGTTCGCCTTGGTCGCCAGCGGCACGTTATGCCACACCGAGAATTGCTCGATATTGAGCCAGGTGATCCAGGCCGAGGCGAAGCCGCATTTGTCATGGCCCGCGGCCTTGAGCTTCTTGGCGGCCTCGAACACTTCCGGCCAGGTCTTCGGCGGCTTGGCGGGATCAAGGCCAGCCTTCCTGAAGGCATCGTTGTTGATCCACATCACCGAGGACGAGGAATTGAACGGGAAGGAGAGCATCTCGCCCTTGGAGGTCGAGTAATAGCCCGCAACCGCCGGCAGATACGCCTTCGGATCGAAAGCTTCGCCCGCGTCCTTCATCATTTCGTGCACGGGCTTGATCGCGCCCTTGGCAGCCATCATCGTCGCGGTGCCGACCTCGAAAACCTGCAGGATATGCGGGGCGTTGCCGGCGCGGAACGCCGCGATGCCGGCATTCATCGTATCGGGATAGGAGCCCTTGTAGGCGACGACGACCTTGTAATCCTTCTGGCTCGCATTGAACTCGTCCGCGAGACGCACGACGACATCGTTATTCGCGCCGGTAAGCGCGTGCCACCAATGGATTTCGACCTGAGCCTGCGCCGGAGCGCCGGCAAGCGCGCTCGTCGCCAGCATGGCCGCACCGAGGATATGACGAACAGACATTTCAACCTCCCGAAAGGACCGCGGGCGGAAGCGCCGCGGCGACCGGCCCTTATCGGTGGGCCGTATGACAACGACATGAAATGTGAATGTCATTGCGATGACAAGCGCTTTCTGACCCTACACTCGGCGGATGGTCGGATTCGTCTGTCCACGGCACCCGATGACCGCCATGCATGGCTATGAATCACGCGCGCAAGGAAAAATGCCGATCAAAAACGTGACTTGTCCAACACGGTTCGGAAACGCCCGGTTGGCGCCGCGCTGGTGATCCCGACAGGATTCGAACCTGTGACCTACAGTTTAGGAAACTGCCGCTCTATCCTGCTGAGCTACGGGACCCGCATCTGCGATGCTCGCTTATCGCGCGATCGCGGCCTCTTGCCAAGCCCGTCATGATCGCGAAACTGCCCGCATCGCCGTCCGCTGGTTGAGAACGCATCGAGAAGAGGCATCGCCGATGCACGCGAGATTCCTGAAAAACATCTCCCGCCGCGTGACAAGCGTGATGCCGGCCGTGCTGGCCATGGCGTTTATCGATGTCCCTGTCGGCGCGCAGATGCGCCCTTCCGCCTGCGATCCCGCCGATGCGCTGCCAACGCGGATCATGGAAATCAACGCCGAAGGCGTGCTGACGACACAGGAGGGCATCACCCTGCGCCTCGCACAGGTCGTATGGCCGGACCATCTCGAACCCTTGCGGCGCGCGCAGGTGCTCGATGCGCTCGCCAGCGGCCTGAAGGATCAGCGGATAAGCTGGAAACCCGCCGGGGCGCCTGATCGCTGGCGACATGTGCCGGCGCATCTTTTCGTACAGGAACCGGGCGGCGCCCATACGCCGTTCTGGCTTCAGGCCGGCCTCGTGGAGGCAGGCCTCCTGCCAGCCTGGCCGAATGGCGCCGAGACCCATTGCCTTGCCCGGCTTGAAGCACATGAGCAACTGGCGATCCGGGCGCGGCGCGGCTATTGGGGGCCACGAAGCCAGGCCCGACGCCTGCTGGCGATCACGCGGGCGCCGGAAGCGCATGCCGGGCAACATTTCGTCGCGCTCTGGCGCGTACGCTCCGTACGCGCCTGGCGCCATCTCCACTTCGTCAATATCGCGCCATCTTTTCGTGCTTCTGCTTCACTCGCGCTGACTCAGAAGCTTCACGGGCAATTCATCGCGCTGGGACGCGATCCGGCAGGCTGGGGGGGAAAGCGGATCGTTTTCCGCGTCACTCCGGGCGCGGCGGGCCTGACACGGTTACGGGTGGATTCCGTCAACCATGTCGCATTCGTGGAATAAAATACCGCTGGCGCCCCTTGCAACGGATCGCCGCAGACAGAATTGTATAGGCGATGATAGCGCTCGGAAAACGATACTTCCCCGCCCCCCTGGTGCGCCTTGGCGCGCTGGGTCTCGCGCTTTTGCTCGCGGGGTGCTTCGGAGACAATGCGACAACCGGCAAGGCCGGCCCACGCCGTGTGAGCCTGCCGGGGAGCGCGCCGAGCCTCGAACCCGGCTCCGCGCTCGAGAAGGAGCACAAGCGACTGATCGCGAGTTTCGGTGGCGAATACCGCCACCAGAAGTCTCAGGCGATCCTCAACGCCATCGCTGATCGGCTCCGCCTCGTCTCGGATCGACCGAACGAGTATTTCCGCATCATCATCCTCAATTCGTCGAGCGTGAACGCCTTCGCGCTGCCCAACGGCTATGTCTACCTCACCCGCGGATTGCTGGCGCTGTCCAACGATACGTCCGAGATCGCCTCGGTCATCGCGCATGAGATCGCGCATGTAACGAACCGCCACGCCCTCGCCCGCGCCGAGCTGGAAAGCCAGAATGTGCTGGTCAGCCGCGTGGTGGCGGAAGTGCTGGAAAATCCCGGCGCCAGCCAATTCATGCGGGATCAATCGCGCGTGACCCTGGCCGGCTTTTCCCGCCAGCAGGAAATCGACGCCGACGAAGTCGGGGTCCGCGCCATCGCGAAGGCGGGATTCGAGGCGCATGGCGCCACGCGCTTTCTTGCCGCGCTCGACCGTTCGGGCCGGATGCGCGAATCGCTGGCGAAGGGAACGCCGGACGAGCGCAACGACATCCTCGCCACGCATCCGACAACGCCGGAACGTATCGCGCGCGCCATCGCGGTCGCTCGCCAATATGGCGCGCCCGGCATCGGCGAGGCGGATCGCGGCAAATGGCTCGGCGCGGTCGAGGGGATCGTCTATGGCGAGGACCCGATGCAGGGCATCGTGCGAGGGCGCTCCTTCATCCATCCGCGCCTGAAATTTGCGATCGATGCGCCGGATGGCTTCTCGCTCGAAAATTCACCGCAAGCGGTTCTCGGCGTCGCGCCCGGCGCCAAGGAAGCGATGCGTCTCGATTCAAACCGCCTCGATGCCGGAAAAGCCCTGAGCGCGCTGCTTGCCGAACAGCCGATCGAGGGGATCAAGGTCACGGAAATCACCGAAATGAAGATCGGCGACCTGCCCGCCGCGAGCGGCGTCGCGCGCGGTGCAGATTGGAGCTTCCGCGCGATTCTCATCCGCTCCGGCGATTACGTCTACCGGCTGATCTTCGCAGCGCAGGGGCTGAGCGCCGCGCAGGATGCGCGTTTCCTTGAGGCGGCCCGCAGCTTCCGCCGTCTCACGGAGGAGGAGGTAAAAGCACATCCGATCCACCGCCTGCGCCTGGTCAGCGCGCGTGCGGACGACAAGCCGGATAATCTTGTGGCGCGTTACATGGCCGGGCAGCCCAACGCCATCGAGCATTTCTACGTGATGAACGGTCTGGGACCGCAGGATAGCCTCGTCCCCGGCCATCAGTACAAGGTTGTCAGTCCGTAACCTCAACCAAACTGGGCGGCGAAACGCGGATTGTGCTCGATCAGCGCGCGCTTGAGCTTTTCAAGCGCGCGACTCTCGATCTGGCGCACGCGCTCCTTCGAGATGCCGAGCTTGGTGCCCAGTGCTTCCAGCGTCTCGCCCTCTTCCTGAAGCCGCCTCTCGCGCAGGATGCGCAATTCGCGCTCGGAAAGGACCGTCAGCGCCCCCTGAAGCCATTCATGGCGACGCTCGCCGTCGATCGCGTTACCGATGACCTCGTCCTGAAGCGGCGCGTCATCGGGAAGGAACTCCCCACGTTCCGCGCCACCCTCCTCATCGGAGACCGGAGCATTCAGGGAATAATCCGGCCCCGAGAGCCGCGCCTCCATCGTGGCCACATCCGTCCGGTTGACGCCGAGCGCCGTCGCGATCTCGCCATGGATATCGAGGTCCGGCTCTTCCTGCGCGCGTCTGGCGAGGCGCATGCGAAGGCGGCGGAGATTGAAGAACAGCGCCTTTTGCGCGGAACTCGTGCCACCGCGCACGATGGACCAGTTGCGCAGCACGTAATCCTGTACCGAAGCGCGTATCCACCATGTCGCGTAGGTGGAGAAACGGACCTCGCGATCCGGCTCGAAGCGGGATGCCGCCTCCATCAGCCCGACATGGCCTTCCTGGACGAGATCCTGCATGGGCAGGCCATAATTGCGAAAACGCGCGGCAATCGAGATCACGAGGCGCATATGGGCGCGCGTGAGGCGATCCAGCGCGGCTTTGTCGCCGCTATCACGCCAGGCGATCGCCAGCGCATGTTCTTCCTCACGCGCGAGATAGGGCGCCTGCATCGCCATCTGAACGAAAGAACGGCTCAATCCCGAAAGCTGCGCCACGATCCTCTCCTTGCAAGGTCATGCATGGCTTACGCAGCAAAGCGGCTTGCGGTTCAGTCCGGCGCATAAAAAAACCCGCATCCGAAGATGCGGGTCAGTTTTCACGAGGAGAGCACGATCAGGCGGCTTCTTCGTTCGAATCGTCGTTGTCGGCGCCGGCATCGACAGCGGCATCCCCGCCACGGCTCCGGCGCGGGCTCTTGGAAAGGCTGCCTTCAACGCGCTTCATAGCTTCGGTCTCGGTGGAGGCATCAACAGCCGCCACTTCATCCACCAGACGCGCGAGCGCGGTCTCGAAAAGCTGACGCTCAGAATAGCTCTGCTCCGGCTGGGCTTCCGAACGGTAGAGATCGCGCACGACTTCGGCAACGGCGAGAATATCGCCCGAATTGATCTTCGCCTCGTATTCCTGCGCGCGGCGGCTCCACATGGTGCGCTTGACGCGCGCACGGCCGGTGAGAACCTCAAGCGCCTTCTCGATGCCCGCCGCATCCGACAGCTTGCGCATGCCCACGCTCGCGACCTTGGCCACGGGAACGCGCAGAGTCATCTTTTCCTTGGCAAAGCTGACGACAAACAGCTCCAGTTTGAAGCCCGCGATCTCCTGCTCCTCGATCGCCATCACCTGTCCAACGCCATGGGCGGGATAGACGATGTGCTCGCCCGGTTTGAACCCATCGCGCTGCGTCTTCTTTGTGCTCATTTTTCCCTCATTCTCGCCTGCCGTAACCGGCAGGACGAATGCATGGCGGCGGCGACCGCCATTTCATTGCCCCCGAAACAGGCGGGGGGCCGTGAGCCATCGAGAGGAAACCGCATCACGCATCGCAAAACCGTTCTCGGCCCGCGCGCGGCTCGCGTGCAGGCCGGGAAAAATCAGCTCAATGGGAAGCTCGGCGCAAAAGCAGCCACCTGTCTCAATCGTCGGGAATATCCCTAGCACGATTTTTGACGAAAATCAAAAAGCGCGGAAAAAGAGCCGCGCCTCTCGGGCAGGAAGGTTAATGCGCGCCGGGCACCGCTTAATCGCCCTCGCCCGGCTTGTCCGAAAAATACTGGTCGAGCTTGTTGGACTTGCCGTCGAATTCCTTCGCATCCGCCGGCGGATCCCGCTTGATCGTGATGTTCGGCCAGTTCTTTGCGAAATCCGCGTTGAGCTTCAGCCAGCTTTCAAGCCCCGGTTCGGTATCCGGCTTGATCGCCTCGGCCGGGCATTCGGGCTCGCAGACGCCGCAATCGATGCATTCATCGGGATGAATGACGAGCATGTTCTCGCCTTCGTAGAAGCAATCCACGGGGCAGACTTCCACGCAATCCATATACTTGCACTTGATGCAATTATCCGTGACCACATAGGTCATCGACTTCTCCTGCTCTCAGGTGCCCGCCCCGCCCTGTCACAGCGCGGCGCGGCAAGGTCAATTTTAGATAGGCTCCTCGCTAATGCGGAAAACCGCGCCTTGCAAGGGAAGCGATTTCTATTCTTCCGCCATCGCGGAGGAAGGAGGATCGAATATGCGGTAAAGTGTGGATGCTTCCTCCACGGAGCCGCGTTTCGCCGCGATCATCAGGACCTCGACAAGGAGAGTCCGGCCCGGCAAGGCCAATGTCAACACATCGCCCGCGCGCACGCTGGCACCCGGCTGGGTGACCTTGCGCCGGTTCACGCGCACATGCCCTTTTCGGATCAGATCCTGGCATGTTTCGCGCGCGCGCTGGAAGCGCGCGAACCAGATCCATTTGTCGAGCCGGATCGTCCCGTCATCGGAATCGCCGTCAGAGCGTGAAGCAGCGGTCCCTCGGCGCCCCATGGCCCCTCTTGATCAGGATTTGCCCTCAAGCTGCGCCTTGAGCGCCGCGAGCTTGGCAAAGGGAGAATCGGGATCGGGTGCGCGGTCCGACGCCGGCTTGCGATCGCCGAAGTTGCGCGGCGCATTCCGGTCCTTGTCGAGAGCAGGCTTGCCTCCGTTGCGGCCAGCATGATCGCCGCGCGGCCGCTGATGCGCGGGCCTCCCGCCTTCGGGCGGCTTGCCGCCTTCCGGGCGACCAAACTTCTCGAATTTCTTGGCCCGGTTCTCGCCACCTTCGCGCGGCGGGCGGGCACGCTGCTCACCGGCCTCGCCCTCGGCACGCGGCCCGGGACCACCCTGCCGCCCCCCATGCCCCTCGCCGCGGCGCTGGCCATGATGACGATGGCGCCCATGATCCCCGCGCGGGCGCTCCTGACGCGCAACGCGCCAGATCTCGATATCGGCGACCTCCACCGATTCTGCGGGTGCGGATTCGGCATCCGCCACGGTTTCGGACACAGGCGCCTCGGCCAAATCCGCAGACGAGGCTTCCACCACATCCACCCGCTCGACAGCGAGCGCCTCATCTTCCGGTGCCGTTTCCGCAACATCAGGCTCCGCAGCAGCCTCTACGCTCGCGGCAAGCTCGGCCGGCGCGTCCGCCTGCTCCGAGGAAGGTGAAGCTTCCTCCGCAGCGCCCGCCACCTGGGGAACCAGTGGCACCATCGCGGCCGGCGCGGGCGGGAGTTTCAGTGCGACCGTGATCGCGGGGCCTTTGCGACTCTCGGCGCGATAGCCCAGCGACTTCAGGATCTCGCCGAACTCCGCGCCGGCGCAACCGACCAGCGATGTCATGGCGCCGGTCACGACAAAACCGTCGCCATCCGCCGCGCCGGCAGGCGGAACGCCTTCCGTGACGCCCGGCCTGTAGGCGATGGCGGGACGGATCAGATCCGCCAGGCGCTCAAGAATGTCCACGCGGATCGCGCGCGGACCGGCAACCCGGAAGCCGGCGATGCGGTAAAGATCCGCCTCGATGGCGGGATCGACCGGGATCGATGTACGTCCCGAAAAGGCCAGATGCGAGACATCGCGCAGGGCGGAAGGATCGCCCCCCTTGCGCAATGCGTGCAGCTGCGCCGCGAGGCTGCGCGGTCCCGGCTTCATAAGGCTGGGCACAAAGAGATGATAGGCGCCGAAACGGATGCCGAGCTTGCGCAACTCACCGCGCGCATTCTGATCGAGCGCGCGCACATCATTGGCCACAGCGCCGCGGTCAAGCACGCCAAGCGCCTCGGCGACCTGAAAGGCGATCCCGCGTGCGATGCCGCTCAGTGCTTCCGGCGCTTCGAGCACGGCCAGCGGCCCGAGCAGCTTCGTCACGTGGCTCTTGATCCAGAGCCCCAACCGGGCCTCAGCCATTTCGCGATGAATACCCGCGAGCAGATCATCCGCCAGAAGAAGAAAACGCGGCTCAAGCACATGCGCGCCCGCCTGAAGGATGGCGATCGGCTCGCCGATATAGCGGATCACGCCATCAAGCGAGAGCTGGAGCTGGTCGTCATTGGCGGTAGAAAGCCGCGTCGCGCGCGTTTCGATCTCGCCGGCCAGCGCCTTGCTCGCAGCGGCGCGCAAAGTGCGCGCCTCATTCGCTTCCGCCGTTGCATCCGGCGTGAAACGGAACCCTTCCAGCCGTCCGACATGCTGACCTTCGACCAGCACTTCCCCCGTCGGTTTCACCTCAGTCTCAAGCATCACATTCTCTTTCAGCCGGCGCATCAGAACGGCGCTGCGCCGGTCGACAAATCTCTGGATCAATCTCTCGTGCAGCGCGTCAGACAATCTGTCCTCTAGCGCGCGCGTCACATTCTGCCAATGCGTGGCATCTTGCAACCAATCCGGCCGATTCGCACAATAAGACCATGTGCGCACCTGCGCGAGCCGCCAGGAAAGCGCGTCGATATCCCCCTCGATCCTGTCGCAGGCCTTGATTTCCTTGGCAAACCATTCGGCATCGATAGCCCCCTTGCGCATGATCGTCTCGAAAAGCGACGTCACCAGATCAGCGTGGCTCTGGGGCGACACTTTGCGATAATCTGGCAATTGGCACAGATCCCAGAGCCGGCGCACGGCCTTTTCGCCGCGCGCAAGGTCGCGGATCGCAGGGCGGATCATCGCGATTTCGAAGGTCGTCTCGTCTTCCGCCTTGCGCGCGCGGATGAGGCTCGGATCGCCGGGCCCGCGCGCGAGCGAAGCCTCCAGCGCGTCGAGGGAGGAGAAATCGAGCGCGGAATTACGCCATTGCGCGAACGCCAGCGGATCGAAGCGATGCTCTTCCAGCGCCTCGACGAGATCCTCGTCAAAAGCGGGGCAGCGCCCCGTCGTGCCGAAAGTCCCGTCTTCCGAGGCACGCCCCGCGCGCCCGGCGATCTGGGCGATCTCGGCCGGAAAGAGGCGTCGGTGCCGCCTGCCGTCGAATTTCCGATCCGCCGCGAAGGCGACATGCCCGATCTCGAGATTGAGCCCCATGCCGATCGCATCGGTGGCGACGATATGATCGACCTCACCCGCCTGGAACATCTCGACCTGCGCGTTGCGCGTGCGCGGCGAGAGCGAGCCCATCACCACCGCCGCGCCGCCGCGCTGGCGGCGCACCAGCTCCGCGATGGCGTAAACCTCCTCGGCGGAAAAGGCGATGATCGCCGAACGCGGCGGCAGGCGCGTGATCTTTTTCTCGCCCGCGAAAGTGAGCTTGGACATGCGCGGACGCGATTGCACCGTCACGCCCGGCAGAAGGCGTTCGATCAGCGGTTGGGCCGTCGCGGCGCCGAGCAGCATGGTTTCCGCCCGCCCGCGCCGGTGGAGCATGGCATCGGTGAAGACATGGCCGCGCTCGAGATCCGCGATCAGCTGCACTTCGTCGATGGCGACGAAACTGGCGTCGATGTCGCGCGGCATCGCCTCGACCGTTGAAACCCAGTAGCGCGGGTTCTTGGGCTTGATCTTCTCCTCGCCGGTGATCAGCGCCACCTTGTCCGCGCCGATACGCCCCGAGAGGCGCTGGTAGATCTCGCGCGCAAGCAGGCGCAGCGGCAGGCCGATCATGCCCGAATCGTGCCCGAGCATCCGTTCGAGCGCGAGATGCGTCTTGCCGGTATTGGTCGGACCGAGCACGGCGGTCACGCCGCGCCCCCGCAAGGTCGAACCCGGCTTCTTCGCTTCGGCCGGAAGGCGGAAACCCAACGTCATCAAACTCTCGTCATGCAAACCGGCAGGGAGCGCTGGCCGCGTCGTTAACATTATCTGGGGCGGAAAGGTGGCCACGCAACCGCACAAGGCCGGATATTGCCTGTTTTCAGCTCTTTTCGTCCTAAAGCGAGACAGTTCGGCAACACCGAAGCGACGAGCGGCAAGATCTTGAACGGGGGAAGAACGAATCACGCCCGAATCAGCGACGCTTCTCACACCCCTGTTTGTTCACGCCCAAGATCTAGCCAAGATCAAGGCGCAACCCACGAGATTTTGTTGATTCCCTCGATTCGAGACCGAGCGTTCTCGCCAAAACAAGACTCGGGCGCGATAAAAACTGAAAAACCGGAGTCAAGCGGCAAGAAGAAAATATTTGCTCAATACTTTTATACCGCCCGCATCCTCACATCGCAGGAAATTCTTTACCTTCCGCACGAGGCGGGAACAAAACACCGACGAATCAGATTTTTTGATTCGCACGGCGCAGCATTTGCCCCAAAAAGCCCTTCAGTGGCAAAAGCATAGAAATTTCGAGGGAAGAGCCATCATCGACCGTCGGTCGGCCGGATCGATACCGCCTCGGTCGGCGAGGTTAACCTTCTGGATCAAAATGGCACAAACGGGCCCAAATCAGCCCGGATTGAAGCGCTCGGCCTCGATCACGGTGGTGCCGATCAACGTCTTCACCGAGATCCGGTAGGGAATCAGCGCCTTGCCGCCATTGACCGGCACCAGCCAAGCACTCATCTCGCGGTTCTCGGCCATGAATTTCGTCACGCGGCGATCCGGGCGATGTCCGGCGACGGGGACGTACCGCGCGGCACAGACCAGAGCGGGGCCGGAATAGCCTTTCTCGCCCTTGACCTGCTGGATCCCAGCGAAAGAGAGCACCACGTCGAAGCGCTGCGTTCCGTCGAAAATCGAAAGGCGGCGCTCGCAATTGGCCTTGTCGAGCGGATCGCCAGCCCGCGCAGGCATGATGAGCGCGCTGGCGGGGTCCGTCACGCCGATCTTGTGGCTGTCCCGGATGGGAATTCGGTTCTCCCCCTCCTGGATCACGAAGGGCGGTTCGATCGAAACCGAGCGGACCGAGCCCGATGCGGCGCCGATCTGAACCACGCGCGATTCCTTGCCGTTGCTGGCTGAGAGCGAGAAACCATTGGTCAGCACGCCGTTTCCGCCGATCGTACCGCGCGCGGTCGCGGCCCCGCGCCCTCCTGAAATCGCCCCGGCAAGCCCGGTCAAGGCTGCGGAAACATTGAGATTATAGGAAGCGCCGTTCAGTTCGGCGGAAAGTGACGCCTTGCCGATGGAAAATCCGGCAAGGGAGATCGTGTATTGCGCATCGGCGTTGCCGGCGCGGGCACCGCCTGGGAGAAGGCTGCCCGCGAGAAGCATGGCGGCTGCACCCTTCGCTTTCCACCGTCCTGACCTCGTCATTCCCGCCCCGCGAATCTCGGCCCTGCGACCTCTTTGGGCATCATCTGTGTGACCTTGGCCGATTGATGGCAAGTCGTTTCGGTGCGATCAGGAATGTCGCGCAGCGGCTTGCGGTGTGAAACAACGTGTTTTCCGAGGCGTGGCAGCGGCGGCAGCGAAATCCGGCGCGCCGTTATTGACCTCGTGCACAGGTTCCATTATAGGCGTCGCTTCCGATTTCCATGAGCTGAAAGGCGTCCGCCCATTGGGCAGCCCCTGGTTCACGGCAAAGGATATCAGAGCGCTTCTGATATCCGGGCGAGTGGCCAGGCGACGAGAGGTTTGTTGATATGTCCCGTGTTTGCGAATTGACCGGCAAAGGCGTTCAGGTTGGCCACAAGGTGAGCCACTCGAACCGCAAGTCCAAGCGCCGGTTCCTGCCCAACCTCGTCAATGTCACGCTCCAGTCGGATGCACTTGACCGCGCGTTCCGCCTGCGCGTTTCGGCGAATGGCCTGCGCTCGGTCGAGCATCGCGGCGGGCTCGATGCCTATCTGCTGAAGGCGTCGGATTGCGAATTGTCGTCGAACGCGCTCGACATCAAGAAGAAGGTCGCCGAGAAGCTCAGCGCCTGAGGGCGTTGCTTCCGTTGTATTTAAAAGGCGGCTTCGGCCGCCTTTTCTTGTTGGCACCCTCGCCTATTCATCCAGCGCGAAGCGCAGCACCAGGTTGCGCTGGAGAATCGAGAAATTGTTGTCGGACATCAGCGTGAGGATCGCGCGCCCCTTGGCGTCGCGATGAATCATCAGCGCTTCCATATTGTCGATCTGGTGCGACAGATCCGCCTCGATCAGTATTTCTCCCGTCAGAACCGCACCCGGCTTGACCTCGGCGATCGGAATGCGCCGCAGACGCATGCCGAGCCCCAGCAGCGGGATGAATCGGCGCTCCAGGATCACCATGTCGCCGGCGGGGAGGAAGTTCACATCGGTGACATCGAAACTGCCGATGCGCCGGACAAGGAACCGCCCCCCCGAAGCGCCGAGAATGAAGCCGGGAATATCCGTGCTGGCCGCGCCCGGCGGCGCCTTCTCCGCCAAGGCGACCAGCGCGCCGGCATGGGCCGACTGGCGGGGCATCACGCCAAGCCCTTCCATGCCCCCATTGAGCGCAAGCGTCTTGACCTCGGCCGGCACCTCGATCAGCCGCCCGCGGCCGGGCGTGCCATCGGCCGCCAGATCGAATTGCAGAATATCGTGGGAACGCTCGACCGAAACAAAAAGCTGGCTGCCCTTGCGCGCGGCGCCCTCGGCATCGAAATAGCGGGTCTCCTTCAGCCGCCGCCCGTTGGGAGCGAGCAAGGGACCGATCCGCGCCTGATCGATCCCCGTGAGCTTCCCGGTTCCCGCTTCCTCGACAAAGCGGGCGCGAAGCCACGAACCGTGATCGGTGATCGCGATAAAGCCACGCCCGTCCGGCTCCGTCTGGGCGGCGGAGAAGCCGCCGAATTCGGAATCGCGCGCGCGCAATTCCAGGCCGCCGAGGAAGGTGAGGCGGCCGAATTGCCTGCGCTCGCGCTCGAAAGCCGAGAAATGCTCGAAGGCGAAAGCCTCGATGGTGATATCGCGCGGCTGTGTGCGGTTCTGTGCCTGCCCGAACCCGGGCAGGAAGGGCAGCATGGCCGCAAGGGCAAATGCCGCCTGCCGGAGCGGGCTCAACGGCCCGCCTCGCCGCTTTCGGAAAAGAGCTCCGCCAGTTTCTCGGTCATCACGCCGCCGAGTTCCTCGGCATCAACGATGGTCACGGCGCGGCGGTAATAGCGCGTCACGTCATGGCCGATGCCGATGGCGATCAACTCCACGGGCGAGCGCGTCTCGATCTGCTCGATCACCTGCCGAAGATGCTTCTCGAGGTAATTGCCGGAATTCACCGAGAGCGTGGTGTCGTCCACCGGCGCGCCGTCGGAGATCATCATGAGGATCTTGCGCTGCTCCTTGCGCGCCATCAGGCGGGAATAGGCCCAGTCGAGCGCCTCGCCGTCGATATTCTCCTTGAGCAGGCCCTCGCGCATCATCAGGCCGAGATTGCGCCGCGCGCGCCGCCAGGGCGCATCCGCGCTCTTGTAGATCACGTGGCGCAGATCGTTGAGACGGCCCGGATTGGCCGGCTTGCCTGATTGCAGCCAGAACTCGCGCGCCTGCCCGCCTTTCCAGGCCTTGGTGGTGAAGCCGAGGATCTCGACCTTGACCCCGCAGCGTTCCAGCGTGCGCGCGAGAATATCGGCGCAGGTGGCGGCAACCGTGATCGGCCGGCCACGCATGGAGCCGGAATTGTCGATGAGCAGCGTCACCACCGTATCGCGGAAATTGGTGTCCTTCTCGCGCTTGAAGGAGAGCGGCGCGAAATGCCCGCGCATATCGTCGATCACGACGCGGGTCAGGCGCGAGGGATCGAGCGAGCCTTCCTCCAGGTCGAATTCCCAGGCGCGGTTCTGCTGCGCGAGCAGGCGGCGCTGGAGACGGTTCGCGAGCCGCCCCACCACGCCCTGGAGATGGCTCAGCTGCTTGTCGAGATAGGCGCGCAGCCGCTCAAGTTCCTCGGCATCGCACAGATCCTCGGCCGCGATCGTCTCGTCATATTTGGTCGTGTAGGCCTTGTAGGCGCCGAGATCGCGGTTGTTGTCGCGCCCCTGCGGCGGGCGCGAGGCATCGGAGGGCTCTTCCGCCTCCGTCATCTCGCTTTCGTCCGGCTCCTCGCCCGGCGGCGCTTCGGCGCTTTCTTGCGCGCCCTCGCTCATATCGTCGGAGAGGGATTCGGTCTCTTCGAGGTCGAAGCCCTCGTTCTGTTCCGCCTCGCCCTCCTGGCCTTCCGAATCGTTGTCCTGGCCCTCGTCGCCGTCCTGCTGGTCCTCGCTCTCCTCGTCGGAGCCAAGCGGATCGGCCTCGACCATGCCGAGATCGACCAGCATCTGCTGCACGATTTTGGCAAAGGCCTGCTGATCCTCGATCCGGCCCGCCAGCCCGTCCAGCGTCTTGCCGGCCTTGGCTTCGATATCGCCACGCCAGAGTTCGGTGAGCCGCTGTGCGGAAGGCGGCGGCTTCAGGCCCGTGAGCCGCTCGCGCACCAGCATCGCCACCGCCTCCTCCATCGGAGCGTTCGCAATATCGTTCACCTCCGCGAGGTTGGAGCGCAGGTAGCGGTCCTCCAGCATCGTCTCGAGATTGGCGGCAACACCCATCATGCGGTTGGCGCCGATCGCATCGCAGCGCGCCTGCTCGACCGCCTCGAAAACCTTGCGCGCCTCAAGCCCCTCCGGCATCACGCGGCGATGCAGCTTCTCGTTATGGCAGGCGAGCTTGAGCGCGTAGCTATCCGCATGCCCGCGCAGGATGGCGACATCCTTCGCCGTCGGCTTGCGCGGCGGCTCAGGCAGGCGCGCCCGCACCACCTCGCCGGCATCGACAAGGCTAGGCCGGTCCGCCGCGAAGGTGACATCGATCTGCTCGCGCCCGGCCATGGCGCGCAGGGCGCCGGAAACCGCCTTCTTGAACGGCTCGACGGGCGATTGTTCCGGCTGGCCGGGTTTGCGGTTGGTGAGCGCGCTCATAGATCTTTCTTCAACCAGTAATAGGTGTGGCCGTTGATGTAATTGTCCAGCCGCCCGAATTCGACATACCCAAGCTTCTTGTAGAATTCCGGCGCCTGGAAGCTTCCGGTATCAAGCTGGACGTGCTTCACGCCCCGCTTTGCGGCCTCTTCTTCCATCATCGCCATGATCCGGCTGCCGATGCCCTGCTTGCGATGCGCCGCGTCGATCCAGAATTCCTGGACTAGGCACCATTCCTGAAGCGTGATGCCGCAGAGCCCGCCGACGACTCGCCCCTCTGCCCGAAGCGAGATCACCAGCGGCTTGCCCTTGCGGTTTTTGGGCAGGAAGCCGTCATTATAGGCGCGCAACCCGGCAAGGACGGCGCGCCTGATTTCGCCCGGCCATCTTTCGAGGCGGACGTCGCTCATGGCTCAGCTCAGCGCCACATTCACCGCGCTCTCCTTCAGCTCGACGCCGAAGGAGCGCTGGTAGAATTCCGCCACGAGGGTCCGCTCAAGCTCATCGCATTTGTTGAGGAAGGTGAGCCGGAAGGCCATGCCGATATCGCCGAAGATCGCGGCGTTCTCGGCCCAGGTGATCACCGTACGCGGCGACATGACGGTCGAAAGCTCGCCGTTCATGAAGGCGTTGCGGGTCAGATCCGCCACGCGCACCATGCGGTTCACGATGTCGCGGCCTTCCTTGTTCTGGTAGTGCTTGGCCTTGGCGGCGACGATATCGACTTCCTTGTCATGCGCGAGATAGTTCAGCACGGTGACGATGGACCAGCGGTCCATCTGCGCCTGATTGATCTGCTGTGTGCCATGATAGAGGCCGGACGTATCGCCCAGGCCCACCGTGTTCGCTGTCGCGAAGAGGCGGAAGGCGGCATGAGGGCGGATGACACGGCTCTGATCGAGCAGGGTAAGGCGGCCGGAAGCCTCGAGCACGCGCTGGATGACGAACATCACGTCCGGCCGGCCGGCATCGTATTCGTCGAAAACGAGCGCGACATTGTGCTGATAGGCCCAGGGCAGGATGCCGTCCTTGAATTCGGTGACCTGCTTGCCTTCCTTGAGGACGATCGCGTCCTTGCCGACGAGGTCGATACGGCTCACGTGGCTATCGAGGTTGACGCGCACGCAAGGCCAGTTGAGCCGCGCCGCGACCTGCTCGATATGCGTCGATTTACCCGTGCCGTGATAGCCCGTCACCATCACGCGGCGGTTGAAGGCGAAGCCGGCGAGAATCGCGAGCGTGGTGTCCTTGTCGAAGAGGTAGTCGGGATCGAGATCCGGCACGTGCTCGGTGCGGGTCTTGTAAGCGGGCACGGTGAGATCGGAATCGATGCCGAAGACATCGCGGACGGAAATCTTGGTATCGGGCAGGCCAGAATTCACTTCGGCATTATGCTGGTCGGCAAGCGCGGTCACGGACATCAATCACCTGAGGCCAGCCGGCGGGGCGGGCCCTTTCTGTTTCATGGCGGGAAGGCCTCATGCGAGGCCAGCGTTCTTGAGATAATTATAGGCGTCGATGATCGCACGCAATTTGTCTTCGCGCGAACGATCACCTTCGTTGAGGTCGGGGTGGAGACGTTTGGCAAGTTCCTTGAAGCGTTGACGGATCATGGCCTTGTCGGCGCTCTCGTCAAGCCCCAGTGTCTCAAGCGCCTTGAGCCCCGCACGGCCTACCGGCTTCTTGCGTGTCTGCCCGGCGGCCTCGCGCGCCTTTCGCAGCCTCTCGAGGCGCGCACGCAGCAAGGTCGCGGCATCCAGTTTTGAATCGGGGGGCACCTGACCGTTCACACCCGCATTCCAGGTCGGGCGGTGGCCCGTCAGCGCATCCTTCTGGAAATCCTGGATCGCCCCATCGGTCATACCGGCGAAGTAATTGTAGGATTGGTTGTATTCCTTCACATGCTCAAGGCAAAAGGTATAGAATTGTCCTTCGTGGTCACGCCCCTTCGGCGCCTTGAACGCGCCCTTGCGCGTGCAGCCGGGATGCTGGCAAACAGGGCCATCCGCAGGACGCGCTTCTTCCGCCACCGGCTTGGAGCGGATCTTGTCGAAGAGCGGGGAATTGAGATTCATCATGGGCGAATTCTAGTTTCGAGCCCCATGTCAGGGCAAGGCCCGCCTCTCGCAACCGCGAAAGAAAGTGCACGGCAAACAAAGTGAAAATCGCAATGGCCATGAAAGACAGAATCACCTCAACCCTTCAGGTGCTCGATCCGGTTACTCTGGAGGTGATCGATGAAAGCGAGAATCATCGCGGCCATGGCGGCTGGCGCGAGGGCGGAGAGACGCATTTTCGCATCCGTATCGCCGCGCGCGGGCTGGATGGCCTTTCGCGCGTTGCCTGCCATCGCCGAATCAATACGCTTCTGGCCGATGAATTCGCGCGCGGGTTGCATGCCCTCGCGATCGAGGCCAGGGGTGCCGGCCCGGCGTAACTGGACTTTTGCAGCGCGGCATGGGAAAACGCGGCGCGGCAAGCCGCTCCACCGGGCCATTTCATCTTCCTCATGTTAGCGATCGAACTCCTTATTGTCCTCGCCCTCACCCTGGTGAACGGGTTTTTCTCAATGTCGGAGATGGCGGTTGTTTCCGCCCGTCGCGCCCGGCTTGAAGCCATGGCGGAAGCCGGCGATCGCGGCGCGGCGAAAGCCGCCGAACTCTCGCGTGATCCCTCGCGTTTTCTCTCGGCCGTGCAGTTCGGCATCACCCTTGTCGGCATCGTCGCCGGTGCTTTCGGCACCGCGACGCTCGGCCAGAAACTGGGCGATTTCCTGAACGATTTCGCGCTGATCAAGCCTTACGCCGAATTCATCGCCTATGCGGTTGTCGTGATCGGGATCACCTTCGTCTCGATCGTGCTGGGGGAGCTGGTGCCCAAGCGCATCGCGCTCGCGCATCCCGAGGCGGTGGCGGCACGCGTGGCGCGGCCGCTCGCCTTCATCGGCGAAATTGGCCGTCCCATCGTGAACCTGCTCGGGATTTCGAGCGCGATGATCCTGACGATCCTGCGCATTCCGCAGACCCGCGACCAGACCGTGACCGAGGAGGAGGTCCACACCATCCTCCAAGAGGGAACCGAATCCGGCATTATCGCCCCCGCCGAGCGCGCGATGGTGCGGGAGGTGATCGGCCTCGCCGAGCGCCCGGTTTCCGACATCATGACGCGCCGCGCGGATGTCTATTGGGTCGATGTCGCGGATGACCCCAAAGTGGTGCGCGCCGAATTGCGCCAATGCCCGTTCAGCCGGGTGGTGGTCGCCAAGGGCGGCTCGATCGATGAGCCGCTCGGCTTCGTGCACAAGAAAGACCTGCTTGACCTGCTGCTCGAAGGAAAGCCGCTCGATATTGAGAAGAATGTCCGCGAGCCGATCTTCGTCCCCGAAGTGTCGTCCGTCCTCGATGTGCTCGAACTGTTTCGTGAAAAGCGCAACCATTTCGCTTTCGTGCTCGACGAGTTCGGCACCTTCGAGGGCGTTCTCACTCTCACCGACATGCTCGAGGCGATCACCGGCGACATTCCCGAGGAACACGAGACCGAAAGCCGCGCGATCATCGCGCGCGAGGATGGCTCCTTCCTCGTCGATGGGCGCACCGAGATCGACATGCTCGAGGAGCGCCTTGCGATCGAGGTTGCCGAGGATGCCCGTTTCCGCACGGTTGCGGGCCTCGCGCTCGAGGTTTTCGGGCGCATTCCCGCGGATGGCGACAGCGCCGATTTCGGCAACTGGATCATCGAGATCATGGATATGGACGGTCGGCGCATCGACAAGCTGCTTTTCCGCCTGCGCGATGAAAACCGGTAACGTCGTCCGAGTCGCCCCTGCGGGGGCGAAAGAGCGCTATGGCGTTTTCGGCCGTGCCGGGGCGCGGGCATAGATCAGCGCCGAGACCAGCAACAGCAGACCAAAGGCGATATGCAGGTTGTCATAGGTGGCCGCCGGGCTCATGCCCTTGGCGCGCATCGCCTCCACCGCATGGCCCGAGAGAAGCTGGGCCACGCCCGTACCGCCGATCGAGACAAAATTGATGAAGGTGATCCCGCGCCCGAGCACGTGCGGCGGCATGAACAGCCGGCCATGCGCGATGAGAACCGCGTAGGAAACGCCGAAGAGCCCCGCCAGCGCCATCAGCGCCAAGGCTATCGGCAGGGGCGGGGCCGGCCAGAAACCGAGCAGCAGGAACATGGCCGCGCAGAGCAGGTTGGCGACCAGGACCACGCGCTTTGGATCGTTGATCAGGCTCGCGATCGGCCCCGAGAAAATCGCCGAGGCGGTCATTGCCAGCGCCAGAAGCAATACGGCATTGCCGCGACCGATGAGATCGAGCCCGTGCACCTCGCCGAAATACGGCCCGATCCAGAGCGAGCGCTCGGTGAAGACAGGTGCGGAAATCGCGAAGGCCATCACGAGGATCGGCACCATGCCAGGCGCCTTGAGAAGGGTTGCGACATCGCCGAAAAGCGAACCGCCCTCCGGCGCCTTTTCCTTCGGCGGATCCCGAAAAACAGCGTAGATCAAGGCCGCCACGATCAGGGAAATCACTGCGAAAACCTGCATCGAGGCACGCCAGCCAATCGCCTTGACAAGCAGGGCAAGCGGGCTTGCCGCCACCAGCCCGCCGATCAGCCCGCAGGCAAGGAACACCGAGCCGATGGCGGCGAAACGCTGGGGTGGCTCGGTCTTGGCGAAGAAATAGAGCGGGCCCATCAATTGCGGCGCGCAGCCGATTCCAATCAACGCCATGCCGACCAGCGCCGTGAACGGCGTGGTCGCGGCTGAAAACAGCCAGGCGCCGGCAACCGCGAAAAGCAGCGAAAAGGCGATCGTCAGCCTCGGCCCCACCCTGTCGAGAGCGATGCCAACGGGAAACTGCGACAGCGAAAAGGCGAAGAACCAGGCGGAGCCCAGCGCGCCGAATTCCGCCGGGCCGATGCCCAGATCCCGCACGAGATCATCGTAGATGACGGTGAGAAACGAGCGGAAGAACTGGCTCAGCATGTAGCCAAGCGCAGCGGCGGCGAAGATTGCTGCGCGGCTTTTCGATGTCATCGGGCGCAGACCGCACCGTCAGCGGGGGTCGCCGGGTCGGATTTGACGGCAAGGGCGCGCGGCACGGCGAAAATCGGCGCTTCCTTCATGTCCGCCGCCGCCGGAATAATCCCGACGCCGAGATAGGAGCCGGGCGTGTCGGGTTCGAGTGCCGCCGCCACGATCCCCGCGCCGGCCTGCCTCATGGGGACATAGAGCGTGCCGGCAGGCAGATGCGTCTTGCGCCGGACGACCGTGACCTTGACCGCCTGGTCGGGGTTAATCGTCTCGCGATCGACCGGCTTCTTCATTTCGGTGATCTGATAGCTGTCCAGTTCCGCCTCCAGCGGCGCGGCAAGGCGGCACATGGAAATGCCAAGCCTGCGCAGCCGTTCGGAGGTCTCCTCGGCGCCGGCGGTGACGAAATAGCCCGCCGCGCGCGCCCGGTTCACCGTCGGCTCGATGATGCGGCTGTCCTGAAAGGGCACCTCGACCGGCTTGTCGGCGCCCGTCTCCGGGTCGATAAGCGGAATAGTGAGCGGTTTGGCGGGGATCTTCGCCGCCACCACGAGCGGATCCGCCGCCTCGCCGACGGATTTACGCCCGGCATCGATCGCCTCGCGAAGGCGCGTGGCATGCGCCGCGCTCGCTTCCAGCACCGCCCTGGCGGCGATGACATGCGTGGCGACACGCCGCTGCCAGCCCTCGCGCTTGACCCCGACGCCGCGAGTCTCGATGAGGAACGACACCGCGCCGCGCAGGCCGAAAGCGTTGCGCGCGATGCCCGGATTGTTGCCGCCCATCGAGACGACCTTGTCGGACGCCCGGTTGCTGGTTGTGTAATACCAGAACATCGAGAGGCCATTCTGCTTCAGCGCGGCCTCCACCGCAGGGCGGTAGAGCTCCTCCGCCAGGCCGGAAATCTCGCGCGAGACCATCGGGTTCGTTGCGTGAAGCACCATCGCATCGACCGCCTGAATGGCGTGGAACTTCTCGATCCAGCGGTTCACCACAGAGAATTCGTGATGGTCGAACACCACATCGGGCGGCAGCATCGCCATGGCCTGATGCAGCGCGCGGGTCTCGGGCAGGAAATGCAGCAGGTGATCGCGGTTGAGGTCGAGCTTCTGGGCGGTGTCGCGCGTGAAGGCCGCCGCGCCATCCGGATTGGCGCGCGGCAGGATCGCCACGCTCACCTTGCTCAGCAGCGGCTTTGCCTCGCTGGTCGCGAGATACGCCGCGAAGGCGAGCATACCCTCGCCGCCAGCCGGCTCGTTGCCATGCTGCTGTCCGACGAACCAGAGAACCGGCCGACCAAGCCTGGCGGCGGCCGCGAAATCAGCCACCCCTTCAGCCGTGAACAGGGCCACTGGCAGGTCCCGCCCGAGCTGGGATGCACCGATCGAAATGACCTGCATATGCGGCGCGCGCGCCTTGAGCGCCGAAAGAAACGCCGCAAGCTCCTCCTGCGCGGTGAAAGTCTCGCGCCCCGCGGCAAGGGATGGCGCTTCAAGCGCGATCGCGACATCGGCGAAACGCGCACGCACGGCAGGGCTCTGGCTGGTTTCCGCGCGCGTCGAGATCAGGTCCTGCGGCTTCGTGTCCTGCGCCCACGCCGGCATCAACGCAAGGAGGGCGAGCAGGAGAGCGGAAAGCCGTTTGGCCATGGGATCACCGGATGCGTTCGAGGATCGAGACGTAATTGGCGACAGCCGCGCCGCCCATGTTGAAGATGCCACCCAATTCAGCGCCGTCAATCTGCATCTCGCCGGCTTCGCCGCAAAGCTGCATCGCGGTGAGCACGTGCATCGACACGCCCGTCGCCCCGATCGGATGCCCCTTGGCCTTGAGTCCGCCCGACGGGTTGACGGGCAGCTTGCCGCCCTTCTCCGTCCAGCCCTCGGCGACGGCGCGCGCGCCCTCGCCGGGCTTGGTCAACCCCATCGCCTCGTATTCGATGAGTTCGGCGATGGTGAAGCAATCATGCGTCTCGACGAAGGAGAGATCATCGAGCGTGAGTTTCGCCTGCCCGAGCGCACGCCGCCAGGCGGCCGCGCAGCCTTCGAAGGCGAGAATATCGCGCTTCGACATCGGCAGGAAATCCTGGGCATGGGCCAGCGAGCGCAGCAATACCGCGCGCTCGGCCTGCATCGCAGTTTCGACATCCGCGAGCACGATCGCCGCCGCGCCGTCGGAGACGAGCGAACAATCCGTCCGCTTGAGCGGGCCGGCGACGAAGGGATTTTTCTCGCTTTCGGTGCGGCAGAAATCGAAGCCGAAATCCTTGCGCATCTGCGCATAGGGGTTTGAAACGCCGTTTTTATGGTTCTTGGCGGCGATGCGGGCCAGCGCATCCGATTGATCGCCATAACGCTGGAAATAGGCTCCCGCGATCTTGCCGAACACACCTGCGAAACCGGCCGGCGTATCACCATCCTCAGGCAGATAGGATGCCTTGAGCAAGGTGTTGCCAATTTCAGGCCCGGGCATGCGCGTCATCTGTTCAACGCCAACAACCAGCACGATTTTCGCGGCCTTGGCGGCGATTGCCTTTGCGGCCTGATGTACCGCCGCCGTGCCGGTCGCGCAGGCGTTCTCGACGCGCGTCGTCGGCTTGAAGCGCAGGGCCGGGTCAGCCTGAAGGATCAATGACGCCGTGAAATGCTGCGCCGAGAAGCCGGCATTGAAATGCCCGAGATAGATCTCGTCGACCTCTTCCGCCGAGACGCCGGCATGTTCCAGCGCGCCGCGCGCCGCCGCGACGATCATCTCCTCAAGCGTTTCCTCACGCTTTCCGAAGGGAAGATGGGCCCAGCCGATGATCGAAGCACTCATGGACAACTCCTTGGAGGTTGCGTGGATTTGGCGCCAGATTGTTCAAGATTTAACATTGCCGGCATGCGGGGAAAAGTGAATTCCAGTCTTCAGCGTGAAGTCTGGTCAAGAAGGCCAAGCATCCTGACATCGACAAACGAAGATGAAAATCCACGCATCGCCCTCTGCGTGCCATAATCTCCTGACTTTTCCTCCGGGGAGACTGGCATACCCCTTCTCTTCCGCGAATCGCGCGGCTACGAAGAATGCTCGGGGAATGCCCAGATCGAATCGAATTGCCGTGTCGAATCGCCACGCCGGAAGGCGGGCAGGAAAGCCGAGGCCGCCGTGCCGTCACCCGTTTCACGCATCGCGCTGGCTGGCGCCGCGCTCCTGATTTCCAGCGTCGCGCTTCGCGCCGACCCGATGGTTCCCACCGTCATTGTCGATGCCGCGACCGGCGAGGTTCTCCATTCGGAAGAGGCGACACGCCCCTGGTTTCCAGCCTCGACGACCAAGCTGATGACCGCCTATGTCGCGCTGCGCGCGGTCGAGCAGGGGCTGATCAAGTTCGACACGCCGATCGTGGTATCGGCGGTGGCGTCAAAACAGCCGCCGAGCAAGATCGGGCTCAAGGCGGGGCAGGAAATCACGCTCGAGAACGCGCTCAAGATCATCATGGTCAAATCGGCCAATGACGTCTCCACCGTCATCGCGGAGGGGATCGGCGGCTCGACGGCGGGATTTTCCGCAATGATGAACCGCGAGGCGGCACGGCTTGGCATGCGCGAGAGCCATTTCGTCAATCCGCACGGGCTGCATCAGGAAGGCCATGTCTCCTCAGCCCGCGACATGGCCTTGCTCGCGCGTGCGCTTCTGGTCGAATTCCCGCATTACCGCGATCTCTGGGGTATCGGCGCGGTGCAGCTCGGGCAGCGCAAATTCGCCAATACCAACGGGCTTGTCGGGCGCTATCCCGGCGCGATGGGGATGAAGACGGGTTTTGTCTGCGCCTCGGGCTTCAACCTCGTTTCCGCGGCGGAACGCAATGGACGCACGCTGATCGCCGTGGTTTTCGGCGCGACCACCGGGGCGGACCGCACCCTGAAAGCCGCGCAACTGCTTGACCAAGGTTTCTCCGGCGGTGGTTTCTCGCTGTTCGGCGGGCGGAGCGGCGGCATGTCGCTCGCGGCGCTCCCGACCAGTTCCGAGCGTATCGCACCCAACCGCCGCGCGGAAATCTGCGGGCGGCGCGGAGCGCCGGCCTCCGAGGAAGATTCCGGCGCGGCCATGAGCTTTAACCCCTCCGGCAACACCGACAAGCCGGATATGCTGGTCGGCTTCTCCGCCCGCGCCTTACCCGCGCATGGTGTCGGCCAGCGCGTCGGCAACCAGATCGCGCTCGGGCCGCGTACCGAATTCGACCCCATCCCCGTCTATATCGGTCGCAAGCCCGGCAGCACGGAAATCGCCCGGCGGCCGGGCGGCGAGCCCGTTCAGGCCAGAAGCCAGGCTTTCGCGCCGGAAGCCAAGCGCAACGCCTCAGGCAATCCGCTGGCGCTCACCGCGCCCCTTCCCGGCGCGGGCAGGATCGGGCAGGCGAAGGCCGCCCCGCCACGCCCTGCTGCCGGCGCATCGCTCGCCAACCGCGCCAATCTGACAGCACCGCCGCTCGCGCCCGCGCGCAACGCCGCGTCGGCCAAAGCGCCGGAAAAGAAGGTTGAGGCGCCTCGCAAGAAAAAGATCGAAGCCAAAGCCAGGCCTAGATCGTGAGTGACCCTTCCCTTTCAGACCAGAGCGGAGCCCTTGCCGCCGCGCGCCGCACCATCCTCATCGGAACCGGCCTCGCGCTGCTCGCCGCGATGTCCTTCGGTATCAATGTTCCCGCCGTCCGCAGCGCTTCGCAGGCGGGGATGTTCGGCGCCGATCTCATCTTCTACCGCGCCCTCATCCTCGCCGTGCTGATCGGCGGCTTCGCGCTCGCCACCGGGCAGCGTCTCGCCCTCATGCCGCAGGAACGCGCGCCCGTGCTCCGCCTCGCGCTGGCGGCCAGCCTGACGGCAACCTTCTATCTCTCCGCCCTCGATCACCTTGCCGTTCCGATGGCGGTAGTGATCTTCTACACGTTCCCGCTCATCGTGATGCTGATCTCGAACCGGCTGGAGGGGCGCCGCCTCGCGGCCAAGCAGATCGGCATCTTCGCGATTGCTTTCGCGGGCCTCGTCCTCGCGGTTGGCCCCTCGGCGGACAAGCTCTCGCTGGTTGGCGTGGGCTTCGCGATCCTCGCGGCCCTGTGTTCCGCCGCCCTCTTCATCCTCGCCGGCAATGTCGAGGGTACACCGCAGCGCAACCTGTTCTGGACCCAGCTGGTGATGATCCCGGTATCGCTGGTGATCGCACTCATCAATGGCGGGCCGGTGCCCGTTGCCGTCTTCAAGGCGGCACCGATCGCGATCCTCATCGCGATGGTGGGCTATGCGCTCGGCTTCTTCCTTCAGCTCCATGCTGCCCGTCGGATCAGCGCAAGCCGCACCGGCCTGTTGTTCCTGCTCGAACCCGTCACCGCCATCGTGCTCGCGGGATTCGCGCTCGGCGAAACCCTTCGCCCGGTCGAAATCCTCGGGGTCGGGCTCATCCTGGCCGCGCTCGCAGCCGAGATCCTGATCGATACGCCAAAGGCCGAAGTAACGTCCGATGGTCCCGTCTGACCCGCTCCGCCCGATTCCGCTCGCGATCCTGACCGGCTTTCTCGGCGCGGGAAAGACGACGCGGCTCAACCGCTGGCTGGCCGATTCCGCGCTCGCCGATACGCTGGTGATCATCAACGAGTTCGGGGAGACCGGGCTCGATCATCTGCTTGTCGAGGAAGCGCCGGGCGACATGATCCTGATGGCGGCGGGATGCCTGTGCTGCACGATCCGCGGCGATCTCGTCGCAACGCTCGAGGATCTGCTGCGCCGGCGCGACAACAACCGCATCCGCTTCTTTCGGCAGGTCATCATCGAGACAACGGGGCTGGCCGATCCGCTGCCCATCCTGCAATCCGTGCTCCAGCACCCGTATCTGTCGAAACGATTTGCGATTTCCGGCCTGCTGACATTGGTGGATGCGGTGAATGGCGCCGCGACCCTCGCCGCCCATCCCGAGGCGCGCCGGCAGGTCGCGCTGGCGGACAGGCTGCTGATCACCAAGGCAGATCTGGCGGATGCCGCCTCACTCGATGCGCTTGGCGCCACCATCGCCGCGCTTAACCCCGCCGCGTCACCAATTCTCGACGAAAGCCTGTTCGCGCCGCCATCGCTTTTCGCCGGCGCCTTTGCTCCCGAAAGCCTCGATGAAGGCGAAATCGCTGCGTGGCTCGGCGCCACCAGCCCACATGTCGCGGGTCACGCGCCGAACCGGCATGGCGAAACAATCGAAAGCTTCACCTTCATCGCCGATGCGCCCATCCCCGAGGCCAGGCTCATCGCCTTTCGCGAGGCGCTGCGCATTCTTCACGGCCCGCGATTGCTGCGCGTGAAGGGGCTCATCGCACTTGCGGAAACACCGGAGCAACCAGCGCTGATCCACCATGTGCAATCAGTCGCGCATCCCCTAACCCGCCTTGCACGCTGGCCGAGCCGGGACAGACGTTCGCGGCTCGTCTTCATCACGGATGGCCTGCCACGCGCGGTGATCGAGCCCTATTGGCAAGCCCTTATCAGGGGGTAAAGCCTAGACCTCGCCGTTGATCAGCCGGTCCCGCAGCACGCGCCGGATGATCTTGCCCGTCGTGGTCATCGGCATTTCCGACACGAAATGGATCTCGCGCGGGTATTCATGCGCGGAAAGCCGCTCGCGAACATGCAGGCGGATCTCCTCTTTCAACGCCTCGCCGGGCACGTGCCCCGGCTTGAGCATGAGGAACGCCGTGACGATCTCCGTGCGCAGGGGATCGGGCTTGCCCACGACCGCCGCAAGCGCGACCGCAGGGTGCTTGATCAGGCAATCCTCGATCTCGACAGGACCGATGCGATAGCCCGAAGAGGTGATGAGATCATCATCGCGCCCCACGAATCCGATATAGCCATCCTCATCGACCGCACCCTGATCACCGGTCGTCATCCAGTCGCCGATGAATTTTTCCCGCGTCGCCTGCAGTTTATTCCAGTACCCGAGAAACATCACCGGGTCCGGGCGCCGCACCGCGATCTGCCCCCGCTCGCCGATCGCGGCCAAAGTCCCGTCCTCGCGGATCACCGCGACCCGATGCCCCGGTACCGGCTTGCCGATCATGCCGGGGCGGATCACCCCCATCGCATGGGAGGCGGAGAGAACGAGGTTGCACTCGGTCTGGCCGTAGAATTCGTTGATCTCGAGCCCGAGCGCTTCGCGCCCCCATTCGAAAGTGGGCGTGCCCAAAGCCTCGCCCCCCGACCCCAGCGAGCGCAGGGGAATCCCGAAGCGGGCACGCGGATTCTGCACCTGCCGCATCATGCGCAAGGCCGTGGGGGGAATGAAGGCATTGCGCACTTCAAGCCGCGCCATCATGGCGAAAGCGGCCTCGGGGTCGAATTTCTGGAACGGCCAGGCCACGACGGGAATGCCAAAATAGAGGCCGGGCAGGAGGATGTTGAGCAATCCCCCGGCCCAGGCCCAATCCGCCGGCGTCCAGAAGCGGTCCCCCCTTTGGGGCGCGAAATCGTGATGCATCTCCACGCCGGGAAGATGGCCGATCAGCACCCGATGCGCATGCAAGGCGCCCTTCGGCTGTCCGGTCGTACCGGAGGTATAAATCATCAGCGCCGGGTCCTCGCCTCGACTCGCACGCGTGTCGAAGCGTTCCGGCACGCCTTCGACAAAGCGATGCCAGCCAATGGCGCCGTCTCCGCGCCCATCACGGGAAATGACATGCTCGAGTGCCGGCGCACCAGCACGCAGCGGGGCGAGCTTCGCCGCACCCGCCGCGTCGGTCAGCACCACGCGCGCACCTGAATCCGCAAGGCGATAGGCGATGGCTTCCGCGCCGAACAAGGCCGCCAGCGGCAGCGCGATCGCGCCGATCTTGTAGATCGCCATATGCCCGATCGCGACATGCCGCCCCTGCGGCAGAAAGATCGCAACCCGGTCTCCCGGCTGTATCCCGGCGCGAACAAGGGCATGGGCGAGCTTGTCTGCCTCGCGGCGAAGTTCGCCAAACGTGAGGGTGGAAACCGCAAAATCGGGCCCGACCTCAAGCAAGGCCGGCCTGTCCGGCTCGGTTTGCGCGTGAAAATCGCAGCATGCGGCTGCGATGTTGAAGGCCGCGGTATCCGGCCAGCGGAACCGCTCGATCACCTTCTCATACGGCGCGGGCGCGCCCAGCAGCGCGCGATCGGACAAGGGGGGCGTACTCAGCGGAACCTCCGGCCTTCATCGATACGGCGCGATTTCTATCGGCCTTTCGCGCACAAACGCAACCTTTACCCCTTTTTTCATGTCATCTTGACAGAATGCCAGAGCGCGCTTTATCCCTGCCAGCGGTTACCGGGCCCCTCTGGCGTGGCATGTCCTCGCGATGTCGGAACCTTGATATGGGCTCAAACACGGTAACAAACCATGATCGACATTCTATTCGCGTCCTTTCTCGGCAAGCCGCTCTGGCTGTGGGCGTCCTTCATCTTCACAATCCTCGCCCTGCTGGCCTTTGATCTCGGCATCCTCAACCGCAAGGAAAAGGAACTCGGCATCGCCGAAAGCCTGTGGCTTTCCGCCTTCTATTTCGCCGTCGCCATCGCCTTCGGCGGCTATATCTGGTGGTCCTATGAAACCGGCCGCCTCGTAACCGAGGACGGCACCCATGCCGGCATCGCCTATTTCACGGGCTTCTTCATCGAGAAAGCGCTGTCGATCGACAATGTCTTTGTCATTTCGCTGATCTTCTCGTTCTTCGCGATTCCCGCCCGCTATCAATACCGCGCACTGGTCTGGGGCATTCTTGCCGTGATCGTGCTGCGCGGCCTGATGATCGCGGTGGGCGCGGCGCTGGTGCAGAATTACGGCTGGGTGCTCTATCTGTTCGGCGCGTTCCTTATCGCCACGGGCATCAAGATGCTGATCGTGCCGGAAGCCGAGCCGGATGTGTCGAAGAACCCGGTCATCCGCTTCCTGCGCAAGCGCCTCAACGTGACCGACCAACTTCACGGGCAGAAGTTCCTTGTCCGCCAGGAAGATCCGTCAACCGGCAAGATGACGACCTTCGCCACGCCGCTGTTGCTGGCGCTCATCGTGATCAACATCGCGGATCTGATCTTCGCGGTGGATTCCGTGCCCGCCATCTTCGCGATCACGACCGACACCTTCGTCGTCTATACCGCGAATATCATGGCGATTCTCGGCCTGCGCGCGCTCTATTTCGCGCTGGCGGCGATGGTGCACCGTTTCCACTATCTCAAATACGCGCTGGCGCTGGTGCTGGTCTTCATCGGCCTCAAGATCTTCTGGAACGAGATCATGGGCAAGCTCAACCCCGCGATCTCGCTGGGCGCGACGTTGGCGCTCATCCTCGGCGGCATCCTGGTCTCGCTCTGGAAAACGCGCACGCGCGTCGAGAAAGCCTGATCCGGGCTGGGCGCCGCAAGGCGCCCGCTCTCACACCGGCAATTCGTTCTGGTGCTTCACTTCCTCCATCACCGCGTAGGAGCGTGATTCGCGTACGCCCGGCATGGAGAGGATGGTCTGGGTGAGAAGGTAGCGATAGGCTTCCATGTCCTTAACCCGGGTCTTGATCAGGTAATCGAACCCGCCCGCGACGAGATGGCACTCAAGGATCTCGCGCGAGGCCCGCACCGCGACCGCGAATTTCGCGAAGACATCGGGCGTGGTCTTGTCGAGGGTCACCTCGATGAAGACGAGCAGGGAACGGTCGAGCAGGGCGGGGTTGAGCTCGGCATGGTAGCCCTTGATGAATCCGTCGCGGGTGAGCCTCTTGACCCGCTCGGTCGTCGCGGTGGGTGACAGGCCCACCTTCTCCGCAAGCGCGACGGTGGACAGACGGCCATCCTGCTGGAGGGCCCGGAGGATCTTCAGATCCGCGCGATCAAGAGTATCTGACATGGAATATCTCTGCTAGGAACCAAAATTTGGCTCTACAGCAGTGAAAGTCACCATGGCAAGACCAAAATCGCAGTGGAAACACCTATTGTTTGGCCATACCAATTGGAAAGATCCCAACGCCTTTCATTTTTCGCCGAAAAGGACAAACCATGCAAGAGGCCTCGCGCTCGAAGATCCCGCCGTTCCGCGCACCCTACGCGCCGGATGACGTGACCCTTGCCGCCGCCCTGCTGGCCCAGGCCGCGCTCCCGGCGGAAGCCGAACGTGCCATCGACGAAGAAGCCCGGCGCCTGATCGGCGCGATCCGTGCCGGCTCGGGCGGGTTCGGCGGCGTCGAGCAAATCCTCCAGGAATACGCGCTTTCAACCAAGGAGGGGCTGGCCCTGATGGTGCTGGCGGAAGCCCTGCTGCGCGTGCCGGATTCGCTCACCGCGGACAAGCTCATCGAGGACAAGCTCGGGCAGGGCAATTTCACGCATCACGAGCCCAAATCGGATGCGCTGCTGATCAACGCCTCCGCCTGGGCGCTGGGGATCGGCGCGCGCATCATCCAGCCGGGCGAAACGCCGGACGGCATCCTCGCGAGCCTCGCCAAGCGCATCGGCCTTCCCACCGTGCGCACCGCTGCGCGGCAGGCGATGAAGGTGATGGGCAACCATTTCGTGCTTGGCCAGACGATCTCCGAGGCGCTCACGCGGGCCGGCTCGGGCGCCGGGCGCAACTACCGCTACTCGTTCGACATGCTCGGCGAGGGTGCTCGCACCCGCGAGGATGCCCGGCGCTATTTCGAGAGCTACGCCAATGCCATCCGCCATATCGGCGAGAAGGCGGGCAACCTGCCCCTGCCCGATCGTCCCGGCATCTCGGTGAAGCTCTCGGCCCTGCATCCGCGCTATGAAGCGACCAATCGCGATGCCGTTCTTGTCGAACTCGTGCCGATGGTGGTGGAACTCGCCGCCTCCGCCAAATCCTACGATCTCAATTTCACCATCGATGCCGAAGAGGCGGATCGTCTCGAGCTCTCGCTCGATATCTTCGCCCGCCTCGCCGAAGAGCCTTCGCTCGCCGGCTGGGATGGAATGGGCCTTGCCGTTCAGGCCTACCAGAAGCGCTGTCAGGGCGTGATCGAATGGCTCGATCAGCTCGCCATCGCCACCGGACGCCGCTTCATGGTGCGGCTCGTCAAGGGCGCCTACTGGGACAGCGAGATCAAGCGCTCTCAGGAACGCGGCCTCGACGATTTCCCCGTCTTTTCACGCAAGGCGATGACTGATCTCAACTACATCGCCTCAGCCAAGGCGCTGCTGGCGGCGCGCGCGCGCATCTATCCGCAATTCGCCACCCATAACGCGCTGACGGTCGCGACGATCCGCGCGATGGCGGGCGGCACCGAAGGGTATGAATTCCAGCGCCTGCACGGCATGGGCGACGCGGTCTATACCGCGCTTCTCGCCGACAATCCCGGTGCCGCCTGCCGTGTCTATGCCCCGGTCGGCGGACACCGCGACCTTCTCGCCTATCTCGTGCGCCGCCTGCTCGAGAACGGCGCGAATTCCTCCTTCGTCCATGAAGCGGCGGATTCTTCCGTGCCGGTCGAAAAGCTCCTCACCCGCCCGGCGGCGCTGATCGGGGATTCCCGCAAGGCGCGCCATGCCGGCGTTGCCCGCCCCGCCGCGCTCTACGGCACCGAGCGCAGGAACAGCCAGGGCTATGAGCTTGGTCATGCCGAAACGCTGGACAAGCTCCTCACGGCGCGCAAATTCGAGGCCGGACATGCCCGAAGCCTGATCGCCGGCAGCGCCATTGCCGGCAAGGTGGAAGCGCTACCTTCACCGATCGACGGCCAGAGCGTCGGGCAGATCGAGAATGGAACGCCGGATGTCGCGACACGCGCGGTAGATGCCGCTTGCGGCGGCTATCTGCGCTGGAGCCAGACCGGGGTCGCGATCCGCGCGCAGGCACTGCGCCGGGCCGCCGAGCTTTTCGAAGCGGAAACAGGCCGGATGCTGGGCCTGTTGCAGAGTGAGGCCGGCAAGACGCTGGATGACGCCATCGCGGAGTTGCGCGAGGCCGTCGATTTCCTGCGTTACTATGCCGACGAGGCGGAGCGCCTGCTTTCCCGCCCCATCGCCCTGCCCGGCCCGACCGGCGAGGATAACCGTCTGCTCTATCGCCCGCGTGGGGTGTTCGTGGCGATCGCGCCGTGGAACTTCCCGCTGGCGATTTTCGTCGGTCAGATCGCCGCGGCGCTCGCCGCAGGCAACGCCGTCGTCGCCAAACCTGCCGAGCAGACGCCGATGATCGGCCATTTCGCCGTTCAGCTGATGCACAAGGCGGGGGTAGCGAGCGATGCGCTCAACCTCGTTCTTGGTGATGGCGCCATCGGTGCCGCGCTCGTCAACGATCCGCGTATCGCCGGCGTGGTCTTCACCGGCTCCACCGAAACCGCGCGGCGCATCAACCGTGCTCTCGCCGCGAAGGACGGTCCGATCGTACCGCTCATCGCCGAGACCGGTGGCATCAACGCGATGATCGTCGATGCCACCGCCCTGCCCGAACAAGTGGCGGACGACGTGGTGATTTCCGCCTTCCGCTCGGCTGGCCAGCGTTGCTCGGCATTGCGTCTGCTTTGCGTGCAGGAGGATGTCGCCGACAAGATGATCGAGATGATCGCGGGCGCGGCAAAGGAGCTTCGCCTCGGCGATCCGCGCCGCATCGAGACGCATATCGGCCCGGTGATCGACGGCGAGGCCAAGGCGCGTCTCGATACCCATATCGCCGCCATGAAGAAAAGCGCGAAGATCCATTTCGCGGGCGAGGCGCCGCAGGGGCTTTATGTCGCGCCGCATATCTTCGAGCTGGGCAAGGTCGAGGACCTCCGGGAAGAGATTTTCGGCCCCGTTCTCCATGTCGTGCGCTACAAGGCGGGTGATCTTGCGAAAATCGTCAAGGCGATCGAGTCGACGGGGTATGGACTGACACTTGGCGTCCATTCGCGCATCGATGCCGAAATCGGCAAGATCGCCGGCGAGCTTGCCACCGGCAACATCTACATCAACCGCAACATGATCGGCGCCGTGGTCGGCGCGCAACCTTTCGGCGGTCACGGGCTCTCGGGCACGGGCCCGAAGGCGGGGGGCCCCAATTATCTCTTCCGCTTCGTCACCGAACAGGTTGTCTCGGTCAATTCCGCAGCGGCAGGCGGCAATGCCAGCCTCATGTCGCTTTCGGAAGTGTGAGGAGGCGAACGCCTCCTCCACTTATGCAGGCAGGCCGCGCTCCCGCTGTGTGGTGCCGCCATTGCTCGGCACTTCCTCGCGGCCCTGGACCTGCTTCTGTACAAACGAGCCGATAAAGGCGCCGAGGGTCAGTTTCGACATGTCGAACAGGGTGGTTGCCACTTCCTTGTTCGACAGGTTGAACAAGGCGAGCCCCACGAAAACCAAAGTGAGCGCGACGGTTGCCAGCGGCAATCCGGTGAAGCCGATTTTGGTGAAAGTACCAGACATGCCGGACAGGGAAGCCAAACGGATATACTGGTCGATCGCGTCCGGCTTTGGCTCGGCGATCAGCGGCCAGATGAATTCCTGATCCTCGGGTCGGATCACGTAATTGGCCGATTGCCCTGCTTTGGCGAAAAGCCGCAGCCCGATCCAAGCGGCAGAAATCGCGAAGACGAAAATGGAGACCACGTCGAAATTGCGGGCGATGATCTGCCCGAATTGGAACTCATCGACCCAGGTGGAGCGGGCGCCCGTATACACGATGATGATGTAGATCCCATAGGCAAGCAGAAGCGCCGATGCCGCCATGAAACCGAGTGCTGAGAAGGCCATCCATTTCTCGATGCTGGTCATCGGCTTATGCGGCACGAATCCCTTGCCTTCTTCCTCCTGCACGATCATTGGCGCCTCCCCTGATTTTTTACTTAAGTAACAAAGGATTACGCTTCCTTTTCCCCCTGTCAAGCCGAGGGCCACGACCAGCCCGGCAACGATGCAACGAAAAAGGGCCGCTCGCGCGACCCTTTGTTACTCGGTCTGGCATCGCCAGTTTTAGTGACGAACCGCCGCCATCAGCGCCTTGAGCGCTTCGAGCTTCTCACCGGCCTTGGTGCGCGCCTCGTCGGATTTCGCATCGCGAAGGTCTTCCTCGGCGTCGCGGATCTCGCCGGCCAGCTTGTCGGCATCGACATCCTCAAGCGCCACGGCCTGCTCGGCGAGCAGGGTGAGGCCGGTTGCGGAAACATCCGCGAAGCCGCCGCGCACGAAAAGCCGCTTGCCGCCATCGATCGTGACTACGCCGGCGCGCAGCGAAGCCATGAGCGGCGCGTGCTGCGCAAGGATCGTCATCTCGCCTTCCGAAGCCGGGACGACCACCGAGGTCGCCTCGCCCGAGAAGAGCACGCGCTCCGGAGAGACGAGTTCGAAGGAAAAGGTCCCGGCCATGACGTTACGCCGCCTCGGCCGCGAGCTTCTGGGCCTTCTGCACGGCTTCCTCGATGGTGCCGACCATGTAGAAGGCGGCTTCCGGCAGGTGATCGTATTCGCCGGCGCAGATGCCCTTGAAGCCCTTCACCGTATCCTCGATCTTCACCTGCACGCCCGGCGAGCCGGTGAAGACGGCCGCGACGTCGAAGGGCTGCGAGAGGAAGCGCTCGATCTTGCGGGCGCGGGCGACGGTGAGCTTGTCCTCTTCGGAAAGCTCGTCCATGCCCAGGATCGCGATGATGTCCTGAAGCGCCTTGTAGCGCTGGAGGATCTGCTGCACCTGACGCGCCACCGCGTAATGCTCCTCGCCGACAACCGCCGGAGTGAGCATGCGCGAGGTCGAGTCGAGCGGATCTACCGCCGGATAGATGCCCTTCTCGGCGATCGAGCGGTTCAGAACGGTCGTCGCATCCAAGTGCGCGAAGGAGGTCGCCGGCGCCGGGTCGGTCAGATCGTCCGCCGGCACGTAGATCGCCTGCACCGAGGTGATCGAGCCCTTGGTGGTGGTGGTGATGCGCTCCTGCAGCGCGCCCATATCGGTCGCGAGAGTCGGCTGATAGCCCACCGCCGAGGGGATGCGGCCGAGAAGCGCCGAGACTTCCGAACCCGCCTGCGTGAAGCGGAAGATGTTGTCGACGAAGAAGAGCACGTCCTGGCCCTGATCGCGGAAATGCTCCGCGACGGTGAGGCCCGACAGCGCGACGCGCATGCGGGCGCCCGGCGGCTCGTTCATCTGCCCGAACACGAGGGCGCATTTCGACTTCACGCTCGGATCCGGGTTATGCGGATCGGCGTTGACCTTGGATTCGATGAACTCGTGATAGAGATCGTTGCCCTCGCGGGTACGCTCGCCGACGCCGGCGAACACCGAGTAGCCGCCATGGGTCTTCGCAACGTTGTTGATCAGTTCCTGGATGAGAACCGTCTTGCCGACGCCCGCGCCGCCGAACAGGCCGATCTTGCCGCCCTTGGCGTAGGGCGCGAGCAGATCGACGACCTTGATGCCGGTGACGAGGATCTGCGCCTCTGTCGACTGCTCGGAATAGCTCGGCGCCGGCGCGTGGATCTGGCGGAGGCCATCGCCCTTCACCGGGCCCGCCTCGTCGATCGGCTCGCCGATGACGTTCATGATGCGGCCAAGGGTAGCCTCGCCCACCGGAACCTGGATCGGCGCGCCGGTATCGGTGACGGCGTTGCCGCGCACGAGACCCTCGGTCGAGTCCATCGCGATGCAGCGCACCTGATTCTCGCCCAGATGCTGCGCGACTTCGAGAACGAGCCGGTTGCCGAGGTTGTCGGTCTCCAGCGCGTTGAGAATTTCCGGGAGGTGGCCGTCGAAATGCACGTCGACGACGGCGCCGATAACCTGTGCGATACGACCCTGCGGCTTGGCCATGTTCGTTTACCCTTGCTTCCTGATCCTGCTCAGAGCGCCTCGGCGCCCGAAATGATTTCGATGAGTTCCTTGGTGATCATCGCCTGACGCGTACGATTGTATTTCTGCGTCTGCTTCTTGATCATCTCACCCGCGTTGCGGGTGGCGTTGTCCATCGCGCTCATGCGCGCGCCCTGCTCGGAAGCCGCGTTCTCAAGCAGCGCCCGGAAAATCTGCACCGCGATGTTGCGCGGCAGCAGCGAGGCGAGAATCTCGCCCTCGCCAGGCTCGTAATCATAGGTCGCGAGCGACGCGCCGCCGCTGGCGGGAACTTCCGCCGGAATGAGGCCCTGCGCCGTCGGGATCTGCTGGATCACCGAGCGGAAACGCGAATAGAAAAGCGTCGCGACATCGAATTCGCCCGCCTCGAACATCTCGATCACGCGCTGGGCGATCGGCTCGGCTTCGCCGTAACCGACATTCTTGACGCCGCGCAGCTCGATGACATCGAGGATCAGCTTCTCATACTGGCGCTTGAGCTGCTCGTAGCCCTTCTTGCCGACGCAGAGGATCTTCACCTGCTTGCCGGCGGCCTGCAGCGCGTTGATCCGCTCGCGCGCAAGGCGCACGATGGAGGAATTGAAGGCGCCGCACAGGCCGCGCTCGGCCGTGCACACGACGAGCAGATGAACCTGGTCGCGGCCATTACCGGCGAGGAGCGCAGGCGCGTCCGAACCGGAAATGCCGGAGGCGAGATTGGCGAGCACCGCCTCCATCTTCGAGGCATAGGGGCGCGCGGCTTCCGCGGCAGCCTGGGCGCGGCGCAGCTTCGCCGCGGCCACCATCTGCATGGCCTTGGTGATCTTCTGCGTCGCCTTCACCGAGGCGATGCGATTGCGGAGGTCTTTCAACGACGGCATGAAGCTTTCCTGCTTATTCCGTAAGGTTCAGGGCCGCATGAAATATGCGACCCGTCATCGATCCGATCAGGCGAAGCTCTTCGTGAAGCCTTCGACGAGATCCTTCAGCTTGGCCGCATTGGCGTCCGAAAGATCCTTCGAGGTGCCGATCTCGTTGAGGAGATCCGCATGCTTCGAGCGCAGCAGCGAGAGCAGGCCATCCTCGAAGGCGCGCACGCGGCTCACCGGCAGCTTGTCGAGATAACCGTTGACGCCGGCATAGATCACGCAGACCTGCTCTTCCATCTTGAGCGGCGAGAATTGCGGCTGCTTGAGAAGCTCGGTAAGGCGCGAACCGCGGTTGAGCAGGCGCTGCGTCACCGCGTCGAGATCGGAGCCGAACTGGGCGAAGGCTGCCATCTCGCGATACTGCGCGAGTTCGCCCTTGATCTTGCCCGCGACCTTCTTGGTCGCCTTGGTCTGCGCGGCGGAGCCGACGCGCGACACCGAGAGACCGACGTTCACCGCCGGGCGGATGCCCTGGAAGAAGAGGTCCGTCTCAAGGAAGATCTGGCCGTCGGTGATCGAGATCACGTTGGTCGGGATATAGGCCGAAACGTCGTTCGCCTGGGTCTCGATCACCGGGAGCGCGGTCAGCGAGCCCGAGCCATTGTCCTTGTTGAGCTTCGCGGCACGCTCGAGAAGGCGGGAGTGGAGATAGAACACGTCGCCCGGATAGGCTTCGCGGCCCGGCGGACGGCGCAGCAGCAGCGACATCTGGCGATAGGCGACGGCCTGCTTGGAGAGATCGTCATAAATGATGACGGCATGCATGCCGTTATCGCGGAAGAACTCGCCCATGGCGCAGCCGGCGAAGGGCGCGAGGAACTGCATCGGCGCGGCGTCCGAGGCGGTCGCGGCGACGACGATCGAATATTCGAGCGCGCCGCGCTCCTCGAGAACCTTCACGAACTGCGCGACGGTCGAGCGCTTCTGGCCAACCGCGACATAGACGCAGTAGAGCTTCTGGCTCTCGTCATTGCCGTCGTTGAGCGGCTTCTGGTTGAGGATCGTGTCGAGCGCGATCGCGGTCTTGCCTGTCTGGCGGTCGCCGATGATCAGCTCGCGCTGGCCGCGGCCGATCGGGATCAGGGCGTCGATCGCCTTGAGGCCGGTCGCCATCGGCTCGTTGACCGACTTGCGCGGAATGATGCCGGGCGCCTTCACATCGACGCGGGCGCGCTTGTCGGCCTTGATCGGACCCTTGCCGTCGATCGGGTTGCCGAGCGCGTCGACGACGCGGCCGAGAAGACCCTTGCCGACCGGCACGTCAACGATGGCGCCGGTGCGCTTGACCGTCTGGCCTTCCTTGATGTCGCGGTCCGAACCGAAAATAACGATACCGACATTGTCGGTCTCAAGGTTGAGCGCCATGCCACGGGCGCCGTTCTCGAACTCGACCATCTCACCGGCCTGGACCTTGTCGAGGCCGAAGACGCGCGCAATGCCGTCACCGACCGAGAGAACCTGTCCGACCTCGGCGACTTCCGCCGAAGCCCCGAAATTCTTGATCTGCTCCTTGAGGATCGCGGAGATCTCAGCGGCGCGGATATCCATCGGTCAAGCCTTTCCGTATCGAGAGCATTTCGCGGGTCCCGCCCGTTCCGAAATGCGAGGGATGTGCATGGTTCGCGAGGGAACCGGTTTATGCGTTGATCATCGCGAGTTTCATCGCGTTGAGTTTGGTCTTCAGGGAAGCGTCGATCATGCGGCTGCCCATCTTCACGACGAGACCACCGAGAATGGCGGGATCGACCTTCTGCGTGAGGGCGATCTTCTTGCCGGCCTGACCCTCGAGGGCCTCCTGCACGGCGGCGCGGTTCTTGTCCGAGAGCGGCTCGGCCACCGTAACTTCAGCGGCGACGATACCCTGCTTCTCGGCAACCATGGCCTTGTAGCCGGCGATCATGCCGCGCACCGCGAAAAGGCGGCGACGGGCAGCAACAAGCCGGAGGAAATTCGCGGCGAGACCGTCAATCTTGGCCTTCGCGAGAACAGCTGAGAGGGCAGCAACCTGCTCCTCGGCCGTGAAAACCGGGCTCTTGACGAGCCGGTCGAGATCCTCGCTGCCATCAAGCAAGGCCAGAAAGCGATCGAGCGCCTCGCCGACCTTGTCGAGCGCCTTGCCCTCGCTCGCCAGCTCAAACAGAGCGGTGGCGTAACGCCCCGCAATTCCTGAAACGATCGGGCTGGATGAGGCCACGACAAGGCTCTTTCGCTTTCACACCTTACCAACCCGCGAGCGCGATGCGCTGCGATCTGGTGAAGTGCCCCTCGGTTGGGGATCAATCAACGGATCTGGCCCCTCGCGGCCGGATGGCATTGCAAGGGTTGCGCGGTCGCTAACAAATCTTCACCCCATGCGCAACCCCTTTGGGGCCATGAATCCCGCCAAGGCATGCTCCCTTCGTCCGACAGGACCGTTCTGCCCAAGCGAATGACAAGATTCACGAAATCCGCGATTATTTTTTACCGCCGGCGGGGATCAGAAAAAGCTGACCGGATCGATGTCGATATCAAGGCGCGCGCCGCCCTTGGCCGGGCCAGCCCCGTGCAGGATCCGGCGGATCACCTCTTGCAGATTGACCTTGCGGGCGCATTTGAGGATGAGGCGCACCCGGTGCTTGCCGCGCAAAAGCGCGATGGGCGGATCGGCCGGGCCGAGAAGCGCGATATCCTCCGGCGCATGCGCACGCAGCTCTTGGTGCCCCGCTTCAGCCAACCGGCGCGCATGGGCTTCCGCCGCCGCCCTTTCCCGCGCCGAGACGAGCAGGCTCGCAAGGCGCCCGAAGGGTGGCAAGCCCGCCGCCTGCCGGGCCGCGATCTCTTCCGCGTAAAAGCGCTCGTGATCACCCGAGAGCAAGGCCCGGATCACCGGATGATCGGGCTGATAGGTCTGGAGCAGGCCGCGCCCTGCCTTTTCGCCGCGCCCGGCACGCCCCGTCACCTGCGCGAGAAGCTGGAAAGTGCGCTCCGCCGCGCGCGGATCGGACGAGACCAGCCCGATATCGGCATCGAGGACGGCGGCAAGCGTGAGATGGGGGAAGTTATGCCCTTTCGCGATCAGCTGCGTGCCGATGACAATCGGGAATTCCTTGGCCGCGACCGCAGCCAGCTCCTGCCGGAGCCGTTCGGTTCCGCCGGGAAAATCGCTCGACAGCGTGACATGGCGGAAATCGGGAAAAGCCTCCGCCACTTCTTCCGCGATGCGCTCAACCCCCGGCCCGCAGGCGGTGAGGCTCTCTTCCGCGCCACAAGCGACGCATTGCGTCGGCCGCCGTTCGGTATGGCCGCAATGATGGCAGACAAGCGCCCGGCGGAAACGATGCTCGACCAGCCAGGCATCGCATTGCGGGCATTGCCAGCGATGCCCGCAGGCGCGGCAAAGCGTCAGCGGCGCGTAACCCCTGCGGTTGAGGAAGAACAGCACTTGCTCCCCGCGCGCCAACGTTTCACCCGCCTCGGCGATCAGGCGCGGCGACAGGAAACGCCCCGGCGAGGGCGCGTCCTGACGCATATCGAGCGCCTCGATGCGCGGCATGGCGCGTCCGCCGGCCCTGTCTGGCAGGCGGAGATGGCGATAGCGCCCCTGCGCGGCATTCACGCGGCTTTCGATGGAGGGCGTCGCCGAGGCCAGAACCACCGGGCAGCCCTCGATCTGGGCGCGCAACACCGCCATGTCGCGCGCATTGTAGCGCACGAGGTCATCCTGCTTGAACGCGGCCTCATGCTCCTCATCGACGATGATCAGGCCCAGATCAACGAAAGGCAGGAAGAGCGCGGAGCGGGCACCGACCACGACCCGCGCCTCGCCCTCGGCGATGGCGTGCCAGAGCCGGTCGCGCCGGGTGGGGGCGATGCCGGAATGCCACGCCCCCGGCAGAGCGCCGAAACGGGAAACGAAACGCGCGAGGAATTCCGGCGTCAGCGCGATTTCCGGCAGCAGGATCAGCACCTGCCTGCCTGCGCGCAGCGCCGCCGCGACGGCCTCGAAATAGACCTCCGTCTTGCCCGAGCCGGTGACGCCTTCAAGCAGGATGGGGGCGAAGGCGCCAGCCGTTGCCGCCACCCGCAGCGCCGTCGCGGCCTCTTCCTGCATCAGGGATAAATCCGGGATGCGCGCGGCGGGATCGAGCCCCGCCGCCCGCGCCTCGGGCTTGAGCGGAACGATCTCGAAGGCGCCGTCATCCACCAGCGCGTCAATGACGCCGGTCGAGCAGGAGGCCGCGCCGGCAAGGTCGCGCTTCCTGTGGACCAGCCCGCCTTTCGCCGCCTCGATCAGCCGCGCACGCGCAGGGGTCATGCGATCGGGTATTTTTCCCGTCGCGCGGACGCCGAATTTCGGCGCCTCATGTGCCTCCGCCTCCGGGTCGCGCAGCGCCATCCGCGCCACCATCCCGAGGGGCGCGAGCGTGTAATCCGCGACACGCTGGAGGAAGCGGCGCATCTGCGGGCGCATCAAGGGGAGCGATGTCTTGCCGCTCACCGGCTTCAGATTGCCGCCGGCCGGACCGGCGCGCAGATCCCAGACGATTCCATAGGTCTCGCGCGGGCCGAGCGGCACGCGCACGCATTCACCGATTTCGAGCCGCATCCCTGCGGGGATGCGGTAGGAATAGGGCTGATCCACCGCGACAGGCAGCGCGATCTCCGCGATATCAGGCGCGGAATCGCCAGCATTCGGAGCGGGGAAAAGATCTTCAATCATGCGACAGCGGCAGATAGCACGAATTTCGGCACAACGCCGCCTTGCCGCTTCCGCATTTCCTTAACCCGCGCCCGCCAGAATGGTGGGGACGGGGTAACGATATGGGTGAACAACCGCAAGGGCTCGAAACCTGCCGCATCGCCTGGCTGGCGATGCTCGCGCAGGAACGCCTCTATTCCGCAAAAACACTCGAGGCTTATGGCCGCGATGTGGCGCAATTTGCCGCCTTTCTGGGAATGGAGCGCCGCTCACCGGGCGATTTTCTCGCCGTGAAACCCGCCGATCTACGCCTTTTCCTTGCCGAGCGTCGTGAAAAGGGCGTGGAGAGCCGTTCGCTCATGCGTCAGCTTGCAGGGTTGCGTTCCTTCGCGCGCTATCTCGAACGCGAGGGTTACGGCCACGCCTCCGCCTTCAAGGCCGTGAAGGGACCGCGCGTGAAGAAGGGCCTGCCGCGCCCGCTGAACCCCGGCGATGCCCGCGCGACAAGCCGCATCGAAACCCGCGCGGGCGAGACGCGCGAGCCCTGGATTCTCGCGCGCGATGCCGCCGTGATGGCCCTGCTCTATGGCGGCGGCCTGCGTATTTCCGAAGCGCTTTCGCTCAGGAGAGGCGATGCGCCGAAAGCCGGCGAAACCATCACGATCACCGGCAAGGGCGGCAAGGCGCGCCAGGTACCGATCTTGCCGCAGATCGCACGCGCGATCGACGAATATCTCGCGCAATGCCCATATAATCCCGGCGCGGAAGGGCCTCTCTTTGTCGGCGCGAAGGGCGGGCCGCTCTCGCCGCGCATCATCCAGCTCGCGATGGAATCCCTGCGCGGCGCGCTTGGCCTGCCTGAAACCGCGACACCGCACGCGCTGCGCCATTCCTTCGCGACGCATCTGCTCGCGCGCGGCGGCGATCTGCGCACCATTCAGGAACTTCTCGGCCACGCCTCGCTCTCGACCACACAGGTTTATACCGAGGTCGATACCGCGCGGCTGATGCAGGCCTACAAGGCCGCGCATCCGCGCGCCTGAAATCATCCACAGCCCCGTCTTGAAGCTGTCATCAGCGTGGAAATACTCCCCGCACCACAACTGATTCGGGGAGAATCCCATGTCGCATGCCGGGCCGGAAATCGAGGGCTCCAACAAGAAGATCGGCCTGCTGATCGCAGTGCTGGCGCTGATGCTGGCCTTTTCGGAAATGGGTAACAAGCAAAGCGAGAACGAATCGCTCGCCAAGAATGTCGAAGCTTCCAATCTCTGGGCTTTCTTCCAGGCCAAGACGATCCGCCGCACCAATGTGCAGGTCGCGGCGGAGGAAATGGCGGTCAGCGCCTCGATCACGCAGGATGGCGCCGCCAAGGCCGCGATGGAAGCGCAGATCAAGAAATGGCGCGATGTCGCCGCGCGCTATGAAAGTGAGCCGGAGACAAATGAGGGTCGCAAGGAGCTGATTATTCGCGCCAAGGCCGCCGAGGAGCGGCGCGATTTCACCAAGCAGCGCTCGGAAGTCTTCGAACTTTCCTCCGCCGCGCTTCAGATCGGCATCGTCGTCGCCTCCGCAGCGGTGATCACGGGGCTGATCGCACTTGCTTATGCCGCGGGTGGGCTGGGGCTGCTCGCCATGGTGCTGATGGGAATCGGAATCTGGAAGCCGTTCCTGCTCCCCCTGGGGCATTGACCCCCTCAAAAAGAAAGGGCGCCTGAGGCGCCCTTTTTATTTCCGACGGCTCCAGCCGCAATCACACATGGATCGCGCGCTTGGCGACCCCGAGCGCGGCTTCCTTCACCGCCTCGCTCATCGTGGGATGGGCATGGCACGTGCGGGCGAGATCCTCCGCCGAGCCCGAGAACTCCATCAGAACCGCCGCCTCGTGGATCATCTCGCCGGCACCAACACCGAGGATGTGAACGCCGAGCACGCGGTCCGTCGCCTTGTCCGCCAGCACCTTCACGAAACCATCCGTCGCGCGGTTGGCGCGGGCGCGGCCATTGGCGGTGAAGGGGAATTTTCCGATATTGTATTCGATCCCCGCCGCCTTGAGCTCCTCCTCGGTCTTGCCGACCGAAGCAACCTCCGGATGCGTGTAGACCACGCCGGGAATGACATCGTAATTCACGTGTCCGCGCTGACCCGCGAGGATTTCCGCCACCGCGATACCCTCGTCCTCGGCCTTGTGCGCCAGCATCGGCCCACGCACGACATCGCCGATCGCGTAGATGCCCTTCACATTGGTGGCGAAGTGATCGTCGATGACGACCTTGCCGCGCTCCATCGCAACGCCCGCCGCTTCAAGGCCCAGGCCATCCGTGTTCGGGCGGCGGCCGGTCGCGACCAGCACGATATCAGCATCGAGGCTCTGCGCCTCGCCGCCGGCCACCGGCTCGAAGGAGACGCTCGCGCCGGTCTTGCCAGCCTTCACGCCGGTCACCTTGCTGGAGAGGTGGAAAGTGAAACCCTGCTTGCCCAGCATGCGCTGGAAGTTCTTGGCGACCTCGCCATCCATGCCCGGCAGGATGCGGTCGAGATATTCCACCACCGTCACTTCGGCGCCGAGCCGGCGCCATACGGAACCCAGCTCGAGTCCGATCACCCCTGCGCCGATGACGACGAGCTTCTTCGGCACACCAGCCAGTTCCAGCGCGCCGGTCGAGGAGACCACGATTTTCTCGTCGATCGTCACGCCCGGCAGCGAGGAGACCTCCGAGCCGGTCGCGATCACGATGTTTTTCGCTTCGAGAACCTGCTTGCCGCCATCCTCTGCCGTCACCTGCACCTTGCCGGCCGAGAGGATGGTGCCGAGGCCGTGGAACGCCTCGATCTTGTTCTTCTTGAGCAGGAAGGCGACGCCGTTGACATTGGCATCCACCGTATCCTGCTTGTGCTTCATCATCGCCGCGATGTTGAGTTTGGGCGCGCTCACCTCGATGCCGAGCGCCGCGAAGCCATGGCCGGCTTCATCGAACATCTCCGAGGCGTGCAGCAGCGCCTTCGAGGGGATGCAGCCGACATTGAGGCAGGTGCCGCCATGAAGCTGCTTTCCCGCTGAACCGCGTTTCTCAATCACGGCGACCTTCATCCCAAGCTGCGCTGCGCGGATGGCGCAGACATAGCCGCCGGGGCCGGTTCCGATGACGATGAGATCGTAGGACATGAAAGGGCTCCTTCGGCGTCATGGCCGGGTCTGGCCCGGCCATCCACGACTTCGTGTCGTCACCGGGCAAACAAGTCATGGATGCCCGGCCTGAAGCCGGGCATGACGGGGTGCGATAATCAGAGATCCATCACGAGGCGCGCAGGATCCTCAAGGCATTCCTTGACGCGCACGAGGAAGGTCACGGCTTCCTTGCCGTCGACGATGCGGTGATCGTAGCTGAGCGCGAGATACATCATCGGGCGGATGACGATCTGCCCGCCGATCGCGACGGGGCGCTCCTGGATCTTGTGCATGCCCAGAATGCCCGATTGCGGCGCATTGAGGATCGGCGTCGACATCAGCGAGCCGTAGATGCCACCATTGGTGATGGTGAAGGTGCCGCCCTGCATCTCCTCGATCTTGAGCTGACCGTCGCGGGCGCGCTTGCCGAAATCGGCGATGCTCTTCTCGATGCCGGCAAGGCCGAGATGGTCCGTGTCGCGCAGAACCGGCACCACAAGGCCCTTCTCCGTACCGACAGCGATGCCGACATGGTAATAGTTCTTGTAGATGATGTCGGTGCCGTCGATCTCGGCATTGACGCCCGGAAGCTCCTTGAGCGCCTGCACGCAGGCTTTGACGAAGAAGCTCATGAAGCCGAGCTTCACGCCGTGCTTCTTCTCGAAGAGATCCTTGTACTGGTTGCGCAGCGCCATCACCTGGCTCATGTCGACCTCGTTGAAGGTCGTGAGCATGGCGGCAGTGTTCTGCGATTCCTTGAGGCGGCGCGCGATGGTCTGGCGCAGCTTCGACATCTTCACGCGCTCCTCGCGAGAAGCGTCGTCGGCCGGGGAGGCGGCGCGCGGGGCGGCCGGCGCGGCAACTGGCGCAGGCGCCGAAGCAGCGCGGATCACATCTTCTTTCAGCACCTGCCCGCGCTTGCCCGAGCCTTCCGAAACCGAAACGCCGGTCTCCGCCATCATCTTCGCGGCGGCAGGCGCCGGCGGCATGGCGGAAGGAGCGGAGGCCGGGGCGGCGGCCTTCGGCGCAGGAGCGGAAACCGCAGCCGGCGCGGAAGCGGCGGCAGCGCCACCGGCAGCGATCACGCCGAGCAGCGCGCCGACGCCGACCGTCTCGCCATCCTTCGCGACGATTTCCGCCAGCGTGCCGGCGGCGGGCGCGTTGACCTCAAGCGTCACCTTGTCGGTTTCGAGTTCGAGCAAGGGCTCGTCGGCCTTCACGGCATCGCCGGGCTTCTTGAACCACTTGCCGATGGTCGCTTCGGAAACGCTTTCGCCGAGGGTCGGGACGCGGATTTCGGTGCTCATGTTCGGGAACCTTTGCGGTCAAATCTTCTTGATAGCGGGTCAGTCGGCGAAGGCTTCGTTGAGGAAGGCCGCCAGCTGTTCGAGATGCTTCGACATTAAACCCACCGCCGTCGAGGCCGAGGCGGCGCGGCCGACATAGCGCGCGCGCTTCGCCGAGGAGCCGGCCTGCGCCAGCACCCATTCGAGGTAGGGATCGACAAAACTCCAGGCGCCCATGTTCTTGGGTTCTTCCTGGCACCACACGATATCCGCCTTCTTGAAGCGGGCGAGTTCCTGCGCCACCGATTTCAGCGGGAAGGGATAGAGCTGCTCGACGCGCAGCAGATAGACATCATCGATGCCGCGCTTCTCGCGTTCCTCGAGCAGATCGTAATAGACCTTGCCCGAACACAGCACGACCCGGCGGATCTTCGCGTCCGGCTTGAGCTTGGTGGTGGAGCGGCCAGCCTCCGCATCATCCTTCAGGATACGGTGGAACGAGGTGCCCTCGCCCAGCTCCGCCAGATCCGAGATGCAGCGCTTGTGGCGCAACAGGCTCTTCGGCGTCATCAGCACGAGCGGCTTGCGGAAGTCGCGTTTGATCTGCCGGCGCAGGATGTGGAAGTAATTCGCCGGGGTCGAGCAATTCGCGACCTGCATGTTGTCCTCCGCGCAAAGCTGGAGGAAACGCTCGAGACGGGCCGAGGAATGCTCCGGCCCCTGCCCTTCATAGCCATGCGGGAGCAGGCAGACGAGCCCGCTCATGCGCAGCCATTTGCGTTCGCCCGAGGAGACGAACTGGTCAAACAGAACCTGCGCGCCATTCGCGAAATCGCCGAACTGGGCTTCCCAGCAGGTGAGCGCGTTGGGTTCGGTGAGCGAATAACCGTATTCGAAGCCGAGAACCGCCTCTTCCGAGAGCATCGAGTTGATGACCTCGTATTTCGCCTGTCCCTCGCGGATATTGTTGAGCGGGGTGTAGCGCGTCTCGCTTTCCTGATCGATCAGCACGGAATGGCGCTGGGAGAAGGTGCCACGTTCGCAATCCTGCCCGGAGAGGCGCACACGGTGGCCTTCGGTGACGAGCGAGCCGAAGGCAAGCGCCTCGCCGGTCGCCCAATCGAGCCCTTCGCCGGTCTCGATCGCCTTGCGGCGATTGTCCTGAAAGCGCTGGATGGTCTTGTGGATGTTGAAGCCCGCCGGCACGCCGGTCAGCTTCATGCCGATTTCGCGCAGGGTATCGAGCGGCAGCCCGGTCTGACCGCGGCGCGGATCCTCTTCCTGCTCCTTGACCGATTTGAGGCCGGACCACTTGCCGTCGAGCCAATCGGCCTTGTTGGGCTTGTAGGCCTGTCCCGCCTCGAATTCGGCCTCAAGGCGCGAACGCCAGTCGGCCTTCATCTTGTCGACCTCGCCCTCGGTCACGACACCCTCGGCGACGAGCTTCGCGGCATACATTTCGAGCGCCGAGGCATGGCCGCGGATCTTCTTGTACATGAGCGGCTGGGTGAAGCCCGGCTCGTCGCCCTCGTTATGGCCGTAGCGGCGATAGCACCACATATCGATGACGACCGGTTTCTGGAACTTCATCCGGAACTCGGTCGCGACCTTGGCGGCGAAGACAACCGCTTCCGGGTCGTCGCCGTTGACGTGGAAGATCGGCGCCTCGACCATCTTCGCCACATCCGACGGATAGGGCGAGGAGCGCGAATAGCGCGGGTAGGTCGTGAAACCGATCTGGTTGTTGATGATGAAATGCACCGAACCGCCGGTGCGGTGCCCCTTGAGGCCGGAAAGGCCGAAGCATTCCGCCACCACGCCTTGGCCGGCAAAGGCCGCGTCGCCATGGATCAGCAGCGGCATCACCGCGGTCCGGTCGTCGCGCGGGCAGCCGAACTGGTCCTGCTTCGCGCGCACCTTGCCGAGCACGACCGGATTGACGATCTCGAGATGCGACGGGTTCGGCGTCAGCGAGAGATGGACATTGTTGCCGTCGAACACGCGGTCCGACGAGGCGCCGAGATGGTATTTCACATCACCCGAACCTTCCACATCGTCGGGGGCGAAGGAGCCGCCCTTGAATTCGTGGAACAGCGCGCGGTGCGGCTTCCCCATCACCTGGGTCAGCACGTTGAGGCGGCCGCGATGGGCCATGCCGAACACGATATCCTTCACGCCGAGATTGCCGCCGCGCTTGATGATCTGCTCAAGTGCCGGGATCAGGCTCTCGCCGCCATCAAGGCCGAAGCGCTTGGTGCCGGTGAATTTCACGTCGAGGAACTTCTCGAAGCCTTCAGCCTCGACCAGCTTGTTGAGGATGGCGCGCTTGCCCTCGCGGGTGAAGGTGATTTCCTTGTCCGGCCCCTCGATCCGCTCCTGGAGCCAGCCCTTCTCCTCCGGCGAGGAGATATGCATGAACTCGTAGCCGATCGTCTCGCAATAGGTGCGACGCAGGATCTCCAGCATCTGCCGGATGGTCGCGAATTCCATGCCGAGCACGTTGTCGATGAAGATCTTGCGATCCCAATCGGCATCGGTGAAACCGTAGGAGGAGGGATGCAGTTCCTCGTGATCGCGCTGGGCCTCGATTCCCAGCGGATCGAGATTGGCATGCAGGTGCCCGCGCATCCGGTAGGCGCGGATCATCATCAGCGCATGGACGGAATCACGCGCGGCGCGGATCACATCCGCCTCGGAAACACCCGCCCCCTTGGCTTCCGCCTTGCCCTTGAGCTTGTCGGTAACCGCTTTCTCGACAGCGGCCCAGTTGCCGTCGAGCGCAGAGATCAGCTCGCCATTGGCGGCGACCGGCCAGTTCTTCCGCTGCCAGGAAGGGCCCGGCGTCACGTCGCCGGTCAGGCTTTCAAGATAGACGGCATTGCCGCCGGAAAGCGCGGAGAGATCGATGTCGCGGTTGTCGTCCATGGGTCTTTCCCGTTCTCAGTCGACAATGAAAAGCTTGGCCCCCTCGGGCGAAACGGAGCGATGCGGCTCCGCGCCGTCGGCGACCTGATAACTCATGCCGGGCCGGAGAATGTAGCTCCGGCCATCGGCGAGGGTGGTTTCCAATTCGCCCTCAAGGCAGAGGAGGATATGCCCCTTCTCACACCAATGGTCGGAAACGTAGCCCGGCGTATATTCGACAAGGCGCACGCGGATGCGGTTATCCTCCGGGCCGAAGAACCGGGTCCGCCAGAGGGCGTGGCCGGCATCGCCTTCATGGCGTATCGGCTCCACCCCGGACCAATCCGTCGTCCCGAAAGGGATTTGCGTCATCCGCATCGCGTCATTTGCCCTTGAGCACATCCACCAGCGTCTTGCCGAGGCGCGCGGGCGAAGGCGAGACGCGGATACCCGCGGCTTCCATCGCCGCGATCTTGTCCTCGGCGCCGCCCTTGCCGCCCGCGATGATCGCGCCGGCATGGCCCATGCGGCGGCCCGGAGGCGCCGTGCGGCCGGCGATGAAGCCGACCATGGGTTTCTTACGGCCACGCTTCGCCTCGTCCTTGATGAACTGGGCGGCTTCCTCCTCGGCCGAACCGCCGATCTCGCCGATCATGATGATCGATTCGGTCGCGGGGTCGGCAAGGAAGAGTTCGAGCATGTCGATATATTCGGTGCCCTTGACCGGATCGCCACCGATGCCCACCGCCGTGGTCTGGCCGAGGCCTTCCTGCGTCGTCTGGAACACCGCTTCATAGGTCAGCGTGCCGGAGCGCGAGACGATGCCGACATTGCCGCGCTTGAAGATATTGCCCGGCATGATGCCGATCTTGCATTCGCCGGCGGTCATGACGCCGGGGCAGTTCGGGCCGATGAGGCGCGATTTCGAACCATCGAGCGCGCGCTTCACGCGGATCATGTCCTGCACCGGAATGCCTTCGGTGATGCAGACGATCAGCGGGATTTCCGCCTGGATGGCCTCGCAGATCGCATCCGCGGCGCCCGGCGGGGGCACGTAGATCACCGAGGCATCGGCCCCGGTCTTCTCGCGCGCTTCCTGCACGGTGTCGAAAACCGGCAGGCCGAGATGCGTCGAGCCGCCCTTGCCGGGCGAGGTGCCGCCGACCATCTTCGTGCCATAGGCAATCGCCTGTTCCGAGTGGAACGTGCCGTTCTTGCCGGTGAAGCCCTGGGTGATGACCTTGGTGTCTTTGGTGATGAGAATGGACATCCTGGTTCCCCCTGCCCTTAACCGTTCACGGCCTTGACGATCTTCTGCGCGGCGTCATCAAGATCATCCGCCGGGATGACGTTGAGGCCGCTCTCGCGGATGATCTTCTTGCCCAGTTCCACGTTGGTGCCTTCGAGGCGCACGACCAGCGGCACCTGAAGACCCACTTCCTTCACCGCCGCGATCACGCCCTCGGCGATGACATCGCACTTCATGATGCCGCCGAAGATGTTGACGAGAATGCCCTTCACGTTCGGATCGGCCGTGATGATCTTGAAGGCCGCCGTCACCTTTTCCTTGCTCGCGCCGCCGCCGACATCGAGGAAGTTCGCCGGCTCGGCGCCGTAGAGCTTGATGATGTCCATCGTCGCCATGGCGAGACCGGCGCCATTGACCATGCAGCCGATCGTGCCGTCGAGCGCGATGTAGGAGAGGTCGTATTTCGACGCCTCGATCTCCTTGGAATCCTCTTCCGTGAGATCGCGCAGTTCAACCACATCGGGGTGGCGATAGAGCGCGTTGGAATCGAAGCCGATCTTGGCGTCGAGGCATTTGAGCTTGCCGTCCTTGGTGACGATGAGCGGGTTGATCTCCAGCATCGCCATGTCTTTTTCGACGAAGGCCTTGTAGAGCTGGCCCGCAAGCACCTCGGCCTGCTTGGCGAGATCCCCCGTGAGGCCCAGCGCCTTCGCGACGGCGCGGCCATGATGGGCCATCACGCCCGTCGCAGGATCGACGGAGAAGGTGATGATCTTCTCGGGCGTGTCATGCGCGACAGCCTCGATATCCATGCCGCCTTCGGTCGAAACAACGAAAGCCGTGCGGCCGGTCACGCGGTCCACCAGCATCGAGAGGTAGAATTCCTTCTCGATATCCGAACCATCCTCGATATAGAGGCGGTTGACCTGCTTGCCGGCGGGGCCGGTCTGGATCGTGACCAGCGTATTGCCGAGCATTTCCTTGGCATGCTTCTCAACCTCATCGATCGAGAAAGCGAGGCGCACGCCGCCCTTGGCGTCGGCAGGAAGCTCCTTGAACTTGCCCTTGCCGCGCCCACCGGCATGGATCTGGCTCTTGACCACATAGAGCGGGCCGGGAAGCTTCTTCGCGCCCTCGACCGCCTCCGCGACGCTCAAGGCCGGATAACCGGCCGAGACATTGGCGCCATAGGCTTTCAGGATCGCCTTGCCCTGATATTCATGGATGTTCATCGTTCACCTCGGGTGAGTAGCGAATTGCACGTTGCGAGCGGACCGGGTGGGCAGGCGGGGCCGAAAGGCCCTGTTCGCCATTCGCCCCCCGCCATTCGCTTACTTCAAGGCCGGGTTGATGGTCTTGCAGGCATCGACGAGGCCCTGCACCGAAGCGACGGACTTGGCCATCATTTCCTTTTCGGCCGCGTTCATGCGCACCTTGACGACGCGCTCGACACCCTTGGCGCCGATCACCACCGGCACGCCGACAAACATGTCTTTGACGCCATAGGCATTCGAGAGATAGGCGGCACAGGGCAGGACCCGCTTCTGATCCTTGAGATAGCTCTCCGCCATCGCGATCGCGGAAGCGGCAGGCGCGTAGAAGGCCGAGCCGGTTTTGAGCAGGTTGACGATCTCGCCGCCACCCTTGCGGGTACGCTCGACCATCGCATCAAGCTGCTCCTGGGTCAGCCACTTCATCTTGACGAGATCGGTGAGCGGAATGCCGGCCACGGTGGAATAACGCACCAGCGGCACCATGTCGTCGCCATGTCCGCCGAGCACGAACGCGTTGACATCCTTCACCGAGACATTAACCGCATCGGCGATGAAATGGCGGAACCGAGCGGAATCCAGCACGCCAGCCATGCCGACAATCTTGTTCGGCTTCACGCCCGAGAATTTCTGCAGCGCCCATACCATCGCGTCGAGCGGGTTGGTGATGCAGATCACGAAAGCCTTCGGGGCATATTCCTTGATGCCCTTGCCGACCGATTCCATGACCTTGAGGTTGATGCCCAGCAGGTCATCGCGGCTCATGCCCGGCTTGCGCGGCACGCCGGCGGTGACGATCACCACATCGGCGCCGGCGATGTCGGCGTAATCCTGCGTGCCCTTATAGGCCGCGTCGAACCCATCGACCGGCGCCGATTCGGCGATATCGAGGCCCTTGCCCTGCGGAATCCCCTCGGCGATATCGAAAAGGACGACATCGCCCAGCTCCTTGAGCCCTGCGAGATGCGCGAGCGTGCCACCGATCTGGCCAGCTCCGATGAGGGCGATCTTCCGACGTGCCATGACGATTTCCTGAGATGCGGGCGCACTACGCGACCGGATGACATTGACGGCGGGCCGCCGCTTCACCAGCGCCCTGCCGGGTTCACGCCCGTTTTCTCGGGCGGAGAAGCGGTAGACCCGTTCTCGCCGCGCCGCAACAGCCTTGCGCATGCATTGAAGCGATTCCAGTTTCGGCACAAAGCAAGATTGGGCAGATTCACAGATCGGAAATTATTCTCACCTGTGAAATCATAGACTTACGTTTTTTAACACTCACAAAACGTGCTGGTTTCCGACAAAAGAACACCATAACAATTTTCAAATTTTGTAATCTGACTCTATCTTCTCGACATCAGGGTCCGCACGATAGCGCGCACCGCGCGATCCCGCCTCGCCTCGGAGGCCAGCCCTGGCGTCATCTCGCGCGCGATCGCAGCCGGGTTGATGAACCGGAAAGCCAGATCCTGGACAAGGGCGACGAGCTTGCGTGAATCCGTCCCCGTGAAGAGACGCGTGCCGATCCCCTCCTCGGCGATGCGCTCCAGCCAATCCTCGATACGCCTTGCATGCCGCTCCGGCTCACGCGCCTCTTCCGGTGGTTCGGCAAGCAGGCCGAAGAGTGGGCCCTCGGTCCGATGTGTCTCGGCATAGCCGCGCATGAGCGTGGCCAGGAAGCGTTCGAGCTTGTCATCGGCGGGGTCCGGTCCATCAACGATTTCCTGAAGCCGGGTCTCGAAACCCTTCAGCCATCCGTTGAGCAGGGCATCCACGATTCCGGCCTTGCCCTCGAAATGCCGGTAGACATTGGCGTGGCTCATGCCCAGACGCGCGGCGAGGCCGGAGACCGTCATGCGTCTGAGGCCGATCTGCCGGATCTCGATAGCCGCAGCCGCGAGGATGCGCCCCTTGGTCCCATCGGGGCCGGCGCCCTCCCTCATGTCTCGACCAAGCCGGTCGAGTTGCCACTCGCTTCGCTGTCCGGTCGGCCATGCGGGAGGGCGAGATAGCTTTCGGAGCGCATTTCGATGAGGCGGGAAACCGTGCGGTCGAATTCGAAGGCCTCGTGCCCTTCCCTCGCGTGGTAGAGCTCGTGCGGTTCCGCAGCGGCGGAAGCGATGAGTTTGACGCGGTTCTCGTAGAGAATGTCGATCAAGTTGATGAAGCGCTTCGCCTCGTTGCGGCGGGAGAAATCAAGCTTCGGGATCCCCTCCAGCACAAGCGTGTGGAATTCCCGCGCCAAGGCGAGAAAATCGAGGGTGCCGAGCGGCTTCTCGCAAAAATCGGCGAAGGTGCCGCGCGCGACACCAGCCGCACTCAGCGGAATATCGAGAAAGCGCCCTCCGAGATCGATTTGCCTGGGCCGCGCTTTCTGCCCGCCCGTCAGTTCTACGAAAAGGCCGTCAAGCGCGGTGCGCGCCGCCTCGTCGACCGGCGCATAATAGACAGGATGTCCCTGCAGCTTCTCCAGCCGGTAATCATGCCGCGCATCGAGGCGCAGAACCTCCATCTTCTCCTCGATCAGCCGGACGAAGGGGAGAAAAAGCGCGCGGTTGAGCCCGTTATGATAGAGCCGTGAGGGTTCCACATTCGAGGTCGCGACGATCACGACCCCGCGCGCGAAAAGCGCCTGGAACAGACGCCCGAGGATCATCGCATCGGCGATATCGGTGACCGAGAATTCGTCGAAGCACAAAACCCAGGCTTCTTCCGCCAGGGCTTCCGCCACCGGCTGAATCGGGTCTTCACCCTTGACGAGCCCCGCCTTTGCCTTCTGCCGCCATTCATGGATGCGGGCATGGACATCCGCCATGAAGGCGTGGAAATGCGCGCGCTTCTTGCGCTTCACCGCCAGCGCGTCATGGAAAAGATCGACCAGCATCGTCTTGCCGCGTCCGACCGAGCCCCACAGATAGAGTCCGCGGATCGGGGCGGCGGGTTCCTTGCGGCCAAACAGCCATCCCAGAGCGGAACCTTTGCGCGCGAGGCGATGCGCCTCCAGCCTTTCGGCAAGCGTATCGAGCTTCTCGACGATGCGCTTCTGGGCCGGGTCCTCATCGATCCGCCCCTCGGCAACCAGCGCGGCATAGCGCGTAAAGAGAAGTCCGGCCATGTTCAGAGCATTTCCATCGCGAATGGGTCCATGGCTCTAGAATATTTTTCGGGCGAGGGAAATGTACCGGCTGCCTTGGTTCCGCCAAACGGCATCGATATTGCAGCGCAACATAATGAAATCTCCCGCCCGCAGAATGCGGGTCATTCCGGCGCAGGCCGGCAAGGAAATCCATCATGTCCCGCACTGTTACGGGTCAGATCATCTATCGCAAGCTCATGCCGCTCGATCGCGATGCGCTTGAAACGCATCTGATCGCGCTCGATGGCGACAGCCGGCGCGCACGCTTCGGCATGGTCGCGACGGATGCGTTCCTGCGGGAATACGCCATGCGCTGCATCACGTTGAACGCCACGATTCACGGTGCCTTCCTCGACGATCAGCTGATCGGCGTGGCCGAATTGCGCCCGATGGGCAACCTGTTCGCCGAGGATGCCGAACTCGCCTTCTCCGTGTTGCCAGACCACCGCAACCGGGGCATCGGCTCTGTTCTTTTCGGAAGGGTCCTGCGCTCGGCCCGCAATCGCACTCTTGCGCGGCTTCACATGAATTGCCTGCGCTACAACGCCCCGATGCGGGCGCTGGCGCGCAAATTCGCCGCGGAGATCCATGTCGAGCACGACCAATCCGTCGCGCTTGTTGCCACGCCACCGCGCAGCATCGTCTCGCTTCTGGGCGAGGCGCTCGACGATGCCTCGGCCTGGCCAAGCCAGATCTGGGCCTGGCAGCGCGGCGCCTATGCGACCGGCATCACTTCGAAAGGGAAACCGGCGCACCGGATTTGAGCGTAACGCCGGAATACCCGCCGCCGCCCTGGCGAAGCCGTGCGACGACACCGCCTGCAGGTTCGTAAAGGATGACCTCGCTGCCTGACACAGCCCAGGCATTGACGCGCTGAAGATCCTTGTTCTGGCAGCCATTGGTGGCAGCGCCATAAAGATCAAGCTTCGGCGCGCTCGACAATGTAATGCGGCAGCGCCCGCCCGCGGCCTCGGAAACCTGCCAATTGCCGATCATCGATGTCACGGTCGGCGCGGAAGCAGGCGCGGAGGGAACAGGTGCCGTCGCCACGCGCGGGGGCGGCAGGCCGGGATTGGTCCCGGCCGGCGCGGAATCCGGGGCGGGGTAGATCGGCGCGCCGGGCGGCGAAACACCCGCACCTGCCGATGTGCCAGGGTAGGGAGCCGGAGACGCCATCTGCGCGCCGCCCGGTGGTGGCGGCAGATCGCCCGATTCGACCTCGCTCGACGGCGCGGGCATCAGCGGCGGCGGTGGCGATGACTGCCGCGCGGCCGGGCGATAGCCATCGTCATCCGGCAGGATGGTGCCGAAGCGCGAACTCGACTGGCAGGCCGAAAGCAGCATGGCCAACGGCACAAGACCGACGGCCAGCCGCGACACACAAACCGCCCGAGAGGAAGTCAGAACCGGCATCTTTCCACCTACGGCGCCGACAGCGCCGCCCCAAATACGAAGTCCAACCCCATGCACATATTCATGAAAAGCATGAACAAGGCATGACTCGGGCGTTTCAGGGGCGGCGCGCCGGTTCATTCCGGCAGGTGGCAGACGGCCTCGATATTGTGCCCATCAGGATCGAAAACAAAGGCACCATAGTAATTCGGATGGTAATGCGGCCGAAGCCCCGGCGCGCCGTTATCCTTCGCGCCGGCCTCGATCGCCGCGCGGTAGAAGGCATCCACTTCGGCACGTGTTTTCGCCGCGAAGGCGATATGAAGGCAAGGTTGCAGCGGCTGGCCAGTGCCAATCCAGAAATCCGGCTTGCCGGGCAGGCCGAAGCCGGTGCCCTCATAGCCGCCTGTCATTTCCTTCGTGATATCCATCACCACTCCATAGCCGAGGGGCGCGAGAACCTTGACGTAGAAAACACGCGAGCGGGCGTAATCGGCAACGCCAAATCCGATATGGTCGAGCATGAAAAAACCTCCGTTGGGAACGGAGGTTTCATATTTCGGCTGTGCTGACATTTTTTGTCAGGACGGCTTCACACCTGCCGCGCCACCATCATCTTCTTGATCTCGGCGATCGCCTTGGCGGGGTTGAGCCCCTTGGGGCAGGCATTCGAGCAGTTCATGATCGTATGGCAGCGATAGAGCCGGAAGGGATCTTCCAGATTGTCGAGCCTTTCGCCCGTCGCCTCGTCACGGCTGTCGATGAGCCAGCGATAGGCCTGAAGCAGCGCCGCCGGGCCGAGATAGCGGTCGCCGTTCCACCAGTAGCTGGGACAGGAGGTGGAGCAACAGGCGCACAGGATGCACTCGTAAAGCCCGTCGAGATGCTCGCGATCCTCGGGGCTCTGGCGCCATTCCTTCTGGGGCGCGGGCGTATCGGTCTTGAGCCAGGGCTCGATCGAAGCGTGCTGGGCGTAAAAACGCGTGAGGTCCGGCACGAGATCCTTCACCACCGGCATATGCGGCAGCGGGTAGATCTTCACGACGCCGGAAACCTCGTCCATGCCCTTGGTGCAGGCGAGCGTATTCGTGCCGTCGATATTCATCGCGCAGGAACCGCAGATGCCTTCGCGGCAGGAGCGACGGAAAGTCAGCGTCGGGTCAACCTTGTTCTTGATCCAGAGGATCGCGTCGAGGATCATCGGCCCGCAATCGTCGAGATCGACGAAGTAGGTATCCATGCGCGGGTTGGATTCCCCATCCGGATCCCAGCGATAAATGCGGAATTCGCGGATATTCCTGGCGCCTTCGGGCTTCGGCCAGGTCTTGCCCTCGGTGAGGCGTGAGTTCTTGGGAAGGTTGAATTCAGCCATGGCTCAGAACTTCCGTTCCTTGGGGGCGATCTTTTCGTCCGGCATCTCGCCTGTCAGCGTCTGGGTGTGGACGGCGCGATAGGAGAGGGTGACCTTCCCATCCTCGCCGACATGCGAGAGCGTGTGCTTGCGCCAGTTGGCATCGTCGCGTTTTGCGAAATCCTCGCGCGCATGGGCGCCGCGGCTTTCGGTGCGCGCCTCCGCCGAATAGACTGTGGTGATGGCGTTGATCATGAGGTTCTCGAATTCGAGCGTCTCGACGAGATCCGAATTCCACACCAGCGAGCGGTCGGTGACCTTGAGGTCGCCCTTGTCCGCCCAGACCTTCGACATCTGATCGCAGCCGTTCTTCAGCGTCGGCCCGTCGCGGAACACCGCGACATCGGCCTGCATGGCGCGTTGCATCCGATCGCGCAGATCCGCGGTCGGGGTGGCGCCATTGGCATGGCGCGATTTGTCGAAGCGCGCCATGATGGCGTCGTCCGCCTTCGCGTTGACGCCGGGGATCGGCGCCTTGCGATCGAGCACCTGTCCGGCGCGGATCGAGGCCGCGCGGCCGAACACCACGAGATCGATCAGCGAGTTGGAGCCGAGCCGGTTCGCGCCATGGACCGAGGCGCAGCCCGCTTCGCCGACAGCCATGAGGCCCGGCACCGTTGCATCCTCGTTGCCCGCTTTCGGGTTGAGCACCTCGCCCCAGTAGTTCGTGGGGATGCCGCCCATGTTGTAGTGGACGGTCGGGATGACCGGGATCGGCTCCCTGGTGAGATCGACGCCGGCAAAGATCTTCGCGCTTTCCGAAATGCCCGGCAGGCGGGCATGGAGGATCGCGGGATCGAGATGGTCGAGATGCAGGAAGATGTGGTCCTTGTTCTTGCCGACCCCGCGCCCTTCGCGGATTTCCATCGTCATGCAGCGCGAGACGAAATCACGCGGGGCGAGATCCTTGTAGGTCGGCGCGTAGCGCTCCATGAAACGCTCGCCGGCGGAATTGGTGAGATAGCCGCCCTCGCCGCGCGCGCCTTCGGTGATGAGGCAGCCCGAGCCGTAGATGCCGGTGGGGTGAAACTGCACGAACTCCATATCCTGAAGCGGCAGGCCCGCGCGCGCCACCATGCCGCCGCCATCGCCGGTGCAGGTATGGGCGGAGGTCGCGGAGAAATAAGCGCGGCCATAACCGCCGGTCGCCAGCACGACGAGCTTGGCGCGGAAACGGTGGATCGTGCCGTCATCAAGCTTCCAGGCGATCACGCCCTGGCAGGCGCCGTCATCGCCCATGATGAGGTCGAGCGCGAAATACTCGACGAAGAACTCCGCCTTGTTGCGCAAGGATTGGCCGTAAAGCGTGTGGAGGATGGCGTGGCCGGTGCGGTCCGCCGCCGCGCAGGTGCGCTGCACCGGCGGGCCCTCGCCATATTCGGTCGTGTGGCCACCGAAGGGACGCTGGTAGATCTTGCCTTCCGCCGTGCGCGAGAAGGGCACGCCGTAATGTTCAAGCTCATAGACCGCCGCCGGCGCCTCACGCGCGAGATATTCCATCGCATCGTTGTCGCCCAGCCAATCCGACCCCTTGACGGTATCGAACATGTGCCATTGCCAGCTATCCGGCCCCATATTGCCGAGCGAGGCGGCGATGCCGCCCTGCGCCGCCACCGTGTGCGAGCGGGTCGGGAAAACCTTGGTGATGCAGGCCGTGCGGAACCCCTGCTCCGCCATGCCCAGCGTCGCGCGCAGGCCCGCACCGCCGGCGCCCACGACAACAACGTCATAGGCGTGGTCAATCAGTTCATAGGATTTGCCGTTCGCGGCAGCCGATTGGGTTTTTGCCATGTCTCTCTCCACCCGATCAGCTGGCGAAACCGATTTTCAGGATCGCATAGGCCGAGGCGAGCCCGATCGCGACCGCGAAAAACGTATTGAGCATCAGGAGCGCCACCTTGGCGCCCTCCGAATGCACGTAATCCTCGATGATGACCTGCATCCCCAGCCGCATATGGATCGCGGCGGAGCCGACAAAAAGCAGCAACGGGATCGCCGCCAGCGGATGGCCGACGATCTTCAGCGCGCCGGCGTAATCGGCCTTGGCGAGCATCAGCACGATCATCACGAAGGCGAGCGTGAGCACGACATTCGCCATGCCGGTAACGCGCGTCATCCAGAAATGGTGTGTGCCGGAACGCGCCGAGCCGAGGCCGCGAACACGCGCGGCCGGGGTGCGGATGGAATGGGGATTCGAGTGCATTCCGTTCTCCTCAGCGCGCCAGATAGATGAACCAGACCAGCACGCTGGTCGCGAGCGAGGCGCCAAGCGTCGCCCAGGCGAGCTTCATGCGCGTGCCACGTTCGAGGCCGGCGCCGGTATCCCAGATGAAATGGCGGATGCCACCGAACATGTGCTGGAACAGCGCCCAGGTATAGCCAAAGAGGACCAGCTTGCCGGGGAGCGAGCCATAGATCCATTGCACCTGATCGAAGGCGCTCTTGCCTGAAGCCAACGCGACCAGGAAAACAACCAGCAGCAGGGTTCCGAAGAACAAGGCCGCCCCGGTAATGCGGTGGAAGATCGACATCACCATCGTGATCGAGGGCTTGTAGATCTGCAGATGCGGGGAAAGGGGGCGTTCGGTCGGGCCGGTTCTTGCCATGATCTCACCTTGAAGGGGTCACGAATCTGCGTGACCTAACCGAGTTTACACCGCGATGCAATGCAGCAAAGCCCAGACTTTCCGCTGAGTTACCGCTTATTCTAGAGCCGATCCAGAGTCCGGCAAAGGCTCACCGGAGACAAGCAGGGCAAGCCTTGCATGCACCGGTGTCGCATCCGACAGGATTTTGAGCGTCTTCTGCCGCGCACTCGCGCCGGAGATGATCGATATCGCTGATTTCTTTACATCAAGTTCCCGCGCGAGCAGCGCGATAAGGGCCTCGTTGGCCTTGCCGTTTTCCGGCACCGCACGCACGCGGGCACCAAGATACGCCTTGCCCTCGGCATCAATGCGCGCATTTTCGAGCGCATCGCGCGCGGCCCTGGGCGTCAGCCGGATGAAAAGGAAAAGCGCGCCCGCCTCAAGGCGATAAGGCAAGGCGGGCATCGGCCCGCCGCCTCGCACCCTCAGAGCAAACCACGCGCGTAATAATTCACCGCGATCTGCACGAATTGCAGCGCCAGCAGCAGGACAACCGGCGAGACATCGATCGGCCCGAGATTGGGCATGCGCCGGCGGATCGGCCCCAGAAGCGGTTCCGTGATGCGATAGAGGAATTCGCCCACGGCGGAAACAAAGGGCTGACGGCTGTTCACGATGCCGAAACTGATCAGCACGGACAGAATCACATGGGCGATCAGAAGGAACGAATAGATGGCGATGATCTGGTTGAAGAGCCAGAGAAAGGGGTACATGCGGGTCCGATCCTTCTGTTCGCAATGCCCTGTGGGCCCCGTGTTTTAAGCGACAAGGCCCCCTTTGGGCAAGCAAGGCTGAAACGCCGCGAAATGCGCATCATCCCCGTTGACTTCCCTGCCGCAATGGGCCAATGAAGCCGCCTCCGTATAACGGGGCTGTAGCTCAGCTGGGAGAGCGCTGCAATCGCACTGCAGAGGTCAGGGGTTCGAATCCCCTCAGCTCCACCAATTCCCTTGGTGTTGTAAGCAAGTTTTCTACCGCGCGGATTTCTTCGCGCGTGCGCCGCCGCGCCGACACAGCAATCCAGATATAAAAGCGGCACGGAACCCTATCCGCGCCGCTTGCTGTTCAGGCGAAGTGACAGGCGACCATCGAGCCGCCGAGATCGCGCGGCTCCGGCGCCTCCACCCGGCATCGCTCCTGCGCCATGGGGCAGCGCGGATTGAAGGCGCAGCCCTTGGGCGGGTTGAAGGGCGAAGGCAATTCGCCCTGGAGCACGATGCGCTCCTTCTTGGCACCCGGATCGGCGACCGGCGTCGCCGAGAGCAGCGCCCGCGTATAGGGATGGCGCGGATTGGCGAAGATCTCGTCGCGCGTGCCCGCCTCGACCGCGTGGCCGAGATAGATCACCATCACCTCATCCGCGATATGCCGGACCACGGAGAGATCGTGGCTGATGAAGAGATAGGCGAGCTTCAACTCCTGCTGCAATTCCGCGATAAGATTGAGAACCTGCGCGCGGATGGAGACATCGAGCGCGGAGACCGGCTCGTCGAGCACGAGAATGCGCGGCCTGAGCATCAAAGCCCGCGCGATGGCGATGCGCTGGCGCTGCCCGCCGGAGAACATATGCGGATAGCGATCCGCATGTTCGGGGCGCAATCCGACACGGGTAAGCGCGTCGAGCGCCGCCGCACGGCGCGCCTCGGCGGGCATATCCGTCGAGACCAGCAAAGGCTCCTCGAGCGCGGCACGGATCGTCTGGCGCGGATTGAGCGAACCATACGGGTTCTGGAAGACGATCTGCACCTGGCTGCGCAGGCGGCGCAATGCCGCCTGATCCGCATTGACAATATCGACCCCGTCAATCGTGAGGGTGCCGGCTGTCGGCTCCTCGATCATGGTGACAAGACGCGCGAGCGTCGATTTGCCTGAACCGGATTCCCCGACAATCGCCAGCGTCTTGCCCGATTTGAGGTTGAAGGAAACGCCATCAAGCGCCGCGACATTCGCGACCGGCGAGAACATGCCGCGTCGAACCGCGTAATGGCGCTTGAGGCCCGAAGCTTCGAGGACGATGCTCATGCCGGCACCTTTTCTTTCTGGGGAACGCCGCCCACCAGCGGCGTGTGGCAAAGCGCGTGACCGAGCACGGCCCCGGCCTTCGGCGGGGCGATGCGGCGGCAGGTTTCGGTCGCGAGCGCGCAGCGGGGCGAGAAGACACAACCGGCCGGCCGGTCGAACTGCCCCGGCACCACCCCCGGAATGGAGGGCAGATACTTCTCCGTCGCGCGTTCGGGCAGGGCCGCGAGCAGCGCATGGGTGTAAGGATGATGCGGATCGGCGAAAAGCCCGTGCACATCCTGATGCTCGACCTGCTTGCCCGCATATTGCACCACGACGCGATGCGCGGATTCGGCGACAACGCCGAGATCATGCGTGATCAGCACCAGCCCCATCCCGTTCTTCTGGCGCAGGCTCAGCAGCAGATCGAGGATCTGCGCCTGGATGGTCACGTCCAGCGCCGTGGTCGGCTCGTCCGCGATCAGCAGCTTCGGCTTGCACGCGATCGCCATCGCGATCATGACGCGCTGGCTCATGCCGCCCGAGAGCTGGTGCGGGAAGGCCGAGAGCCGCCGCTCGGGATCGGTGATGCCAACCTGTTCGAGCAACTCGATGGAGCGCGCGCGACGCTGGGCGCGATCAAGCCCGAGATGAATCTTCAGCGCCTCACCGAGCTGGAATCCGATCGTGAAGCACGGATTGAGCGAGGACATCGGCTCCTGGAAGATCATCGCGATATCGCGCCCGACAATCTCCCGGCGGGCTTTCGCCGAAATCGTCAGCAGATCATGTCCGTCGAACATCATCCGGTCGGCGCGCACGGTGGCGGTCCAGGGCAGGAGCCCCATCATCGCCAGCATCGCCACCGATTTGCCGGAGCCGGATTCGCCCACGATGCCGAGAACCTCCTCCCGTTCGAGCGAGAGGTCGATCCCGTCCACGGCCTTGAACTGGCCGGAGCGCGTCGCGAAGCTGACTTCGAGATTACGGATATCGAGGAGGGGTGAGTTGGCCATCAGGTCCTCCTCAGCTTGGGGTCGAGCGCGTCACGCAGGCCGTCGCCCATCAGGTTGATCGAAATGACGGTGATGAGGATCGCAAGGCCGGGAAAGGTGACGATCCACGGGTTGGAGCGCATGAATTCGCGTCCGTCGCCCACCATCGCGCCCCACTCGGCCAAAGGCGGCTGCGCGCCGAGACCGAGAAAGCCGAGCGCCGCCGCTTCGAGAATGGCTTCGGAAAGGCCCAAAGCCGCCTGAACGATCACGGGAGAAAGACAATTGGGCAGGACAGTCACAAACATCAGCCTGAGTTTGCCAACCCCCGCGACCCGCGCCGCGATCACATATTCACGCCCGAGCTCCGAGAGCGCCGAGGCGCGGACAAGCCGGACATAGCGCGGCAGCGACACCACCGTCACCGCCACGATCGTATTGGTGAGGCTGGGGCCGATCACCGCGATGATCAGGATCGCCAGCACAAGGCCGGGAATCGCGATCAGCAGGTCCATCGAGCGCATGATCACCGTATCGATGATCCCGCGCTGGAACGCGGCCACAAGGCCGAGCACGACACCGATCAGGACCGAGACCACCGCGACCGTCACGCCGATGGCCAGAGAAACGCGCGCGCCGTGGATAAGGCGGGAGAGGATGTCGCGGCCCAGATCATCCGTACCGAGAAGGAAGCGCCAGGATCCCCCCTCCATCCAGAAAGGAGGCACCTTGGAGAATTGGCGGAACTGCTCGGTCGGCGAATGCGGCGCGACCAATTCAGCGAAAATGGCGGCAAGGGCGATCACGATGAGAATGCCCATCGCCACCACCGCGCCACGATTCTCCGAAAAGGCCAGCCAGAATGCGCGGGCCGGGCTCGGCGGCGCAGGTATCGCCGCCTGTGTGGTTTCAGGGGGGAGGGTTTCAGTGCGCATGGCGAATCCTCGGATTGACGGCGCCGTAGAGCATGTCGACCAGCAGGTTGATGAAAATCACGATCATGGAAATCAGCATGATGCCGCCTTGAAGGGCCGGATAATCGCGCCGGAAGATCGATTCGATCAGCCATTTGCCGACGCCCGGCCACGAGAAGATCGTCTCGGTGAGAACCGCGCCAGCCATCAGCCCGCCGATCTGCAGGCCGATGACGGTGATCACGGGGATGAGCGCGTTGCGCAGGGCATGAAGCCCGATGACCCGCGAGGGCGGCAGGCCCTTGGCGCGCGCCGTACGGACATAATCCTCGCCCAGAACCTCGAGCATGGAGGAGCGCGTCATACGCGCTGTGGTCGCGAGCGGCACCGTGCCGAGCACGATCGTCGGCAGCGCCATATGGTGAAGAACGGAAAGGAACGCGCCCTTCTGATCGGACAGAAGGCTGTCGATCAGCATGAAGCCCGTTACCGGCTCGAAATAATATTTCACGAGATCGATGCGCCCCGAGACCGGGGTCAGACCCATCTTCTCGGAAACAAGCATGATGAGCACGAGCCCCCACCAGAAGATCGGCATCGAATAGCCGGTCAGCGCGGAGCCCATCAGCACATGATCAAAGAGCTTGCCGCGATTGACCGCCGCGATCACCCCGGCGGGGATGCCGATCAGGGTCGCAAAGAGGATCGCGAAAAGCGAAAGCTCGATCGTCGCGGGGAACAGCGCGAGAAACTCCTTGAGGATCTTCTCGTTAGTCACCACCGAGGTGCCGAAATCGCCGTGCAGAAGCTGCCACACATAATCGAGGAACTGTTTCCAGATCGGCTGGTCCAGCCCCATTTCCTTGCGGAAATAGGCGAGCCTTTCGGGGCTGATGCCCCGTTCGCCCACGCGGACCTCAACCGGATCACCCGGCACGAGCCGGATCGCGACAAAGGTCACGAACATCAGCGCGATAAAAGTAGGAATCGTCAGCGCCAGCCGACGGAGAAAAAAGAAGAACATGAACTTGCGCCCCCCTTGCCGGCATTCCAGCGCGCCGACGGAGCCGATGCCTCCACCCCCGGCATCCGGCTATACAATAAAAAAGGGCGGCAGCTGGGATAAAACCAGCCGCCGCCCTGACCCTAACCGGGCTTACTTCACATCGACGCCCCGGAAGTCATGGCCGCCGAGCGGGCTCTGCTTGTAGCCCGAGACATTCGCGCGCATGACCTCGAAGACCACGGAATGGGCGACGGTGATGTCCGGCGCCTCATCCTTCTGGATCTCCTGCATCTTGGCGTAGAGCTTCGCACGCTCCTTCATGTCGGTCAGGGCGCGGGCCTTGACCAGCATGTCGTCGAACTCCTTGTTGCACCATTTGGTGATGTTCTGGCCGCCTGGGCGAGCGCCGGAGCAGCCGCGCAGGAAGAAGAAGTTGTCCGGATCACCGTTATCGCCGGTCCAGCCGAGCTGGGCCATCTGATGCTCGCCCTGCTGGGCGCGCTTGCGGTATTCGCCCCATTCAAAGGTGACGAGCTTTGCCTTCACGCCGACCTTCTCGAGATCCGCCTGCATCATCTCGGCGATGCGCTTGGCATTCGGGTTATACGGACGCTGAACCGGCATATACCACAGATCGAATTCGACCGGCGTCGTCACGCCCGCCTTGGCGAGCAGTTCCTTGGCCTTGGCCGGATCGAAAGCGTAGTCCTTGGTATTGTCGTTAAAGGACCACATGGTCGGCGGGATCAGGTTCTTCGCGACCTGGCCGGAGCCAAGATAGACATCCTTGATGATCGCGTTGCGATCGATCGCGTGGTTGATCGCCTGGCGCACTTCCTTTTTGTCGAAGGGCGCCTTCTGCACGTTGAAGGCCAGATAGGCGATGTTGAGGCCGGACTGGTTGATGACCTTGAGGTTCTTGTCCTTCATCATCTCCGGCAGATCCGCCGGGCGCGGATAGGCCATGAACTGGCACTCATTGGTCTTCAGCTTGGAATAGCGCGCGGTCGGATCGGGCGTGATCGCGTAGACGAGATCATCAACCTGCGCCTTCTCGCCCCAATAGGCCGCGTTCTTCTTGAAGCGGATCACCGCATCCTTCTGATAGGCGACAAACGAGAACGCGCCGGTGCCGACGGGCTCCTGATCGAACTTCTCGGGCGTGCCCTTCTTGGTCATGAACTCGGCATATTCAGCCGAATGGATCGCCATGAAATCCATCGCGAGGTTGGCGAGCATCGGTGCGTTCGGCTCGTTGAGCACCATCTTCACGGTGTAATCATCAACCTTGGTGACGCTCTTGAGGAGCTTCTCCATGTCCATGTCGCCGAAATAATCGTATTTGCCGCCCGACACCTTGTGGTACGGATGATCCGCCTTCCACTGGCGGTTGAACGACCACAGGACGTCATCGGCATTGAAATCGCGCGAAGGCTTGAAATCCTTGACCGCGTGGAACTTCACGCCCTTGCGCAGCTTGAAGGTGAATTCCAGGCCATCCGCCGAAACGTTCCAGCTCTCGGCGAGGCCAGGCTCGACACTGGTGGTCCCGCGCGAGAATTCAACCAGCTTGTCATAGACCGGGCGCGCCGCGTCGAAGCTGGTCCCGGTCGTGTTGATGGCCGGCGTGAAATTCTCCGGCGAACCTTCGGAGCAATAGACAAGGGTTTTGGCGGACAGGCCCAGCGGGGCCATTACCGCCAGCATCGCCGTGGCGGCGAGCATGGATTTGGTGCTGATCTTGAAGGTGGACAATTTGAAACCTCCCCAGGTTACAAGCGGCGGCTTGCTAAGCCGTCATGACGTACGCATTCCAGCGCTTTCCCGCCGTAAACTCAAGCGCGCCCAGCGTCACAATTCGGAGAATTGCTGCAAAATTGCCTCAATAATTAGCGGAAACCACCAAAAATTGAATATTTTGCATCGCGCCATCTGAAGAGCGCCCTTCGATGCCTACGCCATGTCCGCGCCGCGCTATGCTTTCCAGAACCCTCGTTCTAGGGTGCACCGAGTGAGGGACCAGGAGGAACGGAAAGATGCAGGAGAAGCCGGTTGCCGTCATTTCGGGCGGCTCCAGCGGGATTGGTCTCGAGATTGCTCGGCAGCTTGCCGCGCGCGGCTATCGCCTCCTTCTTGTTGCCCGCGACGAAAGCAGGCTTGCCGCCGCCGCAACCTCAATCGGCGCTCCGTCCTGCGTCATGACATGCGCGCTTGATGTCGCGGACGAGGCTGCCTGCGCGCAGGTTATTGCGAGGGCTGTGCGCGAGTTGGGCCGCCTCGACTGGCTGATCACAAGCGCCGGAATCGCGGAGCCGGGTGCCTTCACGGAACTCGATTCGGCTGCCCATCGGCGGCAGATGGAAATCAACTATTTCGGATCGCTCAATCTCGTGCGGCCAGCCGCCGCCTTCATGGCAGATCGGGGCGGCGGCCGGATCACGCTCGTGTCTTCCGCCGCCGCTTTTGTCGGCATTGCGGGCTATTCGGCCTATGCGCCGGGGAAATTCGCCGTCCGCGGCCTTGGGGAAGCGCTGCGGGCCGAACTGCTCGGCGCCGGAATTACCGTCAGCGTCGCCTTTCCGCCCGACACCAATACGCCGCAATATGCGCAAGAGCAGGCAACCAAGCCTGATTTCACGAAACGGATCACCGCCGGCGGCGGTGTGTTGAACGCGCAAACCGTCGCACGCTCGATTATCGCCGGGGCCGAAGCGGGACGCTTCATGCTCACACCCGGCTGGCTGATGAGCCTCTATGGCTGGGCGCATTCGCTTTACGCGCCCTTCTTCCTGCGCAAACAGAGCCGTATCGTCGTGCAATGCATGCGCGAAAAGAAAACCGCCGAACAATAGGCGGATCTCGCGCTTCTGTTATTCGCGGCGCAGCAACCGATCCGCGATCAGGCTCGAAATCCGCTTGGGACGAAAACCGGCGGCGAGCGCTTCGGAATCGTAATCGTCACGCACCCATTCGAGGAAGGCTTTGCCGCGTGCTTCGCCTCCCTCGCGATAGGCTTCGATGAATGCATCGAGGATACCGGCCTGGGCATAGCGGAAATGCCCCTTGAGCAGCGACAATTCCCGATGCGCCCGTTCGGCGCTCGCCCCCTCCACCACCAGAAGATAGAGCGCCGCGAAAAGCCCGGCGCGGTCCGCGCCCGATTTGCAATGCGCGAGCGCGGGATATTCGAGCTGCGCGAAAAACCGCGGCAGATCGAGCAGCATGGTACGGTCGGGCGCCTCGCGCGAGCGCAGAACGAGATCAACAACAGTGATTCCATGGCGCTCGGCGGCATCCTTCTCGAGCTGCCAGGCGCCATGACTGCGCCCACCGCGCAAATTCACGATCGTCCTCAGCCCCTGTTTCGCCAACCGTGCGATATCGCGCGGGGAAGGTTGCGCGGATCGCCAGACCTTGCCGCCGATGCGGTGTGCGTTGAGATGGATGAGCCGCAAGATGCCATGATCGACAAAAAGCAGATCAAGCCAGGCCCGGATGCGCTCACGCGGCGAGCGGATCGGGCGATTCCAGCGCGCTTCCCGCTTGAGCTGGCGGGCGAGATAGAATTCGGGCGGGTGCTCGGGCTTTGCCATGCGGGCCGCATAGCACCAGCCCCCGCGCTTGGCAAAGCCGGTTCACCTTTTGCGCTTCTTTCAGTTGTGCGATGCAGCATTCAAAGCTAGAGAGCCTGCGCATCGCAATATGGAGTACCCCATGCGCATCGACGCCATTTCGATCGGCAAGAATCCCCCGCACGATATCAATGTCATCATCGAGGTGCCGATCGGCGGCGAGCCGATCAAATACGAGATGGACAAGGAAGCCGGCACGCTGATCGTCGACCGCTTCCTCTATACGCCGATGCGTTATCCCGGCAATTACGGCTTCGTGCCGCACACGCTCTCCGATGACGGCGACCCGATCGACGTGCTGGTCGCCAATACGCGCCCGATCATCCCCGGCGCCGTGATCAACGTGAAGCCGATCGGCGTCCTGCGCATGGAAGATGATGGCGGCGGCGACGAGAAGATCATCGCGGTTCCCTCCGCCAAGCTCACCCAGCGTTATACCTCCGTGGAAAACTACACCGATCTCCCCGAGATCACCTGGCGCCAGATCGAGCATTTTTTCCTCCACTACAAGGATCTCGAGCCAGGGAAATGGGTGAAGCTCCTTGGTTGGGGCGACGCTGCGGAGGCGCGCAAACTGATCGTGGAAGCGATCGAAAGGGCGCGCGGCTGAGGCCTTGACCCGGACACCTTGAACTTTCGTCGGATTATGAGAAGTTCTTCCTGTTCTGGTGCAGAAGTCACCGAACGGGAGGAATAGATGGAAACTCTTGTTATCCAGCTGATCAGCGGTGCTGCCGGCGGCAACCTCGCCGGCAAGGCAATGCCTCAGTTTGATCTCGGACTCTTGTGGAACTCCGTCGCCGGTGTGATCGGCGGCGGGCTCGGTGCCCAGATCATCGGTGCCGTGATCCCTGGCATGTTCGCGGGCGGATTCAGCGCAAACGCGATCATCGCATCCATCGCGTCAGGCGGAGTAGGCGGCGCAGTCCTCCTCGCGCTTGCCGGCATCGTCAAGGGCATGACGAATAAATAAACTCTCCCTCGGAATAACGCGCGGTCAACCGCTCCGCGCGATCCGTTTTGCCATGTCATAGTGGAGGCGCTCCGTCATACGGCCCTCCACCGTTATCACACCTTTGCCCGCGTTTTCCGGCGCCTCGAAGGCGGCGACAATTGCCTGCGCCATCCTCAATTCCGCTTCCGAGGGCGAAAAGACGCGATTGGCGATCTCGATCTGGCCCGGATGGATCAGGGTCTTGCCGTCAAAGCCCAACTCCCTGCCCTCGCGGCATTCCATCTCGAAACCGAGGGAATCGCCGATATCCCCGAAAACGCCGTCCAGAACATCGAGACCAGCGGCGCGCGCAGCCATCACGCTGGCGCAAAGCGCGTGAACCATCGCCCGTCGGGATGGCGGCGCAGGCAGGCGCATCTCCTTGGCAAGGTCATTGGTCCCCATGACGAGGCAGGAAAGCCGCGCGCGCGCGCCCTGCGCCCGCGTCACGATATCCGGCAGCGCAAGGATGGCGGCGGGACGCTCGATCATGGCCCATACCTGCAGATCCGCCGCGACGGAAAGGCTTTCGAGCTTCTCCATAACCCGGTCCAGATCCGCCCCTCGCGCGATCTTCGGAAAGAGGAAGGCGGCGGGCGTGCAGGGCACGAGTTCCGCGAGGTCGGCATCGAGCAGCGCGCAGCCGCCATCCTCCTCGAAACCGTTGACACGGATGATTGTCCGCTTGTCGGCAAAGAGTCCCGCCTCGAAGGCCGTTCTCAGATACGCGCGCGCCTCGACCTTCATCTGCGGCGCGACGGCGTCCTCGAGATCGAGGATGACGGCATCGCAATCAAGGCTTGCCGCCTTGGCGAGCGCGCGGGGATTGACGGCAGGAATATAAAGCACGGAGCGCAACGCAGCGTTCATCACCAGACCTTGGGCTTTGGCGGTTGCTCAGAACCGGCTTGCCGGAGGGAGAAATCCGCCTAATTTGGCGCCATGCTACCGATCGATCTCGCTGTCGCCAATCTTGTTTCGCCGATGGTGCTGTTCTTCGCGCTCGGCTTCGCCGCAGCGCTCGCGCGTTCGGACCTCAGCGTGCCCGAGGCGATTGCCAAGGGGATGGCGCTCTACCTCATGCTCGCCATCGGCTTCAAGGGCGGCGTCGAGGTCAACAAAGGCGGGTTGAATCTGGGTATCCTCGCGGTGGCAGGCGCCGGCATCTTTCTTTCCGCAGCGATACCCCTGATCGGCTTCGCGCTGCTGCGCCTGACGACACGCCTGCCCGCTATCGATGCCGCGGCCATCGCGGCGCATTACGGGTCGATCTCCATCGTCACCTTCGTCGCCGGAACCGAGGCGGTGAAGCTCGCCGGCTGGGGGTTCGAAGGCCATATGATCGCGATCGCCGCGATCATGGAGACCCCGGCGATCATCGTCGCGCTGCTGCTCGCTCGGCGCTATGGCGGGGCCAGCGGCGGCGAGCCCATCGGCGCCCTGCTGCGCGAGATCGGCCTCAACGGGTCGATCGTGATGCTGGTCGGTTCGTTCCTGATCGGCGCGATCACCGGCCCCAAGGGCATGGCGATGATCGAGCCCTTCATTGGAGCGCCGTTCCGCGGCATCCTTTGCCTCTTCCTGCTCGATATGGGGCTGGTGGCGGGTCGCGGCCTGCGCGAGGGCGGAAAGCTGCTCTCGCTCCCCGTCATCGCCTTCGGCCTCTACATGCCGCTCGTTTCGGCCTCCCTCGCCGCCCTTACCGCGACGGCGCTCCCGCTTTCGCAAGGCGGCACCACCTTGCTGATCACGCTCGCGGCCTCGGCCTCCTATATCGCGGTGCCCGCCGCCATGCGTCTCGCCCTGCCGGAAGCACGCCCCGCGATTTATCTCACCCTGTCGCTGGCGATCACCTTTCCGTTCAACCTCACGCTCGGCCTGCCGCTCTACATGCTCATGGCCGCGCGCATCTCGGGAGGCGGCTGACGCCCATGGACAAACACAAGAAGAAACGTCTCGAGATCATCCTGGAAGCGCCGGCGCTGCATCGGCTCACGCACGTGCTCGACAGCGCGGGCGCGAGCGGCTACACGGTGTTTCCCGCGCTTGGCGGGCGCGGCAAGAATGGCCAATGGTCGCGGGAGGGGCTGGTCGGCGGAGCCGGTCAGATGGTGATGGTGGTGTGCATCACCGATCCAAGCCGCGCCGAGACTATTCTCGCCGAGATCATGGGACTCCTTCGCCGGCAGATCGGCATCGTCTCGATGAGCGAAGTCGAGGTGGTGCGCGGCGAAAGGTTCTGAGCCTTCCCCTGCGCCCGCGCGGGCTTGTCACCCGCGAGGACGGCTGATACGCCGTAGGCATGAGCGAGCCACAGACCCAGCACCCCTTTCCCGAGCGCCTTCTGGAAGGCTACGCGGCTTTCAAATCGGGCCGTCTGCCGCAGGAGCGCGCGCGCTTCGAGGAAATGGCAGAGCATGGCCAGAAGCCCGAAATCATGCTCGTGGCCTGCTGCGACAGCCGCGTCTCGCCCGAAGTCATCTTCGATGCCCGCCCCGGCGAATTGTTCGTGGTGCGCAATGTCGCCAATCTCGTGCCGCCCTATTCGCCCGACGGGCAATGGCACGGCACATCCGCCGCGCTGGAATTCGCGGTGCAGGCGCTGCGCGTCAAGCATATCGTGGTGATGGGCCATGGTCGCTGCGGCGGCGTCCACGCCTTCGTGCGCCGCCAGCGCAATCCGGGTGCGGAAGACGCGCTCTCACCGGGCGATTTCATCGGCAAATGGATGGCGATGATCAGCCCCGCCGCCGAAGCGCTTCCCGCCCAGGCGGACGAGAGCGATCATGATTACGCCGAGCGCCTCGCCCTGCGCTCGATCCGCAACTCGATCGAGAACCTGCTGACCTTTCCTTGCATCAATATCCTGCACGGGCGCGGCAAGCTTCACCTCCACGGCGCGATGTTCGACGTGACGACAGGGCTACTGAAAACGCTCTGAGCATCAATACCCCGCGCGCCGGTCGACGAGGTTGACGAGCTTCTCGCCGCGCTCGAAAGCGGCGATATCGGCGAGGATCCCGGCCACGAGCCCATCCGGCGTCGAATCGGCCGCGCAATGCGGTGTGACCACCACTTTCGGGTGCGCCCAGAGCGGGCTTTCCTCGGGCAGCGGCTCCACCTCGAACACGTCGAGACTGGCGCCGCCGAGCGTACCGTCATCGAGCGCGACGAGGATATCCGCCTCCCTCTGCAATCCGCCGCGCCCCGCATTGATCAGCACCGGCGCGCCGAGAGCGCCGCCGCGCGCGAGTTGTGCGAAAAGATCGCGGTTGAGGATGCCGTCCGTCTCGGGCGTCAAAGGCAACAGCACGACGAGGATATCGGTCTGCGCCAGAAAGGCGGGCAGTTCCGCCGCACCCGAAAAGGATCGCAGGCCCGTCATCGCCTTGGGCGTGCGCGACCAGCCGGCCACCTGAAAGCCGAGGCGGATCAGCATCTCGGCCGCATCCTGCCCCAGAACTCCCATGCCCATGATGCCCACGCGCACGGATGAGGCCGCGGGCTGATCGATCGAGAGCCAGTGGCGCGCCATCTGCGCCGCCCGATGAGCCGGAAGCTGGCGGAAATGATAGAGCACCTGAAGGATCACCCATTCGCTCATGCGCTGGGTGAGATCCGGGTTGATGATGCGGATGATCGGCACATCCGGAAGGGTCTTGTCCTGAAGCAGCGCATCGACCCCGGCGCCGAGATTGAAGATGGCCTTGAGATTGGGCAGGCTCGCCAGCAATCCCGGCTCGGGACGCCAGACGGCCGCATAGCGAATGGCCGCGGGGTCGAAGGGCTCGCGCCCGTCATGGACCACGCGGTCGGGACCAAGGCGACGGAAACGTTCGACCCAGGGCGTGATATCCCAGCGCCGGGCAGTGATCAGAATGGACATGGAAAGCTCGTGAAAGGTGGTGTTGCCGCCATTGTGGCGGCACTCGCGCCATGCTGCAAGCTGCCAACGCCTTGGCTTCCCGGATTATCACGCCTGAAGATCAAGCCCGGTCAGCGCATCGGCCGCCGCCAGAACCGCGCGCATATGCGCCTCGTGCAGAAGCCGGAAGAGATCCCCTGTCACGGTCTCATCAGGGGCTTCCGTGATCAAGGTAAGGGGGAAAAGCTGGTCCGTCCTTTCGTTGATCATCACCGGAATGCCTGCGCGCAACTCGAAATCCGCCGTCAGACCGTAGCGGGCAAAAGCGGCGAGCTGGCGCGCATTGAGCGCCATGAGCGCATCAAAACCCGAGAGCGCCTCAACCACCTGGTCCAGGATCGCCTCACCCGCCGCGCGCATGCCGGGCGCATGACGCAGGATGAGGAAAAAGCCGCGTGGCAAGCACCAGCTTTCGAAACCACGCGGAAGATAGCCCGCAAAGGGGCGCGTCCATTCATGCGCGGGATAACCATGCAGGCTGAGATGGAGCATGGCGCCGGTGCGCCGCAGCGCTTCATGGCGGATTTCGTTCTCGTATCCGCGCGCCATATATTCGAGGTCACCGCCGGAGGCGGTATAGCGCGCCGCGTGATGCATGTGATGCGGATGGATCGTCACGCTTTCCCGCAACAGGGCATATCCGTCCGGATTCTCGAGCGGCGAGATCACGAAATCGCGGCCCTGCCCGGCAAGGCGCCGCGCGGCGCGCAGGGCGCCGACGGGACCGCTTGTCTCGTTCGCATGCTGCCCGGCGGAGATAATGAAACTCGGCCCCTTGCCGGCAACGTGTTTCGCCATCACGGCTCTGCCTCGCTGCGAGGTGCAGGCGAAAGCCGTGCCCGGCAGCGCGGCCAAGGTCCCGGCGATCTCTTCCGGCGCGAGCCATCGTTCGGCGGTATCGAGAGCCGGCTGAACGGGGTTCACCCCCCGGTCCTGCGCCAGCAGCGGATCGCCTTGCGCTTCGATTTCGAGCGTCACCGCACCTTCACCGGGGCGGATATCCGGCACGATCTGACCGGGCCGGATGGTGCGATCGCCGGGTTTGAGACCGCGCCGATGGGCGAAAATTTCGAGCGCGCCGAAATAAAGATCCTCGTGCACCGCCTCCGCCATGCTCACGCATTCATGCCCGAAAGCGAGCGGCTGGTCCTCGAAAGGCGCGGCGATGCGGATGTTCAGGCGATCGAAATAGGGCTCCTGTTCGCGCCAGGGGCCCTTTTCCAGCACGGCCAGCGCCTGGCTGACGGCGGCTTCCAGATCGGTCTCCAGCGGCTCGTCGAGAACCAGCTTGTCACCTTCATGCGCGCGCACCCAGCCCGTCGGGCACAGGAGGCGCGCGCCGAAAGGATTGGTGCGCAAACGGTTCGGCGCCAGAACCGTGCGATGCGTCACCTTGCCGGCATGATCAACCAGTTCGAGCGCGTATTCGGCCATGCCGTCGGGCCGGATCGATCCGCCTTCCTCGAAACGGACCTTCCCCGCTCCGGCGAGGTCCGCCAGCGGATAGGTTTCGATCCGGAAGCGCCCCGGCGCCGCCTCGCCACCCTCGGGCGCGCGAATGAGAATCTCGCGCCAGCCGGCAGGATCACTTTCCTCCAGGAAATGGTGCAGTAATGGCTTGTAGGCGGAACGGATGGTCGCCGCGATTCCTGCCGCGCGCAGCCGCGCCTCGGCCGCCCGCCGCCGTGTTGGTCCATCGAAGGTCCAGATCTCGATGCGCCGCCCGTGCCATTGCGGCGCGGCGAAACTTACATGCAGGTTTTCGAGAGTCAGCGGAAAGGTCGCCGCCGCGAGGCGCGTACCGGAAGGAAGCATTTCCATCAGAAGTCGCTCGCGATGCCTTTGACTTCCCAATCGTCGTAGCGTACGGGGTCCGGCCCGCCCCGGCCCTTGAGCTCGGGGATGCGGGCCAGTTCAGCCTCGCGGGCAAGGATCGCCGCGCGCCGCACCATCGCCTCGGCGAGCGCGCGTTCCGCCTCTGGTGAAAGCGGCTTGCGCGCCGCCTCCCCGGATGATTTGTTCTCGACGGACATGCAATGACCTCGACCGTTCCCACACAGATAGCGCCGGATGACCAGAACCGCCAGAGGCCATCGGCATTCGATGCCGCTGCCTTGCATGCGCGCGTGCTTCATCGCGATGACGCCATGCTGGTGATCGACAAGCCGGCGGGGATCGCGGTGCATGGCGGGCCGAAGGGCGGTGTCACGCTGGATGATTTCCTGCCCGATCTCGCTTTCGGAAAGCCGGAGATGCCGCAACTGGCGCATCGGCTCGACCGCGAGACAACGGGATGCCTGGTTCTCGGGCGCGACAAGGGCGCGCTCAAGCGTCTCGGTGGCCTCTTCCGGGACGGAAAGATCACCAAGACCTATTGCGCCATTGTCTGCGGCCATCCTCCCGAGGAAAGCGGACGGATCGAGCTGCCGCTCGCCCGTCGCAGCCATGACAAGCGCTCCTGGTGGATGAAGGTCGACCCTGCGGGCGACCCGTCCTTCACCCGCTACCGCGTGCTCGGGCAGGCCGATGGCATCGCCTTTCTCGCCCTTCAGCCCGAAACGGGGCGCACGCACCAGCTGCGCGTCCATTGCGCGGCGCTCAACATGCCGATCGCGGGAGACCGGATCTATGGCGGCGAGCGCGCCATGGCGGCCTCGCGCCATCTCCAGCTCCATGCCGCGCGCATCGTCATCCCGGTTGGCGGCAACAGGGCGCCGGTGCGGGTCTCGGCGCCCCTGCCCAAACCGATGGCGGATCTGCTCGCCGGTCTCGGCATCTCGCCGGCAGGGCTTGATACCCTGCCGGAGCAACTCTGAGGAATGATCTTGGCTAAAACCCGAAACGGCCACCGCAAGCCTTCTCCGGAGCGCGCGCCGGGCTTCCCCGCGCGCCGGGTCGCGGCGGAGGCGATGCGCCGCGCCATGCGCGAACAGCGCCAGCTCGACGAAGCGTTGGGCCTCGCGGGCGCGGACCAGCTTCCCATCGCCGATCGCGCCCTTGCGCGCGCCATCGCAACCGTCACTTTCCGCCGCCTCGGCACGATTCGCGCCGCGATCGCTGCCCGCCTCACGGGAGAGCGCCTGCCGGAAGCGGGCATTCTCGAAGCCGCGCTGGCGACAGGCGTCGCGCAGATCCTCTTCATGGAGGCGGCAGATCACGCGGCGGTCGATCTCGCGGTCGAGATTGCGAAGGCGGATCGCCTTGCCCTGCATTATGCGCCCCTCGCCAACGCCCTTTTGCGGCGGATCGCCGCGGAGAAAGCAGAAATCCTCGCCGGGGCGGAAGATCCGCGCATTGACACGCCCGGCTGGCTCTATGAGCGCTGGGCGGGATTTTATGGCGAGGATGCCGCGCGCGCGATCGCCGCGCGCCACCGGATGCCGGTCTCGGTCGACCTGACCGCGACAGGCGATCCGCGTGCTTTGGCGGAGGCGACGGGTGGTGCGCTGCTCCCCACCGGGTCGGTGCGCCTGCCGCCCGATCGCGCCATCGATTCCCTGCCCGGCTATGCTGAAGGCGCGTTTTTTGTCCAGGACGCGGCCAGCGCCCTGCCCGCGCGGTTGATCAAGGTCCGGCCCGGCATGCGGGTGCTCGATCTCTGCGCCGCGCCCGGCGGCAAAGCGGCGCAGCTCGCGCTGGCCGGCGCCCGGCTTACCGCGGTGGAACGCTCGGCCGCGCGCGCCGAAAGGATGCGCGAGAATTTCGCGCGTCTGCGCATCGATGCCGAGATCGTCATCGCCGATGCAAGCACCTATGAGGCCGAGCCCTTCGATGCCGTGCTGCTCGATGCGCCCTGTTCCGCCACCGGCACGATCCGGCGGCATCCCGAGCTGGCCTGGACAAAAAAACTGGAAGACATTCTCAGTCTCGCTCGCCAGCAGGATAAAATACTCGCGCAAGCTGCAAAGCTGGTGCGCGTCGGCGGCACTCTCGTCTATTCGACCTGCTCGCTCGAACGCGAGGAAGGCGAGACCCGGATCGCAAATTTTCTCAAATCACAGGATAATTATGCGATTTCTCCCGTCACGCCCGAAATAATCGGGGTGGAGGATGCAGCGATAACAAAGGAAGGCTACCTTCGGGTTCTGCCGTCGCATTTTGATGCCTTCGGCGGTGCGGATGGTTTTTTCGCGGCAAGGTTGCATCGTCTCTGACAATGCGTGACATTTCAGGCCGGGGGCAGGCGTGACGATGAGTTCGGCGAACATGAAGCGCGGGGAGGGTCCGGCCAGCGCCGGGCGCGGCTTCGCGCTTGCGCCCTCGCTCCTCTCGGCACGCCTTGCCATGGCGCGCGCCTGGTTCGGCCGCTCGTCATTCAAGGCTTCGCGCTTTGTTTACGTGCCCCCCCATCTCCATCTGGCGGACCCGTCGGTGGCCGCCGATTTCCTCAATGGGCAGATCGTGCTTTCCGGGCGCAGCCTTCTGGCAGGGGGGCGGCCGATCCTCGACCTTCCCACGCCGAGCCGGGCCTTCGCCGCCGCCTTCAACGGTTTCGACTGGCTGCGCCATTTCGAAGCCAGCGCCGATCCCGCCCTGCGCGCCGGCGCCCGGGAGCTGACCACCCGATGGATGGAACGGCGCGAGAAGGGCCGCCAACCCGAAGCGGAACTGCCTGAAGCTTTGCCCCGGCGCGTCATCGCCTGGGTCACCCATTCCGTCCTGCTGACGGAGAATGCCGATTTCGCGGCCTATCGCCGGCTGATCGACCATCTCGCCCGCGATGCCGCGATGCTGCGCGTGCTGGCCGGCGAGGCCCGGATCGGGCTCCTGCGCACCGAGGCCGCGCTCGCCCTCGCATTTCATGCGCTCTCGCTGGATCGGCCGAATGCGGCGATCCGGCAAGCACAGGCCCTGTTGGAAACCGCGCTCGCCCAGACGATCCCGGAGGATGGCTGCCCGCAGGATCGCGATGCGGGCACCGCCGTGCGCCTCGCGGCAATGATCGTGCCGCTGCTTGCGCTGTATCGCGCCCGACAATGGCCGGCGCCGGACATCCTGACGGCGAGCTTCCAGAAGCTTGTAGCCTTCATCCGCATGATGCAGCACCCGGATGGCGGGCTCGCCTTGTTCAACGGTGCCGGGCTGGTCACGCGCGACCTTGCGGCGGAGGTCATGCGTTTCGGCGCCGGCCGCGTCGCGCGCCAGCATTCCGCCCCGGAGGGCGGATTCGAACGGCTCGAAACCGATCACGGCCTGCTGATCGTCGATACCGGGCGCCTGCCGCCGCCGGAATTCGCCGGGCATGCGGGCGCGAGCGCGCTGGCTTTCGAGTTTTCGACAAAAACCGACCGGCTGATCGTCAATTGCGGCTTCCCCCCCTCCGCCGAGGGCAAGGCGCTGCGCAGCCTTCGGATGGCTTCCGCGCATTCGGGCGTGCTCATCGACGATCTGCCCCTGGTCGATGTGGAGTCCTTCCGCGATGCCTTTGGTCGCCCGGAGGATCGCGTGGTCTCGAACGAGGAGGGATTGCCCGTCCAGCGCCGCACGCATGGCGATGCCGTCAGCCTCACGATTGGGCATGCCGGCTTGCGCACCAGGACGGGCTATCTCGTCGAGCGCGAATTCACCCTGCTGCCGGGCGATGGCGGCCTGGCCGGCGCCGAACGGGCGATCGATGTCGGCGGGCAAGGCGAGTCACGGCGCTGGACGCTCGTCTTCCATCTCCACCCGCGCGTGATCCCGGAACCGCTTTCCCGGCAGGATGCGCTCATCCTGCGCCTCCCGCACCAGCCGCCGGGGCAGGATCGCTGGCTGTTCGAATGCGCCGGAATTCCGCTGCATATCGAGGAGAGCTGCTGTTTCGAGCAGGAAGGCGTGTTGCCCAGAACCGAGGCGATCATCCTCGATATCCCCATTGCGGGCACCACGGAAATCCGCTGGCGGCTGAGCCCGTATAAAGGTTAGCGCCGCAAAACGGGGCGATTGCGCGAAAAATCGGCCCTTGTGCAATGGTGCCGGCAAAAGGCCTGTGCTATCGGCGCTGCGACCATCCGTCCTCCCCGGAGTATCCGATGCCTGCCAACAAACGCCCTATCCAGCGCGCGCTCCTTTCCGTTTTCGACAAAACCGGCCTTGTCGAGCTTGCCCGCGCGCTCCACGCCCGCGGCGTGACGCTGATCTCGACCGGAGGCTCGCGCGCCGCGCTCGCGGATGCCGGCATTCCGGTGATGGATATTTCCGAGGTCACGGGCTTTCCCGAGATGATGGATGGCCGGGTGAAGACCCTCCATCCGAAAGTGCATGGCGGCTTGCTCGCGATGCGCGACAATCCCGAGCATCAGGCGGCCCTGCTCGCGCATGGCATCGAGCCGATCGACCTGCTGGTGGGCAATCTCTATCCCTTCCGCGAGACCCTCGCCAAAGGCGCGGACTTCAACACGATCATCGAGAATATCGATATCGGCGGGCCCGCCATGCTGCGCTCTTCCGCGAAGAACCATGACGGGGTCTGCGTGGTGGTCGACCCCAATGATTACAGCGCGCTGCTCGCCGAGCTCGACGCCCAGGACGGCGAGACGACAAGCGCCTTCCGCCGTGCACTGGCCGCCAAGGCCTTCGGCCACACCGCGGCCTATGACCGTGCGATCGCCGAATGGTTCACCGGAGTGACGGCCGATGGTCCGAAACTCGCCGCCGAGAAATCCGGCACCGAACTGCGCTACGGCGAGAACCCTCATCAATCGGCCTGGTTTGTCGCGGAAGGCACGCCCCGCGCCGGAGTCGCCACCGCACGGCAGGTGCAGGGCAAGGCGCTCTCCTACAACAATCTCAACGATGCCGATGCCGCTTTCGAATGCGTTGCGGAATTCGATCCCGCACGGACCAGAGCCGTTGCGATCATCAAGCACGCCAATCCCTGTGGTGTCGCGGAAGGCGCAAGCCTGGTCGAAGCTTACAACCGCGCGCTTGCCTGCGATCCCGTCTCGGCTTTCGGCGGCATCGTCGCGATGAACGCGGTGCTTGACGCCGAGGCGGCCCGCGCCATGACCGAGATCTTCACCGAGGTGATCATCGCGCCGGGCGCCAGCGAGGAAGCCATCGCCATCGTCGGCGCGAAGAAGAACCTGCGCCTGCTGCTGACCGGCGCGTTGCCCGATCCGCGCGCGAAGGATCTCGTCACCCGCTCCATCGCCGGCGGACGCCTCGTCCAGACCCGCGACAATGCCGTGGTCGACACGATGGAATTGAAGGTTGTCACCAAGCGCGCGCCGAGCGAGGCGGAGCTGGCCGACATGCGCTTTGCCTATCGCGTGGTCAAGCATGTGAAATCAAACGCCATCGTCTATGCCAAAGGCGGCGCGACGGTCGGGATCGGCGCGGGACAGATGAGCCGGGTCGATTCCGCGCGCATCGCCGCCTGGAAGGCGGGCGAGGCCGCCAAGGCCGCGGGTGCCGAAAAGCCGCTGACCTTCGGCTCCGTCGCGGCGTCAGATGCCTTCTTCCCCTTCGCGGATGGGCTCGAAGCGCTGGTCGCCGCCGGCGCCACCGCCGTCATCCAACCCGGTGGCTCGATGCGCGACAATGAAGTCATCGCCGCCGCCGATGCCGCGGGAATCGCGATGGTCTTCACCGGCACGCGGCATTTCCGCCACTGACCACTGGCGGCACGAAGCGCCCCGATCGCCATAAAAAAAGCCGGGCAATGCCCGGCTTTTCCTTTTTCGCGGCAGCGCTTCTCATTCGCGCGCCAGATCCCCCAGGAGCCCGCCGAGCACGGTCAGGCGTGCCTGGTTGAGCGGGCCCGAGCTCAGCATCTTCACATTCGCGAGCGCGCGCGAAAGCGTCTCCCCCTTGGCTTCGGCCCAGGCCGTGAGACCCTTCTCGCCAGCCCCATGATGGGCGATGACATCGCCCGCGATCTTGCGCATCGCCTCGTCGATCGCCGCGATGGCGCGATCAAGCGCCAGACGCTCGTAAGGATCGATCGTCGCGATCGACCGGGCGCCTTCGCGCAAGGCCCCGAGATCGAAATGGTCCTCCAGCGCGAAAATGGTCCGCGCCGCGGCGGGCACGTCGATCTTCGTCTTTTCCGCGATCAGCGTCGCATCGAGCGCGCAGGCGGAGATCGGAATATCGATGATGCGCGCGGCAAGTTCGGTCGGCACTTTCTCGCTCACGAGGGCAGCGATGGCGGCTTCGCGCGCCGCCTTCGCCTCGGGCGAGAGAAGCGCATCGCGCTTCTTCTCGGTCTCGCTCACACCAGCCTTGAACCGCTTCACCAGTGCTTCCAGCCCCGGCGCGAAATCGACATTGCGCAGGAACCACAGCATCCGCCCCGAGACATGGGCCTGCGCCGCCGCGTAGAGCGCGAGCTGGGTGGTGCCGGATATCCGGGTATCGAGCGCGTCGATCGCGAGATTGATCTCGAGAATACCGAAAACGTCGCGCGCAAGCGCATAGGCACGGGCGACATCGGGCACGCCATGGCCGGTGCGCGCGGCGAGCCGCATCGCGATCCCCGGTCCGCCGCGATTGATCACGGCGTTGGAAAGCTGCGTTGCAACGATTTCCCGGCGCAGGCGATGGGAATCGATGGCATCCGGGAATTTTTCCTGCACTTCCTTCGGGAAGTACCGGCGCAGCTCCTCGATGAGATAGGGATCATCGGGTACGTTCGAGGCGATGAGGTGATCGAAGAGCGAGAGTTTGGCATAGGCCAGCAGCACCGCGATTTCGGGTCGTGTCAGACCTTCGCCCCGCAGCGCACGCGCGCCGATCTCGGCATCTGTGGGCAGCCCCTCGACCGCGCGGTCGAGCCGGCCTTCGTCCTCGAGCGCATGCATCAGTTCCTGAAGATCGGAACTTGCAGCCGTGCCTTCGCGCTGGGTCAGCGACAGCGCGAGCGATTGCAGGTAATTGTTGCGCAGGACAAGGCGCGCCACTTCATCCGTCATGCCCGCAAGAAGGGTGTTTCGGGTCTCGCGCGTCAGGCGCTTGTCACCTTCGGGCTTCGCAAGCGCGATCTTGAGATTGACCTCGACGTCCGAGGAATTGACGCCGGCGGAATTGTCGATCGCATCGGTATTGAGACGCACGCCATGGCGGCCGGCCTCGATACGCGCGGCCTGCGTCATGCCGAGATTGGCGCCCTCGCCGATAACCTTGGCGCCGAGTTCGGCGGCGGTGACGCGGATCGCGTCATTGGCGCGATCGCCCACTTCCGCATCGCTCTCGTGCGTGGCGCGCAGATAGGTGCCGATGCCGCCGAACCAGAGCAGATCGACTTTCGCCTTCAGGATCGCGGTCATCACCTGCTGGGGCGTCGCATCGCCGCCTTCAAGGCCGAGCAAGGCGCGCATTTCGGGCGAAAGCGGAATCTTTTTCGCCGAACGCGGGAAGATGCCGCCACCTTTCGAGATCAGCTTCGGATCGTAATCCTGCCAGCTTGAACGCGGCAGCGCGAACATGCGCTGGCGCTCCGCGAAGCTTTTCGCCGCATCGGGATCGGGATCGATGAAGATGTCGCGGTGATCGAAAGCGGCGACGAGACGGATCTGCTTGGAAAGCAGCATGCCGTTGCCGAACACGTCACCCGACATGTCGCCGACGCCAGCCACGGTGAACGGCATTGTCTGGATGTCGATATCGATCTCGCGGAAATGCCGTTTGACGGCTTCCCAGGCACCACGGGCGGTGATCCCCATCTTCTTGTGATCATAACCCGCCGAGCCACCCGAGGCGAAGGCATCGCCCAGCCAATGGTCGCGGGCTTCGGAGATGCCGTTCGCGGTGTCGGAGAAGGTCGCGGTACCCTTATCGGCAGCCACGACGAGATAGGGGTCGTCGCCGTCATAGCGGATGACGCGCGCCGGCGGCACGATCTTCTCGTTCGCGATCGTGTCCGTCACGTCGAGCAGGGCGGAAACAAACGTCTTGTAGGAAGCGGTGCCTTCGGCAAACCAGGCGTCGCGATCCGAGGCCGGCGGCAGGTTCTTGGGCACGAAGCCGCCCTTGGCGCCCACCGGAACGATGACCGCGTTCTTCACCTGCTGCGCCTTGACCAGACCGAGGATCTCGGTGCGGAAATCCATCGGCCGATCGGACCAGCGCAACCCGCCGCGCGCGACCTTGCCGAACCTGAGATGCAGCCCCTCGACCTGCGGCGAGGCCACGAAGATCTCGAAAAGCGGCTTGGGCAGCGGCAGATTCTCCACCTGCGCGCAGGCGAACTTGAACGCGATCGTCGGCCGCCCCTGCTGATAGGCATTGGTGCGCAAGGTCGCGAGGATGAGGTTCAGAATCCGACGATAGATGCGGTCGTCGTCGAGGCTGGTGATCTTGTCGATCTCGGCCAGCAGCAAGGTCTGCTCGGCCTCGACCTTCGCCGCGCGTTTGGCGGGCGCATCTTCGAGATCGGGATCGAAGCGTAGGGCGAAAAGCCGCGCGAGGCCATGCGTCGCCGCCGGATAACGCGCCAGCGCTTCCGCGATATAGAGCTGCGCGTAAGGCACGCCGATCTGGCGCAGATAGCGCGCGTAGCTGCGCAGGATATCCGCCTTGCGCGGGGAGAGCCCGACATCCGTGACAAGCGCGTTGAAACGATCCGATTCGAGTGTGCCGGAGAACACCCCGTTGAGCGTCTCGACGAGGGGCGCCTCGAGCACGTCAAGGTCGATCTCCCCGCCGCGTGCCCGTTCGAGCGTCATGTCGTGAAGCCAATGCGTCGGTTCGGCGGAGGCCGGATCGGCATGGATGCGATAGGTGCGCTCATTGATGACGGTGAAGCCGAGATTCTCCAGCACCGGAACACGCCGCGAAAGCGGGATCGCAGCACGGCGCGAGAAGACCTTGAGACTGACCCGCGCCGCGCCATCACCCGCCTTGCGGTAGAAGGCGAAAGGCGTTGCCGCGCCCAGCTCCTCGAGATGCGCGATATCGGCGAGCGCATCGGAGGAGGAGAAAGCCTCGCGATAGGCCGCGGAGAACGCGTTCGAATAGCGCTGGAGCCAGGGGCCGATCTTGTCCGCCGGCGCTTCCCTTTCGAGCGTCTCGCGGAAATCGTCGGCCCAGGTGCGCACGATGGCGGCGATGCCTGCTTCAAGCGTCGCGCGGTCGATATTCGGCGTCACGCCTTCGGTGCGCCCGATAATGTAATGCGTGCGCGAGAGCGGCCCTTCGGGATAGGCGGGATAAGCGGCGGAAACACGGCCGTCATAGATGCGCGCGAGGTATTCACCGATCTTGAGACGCGCCTGCGTGTCGTAACGGTCCTTGGGGACGTAGACCATGACGGAGACAAAGCGGTCGAAGCGGTCAACGCGTGCCAGCGCGCGCAGGCGCGGCCGCTCCGCCAGCGCCATCACGTCCATCGCGACGGAATAGAGCGTATCGAGATCGACCTGGAACAATTCGTCGCGCGGGTAGCTCTCGAGCACGTTCATGAGCGCCTTGCCGGAATGGCTGGCCGGATCAAAACCCGCGCGTTCGAAAACACGGGCGACCTTGTGGCGCAGATAGGGCACGGCGCGGGTCGAGCCGGTATAGGCGGTCGAGGTGAAGAGCCCGACAACGCGCAGCTCCCCTTCAAGCTCGCCGCGCTCGTTGAGCAGCTTGACGCCGACATAATCGAGATAGACGCGCCGGTGAATGCGCGACTTCACATTGGCCTTGGCGACGAAAAGCGGGGTGGGCTCGCGCAGGAAGGCGCGGATCTCGGGCGTCATCACCACGAGTTCCTTGCCGCGGCGCAGGACCTTCACCTCCGGGTCGCGCAGGATGCCCAGACCTTCCGAGGGGATCGGGTCCGAGGACATTTCCCGGTCGGAGAACCGATATTCGCGGATGCCGAGGAAAGTGAAATTATCCGCCAGAAGCCAATCGAGGAACTGCACCGCCTCGGCGATCTCGTCCGGTGGCAGCATGGGCGGCGTGGCGCGATAGCGCGTCGCGATCTCGGCGAGGCGGGTGCGCATCGGCACCCAATCGCTCACCGCCGCACGGATATCGGCGAAAATCGTGACGAAATCGGCTTCAAGCCGGCTGCGCTCGCCCTCGTCCAGCGGCTGGGCGATATGGATATGCAGAAAGCTCTCGCGCTGTACGGGCGCAAGCTCGCGGCCCGCTGAAAGGCCGATAAGACGGGAAAGCACGCCCTGCCCATCCCGCTCCACGGCAAGGATCGGATGCGCGACCAATGCGACCGGCAGGCCGCGCTCACCCAATTCCGCGAGGGTCGAATCGAGCAGGAAGGGCATGTCGTCGTTGATGATCTCGATCAGCGTGCCCGCGCGGCCCATGCTGGCGGGAAACGGCGCGATGCGAATCTTCACCTTGCCGGGCTGGCGCTGGCGGAGCATGTCGCCCGCCGCCGCCGCGAGCTCCGCCCGCGCGCCCTGATCGACAAGCGCGAGATCCTCGGGATCGACACGCGAGAACAGGAGCTGTTCAAGCCCCTGTTTCTCCGCAGCCCGGACGATCGACGCATCCCCTGAAGGGGCACTGGAATTCGGCATGAGAGGAGGCTCCGCGAGCAACATGTGAGCCGACCTGTCGCAGTCGCAACTTGCAAGGCAGCTCTAGAGAGATCATGATTCGGACGACGACTGGCTTTCGTGTGGCGCGCACGATTCTTAGACCTTCGTTTAATGCGCCCTGCTTAAATAAGAGGCAAGCGTGGGAAAGCTAAAATATCCTGAATCCGGGACGCCCAAACGCAAAAAACCGCATGAGGTGACAGCACTTCGGCTCGATTCCGCGCCCTTGAGCACGGAAATGTCCGAATATTTCAAAAAATGCGAAGAAAAGATCGGTTTTGTTCCGAATGTGCTGATCGCCTATTCGCATTCCATGGCGAAGCTCGAAACCTTCGCCGCCTTCTACAACGAGTTGATGCTCGCGCCTTCCGGCCTTTCCAAACTGGAGCGCGAGATGATCGGCGTGGTGGTCTCGGCGGAGAACCGCTGCTTCTACTGCCTCGTGGCCCATGGCGCCGCCTTGCGCAGCCTTTCGGGCAAGCCGGAACTGGGGGAGGCGATCGCCTTCAATTACCGCATGGCCGAGATCGAGCCGCGCCAGCGCGCGATGCTCGATTTCGCGCTCAAGGTCTCGCGCGCCTCGGCGGAAATCACCGAAGCCGACCGGGAAAAGCTGCGGGAAGCCGGCTTCAACGATGCCGATATCTGGGATATCGCCGCCACCGCCTCGTTCTATGCGATGTCGAACCGCATGGCGTCGGCCACCGGAATGTCGCCCAACCCGGAATATCACGGGCAGGCGCGCGGCTGAGATCGGGCTAAAGGGGTTTTACCAAAAAAGAAGGCGGCTCGTGCGGGGGGCTCGAGCCGCCATGCCTGGCGTCGGGGCTCCGTGGAGCCGGCAGTCGAAACGAGGGGGCTGGGGGGCTAGGGTCCCGCTTCACCGCCATCGCCTTGGCATCGTTGGCAAGATCGACGCCCGTTCTGGCAAGCGCATGGTCGAAATCGGGCCAAATTGTGAAATCGATAACGCCTCGATCACGAATTTCCGCTTGAATGCAAGCCACGTGACTTCGGTCAGGTCTCGACGCTTGCACCGGGAGCACAAAACCCCGACATTTGCGTCGAGGAGGATCGCGATGAAGCAAGGGGCAACGAACAGCGAGATGTCGGGCGCTTCCCTCACATCGGCGAACGTGGTCGCCTTTCCGGCACAGCGGCTGCCCGAACTCGTCCGCTTCGATCGCCGCGAGCTTTCCTCTATCCTCGGAGTCTATGGCCGTCAGGTCGCGATGGGCGAATGGCGCGATTACGCCCTCGATTTCGGTCGCGAACGCGCTGTTTTTTCCATTCTGCGCCGCACCGGAGAGGCCCCGATTTACCGGATCGAAAAAGACCCCAAGCGCGCGGCACGGCAAGGCGCCTATGCCGTGCTCGGGCAGGATGGGCGCGTGCTCAAGCGCGGCGCCGATCTCGAAAGGGTGCTCAAGGTGCTGGAAAAGCCCGCGCGCATCGTGGGGTGAGAAGGCCCATGCGGGCGCGGGGATGCCCGGTTCCGACTCATTTCTTGACCTTGCCCCCCTTTTCACCTACGAAGCCCGCTCCAATCAGGTGAGATCATCTCGATCCGCCGACCCGAGGTTCGCTTCGGGAGGTCAACGCCCGGCAGCGCGATGCGCCCCCGGGCGTGTTCGTGTTTGGCATTACGCAAGCGCTTGGGGCTTGCGATCCGGCTGAAACCCTCGGGCCGAAAGCCGGGAGCGACTGCGACGCCAAGCAGGCAGCGATGCTGCCGCTGCGAGGGTCAACAGGGGAAGAGAAAATGTTCGAGGGCCTTTCAGGTCGTCTTTCGGGAATTCTCGACAAACTCACGCGCCGCGGCGCGCTGAGCGAGGCGGATGTCGCCGAAGCGATGCGCGAGGTCCGCCGCGCGCTGCTCGAGGCGGATGTCGCGCTCGATGTCGTGCGCGATTTCACCGAGAAGGTCCGTGTGCGCGCTGTCGGCGCCGAGGTCGTCAAGTCGGTGACGCCGGGCCAGATGGTGGTCAAGATCGTCAATGACGAGCTTGTCGCCATGCTTGGCTCGGATGCCGATCCGATCGACCTCCAGGCGACCCCGCCGGTTGGCATCCTCATGGTCGGCCTTCAGGGCTCCGGCAAGACGACGACCACCGCCAAGATCGCCAAACGCCTGCAGGCGCGCGAGAAGAAGAAGGTGCTTCTTGCCTCGCTCGATACGCGCCGCCCGGCCGCGATGGAGCAGCTCGCGGTTCTCGGCCGTGACAACGCGATCGACGTGCTCCCCATCGTCGCCGGCCAGAATGCGGTCGAGATCGCGCGCCGCGCCGAGCAAGAAGCGCGTCTTGGCGGCTATGATGTCGTGATCTTCGATACCGCCGGCCGCGTCACCCTCGATGACGAGCTGATGGAAGAGGTGGTCCGCGTCCGCGATGCGGTCAAGCCGCACGAGACTCTGCTCGTCGCCGATGCCTTGACCGGGCAGGACGCGGTGAACACCGCCCGCGCCTTCGACAGCCGCGTCGGCATCACCGGCATCGTGCTCACCCGCGTCGATGGCGACGGGCGTGGCGGCGCCGCGCTCTCCATGCGCGCGGTCACCGGCAAGCCGATCAAGCTCATCGGCATGGGCGAGAAGATGGACGCGCTGGAGGATTTCCATCCCGCGCGCATCGCCAACCGCATCCTCGGCATGGGCGATATCGTCAGCCTCGTCGAGAAGGCCGCCGCCAATATCGATCAGGAAAAGGCGCTCGCCATTGCCGAGCGCATGAAGAAGGGCAAGTTCGATCTCAACGATCTGCGCGACCAGCTCGGCCAGATGGAAAAGCTCGGCGGCCTCGGCGGATTGATGGGCATGCTGCCCGGCGTCGCCAAGATGAAGGACAAGATCGCGGAAGCCGGAATAGGCGACAAGATGATCAAGCGGCAGGTCGCGATCATCAATTCCATGACACCGGGCGAGCGCGCCAATCCCGATCTGCTCAAGAACAGCCGCAAGAAGCGCATCGCGACAGGTTCGGGCACCAGCGCCGAGGAGATCAACAAACTCCTCAAGATGCACCGCACCATGGCCGATATGATGAAGAGCATGGGCAAAGGTGGCCGTGGTCCTATGGCTGGTCTTGCCAACATGTTCGGCATGGGCGGGGGATTTCCGGGCGGCGGCATGCCCGATCTCTCGAAGCTCCAGCCGCCGGGCGGCATGCCTTCCGGCCCCGGTGGGCTCTCGCCGGATGCGGTGGCCGAAGCGCAAAAACAGCTCGAAAAGCTCTCTGGCCCAGGCGGCAAGCCGGGGCTTCCGGGTGGCCTTCCTGGCCTTGGCAAACCGGGCCTTCCCGGCCTCGGCGGTCTGCCGGGCCTCGGCGGCTTCAACCCGTTCAGGAAGAAATAAGCGTCCGATGAACACCCACGCCGCCCCCGAAATCGAGACCGGAAGGCTCCGCTTGCGCCAATGGCGCGAGGCCGATTTCGAACCGTTCTGCCGTCTCTTCGGGGATGAGGAACTGGCGCGCTTCATGGGCGGACATGGCGACAAGGCCTATTGCTGGGGCCGCATGGTCGGTTTTGCCGGCAACTGGGCGCTTGCCGGCCACGGCTTCTATGTGATCGAGGAAAAGGCCAGCGGCACGTTCCTCGGCCTGTGCGGCGTCACCCGCCGGTTCGATCTCGATGCGCCGGAACTCGGCTGGGGTATCCTGCGCGAGGGGCAGGGCAAGGGCTACATCACCGAAGCCGCCCGCGCCGTGCGCCGGCATGTCTACGAGGATCTTGGCTGGAAAAGCCTTGTCTCCTGCATCGATGCCGAGAACATCGCCTCAATCCGTGTCGCGGAACGGCTCGGCGCCACCTACGAACGCGAATTGACCGAACGGGCAAAGCCCTGCGGGCTCTATCGCCATCCTTCACCGCAAGATCTTGCATCCTCAACCCACCAGAACTGAACCAAACGGAGAAAAACATGGCTCTCAAGATTCGTCTCGCCCGTGGCGGCGCCAAGAAGCGTCCGGTCTATCGCATCGTCGTCGCGGATGCCCGCGCCCCGCGCGATGGCCGCTTCCTCGAAAAGCTCGGCACCTATAACCCGATGCTCGCGAAGGATTCGGCGCAGCGCGTCGTTCTCGATATCGAGAAGGCCAAGGCCTGGCTCGCCAAGGGCGCCCAGCCGACGGATCGCGTGCTGCGCTTCCTCGATGCCGCCGGCGTCATGAAGCGCCCGACCCGCAGCAACCCGGAAAAGGCCGTTCCCGGCAAGAAGATGACCGAACGCGCCGCCGCCAAGGCCGGCGGTGAAGCGGCCGGCGAATAAGCTTTCGCCGCATCCAGCATGGCCGGGCACGCCCGGCCATGCCGCCTTGACGGAGACGACCGCATGGCCAAGCCGCGCAAGCCCAAAGCCCCGCCTGCCCTGCCCCCGCCGGAACGACGGGTGACGCTCTGCGTGATCGGGGCGCCGCATGGCGTGCGCGGCGAATGCCGTGTCAAAGCCTTTACCGCAGACCCGATGGCGATCGCGGATTACGGCCCGCTTTTCGCCGCCGATGGCCGCGTCTTCGAGATCAATGACGGACGTTTCCTCAAGGACGACCTGCTGGTCGTGAAGTTCGAGGGGATCACGGATCGGGATGCCGTCGCACGCCTGACCGGCACGGAACTCTTCGTGGACCGGCACATGCTGCCCGAAACGGAAGAGGAAGATGAATTCTACCACGCGGATCTGATCGGAATCGCGGTCCGCGACCTCGAAGGCGCGGAAATCGGCACGATCGCCGCCGTGCATGATTTCGGGGCCGGCGACATTCTCGAAATCCGCCCCGCGCAGGGCGGACCGACCTGGCTGCTGCCCTTCACCAAGACCGCGCTGCCGCGCCTTGATGTCGCGATGCGGGTGGCCACGGCTGACCCCGCTTTTCTCGCCAAGCCCGAATCCGCCAGGGAAAAACCACCGGAAGCCGGCGGAGACGAGGAATGACCAAGGCGGGATTTTCCGCGCTGGTCGTCACGTTGATGCCGGATTTCTTCCCCGGCCCGCTCGGGCAATCGCTCGCCGGCGAGGCGATGGCGAAGGGCGCCTGGTCGCTCGGCGTGAAGGATATCCGTGATCACGGACGAGGCAGGCATCGCGCCGTGGATGACACCCCAGCCGGCGGCGGGCCGGGCATGGTGATCCGCGCCGATGTGCTGGCCGAGGCGCTCGACGCCGCCATTCCCGCCGATGATCCGCGTCCGCGCCTGCTGATGAGCCCGCGTGGCAGGGTCTTCGACCAGAAGATGGCACGCAAGCTGGCCGAGGGGCCGGGCGTGATCCTCGTCTGCGGGCGCTTCGAGGGGATCGATGAACGGGTGATCGAGACGCGTGGTCTTGAGGAGGTCTCCATCGGCGATTACGTGCTCTCCGGTGGCGAGCTGGCGGCGCAGGTCGTGCTCGATGCCGTGATCCGCCTCCTCCCCGGCGTGATGGGTGGCGAAGGCTCGGATATCGAGGAGAGCCATGAGCAGGGTCTGCTCGAATACCCCCATTACACCCGTCCCCGGCTGTGGGAGGGGCGGGAAATCCCCGAAGTGCTGACCTCGGGCAACCACGCGGCCATCGCCAAATGGCGACGCGCGGAGGCGGAACGCGTCACGCGCGAGAGAAGGCCGGATCTCGGCGCGAAACTGCCGCCGCCCGCGCCGGCGAAAAAGCCCCGTCCGGGGACGAAAAAGCACGCGCCGAGGGGTGACAAGCCCGACGATCTCGTGTAACGGCAGCGCCTCAACTCAGAACAGCGTCACCGAAACGCCCGCCGGCATAAGGCGAAACGGAAAAAGGATCCCTTAGATGGATATCATCCAGACTCTCGAGAAAGAAGAAGCCGCGCGCGTGCTCGGCGAGAAGACGATCCCGGAATTCGCCCCCGGCGATACGGTCATCGTCAACGTGAAGGTCAAGGAAGGCGACCGCAGCCGCGTCCAGGCCTATGAAGGCGTCTGCATCGCGCGCAATGGCGGCGGCCTCAACGAGAGCTTCACGGTCCGCAAGATTTCCTATGGCGAGGGTGTCGAGCGCGTCTTCCCGCTCTATTCGCCGAATATCGATTCGATCAAGGTCGTCCGCCGCGGCAAGGTCCGCCGCGCGAAGCTCTATTACCTGCGCGATCGCCGCGGCAAGTCGGCGCGTATCGCCGAGCGCACCGATCGCAGGAACGACGACAAGAAGGCCTGAACCGGCTTTCATCGGTAGCAGACAAGGCGGCTTTCGAGCCGCCTTTTTCATGCGCACTGGAACGTGAACGCGCACCACTGGCGCTTTCTCGCGATTGGGATAGGCTGCCTTCAAAATAAGGAGGCATGCATGTCCGATAGAAAACCCGCCATTTCTGATGCCGTCATCCAGCTCTATGACCGTTTCACGCATGGCGCCATGGACCGGCGCGCCTTCATGGAGCGTCTGACGAAGCTCGCAGGTTCGACCGCCGCCGCGAGCGCCCTGCTGCCAATGCTCCAGAACGATTACGCCCGCGCGGAAACGGTGAAGCCCGACGATCCGCGCCTCGTCTATGAAGACAAGCTCGCCATTCCCGGCTCGGATGCCGGGCTCACCGGCTATCTCGTGACCGCCAAGGGCGCTGCGAAACGCCCGGCGCTGGTGATGATCCACGAAAACCGTGGTCTCAACCCGCATATCCGCGACATGACACGGCGGGGCGCCCTCGCGGGCTATCTCACGCTCGGCATCGACGCGCTGTCGCCGGAAGGCGGAACGCCGACGGATGAGGACAAGGCGCGCGACATGATCGGCCAGCTCACGCCGGACAAGGCCGCCGCGCGGATCGCAGCAGCGGTGCGCCTTCTCGCGAGCCACCCGCAATCCACCGGCAAGGTCGGCGCCATCGGCTTCTGCTGGGGTGGCGGGCAGGTCAACCGCGTCGCCAGCATCGAACCCGCGCTCGGTGCGGGTATCGCCTATTACGGATCGCAGGTCCCGGCCGACCGAGTGGCGGGCATCAAGGCCGCGCTGATGCTCCATTATGCCGGCAAGGACGAGCGCATCAACGCCGGTATTCCCGCCTACAAGACCGCGCTGGAAGCGGCGGGAAAGACCTTCGAGATCCATCTGTATGAGGGCGTCGATCACGCCTTCAACAACGATACCAACGCCGCACGCTTCAATGCCGAGGCCGCCGCCCTGGCCTGGAGCCGCAGCCTGGCCTTCCTCGCCCGCCACCTTGGAACGCCGCCCGCCCTGGGCTAGTTCGTTTTAAACGCAACTAATTTGCTTGCCTTCCCAACGCGTTTCCGGCACTCTGCGGCCAGTAGAGGAACGCCGGGCGCGTTTGCGCCTCGCATGTTGATCAAAAAAACAGATCCATCCGAGAGGAGAAGGCCATGAACAAGCATGTCGGGCTTGTCGCCGCCGAGGGCGCGAAGACGAGTATCGAGCAGAAACTGCGCTACATGACCGGCTTCGGCAATTCCTTCGAAACGGAGGCCTTGCCGGATGCCCTGCCGGTGGGGCGCAACTCGCCGCAGAAATGCAATTACGGCCTTTATGCCGAGCAGCTCTCGGGCTCACCCTTCACCGCGCCGCGCTCCACCAACGAGCGTTCCTGGCTCTATCGCATCCAGCCCGGCGTGAAGCATCAGGCACGCTACCGCAAGGTCGATGTCGGCATGATCCGCACCGCGCCGAACCGCGAGGAATCCGCCCTGCCGATCGGCCAGATGCGCTGGATGCCGCTGCCGATTCCGGCGGACAAGCTCAATTTCCGCACCGGCCTGCATACGATCGTCACCGCCGGCGATGCCGAGGGGCAGGTCGGGATGGCGGCGCATATCGCGCTCATCACCGAATCCATGGTCGACGAATATTTCTTCAATGCCGATGGCGAGCTGATGATCATCGCCCAGCAGGGCAATCTGCGCTTTGCGACCGAGTTCGGCGTGATCGAGATCGAACCCGGCGAGGTCTGCATCATTCCGCGCGGCGTGATCTTCCGCTGCGAACTGGTGAACGGCCCGGCACGCGCCTATGTGTGCGAGAATTACGGCGGCGCGCTCACCCTGCCGGAGCGCGGGCCGATCGGCGCCAATTGCCTTGCCAATGCCCGCGATTTCAAGACGCCGGTTGCGGCCTATGAGGATGTCACCCACGCCGGCCAGCTCTATGTGAAATGGTGCGGGGAGATGTTCGTCACCGATATCGGGCAATCCCCGCTCGATGTCATCGCCTGGCACGGCAATTACTATCCCTACAAATACGACCTGCGCCATTACTCGCCGGTCGGCGCCATCGCGTTTGATCACCCCGATCCCTCGATCTTCACGGTGCTCACCTCGCCTTCGGGCGAAGCCGGCACGGCGAATATCGATTTCGTGATCTTCCCCGAGCGCTGGATGGTGGCCGAGAACACCTTCCGTCCGCCATGGTATCACCGCAACATCATGAGCGAGTTCATGGGGCTGATCTACGGCATCTATGACGCCAAGCCCGAGGGTTTCGTGCCCGGCGGCATGAGCCTGCACAACATGATGCTGCCGCACGGGCCGGATGCACCGGCTTTCGAGAAGGCATCGAACGAGCCGATGATTCCGCACAAGCAGAGCGGCACCATGGCCTTCATGCTCGAAACGCGGCTGCCCCAGCGCCTCACCGCCTTCGCGGCCGGGCTCAAGACGATCGACGACAAATATCTCGATTGCTGGGCGGGGCTGAAACGCCATTTCGACCCGACCCGCAAGGAACCGAACTGGTAAATCCGGCCATTAGCGGAACAGGATTGCTGAACGCCCCCTCGGGCGTTCAGCGCACGACATGGATGCGCGCGCCGACCCGCACCCGCGGCAGGAGATCAAGTACATCCTCGTCGAGCATACGGATGCAGCCGTAGGAGGCATAGGAGCCGATCGAGGCGCGCATCGAGGCCGATGTGCCATGGATCGCGTATTCGCCGGGCGTGATAGTGAGCGCCGCGGCACCCATCGGGTTGTTCGGCGCGCCGCCCTCGATGTAATCGGGCAGATAGGGCTGCGCCCTTTTCACCTCTTCCGGCGGCGCCCAGGCCGGGCGGATATGCTTGCCGTCGATGATGCGGGTGCCGAACCATTGCTTGCCCGGCTTGCCCACCGCGACCCGGTAGCGGATCGCCGTTCCATCGCCTTGCGCGAAATAGAGCATCCGCTGGCTAGTGGAGACGAGGATCGCGCCCGGCTCGATCGCGATCGGCAGGTTGACATGCTGCGCCGTAACCGCCCCTGCCGGCGCGCCGCCCGCGACCGCGACCCCGAGACCACCCATCCCGATCGTAAAAGCTTCACGCCGTGTCCGCATGGCTTCCTCCTGTGAGGAAAGCAAAGCGGGGAATGCTTGAACACGCCTTTCCGCGCGCCGGAAAGCCTCCAACGCGGTCAACGAAGCGTAAAAAAGGGCGCCCGCGGCGCCCTTGATGCGATGTGTTGCGGCTCTCAGGCCCGCTTGTTCTGGCGGTTGGCGATGAGATCATCGACCACGGCGGGATCCGCGAGGGTCGAGGTATCGCCGAGCGCGCCAAAATCATCCTCCGCGATCTTGCGCAGGATGCGGCGCATGATCTTGCCCGAACGGGTCTTCGGCAGGCCGGGCGCGAACTGGATCTTGTCCGGCGTCGCGATCGGGCCGATCTCGTTGCGCACGGTGACCACCAGCGCCTTGCGCAGATCCTCGCTCGGCTGCACGCCCGCCATCAGGGTGACATAAGCATAGATGCCCTGCCCCTTGATGTCGTGCGGATAACCGACGACCGCCGCTTCCGAGACGCTTTCATGCGCGACCAGCGCGCTCTCGACCTCCGCCGTCCCCATGCGATGCCCGGAAACGTTGATCACATCGTCGACGCGGCCCGTGATCCAGTAATAGCCATCCGCATCGCGCCGGCAGCCATCGCCGGTGAAATACTTGTTCGGATAGGTCGAGAAATAGGTCTCCATGAAGCGCTTGTGATCGCCATAGACCGTGCGCATCTGGCCGGGCCAGCTATCGGCGATGCACAGATTGCCCTCGCAGGCGCCTTCGAGGATCTTGCCCTCGGCATCGACGATCTCGGGCCTGACGCCGAAGAAGGGCCGTGTGGCGGAGCCCGGCTTGAGCTTCGTCGCGCCCGGCAGCGGCGTGATCAGGATGCCGCCGGTTTCGGTCTGCCACCAGGTATCGACAATCGGGCAACGGCCATCGCCGACAACGCGGTGATACCATTCCCAGGCTTCCGGGTTGATCGGCTCGCCAACGGAGCCGAGCAGGCGGAGCGAAGCGCGCGAGGTCTTCTTCACGGCCTCCTCGCCCGCGCCCATCAGCGAGCGGATCGCGGTCGGCGCGGTGTAGAAGATGTTGACCTTGTGCTTGTCGATCACCTCCCAGAAACGGGAGACGGAGGGATAGGTCGGAATTCCCTCGAACATCAGCGTCGTGGCGCCATTCGCGAGCGGACCATAGACGATGTAGGAATGCCCGGTGACCCAGCCGACATCCGCCGTGCACCAATAGATGTCACCCTCGTGGTAATCGAAGACGTATTGATGCGTCATCGACGCATAGACGAGATATCCACCCGTAGTATGCAGCACGCCCTTGGGCTTGCCTGTCGAGCCGGAGGTGTAGAGGATGAAAAGCGGGTCCTCCGCGTTCATCTCCACCGGATCGCAATGGTCGGAAACCTTCGCGGCCTCCTCGTGATACCAGACGTCGCGTCCCTCTTCCATATGGATGGAGGAGCTTCCCGTCCTGCGGACGACGATCACCTTCTCGAGTGCCGGGTGGACCTTGTTGGAGGCGACATCGACATTCTTCTTGAGCGGCACCGGCTTGCCGCCGCGCAGACCCTCATCCGCCGTGATCACCACCTTGGAATCGCAATCCTCGATCCGCCCCGCGAGCGCATCGGGCGAGAAACCGCCGAAAACGATCGAATGCACCGCGCCGATACGCGTGCAGGCCAGCATCGCATAGGCGGCCTCGGGGATCATCGGGAGGTAGATCGTGACACGATCGCCCTTCTTCACCCCCTGCGCCTTGAGGACATTGGCCATGCGGCAGGTCTCGCGATGGAGTTCCGCATAGGTGATCGCCTTCGAGTCCTTGGGATCATCCCCCTCCCAGAGAATCGCGACCTGATTGGCGCGCTTGGGCAGGTGCCGGTCGATGCAATTGGCGGAAACGTTGAGCGTGCCGTCCTCGAACCACCGGATAGAGACATTCCCCGGCGCATAGGAGACGTTCTTGACCTTGGTATAGGGCTTGATCCAGTCGATCCGCTTGCCTTCCGCGCGCCAGAAGGCTTCGGGGTCCTTGATGGAGGCCGCGTATTTCTCGCCGTATTTGGCATCGTCCACAAAAGCGCGACGCTGCCATTCGGCGGAGACCTCATAGACTTTCTCGGACATCGGACCCTCCCATATCGACCGCCGGAGCACACCCACGGCCCTCTCTTCGTTGGGGGAGTCGTAACCCAAAGAGGCGGAGCGTGGAAGCAGTCCGGGTCTCGGTAATTCGACGGACATCACCCGAGAGCGCCAAGCACCACGCCCATGACAACCAGCACGCCAAGCCAGTGAAACGCGTCGATCGCGGTGAGGCGGAGCGAGCGCATCGCATAGGCATTGGTGACGATCATTACCGGCGCGATAAAACCCAGCCAGATCGTGATGCCGATCACCCCGCCCCTCAAGGCGGTGAACGCGCCGAAATGCGCGATCGTGATCGACAGAATCACCGCCATCACCAGTTCCGCCGTAAAAGCGAGGAGGAAAGGCGTCGGGTCCATCTTGCCCGCGCCCTCGATACGCGCGCGCTCCTCAGGCCGGAAACCGACGGCATCAAGCCAGCGCGCGCCCATCCATCCATAATAGGCCGCGCCAAACCCGAACCCCGCGATCGCCGCCGCGAAAATGGCGAGATACGCCATTCAGAGGCCGCCCATTCCCATGATCAGCGCCCATTCCTCATCCGATACGGGCTGAACGGAAAGCCGCATGCAGGTGACAAGGCTCATCTTGGCCAGAGCCGGCGTCGCCTTGATCTCCTTCAGCGATACCGGGCGCGGCAATGGCTTCACCGCCGCGAAATCGACCCAAACCCAAGATTCCCCCGGCTCAGCGGTCGGGTCGGGATAGGCCTCGCGGATGACCTCGGCGATGCCGACAATCTCCAGCCCTTCGTTGGAATGATAGAAGAAGACCCGCTCGCCCTTCTTCATCGCCATCAGGTTCTTCTTGGCGAGATGGTTGCGCACCCCGTCCCAATGCGTGCCCTTCGCGCCGGCGGCGATCTGCTGGTCCCACGACCATTTGAACGGTTCGGATTTGATGAGCCAATGCGCCATTCATTCCCCCTTGAGCGGCCGCGTCATGAGCGCGCGCGCGGCTTCGACGACGGTGATCTTGCCGTCGAGCACGTTCGAGACGGCTTCGACGATCGGCATCTCGACGTTTTTGCGTCGCGCCGTTTCCGCCAGGATCCCGGCGGTGAACACACCTTCCGCGAGCTTGCCGGAGGGATTGGCCTCGGCAATGCTCTTGCCGCCCCCCAGCGCGAGCCCGAGCGCGAAATTCCGTGATTGCGCCGAGGAGGCCGACAAGACTAGATCCCCAAGGCCCGAAAGACCCATCAGTGTTTCGGGCCGCGCGCCATGCGCCTCGGCATAACGGCGCAATTCCGCAAAGCCTCGCGTGACGATCGCCGCGCGCGCGCTTTCGCCGAGCCCCATGCCGGAGACAATACCGGCGGCAATGGCGAGCACGTTCTTCGCTGCGCCGCCAATCTCGACGCCGCGGATATCCGCGGAGTGATAGAGGCGCAGACCCGGCGAGGATAGATGCCGCGCGATCGCCTTGGCCTGCTCCTCCTCGCGCATGGCGAGCACGATGGCGGTGGGCAGGCCGCGCGCGATATCGGAGGCGAAGGAAGGACCGGACAAAATGCCGTAGGCATGGTTTCCGGCCGCATCGCGCATGGATTCCGTGACGAAGAACCCCGTCTCGCGCTCGATGCCCTTGGCGGCGGAAATCACCACCGCATCACGGTTCAGATGCGCGGCGAGATCCTTCATCACCTGCCAGAGGCTTTGCGTCGGCACCGCCATCACCAGAAGTGGCGCGCCGCCAGCAAGGGCGAGATCGGCTGTGGGCGTGATTTCGCCTTCAAGCCGGATATCGGGCAGATAGGGCGCGCAATCGCGCGTTGCGGCCATCGCATCCATGCGCGCGCCATCGCGTCCCCAGAGCGTGACCTCGCGGCCGGCGCGGGCAAAGGCCAATGCGAGCGCGGTGCCAAAGGCGCCTGCACCGATAACCGAAACCGCGTTCGGGATCACGCGCGAGCCCCCGGCTTGGCGCGCGCCTCGTCAAGCGGCCAGCGCGGTCGGGCGGCAAAGTCGAGCCCGTCGGACATGCCGCGCGACAGGCGTTCTACACCAGCCCATGCGATCATCGCCGCGTTATCGGTGCAAAGCGCCGGCGGCGGAATCACAAGCTTCAGCCCCACTTCGGTCGAAAGGCGCTGGAGCGCGTGGCGGACCGGCTTGTTGGCGCCCACCCCGCCCGCGACGACCAGCGCGGAGGGCGTGCCGACATCGCGGCGGAAGGCCCGGATACCCGCCCGCGTGCGATCCACGATGCAATCGACCACCGCGGCCTGAAACGAGGCGCAGAGATCCGCGACATCCTGGTCGCGCAACGGCTGAACGGCCTCCGCTGCAAGACGCACGGCGGTCTTGAGGCCGGAAAGCGAGAAATCCGGCTCCGGCTTGCCGAGCAATGGGCGCGGCAGGGTAAAACGCTCGGGATTGCCCTCGCGGGCGGCTTTCTCGACAGCCGGACCACCGGGAAAGCCGAGGCTGAGCATTTTCGCCACCTTGTCGAAAGCCTCGCCGATCGCGTCGTCGATCGTGGTTCCCAAACGCCGGTAGCGCCCCACCTCCTCCACCGCGACAAGCTGGGTATGCCCGCCGGAAACCAGCAGCAGGAGATAGGGAAAGGCGACATCATCGGTGAGACGCGGGGTCAGCGCATGCGCTTCGAGATGGTTGATCGCGAGAAGCGGCTTTCTCAATCCCAATGCCAACGCCTTGCCGGTGACCAGCCCCACGAGAACCCCGCCGATCAGGCCCGGCCCCGCCGCCGCCGCGATACCGTCGAGATCGGAAAAGGCGAGGCCGGCTTCCTCCATCGCGTCGCCGATCATCCGGTCGAGGATTTCGGCATGGGCGCGGGCGGCGATTTCCGGCACCACACCGCCATAAGGCGTATGCTCGGCGATCTGCGAGCGGATCCGATTCGAGAGGATATTGCGCGTCCCATCCCGCGTCAGTTCGACAATCGCGGCGGCGGTTTCGTCGCAGGTGGTCTCAATACCGAGAATGCGCATGAACATCCTTCGAGAATAACGGGCATTTGCAGGAGCGGCGCTTGCCGGTTTTGATCTTCCGCAAGGAAGGCTCTTGTGATCCATCCTTGTTGAAGAAGCCATAGCGCGTTAGAGCGAATTTCGAAACTCTTCGCCCGGACGGGCTTGGCACATGGATCGATCCGCATAATCGGATCATGCTTCGGGCAGGATGATGGCATCGGCAAAACCCGCTTTGACCCTCGGCACGCGCGGCTCGCCCCTCGCCCTCGCGCAGGCGCATCTGACCGCAGCCGCCCTGGCCGATACGCTCGCAATATCTCCCGACGCCATTGCGATCGAAATCATTTCGACCCTGGGTGACCGGACGCAGGACCGCCCCCTTTCGGAAATCGGCGGCAAGGGGCTCTTCACCAAGGAGATCGACGCCGCGCAACTCGAAGGCCGGGTTGATCTCGCCGTCCATTCCGCAAAGGACCTGCCGACCGAATTGCCCGAGGGGCTTGTCATTGCCGGCTTCCTGCCGCGCGAGAACATCCGCGACGCGCTGATCGCCCCGCGTTACCGCACGCTCGACGCCTTGCCGCAGGGCGCGCGGATCGGCACCGTATCGCTGCGCCGGCAGGCGCTGCTGCGGATGCTGCGCCCCGATCTTCATGTCGAGGCCCTGCGCGGCAATGTCGGCACGCGGCTCGAGAAAGTGAAATCCGGCGCCTTCGACGCGATCATGCTCGCCGTGGCCGGGCTCAACCGGCTCGGATTGGCGGGCGAGATCACCGAGGCGCTCGACCCGGAGCGCTTCATTCCCGCCGTCGGACAGGGCGCGATCGCGCTGGTCGCGCGCGCCGATGATGCGGCGACACGCAACCTCGTGGCGCGTTTCGCGCATGCAGAGACCGCCATCGCACTCGCGGCGGAACGCGCCTTCCTCAAGGTGCTTGACGGCTCTTGCCGCACGCCGATCGGCGGCCATGCACGGGTCGAAGGCGCCATCGTGCATTTTCGGGGAATCGTCCTCAGCCCGGACGGGCGCGACCATCGCAAGATCGCCGCCCAGGCCCCGATCGGCGAGGCCGCCGCGCTGGGTCGGAGGCTAGGGCTTGAAATCCGCGCGCAATTGCCGCCGGATTTCATGAAGGTCTGAGCCATGGCGGGCATTCTCGTCACCCGCGCACAGCCGCAGGCCGAGGAAACCGCCCGCATGATTACGGCGCTCGGGCTCACCCCCATTCTCGCGCCGTTGCGCAAGGTGGTGAGCCTCGAATCCCCGCCTCCGGCGCGGCCCGACACGCTGGTAGCCACAAGCGCGAATGCTTTCTCCGGCGCATCAATCCCGAGCGATTGGCTTGCCCTGCCGCTTTATTGCGTCGGCACCCGCAGTGCCGAGGCCGCGCGCGAGGCCGGCTTCCTGAACGTCACGCCGGGTCCAGGGACAGCGGAAGACATCGTTGAGGCGGTCATCGCTGCGCATCCGCCCGGCAGCCAGCTGGTCTATCTCGCGGGCGAGCCACGTCGGGAAGCAATCGAGCATCTTCTCGATAAAGCGGGGATCAGGGTCGATATCTGGCTGCGCTACCGGATGGAGGCGGTTTCGCACCTGCCGGAAGCCGCGCGGGCAGCGCTTGCCACCGGCACCTGCGGCGCGGTGCTGCATTACTCGGCAGAGAGCGCGGCGACCTTCTTCTCTCTCGCCGCAGCGGCGGGGCTTGGCGCGGAAGCCAAAAGCCCGAAGCATCTGTGTCTCTCTTTCGCCATCCTGCAACAGATCTCGCGGATCGCCGGCGCCGGACTCGACATCGCCGCCGCAGCCACGCCCGATGCACAGGGCATGACCGCCCTGCTCGCGCGCGTTGCCACGGATTTGACGCAGTGCCGCGAAATCGGTTGATAGCGCGCCGCGCGCACGCTTTGTTAGGAGCCATGCGCTAGGGGCATTGGACCCGTTTCCCCGGCTGGCAATCGCAGGAGAGCAACGATGACCGGCAAACCCGATGGCGATGAAATGAACCCGAGCGCGATCGCCCCGGAAAGCGCGGCCAGCGCCGGCACGCGCGCAAGCCGCCGCGCAAAGCCCGCCGCGATCGATCTTCCCGCCCATACGGTCGAGGAAATCTCCACTCAATCAGAACCTGCCCCGGCGGAACCCGCTGCTCCTGATTCTACTCCCGAATCCCCTTCAAACCATATTCCAGAGAACCCGGCCACGCCCCCGGCATCCGCCCCACCAGCCGAAAGCTCTCCCTCCGGGTCGCTCAAGCCCGTGCTGGTCGCGCTGGCCGCAGGGTTGATCGGCGGTGCGATCGCAAATCCCATTGGGGGCTATCTGTGGCCAACGGCATCTCCGCCCGATCCCGCCCTGCTCCAGCGGCTGGAGAAGCTCGAAAAGAGCCCGGCGACGCCCGCTTCGCCTGCTTTGTCTCTTGAAAAGATCCCCGGCCTTGAGGCCGCACTCGCCGAATTGCGCGGGCGGGAAAAACCCTTGCGCGAGGAGATCGCGCGGCTCGGCACAGCGCTCACGGCGGAACGCGAAGCGCGCGCCAAAGTGATCGCCGCCCTCCCGGCGGGAACCAGCGGCGACAGCGTGAGCGCAATGGACGCCTTGCGCAAGGAGATCTCCGCCCTCGCCACGCGCCTTGAAGCCAGCGAGAAAGCGCCGCGCATGACGGGCGCGGACCCACTCGCCCGCGCCCAGGCCGGCTTGGCCGCCCTTTCCCTGATCGAGAGCGCGCTGGCCACGGGCAACGCCTATGCCGCGCCGACCGACCTGCTCGGACGGCTCGGATACGATGCCGGGGCGGTCGAAGCCCTGGCCTTCTTCGCGAAGGACGGGGTACCCTCGCTTGAGAAACTGGTGCAGGAATACCGCGCAGCACCGGTCCTCGCCACGCGCCCCGAACAGGTTCCCGACTCCACCGGCATTCTCGAACGCCTCAAGGCAGGCGCCGCCTCCCTTGTCCAGATCCGCAAGACGGGCGATGCCGCCCCCGCTGATGACACCACCCGCCTTGCGCGCGGCGAGGCAGCGCTCCGACGTGGCGATCTTGCGGGAACAATCGCGCTCATAGACCAGTTCACCCCGCCGCTCGCCGCCGATTTCCGGCCCTTGCGCGTGCGCCTCGCGGCGATCGTCAAGGCACGGGCGGCCGTCGGCACGCTGCGTGCCGAAACCGTCGCCCAGCTTTCGAAAGCGCTGACGCCATGAGCCTTGCCATCCGCTTTTCCGGCAGAGGAGAAAACGCATCATGATCAGGCTTGTTCTTTTCCTTGCGCTCCTTCTCGCCGCAGCTTTCGGCTTTGCGACCCTCGCCGATCTGCCGGGCCATGTGGTGATCGCCGTGGGCGATACCGAATACCGGCTCTCGCTGATCGTCGCGGGAGTAGGCTTTCTCCTTGTCTTCTTCGTCGCCATGGCGATCTGGACCGCCTTCCGCCTTCTCTTCCGGCTTCCGAGCCTGATCGGCCTCGCCAGCCGTATGCGCCGGCATACGCGCGGCCAGCAGGCGGTGGCGCGGGGGCTTGTGGCCATCGGCACCGGCAACCAACGGCTCGCCCAGCGCGCAGCCGAGGACGCCCAGAAGCTTCTGGGCGACGAACCGCTGGTTCTCCTGCTCAAGGCACAATCCGCCCAGCTCGCGGGAGACACCCGGAACGCCGAGACCGCCTTCCGCGCCATGCTCGACCGGGAAGAGACCGCCAGCCTCGGCTTGCGCGGGCTCTATATCGAAGCGGAGCGGCGCGGTGATGGCGCCGCCGCGCGCCTTTTCGCGCAAGAGGCGTTGCAGCGCGCGCCGGACGCCCCCTGGGCGCGCGAAGCGATGCTGGCCTTTCGCGCCGGTGCCAGCGAGTGGCGCGAAGCCATCGCCATTGTCGATCAGGGCGTTTCACGCCGCCAGATCGATCGCGCCGAAGGCAAGGCGACCCGCGCGCTGCTCCTCGCCGCTGCGGCGCAGGATATTGCGGAAAGCAACCCCGATCAGGCCGGAGACCTGGCGGCGGAAGCCCTGCGTAGCGCACCCGGCCTGATCGTTGCAGCGGAAATCCATGCCCGCCGCCTTTCCGCCAAGGGCGATTTCAGCAAGGCGGCGCGCGTCATCGAGACCGCGTGGAAAGAAAATCCGCATCCTGATCTGGCCGAGGCCTATCTCAATATCCGGCACGGCGATTCCGCGCTCGACCGGCTCAAGCGCGCCCGCACGCTCGCTCGTATCGCGCCGGAGGCACGCGAATCGCGCTTTGCGCTCGCCCGCGCCGCGCTTGATGCGCGTGAATTCGGCGCCGCGCGCGAAGCGCTCGACGCGCTGGTTCTCCAGAAACCCACAGCGCGGGCTTGCCTGCTCATGGCCGAGCTTGAAGAGGTCGAGAACGGCAATCAGGGTCTTGTCCGCGCCTGGCTTGCCCGCGCCTCGCGCGCACCGCGTGACCCCGCCTGGGTGGCGGATGGCATCGTCTCGAATAGCTGGCGGGCGGTTTCCCCTGTCACGGGCAAGATCGGCGCTTTCGAATGGAAGGATCCGCCGCAAGCGCTCGAAACGCACCTGCGCGCCCGCATCGACGCCGACCGTTTCGGCCCGGTGCTCGATGTCGCCGCGCCCGGCGGCGAAGAAGCCGCGATGCCGGAAGCTCCAGAGGCGCCTGTGCCCGCAATCGGGCCGGAGGCGAAGCCCGAACAGCCGGCAGAAGAAGCCGCCTTCCAGCCGATGATTCCCGACGATCCCGGCCCGCACCCGGACAAGCCTCGGCCGAAGCGCGGCTTCCGCCTCTTCGGCTAAACCTTCCGCCTTGATTTGCGTCGAGGGAATTCTCCGCCAAACCTCGCCTGAACGGGGTTGCGCAGGGGCACAAGTGGCGCTATGTGCATCGCTCACGCCGCAATAGCTCAGCTGGTAGAGCACGTCATTCGTAATGATGGGGTCGGGGGTTCGATTCCCTCTTGCGGCACCACTTTCCCCTCCACAGACGTTCGTCGCTGTCCGCAAGTCTGAGAAGGTAAATCAATCCGACAGGGAACCACACGCCGGCATCCACCTGCGCGTGTCTTCGTTCGTCTAGAACCGGATCTCGAACGCAGTCTTGGTACCGCGCGCGAAGCCGCAGCTTTCATAAAACCCCAGAACCGATTCTCCCTTGCGCCCGGTCATCAGCATGACCTTGTAGACATTCGCGTCGCGCGCCTGGTCCACAAGATTGGCAAGCAGTCGGCGCGCATGACCCTGCCCGCGATAGGCTGCCAGGGTCACGACATTCTCAATAAGACCGAAAGGGCGCGCGCCGCGCGTCAGGTTCGGCACGAGAAGAAGGGTGGCGGTGGTGACAACCCGCCCGCCGATTTCGCCAATGCCGAGATGAAGCTGGGGCATGGCGAGCATCTGCGCGAGACGCGCCTCGGCCATCGGGACATCAAGCGGCGGATTGTCCGGAGAGAGCTCGGCATAGAGCGCCAGGAGCGCTAAGAGATCATCCGCTCGCGCGGCGCGGCAGACGAGAATGTCGCTCACTTGAGAAAAACCGTTATCTTCACCCGCATCGCGCCATCCTCGCTCTTCTCGGGAACAACCTCGTATTCCTCGAGAAACTTGCCGGTGGATACGAGGTTCTTGTCATCGAGCCAGGCTGCGAGCGCTTCATAGACCGAGTCGATATCGTCATAGGCGCCCTCATAGGGCACGACGAGCGCACGCCCCGCCGGCGACATCACCGCCTCGATCTCCCGGGTAAACGACGTGCCCTCGGGCGGAGAGGCGGCGAGGGGCGCCATGGCTTCGTAGGTGAAGCCGAGATCATCGGTGTCGATGACATGCAGATGGGGATTCCCCGCGCGCTGAAGCCCCAGCCTGAGCGCTTCCTCTTCCAGCACGCCGAATGCCTTCTTCATTGTCGCAAAACCGTCATCCCAGGTACTCTTGCCCTTGACGCGCAGGACCGGGCGGGCCTCGATCTCACGAATCTCACCGAAAGGGTTCTCGGGCGTACGCGCGGGCGGGGGCGCCTCGATGGCGGGCGGAGTCGCTGCGGGGGGTGACGAGGTCTGCGCAAAGGCTCCTGGAAATCCCGCCATCAGCAGGGCGACGATCCGGACCATATCGATGGACAGTTTCCGACCGCGCAATGCCATCATGCGTCTCCCTCGCTTGCCTATTTCAGGCTCGGCACGGGCAAGGTCACGCGCACAAGCTGCGTGCGGGCGCCGTCGATGCCGAAATCGCTGTCGCTGATCAGGTAGAGCTCATCCGGCGCCGTAACGGCGACACCTTCGATCCGGGACGGGAGCCCCGGCACGGTATCGGAATCAAGGACCAATACCTTCTCGAGCGGCAGCAGGCCACGCAGCGCAAGCGAGTCCCCATCCAGGATTTCGAGCGCGGGATTGGCCTCGATCTGGTTGAACTCCACGGGAATGCGCACACCGCCGTTGATGGAAACCGTGAAGAAGCGGGTTGTCCGGTCGACACGTTCGACAACCAGAAGCTTGTCCTCGCCGATGGCGACGATCTCGGAGATCTGCACATCCTGCTGGGCCCGCTCGCGTCCGTCATGATCGCCACGAAAAGCGGTGACCGGGTCAAGCTGGTAGAGGAACTGACCCACGATCTCGCCGCTTTCCCGCTCGATCTTCCAGATGCGGACATTGCGCGAGCGGCGGAAAGCTTCCGCATCCGGCAGGACGAGGGGGGATTGCATCATCGCATAGAGGTGTTTCTGATCCGGCGAGACCGCGAGACCTTCAAAGCCGCGTCCTGTCATACGCTGACGCAGGATCGGCGGCAGGGCCGGCACGATCTCGTAATCCGCATCCTTGAGTGCCGGCGCGACATTCGACGGCACCAGGCGGCGCAGGATCGTGCCGTCAGCCGCCACTTCAAGCAGGGAGGGACCAAACTCCTCCGCGATCCAGAAGGTGCCGTCGGAGAGGCGGATGATCGCCTCGGGATCGATGCCGGACGGATCGGGCGGGAGCGGCTTGCCGTCGATCGAGAAGGTCGCCTCGCTCCGCTCCCCGTTGACGGGCGGGTTGGGACGACCGGAAATCGGCTTGCCGGATTTGGTCTTGAGCGGCAGGTAGATGCTGATGCGCGAGGACGAATCCGCGCCGAGATCAACGCCATAGATCGAGGGAACAAAGCCCGGCAGCGGATAGATTCGCCCGTTGCGGTCTCCGGCGCAGCTTTGCTCAGGGTCGATATTGAGCAACCTTTTGGATTCCGTGCAGGCGATGTTCGGCCCACGATCGGTGAGGAACCAGAGCCGTCCCGCGACATCGCCGGGTTGACGGAAAGCAGCCGACCCCATGGAAACCACGAGATTCATCGCTTTGCCATTGGGAAAGGTCACCACGCCGAGCGGGAGATTCGCGATCTGGATCGGCGTGACGATCGCGCGCGGCGCAGTCCCATCCGATGGCTTCTCCACCTGTGCGCGCAAGGCCTGCGGCAAGGCAGGCAGAAGAGCGATCAGCGCCAGCACAAGGGGTGCCGGACGCAATTTCAATCGCATTGCCGATAACGCCTGCGCGCGCTGCATGAGAAACCAGACCTGCTTCGTTCAGCGGATTCTTCGCCCGGAGGATCGGTCGACGGGTTTATCCGCCGCGAGAACTCGCTATATCGCTATCTGCATGGACCCATACAACAATACAAGTCCTTGTTTGGGCGATCATGTGACGAGGCAAGGCACGAAGGATAGCGGCGAAAGGCAAGGGATGACACAAAAGCTGCACGAGAAGGGGCTCGCCTTTCGCAAAATGCACGGACTCGGCAATGATTTCGTGGTGATCGATGCGCGAAATGCCCCGCTTTCCCTGCCGCGCACGGTCCTCGCCCGCATCGCCGATCGCCGCTTCGGCATCGGATGCGACCAGCTCATCCTGCTTGAGAACAGCGCGCGTGCCGATGCCTTCATGCGCATCTTCAATCCCGATGGCGGCGAGGTCGGCGCATGCGGCAACGCGACACGCTGCATCGGCTGGCTCCTCGCCCAAGAAAAGGGCGCGCGCGCCGCGATCATCGAGACGAAGGCCGGGCTGCTTCACGCCACGCTCGCGGGTGATGAGGTCGCGGTGGATATGGGCCTGCCCGCGCTCGAATGGGCGCGCATTCCGCTCGCCGGCAACGGCGATGACACCGTGAAGGTTTCGCTCGATACCACCGCTGTCGATCCGCGCCTGCCGCCCTTCTTCAGCGCCGTGAACATGGGCAATCCGCATGCCGTGTTCTTCGTACCCGACGCCGAAGCCTTCAATCTCGCGCAGATCGGGCCGAAACTCGAGACAGATCCGATTTTTCCTCAGAAGGCGAATATCTCCCTCGCTCAGAAAGTGGACGAAAATCGGTTCCTTGTGCGCGTTTGGGAGCGCGCCGCCGGCGTGACGCTGGCCTGCGGCACCGCCGCCTGCGCGGTCGCCGTGGCGGCTGCGCGCACAGGTCTCGGCATGGGCAATATCCGCATCGATCTGCCGGGCGGTTCACTCGCGATCAGCCGCACGCCCGAGGGGCGCGTGATCATGACCGGCCCGATCGCCACCAGCTTCGAGGGCGTGATCGACCCTTCCCTCCTTTACGGGCATGACGGCGATCGCTCGGACGAGGTTGCGGCATGAACGAAAAGCCGCGTCTCCCCGATGTCATCACGCTGGGTTGCCGCCTCAATACCTTCGAGAGCGAGGCGATGAGGCAGGCCGCGCGCGCGGCGGGTCATGACGATCTCGTCATCGTCAATACCTGCGCGGTTACCGGCGAGGCGGTGCGGCAGGCGCGTCAGACCATCCGCCGGCTCAAGCGCGAGAACCCGGGGCGCCGCATCATCGTGACCGGCTGCGCGGCGCAGACCGAACCCGAAACCTTCGCCGCGATGGCGGAGGTCAGCCAGATCATCGGCAATGACGTGAAGCTGAAGCCGGAGACCTGGGCCCGGACGGTAAAGCCCGCCGCCTTCGGGCTGGAAGCCTCGGAGCGCGTCGTCGTCAACGACATCATGAGCGTGAAGGAAACCGCCGGCCATCTCATCGACGGGCTGGAAGGACGCGCCCGCGCCTTCGTGCAGGTGCAGAATGGCTGCGATCATCGCTGCACCTTCTGCATCATCCCGTTCGGGCGCGGCAATTCGCGCTCGGTGCCGATGGGCGAGGTTGTCGAACAGATCAACCGGCTGGTGGCGGCGGGTTATCTCGAAGCCGTGCTCACCGGAGTGGATCTCACCTCCTACGGGGCAGACCTGCCTGGTACGCCGAAGCTCGGGCAACTCGTGAAAGCCATCCTCGATCACGCGCCGGGGCTGAAGCGGCTGCGCATCTCCTCCATCGATTCGATCGAGGCGGATGCGTTGCTGGTGCAGCTTCTCAAGCAGGAAGCGCGGCTGATGCCACATCTCCATCTCTCGCTTCAGGCCGGGGACAACATGATCCTCAAGCGCATGAAGCGCCGCCACTCGCGCGAGGATGCGATCCGTTTTTGCGCCGAATTGCGCGCGGCGCGGCCCGATTTCGTCTTCGGTGCCGATATCATCGCCGGTTTCCCGACCGAAACCGAGGAGATGTTCGAAAATTCGCTCCGGCTCGTCGAGGAATGCGGGCTGACCTTCCTCCATGTCTTCCCCTATTCGCCGCGCCGGGGAACGCCGGCCGCGAAAATGCCGCAGGTGGACAAGGCCGAGATCAAGGCACGGGCGGCGCGCCTGCGCGCGGCGGGCGCCACGGCGCTTTCGCGCCATCTCGCCGCGCATGTCGGGCGCGAGGGCGCCTTGCTTGTCGAGCGGGCGGGGATCGGGCGGCTCGACGATTTCACGCCCCTGCGCTTTCACGGCGCGGCTGAACCCGGCACGCTTGCGCGCGTTGTCGTCACCGGGCATGACGGGGCCATGCTTTCGGGAACCATCGTGCCGGAAGCAAGCATTGTCGCGGCGGAGTAAGGCATGAGCGGGGAAAAGAAGGAGCCGGGCTTTCTCGGCCGCCTGTTCGGGCGAGGCAAGGAAACCGTTCCGGTCACGCCGGAAGCGCCGGTTCCGGTTGCCCCCGCACCCAAGCTCTCGTGGTGGAAGCGCCTGAGCCTCGGCCTCGGGCGCACGGCGGCGGGGATCGGCGGCGGCATCAGCGCGATCTTCACGACGCGGAAGCTCAACGCGGATACACTTCAGGACCTTGAGGATGTGCTCATCCAGGCCGATCTCGGCGTGGAGGTCTCGGCGCGGATCGTCGCCGCGATCGGCAAGGATCGGTTCGACAAGAGCGTCAGCCCGGAGGAGATCAAGGCCGCGCTCGCGGGCGAGGTCGAGAAGGCGCTGGCGCCGGTGGCCCTGCCGTTGGTCATCGACGAGGCCAAGAAACCCTTCGTCCTGCTCATGGTCGGCGTCAACGGCTCGGGCAAGACGACGACCATCGGCAAGCTCGCCGCCAAGTTCCGCGACGAGGGCAAATCGGTGATGCTCGCGGCGGGGGATACGTTCCGCGCTGCCGCCATCGAACAGCTCAAGATCTGGTCCGAACGCACCGGCGCGACCTTCGTCGCCCGCGCGCAGGGCGCGGATGCGGCGGGCCTCGCCTTCGACGCCCTGACGGAAGCGCGCGCCAAGGGTGTCGATATCCTGATGATCGACACCGCCGGGCGGCTTCAGAACAAGCAGGGCCTTATGGAGGAGCTGGCGAAAATCGTCCGCGTCATCCGCAAGGTCGACGAGAGCGCGCCCCATGCCTGCCTGCTCGTGCTCGATGCCACGGTGGGCCAGAACGCGCTGTCCCAGGTTGAGGTTTTCCGCCAGATCGCCGGCGTGACGGGCCTCGTGATGACCAAGCTCGATGGCACGGCGCGCGGCGGCATCCTCGTCTCACTGGCAAACCGCTTCTCCCTGCCAGTGCATTTCATCGGCGTGGGCGAGGGGATCGAGGATCTCGAGCCCTTCGCCGCGCGAGACTTCGCCCGCGCCATTGCCGGGCTGGATGAAGGCTAGACGACCTTGACCTCGATCGGCGTCACGCCGTCGATCTCGACACGCATCGTCTCGCCGCGCGCGATCGCCGCGACGCCTTCCGGCGTGCCGGTGAAGATGAGATCGCCGGGCTTGAGCTCGAAAAAGCGCGAGAGAATCGCGATCTGCTCAGGGATGGACCAGATCATCGCGGCGAGCGGCGAATCCTGCCGGATTTTCCCGCCCACGAGGAGCTTCAGCCCGCCCGCGAGGCTTGTCCCCGCCGAATAGCGTGTGAGCGGCCCCACGGGCCCGGATTGGTCCGCTGATTTGCCGATTTCCCAAGGACGGCCGAGTTTCTTGGCCTCGCCCTGGAGGTCGCGGCGAGTCATATCAAGTCCGGCAGCCAGACCGAAGACGTGTTTCATCGCTTCCGCTTCGGGAATGTCGCGGCCGCCCTTGGCGAGCGCGACGACGAGCTCCGCCTCGTGGTGGTAATCGCCGGTCTGCGATGGATAGGCGATCTCGCCCGGCGTGCCCGCTTCCACCGGCACGATGGCCTCGGCGGTCTTCATGAAGAAGAAGGGCGGCTCGCGATCAGGGTCGTGGCCCATCTCGCGCGCATGGGCTGCGTAATTGCGCCCGATGCAGAAAGCGCGGCGCACGGGAAAGCGCGCATTCTCGCCGACGATGGCGAGGCTGGGGCGCGGTTCCAGCACGGGGATGGCGTGAAGGGCGAAGGTGGCCAAGGTCAGCTCCTATTGTAGGAAAGGCGCGAAAAGGCTATCCGCGCAGGTTCATGCCGCAACGCTAGCGCTTTCGCCCCATGGCGCAAGGCCAGCCCGCAAAGAAGAAGGCCCATGACGACACCCGCCTCTCAGCCCGGCCAGCAGAACCCGCTCGTGAAACTCGCGCTGGAAATGGGCCCGCTGATCCTCTTCTTCGCCGCGAATTCCAAGCCGGATTGGTTCCGCCCTCTCGTCGGCGCGGTGCTCGGGCACAACCTCGTCGCCTCCGAGAAATCCTCGATCCTGATCGCGACCGCCGTTTTCATGGCGGCGATGACGCTCTCGCTGATCGTCGCCTGGGTGCTTCACCGCAAATTGCCGATCATGCCGCTGGTCTCCGGCGCGGTCGTGCTCATCTTCGGATCGCTGACGCTCATTCTCCAGGACGATCTCTTCATCAAGCTGAAGCCGACCATCGTCAATTGCCTCTTCGGCGCCGTTCTGCTCGGCGGCCTCGCCTTCGGCAAGCCGTTGCTGCCTTATGTCTTCGAAAGCGTCTTCCATCTCGACGATGAGGGGTGGAAGAAGCTCACTTTCCGCTGGGGCGTGTTCTTCTTCATACTCGCCGCCCTCAACGAGGCGGTCTGGCGCACACAGACGACCGATTTCTGGGTCGCCTTCAAGGTCTGGGGCGTGATGCCGCTGACCATCCTCTTCACGCTCGCCCAGACGCCGATGATGATGCGCCACGGCTTCGACCCCGAAGGAAAGAAGTGACATCGGCGTTTGTCGCGCGCATTTCGACGGCAAAACCGCCCGGCACTTTTGCCCGAAATGCGATCGGAATGATGATGCGCAATGGCTTCGACCCGGAAGGGAAGAAACAGCCCTAGCTTCGCAGCGCCTTCTCGATTTCCGGCATCAGGCGGTCGCGGATCGATTCCGGCGTCAGCGGACCGACATGCTTGAAGAGGATACGCCCGTCGCCCGAGACGAGAAAGGTTTCCGGCACGCCGTAAACACCCCATTCAATGGAAATACGGCCATCGATATCCGCGCCGACCGCGGCATAGGGATTGCCGAGCTTGCCGAGAAAGCGCCGGGCATTCTCGGCCTTGTCCTTCTGGTTGATGCCGTAGAGAACAAGGCGCTTGTCCTTGGCCAGTTCCATGAGGAACGGGTGCTCCTGGTGGCAGGGCGCGCACCAGGAGGCGAAGACATTGACCAGCGCCAGCTTGCCTTGCCGAAGATCCGTATCCGAGAAGCCGGACTGGCTTGCGCCTTCGATCGCGGGAAGCATGAAGACCGGCACCGGCTTGCCGATCAGCGCCGAGGGCAATTTCGACGGATCGCCCGAAAACAGCCGGACGACGAAGACCGCGACAAGCGCGCCGAAGATGAGAAGCGGAAGGTAGAAAGCCCAATTGCGCCCGCGCGCGGGCTCCTGCCGGCTCATGGCTTGCGCCTCGCCTCGAGCGCAGCCAGCCGTCGCGCCGCATCACGATGCGCGAGCAGGCTCATTGCGATGAGAAAGCCGAGAATGAGCCCCGTCGCGCCGAAAGCGGCGGCGATATAGCCGCCATGCGGGCCGAGGCTTGCGATCAGCGCGTTCATGGCCTTTCTCCGTCCGCCGCGAGAATCTGGAGGCGTTCGATCCGCCTTTCGAGAAGCTCCGTCTTCATCCGCACGATCAGCAGCACGAGATAGAGCGCGAGATAGCCGAGGGCCATCACGAAAAGCGGCGCGAGCATGGTCGGATGGATGGTCGGCCCACCCATGCGGAACACCGAGGCCGGCTGGTGGAGCGTGTACCACCAATCGACCGAGAACTTGATGATCGGCAGGTTGACGACGCCGACCAGCGTGAGGATCGCCACCGCGCGCGCGGCGCGGGCCGGCTCCTCGATCGCGCGCCAGAGCGCGATGATCCCGAGATAGAGCAGGAACAGGATCAGCACCGAGGTCAACCTCGCATCCCATTCCCACCAGGTGCCCCACATCGGCTTGCCCCAGATTGAGCCCGTGACGAGGCAGATCAGCGTGAACCCGGCCCCGATCGGCGCGGCGGCCTTCTGCGCGACATCCGCCATCGGATGCCGGAAAACCAGCGTCCCCAAGGCCGAGACGGCCATGCCCGCATAGACGAAGAGCGAAAGCCAGGCCGCCGGAACATGGATATACATGATCCGCACGGTCTCGCCCTGCTGGTAATCCGCCGGCGAGGCCGCGAAGGCGAGATAGAGCCCATAGCCGAAAGCGGCGATGGTCAAAACGACAAGCGGCCCGAGCAGCCAGCGGGCAAGCGTGTTGAAGGCCGCGGGATTGGCAAGGCGAAGCCAGAGCGAGGGGCGAGACATCTGTTCCATGCGATTCCGTCCGTCCGCTCACATAGGAGATCGGGATTTCATGTGCAAACGACCTTGATCAAACACAATGGCCCGCCCGATCAATTCCGCGCGAATTTCAGCGCCGCCGCCGCACCCGCCGGCGCGACGGCCAGCATCATGAGGCTCACCGCGCACAGCAGCATCAGCGGAGTCGTAAAAGGCCGCCCCTCCGCCGCCTCCTTGACGAGGGTGACGCCGAAAATCAGCGTCGGGATCGAGAGCGGCAGCACGAGGATCGAAAGCAGCAATCCGCCCCGGCGCAGCGAGACGGTCAAAGCCGCGCCGACAAGGCCGATCAGCGTCAGCGCCGGCGTTCCGATCAGCAGGGAAAGCGCGAGCGGCAGCATGGCGGCAGGCTCGATGGCGAGCATCACGCCCAGAAGCGGCGCCGCAAGCGCCAGCGGCAAGCCGGTCACCAGCCAATGCGCGAGGGCCTTCACCGCAAGCAGGGCGACGAGCGGCGTCCCGGAAAGCAGGAAATGATCGACGATCCCGTCATCCTCGTCGGCCTGAAGCAGCCTGTCGAGGCCGAGCAGGGTCGAGAGCAGCGCCGCGATCCAGAGGATCGCGGGGGCGATGCGGCCGATGAGGCGCTGATCGGGCCCGAGCGCGAAGGGAACCACGGAAATCAGGATGAGGAAGAAGACCAGCCCAAGCTCCGCGCCGGCGCCCGTGCGCCGCGCGAGGATCAGCTCCCGGCGGAGGATCGCGGCGAAACTCATGACAGCAGCTCCGCGTGCGCGGCCTTCCCCCCAAGCGTGATCGTCCGCATCTTTACGCCGAGCGGCTGATGCGTCGCCACGATCGCAAACCCGCCCTCGGTGACATGCGCCGCGACAAGATCGCCCACCAGCTTCTGCCCCTCCAGATCAAGGGCGGCGAGCGGCTCGTCGAGCAGCCAGACCGGGCGCGGCGCGACGAAGAGCCGCGCGAGCGCGACGCGGCGTTTCTGCCCCGCGGAGAGGACCTGAACCGGCAGATCCTTCAGATGGAGAATGCCGAGCCTTTCGAGCGCCGCCGGAATCGCCTCGCGGCTTCCCCCGAGCAGGCTTGCGGCAAAGGCGAGGTTCTCCGCCGGGCTCAGCGCATCGCGCAAACCCTCGCGATGGCCGTGATAATGGATGAATTCCACAACATCCCGCTCTTCCGGCACGCCATGCCAGATCACCGCGCCGCCATCGGGCGCGAGAAAACCGGCGAGGAGGCGCATCAGCGTCGATTTGCCGCTGCCATTGGGCCCGGCGAGCTGCAGCGCCTCTCCCGGCCGCACGGTGAAATCGAGTCCTTCGAACAGCGAACGATGCCCGCGCCGCATGGCGAGGGCGCGCGCTTCGAGGCTCAGAGCCGCCATGTTCCTGGAGATCGGGTCGCTCATTTATCCGCTTGTATCGCGGAAATGGACAATCCCGGCAAGGGCGGGGCCGGCCTGGCCCCGTATCGGGTAAAAATACGGGCACGATTTTCGTCTAGGTAGCGGTATTTTTAGAAATGCTCTATAGAGCCGGAAGCTGCGCCGCGCGCTTGTCATGCGCGGGGTTCCCGGGCACCCCCGGGGCGGTGCACGCGAAGTATCGCGCTCGGTTCCATGGTCCAATCCCATGCGCATCGAGGCAGTATCGGCTCCCCCGGCCACCCCGAAACGTGACCCCTATCCGAGGATTTTCATCCGATGTCGCTCGACAGCTTCAAATGCCGCAAGAAACTTGAGGTCCAAGGGAAGACCCCTTCCGAGACCAAGACCTATACCTATTTCTCGCTTCTCGAGGCCGAAAAGAACGGCCTCAAGGGTGTCTCGAAGCTTCCCTATTCGATGAAGGTTCTGCTCGAGAACCTGTTGCGCCACGAAGATGGCCGCTCGGTGACGAAGGCGGATATCGAGGCGGTTTCCGCCTGGCTGGAAAACAAAGGCAAGACCGAGAAGGAAATCGGCTTCCGCCCCGCCCGCGTGCTGATGCAGGACTTCACCGGCGTGCCGGCGGTGGTCGACCTCGCCGCGATGCGCGACGGCATGGAAGCGCTCGGCGGCGATCCCAACAAGATCAACCCGCTGGTCCCGGTCGATCTCGTGATCGACCATTCGGTGATCGTCGATGAATTCGGCTCGCCCAAGGCCTTCGACCGCAATGTCGAGCTTGAATACGAGCGCAACATGGAGCGCTACAACTTCCTCAAATGGGGCCAGGGCGCTTTTGCGAATTTCCGCGTCGTGCCGCCGGGCACCGGCATCTGCCACCAGGTGAACACCGAATACCTCGCCCAGACCGTCTGGACCAAGCGTGACACCGACGGTTCGATGCTGGCCTACCCGGATACGCTGGTGGGCACCGATTCGCATACCACGATGGTCAACGGCCTCGCCGTTCTCGGCTGGGGCGTCGGCGGTATCGAGGCGGAAGCCGCGATGCTCGGCCAGCCGCAATCCATGCTGCTGCCGGAAGTCATCGGCTTCGAGCTTTCAGGCAAGCTCAACGAAGGCGTCACCGCCACCGATCTCGTGCTGACCGTGACGCAGATGCTGCGCAAGAAGGGCGTTGTCGGCAAGTTCGTCGAGTTCTTCGGCCCCGGCCTCGACAACCTCACCCTCGCGGACCGCGCGACCATCGCCAATATGGGCCCGGAATACGGCGCGACCTGCGGCTTCTTCCCCTGCGATGCGGAAACCGTGAAGTACCTGCGCGATACCGGCCGCGAGGCCGACCGCGTTGCGCTCACCGAAGCCTATTGCAAGGCGAACGGTCTCTATCGCGAGAAGGGCGCTGCGGATCCCGTCTTCACGGATACGCTTTCGCTCGATCTCGCCTCGGTACTGCCTTCCATGGCCGGCCCGAAGCGTCCCGAAGGGCGGATCGCACTCACGGACATCGCCCCGAACTTCGCCGCCGCGCTGGCCGGCGAATACAAGAAGCCCGGCGAGGAAGCGAAAGCGAGCGCGGTCGAAGGCCGTGATTTCCAGCTTCGTCACGGCGATGTCGTGATCGCGGCGATCACCTCCTGCACCAACACCTCGAACCCCTCGGTGCTGATCGGCGCGGGCCTGCTCGCCCGCAACGCGCTGGCCAAGGGCCTGCGCCAGAAGCCGTGGGTCAAGACCTCGCTCGCGCCTGGGTCCCAGGTCGTGGGGCAATATCTCGCCAATTCGGGTCTCCAGAAGGACCTTGACGCGCTTGGCTTCAACCTGATCGGCTATGGCTGCACCACCTGCATCGGCAATTCCGGGCCGCTGCCGGCGGAAATCTCGAAATCGATCAATGATAATGGCCTGATCGCGGCGGCGGTGCTCTCGGGCAACCGCAACTTCGAAGGCCGCGTCTCGCCGGATACGCAGGCGAATTACCTCGCCTCGCCGATGCTGGTCGTCGCCTATGCGCTCGCCGGCTCTGTCGCACGTGACCTGACAAAGGAACCGCTCGGCATGGGCTCGGACGGCAAGCCGGTCTATCTCAAGGATATCTGGCCCTCGACCGCCGAGATCCAGGAATACATCGCCAAGAACGTGACCCGCGAGCTTTTCGCGGCGAAATACGCCGATGTCTTCAAGGGCGATACGCGCTGGCAGGGCGTGAAGACCTCGACCGGCCTCACCTATGCCTGGAATTCGGGCTCGACCTATGTCCAGAACCCGCCCTATTTCAAGGGCATCACCAAGACGCCGAAGCCGGTCACCGATATCAAGGGCGCGCGCATTCTCGCCCTGTTCGGGGACAAGATCACCACCGACCACATCTCCCCGGCCGGTTCGATCAAGGCAGCCTCGCCGGCCGGTTCATATCTCATCGAGCGGCAGGTCCGCCCGGCGGATTTCAACCAATACGGCACGCGGCGCGGCAATCACGAAGTGATGATGCGCGGCACCTTCGCCAATATCCGCATCAAGAACTTCTCGGTGAAGGACGAAGCCGGCAACACGCCGGAGGGCGGCTACGCCATCCACTATCCGTCCAACGAGAAGATGTTCATCTATGACGCCGCGATGCGCTACGAGGAAGAGGGCGTTCCGCTCGTCATCTTCGCGGGTGTCGAATACGGCAACGGCTCCTCGCGCGACTGGGCGGCGAAGGGCACGATGCTGCTCGGCGTCAAGGCGGTGATCGCGCAGAGTTTCGAACGCATCCACCGTTCGAACCTCGTCGGCATGGGCATCGTGCCCTTCACCTTCGAGGAAGGCACCTCCTGGCAGAGCCTCGGCCTCAAGGGAGACGAGAGCGTCGCCATCGACGGGCTGACCTCGGTTCAGCCGCGCTCGAAGATGAAGGCGAAGATCACCCGCGCCGACGGCACCACGATCGAGGTGCCGATCCTTTGCCGGATCGATACGCTCGACGAGATCGAGTATTTCAAGAACGGCGGCATCCTGCATTACGTGCTGCGTCAGCTCGCGGCGTAATCAGGCCTCATGCAACAAGAAACGCCGCGCGAAACCCGCGCGGCGTTTTCGTTTTCATACACCAGCTTGTGATTGGTCATTGATCTTCAAAAAGGTTTTGGATCAAATCCAACATCAGCATCAGGTATCCTTCGTCCATGTCTCTCACCCGCCGCACCCTTGCCTGCCTGTCGCTCGGCGCCCTCGCCGCGCCGCGGCTCGCCTGTGCGCAGGCGAATGGCAGCGCGCCGAGCGTGGTCGAGCTTTTCACGAGCCAGGGCTGTTCCTCCTGCCCGCCGGCCGATGCGCTGATGCTTGAGCTGACAAAGGACCGGAATTTCATTCCCCTGACCTACGCGGTCGAAATCTGGGATTATCTCGGCTGGAAGGACACGCTCGCGCGGCCCGCCTTCACGCGCCGCCAGAAGGCCTATGCGGAAATGGTCGCGGGGAAACGGGTTTACACACCGCAGGCGATCATCAACGGGCGGATGCATTGCGTCGGCTCGGATTTCTCCTCCATCGCACGGCTGCGCGCAGCGACCCCGGCCCGCGGCGTGAAGCTCGCGCTGCAGGCCAGCGGCGATGGCTGGCGCGCCAGCGGCAATCTGCCACCCACGCTCGATGCGACCGGCCGCCTCATATTGCTGCCCTTCCGCTCGCGCGAGACCGTTCAGATCGGTCGCGGGGAGAATTCCGGTCGCGCGATAACCTACGCCAATGTGGTACGGGACATCATCGATCTCGGGGTGCTGGAGGGCGGCGAGTTCGAGACGAGGATATCGCGCAAGGATGTCGCCGTCGATCGGGCCGATGGCTTCGCGCTGCTCATGCAGGCGGGCAGCATCGAAATGCCGGGCGTGGTGCTTGCCGGCGCGATGGTCGATCCCGCCGGCATCCGCGTCTGATCCGCTTCAATAGCCCACGGCAGCGGTACCGCGCTGACGCGGGTCCGAGGCGCCGGTGATCCCTTCTTTCGTGATCAGGATCGAATTGGCCGAGCCGCTGGTGGTGCCGATCTGTACCTTATGGCCCTTCTCGGTCAGGAGCTTGATCGTATCGGGCGAGAAACCCTGCTCCATCGCCATCGAATCCGGGCGCCACTGGTGATGGATCCGCGGCGCGGCGACCGCTTCGGCGATATTCATGCCGAAATCGACCGTATTGACGATCACCTGCAACACGGTGGTGATGATGCGGCTGCCGCCCGGCGAGCCGGTGACCATGGCGAGCTTGCCATCCTTGAAGAGGAAGGTCGGCGTCATCGAGGAAAGCGGGCGCGCGCCGGGATGGACGGAATTGGTATCGCCCCCCACGAGCCCATAGGCGTTCTGCGCCCCCGCCTTGGCGGAGAAATCGTCCATCTCGTTGTTCATCAGGACGCCGGTTCCCGCCGCGACCATGCCCATCCCGTAGGAGAAGTTGAGCGTATAGGTATTGGCAACCGCATTGCCCTCGGCATCGACCACCGAGAAATGCGTCGTCTGGTCGCTCTCGTAGGGCAAGGGATCGCCTGCCTTGATCTCCTCGGCCTTGCGGGCACGGGCGCTATCGAGCGCGGCGCGCTGGGTCTCGGCGTATTTCTTCGATGTCAGCCCCTTCACCGGCACTTTCACGCGGTCAGGGTCCCCCAGGAAGGTGGCGCGGTCGGCATAGGCGGGCTTCATGGCTTCCGCCATGATATGGAGCGCGGCGGCACTGCCCGCGCCCATCGCCTTGAGGTCATAACCTTCGAGAATGTTGAGGATCTGGACGAGATGCACTCCGCCGGAAGAGGGCGGCGGCATCGAGGCGATCTCGTAGCCGCGATAACTGCCACGCACGACCGGACGCAACACGGGCTTGTAGGCGGCAAGATCCGCCTCTGTCATGACGCCGCCCGCCTCGCGCACGCTGGCGGCGATCTGCCCGGCGATACGGCCGGAATAAAACGCATCCGGCCCCTGCTGGCGAATGGCATCGAGCGTGACCGCAAGATCGGCCTGCACGAGCTTCTCGCCCCGCGCCAATGCCTTGCCGTCCTTGAGGAAAATCGCGGCGGAAGCCGGGAAGCGTGCGAATTTCGCCGCCGCCGCGGGAAGCGAATCCGCGAGATCCTCGTCAACCGGAATACCCTCGCGGGCCAAACGCGCCGCGGGCTCGATCAGCTGCGCGAGCGTGAACTTGCCCGAGCCGTATTTCTCATGCGCCAAAGCCAGCCCGCGCACGGTGCCGGGCACGCCGATCGAGAGCCCGGAATCGCGCGATTTCTTCGGGTCAGGCTCGCCTTTCGCATCAAGGAACATGTCGCGCGTCGCGGCGGCCGGCGCGGTTTCCCGGTAATCGAGAGCGATGGTCTCGCCCGTCTTCGCCAGATGAACGAGCATGAAGCCGCCACCGCCGAGATTGCCCGCGCGCGGCAGGGTCACCGCCAGCGCGAAGCCGGTCGCGACCCCGGCATCAACCGCATTGCCGCCCCGTTTCAGGATCTCGACACCGATCTCGCTTGCACGCCGCTCCTGGCTGGAGACCATGCCTTTCGTCGCGAGAACGGGCAGGAGCCGCGCCTGGGCGGAGAGGATCGGTTGACCGGGCGCAGGTACGCTTGCCTGGGAATACGCCGATGTCGTCAGCCCCAGAGAGAGGACGAACGCAGCAAATCCTGTTCCATACGGAAAAAATTTTGTCATTCTTTTCCTCCTTCCAGACGCATATCCTGGAAGTGAAACCTATTCGCGGAACCTTGCCAAGCGGAAACCCCCGCATGCGGCGCGAGCGGGGTTTGTGTTTTGCCGCCATTCGCCGATATGCTCGCGACAACCTTCTCGTTACGCCGCCACGCGGCCATGGAACCACTATGACCTTCCTGCCCGACGCTTCGACCATGCTCACCTACTCGCTGGCATGTTTCATCCTGTTCATCACGCCCGGCCCCGATATGAGCCTCTTCCTCGCGCGTACGATGCAAGGCGGGCGGAAAGCCGGAATTGCCTCAATGGTGGGGTCGTGTACGGGCTGCCTCGGCCATTCGCTGGCCGCAGCTTTCGGGCTTTCCGCGCTGATTGCCGCCTCGGCGACCGCCTTCGGAGCGCTCAAGATCCTCGGCGCGCTCTATCTTCTATGGATGGCCTATAGCGCCATCCGCTACGGCTCGACGCTGAACCTGAAGAATGCCGAGGCAGCGCCGCCGGCTCTGGCAGCCACATTCTGGCAGGGCGTGGGAATCAACCTCACCAACCCGAAAGTGGTGCTGTTCTTCATTACCTTCCTGCCGCAATTCATCCGCGCCGACGATCCCGATGCCAGCGCGAAACTGTTCTTCCTCGGCGTGTATATGGTGGCTTTCACCTTCCCTTTCGCAATCCTGATGATCCTGATCGCGGAGAGATTCGTCGGCTTTCTCAAGTCCAATCCGCGGGCGATGCGGGTGATCGACTATGCCTTCGCCGGCGTTTTCGGCTTTTTCGCCGCGCAGGTGCTGCGAACGCAGACCCGCTGAGCCTCAATCGGTGGCGACGACGCGCGCTGTTGCGAAATCGGGAATCTGCGGCTGCCCCCAACCCGGATCCAGGCCGCCCCAGCCGTCGTCGCGCGCAGGAGCCGCCTTGGCGGGAGAGACCGCGAAACTGCCGGTCCAGCGCAAGGCGGTATAGTCGAACCCGGCCTCGATCGTCGGCTTGACCACGCCAAAATAGGGCGAGATATCGAAATCGCGCGGCGCATAAAGCGAGTGGTGGCGGATATGCAGGATCTCGCGGCGCGCATAGCGCGAGCGGACCTTCTTGCGATCGGCGACACTCTCGATCCGCGGCAGGATGGGATAGCGGACCGAATGGAACGCCTCGGCGATCAGCGTCGAACAGATCGCGCGCGAAGGATCGCCCGAACCGAGCGCGAGCATGCGGCGGCGATAGCGCGCGGGAATCGGCAGCGGCACGAGGAAACGCGCGAGATCGAGCACGTTCTTGATATCATATTCGTAGCCAAGGCGCTCCTTGAGAAAGCGCACCACCGCCTGCTGGTCATCGGGCTGGAGCGCCACGGGACGGCAGATGCGGATATGGCATTCGCGGTATTTCGAGAGCGGCGAGGTGATGACGCCCTGCGTCATCTCAGCCTCGATCAGCACATGCGGCTCGCCATTGGGCTCGCGCACGCCGAGGCAATCCCCGACATAAATCGCGGAATGCGACCAGGTCGATTGCGTGAGATATTTGATGACGCTGGCGACGCGGCTGTTGCCCTCGACGAGGATGACATCCGCCGGCTTGAGCACCGCGCGCAGGACCGTGAAGTCAGGGGTCGTCGCCGGCTTGTACCCCGCAAGCGGCTTTTCGAGAAACCTGGCGATGAAGCGGCCGACGAGATTCATTCAGCGCTCCCCTACCTCCCCGTTGAACATCACATGAGGCTAGGCGCGCTTGTTTACCGAAACCCTGTCACCCCCGCCCGAACGGCCGGTCTTGCCACCCTGAATTGAAATTAACTTTACAGGTTCCTGAATCGAATCGCAGAGCGGGCTCAATCCGCGCCAAGAATCAATTGCTCCTCGAGCATCAGCCGGGCGCGGGCGCGCATCTTCTCGGTCTCGCTTTTCAGCTGGCCGCAGGCGGCGAGAATATCGCGGCCGCGCGGGGTGCGGATCGGCGAGGCATAGCCGGCATCAAAAATGACCTCGGAGAAGCGTTCGATCTGCCCCCAGTCGGAGCATTCATATTGCGAGCCCGGCCATGGATTGAAAGGGATGAGGTTGATCTTGGCGGGAATGCCGCGCAGCAGCTTCACCAGGGTCCGCGCCTCGGCGAGGGAATCATTGACGCCCTTGAGCATCACGTATTCGAAGGTGATGCGACGCGCATTGGTCAGGCCCGGATAATCCGCGCAGGCCTGCATCAGCTCGGCGATCGGATATTTGCGGTTGATCGGCACCAGCACATCGCGCAGCGGATCATGGGTCGCGTGCAGCGAAATCGCCAGCATGGTGCCGGAATCCGCGCCAAGCCGCGCGATTTCGGGGATTACGCCTGACGTCGAGACCGTGATCTTGCGCTTCGAAAGCTGGAGCCCTTCCGGGTCTGTGAGAACGCCGATCGCGTCACGCACATTCTCGTAATTGTAGAGCGGTTCGCCCATGCCCATGAAGACGATATTGGTCACGAACCGCCCGCCATCATCCGGCACGAAGGCACCTTCAGGCGGGGTCCGACCGGGGTAATCGCCAAGGCGATCACGCGCGACCAGCACCTGCCCGACGATTTCATGCGCCTCGAGATTGCGCACGAGTTTCTGCGTGCCCGTATGGCAGAAAGAGCAATTGAGCGTGCAGCCGACCTGCGAGGAAACGCAGAGCGTGCCACGGTCGCGCTCAGGGATATAGACGCATTCGACCTCGGCGCCCTTATCGAACTTGCCGCGCGGCGGATAACGCAAAACCCATTTGCGCGTGCCATCCGCCGAGACCTGCTCGCGCACGATTTCCGGCCGGGCGAGGGTCGCCGCCGCCTCGAGCTTGGCGTGAAGGGCACGCGCGACATTGGTCATCTCGGAAAAATCGCGCGCCCCGCGCACGTAAAGCCAATGCCAGAGCTGCGAGACCCGCATGCGGATCTCCTTTTCCGGCACGCCCAACCCGCGCAGGAAATCGGCCAGGGCCGCACGCGGCAAACCGGCAAGCGTCGGCCTGCCTTCGGCGCGCACCGAAGCCTCGATCTCCGGCTTCTTCTCGATCAGAACATCGTTCATCGTCACTCCCGGTCGTCCCGAACCGGGCGACCCGCACCCGTCAGGGGCATTCCTTGGCAACGGCTTCCAGCGCCTTGCCAAAACCGTTCAGCGAATATTTGTCGGTCGTCTCGTTACCGCGTGCGGAAGAAACCTTGATCGTCAGCGCGGCGTTCCTCTTCATCGCCTCGATCAGCTGGTTTTCCTGCGCCGCATTCTTGAGGAAGGCGTTATCCGCGCTGGCGACAAGCGCAAAAGCGCCGGTGCCGATCTGAAGCGCGCCGTCCTGCCCGGTCTTGCCCGCGAAACCGAGCTTGATCGCGACCTCGTTCTTCGTTCCATCCGCCACGCGGCTGGAAATGAAGAGATAACCTGGATCACGCGCGAGCTTGGCCGGCAGGCGCTCCTTGGGCTGGCTGAGCGCGTAGCAGATTTTCTGCTTGTCCTTGCCGGTGATCAACGCCTTCCAGTCACCGAAGGTTCCGACAAGGAATGCCTGCGCGCCACCGGGAAGCGTGGCCGTTTCCTTCGCCGCCGGCGCCGCCTTGGGCGGAACCTTCGGTGGAGCCTTTTTCTGCTGCTGCTGCGCGAGCGCGGCGACAGGCGCGAGAAGGACAAGGGTGGTCAGAAAAACAGCGGGCTTCCGCACGGCAAGATTCGTCAACGCTTCTGTTCCTCGTCTTTCAATTCCCTCGCCGCCACCGCCCGACCGCGCTCCAGCCTCGCGGCGATAGCGTCCCTTGCAGGAAAGACAAGGCCAGATTTGGGCATGGGATTGGATTTTGGCGTTTTCCCGCGCCCTACATAGCGTGAATCGCGTGCTTTATACAATTCCTCCTCCCGGCATGGTGAAGGACAGATCCTGCGTGCAAAGGCCAAATCCGTGATATGAGAGCGCGCCGGACGAGCGATTCCCGCGTCCTGGCCAAACTCTTCCTTGTCCGGGGATCAGGGGCGTGCTGTGCCTGCCACCGACCGCTGGTCCGATCTGATGCGCGCCGTCGCCGAACGCGGGGACCGCGCGGCTTTCACCGAGATTTTCGATCATTTCGCGCCGCGCCTCGAGGCCTATCTCATCCGCCTCGGGCTTGATTCCGGTAGCGCGGAAGAGATCTCGCAGGAAGTGATGATCACGCTCTGGCGCAAGGCCGGGATGTTCGATGCCGGAAAATCCTCGTTGTCGACCTGGCTCTACCGCATCGCGCGGAACCGACGTATCGATGCCGCGCGGCGCCAGCGCACCGAGCCGGTCGACCCGCAATCGCCGATCATCCTCGAACTGGCCGATGAAATGCGCGCCGACAGCGCGTTCGACGGCCAGCAGCGCGACGATATCGTGCGGAACCTGCTCCGCGATCTGCCGCCGGAGCAGCGTGCATTGGTTGATCTCGCCTTTTACGGCGGCCTGACGCATTCGGAAATCGCCGCCCGCACCGGCCTGCCGCTCGGAACGGTCAAGTCGCGGCTGAGACTGGCTTTCGCGCGGCTGAAAAGGGCGCTGGAAGCCGCCGGTGTCGCCGAGGCGCGCTGAGCGCGTCTTCAGCCCCGTGCGAGCGTCTCGCGCGCCTTGTCGCGATGCTCCGGCAAAATGGCGCCCCGAACCGAGGCGATCGCCGTCGCCAGTACCGCAGCATCATCGGTGAAGCCAAGAAGCGGCACGATATCGGGGATCGCATCCGCGGGCATGACGAAATAGGCCATGGCCGCAAGAAGCGTTATTTTCACGCGCAGGCTCGTCGCGGGATCGCGCACGCAATGGAAAGCGGCGAGGATGTCCTCGGCGAAGGGAAGTGAGCGGGCTAGCTTGCGTACGCGCTCGAGCGTTTCAGCCAGAACGCCCTCTTCGTCGCGCATGGCACGCCGCGCGGCGTCCATCTCGGCCTTGGAAAAAGGCTCGCGCCAGGTTTCTTCCATCTCTGCACCCTCCCGATGCCGAGCGGATTCTCACCGCGATTGTGGCGGGCTTGTGGAGGAAGCGCCAAACAGCAGAAGCGCGGCGGACTTGCATCTTGCGCCCCGGCACGCATAACCGGCAGAGGATCGTCGCAGCAGGATGGAGGACAGGATGCAGCTCGACAAGACCGTTTCGGCCATCGTTACCGGCGGCGCTTCCGGCCTCGGCGAAGCAACCGCCCGGCATCTCGCGCGTTTCGGCGTCCGCGTCGGCCTGCTCGACCTCAACGCCGAACGCGGCGAAAGCGTCGCCCGCGAGATCGGCGGCCTCTACCATGGCTGCGATGTCACCGACGAGGCTTCGGTGACGAGCGCGCTTGCCGCGATCAGGACACAGCACGGCACCGAGCGTATCCTTGTCAATTGCGCCGGCATCGTCGCGGGCAAGCGGACGGTCGCGAAAGACCGCGAGAGCGGCAAGCTCGTGGCGCATGATCTTGCGAGCTTCACCCGCACGATCTCGATCAACCTGATCGGCTCCTTCCGCATGATCGCGCATTGCTCGGTCGCGATGGCTGCCCTTGATCCGTTCGACAGCAATGGCGGGCGCGGTGTGATCGTGAACACCGCCTCGGTCGCGGCGGAGGACGGGCAGATCGGGCAGGCCGCCTATTCCGCTTCAAAAGGCGGGATTGTCGGGCTGACGCTGCCGGTTGCGCGCGATCTCGCGGGCTACGGCATCCGCGTCATGTCGATCATGCCGGGGATCTTCCATACTCCGATGTTCGACCAGATCGCCGAGGATTACCGCAAGTCGCTGGCGGCGCAGGTGCCTTTCCCCTCGCGATTGGGCAACCCGGCGGAATACGCGTCTCTGGTCGAGACGATCTGCCGCAACGATTATCTCAACGGGACCACGATCCGCCTCGACGGCGCGATCCGCATGACGCCGAAATAAGGCGCTCAGAGCGGAATCCGATCTGCCCCGATCAGACCATCCGCTCTATCTTTTTGTTTTGACGCATTTTCTTTCGATCAACCGGTATCCACTTGATCGGAAAATGCTCTCAATGCAGCGGATAGGCGGCCTCGACGATATAGGGGCCGCCGCCGAAGGTCTCGCGCGCCGAGAACAGGGCGAAGCGCTCCGCCTGGAATTCAGCCCTCGGATTGGGGGCGTTGGCGGCAAGATAATCCGCGACATCAAGCACCGAGGTGGCGCGCAGCCGCGCCAGGGTCACATGCGGGGTGAATTTGCGTGGCTCGGGCTTCAGGCCCAGACGGCGCAGACAACGCTCGCTCTCCGCCTGCAATTCGAGCAGCGCCCGGCCCGGCGCGACCTGCGCGTAAAGCGTATGGGGTTTATCTCCGCCGAAAACGCCGAGCCCGATCACGCTCACCGGGACCGGCTCATGGCCGATATCCGCAAGTTCATCCTCGATCTCGCGCGCGGCGCGCCGGTCGATATCGCCGATGAAGCGCAAGGTGAGGTGATAATCGGAAGGATCGACCCAGCGCGCGCCGGGCAGGCCGCCCCTGAGCATGGCCAGCGCATTCGCGACATTCTCCGGCAATTCGAGGCCGACAAAGAGACGAGGCATTGGCCATCCTCCCGAATCACGCTGAGGACGAGCTTATCATTCTTTGCGCCGGAGCAATCATCCTGCGCCGGCAAACCGGCTCACGCCTTGCGCTTACGCCAGAAACGCAAGGTCTCGAAGGGGGCGATCTCCTCGAAACCCGCGCTTTTCGCCCAGGCTGGGATGAGTTTCGCGGCACCTGCGTAAGCAAAGGAGCCTGTGTAAAACCCGACAAGCCCGCCCGGTTTTACCTTCGCTCCCAAGGCTTCAAGCACCCCGGCATCGTCGAAAGCCGCGAAGGGCGCGTTCGTCGCGGACCAGAATTCGCACAAATGGAACAGCGTCACGATGTCGAAATCAGGCAGCAGGCGCGGATCGATCTGATAGATATCCGAGAACACGACCTTGTAATGGCGGCCGAGATCGGGGTTCGAGACCACGAGATTGATGTAGGAGAGATATTCGGCCTGCGTCGCGGTGACGCCCAGCACCGAATGCCCACCCGCGGGCGCCTGAAGCCCGACATGATGGTGATCGCCCGTGCCGAAATGGAAGATCGTCTGATTCTTCAGGCCGTTTTGCGACAGATAGCTCGAAAAATGCACATCGCACGGGCATTGCGCCACATCGAGCGGCCAGGGATCTTTCCATAGATCCAGAATCTTCTTTCCCATCGTGTTCCGCCCTTTCTTCGCAGGACGCGGAAAGTGAGGGAAGAGCGAGCCAAAATCAACGCCCTACGGCTTGAGAAGCGCCTCGACCGCAGGGAGGATACGTTCGACGATCACCCGAACCCCCTTCGGGTTGGGGTGAATGCCATCGGAGAGGTTGAGTTCGGCCTTGCCTTGCACGCCTTCGAGGAAAAAGGGGTAGAGCGGTACGCCGTGCTTTTGGGCGAGGCGCGGATAGATCGCGTCGAAGGCTTTGACATAAGCCTCGCCATTGTTGCGCGGCGCGTACATGCCCGCGAGCAGCACGCGGATCTTGCGCTCTGCAAGGCGCGTCAGAATAGAATCGAGCGCCTTTTCCGTGACCGCAGGATCAACGCCGCGCAAGGCGTCATTGGCGCCAAGTTCGAGAATGACGAGATCCGTCCCCTCCGCGACGCTCCAATCCACCCGCTCGAGCCCCGCACTGGCAGTGTCGCCGGAAACCCCGGCATTCTCGATCACGACATTGTGTCCGCGCGCCTTGAGCGCCGCTTCGAGCACAATCGGAAAGGCATCCGAAGCACCAAGCTGGTAGCCCGCCGAAAGGGAATCACCGAAAGTCACGATGCGAAAGCTCTTCGCGAAGGCATTCGTGCCGCTAAACGCGAGCACGGCCATGACCACCAGCCCCGCGACATGACGAAAAAGCAAGGAAGCGGAAGGCAAGGTGTAAACGCTTTTCACGCGCGATCTCCTGACAAAAGCCTTATTGCGCCCCATCTTGGGCGCGAAGCCGACGAAAGAGCCAAGATGTTACGCCAGGAACCCGACGACAAGATGGTTGCATCCGCCAAAACCCCTACGCCGCCCGCGATCCTGATGCGCGATGTCGAGTTGACCCTGGGCCAAGGCGCCTCACGGGTCCATATTCTCAAATCCGTTTCGCTCGAAATCGCGCAAGGCGAGGCGATCGGGCTGGTAGGCCCCTCGGGTTCGGGAAAATCGACCCTGCTGATGACGGCGGCAGGGCTCGAAAAACCCGATTCGGGGATGATCGCGATCGCGGGCGAGGAAATCACACGCCTCTCCGAGGATGCGCTGGCGCGCTTTCGCGGCCGGCGGATCGGCATCGTGTTTCAGGCCTTCCATCTCATCCCCACGATGAATGCGCTGGAAAATGTCGCGATTCCGCTTGAGCTGGCGGGTGAAGCCGATGCGTTCGGGCGCGCAAGGACGGAACTCGAAGCCGTGGGCCTCGGCGCCCGGCTAGGGCATTATCCCGGCCAGCTTTCAGGCGGCGAGCAGCAGCGCGTGGCGCTCGCGCGCGCGTTGGCGCCACGCCCCGCCATCCTCGTGGCGGATGAGCCGACCGGCAATCTCGATGAAGCCACGGGGCGCGAGATCGTCGATCTGCTCTTCGCGCTCAAGCGCGATCGCGGCACCACGCTCCTGCTGGTGACGCATGATCTCGGCCTCGCGCGGCGCTGCGACCGCATGGTGCGACTGCGTTCGGGGCATATCGTCGAAGACCGGGCGGCGCGTGAAGCAGAAGCCAGCGAAGCGGGAGCCACGGCATGAGCGTTGCCACCACCCCGCTACGCCTCATCCTGCGGCTTGTCCTGCGGGAAATCCCGCATTCCTTCCGCCATTTCTCGATCCTCATCGCCTGTATCGCGCTCGGTGTCGGAGCGATCGTGGCGGTCGTCTCGCTTTCGCGCGCGCTTGATGCGGGTCTGGCAGGCGAAGGGCGCGTGATTCTCGGGGCGGATGCCGCCTTCACGCTGGTACAACGTGAAGCCAACCCTGCCGAAATTGCCGCGCTGGAGCGCCATGGCAGGGTGTCGCGCCTTGTTCTGGCGCGTGGCATGACCTCCGGCGCGCAAGGCGAGGCCACGTTGGCCGAGATCAAGGCCATCGATTCGGCCTACCCGGTTGCGGGTGAGCTCAAGCTCGAAGGCGAGCCGCTGCCCCCGGCTTCGGTGATGTCCCTGCTCCAGCCTGATTCGCGCGGGCTTCACGGTCTCCTGCTCGATCCCGTGCTGGCAGGGCGGTTCAGCGTGCGTGTCGGCGATACGATCTCGATCAGCACGACACCTTTCCGCGTTGCCGGGCTTATCGCCAGCGAACCGGACAAGCTGGCCGGCGGGCTCGGTTTCGGCCCGCGCATCATCCTCACCCGCGACGGCCTGACCGCGACGGGGTTGATCGAGCCCGGTTCGCTGGCGCGTTTCGTCTACCGACTCGATCTCGGCCCCGGTGCCGATGCCGCGCGGCTGGAGGCGGTTCTCGCCGCAATCCAGAAGGAGGTGCCCGATGCGGGCTGGCAGGTCGCGAGCCGGATGCGGGCCTCGCCGCAATTGCAGCGGCAGGTGGCCCGTTTCACGCAATTCCTGACGCTTGTCGGGCTGACGGCCCTGCTCGTGGGCGGCGTCGGCGTCGCCAATGCGGCGCGCGCCTTCGCCGAAGGGCAGGTGATGCGCATCGCGACGCTCAAGAGCCTTGGCGCGACGCGCGGCTTCGTCTTCGCCTCCTCCATGGCGCAGGTGCTGGCTTTCGCGCTGATCGGCGTAGTTCTCGGCCTCGTGATCGGCGTCGGGTTGCCGTATCTTGCGATCACGCTGCTGGGCGATCTGCTGCCCTTTCCACTGGTGCCCGGCGTCTATGCTTCAGAACTTCTCGGCGGTCTTGCCTTCGGTCTCGTCACGGCCTTCGCTTTCGCGATCCTGCCGCTGGCCCGCGGCAAGGCGGTGCCGGCCTCGACGCTCTTCCGCGATGCCTTCGGGGAAGCGCGCTTCCGGCCCTCTCCCGGCGATCTGCTGCTGCTGACCTTCGCTCTGGGCGCCTTCGTCGCGCTGGTGATCGGGCTGGCAAGCGACAGGCTGATCGCGAGCTTCTACCTGCTCGCCGCGGCCGGCGCGATCGTGACGCTCAGGCTTGTCTCCTTCCTCGTGATGCGGGGTGCGCGCGCGCTGCCGCATCCGAAAACGCCGGTGCTCCGTCTCGCGCTGGCGAATATCCATCGCCCCGGCGCGCTCACGCCGTCCGTTGTGCTCTCGCTCGGGCTCGGGATGACGCTGCTGGTGGCGCTGACCCTCATCGATATCAATCTCGGGCGCAATTTCCGGGCGGCCCTCCCCGGCGTCGCGCCAACCTTCTTCTTCGTCGATATTCCCGCGCGCGAAATGCCGCGCTTCGCCGCTTTCCTCAAGGCGGAAGCACCCGGCGGCGTGGTGGAGCAGGTCCCGCAGCTGCGCGGCAGGCTCATCGAGATCAACGGCGTTCCCGCCAGCCGGATCAACGCGGCCGAACGCGTTTCCTGGGTTCTCGATGGCGATCGCGGCATCACCTACGCCGCCAAGCCGCCGGAAGGATCGAGCATCGCTCGCGGCGAATGGTGGCCCGAGGATTATCGCGGCATGCCGCTTGTCTCCTTCGCCAAGGATGTCGCCGACGGGCTCGGCCTCACGGTGGGCGACAAGATCGTGGTCAATGTGCTCGGCAGGCGGATCGAGGCGCGGATCGCCAATCTTCGCGAGGTGCGCTGGCAGCGCCTCGGCATCAATTTCGTGATGGTTTTCTCGCCCAACACCTTCGCCGGCGCGCCCTACACCGCGCTTGCGACGCTCGCCTACCCGACCGGGACGGATATCGCCAGCGAGGCTGCCCTGGCCACGAAGGTCGCGAAGGAATTCCCGAATATCTCCTCTGTCCGCGTGCGCGATGCGCTGCTGGCGGTCGACAAGATCGTCTCGCAGCTCGCGCTGGCGATTCGCGCCTCCAGCGCGATCGCGCTCATCGCCTCCATCCTCGTGCTCGGCGGCGCGCTTGCGGCGACCGCGCGCAGCCGCCAGCATGAGAGCGTGATCCTGAAAACGCTCGGCGCGACGCGCGGAACCCTGATCCGGGCGATGCTGGTCGAATATGCCCTGCTCGGCGGTATCGCCATTGTCTTCGGACTGATCTGTGGAGCAATCGGCGCCGGGCTGGTCGTGGGCAAGATCATGAATCTGGATTTCGTGATCCCATGGCTCCCAATCGTCTCGACAGCGTTTTCTGCCTTCCTGATCACGATTATTTTGGGAATGATCGGAACATGGCATCTTCTGGGCCAAAAACCGGCGCCCTACTTGCGCCATGCTTGAAGAAATTCGAGTTGGAACTATGCCACTTTTCTGACAAACATCTTGAATGAAGCCTGAGGAGAGCATCCTTCTTGTAGGTCGCTGGCCAACAAGACTATACCCCCTTGAATAAATGCACGAAGCTTGCCATATTCGCGGGAAGCTTCGCATGTTGCGAAGCAGCAATCCGGCCCCGGAGCCGGAAAGACGCAAGAGAGGGTTTCATGGCCGATTATGACCGCAACGCTTATGCCCCTTATGCCACGGGCATGGGCCGCACCATAAGCGCTGCCCAATATGATCAGGGCCTGCGCTCCTATATGCTCGGCATCTACAATCACATGGGAATCGCGCTGGCCATTTCCGGCCTCGTCGCGATCGGCACCTTCATGCTCGGCACGACCACCAACCCGGCGAATGCCGTGGGGCGGTTCGCCGGTCAGCTGATCACGCCGTTCGGCGCCGCCATCTGGGCGAGCCCGCTGAAATGGGTGGTGATGCTCGCGCCGCTCGCCTTCGTGTTCCTGCTCTCCTTCCGCTGGGAGAAGATGAGCTTCGGCGCCTTGCTCGGCACCTTCTACGCCTTCGCCGGCGTGATGGGGCTTTCGCTCTCGTCGATCTTCGTCATCTACAAGCTCGGCTCGATCGGGCAGGTCTTCTTCATCACGGCGGCTTCGTTCGGCGCGCTCTCCCTCTTCGGCTACACGACGAAGAAGGATCTCTCCGGCATGGGCAAGTTCATGATGATGGGCCTGTTCGGGCTGATCATCGCCAGCCTCGTCAATATCTTCATGAAGTCGTCGGCGCTCCAGTTCGCGATCAACATGATCGGCGTGCTGGTTTTCGCGGGCCTCACCGCCTGGGATACCCAGCGCCTGAAGGAAGAATATGACGCCGTCGCCGGCGACGAGGTTCTGATGCAGAAATGGTCGCTGATGGGCGCCCTGACCCTGTATCTCAACTTCATCAACATGTTTCAGATGCTGCTGAGCCTGATGGGCAACCGCAACGAATAAGCTTCGCTGCAAGGCACGAAAGATAAAAGCCCCGGGAAACCGGGGCTTTTTTTCTTGCCCTCGAAAAGGGGAGGCCGGCGGCTTGGCAAGCATGCAAGACAGGCTCCTTGCGCCTTGACACCAGCCCGGCCCTCGCGCCAACTCCTCGCAACTTGAGGAGATTCCCATGACTTCCTTCAATCAGGAACTTGAAACACGCCTGACGCGCTATGCCGCGATCGACAGCCAATCGAATGAAAACGGCAGCGGCTCCCCCTCGACCGCGATCCAGTACGACATCCTGCGACTGCTCGAGGGCGAGCTGCGGGAAATCGGCGCTTCCGATGTCGAGCTGACCGATTACGGCACCGTCCTGGCCACCATCCCCGGCACTGTCCCGGGCCCGACGATCGGCTTCCTCGCCCATGTCGACACCGCGCCGCAATTCAACGCGAGCGGGGTCAAACCGCGCGTCATCCGCGGCTATAACGGCGGCGCGATCACCTTCCCGGATAACCCCGCGCTGGCGCTGACGCCCGAGCACAACCCCTATCTCGGCACCAAGCAGGGCCATGACATCATCACGGCTTCGGGCCTCACCCTGCTGGGCGCGGATGACAAGGCCGGCGTCGCCATCCTGATGACCGCCGCCCGCCATCTGCTCACGAATCCCGACATCAAGCGCCCCACCCTGCGCATCGCCTTCACACCCGACGAGGAAATCGGCCGCGGCGTGCACAGCCGCCTGCCGGCCGATCTCAAGGCCGATTTCGCCTATACGTTCGATGGCGGCGCGGTCGGCGAGATCGAGTATGAATCCTTCTCGGCGGACAGGGCCGTGGTCACCGTCAAGGGGGTGTCGATCCATCCCGGCCTCGCCAAGGATAAGCTGGTCAACGCCATCCATCTCGCCTCCAAGATCGTCCAGACCCTGCCGCAAGCAACGATGACCCCGGAGACCACGGACGGGCGCGACGGCTTCATCCATGTCACCGACATGAAGGGCGGTTCGTCCGAGATGGTGGTGAAGTTCATCCTGCGCGATTTCGAGCGCGACGGTCTGGCGGCGAAGGGCGCCCTGCTTCAGCAGGTCTGCGCCACGGTCGCGGCCTGCGAGCCGCGTGCGGAAATCACCTGCACCATTACCCCGCAATACCGCAACATGCGCTATTGGCTCGAAAACGACATGACCCCGGTCGATCTCGCGCGGGAAGCGGCGCGCAAGCTCGGCATCGAACCCATCTCGGTGCCGATCCGTGGCGGCACGGATGGTTCGCGCCTCACGGAGATGGGCATCCCCTGCCCGAACCTCTTCACCGGGATGCAGGATATCCACGGGCCGCTGGAATGGATTTCCGTTCAGGACATGGCGCTGGCCACCGACCTCTGCCTCTCGCTGGTGCAGCTGGCGGCAAAGCCCACCGCGTCAGGCAAACCCGCCTGACGCACCCAGCGCATTACAGCCGCTTGAAAACGAAAAGGCCGCCCTCGGGCGGCCATTCATGTCTCTCTGGGGAAACGAGAGAAAATTGGAGCGGGTAAAGGGATTCGAACCCTTGACCCCAACCTTGGCAAGGTTGTGCTCTACCCCTGAGCTACACCCGCATCCGTCGCCGGTTGCAACAACCGGAGGCGCGCTCTATGCCCCATCCTCGAAATCAATGCAAGCCCTTCCTGCGCACAGCTTGCGATTTTTTCCTCCCCCATTGCCTCCAGAAAATAACCGGACACGCCCATGCTTCCCTCCGATGATCCCTCCCTCCCCGCTTTCGCGCTGCTCCAGAAGCTCGGCATTGCCTGCAAGACGGTGGAGCATCCGCCACTCTTCACGGTCGAGGAATCGCAAGCGCTGCGCGGCACAATCCCCGGCGGGCATACGAAAAATCTCTTCGTCAAGGACAAGGCGGGCAGGTTCTTCCTGATCACGGCGGAAGAAGATTTCGCGCTCGATCTCAAGACCATCGACAAGGTCATCGGCGCGAAAGGGCGTGTCTCCTTCGCCAGCGCCGACCAGCTGATGGCGAATCTGGGTATCGCGCCTGGCTCCGTGAGCCCGCTCGCCCTCGTGCATGACAAGGCCGGAGCGGTGACCTTCATCCTCGAGAAGAAACTGCTCACCCATGCGTTGATCAACGTCCATCCGCTGATCAATACACGCACCACCGCGATATCCGCCGACGATCTTCTCGCCTATTGCCGCGCCACCGGCCATGAACCCGTAATCGCCGATCTGCCCTGCCGGAGTGTATAAAAACGGCCACGACCCGCTTGCCGAGGTTGCGAAGGCACGCGCTTGCCCCCAAATAGAAGCCGAGTTCGATTGCCTGCCGAAAATTGTCCAGCCGAAAGACAGACCGCCATGACCGAAGCCGCCGATCTTGTGAAAGACACGACCACCGCCAATTTCCGGCAGGATGTGCTGGCCGAATCGATGAAGCAGCCGGTTCTGGTGGATTTCTGGGCGCCCTGGTGCGGCCCGTGCAAGCAGCTTGCACCCGTGATCGAGAAAGTGGTCCGCGCCAGCAAGGGCAAGGTGAAGCTCGTCAAGATGAATATCGACGAGCATCCGCAAGTGGCTGGCCAGCTCGGGGTGCAATCCATCCCTGCGGTTTTCGCGTTCGATCGCGGCCAGCCTGTCGATGGCTTCATGGGGAATTTGCCCGAAAGCCAGATCAAGGGGTTCATCGAGCGCCTGATCGGTCCGCTCGGCGCGGATAGCGCCGCGTTGCTCGCCGAAGCCAAGGCCATGCTGGAGGCGCATGATGCCGCCGGTGCCGCGGAGCGTTTCGCCGCGCTCCTCGCCGAGGATTCGGAGAATCCGGAAGCGCTGGGCGGCCTCGCGCGCGCCTACATTCTCGCCGGCACGCTCGATCAGGCACGCCGGATCCTCGAAACCGTGCCGGAAGGCAAGCGCGGCCATGCCGCGATCGCCGGCGCGATCGCCGCGCTCGATCTCGCCGAACAGGCGGCCGCTTTCGGCGATGTCGGCGATCTGCGGCGCAAGGTGGAGGCCAATCCGGCGGATCATCAGGCACGATTTGATCTCGCTTTAGCGCTCAATGCCCATAACCGGCGCGAGGATGCCGTGGATCAGCTGATCGCGATCCTGCGCAAGGATCGCGCCTGGAACGACGAAGCCGCGCGCAAGCAGCTTCTCCAGTTCTTCGACGCCTGGGGACCGATGGACGAAGCGACCCTTTACGGTCGCCGCCAGCTTTCCGCCACCCTGTTCGCCTGAACCGGAGGAGGATCGGATGCCGAGCAACGTCCAATACGCGGCCACGACCGATCTTCCCGAAACGCTGCCGCTCTTTCCCCTGCCGGGCGCGCTGCTTTTGCCGCGCGGCCTCATCCCGCTCAACATTTTCGAGCCGCGCTATGTCGAGATGTTCGATGCCGCGCTCGCCGGCGGCCGGCTGATCGGCATGATCCAGCCCCGTCACAACCAAGGTCGGACAAGCGCGGCTCCTGAGCTTTACCCCGTGGGTTGCGCGGGCAGGATCACGCAATTCGCCGAAACCGGCGACGGGCGCTACCTTGTTCAGCTTACCGGCATCGCCCGTTTCAAGCTGGTGGAGGAAATGCCCGGCATGATGCCCTACAGGCAGGCGAGCGTCGATTTCACGCCTTACGCGCATGATCTTTCCGCGCGGCTCGGCGAGGACGAGGTCGATCGCGGCGCCGTGATCGCCGCCCTGCGCAATTACAGCGAAGCCAACGAAATCCCGATCGACTGGAAGAATGTCGGCGAGGCCGCCAACGAAGCGCTCGTCAACGCGCTTTCCATGCTCGCGCCCTTCGGCCCGGCCGAGAAGCAGGCCCTGCTTGAAGCCCATGATCTCAAGGCGCGCGCGGAAATGCTGGTCGCGCTGACGGAACTCGATCTCGCCCGCGAGGAGGGTGACGGCGGGCCGAAAATGCAATAACCGCATCAATGCGAAGAGGAGCACAGCATGAGCGGCACCGAGACGGCACAGACGACGCATGAGCGGGGAATCGATCCCAAACTGCTTGAGTTGCTCGTCTGCCCCCTGACCAAATCGACTCTCGATTACGATGCGGTCCATCAGGAGCTGATCAGCCGCGCCGCCGGCATCGCCTACCCGATCCGCGACGGAATCCCGATCATGCTGCCGGAAGAAGCACGCAGGATCGAGCGCTGACCAACGCCAGCACCCTCTCGTTTTCTACCGCGCGACCGGAAATCCCCTACCCGCGGAACAGCCGTGGCGCCGCGCGGCCCTGCCCGGCCGCAGCACCAACAAGGTGCCTCTTCGCGCCCGGCAACCGATCAACAATGCCCATCCCGAAATCACGCAGCACGCGCAACGGCCCGGAATCATTCGAAAAGAGCCGGTTGATGCCGTCGGTAGCAAAAGCCATCGCCACCGCGGCGGGACGCCGCGCTGCCTGATAGCTTTCGAGCAGATCCGGCGCACCGGGATCGAGGCCGAGGCGCAGGCGGTCCGCCACCTTCTCGGCCAGCAGGGCCGCATCCTCGAAGCCGAGATTGAGCCCCTGCCCCGCAAGCGGATGAACCACATGGGCCGCATCCGCCACCAGCGCCAGCCTCTCACCCACGAAGCGCCGCGCCAGCATCAGGCGCAGCGGATGCGCGGAAATCGCCTCCACCGCCGTGATCTCACCGCGCCAGCCTGCGGCGCGATGCGCGATCTCCCGCAATTGTGCCTGCGGCTCCTCCTTCAGGATGCGATCGGCGATACTCGATTGCTCGCTCCAGACGATGGAAGAGCGGTTCTCATCCAGCGGCAGCAGCGCGAAAGGACCAGAGGGGAGGAAATGCTGCACCGCCTCTCCGTGATGCGGAAGCGTGTGGCGGATCGTCGCGACAATCGCGGTCTGGCCATAGGCCCAGCCGTGATCGACGATGCCGGCCATGCGACGGATGGGGGAATTGGCGCCATCAGCGCCGATCAGAAGCGCCGCCTTCACGCCGGCCTCGCCCATATCGATCGCGATATGGTCCGGCCCGGCCTGGAAAGCAGTGATTCGCGCGGGGAGAACCACGATCCCCGCCTCACGGCAGGCCGCGCACAGGGCGGCGTTGAGCAAGCCCAGCGGCACCATATGCGCCAGCGGGGCCCCTTCCTCCGCAGGCGCATCGATATCGAGCAGGCGGGGGCGGATCTCCTCGTTGAGAGCGCTGTCCGACAGGGCCATAGCGCGCATCGGCCAATGCGCGCCGGCGAGGCGCTCCCAGACGCCGATCGCGTCCAGGAACCGGCGAGAGCCGGCATTGAGCGCGAGAATACGCGCATCCGGGCCTTTGGGCGGCACGCCCGCCTGCGGATTGGCATCGACGATGGTGATATCGGCGGGGGAAACGCCCTCGGCGACGAGCGCCAAAGCTGTCGCGGCGCCGGCCGCGCCGAAACCGCCGATGACGATTCGCGGTTGCTGCGCTTGATCGGGGACAGGCATGGCGATTTCCTTTCGAACAATCCTATAAGCCGCAATGGCGCATCCCGAAAGAGCCGCTTTCGTTCCGCTTCGCCTTGACGCAGTGCAACAGCCCCGGCACGCTGGCGCCAACAAGCTGAATTCCCGCCCATCATCCCGGCATTATGATGACCCCGCTCGAAACCCTTCTCCACCATCTCGATCTCGAACCGCTCGATCGCAATCTCTGGCGCGGATTCACTCCTCGAACCGGACGCACCCGCGTTTATGGCGGGCAGGTGATCGCCCAGGCGCTGGTCGCGGCGATCCGCACGGTAGAACAGCGCGCCTGCCACTCCCTGCATGGCTATTTCATGCTGCCCGGCGACCCCGCCCTGCCCATCCTCTTCGAGGTGGATCGCATCCGCGACGGACGCAGCTTCGCCACGCGCCGCGTTCGCGCGATCCAGAACGGCGCGGCGATCTTTGCGATGATGGCCTCGTTTCACGCCGAGGAAGCCGGTCTTCACCACCAGATGCCGATGCCGGAAGTCGCGTTACCGGACCAGCTCCCGGATGATGAGGCGATCCGCGAGCGCTACGTGCCCCTGCTCAGCGAGAACCGGCAAGCCTATTGGCGCGCGAAACGCCCGATCGAGGTCCGCCCGGCCGATCCCGACGCCTATTTCCTGCGCAAGCCCGGCGAAGCGCGCCACCATATCTGGTTCCGTGCCTCGGAGAGATTGCCGGATGATCCGATGGTGCATACGGCGATCCTCGCCTATGCCTCCGACATGACCATCCTCGACAGCGCGGCGGTGCCACATGGCAAAAGCGTCGCCGATGCGGATATCCAGGCGGCAAGCCTCGATCACGCGCTCTGGTTCCATGAGAGCTTTCGTGCCGATGACTGGCTGCTCTACAGCCAGGACAGCCCCTGGTCCGGCCATGCGCGCGGACTCGGGCGCGGGTTGATCTACCGGCAGGATGGCCGGCTTGTCGCCACGGTGATGCAGGAAGGGCTCATCCGCCCGGTGTAAGGGGTGGAAATCGCGCATCATGCCCATGGATTGTGCAGATTGCTGCATCGCAACATATGCGTGCAAGCCACACCCATACAAGAAAAAGCAGCGCAAATCCTAAAAATCAATATTTTACAACAGGTTATCAGCGTCTCGCCCTTTGGCACGCCGCTTGATTGATGCTTCCCGCCCGTCGGCGGGAATCGCCCCTCCTGTCCGGCGCGGCATGTTCCGAACCGATCCGGCAAGGAGAGAGGCATGAAACTCGTTACCGCCATCATCAAACCGTTCAAGCTCGACGAGGTGCGCGATGCGCTCACCGCGCTCGGGGTCCACGGCATGACCGTGACCGAAGTGCAGGGCTATGGCCGTCAGAAAGGCCATACGGAGATCTATCGCGGCGCGGAATACGCCGTGAGCTTCCTGCCCAAGATCAAGATCGAAGCGGTGCTTGAGGCATCGCTGGTGGCTCCGGTCGTGGAGGCGATCACCATGGCCGCGCGGACCGGCCAGATCGGCGACGGCAAGATCTTCGTCCTGCCTGTCGAACAGGCCCTGCGCATCCGCACCGGTGAAACCGATGCCGACGCGCTCTGAACTGTCCTGCCCCGCCCCTCCGGCGATTCCGCCCCGCGCGAATCCCGCAATCCGTGAGTTTGCCATGTCGATCCCAAATCTCTCGCCAAACCTTTCCCGCTTTCTCTTGCGCCTGGGCGCGGGAACCTCGCTGGCGCTGCTCGCGCTCCCGGCCTTGGCCAATTCGCCCGCCGCACAACCGCACAAGGCGGATATCGGCTGGATGATGGTTTCCACGCTTCTCGTCTTGCTGATGACGGTGCCGGGCCTCGCGCTGTTTTATGGCGGGCTGGTGCGCTCGAAGAACATGCTCTCGATCCTCACCCAGGTTCTCGCCACCTTGTGCATGGTCGCGCTGATCTGGGTCTTTTACGGCTATTCGCTCACCTTCACCGGCGGCTCCTTTTCGAGTGTGATCGGCGGCTTCGACAAGGCCTTCCTGCGCGGTGTCGATCTCGCGGCCAACGTGCCGACCTTCTCGAACGGCGTGGTGATTCCCGAAATGCTCTACATGGCCTTCCAGATGACCTTCGCCTGCATCACGCCGGCGCTGATCGTCGGCGCCATCGCGGAGCGGGCGCGCTTCTCGGCACTCCTGATCTTCATCGCGCTTTGGGTGACCTTGGTCTATTTCCCGCTCGCCCACATGGTCTGGTACTGGCAGGGACCGGATGCGATCGCCGCCGCCGCCAAGGCTGTCGCGATCGCCGGTGACGAAGCCGCCAGGAAACTCGCGCTGGAAAAACTCGACGCGGTGAAGGCCGATGCGGGCCTCCTCTTCCAATGGGGCGCGCTCGATTTCGCCGGCGGCACGGTGGTGCATATCAATGCGGGCATCGCGGGGCTGGTCGGCGCCGTCATGATCGGCAAGCGCATCGGCTACGGGCGTGATCTGCTCGCCCCGCATTCGCTCACCATGACAATGATCGGCGCGGCCCTGCTCTGGGTCGGCTGGTTCGGCTTCAATGCCGGCTCCAATCTCGAAGCCAACACCACCGCCGTGCTGGCCATGGTCAATACCTTCGTCGCGACAGCAGCGGCCGGTTTTTCCTGGCTCATTGTGGAATGGGTGGCGAAGGGCAAGCCCTCGCTGCTGGGGCTGGTCTCCGGCGTGGTCGCGGGGCTTGTGGCGGTGACGCCGGCTTCTGGCTTCGCCGGACCGATGGGGTCGATCATCCTCGGGCTCGTTTCCGGCGGCGCCTGCTTCTTCGCCTGCACGACGCTGAAAAATGCGCTCGGCTACGATGATTCGCTTGATGTTTTCGGCATCCATTGCGTTGGCGGCATCCTCGGCGCCATCGCAACGGGCATTCTCGTCAACCCCGCTTTGGGCGGGACTGGCATTCCCGATTACGAATCGAAGCCCGGCGAGCTCGTTGCCGCCGCCTACGAGTTCGGGCCTGCGGTTTTGGCGCAGATCAAGGCGGTCGCCTTCACGCTGGTCTATTCGGGGGTTGTTTCGGCAATTCTCTACAAGGTCGTGGACCTTGTCGTCGGGCTCAGGGTCCCGCAGGATCATGAGCGGCAGGGCCTCGATATCGTTGCCCATGGCGAGCGCGCCTACATGCCGTGAAGCGCGCAGAAGAGCCGGAGCGGAAGGCGCCGGAGAGGATTCCTTCTCTCCTCCCCGGCTCGACTGCAAGGACACATCTTGCACGGCGGTTTCCTCGGGGGGCCGCCGTTTTTCTTGTGCCCTGCTTTTCTTGCCCAGCTTTTCTCGCCCTTGCCGCCCAAGAGCAAACAGAACCTTAACCCGATTGACGCAAAACTGCGCTTTGAGCTGCGGTTCGGAAAAGAGGCCAGAAACGCCCATCCGCGCCGCCGGTGCCGCAAAGGCTCTTGTATTGCGTAAGGAACCGGCCCCGTGATGCGGACAACACGCCTCACCCAATCCTCCCTCGACGTGCTGCCGCACGGCATGAGCGAAACCTTGTCACGCCGGATGAAGGACATCATCGGCATCGGCTTGATCGCCACCGCCATCCTGCTTGTGCTGGCGCTGGCTACCTGGTCTGTGACCGATCCCAGCTTCTCGAACGCTACCAGCGCCAAGGCCCGCAACCTGCTCGGTCTTCCCGGCGCCATCGTCGCCGATCTCGGCATGCAGCTCTTCGGCATCGGCTGCATCGCGCTGGCCTTCGGCTTCGGCATCATCGGCATCCGGCTGATCTGGTTGCACGGCGAGGAACGCATCCGCTGGCGGATCGCGACCGCCGTGATCGGCCTGTTCTGCGCCTCCGGCCTCGCTTCAGCCCTGCCGCCCGCGGAACGCTGGCCGCTTCCCTCGGGTCTTGGCGGCGCGCTGGGCGATGCGCTGTTGCATCTGTCCGGCTGGATCAGCCTCGGCGCCTATGGTTATGGTCGGCTCTTCGCGGCGCTGCTTTTCGGCATCGGCGCCATCCTGAGCTTTTCGCTGCTGACGCGCGGGGTCAGCACCCTGCGCGAACGCGACGAGGAGGAAGACGAAGCGGCAAACGACGAACCTTCCGCGGCGATCCTTTCCATCGGCGCCCTGCTTCACTTCTTCTATGTCCTGCGCGGTTTTCTGGGGCGGATCTTTCCGCAGCGCGAGCGGATCGCTGGCCATGCGGGCCTCGGCGCGCGGATTGCCAATGCGGCCAGACACCGCCGGGACGATACGTTCGAGGAAGAGCTGCGCCCGCCCCAGCCGCGCCGCAAGCCGGTCTTCGCGCCGTCGGCGCGCGCGGCGGAGCCGGCCTTCGACGACGAGGACGAATTCGACCCCCTGCCGCCTGTCTCTCCCCAAACAGCGCCGGAATATCGCCCGGCGGGGGAAGCGCCTTCGGCGCGCGTCACCGCACCGGCCGGCGCCCTCAAGCCCGGCAAGCGCGAGACGCGCGAGGCGCAGGTCTCGATCTTCCAGCACGAGGAATACACCTTCCCGCCGCTCTCGCTGCTCGCCGAGCCGAAACGGGCCTCGACACCCCAGATTTCCACCGACGCGCTGGAGCAGAATGCGCGCCTGCTCGAAGGCGTGCTCGACGATTTCGGCATCCGCGGCGAGATCATCAACGTGCGCCCCGGCCCGGTGGTGACGCTCTACGAACTCGAACCCGCGCCGGGTACGAAATCGAGCCGCGTGATCGGGCTTGCGGAAGATATCGCGCGCTCCATGAGCGCGGTCGCCGCCCGCGTGGCGGTTGTACCGGGCCGCAACGCGATCGGCATCGAATTGCCGAACCAGAAGCGCGAGACCGTGCTTCTGCGCGAATTGCTTGCTTCCGAGGATTTCGAGAAATCGAAGCTGCGCCTGCCGATCTGCCTCGGCAAGACGATCGGCGGCGAGCCGGTCATCGTCGATCTCGCGCGCATGCCGCATCTGCTCGTCGCCGGCACGACCGGCTCGGGCAAGTCGGTCGCGATCAACACCATGATCTGTTCGCTGCTCTACCGGCTGAAGCCGGAAGAATGCCGCCTGATCATGATCGATCCGAAAATGCTCGAACTCTCGATCTATGACGGTATTCCCCATCTGCTCACCCCCGTCGTCACCGATCCGAAAAAGGCGGTGGTCGCGCTCAAATGGGCCGTGCGCGAGATGGAGGACCGCTATCGCAAGATGTCGAAGATCGGCGTGCGCAATATCGACGGCTACAATGCCCGGATGGAAGAGGCGCAGGGCAAGGGCGAGGTCATCACCCGCACGATCCAGACCGGCTATGACCGCGATACCGGCGAGGCGCTCTACGAAGAAGAGGTGATGGCGCTCGAGAAGATCCCCTATATCGTCGTCATCGTCGACGAAATGGCGGATCTCATGCTCGTCGCCGGCAAGGAGATCGAGGGCGCGGTACAGCGCCTCGCGCAGATGGCGCGTGCCGCCGGCATCCATATCGTGATGGCGACGCAGCGCCCCTCTGTCGATGTCATCACCGGCACGATCAAGGCGAATTTCCCGACCCGCATCTCCTTCCAGGTTACCTCCAAGATCGACAGCCGCACCATTCTCGGCGAAATGGGCGCCGAGCAGCTGCTCGGCCAGGGCGATATGCTCTACATGGCCGGCGGCGGACGCATTTCCCGCGTCCACGGGCCGTTCGTGGCCGATGGCGAGGTCGAGAAGGTTGTCGCGCATCTGAAAACCCAAGGCCGGCCCGATTACGTTGATGCCGTCACCGCCGATGCGGAGGGCGAGGAGGGCGCAGGCGGGGGCGAGGACAGCCCGGTCTTCGACAAGGGCGAGTTCGGCGACGAGAGCGCGGATCTCTACGACCAGGCGGTCGCGGTGGTTCTGCGCGACAAGAAGGCCTCGACTTCCTACGTCCAGCGCCGTCTCCAGATCGGCTACAATCGTGCGGCCTCGATCATCGAGCGCATGGAGCGCGAGGGGATCGTCGGTCCCGCCAACCATGCCGGCAAGCGCGAGATCCTGCTTGAAGGCGGACGGGAAGAATGACTTGTCTGAATAACTTGCCTGAATAACTTGCCTGAATGACTTTCCTGCCCGTCGCGATTTGGCCATGAAGGCGCGATAGCCAGATCGGGTGAGAAAAGCTTAAGCCGCCGGAGAGTTTCAGCAGATCATGAACCGCCCGAGCCATAAAGACCGCCTGCCAATGCCGCGCGCCGTGGCGATGGCCTGTGCCTTTCTCATGACCGGATCGGCTTTGATGCCAGCCGCCGCGCAGGTGCCGCCGCCGCGGCCAGCACAGCTGAACACCCCGAAGGCCTCACCCGCGCCCCCTGCTGCCGCGCTGAAAAACGAGGCACCACCGAGCCTCGAGCGGATCAACGGCTATCTCAACGGCATCCGTGGCCTTCAGGCGGATTTCCTCCAGATCGCGCCCGACGGGCGCCAATATCCGGGCGTGCTCTACATGCTGCGTCCGGGGCGGATGCGGTTCGAATACCATCCGCCCGCGACGCTCGAAGTCGTCTCGGACGGGCGCTCGGTCATGATCCGCGACAAGAAGATGAAGACCGAGCCCGACAAGTATTTCATCGGCCAGACGCCGCTGAAATTCCTCCTCCAGCCCAAGATCGATGTCGCCAAGGATGCCAAGCTGGTTGATCTCAAGCGGATCGGGCCGGAAATCGTCATGACGCTGGAGGATAAATCGACCTTCGGCGGCACCTCGATCATCCGTGTCCATTTCGATGGCGAGAATTATGCCTTGCGTGAATGGACGGTTGTTGACGCGCAAGGCGCTTCAACCCGCGTCGCTCTGTCCAACGTTGATCTTACAGCCCTGCCTGACAAGAGCCTCTTCATCGTCGACGAGCCGAAGCTGATGGAGCCGAGAAACTGATTCTCCCAAACCGGTGGAAATCAGCTTCTTCGGCAAAGCCCTGCTTCGCCTCTGCCATGGCCTCGGCTAAGGTCTCACGACCCGCCGCCGGAATGCCTTCATGACCAAAACCCTTTCTATCGCGACCTGGAACATCAACTCGGTTCGCCTGCGAATCGATCTTGTCACCCGTTTCCTCGCCGAGCAGCAACCCGATGTGCTCTGCCTTCAGGAGACGAAATGCCCCAACGACGCCTTCCCCCATGCCGCCTTCGAGAAAGCGGGCTATCGCTATCGCACCATCGCCGGGATCAAGGGCTATAACGGCGTCGCGATCGTCTCGCGCCTTCCCATCGCGCCGGTCGAAGCGCGCGAGATGTGCGGCAAGCCCGATGCCCGCCATATCTGCGCACGGCTGGGCGAAGGCGCGGATGCCATTACGCTGCACAATTTCTATGTCCCCGCCGGCGGTGATATCGCGGATCCCGAAGCCAATCCGAAATTCGCGCACAAGCTCGCTTTCCTCGAGGAGCTGACGCGCTTCTCCGAAACCGCGCGCAAGACGGACCCGCGCTCCGTTCTCGTCGGCGATCTCAATATCGCGCCGCTCGAACATGATGTGTGGAGCCACAAGCAGCTTCTGGATGTGGTCAGCCATACGCCCATCGAGACGAAGGGGCTGATGGAAACCATCGCCACCGGCGACTGGATCGATGCGATGCGTCTGCTGAGCCCGGAGCCGAAAAAGCTCTATTCCTGGTGGAGCTATCGCTCACCGGATTGGGACAAGGCCGACAAGGGCCGCCGGCTCGATCATGTCTGGCTCGGCAAGGGGCTCGATGGTGCGCTCAAGGCGGGCCATTTCTTTCGCGAGACGCGCGGATGGGAGCGCCCTTCCGACCATGTCCCGGTGATGGTCACCCTCGATCTAAGCTGAATTCCCGCCGCCGATTCAGCGCGGATATCGATCTGCCACGGTCAGATCGCCAGAGCACCGAGCCGGCTCGCAAGGCTGCGTGCTTCCGCCGCCAGGTAATCGCGCAAGGCCTGCGCACTCGCGGGATGTGCCTCAAGCACGCGCTGGACCAGATCGCGCGAGAGGACGAGCACCATGGCATTGTCGCGCGCAAGCGCCGTTGCCGCGCGCTCGACCGCGGAGAAAAGCGCGTTCTGCCCGATGAGCGCGCCTGGCCCGAACAGGTGCGGCGAAGGCGCGCCGTCATCCGAGCAATCGAGCACGATTTCACCCGCCAGGACAAGAAAACCGCCATCGGAAAGCTCGCCGCGCCGGAACAGCATGTCCCCGGCGCGCAATTGCCGACGATTGGCCGAAAAGGCGATGAGGCGCAGCGCTTCCACTTCCACGCGCTGGAAGAGCGGAAGCGCCTTGAGGGTGGTGATGATGTCGTCGAGCTTGGTCATGGCTCAGGGTACCAGCTTGTAGCCGCCGCTCTCGGTGACGAGAATGCGCGCGCGGCCAGGATCGACCTCGATCTTCTGACGAAGCCGGTAGATATGGGTTTCGAGCGTGTGCGTGGTGACATTCGAATTATAGCCCCAGACTTCCTGAAGCAGCACATCGCGCCCGATGACCTTCTGACCCGCGCGATAGAGGAAGCGCAGGATCGCGGTTTCCTTTTCCGTCAGGCGGATCTTCGAGCCCTTGTCCGTCACCAGCAGCTTGGCGCCGGGGCGGAAGGAATAGGGGCCGACGGCGAAGATGGCATCGTCACTCGCCTCGTGCTGGCGCAGATGCGCGCGGATGCGCGCCAGGAGCACCGCAAAGCGGAATGGCTTGGTGACGTAATCATTGGCGCCCGCTTCCAGCCCCAGAATGGTATCGGCCTCGCCGTCATGCCCGGTGAGCATGATGACCGGGGAGCGGAAACCTCCCTTGCGCAGGATCTTCACCGCCTCGCGACCATCGATATCAGGCAGGCCAACATCCATGATCACGAGATCGAAATGATCGCTCTTCGCCATTTGCACGGCGGCGGTCGCGGTATCGACATCCTTGATCTGGAACTCGTCATAAAGCTGAAGCTGCTCCACCAGGGCGCCGCGCAACTCTGAATCGTCGTCGCAGACGAGGATCTTGCGGATATTGCTCATGAAAGCCCCGATATGCGTTTCTTGCTTTATAGGCGCAGGTTGCGCCGAATCAGCCGTAGATGGCAAGCTGCCTCGTCGATTTAAACCCCGGCGAGGCTGAGGTCACGCAAACGTGCGCCGGATGTGAAATCGAAAAGGATCAACAGGGAAACGTATGTACGATCGTCTGAGAACCATTTTCGTGCATCGCACCGGTTTTACGAAAACAGGGCGAATCGCGCATGTCGCCTGCCTGCGCTTCGGGGCGATCACCCTGCCCTGCCGGATCGGCCGCACGGGCATCACGCATCTCAAGCGCGAGGGCGACGGCGCGACGCCCGCCACGATCATGCGTCCGGTTCGTGGCTTCTGGCGCGCCGACCGGCGGCTGAAACCCGCCACCGGCATTTCCATGCGCCCGATCCGCAAGGGTGACGGTTGGTGCGAGGTTCCGGGAGATCGCAATTACAATCGCCTCGTCAAGAAACCCTATGCCGCGAGCCACGAAGAGATGATGCGCGACGATCATCTCTATGACGTGGTACTCGAACTCGACTGGAACCATCGCCCTCGTCGGCAGGGGCGCGGCTCGGCGATCTTCTTTCATCTCACGCGGCCCGAGCAGGGGCCGACCGCCGGCTGTATCGCGGTCGACCGGCGTTTCGTCGATTTCCTTCTGGCACGGCTCTCGCCACGCACGCGGTTCGTGGTGCGCTGATTTATCCGTTCGCACCATGCGCCGGCCGCGCGCCGAAAATCGCGGAGCCGACCCGGACATGCGTGGCGCCGAGCTGGATCGCGGCGTCATAATCCGCGCTCATCCCCATGGAGAGCGTCTCGATCCCGTTGCGCCGCGCGATCCGCGCGAGCAGCGCGAAATGCGCGGAGGGCGGCTCATCCGCCGGGGGGATGCACATGAGGCCGGCAATCGCCAACCCATAGGTCTCACGGCACAGGCGGAGAAAGGCATCGGCCTCTTCGGGCAGGATACCCGCCTTCTGCGGCTCCGCGCCGGTATTCACCTGAACATAAAGCGCCGGTGTCTTTCCGCTCCTGTCGATTTCCTTGCGCAGGGCACCGGCAAGGGATTCGCGGTCGAGCGTTTCGATCACGTCGAAAAGCGCGACAGCCTCCTTCACCTTGTTGGTCTGGAGCGGCCCGATGAGATGCAGCTCGATGCCGGCAAAACGCGCGCGAAGCGCCGGCCACTTGCCCTGCGCCTCCTGCACCCGGTTCTCACCAAAAACGCGCTGCTCCGCCGCGAGCGCGGGTTCAATCTCGCCAGCGGTTTTGGTTTTCGACACCGCGACCAGGGTTACCGAACCTCTGCCGCGCCCGTGATCCGCCTCGGCGCGCGCGATATCGGCGCGTATCGCGGCGAGATTAGCGGCGACATGTCCCGCCTCCTGTCGTTCTTCAGCCATGGAAAGCCCTTTGCACGCGGCGCTTTGAGCCCGCAAATCCTGTTTCTCCGTTGACCGCAAAGCGCGAATGATGTCCATACCCAATCGAATTTGCCTTGCAGGGCGGCGATTTGCGCCCGATCCTGCGCCGATGACCGAGAAGAACACGCTGATGCGCTCGAGCCGATACAATTTCCGCGAAGCCGAAACCCGCTGGCAGAAAATATGGGATGAGGGAAAGGTCTTCGAAACGAAGACGGATGACCCGCGCCCGAAATATTACGTGCTCGAGATGTTTCCCTATCCGTCGGGGCGTATCCATATCGGCCATGTCCGCAACTACGCGATGGGCGACGTGATCGCGCGGTATCGCCGCGCCAAAGGCCACGCCGTTCTCCACCCGATGGGCTGGGACGCTTTCGGCATGCCGGCCGAGAATGCGGCGATGGAGAAGAAGAGCCATCCCGCGACATGGACCTATGCCAATATCGCGACCATGAAGGCCCAGCTCAAATCCATGGGCCTGTCGCTCGATTGGAGCCGTGAGATCGCGACCTGCGATCCTGACTACTACAAGCATCAGCAGCGCATGTTCCTCGACTTCCTCAAAGCGGGGCTGGTGACGCGCAAGACCTCCAAGGTCAATTGGGACCCGGTCGATCATACCGTGCTCGCCAACGAGCAGGTGATCGACGGGCGCGGCTGGCGCTCCGGCGCCCTGGTCCAGCAGCGCGAACTCACGCAATGGTTCCTGAAAATCTCGGATTATTCCGAGGAATTGCTGGCCGCCCTCGACGATCTGCCGCGCTGGCCGGAAAAGGTGCGCCTGATGCAGGCGAACTGGATCGGGCGCTCGGAAGGCCTGATGCTGCGCTGGGCGCTGGTGGAGAACACCGCGCCGGCCGGGTTCAGCGAACTTGAAATCTACACCACGCGGCCGGACACGCTTTACGGCGCCTCCTTCATGGCCGTGGCGGCGGATCACCCGCTGGCGAAAGCCGCCGGAGAAAAAGACCCCAAGCTCGCGGCCTTCCTCGAGGAATGCCGGCGCATGGGCACATCGCAGGCAACGCTCGAAACGGCGGAGAAGAAGGGCTACGATACCGGCATCCGGGCGCGACACCCTCTCGATCCCTCCTGGGAATTGCCGGTCTATGTCGCTAATTTCATCCTGATGGAATACGGCACCGGCGCGATTTTCGGCTGCCCGGCGCATGATCAGCGCGATATCGATTTCGCGCGTGCCTGCAATCTCCCGATCAAGCCCGTGGTCCGGCCCGCGAGCCAGAGCGATGCCGAGGCGAATGCCGCCTTCAGCCCGGATACCCCACCCTTCCTTGATGACGGCATCCTGTTCAATTCCGGCTTCATGAACGGAATGGACGTCGATGCCGCCAAGGAAGCGGCGATCAAGCGTTTCGAAGGCGAATCGCTTGGCGGGCGCCCGACCGGCCAGCGCAAGGTGAATTTCCGCCTGCGCGATTGGGGAATCTCGCGCCAGCGCTACTGGGGCTGCCCGATTCCCATCATCCATTGTGACGATTGCGGCATTGTTCCGGTCCCGAATCAGGACCTTCCGGTCAAGTTGCCGGAAGATGTGACCTTCGACGTGCCGGGCAATCCGCTCGATCGCCACCCGACATGGAAACACGTCGCCTGCCCCTGCTGTGGCAAGCCGGCACGGCGCGAGACCGACACGATGGATACCTTCGTGGACAGTTCGTGGTATTTCGCGCGCTTCACCGATCCATCAAACAGCCAGGCGCCGACCACCCTTTCGGCCGTCAACAAATGGCTGCCTGTCGATCAATATATCGGCGGCATCGAGCACGCGATCCTGCATCTGCTCTATTCGCGCTTCTTCACCCGCGCGATGACCATGACAGGCCACGCCGATATTAAGGAGCCCTTCGCCGGCCTGTTCACGCAGGGCATGGTGGTGCACGAGACCTACAAGAACGTGGACGGCCAATGGGTCGCGCCCGCCGAAATCCGGATCGAGAGCAGCGGCGATGCCCGCAAGGCCTTCGAGATCGCCTCCGGCCGGCCGGTGACCATCGGCTCGATCGAGAAAATGTCGAAGTCGAAGAAGAATGTCGTCGACCCCGATGACATCATCGAGAGTTATGGTGCCGACACCGCGCGCTGGTTCGTGCTCTCGGATTCCCCGCCCGAGCGCGACGTGATCTGGAGCGAAGAGGGCGTACAGGGCGCGGCCCGGTTCGTCCAGAAGGTCTGGCGGATCATCGGCGAAGCCTCCGCCCTGCCGGCGGCCGGAAGCACTGCAGGTGATGTCCATCCTGTCACGAAGGCGGCGCATCGCGCGATCCTCGGCGTGGGCGAGGATATCGAGCGTATCCGCTTCAACCGCTGTATCGCCCATATCCACGAACTCGCGAACGAGATCTCGACCGCGCTCGCGAGCCCCGATAAAGCCGCGCATGCCGGCGTGATCCGCGAAGCCTGCCGGATCATGGTCCTGCTTTTCGCGCCGATGATGCCGCATCTCGCGGAGGAATGCTGGCGCGATCTCGGCGGAGAAGGCCTCGTCGCAAACACCGATTGGCCTGAAGCGGATGCTGCGCTCGTCGCCGAATCTGAGCTGGTCCTGCCGGTTCAGATCAACGGCAAGAAGCGCGGCGAAATTTCCGTGCCGGCCGATGCCGATGCCGCGGCAACCGAAGCCCTTGTGCGCGTCAATCCGATGATCGAGGCCCTTCTTGAAGGTCGAGCGATCCGCAAGGTCATTGTCGTACCGGGCCGGATCGTCAATATAGTGGTGTAAGGGCGAGCATCGCCGATGGAAAACGCGGGAAAAGATGCAATGAAACAATCCGGCCTGGGCAAACTGGCATCCGTGGCCTTGCTCGCCACGCTGCTCGGCGGCTGCCTCCAGCCCCTTCATGCGCCTCAGCTTGGCAATACCGGCGTTTCCTCCAGCCGCCTGTCGGAAGTCGTCGTCGACCGGATCGACGGTTACCTCGGCTATGCGCTGAAAAGCGAGCTGGATTTCCTGCTCTCGGCCAGTGGCGCGCCAACGCGCAACGGTCGCTACCTTCTCAAGGTCAAGACCCAGCAGTCCAAGGCTTCGAGCATTCTCGACGCTCGCACCGGACTTTCGCAATCGGCGAGCGTGCAGGTCGAGGCGGTCTATGTCCTCACGGACCAGCAGCAGAGCAGCAAGATCGTCGCCTCGGGCAAGACCTTCGCGTCCGCTTCCTTTGACCGCACGCAACTGCGTTACGGCAATCTGCGCGCCGAGCGCGACGCCGAGGAGCGGGTTGGCAAGGCGCTTGCCGAGCGGCTCCGGATCATCCTCGCCACAGCTCTTTCAGGTTATGGAAATGCCGGCGCGGCGCCCGAACTCTCTCCGCCCGATCCGGATGCGCCAGCCCGCAATCCGGGCGACGAAGGCTGAGGTCGCGCGGAAGTGGCCGCGCTCAAACCCAGCGAGATTACACGCTTTCTTGCTTCCGGCTGCCTCAAGACGCCGCTGATCCTGCTGCACGGGCCCGATGAGGGATTGGTGAGGCTGCGCGCGAAAGCCATCGCACGAGCGATACTGGGCGAGGGTGCAGACCCGCTCTCCCGCCTCGATTATGATGCAGAGAGCCTGAACAGCGATCACGGCCGCCTGCTCGACGAGGCCAATGCAATCGCGATGTTCGGCGGCAAACGCGTTATTCTCGTCGGTAATGCCGGAAAACTGCAGAAAGTGGCATGGCAGCCGCTCTTCCAGGTGCCGCCGCTCGATTCCACCATCATCTTTCAGGCGGATGACCTCGCCAAGACATCGCCTCTTCGCGTGGCCGCGGAGCAATCGGGCGATGCCGTTGCCATTGCCTGCTATGCGCCCTCACGCCAGGATCTCCAGGAAATTATCGACCGCCGCGCGCAGGAAAACGGCCTATCGATCACGCCGGTTGCGCGCGCTTATCTCGCCGAACTGCTCGGCACCGATCAGGCCTTGTCCGAGCAGGAAATCGAGAAACTCATTCTCTATTGCAAGGGGCGACTCGCGATCGATGTCGCCGATATCGATACGATGATCACGGATTCGTCCGAGCTTTCCGGCTCGGAGCCAATCGATCGCGCTTTCGAAGGCAAGCTGGAAGATGTGGAATCCGTAGCCTTGAGATCATTTCGGGAGGGAATCAATCCCTCCGGCCTGCTCGCCATGGCGATCAATCATGCGCTGCTCCTCAGGAGGCTGGCTCACGCGCGCCAGAATTCCTCCCTCGATGCCGCGTTGCGCGCCGAGCGCGTTTTCTTCCGCCGGCAGGATCGGGTCAAGCTTCAGGCCGGGTTGTGGGACCAGCAAGGCCTTGCCCGCACCCTGGACGTGCTGGCAAGTGCGCAGGACCAGACCCGACATACGCCGGGCCTCGAAGAGATCATTGCAATCCGCGCGCTTTGGTCGATCGCGCTGGCCTCACGCCGTCGGTGAACCGATTGCCGCCAGCCGATGGCTCAGGGCCTCGAGCTGCTCGATGGTGCGGTAGCGGATCTTGAGAATTCCGCCCTTCTCGCCGCGGTGATCAACGGAGACCTCCAGCCCGAGGATCTCCGACAGGCGCTTTTCAAGAACCAACGTATCCGCATCCTGCGCCGGCTTGCGCTTGGGTTGGCGAGCTTCATCGGGCGCTTCGGTCTCGCGTTGCGCGATGCGCTCGACATCCCTTACCGTAAGCCCTTGGTCAACAATGCGTTTTGCAACAAGCTCTGGGTCGGATACCGAAAGAAGCGCGCGGGCGTGTCCGGCCGAGACCGCCCCCGAATTGACATGCGCCTTCACGCTTTCGGGCAGGCGCGAAAGACGCAGCGTATTGGCCACATGGCTGCGGCTTTTGCCCATGACCTTGGCAAGATCGTTTTGCGTGTACGAGAACTGAGCAATGAGATTTTCATAGCCACGCGCCTCATCCAACGGATTGAGATCCGCGCGCTGAATATTCTCGATAATCGCGAATTCCAGAGCCTGCCGGTCATCGGCTTCGACAATGACCACCGGCACGTCATGCAGTCCGGCACGCTGGGCAGCGCGCCAGCGACGCTCGCCGGCGATGATCTCATAAGCATCCGGCAACCCGGTAACATTCCGAACCACAATCGGCTGGATAATGTCACGCTCCCGAATCGATGCGGTCAGCTCTTCAAGCTCCGCCTCGGGAAAGGCCTGCCGGGGATTGAGCGGGTTTGGCCGCAGGAATTCGATGGGAACTCGGCGCTGCGCGCGGTTGCGGCTTTCGGCTTCTGTTTCGTTGCCGACATCGCCCAGCAGGGCCGCCAATCCGCGCCCGAGGCGCATGCGGGGGTTGTCTTCAGCCATCATCCCCTCCTTATTCCGCAGCCAGCAGGCTACGTTCGCGCTGGATCACTTCCGAGGCCAATCGCAAATAGGCCTGGCTTCCGGTGCACTTGAGATCATAGAGCAATGCCGGCTTGCCATAGGACGGCGCCTCGGAAAGCCGGACATTACGAGGAATTACGGTCTCGAAAACCTTCCGCCCCAGGAACTGGCGCACGTCGCGAATGACCTGATTGGCGAGATTGTTTCGCGGGTCGAACATCGTCAGGACAACCCCATGGATCTCAAGCTGCGGATTGATGCTGGAACGCACCTGCTCGACCGTCTTAAGCAATTGGCTTAGCCCTTCCAGGGCGAAGAACTCGCATTGCAGCGGCACAAGAATACCGTCCGCCGCGGCCATCGCGTTGATCGTCAGAAGATTGAGCGAGGGCGGGCAATCAATCAGGATATAGGAAAAGGCGGCGCCGTCCTTCTGGATTGCCGATTTGAGCCGGTATGTCCGATCCTTCGCGGTAGCCAGCGTGATCTCGGCACCGAGGAGGTCCATCGTTGCCGGAATGATCGACACCCTCGGAACATCCGTCACGACCGCGGCTTCGGCGAGGCTCGCCTCCCCCATCAGGACGTCATACGCGCTCTGCTTGCGCGCGCGCATCTCCACGCCCAACCCGGTCGAGGCGTTTCCCTGTGGATCAAGGTCAATCAGGAGGACGGTCTCGCCAATCGCGGCCAGCGCCGTCGCCAGATTGATGGCCGTTGTCGTTTTTCCAACGCCGCCTTTCTGGTTGGCAACAGTCAGAACACGAGGCGTATTGGACATAGCAATGGCTCCATGGCTTAACTCCAGAGCCGTTTTTCCGATTTCACCTCTGTTTCAAGGCTGCGGCATCGTGATCTCGAGGATCTGCGCGCCGCGATCGGTCAGGCTCTTGTGATAGCGACAACAGAAATGCCAGCTTTGTTGGGCCTGGGTCAATTCTTCTTCGAATCCCCGCCCCTTTGGAAAGAGGGCGGTTGCCCCCCTTTTCAACAGGAGATTGGTGAAACCCATGAGATCACCGAGAGGGGCCAGCGCGCGCGCAGTGACAAAATCGGGCTGAGGAAGCGTCTCCACCACTGCTTCGATCCGTGCGGCATGGATGGTTGCCGGCAGGTTCAGCTCTCCCGCCACGAATCGAAGAAAAGCCGCCTTCTTGCCGTTGCTCTCAACCAGATCGATATGCGCTCCCTTGATGTCAGCGAGGAAACACCCGATCACGATACCCGGTAGTCCACCACCGGAACCAATATCCAACCAACGGGCATTCGTACGGCCCAGCGCCAAAATCTGCACGGAATCGGTGATATGACGTTGCCAGACCTCCGACACAGTCGAGGGTCCGATGAGATTGATCCGCGCCTGCCATGCAAGGAGATGAGAAACGTATCGCTCAAGGCGCCCGAATGTTTCACGTGAAACAGGGACAATGGCGTTGAGTCGATCCAACTGACCAGATACTTCAGGCAAGCGCGGCCCCCTTCTCCAGCTTTCGCAATGTTGCGGCGAGAAGGACGAGCGCTGTCGGCGTCACGCCCTCAACCGCCGCCGCCTCCGCAAGATTGCGCGGACGCCGGGCCGATAGTTTGGCCGCGACTTCGTTGGAGAGACCAGTCAGCGCTTGAAATTCGAAATCGTCGGGAATCATGATTGCACGATCCCGCTCGATCCGTGCAATCTCCTGGCGTTGACGTTCGAGATAGACCGAATACATCGCTTCGGTCTCGAGCGATTCCTGCGCCCAAAGGGGGCAGCTGACCAGTGATTCATCCATCACGGCAAGATCGGTAAAGCGGACCATAGGCAGTGCCAGAAGCGCCATGCCGCTCCGCCTCTGCCCATCGGCATTCACGTTGATCCCCTTTTGAACCGCCTGCTGCGGCGACAACTGAATTGCCTCCAGCTTTTGACGATAGAGGGCGAGGGTGCTCATCCGAGCGACGAAATGATCCGCACGCGCGCGCCCAACGCATCCCCACTCCATCCCAAGACCGGTAAGGCGTTGGTCAGCATTATCCGCGCGCATCGAAAGCCGATATTCCGCGCGCGAGGTAAACATGCGGTAGGGTTCCGAAACACCATGGCGCGTCATGTCATCAATCATCACGCCGATATAGGCCGTAGCTCGATCAAGCTCGATGGATTTCATATCACCAGCGAATCGAGCGGCGTTCAGGCCTGCGATCAGGCCTTGGCCTGCCGCCTCTTCATAACCTGTCGTCCCATTGATCTGGCCAGCCAGGAAGAGACCCTGACAGTTCCTCACCTGCAGCGTTGGTTCAAGCTGGAGCGGGTCGATAAAATCGTACTCGATCGCATACCCGTATTGGAGAATGCGGGCACCCTCCAGACCAGGAATTGAATGGATCATCCGTTCCTGACTTTCCGCAGGAAGGGAGGTGGAGAGGCCATTTGGATAGACGGTCGGATCATCGAGCCCTTCCGGCTCCAGAAAGATCTGGTGCCCGTCCCTATCTCCGAAACGATTGATCTTGTCCTCGATCGAGGGACAGTAGCGCGGGCCGATACCTTCAATCGCCCCGCTGAACATCGACGAGAGATGAATATCCCCCCGGACAATCTCATGCGTAGCCGCTACGGTGCGCGTGATGCCGCAGGCGATCTGCGGTGTTTCGATTCGAGTTGTGAGGTAGGAAAATGGTTCCGGGGGCGAATCGCCATGTTGCGTGTCACAGCGGGCCCAATCGATCGTACGACCATCCAACCGCGGCGGCGTCCCCGTTTTCAGGCGGCCAAGCCGCAAGCCCAGAGCATCGAGACGCGCACTCAGCCGATTGGCTGCCCGCTCGCCGGCTCTGCCTCCTTCCAAGCGCTCGCCACCACGATGCATGATCCCGCGTAGAAATGTGCCTGTTGTAAGCACAACGCTTGCGGCAGAAAGGATACGTCCGCCCTCCAAGGCAACGCCCTCAACCCTCCCGTTGGAGAACAGCAGGTCCGACACCTCGCCTTCAATGATGCGAATGCGTTCCTGCTCGCACAGCAAATCCTGTACCGCGGTTCGATAAAGTGCGCGATCAGCCTGCGCGCGGGGGCCACGAACAGCCGGCCCCTTGGATCGGTTGAGCATCTTGAACTGAATTCCCGCCCGATCAATGGCACGCGCCATAATGCCATCGAGGGCGTCAATCTCTCGGACAATATGCCCTTTGCCCAACCCACCAATGGCGGGGTTGCAAGACATCACACCGATCGTGCTCGCTGAGAGCGTTACAAGCGCAGTACGTGCGCCAAACCGCGCGGCAGCGGATGCGGCCTCGACACCCGCATGCCCGCCCCCAACAACGATGACATCAAATCGATCGCTCATTCGCTCTTCCGGTGTTTCACGTGAAACATTCCTGCCTGATGCATTCCTACTTCCCGATGCAGAATCGGGAGAACACCACATCAAAAATATCATCCGCCCCGATTCTTCCTATCAGGCCATCCAGTGCGATGCCGGCAGTACGCAGCTCCTCGGAGCGGAGCTCAAGCTGCGATGGTCCATAAGCCGCCGCTCTCAGCAAGGCGGCGGCGGCCTCCCGCAGGCGAGCTGCCTGTCGCTCATGTGCCACGATCATATCGCCCCCGCCGCTCGCCATCAATTCCCGCGCTCGATCACCGATCAGCTTTGTAAGCGCAGGAAGGCCCAACCCTGTCGTTGCGCTGACAGCCAGGCAGCCCGCGGGAATCTGCGCGCTGGAGGAGAGATCCGCGCGTGATCGGATTTCCAAAGCATCTGCAATCGGACATTCCGCAGGCGAATCGGTGGGGTTCAGCCAGATGACGAGATCCGCTTGCGAAACCGCTCCTTGCGTACGCCTCATCCCTTCCTGCTCGATAAGGTCATCGCTCTCTCGCAATCCGGCAGTGTCGCGGAGGATAATCGGGTAGCCATCGATATCGAGATGCGCTTCCACAATATCGCGGGTTGTCCCGGCCACAGGCGAGGTAATCGCGACTTCGCGGTTGGCAAGCGCATTGAGAAGGCTGGACTTGCCACTATTGGGCGGGCCGGCCAGCACGACGACCAGCCCCTGTCTCAGACGTTCGGCTGCCCCGACACCACCGGCAGCGCGCTGAATTTCCACTGCAAGATCGTTGATCTGTCGTTCCGAGTCCGAATCGATAAAGCGTTCAACTTCGTCCTGGTCGATGAAGTCGATACAGGCTTCGGCCATGCCCAGAAGTTGCGTCAGCTGGCTGCGCCAACGCGCGGCCGCAGCATGGAGTCCCGCGCGATAGTGACGGGCGAAGCGCGCCTGCGCCACGGTCTCCGCCGCAAGCAGATCTCCGAGCGCCTCGACATCCACCAGATCCATCTTGCCGTTTAGGAAGGCGCGCCGGGTGAATTCACCGGGTTCCGCGCGGCGCAGGCCAGGAAGAAGCTCGAGCGCCTGATCCAGCGCCTTGAGAATGCCGGGACTACCATGGACCTGAAGCTCGGCAACATCCTCTCCGGTAAAGCTTGCCGGAGAGGAGAAAAAAAGAACCACACCCGAATCGATTTCCTCGCGCGTTGCGGGATGGTGAATCGTTGCGAGCGTAGCCAGACGCGGTTGGGGAACCCTGCCGATAAGGACAGTCAGAGCAGACCCTACACCCGGGCCAGAGATGCGGATGACAGCGACCCCGGCGACCCCGCTACCCGAAGCGCGCGCAAAGATCGTCTCGGTCGCCATCGCACCATTCCTCCCGTGCGCGCCGGCGGCGTCAGGTATTCATGGAATCGAAGAATTCGCTGTTCTGTTTGGTCTGGCGCAGCTTGTCGAGCAGGAACTCGATCGCATCCTGAGGGCCCATCGGGTTGAGGATCCGACGCAGGACGTAGGTCTTCTGGAGCTGGTCGCGCGGCGTGATGAGTTCTTCCTTACGCGTGCCCGATTTGAGAATATCGAGCGCCGGGAAGACGCGCTTGTCCGCGACCTTGCGGTCGAGCACGATTTCGGAATTGCCCGTGCCTTTGAACTCCTCGAAGATGACCTCGTCCATGCGGCTGCCGGTATCGATCAGCGCCGTCGCGATGATGGTGAGCGACCCGCCCTCCTCGATATTGCGGGCGGCACCGAAGAAGCGCTTGGGCCGCTGGAGCGCATTGGCATCGACACCGCCGGTCAGCACCTTGCCGGAGGACGGCACGACCGTGTTGTAGGCGCGACCGAGGCGCGTGATCGAATCGAGCAGGATGACCACATCGCGCCCGTGTTCCACGAGACGCTTGGCTTTCTCGATCACCATCTCCGCCACCTGGACGTGCCGCGTCGCCGGCTCGTCGAAGGTCGAGGAGACGACCTCGCCGCGCACCGAGCGCTGCATATCCGTGACTTCCTCCGGCCGCTCATCGATCAGCAGGACGATGAGATAGCATTCCGGGTGATTGGTGGTGATCGACTGCGCGATGTTCTGGAGCAGCACGGTCTTGCCGGTACGCGGCGGCGCGACGATCAGCGCGCGCTGGCCCTTGCCGATCGGCGAGACGATGTCGATGATCCGCGGCGACATATCCTTCTTGGTCGGGTCCGGGTTCTCGAGCTTCAGACGCTGATCCGGGTAGAGCGGCGTGAGATTGTCGAAATGGACCTTATGCTGCGCCTTCTCGGGATCCTCGAAATTGATCGAGTTGACCTTGAGGAGGGCAAAGTAACGCTCGCCTTCGCGCGGGGAGCGGATCTGACCCTCGACGGTATCGCCCGTGCGCAGGGAGAAGCGGCGGATCTGGGCGGGCGAGACATAGATGTCATCCGGCCCTGCGAGATAATTGGCGTCTGGCGAGCGGAGGAAGCCGAACCCATCCTGCAGCACCTCGATCACGCCCTCGCCGATGATCTCGACCTCGCGGGCGGCGAGCTGCTTGAGAATCGCGAACATCAGCTCCTGCTTGCGCATCGTGCTTGCGCCCTCGACCTCCACCTCTTCGGCGAAGCTCAAAAGCTCAGTCGGCGATTTACGCTTGAGGTCCTGGAGCTTGATCTCCCGCATGAGATACACCTTGCCTATGCTTGAAAACCGCATCCCGCGGCCGGAGGGTGGGAAACACATCGGCGCCGAAGCGCCGCGAACCACGATCAACACCGCCGTGACGACGGAAGATCCACGACAACGCCGCTGACAGGGGGCGTCATCCGTCGAGCGCGTCGTTAGCCTGTTTCCTGTCGGCGCACAAGCCCGACAATACGCCGTGTCAGAAAGGTTTAACGATTACCAATAACACGATGCCGATCATCAGCAAGGTCGGCACCTCGTTCTGGATGCGAAAGAAGCGCGGCTGATGACGGCGCTGGTCTTGAGCGAATTCCTTCAGCCAGCGTTCCTGAAAAGCGTGATGAACGCTCAGGGCGATGACCAGCACGAGTTTGGCGTGCAGCCAGCCGCCGCGAAAGCCGAACGTGTCCCAGGCCATCCACAAGCCGGTCATCCAGGCAACCAGGCTGGCGGGCCGCATGATCGCCGCCATCAGCCGGCGTTCCATGATCTTGAAGGTCTCGCTTGCTTCCGATCCCGGCGAAGTCCCGGCGTGATAGACGAAGAGACGCGGCAGATAGAGCAAGCCGGCCATCCACGAGATGATCGCGAGGACATGGATCGACTTGACGATGAGAAAGCTCATCCACGCACCTTTTTCAGCATCCTCTCGACATGCGCGATCGGCGTATGCGGCAGGATACCATGGCCGAGATTGAAGACATGGCGGGTCCCACGGGTGGTTGCGAGAATATGATCAACCGCTTCATCGAGCGCTTCCCCGCCAGCAACGAGCACCAGGGGATCGAGATTGCCCTGCGTCACGATTCCATCGTCAAGCGCCGCGCGCGCGGCCTCCAGGCGACAGGAGGTATCAAGGCCGATGGCATCCGCTTTCGTATGCAGGGAAAACGCCGAAAAACCACCGGGCATGGCCCGCGGAAAGGCGATAACCGGAACAGCCGGAAAACGGGCATTGACCCCGGCGACGATCCGCGCCGCTGGCTCCTCGCAATAACGGCGGAACTCGCCTTCAGGAAGCACGCCCGCCCATGAATCAAAAATCTGCACGGCTTCCGCGCCGGCTTCGATCTGCGCGCAAAGATGCGTGATGCAGGCCTCGACCAGGGTATCAATCAGATTGCCAAAGGCCGCGCGATGACGATAGGCAAAGTCACGTGCCGGCGCCTGATCCGGCGTGCCCTTACCGGCGATCATATAGGTCGCCAGCGTCCAGGGCGCGCCGCAGAAGCCGATCAAGGCTGTCTCAGGCGGAAGTGCCGCCCTGACGCCCCGCAAGGCCTCATAGACCGGCTGGAGCTTCGCCAGATCGATCCGGCGCGAAAGACGAGAGAGATGCTCGGGCGTCTCGCATGCATCGAGGCGCGGGCCCTCACCCTCCACGAAACGAACCTGCTGCCCGAGCGCGTCGGGGATCACGAGGATGTCGGAAAAGATGATCGCGGCGTCAAAGCCAAAACGGCGGATCGGCTGAAGGGTTGCCTCGACAGCTAATTCCGGCGTGTAGCAGAAATCAAGAAAGCTACGCGCGCTGGCCCGGATCTCTCGATATTCCGGCAGATAACGTCCCGCCTGCCGCATGAGCCAGATCGGCGGGCGTTGAGCGACGGGACCACGAAAGGCCTCAAGGAAGGGCTTCACGGTTTTCCAAGCCTTTCAAAACAAGAAAAGAGAATCTTCTCTTTTATTTCTATTCTCTAGGCCGACTTAATCCGGAATTCGTTGCATATCCACACTTGGCTGCCAGAGATGGCAGAAAAACGTATTCCCCGCAGGGGAACCCTGCATCGATAGCGCATTGAATTAAGTGCTGTTTCATCGCTTTCGGCACGGTTTATCCCCGCTTATCCCCGCTCTTCCCGGTTCACTAGGCAGTATCCTCCCGCAAGCATCCTTGTGAATGAAGGAACGGGTCATCCACAGCGTCCGACCTTGCAGCAGACGATCCCGGCGGATTCAGCCGCCGGAAGCACGGTTATCCAGAGCTTGACAACAGGGCTGTGGGGAAGTCGGTTGAAATCCGGAGCGGCCTTTGAAGCCCTCTGTTTTGGACCCTTCACCGAAACGAGTTTCATGGGCCGCAGTTTCTTTCATCTCCATCTGGTTTCCGATTCCACGGGTGAAACCCTGATCACGGTCGCCAGGGCCGCCACAGCCTATTATTCCGGTATCTCACCGATCGAGCATGTCTATCCTCTGATCCGCAATGACCGTCAGCTCGACCGCGTGATCACGGAGATCGAGAATGAGCCGGGGATCGTGCTCTACACGCTGGTGGATGAGACGCTTTCCGCGCGCCTTCAGAATGCATGCGCGGAGCATGGCTGCCCGCATCTTTCGGTGCTTGATCCCGTCGTCAATCTTTTCCAATCCTATCTCGGCGTCGCCACCACCCCAAAAGTCGGCGCGCAACATATGCTGAACGCGGAGTATTTCCGCCGTATCGACGCACTGAATTTCACGATGATGCATGATGACGGGCAATTGACCGAGAATCTCGATCAAGCCGATGTCGTGTTGGTGGGTATCAGCCGCACGTCGAAGACGCCCACCAGCATCTACCTCGCCAATCGCGGGATCAAGACCGCCAATGTTCCCCTGGTGCCGAACATGCCGATCCCGTCGGTGCTGGAAACGCTGACCAGACCGCTGGTGATCGGGCTCGTCGCCTCGCCCGAACGCATCGTCCAGATCCGCCAGAACCGCCTGCTCGCGCTCAATGCCGGCGACAAGGACGCAACCTATATCGATCGGCAGGCGGTCACGGAGGAGGTCACGCAGGCACGTCGCCTCTTTGATCGCCATGGCTGGCCTGTGATCGATGTCACCCGCCGCTCGATCGAGGAAACCGCCGCGGCGATTATCGATCTCTATCGCTCCCATCGTCTGGCTTCGATCGCGCAATGAATAATCCCGTCTCCTCCTTCTGGCTGGCCAAAGAACCCCTCGCTTTGGCTTCGGGCAGCATCACCCGGCGGAAAATGCTGGAGGATGCGAAAATCCCGCTCGAAATCGTGAGAGCGCCGGTCGATGAGGGCAAGTTGGCCGCGGACCTGCTGGCCGCTGGCGCAGGCCCGGCTACCATCGCCTCCGAACTCGCGCGCGCAAAGCTTGAAGCTGCGATGGCGCTTCTGCCGAACCGCCTCATTCTCGCCGCCGACCAGACGCTCGATCAAGATGGACAGCTCGGCATGAAATCGCCGACAAGGGAGGGCGCGCGCGATGCCTTGCGCCATTTGCGCGGGAAGCGTCACCACCTTCATTCCGCCGCCTGCCTCGCGCTCGATGGCAAGGTCGTCTGGCAGGGGTTGGAGAGCGCGGCCCTGACAATGCGCGATTTCTCGGATGCGTTCCTTGAAGCCTATATGGTCGCCATGGGCGATACGCTTCTCGATTCGGTGGGGGGCTACCAGCTCGAAGCGCTGGGCATCCATCTCTTTGAACGGGTAGAGGGTGATCACGCGGTCATTCTCGGCCTGCCGCTTCGATCCGTACTGGATGCCCTGCGCCGGTTAGGCGCGTTGCTTGTGTGAGGGATGCATGAAGAAAGCCATCATCATCGGCTATCCCGTGGGTCATGCGCGCTCTCCCCTCATTCACGGCTACTGGCTCGGAAAAATGGGGATCAAGGGCGATTACGAGCGTGCCGAGGTCAAGCCGGGCGATGTCGCCGCCGCCTTGCGTCGCTTCGGTCGCGAGGGCTATGCTGGCGGCAATGTCACGGTGCCGCACAAGGAAGAAGCCTTTCTTGCCTGTGACCATGTGAGCGAGGCGGCGCGGCGCGCGGGCGCTGTCAACACGTTCTGGTACGAGAACGGACAGCTTGTGGGCGACAATACCGACGGGGCGGGATTCGCGGCCCATCTCGAACAGCAATATCCCGGTTGGAACAATCCCGCCGCCTCGATCCTCATCCTGGGCGCCGGCGGCGCGGCCCGTGGGCTCATCGGCCCGCTCGCGGCGCGAAAACCCCGGCGGATCCGCATCGCGAACCGATCGCCGGCGCGCGCGCAGACGCTATGCGACGCCTTCGCGCAGACGGGTGTTTCAATCGAAGCGCTCGCATGGGAGGCGCGCGAGGCCGCGCTGGCCGATACCAGCCTGCTTATCAATACGACCAGCCAGGGCATGGCCGGGCAAGCGCCGCTCGATATCGCGCTGGACAACCTGCCGAAAACGGCCATCGTCGCCGATATCGTCTATGTGCCGCTCGAAACCGCTCTGCTGGCTGACGCGCGCAAGCGGGGCCTGCCGGTGCTCGACGGGCTGGGGATGCTGCTGCATCAGGCGGTGCCGGGCTTTGAGCGCTGGTTCGGCGCGCGCCCGGTGGTGGATGACGCCCTGCGCGCCCGCATCGTCGAGGATCTCCTCTCGCCGGCCCCCCGCAAGGAGGGCTGAACGATGTTCAGGCTGGGCATGACGGGCTCGATCGGGACCGGAAAATCGACGACGGCGGCTATGTTCCGCGCGCATGGCGTTCCGGTTCACGATGCCGATGCCGCCGTTCGCGAAGTCTATGCAGGTGAAGCCGTTGATCCCGTGGGCAAGGCGTTTCCGGGCGTTATCAGTGACGGGAAGGTCGACCGCAAGCTGCTTGCCGCCCAGCTCAAGGCCGCGCCGGAACGCTTCGCCGAGCTGGAGCGGATCGTCCACCCGCTTGTCCATGCTGTCGAGCAGCGCGCCATCGCGGCGGCCGCGCGGGCAGGGTCCCGCCTGATCCTGCTCGATATCCCGCTCCTTTTCGAAACCCGCGCCGAGCGGCGTTGCGACGCCGTTCTGGTAACGGTTGTCGCGCCGGAAGAACAGAAGCGCCGGGTTCTCGCGCGGCCGGGCATGGACGAAGCGCTTTTCCACGCCATTCTGGCGCGCCAGATGCCCATGGCAGAGAAATGCCGGCACGCCCATGCCATAATTGATACCGGCTCGGGGTTCGAGGCGGCGCGGCACGAAGTCGCGGCGCTGCTCCGGGCGCTTGCTGCCGTTGCGACGTGAGCCGATGCGCGAAATTGTTCTCGATACCGAAACGACTGGCCTCGATCCTCATCGCGGTGATCGGCTTTGCGAAATCGGCTGCGTGGAGATCGTCAACCGCTTCCTCACCGGGCGCATCTTCCATCAGTATCTCAACCCGGAACGCCCCATGGCGCCCGAGGCTTTCGCCGTGCACGGGCTCTCCGATGCCTTTCTCGCCGACAAGCCTGTCTTCCGCGATGTCGCCGACGATTTCCTCGCCTTCATCGGCGAGGACCCGCTGGTCATTCACAATGCCAGCTTCGATATGGGTTTTCTGAATGCCGAGCTGAAGCGGCTTGGCAAGGGGCCTATTCCACCCTCGCGCGCCATTGATTCGCTACAGATCGCGCGTCGCCGGCATCCCGGCGCGCAGAATTCGCTCGATGCGCTCTGCGCGCGCTACGGTATCGACAATTCGCGCCGCACCAAGCATGGCGCGCTCATGGATGCCGAGATCCTCGCCGAGGTTTATGCGGAACTCACGGGCGGCAAACAATCCAGCCTCGGCCTCGGCACGGCGATGGATGCGCCGGGGAAGGGTCATTCCGGCGCCGAATCGGAAGAGGTCTCCCGGGCTCGCGCGCCGATCAAACAGATCCGCTTGCTGACGCAGGACGAAATCGATGCCCACCGCGCCTTTATCGCCGAAATGGGCGACAAGGCCCTGTGGCACGCTTATCCTGACATTTCCGGGAAATCGGAGCCGGGTCAGGTGGAATAAAAAAGGGCGCCAGAGCGCCCTTCGACGATCGCCGGATGCAGCCGAAATCAGCTGTTCATCTGCTGCTTGCCGAGCTCGGCCATGCGCGCCTGATAGAGGGCGGCGAAATCGATCGGCTGGAGCAGGAAGGGCGGGAAGCCGCCATCGCGCACCGCATTCGCGAGGATCGCGCGGGCGAAGGGGAACATCAGCCGCGGGCACTCGATCATCAAGACCTGATGGACATGCATTTCGGGGATGTCGGTCAGGCGGAAGACGCCGCCGAAATTGATCTCGAAGTTAAACAGCAGGCCCTCGCCCTCGCCGGCCTTGCCGGAAAGCTGAAGCTCGACCTCGAATTCACCGGCCGTGAGCGGCTTGGCATTCACGTTGACTTCGATCGAGATGTTCGGCGCGGTTTCCTGCGGTCCGAGCGAACGCGGCGCATTCGGGTTCTCGAAGGAAAGATCCTTCACATACTGCGCCAGCGATTCGAGCTGCGGCGCGTTGCCATTGCCTTCGGCCATGTTGTCATCCTGTTATCTGGCGACGAGCCCATGCACGCAGCCTCAGGCTCCGCTTACACCGTCGCGCTCCCGCTCTCAAGAGGAGAGGGTTTCCGGCGGTTTGGGCTTGCGCGGCGTGCGGCGCGCCGGTTTGCGGTTGCCCAATTCCTTCCATTCGGAAGCGGCCAGCTCGATCTCGCGTGGATCGCCCGGTTCCTGTCGGTTGCGCCATAGGGCCAGAAGCCGCTTTCTCAGGCTGGGTGAGAACAGTGCGAGGGCAAGAAAAGCTGGCGCAATTCCGGGCAGAACGAGCAGGATCGCGCTCGCGACGGTGAAACCGGCGGCATGGATCGCCTCCTGGCCCGAATCGCGCCGCGCCGCCTCGGCGATGGTTCTGAGGCCGTGGATCATCGCGGCTCCTACGAGCAACAGCCCGATTCCGCCCTTGACGGTCATCAGCAGGATCAGCGCCGCCCAGCCGATCCGGGCAGCGACAAGCTGCATCAGCGCGATTTCCAGCGCGATCCAGCCGAGCAGCAGAATGATTCCGGCGCGCAGCAGGCGCCGCGAAGGATTGGGTAGGGTGCTCATGGCCAAGGCCTAGCCGCCAAATCAGGCGCTGGCGATGAAAAATCAGCTTTCGCCTAAAATTTATGCGCCGATACGTGCCGTCGCGCCTCAAGGATAGCGAAGATGGAAAACAGGCCCTATATGGTAACGGGGCCGGCGCTGCCGGCGTAAAGGACAATTCCGGCAGCGGACAAGAACCATGCAAAGCAACGATTTCATTCTCACGCTCGTTTTCCTCGGCCTTGCGATTTTCGTCATCGTGAAGCTTCGCTCGGTCCTCGGACAACGGACCGGGCACGAAAAGCCGCCGCAGGATCTTTTCCAGCGCCGGCAGGATGATGGCGCCGCCCAGAACGGCGCCCAGGGCGCGAGCAATGTCGTGCCGCTGCCGAATATGCGGCGCGAGCAGATGGAGCCGGCCGCTGATCCCGCAACGCGCCTTGCCGGGCTTGTCGCCAAGGATTCCCCGGCGGAAAAGGGCGTGCTCGCGATCATGGAAGCGGATGCGAGCTTTGATCCCGCCGAGTTCATCGGTGGCGCCCGCGCCGCCTACGAGATGATCGTGATGGCCTTCGCGAATGGCGATCGCAAGACATTGAAGGACCTGCTGGCCAAGGAGGTCTTCGACGGGTTCGATGGCGCCATTGCCGAGCGCGAGCAGAAGGGCGAGAAGGTCGAGACGCAGTTCGTCTCCATCGACAAGGCCGAGATTTCCGATGCGCTGTTGCGGGCGCGTTCCGCCCAGGTCACGGTGCGTTTCCTTTCGAAACTCATCAGTGCCACGCGCGATGCCGGCGGCAATGTCATCGATGGGAACGCCGAGAAGGTGATCGATGTCACCGATATCTGGACCTTCGCGCGCGATGTGACCTCGCGCGATCCGAACTGGCGGCTTATCGCCACCGAATCGGCGCAATGAGCCATGCGCCGGGCCCTTCTGGCGCTCGGCTTTCTTGCCTTCGTGAGCCCGGCCATGTCCAGCCCCGCCCCGCCAGAAGAGCTGGCGCGCCTGCCGGAAGGCGCGCGGGCGATCGCGCACGGCTTCGCCGATCTGCCGGGCTGGGCGGAGGATGATCACGCGGCGGCTTTCGTCGCCTTTCGTGTCACCTGCGAATCGATCCTTGCCGAAAAGCCTGCCCTGCGTGACGCACTGCCGGCCTCGACCGCGCTTGTCGAAGCGTGCCGGGCCGCGATGGCCGCGGGCACAGAGATTTCGCGCACGCAGGCGCGGCGCTTCTTCGAGGCGTATTTCCAGCCTTTCGAGATCCTGCCCGCTTCGGGAAACGGCTTTCTCACGGCCTATTACGAGCCGGAACTCGAGGCTTCCGCCTCCCGCAACGACGATTTTCCGGTGCCCGTTCTCGCGCGGCCGGCGGATCTGGTGACGCTGAAACAAGGCGAGACCCGGCCGGGCCTCGACCCCAAGCTCCAGAGCGCAAGGCAAACCGCCGCCGGTCTTGAGCCCTTTCCCGATCGCGCCGCGATCTGGGCCGGCATCCTCGACGGTCAGGGGCTCGAAATCGCCTGGCTGCGCGATCACGCGGATCTCTTCATCACCCAGGTCCAGGGTTCGGCGCGAGTGAAATTCACCGATGGTAGCCGGGCGCGCCTCGTCTATGCCGGACGCAACGGTCACCCCTATACCTCGGTGGGGCGTAAAATCGTCGAGAGCGGTGGCATGGCGCTCGAGGAGATGACGCTTGCCAAACTGATGGCCTATCTGCGCGCCGATTCCGCGCGTGGGCGGGCGCTGATGGAGCAGAACCGCTCCTATGTCTTCTTCGCGCTTGATCGTGATCTGCCGGCGGATCAGGGGCCGATCGGCGGCGCCGGCGTGCCGCTCACCTCCGGGCGCAGCCTCGCGGTGGATCGCACGATCTGGCCTTATGGCTTGCCGGTCTTCATCGAGACCAATCCCCTCACCCCGGCCGGTCCGCGGGCGCGGATCGCCCGGCTGATGGTGGCGCAGGATACCGGTTCTGCCATCCTCGGGCCGGCCCGGGGCGATTACTTCATGGGCTCCGGCGCGCAGGCGGGCGACCGCGCCGGCCTGGTGCGCGATTCGATGCGCTTCATCATCCTGCTGCCGCGCGGAGCGGCGAAATGAAACGCCTCAAGCCTGAAGCGCCGCCCAGACCCCGCCGGAAGCGAGGCGATATCAGCCCGGAGGATCACGCGCTCTGGGCGCATGTAACCCGCAGCGCGAAACCGCTTCCGGGCCGCAAGCCGCTTGATATTCCGCAGATGCCGCAGGCGGAGCCGGCCCAGATGCCGATGGGCATGACCGGCGCGCCCGCTCCTTCCGCACCTTTGAAGCCGCGCGGCCTGCCGCCGCTGGCCGGGATCGAGAAGCGGGTCATGCGCCAGCTTTCCCGTGGCACCGCGCCGCTCGAAAGGCGGATCGACCTGCACGGGATGCGTCAGGCCGAGGCGCATGCCGCGCTCCTCTCCTTCATCCACTCCGCCCATCATGACGGCGTGAGGCTGGTGCTGGTGATTACGGGCAAGGGGGGCGGCGTAGATTCGCGCGGCGAGGAAAAGGGAATCCTGCGTCGTTACGTGCCGCATTGGCTGGCTGACCCGGTGATGCGCCGCCTTGTGCTGGGCTTCGAAAGCGCCGCGCGCGGGCATGGCGGCGAGGGCGCGCTTTATGTGCGCCTGCGCCGGAAGCGTGATCCCGCCTGATCACCTGACTTGCTTCGCTTGACCTTGCCCGGCTTCTCGGTCATGCAGCGCCGCATCCTTCTTTTTTGCCGTTCTTCCCGATAAAGGCCCGTTCATGAGCTCCCAATTCGATGTCCTGACCATCGGCAACGCGATTGTCGACGTGATCGCACGCGCTGAGGAGGATTTCCTCGTCACCCATGGCATCACCAAAAGCTCGATGACGCTCATCGACGAGCATCGGGCGGAGATGCTTTACGCGGCGATGGGACCGGCGACGATCATTTCCGGCGGCTCGGCGGCGAATACCGCGGCCTGCATCGCCTCTTTCGGCGGCAAGGCGGCCTTCATCGGCTGCGTGAAGGCCGATCCGGTCGGCGACATCTTCGCGCATGACATCGTTTCCACCGGCGTCGCCTATGGTACGGCGCAGATGGCGGAAGGCCCGGCTACCGCGCGTTCCTTCATCCTCGTGACGCCCGATGGCGAGCGCACGATGAACACCTATCTCGGTGCCTGCCAGAACCTGACGGAGAAGCAGATCGACCCGGCGGTGGTTTCCGCCGCGAAGGTCACCTATCTCGAAGGCTATCTGTGGGATCCGCCGCTGGCCAAGATCGCCTTCCGCAAGGCGGCGGAAATCGCCCACAAGGCGGGGCGCGAGGTCGCGATCACCCTGTCGGACAGTTTCTGCGTCGACCGCTACCGCGCCGAATTCCGCGATCTGATCAAGACGGGAACCGTCGATCTCGTCTTCGCGAACGAGCATGAGCTGAAGGCGCTTTACGAGACCGCCGATTTCGATACCGCGCTCGAAGCCTTGCGCGCCGAGGTCAAGCGCGCGGCGGTGACGCGCTCGGAGAAGGGCGCGGTGATCATCGAGGGCAACACCAATGTGGTGGTGCCAGCGCATCCGATCGCGGGTCTGGTCGATGCGACCGGCGCGGGCGATGCCTATGCCGCCGGTTTTCTCCATGGCTATACCAACGGCATGGGCTTCGAGAAGGCGAGCCGCCTCGGCGCGCTCGCGGCGGCGCATGTCATCCAGAAGATCGGCGCCCGTCCGGGCCGACCGCTGAAGGAGCTGGCGCAGGAAGAAGGGTTGATGTGAGATTGGCTGTCATTGCGAGGAGGCGCTATGCGCCGACGCGGCAATCCATCTTGCTCACGATGCGGGGAAAGATGGATTGCTTCGTCGCATGGCTCCTCGCAATGATGGATGCGTCTACAGTTTCCGCAGCGCCACTTCCTCGATCATGTGGCTCTCGCCCTTGTAGAGAATGAGGTCGGCGCGCGGGCGCGTGGGGAAGATGTTCTCGCGCAGGTTGGGCAGGTTGATCCGATCCCAGAGGCCATTGGCGATCTTCAGCGCCTCTTCCTCGCCGATCTCGGCGTAGCGGCGGAAGAAGCTCTCGGGCTTGCGGAAAGCGGTGAGCCGCAGCGTCATGAAACGGTCGACATACCATTTGCGCAGGAGATTCTCCTCCGCGTCGATATAGATCGAGAAATCGAAGAAATCCGAGACATAAGGCACAGGGCGCGCATCGCGCGGCAGGCGCGGCGGCTGGAGCACATTGAGCCCCTCGACGATGAGGATATCCGGGCGATCGATGGTGATCTGCTCGCCGGGAACGACATCATAGACAAGATGCGAATAGAGCGGTGCGGTGACGTTGCGTTCCCCCGCCTTGATCCGCGCGAGGAATTTCAGCAAGGCGGGCGTATCGTAGCTCTCGGGAAAACCCTTGCGCTCCATCAGGCCGAGGCGCTGCAATTCCGCGTTGGGGTGAAGGAAACCGTCGGTGGTGACGAGGCTGACCTTGGGCGTATTCGGCCAGCGCGCCAGCAGTTTTTCGAGCGCGCGGGCGGTGGTGGATTTGCCCACCGCCACCGAGCCGGCAATGCCGATGATGTAGGGCACCTTGCCGTCGCCGGCGGAGAGGAAGCGCTGCGTCGCCTTGAACAGCCCCTGCGTCGCCGCGACATAGAGGGAGAGCAGGCGCGAGAGCGGGAGATAGATCTCCGCCACTTCTTCGAGGCTCAGCCTGTCATTGATGGATTCGAGCCCGCGGACTTCGTCGAGTGTCAGGTTGAGCGGTGCATCGGCCCTGAGGCTGGCCCATTCGTGACGATTGAAGACACGGAACGGCGAGAGATCGACATCCGGGGCGAGTTTTGAAACCTCGGCGTCCATTCTGGCTCCCTTGCGGCCGTCAGACCGGCTTCCTCGCGGCCTTTTCCTCGATGCCGGATTGCCGCGTGCGGCTTTCCAGTTCCGACATCACATCTTGCACCGCAATATCAGCCATGTGAAGTACGACCAAGAGGTGATAGAGCACATCGGCGCTTTCCTTCACCAGCTCCCCGCGCTCCTGCGCCAGGGCGGCGACGACGGCCTCCACCGCCTCCTCACCCAGCTTCTTGGTCGCCTGCGCCATGCCGCGCGCCTTCAGCTTGGCGGTATAGGAGGTCGCAGGATCGCCATCGGCGCGCTCGGCGATGAGTTTTTCGAGATCGGCAAGAGAGAAAGTGGTCATTTCCGCCTCAGTTCAAACGCATCGGAATGCCGGCGCGGGCCATATGCGCCTTGGCCTCGGCGATCGTATAGGTTCCGTAATGGAAGATCGAGGCGGCAAGCACCGCGCTCGCCTTGCCGAGCGTGACGCCCTCCACGAGATGATCGAGCGTGCCGACCCCGCCCGAGGCGACCACCGGCACGGTGACGGCCTCCGACACCGCGCGCGTCAGCGCGAGATCGAACCCGGCCTTGGTCCCGTCCCGGTCCATCGAGGTGAGCAGGATCTCGCCCGCGCCGAGATCGGCGACCTCGCGGGCGTATTCAAGCGCGTCGAGCCCGGTAGGGTTGCGCCCGCCATGGGTGAAAATCTCCCAGCGCGCCGCCTCGCCCGGCGCGCTGACGCGCTTGGCATCGATGGCGACGACGATGGCCTGCGCGCCGAATTTCTCCGCCGCGCGGGCGACGATCGTGCGATCCTTTACGGCGGCGGTGTTGATCGAGACCTTGTCGGCCCCCGCGAGCATCAGCGCGCGCACATCGGCCACCTCGCGCACGCCGCCGCCGACCGTCACCGGCATGAAGCAATTCTCGGCGGTGCGGCGCACGACATCGAGGATCGTGCCGCGCGCCTCGTGGGAGGCGGTGATATCGAGGAAGCACAGTTCATCCGCGCCGGCGGCGTCATAGGCTTTCGCGCTCTCCACCGGATCGCCGACATCGGCGAGATCGACGAAATTGACGCCCTTGACGACGCGGCCGTTCTTGACATCGAGACAGGGGATGATGCGGGTCTTGAGCGTCATGCCGGCATCTTTCCCGCCGGCTGCCTTTTTGCCATCAAGGCCAGCGCTTCCGCCGCATCGAGGCGACCGTCATAGAGCGCGCGGCCGGTGATCGCGCCGGCGAGATGGGCGCAATCGGGCTGCATCAGACGCTCGATATCCGCGAGCGAGGCGAGCCCGCCGGAAGCGATGACGGGGATCGAGAGGGCATGGCCGAGCGCGATCGTTCCCTCGAAATCAAGGCCGGAGAGCATGCCGTCGCGCGCGATATTGGTGTAGATGATCGCGGCGACGCCGGCATCCTCGAACCGCCTGCCGAGATCGGCGGCATCGAGGTCCGAAGTTTCCGCCCAGCCCTCCACGGCCACCTTGCCGTCGCGCGCGTCGATCCCGACCGCAACTTTTCCTGGAAAGGCACGCGCCGCCTCGCGCACGAAAGCGGGATCGCGCAAGGCCGCCGTGCCGATGATGACGCGGGCGATGCCGCGCGAAAGCCAACCCTCCACCTGCGCCATGCCGCGGATGCCGCCGCCGAGCTGGACGGGGAACTTCACCCTGGCGAGAATGGCTTCCACCGCCGCGCCGTTGACCGGCTTGCCCGCGAAGGCGCCGTCGAGATCCACCACATGCAGGGCCTCGAAACCCTGCGCCTCGAAGGCGGCGGCCTGTGCGGCGGGATCGTCGTTGAACACGGTCGCTTCGGCCATGTCGCCCTGTTTCAGGCGCACGCATTGGCCGTTCTTGAGATCGATGGCGGGGTAGAGGATCATTGTCGTCCCTTGCGCCTCACGGCGCCCATTTCAGGAAATTGGCAAGCATGGCGATGCCGAGCTTCTGGCTTTTTTCCGGGTGGAATTGCGTGCCGACGATGTTGTCGCGCGCGATGATCGCGGAGACCGGGCCGCCGTAATCGGCAGTTGCGACAAGATCACGCGAATCGCGCGGGAGAAGATGGAACCCATGCAGGAAATACGCATGAGAGGAAAGGACCTGCGCGGCATCATCGCCGAAGGGAAGCCCGTCGAGGATCGGGTGATCGGCGAGCCTTTCGAGCGTGTTCCAGCCCATATGCGGTACTTTGAGGTGCCGCGCCTTCGGATCGAGCGCGACGACACGACCGGGTATCCAGCCGAGACCCTCCGTCTCCCCGCGCTCCTCGCCGATATCCGCGAGAAGCTGCATGCCCACGCAAATGCCGAGAAACGGCTTTCCTTTCACGCGGACCTGTTCATGCAGCACGTTCTCAAGCCCGGCGACCGAGGCGAGCGCTTCGCGGCAATCGCGGAAGGCGCCATCGCCCGGGAGGACGAGGCGATCCGCAGCCGCGATCATGGCGGGATCGGCTCCGATCGTCACCGAGGCGGCGATGCCGGCCTCGGTTGCGGCGCGTTCGAGCGCCTTGCCGGCGGAATGGAGATTGCCGGCGCCGTAATCGATGAGCGCGATCTTCACGGATGCTTCCTCGATTCGGGAAACAGCCCGATCACGGGCGAGCCCCAAGGGCCGCGCGGCGCCTCGTCAGGCGTCGAGGAGGCAGGGCCCGCGGATGCCTTCCCCGCCATGACGGCGAAATAGCGCTGCTCTAGGTGATCCTCGTCACTGCCCAGAATGAGACCGTTTTCCGAAAACCCCGCCTGCGCGAGATCGAAGCGCCGCACACTGGCGCCTTCGAATCCCCAGAGGATCGCAAGCGCGAGGATAACCAGCAGTCGCGCCGCTTCCGGGATCGGCAGTTGCCAGATCCCCGCGATGAGCAGGATCTGCGCGATCAGCGTGATCGTGCCGAAAACCCAGTGGCGCTTCATGATGAGCCAGAGCGGGCCGAAGAGAAATGCCTGCCAGCTCCAGCCGTCGCGCACGAAACGGGTGTTTTCCAGCCGCGTTACCCGGTCCTTTGAGTCTTTGGGTTCGTGGATCGTGAATCGTGCCATCAGACCGACAATGTCCCTTTGGTGGAAGGCACGCTTTGCGCCGCCCGCGGATCGGTTTCGCTCGCCTTGCGCAGCACGCGGGCGAGGCCCTTGAACAGGCTCTCGGCGATATGATGACTGTTGAGCCCGTAAAGGCATTCGGCGTGGAGGGTCACGCCCGCATTCGAGGCGAAGGCCTGGAAGAATTCGCGCACGAGCTCGCAATCGAAGGTGCCGATCTTGTCGCTCGGAAAATCCGCCTTGAAGACGAGGAACGCGCGGCCGGAAATGTCGAGCGCGAGGCGCGAGAGCGTCTCGTCCATCGGCATCAGGCAATCGGCGTAGCGGGTGATGCCCTTCTTGTCGCCGAGCGCGCGCGCGAAAGCCTGCCCCAGCGCGATGCCGACATCCTCGCTCGTATGGTGATCGTCGACATGCAGATCGCCCTCGGCGCGGATGGCGAGGTCGATCAGCGAATGCCGCGCGAGCAGATGGAGCATATGGTCGAGAAAGCCGATTCCGGTCGCGATATCGGCGCGGCCGGTTCCGTCGAGATCGAGGGCGACGGCGATTTTCGTCTCGCCTGTTTCCCGCTTGATTTCGGCGCGGCGCATGGTTCTCTCCTGCCTCGGCGGCGCCAGGCTGGCGCCATAGGCCCGCTTTAGCGAAAAAGGGCGGGATCGGCAATTCACGCGGCGCGACTTCCTGCCTTTGCGAAACGCCTTGGCGATGCCTACATTGCCGGAACACACATGACGGAGTTTCCCTTGTCCGATGATCACGCGCCGCAAAGCTGGCATGCCACGACCATTCTCATGGTCCGCAAGGGCGGAAAAACCGTGATCGGCGGTGACGGGCAGGTCAGCCTTGGCCCGACGATCATCAAGGGCAACGCGAAGAAGGTGCGCCGCATCGGCAAGGGCGATGTCATTGCCGGTTTCGCCGGCGCGACCGCCGATGCCTTCACCCTGTTCGAACGGCTTGAGGCCAAGCTCGAACAATTTCCCGGCCAGTTGACGCGCGCCTGCGTGGAGCTGGCCAAGGATTGGCGCACGGACCGCTATCTGCGCCGGCTTGAAGCGATGATGCTGGTGGCGGATGGGAGCACCGGCCTCGTCCTTTCCGGCACCGGCGATGTGCTCGAGCCCGAGGGCGGGGTCATGGGGATCGGTTCGGGCGGCATGTTCGCCCTCGCCGCGGCTCGCGCGCTGGTCGATACGGAACTTGACGCCGAAGCCATCGTGCGCCGCGCGATGAAGATCGCGGGCGAGATCTGCGTCTATACCAATGGCAACCTCGTCATCGAGAGCATTGAATCATGATTTCCGAACCCGTCCTGCGCCTGGCGGTTGCGCGCGCCATCGTCACCGCCGATCAGGCCGAGCGCCTGCGCCAGCTCGCCAGCGAGCATGCCGTGCGCGAATTCGAGGTCGCGCCCGATCACGAGAAGCTGCGTTTCATCACAGGCTTCGGCGATATTTTCGTCGTGATCGGGCTTGGGCTGTTCCTCGGCGCCGCGGGGTATTTCCTCGCTGATAACATGCCCCCCCTGCTGCTCTGGGGTGGTTTGGCGGTGCTTTCATGGGGATTGGCGGAGCTTTTCACCCGCCATCGCCGCATGGCCTTGCCGAGCATCGTGCTGCTGGTGCTGTTTTCCGGCTTTTCCTTCCTCGCGCTGCACCTGCTGCTGACCGGCCTGTTCGGCAAGGGCTGGCCGGAGCACTCCGTTCTGCCGGATTTCGGTCATGCCGGCATCCTTGGCACCACCGCGCTGGCCAATTGCGCGCTGGTGGCGTTGCATTACTGGCGTTTCAGGGTGCCGGTCACCGTCGCCTCCGGTGTCGGCGCGCTGGCGCTTGCGGCCTTCGCCTTCCTGCTGGCGCTGGCGCCGGGCTTCATGACCCGGTTCGGCGGCTGGGTGATCCTGGCCTTCGGGATCGGCGTCTTCGCGCTCGCGATGCGGTTCGACCGTTCCGATCTTGCGCGCGAGACGCGGCGGACGGATATCGCCTTCTGGCTTCACCTGATGGCGGCGCCGCTGATCGTGCATTCCTTCATCGCGGTTGTTTTCGGCGGGGTGCACGACGTGACTTTCGCGAAGGCGATCGGCCTGCTCGCGGTTTTCGCCGGCCTTGCCGTGCTGGCGCTGCTGATCGACCGCCGGGCGATCCTTGTCTCGGCGCTGGTCTATGCCGGCACGGCCTTCGGCACTGTTTTCCGCGAAACCGCCCTTTCCAATGCCGCCGTCCCGGCATCGCTGCTGGTTCTCGGCGTTTTCATTCTCGGTCTTTCCTCGGGCTGGCAGCCGCTTCGCCGCGGCGTCCTCGCCCTCGTGCCCGCGCATATCCGCGCCGGGCTCCCGACCCTCTCGAACAGAAGCAACGCATGACGTCCTTTTCCCCCCGAGAAATCGTTTCCGAACTCGATCGCCACATCGTCGGCCAGAAGGAGGCCAAGCGCGCGGTCGCGATCGCGCTGCGCAACCGCTGGCGGCGCCAGCAGCTCGAAGGCGCGATGCGCGAGGAGGTGCTGCCCAAGAACATCCTGATGATCGGCCCCACCGGCTGCGGCAAGACCGAGATCGCGCGGCGCCTTGCGAAGCTTGCCGGAGCGCCGTTCCTGAAGATCGAGGCGACGAAATTCACCGAGGTCGGGTATGTCGGCCGCGATGTCGAGCAGATCGTGCGCGATCTTGTCGAGATCGGCATCGGCCTCCAGCGCGTTGCGCGTCGCAAGGATGTCGAGGCCAAGGCGAAGGTGGCTGCGGAAGAGCGCGTGCTCGACGCGCTGGTCGGCGCCACCGCCTCGCCAGGCACGCGCGATTCCTTCCGCAAGAAGCTGCGCGCGGGCGAGCTTTCGGACAAGGAAATCGAGGTGGAGCCGCAGGCGCAGGGCGGCGGGATGCCGATGTTCGAGATTCCCGGCATGCCCGGCGGGCAGATCGGCGCGGTTTCGCTCGGCGACATGTTCGGCAAGGCATTCGGCCAGCGCGGCAAGCCGCGCCGCATGAGCGTGGCGGATGCCTACGAGCCCCTGATCGCCGAGGAGAGCGACAAGCTGATCGATCAGGATCGCATCGTCTCCGATGCGATCCGCGCGGTGGAAGAGAACGGCATTGTCTTCCTCGATGAAATCGACAAGATCTCGGTGCGCGAGGGCCGTTCGGGCGGCGATGTCTCGCGCGAGGGCGTGCAGCGCGACCTGCTGCCGCTGATCGAGGGCACGACGGTCGCCACCAAGCACGGGCCGGTAAAGACGGATCACATCCTCTTCATCGCCTCCGGTGCCTTTCATGTCGCCAAACCCTCGGATCTTCTGCCCGAATTGCAGGGTCGCCTGCCGATCCGTGTCGAGCTCAAACCGCTGGGCGAGGCGGATTTCCGCCGCATCCTCACCGAGACCGAGGCCTCGCTGGTCAAGCAATATGTGGCGCTGATGGCGACGGAGGGCGTAACGCTCACCTTCACCGAGGATGCCGTCGCCGCCGTGGCGCGCGCGGCTTTCGAGGTCAACACGCATGTCGAGAATATCGGCGCGCGCCGCCTGCAGACCGTTCTTGAACGTGTGCTGGACGAGGTGAGCTTCACTGCGACGGATCGTTCCGGCGAGACGATCGTGATCGACGGCGCGCTGGTCGAGCGTGAGGTGGGAAGCCTCGCGAAGAACGCGGATCTTTCCCGGTTCATCCTCTGAGGGCGCGGCAAAGGCGGTAAATCCGGTTTTCGCCTTGACTTTACGAGCTGCCTCTGGCTTATGCGCCCCTTCACAGCGCGGCGGAAGAACCGCGCCTTTCGTTTTGCGCCAATGGCCGGGGGTAATCCTTGGTCGCGGAGCGCTGAAAACCCAAAAAGGCTGCCCGGCCCTCATGGTCGAAGGCGGTGAGACAAAGGACTAAAACGATGTTCGCAGTCATCAAGACCGGCGGCAAGCAATATACCGTTGCTGCCAACGACGTGATCACCATCGAGCGCCTCGCGGGCGAGGCCGGTGACGTGGTCGCCTTCTCCGAAGTTCTCATGATCGGTGGCGATAAGGCCGTGGTCGGCACCCCCTTCGTGGCCGGCGCCACGGTGGCCGGTGAGCTGGTCGAGCAGGCCCGTGGCCCGAAGGTTATCTCCTTCAAGAAGCGCCGCCGCCAGAATTCCAAGCGCAAGAAGGGTCATCGTCAGGATCTGACGGTGGTGCGCATCACCGAGATCCTTACCGACGGCAAGAAGCCGGCGGGTCTCAAGGCTGTCGCCGCCAAATCCGCCGAGGCGAAGCCGGCCAAGGAAGCCAAGGCTGCCGCCGGGTCGATCGACGACACCAATCTCTCGCTCATCGCGGGCATCGGCCCGACGATCGAGAAGAAGCTTCGCGCCGCCGGCATCACCACCTGGACCCAGATTTCCAAGTGGAAGAAGGCCGATATCGAGAAGCTCGACGAGGAGCTGAAGCTGGGCGGCCGCGCCACGCGCGAGGAATGGGTCCAGCAGGCCAAGGAACTTCTCGCCGGCAAGCCGCCGCGCGCGAAGGTCGACCAGGCCGAGCAGGCCTCGGGCGAGGATCGCTGATTTAGCCGGCATCTCTGCCCCGGCTGCGGCCGATCGGTAAAGATGCCTGACATTTTTCGCGTGATTTCGCGCGAGGTTTCGGGTAAGGGTCGTCCATATCGGATTTGACCGACCCCTTTTGGGATCGAAGGAGCATAAAATGGCTCACAAAAAAGCTGGCGGTTCGTCGCGCAACGGTCGCGATTCGCATTCAAAGCGTCTTGGCGTGAAGAAGTTCGGCAACGAGATGGTCGTCGCCGGCAACATCATCGTTCGTCAGCGCGGCACGAAGTGGCATGCGGGCATCAATGTCGGCATGGGCGTCGATCATACGCTTTTTGCCACGTGTGATGGTCTTGTCGCCTTTAAACAAAAAGGCCCGCGTCAATACGTAAACGTCATTCCGGCTACGGCCGAAGCAGCAGAATAACCGGCGGATGGGAACATCTTCTCACCGCCGGGTTCCTCGGGAACCAAACCGGCGGTGAGCAGGAAACGGGCACAAGAGCCCCAATCCGCAGAAACCTGAAGGGGAGGCCGGGGAACCGAGCCTCCCTTTCTTGTTTCCGGCCAGGTTTCGTCAGAAGACCGGCCCTTTTAGCGGAAGAAGCCCATGTTTCCCGAATTGTTCCGTGACGATGTTTTCACTCTCGAGACGCCCCGGCTGTTCCTGCGCTGGCCGAAGGCGGCGGATCAGGCCGCAATTGTTGAGTTCGCCGGCGACCGTCGTGTCGCGGAAATGACCACGCATATTCCCCATCCCTATCCGCCCGAGGAGGCGATGCGCTTCATTCTCGCCGCGCGGGAGGCGAATACCGGCGGCGATGCGCTGCGTCTCGCCATCGTTCACCGCCGGGAGCCGAAGAAGCTCATCGGCATGATCGGCTTGCAGGCGCGCGATTCCGACGGCGCCCGTGAACTCGGCTATTGGCTCGGCGTCCCGCATTGGGGGCAGGGTCTGATGACCGAGGCGGCGCAGGCGATCATCGATGCCGCCTTCCTCTATTCCGGCCTCAAGGCGGTGAAGGCGAATGTGCGCGTCACCAATGCGGCGTCGCGCAAGGTGCTGGAGCTGTGCGGCTTCCAGTATGAGGGCGGCGGCATGATCCACCATTCGGTGCGCGGCGATTCCATGCCGGCGGATGGCTACCGCCTGACGCGCGATGTCTGGGCGAGCCTCAAGGGCTGGCGGATGCCGCTGCCGCAGGGGCGCGAGAACGCCGCGGTGGGGATGTGACATGTTGCCCGATAGCATCGAGACCGGGCGGCTGAAGCTGCGCGTCGCGCGTCCCGAGGATGCCGATGCGCTCTTCGCGCTATTCAACAACTGGCAGGTGATCAAATGGCTGAGCGCGCCGGAATGGCCGCCGACGCTTGAGAGAACGCGCGCCTTCATCGAGAAATGCGCGGTCGAGGGGCCGGATTTCGAGGAGCACCGCGTGATCCTGCTCGAGGGCGCGCCGGTCGGCGGCATCGGCTGGCGCAATCGCCCCGCCGGGCCGAACCAGAGCGAGGCGGGGCCGAATATCGGCTTCTGGCTGGGCGAAGCTCATTGGGGGCAGGGCATCATGAGCGAGGGGGCCGAAGGGCTTGTCGCGGCGCTTTTTGCCGCCTCTCCGATCCCGGCGATCCATTCCGGCGTCATTGCGGGCAACGAGGCCTCGCTGCGCATTCAGGAGAAGCTCGGCTTCGAGATCACGGGACGTGGCACGATCTTCTCCAACCCGCTTCAGCGCGAGATGCCGCTGATCAGCACCAGAGTGACGCGGGCCGGATTCGCGACGCGCAAGGGCGGGCGGAGCGCGCCCTTGCGAGGCGGGACCGGAGATCCCGACACGGCGATCCAGACCTGAGAAAGAAGGATGGTTTCGTTGCCGGCGCCCCTCGCAAGGACGATACCCAACCACCGGGCTTGTCCCGGTCCTTCCCGTCTTCTATTGCAGGAAAGGTCGTGGATGCTTGGATTAAAGCCAGGCATGACACTTGAACTGGACAAAAAATGAAATTTCTCGACCAAGCAAAAGTCTATATCCGCTCCGGCGATGGCGGGGCGGGCTGCGTCTCGTTCCGGCGCGAGAAATTCATCGAGTTCGGTGGTCCGGATGGCGGCGATGGCGGCAAGGGCGGCGATGTCTGGGTCGAATGCGTCGACGGGCTCAACACGCTGATCGATTATCGCTACCAGCAGCATTTCAAGGCCAAGACCGGCACGCATGGCATGGGCAAGAACCGCGCCGGTGCCAAGGGCGCGGATGTGGTACTCAAGGTGCCCAAGGGCACCGAGATCCTCGATGCGGAAGATGAAAGCCTCATCGCCGACATGACCGAGATCGGCCAGAAGGTGCGGCTCGCCAAGGGCGGCAATGGCGGTTTCGGCAATCTTCATTTCACCACCTCGACCAACCGCGCGCCGGAGCGCGCCAATCCCGGCCAGCCGGGCGAGGAGCGGGAGATCATCCTGCGCCTCAAGCTCATCGCGGATGCCGGGCTTGTCGGCCTGCCCAATGCCGGCAAATCAACCTTCCTTGCCGCCACCACGGCTGCGAAGCCGAAAATCGCGGATTACCCCTTCACCACCCTGCATCCCGGTCTCGGTGTCGTGCGGGCGATCGGGCGTGAATTCGTGCTCGCCGACATTCCCGGCCTGATCGAAGGCGCGCATGAGGGCCATGGGCTGGGCGACCGGTTCCTCGGCCATGTCGAGCGCTGCCGCGTGCTGCTGCATCTTGTCGAGGGCACGTCGGAACATGCCGGCAAGGCGTATAAAACCGTGCGCAAGGAAATCGAGGCCTATGGCCATGAGCTTGCCGAGAAGCCGGAAATCGTCGCGCTCTCGAAGATCGATGCGCTCGATCCCGATACGCTGAAGACGCAGATGGAGCGCCTCAAGCGGGCGGCGAAGCGCAAGCCGCTGCTGCTCTCCGCCGTTTCCGGCGATGGCGTGCCGGAGGCGCTGCAGGCGCTTCTCGCGATCATCGATGAGGCGCGCGCCGAGGAAGCGCCCCGGGAGGAGAAGGAATGGCGGCCGTGAGCACGCCCTCGCTTTCTACCTTCCGGCGCATCGTCATCAAGGTCGGCTCTTCGCTGCTGGTGGATCGCAAGACCGGGCTCAAGCGCGAATGGCTCTCGGCGCTGGCAGGCGATATCGCGGCCCTTCATGCCGGCGGCGCCGATGTGCTCGTCGTTTCCTCCGGCGCCATCGCGCTGGGGCGCGGCGTGTTGGGGCTGAAAAAGCCGGTTCTCGAACTGGAAGAAGCACAGGCGGCGGCCGCTGTCGGGCAGATCGCGCTGGCGCGGGTATGGGCGGAAAGCCTTGCGACGCATGCGATCACCGCCGCGCAGGTGCTGCTGACCTATGGCGATACCGAGGAGCGCCGGCGTTACCTCAATGCCCGCGCCACGCTTCACACCCTGCTCGGCCATCGCGCGATTCCCGTGATCAACGAGAATGATACGGTGGCGACGCAGGAGATCCGCTACGGCGATAATGACCGTCTCGCCGCGCGCGTGGGCTCCATGGCCTCGGCGGATTGCGTGGTTCTGCTCTCCGATATCGACGGGCTCTTCACCGCGCCCCCTGCGAAGGACCCGGAGGCGGAATTCGTGCCCCTCGTGCCGCGCATCACCGCGAAAATCGAGGCGATGGCGGGCGGCGCCGCCTCCGAGCTTTCGCGCGGGGGCATGATGACCAAGATCGAGGCGGCGAAGATCGCAACCGCAGGCGGCGCGGCGATGCTGATCGCCAACGGCACGTATCTTCATCCGCTCAAAAGGGTGATGGAGGGTGCGCGCGCGACCTGGTTCCTCTCGCCTTCGACGCCCGTGACGGCGCGCAAGCGCTGGATTTCCGGCACGCTCGAACCACGTGGCACGCTGATCGTCGATGACGGCGCGGCGAAAGCCCTGCGCGCGGGAAAATCGCTGCTGCCAGCAGGCGTGACGCGCGTCGACGGCGCCTTCGCGCGCGGCGATTGCGTGATCCTGCGCGCGCTAGACGGGGGCGAGATCGCGCGCGGGCTTGTCGCCTATGACGCGATCGACGCGATGCGCATCGCCGGCCGCGCTTCCGGGGATATCGCGGAAATCCTCGGGTTTTCGGGGCGCAAGGAAATCATTCATCGCGATGACCTCGCCCTCTCGGGGGATGCGGCGGCGGAAGGAGAAGAGGCATGAACCGGGACGTTTCCGGCCCTGCGGAAAAGGCGCAGCTCGTCGCGACGATGCGGGCGATGGGCCGCCGGGCGCGGGAAGCCTCCCATGCCCTGGCCTTGATGCCGGCGGCGCAGAAATCGCGCGCCCTTCTCGCTGCGGCGAGCGCGATCCGCGCCAGCGTGCCGGCGATCATCGAGGCGAACGAAAAGGATTGCGCCGAAGCGCGCGCGGAAGGGCAGGGCGCTGCCTTTCTCGATCGCCTGCTGCTGGATGATAGGCGCATCGAAGCCATTGCGCGGAGCATCGAGGATGTTGCGGATCTGCCCGATCCTGTCGGTGCGGTGATGACGGAATGGACACGCCCGAATGGTCTGCGAATCGCGCGGGTGCGCACGCCGCTCGGCGTGATCGGCGTGATTTTCGAGAGCCGCCCGAATGTCACGGCGGATGCCGGCGCGTTGTGCGTCAAGGCCGGCAACGCGGTGATCCTGCGCACGGGCTCCGGCGCCCTGCGTTCCTCCATCGCCATCCATGCGGCGATGGTGCGGGGGCTTGTGACGGAAGGGGTGCCGGAAGCCGCGATCCAGCTTGTTCAGGTGGGAGATCGCGAGGCGGTGGGGCAGATGCTCGCGGGTCTCGACGGCAATCTCGATGTCATCGTGCCGCGCGGTGGCAAGGGCCTCGTCGCGCGTGTGCAGGCCGAGGCGCGGGTGCCGGTTTTCGCCCATCTCGACGGCAACAACCATGTCTATGTGCATGAGAAGGCCGATCTCGCGATGGCGCAGAAGGTGCTGCTCAATTCGAAACTGCGTCGCACGGGCGTCTGCGGATCGGCGGAAACCCTGCTTGTCGATGAAGCCATCGCGAAAACGCATCTCACCCCGCTTGTGAAAGCGCTGCTCGATGCCGGTTGCGCGGTGCGCGGCGATGCGGCGACGCAGGCGGTCGATCCGCGCGTGAGCCAAGCCAGCGATGAGGATTGGCGCACCGAATATCTCGATGCGATCATCGCCGTCAAAGTTGTGGCTGGGATCGAGGCGGCCCTCGCGCATATCGCGCGCTATGGTTCGCACCATACCGATTGCATCATCACGGCGGATGAGGGCGCGGCTTCGCGTTTCCTCGCCGAGGTGGACAGCGCCATCGTGCTCCACAACGCCTCGACGCAATTCGCGGATGGCGGCGAATTCGGCTTTGGCGCCGAGATCGGCATCGCCACGGGGCGGATGCATGCGCGCGGGCCGGTGGGCGTGGAACAGCTCACCAGTTTCAAATATGTGGTGAGGGGCGAGGGAACGGTGCGGGGGTGAACAGTCCTTCGGGCAAGCGGGCAGACGAAAAGCCGACAAGGCACATTGTTTTCCCGGTTGCTTCATCGTTATGTTCACCGCAATGAAGCGTCCTTCCCTCCCGCCGCTTGTTTCCGGTCTGCGCGTCGGTCTTTTCGGCGGCTCGTTCAATCCGCCGCATGAAGGGCATATGCTTGTGGCGGAAACGGCGTTGCGCCGCCTTGGGCTCGACAGGCTGTGGTGGCTGGTGACGCCGGGCAATCCGCTCAAGGATGTCTCCGGCCTGCCATCGCAGGAAGCGCGGATGGAAGCGTGCCGCGCGTTGATCGGCCATGAGCCGCGCATCCTCGTCACCGGCATCGAGCGCGAGATCGGCACGCGTTATACGGCCGAGACGATCCGCTTCCTCAAGGCGCGCGCGCCGGCGGTGAATTTCGTCTGGATCATGGGGGCGGATAACCTCGTCGCGTTCCATCGCTGGCAGGATTGGCGCTGGATCGTCGAGAATGTGCCGATCGCCATCATCGATCGGCCCGGCTCGACCCTGAAAGCGGCGGCAAGCACGGCGGCGCGCACCTATGCCGCCTATCGGATCGACGAGAGCGACGCGCCCAGGCTGGCTTCGCTGGCCGCCCCGCGCTGGATCTTCCTCCACGGGCCGCGCTCGAACCAATCTTCGACGAAGCTGCGCGCGGGATCGCTGAAATCGGGCTGATCGGGCCCCGCCATCACATAAAATTAACCAAATTCGTTAACAATCCGCCGGCATGCCGATCAAGGATTGATACGATGTTCTCCGTTGCCGGTGCCTTTCAGGGAATTTCGCTGTTCTCGCGCCTGACAAAGAAGGGCGGGGCCACCGATCAGAGCGCCCAGTTCGCGCGCCGCAAGGATGTGCAGGGCGAGGTTTCCTTCTTCCGCGAGAAGATCAAGACGATCAAGAATCCGCAGGAATTCCTCAATAATCCGCGGCTGATGCAATTCGCGCTGACCGCTTTCGGGCTTGGCGGCGAGAAGATCTCGAAGGCCAATCTCGACCGCGCCATGATGACGGATGGCGCGAACCTGAATTCCGGGATCGATCCGCGCGTGCGCGACATGATCACGGGCTTCGACTTCTTCCGCAGCGGCGTCGAGAAACTCTCCGATCCCGCTTTTGTCGACAAGGTTGTCCGGCAATATGTCGAGAACGGCGCGGAAAAGAACGCCGCGAATGGCAGCACCGATGTCGCGAACGCGCTCTATTTCCGGCGCAGGGCGGCGAGCATCACCAATGTTTCCGAGATCGTGGCCGATCCGGCCCTGTTACAGGTGGCGGTCGATTCGCTCGGCATGTCCGGCGAAGCGGTCAAGAAAATGAGCCTGCCGCAGATCCATGCCGCGATCGCGAAGGGCGTGGACGTGAGCAAGCTCAAGGATCAGGCCTTCGTCGATTCCTTCATCAAGCGCGGGTTGGTGCGCAAGGAGATGGCGGAGTTTCGTGCCTCGCGGAACAGCCTCGTCGATTTCCTCGCCTGATTGCAACGCCCTCATTTCTGGAAAAAATGCCCATTTTGGGCTTGCGGCGTCATGATTTGGTCGCATCCGGGTGAAATTTGTTAACCGGAGAGGGTTACCCTTCGTTAAGGTTCGGGCGGGACCTCGGACCTGGACGAAGAACCTGATGCATGTTTCGCATTTGGCGTTTCGCGAGGATCGCGATAATCCTGATCCCGCTGCGCAACCATAGGGAAAGCGACACTGATCACGACGCACACGTCCGGCGCTGCCAAGCCGCAGCCCGCTGCCAGTCAGGGCGCCGACGCGCCGGCCACTGGCCCGCTTGTCGAGGCGATCCTGTCCGTACTGGACGACGCCAAGGCCGAAGATATCACCTCCCTCGATCTGGCCGGCAAGACCTCGATCGCCGATGCGATGATCATCGCGTCCGGTCGTTCGGATCGTCATGTCGGCGCGATCGCCGAGCGGATCGTTTCCGCGCTCAAGGAGCAGGGGCACCCGACGCCGCGCGTCGAGGGCATGCCTGTCTGCGACTGGGTGCTGATCGATGCGGGGGATGCCATCATTCATCTCTTCCGACCGGAAGTGAGGGGGTTCTACAACCTCGAGAAACTCTGGGGCATCGGTCGCCCGCAGGAGGCGGCGCCCGAGGAAAAGCCCGCCAAGCCCGCCCGCCCGCGCGTGGTGCGGACCCGCGCCAAGGCCGAATAGGCCCAGGGTGAAGCTCGATGTGATCGCGGTCGGCCGGCTCAAGGCCGGGCCGGAGCGCGAGCTTGTCGCGCGCTATGCGGAAAGGCTCGGCGGCATGGGCCGCGCGCTGGGGCTTTCCGGGCCGCGCCTTGTCGAGCTTGCCGAAAGCGCGGCCCGCCGCGATCTCGGCCGCAAGAACGAGGAAGGCACGGCGATCCTGCGCGAAGTGCCGGACACGCACCGCCTCATCCTGCTCGATGAAGGCGGAAGCAATCTCGACAGCGCCGGTTTTGCGCGGATACTGGGCGAGTGGCGCGATTCGGGCGTCACCGGGGTCAGTTTCGCCATTGGCGGGGCGGATGGGCTGGCGCCGGTTCTGAAGGAGCGGGCCGCCCTTGTCCTTTCCTTCGGAAAGATGACGATGCCGCATCAGATCGTCCGGGCGCTGGTGCTGGAACAGCTCTATCGCGCCGCGACAATTCTCGCGGGGCATCCCTATCATCGGGCGTGAAGGAAGTCGGAGCGGAAATGGCGCCGAGGACGCGAACAGCAGGAAGATGCGCGGCCCGGGCGCTGGCTGCCGCCGTTTCCGCCCTGCTGGTTCCGCTGGCTTTCGCGCAGGGGCCGGCTGGCGAGACCCGTCCCCCGCTTCCCGAGAAGGAAACACTGCGCGGCATCGAGACCGAGATCGAGAAATCGGGGTTCGAGCAGCGCCGTCTGACCTTCGAGATCGAGAATCTCTCCACCGAGGCGCAGAGCCTGCGCGCCAATCTCATCGAAACCGCGCGCAAGCTGCGCGAGGCCGAGGACAAGGCCGCGACCGAGGAGGAGAAACTCGCCGGGCTGGTGAAGCAGGAAGCGGCCTTGCGCCGTTCGCTGCAATCACGCGAGCGGGTTCTGGCGGAAGTGCTCGCCGCGATGCAGCGAATCGGCCGAAAGCCGCCGCCCGCCCTGCTGGTCGCGCCCGAGGATGTACTCTCCGCCATGCGCGCCGCGATCCTGCTGGGGGCAGTCCTCCCCGATATGCGCGACGAGGCGATGATCCTTGTGGCGGATCTGAAGACGCTTTCGGATCTGCGCCGGCAGAATCAGGCCGTGACGGAGGCGTTGCGTCAGGAGCGCGACCGGATCGCCGGCGAGCGGGGTCGCCTTGCCTCGCTGGTGGAGGCACGCCAGGGCCAGATCTCGCTGTCAAAAGAGCAGCTTGAACAGGAGCGCCAGCGCGTGGCGGCGCTGGCGCGCGATGCCCGCTCCCTGCGCGATCTCATCGCCAGAAGCGAGAACGAGATCGTCGGCAATGCGCGGGCGGCGGAGATCGCCCGCCGGGCTCCGGCGCCCGCCCGGAGCGGAACGCAGCTTGCGGCGCTGCGTCCCGAGGCGGCACGGCTTCAACCGCGGCAGCCATTTCAGGATCGGAGGGGCCAATTGCCGCTGCCGGTTTCCGGCGCGCTCGCCAGGCTTTTCGGGCAGAGCGATGGCATGGGCGGGGTCGAGCGCGGCGTCACGATTTCGTCCAATCCGGGTGCTGTTGTCACCGCGCCGGCGGATGGCTGGGTCCATTTTGCGGGTGCCTATCGTGGTTACGGCCATCTCTTGATCATCAATGCCGGTGGGGGCTACCATATCGTGCTTGCAGGCATGGAGCGGCTCTCGATCGAGACAGGGCAATTCGTGCTGGCGGGCGAGCCGGTCGGGTTTCTTGGTGGCGCGGCGCCATCAAATCCCGGTGTTCCGGCGCCGACAGCCCTTGGCGGGGCGCGTCCGGCGCTTTATGTCGAATTCAGGAAAGAGGGCTCGCCGGTCGATCCCTCGCCCTGGTGGTCTCTCAACATTGCCGAAAAGGCTCGCGGATAATGCGCAAGATCCCTCTCTTTCTTTCCGGTGTCGCCATGGGCGCGGTCGCGCTCGTCGCGATTGACGAAATGCGGATGGCGGCGGGCGCGAATGCGGCCTCCTCCGATACCTATCGCCGGCTGACCTTGTTCGGCGATGTTTTCGACAAGATCCGACAGGATTACGTCGATAAACCCGATGAGGCCAAGCTGATCGAAAGCGCGATCAACGGCATGGTGACCTCGCTCGATCCGCATTCGAGCTTCCTCGACCAGAAATCCAACCAGGAGATGCAGCAGCAGACCCGCGGCGAGTTCGGCGGGCTCGGCATCGAGGTGCAGATGGAGGATGGGCTGGTCAAGGTCGTCACGCCCTTCGACGAATCACCCGCGCACAAGGCGGGCGTTCTCGCCAACGATCTCGTGACGCATATCGACGGTGATCAGGTTCAGGGGCTGACCCTTTCGCAGGCGGTCGAGAAGATGAAGGGGCCGAAAGGCACCAAGGTCAAACTCAAGCTGCTGCGCAACAAGAAGGACACGGTCGAGGTCGAGATCACCCGCGACACGATCCGCCCGCCGGTGGTGCGCGCGCAGAAGGAGGGCGAGAGCGTCGGTTATCTGCGCATCGGCTCCTTCAATGAGCAGACCTTCGAGGGACTGAAGAAGGAAGTCGACAGGCTCACCGCCGAGATCGGCAAGGACAAGCTCAAGGGCTTCGTGCTCGATCTTCGCAACAATCCCGGTGGGTTGCTTGATCAGGCGATCTACGTCGCCGATGCTTTCCTCGAAAACGGCGAGATCGTCTCGACGCGCGGCAAGAGCGCGGAGCAGACCAATCGCGCGCTGGCGCGCCCCGGCGATATTACCGGCGGCAAGCCGGTCGTTGTGCTGATCAATGGCGGTTCCGCCTCGGCCTCGGAGATCGTCGCCGGCGCGCTGCAGGATCAGGAGCGCGCGACGATCGTCGGCTCGCGTTCCTTCGGCAAGGGTTCGGTGCAGTCGATCTTCCAGCTCAGGGGCAATTACGCGCTCAAGCTCACCACGCAGCTCTACTACACGCCGTCCGGCCGCTCGATCCAGGGCAAGGGCATCACGCCCGATATCGCCGTTCTTCAGGACATCCCGGATGAATTGAAGGGCAAGGACGAGATCAAGGGCGAAGCCTCGATCCGCGGCCATATCAAGGTCAACGAGGAAGAACAGCAGGGTGGCTCCTCCGGCTATGTTCCGGCGGACCGTACGAAAGACAAGCAGTTGATCTGGGCCGTGAAATTCCTCAACGGCGAGGTTTCCAAGGCCAATCCGGGCGAAGGCGCCACGGTGCCGCCGCGCCCGGCCAAGCCGGAAGCCAAGGCGGCGAATGCCGAGAAGCCGAAGAACTGAGATTTCCGTGCCTGCAAGATGGAGCCGCCTTCCCCCGGGGAGGCGGCTTTTTCATGCGTGCTGATCGTGCAGGCACTGGTCATGATCGGCGAGGACGCTGATCACGCGGCAATCGCAGATGCGGCCATGGCCGCATTCGCGGACCATGCGTTCGAGTTCCTCGCGCAATGCGGTGAGGCGTTCAATCCGCGAGTTGATCGCCAGGAGATGCTTGCGGGCGATGCTGTCCGCCTCATGGCATGAGGCCTGCGGCTCCTGCGCGATCGCCAGCAGGGAGCGGATATCGTCGATCTCGAATCCGAGATCGCGGGCATGGCGGATAAAGCTCAACCGCTTGCGCTCGGCCTCGCCGTAAAGCCGCCGGTTGCTCGGCGTGCGCGGCGCTTCGGGCATCAGCCCGATCTGCTCGTAAAAGCGGATGGTCGGCACTTTCACGCCGGTTTCGCGCGCGAGATCCCCGATCGTCAGGTCCTGCATTTTTCTCTTGATCCTCTAGTGACTGGAGAATGTATCGCGAAAGCCGGACCCCGAAAAGGAGCAGATCATGCCGGTTGAAGACGAAAACGCCCATTCCCATGCCGCCTGCAATAGCAGGGGAGATCATCCGCACGGGCATGATCATGGAGGAAAAAGCCTGGGCGCCTGCGGCTGCCATGCGGGCGCGGCCACGTTCGAGGGGCTGGACCCGCGCTACAAGGCCATTCTCTGGCTGGTGATCGTGATCAACGCGGCGATGTTCGTCACCGAGATCGTGGCGGGGCGGATCGCGGGATCGCAGGCGCTGATGGCCGACGCCCTCGATTTTCTCGGTGATACGCTCACTTATGGCCTCAGCCTTGCCGTGATCGGCATGAGCCTGCGGGTGCGCTCGGGTGCGGCGATGCTGAAAGGCATCTCGCTCACGCTGATGGGCCTCTGGGTGTTCGGCTCGACAGCCTACCAGCTTCTTGTGCTTGGCCTGCCGCGCGCCGAGATTATGGGCGTGATCGGATTTCTCGCGCTTGCCGCCAATCTCGCCAGCGTGCTGCTTCTCGTCCGCTATAAGGACGGCGACGCGAATGTCCGCTCGGTCTGGCTCTGCTCGCGCAATGATGCGATCGGAAACGTGATTGTCATGATCGCCGCGCTCGGGGTCTGGAGCACGAATACCGCCTGGCCTGATCTTGCGGTGGCAGCAATCATGGCCGGTCTTTTCCTCAATTCCTCCTTTCTTATCCTGCGTCAGGCCTGGGGCGAGTGGAAAAGCGGCGAGGATCGCGGTGCGCTGCTCAACCACGGGCATGACCATGCGCATTGACCCGCACGGGGCCTTGAAAAATAGCCTCGCCGGCCAGCATCGGAAGGGTTGTGCTTAATCCTTGGTTAACCACCCCTCTTTACGGTTTCGTATGGAATTCCGCCTTCAAAGGCGGCCGGCCAGCGAGGATTGCGGCGGATGGCGTTCGAAGGCATGGCAACCCCGTTGGGGATGAAGCCAGGACCAGCCCAGCGGGGGGTTCCCCCGCTTTGGCGCTGGGCCATGCTTGGCCTGTTTTTCATGATGCTGGCTTTCATGCTTGTCATTTTCGGGCGACGCGCGAGCGCGCCATCCATGCCTGAAGCGGCGGTTGCGATCATCGAGCGCGTCGCCCCCGGCATCCTCCCGGCGGATCGTCAACCCTTGCCTGAAAAGCCGCAGACCGGCGCAATCGCGGCGATCGAGCAGGGGTCGGGCGTCAATGTGGTGCGCCCCGGCGCGTCCGCGGCGCCGCAGGGCGTGGTGATTCGTGTCCCCGACGCCCCGGAACGCTTCGTCGGCGCGGGCGCCGATCCGCGTGTCAGCGAGCGCGGCCAGACCGGCACACTCCCTCGCATCGGCGAGGGCGGACTGACCCCGCGTGCGGTCTACGCGCGTGCTTTCACGCCGCCGCCCGGCAAGCCGCTGATCGGCATCGTCATGACGGGGGTGGGTATCGGCGCGCGCGGAACGACGGATGCGATCACCAAACTGCCCGGCGAAGTGACGCTCGCTTTCGCGCCTTATGGGCGCGATCTCGAGCAGCAGGCGGCGCGCGCCCGGCGCGACGGGCACGAGATCGTGTTGCAAGTGCCCATGGAGCCGCTCGATTATCCCGAAAGCGATCCGGGTCCGCATACGCTGCGTGTTGATTCGGGCGCCAACGATAATCTGGAACGCCTTCACTGGCTGATGTCGCGTTTTCCCGGCTATGTCGGCCTGTCGAACTTCATGGGCAGCCGCCTTATGGCGGATCCGCAGGCCTATCCCCGGCTGCTGGAGGAGATCAACCGCCGCGGCCTCGTCTTCCTTGATGACGGCACCGCCCCGCGCAGCCAGACGCAGGAACTCGCCGCGAAGCTTGGCCTGCCGGTGCGCGTGGCCGACAGGGTCTTCGAAACCGGCGGCGCCAAATCGCTCGAAAAGGTTCTCGCGGAGATCGAGGATTTGGCGCGCGCGCGGCAGTGCCGTGATCACGATTCCCGCCCTCCCGGCCAATATTGAAAAGATCGCCGCCTGGGAGCGCGAACTGGGCACGCGCGGGCTTGCTCTCGCGCCGCTTTCCGCCATGATTGGCCGGCAGACGCGCTGACGCGAAAGGCCAGACGGAGGCTCATGCCCAGATCGATCGAAACCATGCCCTACAGGCCATGCGTCGGCGTGACGGTGGTCAACGCGGATGGCCTTGTCTTCATCGGCCGCCGCCGCCCCGACAAGGGGCCGGAATATCGCGATCGTGTCTATGAATGGCAGATGCCGCAGGGCGGGATCGACCATGGCGAAGACCCTTATCGCGCCGCCCTGCGCGAGCTTTTCGAGGAAACCAACATCCGCTCCGTGAGCCTGATCGCCGAGGCGCCGGAATGGTACAATTATGATCTCCCCTTCGACACGATCGGCCGCGCGCTCAAGGGGCGCTATCGTGGCCAGACCCAGAAATGGTTCGCGCTCCGTTTTACGGGCGATGAATCGGAGATCGACGTGCGCGCGCCCGGCGGCGGCGTGCATAAGCCGGAATTCATCGATTGGCGCTGGGAAAGGCTCGAAAACCTGCCGGCGCTCATCGTCCCCTTCAAGCGGGGTGTTTACGAACAGGTGGTGCGGGCCTTCGCGCCGCATGTCACCTGATTCCCCGGAAGGAGCACGCCATGACCGCTCGTGATCGTCTTGAGGCCGCCCTCGTCAAAGCGGCGACGCCCCGCGCGCGCCATGTCTTCACCGCGCTGATGGAAACGACGGCCCGCGCCGAGGCGGATGCCGCCGATATCCGCGCCCGTGCCGGCATTTCCCTCGGGCCCCTCGACGGGAAGATCGTCTCCATCAAGGACCTCTTCGATGTCGCCGGGATGGAGACCTGGGCCGGCTCGAAGATCCGCAAGGGCGCAGGGGCGGCCCTGGCGGATGCGCCCGCCATCGCCCGCCTGCGCCGGGCCGGCGCGGTGCTGATCGGGCGGACCAATATGAGCGAATTTGCCTTTTCCGGGCTCGGGCTCAACCCGCATTGGGGGACGCCCGGCAATGCGCATGATTCGACGCGCGTGCCGGGTGGTTCGACCTCCGGCGGCGCGGTTTCGGTGGCCCTCGGTATCGCCGATCTGACGCTTGGCACGGATACGGGCGGCTCGACCCGCGTTCCCGCCGCTTTCAACGGGATCGTTGGCTTCAAGCCGACTTCGCACCGGATACCCAAGGCCGGGTGCTTCCCGCTCTCCCAATCGCTCGATTCGATCGGACCGCTCGGCTCCAGTGTCGCCGATTGCGCCGCGATGGATTCGATCCTCGCCACCAGCGAGGCAGACCGCCTCACCCCGCTTTCCCTGAACGGGGTGCGGATCGGCGTGCCGCGCGGTTTCCTCTTCGAGGAGATGGAGGCGGCGGTCGGTGCGGCCTTCGAGGCGGCGTTGAGGGCACTGGAGAAGGCCGGCGCATCGCTGTGCGACATTGACGTCGAGGATCTGCTTGCCGAATCCCGCGCGGCGCTTCAGCGCGCGCCCATCGTCGCTTGCGAAGCCGCTGCGATCCACGCGGATTATTTCGAGAGCCGCGCGGCGGATTTCGATCCGCGCGTGCGCGGTCGCATCGCCGGAGGAACCGGCGTGTCCGCGATCGCCTATATCCAGACGATGCTCGCGCGCGAGGCGTTGAAAGCCCGGTTCTCCGAGCGTTTCGCGGCGAGCGCGACACTTCTCGCCTTGCCGACGGCGCCGATCCGCGCGGCGGAAATCGCACCGATCATGGCAGATGATGCTCTTTTCACGAAAACCAACCTGCTGACATTGCGTAATACCAACGTTTTCAACTTCTTCGATTGCCCGGCCATCTCCCTGCCGCTGCCGATCGATGGGTTGCCGGCGGGCCTGATGCTTGTTTCCCCAGCCGGGCAGGATCGCCGCCTTTTCGCCTTTGCCGCTTCGGCGGAAGCGGCCTTGCGCTGACCTGCGGGAGCCACCGGATGCTTTTCGATCTTGAAACCCTGCCGCCCGATCTTGCCTACAAGATCCTCGGCTCCACGGTCACGCCGCGCCCGATCGCCTGGGTGACGACGCTTTCGGAAACCGGCATTTCCAACGCGGCGCCCTATTCCTTCTTCAATGTGATGGGGGATGATCCGCCCTTGCTGGTGCTCGGCGTGATGCGCGATGGCCGGAAGGGCTTCAAGGATACCGCCGCCAACATCCTCGCGACCGGCGAATTCGTGGTCAATCTGGTCCCGGAACGGCTGGCGCAGCAGATGAACATAACCAGCATCGATGCGCCGGCGGAGGTCAACGAACTCGACCTCGCCGGCCTCGCCACCGCGCCCTCGACCAAGGTGAAGCCGCCGCGCATCGCGCAGAGCCCGGTCGCCTTCGAATGCAAGCTGATGACCAGCCTCATCACCGGGCCGAAACAGGCCATCGTGCTCGGGCGGGTGGTCGCGGCGCATCTCGACGAGGCGATCGTGCTCGACAAGGCGCGTTGCCATATCGATACGCCCGCGCTCGGGCTCATCGCCCGCATGCATGGGAGCGGGGTCTATCTGCGTTCGAGCGACATGTTCGAGATGACCCGTCCGCGTTGGGCGGATTGGCAGGGTAAGGCTACCAAGCCTGGCGCTTGAGCTATCTGGCGCCTCCGAGACAGCCGGATGAGGGCGCGGAATGCAGACGAGAAAGGCCGGGCCTTGCCGCTCGGCCTTTCTCGTCGCGCGGTCACCCGGCGCGGCGACCCATGGGGAAGGGCATGTAGCCGATGAAGCCCGTGAGCTTCCAGTGCCCGCCAGCCTTGCGGCAGAAATAGAGCGTCTGCCAATTGAGCACGTCCTTCGTGCCATCCGCCTTGGCGATGCTGCCGTCGAATTTCTTGTGTGCGACAGCGATGTCGCCGGTCACGTCGATATGGAGCAAGTTTGTCGCCCGGTAGATGGCCAGGCGGGCATCCTCGGCGAATTTCGTGGCGGCGGTTGCGGCGGATTGGCGCAGCCACTCATCGCGATAGACCTGAAGCGAAGGGAAGCCGATCCGCCACGTATCGGGATTTTCCGAGGCCTTGGCATCGATGCCAAGAAAGCCTTCGGCGACGAAATCGCCTTCGACCATGGCCCAATCCTGCCCGATAAAGGCATCGATGTCGCGCTGGACGAGCATGGTCCAGATCGCGCCGCGATCGGGATCGTTGGGGAAGGGGTTGGTCGTGGCAGACATCGTTTCCTCGTTTTTCTAGTCGCCGATGGGAAGGCTTGGATCATTGACCTTGAGCCTGTTCAGGCTCTGCTTGATGCGTCTGAGCCTCTCCAGCACGATCGGGCCGATGGCATTCGCGGTCTCAAGCGCGAGCAGGTCGATCATGGCCAGAAGCGCGTAGCGCGTGGGTGAAGGCTTGTAGAGGTTCGGTTCTTCCGGAATGCGGAAGCCGATCGTGGTGTCGCTGACTTTCGCCAGGGCTGAATCCGGTGCCGTGAACGCCACGGTATAGGCGCCGTAGCTCCGCGCGATCTGAACCGCCTCGACCACAGAGCGGGCATGCCCCGAGATCGAGAAGGCGAGAATGACGGTCTGCCTCCCCGTCACCGAGGCTGTCATCCTCTGCATCTCGCCGTCGATATAGGCGGTTACCGGCAGACCAAGGCGGAACAGCCGGTGCTGGGTCTCCATGGCGGCGATGGAGGAGGAGCCGCCGGTGCCATAGGCGAAGACCTGCGCAGCTGTCGAAAGCCGCTGCGCGGCGGTGACGAAGAGCGATTGGTCGAGATTGGCCCGGAGCCGTTCGACCGCGCTGATCGCGCCGTCGCAGACGAGATCGAAATTCGAGCGCTCATCCGGGTGGGAGGGCGCGCCGGTGAGATAGGGCGCGCCGACCGCGAGCGCCTGCGCAAGATGGAACTTGAACTCGCGGATCCCGTCGAAGTGAAGCGCCCGACAGAAGCGCGTCACCGTGGGCTCACTCACTTCCGCGCGGCTCGCCAGTTCGTTGATCGAGGCGCGTGAGGCGAAGGCCATGTCATCAAGCACGATCTGCGCGAGCTTCTGGTCGGCGCGGCTGCCATGTTCCAGAATCTGCCGGAGCGTTTCGACAATATCGATCATGATGCCGCCGTTCGCGCCGGCGCTTCGGGCGGCATCGCGCCGCCAAGGATCTTGCGCACGAAATTGAGATTGCCCGCCATGAGTCCCGCATCGACCGGCAAGGCGACGCCAGTGATCCCCGCCGCGAGTGGGGAGGCAAGGAAAGCGACGGCGGCCGCGACATCATCGGCGGTGACAAGGCGGTTCAGCGGATAATGCGCCAGCACATCCTGCCGCATCTCGGCGGAGCGGGCGAAACGATGATCCCAGGCTGGCGTCATCACCGAGCCGGGGCAGATCGTGTTGGCGCGGATATTGCGCCCGCCCCATTCCACCGCCACCGCCTCGATATAGGAGATCAGGCCGGCCTTGGCGACGGAATAGGCGGGGTTGCCGAAATAGGCGAGCCCATTGACCGAGGAGACCGCGACGATCGCGCCGCCGCCATTGCTGGCCATCGCCGGCAGGGCCGTATCGATTACGCGGTAGGCGCCTGTGAGATTGATCTCGATCTCGCGGGTGAAGGTCGCGTCGTCGACATCGGCGTAGGTTTCCGCCCGCGTGAAGCCGGCATTGGAGATGACCACATCCGGCGCACCCTGCTCTTCGATCAGGCGCGCGGTCTCGCGACGAACCGCTGCGCCATCCGTCAGCTCGAAAACCGCGCGTGCGGCGACAGCGAGTTCGGCGAGCAGTGCCGGATCGCGATCAATCGCGCTGATTCGCGCGCCGGCTTCGGAGAAACGCCGCACGAGCGCGCGTCCGATTCCACCCCCAGCGCCGGTGATCATGACGTGCTTGTTGGCAAAGGACAGCATGCGGACCTCCCTAGATGCCGCCCAGCATGATCAAAAAATGAAAGTTTGCAACGTAATTTTGTACCATTATCCCTCCAAGAGAAAGAAAATTTCACTCCTGTGGTTCGCTGAAACGAGTCGGTCGGATCGAATTGCAGGGGCGGATAAGAAGAGGTTCGTATCAAATCGTCATCATTCGGCAGGATTGAATTGGAGCCTAGGAGAGGGGTCTGTATCGATTTCCGGCAATTGTCCCTTCATATTGCTGCGTCTTTGGCAAATTTTCTCTGGAAATTCAGGGTCGCAGGCGGGAGGGGGAGCTAGCAATAAAAAGGGAATTGACAGGCGAGAAAAAACCGGGTCCTTTGTAAAAAATTTTCATGACCTCCCCGAAGCAGGGAGGCGGGGAGGCGCCATGAGGGTCGGCATTGTCGGGCTCGGATTCCGTCTGGAATTGCTCGCGAAGGTTTTCGCGGCAACGGTTCCGGAGTTCCGGCTTGTCGGTTATGTCGATCCCGAGCCCGCTGGACTCCCGGGGCTGATCAAGGCCGGGATCGATCCCGGGCGGGCCTATGACAACATCGATGATCTGGTGGGGGCGGAAAAGCTCGATCTCCTGATGATCGGCTCACCCAACCATCTCCACCTTGATCATCTGCGCATTGCGCTCAAGCACGATATCCGCATCTTCTGCGAGAAGCCGATCGTGACAACGATCGAGGATACGTTCGAATTGCTGAAGCTGCTGCGCGATCATGGCGGGCCGGACCGTGTGATCGTCGGGCTCGTGCTGCGTTACGCGCCGCTCTATGTCGATCTGGTCAAGACGCTGGCCGAGGGGACGCTGGGCGAAGTGGCCTCGATCGAGGCGTCCGAGCATATCGCGCCCTATCATGGCGCCTTCTTCATGCGCGACTGGCGACGTTATCAGGATTATTCCGGCTCCTTCATGCTGGAGAAATGCTGCCATGATCTCGACCTGTATCAGGGCGTGATGGGCGCCCGCGCGATGCGGGTCGCGAGTTTCGGCGGTCGCAAGAGCTTTACGCCGAAAAACGCCAACAACCTCGATCAGACGGTCTATCACCGCAAACCCTCGGGCTGGATGGGCACGACACGGGTTTTCGACAGTGACGCGGATATCATCGATCACCAGACCGCGATCGTCGAATACGCCAATGGCGCCTCGATGGCCTTCCATACCAATCTCAACGTGCCGAACCATTTCCGTCGCTTCTGCGTCGTCGGCACCAAGGGGACGGCGGAGGGCGACTTCGTGCGCAATTACTATCGCGTATCCGATGCGCATTCCGAGAAGGTGCTCGCGGACAAGAGCTACGAGATTTCAGGCCTTTCAGTGCATTACGGCGCCGACGAACAGATGATCGCCGATGTGGTCGAGCATCTGCGCCACGGCACGAAGCTGCCGGTTTCCGTGCTTGATGCGCTCGAGGCGGGTATCACCGCCATCAAGATCGACGAAGCGCGCCGCACCCGCACGGTGGTGGATCTCGCGCCGGTCTGGCAGGTCTATGATTCCCTGCTTGCGCCGGCAGAACGTGCCAAGACGGGAGGCGCGGCATGACTCTTTCGCGCAATGCCAGCCAGAGCCTTTTCGCCTTCGCGCTTCTGGCGCCGGCCCTGCTCTATGTCTTCATCATCGTGGCCTATCCGCTGCTCGACACGGTGATCCTCTCCTTCACCAACGCTTCCTTGCGCAAGCAGGTCGATTGGGTGGGCTGGGCGAATTACACGAAGATCTTCCATTCGGATTTCTCCACCATCGTCATCCGAACCTTCGTCTGGACCTTCTTCTCGGTCGCCACGAAGATGGTGTTCGGCATTTTCGGCGCCGTGCTGCTCAATTCCGCCGTGCCGGGACGCGCGATCTTCCGCGTACTCACCCTGCCGCCCTGGATCGTGCCGATGGCGATCGGCATCTTCATGTGGGGCTGGATGTATAATGGCCAGTTCGGCATGATTTCCGGCCTGCTCCAGCGTTTCGGCATCACCGATGGCCCGGTCGCCTTCCTTGCCCGCGGCGAGACCGCGTTCTGGGCGACGATCTTCACCGATGTCTGGATCGGCGTACCGATGGTGACGCTTTATTTCCTCGCCTCGATCCAGTCGATCCCGAAGGATCTCTACGAGGCCGCCTGGGTGGATGGGGCCGGGCGATTCTACCGCTTCCGGCGCATCACGCTGCCGATGATCGTGCCTTCGATCATCACGATGTCGATGATCTCGATGATCGCGACCTTCAATTCCTTCGACATCATCTGGATTCTCACGCAAGGCGGGCCGAGCGGCGAGACGACCACGATGATCATCGATACCTACAAGACCGCCATCGGCTCCTACAAATACGGCGAGGGCGCAGCGCGCGCGGTGCTGATCTGCATTTTCCTCTCGCTCTTTACCTTCTTCTATTTCCGTCTTGTCAGCCGCCTTTCGCGCAAGAACCAGTTCTGAGGGAGAGGGCGATGATCGATAAATACCGCTGGCACGAGACCCTGCTGATCTATTGCGGGATCTTTCTCTTCCTCGCCTTCGTGCTTTCGCCCTTCATCGAGGGGTTCCTCGTCTCGCTGAAGCCGCTGAGCCTGCTCTTTTCATCGCCCTACAAGTTCTGGCCAGAGAACGGCTCCTTCAAGGCGTATTTCGACATCTGGACGAGCGTGCCGCGCCTGCCGCTTTACATGTTCAATTCCATTATCATCGCGCTCGCCGAGACCCTGATCGCGCTCTGCCTCATCGTGCCGGCGGCTTATGCCTTCGCGCGGTTCGAGTTTCCGCTCAAAGGGGCGCTGCTTGGCGGCTTTCTCACGATCAACATGTTCTCAGGCGCGGTGCTGCTGATTCCGCTGTTCCGGCTGCTGCGCTCGATGGGGCTGCTCAACACCTATTTCGCCCAGATCGTGCCGGGGACCGCCTTTCTGCTGGCCACCGGAATCTGGTTGCTCCGCACCTACATGATGCGCATCCCGCGCGAGCTTGATGAGGCGGCGTGGGTGGATGGCGCGAGCCGTTTCTACATCTTCCGCCGGATTATCCTGCCGCTCGCGATGCCGGGCATCCTGATTGTCGCGATGTATGCGTTCCTGACGGCTTACGCCCAGCAATTCATCTTCGCGCTCACCTTCAACTCGAAGTCGGACTACATGCCGCTTTCCATCGGTCTCTACGCGTTCTTCGGGCGGCAGGAAGTGATCTGGAACGAGCTGATGGCTGCGAGTTTCGTCGGCATCCTGCCGGTGATGGTGATGTTCATTTTCTTCCAGCGCTATCTTGTCGCGGGCCTCACGGCGGGCGCGGTGAAGACATGAGCGCGATATTCGCAAGCGAGAGCTTCATGAGGCCGGCATGTCCGGCCACGAAATCGGAAGGGTCCTTGGGAGGAGCCTGATCGGTACGGTGGGAGCGGGGAGTTCCGGCCGTTAGCGTCTAAAGCCAGAAGAGGTGTGAAATGTCATATTATAAGAGAACGGCACTGGGCGCCGCGATCGCACTGCTGGTGTCCGGTGTGGCCGGCGCGCAGGAAAAGAAGATCAGCTTCATCGTCTGCGGCGACAGAATTGACCCGCTTTATGCGAAATATATCGGCGAATGGGAGAAGGCCAACCCGGGCAACAAGGTTACGCCGGAAGTCGTCGGCTGGGGCCAGTGCCAGGATAAGGTGACCACGCTCGCTGCTGCGGGTTCGCCGGTGGCGCTCGCTTATGTCGGCTCGCGTACGTTGAAGCAATTCGCGCAGAATGACCTCATCGTCCCGGTTCCGATGTCGGATGCCGAGAAGGCCTCCTATTATCCGCATATCCCCTCGACCGTGACCTTCAACGGCACGCAATGGGGCGTTCCGGTCGCCTTCTCCACGAAGTCGCTCTACTGGAACAAGGATCTGTTCAAGGCCGCCGGCCTCGATCCCGAAAAGCCGCCGACCACTTGGGCGGAACAGCAGGCTTTTGCGAAGCAGATCAAGGAAAAGACCGGCATTCCGGGCTTCGGTCTGGTCGCCAAGACCTTTGACAACACGATGCACCAGTTCCTGCACTGGACCTATTCGAACAACGGTTCGGTGATCGACGACAAAGGCAAGATCACGCTCAACAGCCCGGAAAACCTCGCCGCGCTGACGGCCGTGAAGGATATCGTTCCCTTCTCCGAGGAAGGTCCGACCTCCTATGAGCAGAACGAAGTCCGCGCGATCTTCCTCGACGGCAAGGTGGCGATGATCCAGGCCTCGGTCGGCGCGGCTGTCCGCCTCAAGGACGTGAAGTTCAACTGGGGCGTGACCAACCTGCCGCAGGGCCCTTCGGCCAAGGGGCCGGGCACGCTGCTGATCACGGACAGCCTTGCCGTCTTCAAGGGTACGAAGGTGGAGAAAGAGGCGATCAGCCTCGCGAAATACCTCACCAACCTCGACAACCAGTTCGCCTTTGAGCTGTCCGAGGGCCTGACCCCGCTGCGTCCGCATCCCGGCGTGAAGGATCTGGTCGCGAAGACCCCGTACTGGAAGCCCTTCATCGAGGGGATCGCCAATGGCGGCCCGGAACCCCTCTTCCTTGACTACAAGGGTTTCCAGAACTCGATGATCACGATGGTCCAGTCCGTCGTGACGGGCAAGGCGACTCCGGCCGATGCGCTCAAGAAGGCGGCGGCCGAGATCGAGGCCTTCAAATAAGAACGCGACGTTTCGGAGAGGCCGGCCGGACCGGCCTCTCCCTTTCTTGTGCAAGAGGAGTGCGGGCGTGGGCCAGCTTCAGCTCAAAAGCATCTGCAAGCGCTTCGGCGAGATCGAGGTCCTGAAGGATATCGCCCTCGACATCGCGCATGGCGAATTCGTTGTCTTCGTCGGCCCGTCCGGCTGCGGCAAATCAACCTTGCTGCGCTCGATCGCGGGGCTTGAGGAAATTTCCTCGGGCGAGATGCTGATCGACGGGGTGAAGGTCAACGACATGCCGCCGGTCAAGCGCGGAATTGCAATGGTCTTCCAGTCCTATGCGCTCTATCCGCATATGACGGTTTTCGAAAATATCGCTTTTCCGCTGCGCGTGGAGAAACTTCCGCAAGCGCAGGTTCAGGCGAAGGTGGAAGCCGCCGCGGCGATCCTCCATCTCTCCGCGCGGCTGCATCAGAAGCCGGGCACCCTCTCCGGCGGCCAGCGCCAGCGTGTCGCGATCGGCCGCGCCATCGTGCGCGAACCCAAGATCTTCCTGTTCGACGAGCCGCTCTCGAATCTCGATGCGGCGTTGCGTACGGATATGCGCTTCGAGCTGCTGAAGCTGCACCAATCGCTTGGCGCGACCATGATCTATGTGACCCATGACCAGATCGAAGCCATGACCATGGCCGACAAGATCGTGGTGATGAATGCCGGAATCGTGGAGCAGATCGGCGCACCGATCGAGCTTTACACCCGCCCGGTCAACCGCTTCGTGGCGGGGTTCATCGGTTCGCCGAAGATGAATTTCCTCAAGGGGACCTGCCTCGCGGTTTCGGAGCACGATGTGAGCGTGGATGTCGCGCTCGCGGGGAAGGTCACCCTGCCGATCGTGGTCCCGAAGTCGCTCGTGGGCGCGGAGGTGGAACTCGGGATTCGCCCGGAACACCTGAAGATCGGCGCCGAGGGCCATGTCATGTCCATGAAGCCCAGCCTCGTCGAGAGGCTCGGCATCAACACAGTCGTGCATCAGTCACTCGATGAAGAGGGCGGGAATTTCACCGGCCAGTTCACCGGCGATCATGACTTCGTGCTGGAAAGACCTTTCGATGTCGGCTTCGACCCCGCGCGGGCGATGCTGTTCGACAAGCAAGGAATCCGGCTCGGCTGAGGCTGATCCATTCGTGGGCCGAGACCCGCGCGAAGAACGACTCCCCCCATCCGCAATCCGGCATTCGCCGGAAGGAACGCATCATGTCCGCCGCTTCAAACGAATTCGCCGATCTCCGCCTCGACATGCATTGGACACCGCCGCGTGAGGATCGCCCCTGCCGCTACCAGATGGTGCTGACCAACAACACGGATCGGACCCTCTCCGATTTCCAGTTCGCTTTCTGCGGGCCGGGCCGGATCGACGATCGCCTGCCGGTGGACAATGCGATCCTCATGCGCCGCCTCTCCAATTTCACGGAAGTGGCGATGACGGGCAAGGGCAGCCTGAAGCCCGGCGAAAGCTGGACCTTCGCGTTTCGTGGCCTTGGCAGCCAGCCTTTCCGCCACTGGTCCGACATGGCGCGTTCCGCTTATGTGACGCTGAAGAACGGCGAAATCCTGCGCGTGCGCATCGAAAACGGGATCAATGCGGATTTTCCGCCGGGCGTGCCGAAGCTCGACTACGATATCCTCGGCGATCTGAAGGATCTTACGGATGGAATCGCCGTCGTGCCGCGTCCGGCGCATGTCGCGGTTTCCGGGGCGCGGCTTGGCGGGCTTCTTGAGCCTGCTGCCGGCGCGGCGGGCAGCGCGGAGGCAATCACGGCGTTCCGGCAGGTGACCGAGCGGCTCTTTCCCGGCGAGGCGTTCCTCGGCAAGGGAATCCGCATCCGCTTCGAGGCCGATGCGATGGGCGAGGAAGCCTATGCCCTTTCCTTCGGCGAAGAGGTGGTCGTTCGTGCCTCGGGTCAGACGGGTTTCTTCTACGGGCTTGTTACGCTTGGCCAGATCCTGCGCGCAGCGCGTATGGCGCCTGATGCGTGCCGATTCCCGGAAACCGGCCGCATCGAGGATGCGCCGCGCTTCTCGTTCCGCGGCGCGCATATCGATCTCGCCCGGCAATGGTACAGCTACGATGAATTGATGGATTTCGCGGCCATCACCGCCTGGAACAAGCTCAACCGCCTGCATCTCCATCTCACGGAAGATGAAGCGTGGCGCATGGAGATCGCGGCCTATCCCGAATTGACGGAGATCGGTGCGTTCCGCGGTGCCGGCCTGCCCCTGCCGCCGCTTCTCGGCGCGCCTCCCCAGCGCAGCGGTGGCTTCTACACGCGTCAGCAATTGATTGATCTCGTCGCCTTCGCGCGCCATTGCGGCATGGAGACCATCCCCGAAATCGATGTGCCGGGCCATTGCTATGCCGTACTTGTTGCGTTGCCTAAGCTGAAGGATCGCGGCGAGAATGCCGAATACCGCTCGATTCAGGGCTTTCCCAACAACAGCCTCAACAACGCGGTGCCGGAGGTGAGGGAATTCGCCGACACCGTCTTCGATGAGCTGATGGCGATTTTCCCGGGCAAATGGATCCATGTCGGTGCGGATGAAGTGCCGGATGATGCCTGGCTCGGCTCGCCCGCGGCGAAGGCCCGCATGGCCGAGATCGGCGGCGGTGTCCCGGAATTGCAGGCCGATTTCCTGCGCCGCCTGCATGAGCGCATCCGCGCGGCTGGTCGGATCACCGGCGCATGGGAAGAGGGCGCGCATGGCGGCGGCATCCCGCCCGAAGGGGCCTATCTCGTGGCCTGGCGCGACACGAAGATCGGCTCTGAACTTGCGGCGAAGGGCTATGATGTCGTCATGTCGCCGGGGCAGGCCTATTACCTCGATATGTCCCGCTCAACCGATTGGTGGGAGCCCGGTGCCTCCTGGGCCGGCGTCTCAAGCCTCGAAAATACCTATCGCTACGACCCGCTGGACGGGTTCGCGCCCGAGCATCGCGGGCGGATGATCGGCGTTCAGGCCTGTATCTGGAGCGAATCCATGGCGGACAGGCGCATCTTCCAGCGCCTTGTCTTCCCGCGTATCTCCGCGATCGCGGAAACGGGATGGACGCCAGAATCGTCGCGCTCCTTCGCGCGGTTCTCGGCGGCCACCCGCTTCCTGCCGCGCCTCTATGACGGAGCGTTCAAATGACATCCCCGCTGATTGAACTCTGCGTCGAGGGAGTGGATGGCGTTCTTGCCGCCGAGGCGGCCGGTGCTGACCGCGTTGAACTCTGCGCGAGCCTGCTCGAAGGGGGGCTCACGCCCAGCCTCGGCATCATCCGGGTGGCCTTGGAGCGCGCGCGGATTCCCGTATACCCGATCATTCGCCCGCGCGGCGGGGATTTCCTCTATTCCGAGGCGGAATTCGCGACCATGCTGGCCGATATCCGCGCCTGCCGCGACATGGGCGTGAAGGGCGTCGTCTTCGGCTGCCTCAATGCGGATGCGACCTATGACGAGGCGCGGATGCGCGCGCTGGTCGAGGCGGCGGGGCCGATGTCGACCACCTCGCATCGTGCCTTCGACATGACGCGCGATCTCGATCAGGCGGTGGAGGCTCTGGTCCGCTGCGGCGTGAAGCGCGTATTGACCTCTGGCCAGCGCGACACCGCGATGGAAGGACTCGCCAATCTCCGCCGCACGGTGGAACGGGCGGCGGGGCGGCTCAAGGTCATGGCCTGCGGCTTTCTCGACGCCGCCAACATCGCAACCGTGCGCGACGGCTCGGGCGTGGACGAACTCCATTTCGCGGCGATGAAACAGGTGCCGAGCGGCATGAGCTGGCATAACCCGCATGTCGGCATGGGCGGCACGGGCAAGGCCGAGGAAAACGATCGTTCGCGCGAATACGCGCTGAGCGTGACGGATACCGACCTCGCGGCGGCGATCATCGCCGCGGCGCGGCGCTGAGGAGCAGAACATGGCGGGCTCGATTCTCATCCGCAACGCGCGGATCATCGATGGCACGGGCGCGCCGTGGTTTCGGGGCGATGCGCGGATCGAGAATGGCCGGATCGCCGCGATCGGCCCTGCTCTCGCGGGGCAGGCCGATCGCGTGATCGAGGCCGGCGAGGCCTGGCTCGCGCCGGGCTTCATCGATGCCCATTGCCACGATGATCTCGTCTTCCTGCGCGAGCCGGACAGGCCGGAGAAGATCGCGCAGGGGGTCACCACCATCGTCGCCGGCAATTGCTCCTTCTCACTCTATCCCGCGAGCGCGGATTCGCATGAATTGCTGCGCGGCCATTTCGCGGGGCTTCTGGGCGAGACGGGCAGCGACGAGATCTTCGCCGATTTCTCGGCCTATCGCGCGGAACTGCATCGCCGGGGCATTGCGCCCAATCTCGTCTCGCTGGTCGGCCATGGCGCGATCCGCCTCGCGGTGATGGGTTACGAGAACCGCCCGGCGACCGAGGCGGAAATCACGCGGATGCAGGCCCTGCTCAAGGCCCAGCTCGAAGCCGGCGCGGCTGGCATTTCCTATGGGCTGGTCTATCCGCCCTCCGCCTTCGCGGATGAGCGGGAACTCGTGGCGCTCGCGGAGACGGCGGCCGCTTGCGGCAAGCTCGTCGCGGCGCATGTCCGCTCCTATGAAGGCGGGCTGATGTCCTCGATCGAGGAATTCCTCGCGGTTTTGCGCAAGGCGCGCGCGCCGGGGCTTCTCTCGCATCTCCAGGCGGCGGGGCGACCGAACTGGGGCCGCATCCCCGCGGCGATCGACCGGCTTGAAGCCGCGCGCTGCGAGGGGATCGACGTCTCCTTCGACATGTATCCCTATATGGCGGGGTCGAGCTACATGCTCCAGCTCCTGCCGCCTTCCAGCCTTGAAGGCGGTCTGCCGGCCCTGCTGGCGCGCCTCGCCGATCCCGCGACGCGGGCCACCCTGCGGGACTGGGTGGAGAAGGGCGACGACGATCCCGAACTGCAATCCAAGATCTCGCTTATCGGCTGGTCGAACGTACAGCTCTCGGCGATCGGGGCGGAGCACCTCAAATCGCTGGAAGGTCTGCGCATGGATGAGGCCGCGCGCCGGCTCGGCATCGCGCCTTTCGACCTGCTGGTACGTTTTGTCGAAGAGGATGAGGGGCGCACCGGAATCGTGATGTTCCAGCTCGACGAGGCGGATGTGCGCTGCGCCTGCTCGCATCGTCTGCATATGGTTGGTTCGGATGGTCTCCCGCGTCCCGGCGCCAAGGTGCATCCGCGCGCCTTCGGCACTTTCCCGCGCGTGGCCGGTCCCCTGCGGGTGGAGGCGCTGTGGTTCTCGCTGGAAGATGCGGTGCGGCGCATGACCTCGATCTCGGCGCAGCGCTTCGGCCTCTATGATCGCGGGATCATGCGGCCCGGCGCGGTGGCGGATATCGTCATCTTCGAGGATGATATCTCGGATCGCGCGACGTTTACGCAATCGGATCTTCTCGCCTCCGGCATCCGCCATGTGCTTGTCGCCGGCGAGCCGGTTATCCTCGACGGGCGACCGACGGGCGCGCGGCCCGGCGCGGTGCTCTGAGGAATATCCTAGCCGCCTTGCGCGGCGCTTCCTGCCGCGCAAGGGCGGGGTTTTCCCTTACCGGAAAGGCGGCTCGTCGAAACTGCGCAGCTTTCGCGAATGGAGGCTGTCGCGCTCGCCGCGCAAGAGATCGAGCGCGGCAAGGCCGATCTCGAGATGCTGGGCGACGGCACTGGCATAGAAGGCATTCGCGGCGCCCGGCAGCTTGATCTCGCCGTGAAGCGGCTTGTCCGAGACGCAGAGCAAGGTGCCATAGGGCACGCGCATCCGGTAGCCCTGCGCGGCAATGGTGCCCGATTCCATATCGACCGCGATGGCGCGCGAGAGGTTTATTTTCTGCCGCTCCTGATTCCAGCGCAGCTCCCAGTTGCGGTCATCATAGGTCATCACGGTGCCGGTGCGCAGGCGGCGCTTGAGCGCATCGCCGCGATCGCCGGTGATCAGCGCCGCCGCCTGCTGAAGCGCGATCTGCACCTCGGCGAGCGCGGGGATCGGGATATCCGGCGGCACGATGGAATCGAGGATCTTGTCCTGCCGCCAATAGCCGTGGGCGAGGACGTAGTCGCCGATCGCCTGGGATTGGCGCAAGCCGCCGCAATGGCCGATCATCAGCCAGCAATTGGGCCTGAGCACCGCGAGGTGATCGGTGATGTTCTTGGCATTGGAAGGGCCGACGCCGATATTGACCAGCGTGACGCCTTGGTTATCGGCCGTGGTGACGTGATAGGCCGGCATCTGGAAGCGGTGCCACGGCGTGCTCGCGGCGAGTGCCTCGGCCTCGGCGCGCGGGGTGCCCCGCTTGATCGTAACCCCGCCGGGCAGGATCACGCTCTGATAGGGCCCGTCTTCGGCGATGCGGTCGAGGCCCCAGCCGATGAACTGGTCGACATAGCGATGGTAATTGGTCAGCAGGATCCAGGGCTGGATCGCGCGCCAATCCGTGCCGGTATAATGCACGAGCCGGCGCAGCGAGAAATCGGTGCGCACGGCATCGAACAGGCCGAGCGGCCGGGGTTGGCCCTCGGTATGGCGCCAGAGGCCATCCGCCACCTCATCGCCCACCATGGAAAGGCGGGGCACCGGGAAGAAGCGTGCAAGCTCGGCGGCGCTGAGCCCGGCGCGGGCCAGTTCGTCGCCCTGTTCGGTGACGTAGGGATAGGGGATTTCCTGCTGGCCGATGCCCACTTCGAGCGTCGCGCCATATTCGGAAACCAGCGGTTCGAGCTGTTCGAGAAGATAGGGGCGGAAGGCGGCGGGATGCGTCACGCTGGTGGCGTAAAGACCGGGGCGCTGGAATTTCGCGTAAGCCCGCGTGGCGGAAGGCGTCACCCCGTCGGGCGTGTAGATCGCGCGCAGTTCCGGGTAGCGGAAAGCCGCCCGTTCCTCGGCGCTCGGCGCTTCGCGCGTTTCGAAATAGCGGTGAAGCGCGCCGCGCAAAGTGCGGGTTGCATTGGTGTGAAGTTCTGCCAAGCGATCAATGGCCTCGGCGGGCGTCTTGACGCGGCTGAAGCCGGGAGCGGAGGGAGTATTGCTGTACATGGCCCAGAATGGCCGAGGTTTTCATGCCTGTCCAGAGGGGCGCGGTTCTGCGAAAATCAGTTGCCTCCTAAGTAGCCGGTTCACGCGCTAGTTCCCCCATTGGCGCTGCCATTGCCGTTCGCCGATCATGCAATCGGACCGGCGCTGCTGGACGGGGCGGGCCGAGGCGTCGTTCATCGTGGATTGGGCGACCTCACGCAGGATCTTGTTGCGGATGGCCGGCGCGAACTGGCCGTGTTCCGAGATCACCTCGATGAAGGCGCCCTGTCCGCCGATCACGCAATCCTCATAATATTCGTCGAGGCCAGCCACGTCATAGACCGAGGCGAAGCTCCGCGGCAGAATGATCGGCAGGCCGTTGATCGTGACGCCCGCCGCCACGGCGGTGTCACGCGCGCGGGTTACCGGCCCGCCCTCGTTGTTGGGGCCATCGCCCGATATATCGATGACGCGGCGGATGGGGCGCAGCGCCGCAAGGCGCAATCGCTCCATCGAGAATTCGATTGCGCCGGTGATCGAGGTCCGGCGCGCGCGACGGATCGGTGCCATCGCCATCTGCCTTGTGAAGGCATCCGCGCTTTTCTGGTCATGGATGATCGCCCAGTCGACAACGACTTCCTGCGTCGAGGTGCCGGCCCATTCGAGATAGGTCACCGCGATGCGTCCTGTGACCCCTCGCCGGATCGCCTCCAGAACTTCGCGCGAGGTCAGGGCGGCGATGTAACCCTGGCGTTGGACGGTCAATTCGTCATGGTCCATCGAGTAGGAGATATCGACCGCGAGGACGAGGGCGACATCGACCTCCGGCCCCTTCTCGTTCCAGAAATCGGCGGGGGCCTGCGCTTTCGAGGCTGGAGCGGAAAAGAAGGCCGCCGCCGCGTAAAGCAGGCTCGTGAATGCCGCCAGAAAAACCCAACGCCGCGCAATTGCCATGCGACTCTCCTCGGGATGAGCCAAGTGTCGCACAAAAGGCGCGCGCGTAAAGCGCCTGCGCCGGATATCACGGAATTGTCAGCAAAGACGCTCAGCCGTGCCGGCGCACGCTGCGCAAGGCATCTCCCCCGGCGGCGATGCGCGCGAGCGCCGTCTCGATGGGTTCGGAAATCACGGACATGCTGTAGGCGGTGGCGTGGATCATCCGACCTTCGCCCTGGGCGATGGCGACGTGCCCTTTCCAGAACAGCAGATCGCCGCGTTTGAAATGCGCGGGATCATTCGGGATCGCGATGGCATGGCCGCAGCTGTTTTCCTGCATGTCGCTGTCGCGCGGGGCCGCGATGCCAGCCGCGCCGAACGCGGTCTGCACCAGGGCCGAGCAATCGAGGCCGAGCGAGGATTTTCCGCCCCACAGATAAGGAATGCCGAGGAAACGCTCCGCCTCGCTCACCGGATCGGCGACATGCTGTCCGACAGGTTCGAGATGCGCGCTGAAGACATAGCCTTCCTTGATGCGTGCGAATTTCCCTTCCAGCTCCGTCACCGCGATCTCGGCCCCATAGGGGAGAAGCATGCGCGGGGGCAGTTTGATGCTGGGTTCGGGATAAAGAAAGGTGCGAATCGCGCTCACACGATGGGTGCTATCGACGGGCGGCGCGTGCAGCATCGGCACGGGCGCATAGCCGACATAGCCGTCGCGCTTCGCCTGAAGCCAGGCCCAGCCATCGCGGATCTCATAGACATCCACCCGCTCGCCGGGCAGCAATTCGGTCTCGTAGCCCAGGGCCGCGTCGGGCGCCTTGCGCAAAGGCGTCACGGCAAGGCCGACCTGCATCGCGACGGGATGGACGAAGCGCGCGGCCTCGACCTTGCCTTCCAGCGCGATCGCCGCGAGATCGGCGCGCGCCGGGGTGAGCCGGCGATCAAGGGCTGGTGTTTCGACAGACATGGCTTCCTCGTGGTTCAGGGTGTCAGTTTCTCGGCCTGCTCGACGACGAGATCGCCGAACTCCTCGAGAAAGAGCGCGCCGCGCACCGTGCGCTGGATGATGACGTTGCGCCGGTCCGTCGGGTCGCGCCGACGGGAGACGAGGTCAAGATCACCCATCGCGTCGAGGGCGCGGGTGATGACCGGCTTCGTCACCCCGAGCTTGGCTGCGAGGCTGCGCACGGTATGAGGCGGAGGTTCGAGATAGATCGTCAACAAGATCACGAATTGCCGCGAGGTGAGATCCACGCCCTGCGACCGGATGAGGGACAGCCCGACTTCTTGCCAGAGTCGCAACGCCTGTGCCGGTCGCAGCTTGAGACTCATTCCGGTGTCGATCCTCTGTCACCGATGGTTTATGGCTCAATCGTTCCACAGCCGTAGCATAACTGAGATTTCCGGCTGAAGAACGATGAATTTGGGCCCTCCACCTATTTCTGGGCGAAACGTTTCGCCACCAGAGCCGCCACGAGTCGCGCCGCCTGCGGCTCGCCACCCTCGGGCTTGCCGGGTTTGGCGGAAGGATTCCAGCCATAGATGTCGAAATGGGCATAGGCGGAGGTATCGCTCACGAAGCGCTTGAGGAACAGCGCGGCGGTGATTGAACCCGCAAAGCCGCTGGCGCCGGTATTGTTCGTATCGGCGTATTTGGAATCGAGCATCGCCTGATAGGGTTTCCAGAGCGGCATGCGCCAGACGGGATCATGGGTTTCCCCGCTTATGCGGGCGATCTCGGCGGCAAGCGCCTCGTCATCGGTGTAGAAAGGCGGCAGCTCCGGGCCCAGCGCGACGCGGGCCGCGCCGGTAAGGGTCGCGAAATCGACGAGCAGATCGGGTTTTTCTTCGTCGGCCAGTGTCAGCGCGTCGGCAAGGATGAGCCGTCCCTCGGCATCGGTATTGCCGATCTCGACCGTGATTCCCTTGCGCGAGGGGTAGATATCGCCGGGTCGGAAGGACAGGCCGGAGACGGCATTCTCGACGATGGGGAGCAGTACGCGCAGCCTGACATTGATGCCCGAGGCCATGATGAGGGCGGCCGTGGTCAGGGCGGTCGCGGCGCCGCCCATATCCTTGCGCATCAGGAGCATGGAGGCGGAGGTTTTCAGATCGAGCCCGCCCGTATCGAAGACGACGCCCTTACCCACCAAGGTGACCTTTGGCGCATCGGTGGCGCCCCAGCGGATATCGACCAGACGCGGCGGCACCGCGGAAGCCTTGCCCACGGCGTGGATGAGGGGGAAATTCTCCTCAAGCAGATCATCACCCACAATCTCCTTGAACTTGGCCTTGTGCGCCTTGGCCAGCGCCTTCGCGGCGGCGGCGAGATCGGCGGTGGTGAGATCGTTGGCGGGCGTGTTGATGAGATCGCGGCCCATGCAGATGATCTCGGCCGTCCGCTCGATCGTGGCGGCATCACAGCCTTCCGGTGCGTCGAGCGTCACGTCGCGTAGGTCGTGCTTGCGGTAGCGCGAGAAACGGTATTTCCCCAGCAGGAAGGCCAGATAGACGAGTTGCGGCTTTGCCACCTTGCCTGCCAGATGATAGCGGCCAGGGGGAAGATCGGTCGCGAGCTTGCCCGCGAGGAAGGGGTTGTCGGCGAGGCCCTCGTCGCTCCCCGTGCCGAAAAGCGCCGCTTCCGGCTTGCCATCCGTGCCCGGAACCACGAGCATCGCACCGGATTTCGCGGCAAAACCCATACCCTCTGAGAACTGGCGCGCGGCTGGAGAGAGCAGCTTCGCGATCTTGGCAAAGCCGGCTTCGCTGGAAAGATGAACAGGCAGGCTTTTCGCCGTTACGGATTGTGCCGAGGCGGATTTCTTGGTCATCGAGAATCCCGGAAATGAAGGTTCGTTGCGTGATTAACACCTGATTAGGGTTAACGAGTTATTCCTTTTTTCGTGCCGGGCCCGGATCGCGCCCCGAAATTTCTGTCACGAGCGAGGGATCCCCATGTTTTCGACCTCATCGCGCCCCCACCGGCCGGGTAGGCTCGCCACCGCCTCACGTCTCGCGCTCGGACTTGCGCTCGGGCTGGCAGCTGGCGCCTGTTCGAGCCGTCTCGGCTCTTTCACCGGCTCCCTCAGGGATAGCGGCCAGGCGACTTCGCCCGTTCCTGGCGCGCCGCCGACGCTCGCTGCGCTTGCCGAACTCGGCCGCGCCTATGATGCCAGGCCCGGCGAGAAGCGCGCCTCGCTCGATTATGCCGCGGCCTTGCGCGCCAATGGCCAGCATGCGCAGGCCGCCGCCGTGCTCCAGCGCGCCTCGATCCAGAATGTCGGCGATCGCGAGATCGCGGCGGCCTATGGCAAAAGTCTCGCCGATATCGGCCGTTTCGATGAAGCGATCACGGTGCTCACCCAGACCAATTCCGAGGAGCGCCCGGATTGGCGCATTCTCTCGACGCTCGGATCGATCCATGATCAGACCGGCGATCACGCCCGCGCCCGCGAGATCTACGCCAAGGCGCTGAAGATCGCGCCGAACGAGCCGACGATCCTCAACAATCTCGGCCTGTCCTACATCCTGTCCAAGGAACTTCCAAAGGCCGAGGAAACCCTTCGCCTCGCCATGGCCCAGCCGGGCGCCGATCACCGGATCGAGGCCAATCTGGCGCTGGTGCTCAGCTTGCAGCGCAAGCCGATCGAGGTGCCGGCGCGCCCGGTCGCGCAGCCCGCGCCGCCCCCCGCCACCGCGGGCAATACCCTTTTCACCGGAAGCTCCCTCTTCGCACGCTCGCGCACGGCCAGCCCGCCGAAGGCGCAGTAAGGGTGGCGTCCGGCCGCTACCGCGCGCCGGATCGGATCGTCACTGCCACTTGAAGATCTGGATCATCGCCGGCGTCAGGATGACGATGAAAAGCGCCGGCATGAAGAACACGATCATCGGCACGGTGAGCTTGGGCGGCAGGGAAGCGGCCTTTTTCTCGGCCGCGTTCATGCGTTGATCGCGGCTCTCCTGCGCGAGGACGCGCAGGGCCTGGCCGAGCGGCGTGCCGTAGCGCTCCGCCTGGATCAGCGCGGTGCAGACGGATTTCACGCTGTCGAGCCCGGTGCGGCGGGCGAAATTCTCGTAAGCCATCCGGCGGTCCGGCAGGTAGGAAAGCTCGGCCGTGGTCAGTGCCAGCTCCTCCGCCATCGGGACCGAGGAAGTCCCGATCTCGCCAGCCACCTTGCGGAAGGCATGCTCGATCGACATGCCCGATTCGACGCAGATCAACATGAGGTCGAGCGCATCGGGAAAGGCGGCCCGCATCGAGGCCTGCCGTTTCGATTTGGTGTTTGAGAGATAGATTTCCGGCAGCTTGATTCCGAGATAGGCCGCCACGATCACGATCATGGCCTTGCCCATCAGCGGCAGATTGAGCTTCGGATGGAGCAGCAGGTAGAGAATCGCCAGAACGATCAGCGCGAGCGGCGCGATCAGGCGCGCGACAAGGAAAGAGGTCTCTGCCTTCGGGCCGCGAAAGCCCGCCTGCATGAGCTTTTCGGTCGAGGTCTCCGAACTGAGCCATTTGGTGAGGTTGAACTGCTCGACGATCCGCTTGGCGGTGGTGCCGGGTGTCGAGCGCAGCGAGGCCTTGGCCTGCTGGTTGAGTCTTTCACGCTCGCGCGCGCGGATCCGGTCGCGCTCGAGCGCGACGGATTTCATGCGGTCGCGCATATCCGAGCGGTCAAGCAGCGGCATGGCGATCGTGACGATGGTCGCCGAGACGGCGATCGCGGTCAGTACGGCGGCGATGAGCGTCGGATCGGTTGCTTTCTGGATCAGCCCGCTCATCGGTCAGACCTCGAAATTGATCATCTTGCGCATCACCAGGATGCCGATGCCCATCATGACCACGCAGCCGATGAGGCCGAGATTGCCCGCCTTGGTGGTCCAGAGCAGCTTGATGTAATCGGGCGCGCCGAGATAGGTCAGGAAGCCCACAAGCGGGGGAAGCGCGCCGATGATGCCGGCAGAGGATTTTGCTTCCGAACTCATGGCGCTGACCTTGTCGCGCAGTTTCTTGCGATCGCGGATCACCTTGGAGAGGTTGAGCAGGATCTCACCGAGATTGCCGCCGGATTTCGACTGGATCTGGATGACGATCGAAAAGAAGTTCACTTCGCTGAGCGGAATGCGCTCGTAAATCCGCTCCACACCGTCGGCGATGGAAAGCCCCATGGCCTGGGCCTCGACGATGGAGCGGAATTCCGATCGCACCGGCTCCTTGGACTCGTTGGCGATGAGGCGGAAGCAATCATTGAGCGGCAAGCCCGATTTGATGCCGCGGACGATGGCCTCGATCGCGTTCGGGAATTCCTGGAGGAAGAGCTTCTGGCGCTTTTTGGCCAGTCGATTGAGCCACCAGCGCGGCAATCCGAGGCCGCCCACGATCATGCCGCCCAATGCCAGCAGCAGCTTGCCGGTGATGATCAGCATAAGCAGCGCGAGGGCGAAGGCACATCCGATGGAAACAAGAATGAAGGTCCGGCGGGTCCAGCTGACGCCGGCGCGCTCGAAGCGCTGTTCAAGCGTGGGGCTTTTCGCTTTCTGCCGGTCGTCGATTTCCTTGAGCGAATCCGCGATCTGGCGCCGGCGGGCGCCCGCCTCCTCGCTTGCGCGCCGCTTCGCCCGCGATTCCGCGACGGCGGCCTGCCGCTTCTCCGCGCGATTGGCGCCCGAGAGCAGGGGTTCGAGAAAGACCATTCCCAACCCGCCGACCGCGATTGTCGCAAGCGCGGCGACGATGAGTTGCTGGGTATCCATCAGGCGGCCCGTTCGTCGCGCTTCTCGGCGGCGTCCAGAGCCGCGGCGAGGCGGCGTTCCTCGCCGTAATAGCGCGCGCGCTCCCAGAAGCGGGGGCGGCCGATCCCGGTTGATTTGTGCTTGCCGATGACGCGGCCATTGGCGTCCTCGCCCTCGATTTCATAGACGAAGAGATCCTGCGTCGTGATGATATCGCCCTCCATGCCCATCACTTCCGTGATATGCGTGATGCGGCGCGAGCCGTCGCGCAGGCGCTGGGCCTGGATGATCACATCCACCGAGGAGACGATCATCTCACGCACGGTTTTCGGCGGCAGCGAATAGCCGCCCATCGCGATCATCGCCTCCATGCGGGCGAGGCATTCGCGCGGGGAGTTGGCGTGGATCGTGCCCATCGAGCCGTCATGGCCGGTATTCATCGCCTGAAGCAGGTCGAACACTTCGGGGCCGCGCACCTCGCCGACGATGATCCGCTCGGGGCGCATGCGCAGGCAGTTCTTGACGAGATCGCGCATCGTCACCGCGCCCTGGCCCTCGAGATTGGGCGGGCGGGTTTCGAGGCGCACCACATGCGGCTGCTGGAGCTGGAGTTCCGCCGCGTCCTCGCAGGTGATGACGCGCTCGTCGTCATCGATATAGCGCGTCATGCAGTTGAGCAGCGTCGTCTTGCCCGAGCCGGTACCGCCGGAAATCACGAGATTGCAGCGCACGCGGCCGATGATTTTGAGCACTTCGGCGCCTTCGGCCGAGATGGAGGCGAACTTGACGAGCTGGTCGAGGGTCAGCTTGTCCTTCTTGAACTTGCGGATGGTGAGCGCCGGCCCGTCGATCGCCAGCGGTGGCGCGATCACGTTGACGCGCGAGCCATCGAGCAGGCGCGCGTCGCAGATCGGCGAGCTTTCGTCGACGCGCCGGCCCACCTGGCTGACGATGCGCTGGCAGATATTGATCAGCTGGGCATTGTCGCGGAAGCGGATATTGGTCAGCTGGATCTTGCCGGCGACCTCGATGAAGGTGCGCTCGGCGCCATTGACCATGATATCGGCGATATCATCGCGCGCGAGCAAGGGTTCGAGCGGCCCGAAACCCAGAACATCGTTGCAGATGTCGTCGAGCATGTCCTCCTGCTCGGAAATCGACATGGCGACATTCTTGAGCGCGAGGATCTCGGTGATGACATCGCGCAGCTCGTCGCGCGCGGAGGCGGCATCGAGCTTGGCGAGCTGGCTGAGATCGATGGATTCGATCATCGCGCCGAAGACCATGCTCTTGGTCTGGAAATATTGGTCGGAGCGCTGCGGCGCCGCGGATATGGGGGCGGGCGCGCTGGGGCGGACCGGCGCCGCGGCTGGCGCGGGTTCCTCCGGCCGGCGCGCGACCGGGGCCGGAGCCGCCGGTGCGGCTGGTCTCGCTTCCTGCCCGATTGTCGTCCGCTTGCCGAACATCGTCATCCTCGCATCACGCGATTGAGTTTGGAGTCGGTCGGCTTCATGCCGCCCGGTTCGCGCGGCCGGCGAACCGTTCGCGCAAGGTGGAAAGGAGCGTCTTCTTTCCGATCCGCACTTCCTGACGGCCCATCAAGGTCCTGGCGAGCTCGAGAAATGCTTCCTGGGTCTTCGATTTGGGCTGGATCTCGGCAATCATCTGGCCGTTATTGCTCGCCGCGCCGAAGAGCTGCGCGTCGAAACCGATCATGCCCACGGGCTCGCATTCGAGCGCCTTGGAGAATTCCGCTGCCGCGATTTCCGGCCTTTTGGGCAGCCCGACCTGATTAAACAGCAGCCGTGGCCGGGGATCATTCGGGCGCGCGAGGGCGAGCGTGTCGATCAGGTTCTTCGCGTTGCGCAGGTTGGCGAGATCCGGCGCGGCAACAATGACCACCTCGTCCGCCCCCACGACGACCTGCCGTGCCCAGGCGGTCCAGAGATGGGGGACATCATAGACGATCGCGGGCATGCTCGCGCGCAGGGCGTCGCAGACGGGATCGAAGGTCTCGGCGGAAAAGTCGAAGACCCTTTCAAGGCTGGAGGGCGCGGCGATCAGGCTGAGATTGGGCGCGCAGCGCGTGAGCAGGCGCTCAATCATGTTGACATCGACCCGGCCGGGGTCGAAGGCGGCCTCCATGATGCCTTGCGGCGGATCCTGATTGAAATCCAGCCCCGCCGTGCCGAAAGGAAGGTCGAGATCGACGATGACGGTCTCGACGGCCATCTCCTGCGCGATGGTATAGGCGAGGTTATGCGCGATGGTCGAGGAGCCGACCCCGCCCTTCGCGCCCAGCACGGCGATGGAACGTCCGACCGGCTTGGCCTCCGGCCCCGTGAAAATGGCCGAGAGCGCGCTGATGAAGCTGACGACGTCGACCGGCGCGACAAGATAGTCGCTCACGCCGCGCCGCATCAATTCGCGATAGAGCAGCACGTCATTGACATGGCCGATCACCAGCACGCGCGTGCCTTCGTCGCAGCTCCCCGCGAGCTGATCGAGATGGCTGAGCAGCACGCTGCCATCTCCCATGGCCTCGATGACGATCACATTCGGCGTGGGCGCATCGCGATAGGCCTCCACGGCGCCGACAACGCCGCCGGCCTGCACGCGGATCTGCGCTTTCGCCATGCGCCGGTCCTGCGTGGCTTCCTCGACGATCGCGGCGACGCCGCTCGTCTCGTAGAAGACCTGGATCGCCACATAGGGCAACGGCGCGATCGTGCTCTCCGACATCATCCTACCTCCGTAACCCGCCGCATCCTTGCGCCGGGCGTCACTGCTGCGCTTCCTTGATCTTGGCGTCGTCCTTACGCCATTGGGTAGAAGGATCCTGATCCTTGCGCAGAGCTTCGATATCCTTGACGCGCTTGACCACGTCCGAGCGCCCTTCCGGGCGGGGCCGCACGAAGTCGATCGGGTCCGCCACCTGCGCCGCCATCATGGTCTGATAGGCGCAGCCCTGATTGTGATAGGGCCGGTTATGCCAGGTCTGGGCCTCGCGCGTGCCGGCGAGATCCTCGGGCCACAGGCCGCAGGTCGAGGCGACTTCCGCGCCGAAACGCGCGAAGGAAACGCGAACCGGCGAGGCACCGATGGCGGGATCGCCCCGGTAATGCGTGATGCGGACCGGCGCTTTGACGCCGAGCGCGGCGCGGATGGTCTCGATTCCATAGGCGCCGGCGGGCCCCGCGGGCGCCGCGATCATCAGCGGGCCACGTCCGGAACGCGCATATTCCGCGCCAAATTCCGCGAGATCGCGCTGTTGGCGTGCGTCGAGCGCGCGGCCATTGGCGAAAATATCGAGATGCCGCATCGTGTCGGTGAGGCGGATCGGGTGGCGTTGCTCGTATTCATCCGGCGCGAAGGCTTGCTGGGTCGGGCGGAAATTCGCGCATCCCGCGAGCATCACGGCCGGCACGATGAGCAGGGCGGCTTTCGCTCCCAAGGCGGATACGCGCGACATGCAGGCTGCTCCATTCGGTTTCGGGGTTCTGCGTTGCGGCAGGGCAGGATCATGGGTCATCGGCATCAATCCCGGATGAAACCGACCTGCCCGCGCGGCGCCTGGGGCGCGCCGCCCTTGGTGCCGTAGGTGCGGGTCAGCCGGCCCATGAAAATCGTCGAGGGGTCCGTCGCGTCCGCCAGGCCGTCGGTCGGACGGGCGATCTGGCCGGGGGCGCTGGGCTTGGCGATGAAGGGCTGGACGAGGATGAGCAGCTCGGTCTCGTTGCGCAGGTAATCGCGCGAGCGGAAGAGCGTGCCGAGGATGGGGATGTTCATCGCGCCGGGCAGGCCGTTGATATGCTGGCGGCTCTGCTGCTGGATGATGCCGGCCGTCGCCAGAACACCGCCGGAAGGCAGCTCCACCGTGGTTTCCGCCTTGCGGGTGCGGAAGCCCGGCATCGTTGTCTGGCTCAGCGTGAAGGAATTGTCGGCATCGACTTCGGTGACTTCCGTGGCGAGACGCACGGAGATCCGGTTCTCGCTCATCACCACGGGCGTGAAGTTCAGCGTCACGCCGATGGGCTTGTAGGCGAGCGAGACGATACAGGCGCGGCGGCCGAACGCATCCACCGAGCAGGTTTCGCTCTGCGGGACGGGAATCTCGCCGCCGGCGAGGAACTTCGCGCTTTCGCCGGAAATCGCGGTCAGCGTCGGCTCGGCGAGCGTGCGCAGGACGCCCTGGCGTTCCAGCGCGCGCATCGTTCCGCTCTTGCCGGCAATGTCGCCGGTGAGGGTCGTGTCCGAGAGGATCTGGCGCTGCACCGAGAAGGGCTGTTGCGTCGTCCCGCCGAAGACGGCGCCGGCGAGACTCCACTGGCCGTTGAGATTGATGCCGAGCTGCTTGATGACCGTGCGCTGGACTTCCGCGATCGTCACCTTGAGCATGACCTGATCGCGCCCGCGGACCTGAAGGGCATTGACGACCTTGCCGCCGCCACCACCGCCACCGCCCCCGAGTGCGCCACCTCCGCCGCCGCTACCACCCGACTGGCCGACGAGGTTGTTGGCGATATCGAGCGCGTTCTGGACCTCGAGGGCCGAATCCACCGTGCCGGAGAGGACGAAGCTCTCGCCCACCGAGGTGACCTTGATATCGGCCTTGGGCATGGCGCGGCCAAGCACCTCGCGCAGGATCGACAATTCGCGCGAAAGCTCCTTGGCGACCGCGATATCGAGCGCGGCGATCTGCTGGCCTTCCTTGTCCATCACGAAGACGCTGGTCGAGCCCGGCCCTGCCCCGACGATGAAGATCTTACGCGGCGTCCGCACGATCGCGTTCGCCACCTTGGGATCGGCGACAAAGATTTCGCCGGCATCGCGCGGGAGATCGAAAACCAACGACTTGCCGACGGCCATGTCGACGCGGCGCGACATCTGCGCGTCGCTCGCATTGGGCGCGATGCGCGGCGTGGGGATCGGCTCATAGGGAACGCCGCCATATTGCTTGGGCGGGGAAGCCGCCAGAGCCGAAGCGCCGGTGAGAGCCGCGAGCAGCGAAAGGGCAGAGGCCGCCAGCCATGGCGCATGGATCGCACGGGATGTGATCATCGATGGGTAACCTCCTGTGCAACGCCGAACCGCACGACCGTAAGGGAATTGCCGGATGCGCGCGCACGCGGCTCATCGGGCTTGTTGGCATCGGCCATGGAGCGCAGGGAGAGCGCGAGCGTCCCCGAGCGCTGCTGAAGCGTGATCTGCTCCGCCTGCACCGGGTCGAGTTCGAGGGTCGCGGTCTCACCGACCACGACGCGCTCGCCGTTCTTTTCCTGGATGTTCTGTCCGATGGCGAGAACGCGGATATTCGTGAGCACAGTCACGCTTTGATAGATGTCGTTGCCGGCGCGCATCGAGGCATCGGCGTCGCGCCGCGTCGTGATGACGTCGACGTAATCATTGGGGAGGATGAAGCCGCCGGCGCTGGTCGCGCCGCGGCTGTCAATCGAGATCGCCACGGCGCGCTTTCCCGCCGGGAGGATGGCCGAGAGGAAGCCCGAGCCGCTGCCCTTGATCACCTTCTCCTCGCGGATCGGCTCGTTGGCGAAGAAGGATTGGCGGATGATCGCGCCCTTGAATTCCTCGATCGCGCCCGGCCGTGCCGAGCGCTGGATCATGGTCGAGGCCACGAGGTCCTGCGGCCATTTCGCCCAGGTGACCTCGTTTTCCGTGAGGGCGGTGCCCATCGGAAGTTCGCGCTTGGCCACCAGGATCTCGGTGGATTTCACGGCCTCCGGCGGCGCTGGCGCGGTCACGACGACCGGCGCGGGCTGCCGGTTGAACATGATCAGCGCGAGCAAACCGGCAAGGCCGGCGACGCCGGCGACGATCAGACGGGCGGGTTTCATCGGTTCTACGGTCCCCACGACAAAGCGCGCGCAAAACGCGGCTTCCACCGACTAGAGCAGGGAATGATCAAGGTATGGTTAATATGGCTTTGAGAAATGGCGTTGACCAAAGGTGAACGCGGGTTCAGCCCATGGCCACGCTCTGCCAGAGCTGCGTTTGCGGATAGACGACCAGCCCCGCGGCCGCGAGGGCAATGCCATAGGGGATTCCGGTTTTCTCGTGATGCAGCCGCGCGATCCAGCGCACGCGCATCAGGAAATCGGGCAGGAAGGCGGTGCGGGCGTAAAGGATCGCCAGGGTCAGAAAGCCGCCCAGGATCGTCGAGAGCATGAGATACTCGAACAAGACACCAAAACCACACCAGAGCCCGGTCGCCGCCGCCAGTTTCGCGTCGCCGCCTCCGATCCACCCGGCGGCGAACAGCGAGAAGGTAATCGCCAGCACCAGGGCGCCGGCCGCCAGATGCATGCCGAAGGTTTTCATCGGCATCCCGGTCATGATCGCCATGGCGACGAAGCCGGCGATCAGCAGCAGCGAGACGCGGTTGGGGATGGTCATGGTCAGAAGGTCGCTGATCGCCGCGAAAGCCATCAAGGCGGGAAAAAACAGAAGCAGCATCGGGTCGAGCGACATCGATCATTCCTGATGGGCGCCGGGGCCATTCGGCGCGTGACAAGTCCCGCCATTTACAGCAAGGCTGGTCGCGAATCCGTTAACCCGGTGAATGACTCCGAGTGAAAGCGATGGAAACAACCGGCCCCTTCCTTCTCAGCGGCATCGGCTGGCGCATTCCCGCCAGCCTGATCGAAATCCGTTTCACGCGGTCGAGCGGGCCGGGCGGGCAGAATGTCAACAAGGTCGAAACCGCTGTCGAGCTGCGCTTTGATCTTGGCCAAGCTCCGCTTCATCCCAATCACGCCGCGCGGATGGCGAAGAAGGCCGGTGATCGGCTGACCCTCGAGGGGATCGTGGTCTTGCGCGCCGAGCGGTTCCGCTCGCAAGAGCGCAATCGGGAGGACGCGCTCGCCCGCCTTCAGGCGATGCTGGACGAGACCCAGAAGCCGCCGCGCCCGCGCATCGCGACCAAGCCGACCAAGGCCGCGCGCGAGCGCCGCCTGGCGTCAAAAGCAGGCCGGAGCCAGATCAAGGCGGGGCGCGGAAGGGTTCGGGACGAGTAGTCCTTACCCCCTGCATCGGTGTAGGCTTGACCTTCGCCATCGGGCGGGCGAGTCTTCCGGCATGTCGCTCGCGCTCCCCTTCACGATTGTCGGCTCGGCGACGCTGGTTTCCCGCCTCACAGGTTTTGTCCGCGATATCCTGATCGCGGCGATCCTCGGCGCCAGCGCGATCGCTGATGTCTATGTCGCTGCCTTTCTCATTCCCAATCTTGTCCGGCGCATGATGAGCGACGGCGCGTTCAACGCCGCGCTGGTGCCCCGGTTCGCGCGGATGGAGCAGGAGGGCGGAGAGCAGGCGGCGCGGGGATTTTCCGATGATGTCCTCTCGCTTCTGAGTGTTGTCGCCATTGTGCTGGTCGTGGTGGCAGAATTCGCGATGCCGGCGATCATGTCCGGCCTTGCCTACGGGTTCAGGGCCGACGAGGCGAAATTCGCCGATGCAGTGCTGTTCGGCCGCATCGCCTTTCCATTCGTCGGGTTTGTGCTGATCGTGGCGCTGATGTCGGCGCTGCTCAATGCTTGCGAGCGCTACGCTGTCGCCGCACTCGTCCCCGTGGTGCTCAACCTGCTGCTGATTCTCGTCCTGACGATCCTGCTTGTCGTGATCCCGATGGAGCAGCGCAAGGCCGGCCTCGTCCTGATCTCGACCGTGCTGGCGGCGGGCTTTCTCCAGCTTGCTTTGCTCTGGTGGGCGGCTTCGCGCGAAGGGTTTGATGTGCGCCCGCGCCCGTTCGACGCGCTTGCCGGACGGATCGATCCGGGGGCGAAGGCTTTGCTCCTGCTGGCGCTGCCGGGCATGATCATTGCGGGGTCAGGCCATGTCCACATGATCGTGGCGAGCCAATTCGCCTCGCTGGCGCCCAAGGGGATTTCCTGGCTCTATTTCGCGGACAGGGTCTTCCAGCTTCCTCTCGGTTTCGTGGCTTCCGCGGTGGGCATCGTCCTGCTGCCGCGTATCTCGCGGGCGCTGCATCAGGGTGACGACGATGCTGTGGCTTCGGCGCAAAGCGAGTCGCTCGTCTTCGCCTCGCTCCTCATCCTGCCCGCGACGATGGGGCTTTATATCCTCGCCAAACCCATCGCGGCGGTCCTGTTCCAGCGCGCGGCCTTTTCGGCGGAAGATGCGCTGATGACCGGCCGGATCCTGCGCATCCTTGCGCTCGCCTTGCCGGCCTTCGTCCTGGTGAAGGTGATCCTGCCGCATTTCCTGGCGCGGGAGGATATGCGCCTGCCGCTGGTGGCGGTGGCATGCGCGCTCGCCGCCAATATCGCCGCGACCTTGTATCTCGGGGATGTGACCCCGAGGCTCGCGCCGGCCTGGGGCGTGGTGTCGGGTGCCTGGGTCAATGCCGGCATTCTCCTGGTCGCGGCTTTCGGGCGCTTCCGTCTGGTTCCCGGAACAATCGGGCGTTTGCTGGCGATCATCCTCGCCACGGTCGCGATGGGCCTTTTGGTGTCGTTTCTCGCTGAAATGGCCCGTCCGCTGATGGATCCGGCGCTTCGCATCGCGATCAAGGGCAGCGTTCTTGCCTTCATTTGTCTTGCGGGGGCCTTGCCGTTCCTGTTGCTTGCATGGTGGCTGGGGGCCTTCGATGTCGCGCGGGCCAGATTGCGCGACGAAGGGCCTGGCAAGATTGACTGAACGACGCTTTTTCTTGTCGGGGCGGGGATAGGTTGCTATGTCGCCTCGACCTTTCTGGACAGGAATTTGCCGTGACCCGCCAGCCGATTTCCCTCAAGCCCCATACGCCGCGCATCTTCTCGGGCGTGCAGCCGACCGGCAATCTCCATCTCGGCAATTACCTCGGTGCGATCAAGCGCTTCGCGGAACTGCAGACCTCGCATGAATGCATCTATTGCGTCGTTGACATGCACGCGATCACGCAAGGGCACGATCCGCTCGAATTGCGCCGCGCGACCCATGAGGTGACCGCCGCTTATATCGCCGCCGGGGTCGATGTGAAGAAGCATATCGTCTTCAACCAGAGCCAGGTTTCCGGCCATGCGGAACTGGCCTGGATCTTCAATTGCGTCGCCCGTATGGGCTGGGCCAACCGCATGACGCAGTTCAAGGAAAAGGCCGGCAAGGATCGCGAGAATGCCTCGGTCGGCCTCTTCGCCTATCCGATGCTGATGGCGGCGGATATCCTGCTCTACCGCGCGACCGCCGTGCCGGTGGGCGAGGATCAGAAGCAGCATCTCGAATTGACCCGCGATATCGCCCAGAAGTTCAATTTCGATTTTGCCGAGCGGATCAAGGCGCTGGGGCTGAATTCGGGTGACTATTTCCCGCTCACGGAGCCGCTGATCGCGGGGCCGGCGCCGCGCGTGATGAGCCTGCGCGACGGCACGAAGAAAATGTCGAAATCGGATGCTTCCGATTATTCGCGCATCAACCTCACCGACGATGCCGATGCCATCGCGCAGAAGGTCCGCAAGGCGAAAACCGATCCCGAACCGTTGCCGAGCGAGGCCGAAGGTCTCAAGGGGCGGCCGGAAGCGGAAAACCTCGTCACGCTCTTCGCGGCGCTTTCAGGCCGCGAGGCCGCTTCCATCCTGACGGAATTCGGCGGCGGCCAGTTCTCCACCTTCAAGCAGGCGCTTGTTGATCTGGCGGTGGCCTCCCTTGCGCCGATCGGCGACGAGATGCGCCGCCTCGTGGCCGATCCGGCGATGATCGACGCCGTTCTCTTCGACGGCGCTGATCGCGCGCGGGCCATCGCGGAGCCGGTGATGCGGGAAGTGCGCGAGATCATGGGGTTCGTCCAGCGCTGAGCCGCGCCTTGCATCTACGCAAGAGCTTTGGCAGCATGCATGCGCAAAGGGCCGTTCCGGCCCGACGAGGGTGAGGCATGGCATTTCGCAGGCGCGCCTACGAACCGGGTCATCGCGCGAAGATCCTGACCATCATCGATGGAACGCCAGAATGCGAACGCGCGGTTCTGTTCGCAGCTCGCCGCGCGCGACGCAGCGGTGCCAATGTGGTGATGCTTGCGATCATCGTACCGGAGCCAGGGCAACCCTGGCTCGGAATCGGCGAGATGATGCAGGCGGAAGCGGAAGCCGAGGCAGAAGCACGGTTCCTGCGCATGGCCGAGATCGTGCGGCGCGAGGCCGGGTTCGAGCCTGAGCGCTCGATCCGCACCGGCCCGCCGGCCGAGGAGGTCGCGGCCGCCATCGAGGCGGACGAGGATATCGCCGGGCTCGTGCTCGCCGCAGGAACCGGCAAGGAGGGGCCAGGTCCGCTTATTGCGCATATCGCCGGGCGGATCGCGGCGAATTTCCCGGTTCCCGTGACGATCGTGCCGGGCGGGCTCAGCGAGGCGGATTTCGGCGCGCTGGCTTGAGCATGACGTGGTTCGTTTGCGCCAAGCCCTTTTCCGCGGCGCTTTCCGGGTCTATGTAATCGGCAGGCGGTTTCGTCGGGCCTTGCCCCCGGCTTGCAAACCCCGCCGCAAGAGGCCGATATGTTCATCCAGACCGAAGCCACGCCCAATCCCGCGACGCTGAAATTCTTGCCGGGGCGCGATGTCTTGGGCGAAGCCACCCGCGAATTCCGTAATGCGGAGGAGGCCGCTGCTTCCCCGCTCGCCGCTGCCCTGTTCGGTGTGCCGGGCGTGACCGGCGTTTTCTTCGGCTCGGATTTCGTGACCGTGACCAAGGCCGCGGGCGAGTGGCAGCATCTCAAGCCGGCAATCCTCGGCGCGATCATGGAGCATTACCTTTCCGGCGCGCCGATCCTGGTGGAAGGCGCCGCTGCGGAAATCACGGGCGAAGAGTTCTTTGCCCCCGAGGATGCCGAAACGGTCGAGACGATCAAGGAATTGCTCGAAACCCGCGTCCGTCCGGCAGTGGCGGGTGATGGCGGCGACATCACCTTCCGCGGCTTTCGCGATGGTGTGGTCTACCTGACGATGAAGGGCTCGTGCTCGGGCTGCCCCTCCTCGACGGCGACGCTGAAGCACGGCATCCAGAACCTGCTGCGCCATTTCCTTCCCGATGTGCAATCCGTCGAGGCGGCCTGATCCTTGCGCGTTCTGGCTCTCGATACCGCGCTCGGCGCCTCTTCCGTCGCGCTCTACGATTCCGGGGAGGATCGCCTCCTTGCGGCGCGGTCCGAGGCGATGGAGCGTGGTCATGCCGAGGCTCTGATGCCGATGGTCGAGGCGGTTCTGGGGGAGGCCGGGGCCGATTTTGCAACGATTGACCGTTTCGCGGTGACGATAGGACCCGGCTCCTTTACCGGAATCCGCATCGGGATCGCGGCGGCGCGCGGCTTCGCGCTGCTTCATGCGAAGCCGGTTGTCGGCGTCTCGACGCTTGCCGCTTTCGCCGCGCCGATGCTGTTCGGGGCGGATCGCCGCCCTGCCGCGGCCAGCGTGGATGCGCGCCATGGCATGGTCTTCTTCCAGGCTTTCGCATTGGGCGGGCGCACCATTGCAGGGCCGGGGCTTTTTCCCATCGAGGAGGCGGCGCGCAAGACCGGCGACGGGCCGGTGGCCTTCGTCGGCAATGCGGCGGAACGGCTGGCCGGCGCACAACGCGGCCTTTCGCCGGAATTCCGCCTTGGCCTTGTCGTCAACAGCGCCGCGCCCGAGATTGCCTGGGTCGCGCGGCTCGGCGCGGTGGCGGATCCGGCCTCGGCGCCTGCGCGCCCGCTTTATCTGCGCGAGGCGAATGTCACCGTGCAGGACCGCGCCCGCCTGCAGCGGGCCTGAGACCGGGCGGATGGTGCGCTGGTTTTCCCGCTTCTTCGCCCGCACCGCCCCGCACTGTCGGATCGCGCGATTTACTGATTCGAATCGTATGGCGGCGATCCACGCCCAGGGTTTCGCCATAGGTTGGGATCGCGCCGGGATCGAGACCATGCTTGGCGAGGGCCACGTGGCGGATGTCGCCTGCCGTCCCGCAGCGCTCGGCGAGGCGGTGATCGGTTTTGCGATCAGCCGCGTGGTGCTCGATGAGGCTGAGCTTCTGACCATCGCGCTCGATCCATCGGCGCGCGGCGAGGGGATTGGTCGGACCCTGCTCGATTTCCATGCGACTCGCCTGCGCCGCGCGGGTGCTACAAGCGTGTTCCTTGAGGTCGCGGCGGATAATGCCGCCGCGCTCGCGCTCTATCGCCGCGCCGGATTCGCGCAAATTGGCCGCCGCAACGGCTATTATCCACCCGCCGGAGGTGGCGCGGGGCGGCGCGATGCGTTGACGATGCGGCTTGATATCGCGCATCTCGATCCCACGCCGCGCGCGTTCTGAATTTTCCCTGCCGCTTTGCAAGCTGGCGTGCGGCTGGTATGCCGCAGCGATAATCGGTCGGGAGCACACCCATATGAGCGGGCAGGAGGACGGCAGTATCGCCAGGCTTTGCGCGGAACGCGGGCTCCGCATGACCGGGCCCCGGCGCATCATCACCGAAATCCTCGACCGCGCGGAGGATCATCCCGATGCGGAGGAGCTGCATCGGCGCGCGGTTCAGATCGACCCGAAGATCGCGCTCTCGACCGTCTATCGCACCGTTCGCCTGCTCGCCGAGGCCGGCATTCTCGAGCGCCATGAATTCCATGACGGGCGCGCGCGCTATGAAAGCGCCAGCCACGCTCATCACGACCATCTCGTTGATATCCGTACGGGCAAGGTGATCGAGTTCACCTCCCCGGAAATCGAGGAATTGCAGGCGCGTATCGCGCGCGATCTCGGCTATCGGATCACCGGCCACCGGCTTCAGCTTTTCGGTGAGCCGATCGATGCCGGGCGCAGGAAGGCGCGCAAGCGCGATGATTGAGACCGGTCTGCGCCGTCGTCTGAAGATTGCGGGCAAGGTCGCGGCACTGATGCCGGCCTTCCTGTTGGGCCTGCCGGCGCAATGGCTCGCGCTGAAGATCGCGCCGCCTGCCGCGCGCTGGATGCCCGTGATCTTTCATCGCTACCTGCTTTTCGTGCTCGGCGTGAAAGTGAGCCGGGAGGGGCTGGCGGAGAGGCGCGCGCCGCTTCTGATCACCGCGAATCACCTTTCCTGGCTCGATATCCTGGTGATTTCCTCGCTGCGGCCGGTTTCCTTCATTGCCAAGAGCGAGGTCGGCGCCTGGCCGCTTTTCGGCACGCTCGCGCGGCTCCAACGGTCGATTTTCGTCGAGCGTGAACGCAAGGGCAAGACCGGCGAGGTCAACCGCGCCATCGCGGAGCGGATGCGCAGGGGCGACGCGCTCGTGCTTTTTGCCGAAGGAACCACAAGCGATGGCACGCGGATCCTTCCCTTCCGCTCGGCGCTGATCGGCGCCGCGCAGATGGTTCTGGGCGAGCAGGAAGAGGGCGCCGTCTCCTATGTCCAACCCCTCAACATCGCCTATCCGCGCATCGGCGGCCTGCCGATCGGACGAGGGGATCACGCCTTGATCGCGTGGCACGGGGATATGGATCTGGTGCCTCATCTTGCTGATCTTTTCACGCTGCCGAATATCGATTGCCGGGTCACCCTGCTGCCGGCCCGCGCGGTGGAAACTTCCACCAACCGCAAGGCCTTGACCCGGGATATCGAGGACGAGATTCGCCGCGCGCATGACCGCGCCCTGCGTTCCCGCGCGCTATAGAGCCGCGCCCTCTTCCCGAAGGCGCCTTCAGGCTGTAAAGAAAATCGAATGCCCGACCCCGAACAGAGCAAGATCGCTGCGCCTACCCCCGCCGGATTGGCGGAGGCCCCGCCAAAACGCGTCCATATCAAGTCGTATGGCTGCCAGATGAATGTCCATGATGCCGAGCGCATGGCGGATGTTCTTTCAGGCGAAGGCTATGTGACGACCGAGGACAGCGCAGAAGCCGATCTCGTCATTCTCAATACCTGCCATATCCGCGAGAAAGCCTCGGAGAAGGTCTATTCTGAACTCGGTCGGCTGCGCGTGACCAAGACCGCGCGCGAGGCCGAGGGAAAGCAGACGATGATCGCGGTGGCGGGCTGCGTCGCCCAGGCCGAGGGCGCGGAGATCATCCGCCGCCAGCAGGCGGTGGATATCGTCGTCGGCCCGCAGAGCTATCACCGCCTGCCCGACCTGGTGCGTAGCGCGCAGGGACGCAAGGCCATCGACACGGAATTTCCGGAAGAGGACAAGTTTTCGTATCTGCCGCCACCCAGCGCGAAACGGCTGATGACACGCGGACCTTCCGCCTTTCTCACCGTGCAGGAAGGGTGCGACAAGTTCTGCGCCTTTTGCGTGGTGCCGTTCACGCGCGGGGCGGAAACCTCGCGCGCCATGCCCGCCATTCTCGAGGAAGCGCGGCAGATGGTCGCGGCCGGGGTGCGCGAGATCATGCTGCTGGGGCAGAACGTCAACGCCTATCACGGTGCCGATGCTGCGGGCGGCACGGCCGATCTCGCCCGGCTTTTCGAGGCGCTGTCGGCGATCGACGGTCTCGAAAGGCTGCGTTATGCCACCAGCCATCCCTGCGACATGCAAACCTCGCTGATCGAGGCGCATCGCGATAATTCCAAACTCATGCCCTATCTGCACCTGCCGGTGCAGAGCGGTTCGGACCGCATCCTCAAGGCGATGAACCGCCGTCACACGCGCGATTTCTACGCCCGTATCATCGCGGATGTCCGCGCCGCGCGCCCGGATATCGCGCTCTCCTCGGATTTCATCGTCGGCTTTCCCGGCGAGACGGACCAGGATTTCGAGGATACGATGGCGCTGGTGCGCGAAACCGGCTTCGCTGCGGCCTATTCGTTCAAATATTCGCCGCGTCCCGGCACGAAATCCGCCGAGGGTGCCGATGATGTGCCCGAAGCGGTGAAGAATGCCCGACTCCAGGCGCTCCAGGCGCTGCTGATGGAGCAGCAGAATGCCTTCAACCGCGCGACGATCGGCCGTACGCTCGAAGTTTTGTTTGAAAAGCCGGGGCGCCATGCCGGGCAGGTGACGGGTAAATCGCCCTATCTCCAGGCGGTGCATATCGATGCGGGATCGCCCGAGGCGGCCCGCGCGTTGATCGGAACGATTGCGAAGGTCGAGATCATCGAATTGTCATCCAATTCACTGCATGCTCGGCTTGTTTCGCCGGAAGCCAAGGGAGGAAGAGCCGCTTGACCACGCGCCTTAGCGAGCCATCGCGCCTGGCGGCATCCGTCCAGGCTTCGATCGAGGGGATCGAGAAAACCCTGACCCTCGAGGATAACCGTGCCGCCAGCCTGGTCATCGGCAATTACGACCAGAATATCGCGCATCTCGAGCGCAGGTTGGGCATTGTCGCGCTGGTGAACGGCAACCAGATCTCGCTGCGCGGTGCACGCGAGAGCGTGGAACACGCTGCGCGCGTGCTCGAAACGCTTTCCGCCAGCGCCCGGCGTGGCAGAACCATCGGCACCGGCGATGTCGACGGGGCTGTCGAGGAGACGGCGCTTCAGCGCGGGCTCTTCCCCGAGCGCAGCGAGGCAAAATCCGGCGCCCCGCGTGATCTTTCCGGCTTCGGCCATGTAACGACGCGCAAGCGCGGCGTCACCAAGGCGCGCAATGCGGCGCAGGATTCGTATCTGCGCATTCTCGCGCGCAACGAGCTTGTTTTCGCCGAGGGGCCCGCGGGCACCGGCAAGACCTGGCTTGCCGTCGGCCATGCTGTGCAATTGCTCGAAGCGGGGCATGTCGAGCGGCTCATCCTGTCGCGTCCCGCTGTCGAGGCCGGCGAGAAGATCGGCTTCCTGCCCGGTGACATGCGCGAGAAGGTCGATCCCTATCTGCGCCCGATCTATGACGCGCTCTATGATTTCATGGAGGGGCGGCTGGTCGAGCGCGCGCTCCAGACCGGGGTGATCGAGGTCGCGCCGCTTGCCTTCATGCGCGGGCGCACGCTCTCCAACGCGCTGGTCCTGCTTGATGAGGCCCAGAACACCTCATCCATGCAGATGAAGATGTTCCTCACCCGTCTTGGCGAGGGCTCGCGGATGATCATCACCGGCGATCCGACGCAGATCGATCTGCCGCCGGGGCAGAAATCCGGCTTCGGCGAGGCGGTGGCGCTGCTCGCCGGCGTCGAGGGGATCGGGCATGTGAAATTCGGGCATCAGCATGTGGTGCGCCATGATCTCGTACGCCGGATCGTGCAGGCCTACGAGGAGAGCGGTGTCGGCCAGCCGCAGGGGCGCAGCTCATGACGCAGATCGAGATCGTCACCGAGGCGGAAGGCTGGGAGCGGATCGCCGATTGCGAGGCGATCATCCGCCGCGCCGTAGCCGCGGCGCTTGAGGCGGGCGGCGCGCGTGCCGGAGAGATCACCCTGCTTCTGGCGGATGATGCGCGAGTTCACGCGCTCAACCGCGATTATCGCGGCTTCGACAAGCCAACCAACGTGCTCTCCTTTCCCGCCGCTACCATGCCCGGCGACGAGGCGCCCGCGCTTGGCGATATCGCGCTCGCCTTCGAGACCTGCGCGCGCGAGGCGCGGGAGGAGGGCAAGGAATTGCCCGACCATCTCACGCATCTGGTGGTGCATGGCGTGCTGCACCTCCTAGGCCACGACCACGAAACCGATGATGAGGCCGAAGCCATGGAGGCGCTGGAAGTGCGCGTTCTGGCCGGGCTCGGGATCAACGATCCGTATCGCGTCGAAGAGAAGGACCCGGCGCGATGAGCCAGGATGACAGTATAGAACGACAACCCGAAACGCGGCGCGAGGCGCGCGATTCTTGGTACGAGCGGTTCAAGATCGCGCTTGGCCTCAAGCCGGTGGCGTCGATCCGCGACGATCTCGAGGAGGCGCTCGATGAATCGGAGCAGGATGAAACCGGCGAATTCTCGCGCGAGGAGCGGCGTATCCTGCGCAACTTGCTGACCGCGCGCGATATCCGGGTGCAGGATGTGATGGTGCCGCGCGGTTCGGTGGTCGGCGTTTCGGAAAAGGCGAGTCTCGCTGATCTGCGTGCGCTCTTTGCCTCCGCGGGGCATTCGCGCCTGCCGGTTTATGGCGAGACGCTCGACGATGCCAAGGGCATGATCCATATCCGCGACATGTTCGCGCGGCTCGGCGAATTGCCGCAGGGCGCGCAGGTCGGCGATACCGGATTGCTGCGCCCGGTTCTCTTCGCGCCGGGGACCATGCCCGCGCTGGATCTGCTTCTCGAAATGCAGGGCAAGCGCATCCACATGGCGCTGGTGGTCGATGAATATGGCGCGACGGACGGATTGGTCTCGCTCGAGGATCTGATTGAGATCATCGTCGGCGAGATCGAGGATGAGCACGATATCGTCGCTGATCCCGAGCTGGAGCAGCTGGCGGATGGCTCCTTCGCCATCAATGCGCAGGCATCGATCGAATCGGTTTCCCAGCTTGTCGGTTTCGAGATCGCCCCGGCGCGCGAAGAGCATGAGGTCGATACGATTGGCGGCTATATCACCGCGCTGCTTGGCCGGGTGCCGGCGAAAGGCGAAGTTTTCGATGCGCCTGGCGGCCTGACCTTCTCGATCATCGAGGCGGATTCGCGCCGGATCAGGCGCATCGGCGTCGCGCAGAAAACCGAAGGAGCCTCATCGTGATCGATGGGTTTCTTCGAAGAATTCCAAGCTTGTGTGGATGAATGTGAATCTACTCGCTTTCGAGCGCACCGTACACCAAGGCTGTTTTCAACTTTCGGTTATAGCGTTACCTCTCTTGCGCCGGGTGATTCGATAGCGAAGCGCCCGGAAGAACGCAGCGCCCAGAAACGGCATCCAGATGTGACCAGCGCCTCAGTTTCCACCAGCATGTTCAGCCTGGCCCAGCAATGGGTCCACGGCATCCTGTTGGCGGGAGAGTGGCAGAAGAGGTTGATTGCCGTTTCCGCGGGCGCAGTTTCAGCGGGCGCCATGGCGCCCATCAACTTCTTTCCGGTTCTTTTTGCCACGTTTCCTGTTCTGGTCTGGCTGCTGGATAGCACAGGCGGACGGGGGGATACGCGGCGCAACCTTGTCGCGGCCGCCGGAATCGGATGGTGGTTCGGCTTCGGCTTTTTTCTTGCCGGGCTCTGGTGGCTCGGGGTTGCCTTTGTGGTTGGCGGCGAGAAGTTCATCTGGCTGATGCCGCTCGGCGTTGTGGCTCTGCCGGCTGCGCTCGCCCTGTTCTTCGCACTCGGCCTCGGTGTGGCGCGGCTTTTCTGGGGTAGTTCCACCTGGCGCATTTTTGCCCTCGCGCTGGGTCTTGGTTTTTCGGAATGGCTGCGGAGCTGGCTTTTCACGGGATTTCCGTGGAACGGTTTCGGGCAGGTTTTCGCCAATCATCTCCTGCTTGTTCAAGGGGCTTCCCTCCTCGGCGCAGAGGGACTCGGCGCGCTCGCGGTCGCAGTCTTCGCAGCGCCGGCGCTGATCGTCACCGGCACGACTTCCTTGCAAAGATGGTTCTTTCCTGGATTGGGTGTGGTCCTACTGTTGGCACTGGCGCTTTTTGGGTATCTGCGCCTCCTGCCGACGGGCGGAACGCGGATCGATTTCGATGCCTTGCCAATGGTGCCGGGCGTACGGTTGCGGATCATGCAGCCGAATGTGCCGCAGGACGAGAAGAACGCGCCGCGTGATGGTCGCGCTGTCATTGCCGATTACCTCACGCTTTCCGATCGCGTGAAAGGCGCGCACGCTTCGGGCATCGCGGATGTAACGCATCTGATCTGGCCCGAGGCGCCCTTCCCGTTCATCCTTGAGCGCAATGCGGAGGCGATCCGCTCGATCACAGGATTTCTGCCGCCGACCACGCAGCTGATCACAGGGGCGGTGCGCGTCGAGCAGGACCCTGCCGCGCCGGATGGGCGGCGCTTCTATAATTCCATGCAGGTGCTTGATCGCTCCGGAATCGTCGGCACCTATGACAAGGTTCATCTTGTTCCCTTCGGTGAATATCTGCCGTTCGGGGCATGGCTCAGCCGTCTGGGGCTGGAACAATTCGTGCGCGTCATCGGCGGGTTCTCCGCCAGCCCCTCCCGGCGCGAGCTGGCGATCGCCGGTCTGCCGCCGGTGACCCCCATGATCTGTTTCGAGGCGATCTTTCCCGCGGAACTGGGCGCGGAGGAAGCCGGTCCGCGCGTTTTCGTCAACGTGACGAACGATGCCTGGTTCGGCGCCACTTTCGGTCCCTATCAGCATCTTGCGCAGGCGAGGCTGAGGGCTGTGGAATTCGGCCAGCCGGTCATCCGGGCGGCCAATAGCGGCGTTTCCGCGGTTTTCGATCCATTCGGCAGGGTTGTTGCCAGCCTGCCTCTCGGGGTGAAGGATGTGATCGACGCGCCGTTGCCGGCGGGCTTGGCAAGTACGTTGTATCGCCAGTCGAGATGGTATAGTTTCGCAACCGTTATGTTTTTCTTCGCTGTTCTTGCGGCGCTCGGGAGGATCCGGTCATGAGGTTTTCCCGCCTATTCCGACACAGAAACCGCGTTTCCCGAGATCATTAGAGAGCAACATTGCAACTTCACCGAGGACGATATGTCAGCCGACGATAACACGATGAAAAAAGCGCCGAGCCCTGTTGACCGACATGTCGGAAGCCGCGTCAGGATGCGGCGGATTACCGTGGGAATGAGTCAGGAGCGGTTGGGTGAGGCGCTGGGCGTCACGTTCCAGCAGATCCAGAAATACGAAAAGGGCTCGAACCGGATCAGCGCCAGCCGCATGCAGAATATCGCGCAGGTCCTGGGCGTGCCGGTGTCATTTTTCTTCGACGGCGCTCCGCGCGACGAGGGATTGGCCATGGCCGCAGGCTTCGCGGACAATAGCCAGGCGGATTACACGGCGGACATCTTCTCGACGCCCGAAGGCGTGGCGCTCGCGCGGGCTTTCGCCTCCATCGAGGACCCCAAGGTCAGGCGCCGGGTCGTTGATCTCGTCACCACGCTTGTCGAGGGACAGAAACGGGGTTGATGCCCTGTCTGGTGCCACTTTTTAACCAAGATCGTTCTTCATTGAGATTGACGTGTTCTTTTTGAAGAACACGTTCGTTGAAATGTCTTGACCGGGCGCAAAGCGCGGCATAGAGCAGCCCCCGCTGGCAGCGGGCCGCATCTTCGCCGATGTTTCGATGCCCCGCCTTCGACGCCGTCATCCAAGGAGCTCATCGTGACGCGGTCTTCCTATCTCTTCACTTCCGAATCGGTGTCCGAGGGGCACCCGGACAAGGTCTGCGACCGCATCTCCGATGAAGTGGTCGATCTCTTCTTCCGCGAAGCCGCCAAAGCGGGAATGGATGCCGCGCAGGTCCGCGTCGCCTGCGAGACGCTCGCGACGACCAACCGTGTCGTGATCGCCGGTGAGGTCCGCACCTCGCTCGACGAGAAGGCGATGAAGTCCAAGGTCAAGTCGGTTGCCCGCAAGGCGATCCGCGCCATTGGCTACGAGCAGGAAGGCTTTCACTGGAAGAAGGCCAAGATCGACGTTCTCCTCCATCCGCAATCGGCGCATATCGCGCAGGGCGTGGATGCTGCGGGCAGCAAGGAAGAAGGTGCCGGCGACCAGGGCATCATGTTCGGTTACGCCTGCAAGGAAACGCCGGAGCTGATGCCCGCGCCGATCTATTATTCCCACAAGATCCTCGAGAACCTCACCGCCGCCCGCAAGGCCGGCGAGAAGGGTTGCGGCGTGCTCGGCCCGGACGCCAAGAGCCAGGTCACCGTGAAATACGAGAACGGCAAGCCGGTCGGCGTCACGCAGATCGTGCTCTCCACCCAGCATCTCGACGAGAAGCTGACCTCCAAGGATATCCAGAAGATCGTCGAGCCGATCATCCGCGAGACCCTGCCGGCGGGTTGGATCTCGAAGGACACGGTCTGGCACGTCAACCCCACCGGCGCCTTCGTGATCGGCGGCCCGGATGGCGATGCCGGCCTCACCGGCCGCAAGATCATCGTCGACACCTATGGTGGCGCGGCCCCGCATGGCGGCGGCGCCTTCTCCGGCAAGGACCCCACCAAGGTTGACCGTTCGGCTGCCTATGCCGCGCGCTATCTCGCCAAGAACGTCGTCGCGGCCGGCCTTGCCGATCGCTGCACGATCCAACTTTCCTACGCGATCGGCGTTGCCAAGCCGCTTTCGGTCTATGTCGACCTGCACGGCACCGGCAACGGCAAGGCGGATGAAGCCAAGCTCGAGAAAGTGCTGCCGGAGATCATGGATCTGAGCCCGCGCGGCATCCGCACGCATCTTGGCCTCAACAAGGCGATCTATGCCCGCACGGCGGCTTATGGCCATTTCGGCCGCAAGGCTGCGCGCGATGGCGGCTTCTCCTGGGAGAAGATCGACCTCGTGCCGGCCATCAAGAAGGCGATCGCGTGAGTTCTCACGCGGTTTCCGGCTGATCCCGTGACGGAAAAGACGACATCGCGCGGCGAGGCTTCCGAAAGGGCGCCTCGCCGTCAGCTTTATGGCCGCTCCAAGGGCAAGGCGCTGCGGGCGGCGCAGGCCGGGCGTATCGATGAGCTGCTGCCCAGAATGACCATCGACCTTCAAGCACTCGCCGAGGGGCCGGGGCGATGCTTTGCGGATAATCCGCCCGAGGCGATGCTTGAAATCGGCTTCGGCGGCGGCGAGCATCTTGCGCAGATGGCAAAGACCCATCCGCAGATTGGCTTCCTGGGTGTGGAGCCCTTCCTCAACGGCGTTGCCAAGCTGCTTGCGGCAATCGAGGAAGGCGGCCTCGGCAATGTGAAGTTGCTGCGCGGCGACGGCCGGGATGTGCTTGCCGCATTGCCCGATGCCTCCCTCGCGCGCGTCTATCTGCTCTACCCCGATCCTTGGCCCAAGCGCCGCCAGCGCAAGCGCCGGATCGTGGACATGACCTTTCTGGCTGAGGTCGCGCGGGTGCTCCGGCCCGGTGGCGAGTTTCGTTTTGCGACCGATATCGATGATTATGCGGGTTGGGTGCTGGCGCGAATCGCGCAGCAGGATCGCCTCGTCTGGCTCGCTGAAAAGGCGGATGACTGGCGCCAGCCCTGGCCGGAATGGCACCGGACGCGCTATGAGGAAAAGGCGATCCGCGAGGGGCGCGTGCCGGGCTATTTCCGGTTTGTGAAGCGCGACGCTTGATCTTTCCGACTTTCGCGCGTATTGAGCACGCATCAATCTCAGTTTACGCGGGGTCATACGCGAAAACAGAGTGGGGCCGGAAGGACCCGCTCCTTTCGGCTTTGGCACAGCGCCGGTGAAACAGGCTCCTAGGATTGATCGCGAGATTGTGCTCCCTGCCAGGGCCGGGAGCGGCAAGCTTGTCGAGTTCGGAAATTTCCGCTGCAAGGCGGAGCGGGAAGACCAGTGCGGCCCGAAAGGCGCCCGAGCTTGAGCGAGCGAGGGAGTAAGCCGAGGGCAAAGGGAAGTTGATGGACGATCTGAACGAACCCCGGCTGATCACGGAAAACGGCGTCGCGCAGCGCGTCGGCCGCATCGTGGATTCGACCATCCGCTCGCTTGGTTACCGCCTCGTGCGTGTGAAGGTTTCCGGGCTCAACGGCTGCACCGTCCAGATCATGGCCGAGCGACCGGACGGCACGATGGGCATCGAGGATTGCGAATTGGTCAGCCGCACCATCGCGCCCCTGCTCGATGTCGAGGATCCGATCCCCACGGCCTATAACCTTGAGATTTCCTCGCCGGGCATCGACCGACCGCTGGTCCGCACCTCCGATTTCGCGCGCTGGATCGGCTACGATGCGCGCATCGAGATGGCCGTGCCGGTCAATGGCCGCAAGCGTTATCGCGGCTTCATCGATGCCGCGGAAGGCGAGAGCGTCACGATCCTCCTGCCCGATGTGCCGGCGGAAGAGGACAGGCGTGTCACGCTCGACCTGCGCGACATGTCCGAGGCGCGCCTTGTGCTTACCGATGCCGTGATCGAGGAATCGCTGCGTCGCGGCAAGGCGGCGCTCGAAGCCGCCGGATTGGCCGAAGATCTGGACGAAGCGGAAGCGGCGGCGGAAGAGACGCCGCCCGCGCCGCGCTGGCAGCCGGGGCCGCGCCCCGAAAAGCCCGTGAAAAAACCGAAAGGACCGGGGCGCTTCAAGAAAGCGTAACCGGTCGATGGATCGAATTCGGCCCTTCAAACGAGGGTCATGACCTGACGGAGGAATGGATGTCAGTCAGCGCAAACCGCCTGGAGCTGTTGCAGATCGCCGACGCGGTCGCCCGCGAGAAGATGATCGATCGCGAGATCGTTCTTTCCGCGATGGAAGACGCCTACGCGAAGATCGCGAAATCGCGCTACGGTTCCGAGACGGATATCCGCGCCGAGATCCATCCCAAGACCGGCGAGGTCCGCCTTACCCGCGTGATGCATGTCGTCGAGCAGGTGGAGAATGAATCGCGCGAGATGGATCTCGCCGAGGCCAAGCGCAAGAACCCGGCCGCGCAGATCGGCGATACCTTCACCGACCAGCTTCCGCCGGTGGAGTTCGGCCGCATGGCGGCCCAGAGCGCCAAGCAGGTCATCACGCAGAAGGTGCGCGAGGCCGAGCGTGACCGGCAATATGACGAGTTCAAGGACCGTGTGGGCGATATCATCAACGGTGTCGTCAAGCGTGTGGAATACGGCAACGTGATTGTCGATCTCGGCAAGGGCGAGGCGGTGATCCGCCGCGACGAGCTGATTCCGCGCGAGACCTTCCGGCCGGGCGACCGCATCCGCTCCTATCTGTTCGATGTGCGCCGCGAGGCGCGTGGCCCGCAGATCTTCCTCTCGCGCACGCACCCCATGTTCATGGCCAAACTGTTCATGCAGGAAGTGCCGGAAATCTATGACGGCGTCATCGAGATCAAGGCGGTGGCGCGCGATCCGGGCAGCCGCGCCAAGATTGCGGTGATCAGCCGCGATTCCTCGATCGATCCGGTTGGCGCCTGCGTCGGCATGCGCGGTTCGCGCGTTCAGGCTGTCGTGCAGGAATTGCAGGGTGAGCGCGTCGATATCATTCCGTGGTCGGAGAACGTGGCGAGCTTCATCGTCAATGCGCTCCAGCCGGCGGAAGTCGCGAAGGTCGTGCTCGATGAGGAATCGGAGCGCATCGAGGTCGTGGTGCCCGATGACCAGCTCTCGCTCGCCATTGGCCGTCGCGGCCAGAATGTGCGTCTCGCCTCGCAGCTCACCGGCTGGAACATCGACATCCTTACCGAGAGTGAGGAGAGCGAGCGCCGCCAGAAGGAATTCGCCGAACGTTCGCAGCTCTTCTGCGACGCGCTCGATGTCGACGAGATGGTGGGCCAGCTGCTGGCCTCCGAAGGTTTCGCGACGATCGAGGAAATCGCCTATGTCGACCGCGCCGATGTTCTGGGCATCGAGGGTTTCGACGAGGATACCGCGGACGAACTCCAGAACCGCGCCCGCACCTACCTCGAGCGGATCGAGGGCGAGCGCCAGGCGCGCCGCAGGGAGCTCGGCGTCGAGGATGCGTTGACCGAAATTCCGGGCGTTACCTCGGCGATGCTGGTCGCGTTGGGCGAGAACGACGTGAAGAGTGTCGAGGATCTCGCCGGCTGCGCCACCGACGATCTCGTCGGTTGGACCGAGAAGCGTGGCAACGACACGGTGCGCGTGCCGGGCTATTTCACCGGGTTGGATCTGAGCCGTGACGATGCGGAAGCCATGATCATGGCGGCGCGCGTGGCGGCCGGCTGGGTCGAGGCGGAGGCCGAGGTCGAGGAAGCCGACGAGACGGAAGAAGGCTGACGGGATGCAGGAAGGCGACGCGGAAACCGATGATCGCAAGGCGGTGACGCGGCTCTGCGTCGCCACCCGCGCGGTGCGGCCCGTCGCCGAGCTGATCCGCTTCGTCGCTGGGCCGGATGGCGTGCTGGTGCCGGATATCCGCAACCGCCTGCCCGGGCGCGGTGTCTGGGTGACCAATTCCGCGCCGGTTCTTCGTCAGGCGATCGCCCGCAAGGCGCTTTCACGCGCGCTCAAGGAACAGATCGTGGTTTCCCCGGAGCTTGAGGCCGTCACGGCCGATCTTCTCCGGCGCGACGCGCTTCAGATGCTCTCGCTCGTGAACAAGGCCGGCGCGGTGACGAGCGGGTTTTCGAAGATCGAGGGTGGGCGCGGCGCGATCCTTGCGCTTGTGCAGGCGAGCGACGGGTCGTCCGCCGAAATCGCCCGGCTTCAGGGGCTTTGCCGCGAACGGGGGCGTGGCCGGCATGCACCGCTCGTGATCCGTGCGTTTACCGCTTCCGAAATAGGTCTGTCCATCGGGCGGGAACATGTGATACATGCCGCGCTTGCGGTTCATGACGCCGCCTCGGTCTTCGTCGATCGGGCGCGGCGCTACAGTGAATTTATAACCGGCGGCCCGGCGAAGTCGGAAACGATTTCGGCAAGCGGGCCTTCGGACGTTTCGGGATCCGCATCGGATCAGGGAACATGAAGACCGGGCAGGCATCTCCTTGAGGGAAACCGCCTGATGACCGGATTTTGATATCGATCGTCGAGGAAAACGACACGAATGAGTGACAACAAGACCACGGGCGACAAGACTCTCTCCGTCCAGCCGAAGACGCTCTCGCTGAAGCGTCCGGTGGAGACCGGCGTGGTCAAGCAGAGCTTTTCGCACGGTCGCACCAATGCTGTCGTCGTCGAGACGAAGAAGCGTCGTCCCTCGATGCTGGAGTCGGGCACGAAGCCCGCTGCGGTTGAGACCCGCCCCGTCGCGCCGCAGCCGGTCGGCGCGCGTCCCGAGCAGAATACGCCGCGCCAGCAGCCGCGCCCCAGTTTCGGCGGCCAGCAGCAGCGCAACCTCACCGATACCGAGCGTGACCGTCTCGCGCAGGCGCTGGCCGAATCGCGCCGTCGCGAGGAGGAGGAGCGCGCCCGTCAGGAGGCCGAGCGTCGTGAGCAGGAGCGGCTTGCCGCTGAAGCGCGCCGCCGCGAGGCCGAGGCCCAGCAGGCCGCAGAGCGCGCCAAGGCCGCGGCTGCGCCGCCGCCTCCACCCCCTGCTCCCGCGCCGGCCCCGGTTGCGGCTCCGGCCCCGGTGTCAGCCGCGCCCGCAGCGCCGAGCGCATCGGCTGCTCCTGTCGCGCAGGCTCCGGCGCCACGCCCCGCCGCGCCGGCTCAATCCTTCCGTTCGGAATCGCCGCGGCCCTCTTCGCCGCCTCAGCGTGATTTCGGCGCGCGTCCGCCTCGTCTTGACGGCCCGCGTTTTGGGCGCCCCGAAGGGGGCGGCGAGCGCCGCTCCGATGCGCCGCGTGATGGTTTCCGCCGGGACGCGCCGCGTGGGGATGGTCCGCGCCCCGAAGGTGGCTTCCGCCGCGAGGGCGGGCGCGATGGTGCGCCGCGTCCCGAGGGTGGGTTCCGCCGTGAGGGAGGTCCGCCGCGTGATGGCGCGCCTCGCTCCGCTGGCGGCGAAAGGCCGACTGGCACCGTTCGTCTCGGCTTTGCCCCGCGTCCGGGGCAGGCCCCTGCCGGCGCCCGCCCGCCCGGAGGCCGTCCGCCGATCGGTGGCGCTGCCGGGATCGAGGAGCTCGAAAACATGCGGCCCAAGCGCGAAGTCGCGCCGGGTGCCGCCAAGACCCCTTCGTCGCGCGATCGCGATGACGATGAAGGCCGCGTTGTCCGCAAGCCGGGCGTGAAAGCGCCCGCGCCCGCCAAGCCTGAGCGCACCAAGACAGGCGCCGAAAAGGCGCGTGGCCGCCTGACCGTGACCAGCGTGCTCACCGGCGATGACGAACGCACCCGCTCGGTGGCGGCCTTCAAGCGCCGTGTCCAGCGCATGAAGGGCATGGCTGCGAACGAGCCGAAGGAAAAGATCTCCCGCGAGGTTGTCATTCCCGAGACGATCACCATCCAGGAGCTCGCGAACCGCATGTCGGAGCGCGCGGTGGATGTCATCCGCTTTCTGATGAAGCAGGGGCAGATGGTGAAGATCACCGATGTGGTCGATGCCGATACCGCCCAGCTGGTCGCCGAGGATCTTGGCCATACCGTGAAGCGCGTTGCCGAGGCGGATGTCGAGGAGGGGCTGTTCGACGTTCCGGACGACGATTCCGCAATGGTTTCGCGCCCGCCGGTCGTCACCATCATGGGCCATGTCGATCACGGCAAGACCTCGCTGCTCGACGCCATCCGCCAGACCAACGTTGTCTCGGGCGAGGCGGGCGGCATTACCCAGCATATCGGCGCCTACCAGGTCAGGACGCCGCTTGGTGGTCTCGTGACCTTCATCGACACGCCGGGCCACGCGGCCTTCACCGCGATGCGTGCGCGCGGTGCGAAGGTGACGGATATCGTCATCCTCGTCGTCGCGGCGGATGACGGCGTGATGCCGCAGACGATCGAGGCGATCAACCACGCCAAGGCGGCCAAGGTGCCGATGATCGTGGCGATCAACAAGATCGACAAGCCGGAAGCCAAGCCCGAGCGGGTGCGCACCGAGCTTCTCCAGCACGATGTGCAGGTGGAGAGTATGGGTGGCGATACGCTCGAACTCGAGGTTTCCGCCAAGCAGAAGCTCAATCTCGACAAGCTGCTCGAGACCATCCAGCTTCAGGCAGAAGTGCTTGAGCTCAAGGCCAATCCGGAGCGCGCGGCGGAAGGTTCCGTCGTCGAGGCGAAGCTCGATCGCGGCCGTGGCCCGGTCGCGACGGTCCTCGTCCAGCGCGGTACCTTGCGCACGGGCGATATCGTCGTCGCGGGCGCCCAATGGGGCCGCGTGCGTGCCCTTATCAACGACAAGGGCGAGAGCGTGCCGGAAGCCGGCCCGTCGCTGCCGGTCGAGATTCTCGGCTTCCAGGGCGCGCCCGAGGCGGGCGATCGCGTTGCGGTGGTCGAGAGCGAGGCGCGTGCGCGCGAAATCACCGCCTACCGCGATCGCCAGAAGCGCGATCAGGCGGCGGCGCGCGGCGCGGGTTCCTCGCGCAGCCTCGTCGACATGATGAAGCAGGCGAAGGATTCCGCCGGCAAGAAGGAATTCCCGCTCATCGTCAAAGGCGACGTGCAGGGTTCCGTCGAAGCCATCGCGGCTTCTGTCGAGAAGCTGGGCAACGACGAAGTGCGCGCCCGCGTCATGCATACCGGCGTCGGCGGCATCACGGAGAGCGATATCACGCTCGCCAACGCCACCGGCGCGGTGGTTCTCGCCTTCAACGTGCGCGCCCACAAGGAAGCGCGCGAGGCGGCGGAACGTGCCGGCGTCGAGATCCGCTACTACAACATCATCTACGATCTCGTGGATGACGTGAAGGCGGCGATGTCCGGCCTCCTGGCGCCGACCCTGCGCGAGACCATGCTCGGCAATGCCGAGATCAAGCAGGTGTTCAACATCACCAAGGTCGGCAATATCGCGGGCTGCGTGGTCACGGACGGCAAGGTGGAGCGCGGCGCGAAGGTGCGCCTGATCCGCGACAATGTCGTGATCCACGAGGGCACGTTGAAGACGCTCAAGCGCTTCAAGGACGAGGTGAAGGAAGTCCAGTCCGGTCAGGAATGCGGCATGGCCTTCGCCAATTACGAGGATATGCGCGCGGGCGACGTGATCGAGTGCTTCCGCGTCGAGGAAATCCAGCGTTCGCTGTGATGGCCTCGGCCTCTTGATGTCGCGAGAGGCCGGGATTGCCCGGCCTTTTCGCATTTTCCCGGCAGTATTTTCACGCGAAGCGGACCCGGTTCGCGTGAAAATGCGGAATATGAGATAGATTGAGCCGAGCATGGTTCGTCCCAACCCCAATCCCGGCATGCCCTCCCAGCGCCAGCTGCGCGTGGGCGAGCAGATCCGTCACGCGCTGGCCGAAGTGCTCGCGCGCGGTGATGTGCATGACCCCGAGCTTTCCGGCATGATCATCTCGGTGCTGGAGGTGCGCATGTCGCCGGATCTGCGCCATGGCACCGTGCTGGTGATGCCGCTTGGCGGCAAAGGCGAGGCGGAAGCCGTCGCGGCACTCAACCGCAATGCAAAGGAACTGCGCCACGAGGTTTCGCGCCGGTTGCGCGAGCTGAAATTCTCGCCCGACCTGCGCTTTCGCGTCGATGACCGCTACGACGAGGCGGCGCGGATCGAGAAGATTTTCCACGACGAGCGCGTCCGGCGCGACCTCGCCGAAAAGAACAGCAAGAACGAAGACTCCGAATGACCGACCCCAAGACCCAACAGGCCCCGCGCCCCAAGAAGCGCGACATTCACGGCTGGCTGATTCTCGACAAGCCGGTGGGCATGACCTCGACCCATGCGGTTGCGATCGTCAAGCGCGTCTTCCGCGCGAAGAAGGCGGGCCATGCCGGCACGCTCGATCCACTGGCCTCGGGCTGCCTGCCGATCGCGCTCGGCGAGGCGACCAAGACCGTGCCTTACGTGATGGACGGCAAGAAAGCCTATCGCTTCACCGTGACCTGGGGCGCCGAGACCACGACCGACGATACCGAAGGCCCGGTGACTCAGACCTCCGACAAGCGCCCGGCGCGCGCCGAGGTCGAGGCGCTGCTGCCGCGCTTCACCGGCGCGGTGATGCAGGTGCCGCCGAAATTCTCGGCCATCAAGGTCGATGGCGAGCGTGCCTATGATCTCGCCCGCGACGGTGAGGAGGTGGTGCTTGAAGCCCGTGAGGTGCTGATCGACAGCCTCGACATCGTCGCGCACGACGACAAGACCACCGTTCTTGAGGCCGCGTGCGGCAAGGGCACCTATGTCCGCGCGATCGCGCGTGATCTTGGTCGCGCATTGGGATGTTACGGCCATGTGACCGCGCTCCGGCGTACGCGCGTCGGGCCTTTCGCGGAGGTTGACTTCATTTCCGCCGAGGATCTCACGGCAACCTCCGAGGATGCCGCCGAGCAGGAAGCCCATGTGATGGATCTGCTGGCGGATGTCGATCGCGGGCTTTCCGAATTGCCCGATCTCAACGTCTCGCGCCACGACGCGGCCCGCCTCAAGCGCGGTCAGAGTATCATCCTGCGCGGTTCCGGTGCACCGCTCGCGGAGGGCGCGATCGCCGTCCATTGCGGGCATGAGCTGGTTGCGATCGGCGATGTCGCCAAGGGCGAAGTGCGACCGCATCGCGTTTTCAACTTGGGGTGAGTTCCCGCTTCCGGCTCTGCTCCGCGGGCTCCTTGCCAAGCGCCGCCTTGGCCTTATAATGTTCCATCATTCCTCCAGCGAGAAAAGGAGCGGTCATGATTGTCGTTGATGCATCCGCGCTTTTCAGCGCTGGCTCTGTCGCGTCCTGAAATAGGACCCGCCTCGGGCCGGCGCATGACGCCGTTGATTTTCCGAGGAATTCCAAATGATCGAAGATTATGGCTGGAGCGATGCGCTTCAGGCCCAGTTTGCCGCCTATGCGGCATCCAACCTTGTCCCGGCGCGCGTGATTGCACAGCATCGGGATCTCTATGTGCTCACCACCGCAGCCGGGGAGGTGGAAGCGCGGCTTTCGGGGCGCTTTGTCCATACGCAGGCGCGGGAGGATTTTCCCGTGACAGGGGATTGGGTCGCTGCCCTGGCCCACGGCGAGAGTGAGGCCACCATCCATCATCGCTTGCCGCGCAGCAGCCTGTTTACGCGCAAGGCTGCGGGCCGAGCGCTTGTCTCGCAAGCCATCGCCGCGAATGTCGATCGCGTGCTGATCGTGTCGTCGCTCAACACGGATCTCAATCCACGCCGCCTCGAACGTGCGCTGGTGATCGCGAACGAGAGCGGGGTCGAGCCCGTCATCGTGCTGACAAAGGCCGATCTTTGTGCGGATGCCGCCGCGCAATCGGCGTGCCTCGGCCCACTCGCGGAAGGCGTGCGCGTGATCACGGTCTCCGCCATGACGGGGCAGGGCATCGCGGAGATCCGGGCGCTCGTTCCGCGCGGTATTACGGCGGTGCTCATGGGCAGTTCGGGGGTCGGAAAATCGACTCTCGCGAATGCGCTTCTGGGAGAAGCCCGGATGGTGACGCGCGATATCCGGCTTCATGACGAGCGCGGCCAGCATACGACGACGCATCGCGAGCTTCTGCTTGTTCCGGACGGGGGCTGCATCCTCGACACGCCGGGTATGCGTGAGCTCGGCCTCTGGGATGGCGAGGCGGGTATTGGCTCGACCTTCTCGGATATCGAGGCCCTCGCGGGGAATTGCCGTTTCAGGGATTGCGCCCATGATCGCGAGCCCGGCTGCGCGGTGCGAGAAGCGCTCGAAGAGGGCCAGCTCGATCCCGCGCGATGGCAAGGTTATCTGAAGCTCCAGCGTGAACTGGCGCATCTGGTCCGCAAGGAAGATCCGGCGGCGAGGGTCGCCGAGAAGAAGCGATGGGCGGCGATCTCAAAGAAGCTGCGCAATGGAAAGCGCCATTGGGAGGAATAGCCTGCCTTTTTGCTGGCTATTTCGCGAAAAGCTGCTATTGCAGCGCACAGAAGCGGGAGACCGCTTCTGCCCCGACCCTGCTGGACGACATCCCGGCCGGGCCATTTCTCAAGACCTAAGGAGTAACCCGATGTCGATCACGGCCGAGCGCAAGGACGCGCTCATCAAGGAATACGCGACCAAGGCGGGCGATACCGGCTCGCCGGAAGTGCAGGTCGCGGTGCTCACGGAACGGATCTCGAACCTGACCGAGCATTTCAAGACGCACAAGAAGGACAATCATTCGCGTCGCGGGCTGCTGAAGCTCGTTTCGCAGCGCCGTTCGCTGCTTGATTACGTCAAGCGCAAGGACGAGGCGCGCTACAAGAGCCTTATCGAGCGCCTCGGCATCCGCCGCTAAGCGTTTCGATTCAAAAGCAGACGCATTTTCTTTCGATCAACCGAAACCCGTTTGATCGGAAAATGCCTCAGAGGGGAGGCTTTGCCCTCCCCTCCTTCGTCGGATGGCAAGGGTTGCTGTCCGGCAGGGTTCCGGCGAATGCCATGGCAGGATCGCCGGGCGCTTTACCGCGTGAAGCGTCCCGCCGTCTTGCTCATGGGTTTGAGCGGTTCCCACCCTACGTGAACCAATGCGTCGCTGCGCGGCATGGGGCCGGGCGGATATCGGCGCGCGATTTACCCGCTCTCCGGCAGGGGCCGGAGGGCTGAACAGGACAACACGATGTTCGACATTCAACGCAAATCCATCAATTGGGGCGGCCGTACGCTGACGCTGGAGACGGGCCGCATCGCCCGTCAGGCCGACGGCGCCGTTCTCGCCACTTATGGCGAGACCACTGTTCTCGCCACCGTCGTCTCCGCCAAGGAGCCGAAGGCGGGCGTGGATTTCTTCCCGCTCACCGTGAATTACCAGGAAAAGGCGTTTGCGGCCGGCCGGATTCCCGGCGGTTATTTCAAGCGCGAAGGCCGCCCCTCGGAGCGCGAGACGCTGGTTTCGCGCCTGATCGACCGCCCGATCCGCCCGCTTTTCATCGAGGGCTACCGCAACGACACGCAGGTGATCGTCACGGTTCTCTCGCATGATCTCGAGAACGATCCCGATATCGTCTCGATGGTCGCGGTCTCGGCGGCGCTCACGCTTTCCGGCGTGCCCTTCATGGGCCCGGTGGGCGGCGCGCGTGTCGCCTATATCAACAACGCCTACGTGCTGAATCCGACTCTCGACCAGATGAAGGATTCCAAGCTCGATCTCGTCGTCGCCGGCACCGCCGATGCGGTTCTGATGGTTGAGTCGGAAGCGCAGGAACTCCCCGAGGACGTGATGCTCGGCGCGGTCATGCATGGCCATGCCGGCTTCCAGCCGGTGATCGACATGATCATCGCGCTTGCCGAGAAGGCCGCCAAGGAACCGCGCGACTTCCAGCCTGCCGATCTCTCCCATATCGAGAATGCCGTGCTCGATATCGCGGAGATGGATCTTCGCGCCGCCTACAAGATCACCGAGAAGCAGGCCCGCTACAACGCGGTCGATGCCGCCAAGGCCAAGGTCATGGCCGCTTTGGCGCCGGAAGGCGGCGAGGCGAAGTTCGACAAGGAACAGCTCAAAAGCGTCTTCAAGGAAGTCCAGGCCAAGATCGTGCGCTGGAACATCCTCGACACCAAGAGCCGTATCGACGGGCGCGGCCTCACCGATGTCCGCAACATCGTCTCCGAGGTTGGTCTTCTGCCGCGCACCCATGGTTCGGCGCTGTTCACCCGCGGCGAGACGCAGGCGCTGGTGGTGGCCACGCTCGGCACCGGCGATGACGAGCAGTTCATCGACGAGCTGGAAGGCACCCGCAAGGAGACCTTCCTGCTCCATTACAACTTCCCGCCCTATTCCGTGGGCGAGACCGGCCGCATGGGCTCGCCGGGCCGTCGTGAGATCGGTCACGGCAAGCTTGCCTGGCGCGCCATCCACCCGATGCTGCCGGCGCATCACGAGTTTCCCTACACGATCCGCGCGGTCTCGGAGATCACCGAGTCGAACGGCTCGTCCTCCATGGCGACGGTTTGCGGCACCTCGCTCGCGCTCATGGATGCCGGCGTTCCGCTGAAATCCCCGGTCGCGGGCATCGCGATGGGCCTCATCCTCGAAGGCGAGCGCTACGCGGTTCTCTCGGATATCCTCGGCGACGAGGATCATCTCGGCGACATGGATTTCAAGGTTGCGGGTACCGAGAACGGCATCACCTCGCTCCAGATGGATATCAAGATCGCCGGCATCACCGAGGAGATCATGCGCGTGGCGCTGACCCAGGCGAAGGGCGGGCGTCTGCATATCCTCGGCAAGATGGCCGATGCGCTCACCCAGCCGCGCGGCCAGCTCGGCCAGTATGCGCCGCGCATCGAGACGCTGAAGATCAACCCGGACAAGATCCGCGAAGTCATCGGCTCCGGCGGCAAGGTGATCCGCGAGATCACCGAGAAGACCGGCACCAAGATCGACATTTCCGATGATGGCACGATCAAGGTCGCCTCGTCGGATGGCGAGAAGATCAAGGCCGCGCTCAACTGGATCAAGTCCATCGCTTCCGACCCGGAAGTCGGCATGATCTATGAGGGCACGGTGGTGAAGACGACCGATTTCGGTGCCTTCGTGAACTTCTTCGGCGCGCGCGACGGTCTCGTCCACATCTCGCAGCTCGCCAACCGGAAGGTCGCCAAGACGACCGATGTCGTGAAAGAAGGCGACAAGGTGAAGGTGAAGTTCATGGGCTTCGACGATCGCGGCAAGACCAAGCTCTCGATGAAGGTCGTCGATCAGGCGACCGGCGAGGATATCGAAGCCAAGCTCAAGGCCGAGCGCGACGCCCAGAAGAGCGAGCGCGACGACGATTGATCTCGTCGCTCCACGGCGATGAACGAAAAGAAAGCCGCGGTTTTCCGCGGCTTTTTGCTGTTCGGGCCTAGTCTTTCGCCGCCTTCAAAGAATGAGCGAGAACGAGAGAGCCGAGCAATGCCGGCGCGAGCGCCATCATGGCCGGACGGATACCGAAGACTTCCGCGAGGAAGCCGATCAGCACCGGCCCGACAAGGAAACTGCCGAGCGCGGCGAGGCCGAGCGCGGAAACATTAGTGGCGACCCGCGCCGGATCGATGGCGGAAATCGCGCTGACAGCCAGCGGGAAGCCGGTCGAGACGCCGATTCCGAGCAGCGCGAAAGCCAGCAGCGAGAGCGGGAGCGTATCGACGAAGCCCAGTAGCGCGAGCCCGGCCAAGGCGCAGACGAGACAGAACCGCGCGAGACGCGCCGCACCCAGACGTGCCTTGAGGAAATCCCCGAAGAAACGCCCGAAAGCGACAGCGCTCGCGAAGATGCCGAACCCGTAGCCGGTGAGGCCGATCTCGGTCCCGATCGCATCACGCAGGAAAATGCCAGCCCAATCGGCGAGTGCGCCCTCCGTCATCGCGACGCCCAGCACGAAGAGGCAGATGGGGATAGCGGGGCGTGAGGGCAGTGCGAAGACATGGCCGCCACCGCCATTCTCGCGGGGGAGGTTGGGGAGTGTGCGGCTCACGGCGAGCGCAGGCAGGAGCAGCACGGTTGATACGATCAAAGCTGCGGTGAAGGGGTCGGTGCCGCGATTGGCGAATTGCGTTCCGATCAGCGTGCCGAGCGCAAGGCCGACACTCCAGAAACCGTGACTGGTGCTCATGATAAGCCGCCCGCTGGCGGTTTCCACGCGGGCTGCCTCGAGATTCATCGCCAGTTCGAGCAACCCCATCACCGCGCCGGTGATCGCCAACGCCAAGAATAGCATGGCGACGCCCGGCGCGAGCGGCGGCAGCAGGATCGCCGCAAGGAAAGCGGGAAAGGTCAGCATGATGAGCCCGCGTGCGCCGAATCGTTCAGCGACAGCCCCCCCGACGATCAGCGCCGCGATCGTCCCGATCGGGAAACCAAGCAGCGAAAGGCCGAGCCGGGCCGGCCCGAGTTTCAGCGTCGCCTCAATCTCGGGAATACGCGCCAGCCATGCGCCAAGCGGAATGGGCTGGAGGAAAAACACCAGCATCACGAGGCGCACTTCTCTCATGTCGGGTAATCCGGTCCGTCGTCGGGATTGGAGGGGAGTTTGGAAATCAGGTCTGGCGGAGAATCCGCCCCGCCACCGCATCAAGTTTTGCCATCAGCGCCGGATCGCGCGCGGATGGCACAGTCATGATCGCGCCATCGAGTGCGCGATGCGACCCGACGGGACACGGTTCACGCTCGGGCGGGAAGTCGGCGGCCAAGGCGGCGATCAGCTTTTTCGCTGCAATCGAATTGTGTTGTACCTGCTCGATGACCATCTGTGCCGTCACCTGATCGTGGTGGGGGTGCCAGCAATCGAAATCAGTGACCATGGCGACGAGGCAATAGGTGATCTCCGCCTCACGCGCGAGCTTGGCCTCCGGCATGGAGGTCATGCCGATCACGTCATAGCCTTGCCTCTTGTAGGAAAGGCTTTCGGCCAGGGTCGAGAATTGGGGGCCTTCCATGCACACGGCGGTGCCTCCCTGGCGGATCGCGACTTCCGCCTTGGCAGCCGCCATGGCGACGCGTTTGGCCAATGCCGGCCCTACCGGGTGGCCGAACGGAACATGCGCCACGCAGCCATTGGAGAAGAAACTGGTCTCGCGCCGGAAGGTGCGGTCCAGGATCTGGTCCGGCAGGATGAACATGCCGGGCGGCAGGTCTTCCTTGTAGGAGCCAACGGCGGAGAAACTGACAAGGTCGGTCACCCCTGCGCGCTTGAGCACGTCGATATTCGCCCGATAATTGATTCCAGAGGGAGAAAGGCGATGGCCGAGGCCATGCCGTGGCAGGAAAGCGATCTGCGTCTCTCCGATGCGCCCGAAGCTCACCTTGGCGGAAGGCTCGCCCCAGGGGCTGGTGATGGTTTCCTCGCGACGATCGGTCAAACCGGGAAGATCGTAGAGGCCGGAGCCGCCGATAATACCAAGACGCGCTTTCATCTGTGCTCCCGCGAAAAGAAACGTGAGCTAAGCACGGTGATCGAGGCTTGCCAATCCGCTCCTCCGGCTTCAACACCGACCGCTCCTGTTCCGGCCGGGACAGCGTGTCACGCGATCTTCGAAAAGACGCGGGGCTCGTGCTAGAAAGCTTCCTCCTCCGGTCCAGGGACCATCAGCCATGAACTTCACCCCGGCAGAAACGCGCGCGGTCGATGAGCACCATCGCAACGAAAAGGCTCAGGCCATCGTTCGCGTCAGCGTGGCAACAATTGCTTTTGTTTATATCAATGCTGCGAACCTATTTTTTGATCTTGGAAAAGATATATATATCAAGACTGCAAGTCTATTTTTTTGCATTATTATATTTTCTAGCGTTATTCTGTATATTGTAACAAAATTTCCGAAGAAAAGCCATATCCGCCTTGGCTTTACAATGATCCATGATTATTCCGCAATCACCTACACGATGTTCTATGGTGGAGAGAAATTTCTCATTCTCTATGCAATCCTGCTCTGGGCTACGGTCGGGAATGGGATTCGCTTCGGAACCCGTTATCTTCTTGTCGCGGCGATTGCAGCGCTGACGAGTATCGCCGTCAATTATCTGTTCAATCCCTATTGGCGAGACCATCCGTTTGTTACGTTGACGCTGACGGTGACCACCATCATTGTGCCGGCGTACATTCAGGTTCTGATCTTGCAAAGGCGCCTTGCCACCGAGGCGGCGCAGGCGGCCAATATAGCCAAGTCAAAGCTGCTGGCGCAGGCCAGCCATGATTTGCGCCAGCCCATTCATGCGATCAGCCTGTTCACCGCGAGCCTGCGCGAGGCGGGTCTGGGCAAGCGCGAGGCGGATATGGTCGAGAATATCGACCGCTCCCTGCACAGCGTATCCCGGCTCTTCCGCTCGTTGCTGGATGTTTCAAGCCTTGATAGCGGCGCGATCCAGCCGCGGATCGAAGCCGTGGCGCTCGGCCCGCTTTTGGCCGATATCGTCGCCAGGAACCAGAAAGCGGCCGAATGGGCCGGTGTCGAGCTGAGGCTGGTGAAGACCAGGCTGACGGTGCTTTCCGATCCCTCCCTGTTGGCGACAATGGTGCAGAACCTGGTTTCGAACGCGCTCAAATATGCACCGGGGCGCCCTGTGCTGGTCGGCTGCCGGCGACGCGGCGGGCGCCTCTCGATCGAAGTTCATGATTGCGGCAAGGGAATTCCGAAAGAGCATTTGCCGCGCATCTTCGATGATTTCTACCGGGCAATCGATCGTGGGCATGATATTGACGGCGTCGGGCTCGGGCTTTCCATCGTCAAACGGATGGCGGAACGGCTTGATCTGAAGGTTTCCGTGCGCTCCCGCCCCGGCTCCGGCACCAGCATGGCGATCGATGGTTTAGGGCTGACTGCGGCCATCAGCGGCGCGCATCGCGAGGCGGCACCGCGAATTCAGACACCGCTTACAGGTCTGCGGGTCTTGCTGGTGGATGATGACGAGGCCGTCTTGCGTGCCACGACCGATCTGCTCCAGCGCTGGGGATGCGTGGTCCAACCCTCCCGGCATTTGCCGGCGGATGTCGCGCCGTGCGATTTCGTGATCACCGATTTCGACCTCAACTCGGATGCAACGGGTGCCGATTGCATCGCCGCCGCGCGCAGAGGCGGCCAGAAACCAGCCGTCATTGTCTTGACCGGACATGATGCCAGCCGCGTGCGGGATCAGATCCCCGGAGGAGAGGATGTGCCGGTCCTGATGAAGCCCGTACGCCCTGCGGAGCTGCGTTCGGTGATGGTGTCGCTCGTCCTGGCGCGCGCGAATCGTCAGATGCCTGCTTCCGCGCCCTTGACTGCCGCCGCCGCCCGTGTCGACACGCCGAACAATCGCAGCAATGCGGAGACGTGAATACGCACGGTGAACGGTGAGATCCCCAATTCGCGGGCGATTTCCTTGTTGGATTTGCCGGCGATCATGTGGCGCAGCACGTCACGCTGACGAAGGGTCAGCGCGGGGATGCCGCGCTCCCGGGGGGCAGTGCCGCCGGTCGCTGCCGTACGAACAACGAAGGCGCCGTCGCGGATTTCCTCTATGGCGGCCGCGACCTCCGCAGGCGGGACATCCTTGCCGATGAAACCATCCGCGCCTTCCCGCATGGCCCTGTCGATAATATCACGATCATTGACCATCGAGATGATGACGATCGAGGCGCGGGGGAATTCGCGGCGCAAGGCGCCGATGGAGGATTCGACATCCATGCCGGGAAAAAGAAGGTCCAGCATGAAGGTCGAGGGCGGCGTACCCTCCCTGGCGATTTTGAGCACCTCGTCCCAATCCGTTGCTTCCAGCAAAGCCGCGGAAGGGTAGACTCTCTCAAGGACCAGGCGGACGCCTTCCCGGAATACCGGATGATCGTCGGCGATGACGATCCGTTCTCTTTCGATGATTCCGTCAGTCATGCGTCAAAAACGTACCATTCTGGCCGTAGTGCCGTCCTCGTCGGGCATATCCTCGACAAGTCTATCGCCGAAGGTTGCATGCGGGCAAACGCCGTCCCCTTGTGAACGCGCCGTGGAGAGTAACACGGCGACGTAAAAATGCACATACAATACCTCTTTCTGGATGTCTAGAGCTAACCAATTGATAAATAGGTAAATTATCTCCAGGCGGGTGAACGGTTCGGCGTAAGCTTCTGAACGCTGACGCAGGACGCCAAGGGAATATCTGGAGAAACGCCGGTTGAACCAGCCGCAGCATGACCAAGCACAGCATATATCTAAAGGTGTATTTAACGATTAAAATATACTCTTAGTTGAGTCAATATCTGGAGCAGCCATGTTTCAAAGTGTAGGTGCACGTATCCTTGCGCTTCAGGCGCTCTCCGTCGTTCTTGTTGCCGGGCTGGCCTTCATGGCCGATAGCGGCAACCGACGTACGATGGGGCGGCTGAATGAGCTTTATAACGATCGGATCGTGCCGCTGCGCGACCTCAGGCAGATCGGGGATGCCTTTGCGGTCGATATCGTCGATACGGCGCACAAGGTTCGCGGCGGCAGCCTGTCTCCGGCGGAAGCATTGAGCCGTATCGACAAGGCCAAGAAGGTTTCAGAGGAGAGCTGGAAGGCCTATCTCGCGACCAGCTTGACGAGCGAGGAGAAGCTGGTCGCCGATCAAATGGGCAAGGCGATGGAAGCAGCTCTCGCGGGCGTGGGGGAGCTGGTCGGCATTCTCAAGGCCGATGACCGAGGGGCGCTGGCAACCTTCAACGATCGGAAAATGTATCCCTTGATCGAACCGCTCGGCGATCGTCTCGACAAGATCGTTGAACTTCAGGTCCAGGAATCCCGCATTCTCACCTCGACATCCCAACAGGAATTCTCGCGCGCGAGCTGGATTTTCTGGGGGACGGTAGCTGCTATCCTCGCCGTCTTTGCGGTGGGTGTCGCCTATACCCGCCGAGCGATCTCGGCCCGGCTTTCGGCGCTGGCAGGATTGATGCACGATCTCGCCGAAGGGCGGCTCGATCGTGACGTTACTGGGGTCGAGGCGCGTGACGAGATCGGGGCGATGGCCCGTGCCGTGCAGGTTTTCCGTGATTCGGGCATAGAAAAGCAGCGCCTGGAAAGGGAGCGGATCGCTGCGGAGGAAGAGAAGGCGGTACGCAATGCGCAGATAGAGAATGCGCTCGGTACGTTCCGCACCTCCGTGGAGGAAATCCTCGAATCGCTGCGGCGTTCGACGGGATCGATGCGCACGACGGCAGCCGCGCTCAACGAAACCTCCGTTCGCGCCAACGAGCGGGCCGACGCCACCGGAAAAGCCTCCGGTGAGGCAGCCAGCAATGTCCAGACAATCGCGGCGGCATCGGAACAGTTGACCGGCTCGATCCAGGAGATTGCCGGCCAGATTTCAGGTGCAACCACGATCGTTCAGCGTGGAAGCGAGATCGGGCGTGTTGCTTCGAAGGAAATGGGCGCGCTCGCGAGCATGGCCCAGAAGATCGGCGATGTCGTCGGCTTGATCCAGGCGATCGCGGGCCAGACCAATCTTCTCGCCCTCAACGCCACGATCGAAGCGGCCCGCGCCGGCGAGGCAGGCAAGGGGTTCGCGGTCGTGGCGCAGGAGGTCAAGCAGCTCGCTGAACGAACCGCAAATGCGACCGGGGAGATTGCCCAGCAGGTGGCCGGCATCCAAGCCTCCACCAATACGGCCGTGGAAACAATGAGTGAAATGGCCGAACTTCTGCAAACCATCGAATCCGTGACGATTTCGGTTGCAACCGCCGTCGAGGAGCAAGGTGCGGCCACGCGCGAGATTTCGCGTTCGATTCATAATGCGGCGCAAAGCACGGGATTACTCGCCGATGGCATCATCGAGGTGACAGGCGCGATCACGAAAACCAATGAATCAGCAGAGTTGGTCATGACGACCTCCAACCAGCTTTCAGACAATGCCGGTCAATTGACAGAGGTTGTAAAAGCCTTCCTCTTCGCCCTGCGCACCGGGCCTCTTGATCGTCGCAAAAAGCAGGACCCGAACTATAGCGGACCGGAGCGGCGCGGCGCCGGCGTGGCTCAGGCTGCGCCACTCCCGGCGAAACGACTTGCCGCCTGAAGAGGAGCCTTCGCCGATAGCGAAGGCCCGGCTACCTCGTCCATCGCTGATGTTCCGCCTTGGGAAGGCGTGAAAGCGCCGCCGCTTCTGGCTAGGCTTGTGAGGAGCGGCGAGACGGCGAAGCCGGTCCCATCGCGCGCGGCGCTGGCCTCGACCTCGCCGAGCAGCGCACGAAGACCCAGATGATCCGCTTCATGCATGGGGCCGCCGCGATGCGCCGGGAAACCGTGGCCATGGACAGCAATCAGATCAATGTCAGCCGCCGTGGCAGCGACACCTTCTTCGAGAAGTTTGGCGCCTTCATTGGCCATCGCGGCAAGAATGCGCCGCTGGATCATCTCTGGCGTGAAAACGGTTTGCCCCCTGCCTGTCGCAGCGGCATGCGCCCGGATCAGGGTTTCAACCTCGGGATCGGCCTGGCGGTAGCCATGGCGATAAGAATGCCATCCTTTCCCGACGCGACGACCGAAACGGCCCAGCTCGCACAGCTTCTCGACCAGCGGAACGCTGCGCTCGCCCGTTTCCGTCGCTCCATTGCGGCGAAGCCGGGCGCGCCCGGCATCGAGGCCGGCGAGGTCCTGCGCGGCGAAGGGGCCGAGCACCAGCCCGTAACTTTCAAGCGCGCTGTCGATTTCCGCCGGCAATGCGCCTTCTTCCAGCATGAAGAGGCATTGCGCCCGGAAACGATTGAGCAGCCGCCCGCCAATCGTGCCTGCGCGCGGCACGGAGACGATGCCGATCTTCCCGATTTGCCGGCAGAACCCCAAAAGCAGCGCGAGCGCTTCCGGTGTTGAACCGCTATGCCTGCCGATTTCGGCAATGCGCACGCCCTGCATAGGCGAGAAGACCTGCAGAGCAGCAAAACGCTCGGGATGCTGGAGGTCGGCGCAGATCTCGGCAGGATCGGCCAGCGCGGAGAGCGTTGCAATCACGGCCGAGGGGCGGATCAAAGCTTCGAGTTTGGTCAGTAGATCCTGGCGCGCGGCCAATCCTTCGGTGCCCGATTCCAGGACGAGATCCGCGGCCTGGAGCCCAGCCATGTGGCTTGCCAGCCGGATACGCCCGGTGATTTCGGCCCTCTTCGCGGGCGCCCAGCCCTGCGCCTGTGCGGTACGCGCCATCAAGGCCGTCAGCCTCTCCGGCAAAGAGGGGGCCAGGCCAGAAAGGTCGGGACCGATCGTGACGGCCATTCCCGCTTCGGAGGCGCTGATCGCGAGTCCGAGCGCGCTGACGCTCGCGCCGGCGACGCCGAGATGGCGAATACCCGCGAGATCCGGTCGATCGGCCTGCCGCTCTGCCACAAAGAGATGGCGCAAGGCCCGCGACTGGCTTGATGCCGCAAGTTCGAGATAGGCGCGTCGTTCGGCTGGAACGCCGATCGTATAGGGAAGGTGCCTGACCTGCCGGACAAGCTCGATCGCCTTGATCGGCGCGATGCGTCCGCGAGCCTCGCGCTTCACGCGCGCGACCGCGGCTTCCCACTCCTCCGGAGCGACCGGTGGCGGCGCGCGCAACGAGAGCCGGGGCTGCATCTGCCCCGCGAGGCTGCGCGCGAGCCTGATGGCCGCGTTGAGCAGATGGCCCTCCTCGATGTCGTCGACCAACCCGATCCGCCGCGCTTCCTGGGCGCTGATCGCCTGACCGCCGGCGATCAGCGACAGGGCGGCCGTCAAGCCGACAAGGCGTGGCAGGCGTTGTGTGCCGCCAGCCGCGGGAACCAACCCCAGCCGCACCTGCGGCATGCCGATCCTTGCCTTTGGCGCGATGATCCGGCGATGCGCCGCAAGGGCGATTTCGCATCCGCCACCCAGGGCATCGCCCTGCATGGCGACGACCACGGGTTTCGCGGCGGCCTCGATCCGGTCGACCAATTCATGCAGTTGAGGATCGAGCGGTTTCTGGCCGATTTCGCGGATATCGCTGCCACTCGAGAAGAAGTCACCACGCGCTGCAATGACGATGGCAACGATCTCGGGCTCAGCCTCCGATCGCGCAAGCCAATCCGACAAGGCTCTGAGGACGGGCAGGTCCAAGGCATTTTCCGGCGGGCTGTCGAGCTCGACGACAGCAACCCCGTCCCGAATGGTGCGGTGAACAGGCCCTGCCATATGCCCCCGATCCGGCGATCACTCTCAAGAGAAAACAAGAGAACATGAGATGATTTTCCAAGTATGGCTGATTCGGGTTCAAAAATCCGGGAATTCCGACATTCATCCGGGCACGGTGTCAGTCTGTGGAAAATCGCCTCCGGGGCTCATTTTCCCCCTCGCGGAAGGATAATCCTGTGTTGCTACAGGCAAGTGACGGCCCTCTCGCGGCTCCCGCTTGCCCGATACCGGGGGGCGCTCCCGGAGCTTGAGCAATATGCTATGCACGCCTATCCATTGGCAGCTGGTGTGGTATCGGGAGGTTCGATGGCCAATATCGAGATCGAGAGACGTGGCAAGGTTGCCATTCTCACGCTCTGCCGCCGGGAGCGGCGCAACGCGCTCGACGAGAGCACGATCGGGGAGATCGATCGCTTCTTCGATCGCCCGGACCCGGCCATCCGGGCGGTTGTCCTGCGTACGGATGGCGATCATTTCTGCGCGGGGCTTGATCTTCAGGAGCATTACGAACTCGATCGCGGGCCGGTCGAGTTCATGCGCATGTGCCAGGGCTGGCACCGCGCCTTCGACAAGATGCAGTTCGGTTCCATCCCGGTTATCGCGGCGATGAAGGGCGCGGTTGTCGGTGGCGGGCTTGAGCTTGCCGCCGCCACCCATGTCCGCGTCGCCGAGCCCTCGACCTTCTTCGCCTTGCCGGAGGGGCAGCGCGGCGTGTTCACCGGGGGTGGTGCGACAGTGCGCGTCGCGCGCATCATCACGCCGGCGCGGATGATCGACATGATGATTGCGGCTCGGACTTACGATGTGAAACGCGGGTTCGATTGCGGGCTTGTGCATGAAATAGTGGGTGAGGGCGAGGCGGATGCGCGCGCGCTCGCCATCGCGGAGGCCGCCGCCGAACATTACGACATTACGAATTTCGCGATCCTCACCGGCATTTCGCGCATCAACGATATGTCGACTACGGACGGGCTTTTCGCCGAATCGTTGCTCGCCGGCATGGTGATGACCAACCCGCAGCTGCGCCCGAGTCTCGAGGCCTTCTTCGCCAAGAAGGCGCCCCGGCTCGAACCCAAGGGGGAATGACGTCGGCCTCAAGATCGAAATCGGCTCTTGCCTTCCCCCGCCGGCGCGATTACCTCTCCTGTCATCGCGGGTGTAGCTCAATGGTAGAGCAGCAGCCTTCCAATCACAAAAATTGAGTTCTCCATAGTTTTCCTGAGCGTGCTTTTGCATCCAGGAAACACAAAGCGTATTCGCTTTACGTAAAAACAGCCCTACGGATTTTGCCGTTGCTCTCTTGAGCGCGCTACACATCTGCTACACGGGGCTTGAAACATGTCATCTGTCAAATTTACGAATGCTACGCTGGAGAAATTCCTTTCGGCTCCAAACCCGGAAGGGAAGCGTCGCACCATCTGGGATAGCGAGGCGCGGGGTTTGGGTGCCTATCAGACCAAGAATGGCGTCTGCACGCTGTTTGCTCATTATCGTCTCGCCAACGGTGTGCAGAGGAAGCAGGTTTTGGGGCGCTTCAAGGAAATCCCGCTCGATGAAGCGCGCCACCTTGCGCAAAAATACCGCGTAGCAGCCAAGCAGGGCATTGACCTCGCTGGCGAGCAGAAGTGGAAAGAGCCTTCCAAACAAGGCCTGACCATTGAACAGGCATATAAGGAATTCACGGAGGCGCAGCACCGGCGTGAGAACTCCCCCAACACGATCCGCCTGAACGGCTATAACTGGCGCAATCATCTCAGCCAGTATCAGGATCGAGAGATGGCGTCCGTCAGCAAGCATGATGTGCGAGCGTGGCACAAGGAGTGGGGCAAGAGCGGCCCCACCGTCGCCAATCAAACGGCTCGCTTGTTCCGCGCCATCTATAACTACGCGGTGAAATTCCATGACGATCTGCCGCCCAACCCGTGTTCGGCGGTGGATTATTTCAAGGAGGTCAACAATCGCCGCCTGATCGCAACCAAGGACTTACCGGCATGGCGCAAGAAGGTGGACGGCCTGCCGAACCCGATCCGGCGCTGCTATTGGCGGTTTTTGGCACTCACGGGCTTGCGACGGATGGACGCCGCCAGCGTGCGCTGGGATGAGGTTTTCGAAACGCATATCCATCGCCCCAATCCCAAGGGCGGAAAGGACAAGGCCTTTGATGTGCCGATTACGGCACCGTTGCGGGCGCTTCTCGAAGAGGCCAAGGCGGCGCAAAAGGTGCTGTATCCGGCCAGCCCGTATGTGTTCCCGGCTGACTCGAAATCAGGTCATATCTCGACCGGTCAAGAGCAGAAATTCATGCCCGGCTGCGCCCCGCATGACTTGCGGCGCACCTATGCCACGGCGTGCGTCGAGGTTGGTGTAGATCCTTACACGATCAAGCTGCTGAACCGCTCCGGGTTTGCCGGAGGCTCCAACTTACAAATAGGATGGAGCCATGACGAGCAAAACGACGAACAAGTTTTCACCCGAAGTCCGCGCCCG
>JAIUNR010000005.1 GCA_020161575.1 Pseudomonadota bacterium
TCTGGGATTATCGAGACGCGAACGGCCTTGCAGGAGCCTCTGCCTGCATCGTGGTCCCCTGGTTCGCGGATCGCTATGCCGAGGGCGCGGACTGGCGTTCGCTGGCCTGGTGGATACACGACCACCTGGACTATTCCGAACTCGTGTTCTTCCCCAAACTCTGCGCCTTCAACATCGCCTGGCACGAGCGCCCCAAGCGCACCATCAACAGCCACATCGCGCCCAAGGGCTTCCTCATCGCCCCCACCGACGCAGTGCCCCAAGGCGGGCACGAGCGCTGGTATCGCGTTGAATTTGGTACGATACGGTGATACAAAGCAATTCAGTGCTAGGGTGTTTTATGCATTGAAATAATTGAATAAAATGGCGATCAGGGCCGTTTCCCATCGTCTCCGCCATTCCTGCTGCATGGGCTGACTATTTGGCTTCTGGAAACCCCGCACCTCAGTAAAGAGGATAAGGGCCGTGAAGCGGACATCGAGCGCGCCATGCGCGTTGCTTTCCATGAAAGCCGCTCGCCACGCGCATGCGCCTACAGAGCGAATTTGCGCCGGATACGCCCCATTTCATCCGTGCCTGCACGGATCGTCAGCGTGATCTTGCCGGTCCGCCCGGTTTTGCGCGCCAGCACCTCGGCATTTTCATAGAGCCAGGCGAGGCCGGCGCCATCATCGGCCGCGAGGGTAATGGTGAGCGTCTCGCGCCCTTCCGCCAGCCGGCGTTCGATCTCGGCGAGAAGCGCGGGTATCCCCGCGCCGGTCATCGCGGAAACGAGGATCGGCGCGCCCTTCCCGCGCCGCGCCGCGACTTCCGAAAGGCGTTGCGCTTCCGCCGCGGGCAGCAGATCCGCCTTGTTCCAGACCTCGACGATACGGCGGGTTTCCGCGCCGGCGATTCCCAATTCGCCAAGCACCTGTCTGACATCGAGTTCCTGGGCCTCGGTATCGGGATTGGCGATATCGCGGACATGCAGGATGATGCGGGCCGAAATCACGTCCTCCAGTGTCGCCCGGAAGGCCGCGACGAGCTGGGTCGGAAGATCGGAGATGAAACCGACCGTATCCGACAGCACGATCCTGAGCCCATGCGGCAGCGCCAAGGCGCGGGTGGTCGGATCGAGGGTAGCGAAAAGCATGTCCTTCGCCAGCACTTCCGCTTCCGTCATCCGGTTGAAGAGGCTCGATTTTCCGGCATTGGTGTAACCCACCAGCGCAACCGTGGGATAGGGCACCTTGTCGCGCGAGGCACGGTGAAGGGCGCGCGTGCGCTTGACTTCCTCAAGATCCTTCTCGATCCGCGTCATGCGCTCCTGAATGAGCCGGCGGTCAGTTTCGATCTGGGTTTCGCCGGGACCGCCGAGAAAGCCGAAGCCGCCGCGCTGGCGCTCAAGATGGGTCCACGAGCGGACAAGACGGGATTTTTGATAGGCCAGATGCGCCAGCTCGACCTGCAGGCGTCCTTCCCGCGTCGAGGCACGGCGGCCGAAAATCTCAAGGATCAACCCGGTACGGTCGATCACTTTGGCCTTGAAGGCCTGTTCGAGGTTGCGCTGCTGAACCGGAGAAAGCGCGCAATCCATCACGACAAGGCCGATTTCCTCCGCCTCAATCCGCCTGGCGATTTCCTCGACCTTGCCGAGGCCGAGATAGGTCGCGGGTCGCAACTGGCGGATCGGCACCATGATCGTATCGGCAACAAAGAGATCGATTGCCTGCGTGAGCCCCACCGCTTCCGCCAGCCGCGCCTCGGGCGCGCGCAAGGTAAGGATACCGGAGGCCGCAGCACTGCGCTCTCCCAGATAAGGGCCGACAACGAAAGTGCGCGTGCGCTCCGCGATGGCCTTCTCAGGCTCAAAAACCTTGCCGCTACTTCCCATCGTCACATCTGGCCCGATGCGAAAGACCCTAGCACGAAGAACTCAGTCCTCGTCATTCGGACCCGGCAGGTGAATCGGCGAAGCCGGCATGATGGTCGAGATCGCGTGCTTGTAGACAAGCTGCGACACGCCATCACGCTTCAGCAGCACGCAGAAATTGTCAAACCACGTCACGGCGCCTTGCAGCTTGACGCCGTTGACGAGGAAAATTGTGACAGAGATCTTGTTCTTGCGGACGTGATTAAGAAAATTATCCTGCAAACTTGGGGCTCGTTCCGTGGCCATTCTTCTTCATCCGTTTCTATAGGCGGCAATCTTTGCGTCCGCGCCCGGGCCCAGCCGAGGTACCCGGTTTGGCAGTCTGGATCAAAAATCCACTGAGGCACAATAGCAAGATTCGATTGGCAGCCCTGACAAACTTACATTGCTGCGCCGCAAACCAAGTCGCCATCCAGCACGAAACGGATGGGTAGCCAAGTGGTTTTCGATATTCATCATATCCCAAGTGATTTCAACTTCCGGTGAAGTGCGGAGCGCTCCATGCCCACGAACTCCGCCGTTCGGGAAATATTCCCACCAAAGCGGTTGATCTGGGCAATCAGGTAATCCTTCTCGAAGACTTCGCGCGCTTCGCGCAGGGGCATCGAGAGCAGCCTCTCCCCACCGGCACCGCTCGGCGTGGCGGGCGCGGAAGAGCCGACATCCTGCGGCAGCATCTCGGCCGTGACCTCCTGGCTTGCATCGCCCGTCGCAAGAATCATCAACCGCTCGATATTGTTGCGCAGCTGACGCACATTCCCCGGCCAGTCATGCGTCTGGAGGATCGCCAACGCATCCGCGGCGATCCGCCGTTTCGGCAAGCCCGAAGCCAGCGCGATCTGCGCCATGAAATGATCGATGAGCGCGGGAATATCCTCCCGCCGCTCGGATAGCGCCGGCACGCGAAGCGGAACCACGCCGAGCCGGTGATAGAGATCCTCCCGGAAACGGCCGGCGGCGATTTCCTCGCCGAGATCACGGCTGGTGGACGAAATGATCCGCACATCGACAGAAACGCGGGTATTGCCTTCGACACGCAGGAAATTCTGGTCAACGAGCACGCGCAGGATCTTGCTCTGCGTCTCGCGTGGCATATCGGCGATTTCATCGATGAACAGCGTGCCGCCATGCGCCTCTTCCAAAGCGCCGATCCGTCGGTTGCGTCCCGCGCCCGCTTCCACGCCGAAAAGCGCTTCCTCCATTTTCTCCGGGGTGATCGCCGCGGCGTTGATCACAACGAAAGGCCCGCCTGCCCGCGCCGAGAGCTGATGCACGCAGCGCGCGGCAAGCTCCTTGCCCGCGCCAGAAGGGCCGGTTACCAGAATGCGCGCATTGGTGGGGGCGACGCGCTCGATCTGAAGCCGCAACTGCGACATGATTGTCGAAAGGCCGATCAACCCCTCCGGTTCGCCGGAACGTGTCTTGAGATCGCGGATCTCACGCTTGAGCGCCATCTGTTCGAGCGCGCGCGCCGCGACCAGCACCAGCCTGTCCGCCTTGAAAGGCTTCTCGATGAAATCGTAGGCGCCCTTGCGGATGGCCGCGACGGCGGTTTCGATATTGCCGTGGCCGGAAATCATCACGACCGGAATCTCCGGGTGAAGCTCCTTGATGACCTCGAGCAATTGCAGCCCGTCGAGCCGGCTGCCCTGAATCCAGATATCCAGGAAGATGAGATTGGGCCGGCGCGTCTCGATCGCGGCCAGCGCCTCGTCGGCATGGGCGGCGACACGGGTGCGATACCCCTCGTCGTCCAGAATGCCGGCGACAAGTTCGCGAATATCCGCCTCATCGTCGACGATCAGAATATCACTGGCCATTCGGTTGCGCCTTCATGCGTTCTTGTTCAGGAGATGAAATGCCGGATTCTCCGGCAGGAACAGCAGCTTGCGGAAGATGGATGCGCACCACCGCGCCCGGTTCTCCCGAAGGCGGATCGAGCAGCTCGATCCGCCCGCCATGGTCTTCGAAGATTTTCGCGACGATGGGCAGGCCGAGGCCCGTCCCCCCATCGCGGGTCGTCATATAGGGTTCGAGGAGCCGGGCCCGGTTCTCCTTGGGAAATCCCTTGCCGTTATCCAGAATGTCGATGACGATTTCGCCCGGCCCCGCCTCCGGCATGGCGAGGGCGATAAGCCCCCTGCCCTCCCTGCCCGCCGGCGTTTCGGCAATGGCCTCGCAGGCGTTCTTGAGCAGGTTCTGCACGGCCTGCGAAACAAGCCGGCGATCATAGCGCGCCGCGACCACCGCCTGTGGCAGGTTGTCGTCGAAAGTCACGTCGGGATTGCCGACGCGCATGAGGAAGATCACCTCGCGCAAGGTGGCGACAAGGTCATCCTGCGCCGGCTGCGGCTTGGGCATCCGCGCGAAGGAGGAGAACTCGTCGACCATGCGCTTGATGTCCTCAACCTGCCGGACAATCGTATCCGTGCATTGATCGAAAATCGCGCGATCCTCGGTGATCACCTTGCCGAATTTCCGGCGAATGCGCTCCGCCGAAAGCTGGATCGGCGTCAGCGGATTCTTGATCTCATGCGCGATGCGCCGCGCGACATCGGCCCAGGCTGAACTGCGCTGCGCGGTCACGAGATCGGTGATGTCATCGAGCGTCACCACCTGTCCGCCACCGGCATCGCCCGTGACGCGGACGGAGAGAATGCGCTCGCGTCCGCCGCGGGTCAGCGACAGATCCGCCTGCGCGATCCGCGTGCCTCCGCCCCTGGCTTCCTCGATGAAGTCGGTGATTTCCGGCACAACAGAGGCAAGCTGGCGCCCGACGATCTCGCCCTCTCCGGCGCTCAGGATCTGGCGGGCCGTGGGGTTGGCCAGGGTGATGCGCCCCGCGCCATCCAGCCCGATCACGCCCGCCGGAACGCCCGAGAGTACCGCCTCCATGAAGAGCCGGCGCTCATCGAGAGTCCGGGTGGCTTCGTTGAGGCTGTCATGCTGTTCACGCAGCACGCTGGTCATGTTGTTGAAGGTCGCGCCGAGCTGATCGAGATCCGCGCCCATCTTTGCGAGGGGCACCTGCACATAGAGATTGCCGGCGGAAACCTGCCCCGTGGCGAGCATCAGACGGCGGATCGGATCGACGAGGCGATCCGCGAACCCCATGGCAAGAAGCACGGAAGCCAGCAATCCGATCAGGGTGAGCAGCAAGAAAACGAGCGCGATGCCGATCTGCGTCGCGTTGCGGCGCGCTTCGAGCGTCTGGTATTGCAGCACGCCCGAGCGCGCGATGACCGGGAATTCGAGCATCCGCGCATCGATGCCGCGCGCGACCATGAGATAGGCGTCGTCGCCGAAACTCTTGAGCTTGATCAGCCCGCCGATCGTATCGCGCGAGAACATGCAGGGTGGTTCATCGGTCGCGGCATCACGAAAATCCTCGGGGAGGATACGGGGCGGCTCGATGGCGCGGGCGCCGATATCCGCCTTCTCGATCATGCTGCCATCTTCCTTGAAGATCACGGCATGGGGAAAGCCCAGGGCGGTGGCGCGTCCGTTGATGAAGGCCTGAAAACCGGCGCGATTGCCCAGATAAAATCCGGAAGCATTCGTCCGGTCGAGATCCGCCGCCATCAGGCGCATCTCGCGCCCGATATTCTGGCAGATCTGCTGCTGGAAATTCTGCGAGATCACCTCGGCATTCTGCACCAATGCGCGCAAATCGCCCGAGAACCACGGCGTCAGGCCGCGTTCGAGCGCGATCAGCGCCGCGCCGGCGACAATGGCCGTCGGCACAGCGGCAACCAGACTGAACAGGCCAACGACGCGTCGGTGCAGCCGCGCGCCGGCGAGCCCGGCCCTGTTCTCGCGGCGGATGCGCAGAAGATGGCGCACCACGATCACCAGCAGGGCAAGGATCAGGGCGAGATCGAAAGCGAGGAAGGCCAGCCCCACCCGCTCGTTCGGCTCGATCCCGAGCGAGCCGATCAGGAACAGGAAGGTGAAAACCGCCGCGAGCAGCGCCAATACGACAATGGTGGGCGCCCAGAGCGAAGTGCCGCGTTCGGGCAGGCCGGCGGCAATGTCCGCACGTGCCGAAGCCGACGGACGCGCGCCTTCATGCGCGTCTCCCTGCGCGTCTTCCTGCGCATTCCCGGCTTGTGTCGTCGTCATCCGCGCTCCGATGGACCGCGCTGCCGCGAGAAGGGCGGCAACGCCCGCGCAGATCTAGGCGCGAATGGATCTTTCGCGCAACACTGTTGTTGAATTGCGACAATTCTGCGGCGGATTATCCGACCGCGCTGGTCATGCGGATGCCGAGTTCGCGGATCTTCTTGCGCAGGGTATTGCGGTTGATACCGAGAAGATCGGCCGCCTTGACCTGGTTGCCGTTCGTTGCGGCCAGCGCCGCCGCCACGAGCGGGCGTTCGAATTCCACCAGAAAGCGGTCATACAGGCCGTCGGGCGGCAGGTGATCGCCATATTCCGCGAAGTGGCGCTTGAGATGCGCGCGAAAGAAGCTTTCCAGTGTCTGTCCGGGGGGAATCTCCAGCTCCGGCGGCGAGACGGCGGCGCGGGCCGGGCGAGGCGGCGCTGATTCGCGTGCGGGCGAGAGGACGCGGCGCGAAGCGGAGAGTTCGGCATCGATGGCCGCCGCGTTGATCACGTCATCGGCGTGCAAAGCGGCGAGGCGGCGCACGAGGTTTTCGAGTTCGCGGATATTGCCGGGCCAATCGTGATCCTGAAGCCGCGCCAGCGCGCGGGCCTCGATCCGCTTTTCCGGCAGTCCTTCGCGCGCTGCCACGCCAAGGAAATGGCGCACGAGATCGGGGATGTCTCCCTTGCGCTCGCGCAGGGGCGGCAGGCGGATCGGCACCACCGAAAGGCGGTAGTAAAGGTCCTCGCGAAACAGCCCCTTCTCGATCAGGGTCGCGAGATCCTTGTTGGACGCCGCGACGATCCTCACATCCGTGCGTACGGGCGCCCGCCCGCCCACGCTCATATATTCGCCCTGCTGGAGCACGCGCAGGAGGCGCGTCTGCGCTTCCATCGGCATGTCGCCGATCTCGTCGAGAAAGAGCGTGCCGCCCTCCGCCTGCTGGAAGCGCCCTTCGGCGCGCTGGGCCGCCCCGGTGAAAGCCCCCTTCTCATGGCCGAACAATTCGCTTTCGATCAGGTCGCGCGGGATCGCCGCCATGTTGATCGCAACGAAGGGCCCCTTGCGCCGTCGACCGAAATCATGGAGCGCGCGGGCAACAAGCTCCTTGCCCGTGCCGCTCTCGCCCGTGATCATCACGGTGAGATCCGTGTTCATCAGCCGCGCGAGAATGCGGTAGACCTCCTGCATGGCCGGAGAGCGGCCCACGAGCGGCATTTCCTCGCTCTCGGGCACCGGCGCCGCGGCGCGCGGCGCTCCGGTTGTCGCCAATGCCTGCCCGGCGATGCGCACGAGCTGATCGAGATCGAAAGGCTTGGGGAGATATTCATAGGCGCCGCGCTCGGAGGCACGGATCGCGGTCATGAAGCTGTTCTGTGCACTCATCACCACGATGGGCAGATCAGGCCGCGCCTTCTTCATGCGCGGGAGAAGCTCGAAAATATTCTCGTCGGGCATGACGACATCGGTGACGACGAGGTCGCCCTCTCCCGCCTCCACCCAGCGCGCGAGCATCAGCGCGCTGCCTGTGGCACGCACCTCGTAGCCGGCGCGCGTGAGCGCCTGCGTGACCACGGTACGGATCGCCAGATCGTCATCCGCAACGAGAACGAGACGTGCCATCGACAGCCGGTTCCTTTCCTGGTGCCGGCGCGGGCGCCGGTTCAGAGCGGGCGATCTGCCTCAATCAGATCGCCCGCTCTACCTTTTTGTTTTGGCGCATTTTCTTTCGATCAACCGGTATCCACTTGATCGGAAAATGCTCTAGGTTTCTCGCGGTGGAGCGGCAGCAGGATACGGAAAACCGTACCATGCTCCAGCGCCTCGTGCTCGATCACTCCGCCATGATCGCGCACCACCTTCGCCACCAAAGCAAGACCGAGGCCAGTTCCGCTCGCCTTGGAGGTCACGAAGGGTTCGAAGAGATGCGCGGCGAGATGGTCGGGTATGCCGGCGCCGTTATCGATGATCGAAACCTCGAATGGCAGGGCGAGGCGCTGCCCGCTGGTCGGCACGACAACGGAAACGCCGGGCCGGAAAGCGGTTGCGAGCGTGATCCTTCCCTTGCGTGCCTCCGGGCCGATCGCCTCGGCGGCGTTTTTGACGAGGTTGAGAAGGGCCTGAAGCAGCCGGTCGCGATTGCCCAGGATCGGCGGCAGCGAGGGGTCGAAGCGCTTCTCGAAGGCGATATGGGCGGCAAAGCCGCTCGCGGCGAGTTGCGCGACATGGTCGAGCACTTCATGCAGGTTGACCGGCTCGGTCGCGAGCGGGCGCTCGTCGGAGAAAACCTCGAAGCGCTCCACGAGCCGCACGATGCGGTCGACCTCCGCCCGGATCAAGGCCGTCAGCGGTTTTTCGTCTTCGGGCAGCGAATGCTCGACAAGCTGCGCCGCCCCGCGAATGCCGGAAAGCGGGTTCTTGATCTCATGGGCCAGCATCGCCGCCATCGCGCCGACGGAGCGGACGGCATCGCGATGGGTGAGCTGGCTTTTCATCTTGTCGATCATCGCACGCGGCTGAATAACGATAAGCAAGCCGTTTTCCGGCTCCGGCAGCGCGGTGACATAGATATCCGCGAGCCGTTCCGCGCGTGGCTGGCGCGCCGAGGCCAGCTCGATCGCGTACTCGGTGATGGAGCCGCCCTTGAGCCGGGCATGGGCGACAAGCTGGAGCAGCGGCGAGGCTGGCGGCGCCAGTTCGGCCAGCGCCCGGCCCCGGAGACGCTCCCGCGCCGCGCCGAACCATTGCTCCGCGGCCGGATTGGCGAGCGTCACGCGATCCTCGCCGTCAATGCCGATAACCGGCATCGGCATTGCCTCGATCATGCCGGCAGGCGCGAAATCGTCAGGCCGCGAGATCATCGGGATCCGCCGCCCTGCTTGCGAAAAGCGAGGCCAGAAAAACCTCGACGCGCCGCGCATCCGGGCATTCGAGGATCATCACCAGCTCGGCCCTGTCCTGCACGAATCCACGCCGACGCGCCTCCTCGGCATAGGCGGCGACATGCTTGCGCGCGTGGCGCACGCCCTGCCCCGGCCCCATCGCCTCGACAAGCGCGCGGTAATGCGCAAGCGCGGAATCGGTCATCGCCTGCGCCGAGGGCGACATCTCGCCACGCCCATCGAGCCCCGCCGCGATCTCGCCCACAAGCCAGGGCCGACCAAGCGCCGCGCGGCCGACCATCACGCCATCGGCCCCCGAAAGGGCGAGCGCTTCACGTGCTTTTCCAAGGCTGTCGATGTCGCCGTTGACGATCAGCGGCAGGCGCGTCGCGGCGCGCACGGCCCGAACCGCGCCCCAATCCGCCGATCCCTTGTAGAACTGCATCCGCGTGCGCCCGTGCACGATCACCATGGCCAGGCCGTTATCCTCCGCCCTGCGCGCGAGTTCGGGCGCATTGAGGCTGGCATGGTCCCAGCCGAGGCGCATCTTGAGTGTCACCGGCACCTTCACCGCCGCGCGCACGGCGGCGATCAGCCCCTGCGCATGGTCGAGATCGCGCATCAACGCCGAGCCGGACCAGCCACTGGTGACGCGCTTGGCGGGGCAGCCCATGTTGATATCGATCATATCCGCGCCCGAAGCCTCGGCCACCCGCGCGCCTTCCGCCATCGCACCCGCCTCGCATCCCGCGAGCTGAACGACATGGCGCGGCAATCCCGCGCCCTCCGCGCGCAGGCGCGCTTCCTCGTCGCCCGCCGCGAGCTGATCCGCCGCCACCATTTCCGAAACCACCATGCCCGCGCCGAACCTGTCCGCGATCTGGCGGAAGGCGTGATCGGTCACCCCGGACATCGGCGCGAGCAGGGCCCTGCCCGGCAGCGCCTGCCCGGCGATGGTCAATGGCGAGAGGAATGGCGCGATGCCCGTCATGGCGGCAATATGCCTGTTTTTTGCGCAAAGGAATGAAAAAGCCCAAAGAGTGGTTACGCCATGCCCGCGCGCGCCGCAAGCCATGGCGCCCAAGCGGCAGGCAGGGCTCGAAAGCGATTGACGAAGCCGCCACTTTTCCCGATGCATCGACGAGGACAGGGGCGGATGAAATGAACGGCTTTCCCGAAATCGCGATGGTGATCGTCGCCGCAGGTCAGGGTACCCGGCTGGGCGGAACGCCCAAACAATACCGCCTGCTCGCGGGCAAACCGCTTCTCGCCCATGCCCTCGCCCATGCCGGGGTGAACGGCCATGTCTCGCGCCTTGTCACGGTGATCCACCCGGAAGCCGAAGACGCATATCGCGACGCCGCAACCGCGAGCGGCATCGCGTCGGGGCGCCTTGCCTTCGCCCATGGCGGCGAAACGCGGCAGGCTTCCGTGCGCAACGGGCTCGAATCGCTCGCGAAGGCAGGGTTTGACGCAGAAGGAATCGTGCTTATCCATGATGCCGCGCGCCCCTTCCTGCCCGAAGCGACCCTATTGGCGCTCGCGATCGCGGCGGCGCGCAATGGCGCGGCGATCCCGGTCCTGCCGGTCGCCGATACGCTGGCGCAACTCGACAGCGCGGGCAATCTCGCCGGAACGATCGACCGCGCCAAGGCCCGCATCGTGCAGACACCGCAGGCTTTCCGCTTCGGTTTGATCCTCGACGCCCATCGCAAGGCGGCTGCTGAAAAGCGCGAGGATTTCACCGACGATGCCGGCCTCGCTACCGCCTATGGCCAGATCGTCGCGAGCGTGCCGGGCGATGCCGCCCTGTTCAAGGTGACGGAAGCGGCCGATTTCGCCCGCGCCGAGCGCCATCTCGGGGCGGGTGCGGAAATCCGCACCGGCCTGGGCTATGATGTCCATGCTTTCGATGACGGCGATCATCTCTGGCTTGGCGGCGTGAAAATCGCGCATAGCCGCAAGCTCTCGGGCCATTCCGATGCCGATCCGGTTCTTCACGCCCTCACCGATGCCTTGCTCGGCACGATCGGCGACGGGGATATCGGGATGCATTTTCCGCCCTCGGACCCGCAATGGAAGGGCGCGCCCTCGCATCTCTTCCTCGCGGATGCCGCGCGGCGCGTGGCGACCAGGGGCGGACGCATCGTCTCGGTCGATTGCACCGTGATCTGCGAACGGCCGAAAATCGGCCCGCATCGCGTGGCGATGCAGGCGGCGATCGGCGCGGTACTCGGCCTTGGGCCGGAGCGGATCGGAATCAAGGCGACCACATCGGAAAAGCTCGGCTTCACGGGGCGGGAGGAAGGCATCGCCGCGATGGCGGTTGCCTCGGTCGCGTTCTGAACGTCTGATACGGCGAAGGAGATGCTCATGCCGCGCGCCAACGTCCCCAGCATGCCCGCCCTCGCCCGGCAGGTGCTTGCCGAGGCGCGCGCGAAGGGCCTGACCATCGTCACCGCCGAGAGCTGCACGGGCGGCATGCTTGCCGCCGCCTTGACCGCGATTTCCGGCTCATCCGACGTTTTTGATCGCGCTTTCGTCACCTATTCGAATGCCGCCAAGATGGCGATGCTTGGCGTGCCGGAAGCACTTCTGGCGCGGCACGGCGCGGTTTCACCGGAAGTCGCCGGGGCAATGGCGGAAGGCGCTCTCAAAGCCTCCGGCGCCGGGCTCGCAGTTGCGATCACCGGCATTGCCGGGCCTGGCGGGGGCACGGCGACAAAGCCGGTGGGGCTGGTGCATCTCGCCGCCGCCTCGCGCGACGGCAGGCTCCAACGGCTCGAACGGCATTACGATCCCGCTCTCGGACGCGCTGGCATCCGCCGCGCCGCGACACGGGACGCGCTTTTCCTCCTGAAAGGAATGGCCGAAGATACGCGGGTCTCAGCCTGAAGGCGCCCGCGCGGCCAGGGCGTCGGCACGTGCCTCGAAGGCCTCGGCCATCTTGCGGAAAACCTTCTCGAAAACCGCACCGGCCAGCATCTGGAACGTGCGGCTCCTGAACTCGTAATCGATGAAGAATTTGACGTCACAACCGCCATCGGCACGTGCAAGGAAGGTCCAGCGATTCTCAAGATGCTTGAACGGACCATCGACATAGGCAACGCGGATCTGACTCGCGGCGGAGTCCAGCTCCACCCGGGTCGTGAAGGTCTCGCGGATCATCTTGTAACCAATCGACATATCCGCGAGCAGCGTGATCACACCCGACGCTTCCGAGCGGCGGCGGATGACGAGGCTTTCGCACATCGGCACGAATTCGGGATAGCGCGCGATATCCGCGACGAGATCGAACATGGTCTGCGGCGAATGGCGAACAGGGCGCGTGGTTTCGAAACGGGGCATTCTCAGAGCTGCCCTTTTGCAATCGCCCCGCTCGTCCGAAGCGGGCTTCTCAGCTCAGCGGGATACATGCCGGAAACCGCCACGAAAACATCGGGGATGCCGGCTTCCGGGGGCTGGAGAGGCACGCAATAGGAATCGCAGAACCATGCACCGATAAACCAGCCCGGCCCCGGCGCGCTTTCGCGCGGAACAACGCCGGTCGCGATCAGCATGGCTCAGCCATTCATTGCCCCGGATTTCGCTTCGCGCGCCGCCTTCAGCCGCGCGAAATCCTCACCGGCATGGTGCGAAGAGCGCGTGAGCGGCGAGGCGGAGACCATCGCGAAACCCTTGGTATAGGCGATGGTCTCGTAGCCCTTGAATTCGTCCGGCGGCACGAAGCGCATCACGGCGTGATGCTTCTTCGTGGGCTGGAGATATTGCCCGATCGTGAGGAAATCGACCTCCGCCGAGCGCAGGTCATCCATGAGCTGGAGCACTTCGTTGCGCTCCTCCCCGAGCCCGACCATGATGCCGGACTTGGTGAAGATGGTCGCATCCAGCTCCTTGACGCGTTGCAGGAGCCGGATCGAATGGAAATAGCGGGCGCCGGGCCGCACCTTGAGATATTTCGACGGCACGGTTTCGAGATTGTGGTTGAACACATCCGGCCGCGCCTTCACCACCACTTCAAGCGCGCCTTCCTTGCGCAGGAAATCCGGGGTGAGGATCTCGATCGTGGTCTTCGGTGATTTCTCGCGGATCGCGCGGATGGTACGCGCGAAATGCTCCGCGCCGCCATCATCGAGATCGTCGCGATCCACCGAGGTGATCACGACATGGGAAAGGCCGAGCTTGGCGGTGGCGGTCGCGACATAATCCGGCTCGTTCGCGTCGAGCGGCGCCGGCATGCCGGTCTTCACGTTGCAGAAGGCGCAGGCCCGCGTGCAGGTATCGCCCATGATCATGAAGGTGGCGTGCTTCTTCTCCCAGCATTCGCCGATATTCGGGCAACCCGCCTCCTCGCAGACGGTCACCAGCCCGTTTTCCTTGACGATGGCATGCGTGTCGCGCCAGCCAGGCGATCCCGGCGCCTTCACACGGATCCAATCCGGCTTGCGCTGGATGGGATTATCGGGCCGATGCGCCTTTTCCGGGTGACGGGCCTTCGCCGCCTCCGCGATCGCCGCGACACGCTCCTGCCCATCGGGCGAGAGCGCATTGCCGCGCTGCTTGCGGGGATCATTGGTCAGAAGATCGATCGTCGCCATGGTGTTCCCGCTCCGGGCCAATTCTACGCTTCACCTAGTCGGCTCCGCGCTGTTCGGCAAGAGAGGGGGCAGAATGCCTCCAATGCGCGAAAGAGCGGATAGATTTAAATTTTCATCACCCGATTTATCGAAAGATGAAGGTTTCATGGGAAAGTTGTCTCTGGAGAACTCGGATACCTGTCCTGGAGAGGGAGAAAGGAGGTCTCCATGAAACGTATTCTTCTTCTTGCCGGTATGCTTGCAGGCCTCACGCTCGGCGCCAGCGCCCAGTTTCGTGCCCCCGCCATCGGCGATGCCAGCCCCTTCATCATCTATGGCTGCGATCCGTGCTGCTTCGTGACCAACACGCATGCGAGCCGCCCCATCCACGTGGTGCTCTACATGATCCTGACGAAATACGAAGCGGAGATCGAGCCGGGCCATACGGCGCGCTTTCCTGTCGGAAAAAGCTGCGCGCGCGGCGCGATGGGGCTTGAGGTCCAGTTCGCGGGGTAACCTCAGCGGGCAAGAAAACGGGCCACCACGATGACGATCACACCGCCGAGCACGGCGGCGATCATCGAATGCATGAATGGGCCGCCAAGGCCGATGCCGAGAAAGCCGAGCACGATATGCCCGACCACGGCACCGACAAGCCCGACGATGATGTTGCGGATGATCCCGCCCGATCCTCCGGCGATAAGGCTCGCGAGCCAGCCGGCGATCCCGCCGAGGATGAGGGTGACCAGAAGCGGTGGGAGGGAAAACATGAGAACTTCCTCGCTTGAGACGGGTTCACGGCGCGCTGGGTTCGGACAATTCTGTCCGGCCCGATTTCTTGTTGTAGAGGCAATATTTCGTTCCAGGCGCATTGTTCATATGCGGCTGGGGATGCCTGCCCTCGACGATCCGCATGATCGAATCCTGAAACTCGACCAATACGTTCGATTTCGCCTGCCGGAACTTTGACGCGGTGAGGCAGGCACGCTCGGATTTCTGCCACAGCTCCTGCCAGGCATCAGGGCTCGAGGCACGCGCTGGCATCGCGAAAACGGCCAGCAGGATCACGATGGAAGAATGCTTGAGCATCAAAGAACCTCCGGAGCCTTGCGAACAGCCGCCTTCACGCGTTGAGCGCGCGACCATAAGCGTCGAGCACGCTCTCCTTCATCATTTCCGAAAGCGTGGGATGGGGGAAGACCGTATGCATCAGGTCTTCCTCGGTGGTCTCCAGCCCCATCGCGACCACAAACCCCTGGATAAGCTCGGTGACTTCCGCGCCCACCATATGCGCGCCGAGAAGCTGGCCGGTCTTGGCGTCGAAAACGGTTTTCACGAGCCCGTTATCCTCGCCGAGCGCGATCGCCTTGCCATTGGCGCCGAAGGAGAAGCGCCCGACCTTGACGGAATAACCCGCCTCCTTCGCCTTCGCTTCGGTGAGGCCGACGGAAGCAACCTGCGGATGGCAATAGGTGCAACCGGGGATTTTCAGCTTGTCCATCGGGTGGACGTGGAGCCCCTTGATATGCTCGACGCAGATCACACCCTCATGCTCGGCCTTGTGCGCGAGCATCGGTGGGCCGGCGACATCGCCGATCGCGTAGATGCCCGGCACATTGGTGCGGCCATAGCCATCGATCGCGATGCAGCCCCTGTCAGTCTTGATCCCCAGCGATTCAAGCCCGAGCCCCTCGATATTGCCGACGACACCGACGGCGGAGATCATCCGCTCGGCGGTGATGTCCTGTTTCACGCCCTTGTCGTCTTCCACGGTCGCGGTGACGCTGTTGGCGCCCTTGACCACTTTGATCACCTTGGTGGAGGTGAGGATCTTCATGCCCTGCTTGTCGAAAGCCTTGCGCGCGATGGCGGAGATTTCGGCATCCTCCACCGGCATCACCTGCCCCATCACCTCGACGACGGTGACCTCGACGCCGAGCGTGCGGTAGAACGACGCGAATTCGATGCCGATGGCACCCGAGCCCATGACGATCAGCGATTTCGGCATCGCCGGCGGCACCATCGCCTCGAAATAGGTCCAGATCAGCTTGCCGTCGGGCTCGATGCCGGGCAGCACGCGCGGGCGCGCGCCGGTTGCGACGATGATATGCTTGGCGGAATAGGTTCCGGCACCCAGCGCCCCTTTGGGAACAGGCGGTTGCGGCTGCATCGCCGGCTTTTTCGTTTCGGAAACGACAATTTCACCGGGTTTGGTGAGCTTCGCCTCGCCCCAGATCACATCGATCTTGTTCTTCTTCATCAGGAAGGCGACGCCGCCATTCAAACGCTGGGACACGCCGCGCGAGCGCTTGACGATCTCGGCCGTGTCCGGCGTCACCTGTCCTTCGAGCTTCAGGCCGTAAGCCTTGGCATGAGTCGCGTAATGGTAGATCTCCGCCGAGCGCAGCAGCGCCTTGGTCGGAATGCAGCCCCAGTTGAGGCAGATGCCGCCGAGATGCTCGCGCTCGACAATGCCGACCTTGAAGCCGAGCTGGGCGGCGCGGATCGCGGTGACATAGCCGCCCGGACCCGAGCCGATGATGAGGATATCGTAAGCGGACATGGCCTTCCCTTTCGTCGAGCCATGTCCGGTGCCTGTCAGGCCGAGAGCATGGCGTAGATTTCGTCTTTCAGCTTCATGCGCTTCTTGCGCAGGCTATCCATCGCGAGGTCTTCCATCGGCTCCACCAGGGTCTCCGCGCGATGCACCTGCCGGTTTATCGTGTGGTACTCTTCGGCGAGCCGCGCGAAATGCGCGTTGCTGGTCTTCAGCGCGGTGATTTTCGCGCCATGCTCCGGGAATTCCTCATGCAATTCATGCGGGGTATTGCTCATCCGGGGTCTCCTTCTCGGATTGGTTTGTTTGACCCCCTCAGTCTAGTTGCCCCGCCTTGTTCCTCCTTGATTACGGTCAATCGGTCAGAAAATCGCGCACCAGCGGCGCGATCGCTCGCCCGATGGCGCGGGTATTCTCGACATCGAGATGCACACCATCCACCGGCGAGGCGATGGCATGGCGCGCGCAATCGAAGAAGGCGCAGCCCATTTCCGCCGCCAGCGCCTCATAAAGCGGGCCGATCTTCCGCGACTGTTCGACCGCGCGCGAGAAAATATCGGCGTAAAACGGGTCCGTCGTCTTTACGAAATGCGGCGGCGCAGCAATCAGCACCTTCGGCGCTGCAACGCCCGGCAGGCGCGGGGAATGCTTCTGGACGATCTCGACGCAGCGGCGCATACCCTGCATGGCGACCGACGCCTTGGCCGCGAACATGTCGTGAAGGTCATTCGAGCCCAGCATCAGGATCACGAGGTCGAGCGGCGCATGGGTGTAGAGAACCGTCGGCAGCACGGATGCGCCATTGCGATCGCAATCGGCAAGGCCGGTATCGAAAGCGGTGGTGCGACCGCGCAAACCCTCGGCCAAGACGTGATAGCCGGGGCCGAGTTCGGCGCGCATCACCTCCGGCCAGCGATCCTCACGCGCATGGCGCAGCCCTGGGCGATCAGGGTCCGATCCCCAGGTGATGCTGTCGCCGTAGCAAAGGATGGTTTTCACGAAAGTGTCTTTCTCTCACGCGTTTCCACGCAAATCGGTTCCACTTGCCTGAAAACCTTTCCGCCTAGACCAGCATCCCCATCGGGTTTTCGATATAGCGCTTGAAGGCCTGGATCAGCTCCGCGCCCAAGGCGCCATCGACCGCGCGGTGATCGGTGGAGAGCGTGACGCTCATCACGGTCGCGGCGACGATCTGCCCGTTCTTCACCACGGCGCGCTGCTCGCCCGCGCCGACCGCGAGGATGGTCGCGTGCGGCGGGTTGATGACGGCCGAAAAGTCCTTGATGCCGAACATGCCGAGATTCGAAACCGCCGTGGAGCCGCCCTGATATTCCTCGGGTTTCAGCTTGCGCGCCTTGGCGCGGGCCGCGAAATCCTTCATCTCGTTGGAAATCACGGAAAGCGTCTTCGTCTCGGCGCTGCGGATCACCGGCGTGATCAGCCCGCCGGGGATCGAAACCGCGACGCCGACATCGACAGTCTTGTGCTTCAGCATCGCCGTATCGGTCCACGAGACATTGGCATCCGGCACGGCTTTGAGCGCCATCGCCATCGCCTTGATCACCATATCGTTGACCGAGAGCTTGAAGGCGGGCTTGCCGTCCTTCTCGGGCGCGGATTTGTTGATCTGCTCACGCAGCGCCAGCAGCGCATCGAGCTCGCAATCCACCGTGAGGTAGAAATGCGGCACGGTGGATTTCGATTCCTGCAGGCGCCGGGCGATCACCTTGCGCATGTTGTCGTGCGGGATCTCCTCGTAGGAGCCCTCCGCGAACAGTTTTCTGATCGCATCGCCGGACGGGCCGGCGGGCACGGGCGCGGCAACGGGGGCCGGCGCAGCCGTGGGCAGCGGGATGACCTTCGCCCCTCCTCCGGCTTTCGCGGCCTCGACATCGGCCATCACAATGCGGCCATGCGGGCCGGACCCGGCGATCGCCGCGAGGCTGATGCCCGCTTCTTTCGCGATGCGCTTTGCGAGCGGGGAAGCGAACACGCGGGAACCTCCAGCGGCAGGTGCAACAACGGGCGCGGCGGAAACAGGTGCTGGCGCAACCGGAGCCGGGGCTGCGGACTGCGCCGCCGCGGGCGCCGGGGCAGCTGGTGCCGGGGCGGGTGCAGCGGCAGGCGCGCTGCCGGCGCCGATGGCTTTCGCATCCTCGCCCTCGCCGGCGATCACCGCGATGAGCTGGTTGACCGGCACATCCTGCGTGCCCGCGGCGACGACGATCTTCGCGAGAATACCTTCATCCACGGCTTCCACTTCCATGGTCGCCTTGTCGGTCTCGATCTCGGCGATGACATCGCCGGATTTGATCTTGTCGCCCTCTTTTTTGAGCCACTTGGCGAGGTTGCCCTTTTCCATCGTGGGCGAGAGGGCGGGCATCAGGATGTTGATGGGCATGGTTTTTCTCCCCGATGCCAATTCTCAGCGATACAGCACGGCTTTCGCCGCCGCGACAACCTCGCCGACATTCGGAAGCGCTAGCTTTTCGAGATTGGCGGCGTAGGGCATCGGCACGTCCTTGCCGGTGACGCGGGCGACCGGCGCATCGAGATAATCGAAGGCCTGTTCCATGATCTTCATGCCGATCTCGGCGGTGACGCCCGATTGCGGCCAGCCCTCCTCGATCGCGACGCAGCGATTGGTCTTCTGGATCGAGCGCACCACGGTCTCGATATCCATCGGGCGGATGGTGCGAAGATCGATCACCTCCGCCTCGATCCCCTCGCCCGCCAGCGCCTCGGCGGCCTTGGTGGCGTAGGTCATGCCGATACCGAAGGAGACGATGGTGACGTGATGCCCGGGACGCACGATTTTCGCCTTGCCGATCGGCAACACGAAATCATCGAGTTTGGGCACATCGAAGCTCTGCCCGTAAAGAATCTCGTTTTCGAGGAAGATCACCGGGTTGGCGTCGCGGATCGCAGCCTTGAGCAGCCCCTTGGCATCCGCCGCCGACCAGGGCTGGATGACCTTCAAGCCCGGAATCTGCGAATACCAGGCCGCGTAATCCTGGCTGTGCTGTGCCGCCACGCGCGCCGCCGCGCCATTCGGGCCGCGGAAGACGATCGGGCAGCCGAGCTGGCCGCCGGACATGTAGAGGGTCTTGGCCGCCGAGTTGATGATATGGTCGATCGCCTGCATGGCGAAGTTGAAGGTCATGAACTCGACGATGGGCCTGAGGCCCGCGAGCGCCGCGCCTGTGCCGATGCCGGCGAAACCATGCTCGGTGATCGGCGTATCGATGACGCGGCGGGGCCCGAATTCCTGAAGCAGCCCTTGCGTGATCTTGTAGGCGCCCTGATATTCCGCGACCTCCTCGCCCATGACGAAGACATCGCCATCGCGGCGCATTTCCTCGGCCATCGCGTCGCGAAGTGCCTCGCGCACGGTCATCTTGACCATTTCCGTGCCGGCGGGGACTTCGCCGGAGGCATCATAGCCAACGACTTCGGCTCGCGGCTGGGCAGGAACCGTGGCGGCGGGAGCCGGAGCAGCGGGCGCCATAGCAGCGGCAGGCGCAGCTGCGACCGGCGCGGCGACCGCGGCAGCACTCACATCCTCGCCCTCCGCGGCGATCACCGCGATCTTGGTATTGACCGCGACATCCTGCGCGCCGGCATCGACAAGGATCTTCGCGAGAACGCCCTCATCCACGGCTTCCACTTCCATGGTCGCCTTGTCGGTCTCGATCTCGGCGATCACGTCACCGGCCTTGATCTTGTCGCCTTCCTTTTTCAGCCATTTGGCGAGATTGCCCTTCTCCATCGTGGGGGAAAGCGCGGGCATGAGAATGTCGATCGGCATGGGAATGCTCCGTCAGAAAAGGAAAAACGGGGATCAGTTCGTGATGTCGGTCCAGAGCTCGGAAACATCCGGCTCGGGGTCGACAGTCGCGAATTCCGCGCTTTCGTTGACGATGCGGCGCACCTCGGCATCGATCTTCTTGATCTCGTCCTCGGAAACCTTGTGCTTCTTCATGAGACGGTCGCGCACCTGATCGATCGGATCATGCTCGGTGCGCATCTTGTCCACTTCATCCTTCGAGCGGTATTTCGCCGGATCGGACATGGAATGGCCGCGATAGCGGTAGGTCTGCATCTCGAGGATATACGGGCCCTTGCCGGAGCGGGCGAATTCCATCGCGCGAAGGCCGGCCTCGCGCACGGCCTGCACATCCATGCCATCCACCTGCTCGCCGGGAATGTTGAAGGAGATGCCGCGCTTGGAAAAATCAGTCTGCGCGGAAGCGCGCGTCACCGCCGTACCCATGGCGTAGCGGTTGTTCTCGATGATGTAGACCACAGGCAGGCGCCAAAGCTCCGCCATGTTGAAGCTCTCGTAGACCTGGCCCTGATTGGCCGCGCCATCGCCGAAATAGGCAAGGCTCACCGCGCCGTTGTCGCGGTAGCGGTTGGCGAAGGCGAGCCCCGTGCCCAGCGCGACCTGCGCGCCGACAATGCCATGGCCGCCGTAGAAATTCTTCTCGCGGCTGAACATGTGCATCGAGCCGCCCTTGCCCTTGGAATAGCCGCCGCGGCGGCCGGTCAGCTCGGCCATGACACCGTTCGCTTCCATGCCGCAGGCCAGCATATGGCCATGATCGCGATAGCCGGTAATGACCTGATCACCAGCCTTGGACGCCATCTGCATCCCGACAACGACTGCTTCCTGCCCGATATAGAGATGGCAGAAACCGCCGATCAGCCCCATGCCGTAGAGCTGTCCCGCCTTTTCCTCGAAGCGGCGGATGAGCAACATCTCGCGGTAAGCGACAAGATCTTCTTCCCGCGTGAAGGGCTTCGGCCCTTTCGCCACGCCATTAGCGGCGACCGGCGCCGTCTTCGCGGATTTGGCGATGGGCGCGCTTGCGCCTTTCGCCGGTTTTGCAACCGAAGAAGCCTTGGATACCATGAAACCCCTCGTCGTTTCGACCCTGACACGCGCCATTCGGGCATCTTGTCTGCCGGCTAGGCTAAAGTGTTTTGCCATAAAGGCCAGAGCCAAAAAACAGCGCTCACGGCATTCGCACCATGCGTTTTTTGCAGAGCTGTATAAAATTAGCTAAAAATATTGCACTGCACAACAGAAATTCAGCCATGCCGTTGCGCAGCCCTGCGCCTGACGCAGGGCTTGCTGAACGGCACCTCAGCGGTCGAGCTGGATGACGAGATCGTTGCGATGGCCGAGATTGAGCATGGCGCGCTGGCGCTCGTCGAGCAGGTCGCGATCGACTTCCGCCCCTGAGAGCTGGCTGACGCGGCGCTCCCAGGCAAGGCGCTCGGCCCGAATTTCGGCGATCTTCGCGCCGACTTCCTGCGTCCTGATCTTGGCATCCTGCTTGGCGACAAGCCCGCGATCGCCGGTATAAGCGGAATGCGCGAAATAAGCGCTCGCGCTCCAGGCGGCAGCGTGAAACGCGACAAGAAAACCGATGCGCCGGCGGCGGGTGCGGATGATCATGCGTCCCCTTTGCCGCTTCGCGGCCAACCCCAGCACAGGCTCGGGCGCCCATTCGGGCTCTAGAAGAGAAGAAAGTCGGTCTGCACTATCGGCCGCGAGGGTTAAGGAAGAATTGGCGTCGGGCGTGGAATACCCCCGTGGTCACTTCCTCGTTGTCAGCATCAGACCGCCGACGATGAGGGCCACGCCCGCCCATTGCAGCGGCACAGGCCATTCGCCAAGCAGAGGGATGGCGCTCAGCGTTCCGATCACCGGGATCAATGGCGGGAAGCGCCCGGTCACCGTCGCGCCGATCCTGCCGACGGCAAAACCCCAGAGCCAGAGCCCGATGATCATGTTCAGGATGCCCTGGTTGAACGCATGGAACACCACCAGCCAGAGCGGTGCGGCGGCGATCGTCGCGCCATAGCCGGCGAGAATGTAGAAGGGCAGGAAAACCAGCGCGGATATGACCGAGAGCACGGTGGTGGCTTTCAGCGCATCCACCTTCCACACCTGCAGCATCAGCGGATAACCGCCCCAGAGCAGGCCGACGCCGAGAAAGCACAGATCGCCGAGCAGCATGGTGGGCGAGCCGGATATCCCGGCCGCAATCGCGATGCAGGCCAGCCCCGCAAGCACGGTGGCGATGCCCGCAATCACGAAGCGTGACGGCTTTATACCGAAAAGAACGATGCCACCGATCACACCGATGGTCGTGACCGTGCCCGGCCCGATCGAGGCACCATGGGCAGCGGGCGCCATGGAGAGACCGAGCATCATGAGGAAGGTCATCGGAACGCCGCTCATCAGCGTCAGCACGAGGCCCTTGCCCCAGCCGATCCCCGCGCAATCGGCGATGCCCGCGCGCCAGAAGAGTGGCGCCAGCACCAGCCCCGCGGTGGCAAAACGCAAGGCCGTCAGGTCGAGCGGGGTCAGGCCGTTGACGATGGCGTGGCGGGAAATGGCAAAATTGGTGCCGTAAATGGTGACCGCAGCAAGCATCGCAAGGATCGCGATACGGCGGTCCGCGGGCGCGGCAAATGCGGCGCCTCTATCGAGTTGAGACATGCTGATAGCTTTCGGGCAGGGTGACGCGGCGTCAGGCCCGCCGCTTCGTTACCCAAGAGCTAGGGCGCATAGGCGCGCCCGTCAATGCAGACGGGCGCGCAAGGCCTTACGCCAGCGCTTTCAGCGCCGAACGACCGGCATAAAGCGCGGTATCGCCCAACTCGCCCTCGATCCGCAGGAGCTGGTTGTATTTCGCGGTACGGTCCGAACGCGCAAGCGAGCCGGTCTTGATCTGTCCGCAATTGGTCGCGACCGCGAGATCGGCGATGGTGCTGTCCTCGGTTTCGCCCGAGCGATGGCTCATCACGGCGGTGTAGCCGGCGCGCTGCGCCATATTGACCGCGTTGAGCGTCTCGGTGAGCGAACCGATCTGGTTGACCTTCACCAGGATCGAGTTGCCGGTAGCCGTCTTGATGCCGCGCGAGAGGCGCTCGACATTGGTGACGAAAAGGTCGTCGCCAACGAGCTGGCATTTTGTACCGATGCGATCAGTCAGGAGCTTCCAGCCCTCCCAATCGTCCTCGGCCATGCCATCCTCGATGGAGATAATCGGATAATCCGAGACAAGTTTCTCAAGATACTTCACTTGAGTCTTGATATCACGCTTCTTTTTCTCGCCATGATAATCGTAGACGCCATCCTTGAAGAACTCGGTCGCGGCGCAATCGAGCGCGATGGCAATGTCGCCGTCGCGGCCAGGCTTGAAACCGGCCTTCTCGATCGCGGCCATGACGAAATCGAGCGCGGCCTCGGCGCTCTTGAGGTTGGGCGCGAAGCCGCCCTCATCGCCGACATTGGTGTTATGGCCCTTGTCCTTCAGCGCCTTTTTCAGCGTGTGGAATACTTCCACACCCATGCGCAGCCCTTCGGAGAAGCTCTCCGCGCCGATCGGCATGATCATGAATTCCTGAAAATCGATAGGATTGTCGGCATGGGCGCCGCCATTTACGATATTCATCATCGGCACCGGGAGCACCCGCGCCGCCGTGCCGCCGACATAGCGATAGAGCGGCAGACCGCGTGCTTCCGCCGCCGCCTTCGCCACCGCGAGCGACACGCCGAGGATCGCGTTCGCGCCAAGGCGCGCCTTGTTTGGCGTACCATCGAGATCGATCATCACCTGATCGATGCCGACCTGATCTTCCGCATCCATGCCGATGATCGCGTCGGAAATCTCGGTCACGACATTCTCGACGGCCTTCACGACGCCCTTGCCGAGATAGCGCGCGCCGCCATCGCGCAGCTCAACCGCCTCATGCGCGCCGGTCGAGGCGCCCGAGGGCACCGCGGCGCGGCCGAACGTGCCGTCCTCGAGGACGATATCCACCTCGACCGTCGGATTGCCGCGGCTGTCGAGGATTTCGCGGGCAAGAACATCGGCGATCAAGGTCATGGGGGGCTCCTCAATTGGCAAATCCGGTAAAGGCCGGTATGGCTGCGCTCTTAACCGTATTGTACCGATTAGAAAAGCGCCCCGCGCGCGGAAAAGAGCGCCTCGCGCTCGGAAACGTCGGAAAGAGCATCCGCATGGCCCCTATCGAAACCACGCAACTGGGCAAGGCCTCTCCCCTGCCCGCCTCCCCGGAAGAAGCCGCGCTCGACCGCGTGCCCAACCCGCATGATGGCACTGATTACCTCGCGCGCTTCACCTGCCCGGAATTCACCTCGATCTGCCCGGTGACGGGGCAGCCGGATTTCGGCATTCTCGTGATCGACTACCTGCCCGGAAAATGGCTGGTGGAATCAAAATCGCTGAAGCTCTATCTCGGATCGTTCCGCAATCACGGCGCCTTCCACGAGGATTGCACGGTGGCCATCGGCAAGAAGCTGGTGGCATTGCTCGAACCGCGCTGGTTCCGCATCGGCGGCTATTGGTATCCGCGCGGCGGGATTCCCATCGATATCTTCTTCCAGCATGGCGAGGCGCCCAAGAATTTCTGGGTGCCGGATCAGGGGGTTGCGCCCTATCGCGGGCGGTAAAAATTTGCCTTTTTACTTAGGTATCTACTGCTAGACTGTTACTCTAAGAGAGGAGATTTGCCGTTGGACGATTTCGTTTCATTTTTTGCATCCGTACCAAGCCCCGTCGCTGCGGGGATCGCTGCAGGAATTGGTTTCGGCATCGGCCATACGGCTGGAAACTTCCTGAGGCGCTGGATAGCCAACGACTTTCTTCCGCTCATTTTGGGCATCGGGATCATGACCGCAATGTCTGGAGTTATTTCAGGCCTTTCAGATCATGCGAGAGCGATAAAATCTACCGAAGACAACATCAACATATTGAAGAAAAATGCGGTTTTTGGAAAATTATTCGCAATTGAGCCTCATTCGGAGAAAGAATTTTATAATTCCCTCCTTGGCTTAATAAAATCAAAAAAAGCAACAAAGGAGAATGGAGAAAAAGAATCCAGATCAATAATAACAAAATATTTGAACAAAAATATCCCCAATGCATCGGCAGAAACAATTATAAATTTACTGTCATGGAATGCCTATGTTGTAAATAAATTGCAAAATGAGCACAAGGGCTGCATGGATTATTATTCAGGGACACGGATTCCAGATTCAATATCTGGACTGGACCAGGCAGAAATCATAGCTCGGGATGGGGAGCTAAAAATAGCGATTATAGAAAGCGCGCTTAAAAACCCCGAGACTTTCACCCCCTATGAATCAACTGATGCTCTGAACAAAGATATAATTCTGCTCTATGATCAATCAAAGCAAAGCAAGGCGGATCTTGCACTCCTCGCCAAGGCTGAAGAACTGCCCCCTCAAGACGGATGTCGTGTCGCGCGATCTTTTTTGACAGCCCTCGCCACAGGTGATCCAGCGATTGCGGTTCGCATCCTCAAACATGTCACGGTATTATTGCAAAAGCAAAAGTGACGTGCCCAGACCAATCCCAACCGGAGTTCAGCGGCAGCTGCGTGATTTCTTGCCGTGAACGAGGGAGTTCATTCTTCCCAAAGCTCTAGTCGCGACAATGTCGCGGGCCTACAGCCGCGCGAAAAGGGAAAAACGGTGGACCAACGCCCTCGGCTATGGCGGTCGAGAGCGGGCGCATCGCAATCCTCCCGACCGTTCTTGGTATCATACGCACCGGCGCCGCGGTGCCTTGCCTGATGCGCGCCGCCTTTGTCGAAGGCGTGAGCCTTCTCAATATCTGGGCTTGCTGGTCCCCCCTATTGCCGCAACGCGCATGACCTACCGATGCGGCTATCCGAGCGGTCCGGCATCCGCCTGTTCGAGCTGGTGGCGATGGTACGGGGGCGAAAGCCCTGCCCCATCGCCTGCCTTGCCCAGAGGGAGGCTTCAGGAGAAAAGGCGGCTTCTCGCCGCCTACGCTCCGACATCCAGGCGGAAGCGCGCGAATCCGTTCTGCCCCTCGCCGAGATAGCTGACGCCCTTGACCGTTCCAGCAAGATCCCGACCCTTGGGGTTGCTTTCGAAAACGACATTCGATGCGCCGGGGACCGCCTTGAACCGCCAATTGCCATCGGCCTTGGGATTTAGCGTACCTGTCTGCTGGAAATACTTGATGATCACGTCGCGCGTGGCGTCCGGCGCCTCAACGACAATCGTCGTGCCGTCATTGCCGGGGAAGTTGCCACCGCCCGACGCGCGATAGTTGTTGGTGCAGACCACGAATTGCTGATCCGCCGTGACCGGCTTGCCCTGATAGGCGAGGTTGACGATGCGGTTGGCGTCGGGCGCGATCAATTTCCCGTCCCCGTCATATCTTGAGGGCTGGGCGAGATCGATCTCGTAAGTCACACCGTCGATCATATCGAAGTTGAAGGCGGGGAACGAGGGATTGAGAAGCGCCTGCTCGGCATCACCTGGCTTGATCTGGTTGAAGATGCCGGCCGAACGCTCGAGCCAATCCTTCAACTGCCGGCCATTCACCTTCACTGCGCGCAAGGTATTGGGGTAGATGTAGAGATCCGCGACATTCTTGAGCGCAACCTGCCCCTCCGGCACTTGCGTATAGAAATCAGCGCCGCCACGCCCGCCTGCCTTGAACGGCGCCACGGCCGAAAGAAGCGGCAGAGAGGCATGCGGGGTCCCCGCCAGCAATTGCTTCACGGCCCATATTTGTGCATCGGAAATGACCTGCAGCGCGGCATTGTCCGAGACAAGTGCGAAATAGGTATCCATGGCCTTCGCCGTCTTGCCCACCGGACGGCGGACATATTCAAGCGTCGCATTGTGATCGGCCTCGATCGAAACCAGCATCGAGGCATTTGGCGCCGCAAGCGGCACGATCTTGCCGGATTCGCGCTTGAAAATAGGGATGGCACCGCTCTTGTGCTCGACCACGCGGTAGGTGCCGCCATCCTTCTGCAAGGTAAGGTCGATCTGCCCGAGATGGCTGCCCCAGAAACCGGCCATCACAGCCGGAATGCCATTGAGCGTCCCCTTTTCAATATCGACGCCCGGCCGGTCCTTGTAGTTCGGACCCGGGAAGACAAGATGCGAATGGCCGGTGAGGATGACGTCAATTCCCTTCACGCCCGCGAGGTAGAAGGCCGCATTCTCATCCATCCCCTGCGGATTGCCGGTCGCGATGCCGGTATGGGCCAGGGCGACGACGAGATCAGCGCCGCGCTCCTTCATCTCGGGGACGAAAGCCGCTGCGCTGGCAACGATGTCGCGCGTTTCGACATTGCCCTTCAGATGCGTCTGATCCCATTGCATGATCTGCGGCGGGGTGAAGCCGATTACCCCGATCTTGATCCGATGCTTGCCGCCTGCCTCATCGACCACTTCGCGTTCGAGGATAACATAGGGCTTCAGCAAGGTCTGATCAGCGCGTGCATTCGCGGCGAGCTTGCCTTTGGCGACATTGGCGAGCACCAGCGGGTATTCCGCGCCGGCAAGCGATTTTTCAAGAAAGGCGAGGCCGTAGTTGAACTCGTGGTTACCGAGCGTTCCGGCATCGATCTTCAGGCTGTTCATCGCGCGGATGAGAGGATGCCGGTCACCCTCCTTGAAACCGCGCTCGAAGGCGACGAGGTCGCCAAGCGGATTGCCTTGCAGGAAATCGCCGTTTTCAAACAGAAGCGTGTTTTTCGCCTCGCCGCGCGCCTTTTCGATCAGTGTCGCGATGCGTGCGAGACCAACCGTGTCATCCGGCTGGTCACGATAATAATCGTAGGAATGCACGTGGACATGGATATCCGTCGTCTCGAGGATGCGCAGCTTGACGGTTCCTGCTCCGGCTTGCGCGAAGGATGTATTGCTGGCCAAAGCAGCGCCAAGCAGGCTTGTCCCCGCGATAAGCGCATCGCGGCGCGTCATGCTGCCATTACAATCCTGCGTCATGTCGATCTCCCTGCCCAAAGAACGCTGCTGCGTCCTGTTTGAGTGGCGATGCTAATCCAGCTTCGCGACAGTAGCGAGACATAAGCCGGCAAAAAATTTACGCCGTCTGCCTTTTCGGAGGCGCCTGATCGTAGCCCCATCCTTGAACGATTATGCAGCCGATATCGCGGTCGCGGGCCACAACAAACCGCCAACCGGATGATCTTGGGCCGGTCTTGAAGCAGTGGAAAATACGCGCACGGATTATGCCATAGAGGGGAGCGGAACACGCGCCAGCGTCAACCCGATTTTGCTCTGACAGAACCGACCCAGGCATGCCTCTCCGGCCAGCTGCTGCCGGCCTTTGAGAAAGCCGTTTCCGCCTGATCACCCCTGATTGCCGGTATAGCTCAGCCGCCGGCGCATCCGTTCGATCATCGCTTCCTGCGCTTCGGTCGCGCCACCGTGAAGCGCCGCGATTTCACTCATCATCGCGAAAAGATCGTCCATTTCCTCGCGCGTGAGACGCGTATGGAAAAGCGGCGAGAGATCGGCGACGACATGATCGGCATCCTTCGCGGCGCGTGCAGCGAAAGCCGCGAGCGTGGTGTGATGCTCAGGCTTGCCTTCGAGTCCCAAGCGATCCATCGCGATCTTGCTCAGGGCGAGATTCTGCTCGGCGGTAATCTCGCCACGCAGCATGGCAAGCTTGGTGAGCAGGATCATCGCCGCCTCGCGCGGGTCCTCCAGGGCACGAAGCGGCGCGCGCTGCGCCCGCTCGCGCGCATCGGCGATGGCCTTGGCGTTCTTGTTCTCGCTCTCGCGTTCCTTGCGGGTATCGAGCCAGTGATTGACGACCTGAATCCCGTTGCCCCAGATCATCCACAAGATCACGCCCCAGATGACCGCGCCGAGAATGACCCCGATGACCGGCATGGCATTCTCCTTTACGCCTTGGCGAGCCGATCGAAGGCCATGAGCCGTTCGAGCAGGGCTTCCATCTCGTGAAGCGGCACCATGTTCGGCCCGTCGCAGGGCGCGTTGTCAGGGTCCTGATGCGTCTCGATGAAGAGGCCGGCGACGCCGACCGCGATCGCGGCGCGTGCGAGCATCGCGACGAATTCCCGATGTCCGCCGGAAGAACCGCCCTGCCCGCCCGGTTCCTGCACCGAATGCGTCGCGTCGAAAATCACGGGGCAGCGGCATTGCTCGGCCATGATCGGCAGGGCACGGAAATCGGTGACGAGCCTGTTATAGCCGAAGGTCACGCCGCGCTCGCAGGCCATCACCTGATCATTCCCCGCATCGCGCAGCTTCTGGATCACATGCTGCATGTCCCAGGGCGCGAGGAACTGGCCCTTCTTGACGTTGATCGCCTTGCCGGTCTTCGCCGCCGCGACGAGGAGATCGGTCTGGCGGCAGAGATAGGCCGGGATCTGGAGGACATCGACCACCTTGGCGACTTCCGCGCATTGCCCGCTCTCGTGAACGTCGGTGATCACGGGGAAGCCGAAGTCGCGCTTGAGATCCGCGAAGACCGCCATGCCCTTTTCGAGCCCGATGCCGCGGCTCGCGCTGTTCGAGGTGCGGTTGGCCTTGTCGAAGGAGGATTTGTAGACGAGGCCGATGCCGAGCCGGCCGCAGATCTCCTTGAGCGCACCCGCCATGTCATAGGCGTGCTGGCGGCTTTCCATCTGGCAGGGGCCGGCGATCAGCGCGAAGGGCAGATCATTGCCGAAGGTGACATTGCCGATCTTCACGGTTGTTCCGGGCATCCGAATTCCTTTCTTCAACGCTGGCTCGCGCCGGAGCCGATGCGGGTGTAGAGGGGCTCGCCTTTGGCCGTACCGTTTTGGTCGCGGGCAATGCAGACCTTTTCAGGCACGGGGACATAGCCGCCGACCACGACCGCATGCGGCTGGCAGCGGGCGAAGGCCTGCAGGCAATCGTTCTGGGTCGAAAACGGCGCGTAATCTTGGATGGCCTTGCGATGGGCCAGCGCGAAGCCCGCGCGGCAGAAGGCCGCATCGAAACCAGCCGCGGCCCGGCACTCGGCTTCGCTGGCGAAGGCCTTTCCACCGGGACACTCGCTCTGAAGCATGAAATACCCCATCACCGCGCCGACAAGGGCGAACAGGGCAAGGAACAGCGCGCGCATCAGCGCCCGCCTTCCGCCACGAAACGCAAGGCGGTCAGGAAATCCGGGCGCGGCGGCAGGGTAGTGCCGCCAGCATGCGCCAGGGCCGGAATTCCCGCCGCATCGGCACGCGATTTCGCACCGGCGGGGTCATTCGTCTCGATCTCGAAGCCGGCGAAAACCGGGGTTTCCGCCTGCGGCGCCGCGCAACCATAGCGGAAGGCGAAGCCCTCGCGTGAGAGGACCTCGAAAATGGCGCGCTTGCCTTTCCCGTTCGGCCCAAACTCGATCTCGATGCCGAACGAGGTCGCACGCATCTCGCGTTCGCCGATAAAGGCAGCAAGGAAGATGTGGTGATCGGAAGGGTTCTCCGCCACCATGGTCACGCGGGCGATGCCCGTCGCGCCGTTTACATGTCGTTGCGCCGCCTCGGCCCAGAAATTCTGCGAAAAATGGTGCAGGCAGGAGAAGAAGATTGCCTCCGGCATCGCCTTGTCTTCGGCATTGGCGAGCGTGAAGGCAACTTCCGTCTCGCTGCCATCCGGGCGCCGCCCCTTGCGCGAGAAGTTGAATTCGTCGAATCCGCCGATGCCCGAGGCGGAAAAATCGGCATTGTCGCCCGCCTTGCCCGCCAGCGCGATCATGCCGAGGCCGGGGCCGCGTTTGAGGACCTGCCCGACATAGGCGCCGAAGGAGCGCAGTTTCGGCTGGTGCGGGGGAATGAGGCCCGGTTCGGCAATATGGACAAGCTCCAGGAAAGTCCGGTCGCCGAGCTGGATGATCCGGTTCTCCGTGCCCCAGGGATGACGGTTGACGGGGCCGACCTGAAACCTGAGAGTCTCGAAAAGCCGCGCCAGCGCGCCAAGATCCGCTCCGCAAATGACAAGATGATCGATCGCGCGCGCCATGACACTTTCCGAAGGGCTGAACCGGGAGGTTCGTCTAGCATCGGCGGGGTGAAACGTCACCCCTCATGGCTCGATCACATGGGGCACGAAACGCGCGAGATTGCCGGTGATCGGCGAGCGGTCCTCGCGCACGAGCATGCCCGCCGGTTCGCTCGCCACCATCCAGGCGCCGAGAATGACATGGCCATGCCCGAACTCGGGGATCGTGATCTTCTGCTGGCGGATGAACCCTTCCTCGCCATAGGGGCCTTGCGTATCGCCGATCGCGCGCCCATGCTCGAACAGGCGCACATTCGAACCCTCGCGCGAGAAAAGCGGCTTCTCGACATAGGAAGCCCCGAGATCCGGCGCCGCTTCATCCGGGAAATAGGCCGGGACGAGATTGGGATGCTTCGGCGCCATGCGCCAGAGATAGGGCAGCAGCCCCTTGTTGGAGAGCAGCGATTTCCAGATCGGCTCGATGAAGCGCGCGCCCGAGCCGGGGATCGCCTTGCCGAATTCCTCGCGCAGGATCCACTCCCAAGGGTAGAGCTTGAACAGCATCTCGATCGGCGCGTTGCCGAGATCGACGAATTTTCCTTCCCTGGTGAGCCCGATCTCGTCGACATGGAGAAAGCTGGTCTTCACGCCCGCCTGCTCCGCGCATTCCTCGAGATAGGCGATGGTGCCGCGATCCTCCTCGCTGTCGCGCGCACAGGCGAAATGGAGGGAATAGGATCGGCCGTCGCGGAAATTTGCGAAGGCGGCGACAAGCTTGTCGTGCAGGGAATTATACTGGTCGGAGCCGCGCGGCAGCGTACCGTTCGCGATCATCTCCTCCAGCCAGAGCCATTGGAAAACGCCGGTCTCCAGCAGGCCCGTGGGCGTATCGGCGTTGTATTCCAGCAGCTTTGCCGGCCCCTGCCCGTCATAGGCGAAATCGAAGCGCCCGTAGAGATTGCGGTCGCCGCGCTGCCAGCTGTCGTAGATCTCGGCCCAGAAGGCGCGCGGAATCGCGAGGCGCGTGAGGATCTCCTCGTCCCGGCAGGCATGGCCGACAAATTCCAGCGCCATTTCCTCCAGCTCCGCGGAGGGCGCCTCGATATCGCGCTCGATCTCCTCGAGCGTGAAAGCGAAGGCAGCACTTTCGTCCCAATAGGGTACGCCATCGGCGGAGTGAAAGGTGAAGCCGACTTTCTCGGCCTTTTCGCGCCAGTCCGGGCGCGGCGGAAGGGCGAGCCTGCGCATCCTACGACCCCGATGAGATCGATCGCCCGGTCGAGCCGAAGCCGCCGCGCGAAACCGTGCTGCCCGAACGGGAGGAGGACGCGCTGGACGAAGTTCCGATGGACGAGGATCTGGCACTGACGGCGCCGAGGCTGTGACGCGGCGCGGGCGGCGTGGTGGCGGCGCCCGGCACGCGCGCCGTCGCGTTGGTCGGGCCATCCTGGCGGCTGACACCGTAGCCCGAGGAGGTCGAATAGCTGCGCCATCCGCTGCTGGAGGAAGACGAGGACGAGCTGGAGGATGCCTGCCGTGGCACCACGCAGCCCGGTTGCATCTGCGGCGTCACGCCGGGCGGACAGAGCGGGATGCCGCGCTGCGGCGGCAGCAAAGCCTGCGCCCGGCGGTTGTTCGAGAGGTGATTGGCGACCATCATGCCGATCATCGCCGGCACGAAGACGGAGGCCCCGTTGAAGCTCGCGGGTTTGCACTGGCCGGCACCATACTGGTTCTCGCATTCGCCGCTGTTGGCGAATTTCGGCGCGGCGGCAAGATGGTTGGCCTCGGCATTGCGATATTGCTCCTCGCATTGCTCGCGGGTGAGCAGGCCGGAGCGGACGCATTCGGTCGTATCCGAGAAGATCGCGGCGTCCTTGCTTTCGTCGCCGCTGCCGCGCCCGAGCCAGGCACCGGCGAGGATCACGCCGGTCGCGCCGAGGGCAATCGCGTGCGAGCGCTTCATCGCGCCCTCCTAGAGGCTCATCGCCGCGGCATTGAGCATGCCGGAGGCGATCGAGACTGCCGCGAGGAAAATACCCGCCGCGATCATGTTGCTGCCGATCTTGCCGGAGAGGTCGGGCACCATCAGCCGTGCGGCGGCATAGGCGATGAGCTGGACAACGAAAGCCGCGAGCCCCCAGACCAGCATGTCGGGAATCGAGGTCGCCTGCTGGATCGCTTTTGCGAGCGGAATCACGAAACCGAGCATGGTTCCGCCAAGCGCGATGGCGGCGGTGGCGTTGCCTTCGCGGATCAGTCCCACCTCATCATGCGCGGTGAAGCGGATATAGACCATGAGGAACAGGGCCAGCAGGGCGGCGCCCACGACCATATACAGCAGGAACCACGGAATTCCGAGCAGCGAGGAGAGAAGTCCGGCACCGGCATGCATCATTGTCGATCCTCCTGAGGATCGGAAGATGCCCCAGCGCGGGCCGGATGAAAAGGCGGAAGGTGCCCCCGCGCGGTGCGGGAACGCATCGCACAGGGGAAAACAGGCTTAGGCGGCGGAAATCAGCGCCCGTTCGACGAAATCAAGGCGGTCCTGTCCGTAGAAATTCTCGTCATCGACGAAATAGGTCGGCGCACCCAGCACGCCCCGGATGATCGCCTCCCGGCAATTGCGCGCGAGCTCCGCCTGGACATTCTCGCTCAGCGCCTCGTCCATCAGGGCCTCGGGATCGGCAAAACCCGCTTTTGCGCAAAGCGGGCCGATCACCGCGCGGTCGGCGATGTCGCGATCCTCGATCCAGAGCGCCGAAAGAACAGCCAGGCTGAGCGCATCGACATCGCCCTTTTCGCCCCGCGTGACGGCACGTTGCGCCGCGATCACGATTCCCGACGGAAGTTCCACCGGGCCATCATGGTGAACCGGCTCGCGCAGCAGCTTGATCCCCAGATGTCTGGCGTAACGCAGGGCATCGGTCATGGAATAAAGCGAACGCAGCGGCGGGCGCTCGCCGAAGGGCTGCCCGCCGATCGGCGGCATGATCACCGACAGCAGGATCGGGCGGTGGATGATGCGGCGATTATATTTCTTCGCCAGCGCATTCAGGCGCTCGGCCCCGAGCAGGGTGAAATTCGAACGGGTGGAGTAGTAATAGTCGATTGTTTTCATGCGCCACCGGATTGCGGAACGAGGAAGGAGCGCCAGCAGATCAGCGCGGGCGCCTGCTGGCAAGCTCCCCGATCGTCACACCAGCCGGCTATGCGCCAGAGCCGCCTCGATGAAGCTCGCGAAAAGCGGGTGCGGCTCGAAGGGGCGCGATTTCAGTTCCGGGTGATACTGCACGCCCACGAACCATGGGTGATCCGGGTATTCGATGGTCTCCGGCAGCAGGCCATCCGGCGATACGCCGGAGAAGAGCAGGCCCTTCTCCTCGAGTTTCTCGCGGTAGGCCATGTTGACCTCGAAGCGATGACGATGGCGTTCGTTGATCGTGGTCGCGCCATAGATCCCGGCGATTCGCGAATTGGCGACCAGTTTCGAATCATAGGCGCCGAGGCGCATCGTGCCGCCGAGATCACCACCGGCGGCGCGTGTCTCGAGCTGGCCCTTGTTCATCCATTCGGTCATCAGCCCGACGACGGGCGCGTCGCAGGCGCCGAACTCCGTCGATGAGGCCCCCTCGATGCCGGCGAGATTGCGCGCCGCCTCGATGCAGGCCATCTGCATGCCGAAACAGATGCCGAAATACGGCACCTTGTGCTCGCGCGCGAAACGCGCCGCCTGGATCTTGCCCTCCGCGCCGCGCAGGCCGAAACCGCCCGGCACGAGGATGCCATGGACATGCTCGAGATAGCTCGACGCATCCTCGCGCTCGAAAATCTCGCTGTCGATCCAGTCGAGATTGACCTTGACGCGGTTGGCGATGCCGCCATGCACCAGCGCCTCGATCAACGACTTATAGGCATCCTTGAGGCCGGTATATTTGCCGACGATGGCGATCGTCACCTCGCCTTCGGGGTTGCGCAGCGTATCGACGATATGGTGCCAGCGGGAAAGATCGGGCGAGGCCTTCTGTTCCATGCCGAAAATGCGCAGGACTTCGGTATCGAGCCCCTCCGCGTGGTAGGCAAGCGGCACGGCATAGATCTGGTCGACATCGCGCGCCTCGATCACCGCGCTTTCACGCACGTTGCAGAACAAGGCGAGCTTGCGGCGCTCGCCATCGGGGATCTCGCGATCCGTACGGCACAGGAGGATATCGGGCTGGATGCCGATCGAGCGCAATTCCTGCACGGAATGCTGCGTCGGCTTGGTTTTCAGCTCGCCCGCGCTCGGGATGAAAGGCAAAAGCGTGAGATGCACGAAGAGCGCGTGCTTTTCCGGCAGGTCGTTCTTGAGCTGGCGGATCGCCTCGAAGAAGGGCAGCCCCTCGATATCGCCGACCGTGCCGCCGACTTCGATCAGCGCGAAATCATAGCCCTCATTGCCGGAGATCACGAAATTCTTGATCGCGTCCGTCACGTGCGGGATCACTTGCACCGTCGCGCCGAGATAATCGCCGCGCCGCTCCTTGGCGATGATCTCCTGATAGATCCGCCCCGTGGTGATGTTGTCCGCCTTGATCGCCGAACGCCCCGTGAAGCGCTCGTAATGGCCGAGATCGAGATCGGTCTCGGCGCCGTCATCGGTCACGAACACCTCGCCATGCTGGTAAGGGCTCATCGTGCCGGGATCGACATTGAGATAGGGGTCGAGCTTGCGCATGCGGACCTTGTATCCGCGCGCCTGGAGAACGGCGGCAAGCGCCGCCGAGGCAAGGCCTTTTCCAAGGGAGGAGACCACGCCGCCGGTGATGAAAACATATCGCGTCATGGGAGCCGATCTTTAGCGCTGTTGATCCGATTCGTGCAAAGCTTTTCGCCGCCATCCCCCGGAAATTGCCCTTGCCGGGCGGGTCATGCCGCAAAAAGAAAGGCGCCGCCCCGGAAGGCGGCGCTTTGGGTCGTCAAGAAGCGCGTGGCGCTTACGGTTTGGGCGGTGTGGTCCCCTGCTGCTGGCGCAGCTGGTCGAGCACGCTGCCACCCGGCGCCGGCGCGGCCGGCGTTCCGGTTCCGCCAATCGGCGGTGGCGCCACCACGTCAAGCGGCGCGGTCGGCGCGCGGCCGCGGGTGGCAACGACGCCCAGGGCGAGCGAGGTCACGAAGAAGGCCGCGCCGAGAATGGCCGTGGCGCGCGTGAGCAGGTTCGCCTGCCCGCGTCCGGACATGAAGGAGGATGGGTTTGACCCCATGCCGAGCCCGCCGCCCTCGGAACGCTGGAGCAGGACAACCCCCGCCAGCGCGATGACGATGAGAAGGTGAACAACGATAAGAACGGTTTCCATCAGGAAGCCCCGGATGCAGCCGGAAATCCGGCCAGAAAAGGAAGAAGGCGCCTCATAGCTTCATTAGTGGGTGGGGGAAAGCGGAATTTCAACGCGCCATGCCGCCTGCCCGATAAAATCGTCGCTCCGCCCCTCACCCCGCCGCCTCGGCGATCGCCATGAAATCGACGGCCTTGAGCGAGGCGCCGCCCACCAGCGCGCCATCGACATCCGCGAGATCGAGGATTTCCTTCGCGTTCTGCGGCTTCACCGATCCGCCATAGAGAATGCGCATCTGCGCGGCCTGGTCCTTGCCGATCTCGCGGCCCAGGGTAGCGCGGATATCCGCGTGCATCTCGGCGATATCCTGGATCGTCGGCGTGAGCCCGGTGCCGATCGCCCAGACCGGCTCATAGGCGATGACGACATTTGATGCCTTCGCGCCTTCCGGCAGCGAAGCCCTCACCTGCGCGCTGACCACCGCCAGCGCCTTGCCGGCCTCGCGCTCCGCGCGCGTCTCGCCGACGCAGACGATCGCGGTCATGCCCTCGGCGATGACGGCCGCTGCTTTCGCCTTGACATCGGCATCCGTCTCCGCGTGATCGGCACGCCGTTCCGAATGCCCCACGATCACGGCATTCGCGCCCGCATCAAAGAGCATCGCGGCCGAGAGATCGCCGGTATGGGCGCCCGATGTCTTGGCGTGGCAATCCTGCGCGCCGATGGCGATTCCCGACCCCAGCGCGCTGGCGACAGCGGGAAACAGCAGCGTCACCGGCGGGCAGACCACGAGATCGACCTTCGCGCGCAGGGCGGCGGGATAGGCCCGGGCCATGCCGGCCAGCTCGATCAGGCTCGCGCGCATGCCGTTCATCTTCCAGTTTCCGGCCACAAGCGGTTTGCGCATTCCGATTCTCCCAAAGCGTTCCGTTTTTCTTGAAGCCGCCTAACACGGTGTGGAAGCGGCTTCAATCTCGCGCGGGCTGCCCGGCTCGCGCCTCTGTTGTTGTTTGGCCCGGCTCGCGCCTCTGTTGCCTTCCGCGGCGCCAATCCCTATGGTCCGCGCCCGAAAGTCACCCGATCATCAAGCGACAGACCATGCTGAATGCCATCCGCACCGCCGCCGCCAACTGGCTCGGCCGCCTCGTTCTCACCGTGATCATGGGGATTCTCATCGTCTCCTTCGCGATCTGGGGAATCGGCGACATTTTCCGGGGCGGCGTGAACCGCACCGTCGCGACGGTAGGGTCAACCACGATCAGCGCGGAGGAGATCCGCACGCAGTTTTCGAGCGAACTCGAAAGGCTCCAGCGCCAGCTTCGCCGCCAGATCACGGCGGAGGATGCGCGCGCCTTCGGGCTCGACCGCGAATTGCTCAACCGCACCATCGACGAGGCGGCGCTCGATGAAACCGCGCGCAAGCTCGGCCTCGCGCTCGATCCCGCGATTGTCGCGCGCTCCATCATGGAGATGCCGGAATTCCGCACCTCCGGCATGTTCGACCGCAGCAAGCTCAACAGCGTGCTTCAGCAGGCCCGCATGAGCGAGCAGAGCTTCATGAAGAAGCAGGCAAACCTCCTGCTGCGGCTTCAGATCGGCAGCGGCATGACAGGTGGCCTTGAGGCACCCGAAGCGCTCTCGCTGGCCCTCCACCAATACCGCAACGAGGCGCGTGATCTCGATCTCGTCATCGTGCCGGCGGACAAGGTCGCCGCCCCGGCGGAACCGGACGAGACAGCGCTCAAGGCATTCCTTGAGGCGCACAAGGCGGAATTCCGCACGGTTGAAACGCGCAAGGTCACGCTGATCCGCTCGGTGCCGACCGATTTCGCTGCCGGACTCTCGCTATCGGATGCCGATTTCCGCGCCTATTACGACCGGCAGGTTCCCACCGGCCGTTTCGGCACCCCGGAAAAGCGCCAGATCCAGCGCGTCCTGTTCGAAACCGAGGCCGATGCGAAGGCCGCGGCGGAGAAGCTCGCGGGCGGCATGAGTTTCGAAGCGCTGCTGACCGAGAGGAAACTGGCGGAGAAGGATGTCGATTTCGGCACGCTGGCCCGCGGCGAAATCCGCGACCGTGCGATGGCGGAAGCCGCTTTCGCGCTTGACCAGGGCAAAGTCTCCGCGCCGCTCAAGGACCCGTTCGGCTGGGTGCTGGTGCGCGTCGCGCGGATCGAGCTGTCGCGCGTGCAGCCTTTCGAGCTGGTCCGCGCCGGACTCGAGGCGGAAGTGCGCGCCGAGAAGCTGCGTACGGACCCGGTGATCAAGACCAAGCTCGACACCCTCTTCCGCAAGATCGAGGATCAGCGCATCGCCGGCAAGGGGCTCGCCGAGGCTGCCCAGACCGCCGGCACCACCACGGTTATTCTCCCCGCCCTCGACCGCCAGGGACGGGACGGCGCGGGCAAGCGCGTCGAGGTTCCCGGCGGGGCGGACGTGCTGAACGCGATTTTCGCCTCCGATATCGGCCTCGACAACGAGCCGGTCCAGACCGCCGATGGCGGGCATGTCTGGTACGAGATCAACGCGATCGAACCCGCGCGCGACCGCAGCTTCGAGGAAGCGCGTAGCGAGATCCGCGAGAAGGCGATCGCGGATCTGCGCAACAAGGCGCTCGCCGCCTTTGTCGCCGATCACGTCAAGCGTCTCGAACAGGGCGCGCCGCTCGCCACCATCGCGCAGGAACTTGGCCTGCCGGTCCAGCGCATTGCGGGCGTCAAGCGGAATACGCAGGATGCCGTGCTGGGGCGCAACGGCGTGGACCGCGCTTTCGCGGGCATTATCGGCAAGGTTGTCAGCGCCGTGGGACCGGACGGCGCGAGCCGCCTCCTGATCCTGCCGGCCTCGGCCACCATGCTGCCCTATGATGCCGCCGCCGACCAGCAATCCGGCTTCGCGCGCCGTCTCTCGCAAGGGATCAGCGAAGATATGCTCGCGCAATATACCGCCGCGCGCCGCAAGACGCTCGGCGTCTCGATCAACCAGCCGCTGTTCAACCAGGCGGTTGGCGCGCAGGCAAACTGAGCGGGTTGCGCGATGTCTGTCGAACCGGGTTACGATCTTTTTGCGGCGCGTTACGAGGCCGGCGAGGCGCAATGCCTCGCCCTTCGCCTCGTCTCGGATCTGGAAACGCCGGTTTCCGCCTTCCTCAAGCTGAAAGCCTATTCGGGTGAAGCGCCGGGTTTCCTGCTCGAAAGCGTCGAGGGCGGCGCGGTGCGGGGCCGCTATTCCATCATCGGAATGCTGCCGGACCTGATCTGGCGCTGCAAGGATGGGCGCACCGAAATCGTTCGCGATGGCAAGGCGGAGGCGCTTTCCGAGGCGCCGCTCGACACGCTGCGTGCCCTTATCGCGGAAAGCGCGATCAAGCATCTTGAAGGCCTGCCGCCCATGGCGAGCGGCATTTTCGGCTTTCTCGGCTACGACATGGTGCGCCATATGGAGCGCTTGGGCCCGGCCAAGCCCGACCCGATCGGCATTCCCGATGCGCTGATGATCCGGCCGACCATTCTCGTGGTCTTCGATGCGGTAAAAGACGAGATTTTCGTCATGACCCCGGTCTTCCCCAGGGCCGGCGGCAACCCCAAGGCAGCCTATGAAGCCGCTTCCGACCGGCTTCACGCCATTGTCGGCGCGCTCGACGCCCCGATCCACCATAAGCAGGAACCGGCGGATCTCGCCGCGCGCCTGCCCGTGCAGGTTTCCAATACCAGCCCGGCCGAATATACCGCCATGGTGGCCAGGGCGAAGGAATACATCCTCGCCGGTGATATCTTCCAGGTGGTGCTGAGCCAGCGCTTCACCTCGGAATTCGATCTCGACGCGTTCTCGCTCTATCGCGCCCTGCGCCGCGTCAATCCTTCACCCTATCTGTGCTATCTTGATTTCTCCGAATTCCAGATCGTGTGTTCGAGCCCCGAAATCCTCGTGAAGGTTGACCATCGCGAGGGGGGAAAGCGGCGAGTCACCATCCGCCCCATCGCGGGGACGCGGCCACGCGGCGCGACGCCGGGCGAGGACAAGCGGCTCGAAGAGGAGCTTCTCGCCGACCACAAGGAACGCGCCGAGCATCTCATGCTGCTCGATCTCGGTCGCAATGATGTCGGCCGGGTCGCGGAGATCGGCTCCGTCGAGGTCACCGACAGCTATTTCGTCGAGCGCTACAGCCAGGTCATGCATATCGTCTCGAATGTCGAGGGGGATCTCGCGCCGGAACACGACGTGATCGACGCGCTCGCGGCGGGTTTTCCGGCCGGAACCGTCTCGGGCGCGCCGAAGATCCGCGCCATGGAGATCATCGACGAGCTGGAGAAGGACAAGCGCGGCGCCTATGCCGGAGCGATCGGGTATTTCGGCGCCGATGGCGCGATGGATACCTGCATCGTCCTGCGCACCGCGATTGTGAAGGACGGCAAGATGCATGTGCAGGCCGGCGCCGGCATCGTGCATGACAGTGACCCCGCCTCCGAACAGCGCGAATGCGAGAACAAGGCCAAGGCCTTGTTCAAGGCGGCGGAGGAAGCCGTGCGGTTTGCCTCGCGCGGCAAACGCGGGCAATAATCACCGAAGAACTGGAAAAGGCCATGCGCATCGCCCTGATCGACAATTACGACAGCTTCACCTTCAACGTGGTCCATGCCCTCGGCAAGGAAGGCGCGAAGGTCGAGGTCTGGCGTAACGATGCGATCACGGCCGAGGCGCTGATGGCGCGCGCGCCGGAGGCGATCGTGATTTCGCCAGGTCCGTGCACGCCCAACGAGGCGGGGATCTCGCTCGATGTGGTCAAGGCCGCCGCCGGCAAGGTGCCGCTGCTCGGCATTTGTCTCGGCCATCAGGCCATCGGGCAGGCTTTCGGCGGCACGATCCGCCGCGCCGCGCCGATGCATGGCAAGGTGTCGCGCATCCAGCATGATGGAAACGGCCTGTTCCGTGGCATCAACGGGCCGCTGGAAGTGACGCGCTATCATTCGCTGGTGGTGGAGGCGTCGGATCTCCCGCCCGCACTCGTCGCGAATGCGCGGAGCGATGATGGGCTGATCATGGCGATGAAACACCGCGAATTGCCGGTTTTCGGGGTTCAGTTCCATCCCGAGAGCATCGCCACCGAGCATGGCGCGGCGATCTGCCGCAATTTCATCGACCTCGCCCGCGATTTCAACGCCCGCCGGAAGGCAGCCTGAGAGTTCAGTCATGGATGCGTTCAAACCCCTGATCGCCAAGGTGGCGGCTGGCCTGCCGCTCAGCACCTCCGAGGCGGAAATGGCCTTCAGCCAGATCCTCTCGGGCGAATCGACCCCCGCCCAGACCGCCGCCTTCCTGATGGCGCTGCGCGTGCGCGGCGAGAGTACGGATGAGATCCGCGGCGCTGTCAAAGCCATGCGCGCCAAGATGAACGCCGTGACGCCGTTCCCCGGCGCCATCGATGTCGTCGGGACGGGCGGTGACGGTTCGGGCTCCTGGAATGTCTCGACCCTGGCGGGGCTGATCGTGGCGGCCTGCGGCGTGCCCGTCGCCAAGCACGGCAATCGCGCGGCCTCGTCGAAATCGGGCACGGCGGATGTCCTGCAGGCGCTGGGCGTCAAGATCGGGCTGACGCCGGCGGGGGTCTCCGCCGTGCTCGCGAGAGCCGGCTTCGCCTTCATGCTCGCGCCGGCGCATCATCCGGCAATGCGCCATGTCGCGCCGGTGCGTACCGAACTCGGCACGCGCACCATCTTCAACCTGCTCGGCCCGCTCTCCAACCCGGCGCAGGTCTCGCGCATCCTTCTCGGCGTTTTCGCGCCGTCCTGGCTGATGCCGATCGCCGAAACGCTGCGCGATCTCGGCACGGAGCGCGCCTGGGTGGTCCATGGCTCTGACGGGCTGGATGAAATCACCACGACAGGCCCCACCGAAATCGCCGAATTGCGGGACGGGAGAATCACCCGTTTCACGATCACCCCGGCGGATGCCGGCCTGCCGGTTGCCGATCCCGAGGCGCTGAAGGGCGGTGAGCCCGGGCAGAATGCCGAAGCGCTCCAGGCGGTCGTCAAGGGTGCGAAAAACGCCTATCGCGATATCGGCATCCTCAATGCCGCCGCAGCACTTCTTGTTGCGGACAAGGCGAGCGACCTCAAGGAAGGCGCGCAGCTTGCCGCCGAGGCGCTCGATTCCGGCAAGGTCGCGCGGCTGCTCGCGGAAGTCGTCGCCGCTTCCAACGCGGAGAGCTGAGATGGCCGATATCCTGCGCAAGATCGAGGCGACGAAACGCGAGGAAGTCGCCGCCGCCAAGGCGCGCATGCCGGAAACGACCTTGCGTGCTCAGGCCGCCGCGGCAGCGCCGGTGCGCGGCTTTACGGCGGCGATCGAACGCAAGCTTGCCGGGGGCGGCTTTGCCCTGATCGCGGAAATCAAGAAGGCCAGCCCGTCCAAGGGGTTGATCCGGGCCGATTTCGACCCGCCCGCCCTCGCCCGCGCTTACGAGGCGGGCGGCGCAGCCTGTCTCTCCGTGCTCACGGATACGCCCTATTTTCAGGGCGCGCCGGAATATCTCGTCGCCGCGCGCGCGGCGACAAGCCTGCCGGTGATCCGCAAGGATTTCCTGATCGATCCCTATCAGGTGATCGAAGCGCGGGCGATGGGCGGGGATTGCATCCTCGTCATCATGGCTTCGGTCGATGACGCGCTGGCGGCCGATCTCGTCGCCGCCGCGCAGGCACTTGGCATGGATGCGCTGATTGAGGTCCACGATGAAGCCGAAATGGAACGCGCGCTCCGGCTGCCCTCGCGTCTCATCGGCATCAACAACCGCGATCTCAAGAGCTTCAACGTCGATCTCAGCGTTTCCGAGCGCCTCGCGCCGATGGTACCGGCGGATCGCATCCTTGTCGGCGAGAGCGGGATCTTCACGCATGAGGATTGCCTGCGTCTCGCGAAAAGCCGCATCGCGACCTTCCTTGTCGGTGAGAGCCTCATGCGCCAGAGCGACGTGAGCACCGCGACCCGCGCCTTGCTCACGGGCGAGGCGACGGGAGAAGCGGCGTGACCTCCCCTCGCCTCACGCATCTCGATGCCGCCGGCGCGGCCAACATGGTCGATGTCGGCGACAAGGCCGCCACCAGCCGTGAGGCCCGCGCCGAAGGGCGCGTCGTGATGCGTCCCGAAACGCTGGCGCTGATCCGCGACGGCATGGCCAAGAAAGGCGACGTGATCGCCACCGCGCGCATCGCGGGGATCATGGCCGCGAAGAAAACATCCGACCTGATCCCGCTCTGTCATCCCCTGCTGCTGACCAAGGTGCAGGTGGATATCGCGCTCGACGAGAGCCTGCCCGGCCTCAGGGTCTCGGCTCTGGCGCGCGTCACGGGACAGACCGGCGTCGAGATGGAGGCACTGACGGCTGTTTCCGTCGCCTGCCTCACCATTTACGACATGGCCAAGGCCGTGGATCGCGGCATGCAGATCGAAGGCATCCGCGTCATCGAGAAATCGGGCGGGAAATCCGGCGACTGGACGGCCGAAGCCTGAGAGGAATTCCCATGAGCGACGCAGCAAGACCGCCCGTGACGCCGATGCTGCCCGTCGCGGAGGCGCGCGCGCGCATTCTCGCGGCGGCGGGGCAGCATCCGCGCCGGATCGAGCATGTCCGCGTCGAGGAGGCCGATGGCCGCGTGCTCGCGGCTGATCTTTGCGCAAAACGTACACAACCGCCTTTCGATGTCTCGGCGATGGATGGATTCGCAATCCGCGCCGTGGATAGCGATCCGCCGGGCCAGCCCTTGATGATCATCGGCGAGAGTGCGGCCGGACACCCGTTTCCCGGTCGGATCGAGGCGGGCGAGGCCACGCGCATCTTCACCGGCGCGGTTGTTCCCGAAGGCGCCGACAGCGTGCTCATCCAGGAGCGCGCGCGCGTCACCGGCTCCATGCTTTTTCCCGAAGCCAGCGTCAGCACCGGCCTGCATATCCGCCGCGCCGGGCGCGATTTTACGGCCGGCGTCACCGGATTGCGGGCAGGCACCCGGCTCGATCCGGGGACGATCGCGCTTGCCGGCGCGATGGATCACGCCACGCTCGCGGTCTTCGCACGTCCGCGCATCGGCGTGCTGGCGACCGGAGACGAGTTGGTGCCGCCCGGCACCGAGGGCGCGCCGGCGGATAGCATCGTCGCCACCAATTCCTTCGCCATCGCCGCGATCCTGCGTCGCCATGGCGCGGAAATCCGTGATTTCGGCATTGCGCGCGATACCGAGGAAAGCCTTGATGCCGCGCTGGATTCCGCGCTCGGCTGGGGCGCGGATTGCCTGATCACCATCGGCGGCGCCTCGGTCGGCAAGCACGATCTGGTCCGCCCTGTCCTCACGCGGCGCGGCGCGCGGCAGGATTTCTACAAGATCGCGATGCGCCCCGGAAAACCCCTGAATTTCGGCCAGCTCGGCACCATGCTTGTCGCCGGTCTGCCGGGAAATCCGGTCTCCTCCTTTGTTTGCGCGCATCTTTTCCTCGCACCGCTCGTCGCGGCGCTTCAAGGCGAAAGCGCGCCGATCCCCATGCGCGAGAGCGCCCTGCTCGGACGTGACCTGCCCGCGAACGATGAGCGCGAGGATTACCTGCGCGCCCGCCTCCATACGGATGAGAACGGGATGCTGGTAGCGACCCCGTTCGGGGATCAGGATTCCTCCCTGATCTCGGTCTATGCCGAGGCCCGCGCGCTGGTTATCCGACCGGCCCATGCCGGCGCAGCCAGGGCCGGCGAAAAAGTCGACATCCTGCGCATCTGAACGTCTCCGATTGAACCTGCCGCACGAACGCAGGTCCCCGCCTGCCAGCGCAGTCTGCCGGCCTCTTGGTCTAGGAATGCAGTCTTATTGCCCCTCTCCTTTTGTGCGTTTTTGCAAAGATGCGCCGCGAGCCCCCTCTGCGGGGAGCTTCCATCACGATTTCTTATGGGTTGGGCGGGGCTCGCTCTCCGGCGTCTTTCATGTCGAACACTTGCCGAACGCTCGCGGAACATGGTAACGATGTTCCGGTTTTGTTTTTGGTGATTCCCTTGGGGCGCGTTCTGACGGCGGAGGCAGGCAATGCTCACGAAGAAACAGATTGAATTGCTACGCTTCATCCACGAGCGCCTTACGGAAAACGGCGTGCCGCCCTCTTTCGACGAGATGAAGGAAGCGCTCGATCTCAAATCGAAATCCGGCATTCACCGGCTGATCCTCGCGCTGGAGGAGCGCGGCTTCATTCGCCGCCTGCCCAACCGCGCCCGCGCGCTCGAGGTCATCCGCCTGCCGGACGCGCATGTGCCGCGCCCCGGTCGCCAGCGTTTCGCCCCTTCGGTGATCGAGGGCAATCTCGGCAAGGTCCCCTCGCCAGCTCCGGCTGCCGCGCCCGAAATCGCTTCGCGCAACATCGCGATCCCGGTGATGGGACGCATCGCCGCCGGCACGCCGATCTCCGCGATCCAGAGCCGCAGCCATACCGTGGATATCTCGCCCGATTTCCTCAGCCACGGCGAGCATTACGCCCTTGAGGTACGCGGCGATTCCATGATCGAGGCCGGCATTTTCGATGGCGATCTCGTCGTCATCCGCAAGCAGGAAACCGCCGATACCGGCGATATCGTCGTCGCGCTGATCGATGACGAGGAGGCAACGCTCAAGCGCCTGCGCCGCAAGGGAGCCTCGATCGCCCTCGAAGCGGCGAACCCCAATTACGAGACGCGCATTTTCGGGCCGGACCGCGTACGCGTGCAGGGCAAGCTCGTCAGTCTTGTCCGCCGCTACTGAGGGAACCGGCTTCAGGCCCCAACGCGCCTGCCTGTGCAGGTGCAGATGCCTGCAACGGCGAAGAAACGCGCCGCCAGGGACGCATCTGCTCCGGGGCAAGGCTACTCGTGACGCGCCATTCGTTGGGGTTTGTGGAGAAGATGCGGCTCGCGCCAAAGCGCTGGAAATGCGCCTTGTCGAGCACGCGCTTGCCCTCGCAGGGCGCCGGCGCCTCAACCGGCGTGATCACGATATCGGCGCGCCGGCAATCCTCGCGCAGCGCCTGAAGCGTATTCGACAACACGACGATCCGGCCATCCATGAGGCGGCCCACACAGCCCGCGCGATCGCAGGCGATGCCTTCGCGCAAGCTCCTGTCCTCTGGACGGCGCGCATCGCCCAGAGCCGGAAGCCATTGCGAGAGCGTGAAGCGACGCGGAGAGCCGACCGAAAGCAGGCGATATTGCCCGCCCTCGCCCCGGATCAACACCATCCGCCCCGACGAATCGACGAGGAGATCGGGCAAGGGAGCGGCCTGCAACGTGATCCCCCATACACCAAGCGGCAGGATCGCCAATGCTCGCAGGCGCGTTCGGAATCCCACCGCCAGAAGCAAGGCGAACACCAGCAGCGCGAAGGAAAAGCCGGGCATGCGCGCTACGGGAAAGCTCGCATTCTCGATCGCCGCGACCTTTTCCGCGACAATCAGGACCCCGGCCACCCCCTCGCCCATTAATCGCCAGATCAAACCGTCGAACCCGAACGGTACCAGCAGCGTGCCGGCAACCGCCGCCGGCATCACGATGAGCGAGACAAGTGGAATCGCGAGCGAATTCCCGATCAGCCCATAGGGGTTGAGCCGGTGGAAATGGAAAGCCGAGAACGGCGCCGTCGCGAGGGTCGCGACCAGCGTGGTCACGACAATCCCGGCAAAAGCGACGAGAAGCGCGAGCAACAGGCGCTCGACAAGGCCACGAGAGTGCAATACGGCGCGCGGGGAGCGCCGATCGCGCCAGATCTGGTTGGCGGCAATCAGGCTTGCCACGGCGGCAAAGGACATCTGGAAGCTCGGTCCCAGCAGCGATTCCGGCTCGCGCGCCATCACCAGCAAGGCGGCGAGCGCGAGATTGCGCATGGCCAGAGCCGGCCGGTCGACAAGGATCGCGCCGAGCATGACGAGGGTCATGATCAGCGAGCGCTCCGTCGCCACTTCGGAGCCGGAGAAGACACAGTAGAAGCTTGCGCCGGCCATCGCGCACAGCGCCGCGATCTTCTTGACCGGATAGCGCAGCGCGACGGCGGGCGAAGCCGCAAGCAGGGCCCGCACCAGCCAGAAAAGCACCCCGGCCGCCAGCACCATGTGAAGGCCGGAAATCGAGACGATGTGATAAAGGCCGGAAGCGCGCAGATCCTCGTTCGTTTCCTCGGAGATGAGCCCGCGCTTGCCCGTGACCAGCGCCGCGGAAAGCGCGCCCGCCTCGCCGCCGATGGCGCGCGCGATGCGCGCGGTCATGGCGTTGCGCCAGCTATCGATGCGGGCATTGAAGCGCAGCGCCAGCGGCGCCTCCCGTGGTGCCGGCGCAAGTTCGAGACGTCCGGTCGCGTAGCCCACGCCGCCGATGCCACGAAAAAAAGCCTCGCGGCGAAAATCGTATCCGCCGGGCATGGCCGCTTCGGCCGGGGGCGAGAGGCGTACGCGCAGGACGATGTGATCACCCGGTGCGATGCCGGGCTGCGATGCCATGCCTACACGCAGGCGCCCTGGCAATTTTTTCGGCGTGATCCCCTCCATGGCGCTGGGCGCGATCGTGAGGCGGAAGCGCGCGCCGGTATCATCGAGCGTCTCGATGAAACCCTTGATCTCGCCAAAGAAATCGCGTTCGAGCATGGGAGTCGCGACCGAGGCGGTCCGCAGGCTCGCCGCCGAAAACCCCGTCGCCGCGACCGTAACGCCGAGAAGGATCGCCCTCGAAAACGCTCCGGCACTTTCGGGCAGACGCAGGTAGAAAAGCAGCGAGAACGCGGCAAGCGCCGGCCCGGCCCATCGCGCGGGTTCCTCTGCTGCGGCGAAATAGGCGAGGATGCCGAGGCCGAAAGCGACCGGAAGCCACAGGAATCCCGAGCGGAATTCACGCTCGCGCGCCAGCAGCGCGCCCAAATCATGCCCAAGATTATCAAGCAGCCCGCTTCGCGCCCCCCGTTCTTCGGCCTGAGGCGTCGGCACGACGAGGGCGCGCGCGCGTTTCATCGGGCGCGTTTTCCGCGCGGCCCGGAAGGCGCGGGCTTGCGGGATTGGGGGTGAAGGCACGGAGCGATCGCCATAAACCGCCTTTCATGCGCTGTTTTGCCATGCTAGAGCGCGCTCGAACGTGCCGCAACCGGCGCCAGACGCCTTCCCCAATTCCGAGATCGAGATGTCCGCTCCCGTCGTCACCCGCTTTGCCCCCTCGCCCACCGGCTTCCTGCATATCGGCGGCGGCCGCACGGCCCTGTTCAACTGGCTCTATGCGAAGCGCCATGGCGGCAAGATGCTGCTCAGGATCGAGGATACGGATCGCGAGCGTTCAACCCCCGAGGCGATCGACGCGATCCTCGACGGGCTGAAATGGCTCGGCCTCGATTGGGACGGCGATGTCATCTATCAGTTCGCGCGCGCGCCGCGCCATCGCGAGGTGGCCGAGGAGATGCTGGCGCGCGGGCGCGCCTACAAGTGCTACGCGACGCAGGCTGAGCTGGAAGCCATGCGCGAGAAGGCGAAGGCCGAGGGCAAGCCGATGCGCTATGACGGGCGCTGGCGCGAGCGCTCCGAGGCGGACAGGCAGGCGGCCGAGGCGGCGGGGCTCAAGCCGGTGATCCGCCTCAAGGCGCCACTCGAAGGTGAGACGGTGGTCGAGGATCTCGTCCAGGGCCGCGTCACCTGGTCGAACGACAATCTCGACGATCTCGTGCTGCTGCGCTCCGACGGCACGCCCACTTACATGCTCGCGGTCGTGGTCGATGATCATGACATGGCGGTGACGCATGTGATCCGCGGCGACGACCACCTGACCAATGCCGCCCGCCAGACCCAGATCTATCAGGCGATGGAGTGGAAGGTGCCGGCCTTCGCCCATATCCCGCTTATCCATGGCGCGGATGGCGCGAAACTCTCCAAGCGTCACGGCGCGCTCGGTGTCGATGCCTATCGCGCGCTCGGGTATCTTCCCGCAGGTTTGCGCAATTATCTCGTGCGACTTGGCTGGAGTCACGGCGATCAGGAAATTTTCTCAACCGAGGAGATGATCGCCGCGTTCGACCTCAAGAATGTCGGACGTTCTCCCGCGCGCTTCGATTTCGCCAAGCTCGAGAGCATCAACGGCCATTACATGCGCCATACCGGGGACGAGGAACTCCTCTCGGCCATCGAGACCATGCTGCCGTATATCGAAGGCGGACCGGCCCTGCTCGGCGAGCTCAACCAGTTGCGCCGCGCGCAATGGCTTCAGGCCATGCCGGGCCTGAAGGAGCGCGCGAAAACGTTGGTCGAGCTGGTGGAGGGCTCGCGTTTCCTCTTCGCCACGCGCCCGCTGGCGCTGGACGACAAGGCCCGCGAGATCCTCGAAAAAGGCGGGCGGGCGCTCCTCAAGGCCCTGCTGAATCGCCTCGAATCGCTTGAGACCTGGGATGCGGCGACGCTGGAGGCTGCGGTGCGCGCCGAAGCGGAAGCCACGGGGCAGAAGCTCGGCAACCTCGCCCAGCCCCTGCGCGCAGCCCTGACCGGGAAAGCGACATCGCCGGGCATTTTCGATGTTTTCGTTGTGCTGGGGCGGGAGGAAAGCCTCGGCCGGATCCGGGATCAGGCAACAGCCTGACGCCCGCAACTTCAGGGTGCAAAATTTGGTAGGAATTTGTTGTTATAACGCGCGAATTCCCAGGTCTTCAACCTAAGCCGAACTTGAACCTGAACGGATGTTAAGGTACGGGTCGATCGACCACGATGCGGCGGTGCAACAATGTGTTGCCGGCCGGGCGGGCGTGTGCGGTCGGGGGAGAGCACGCGCCCTTTTGACGAGAGGATTTCTGCCATGACCGCACATTCCACAACGCTGAAGGTGGGCGAAAAGGTCGTCGACCTGCCGGTGCGAGAGGGCACGATTGGCCCCGCCGTCGTCGATATCGGCAAGCTCTACGCCCAGACGGGCATGTTCACCTATGATCCGGGCTTCACCTCCACGGCGGCATGCGAATCCAAGATCACGTATATCGACGGCGACGAAGGCGTGCTGCTTCACCGCGGCTACCCGATCGAACAGCTCGCCGAGCATGGTGACTTCCTCGAGACCTGCTACCTCCTCCTTTACGGGGAATTGCCGACGCCGGCGCAGAAATCGGATTTCGACTACCGCATCACGCGCCACACGATGGTGCATGAGCAGATGATGCGCTTCTTCCAGGCTTTCCGCCGCGACGCGCATCCGATGGCGGTGATGGTGGCCTCCGTCGGCGCGCTTTCGGCCTTCTATCACGACTCGACCGATATTTCCGATCCGCATCAGCGCATGGTCGCCTCGATGCGCATGATCGCGAAAATGCCGACGCTGGCGGCCATGGCCTACAAATACTCGATCGGCCAGCCCTTCATCTACCCGAAGAACGACCTCGACTACAGCTCCAACTTCCTCAACATGTGCTTCGCCGTGCCGTGCGAGGAATACAAGGTCAATCCGGTCCTGAGCCGGGCGCTCGACCGCATCTTCATCCTGCACGCCGATCACGAGCAGAATGCCTCGACCTCCACGGTGCGCCTCGCGGGCTCCTCGGGCGCCAATCCCTTCGCCTGCATCGCCGCCGGCATCGCCTGCCTCTGGGGCCCCGCCCATGGCGGCGCGAACGAAGCCGCGTTGACGATGCTGCGCGAGATCGGCTCGGTTGACAATATTCCCAAATATATCGCCAAGGCGAAGGACAAGAACGATCCGTTCCGCCTCATGGGCTTCGGGCACCGCGTCTACAAGAACTATGACCCGCGCGCCAAGATCATGCAGAAAACCTGCCATGAAGTGCTCAACGAGCTGGGCATCAAGGACGATCCGCTCCTCGATATCGCGATGGAACTGGAGCGTATCGCGCTTTCCGATGATTATTTCATCGAGAAGAAGCTCTATCCGAACATCGATTTCTATTCGGGCATCACACTCAAGGCCATGGGCTTCCCGACCGAGATGTTCACGGTGCTCTTCGCGCTCGCCCGCACGGTCGGCTGGATCGCGCAGTGGCGCGAGATGATCTCCGATCCCGCCCAGAAGATCGGCCGTCCGCGCCAGCTCTATACCGGCGCCCCGCAACGCGACTACGTGCCGATGGCGCAAAGGCGCTAACGAACGTCATGAAAAGAAAGCGGAAAGGGCATCTTCGGATGCCCTTTCCTTTTATACGCCATCTACCTCAAAATCGTCGATTGAAAGGCAAATGGCATGGCCGAAATCATCGCCCGCACGCCCCTCTGGGTATGGGCAATCCTGCTGGTCTTGATCATCCTCGGGTTTTCCCAATCGCGGTCGCGCGAACTACGCCGGATCGTCCTCATCCTGCCCGCGCTCGGATTCGCGGGCTATTCGCTTTCAGGTGTCCTGCGCAGCTTTTCCGGCAGCAGCCTCGCGATCGCGGCCTGGCTTGCTACGTTTGCGGCCGTGTTGGCTGTTGCCCGCCCATCGGCACGCACAAGCGCAAAGAGCGCGCTGCGTGCCCCCTTAGGCCGCGTGACCGTTGCAGGCTCGTTGATGCCACTCACGCTCTATCTCGGCATTTTCATGATCAACTACGCGCTCAACGTCCTCAAGGCGACGAACGCAGCCCTTCTGGCCCAAAGCGCGGCACCGGCGGGTTTTGGCGCCACGCTGGGTTTGCTTTCCGCCTTGCTGTTCCATCGCGCCTTGCAGAATGCCGCTGGCCCGCGCTGACTGGCTATTCCACCGTCACGCTCTTCGCGAGATTGCGCGGCTGATCGACGTCTTTCCCCATCACGACCGCCGTGTGATAGGCGATCAGCTGCACCGGCACGGCATAGGCAATGGCGGTGAAATCCGAGGCCATGTCCGGCATTTCGATTTCCGCCATGGTGCGGATCGCGGCCGACGCACCGACGCCTTTCGGGCCGATCAGCACGATCTCGCCGCCGCGCGCGGCGACCTCCTGGATGTTCGAGACCGTCTTCTCGAACCAATGATCCCTCGGCGCGAGAACGATCACCGGCAGGATCTCGTCGATCAGCGCGATGGGGCCGTGCTTGAGTTCGCCGGCGGCATAGCCTTCCGCATGGATATAGCTGATTTCCTTGAGTTTCAGCGCCCCTTCCATCGCCAGCGGATACGAGGTGCCGCGCCCGAGATAAAGCACGTCGCTCGCCTTGGCGAGGTGGCGGGCGAGCGCCTCGATCGGCGCCTCGTGCCGGAGCGCCTCGTTGATCAGTCCCGGCACCGCGATAAGCTGCGCGACGAGTTCCGCCTCGCGTTTGGCATCGATGACACCACGCGCGCGCCCCGCCGCGATCGCAAGGCTCGCGAGCACGGTGAGCTGGCAGGTGAAGGCCTTGGTGGAGGCGACGCCGATTTCAGGCCCGGCCAGCGTCTGCGCGACGACATCGCTCTCGCGGGCGATGGTCGAGGTCGGCACGTTGACCACGGAAAGAATCCTGTTCCCGCATTGCTTCGCATACCGCAGGGTCGCGAGCGTATCCGCCGTCTCGCCCGATTGCGAGATGACGATCATCACCTCGCCCGGTTCGAGCGGCGCATCGCGGTAACGGAATTCCGAGGCGATATCGATCTCGACCGGCAGGCGCGCGAGGCGCTCGAACCAGTATTTGGCGACCTGACCCGCGAGAAAGGCCGTGCCACAGGCGGAGATGGAAAGGCGCTTCAGATCCTTCCAGTCGAACGGCATTTCGAAAGGCAGCGCAACCTTACCTGCGGCCATATCGACGTAATGGGCGAGCGTGCGCCCCACCACCTCGGGCTGCTCATAGATTTCCTTGAGCATGAAATGCTTGTGGTTGCCCTTGTCGATCGTGAAGGCGCCAGCCTGGCTCTTCACCACCTTGCGCTGGACCGGGTGGTTATTCTCGTCGAAGAATTCCGCGCCCTTGCGCGTGAGCACCACCCAATCACCCTCTTCGAGATAGGCGACGCGATCGGTGAAAGGCGCGAGCGCCAGCGCATCGGAGCCGAGATACATCTCGCCCTCCCCGAATCCGACGGCCAGCGGCGCGCCGCGCCGCGCACCGATCAGCAGGTCTTCCTCGCCGCGAAACAGGAAGGCGAGCGCGAAAGCACCATGCAGGCGCGGCAGCGCCCGCGCGACCGCCTCACGCGGGGAAAGTCCCTCGCGCAGATGCGAATCCACGAGATGGACAACCGTTTCGCTGTCCGTGGGCGTGGCGAAGCTGGCGCCTTTCGCGACCAATTCATCGCGCAACTCGCGGAAATTCTCGATGATGCCGTTATGGACCACCGCGAGACGTTCCGTGGCATGGGGATGGGCGTTGTTCTCGATGGGACGACCATGGGTGGCCCAGCGGGTATGTCCGATGCCGGCATGGCCGGAAAGCGGCGTCGTGCGCAGCTTCGCATCGAGGTTCCTGAGCTTGCCCTCGGCACGGACACGGGTGATCTCATGCCCCTCAAGCGTCGCAACACCGGCGGAATCGTAGCCGCGATATTCGAGCCGCTTCAGCGCCTCCACGATCTGGAAGGCGACAGGCTCCTGGCCAAGAATACCGACGATACCGCACATGATAATCCCCTTGTCTTGATTCTTGCCCCGGATGAATGCCAGCCGAAGGCAGGAGCGACAAATCACGTTGAGAAACAAAGTGTAACCGAAAGGTAGCTACACTTTTTGTAAGTCAGCCAGAACGCAGAAATGGCATCCCTGACCTTCACGGATCAGCCCTTTTCCTTGCGGGATGCGCCTTTGGATTTTGCTATATTTTCAGGTTTTGCCCTGAATTGCGTCGCCCAATCGGCTTTTATTGCCTGACGACCGCGTGCCAGCGCGAGCGCGTTGGCCGGCACATCCTCGGTGATCACCGAGCCGGAGCCAACATAAGCGCCCTCGCCGATCCTCACCGGCGCGACAAGCGCGGAATTCGAACCGACAAAGGCATTGTCGCCGATCTCGGTACGGAACTTGCGGAACCCGTCGTAATTGCAGGTAATCGTGCCCGCGCCGATATTCGCCTCGGCGCCGATCGAGGCATCCCCGAGATAGCTCAGATGGCTGACCTTGGCGCCGGGGCCGAGATCGGCATTCTTGATCTCGACGAAATTGCCGACCTTGGCCTTCTCGCCGAGAGTGGCGCCGGGGCGCAGCCGCGCGAAGGGACCGACCCCGGCCCCCGCGCCGACCCGCGCGCCTTCGAGATGGGAAAACGCGTGAATCACCGCACCATCCCCGATCGAGACGCCGGGCCCGATCACGACATTCGGCTCGATCACGACATCGCGCGCGATCACCGTATCGAGCGAGAGGAACACCGTTTCCGGCGCGATCATGGTCACGCCGGCCTGCATATGCATCAGGCGCAGGCGCTGCTGGAGCACCGCTTCGCAAGCCGCGAGCTGCACGCGATCATTGACCCCCTGCGCTTCTTCCGCCGGCACTTCGACAAAGCCGGCACGCAATCCACGCGCAAGCGCCAGTTCCGGGCAATCCGTCAGGTAGAACTCACCCTGCGCGTTGTTCGGCCGAACAGCCTGCAGCAACTCGAGCGCGACATCCCCGCGCAGGGCCATCATGCCCCCGTTGCACAGGCGGATAGCGCGTTCGGCCTCGTTCGCATCCTTGTGCTCGCGGATCGCCAGCAGCGCGCCATTCTCGACAAGAAGCCGTCCATAGCCGGTCGGATCGGCGGGCGTGAAGCCCATCACGGTAACCGCCTGCTCAGCGTTGACGCTCCCTGCCAGCGTGCGGATGGTTTCCGGGCGCACAAGCGGCGTATCGCCGAAAAGCACGACCAGCGCATCGCATCCCGCGGCGATCGCGGGCGCGGCCTGAAGCACGGCATGCGCGGTACCGCGTCTTTCGTGTTGCTCGAAACAGCGCGCCTCGGGGGCAAGGCTCGCGACTTCCGAGGCCACATCCGGGCGATCCGGGCTGATGACGACAGCAAGATCGCTTACGCCAGCGGCCTGCGCCGAATGGAGGGCATGGCCGACGAGGCTGAGCCCGGCGACCTTGTGCAGCACCTTGGGCCGCGCGGACTTCATCCGCGTTCCATCGCCCGCCGCCAGAATCACCGCGAGAACGCGCGGGTTCGCCTTCATCTGCCTCTCCTTCTGCTGACGCGGCTTTTAGCTTGAATTGATGAAACTTGTCCAAGCATGCCGGGTTTATGGTGAAGAAATCGGCCTTTTCGGCTCAGCCCGGCAGTCGAGAGATCTTGTCCGTTGACCTCGTTGCAACGCTCCCGGATAGTCCTGCGCGTACGTCTCCCGCCCGGGGAGGCGGGATCACGCGATCCGCCAGGAGGGTAAAATGGGATTGTTCAGTTTCGTCAAATCGGTCGGCAACAAGATTTTCGGCGCCAGCGAGGCGCAAGCCGCGCCAGCCGAGGAATTGGCCAAGGAGGTTGGCAAGCACGGGCTCGACGTTTCCGGCCTCGACATCAAGGTCAATGGCAACAAGATCACCGTGGGCGGCTCCACCAAGGATACGGCGGAAGCCGAGAAGATCATTCTCGCCCTGGGGAACACCTTGGGCGTTTCCGAGGTCGAATCGAACCTCACCATCGTCAAGGAATATCCGCCGGCGGTGATGTACGAGGTGAAGAAGGGCGATACGCTCTGGAAAATCGCGGAAACGCACTACGGCAAGGGCAAGGGCGCGCAATACGAAGGGATTTTCGAAGCGAACAAGCCGATGCTCAGCCACCCGGACAAGATCTATCCCGGCCAGATCCTGCGCATACCGCCGCTGGCGTGATATCTGCACTCACATGATGGCCGGGTTTCCCGGCCATTATTCATGACACCCGGCTGCACCGCCGGTTTCCTGCGCGCCGGAAGGAAAAATCAATCTTCCCCGAAAAGGCGCGCTTTGATCCATTGACCCCGCGCGTCAGAGCCTCTATCAGGCCCCCTCACCCTGCGGTGAACGCGCGCTCGATCCCTTGAGCAGGCGTTCCATTCAGGGGCATCCATGGCGTCTATTGCCGCGCGCATGGAAAATCGGAAACCCTGTCACCTTCCATGAGGCAGACGGGAAAGTTGGTGAGAGCTCGTAGCTCAGTCGGTAGAGCACGTGACTTTTAATCATGGGGTCGTGGGTTCGAATCCCACCGAGCTCACCAAGTCTTCCAATTGATCAGCAAGAAGATCAAAGACAGCGGCGCCGCAACCTGCGGCGGCTGCGCGGCGCGCCCCTCCTCCAGGCCGCGAGGCGGTCGATACCGCCTCACTTGCAACTGCTTGCGCCGTCCTAACCGGCATAGGGTGCGCAGGAGGTGCCGATCCGAAGGCGTGGCGGAATGCGCCGGATCTCGGGAGCGACATCACCAGCCACATCGCCCTTGGCGTCGATCCGCATCAGGAGCCGTTCGACGGCGGCATCGCTGAGCGCCTGCGTATCCTGGACCAGACACGTGATCACAGGAGCCCAGCCTTCCGGGGGATTGAACCCGTCAAAACTGACAAGCGACACATCCTCGGGGACCTTGAGGCCCATATTCATGAGCCCGGCCATGGCCCCTCGCACCTGAGGGTTGGAGATGCAGATCAGCGCGCTCGGTCGGTCCCGCCGCGACATCAGTTCCTGGACCGCGCTGTAAGCGCCTTCCGCCGTATGGATCGAATGCCGCGTGAAGTTGGGATCGAGCGGGCAACCGGCCTGCGCCATCGCGGCCTGAACCGCGTCGAATCGCTCGAAAGAAGCGGAGATGCCCGGCCGTCCAACCAGAAAACCCACCCGGCGATGCCCCAATCGCCGGAGATAATCGGCCAGCAATGTGCCGCCTAGGGAATTGTCGTCGGCGACGGCATCGAATCGGTGCGGCGCCACATGCCGATCTACCAGCACGACCGGGCAGGTCACCGCTGCGGCGAAGCGCGCCGCATAGCCTTCTCCCAGGCTCGTGGGGGCGATGATCAGCCCCGCGACACGATGCGCGATCATCAGCGCGATATCGCGCATCTCGCGATCGGGATCATCCTCGTTCGAAGCAAGCAGCATGTTGTAGCCGTGCCCGCCCAGGGATTTCTGCACGGCCCGCGCGAGATGCGATGCCCAGGGCGCGGCGATATCGGGCGCGATGAAGCCCATGGTCATCGTCGAACCACGGCGAAGATTCTGCGCCAGCGGGTCCGGGCGGTAATTGGCCTTTTCCACCGCCTCCCAGACGCGGCGCTTCAATTCGTCGCTGACAGGGGCGTTGCCGCTGAGCGTGGCGGAAACCGTCGTGGGCGATACGCCCGCCAGTCTGGCTACATCCCGGATCGTCGCCATCTGCCCCCCAAAAAACGCGAAACCTTTCGCGCGGCTATTTCCTCAATTTTGACGCGGGATTCAAGGCCCCTCGCCCATTTGGCGCAACAATCGCCTGAAGCTTCCACTCCAACACGTAACGTTTCGTGTTGATGCAAACACGATCATCTGTTACATACCGCTACAAAAGAATGGAGCGACACAAAACGATTTGTGCGCCGACTGGAGGAAGCATCATGTCTCGCTTGAAACAGAGCGCCCTGGGCGCGATTCTGATTGCAGGTCTGACCTGCGGCGCTCAGGCGCAGGGCACCTTGCGCCTGCGGATGAACGGTGACGTCAACACACTCGACCCCGTTGCGACCACCAATTTCACCATCCGCAACGCCTCCTACCTGATGTACGACACGCTGTTCGCGCTCGACAAAGATTATGCCGTGCGCCCGCAGATGGCCGAGAAGGCAGATGTCTCGAAAGACGGCCTCGTCTATACGATCACCCTCCGCGACGGGCTGAAATTCCATGACGGCGCCAGCGTCACGGCCAAGGATGCCGTCGCTTCGCTTAATCGCTGGGGCGGCGTCGATGGGCTCGGCAAGATCCTCTATTCCAAGATCGCCTCCATCGCGCCGCAGGACGACAAGACCTTCGTCATCACCCTGAAGGAGCCCTGGGGGCTGGTGCTGGAGGCGCTCGCGAAGATCTCCTCCAACGTCCCCGTGATCATGCCTGCCGCGATGGCCGCGCAGCCGGCCTCCCAACCCGTGAAGGAGCCGATCGGCTCCGGCCCCTACAGGCTTGTTCCCAAGGAATGGGTACCGGGCTCGATCGTGGTGTTCGAGAAATTCAAGGATTACGTTCCGCGCAAGGAACCGGCCAGCATGGCCGCCGGCGGGAAGGTCGCACATTTCGACCGGGTGGAGCTGAAATACATCCCCGACACCACAACCGCCATCAACGCGCTGATCGCCGGCGAGATCGACTGGATCGAGGAAGTTCCGGCTGACATGCTCAAACTCTTCAGCGGACAGAAATCCGCGAAGACGGTCGCGGCCCGCCAGTCCGGCAATTCCATGCAGCTGGTGGTGAACCACCTCAACCCGCCCTTCGACAACCCGAAGATCCGCCACGCGCTGCAATGGGCGGTGGAGCAGAAGCCCTTCCTCCAGGCGGCTTACGGCGACGCCACCGACCGCTATCTCGCCTGTGCCGCGGTCTTCTTCTGCGACACGCCCTATGCCTCCGACGTGAATACCGAGCGTGTGCTCAAGCGCGATCCGGCCAAGGCCAGGGCGCTGCTCAAGGAGGCGGGTTATGACCGTACGCCGGTCGTGCTGCTGCATGTCACGGATATCGCGACGCATGATGTCTATTACTCGGTGCTGAAATCCATGCTGGAGGAAGCCGGCTTCGTGGTCGAATCCCGCCCCTCGGACTGGGCGACGGTCGCCACGCGCCGCGCCTCGAAGGAGCCGGTCGCCAAGGGCGGCTGGAATGTCTTCTTCACGGGATGGGGGTTCATCGATCAATCCAACCCGATGACCAATGTCTATGTCTCGGGCGATTGCGGCAATGCCTGGTTCGGATGGGCCTGCTCGACGGAGCTTCAGGAATTGCGCAAGAAATTCGCGATCGCCACCACGGATGCCGAGAAAAAGGCGCTCGCGGTGCGGATGCAGGAGGTCGCGCATGACCTCGTGAGCTTCGTTCCGCTCGGACAGGCCTTCCCATCGATCGGAATCGCGGCGAACCTTGAGGGCTATCTTGAAAGCCCGGTTCCCTTCTTCTGGAATTTGCGGCGCACGAAATAACCAACGGACCGCCGGTCTCCGGCGGTTCCCCTCTTCTTCGGGGAAAGTCCATGCTCCGCTATGCCGCCACCCGGCTCGTCGCCGGCGTTCCGACACTTGTGCTGGTGTCGGTCTTCATCTTCTCGTTGATTCACATCACACCCGGCGACCCGGCTATCCTGCTCGCGGGGGATAACGCCACCCCGGCGCAGGTCGAGGCGATCCGCGCGCGCCTCAAGCTCGACCTGCCCCTCTGGCAGCAATTCGGGCTGTGGTTCCTGGATGCGCTCCGGCTTGATCTCGGCAGTTCCGTCTATTCGGGGAAGCCCGTGACCGAACTCATCATGCAGCGGATCGAGCCGACCCTGGTGCTCGGTCTCACGACGATCCTCCTGACGATCCTGATCGCCATCCCGCTCGGGGCCTACGCGGCCTGGCGGGTGAATACCTTCGTGGATCGGCTCGCAATGGGTTTCGCCGTGATCGGCTTTTCGGTGCCGGTTTTCGTGATCGGCTATGTCCTGCTCTATGTCTTCGCGGTAAAATGGCGCCTCTTTCCGGTGCAGGGATACAAGCCGCTCTCGGAGGGCATGTTCGCCGCATTGCATTCGGTTACGCTGCCGGCGACGGCGCTCGCGCTTGTTTTCGCGGCGCTGATCGCCCGCGTCACCCGCGCCGCGGTGCTCGATGTGCTCGGGGAGAATTACATCCGCACCACCCGCGCCAAGGGGCTGTCGGCGCCGCGCATCCTCTTCATCCATGCGCTCAAATCCGCGGGCGTTCCCGTGGTGACTGTCGTTGGAATCGGCTTCGCGACATTGATCGGCGGCGTTGTCGTCACGGAAAGCGTCTTCAACATTCCCGGAATCGGGCGGCTGACGGTCGATGCGATCACAAGGCGGGATTACCCGGTCATCCAGGGGGTCATCCTGTTCTTCTCAGCCGCGCTGATCCTGATCAATCTGCTTGTCGATCTCACCTATGCGCTGATCGACCCGCGCGTGAGGGGCTGAGATGATCGCAGAACCCGCCGCCCCTCCGCCCGCCAATTGCCCGCGTCGCCGCCATGCGACGATGGAAGCGCTCGCCTCGGCTTTGCGTGAACCCTGGACCCTCCTGTGCCTGCTCCTGCTGGCCGGTTTCCTGTTCGTCGCCTTTTTCGCGGGCATGGTCGCGGGCGATCCGCTGGCGATCAATCCGGCACAACGGCTCAAGCCGCCCTCCGCGCAATTTCCCTGGGGGACCGACCATCTCGGCCGCGATGTCTTCGCCCGCGCGATGCATGGAACCCGGATGTCGCTCGCGGTCGGCGCTTCCGTCGCGCTTCTCTCCGCCATTCCCGGTGTCGCGATCGGCATCTTCGCCGCCATGAGCCGTCTTGGCGGCGCGCTGGTCATGCGGATCATCGACGCCATGATGGCGATTCCGGCGGTTCTGCTGGCCGTGGCCCTGGCCGCCCTGCTCCAGCCCGGACTGACGACGATCATCATCGCGATCACCATCCCGGAAATCCCGCGCATGGTGCGGCTCGTGCGGGCCGTCGTGCTCTCGGTGCGCCAACAGCCTTACGTCGATGCCGCGATCGCTTCCGGCACGCGGGGCCCAACCCTGGTTTTCCGGCATATCCTGCCGAACACCCTGGCGCCGGTGATCGTGCAGGGCACCTATGCCGCCGCTTCGGCGATCATCGCCGCGGCGCTGCTTTCGTTTCTCGGCGTGGGCACCCCGCCCGACCTTCCGAACTGGGGCGGCATGATGGCCGATGCCCGGCGCTATTTCCAGCAGGACCCCATGCTCATGGCCTATCCCGGCATGCTTCTTTCCGTCCTCGTGCTGATCACGAATATCCTCGGCGACCGTCTCTCGGATGCTCTCGACCCCCGGAAATCGACGAGGAAAATCTGACATGATCACGGCTTCACCAACGCTTTCGGTTCGCGATCTCTCGGTTTCCTTCGGGGCGACGGGCGCGCGCCTGCAGGCGCTCGACCGCGTTTCCTTCGATGTCGCGCGCGGGGAAATCCTCGCGCTTGTCGGCGAGAGCGGCTGCGGCAAGAGCGTGACGATGATGGCGATCCTCGGGTTGCTCCCGGAGCGCGTGGCCCGCATCGAGGCGCAGCGGATCCAGCTCGGCGAGCTGGATCTGCGCAAGGCCACGCCAAAGGCGTTGCGCACGGTCCGGGGACGGCGGATCGGCATGATCTTCCAGGACCCGATGACCTCCCTCACCCCTGTCCATACGGTCGGCTTCCAGATCGCCGAGGTCATGCGGGCGCATCAGGGCCTTTCCCGGCGCGCAGCGCAGGCGCGCGCCCTCGAATTGCTCGATCTCGTCCGTATTCCCGATCCACGCCGGCGGCTGGACGCCTATCCGCACGAACTATCCGGCGGCATGCGTCAGCGCGTGATGATCGCGATCGCGCTGGCCTGCGCGCCCGAACTTCTGATCGCGGACGAGCCGACAACCGCGCTGGATGTCACGGTACAGGCGCAGATCATGGAATTGATCGCCGATCTGCGCCGGGAGATGGGCATGAGCGTCGTGCTCATCACGCATGATCTCGGCGTGGTCGCGACCACGGCCGATCGCGTCGCGGTCATGTATGCCGGAAGGATCGTGGAGGAGGCGCCGGTGGCGGATCTCTTCCGCAACCCCTCGCATGGCTACACCGCCGGCCTCATCCGCTCCCTGCCAGGCGGCGAGACCGAGCGCCAGACCAGGCTCGCCGAAATTCCCGGCAACGTACCCCGCTTCGCTGCACCCCCGAATGCCTGTGCGTTCACCGAGCGCTGCGCTTTCGCGTTACCCGGTTGCGCCACAACACGACCACCGGATGAGCAGATCAGCCAAGCCCATCGCTGCGCCTGCTTCAACCGCGAAGCCGTCGCCGCGGCCTTGCGCGACACCCCTTTCGTGAGGGCATGGGTATGAAACCGGGCATTTCCCCCTTGATGCGGGTCGAGAATGTCTCGCGCATTTTTCCGGTCGGCAGCACGCTTCTCGGTGGGCCACGTCACCGGGTCCGCGCCCTCGACCGGGTATCGCTCGATTTGCGGCGCGGCGAGACACTGGGGCTCGTCGGCGAATCCGGTTGCGGAAAATCGACGCTCGCGCGCCTGATGGTGGCGCTGGATGCACCGAGCGAAGGGCGGATCACCTTCGATAACGCGCCGCTTTCCGGCCTTCCCGCCGGCGAACTTCACCGGCGGCGCAGACAGATCCAGATGATATTCCAGGATCCGTATGCCTCGCTCAATCCGCGCATGACCGCGCGCGCTTCCATCGCCGAGCCGCTCGCGAATTTCACCGGAATGGGCCGCGCGGATATCGAGGCACGCATCGAGGAACTCGCGGCGCAAGTGGGTCTGCCGCCTCACCTGCTCGACCGTTTCCCGCATGAGCTATCCGGCGGCCAGTGCCAGCGGGTCGGGATCGCAAGGGCGATCTCCGCCGGGCCCGACGTCATCATCGCCGATGAGCCGGTCTCCGCGCTCGATGTCTCCATCCAGGCGCAGATCCTCAACCTGCTGCTCGAGATCAAGCGGCGGATGGGCCTTTCGATGGTCTTCGTCTCGCACGATCTCTCGGTGGTCTCGCATATCGCGGACCGCGTGGCCGTGATGTATCTCGGCCGCATCGTCGAGATCGGCCCGACCGCCGAGATTTTCGCGCAGCCGCGCCATCCCTACACCCGGATGCTGCTCGATGCCGTCCCCCACCCGCTTCCCGCCGGACGCGGGCGAAAGACGCAGGCGCAGGGCGAATTGCCCAGCCCGATCGATCCGCCCGCGGGATGTCATTTCCGCTCGCGCTGCCCCCATGCCGATGCCTCCCTGTGCGGCGCCACCGTCCCGCCTCTCGTCACGGTCGGCGAAGCAGAGATCGCCTGCCTTCGCCTGGACGAGATTACCCTGGAGCGCGCCGGTGTCTGATCCGCTCGTCCTCATTCCCGGTCTGCAATCGGACGCCTCTGCCTGGATGCCGGTTCTGCGGCAGCTCGGGCATTATCATGCGTTCTGCATCCCCATGGGGCATCAATTCGCTCCCGATCTTTCGATGATGACGCAGAAAGTGCTGGCGCAAAGCCCGCCGCGTTTCCATCTCGTGGGGTGGTCGATGGGGGGCTACATCGCGCTCGACATTCTCAGGCGCGCGCCTGAGCGGATCGCCAGCCTCATCCTGATCTCCACCATGGCCGGCCCGGAAAGCGAGGCCGCGCGGACGCGCAGGGGAGAAGTGCTGGAAATAGCCGACACGCGCGGGGTGCGGCACTATCAGGCGGAGAATCTCGTGACCTGCCTATTCCGCCCCGAGGCGATCGAGCCGGGCATCATCGAGCCCATGCTCGCCGCATCGGAAATCCTCGGCTACGGCGCCTTCGAGGCGCAGATCCGTGCGATCATGGATCGCTCCGACAGCCGGGCGGACCTCGCGGCCTCGATAGCCCCCTTGCTCATTGTCGTCGGCCGGGAGGACACGATCATCCCTGTGAGTCATGCACGGGAAATGCAACGCCTGCGCCCGGATGCCGCGTTTCACGAGATTCCCGAATGCGGGCATTGCCCGCCGCTGGAGCACCCGGAACTGGTCGCGGACATCCTCAATACATGGCTGCGGGATTTCGAGGCCGGCGCGGGAAGCGGCATGCGCAAGAGCGGAGGGGCATGGTCATGACCTATTATCTCGGGATCGATGTCGGGACGGGAAGCGCGCGCGCTGGTCTCTTCGACGCGGCGGGAGGCCTTCTCGGCGCCGGAAGCCATGCGATCGCGACCCATCGCCCGAAGGCGGATTTCGCGCAGCAAAGCTCGCGGGACATCTGGGAGGCGATCTGTGCCGCGACGCGGAAGGCGCTTGATGAATCGCGCATCGATCCATCGAAGCTGCGCGGAATCGGTTTCGATGCGACATGCTCGCTCGTCGTGCGCGATGACGCGGATGCGCCGGTCAGCATTGATCCAGGCGGCGCGCCGGAGCAGGATGTCATGCTCTGGATGGATCACCGCGCCATCCCGGATGCCGAGGCGATCAACCGGATCGGCGGCGCGCCGCTCGCCCATGTCGGCGGCACCATTTCCCCGGAAATGGAACTGCCCAAGCTGCGTTGGCTGAAGCGCGAATTGCCCATGACCTGGGCGCGCGCGCGGCATTTCTGGGATCTGCCGGATTGGCTTGTTCATCGCGCGACCGGCACCTTCGGACGTTCGCTCTGCTCCTCTGTCTGCAAATGGAGCTATCTCGGCCATAAGGGAAACCGGGGAGAAGGCTGGGATGACGGGTTTCTGGCCGCCATCGGCCTTGAGGAACTCGCGCGCGACGGCCATGCCGCGATCGGCGCCCAATTCGCGGCGCCGGGCGAGGCGATGGGAAGCCTTTCGCCGGAGGCAGGCCGCGAATTGGGACTTCCCGCAGGGATCGCGGTCGCGGCAAGCATGATCGATGCCTATGCCGGCGCGATCGGGACGCTCGCGCTCGGCGCCTCTAGCCCGGAAGCGATCGAAAACCGTCTTGCCGTCATTGCCGGCACATCAAGTTGTCATATCGCGGTTTCGAACAAGGCAGTTTTCGTTCCGGGCGTGTGGGGCCCCTATTTCTCGGCCGCGCTGCCGAATTCCTGGGCGTTGGAAGGCGGACAATCCGCGGCGGGCGCCTTGATGGACTCCGTGATCACGCGGCATGGCGCCGGCATCCCCCTGCTCGCCGAGGCCCGCGCGACCGGGACCAGCCCCGCCACGCGCATCGAGGCGCATCTCGCAAGAATGGCGGAGGAAACCGCCTTTCTGACCATGCACCGCCATATCCAGCCCGATTTTCACGGCAATCGCTCGCCGCTTGCGCAATCCTGGCGAAAGGGCGGTGTTTCGGGCCTGACGCTTGAATCCGGCCTTGATGACCTCGCGCTCGATTATCTGGCGAGCGTGCAGGCCCTCGCCTACGGCACGCGCCACATCATCGAGGCGATGCGCGAACAGGGGATCGCCATCGAGACGATCGTCATGAGCGGCGGGCTTGCACGCAACGCGCTCTATGTCCGCGAACATGCGGATGCGACCGGATGCACGATCCTGTTGCCCGATTGTGCTGAGCCGGTCCTGCTCGGCGCGGCCATGCTCGGCGCGGTCGCCTCGGGCGATGCAAGCAGCCTGCCGCACGCGATGGCCGCCATGTCCGGGCGCTACCGGGAGATCAAGCCGAGATCCGGCGCGATCGCCCGCTACCACGACCGTAAATATCGCGTGATGCGCCGGATGCAGGACGATCACGCGCAATACAAAGCCATCATGGAGGAATGACCATGGCCCGCATCCAGCTTGTCGCGAGCGGCGACCTGCGCGAGAGCGCGAATATCCAGTGCTGGTCCGCCCAGCGGGAAATGGAGGAGAAGATCGCCCGGGTGCTGGCCGGACTCGGCCACGAACTCGTGCGCGCGCATCCGGTGAAGGCGCAGGGGCATGGCTTCATTACCAGCCAGCGCGAAGGCATGGATATCTTCGCAGCGCTCGACCCCGATGCCCCCCTGATCGTGGCGGAAGCGGTCTGGCAATATTCGCATCACGTCCTGGCGGGGTTGATCACCCATCGCGGCCCCATCCTCACCCTGGCCAATTGGTCCGGGCAATGGCCGGGACTTGTCGGCCTGCTCAACCTCAACGGCTGTTTGACCAAGGCCGGCGTGGCCTATTCGACGCTATGGAGCGAGGATTTCCAGGACCCGTTCTTTCTCTCCAAGCTCTCTGAATGGCTCGAAAGCGGCGCGATCCGGCATGATATCTCGCATGTTCGGCCCTATCGCGGCGGCAAGGACGGGGCCGGAGACGATCAGCTGGCAAGCAAGATCGCCTCGGAATTGAAGACGAAAAAGATCATCCTCGGCGTCTTCGATGAAGGCTGCATGGGCATGTACAACGCGATCATTCCCGATGAGCTGCTGATGCCGATGGGCGTCTTCAAGGAGCGGCTTTCGCAATCGGCGCTCTATTTCGCCACTAGGCAGGTTTCCGAAAAAGAGGCCCGCGCCGTCTATGACTGGATGCGCGCGGCGGGCATGACCTTTCATCTCGGTCAGGATCCGGCAAGCGAGCTGACCGAATCCCAGATCCTCGACCAGTGCCGGATGTACATCGCCGCCGTCCGCCTCGCCGATACATTCGGGTGCGAGGCGATCGGCATTCAGTACCAGCAAGGGCTCAAGGACCTGCTGCCGGCCTCCGATCTCGTCGAGGGCATGCTGAACAACGCGGATCGACCGCCGGTCCTGCGCGATGACGGCACGATCATCCGCGACGGCAAGGCCATCGTCCATTTCAATGAAGTCGACGAATGCGCCGCGCTCGACGGGGTTCTCACCAACCGGATCCATGCCGCGCTCGGCCAGCCGGTCGAGACAACCCTGCACGACCTGCGCTGGGGCGCCCATGATCCCTCGGGCAGCACGGACAAGTTCGTCTGGGTTCTCGAAATCTCCGGCGCCGCGCCGCCCGCGCATCATGCGGGCGGCTGGGCGGGGTCGGAAAGCCATCGCCAGCCGCCGATGTATTTCCCGCTCGGCGGCGGAACGCTCAAAGGCTACGCCAGGCCGGGCGAGATCATCTGGAGCCGGGTCTTCGTCGAAGGCGGCGCGCTCCACATGGATATCGGGCGTGCCTCGGCCATCACGCTCCCCGCCCCCGAGCAGGCGCGGCGCTCCGATGCCACGACGCCGCAATGGCCGATCATGAATGCCGTGATCTCCGGCGTCACCCGCGATCAGATGATGGCGCGGCACAAGGCAAACCACATTCAGGTCGCCTATGCCGATTCCGCCGCGGCGGCCGATCACGCGCTATATACGAAGGCGGAACTGGCGCGGCAGCTCGGGCTGAAGGTGTGGCTCTGCGGCGTGTGAGAGGCGTGATCGGTAGCCATGATCGGAAGCTTCGCCGATCAGGGGGTTGAAGTCGCGGATAACGGGGCTAAACCCGTGGGGAACGACGAGAAAAGCCGGCGGGCGCAACCTGCCCGCAAGCGTCGCGGAGCGCCCATGACAAACGACTTCACCTTCACCATCCACGCGCGCGACGGCAAGGCCCGGCAGGGTACGATCACGATGCCGCGCGGCGAGATCCGCACGCCCGCCTTCATGCCGGTCGGCACGGCGGGCACGGTGAAGGGGCTTTACATGGATCAGGTCCGCCAGACCGGGGCGGATATCATCCTCGGCAATACCTATCACCTGATGCTGCGCCCCGGCGCCGAAAGGGTCGCGCGGCTCGGCGGTCTGCACGAGATGGCGCGCTGGCCATGGCCGATCCTCACGGATTCCGGCGGATTTCAGGTGATGAGCCTTTCAGCGCTGCGAAAGCTCACCGAGGAGGGGGTGACCTTCCAGAGCCATATCGACGGCGCCCGCCACGCGCTGACGCCGGAGCGCTCGATCGAGATTCAGGTGCTGCTCGATTCCAACATCATCATGCAGCTCGACGAATGCATCCGCCTGCCGGCTTCGGATGAGGAGGTCGCGCGCGCAATGCGGCTCTCCTACCGCTGGGCCGAGCGCTCCAAGGCGGCTTTCGAGCGCCTCGTGAAGCCGGGCGACGGGCGGGCGCTGTTCGGGATCGTCCAGGGCGGCACGCATCCCGCCCTGCGCCGGGAGAGCGCGGAGGCGCTCGCCGCGCTGGATCTGCCGGGCTACGCGCTTGGCGGGCTGGCGGTCGGGGAGCCGCAGGCCGAGATGCTCGCGACGATCGAGGCGAGCGAGCCCTTCCTGCCGGACACAAAGCCGCGCTACCTGATGGGCGTCGGCACGCCCGACGATCTGATCGAAAGCATCGCGCGCGGGATCGACATGTTCGATTGCGTCATGCCCACCCGCGCCGGGCGCCACGGCACGGCCTATACCCGCTTCGGCAAGATGAACCTGCGCAACGCGAAATTCGCCGAGGACAAGCGCCCGCTCGATGAAGCCTCGGAATGCCCGGCGACACGCGATTATTCCCGCGCCTATCTGCATCACCTCACAAAATCCGACGAGATGCTGGGGCAGATGCTGCTGACCTGGAACAATATCGGCTATTATCAATGGCTGATGCGAGAAGCGCGCGCGGCGATCCGCGCCGGGCGCTACGCCGATTTTCTCGCCGAGACGAAAGCAGGCTGGGTGCGCGGGGAATAAGCAGGAACGGCGAGCAGGTTGTGGATAATTTTACCGCTTCCCTCCCCGTCACACGCTTCCGGCCCCCTTCCCCGTCAGCGAAAAAAGTACGAAAAGCGGTTTTCGAAGCCGATTTGCACGCCTTTTCGTTTGAGGCGCATACGGCTACACATCCGATGCACCGTGGCGGACGCATGTTCGTGCGCCAGCCGAAACATCAAACGAGAGCTGCTCAAGCTCCATTCCGGGATGAGGCGTTTACATGGCAACGGATATCGAAATCGCCCGCGAGGCCAAGATGCGGCCTATCGCCGAGATCGGCGCGAAGATCGGCGTTCCGGAAACACAGCTTTCGCCCTATGGCCGCCATATCGCCAAGGTCGATCTCGACCATATCGAGAGCCTGTCCTCGCGCCCCGACGGCAAGCTGATCCTTGTCACCGCCATCAACCCGACACCGGCCGGCGAAGGCAAGACGACCACCACCGTCGGCCTCGGCGACGCGCTGAACCGTATCGGCAAGAAGACCATGATCTGCCTGCGCGAGCCCTCGCTCGGCCCGTGCTTTGGCGTCAAGGGCGGGGCAGCCGGCGGCGGCTACGCCCAGATCGTGCCCATGGAGCAGATCAATCTCCATTTCACCGGCGATTTCCACGCCATCACCGCGGCGCATAACCTGCTCTCGGCGATGATCGACAACCATATCTACTGGGGCAACGCACTGGGTTTCGATACGCGCCGCATCGCCTGGCGCCGCGCGATCGACATGAACGACCGTTCCCTGCGCCAGATCGTCTCCTCGCTCGGCGGGGTTTCCAACGGCTTTTCCCGCGAGGATGGGTTCGACATCACCGTCGCCTCGGAAGTGATGGCGGTCTTCTGTCTTGCCACCAGCCTCGCCGATCTCGAGGAGCGGTTGGGACGGATGGTGGTGGGGTATACGCGCGAGCGCAAGCCGATCCATGCGCGCGACCTCAAGGCGCCCGGCGCGATGGCGGTATTGCTGAAAGATGCCGTGGCGCCCAATCTCGTGCAGACCCTGGAAGGCAATCCCGCCTTCGTGCATGGCGGTCCATTCGCCAATATCGCGCATGGCTGCAATTCGGTGATCGCGACCAAGGCGGCGCTGAAGCTGGGGGATTATGTCGTCACCGAAGCCGGGTTCGGCGCGGATCTCGGGGCGGAGAAATTCCTCGATATCAAATGCCGTTCTGCCGGCCTGAAACCCGCCGCCGCCGTGATCGTGGCCACCGTGCGCGCGCTGAAAATGCATGGCGGGGTGGAAAAGGCGGATCTCGGCACGGAAAATCTCGCCGCGCTTGAAAAAGGGCTGGTAAACCTCGCGCGCCATGTCGGCAATATCCGCAAATTCGGCCTTGAGCCGGTGGTTGCGATCAATCATTTCACCGCCGACACGCAAGCCGAGAACGCGCTCGTCGCGCGCTACTGCCGCGAGACGCTCAAGGTCGAGGTCGCGCTCTGCCGCCATTGGGCGGAGGGGGGCGCCGGCGCGGAGGATCTCGCGCGCAAGGTCGCGGCTATCGCCGATGCGAGCGACGGAACACGCTACAAGCCGCTCTACCCCACCGAAATGCCGCTCTGGGAGAAGATGGAGACGATCGCGCGCGAGATTTACGGTGCAAGCGGCCTTTCCGCCGATTCCGGGATACGCGCGCAATTCGACAAGCTCCAGGCGGAGGGATTCGGCCATCTGCCGATCTGCGTCGCGAAGACGCAATATTCCTTCTCGACCGATCCAGGACTGCGCGGAGCCCCATCCGACCATGTCGTGCCCATCCGCGAGGTTTCGCTCTCGGCTGGCGCAGGCTTCCTTGTCGTGATCTGCGGCGAGATCATGCGCATGCCCGGTCTGCCGAAAGTGCCATCCGCCGAGAAGATCTTCATTGACGCGGACGGACGGATCGAGGGACTTTTCTAGGGTGCAGCCCCCTTTCGTATGCAAGCCGGGTATGCGGCGCTTGGTCGAATAACGAATTGATCTTGGCGTACGAAAGAGTAGGACCATGATCCCGCCCTTATCGGGTCTGTTGCAGGAGAGTGATCTTGAAAGCCAGTCTGATCGATGGACAGGCCATTGCAGCCGCGTTGCGCGAGGATCTCGCCCGGCGCGTCAGCCACCATGTCGCGGCGCGCAACCGCAAGCCGGGGCTCGCCGTGGTTCTGGTGGGAGAAGACCCGGCCAGCCAGGTCTATGTCGCGGCAAAGGCGAAGCAGACGGTCGAGATCGGCATGCGCTCAATCGAGCATCGTCTCGTGACCGAAACCACGGAGGCCGAGCTTCTCGCCCTGATCGACCGCCTCAACCGCGATGAGACGGTCGACGGCATTCTCGTCCAGTTTCCGTTACCCCGCCAGATCAATCCCGACCACGTGATCGACGCGATCGCGCCCTCCAAGGATGTCGACGGGCTGCACCCGATCAATGTCGGGCGGCTCGCGAGCGGCGGCATGGGGTTCGTGCCCTGCACGCCGCGCGGTTCGCTCAAGCTGATCAAGGGCGTGCGCCGGGACCTTTCCGGCCTTCACGCTGTCGTGGTGGGACGGTCCAACCTCGTCGGCAAGCCTATCGCACAATTGCTGCTGGCCGAGAATTGCACGGTGACCATCGCGCATTCGCGCACGCGCGACCTGGCGGGCACCTGCCGGCAGGCCGATATCCTCGTCGCCGCCGTGGGGCGGCCGAAGCTGATCGGCGCAGCGCATGTGCGCCCCGGCGCGATCGTGATCGATGTCGGCATAAACCGCATCACCGATGGGGAGACCGGCAAATCCCGCCTGGTCGGCGATGTCGATTTCGACGCGGTGAAGGATATTGCCAGTGCGATCACGCCTGTTCCGCGCGGAGTCGGGCCGATGACGATCGCCTGCCTGTTGGAGAACACGCTCGAATCCTACGAGCGCCGGCTCGGGAATGCTTCGCGCTTCGATGTGGCGACGGATTGGCTGCGCAATTCGGGCAACATCCAGCCGTGAAGCATTTTCCACTTCCGTGGAGATCGGTTGAGCGGGAGAATCCGCGTCGAGACAAGTGACAGAGCGGGCGTTTCCCTTCAATCGGATCGCCCGAACGCATCGCCGGATATCGGCGGCGCGTTATGCCTCCTGGCGAAACAGCAAGCTCCCATCGCCATAGGAATAGAAGCGATATCCGTCGCCAATCGCATGGGCATAGGCGCGGCGCATGGTTTCGAGGCCGGCAAAGGCCGAGACAAGCATCAGCAGCGTCGATTTGGGCAGGTGGAAATTCGTGATCAGCGCATCCGTGACACGGAAGCGATAGCCGGGCCGGATGAAGATATCCGTCTCGCCCGCGAAAGGCGCGATGGCGCCGGTATGCGCGGCGGATTCAATGAGGCGGCACGCCGTGGTCCCCACCGCGACCACGCGCCCGCCGCGCGCGCGGGCCGCCGCAATCGCCGCAGCCGCTCCGGCGCTCACCTCGCCCCATTCGGCATGCATGCGATGCGCGTCGAGATTGTCGCTCTTGACCGGCAGGAAGGTCCCGGCGCCGACATGCAGCGTCACGAAACAATGCGCGATTCCGCGCGTCGCGAGGCGCGCGAGCAGATCGGACGTGAAATGCAGCGAGGCGGTGGGCGCGGCGACCGCCCCCTCCCTGGCCGCAAAAACGGTTTGATAATCGGCCTCATCCGCCGCAGGCGCTACGTCGCCAAGACGCTTGCGCGCTTCGAGGATATAGGGCGGCAAGGGCATCGCGCCGACAAGCGCGATCGCCTCATCGAGAAACGCGCCCGCCCTATCAAAGCGGAAGGTCACCAGCCCTTCCTCATCCTTCGCCATCACCTCGGCGGAAAGAGCGCCCATCAAACAGACGCGCCCTTCCTCGCCGAACACCACCCGATCGCCCGGCTTGAGCCGTTTTCCGGGTTTGGCGAAGGCTTGCCAGGTGCAATCATCGAGGCGTCTGGTCAGCAAAGCCTCGATCGCGACGACGTTGCCCTCGCGGTGGCGATGCCCGGCAAGGCGGGCCGGGATGACTTTGGTATCGTTGAAGACGAGCAGATCGCCGGGCGCGAGCAGATCGGGCAATTCACGGAAGATGCGATCCTCGCATTCCGGCTTCCCGCCCGGCCGCACCACCAGCAGGCGCGCGCTATCACGCGGATCGGCGGGGTGAATGGCGATCCGCTCTTCCGGCAGATGAAAATCGAAATCAGCGAGGGTGAGCATGGACAGCGCCGCCTTCATCTCACGCCAAAGCCGTCCTGGAGGGGCGCAAGGTCGTGGATGGCCGGGACAAGCCCGGCCATGACGGCGGTGCGGCTGGAAACGCCCTCACGCATCCGCGGCGATGGTCGCCTTGTTGATCCGGTCCGGGTTGCGGACAGGCTCGCCACGGGCGAACTTGTCGACATTCTCCATGCCTTCGACCACCTTGCCCCAGACGGTGTATTGCTTGTCGAGGAAGGTCGCGTCGTCGAAGCAGATGAAGAACTGGCTGTTGGCGGAATCGGGGCTGCGCGAACGCGCCATCGAGCAGACGCCGCGCACATGCGGCTCGGCGTTGAATTCCGCCTTGAGATCCGGGTAGTTCGAACCACCCATGCCGGTGCCGTCCGGGCAGCCGCCCTGCGCCATGAAGCCATCGATCACGCGGTGGAAGGACAGGCCGTCGTAAAACCCTTCGCGCACCAGCTTCTTGATATGCGCGACATGGCCCGGCGCGAGATCCGGCCGGAGTTCGATCGTCACCACGCCCTTGGTGGTGTCGAGAATGAGGGTATCTTCGGGAGAGGCCATTTTCGTTTTCCTTTGTTGTCCCTCGCAACGGGCTGCATGGCAGCCCTGCTCGGCGTCGCATTCGCTCCTAGGCTTTCCGCAGCGCGAAAAGCCAGGGGTTTCCTTTGTTTGTCCCTCGCAACGGGCTGCATGGCAGCCCTGCTCGGCGTCGCATTCGCTCCTAGGCTTTCCGCAGCGCGAAAAGCCAGGGGTTTTCCTTTGTTTGTCCCTCGCAACGGGCTGCATGGCAGCCCTGCTCGGCGTCACATTCGCTCCTAGGCTTTCCGCAGCGCGAAAAGCCAGGGGGTTCGTCAGTTTGCGTTGGCCAGCAGGCGGACCTTGATCATCTTGTCCGGGCCGGAAACCGCGCCGTTATTGTTGCGGTCGCCCTTCTTGATCTTGTCGACGAGTTCCATGCCCTGCACCACCTTGCCGAAAACGGTGTATTGACCGTTGAGGAAGCTGGCATCGGCGAAGCAGATGAAGAACTGGCTGTTGGCGGAATTGGGGTCGGAGGCGCGCGCCATGCCGAGCGTGCCACGCCCGAACGGCTCCTTCGAGAATTCCGCCGGCAGGTTCGGCAGGTCGGAGCCGCCGGTGCCGTTGCCCTTGGGATCGCCGGTCTGGGCCATGAAGCCTTCGATGACGCGGTGGAAGACGATGCCGTCATAAAAGCCGCGTGCGGCGAGCGTCTTGATGCGCTCGACATGCTTGGGCGCGAGATCGGGCCTGAGCGCGATCAGCACGCGGCCATCCTTGAGATCGATCGCGAGCGTGTTCTGCGGGTCGAGCTTGGGCGCGCCCTGCGCGATGGCGGCGGCGGGAGCGAGCGCGGCGAGGCCGGCAAGAAGCGTACGACGAAGCATGGTCTCTCCTGAATGGCGGCGATCAGCCGCGCTTGGGGTATTTGGCCTGAAGCGCCCTGGCAACAGCCTCGGGCACGAAGCTGGCGATATTGCCGCCCATTGAGGCGATCTGCCGCACGATTGTCGCGGTAATGGGGCGGACATTGGGCGAGGCGGGCAGAAAAACAGTCTGGATATCCGGCGCCATCGCGTCGTTCATGCCGGCGAGCTGCATCTCGTAATCGAGGTCCGTGCCATCGCGTAGGCCGCGGATCATGATCGTTGCACCATGCCGGCGCGCGGCATCGACCGAAAGATCGCCGAAGGTCGCCACCGTGAGCTTCTTGCCCGCCGCAACCGGCTTCGCCACGGCTTCGAGCAACGCCTTGCGCTCCTCGACCGAAAAGATCGGCGCCTTGCCCGGATGCGTTCCGACAGCGATCACCAGCTCATCCGCGATCGCATAGGCGCGGCGGATGACATCGAGATGCCCGTTCGTGGGCGGATCGAAAGAACCGGGATAGAAGGCGATATGCGACATGGCGGCGCCCCGTGGAAGCGATATGCCAGCCTGCTAGCCGCAATCGCCGCCGAAAACAAGTGAAGCGGGAGCACTCGCCCTCTCCTAGCCCCGCAGGGCGGCAACGGCTTCGGGCAATCTGTCCATGTGGTGGACCACCATCAGCGCCCCGGCGGCAAGAAGCCGGGCGTCGAGCCCCTCGACCCCGTTCGAGGCGCCGTGAAAGCCGATCACGCGCATGCCCGCCCGCAGCCCCGCCGTCACCCCTGCCACGGAATCCTCGATGACGATGGCATTCGCCGGGTCGACGCCGATCTTCGCGGCCGCGTAAAGGAAGACATCGGGCGCCGGCTTGCCGCGCGCGACCTCGCTCGCGGAATAGATATGCGGATCGAAAAGCGGGGCGAGGCCGGTGCGGATGAGGTTCTTGCGCAGGCTGTCGAGCCGGGTCGAAGAAGCGACGGCGCGCTTGCCGCCGATCGCCCTCACCGCTTCCGCCGCGCCGGGAATCGGCTGCAGCTCGCTCTCGAAGCGGCGGTAAATCTCGGCGTCGATAGCCTCGTTGAACCCTTCCGGCAAAGCGAAGGGAATTTCCTCCTTCAGAATTTCCCAGGTGCGCGGCGCGGGAATCCCGGTGAAGCGCGCGTTGAAGGTCTCCATCGTCATCGGAAAACCGATACGGGTCAGCGCCTCGGCGCAGACCGAGCCGGCGATATGCTCCGAATCGATCAGCGTCCCGTCGCAATCATAGAGGATGGCGTGTTCCATTCCCGGCTCTTAGCCGTATGCGCCGCCGCTGCGCAAGCCGCGACATCCGCCATCTTGCAGGCAGGCACGTCTTCGCGCCATGCTAGGGCCGAACCGGAGAGAACCATGCCCATCGACAATGCCCAGCGTTTCGTCGCGCCCTTCCGCGTCACCAACGGGAAGAAGTTCCGCCTCGCCGATTTCGCGACAGACAGCCTCGGCGGGCACGATCTCACCAAGGACGAGGGCAAGGCGCTGCTTGAGGAAGGCAAGGTCAAGCTCTTCGCGCTTCAGGAAAAACTCTACGCGGCGGATCGATGGTCCGTGCTCATGATCCTTCAGGCCATGGATGCCGCCGGCAAGGATTCGACCATCGAGCACGTGATGAGCGGCGTGAACCCACAAGGGTGCCAGGTCCATTCCTTCAAGGCGCCCTCGCCCGAGGAGCTCGATCACGATTTCCTCTGGCGGACTTCGAAGGCCCTGCCGGAGCGCGGACGGATCGGCATCCATAACCGCTCCTATTACGAGGAGGTTCTGGTGGTGCGCGTGCATCCCGAATTCCTTGGCAGCCAGCGCCTGCCCGAAAACGGAATCGGCAAGAAGGCGGGGAGCAAGTCTTTCTGGCTCGAAAGGCTCGAAGCGATCGCCGATCACGAACGCCATCTCGCGCGCTCGGGCACGAAGATCATGAAGTTCTTCCTCCATGTCTCCAGGGACGAGCAGAAAAAGCGCCAGCTCGAGCGCATCGATGATCCGAAAAAGAACTGGAAATTCAACGCCCGCGATGTCGCCGAACGCGCCCATTGGGACGATTACATGGCGGCCTATGAAGAAGCGATCCGCGCGACGGCGGCGGATCATGCGCCGTGGTACGTCATCCCCGCGGATCGCAAATGGTTCATGCGCCTCGCGGTGATGCAGGCGATCATCGCCGAGATGGAAAGCCTCGAACTCGAATTTCCCAAGCTTGACGCCGAAGCGGCGGCAAAACTCGCCGAGGCCCGCAAGGCGCTGGAGGCGAGCTGAATCTCACCCCGCCGCGATATTGTCGATAAGCCGCGTCGCGCCGAGTTTCGCGGCGACGAGAATGCGCAGGCTTTCCGGCCGTGCGCCCGGCTCCGGCCTGCCAAGCGTGGCGGCATCGCGGATCGCGACGTAATCCGTGATGAAACCATGGCTTGAGAGTTCGCGCAACGCGCCGCCCTCGATCACATCAAGCCTCGTCCCGCCCCTGATCGCCTCGGCCGCGCCCAGCAGGACCTGATGGAGCACCGGCGCGATCCCGCGTTCGGCCTTCGAAAGATAGACATTGCGCGAGGACATGGCGAGCCCGTCCGCCTCGCGCACGGTTGCCCCGCCCAGGATCTCCACCGGGATATCGAGGTCGCGCGCGACGTGGCGGATCACCGCGAGCTGCTGGAAATCCTTCTCGCCGAAAATCGCAACTTCCGGCAGGCATTGCAGCAGCAGCTTCGTCACCACCGTCGCGACACCGGCGAAATGCGTGGGGCGGAAAGCATCTTCCAGTCCTGCCTTGGCCGGGCCGCCGGGCTCGATGGCGGTCGCAAAGCCTTCGGGATACATATCGAGCACGCGCGGGGCGAAAACAGCCTCGGCACCAACCTCCGAGAGAAGTTCAACATCGCGATTGAACGTTCTGGGATATTTCGAGAAATCCTCATTCGGTGCGAATTGTGTCGGGTTGACGAAAATCGAGACCAAAGCCTCATCCGCCACCCTTTTCACGCCGGAAACAAGGCTGAGATGGCCGGCATGGAGCGCGCCCATCGTCGGCACGAGACCGATGCGCCGACCTGCCGCGCGCCGCTCTTCGCGCCACATTCGCAAGGCGGCGATGCTATCGAGAATCACGGGATCTGGCATGGCATTCTCCTGTCCGGCGCTGCCATGCCCGAGAATGGACCTGATCGTCAAACGGGTTTGAGCATGCGGGTTATCGCCCGGAACGGAAAGAGATGGGAAAGCGGCCAGGTGCCAATCGTCTTTTGTGCCGTGAACCCCTCGCGCTCATAAAGCTTGCGCGCGCGCGGGTTGGTATCCACAACATCAAGGCGCACACCCTTCTTTCCCTGACTGCGCGCATGCTCGGCGATGGCCCCGAGAAGGGCCGTTCCAACCCCGTGACCGCGCGCAGCGGCTGAGACCGCAATGCCGTCCATCACCAGAATGTCCGGTTCTTCGGCACGCTCCACCATGGCCAGCAGAATCAGCCGCAGCGGCGCGGACCATCGGTATTCGATAAAAAAGTCCCGAACGGGTCGATGGAACATACCCTTCCCGCCTTGACGGAACCCGGCAACGCCAAGGACTTGCTCACCTCGCATCGCAACCATCGCATGATCAGGTTGAAAGGCCGGTGTCAGAAAGGCTCCAGTGCGCTGCCTGTCACCGAAAATTGGCCCGAGCTTTGGATAAAACGCCTCAAGATAGAGTGCGATCACCGCCGGATGCAGCGTAGCCGGTGGCGATCGCAGGATTTCGAGGGGAACGTTTTCATCATGGCTAGACATTGGAACACTCGACCGGAGAGACAAAGAACAGGAACTCCTCCAGTCGAGCTAGGTGCGGCGTGAAATCCCAGCAAGAGCCGGCCTGTCCGGGCTGACCGGCCCGGACATTTCTAGCCTTGCCGAATATAGAGCTTGCCGCCGGCTTCTGCGAATTCCTGCGATTTCTGAGCCATGCCCTCGATCGCCGCGCGTTCATTTTCGCCCATCGCCTGTACTTCGGCGCGAAGGTCCTGCGTGATCTTCATCGAGCAGAATTTCGGCCCGCACATCGAGCAGAAATGCGCGGTTTTATGCGCTTCTTTCGGCAGGGTTTCGTCGTGGTAAGCGCGCGCGGTATCAGGGTCTAGCGCGAGGTTGAACTGGTCCTCCCAGCGGAAGGAGAAGCGCGCGCGGCTCAGGGCATCGTCGCGGATCTTCGCCGCCGGATGTCCCTTGGCGAGATCGGCGGCGTGGGCGGCGATCTTGTAGGTGATGACGCCCTGCTTCACGTCATCGCGGTCGGGCAGGCCGAGATGCTCCTTCGGCGTGACATAGCAGAGCATCGCGCAGCCGAACCAGCCGATCATCGCCGCGCCGATACCGGAGGTGATATGGTCATAGCCCGGTGCGATATCGGTGGTCAGCGGCCCGAGGGTGTAGAAGGGCGCCTCGCCGCATTCTCTCAGCTGTTTGTCCATATTCTCCTTGATCTTGTGCATGGGCACGTGGCCCGGCCCCTCGATCATGACCTGACAGCCCTTGTCCCAGGCGATCTTCGTCAGCTCGCCGAGGGTTTCGAGTTCAGCGAATTGCGCACGGTCATTGGCATCGGCGATCGAGCCGGGGCGCAAGCCGTCGCCGAGCGAGAACGAGACATCGTATTTGCGCATGATGTCGCAGATCTCGTCGAAACGCTCGTAGAGGAAACTCTCCTTGTGATGCGCGAGGCACCAGCGCGCCATGATCGAGCCGCCGCGCGAGACGATGCCGGTGACGCGATCGGCGGTGAGCGGCACGTAAGGAAGGCGCACGCCGGCATGGATGGTGAAGTAATCCACCCCCTGCTCCGCCTGCTCTTCAAGCGTGTCCTTGAACACTTCCCAGTCGAGCTTTGTCGGGTCGCCATCGACCTTTTCGAGCGCCTGATAGATCGGCACGGTGCCGATGGGCACCGGAGAGTTCCGCATGATCCAGCTGCGGATATTGTGGATGTTGCGGCCGGTGGAGAGATCCATCACCGTATCCGCGCCCCAGCGAATGGCCCAGACCAGCTTCTCCACCTCTTCCGCCGCGCCGGAGGTCACCGCCGAATTGCCGATATTCGCGTTGATCTTGACGAGGAAATTGCGGCCGATCGCCATCGGCTCGAGTTCGGTATGGTTGATATTCGCGGGGATGATCGCCCGCCCACGGGCCACCTCGTCGCGCACGAATTCCGGCGTCACGAATTCCGGCACCGCGGCGCCGAAACTCTCGCCATCGGCATGACGTTCTTTGGCACCCTCAAGCGCCGCCTCGCGCGCGAGGTTCTCGCGGTGGGCGACATAGACCATCTCCTCGGTGATGATCCCGGCGCGGGCGAATTCATATTGCGTGACCATCTGGCCGGGCGCGGCGGCGCGGATCACACGGCGGGCGGGGCATTCCGGCACCAGCTTTTCGGCTGAGATATTGCCGTTATCCTCGGGCTTGACGGCGCGCGGCGTGATGGCCCCGAAGCCGCGCCCGGCAATCCAGCCCTCGCGGATCGGCTTGAGGCCGGCGGAAAGATCGATGCGGGCATCCGCCTCGGTATAGGGGCCGGAGGGATCATAGATGCGCACCGGCGGTTCGAGCGGATCGCTCAGCGTGACCTCGCGGAAGGGCACGCGCATTTCCGGGTGGGATTTCGGCGCGGCATAGACCTTCCGCGAGCCGATGATCGGCCCGGTGGTCACCGTTTCCGGCGCGGGCTGGATGGATTTGGGGGAAACAGGGATATTCATAGGGGCCTCCAGCTTGCTCTGCGCCGGGACGCCACCCATCGTCATGACCGGGCTTGGCCCGGTCATCCACGACTTCAACCCTTCTTGGCGTGAAGTCATGGATACCCGCCCCAAGGGCGGGCATGACGCCGGAGGAAACCGACGCGAAAAACGGGAATACCGGCGGGAGGAAAAGCTGCGCGACATGCGCCACCCGTCCCTTCGCCGGCATGACCCGGATCAGGTTCAAAGGGTGCCCGGGTCCATTCCCCCGGTCTCAGCCGCCGACGCGACGCCCCTCGGATAGTGAATTCAGTTTAGGTTGTTTTTTGTGGCGAGCAAGCATGGAAATCATCATGCCTTCCAAGCTAGGCACGACGATTACCGATTCTACTCACTTCCAGTAATCGTGGATGGCCGGGCTGAACCCGGCCATGCCGAAGGTTATTCGCTGCTTTCGGGCCCGGCGCCCTCGTCGCCCCCGCCCTCATCCCCCTCGCCTTCCGGCTCGGAGACGCGCTCGACCGAGACGACCTTCTCGCCCTCGGCCGTGTTGAAGACGATGACGCCCTGCGTCGAGCGCCCGGCGACGCGGATGCCGTTGACCGGGCAGCGGATGAGCTGCCCGCCATCGGTCACCAGCATGATCTGGTCGCTCTCCTCCACCGGGAAGGAGGAGATGAGATGCCCGTTGCGCGCATTCACCGCCATCGCGACGATGCCTTTGCCGCCGCGCCCGGTGATGCGGTACTCGAAGGACGAGGTGCGCTTGCCATAGCCATTTTCGGAAATGGTGAGGACGAACTGCTCCGCCGCGCCCATTTCGATATAGCGCTCGTTGGAGATCGAGGCGCTCGAGTTCAGGCTCTGGCCCTCGCCCTCCTCCGGCTCGGCGGCTTCCTCGCTCTCGCCATTCATCGCGCGGCGCATCTTGAGATAGGCGGCGCGCTCCTCGGCGCTGGCATCGACATGGCGCAGGATGGTCTGGCTGATCACGCGATCGCCCGCGGCAAGATTGATGCCGCGCACGCCGGTTGAATCGCGCCCCTTGAACACGCGTACCTCATCCACCGCGAAGCGGATGCACTGGCCGAGCGCGGTGGTCAGCAGCACATTGTCGTTCTCGGAACAGGTCGCGACATCGACGATATGATCGCCCTCGTCGAGCTTCATCGCGATCTTGCCGTTGCGGTTGACCTGGATGAAATCCGAGAGCTTGTTTCGACGCACATTGCCGCTCTCGGTCGCGAACATCACGTCGAGCGCGGCCCAGCTCTCCTCATCCTCCGGCAGCGGCATGATCGTGGTGATGCGCTCGCCCGCTTCCAGCGGCAGCATGTTGACCAGCGCCTTGCCGCGCCCGTTGGGCGGCGCGAGCGGCAACCGCCAGACCTTCTCCTTATAGACCTGCCCGGCCGAGGAGAAGAACAGGATCGGCGTATGCGTGGAGGCGACGAAGAGGCGCGAGACGAAATCCTCGTCGCGCGTCGACATGCCGGAACGGCCCTTGCCGCCGCGCCTTTGCGCCCGATAGGTCGAGAGCGGCACGCGCTTGATGTAGCCAGAATGCGAGAAGGTGACGACCATATCTTCCCGCGCGATGAGGTCTTCATCCTCGAAATCGCTGTCGGCCTCGATGATCTCGGTCTTGCGCGGGGTCGCATGCGCCGCGCGGATAGCGGTAAGCTCGCCCTGCACGATGCCGAGGATGCGCGCGCGCGAAGCGAGGATATCGAGATAATCGCGGATCTCAGCGGCGAGCTTCTCCAGCTCCTCGGCGATTTCGTCACGGCCCAGAGCGGTCAGGCGCTGGAGGCGCAGATCAAGGATCGCGCCGGCCTGACGCTCTGAAAGCCGGTAGGTGCCATCCTCGGCCATGCGATGGCGCGGATCGTCGATCAGCGTGAGGAGCGAGGCGACATCCGAAGCGGGCCAGTCGCGCGCCATCAATTGCTCGCGCGCCGAGGCCGCATCCGCGCTTTCGCGGATCAGCTTGATGACGGCATCGATATTGGCAACCGCGATCGCGAGCCCCACGAGGACATGGGCGCGGTCGCGCGCCTTGTTGAGGCGGAAACGCGTGCGCCGCCCGATGACTTCCTCGCGGAAATCGAGGAAGGCAACCAGCATGTCCTTCAACGTCATCATCTCCGGACGCCGCCCGCCATTCAGCGCGATCATGTTCGCGCCGAAGGAGGATTGCAGGGCCGTGTGGCGATAAAGCTGGTTGAGCACGATATCGCCCACCGCATCGCGCTTCAGCTCGATGACGATGCGCATCCCCTCGCGGTCGCTCTCGTCACGCAGGTCGGAAATACCCTCGAGCTTCTTCTCGCGCACCAGCTCGGCGATGCGCTCAATGAGCTGCGCCTTGTTCACCTGGTAAGGGATCTCGGAGACGATGATCGCCTCACGGTCCTTGCGGATCTCCTCGATCACCGCGCGGGCGCGCATGATGATCGAGCCGCGCCCGGTCGTATAGGCGTTGCGGATGCCGCCGCGCCCGAGAATCATCGCCCCCGTGGGGAAATCCGGGCCCGGCACGATGCGGATAAGATCCTCGACCGAAAGCGCGGGATCCTCGATCAGCGCGAGGCAGGCATCGATGACTTCGCCGAGGTTATGCGGCGGGATATTGGTCGCCATGCCGACGGCGATGCCGCCCGCGCCATTGACCAGCAGGTTGGGGAACCGCGCCGGCAGGACCGTGGGTTCCTTGAGTTCGCCGGAATAGTTCTCGGTGAAATCGACCGTATCTTCCTCAAGATCGTCGAGCAAGGAAAGCGCGGGCTTGGCAAGGCGCACCTCGGTATAGCGTTCCGCCGCCGGCGGATCGCCGTCCACCGAGCCGAAATTGCCCTGTCCGTCGATCAGCGGCACGCGCAGCGAGAAATCCTGCGCCATGCGCACCAGCGCGTCATAAATCGCGAGGTTGCCGTGCGGATGGTATTTACCCATCGTGTCGCCGGTGACGCGGGCGGATTTCTTGTACGCCTTGTCCGGGGTATAGCCGCTCTCATGCATCGAGAAGAGGATGCGCCGATGCACGGGCTTGAGCCCGTCGCGCGCATCGGGCAGCGCGCGGCTGACGATCACGCTCATCGCGTAATCGAGATAGGAGCGCTTCATCTCATCGGTGATCGAGATGGGGCGGATTTCCGAACCGTCGGCGGCGGGGCCGGCGGATTTGATATCGTTTTTATCGTCGGACAAGGAGATTTCCCGAGGCTGTTCCGTCGTCACGCGGCCCGGCCGGAAATGACCGGGTGCAGAGGATTTCTATCCCGCCGCTTCTAGGCGATTCCGGGGCGAGAAGCGAATGCGGGATGGGGATAAGTCCAGTCTTTCAACCGCTGCGAAGGTTACTCTGCGCCACGCGCTTTTCCAAGGAGCCGGAGCGACCTGTGTGGAGCGCCTTCATGGATGCAGCGCGCGTGATCATCTGGGACCGGATAGGGCAGGATTCTCGCGAATGGGGAGCGCCTTTCGCCCGAGGAGAAACCGAGATTGATTGATCGTACCGCGAAATGCCACGATAGCGCGGAATCGCCACGCCAATGCCGAAGAAGCAGCCCTGAAAGGTCGCCGCCATGTCGTTCCTGCCGCCCGTGATCGTCGATTACTTCCTCTCCGCGCTGACCACGCTCATGGTCACGGTGGACCCGCCTGGTCTGGCGCCGATCTTCCTCAGCCTGACTTTGGGCATGAATTCGGATGAGCGACGCAAGGTCGCCTTCCGCGCGGTGATGATCATGACCGGGGTGATGGTCGGCTTCGCATTGCTCGGGCAATCGCTGCTGGAAGCGCTGGGAATCGGCTTCCCCGCCTTCCGTATTGCCGGTGGTCTGCTCCTGTTCTGGATCGCGTTCGAAATGATCTTCGAGCTGCGCACCCGGCGCAAGAGTTCGGTCGCGCGCACCGCGATCGACGAGGATCACATCCGCAATGTCGCGGCCTTTCCGCTCGCCATTCCGCTCATGGCCGGGCCGGGCACGATCACCGCGACGATGCTGCTGGCCGGCAATGCCGGCGGCAACACGCTGAAGCTCGGCGCGCTGGTGGCGGTGATCGCGCTTGTCGCCATCGCCTGCCTCGCGGTTTTCCTGGTCGCGGAGCGCATGGCGAAGCTGCTGGGTGTTACCGGCAATCTCGTGCTCACGCGCCTTCTCGGCGTCATCCTCGCGGCGCTGGCCGTGCAATTCGTGATCGACGGCATCAAGGCGATCCTCGCCATGCCGAGGCCCCTGCCCTGACCATAACGAAAAGGCTGCACCATGAACCCGGCTTCAGGCGCCTCCAACCTGCTGACCATGCGGGTAATGGCCTATAACAACGCTTTCGCCAATCATCGCCTGCTGAACGCCATGGCGCCCTTGAGCCAAGCGGAATTCGAGGCGAAGCGGGTGAACTTCTTTCCCTCGCTTCAGGCGACGATGAACCATATTTTCGTGGTCGATCTCTTCTATATCGACGCGCTTGAAGGGGGGCGCCTGGGATACGAGGCGTTTCGGGAGGACATCCCCTACCCGGCCCTCCCGGATCTCAAGCAGGCGCAGCTGGCGCTCGATCGCCGCCTTATCGCGCATTGCGACGCCCTCGCCGGGCCCGATCTCGACGCGATTGTCGAGGTTCAGAGAGGAAGCCGCATCCAGCGCGAGCGGCGCGACAGGCTGCTGCTTCACCTGTTCCAGCACCAGATCCACCATCGCGGGCAGGCCCATGCGATGCTCGCGGGAACGGCGATCAAACCGCCGCAGCTCGACGAGTTCTTCTCCATCGGCGAGGCACCGCTGCGTGCGGCGGAACTCCACGCGCTCGGCTGGCGCGAGGAGGACATCTGGGGACGGCAAGCGTAAGGCTCAGGGAGGCGAGGTCGAGGTCGCGATCCCCAGCGACAGGGCCGTCGGCCCCGAAATCTGGTAAAATCCTTCCGGCGGCGCCTGGGTGATCAGGTTGCGCGCCGCAGATACACCGAACTCGTGATAGAAGGCGACCATCTGGGCTGTTGCCTGCCCGGAATGCCGGTTACTGGCAAGCGAGAGCGCGCTGCTGCCCTCGTGGAATGCCAGGCCACGATAATCCCGTATGCGGACGGGACCATCCTTGATGGCCTGACCATTGACGAAATGGCGGTTCTTGCCGCCGGCGAAGAGCAGCGTGCAAGCCGAACCACAGCGGGCGCTCCTCGCATCAAGCAGGGTTGAAAGGCCATGCTTGCGGATCAACCGTCCGATTTCGGCGGCAGGACGCACGAAGCCGCCATTACTATCAACGCGAACGACGCGTACATTGGCGCCTGCGGGCGATTTCAGCAACTCCTTGAAGATCTCGTCGTCCCCGGCACGGATAGGCCCGGACAGCGAAATAACGGGACCCGAAATCTTCATCTCCAGAGCCTGCGCGTTGCCGACACCCAGCGCCAACGCGAGCGACAGTGCCGCTCCCCTTGCAAAAACCGCCTTGAAATCCATTCTGAAAAGCCCCTGAACCCTTGCGTAGTACTACGTAAAACGACAAGGACCAAGGCGCAAGCGCATGGTGCCTGCATACACAGGATAGTCCGCGCCCCGATCCCTATTTCTCGGCTTTCTTGCGCGCCTTGAACACCGGAGATTGCTCGAGCGGGAGCGCCGTGGTCGCCTTGATCTTTTCCATCGCGAAGCGGGAGGTCACGTTCTTGAGCGGAACCGCCTTGATCAGACGGCGGTAGAAATCATCATAGGAATCGATGCCCGGAACCACCACCCGCATCATGTAATCGACATCGCCGGACATGCGGTAGACATCCACCACTTCCGGCATGGTCTGCACCGCCTCGGCGAAACGCGCGAGCCAGCCTTCGGAGTGATCGCCGGTCTCGATGGAGACGAAGATCGTCACGCCGAGGCCGAGCTTCGGTGCATGCAGCAGCGCGACGCGCTTCTCGATGATCCCCGCCTCCTCCATCTTGCGGATGCGGTTCCAGCACGGCGTCGGTGAAAGGCCGACACGCACCGCAATCTCGTTGAGCGGGAGAGACCCGTCATTCTGGATAAGCGAAAGGATGGCGCGATCGAATGAATCCATTGGCCTCTTTCCCGAGGACGTGAAAGCAATACCTTAAAGCCATAGCGCATATCAGAATTATTTCCCTGCCGATATATCGACAGGAGCGACGTGAAGAATTTTCTTCTCGTTTCAGTGGGGAATAAATCCGCCCTCGTATGTGATGCGCTTGCGGGTTCAAATTCGGAGAAGCCGTAGCGCGGTGCCCGGCCAACCCTGGATCCAAAAAAGCAAAAGGCACGGAATTCCGCGCCTTTTGTCCTGACCTCAGAATGGGATGTCGTCGTCGATATCCGAGCGCCCACCACCGGCAGGACGGCTTCCCCCGCCGCCACCGCCGCCGCCGCGCGTCATACCGCCACCGCCGCCGAAACCGCCGCCGCCCTGATCATCGATCTCACGGCCACCGCCGCCTCCACCGTCGCGTCCGTCAAGCAGCGTGAGTTCGCCGCGGAAGCGCTGGAGTACCACCTCCGTGGAATAGCGCTTCTGCCCGTCCTTGTCCTGCCACTCGCGGGTCTGGAGCTGGCCCTCGACATAAACCTTCGAGCCCTTCTTCAGATATTGCTCGGCCACCTTGGCGAGGTTCTCGTTGAAGATGACGACCGAATGCCATTCCGTCTTCTCACGACGCTCTCCCGTCTGCTTGTCGCGCCAGCTTTCCGAGGTCGCGATGCGCAGATTCACGACCGGATCGCCGTTGCCAAGCCGGCGAGTCTCGGGGTCGCGCCCGAGATTTCCGACCAGAATGACCTTATTGACGCTACCCGCCATCGCTCTCTCCATCCGCTTCGTACATTGCAGCCGCGCACCATAGTCACCCAAGCGCGCCACGCCCAGCATGCCCCGCCCTTGTCCACAGTCTCCGCAGCTTTTTCGGCAAGACTGCACCAACTACGAAATATTAACCCTCGCTCCTGCATCATGCTGCAATGGCGGCGTGTCTTGCTCGAGAATCAAGCCCGACCTCCACCGCCTCCTTCTTCAATGCCACAAACACCGTTCACGATGGCGCGAGTTCGTTTCGCGTCGAGGGAGCTGTCGTGTCTTGAATTCAAAGGAGGAATTCATGAAGCGCGCTTTCGCTTTATTGTTTGCCTTGCCGGGCGTCGCGCTCGCGCATAGCTGGTATCCTTATGAATGCTGCTCGGACAATGATTGCTTTCCCGTCGCGGTGGAGAATGTGAAGAACGCGCCCGGCGGTTGGGTTCTCGAGGATGGAACTTTCATCCGCTATCAGGAAGCCCGTGCCTCGCCGGATGGCAAGTACCATGTGTGCCGCCACAATAACGGCAAGGGCGCGCTGATCTCGGTTTACGGCAAGGCGGCCTGCTTCTGGGCTCCGATGGGATCTTCGTGAGCCCCTTCCCGGATCTCTCTGCCCCGTTGGGCCTCCTGTCAGTTTCTGTCAGCAACATCTGAATGTTCTTTTTTTGTTCTAGCGCGCCCGGCGATTTCCTGCAAGCCTCGTCTTGCATGCCGCGCGATTCGATGAGCGAGTAGCCGGCGCCGATTGAAGGATCGATCCCGCCGCCCTACGTTCATCCGACCGCCCCGCCGGATTGCCGGAACCTTGACCCCATGACCAAAGCGAAGACCGCCCGCCAGAGTGACGGCGCGAAGATTGAGAGCCTTTTCGACGCCGCCGCCACGCGCTTTCCCGGCCAGCGGGTGCTGAGCGTACGCGGCGCGCGCGAGCACAATCTCAAGAATGTCGATCTCGTCATCCCGCGCGACAAGCTGGTCGTGTTCACCGGGCTTTCCGGCTCCGGCAAGTCGAGCCTTGCCTTCGACACGATCTATGCCGAGGGGCAACGGCGCTATGTCGAGAGCCTCTCAGCCTATGCGCGCCAGTTCCTGGAGATGATGCAGAAGCCCGATGTCGACCAGATCGACGGGCTCTCTCCGGCCATTTCCATCGAGCAGAAGACGACCTCGCGCAATCCGCGCTCGACCGTCGGCACGGTGACGGAGATCTATGATTACATGCGCCTGCTCTGGGCGCGCGTCGGCATTCCCTATTCACCCGCGACCGGGTTGCCGATCGAGAGCCAGACCGTTTCCCAGATGGTCGATCGCGTGATCGCGCTGCCGGAGAAGACGCGCGCCTTCCTGCTCGCGCCGGTCATTCGCGGGCGCAAGGGTGAATACCGCAAGGAGCTGGCGGATTTTCTCAAGCGCGGCTACCAGCGCGTGAAGATCGACGGGCAATTCTACGAGATCGCCGAGGCCCCTGCCCTCGACAAGAAACTGAAGCACGATATCGACGTGGTGATCGACCGCATCGTCGTGCGTCCCGATATCGCCTCGCGCCTTGCGGAGGGATTCGAGGCCGCGCTCGATATGGCGGACGGCATCGCGGTGCTCGAATGGGCCGACGAGAAGGATGCGAGCGGCGAAGCGCGCCGCATGACCTTCTCCTCGAAATTCGCCTGCCCTGTTTCCGGCTTCACGATCCCTGAAATCGAGCCGCGCCTCTTCTCCTTCAACAATCCATTCGGCGCCTGCCCGACCTGCGGCGGCATCGGCCACGAAATGACGATCGACGCGGATCTCATCGTGCCGGAGCCCAACCTGTCACTGAAGAAGGGCGCCATCGCGCCCTGGGCGAAGTCTTCCTCGCCCTATTACGGGCAGACGCTGGAAGCGCTCGCCGCCCATTACAGCTTCTCGCTCACCAAACCCTGGGCCGACCTGCCGGACAGCGCGAAAATGGTTCTGCTCTATGGTTCCGGGCAGGAACCCGTGCGCTTCGCCTATAATGACGGCATGCGCGCCTATGAGGTGAAAAAGCCGTTCGAGGGCATCATCACCAATCTGGAACGGCGCTACAAGGAAACCGAAAGCGATTGGAGCCGCGAGGAAATCTCGCGCTTCATGTCGGAGACGCCCTGCAAGGATTGCGGCGGGCATCGCCTCAAGCCGGAGGCGCTCGCGGTGAAGATCGCGGGGCGGCATATCGGCGAAGTCTCGAAGCTCTCGGTGCGCGAGGCCGGCGATTGGTACGAGGAATTGCCGGGCAGGCTCACGGCCAAGCAGAACGAAATCGCCGGGCGCATCCTTAAGGAAATCCGCGACCGGCTGCGTTTCCTCAACGATGTCGGGCTCGATTATCTCACCTTGAGCCGTGGTTCCGGCTCGCTCTCGGGCGGGGAGAGCCAGCGCATCCGCCTTGCCTCGCAGATCGGATCGGGCCTGACCGGCGTGCTCTACGTGCTGGACGAGCCCTCGATCGGCCTGCACCAGCGCGACAACGAGCGCCTGCTCGGCACGTTGCGCCGCCTGCGCGATCTCGGCAATTCGGTGATCGTGGTCGAACATGACGAGGATGCGATCCGCGAGGCGGATTACGTCGTCGATCTCGGCCCCGGCGCCGGCATTCATGGCGGCGAGATCATCGCGGAAGGCACGCCCGAGGAGGTGATGGCCAACCCGAATTCACTCACCGGCGATTATCTCACCGGCCGGAAATCCGTCGCGATCCCGAAGAAGCGCCGGGCCGCGCAAAAGGGCCGCGCGCTCAAGCTCGTCGGCGCGCGCGGCAACAACCTCAAGAATGTCAATGTCGAGATCCCGCTCGGGCTTTTCACCTGCGTCACCGGCGTTTCCGGCGGCGGCAAATCGACCCTTGTGATCGAGACGCTCTACAAGGCCGCCGCCCGCCGCCTCAACGGCGCGATGGAGCATCCCGCGCCCTTCGAGCGGATCGAGGGGCTGGAACTGCTCGACAAGGTGATCGATATCGACCAATCGCCCATCGGACGCACGCCGCGCTCGAATCCCGCGACCTATACCGGCGCGTTCACGCCGATCCGCGACTGGTTCGCCAATCTGCCGGAAGCGAAGGCGCGCGGCTATCAGCCGGGGCGCTTTTCCTTCAACGTCAAGGGCGGGCGCTGCGAGGCCTGCCAGGGCGACGGCGTGGTCAAGATCGAGATGCACTTCCTGCCCGATGTCTATGTCACCTGCGATGTATGCAAGGGCAAGCGCTACGATCGCGAGACCTTGGAAGTGAAATTCCGCGACCACTCCATCGCCGACGTGCTCGACATGTCGGTGGAGGAGGCCGCCTCCCTCTTCAAATCCGTGCCGCCGATCCGCGACAAGATGGAGACGCTCGCGCGCGTGGGGCTCAATTATGTCAAGGTCGGCCAGCAGGCGACGACGCTCTCGGGCGGCGAAGCGCAGCGCGTCAAGCTCTCGAAGGAACTCTCCCGCCGCGCCACCGGGCGCACGCTCTATATCCTCGACGAACCGACCACGGGCCTGCATTTCCACGATGTCGCCAAGCTCATGGAAGTGCTGCACGAACTGGTGGATCAGGGAAACACCGTGGTCGTGATCGAGCATAACCTCGAGGTCATCAAGACTGCGGATCACGTCATCGATATGGGGCCGGAAGGCGGTGATGGCGGCGGCATGGTGGTTGCCGCCGGCACGCCCGAGGAGATCGCCAAAAATCCCGCGAGCCATACCGGACGCTTCATGGCGGAAGTGCTCAAGCGCCGCCCGCTGAAGTAACAGCATCGGCGTCTCGGCCGCCTGTTTACCCAAGGCCCATCGCCTGCCCAAGAAGCAAGCGAAGCTCCTCCGGCTTGCGTTTTATTCACCTTGCAGCGGCCTGCCGCAGCCGCGCGAAAGCGCTAGGATGCCCCCATGATCCTCATCGGCCAATTCGACTCGCCCTTCACCCGCCGCATCGGAATCACGATGCGGCTCTATGGCCTCGCCTTCGAGCACCGGCCATGGTCGGTCTTCGGCGATGCGGAGAAGATCCGGCCCTATAACCCGCTCCTGCGCGTGCCGGTGCTCGTGCTGGCAGATGGCGAAGCGCTGATCGAGAGCCAGACGATACTCGACTATCTCGACAATCAGGTTCCCGCGGAAAAACGGCTCATCCCTGCCGAGGAACCGGCAAGGCGGCAAGTCCTGCGGATCTGCGCGCTTGCCGCCGGCATATCGGACAAGGCCGTCAGCCTGTTCTACGAGCAGCGCCTGCATGAAACGGTATCGGATTTTTACGTCGCGCGTTGCCGTGCGCAGATCCTCGATACGCTGCAGGCGTTGGAAGCCAGCCGGAAAGCTGGCGGAGACGCGTTCTGGTTCGGCGACACGATCAGTCAGGCTGATATTACCTTCGCCTGCGTCCTGCGCCATCTCAACGAAGCGCATCCCGGCCTTGCGGATATGCATGCGCTGCCCGCCCTGGCGGCTCACGCCTTCCATCTTGAGGCCCTGCCCGTCTTTCGCGCGATTTATCAGCCTTTCATCGCGCCCAAGGGCTGATTATCGGGCCGCAATGGCTATTGCTAACATTTTATGAACGAGTCATGCGTTTATTGCATGCCAGAGGCGCTCTCTATCTCTAGCCATGCCCATATTTTGCCTTTATTGCGGTGCACAAGATCGACATGCACAGCACGGAAGCAGATCGGCGGTGCCGCCGCCTTCCGGGCCCACAAGTTTCAAATTGGAGAAGAACCATGATCCTCACCACCATTATCGCCCGTATCCAGGCTTGGATCCGTTATCGCCGCAACCTCGAGATCCTCTCGCAGCTCTCGGATCGCGAACTGGCCGATATCGGCCTGTCGCGCGGCACCGTCGATCAGGCTGCCCGTCAGGTCGCTGTGGTCTGACAACTCTTTCGGCTCAAGCCCGGCTTGAGCCTCAGCATTCCACGCATTCGGGCTTCTCCTCCCTGCCCAATGCGATACTGGCCCGCTTCGGCGGGCCTTTTTTTATTCTCCCTCGCCAAAGATTTGGGCTATTGAGCCGGGATGAAGACAAAAGCTGAGCCCATTCATGTTGTCGGCGGCGGCCTCGCCGGCTCCGAGGCCGCCTGGCAGATCGCCGAGGCCGGCCTTCCCGTCATCCTCCACGAGATGCGCCCTGTCCGCATGACCGATGCGCACAAGACCGAATGGCTGGCGGAGCTGGTCTGCTCGAATTCCTTCCGTTCGGATGATTCGGAACTCAATGCTGTCGGGTTGATCCATCACGAGATGCGCAGGCTCGGCTCGCTCATCATGGCTTCGGCGGATCGCAATCAGGTTCCCGCCGGCTCGGCCCTCGCGGTGGATCGCGATGCCTTTTCCGGCGAGATCAGCGCCAAGCTCGAATCGCATCCCAATGTCACGCTGGCGCGCGGCGAGATCGCCGGCCTGCCGCCTGCTGAATGGGACAGCGTGATTCTCGCGACCGGCCCGCTCACCTCCCCCGCGCTGGCGGAGGCGATTCGTTCGCTCACGGGCGAGGATTCGTTGGCCTTTTTCGATGCGATCGCCCCGATCGTCCATTTCGAGAGCATCGACATGGACAAGGCCTGGTTCCAATCACGCTACGACAAGGCGGGGCCGGGCGGAACCGGCGCGGATTACATCAATTGCCCGATGGACAAGGCGCAATACGAAGCCTTCGTCGCGGCTTTGCTCGCGGGCGAAAAGACCGAGTTCCGCGAATGGGAGGGCACGCCCTATTTCGACGGCTGCCTGCCGATCGAAGTCATGGCCGAGCGTGGGCTCGAAACCCTGCGCCACGGCCCGATGAAGCCTGTCGGCCTTACAAACCCGCATAATCCGACGGTCAAGGCCCATGCCATCGTCCAGCTCCGGCAGGACAACAAGCTCGGCACGCTCTACAACATGGTCGGTTTTCAGACCAAGCTGAAATATGGCGCGCAGGCCGAGATCCTGCGCATGATTCCCGGCCTGGAAAATGCGGAATTCGCGCGTCTGGGCGGCATTCACCGCAATACCTATCTCAATTCGCCGCGCCATCTCGATACCAGGCTGCGCCTCAAAGCCATGCCTCGCCTGCGTTTCGCCGGCCAGATCACTGGCTGCGAGGGCTATGTCGAGAGCGCGGCCATCGGGCTGGTGGCCGGACGGCTCGCGGCGGCCGAAAGGCTGGGGCGCGACCTTGCCCCGCCTCCGGCGGAAACCGCATTGGGCGCGCTGCTCAACCATATCACAGGCGGACATATCGAAACGATCGATGGCGGGCCGAAATCCTATCAGCCGATGAATGTGAATTTCGGTCTTTTCCCGCTGATGGAGGCGGCCCCGCGCGACGAGAACGGCAAGCGCCTCAAGGGCAAGGACAAGGCGCAGGCCAAGAAGCGCATGATCACGGCACGCGCGAAAGCGGCGCTTTCGGCCTGGATCGAAACCCATGGCCTCGTGGATCACGGCCCCAAGAACGGAGCAGAAGGCGGCTGAACGCTCAGCAGCGTTTCGCACGCCAGGCGCTACGCCCGAGAATCCAGAGCTTGCGCAGCGGCGAGAGGTCGATGACGGTCTCGAAGGGCCGGTAATCCGGGCGGTCCATCGCATCAAGATAGTGGGCGCACAGGCATACCGGCAGAAAGGCGGGCCGAATGAGAGGGCTTGCCGTGCAGAGCCCGGCTCTCGCGGCCTCGAGATGCTCGCGGGCGCGCTGGCGCATGGCGCCGAGGGCCGCGCGTAAACCCTCGCTGTCGCGCCCCTCGTAAATGGCTTCGTGACTGACGCCGCAGGCGATCAGAACTTCATGCGGCACATAGCATTGCTGCCGGCGGGCATGGATCGGAAAGGCGCGCAGGAGCCCGGTCAGGGCATAGGCGACACCGGCATGGCCGCAGGTATCGGCCGAGCCGGGATCCTCGCCATCCGCGAGGATGATCGTCGCGAGCCGGATCAGGGTGGACGAGGTCTCGCCGCAATAGCCTTCCAGATCAAGCCAGGTCGGCATCGGGTCATCATAGAGATCGAAGCCGCGCGCCTCGATCAGCGCCATCAGCGGCTCGGGCGGCAGATGGAACCGGCGCATCGTCTCGTTGAGGGCCGCCGCGATCGGGCTTTCGCAGGAGGCATCCTCGCATTTGCAGGAGAGCGCCTCGCGCCACCATTGATGGCGGATCTCGCCGGGTATCGGCTCCGAAACAATCTCACGGATGCGTGCGATCTCGGCATTGAAGGCATAGAGCGCGAAAAGCGGCGCGCGGGAGGTCGCGGGCGCGAAAAGGGTCGCAAGGTAACGGTCGGGATCGAGTTGACGTGTCGTGGCCACCGCACCGGCATAGGCGGAATCGGATGCGCCTTGTTTTCGATCGGAAGAAGAAGCCGCTGCCATGCCTGAAAAACCTGCCCCGCACCCCATATGGGGCAGGCGGAAAAAAGGGAAAGCGGCTAGATTGCCAATAACGCGGCTGCAACCCTCCGCCCCTCGGCGAAGAGCACGTTATAGGTGCGCGCGGCAGCCGGCGTATCCATCACCTCGACCGCCAGCCCCTGATTGCGAATCGCCTGCGCGAAGGGCGAATTCGGCGGTAGCGCCTTCTCGCCCGTCCCCACGATCAGCATGTCGAGCTTGCTGATCTCGACGATGACCGGCGTCAGCGAGGCGACATTGATCTGTTCAGCCTTTGAAGGAAGCCAGGACTGGATTCCCGTCGGCATCGCGATGACGGAGCCCTGGTGCGACATGCCCGCGAAGCGGAAACCGCCATTGCCGTAAGAATCGATCTGATGTCCACCGGGCACGAATCCCGGCGCGCCCGATTTACCGGCGGATGGCGTATCGCTTCTGCTCATGCCTCAGTCCCGTTGGATTTTGGCGCGCCCGACGCAGCCCCCTCGCCCACGCGCACGCCCAGATAAATCAGAATCGGAGCTGCAATGAAGATGGACGAATAGGTGCCGATGACAACCCCGAAAAGCATGGCGAGGCAGAAACCGCGGATTGCATCGCCGCCGAAAATACCGAGGAAGATCAGCGCGAGGATCGTCGTCACCGAGGTGATCACCGTGCGGGTGAGCGTGGAGTTCATCGCCAGATCGAGCAGGTCGTGAAGCTGGATCTTCTTGTATTTGCGCAGCAATTCGCGCACGCGGTCATAAACCACCACCGTATCGTTCAGCGAATAGCCGATTATGGTGAGGATCGCCGCGATCGAGGTCTGGTCGAACTGGAGCTGGGTGACGGAATAGAACCCGATCGTGAGCACGAGATCGTGCATGGTCGCGATCGTGGCGCCGACCGCGAATTGCCATTCGTAACGCAGCCACAGATAGATCAGGATGGCCAGAAGCGCGAGAAGCACGCCGATGGTGCCGTTCTGAACGAGTTCCTGCGAGACGCGCGGCCCCACCACCTCGACGCGGCGGAAATCATACTTGTCCTCGAAGGTCGCGCGCAGCTTCACGACCACGTCGGCCTGCACCTTGTCGCCGCCCGGCTGAAGGCCAACGCGCAGCAGAACGTCCCGTTTGGTGCCGTATTCCTGCACCTCGACATCGCCGAGATTGAGCTTGCCCGCCGCCTCGCGGATGGCACCGAGATCCGCCGTCTCGCTCTTCGCCTGCAACTCGGCCACGGTGCCGCCCTTGAAGTCGATCCCGACATTCATGCCGATCCACAGGAAGGCGACCACCGCGACGATGGAACCGATGGCGGAGAAGGGAAAGCTGACGCGCCGGAAGCGCATGAAGCCGAAGCGCGTATTGTCCGGAACGATGCGAAGAAGTTTCATGCTTTGTCCAATGCGGTAGGTTGCAGCCGGGAAGCGCCGATCAGAGCGGCACGACCTTGGGCTTGAACCAGCGATACCAGGCGGCCACGATCACGCGGGTGAGCGTGAAGGCGGTGAAAATCGTCGTCACGATACCGATACACAGCGTCACCGCGAAGCCCTTCACCGCGCCGGTGCCGACGAGGAAGAGGATCGCGCCGGCCAGGAAGGTGGTGATATTGGCGTCGAGAATGGTCGCGAGCGCACGGGTGAAGCCGGAATCGAGCGCCGAGATGGCAGACCGTCCCGCATGTTGCTCCTCACGGATGCGCTCGTAGATCAGCACATTCGAATCGACCGCCATCGCCATGGTGAGCACAATGCCGGCGATGCCCGGCAGGGTCAGCGTCGAGCCGAGCAGCGACATCGAGGCGAAGATCAGAAGCAGGTTGGCCACCAGCGCGACGATCGCGATCAAGCCCAGAAGGCCATAGGTCGCGAGCGTGAAGATGACGATCGCCACCGCCGATACGGCAGAGGCCAGCGAGGCGGCGGCAATGGAATCATTGCCAAGCCCAGGCCCGACCGTGCGCTCCTCGACCAGCGAGAACGAGGCCGGCAGGGCGCCCGAGCGCAGGAGAACCGCGAGCTGATTGGCGCCTTCCACCGTGAAACGGCCGGAAATATAACCCTGCCCTTGCGTGATCGGCGTGTTGATGACCGGCGCCGAGATCACCTTGTGGTCGAGGATGATGGCGAAGAGCTTGCCGACATTCTCCGTCGTCGCCTTGGCGAAGGCTTGCGACCCCTTCACGTTGAACCGGAAATTGACGACCGGCTCGCCGCCCTGCTGGCTGAATCCGGGATCGGCGGAAACAAGATCCTCGCCGTGCACCATGACACGGCGTTCGACCGTGTAGGAGCGCTGCCCGTCGGTCGCCTCCATCACCTCGATCTCGCTCGCAGGCGCGCCGGGTTCCGCGACCATGCGGAATTCGAGCTTGCCCGGCTTGAGAACCTCGAGAATCTCCTTCGAGCTTTTCGCGCCCGGCACCTGGATGACGATCCGGTCGAGCCCCTGGCGCTGGATCGAGGGCTCCTTGTTGCCGGTGGGATCGATACGCTTGCGGAAAATATCGCTTGATTGCTCGACCGCGCGCTTGATGCGCTCGTTGAGTTCGGCATCGGTCAAGGCGAGCTGGATCAGGCCATCGCCGAGATCGACAATCTCAAGGCTGAGCTGGCCGGTATTGCCGAGGATGGCGCTGGTGACAGGGGTTGCGAGTTCCCGAAGCTTGGGGAGCACCTTGGCGCGCTGGGCGGCGTCGGGAATGCGCAGGCTCACGCCCCGCGTCTGCGCGACAATGCCGCCTGTGGGCGCGACGCGCTCGGTGCGCAGCACGCGACGCACATCTTCCTGCAATTGCTTGACAAGATCGCGCGCAAGCCCCGCGCGATCCGCCTCGACCATGACATGCACGCCGCCCTGAAGATCAAGCCCGAGCTTGACCGCGTTCTGCGGCACGAGGAAAGCCGGCAGGAATGTCGCCATCCGCTTCATCGCTTCCTGCCCGAGAAGGGTCGGCAGCGTGAAATACGTGCCGAGGAACAGGGTGAGCGCGATCAGCACATTCTTGAAGGTCGATTGCTTGAACATAGGCCCCTCGCGCCGGGGATACCGGCAGAGTCAATCCAGAAAGAAAGAGCCGGCCTGCGCCGGCTCTCGCGTTACGAAGCCGCCGGCTCCGTCTTGTTGCGCACCTCGGCAACCATGCCGCGGATGAGGCGGACGCGGACGTTATCCGCGATCTCGATTTCGACTTCGGCATCATCGATCACCTTAGTGATCTTGCCGATCATGCCGGAATTCATGACAACCACATCGCCCCGGCGGAGGTTCTTCACCATTTCCTGATGCGCTTTGGCGCGGCGCTGCTGTGGGCGGATCAGCAGGAAATACATGATGATCAGCACGAAAACGAACGGCAGAAGCTGCATGAGCATGTCGTTCGCGCCTGGCGCGGCGGCGGCCTGGGCGTAGGCGGGGGTAATAAACAAGGTCGACTCCGGGTTTTCGGGGATATCCCTTTTCAGGACGGCCCCTTCAAGATTGCGGGCGGAATATAGTGACGGAGCGCCAAAACGCAAACGCTCCGTGGGAATTTGGCGCTATTGGCGCATCGGGGCCACAGGTTTCGTTCCGGGCGTGGCGCGCGAGCGCGCGATGGGCTAGGGAGAGGCAATTGCCTCCGGGCCCAACCAGACCCCATCGCCATGTCCCTTTCCGAACCGACCCTCGCCCCGCTCCTCTCGCGCATTGCCGAGGCTCTGGAGCGCATCGCGCCCCCGCCCCCGCCGGCGCCTGATTTTTCCGCCGCCGATGCCTTCCTCTGGCACTCGGCGCGCGACGGACGGCAGCATGCCCTCCTCCAGCCTGTCCGCCGCGTGAACCGCGTTCCGCTCGCCCTTCTCAAGGGCATCGACCATGTGCGCGATATCCTTGTCGATAACACCCGCCGCTTCGCGCGCGGCCTGCCGGCGAACAACGTGCTGCTCTGGGGCGCGCGCGGCATGGGCAAGTCCAGCCTTGTGAAGGCCGCCCATGCCGCCATGCTTGAAGAAGGCCAGGCGCTCAAACTCATCGAGATCCACCGCGAGGATATCGAAAGCCTGCCGGCGCTGATGAACCTCATCCGCCCCGCGCCTTTCCGCTTCATCCTCTTTTGCGACGATCTCTCCTTCGATGCCGGCGAGAACGCCTACAAATCGCTCAAGGCCGTGCTCGACGGCGGGATCGAGGGGCGACCGGCCAATGTGGTCTTCTACGCCACCTCCAACCGCCGCCACCTGCTGCCGCGCGACATGATGGAGAACGAGAAGTCGACCGCCATCAATCCGCACGAGGCGGTGGAGGAAAAGGTATCTCTCTCGGATCGGTTCGGTCTCTGGCTTGGCCTGCACAAATGCTCGCAGGACGAATACCTCGCCATGGTCGAAGGCTATGCCGCCCATTTCGGGCTCGACATGCCACCCGATCGGCTTCGCCACGAAGCGCTGGAATGGGCGACGACGCGCGGCGCACGCGCCGGGCGCGTCGCCTGGCAATTCGTGCAGGATCTCGCGGGCCGGCTCGGCCGCAACATCGAGGAATAAGCGCGTGTCCGCCAAGACGAAAGCCACGCCTGCCCCCGCCCCCGCTTCCGCCGAGGAAGCCTTGCCCGGCGCGACCTATCGCGATGCCTTCGCCCTGATTCTGGGCGAGAGGATCGGCGTGCCGGAAGCCGCGCAGCGCACGCTCGGCGCGACGCCGGGCTGGGTCAAGGGATTGATGAACCTGCGCAATGCGCTGGTGGCGCCGTTCGGATTGAAGGATGGACCACAGCCGGAGCAGCAGCGGCGGATCGGCTTCTTCCCGATCCTGAGCGAGGATGAGCATCGCATGGTGCTGGGGCTCGATGACAAGCATCTCGATTTCCGCATCGTCCTCGATGTGGAACCGGACGGCGAGAGCGCAACGCGCGTCATCGCGACCACGCTGGTCAAGACGCATAATGCCTTCGGCCGCGCCTATCTCGCAATGGTCATGCCGTTTCATCGCCTCATCGTGCCGGTCATGCTCAATCAGGCGACGAACTGAGCGCGCGAAAACGCAAAAACCCCACCGCCTTTCGGCGATGGGGCTTTTCCAACCCGGTCAAGTGTCTCGCGAGACCGGGGTGAACTTTATTCCGAAAGAAGCTTGGTCGGATCAACCGGGGTCGAGCCTTTACGCAGCTCGAAATGAAGCTGCGGCGCCGTGACATTGCCGGTCTGACCCGATTTCGCGATGACCTGCCCGCGCTTGACGCTCTCGCCGCGCTTCACGTTGAGTTCGCCGTTATGGGCATAGACCGAAACGAATCCATTCGGATGGCGGATCAGCACGAGCTTGCCATAGCCTTTGAGCGCATCATCGGCATGCACGACCGTACCCCCTTCGGCCGCACGCACGGGCGTGCCTTCCGGCAGGGCGATATTGATGCCGTCATTCGAGCCGCCGGTGCCGCGCGCGCCAAAACCGGAGATCACCCGTCCCTTGGCCGGCCAGCGGAACGAGCCCTCCTCGCTGCCAGCGCTCTCGCTGAGCGCGGCTTCCTTCGCCGGCTCCGGCTTGGCCGGCATGGCGGGCGCTTTGGTCGGCAGCCTCTGCTCGGGGATCGAGGCCGTGGTCTCGACCTCTTCCTGCGCCTTGGCTTTTTTCGCGGCGGCGTTACGCGCGGTCTCGGCGCGCGAGGCTTCGAGCTTGGCGAGCGTCGCCTTCTTCTGCGCGAGCGCCTCGGCTTCCGCTTTCTTCTTCGCTTCCTCGGCGCGCTTGCGCGTGTCCTCGCGCGCATCCGGCATGGCCTTGATTTCGCGCAGTTTGGCGGCGGCGCGCTTTTCCGCCTCGCTCTCGGCCGCGGGAACCACCGCGCGGGCGGCGCTCGCGGTTTTCGGCGGGATCTGCTGCGCTTTCGGCGCTTCCGACACCGCCTTTGGCGGAATCATCTGGCGTGCCGGTTCGGGCAGCTTCTGGATCGGCGCGCTGGCCTGCGCGACCGGCGCGGAACGCCCGCCTGTCACCGGGTTATAGGCGGGAATCACCACCTGCTGACCCGGCTGGACCTGGTTGACGCTCGACAATCCGTTGACGGCCATGATCGCGTTGACCGGCACGCCATAGCGCGCGGAAAGCGAATTGAGATTCTCGCCCTGCTGAAGCGTGACCGGCGTACCGCCTGCCGCGGTCCAGCCATTGGCATTGCCGACCACGCTCGGCTGGCGCGCGGCGACCGGCGCCAAGGCGGGATAGGCCGGCGCGGCGACCGAGCCGGTATGCAGCGGAGCATTCTGCCTGATCATCGGCTGGGAAGCCGGCGGCAGGGCCTGGGTCGTGACCGGCGCGGTGGAAACAGGTTCAAGCGCCTTCGTGCCGCGATTGCGGATCGACTGGGTGGTCGCGGGGTCGGGACGGCCCTGATAGGGGCTCGCGAACGGGTCATCGCCGAAGCGCATAACGTCAGACGAGCATGCGGCCATGAAAGCCGTCATCATGATTGTCGCAAGAAGCTGGGGCTTCCGCGCGTCGAACCGAACCTTACGCATTACTTCTCTCACCCGGTAACCATCAAAGGCGATGATCCGAAGTAAAAGCGGATTCAGCTTAAGGGGGGGTTGAAGGTCAGGGTTACGAAAGGATTAAACGTGCATTTCTCACAAGATCGCTGGCAGCCCCGCGCGCATCAACCCCATGCGCGAGGGACCGCGATCCTCCGAAGCCGCATAGCCCGTGAGATCCTTGCGCCAGAGCGTGAGGCGCGTCTCAAGCCCACGCCGCCGATGCGCAAGGGCGATACCGTTGACATTCAGCCTGTCCGTGAGGTGTCCCGGCACCGCTTCGAGCGCGCCATTGACAATGATGCGGTCAAATCCCTGCGGCAGATCGGGCCGCGCCAGCCCGTCGCCCAGCAGCGGCGCGACCTGCGTGATTCCCGCGCCGCGCAGCGCCTGTTCGGCATGCCGGATCAGGCTGCGATAGCGCTCGTAGCTGGTGACCTCCACGCCGAGCCGCGCCATCACGGCGGAAAGGTAACCCGAGCCAGTGCCGATTTCGAGCACGCGCAAGCCGGGCCGCAATTCGAGATGCAGGAGGTGGCGCGCCAGCGTGAACGGATCGGTCGCCTCCTCACCGCAGGCGATCGGCAGGGAAATCGGCGAATAGAGCAGGCCGGGGCGGAAACCGCCGATGAACGCGCCGCGCGGCACGCTCTCGAAAGCGTTCAGCAACGCCGGATCGGTGATGCCTTTCGAGCGCAGATCGAGGATGAAACGGGCGAGCGCGGTGTCTTCCGAAGCCGTTTCGGAAGATGAGTGCTCGACATCCGCTTCCGCCTCCAACCCGATCATCCGCCCAAAGCCTCCGCGAACCGCGTGAGGTTGGGCAGATCGGTGAGATCGAGCCGCAGCGGCGTCACCGCGATCTTGCCATCGGCAAGGGCGTGAAGATCGGTGCCCTCCGCCGGCTCCTCGCGTCCGCGCGCGAAAGCGAGCCAGAAATACGGATTGCGGCGCCCGTCGAGGCGCTGCTCGACATCGAGCATCGCCTGGTTGCGCTGGCCCTGCACGCAGACCGCGATCCCCGCCGCCGGGCCGGGATTCTTGGCAGGGAAGTTCACATTCATCACGATGCCCGGCGGAATGCCGACAGCCAGGATCTTGCGGATCGTCTCCGCGCCATGCGCCTCGGCGGCCGACCAGTCGATCCCCTCATGCCCGCCGAAATGATAGGCTTGGCTCAGCGCGATCGAGCGGACACCGAGGATGGTCCCCTCCATCGCCGCCGCGATCGTGCCGGAATAGGTGACATCCTCCGCGACATTCTGGCCGCGATTGACACCGGAAAGCACGAGGTCGGGCCTTTTCTCGCGCATGATGTGCTTGATGCCCATGATCACGCAATCCGTCGGCGTGCCCTTCACGGCGAAGTGGTGGGGCGAAATCTCGCGCAGGCGCAGGGGATCGTTGAGCGAAAGCGAATGCGAGACGCCGGATTGATCCGTCTCCGGCGCGACGATGGTCACGTCATCGGAAAGCTGGCGCGCGATCGCCTCCAGCACCTTGAGGCCGGGAGCATGAATGCCGTCGTCATTCGTGATCAGGATGCGCATGGGGGTTTCCTCGCGTCATGACAGGCGTTCGATCTTCTTCACGCCGCCCATATAAGGCGCCAGAACCTCCGGCACGGTGATGGAGCCGTCGGCATTCTGGTAATTCTCCATCACCGCGATGAGGCAGCGCCCGACCGCCACGCCCGAACCGTTGAGCGTATGGACGAAGCGGGTGTTCTTTTCGCCCGCCGGGCGGAACCGCGCATCCATGCGCCGCGCCTGGAAATCGCCGCAGACCGAGCAGGAGGAAATCTCGCGATAGGTGTTCTGGCCGGGCAGCCACACCTCGATATCGTAGGTCTTCTGGCTGGCAAACCCCATATCGCCCGTGCAGAGCACCATGGTGCGGAAATGAAGGCCGAGGCGTTTGAGCACTTCCTCGGCGCAGGTCACCATGCGCTCGTGCTCGGCGAGCGAGGTTTCGGGCGTGGTGATCGAGACCAGTTCGACCTTGTTGAACTGGTGCTGGCGCAGCATGCCGCGGGTGTCGCGCCCCGCCGAGCCTGCTTCGGCGCGAAAACACGGGGTGAGCGCGGTGAAGCGCAGGGGAAGCTCCTCCTCCGACAGGATCTTCTCGCGCACGAGATTGGTGAGCGGGACTTCGGCGGTGGGGACAAGCCAGCGGTCCTCGCGCGAAGGCGCGCGCGCCACAGTCCGCTCCACAAGCTTGTCGAGGGAGATAAGCCCCTCCTTGAAGACCTGGGCATCGCCCGGCGAGACATGACCGAGGGCATCCGAGAGAAGCTCGTTCCGCGTGCCTTCGCTCATGACCATGAACTGATCGTCGCGGAATTTCGGCAATTGCGCCGTGCCGAACATGGCATCATCCTTGACGAGGATCGGCGGGTTGACCTCGGTATAGCCGTGCTCCCCCGTGTGCAGATCGAGCATGAACTGGCCCAGAGCGCGCTCAAGCCGCGCCAGCCCCCGGTTCAGCACCACGAAACGGGAGCCCGAAAGCTTCGCCGCCGTCTCGAAATCCATCATGCCCAGAGCTTCGCCCAGCTCGTAATGCTCCTTGGGCGCATTGGTCGCGAGCACGGGCTTTGCGCCATGCGCGCGATATTGAACGTTGCCGTGTTCATCCTCGCCCGGCGGAACCTGATCGAGCGGGATGTTGGGGATCGCCGCGAGAATGTCGCGCAGCGCGCCCTCAAGCGCCCCGGCCTCGCCTTCGAGAACCGCGAGGCGATCCTTGCCGGCGGCAACCTCCGCCTTCAGCGCCTCGGCTCTGGCGGCATCCTTCGCCGCCATGGCCTGTCCGATTTCCTTGGAAGCCGCGTTGCGGCGCGCGAGAAGCGTTTCCTTCTCGGTGAGCGCGGCGCGATAGGCCTCGTCCTTCGCGAGGATGGTGGCGGCAAGCTTTTCGCCCTCCTCGCCCGCATAGGCCGGGCGGCGGCTGATGCCACGTTTGAAATCGTCGGGATTGGCCCTTATGGCGCGGATATCGTGCATGGAAAGCTCGCGAATCGTCGAAGGATTTCAGGAAAGTCTTGCCCGGCCTTGCCGCGCGCATAAAGCCCCTTGATGCGCGCGCGGGCCGGGAAATTCGTCCTTGCAAGAAGGGGCTAGGCCCCGTTTCAGCAACCCGAAAAACGAGAAATCAGAAAAGGCCGGATTTCTTCGCCGCATCGCACCTCGCAAGGGCGGAGGGTTTATGCGTCACGATCGTTCGGCGTCGTTGCGTTCGGCGTCTCTGGCCTTGCGCTGCTTTTCCACCCGCGCCACCGCGAAGATCGCGAGTTCGTAAAGCCCGAGGGTCGGCAGGGCGAGCGCGAACTGGCTAAGCACGTCCGGCGGGGTCAGCACCGCCGCGATGACGAAAACGAGCACGATCGCGTAGCGGCGCTTCTCACGCAGGAACTGGGCGTCGATAATGCCCACGCGCGCTAGCAGCGTCAGAATCACCGGAAGCTGGAAGGTGATGCCGAAGGCGAAAACCAGCGTCATGATGAGGCTGAGATAATCGTCGACCTTGCCCAGAAAGGTGATCGACCCATGGGTCGGATCGCTGTTCTGCTGCATGGCAAGCGAGAATTTCATCAGCATCGGCATGGCGACGAACATCACCACCGCCGCACCGAGCACGAAGAAGACCGGCGTCGCGATGAGATAGGGCCGGAAAGCGTCCCGCTCGTCCTTGTAGAGGCCGGGGGCGACGAACTTATAGATCTGCGTCGCGATTACCGGAAAGGCGAGGAACGCGCCGCCGAACAGCGCGAGCTTGAGCTGGACGAAGAAATATTCCAGCGGATGGGTGTAGATCAGCGGCGCCTTTTCCGGCCCGCCAGCCGCCCAGACATAGGGCATGACAAGGATGCCGTAGATATATTTGGCCACGGCAAAACAGAAGATCGTCATCAGCACGAAGGCGATCAGGGCGCGGATCATCCGGTTGCGCAGCTCGATCAGATGCTCGACCAGCGGGGCGCGGGAGGCTTCGATATCCTCGTGTCCGGCGCGCGCCGGCGGCTCCTGCGGCGAGGTGGAAGGAAGCACGGGAAGCGGCGCGTTCATGCTGCATTCCCTTTGGCAGGGCTGCCCTCGGCAGAACTCCCCTCGACAGGAGCCGGAGACGGCTTAGCCGCCTCGATTTCAAGCGCCTTGGCATCCGCTTCGATGGCGGAGAGGTTTTCCGAGAGCATCTTCGCACCACTCTGCTCTTCGGCGGTCTTGGTCAGATCATCGCGAATGGTCGCGAGCGGGTCGTTCATCCCCTCGGTGGCGCTTTTCGCGGCACTTTCCATGTCCGAGAAGCTCTTCTTCATCTCGTGGATTTCAGCTTCACGCATGGCATCGTCGAACTGGCCGCGAAAATCGCTGGCCATCTGGCGCAGGCGGCCCACGGCTTTGCCTACGGTGCGAAACGTGCCCGGTAGATCCTTCGGCGGAATTACGATCAACGCAACGACGCCGACGACCAGAAGTTCGCTCCAACCGACGTCGAACATATCAGATCAGCTTTCACATTCCGGTGAGCGAAGACTCAACCGGCTTTCTGTTCGCTTTTGGCGGGTTCGGCCTTGACCTCACCGGCCTTGGCCTCGATTTCCTTGCGCGCCTTGTCGGCTTCCGAAACCTCGTCCTCGCGCATGCCGGCCTTGAAGGATTTGATGCCCTTGGCGACATCGCCCATCAATTCCGGAATCTTGCCGCGCCCGAAGAAGACCAGCACCACAACGGCCACGACCAGCCAGTGCCAGATGCTCAAAGTGCCCATCGCGATACCTCCAGAACGACAGAACGCGGCCGCCTCGCGCGGACCAAACCCTTGCGGAACCTAGGGGCTCTTCGCGTCAAAAACAAGGACCTCTTCGTCCCGGATATCCACACCGACATCCGCGCCGCGCCGGATTTCCGGCATATCCTGCACGCGGGCACGCAAGGGCCGCTCCAGCCCCTGCACCGCGAGATCGACCAATTCCACCTCGCCGATGAAGCGCTGCGCCAGCACGCGGCCGGGCAGGCAGAACCCTGCCGGCTTCAGCCGGATGGATTGCGGGCGGATCGCCGCGATCGCCCTCGCTCCCTCCGCGATTCCCGGCGCAACGAAATTCCCCACCGGGGTCTCGACGCGCCCGCCGCGCACCTTTCCCTCGATCTCGTTGAGATCGCAGAAGAAGCGCGCAGCCTCGATATCGACGGGGCGCGAATAGATTTCGCGGCTCGGCCCGATCTGTACCAGTCGCCCCTCGCGCATGAGCACGATACGATCGGCGATGCGCATCGCCTCCTCGGGGTCATGCGTCACGATAAGCGCGGTGGCGCCGGTCTCGCGCAAAAGGCCGATCGTCTCCTCGCGCACCTGATCGCGCATGCGCCGGTCGAGATTGGAGAAGGGCTCATCCATCAGCAGCACGCGCGGGCGCGGCACCACGGCGCGCGCCAGCGCGACACGCTGCTGCTCGCCGCCCGAGAGTTCATGCGGATGCGCCCGCATCCGCGCGCCAAGGCCGACGCGGCGCAAGGCGGCATCGGCGATGGAAAGCGCCTCGCGCTTGGGCAGGTCCCCCAGGCCGAACATGACATTGCCGAGCGCGTCGAGATGAGGAAAGAGCGCGTAATCCTGAAAGACGAGGCCGATGCCACGGTCCTCCGGCTCGACGAAACGGGTGGGCCCCGCAATTTCCTTGCCGTCGAGCAGGATGCGGCCTGAATCCGGCACTTCGATTCCCGCGGCGAGGCGCAGCAAGGTCGATTTCCCGCAGCCCGAGGCGCCGAGCAGGCAGATCACCTCGCCATTGCCGGCGGTGAAGGAGACTTCATCGACAGCCGCCTTCTCCCCGAAAACCCGCGTGATCTTCTCGAAGGTCAGCGAAGCGGGGATGATCGCGGCGGCGCGGAGGGGGCGCTGCGCCATCAGCCGCGCCCCCGCGGTTCCGTGCCGTCCGTCGGCGGCGCGTTGTCCTGCGCATCGAGCCCGTCTGGATCGAGGGGCGCTTCCTCCGCCAGCGCGTCGAGGCGCGCCTCCGTCATCAGATCGAACAGATCGGGTTCGAGCGGGTCCTCGTCGGCGCGCAGGGCGGGGTCGTCGGTGGGAAGCGGGATGCCTAGGCCTGCCGGAACCTGCCCCTCGACCAGCCCGGCGCCGGCGATGTCATCGAGACCCGGCAGGTCGGAGATGCGGTCGAGGCCGAATTGCACGAGAAAGCCTTCGGTCGTCCCGAAGGTCACGGGACGGCCGGGCGTGCGTCGCCGCCCGCGCAGGCGGACAAAACCGGCTTCGAGCAGCACGTCGAGCGTCCCCTTGTTGGCGGAAACGCCGCGCAGCGCCTCGATCTCGGCGCGCGTGACCGGCTGGTGATAGGCGATGATCGCAAGCGTTTCGAGCGCGGCGCGAGAGAGTTTCCTTGCCTGCTCGCTCTCTTTGAGCAGGAGGTGGCCGAGATCCGGCGCGGTGCGGAACATCCATTTGCCGGCAAGGCGCAGGAGATTGACCCCGCGCGGGCGATAGAGCCTTTCCAGCTCCCCGAGCACGGCCTCCGCCTCGACCCCGTTCGGCATCCGGCGCGCGATCTCCTCGGCGGCGAGCGGAGCATCGGCGGCGAACAACATGGCCTCGGCGATGCGCACACCCTGCGCGAAGCGCCGTTCGGCATCGTCATTCGCCTCGCTGACCACGCGCATGGCCGGCATACCCCTTCCCAGCATCACGATACCGGCTTCCCGGCTGCCACCCGCACCATCAGCGGCGCGAAAGCCTCGTCCTGCCTTAGCTCCACACGCCCCTCGCGGGCAAGTTCAAGCGCGGCGACGAAGGTCGAGGCGCGCGTCGAGCGGCCGTCCGCCTCGCCCATGCGGATCGCCGCAAGCAACACATCGATGGGGCACCATTCGGCGGCATTACCGATAAGCCGTGTGAGGATCTCCCTTGCCTCGGGGATGGAGAGCGTGCGGCGCGGCGCGATATGATAATGCGACTTGGCCTGAACCAGCCGTCTTTCGGCATAGGCGGTCGCGAGGTCGACAAGGCTGACCTCCCAGGAAAGCCGGCGCGGCACGGCGCGCTGATCTTCTGCGCCACGCGCGAAAGTCTCGCGCGCCAGCGCGAGTCGATCGGCGAGCAAGGCCCCTGCCCTGCGGATGGTATCGAGGCGCTGGAGACGCGCCGCCAGATCCTCGACCAGCGGATCGGCCGCGGCCTCCTCGACGCGCCGGGGCAGCATCTGCCGGGATTTGAGGTAGGTGAGCCAGGCCGCCATGACGAGATAATCGCCCGCGATTTCCAGCTTCAGGTTCTGCGCGGCACGGATATAGGCGAGATACTGGTCAGCAAGCGCGAGGATCGGGATATCGCTCAGGTCGAGCTTGTTGCGCCGCGCGAGGTCGAGCATCAGATCGAGCGGCCCCTCGAACCCGTCGAGATCGACAATGAGTCGTGCCTCGGCCTCGCCCTCGGCAAGGACGATCGGCTCGAAATCGAAATCATCGCGTTCGGGTTTCACATCCGATAGATCGGGCAGTCACCGCCCGATGGCAAGCAGTTCGGCGAGGCGCGCCTCGGCTTGTCCCCGGTCAATTGGCTTCCTGCCCGCCCGCGCCGCCGCGACCATGGCATCAAGGCGCTTGGCGATGGCGGGATCGAGCGCCGGGCATCCCTGTGCTACAGGCTCCATTTCCGCCATCTCGCCATTGCAATGCAGCACGAGATCGCAGCCAGCAGCAAGCGAGGCAGCCCGACGACCTGCATAGTCCCCCGAAAGCGCCTTCATGGAGAGGTCGTCGGAGACGAGCAGGCCGCGAAAGCCGATCTCGCCCCGTATCACCTCCTGTACCACCTTGGGCGATGTGGTCGCGGGCGCGGCGGGATCATAGGCCGTGTAGATCACATGCGCGCTCATCGCGAGCGGAAGATCGTTCAGGGCGCGGAACGGCGCGAAATCATGGGTCCGAAGCATCGAGCGCGTCGCATCGACAATCGGCAGTTCAAGATGCGAATCCGCCATCGCGCGGCCATGGCCGGGAATATGCTTGACGATGGGGATCACCCCGCCCTCGGCGAGCCCTTCGGCCGCAGCCCGCCCCAACGCCATCACGATGGCAGGATCGGTGCCATAGGCGCGATCCCCGATGACATTGCTCGCGCCGGCAACCGGCACGTCGAGCACCGGCAGGCAATCGACATTGATCCCAAGCGCCTGGAGATCCTCGGCAATCAGACGGCCCCCGAGGAAGGCCGCCTCACCGGCCAAGGTCGGATCGAGGCGCCACAGCCGCCCGTATTCGGCACCGCGCGGATATTCGCGCCAATGTGGCGGGCGAAGCCTCGCCACGCGCCCGCCTTCCTGATCGATGAGCACCAGCGCGCCGGGATTGTCCGCCGCCCGTTTCATCTCCGCGATGAGCGCCCGGAGCTGGTCCGGGTCCTCGACGTTGCGACGGAAGATGATGAAACCCGCCGGCCTGTGCTCGGCGTAAAAAGCCGCCTCGGCGTTGGAAAGGCGCGTCCCCTTGGCGCCGAAGACAATCGGCTTCATCTGCGTCGTGACCATGGCCTATTGCTTCGTGACGAAGCAGCCGCCGCCGGCGGCCTTCACCTTGTTGCAGGCCTCGACAGCGGCGGCCTGGCTGTAACCGCCGGCCCGTACGCGGTAGACCTGATTGCCATTCGCCTCGCCGGAGACCACGCTGAGCGGCTTGCCGCCGAGCGCGGAGGCGTATTTGCCACGGATTTCACCGATGGCCGCCCGCGCGCTTTCCTCGCTGGGGCGGGATGCGAGCTGGACCGCCCAACCGCCCGAGGCAGCGGGCACGGCGGCACCGCCATCGAGCGGGAGCGGCGCGTTCGCGCTGCGGGGCGGCGAGACCTTGGGAGGGGGGGTAACTTTCGGGGTTTCCGTCCGGGCAGCGTCAGGCCTGGGGGCTTCAACGCGCACCTCCTGCTTGGGCGGTGACGTTGCCGGAACGGGGCGCGTATCCGCTTTCGGCGGCTGGGCCGGATCGGGACGCGCGGGCGGAACCGGCGCCGTGACGCCGGCAGCGGGCGCCGGGCGGGTACCGCCGGTTGCGAGCGTGGGAATCCCCGGCACAGGCGCCGTGGGTGTTGACGCCGGCATCGCCGAGGGCCCCGTCGGCGCGGCGGAAGGTGGTGCTTCGCCGCCGGGGACCGGGATGCGGATCGAGGTGACGCGCCGGGGCTCGTTCGCACCGGAATCCGGCTGGGCCTGATAGGGACTGGGCGCGATCACCCGCACGCCATCGCGCTTGGTGACCTGATTGAGATCGAGCGGCTGCTCGGTATTGTTGACGACCTGCGCCGGCTTGGTCTCCACCGCGCCGCGCGGCGCAAGCACCTGCTTGTTCTGGTTCGGAATCTCGACACCGCCCGGATCAGCAGGCTTCGCCTTGGTCGGCTCCGGCCTCGCGGCGATCACCGGCACGCCGCCCTCGGTCGTTTTCCGGCTGCCACCGCCGACGAAAAATCCGCCAATGACAACCGCGAGCCCCGCAGCCGCCAGCCCGCCCAAGGCGAGGAACACCCCGCGCGAACGCCCGGAACGGCTCATACCCGAATCGCCGGCGGCTGCAGCCGCCGCCTCGGCGGCAAGCCGTTCCTCCGCGATCGAGAGCGGCGAAGGCGCACGTTCCATGCGCATCGCCGGTTCCGGCATGCGCGGCGGCAGGACCGGCGCATAGGAATCGGCGTAAACTGGTTCCGGTGCCTGCCGCGTCGGCACACCGACCGGCGCATGCGCTGCGGGAAGCTCGGCCTGACGCGCGGCATCGAACCGGCGCAACTCCGCCTCGAACGCCGCCAGCGGATCTTCCGGCTGCGAGGGTAGTTTTGCTTCGGGAGCAGAAAAATTTGTCTCGACGACAGGGGCGACTTCCCAGCCGGGCTGGAGATCCGCCTCGGCACGCCCGGCCATGTGATGCGCGGGATTATCCACCTCGGCAACCGGCGGGGGGGCAGGCGCGACAGGAGGCGGCGCCTTCCGCGCGAATTCGAGCGGCGCGTCGATCAGACGGGCCAGCTCAGCCATCGCGTTGTGATCGACGGGCGAGACTTGCGGCGAAGAAATCTGCGGAGAAGAAATCTGCGGCGAAGGAATTTGGGCAGCAGCATTCTGGGCCGGCGCGGGCGCCGGCGTCTCGACCGCAGGCGCCCCTTGAAGGCTATCCCGAAGAAGCTTCTCGAAGGCTTCGAGATCCGCAAGGGTGGGTTCCCTGCGCGCTTCGTTGTTTCTGGTCATCGCGGCCTCTCCGCTTACGCAACACTGAGCGGAGCCGGCTCTTGAGGGCAGAGGATTAACGCATTTCCTCCGGCGCGCTCACCCCCAGCAGGCCAAGCCCGTTGGCGATGACGATCCGTGTTGCCCTGACGAGAGCCAGCCTCGCCAATGTACCTTTTCGGTCATCGTTATTAATAAACCTCAAATCTGGCAAATCCTTGCCCTTATTCCATAAGGCGTGGAAAGCACTTGCGAGATCGTAGAGGTAGAAAACGACGCGGTGCGGCTCGCGGCTGGCAGCCGCCTGCTCGATGAGGCGGGGAAACTGCGCGACCAGCCGGACAAGCCCCTGCTCGGCCTCATCCTTGAGGATGGAGAGGTCCGCGCCCGCGATTTCCGCTTCCGAAACCGGGTTCCCCTCGAAGGCATTCGCCGCCTGCCGGAACACGGAGGCGATACGCGCATGGGCGTATTGCACATAAAAGACCGGATTGTCCTTCGATTGCTCGATGACCTTGGCGAGATCGAATTCAAGCTCGATGTCGTTCTTGCGATTGAGCATCATGAAGCGGATCGCATCGCACCCCACTTCGTCGATCACATCGCGCAGGGTGACGAAATCACCGGCGCGCTTTGACATCTTCACCGGCTCGCCGTTGCGCATCAGCTTGACAAGCTGGCAGATGCGCACCTCGAGCGCGCCCCTGCCGGCGCTTGCTGCCTTCACAGCGGCGACCATACGCTTGACATAACCGCCGTGATCCGCGCCCAGAACGTCGATCATCTCGGCAAAGCCGCGCGCGAACTTGTCGGCGTGATAGGCGATATCGGAGGCGAAATAGGTGTAGGAGCCATCGCTCTTGAGAAGCGGGCGATCCACATCGTCGCCGTAATCGGTGGCGCGGAACAGGGTCTGCTCGCGATCCTCCCAATCGGCGTCCTTCTGTCCCTTGGGCGGGGGCAGGCGCCCCTGATAGATGAGGCCGCGCGCGCGGAAATCCGCGATCGTCGCGGCGACACGGTCCCCGCCCGGCGCGTTCGGGTCGGTCAGCGAGGCTTCCGAGAAAAACACGTCGTGGCGGATGCCGATCGCCGCGAGATCATCGCGGATCATCGCCATCATCGCGTCGATCGCCGTGCGGCGCAGCAGCGGCAGCCAATCGCTTTCCGGCATTTTTTCGAGCGAATCGCCGTATTCCTCCGCGAGCGCCTTTCCGACAGGCACGAGGTAATCGCCGGGATAAAGCCCTTCGCCCAGAGGCCCGACATCGCGCCCGAGCGCCTCGCGATAGCGATGGAAGACCGAGCGCGCGACAACGTCGATCTGCGCCCCGGCATCGTTGATGTAGTATTCACGGGTCACTTTCCAGCCGGCGAAGCCGAGAAGGCTCGCAAGCGCGTCGCCGTAGACCGCCCCGCGCCCATGGCCGACATGCATCGGCCCGGTCGGGTTGGCCGAGACATATTCGATATTGACCGGCCGATCACCACCCAGCGTGGACCGCCCGTAATCGGCTCCGGCAGCAAGGGCCGCGCGGACAACCTCGTGAAATGCCTCGGGTCTGAGCGCGATGTTGATGAAGCCCGGACCGGCAACCTCGACCTTCGCGTATTTTCCGGTTGCCTCCAGCGCGCGGGCGATCGCCTCGCCGAGCGCGCGCGGATTGGTCTTCGCCTCCTTGGCGAGAACCATCGCGGCATTGGTGGAGAGATCGCCATGGCTTGCATCACGTGGCGGCTCGACACTCGCCCGCGCGCGCATTTCCGCCGGCAGCGCAGCGGTTTCGGGGAGCGTCGCGAGGAGGGCTTGAAGATCAGCCGCGAAAATATTGAAAAGATTCATGTCTCTTGGACCGTAATGGCTCTCTTGGACCGTGATGCCCCTGGCGGGCGGTGATGGTTGTCTTGCAGCGCGAAAACCGCCGGGTGCCTCGACCGTATTGCCGGAAAACCCGCGGGGCCCCGCCAAAAAAGGTTGCCTGGCGGTGGCGCCGATGCAAACCCGCCTAGCGCAGCGGCGGCGTCGCGTCAAACAGGCGCTCATGTTCCTGAGCTGCAAAGCGATCCGTCATGCCCGCGATGTAATCGGCGACACGGCGCGCAAGCCGCGCCTCGTCGCGCGGGGCATTGGTCCCCGCCTCACCCATTTCCGCCGGCTCAGCCATGTAGCGAAGAAAGAGGTTCTCGATGATCTCGGCCGCCGCACGCCGAAACTTCATCACCCTTTCGTGGCGATACATGCGCAGGAACAGGAAACCCTTCAGCGCCTGCTCCTCGCGGCTCATCGCGGGCGAGAACCCGATCACCGGCCCCTCCGCGGCGCGGATTTCTTCCACGGAGCGCGGGTTGAGGGCAATGATCCGCCTTTCGCTCTCGACCGCGACATCCTCGATGAGCCGCGTGATGACGCGCCGCATGATCTCATGCGCCTTGCGGCTTTCATCGAGTTCCGGCCATTGCCGCTCGATCTCGAAGAGAAGCGCGGCGAGAAACGGTACCTCGCGCAGATCCTTGGAGCCGAAAAGACCGGCGCGCAGGGCGTCGTCGATATCATGCGCGTCATAGGCGATGTCGTCGGCGATCGCGGCGACCTGCGCCTCGGCCGAAGCAAAGCTGGCGAGATCGAGCTGCTGCGCCGCGTTGTATTCGAGGATCGCCGTGGGGATGCCGTGTTTGCGGTAGCGTTCGACCGGCCCGCCCCCCGCTTCCAGCAAGGGGCCGTTATGCTTGACCAGCCCTTCGAGCATTTCCCAGGTCAGGTTGAGACCGTCATAGGCGGCGTAGCGCCGTTCGAGCCGCGTGACGATCCTGAGGGTCTGGGCATTGTGATCGAAACCGCCATGGGCGACCATCAAGGCATCGAGCGCATCCTCGCCGGCATGCCCGAACGGGGTGTGGCCGAGATCATGCGCCAGCGCGAGCGCCTCCGCGAGATCCTCGTCGAGCCCGAGAATGCGCGCCAGCGCCCGCGCGATCTGCGATACCTCGATCGTATGCGTGAGGCGTGTGCGGTAATGGTCGCCCTCATGCTCGACGAAAACCTGCGTCTTGTGCTTGAGGCGGCGGAAAGCGTTGGAATGGATGATGCGGTCGCGGTCGCGCTGGAAATCGGTGCGCGTCGGCGATGCAGCCTCCACGATAAGGCGTCCCCGGCTGCGGCGATGATCGCAGGCGAAGGGCGAAAGCGGTCGTTCTCGGGCGAAAAGCACAGCCGGCACCGGAAATCCCGGCTCCCTCGATTCCCGCTCCCTTGCCGGAATCGCCCGCCTTCCTTACATTCCCTCCAGGACAAACGGAAGCTGGACCGGATATCGCCCGGTCCGAGCCTCTCCAAAGGCCAGGCTCTGGAGCAAGCACCCATCCTGGGCAAACGCCATCCCGGAGACTGACATGGCGCTCAAATTCGCCGCAACCGCGAAAACATCCGGCAGCGATGCCGCCTCCCCGCCGGCGCCGGTCGCACCGCTCGCGGTGTCGAGCCGTGCCGCGCGTCGCATCGGCGAAATCCTCAAGGGCGAAACGCCGGGTTCGATGATGCGCGTCAGCGTGGAAGGTGGCGGCTGCTCCGGCTTCCAGTACAAATTCTCGATCGATACTCTCGCGGGACCGGATGATTTTTGCATCGAGAAGGACGGCATCACGGTTCTGGTCGACGCAGTCTCCGCGCCATTTCTCGCCGGCTCCGAGCTTGATTTCGTCACGGAGCTGATGGGCCAATCGTTTCAGATCAAAAACCCCAACGCGACAGCGAGTTGCGGCTGCGGCACCAGTTTCAGCCTGTAGCCGGCTTTACCCCCGCTCAACCGTATTGTGCGTTTGCGCACAGCCTGCCTGCGCCTCTGCTGACTAAGGGGAGTAAGCAGTTTATATGAACCTGCTTTTCCTGATGCCCTTTTCCTGAACCGGAGCACCATCGTGACCTCGCGCCCTGCCCTTCTCGTTCCATCCATGCCCAACCGGAAGCGCCACGCCCGCCTCGCCGCGCTGCTCCTTGCCAGCGCCCTCGCGCCGGCCATCCTGCCGCTGGTTCCCGGAGCAGGCGCGCCCTTCGCGATCCATGCCGCGCGTGCGGCGCAGAATGTCGCGATCGACAAGCTGGAATTCTCGGGCAAATACGGCAGCATCGTGCTGAACGGCATCGAGGTCACCGGTTCGAGCCTTTCGCGGGCGGAGATCGAAGGTATTTTCAAGGCCGACAGCCTGGTCAAGGTCCAGGCCCTGCTCGCGAAGCTCGACGCCGAGAAATTCGCGATCAAGTCGATTGTTGCCACCATGCTGATCGACAAGCAGAAAACCGAGACTGTCTATGACGGCTTCGAGGCCAAGGGCATCAAATCGGGGTTGATCGACCGCCTCGCGATCCGCGAGACCCGGCAGGTGACGACATCCCCCGAAACCCCGAAGAACATGACCATGAAAGCCGGTGAAACCTCGGTCGAGAAGCTCGACCTCGCCGGCATCTTCGCGTTCATGACGCAAGCCGATCCCACCGGCAAGGCGCCGATGAAGCAGCTCCACGGGCGCTACGACATGGCCCCGATCACGATGGTGGCCGATAATGTCGAGATCAAGACCGGCAAGGCCTATGCTACCGGCTTCAAGGCCCGTCTCCCCCGCCAGCCCCTGGTGGAGCTTATCCCTCTCATCGAGAAGATGGAAAAGAACAAAGACGATGCCGCCACCGGTTTCAAGGTTATCTCTGCCGCCCTTGATGTCTATTCCAGCTTCGAATTCGGCGAGGGTGCCCTCGAAGGAATGAGCATCAAGGGGCCTGATGCCAAGAATGGTGGCGAATTCACCGGCAATGTCGGCAAAATGTCGTTCGGCGGCGGCGCGAAGCCCTTTTTCCTGCTCGATGGCATGGAGTTCAAAGGCAAGGACGGCTTCTTCAAGCTGAAGAAGATCGCCGCGGAGGGTGATCTCTACGGCGTGCTTCTGATGTCGTTCCAGCGCGTCTTCGAAAGCCTGCCGCAGTCGAAGGATCCCAAGAACAGCGCGCAGGAAGCAGAATTTCGCAAGCTCCTCGCCGAGAGCTCGGCCCGCTACACCAGTGCGATGGTCGGCTATCGCCTGGAAGGGCTCGAGCTTGATGTTCCCCCATCCGGCAACGCAAAAACGAGCGAGCGCGTGAAGATGTCGATGGCCGGGTTCTCGACGAACCTCGGAAGCTTCGCCGGATTCACGCCGACCAAAATCGATATCGCGCTCGATGCGTTCAAGATGCCGATCCCGAAGAACAGCAAGGATGACGGCTTGAAAAACATGCTCGAGTTGGGGATCACGGAAATCGACCTCTCCTCCAAGGTCAAGATGAACTGGGACGAGCCCACGACAAAGCTCATTGTCGAGGATATCAGCGTCGACATGCAGAAATTCGGACGCTTCGCGATGAAGGGCGAGTTGGGCAACATTCCGCGCGCTCTCCTCGAGGATCCGAAGACCAACTGGCCGATCGCGATGATGAGCGCGAATGTGCAGAAGCTCTCCTTCTCGCTCGAGAACAAGGGTGGATTCGAGAAGCTGCTCGAAAAGACCGCCAAGGATCAGGGCAAGAAGCCTGATCAGCTGCGCACGGAGATCTCGACCATGGCACCGGCGATGATCGGCGCCTTCATGGCCGCGCACCCGGATGCGCAGGCCCTGGCGGATGCGCTCGGCAAATTCACCAAGGGGCTTGGCTCGCTCTCGGTTGCCGCGCGCAGCGCCACGCCGGCCGGCATCGGCGCGGCGGATGTGATGGCGGCCTCGCAAAATCCGGCCGCCCTGCTGACCAAGGTGCGCTTCGAGGCGAGCGGGAAGTAATCTTCCCCCGTCTTCTCCGCTGAAATGAAAATCCGGGCCTGCGCCCGGATTTTTTTATGGCAGATCGAGAGGATCGCACGGAAGGAGACGGCCTCAGGCCGGCTTGTGTCCCTGTGCCTCGACAACGGCAAGCGCGGTCATGTTGACCACGCCCCGCGCCGTCGTGGTCGAGGTCGCGATATGCGCCGGAAAGGCGGTTCCCAGCAGGATGGGCCCGACGGGCAGCGCATCCCCGATCACCTTGGTCAGCTCGTTGGCGATGTTCGCCGCATCGAGATCCGGCATGACGAGGATGTTGGCGACGCCGGTGAGGCGCGATGTCGGCAGCACGCGCTCCCGGATCACGTCGGAGAGCGCGGAATCCGCCTGCATCTCGCCATCGACCTCGAGATCAGGCGAAATCTCGGAGAGGATACGCGCGGCCTCGCGCATCTTGCGCGCGCTTTCGCTGTCATGCGAGCCGAAATCGGAATGTGAGATCATCGCGATCTTGGGCGCGATTCCGAAGCGTTTGACCTCGGCGGCGGCCCTGAGCGCGATATCGACGATCTGGTGCAGGGTCGGCTCCTCGTTGACATGCGTGTCGGCGAGGAAGAACGCCCCCTTGTTGGTGATCATCAGGGTCATCGCCGCCAGCTCGGTGACGCCGGGCGCGAGGCCGATCACGTCGCGGATGATCTGGAGACGGGAGCGGAAACGCCCTTCGAGCCCGCAGATCATGGCATCGGCATCGCCGCGCCGCACCGCCACCGCCGCGATGATCGAGGAATTGGTACGCACATGCGTGCGCGCCGCATCGGGCGTGATCCCCTTGCGCCCGGCAATGTCGAGATAGGTCTGGGCGTAATCGCGATAACGCGGATCGTCATCCGGGTTGATGATCTCGAAATCACGACCCGGCCGTATCGAGAGTCCGAAACGCTGGAGGCGCTGTTCGATGACCTGCGGGCGCCCGACAAGGATCGGTAGCGCGATCTTCTCCTCCACCGCGGTCTGCGCGGCGCGCAGGGAGCGCTCATCCTCGCCCTCGGCGTAGATGACACGCTTGGGGTTTTCGCGCGCCTGCTGGAAGATCGGCTTCATGATGAAGCCGGAGCGGAAGACGAAGCGGCCAAGCCGCTCCTCATAGGCCGCGAAATCCTCGATCGGCGCGCGGGCGACACCCGTTTCCATCGCCGCTTTCGCGACCGCCGGCGCGATGCGCAGGATCAGGCGCGGATCGAAGGGCGAGGGAATGAGCGATTCCGCGCCGAAATTGCGCGCTTCGCCGCCATAGGCCTTGGCGACGACATCGGAGGAAGCCTCGCGCGCGAGTTCCGCGATCGCGCGGACCGCCGCGAGCTTCATCTCCTCGTTGATCGTCGTCGCCTGACAATCGAGCGCACCACGGAAGATATAGGGAAAGCACAGGACATTGTTGACCTGGTTGGGATAATCCGAGCGGCCGGTGCAGATCATCGCGTCCGGGCGCGCTTCCAGCGCCGCCTCGGGCATGATCTCGGGGTTCGGATTGGCGAGCGCCATGACAAGCGGGCGGTCCGCCATCTTCTTCAGCAATTCCGGCTTGAGCACGCCGGCAGCGGAAAGGCCGAGGAAGATATCCGCGCCATCGATCACTTCCGCGAGGCTGCGCTTGTCGGTCTCCTGCGCATAGACCTCCTTCCAGCGGTCCATGAGCGTGTTGCGCCCCTTGTGGACCACGCCGTCGATATCCGTGACCCAGATATTCTCGCGCCTGATGCCGAGCGAGACGAGCAGGTTGAGGCAGGCCAAAGCCGCCGCCCCCGCGCCGGAGGTGACGAGCTTGACCTGATCGAGCGGCTTGCCGGCGAATTCCATCGCGTTGCGGATCGCCGCCGCGACGATGATGGCGGTGCCGTGCTGGTCGTCGTGGAAGACCGGGATCTGCATGCGCTCGCGGCACATCGCCTCGACCTCGAAACATTCCGGCGATTTGATATCCTCGAGATTGATGCCGCCGAAGGTCGGCTCCAGCGCGCAGATCACATCCACGAGCTGCTCGACCCGCTTCTCGTTGACCTCGATATCGAACACGTCGATGCCGGCGAATTTCTTGAACAGGACCGCCTTGCCTTCCATGACCGGCTTGGAGGCGAGCGGGCCGATATCGCCCAGCCCCAGCACGGCGGTGCCGTTCGAGATCACCGCGACAAGGTTCTGGCGGGCCGTGAGATGGGCTGCTTCCGCGGGGTCATCGACGATTGCCTCGCAGGCCGCCGCGACGCCGGGCGAATAGGCAAGCGCGAGATCGCGCTGGTTTCCAAGCGGTTTCGTCGCGACAATCTCGAGCTTACCCGGCTTGGGCAGGCGGTGATAGACAAGCGCGCCCGAGCGCAGATCCTTCGACATTTCGACCGGCATCGTTCTCCCCTTCGAATCCCCTTCTGGTTAGACGAAATCGCGCTTTCACGCGAGATGAAACCCTGCACCACCCCGCTCGAACGCGGGCTCGCCCCTATCTTTCGCGCGCGTGAGCCGTTATGCGGCACAGGCAAAACAAAATAGGAGCAAGCCCATGATCGTGAAGGACAGCAACGGCGCGGTGCTTGCCGAGGGAGACAACGTACAGGTGATCAAGGATCTCAAGGTCAAGGGGACTTCCGCGATCGTCAAGCGCGGCACCATGATCAAGGGCATTCACCTGACCGACGATCCCGATCTGATCGAATGCCGGATCGAGAAGATCAAGGGGCTGGTACTGAGGACCGAATTCCTCAAGAAAGTCGGCTGAAAGACCGAGATCCGCGTGAAATCCCTGCGCAAAGCCATCTCCCGTCGCCTCTTTCCTGATCGCGAGGTTTTCCGCGCGCCGATCCAGGATGCACGTGGACGCCGGGCGGCCTGGCTCGATTTCCTGCTCGTCGATTTCGGCATCCTCAGGCTCTTCTGGAAGAACCGGCGCCGTTTCGCGCGTGATGCGTTCCGCATGAACCAGCCCTACCCCGCCGATATCGCCTGGGCGAAAAGGCAGGGCGTGAAGACCATCCTCACCGCGCGGCACGATCCGCGCCATGGCGGGCACGCGCTGGTGGGCGAGGCCGCTGCGAAACTGGGCCTAGCCTATGCGGTTTTTCCGTTGCTTTCACGCGACCCGCCCTCCAAGGAAAGCCTGCTGGAAGCCCCCGATTTCCTCCGGCGGCTCGAAACCCCGGTGCTGATCCATTGCAAATCGGGCGCGGACCGCGCGGGGTTCCTCGCCGCGCTCTGGCTTGTCTTCATGGAGGGGGCGAGCGTGCGCGCGGCCCGCAAGGAACTCTCGCTGCGCCACCTGCATATCCGCGCCTCGCGCACGGGCATTCTCGACGCGGTCTTCGATGCCTATCTCGCCGCGCATCCCGATGAGAAGAAACCCTTCCTCGATTGGGTACGCGACGATTACGACCCCGAACGCCTCAGGGCGGATTTCCATGCCGGACGCTTCGCGGATTTCGTTGACCGCATCATCCTCAGGCGGGAATAAGAAACCGGATCATTTCAGCGGGCGGACCTTGCGGTGAGCAGCATCATGAAAACCAACGAGATTTCGATCCTCGTCACCATCTGCACGCGCGGAAGGCCGATCCTCCTCGATTCCTGCCTCGCCTCCGTGATCGCGCAGGAAAAGGCGCCCGATACGCGCTTCGAGATCGCTGTCATCGAGAACAACGCGGAGCTGACCTGCGAAGCCCAGCTTCGCCGCCATTCCGAGGCGAGCGGCATTCCGATCCATGCCGTGCTGGAACCGGAACTCGGCATTCCCTTCGCGCGCAACCGCTGCGGTCGCACCGCCGCCGAGATGGGCTTTGACTACGCGCTCTACATCGATGACGACGAGGTCGCGCACAAGGATTGGCTGAAAACATTCGTTGCCGCCGCCCGCACCTATGACGCCGATGTGCTCTATGGCCGCGTGATCCCCATCTATCCCGAGGGCACGCCGGGATGGATGATCACGCCCGACATCAACAAGCGCGCGACCGGCACGCGACTCACCAAGGCCGAAGGGCATAACACGCTGGTGAAGACGTCCGTTTTCAGGCCGGAGGGCCTAGGTCTCGGCTTTGATACCTCCATGCGCTTCACCGGCGGCTCGGATACGGATTTCTTCGCCCGCGTGCATCGCGCCGGCGGCACCATCATCTGGGTCGGGGAGGCTCTGGTCGATGAAACCGTGCCCGCGAACCGCATGACCTTGAAATGGCAGCTCCACCGCACCTTCCGCGTGGCGATCAACATCGCGGTCCAGCACGAGAAGATGCGCGGGCGCTCCAAGGCCGTGCTGCGCGCGCTGGTCAAGGGAACGGGGCGCCTGCTCGGCGGGCTGGCGCAATTGCCGCTGGCTGCCGTCACGCTCGTCGCGCCGGAAACCGGCAAGCGCCTCGGCTTCAAGGCGCTGAAGCAGATCGCCTCGGCACTCGGCTCCTTCGCCTATCCTTTCGGCACGCGCCCCCAGCCCTACAAGCAGGTGGACGGGGGATAGGCGGGTCTTTTCCTTTTTGACGCATTTTCGCTTGCGCGGACCTGTGGTTCTTCACGCGAACTCGGGCGAATGTCTTGCAATCGCCCTGAGGTGCCCACTTCGCTTGAAAATGCTCTAACCCTCGCGCGCGAGGTAGAGCTGGAGCACGAAGAGCGTCCAGACGAGATTGACCCTGCGCTGGCCGCCGGACAGGAAATCCTCCCAAACAGCCCTGACGAGGCGGGAATCGAGATAACCCGCCTTGTCGATCGCCTCCTTGCGGAACAGATCCTCCGCCATGGGCCGCAAGGCGCCGCGCAGCCATTCAGCCGCAGGAATGCCGAAGCCGCTTTTCGGCCGGTCCCACAATTCGCGCGGCGCATAGCGCCCGAGAACGCCCTTGAGCAGGCCCTTGCGTGTCCCCTCCGGCACGCGAAGCCGGTCCGGCAATGACCAGGCGAAACGCGCGATGTCGGGATCGAGCAGCGGCACGCGCGTTTCGAGCCCATGCGCCATCGCGGCGCGATCGACCTTCACGAGAATGTCGTCGGGCAGATAGCGGTGGATATCGAGCATCCCCGCCTGTTCGAGCACCGACCATCCGGCCTTGCCGCTGATCGCGCTGATCAGCGGTTCATTCGCGCGCTCCCCGCCGATCACCAGCCGATGCGCCTGATCAGCAACGGTGAAACTGCGCTCGTAAGCCGTGAGCGCATCGGGGCTGAGGAACTTACGGGCCTGGTCCTCCAGGCGCAGCTTCAGCGGCGCGAGACGGTTTCCCGCCAGCGTCGCAAACCCCAAAGCCTCGGCGGGCGCAACAGCGAGCCCGAGCAGCGCCTTCGCGTAAAGGCCGGAGGCAAGCCGTTCGACCGCGCCCAAAGCCCCCTTCCCCCATTTGCGGTCGAGCGAATGATAACGCCCGTAGCCGGCGAAAAGCTCGTCGCCGGCGTCGCCCGAAAGCGAGACAGTGACCTTACTGCGCGCGAAACGCGCGACGAGCCATGTCGGCAATTGCGAGGGATCGGCGAAAGGCTCGTCATAAACCCCCGGCATTTCCGGTACGAGATCGAGCGCATCCTGCGCCGAAAGGATCATCTCGTTGTGGCTGGTGCCGAGATGGGCCGCCATGGCGCGGGCCTGGGCGCTTTCGTCGAATTCCGCCTCGTTGAAGCCGATGGTGAAGGTTTCCACCGGGCGGGAGGATCTCGCCTGCATGATCGCGACGATGGTGGATGAGTCGATACCGCCGGAAAGGAACGCGCCGAGCGGCACATCCGAGACCATCTGCCGCTCCACCGAGGCGTGGACCAGGCGGTCGAGTTCCGCCTCCGCTTCCGCGCGCGTCCCCTCGAAGCGGTGCCGTCGCGCGACCTCGGCCTCGGCGAGGCTGTCCCAGTGGTGGTGACGCTCCGGTGCGCCGCGCCCCCGGAACACGCAATATTCGCCGGGCATGACCTTCCACGTGCCTTCGAAAAAGCTCATCGGCGCGGGGATATAGCCATGGCGCAGGAAAGCGGTGAGCGCCCGGCGGTCGATGGCGCCGCGCCAGGCGGGATGGCTCCGCAGCGCCTTGAGCTCGGAAGCGAAAAGAAAGGCGCCGCCCGCCTCGCTCACATAGAGCGGTTTCTCACCGAAAGGATCGCGCCCGATGGTGACGCTGCCCTCCTGCCGGTCGAACAGGATGAAGGCGAACATGCCCCGGAGTTTTCGCAGCGCCTGCGCGACGCCATAGGCCTCGATGGCCGCGAGGAAGACCTCGGTATCCGAATGGCCGCGCCAGTTCGGCGCCAGACCTGCCGCGCCGATTTCCTGCCGCAAGGCGTTGAAATTATAGATCTCGCCGTTGAAGGTGATCGCGTAGCGTCCGCTCGCCGACACCATGGGCTGCGCGCCGGCCGGCGAAAGATCCTGAATCGCGAGGCGTCGCTGCGCGAGCCCCACGCCCGCCGCCTCGTCGAACCAGAGCCCTTCCGAATCCGGCCCGCGATGCCGGATGGCCGCGTTCATTCCCGCGAGCGCCGCGCGATCCTCGGCCATAAGCCCGCCGGGCCGGTAAAGTCCTGCAATGCCGCACATGCGTGAAAGCCCCGTAACGCCTCGCGGCGACAGCTTTTCCCTTACCCCCCGCCGGGCGATGACGGAAGGGGCGATTGACTATTCGCGCCGACACCGCCAATCAAGGCGCGAAAGTAGGGTATCCATGGCGATTTTCGAGAAAAGCCGCGCCGCGCGCTATGACAAGACCTTCTTCGACGGTTTCGCCGAAGATTCCGCGCGCTCAGCCCGGATTGTCCTTGCAAAACTCTTCGAAACCTATCGCCCGAATGCCGTGCTGGATGTCGGCTGCGGCATCGGCGCCTGGCTGAGAACCGCCGGAGAGCTTGGCGCAACGACCTTGCGCGGTCTTGATGGCCCTTGGGTTTCGCATGAGCAATTGCGCATTCCGCTCGAAAGATTTGAACGGATCGACTTCGAGGCCGAGATCTGGCCGGAAATCCGCCCGGCCGATCTTGCGATATCGCTGGAAGTCGCGGAGCATCTTTCCGAGCGAGCCGGCGCACACCTCGTCGAATACCTGACCGCCAGCGCGCCGGTCATTCTTTTTTCGGCTGCGATCCCAGCCCAGGGAGGAGAGGGTCACGTCAACGAGCGCTGGCAATCCTATTGGGCCGCACGGTTTGCGGAAAAAGGGTTTTCTCCCTCCCTCGCGCTGCGCCAGAAGATCTGGAGCGAGCATGCTGTGGAGTTCTGGTATCAGCAGAATATCACGGTTTTTTATGCTGCCAGCCACGCCCATCTCTTCGCGAGCGAGTCGCCTCATCTTACGATGGATGTCGTGCATCCCCGGCTTTATGAAATCCGCGTCATCAAGCGCGAGCGCCGCCGCCAACGCTGGAAACGCTATCTGCCTTTCATTGGGCGCGGGTGAAAGATGACAAGCGCTCCGATCGTCCGGGTCGAGCTTCTCGGCGGGATGGGGAACCAGTTGTTTCAGGCCGCGGCCGGATTCGCTCTCGCGAAACGTCTGGGCGCCGCGCTGGAATTCGACATTTCTCGCTTTCGCGATCAAGGCGCACGCAGCTATGCGCTCGACAATCTTGCACATGGCGCAAGGATAGCCGGAAACGACCTCTCCCCGCTCGCACGAGCCCAACACCGGATCATCCGCACGTTGACGCCAAAAGCGCTTCGTCGACCTCCCGGCTGGCGCGGCGTTGTGTTTCGTGAAGCCTCCTACGCCTATGACCCCAGATTTGAACACCTTTCAGGTCGCGTGTGCCTATCCGGCTATTTTCATTCCGCGCGCTATTTCGATCCGGTAGCAGCAGAGGTACGCAGGGCGTTTGATCTCGCCCAGATTGCTTCCGAGAAAGCGCGGGCATTCGCAAGAACATTACCCCCTCATGCTCTCGCCGTGCATGCGCGGATCGGCGACTTCAAGGATGAAGCTTTCAGCGCCACTCATGGCACACTTGCTGCACGCTATTACCGCGACGCCATTGCCCTTGCCCGAGCCGCGCGCCCGGTCGAGGAGATATTCCTGTTCACGGATACGCCGGATGCCGCGCAGGCCATGATCCCCGATGACGTATCATATCGACTTGTAAAAGGGTTCAGCGCAGCTGACGATCTCTTCCTGATGAGCAGTGCAGCTCACCATATCATCGCCAATTCCACGTTTTCCTGGTGGAGTGCCTGGATGGCTCCTCAACTGGGCAGCCTCGTGATCGCACCGCGGGCGTGGTTAACGCCGCAAGCCCTCAAGAAGACCTATATCGGTGATCTATATCCCGAGGGTTGGGTTATGCTCTAGGCTTGTTTTTTGCGTATTTTCTTTCGATCAGCCGGTGCCAGCTTTATCGGAAAATGCTCTGGATCGCGCCCTGCTCTTCATGAGATGAAGCCGGCGCGCGATGCCGTCACGCCAGCGGATCGCACGGCCGTCGAGGTGCTGCACGGTGCGCGGCCAGCCAAGCGGGCCATAGAGATGGCCGCCACCCACAAAGCGGCAAAGCCCCCCTTCGAGCCCGATTTCCTGCCCTTTCGGTCCTGCAATGATTGGGTAGACGACCTCCCGATAGTAATCGACACGAATGATCTGCGGGTTGTTGGAGCGTCCATTGACCCGGCACATCGGGACATTCGACGCACGCGCTTCGTCGAGGAAGAGGTCGTAGCCTTGCGCGATATTCCTGCGCTTGTTGAAACGCAGGAAATCGATATCGCCCGCCCGCATGGCGGCGACCATCTCGGAAATCGAATGCGGGATGTTCTTTTTCAGGAAAACGAAATCGTGTTCGAGCTGCATCGCGTAGTCGCATTCGCTCATGACGATGGAGCGCGCGAAACTGTCGATCAACCCTTCGCTCTCGACGATCTCGACGCTCAGCCCCTGCGTTCCCGCACGGATGGCCTCGATCCAGGCCGGAAAATTCGCGCGATGCGGCTTGGGATCGCAGAAAACCCGGATGATGGTCTCGCGCGCACCGCGTTCGCCATCAAAGCACGCGAGATAGGAGGCGATCGCCTCGGGCACGAGGCAATCCGCCGCATCGCGCGAGGCGACATTCGAGAAGACGTTGAGGTTGATCCTCGCGATCTGCTCCTGTGGCTCAATCATCGGCCCCAGCCCCTTCATGCCTTGCGCATTTCCCCTTGGCGGAAATTGGTCTATGAGACCCGCGAATGGCCCGGCCTCGCCGGGATCTGGTTTTTGGGTTTCCGATGTCTCTCCGTCAAGCGCTGATTTCCGGGGCGGTCCGGTTCTATTCGCGCCGCCTCAACCCGAACTGGCGGCGCCGCCTCAGCGCGCTGGCGCTGCCGCTTTGGCCGAAGGGCGCGCGCGATACCCTGCCGATGCATGTAAAGGCGCCGGGCTGGCGCGTGATCACCGGCGACACGTTCATCGAACCGGCCACCGGGCGCCTGCTGCGCGGCGCGAGGCTGATCCCGCAGGACCCGCCCTGGACCGCGCAAGGCAGCGGCGCGCCCGATCTGACGGCCCGGTTCGGCGGCAAGATCATCCCGCGTGAACCGACGCTGGTGCTCTATTCCGGCGATGACCACGGCATCGGCGCCTTCGCCGCGGAGCTTCTGCCGCGCTTCCTCGCGCTCGATCCGCTCGGCGTGCCGCAGGACATGCTGCTGGTGGTGGCCTACGGCATGGCAAGGCGGAGCTTTTTCCAGGATGCGATCCGCGACGGCGCCTTTCGTCCGCGCCCGGTGGAGGTCTCGCGCCCCGGCAGCTTCATCCGGGCGCAGGAAGTGCATGAAATCGCAACGCCTGCCCTCGATGCCGGGGTCGCCACAGCTATCGGCGCGCTGATGGCGCGGCTTTACCCCGCCACGCCGCGCGAGCCTGCTCCCGTTCTTCTGTGCGAAGGGGGCCCCGCGCGCATGGCGCGGCTGCGCGAAAGGCTCGCCCGGACCGATCTGGCCGGGCTGGCGCAAGGAGCGATCCCGCTCGATCCGGCCGCGATGCGCCTGCCCGAACTCATCGCGCGCCTCGATGCTGCCCCGCTGGTCATTGCGCCCGATAGCGGTGAAGCCGGCGCCCTGCTGCTGGCGCGGCCACGCGCGCGTGAACTCGTCGAGATCCGCCTCGACGCGAAAGCGAATCCGCGCGCCAAGGTGGTCGCGGCACTGACCGGGGCACGCTACCGCCCGATTGGCTGAAAATCACGGAGTTGGCTCAACTCCCCTCAAGGACAGGAAAAACACGTGCTCGATATCGATGTTTGCGGCGCGGCATTCAAGACCGTGGGGGACGAAGCCTTCTGGCACCGCGTCAATTCAGGCCATTGGGAACCGGCGACTTTCCGCGCGATCGCACGCCATCTTTCGCCGGAGACGACCTTTCTTGATTTCGGCACCTGGATCGGCCCGATCACGCTTTTCGCCGCCAACCGCGTGAAAAAGGTCTATTCCTTCGAGCCCGATCCCGAGGCTGCGCGGCGCCTCAAGGCGAATCTTGCCCTCAATCCGGCGCTGGCGGCGAAAATCGAGGTCATTGAAAAGGCGGTCTGGCCTGAGAGCGGAACCATCCGCCTCGGCGCCAAGAGCGCTGCCGGCGATTCGATGACCAGCGTCCATCATGTGAAGGCGCAGACAAGCTGGGAGATTCCCACCATCACCCCGGCTGAAATCGAGGCCTTGCTGCCGCCCGAAGGCCCGGTTTTCCTCAAGATCGACACGGAGGGCGCGGAATACGATATCGTGCCCCAGCTCACGCGGTTGATCTCACGCCCCGGCCTGACTGCGCTGGTTTCCTTCCATCCCCGCTTCGCGGCAGGCGGGCACCCGCGCTTCCACAAGACCTTTGCCATGACACAGAAGGTTTTCGCGCCTTTCGCCGGGTTCAAGGTCCATCGCGTGCATCACAACACGATCCGCCGCGCGCCTCTGGTCGAGGCGCTCACGGGGATGAAAGCCGCATGGTTTGAGGCGAAGACGAGCTATCTCTTCACGCGCGATTGATCAGGCGGGTTTGCGGAAGACATAGCAGCCACAGCCATAGCGCTGCTTTGCGACCCTCGCCGGGTCAGCATTGAGCACCAAGGTGGCGCCGTCCCGTTTGTCCGTGATCAGCGCGAATTCCTCCAGCTCAAGGCCAGGGAAAAGCGAGAGCACCGCGTCATGGCCATAGATGCGATGGGCGTTGAAGTGGATCGCCGGCTTTCCGACTGGGGTAACGAACAGCAGCCGCCCACCGGGCGCGAGCACGCGCGAGAGTTCCGCGCAAGCCTTGGCGTCGCCTAGAGGGTCCAGTCTGTCCCCATAACGGCCGAGCCCGACATGCTCGATCACATGCATGCAAGAGAGAGAGGCGATCGAAGCGGATTCAAAGGGTAAATTCAGTAGATCCGCCGCGCCGACTTCCGCGCCTGGAAGTGACAGCTCGGGTGGGCGGTAATCGTAATGAACCATGGGAATGAAGGCCGAGACATTGCCGACAAAATAGAGCGACGAACCAACGTCCACATGCTTGTCTGGCCGCGTGCGTGCCAGAACGCGCGCGGCCCATGCCGTATGATAGACATAATGCGTGTCAAAGCCCGTTGTTGCCGTTGCGTCTTCCGACATCGGACGAAGTTTGCCGAGGGAGGGCATTGGAATCCCCAAAGCACGTGCTTCAGCTCGAAAGCGGAAGAGATCGCGAAGATAAGCAGGGCTCAATAAAGCCTTGATGAGATCTTTACCCTTCACGATGCGTTGCCCCCGTTCTGAAGCCTGAATAGCCCGGCATAGACCCCGTTCCGCGCCATCAGGGTCGCATGGTCGCCGCTCTCGGCAACCAGCCCGCGATCAAGCACCACGATGCGATCGGCGCCGGTCACGCTCGCGAGGCGATGCGCGACGAGGATGGTCGTGCGCCCCGCGGCGAGTTCGGCCAAGGTCGTACGGATCGCCTCCTCCGAGGCGGCGTCGAGCGCGGCGGTCGGCTCGTCGAGCAGCAGGATGGGCGCATCGCGCAGGAAGGCGCGGGCGATGGCGATGCGGCTGCGCTGCCCGCCCGAGAGCCGTCCCGCGAGTTCACCGACCGGCGTATCGTAGCCCTGCGGCAGCGCCGTGATGAAATCATGCGCGTGAGCGGCCTTCGCGGCTGCGATGATCGCCGCCTCCTGCGCATTGGCGGCGCCGATCGCGATATTCTCGCGGATCGAACCGTCGAACAGGAAGGCATCCTGCCCGACATAGGCGATCTTCTCGCGCAGGCTCGCCGGATCGAGCGCGGCGAGATCCTGCCCATCGACCGAAATCCGCCCGGAATTCAGCGGCCAGAAGCCGAGAATGAGGCTGAGCATGGTCGATTTCCCGGAGCCGGACGGCCCCACAAGCGCCGTGACCTTGCCGGCGGGGAAATCGAGATCGAGACTATCGAGAAGAGGCGTGTCGTTCTCGTAACCGAAGGATGCCTTCTCAAAGCGGATGGCACCGCCCTTGGGATCATAGGTGTCGCCCCGTGCCGTGTTCGCGGGCACGGCCTCATCGATCATCTCATAGAAAAGGCCGAGCCCGACGAGATGCTGCTCCACCTGCAAGCGCGCGCTGGCGAGCCGCCGCGCGGGATCATAGGCCAGCAGCAGCGCGGTGATGAAGGAGAAGAATTCGCCCGGCGTCGCGCCATGGCCGATCACGCGCCAGCCGCCATAGAGGATCACCAGCGCGACGGCGATGCCGGCCAGCGTCTCGACGATCGGCTGGGTGCGCGACATCAGAACGGCGGCGCGGTCGGCGTTCTTCTGCTGCTCCTCGATAACGCCGGCAAGGCGCGTGCCGAGCCTGTCCTCGGCACCGAACGCCTTGACGACACGGATGCCCTGAATGATCTGGCGCAGCTGGTCCGCCAGCGTGACGCCGATGGAGACCTGCCGCTTCTGCACCTTGCGGATGCGCATGCCCAGCCCGGCGACGAAAATCGCCGCGACCGGCAGCACCAGCAGCACGAAACCGGAGACCAGCGGGTCCTGCACCACCATCACGGCGATGAGGCCGATGAGGGTCAGCACGTCGCGCCCGACGACGGTGACCAGCACCTGAAGCACCTGCCGCGCGGATTCGGCGGAAAGCACCTGCTTCTGCACCACCTCGCTGGAAGTGCGCGACAGGACCACCGGCAACGGCTGGGAAAGCAGCGCCGCAACCAACCGCTTCTGGCCTTCCGCCACGATGGCATTGCCGATCCGCGCGAGGATCACGCCCTGCCCGTAGGCCGCGAGACCGCGCGCGACATAAATGACGAAAACCGCGCCGGCGACGAAGAACAGCGCATCGCGGCTTTTCGCGATGAAGACCTCGTTGATGACATCCTTCATCAGCCAGGCGGTCGCGGCGGTGGTCGCCGACACCACGCCGAGCAGCACGAAGGCCAGCGCATAAAGCCCGACATAACGGCTGCCGGTCTCGCCCACGAGACGCTTGAGATCGCCCCAGCGGCTGCGCTCAACGGGCGCGTTCATGCGCCTTGGCTCTGCCGCGCCATCATGACGAGGAAGGGCCCAAGCCCCGACGCGGCAATCCAGCCGCGTAGGCGGCCTGAAGCTGGGTTGCTTCGCCGCGTCGCTCCTCGCAATGACGGAGAAAAAGACGCCATTCCTCAGCCCTTCTCAGGCAGATTCACCCGCAGATGCAATTCGCGCAGCTGCTTGTTGGTCGCCTCGGCCGGCGCGCCCATGAGGATATCCTCGGCGCGCTGGTTCATCGGGAAGAGCGCGACCTCGCGCAGGTTCTGCTCGCCGGCGAGCAGCATGATGATGCGATCGACGCCCGCCGCCATGCCGCCATGGGGCGGCGCGCCATATTGAAAGGCGCGGAACATGCCGCCGAAGCGCTCAACCACCGTTTCCTCGCTGTAGCCGGCGAGTTCGAAGGCTTTCACCATGGCTTCCGGCTTGTGATTGCGGATGCCGCCCGAGGCCAATTCATAGCCGTTGCAGGCGAGATCATACTGGAACGCCTTGAGGCTGAGTGGGTCCTGCGAATTGAGCGCTTCCAGCCCGCCCTGCGGCATCGAGAAGGGGTTGTGGCAGAAATCGATCTTCTTCTCGTCCTCGTTCCATTCGTAGAACGGGAAATCGGTGATCCAGGCGAATTCGTAGCGCTCCTTGTCGGTGAGGTTCAGATCCTCACCCACCTTGAGGCGCGCGGCACCGGCGAATTTGACGAATTTCTCGGGGTTTCCAGCCACGAAGAAGGCGGCATCGCCATCCTTGAGGCCAAGCTGCGCGCGGATCGCCTCGACCCGCTCCGGGCCGATATTGTTGGCGATCGGCCCCTGCCCGGCGCCGTCCTTCAGCATGAGATAGCCCAAACCCGGCTGGCCCTCGCCCTGCGCCCAGGAATTCATGCGGTCGCAGAAGGCGCGGCTGCCGCCGCCGGCGGCGGGGATCGCCCAGACACGGTTCTTCTCATCCTCGAGAATGCGCGCGAAAACCTTGAAGCCCGAACCCCGGAAATGCTCCGAGACATCCTGCATCACGATCGGGTTGCGAAGGTCCGGCTTGTCGGAGCCGTATTTCGCCATCGACTCGGCATAGGGAATGCGTCGCCAGGGAGACGGTGTGACCGGCTTGCCGTTGGCGAATTCCTCGAACACACCACGGATCACCGGCTCCATCGCGGCGAAAACATCCTCCTGCTCCACGAAGCTCATTTCGATATCGAGCTGGTAGAACTCGCCGGGCAAGCGATCGGCGCGCGGGTCTTCGTCGCGGAAGCACGGGGCAATCTGGAAATACCGATCGAAGCCGGCCATCATCAGCAATTGCTTATATTGCTGCGGCGCCTGCGGCAGCGCGTAGAAGGTGCCGGGATGGATGCGGCTCGGCACGAGGAAGTCGCGCGCGCCCTCGGGCGAGGAAGCCGTGAGGATGGGCGTCGAGAATTCGTTGAAACCGCCCGCCTTCATGCGCTGGCGCATGGAATCGATGACCTTGACGCGCAGCATGATGTTGTTGTGCAGCCGCTCGCGGCGAAGGTCGAGGAAGCGGTATTTGAGGCGGGTTTCCTCGGGGAAATCGGTATCGCCGAAGACCTGGAGCGGCAGTTCCGCCGCCTGCCCGAGCACTTCGAGATCGGTCACGAACATCTCGATCGCGCCGGTGGGAAGATTCGCGTTCTCGGTGCCGGCGGGGCGCTGGCGCACCTTGCCATCGACACGGATCACCCATTCCGAACGCACCTTCTCGGCGTCGCGGAAGGCGGGGCTGTCGGGATCGACCACGATCTGCGTCATGCCGTAATGGTCGCGCAGATCGATGAAGAGCACGCCGCCGTGATCGCGAATGCGGTGGCACCAGCCGGAAAGCCGCGCTTCGGAGCCGATATGCTCCGCGCGCAGGGCGCCGCAGGTATGGGAACGGTAGCGATGCATGGCGGTCACTTCTCTCGCGATGTCTTTCAACAAACAAGCAAGGCGGCGCCGGATTCGCTCCGCGCCGCGTCTCGCGGCGGACTTGAGCTTTCCCCGGACCGGATTGTCAAGCGATGATGGAGGATGCCGGGGCAAGAAAGCCGTCGACAGGGGGGGACAAACGGCTTTTTTTCAGCTAGATGCGCGATCTATGCCCAATGCCGTGAACCTGCCCGTCCCCGCCCTGACAACCTCCTCCGATGCGCTCGCCGAGGCCTGCGCCCGGCTCGCCACGCATGACTTCGTGACGATTGACACGGAATTCATGCGCGAGACCACCTATTACCCCAAGCTCTGCCTTATCCAGATGGCAAGCTCGGAAGAGATCGTACTGGTCGATCCGCAGGCGGAGGGCATTGATCTCACGCCGTTTTTCGCGCTGATGGCCGATGAGAAAGTCACCAAGGTCTTTCACGCCGCGCGGCAGGATCTCGAAATCATCTGGCAGAAGGGCCGCGTGATTCCCGCGCCCCTCTTCGACAGCCAGGTCGCGGCGATGGTCTGCGGTTTCGGCGAACAGGTTTCCTACGAAAGCCTCGCCTCCTCGCTCGCGGGTGCGAAGATCGACAAATCCTCGCGCTTCACGGATTGGTCCCGCCGCCCGCTGACGGAGGCGCAGCTCGCCTATGCCGCCGCTGACGTGACGCATCTGCGCATTGTCTACCGGAAGCTGATCGCGCGCATGGAAAAGAACGACCGTTTCGCCTGGGTGGCGGATGAGATGGCGATCCTCACCAACCCCAAAACCTACGAGATGGACCCGGATGAAGCCTGGCAGCGCGTCAAGGCGCGCATCCGCAAGCCGGTCGAACGGGCGATTCTCATCGAACTCGCGGCCTGGCGCGAACGCGAGGCGCAGTCACGCGATGTCCCGCGCGGGCGCATCCTCAAGGATGACGGGTTGGCCGAAATCGCCGTTGCGCAACCGAAATCAGCCGAGGATCTCGGCCGCCTGCGCTCCATCCCGAACGGATTCGAGCGCTCACGCGCGGGGGTGGAGATCCTCGAGGCCGTGGCGCGCGGCCGCGCGCGCGACCCCGCGACAATCCCCGCTTTCGTGGAGGAACGCTCCGGCGGCAATGGCGCGTTGACGCAATTGCTCAAGGTTCTGCTGCAATCCGTGGCGGAGCGTAACCAGGTCGCCCCGCGCCTCATCGCCTCTTCCGAGGATATCGACCGCCTGGCCGGCAACCCGGAAGCCGGGAGCCCGCTCAGGAGCGGCTGGCGCCACGAGATCTACGGCGCGCTGGCGCTCAAGCTCATCGCCGGCGAGGTGACGCTGGGGCTGGAAAAAGGCCGGGTCGTCGCGGTGCCGCGCACGCACGGCAATCACGAAGGGGAATAACTTCACGCTGCCATGCGCGTGAGGAAATCCTCGACCTCGCGCACCAGCCCGTCTGTCGCCTGCGTGAATTCGCGCGAGAGCCGGTCGAGCGCGTCCGCCGCACCGGCTGATTCCGTGATCGCGCGTTGCACATCGTCGTAACCGGCTCGGATCACATCCGACCGCTGGGCGGCCATATCGGCGTTGCCGGCAATTCCGCGCGTCACCTGCTCCTGCTCGGTGACCGCCGATGCGATGACAAGGGTGGTCTCGTTGATGGAGCCGAGGCCCTTCCCGATATCCTGAGTGGCATTCGTCACCTGAAGCGACACATTCTCGATCCCCTTGACCAGATCGGCGATTTCAGCCGCCGCTCTGGATGTCCCGCCCGAAAGTTCCTTCACTTCCGAAGCAACGACAGCGAAGCCTTTGCCAGCCTCACCGGCGCGGGCAGCTTCGATCGTGGCGTTGAGCGCAAGCAGGTTCGTCTGCGAGGCGACCGAGGAAATAAGCGACACGGCATTGGCAATACGATCCACGGTCGAGGTCAGTTCAGCGGCAACCGCACCGGCATGTTCGCCTGTTTCGGTTGCGCGGCGCACGACCATGGCGGCGTCGTTCGAGCGAGTCGCGATCTCCGCGATGGAGGCCGCGAACTGGCTCGTTGCGGTCGCGACTTCCGAGATCGCATTCGCAGCAAGTGAGGCAGCCTCACGGCCTTCGCCCACCCGCTGTTGGGCATGGGATGTCGCGGAGCGGATCACCGCCGAGGTCGCCATGACCTGATCGGAACCACTCCGCAGGCGCTCGAGCGCAGCGCGGACAGAAACACGGAACTGCTCCACCATTCCATCCATCTCGCTCTTGCGCATGGCGAGGCGCGCGGCATTCTCAGCCTGCTGGCGCTCCTGATCGCGCTGGCTGGCAACCGCCTCCCGAAATCCATCCACGGCTCGGGCGATCATGCCGATCCTGTCGCCGCGATCCGTATGGGGAATGGATGTGTTCGTACCGCCTGACGCCAATGCCACCGTTGCATCCGCAACACGCACGAGCGGCGCGAGAAGGCGTACGGTTGCAAGCCAGAGCAGCCCGGCGGCCGCACTGATGGTGATGAGGATGCCGATCTCGAGCTGGAAAAGCAGTCGGGCAGATTCCGCGGAAAGATCCGATAGCTTGCCGATACCGATGTAGAGAATCCCTGAAACTGCTCCATCCGCGTCGATCAGAGGGAGATATCCGGTTTGATGTGCTTCGCCGAGGATGGTCGCCGGGCCACGATAGGCACGCTTGGCCATCATGACCGGATAGACTGCTCCGCCCTGTCCCAGATAGGTGCCGACAGCGCGCGAGCCATCGGCTTTCTTCACGGTGGTCGCGACGCGGATGAAGTCCTTCTTGTCTTCCTGCCAGCGAAAGATGGTCGCAGTTCCACCATTGGTATAAGTGACGGAATCCACGATCCGGTTCAGCTCTTCCTCGCTGATTGCCTCGGAAGGCTGCTTCGTCATGGCAAGCCGCTCGGGTTCTCCCGCGGCATCCGGCTCAATCCGGTAGCCTCCTTGCGCGGAGGTCGCATCAATGAAGAGGCGGCTGGCGACGCGGAGCGAAGCATGGGTGCGTCGTTCGATATCGGTCGCGATCTGGGCTGATAGCCGGGTGTAACTCAGCCAACCGACGGCGAGAACCGCCGCCAGAAGCAATGCCAGCATGGTTGCAACCAGGCGAGCCTGAAGCGAATCGCCGCGCGCAAGGATATTATTCATAGAATTTGCTCCGGAATTCGCTTTGCGGAGACAATCTTTTTCCGAGAAAAGTTAGATAAGTTCTAACCTACGCGCCGGATATCGAGATTTCAAAGCCGGACCCAAGCATTTTCGCGGTCTGGCGCAGCCTTCCGACCAATCTTTCGTTGGAGAGGTTGGCAAAGGCGGCGGGAAGAAACTGAGTTAATTTTCCTGCAGCCATAAGTAGAGGCGCGCGTGAAAGAACACCCGGCTGCCCGGCGGAGATGTTGAAGGCAACCCGGATGACGCATCCGAGCATCCGCGCCTGATCAATCTCACGCAGGGTCAGCAGGGCTCGCAATGGAGGCTGGACATTCTCGCTAAGCCCCTCGTAACGCGCATGCAGGACGGAAGCGAGGAAAGCGCGCTCGCGATGATCCACCGCAGGCAAAGCGGCATAGGCGACCATCCGGGCCGCCTCCTCGGCGCGGTAATCGGGATTGGCGCGCCAGGCTACTTCGGAAACGAGGCAGGCGGCATGCCGGATGCGCCGTTCCGCCGGCGTTTCATCCGGGAAAGCGCTCTGCATGAAATCATCGAGCCAGCCGATCAGCTCGTCGGCATGGGCGGGCGCACGGGCGTGAAGGTCGCTCAGGGCGCGTGCGGCGGCGATCAGGGCATCCTGCTGCTGCACCGCCCCCGGCAATTGCGAGAACAGCACGCCTTCCCGCACGCCGCTGGTGCAGACGACGAGCCGGGCGGCGCCGGTCCGCTGGATCAGCTCGCCCAGAACCAGCGCGCCGTAAACCAGCAAAGGCTTGCGCTCGCGCGAGATCTCGCCGATTGCGGGCAATTGGTCGAGATCGACCCGTTGAAGATCCGCGCAGAAGTCCGCGAGCGCGCGGGCATTGGCGGTGTAGCCATGCAGCACGTTGAGCGGATAGTTCGATTTCGCCATATGCAGCCGCGCGATGGCACGCCATGTGCCCCCGATGATGAAGATATCGCGTCCCCGCGCCCTGGCGAGATCGGGCACCCCGGCAAGCGTTTCAGCGACGATCTTCGCCGCTTTCTTGAGGCTCTTGCCCGAAGTATCCCTCAGGGTCAGTCCGCCCAGCTCGACGCTGACCCCCTGCCCGACCTCGCCATCCGCGATATCGATCAGTTCAAGGCTACCCCCGCCAAGATCCCCGGCAAGGCCGTTCGGGCGGTAAAGGCCGGAAATCACGCCGAGCGCGGCGAGACGCGCTTCCTCGGTGCCGCTGAGCACGGAGACGGGCTCGCCGAGGATTTCCTCTACCTCGGCGATGAAATCCGGGCCGTTGCGTGCCTTGCGGACCGCCGCCGTCGCCAGGACGAAAATGCGTTCCACCCGCATCAGGTCGCACAGGACGCGGAAACGCTTGAGCGCATCGCGCGCCTGAACCAGACCATCCGGCGGAAGCAGACCCGTGACCGCCACATCGCGACCAAGGCCGCAAAGGCTCTTCTCGTTGAACATCGAGACCGGCGCACGGCCAAGGCGGTCATAGGCAACGAGGCGGACGGAATTCGAGCCGATATCGATGACGGCGACCGGCCTGTGCGCAACCGTCGCCACCGGGGAAGCTGAAAATCCGGGCATGATCAAGCGGGTCCAGCTCGGAACGGAAGGCCGTCAGCGCCCGCCGGGCGCTTTTTTCTTGGTGAGCGGCCGGGGCCGCGAGAGCTTGAGCGATGTGCCACGACCGGAAAGACTCGGATTCGTCATGAAGTAGCGATGCGCGTTGAAGGGCTCATCGCCTTCCTCCGGCGTTATGCGCAAAGACGAGCCATCGGGCAAGACCCGCCAGCTCTGTTGGTTGTCGAGAAGATTGGCCTGCATGATCTGGCCCAGCACCTGCTCGTGCACCGTGGGGTTCATGATCGGGCACAGGCTTTCCACCCGCCGGTCGAGATTGCGCGGCATGAGATCGGCGGAGGAGATATAGACCACCGCCTTCTGGTGCGGCAGGCCATGCCCGTTGCCGAAGGCATAGATACGGGCATGTTCGAGAAAACGCCCGACGATGGATTTGACGCGGATATTGTCCGAAAAACCCGGAATGCCCGGCCTGAGGCAACAGATGCCGCGCACCACCAGATCGATCTGCACCCCGGCCTGACTGGCGCGATAAAGCGCATCGATGATGACCGGATCGACGAGCGAATTGCATTTGCACCAGATCACGGCCGGGCGCCCGGCCCTCGCGTGCTCGATCTCGGCGTCGATATGCTCGATCAGCTTCTTCTTGAGCGTGACCGGAGAGACCGCCATGCGCTCGAGCGCAGCGGGTTCGGCATAGCCGGTAATGAAATTGAATATCCGCGCGACATCGCGCCCGATCACCGGATCGGCGGTGAAGTAGGACAGGTCGGTGTAGATCTTGGCCGTGATCGGGTGGTAATTGCCGGTGCCGACATGGCAGTAGGTGCGCAATTCACCGCCCTCGCGCCGCACCACAAGGCTGAGCTTGGCATGGGTCTTGAGCTCGATGAAGCCGTAGACCACCTGCACCCCGGCGCGCTCGAGGTCGCGCGCCCAGCGGATATTGGCCTCCTCGTCGAAGCGCGCCTTGAGTTCCACCAGCGCGGTGACGCTCTTGCCTGCTTCCGCCGCTTCCGACAGCGCCTGCACGATCGGGCTGTTGGCCGAGGTGCGATACAGCGTCTGCTTGATCGCGACGACGGCCGGGTCGCGCGCGGCCTGCTCGAGGAAGTTCACCACCACGTCGAAGGCTTCGTAAGGATGGTGGACCACCAGATCCTTCTGGCGAATCGCCGCGAAGCAATCGCCCCCATGCTCGCGCACCCGCTCGGGAAAGCGCGGGGCATAGGGCACGAATTTGAGATCGGGTCGATCAACCGAGACAAGCTGCGACAGATCGTTGAGCGCGATCATGCCGTCGACGACAAAAACCTCGCGCGGCTTGACGCGCAGTTCCGCTGCAACGAAAGCGCGCAGATCCTCCGGCATCGCCGCTTCCAGTTCGAGGCGGATCACCACGCCGCGCTTGCGCGCCTTCAGCATGGTCTCGAAGGTGCGGACCAGATCCTCCGCCTCCTCCATGATCTCGATATCGCTGTCGCGGATCACGCGGAAGGCGCCGATACCCTTGAGCGCATAGCCCGGAAACAGCGTGGGGATGAACAGCGTCATCGCCTGATCGAGCAGGATGAAACGCGCGCGCCCCTTTGCATCGGGCAGCCGGATGAAGCGTTCGAGCTTCTGGGGCATGCGGATCAACGCCCGCAATGCGCGTCCGTCGCTCTGGCGGGCGAGGCTGAGCGCGAGCGAAAAGCCCAGATTGGGAATGAAGGGGAAAGGATGCGCGGGATCGATCGCGAGCGGGGTCAGCGTCGGGAAGATCGATGCGAGAAAGTGATCGCGCAGGAAATTCTCATCCGATTCAGAAAGATCGATGGGCGCGACGACGACGATCCTCTCCGCTTCAAGCGCCACGCGCAGCTTGCGCCAGCGATCTTGCTGGTCAGCGGTCAGGGCTTCGACTTCCTCGGTGATCAGGTCCAGCGCCTGCTCGGGCGTCAGCCCGTCATCGGAAGGCGTCAGCACGCCGGCAATCATCTGCTCGATAAGGCCCGAGACGCGGACCATGAAGAATTCGTCGAGATTATTCGCCGAGATCGAGAGAAAGCGCAGTTGCTCAAGCAGCGGGTGGCCGGAATTTCCCGCCTCCTCCATGACGCGGCGGTTGAATTGCAGCCAGGACAATTCGCGATTGATGAATCGGGAAGGGTGTTCGGCGAGTTCGGCCGGTTTCAGTCCACTCACATCCTGCGAAATCGCCATGGTCTTCGTTTCGTCCCGTTCATGCGTTGTCCGGGCGTGATTCCGCCCTTCCGTCTCATGACCGGAGTTTATGACAGATCGGCGACAGGGCCAGCGAAACTTGCGCTCAGGGCAGCGCGACGACACGCCCTTCACGCAGGGTGATGCGACGATCCATCCGCGCCGCCAGCTCAAGGTTGTGCGTCGCGACGAGTGCGGCGAGACCAGATTGCTTCACCAGCGCCGAGAGGGTCGCGAAAACATGCTCGCCGGTCGTGGGGTCGAGATTGCCGGTCGGTTCATCCGCCAACAGCAGGCGGGGCGTGTTCGCCACCGCACGCGCGATCGCGACGCGCTGCTGTTCGCCACCAGACAACTCTCCCGGCCGATGTTCGATGCGGTGGCCGAGCCCGAGAAAACCAAGGATGTCACGCGCGCGCGCCTCCGCTTCCGCGACGGGAAGCCCCGCGATTCGCTGCGGCAGCACGACATTCTCGAGCGCGGAGAATTCCGGCAGCAGATGGTGGAACTGGTAGACGAACCCGATCTCGGATCGCCGCAAGCGGGTGCGCGCGCCGTCATCAAGCCCCGCGGTCGCGGTATCTCCGATGAAGACTTCGCCCTGATCTGCATGTTCGAGCAGGCCCGCGATATGCAGCAGCGTCGATTTGCCGGCGCCAGAGGGCGCGACAAGCGCGACCATCTCGCCCGGCATGATCTCGAGATCCGCGCCCGCGAGCACGCGCACGACATTCTCGCCCTGGATATAGGCGCGGCAGACATTGGCGATGAGAAGCGCGGGCGTGGCCATCAGCCTTCTATCCTCGCATAAGTTCGGGCGCGCTTTGGCGCCTCGGAAGAACGAGTGCAAAAACCGCGCATGGTTCACTCCCCTCGCAAGGCTTCGACGGGATCGAGCTTCGCCGCGCGCCAGGCGGGATAAAGCGTCGCGAGGAGCGAGAGCGTCAGCGCCATCACCACGATTGCGACCACCTCGCTCGGGCGCACATCCGAGGGAAGGCGCGAGAGGAAATAAAGCTCAGGCGGAAAGATCTGGGCGCCGGAAAGCCACGAAACAGCCTGACGCAGGCTTTCCACGTTATTCGCGATCAGAAGCCCGAGCAGAAAGCCGACGAAAGTGCCACCGACACCGATCGCAGCGCCGGTAATCACGAAAATCGACAGGATGGAGCCGCGCGTCGCGCCCATCGTCCGAAGAATGGCGATGCCGCGCGCCTTGTCCTTCACCAGCATGGTGAGGCCGGAAATGATGTTGAGCGCCGCCACCAGCACGATCATGGTGAGGATGAGGAACATCACGTTGCGTTCCACCTCCAGCGCGCCGAAGAAGGTGCGGTTGCGGAAGCGCCAATCGGTCAGCGCATGGGGCATGCCCACGGCTTCGCGGATCTTCGGCAGGACATCATCCATGCGATCGGGGCTGTCGACGAAGACCTCGATCATCGCCGCCTGCCCTTCGCTGTCGAAATAGAGCTGCGCCTCGGCGAGCGGCATGAAGACGAAGCTCGCATCGAATTCGCTCATCCCCACTTCGAAGATCGCGCCGATCTCATAGGATTTCTGGCGCGGCGCGGAGCCGAACGGCGTCGAAGGCCCCTTGGGTGAGAGCAGTTTGATCTTGTCGCCGATCCCCACGCCGAGAAAGCCGGCAAGCCGGCGGCCGACGGCGATCTTCTCCGAACCGTCAAAGCCATTGAGCGTGCCATCGACGATGTTTTTCGCAACGGAAGTGAAGCGCTTGAGATCCGCCTCGCGCACACCGCGCACCAGCGCGCCGCTCGTGGCGTTCTGCGAGGCGGAGAGCACCTGTCCTTCAACGATCGGCGCCGCCAGCGTCACCCCCTTCACCCTGGCGACACGCGCCGCGATATTCTCGTAATCGGAGAGCGCCTCTCCATAGGGCTGGATGAAGGCATGGCCGTTCACGCCGAGGATCTTGCTCATCAGCTCCTGCCGGAAGCCGTTCATAACCGCCATCACGACAATCAGCGTCGCGACGCCAAGCATAATGCCGACAAACGAGAAGCCGGCGATCACCGAAATGAACCCGTCGCGGCGCCGCGCGCGCAGATAGCGCCACGCGACCAGCCATTCGAAGGAGGAGAACAGGAAGCCCATTGCACGCAGGCCCTTCAGCCCGCGATCCGCTCGACCGCCTCGGCGGGGGTGAGCGTCATCCGCTCGCCGGTCGCGCGGCGCTTCAGCTCGACCTTGCCATCAGCCAGCCCCTTGGGGCCGACAATGATTTGCCAGGGCAGGCCGATAAGATCCGCCGTCGCGAATTTTCCGCCGGGGCGTTCATCCGTGTCATCAATCAGCGCGTCGAGGCCGCGGGTGCGGAGTGCCTCGAAAATCTCACCCGAAACGCGATCCGTCGCGCTGTCGCCCGGCTTGAGGTTGAGGATCGCGGCATCGAAGGGCGCGATCGCGTCGGGCCAGATGATGCCGGCCTCGTCATGGCTCGCCTCGATGACGGCGGGAACCAGCCGGCTCGGGCCGATCCCGTAAGAGCCCATATGAACCGGCCTTTCGACACCGTCCGGCCCCGCGACGACGGCCTTCATCGGCTCGGAATATTTCGTGCCGAAATAGAAGATGTGGCCGACCTCGATGCCGCGCGCGGAGACGCGCGAAGCCTCGGGGATCGCGTCGAAACCCGCCTGATCGTGCATTTCCTCGGTCGCAGCATAGAGCGAGGTCCATTTCGAAACGATAGTGGAAAGCCCCTCAACCGAATCAAAATCGGTATCCGCGCCCGGCACGGGGAAATCGAGATAATCCTTGTGGCAGAAGACCTGGCTCTCGCCGGTCGAGGCAAGGATGATGAATTCGTGACTCAGATCGCCGCCGATCGGCCCGGTATCGGCCCGCATCGGGATCGATTTGAGGCCCAGCCGGTCGAAGGTGCGCAGATAGGCGACGAACATGCGGTTATAGGCATGACGCGCGCTTTCCTTGTCCAGATCGAAGGAATAGGCGTCTTTCATGAGGAACTCGCGCGAACGCATCGTGCCGAAGCGCGGGCGCACCTCATCGCGGAATTTCCATTGCAGATGATAGAGATTGAGCGGCAACGCCTTGTAGGAACGCACGTAGCCGCGGAAGATCTCGGTGATCATCTCCTCGTTGGTCGGCCCGTAGAGCATCTCGCGATCGGCGCGATCGGTGATGCGCAGCATCTCCTTGCCATAAGCGTCGTAGCGCCCCGATTCGCGCCAGAGATCGGCGGACTGGATCGTCGGCATGAGCAGTTCGACCGCGCCCGACCGATTCTGCTCCTCGCGGATCACCGCGCAGATCTTGTTGAGCACGCGCAGGCCGAGCGGAAGCCAGGCATAGATGCCGGCGGATTCCTGCCGGATCAGCCCCGCGCGAAGCGCCAGCCGATGCGAGACAATCTCCGCCTCGCGCGGGGTCTCTTTCAGAATGGGCAGGAAATAGCGGGACAGGCGCATGGTCGCTCCGATAGCGGCAGGATTCGTCTCCCCCGCTTCTGTCACAAATCCCCCCGGTTGCAAATGCAGGGAAGGTTCGCGGCGGGTAAAATCCAGCACGCGCATCACGGCGCGATTATGACCGCTCGCATGGATCGGCAAAACATTCAAATTTTAGAATGTTGCACTGCATGAAGACACACAAAAAAGCCTCAATTAGAACCATCCCCGGCAGGCGGAGCACCGGGCCGCGCAAGCGGCAGGACAAGCAAAATGAACATGCTCCTCAGGGTGGCGTTCTCTTGGACGTTTATTCCGGCCGTCCAAAAATGAAGAAGTAAAGTTTCAAGCAGGGCCGAGGTCCTGCTTTTTTCTTTGCTGCCTCCCGAGGAGTTTCCATGAAATCCGACAGCCTTGACCTTGCGCGCGCACGGGCCGAAACACCAGCTGTGCGAAATGTACTTCATTTCAACAATGCTGGCTCGGCGTTGATGCCGGATCCCGTCCACCAGGCTGTGCTCGGGCATCTCCAGCGCGAAGCCGAGATCGGCGGGTATGAGGCCCATGACGAGGCGATCCCGCGTCTCGAAGCGATGTATGCCTCGCTCGCGCGCCTCGTTAACGCCGCACCGGACGAAATCGCCTTCGTCGAGAACGCGACCCGCGCCTGGGACATGGCGTTCTACTCGCTGCCCTTGAAAGCCGGCGACCGCATCCTTACGGCGGAAGCGGAATATGCGAGCAATGTCATCGCCTATCTTCAGGCCGCCAAGCATCGCGGCGTGATTCTCGATGTCGTACCCAGCGATCCCGAGGGGGCGATCGATGTCGCGGCGCTCGAACGGATGATCGACGCCAACGTCAAGCTGATCGCGATAACGCATGTCCCGAGCCAGGGCGGGCTGATCAATCCGGCGGAGGAAGTCGGCCGGATCGCACGAAAGCACGGCATCCCCTATCTGCTCGATGCCTGCCAGTCCGTGGGGCAATTGCCGCTCGATGTCGAAGCACTCGGCTGCGACATGCTCTCCGCGACGGGGCGGAAATTCCTGCGCGGCCCACGCGGCACCGGGTTTCTCTATGTACGCCGCGCGCTGGTCGAGAAGCTCGAACCCGTCTTCCTTGATCTTCATGCCGCCACCTGGATCTCCGAGCGTGAATACACGATCGCTCCCGATGCGAAGCGTTTCGAGAATTGGGAGAGCTTCGTCGCAGGCAGGCTCGGCCTCGGCGCGGCGGCGGATTACGCCATGGGCTTCGGCCTGGAGGCAATCGCGGCGCACAACCGGCACCTCGCGGCGCAGCTACGCGCAGGCCTCGAGGATATTCCGGGCATTAAGGTGCATGATCGCGGGCGCGAGAAAAGCGCCATCGTCACCTTCGGCCATCCTCATCTCGACGCGGAGACGATCAAGCAGCGCCTGCGCGCGCAGGGCATCCATACCTCGACATCATCGCCCGATTACGCGCGTTTCGATCTCGGCCGGCGCAAGCTGCCGCCGATCGTGCGCGCTTCGCCGCATTATTATAATGACGAATCCGAGATCGAACGCTTCCTGGGCGCAATCCGCGCCCTCTGATCCGTCACAGGAGCGGGAGCAGGAAAAGCCAGAAAACCACGAAGGTGGCAGCGGCAACCAGCGAGTTGATCAGCATGATCAAACCGATCCGCGCAATGGCCGGCGCGCCGGGATCGGAGCCGGGCGAAACCTCGCCCGCCTCGCGCTGCGAGCGCACGCCAAAGGGCAGGACGGCGAAAAGCGTCGTCCACCAGATCACGAAATAGATCGCGACCGCACTGCCGATTCCCATCTCAGACCTGCTCTAGTTCGGTCAACGTGCCGAGAAAATCCTTGGGATGCAGGAAAAGCACGGGCTTGCCATGCGCGCCGGTTTTCGGGTTGCCATCCCCCAGAACACGCGCGCCCGCCGCGACCAGGGCATCGCGCGCGGCGAGAATGTCCTTCACCTCGTAGCAGAGGTGATGCATGCCGCCATCCGGGTTCTTCTCAAGGAATTTGGCGATCGGCGAAGCCTCGCCGAGGGGTTCGAGAAACTCGATCTTGGTATTGTCGAGCTCGACAAAAACCACCCGCACCCCGTGCTCGGGCAGATCCTGCGGCGAGGAAACCTTCGCGCCGAGCGCAAAGCGATAAGTTTCGGATGCCTTGGCGGCATCCTTCACCGCAATTGCCACGTGGTTGAGCCGACCGATCATCGCGTGCCCCTCAAACCTCGATCACCATCACCTTGGCGATGGGCTTCTTACCCCAGATCTCCGATATCCCGGCGCGGATGCCGCGTTCGATGGCGACCCGCAACGCCTCGGCGTCGCGACGCTTGGCTTTGGGGAGGCTGGAATAAATCTCGTCGATGATATCGCGGACATGTTCGAGAATCGGCTCTCCCTCATCATCGACAGCCGGAAGTCCAACGATCTCGACGCCTATATCGCCCGCGATATGGCCCTTGTCGTCGAGCGCGATCGCAACCGAAACCATGCCGGCGAAGGCAAGCTTGCGCCGTTCCTTGAGCGCGGGGTCCACCTCGGGGACAATTAGCGATCCATCCTTGAACAGGCGCCCATGCGAGGTTTGCCCGGAAATCACCGCCGCGCCGGGCGCGAGCGTCACGAGATCACCGTTGAAGGCGCGGATCACTTGCTTGACGCCCATTTTCGTCGCGAAATCGCGATGGAGCGAGAGATGCAATGCCTCACCATGCGCGGGAATGGCGATTTGCGGGCGAGTCCATTCATACATGCGCCGTAGCTCATCCTTGCGCGGATGGCCGGAGACATGGACCAGCCCATCGCGGTCGGTGACCAGCTCGACACCCATTTTGGCGAGATTATTCACGATCCTGCCGATCGCCTTCTCGTTGCCGGGAATGGCACGCGAGGAAAAGATCACGGTATCGCCCTGGGAAAGCGTGACTTCCGGGTGTTCACCCTCCGCGACACGCGCCAGCGCCGCGCGGTTCTCGCCCTGCGAACCCGTGAGCAGGAGCACGCATTTGTCGCGGGCGAGACTCTTGAAGCGTTCGGGTGAGCGGAATTGCGGCAGGCCCTCCAGCATACCCAGCTCGCCAGCGACATCCGCCACGCGGTCCATCGCACGGCCGACCATAATGACCTCGCGGCCCGCTTCCGCCGCGGCTTCCGCCACGGCGCGAATCCGCGCGACATTGGAGGCGAAGGTAGTGACCGCCACCCTGCCCTTCGCGGCCAGGATGATCTGGCGCAGGCTCTCGCGAACCTCGGTTTCAGACGGCGAGATCCCCTCGCGCGTGACATTGGTGCTGTCGCAGATCAGGGCAAGCACACCCTCGTCGCCGATCTCGCGCAGGCGGTTCTCATCCGTCGGCAGGCCGGAAACCGGCGTCTCGTCGATCTTCCAGTCCCCGGTATGGACGACGAGCCCCGCCGGCGTGCGGATCGCGAGCGCCATGCTCTCCGGGATCGAATGCGCGACGGGAATCGTCTCGATATCGAAAGGCCCGAGCGTCAGCCGGCTTGCCTGCGCGATGACGCGGACGGGAATTTTCGGCGCGCCCGGCTCCGAAAGCCGCCGCGCCTCCAGCAGGTTCGCGGCGAAGGGCGTCATGTAGACCGGCGCGCCGAGGCGTGGCCAGAGATCCGCCAGCGCGCCGAAATGATCCTCATGCGCGTGTGTGATCAGGATGCCGAGAAGGCGCGATTTCTCCGCCTCGATAAAGGCCGTATCGGGCATGATGAGATCGACGCCCGGCAGATCCTCGCCCGCGAAGGCGACGCCGCAATCGACCATCAGCCATTGGCGCTTTTTCGCCGGCCCGAAGCCGTAAAGCGCCATGTTCATCCCGATTTCGCCCAAGCCCCCGAGGGCGGCGAAGACAAGCTCGTTTTCTTTCATGCGAGCGTCCTTATCGCGGCTTCGGGCGAAAGCCCAGCGTCAAGCGTGAAAACATCGCCCGCAAGCACGGTCTCAAGGCCGGAATCCGTCTCGACGAGCAGGCAGCCCGCCTCATCCATGCCGGCGAAACGCCCCTCGATCGTGCCGCCCGGCGGCTTGACCGAAAGCCTCGTGCCCAAAGGCAGGGCATGGGACAGCCAAAGCCGGCGGATCTCGCCAAATCCCCTGCCCTCGTCAAAAAGCGCGAGATTATGCGCGAAACGCGCGGAGAGGCGCTCGAACACGCGTGCAGGAGTCAGGCTCTCGTCGAAGAGGTGCAGGGCCGTCACCGGCCTGTCGAGCCCCTCGGGCTTATGCGCGATGTTGGTGCCCATGCCGATCGCGATCCCTGTCCCCCCGCCGACGAGGTTCGTGCCTTCGAGCAGGATGCCGGTGCATTTCGCACCGTCGATCAGGCAATCATTCGGCCATTTGAGGTGAAGGCGTCCGCGTAGAACCGGGATCAGCGAGAGAAACGCTTCCGCATGGCTCAGACCCGTGACGAAGCCGAGCAACGGCGCCTTGTCCGGCGGACACGGCGCCACAAGCGCGAGGCTCGCGTAGAGATTGCCCTTCGGCGAGGACCAGCTCCGCCCCTGCCGGCCGCGCCCCGCGCTCTGCTCGTCCGCGACGATCCAGAGGCGGTCGGCCCCGGCCTTCAAAGCCGCGAGCGCCGCCTCGTTGGTCGATTCCGCCCGCGTGACATGCAGGAGCTTGAAGCCGGCATTTTCGGCCTCGGTCGAAAGCACCGGCATTCAGAACAGCGACTTCGCGGCCGAGGCGGCGATGGTACGGACAGGGTTCGCCACGATCGCGAAGAGAAGAATGAAGGCCGTCATCGCCCACATCACGGCGCGGATTTCCGGCGCGGCGCGACCGAAAGCCGGCGCGGGCGCGTCGAAATACATCACCTTGATGATGCGCAGGTAATAGAAGGCCGAAACCACGCTCGCGAGAATGCCGATCACGGCCAAGGCGAAGAGCTTCGCCTCGATCGCTGCCGCGAAGACATAGAACTTGCCGAAGAAGCCTCCGAGCGGCGGGATGCCGATCAGCGAGAACATCAGCGTGGCCATCACGAAAGCGAGGCCGGGATTGTTGCGCGCCGCGCCCGCGAGATCCGAAATCGTCTCGAAGCGCTGCCCGCCCTGCTGCATGGCGAGGATCACCGCGAAAACACCGAGCGTCATGGCCAGATACACCGCCATGAAGATCACGACACCTTCCACACCGGCCAGCGTACCGGAAGCGAGTCCCACCAGCGCGTAACCCATATTGGCGATGGAGGAATAAGCCATCAGCCGCTTGATGTTGTTCTGCCCGATGGCCGCGAAGGCCCCGAGGCCCATCGAGGCGATGGCGGCGAAAACGAGGATCGGCTGCCAATCCTTCACGATCGGCAGGAAAGCATCGACCAGGATGCGCGTCGTCATCGCGATCGCCGCCATTTTCGGCGCGGTGGCAAAGAAGGCCGCGACCGGGGTCGGCGCGCCTTCATAGACATCCGGCGTCCACATATGGAACGGCACCACGCTCATCTTGAAGGCAAGGCCCGCAATGATGAAAACGAGGCCGAACATCACGCCCGTACCATGCGCGCCGGCCACCGCCTTGGCGATGGTCGGGTAGGTGACCGAGCCGGTAAATCCGTAGACGAGGCTCATCCCGTAAAGCAGCATGCCCGAGGAGAGCGCGCCGAGAACGAAATATTTCAGGCCCGCCTCGGCGCTTTTCTCGTTGTCGCGATGGATCGAGGCAACGACATAGAGCGCGAGGGATTGCAGCTCGACACCGAGATAGAGCGAGATCAGCTCGTTCGCGGAACACATCATCATCATGCCGATCGTCGAGAGCAGGATGAGGATCGTGTATTCAAACCGCGCGATCTTCTCTTCAGAGAGGAAACGCGACGACAGGATGATCGCACCGATGGCGCCGATCAGCGTCAGGCCTTTCATGACACGCGCGAAGGCATCGACCACGAAGGCATCGTTGAAGGTGGAAACGCGCCCCTGCCCCTCGGCCAGCAGGAAACCGGCCACGACCAGCGCGACAATCGCGATCAGGTCGATCAGCTTCTTGGCGCCGTCGCCCCTGAAGGCGCCGATCAGCACCAGAACAAGCGCGGTTGCCGCAAGCAGGATTTCCGGCAGGGCCGGGCCGAAAGCGGGAATGGGGGAAACGACCGAGTTCATATCTTTCCCCCGTCAGTTCAGAACCGCGAGCTTGCCGCCGAGCCCGGCTTTGACAAGCCCGAGCATCGCATCGACGGAAGCCTGCGACATGGAAAGGATCGTGTTGGGCTGGACACCGAAATAGATGACCAGCAGGGCGAGCGGCAACAACAACGCAAGTTCACGCCGGTCGAGATCCGGGATTGACTCAAGTTCGTGCTTCTCAAGCTTGCCGTAGACCACGCGGGCAAAGAGCCAAAGCGCGTAGCAGGCCGAGAAGATCACACCCGTCGTCGCAAGGAACGCGATCCAGGTATTCGCCTTGTAGGCCCCGAGCAGCGTGAGGAATTCCCCGACGAAGCCCGAGGTTCCGGGCAACCCGACATTGGCCATGGTGAAGAGCAGGAAGACCACCCCGTAAAGCGGCATCCGGTTCACGAGGCCGCCATAGGCCGCGATCTGGCGCGTATGCATCCGGTCGTAGACGATGCCGACGCACAGGAAGAGCGCGCCGGAGACAAGCCCGTGGCTCACCATCTGGAAAACCGCGCCCTGCACGCCCTGCGCGTTGAGCGTGAACAGCCCCATCGTCACGAAGCCCATATGGGCGACCGAGGAATAGGCGATCAGCTTCTTGATATCCTCCTGCATCATCGCGACGAGGGAGGTGTAGATGATCGCCACCACCGAAAGCGCGAAGACGAGATTGGCGAAATAGAGGCTCGCCTCGGGAAACATCGGTAGCGAGAAGCGGATGAAGCCGTAGCCCCCCATTTTCAGCAGGATGCCGGCGAGGATCACCGAACCCGCGGTCGGGGCTTCAACGTGCGCATCCGGCAGCCAGGTATGGACGGGCCACATCGGCATCTTCACCGCGAAGGACGCGAAGAAGGCAAGCCACAGCCAATATTGCATTCCGCTCGGGAATTTAAAGGCGAGCAGCTTGATGATGTCGGTCGTTTCGGCGGTCCAGTACATCGCCATGATGGCGAGCAGCATCAGCACCGAGCCAACGAGCGTGTAGAGGAAGAACTTGAAGCTCGCGTAGATGCGTCGCGCCCCGCCCCAGATGCCGATGATCAGGAACATCGGAATCAGGCCCATCTCGAAGAAGACATAGAACAGCACGAGATCGAGCCCGGCGAAGACGCCGATCATCGACGTCTCGAGCAGCAGGAACAGCGCGTAATATTCACGCGCGCGCTCGCGGATCGAATGGAAGGACGCCGCGATGCAGAAGGGCATCAGGAAGGTCGTGAGGATCACGAAGGGCATCGAGATGCCGTCCACGCCAAGCTGGTAGACGATCTGCTCGCCGAGCCAGGGCATACGCTCGACAAGCTGGAAACCCGGCTTGGCGGAATCGAAGCGCGCCAGCGCCACAAGGCTCAGCACGAAAGTCGCGATCGTGGTCCAGAACGCCGCCCAGCGCGCATTGCGACTGCCCGCCTCATCGCCCTTCTGGAGAAGGACGAAAGCCGCGCCGACAAGCGGCAGGACCAGAAGTCCCGTGAGAATGCCGAAGCCGAACATCAATGCGCCCCCCCTGCGAAGAGATACCAGGTGACGAAGCCGGCGACCCCGAGGAGCATCGCGAAGGCATAGTGATAGACATAGCCGGTCTGGAGCTTGACGACCCGGCCGGTGATGCGCAGCACGGCGGCGGAAATACCGTCCGGCCCGAACCCGTCGATCAGCCAGCCATCGCCCTTCTTCCACAGGAAGTGCCCCAGCGCGCGCGCCGGTCGGACGAAGATCGCGTCATACAGCTCATCAAAGTACCATTTGTTGAGCAGGAAGCGGTAGAGCGCGGGGTGCCTCTCGGCGATCTGCCCCGGAATGGACGGCCATTTGATGTAGAAGAGCCAGGCCAGGACGAAACCCGCCACCATCATCACGAAAGGCGTCCACGGCACCCAGGCCGGGAGCTTGGCATGGTCGTGCATGTCGTGCAGCGTGTGGTTGGCCGCGCCGGTGAAGAGCGCGTTCTTCCAGAACGGGCCGTTGGCATCCGAAAGGAAGGCATGGACCAGCGGGAAGCCCGCGAGGATCGCGCCCGCCGCCAGAAGGCCGAGCGGAACCAGCATCACCAGCGGGCTTTCATGCGCGTGATCATAGGTGTGATGATCGGCGCGCGTCTTGCCCGCGAAGGTCATGAACCACAGACGCCACGAATAGAACGAGGTCATGAAGGCCGCAAGCACGGTCGCGGCGAAGGCGAAGACATGCCCAGGCGTATGCGCGACATAGGCCGCCTCGATGATCGCGTCCTTCGAGTAGAAGCCCGCCGTGAACGGGAACCCGGTCAGCGCAATGGTGCCGATCAGCATCATCGTGGCCGTGAAGGGGATCTTCTTCATCAGCCCGCCCATCTTACGGATATCCTGCTCGTGATGCATCGCGTGGATGACCGAACCGGCGCCGAGGAACAGCAAGGCCTTGAAGAAGGCATGCGTGAAAAGGTGGTAGATGCCCGCCTGATAGACGCCGGCGCCGAGCGCGACGAACATATAGCCGAGCTGCGAGCAGGTGGAATAGGCGATGACGCGCTTGATGTCGTTCTGAACGAGGCCGACGGTCGCGGCGAAGAAGGCCGTGATCGCGCCGATGATCAGCACCACGCTCTGAGCGAAAGGCGCCGCCTCGAAGATCGGCGAGAGCCGCGCGACCATGAAGACGCCTGCGGTCACCATCGTCGCGGCATGGATGAGCGCGGAAACCGGGGTCGGCCCCTCCATCGCGTCCGGCAGCCAGGTATGGAGCAGGAACTGCGCGCTCTTGCCCATCGCGCCCATGAAAAGCAGGCAGGCAGCAAGTTCCAGCGCCGGCACCTGATAGCCGAGGAAGGAAACGATCGTTTTCTGGTGGCCCGCGACACCCGCGAAAACCGGATCGAAATTCACAGCGCCGAACAGCCAGAAGACAAGGAAAATGCCCAGGGCGAAGCCGAAATCGCCAACGCGGTTGACGATGAACGCCTTCATCGCGGCATCATTCGCGCTCTTCTTCTTGAACCAGAAGCCGATGAGCAGATAGGAGGCAAGACCCACGCCTTCCCAGCCGAAGAACATCTGGACCAGATTGTCCGATGTCACCAGCATCAGCATTGCGAAGGTGAAGAGCGAGAGATAGGCCATGAAGCGCGGTCGCGCCGGGTCTTCATGCATGTAGCCGATGGAGTAGAGGTGGACGAGGCAGGAGACGCTCGTCACGACCACCAGCATCACCGCCGTCAGCGTATCGACACGCAGTGCCCAATCCGCCTCGAAAGCGCCGACATGGATCCAGTCCGCCACGAGAATGCGCATCGGCGCGCCGGAACCGAGCGCGACCTGCGCGAAGACCACCCAGGAGAGCGCGCAGGCAATGCCCAGAAAGCCCGTGGTCACGACTTCCGCGAAACGCGAGATGCCTTCCGAATGCGGCGAAGCTTCCGGCGCATGATGGTCGTCATGGCCGTGATCGGCATGGCCATGGGCCGCGCCGGCATGCGTGGAATGGTCGGCATTGCCGAAGGCGAGCACCTCCTTCTGGGAGGCCGCCTTATGCGCCAGAAGGCTCGCGATGCCGGCGATGATGAAGCCGAGCAGCGGCAGGAAAACGATTGCCTGTGCCATGGATCAGCCCTCCCGCTCGCGCATGATCATTTCCGAAAACCGGAAACCACTTTTCGGGATCATGCGTTCAGCCCTTCATCACGTTGATGTCTTCGACCGCGATCGTGCCGCGGTTGCGGAAATAGACGACGAGGATCGCCAGCCCGATCGCGGCTTCCGCCGCCGCGACGGTGAGCACCAGCAGCGCAAAAATCTGGCCGGTGATATCCCCCAGATGAGTGGAGAAGGCGACGAGGTTGATGTTCACCGCCAGCAGGATCAGCTCGATCGACATGAGGATGACGATCACGTTCTTACGATTCACGAAGATGCCGAAACAGCCGAGCGTGAACAGCATCGCGGCGACGACGAGATAATGCGCGAGCCCGATCACCATGTCACACCCCCTGCCCGGAAGCGTCCTTGCGCTTCACACCTTCATTCGTCACGCCCTGCCCCTGCGCGACCGAGACCATCGTGATCGCGCTCGCCTTCGTGCGGGCGTTCTGCGCCATCACATCCTGCCGGCGCACGCCCGGCCGCTCGCGCAAGGTGAGCACGATCGCGCCGATCATCGCCACCAGCAGGATCAACCCGGCCGCCTGGAAGAAATAGACATATTCCGTGTAGAGCACGCGCCCGAGTGCACGTGCGTTCATCGCATCGACCGGCATTTTCGCCGCCGCCTTGTGCATCGAGAGCGCTTCTGGCGCCAATTGCCAGGTCCCGACCACGAGGGCGATCTCGACGAAGAAGATGGCCGCGATCACCGCGCCAATCGGCAGGTATTGCAGGAAGCCCTGCCGGAGTTCCGCGAAATCCACGTCGAGCATCATCACGACGAACAGGAACAGAACCGCCACCGCGCCGACATAGACGATGACAAGCAGCATCGCCAGGAATTCAGCGCCCATCAGCAGCATCAGCCCCGCCGCGTTGACGAAAGCGAGGATGAGAAAGAGCACCGCGTGAACCGGGTTGCGGGCCGAAACCACCATCATGGCGGAGCCGACCAGCATGCCCGAGAAAAGGTAGAAAAAGAGGGTGGCGACGTTCATTTTTCTCCCCTCAGCGATACGGCGCGTCGATCGCGATATTGCGTGCGATCTCGCGTTCCCAGCGCGCGCCGTTGGCCAGCAGCTTTTCCTTGTCGTAGAAAAGCTCCTCGCGCGTTTCGGTCGCGAATTCGAAATTCGGCCCCTCGACGATCGCATCGACCGGGCAGGCTTCCTGACAGAAGCCGCAATAGATGCACTTGGTCATGTCGATGTCGTAGCGGGTGGTGCGCCGCGTGCCGTCATTGCGCCGCGGGCCAGCTTCGATCGTAATCGCCTGCGCGGGGCAGATCGCCTCGCAGAGCTTGCAGGCGATACAGCGTTCCTCGCCGTTCGGATAGCGGCGCAGCGCGTGCTCGCCGCGAAAGCGCGGGGAAAGCCGCCCCTTCTCGAACGGGTAGTTGATCGTCGGTTTCGGCTTGAAGAAATACCGCATGGCGAGAAAGAACGCCGAGACGAATTCCTTGAGGAGAAGGCCCTTGGCGGCCTGTGCGATCACGCTCATTTCCTTCTCCTTACCGATACCAGCCGGTGAGCTGGAGCACGCCCGCCACGATGACCACCGCCGCGAGGCTCAAGGGCAGGAACACCTTCCAGCCGAGCCGCATGAGCTGATCGTAGCGGTAGCGCGGCACCATCGCCTTCACCATCGCGAACATGAAGAAGACGAAGCTCACCTTGGCGATGAACCACACCACGCCAGGCACCCAAGTGAAGGGCGCGATGCTGAGCGGCGGCGTCCATCCCCCCAGGAAGAGGATCGTGGTGAGCGCGCACATGGTCATGATCGCCACGTATTCGCCCAGCATGAACAACAGATACGGCGTCGAGGAATATTCGCTCATGAAGCCCGCGACGAGTTCGGATTCCGCTTCCGGCAGATCGAAAGGCGGGCGGTTGGTTTCCGCCAGAGCCGAGATGAAGAAAATCACGAACATCGGGAAAAGCGGGATGAAGAACCAGTTCAGCATCGTAAACCAGGGCATGCCCAACGCGGCGGCAATGCCGCCCTTGTCCTGCGCATTCACGATATCCGTGAGGTTGAGCGACCCCACCACCATCAGCACCGTGATGATCACGAAGCCGATGGAAACCTCGTAGGACACCATCTGCGCCGCCGAACGCAGCGCGCCCAGGAACGGGTATTTCGAATTCGAGGCCCAGCCGCCGATGATCACGCCGTAAACGCCGAGCGAGGAAATCGCGAAGACATAGAGTATGCCGACATTGATATCCGCGATCGCCCACCCCTCGGCCACGGGCATCACGGCCCAGGCGGAGAGCGCGAGCACGCAGGTCAGCAGCGGCGCGAGCAGGAACAGGATCTTGTCGGCGCCCGAGGGGATGACCGGCTCCTTGAGCACGAATTTCAGCAGATCCGCGAAGCTCTGGAGCAGGCCGAACGGACCGACCACGTTGGGGCCGCGCCGGAGCTGCACCGCCGCCCAGATCTTGCGATCCGCCAGCAGGAAGAACGCGATGATGACAAGCAGCGCCACCAGCAGCACCAGGCTCTTGATCACGATGATCAGCGTGGGCACGAACCAGCTTGTCTGCGTCCAGAGGTAATGCACGCCCCAGAGCGCGCCATAGGCCGCCCCGAGCGCGACGACCAGCGCAATCGCCATCATCGTGAGCGGAAACCAGCTTGTCTTGCGCACGGGACGCTCGGGAGGGGAATTCGGTGTGATATCGACCATGATTTCCCCCTTATTCCGCCGCGACCTGCGCCGAACCCGCCGCAAGCGCGGCGCATTCCGCCATCACTTTCGAGGCACGCGCAACCGGATTGGTGAGATGGAAGGCGGAAACGGCATTCGCGAACGGCGCCTTCTCCGTCTTGCCCTTCAGCTTGGCCAAAGCCTCGATATCCGCCGCCTTGCCTGCGGCAATCGTGTCGAGCGCGGCAAAATGCGGGAATTCGGCATAAAGCGCGGCACGGAGCTGGCCGAGGTTGTCATAGGGCAGCTTCTTGCCCAGAGCTTCGGACAGGGCGCGCAGAATGGCCCAATCCTCGCGGGCATCGCCCGGCGGGAAGCTGGCACGGTTGGTCATCTGCACGCGCCCTTCCGTGTTGACGTAGGTCGCGCTCTTTTCGGTATAGGCCGCGCCGGGCAGGACGATATCGGCGCGATGCGCGCCCTTGTCGCCGTGGGTGCCCTGATAGATGACGAAGGCGCCGACAGGGATATCGATCTCGTCCGCGCCGAGGTTGAAGATCACGTCCATCGCGCCAGGCTGGAGCATCGCGCCGGTATCGGCACCGCCTTCGCCCGGCACGAAGCCGAGATCGAGCGCGCCGACAAAAGCGGCCTCGGTATGCAGGATGTTGAAGCCGTTCCAGCCATCCTTGATGACGCCGATCGCGGCAGCGGCCTTCGCCGCCATCGCGAGCACTGCTGCGCCATCGGGCCGGTTGATCGCCCCCTGCCCGATGATGAACATCGGCTTCTGCGCCTTGGACGGCGCGTGATCGACGAATTTCTCGAGACTTTCCGGGCCCGCGCCGAGATAGGTGACGGGATAGGAAAGGTCGGCCTGCTGGCCGATCAGCCCGATGGTCGCCTTGCCCGTGAGATGGCGCTTGCGGATGCGTGAATTCAGCACCGCCGCTTCCCGACGCGGATTGGCGCCGATGATCATGATCGCATCGGCTTCCTCGATCCCTGCAATCGTGGAATTGAAGAGGTAGCTCGCGCGCCCGTGCTTCGGATGAAGCGGCGAGCCGGGATAGCGACAATCGAGATTGGCCGAACCCAGGGCAGCCATCAGCCCCTTGAGCGCGAACATCTCCTCCACGCCGGCGAGCTGGCCGGCAAGCGCGCCGATCTTCTCCGGCTTCGCCGCCTTCACTTTCGCAGCGATCGCCGAAAAAGCCTCGGCCCAGCTCGCGGGGCGCAGCTTGCCGTTCTCGCGGATATAGGGGCGATCAAGGCGCTGCGTGCGCAGGCCGTCCCAGATGAAGCGGGTCTTGTCCGAGATCCATTCCTCGTTCACCGCCTCGTTGAGGCGCGGCATGATGCGCATCACCTCGCGGCCGCGCGTATCGACGCGGATCGCCGAGCCGACGGCATCCATCACATCGACGCTCTCGGTCTTCTGGAGTTCCCACGGGCGCGCGGAGAAGGCATAGGGCTTCGAGGTCAGCGCGCCGACCGGGCAGAGATCAATCACATTGCCCTGCATCTCGGAGGTCATCGCCTTTTCGAGATAGGTGGTGATCTCGGCATCCTCGCCGCGGCCCAGAAGGCCAAGCTCGGTGATGCCGGCGACTTCGGTGGTGAAGCGGACGCAGCGCGTGCAATGGATGCAGCGCGTCATCACGGTTTTCACCAGCGGGCCGATATACTTGTCTTCCACCGCGCGCTTGTTCTCGGCATAGCGCGAGGAATCCATGCCATAGGCGATGGCCTGATCCTGAAGATCGCATTCGCCGCCCTGATCGCAGATCGGGCAATCGAGCGGGTGGTTGATGAGCATGAACTCCATCACCCCCTCGCGCGCCTTCTTCACCATCGGCGATTTGGTGAAGATCTGCGGCAATTCGCCGTTCGGGCCGGGGCGCACGTCGCGCACGTTCATCGCGCAGCTCGCCTGAGGCTTGGGCGGACCGCCCTTCACCTCGACAAGGCACATGCGGCAATTGCCGGCGATCGAGAGCCGCTCGTGGAAGCAGAAACGCGGCACTTCCATGCCGGCCGCCTCCGCTGCCTGAAGCAGCGTGTAATGCGGCGGCACATCGACTTCGACATCATCGACGAGGATCTTGGTCATGTCTGTTACTCCGCCGCCACGCGAATGGGGTCCGAATGCGGGTTCGCCGAATATTGGTCGATCTTCGCCTCGATCTCATGGCGGAAATGCCGGATCAGGCCCTGGATCGGCCAGGCCGCCGCATCGCCGAGCGCACAGATCGTATGGCCCTCGATGCGGGTGGAAACATCGAGCAGCATGTCGATCTCACGCTTCTGGGCGCGGCCCTCGGCCATGCGCGCCATGACGCGCGCCATCCAGCCCGTGCCCTCGCGGCACGGCGTGCATTGGCCGCAGCTCTCATGCTTGTAGAAATGCGCGATGCGGGCGATGGCGCGGACGATATCCGTCGATTTATCCATCACGATCACCGCCGCCGTGCCGAGGCCGGAGCGCAGGCCGCGCAGCGTGTCGAAATCCATATAGGCGTCCGCGATCTGCTCCGCCGGCACCAGCGGCACCGAGGAGCCGCCGGGAATGACACATTTCAGATTGTCCCAGCCGCCGCGGATACCGCCGCAATGCTTGTCGATCAGCTCGCGGAAGGTGATGCCCATTGCCTCTTCGACGTTGCAGGGCGTGTTCACATGGCCGGAGACGCAGAAAAGCTTGGTGCCGACATTGTTCGGCCGGCCTAGCCCCGCGAACCAACCCGCGCCCCGGCGCAGGATGGTGCCCGCGACCGCGATGGATTCGACGTTGTTTACCGTCGTGGGGCAGCCGTAAAGGCCCATATTGGCCGGGAATGGCGGTTTGAGGCGCGGCTGGCCCTTCTTGCCCTCGAGACTTTCGAGCAGAGCCGTCTCCTCGCCGCAGATATAAGCGCCAGCGCCGTGATGAACGTAGAAATCGAACGGATAGCCGTTTTTGTTGTCCTTGCCGATGAGTTTCGCCTCATAAGCCTCGTCCACGGCCTTCTGGAGCGCGATCCGCTCCGCGATGAACTCGCCGCGGATATAGATATAGGCCGCGTGCGCGCCCATCGCGAAGCTCGCGAGCATCGCGCCCTCGATCAGCAGATGCGGATCATGGCGCAGGATCTCGCGATCCTTGCACGTGCCGGGTTCGGATTCGTCCCCGTTGATGACGAGGTAATGCGGCCTTCCGTCATTCACCTTGGGCATGAAGGACCATTTCATGCCGGTGGGGAAGCCCGCGCCGCCGCGCCCGCGCAGGCCGGAGGCTTTCATCTCGTCGATGATCCAGTCCCGCCCCATTTCGAGCAGCAGCTTGGTGCCATCCCAATTGCCGCGCTTGAGCGCGCCCTTCAGGCCCGGGTCCTGCCGCCCGTAGAGATTGGTGAAGATGCGATCGCGATCCTGAAGCATTCCGCTAGATCCGGTTCGGGTTGGAAAGGATGATCTTGGTTCTGGCGCCCGCGCGCGTCTGCGCTTCGGTCACCAGGGTGAAATCGGCGTTCCAGGCGGGGCCGTCGTAATCGATTCGGGTGAAGAGCACCCATTTCGCCGCCGGCAGATCGTCGAAGGTGAAGCGTCCCTGCATATCGCATTGCGTCTTGCGGACAACGCTGTCATGGATTCCATCGAGATTGGCGCCCGGCGCGATCCGGTCGCCCCGGCGATAGACTGCCACGATCTCGCGGAAATACGCGCTATCCGGCAGCAGATAGACATAAGAGCCGGAGCAGCGCGCAAGCAGGCCGTTCGGGCGGCGCAGGAACCCTTCCCCGCTGATCGACCCGTCGCCCTTCCCGGACCAGGCCTTGTGGTCGGGCGCGCTGAAGGAAACCTTCTTCTCGACGCTTTCGCCGCAAGCCGAAAGCAGCAATCCGGCGGAGATGGCGGTCACGGCGGCACGCGCGACAGCGAGCGTCGGCGCAACCTTCGCCGCCCTCCCCGCCTCGCTGCCCGCCGGAATGCCGAACCGCATGATCAATCCTTACTTCGTCGGCTTTTCGCCGAGCGGGCTGTCCGGCCGCCAGCCGGTCATCAGTTTTTTGGCCTGCCCGATCCAGTCGTCGCGCTGGGCGCGCCCCTTGAACCCTTCGAGATTCTGATCAACCCAGGCGAGATTCTGATCGTTCCATCCCGCGATCTGATCGAAGTGATGGATACCCATCTTGCGCAGCATGCCGGCCAGCTTGGGGCCGACCCCCCAGATCAGCTCGAGGTCGTCGCCCTTCCCCGAGCGGGGTTGCGCCAGAAGCTCAGGCTTGTGCTCATCGCCGACGGGCGCCGCCTCGGCATTGCCTGCCGCCGATCCCTTGGCCTTGACGATCTTGCCGCCAGCCGCCGGCGTATCCTGCCGCGCATTGCTCTGCTCGCGAGCGGGGCGGGCCGGCGCAGCGGCTGCCGCGCTGACGGGTGCACTCGCGGGGATTGCGGCCTGCGGGGCGGCTTTCGCCTTGGCGGCCTCTTCCTTCGCCTTTTTATCGGCTGCGGCGCGCGCCTCGAAATCCTTCTTCCAGCTTCCGACTGCCGAGCCATCATAGAGCCCCGGCTCAAGCAGCGTCTTGATCGCATCCTTGGGTTCGGATTTCAGGCGCCCGTTCTGCGGGCCAATCTTCACGGGTTTTCCCGCCGCGAGATCATCCATGAGCGCATTGAGGCTCTCGGGCGTGAGATCCTCGAAATAATCGTCGTTGATCTGCACCATCGGCGCATTGCAGCAGGCACCGAGGCATTCCACCTCAAGCCAGGAGAACTTGCCGTCCGCCGTGACATGACCGGGTTCGCCGATGCGCTTTTTCAGCACCTTCTTGAGATCCTCGGCGCCCATGCAATGGCAGGGCACGGTGCCACAGAGCTGGATGTAATGCGTGCCAACCGGTTCGAGGTTGAACATCGTGTAGAAGCTCGCGACCTCCATCACCCGGATATTGGGCATGGAAAGCACTTCGGCCACATGCTCGATCGCGGCGCGCGGCAGCCAGCCCCCGGCCTGCTTCTGCGCCTGCCAGAGCAGAGGAATCACGGCAGAGGCCTGCCGCCCTTCCGGGTATTTGGAGACCTGCTCCTTCACGAAAGCCTGGTTCGCCTTATCGAAGGCGAAAGAGGCCGGCTGGACAGTCTCGGGAGCAAGGCGGCGGACGGACATGGTTCTTCCTCGGACGCGGCGTGAAGCGGCGGAACGAATGCTCGGGTCTTACCACCCTTACCGCTTGGGGCAAGACTGGAAATGCTAAAAACTGGGCGCTTCGGCCACGGCTTTGGGATGATCCACAAAAGCGGTGAGCGAATTGATACAGATCAGGCTAAATTCGCCGTTCTGGCGCAAAGCGGCGGTCAGGAAACAGGGCTAGAAACACACGCTGTCGCGCTTGAGCTGCCGATTCGCATCGCGCGATATCCGCATCAAACAGGTGCGCACTTCACCCGAACGCTGGACGATGACGACGAAATCCGTGCCCTTGTCGGAAGTGCGCTCCATGCCCTTCACCTCGAACCCCTGCCGGACCAGCATGTCGAGGCTGACGACCGGCGGGTTCGGCGCCGGAACGCCAGGCGCCGGAACACCAGGCGAAGGAGCGCCCGGCGGCGCCTGGCTCGGCGGCGGGCGAATGAACGGGTCCGGCGTCTGGGCGTGAGCGCCGGACATCATCACAAAGAGAACAGAGAGGGCGAGCCCCCTCACCGATCCACTTCCCCGAACACGATATCGAGCGAACCGAGAATCGCCGAGACATCGGCGAGCATGTAGCCCTTGCACAGGAAATCCATCGCCGAGAGATGGGCGAAGCCCGGTGCGCGAAGCTTGCAGCGATAGGGCTTGTTGGTGCCATCCGCCACGAGATAGACGCCGAACTCGCCCTTGGGCGCTTCCACCGCGGCATAAACCTCGCCGGCGGGCACATGGTACCCCTCGGTATAGAGCTTGAAATGGTGGATCAGCGCTTCCATCGAACGCTTCATCTCGCCGCGCTTCGGCGGCACGATCTTGCCGTCCCTGGCCGAGATCGGCGTCTTGCCGTCCGGCCCGCGCAATTTGGCGATGCATTGCTTCATGATGCGCACGGATTGGCGCATCTCCTCGACGCGGATGCAATATCGGTCGAAATTGTCGCCGTTCCTGCCGATCGGAATGTCGAATTCAAGCTCGCTGTAGCATTCATAGGGCATGGAGCGACGAAGATCCCAGGCCGCGCCCGAGCCGCGCACCATCACGCCCGAAAAACCCCAGGCCCAGGCATCGTCGAGATTGACAATGCCGATATCGACATTGCGCTGCTTGAAGATGCGGTTATCGGTCAGCAGCCCTTCGAGATCGTCGACCAGCTTCAGGAACGGATCGCAGAACGCCTCGATATCGTCGATGAGGTCCGAGGGCAGGTCCTGATGCACGCCGCCCGGTCGCACATAGGCGGCATGGAGGCGGGCGCCGGAAGCGCGCTCATAGAAGATCATGAGCTTCTCGCGCTCCTCGAAGCCCCAGAGCGGCGGGGTGAGCGCGCCGACATCGAGCGCCTGCGTCGTGATGTTGAGGAGGTGGTTGAGGATGCGCCCGATCTCGGAATAGAGCACGCGGATGAGCTGGCCACGCTTGGGCACCGTGATGCCCAGCAGCTTCTCGACCGCCAGCGCATAGGCATGCTCCTGGTTCATCGGCGCGACGTAATCGAGCCGGTCGAAATAGGGCAAAGCCTGCAGATAGGTCTTGTGCTCGATCAGCTTCTCGGTGCCGCGATGGAGAAGCCCGATATGCGGATCGGTGCGGGTGACGATCTCGCCGTCGAGTTCGAGCACGAGGCGCAAAACGCCATGCGCCGCAGGATGCTGCGGCCCGAAATTGATCGTGAAATTGCGCTGGTTCGGTTGTTCGGTCATGGCGCTTCGCCTTGCGAATAGTGAGTAGCGAATGGCGAATAGGGAAAGAGTTTCATTTTTCCCCCTTCGAGCGAGTAAGCAACGCGCGAATCAAGGAACGGATCATCCGGCCAAGACTATCGCAGCGATCTAGTGTTTCGTTTTCCGTGGTCGCAGGTAGAAAACCGACCCTTGCCGCAAGAATGAGGTGTGTTTCCAGCTCCTTGAGCGAACCCTGCGCAACGCGCAGGAACTGGATGAACACAGCGCTTGTCTCCCGCCCGTGGCCTTCGGCGATGTTGGCCGGAATGGACACCGCAGAACGTCTGATCTGGGAGACCAGCCCATACATTTCCTCCTTCGGAAATGAAGCGGTTACCCGATAAACCTGCTCAGCCAGAACCATTGCTTCCTGCCATACCCTGAGATCGCGATAGGATTCGATCCGCTGGTCCGCCAATCCCGGCTCCCTATTCGCCACTCACCATTCGCTATTCGCCCTACTTCGCCTTCTCGTCGCCCGGCAGCACGTAATCCGTGCCTTCCCAAGGCGAGAGGAAATCGAAATTACGGAATTCCTGGTTGAGCTTCACCGGCTCGTAGACGACGCGCTTTTCCTGATCGTCGTAACGCACCTCGACAAACCCGGTGAGCGGGAAATCCTTGCGGAGCGGATGCCCTTGGAAGCCATAATCGGTCAGCAGGCGGCGCAGATCGGGATGGCCGGTAAAGGCGACGCCGTACATGTCGTAGGCCTCGCGCTCGTACCAGTTGGCGCCGGGAAACACATCCACCGCCGAGGGAACCGGCGTCGCCTCGTCCACCTGAACTTTCACGCGGATGCGGCGTACATGACGCGGCGACATCAGGTGATAGACGATATCGAAGCGCTTCTCACGCTCGGGATAATCCGCGCCGCAAATGTCGATGAAGCTGAGGAAGGCGCAATCGGGATTGTCGCGCAGATAGGTCAGGACCTCGACAATCGCCTCGCTCTCGGCATGGAGCGTCAGCTCGCCATTGGCGATGACATGGCCGGTGACCTTGCCGGGGAGCGCCTTTTCGACATGCGCCGCGAGAATTTGCAGTGTTTCGGACATCGCGTCCCTCTCCGCTCGTCATGCCCGCCCTCGGGGCGGGTATCCATGACTTCACTACCTGCCTTCAAGGCGTGGATGGCCGGGCCGGACCCAGCCATGACGGCCGGAACCCTGTGACGAACGGCTCGCCACCCACAAAAACCTACCGTTCGATCGTGCCGGTGCGGCGGATCTTCTTCTGAAGCAGCAGCACGCCGTAAAGCAGGGCCTCCGCCGTCGGCGGGCAGCCCGGCACATAGATGTCCACCGGCACCACGCGGTCGCAGCCGCGCACCACCGAGTAGCTGTAATGGTAATAGCCGCCGCCATTGGCGCAGGAGCCCATGGAAATCACGTAGCGCGGCTCCGGCATCTGGTCGTAGACCTTGCGGAGCGCGGGCGCCATCTTGTTGGTGAGCGTGCCGGCGACGATCATCACGTCCGACTGGCGGGGCGAGCCGCGCGGCGCGAAGCCGAAGCGCTCGACATCGTAGCGCGGCATCGAGACCTGGATCATCTCGACCGCGCAACAGGCGAGGCCGAAGGTCATCCACATCAGCGAGCCGGTGCGCGCCCAGGTGATGAGATCATCGACCGTGGTGGTGAGGAAGCCGCGATCGGCGAGTTCGTTGTTGATCTCGACGAAGAAAGGATCCGTCGCGCCGACAGGCTTGCCGGTATTGGGATCAAGAATGCCCTTGGGGGCGGGCGCGACAAGCGTGTTGGAATGAAGCGTATTCATGGTCTTCTCCGCCATCAATCCCATTCGAGGGCGCCCTTGCGCCACTCATAGACGAACCCGATCGTCAGCACGCCGAGGAACACCACCATCGACCAGAAACCGAAAGCGCCGATCTCCTTGAGCGCGACAGCCCAGGGAAACAGGAAGGCCACTTCGAGATCGAAGATGATGAACAGGATCGCGACCAGATAGAAGCGCACATCGAACTTCATGCGCGCATCATCGAAGGCGTTGAAGCCGCATTCATAGGCCGACAATTTCTCCGGGTCCGGATTCTTGTAGGCGAGCGCGAAGGGCGCCACCATCAGCGCGAGCCCGATGACGAGGCTCAGCCCGATGAACAGCACCAGCGGAAGATAGTCGATGAGGAGCGTCTGCATGGTTCCTCCGATTAATCGAGCCGCGCGCGCCGCGCAAGCGACGAGGCGCGAGCATACACCCTTTTGCCGAGATTTCCGGCACAGCTACGCCACATTCCTTGTGGCATGGTTACGTTAAGGGCAGAAGCGCTGCCTGCGACGCTCCCTCCGGCATCCCCGGCGCGAATTTCTGCCGCCGATTATAGCACGCAAACCGCCGATTCGCGCGCCTCACCGCGCCTTGCGGCTCAGCGCCACGGTCGCGATGATCGCCAGGCAGAAGACCATCGAGAGAAGCGTCAGATCCTCGCCGAGAATCGGCACCGCGAAGATCATCGAAAGAAAGGGCTGCGCAAGCTGGATCTGGCTCACCCGCATCGCACCGCCGAGCGCCAGCCCGCGATACCATGCGAAAAAGCCGAGCCACATGGAAAACAGCGCGACATAGGCAAAGCCGAGCCAGGCGATCGGCGCCACCGGCGCCGTTGGCGCGATCCACCAGGCGGCGGGGGCCATGATCGGCAGGAAGAAGACGAGAATCCAGCAGATCACGTGCTCGGCCTTCATCTCGCGCGAAAGGCGCGCACCAAGCGCATAGCTCGCGCTGGCGGATAGCACCGCAAGCAGGAGGAGCCCATCTGCGGGGCTGAACCCGCCCTCCCCGCCAGAAAGCCATGCGTAGAGCACGATCAGCGCGAAACCGAACACCGCTAACGCCCAGAAGCGGAAAGAAGCGCGCTGCCCCAGCCAAAGCGCCGCGAAGGCCGCTGTGGCGAGCGGCAACGCGCCGGTGACGACAGAAGCGTGGATCGCATCGACATGTTTCACGCCGAGGGCAAGAAAGAGCGGAAATCCGATGACGTTGCCCAGCCCTGTCACCACCAGCCAGAAGGCTTGCTCGCGCGTCGGAAGCGGCGCGCGCGTCACGGCGAGATAGACCACCGAGCACAACCCCGCGACCGCGGCGCGGCCAAGGGTGACGAAAAGGGGAGAAAGGCCGCCTGCCCCACCGCCACTGATGGCAAGCTTGGTCATTGGCAAGGTAACGGCAAAGATCAGCACGCCCAGCGCGCCGAGCAGATAACCTTTGGTCGAATCGGACATGATGCCCCCGGTGAGCTGACACAATATAATGGTGTGGCAGCCCCCTTTTCCTGGAAGGGGCAGAGAGAAGATGGCGCGGGCGACGGGGCTCGAACCCGCGACCTCCGGCGTGACAGGCCGGCACTCTAACCGACTGAGCTACGCCCGCATCCACTTCGCCGCCGGGGAGTTCCTTGTGGGTCGTCTCCGGCGAGGCGGCACGGTTACGCGAACGGTGCCTTGCCTGTCAAGCGCCTTCGAAAACTTCTTTTGCACATTGCGTGGATTATCGCGTGCGAGACGTTTTTCGGCGCAATCGGAGCAGGAATACCGCCCGCCCCTAAGAATTTTATCACAGCGACGGCGTGCCCAACCGATATTTGCGGACCTCAGCGGCGGAGAGAATCCTGATCTTGTCGTGCGGGGTCGATTCGGCAAGGCTGATCAGCTCCTGCGAGCCGCCGACGCGGGCCACATAGGAGCGCAACGTCCCGATTTCCTGGTCTCCAGCGAAATAGCGCAGCCCGATCGGGCCACCACCGGAGGGATCGCGCATCATGCTTTGCGCCGACATGCGGTGGACCCCAAGCCGGGCACCATCCGGCACCACCCGCTTCTTCGCGCCCATCAGCGCGTAGACGCAGGCTGATGCGCATTGCCCTGGCACAACCCCCAGCCGCCCCATGGCACGGCTGGTCGCCCGCCGCCGCGGCGCGGTTTCGGCGAGGCTCGGCCGCCCGACGACAACGGCGGCTCCGGCATGGTGGAGCAGATCGCCAAGCTTGAGCGCGCTCTCGACATTGCCGCCGGGTGAATTCATGAAAACGACGGCGTGCAGGCCGGGGCGCTGCAATTCCTGTCTCAGGAACTGCGCGAAACGCGCCGGCGCATCAGCGGTGATCTCGCCTTCCGCGATGACCGCGCGGGGGCAATTTGCCGCCTCGCAGATTGCCGAAACGGGAATCGTGGCGAATTCCATCGCCGCAACAGGCGCAAAAACGCCCGGAATCAAAAACCCGCCGGATACCAACGCCATCCGGGCGGCACGCAAAACTGAACGCATCAAAAAACCCCAACCCTACGCACTGCTCGAAAGACAGCATCGTGATGGTGAACGAACGAGGTTGAGGAAAGGTTCACACAAAAAGGCGGACGCCCTGCGGGCATCCGCCACGATAGTACGCTGGTCGCTATCTCAGTCCTTCAAGGCGCGGATCGCAGCGATGGATTCCGTCGAGTAGTCGGAGCAAGCCTTCTTCTTGTCGCGGGAGATATCCGCCACGATCTTGTTCCACATCAGATCGTGAACCTGCTCATTCTCCCCTGAAGCCGCTTCGGCGGCATCGACAGCCTTCTGCAGCCTCTCATCCTCGTCATCCGAAATATCCAGCTCGCATAGATGCGCGGTCGCGGCGACCACGTAAAGGAAACCCAGTTGCTCGAGCTTGCTCGGCCCCTCGGGGGCTTTCGGAGCCGGTGCGGCCTGTTGCGGAGCCACGGGAGGTGGTGCCGCCGGCGGTGTCACGGGTGCCGCCGGTTCCGGTGCGACGGGGGGCGGAGCAGCTGGTGGCTGTGCAGCGGGCACCGCAGCGGGCGTATCCGCTGGGGCTGTCGGCGCAGTGGAAGGCGATGCCGCCGGGGCGGCTGAAGGTGCCGCGTTCTCAGCAGGTGGCGAGGCAGGCATCGGCTGTTGGGCAAGCGTGAAAGAAGCAAGGAGCAGGCTCGAAAGCGCCGTCGCCGGGATCAGGCTTTTCCTAAACATGGGATCTGTCTCCAGCTTTCATTCTTCGTCGCATTCAGCAGCGACAACCTTGCAGGCCTCGTTGCCGCAATTCGCCAGTGCGATACGTCGGGCGGCCCCTTTGGTCACGCCTTCTCCCGTACCCCAGCGGTTCCCCGAAACAGCATAGGCTCCACAGGTCTCGAAAGCGATCACCACCTTGCAGCTCTTGTTCTTGGCCCTGCATTGCTTGAGCGCGCCGCTATTGGCCTCCTTTTCGGTATTCGCGCCAACGACATAGCCATAGCCGACATCGTCCGCGCTCCGCCCCTTGCCGTCGTCGACCGCGATCGCGCCCCAGGCCATGACGTGAGTCGGCGCCAGCGCGATGGTGGCGGCGAGCAAAAACCCCCGCAGTTGCAATTTCATGTTTCCCCCAAGACGTCCCTGAAAATTCCGGCGCGATGATTCGCCACTGCACGCAGTGTGACGAAGAGAGAAGAGCCGGTAAAGGATGAGGATTGTTCAGCGCAAGCGCATGCAAATGGTGGGCGGTGAGAGACTCGAACTCCCGACATCCTCGGTGTAAACGAGGCGCTCTACCAACTGAGCTAACCGCCCTCGCCCGTTCGGACGAAACCGCGAGAGGCTAAACACGTTTCTTTCCCGATTGGCAAGCCCGGGATCGCGCGGCGCGTTCAGCGCGCGCCGCCCGATGGCTGCGCGAGACGATAGCGCTTCATTTCCTCCGGCGTGAGCCAGCGAATCGTCTCCGAGGGCGTATCGTCGATGACCTTGGAGAGTTGCGGATCGACCCCCATCGTCCTGAAGAACTGGACATGCTGCTCGACATTCGCGGCATGGTCGACGGTCCCGGACACATTCTTTCTGGTCGCCGGGTCCAGCACGGCGCGCCCGGTATGCGAGCGATGCACCCCGACGCGGCTCCCCGGCACGAAAAAGCGTGAGGTACCGCCGGCAAGAACCAGAACACAGGCCGAGGCGCAGGTCGCCGGCGCGAGCCCGGAATTCGCGGTCACCACATTGCCGGTCGGCCGCGCCACGATGACCTTCATCTTCAGCTTCCGCAGGAGGATGCCGAGGATAGCACCATCCCCGCGAAATCCGCCGGGCGATTCGATCAGCACCGTCGAGGAGAGCCTGTGGCTCGCATTCGCGTCCTTCAGGAACGAAATGAACTGCAGATATTCATTCTGCCCGATGGTGCCGGAAACCACGATCACCTTCGGGCAAGGGCCCTTGCAATTGGGAAGATCGGCGTCGATCAGACGGTAGGAAAGGGCTGAAGCCGTGGTGGAGGCTGCGCATAACGCCAGCGCCGCAAGCCCCGCCCTCGTCCTGCCGGCAAGCCATGTCTCAGCACGCTTCATGCATCCCTCCCCGCTCTTTTCGTCATCCTGACATGCGGGGTGAAAAAGAAAAGCGGCGAAAGGCCGCTATACCCACCCACGCGGCGCGGGCTTCTTTAAACGGGAATCAACACGGAAAGGAAAATGGTGCGGCTGGAGGGAATCGAACCCACACTCTGTTGAAAGAACTCGGTTTTGAGCCGAGCGCGTCTACCAGTTCCGCCACAGCCGCAGCGCACCCGCGTGTAGAGGTTTTTGCCCGGCTTGTCACGTGGCTTGTGCCAAAAACAAAAGCGCCCCGCCAGGCGGGGCGCTTCGTTCATGCGTGAGCCTGCGCGTCAATGCGCGCGGGCCGCGAGCGCATCCTCGTCATCGGCCGGTTTGGGAGAAGCGGCCTTGTCCTCCTCCTCCCAGGTAATCGGCTCCGGCTCGCGCAGCAGCGCGTGGCGGATCACCTCATCCATGCGCGAAACGGGAACGATTTCGAGCCCGTTCTTCACATTGGCCGGAATATCGGCGAGATCCTTCACGTTGTCTTCCGGGATGAGGACCTTCTTGATCCCCCCGCGCAGCGCGGCGAGCAGCTTCTCCTTGAGACCGCCGATCGGCAGCACGCGGCCGCGCAAGGTGACCTCGCCCGTCATCGCGATATCGCGGCGCACGGGAATGCCCGTCATCACCGAGACGATGGCGGTGGCCATCGCGATACCGGCGGAAGGGCCGTCCTTCGGCGTCGCGCCTTCCGGCACGTGGACATGGATGTCGCGCGTATCGAAGAGCGGCGGCTTGATGCCGAAATCAAGCGCGCGCGAGCGGACATAAGAGGCCGCCGCCGAGATCGATTCCTTCATCACGTCCTTGAGGTTGCCGGTGACCGTCATCTTGCCCTTGCCGGGCATCATGACGCCTTCGATCGTGAGCAATTCGCCGCCGACCTCGGTCCAGGCTAGGCCGGTCACGCCGCCCACCTGATCCTCCGTCTCGGCCATGCCGTAGCGGTATTTCGCCGGGCCGAGATATTCCTCGACCTTGGCCTCGTCGATCACGATCGCCTTCACCGGCTTGTCGGTGCCCGCGGAAAGCAGGATTTCCTTCACCGCCTTGCGCACGAGGTTCGAGATCTCACGCTCGAGATTGCGCACACCGCTCTCGCGGGTATAGCGCCGCACCAGGAACTGGAGCGCCTCGGGCGTGATCGACCATTCCTTGTCGTCCAGCCCGTGCTTCTTAAGCGAGTTGGGGATGAGATGCTTCTTCGCGATCTCGGCCTTCTCGTCCTCGGTGTAGCCGGCGATACGGATGATCTCCATGCGGTCCATGAGCGGGCCGGGAATATTCAGCGTGTTCGCCGTGGTCACGAACATCACGTTCGACAGGTCGTAATCGACCTCGAGGTAATGATCGTTGAAGGTGGTGTTCTGCTCGGGATCGAGCACTTCGAGCAGCGCCGAGGACGGATCGCCCCTGAAATCCATGCCCATCTTGTCGATCTCGTCGAGCAGGAAGAGCGGGTTCGAGGTTTTCGTCTTGCGCAGGGACTGGATGATCTTGCCCGGCATCGAGCCGATATAGGTGCGCCGGTGCCCGCGGATCTCGGCTTCGTCACGCACGCCGCCAAGCGACATGCGGACGAATTCGCGCCCCGTGGACTTCGCGATCGATTTTCCGAGCGAGGTCTTGCCCACGCCCGGCGGGCCGACAAGGCACAGGATCGGTCCGGTGAGCTTGTTGGCGCGGCTCTGGACGGCGAGATACTCGACGATGCGGTCCTTGACCTTGTCGAGCCCGTAATGATCGGCGTCGAGGATCTCCTGCGCGAGGCGCAGATCCTTCTTCACCTTGGATTTCTTGCCCCAGGGCAGCGAGATCATCCAATCAAGATAGTTGCGCACGACCGTCGCCTCGGCCGACATGGGCGACATCTGGCGCAGCTTGCGCAATTCGTGATTGGCCTTGTCCCGTGCTTCCTTCGAAAGCTTGGTCCGTGCGATCTTGTCCTCGAGTTCGGCCAATTCGTCCTTGCCGTCCTCGTCGCCGAGTTCCTTCTGGATCGCCTTGATCTGCTCGTTGAGGTAATATTCGCGCTGGGTCTTCTCCATCTGCCGCTTGACGCGGGTACGGATGCGCTTTTCAACCTGAAGCACCGAAATCTCGCTCTCCATCAGCCCCAGCACCTTTTCGAGGCGCTTGGCGACCTTCGGCATTTCGAGTACGGCCTGCTTGTCCGCGATCTTCACCGCGAGATGGGAAGCGACCGTATCGGCGAGCTTGGCGTAATCCTCAATTCCGGCAATGGTCGAGACCACATCCGGCGAGACCTTCTTGTTGAGCTTGGCATAGCCCTCGAATTCGCTGGCCACGGAACGCGCGAGCGCCTCCGTCTCGACGGCCTCGCCGTAATCCTCGGCGATGACCTCGATCTCGGCCTCAAGGAAGCTGTCATTCTCGACCGGCTTGAGGCGCTTGGCACGGCTCACGCCCTCGACAAGCACCTTCACGGTATTGTCGGGCAGCTTGAGAAGCTGGAGGACGGTGGCGAGCGCGCCGACCTCGTAGATCTGCCCGGCGGTCGGATCATCCTCGGTGGCGTTGAACTGCGTCGCGAGCAGGATGTGCCGGTCGCTCTTCATCACCTCTTCGAGCGCGCGGATTGATTTCTCGCGCCCCACGAAAAGCGGAACGATCATATGCGGGAAGACCACGATATCCCGAAGCGGAAGGACGGGAACCACTTCCCGCGAACCGGGGATTGGGGCAGGACGCTTCTTGTCAGCGCTCATAGCGGTATCCTTTTCGTGAGCCGCCCCTTGTCACCTCCGAAAGGCCGGAAGATGTCATCAACGGGCACGGCTCCGGCTTGCGCCGGAAATTGTTGCCACCTGCCCTTTCAGGCATCCCCCCTGATCCCCAGGCGAGAACTTGGGCCCTTGCGGCACCCGATAGGTAGCGGTTCGAACATGAACGTGGGGTTGATTCGCCCCCCTTGCAAGAGGGTTAGAACAAGGAATCACAACACCCACGGCGAAGACGGCGTGACGCATCGACGCGAAAGCTCGCGGCGGGAAACTCGCGCAAAACAGGATGGGAACGGGCGGCGCGTTACGCGCTCGCCTCGAGTTCTTCCTTGCGTTCACCATAGATATAGAGCGGCTTGGCCTTGCCTTCGATGACCTCGGCGCCGACCACGACCTGTTCCACGCCATCAAGGCCGGGCAGATCGAACATCGTGTCGAGGAGCGTGCCCTCCATGATCGAGCGCAGGCCGCGCGCGCCGGTCCTGCGTTCGATCGCCTTGCGCGCGACAACGGATAGGGCGTCATCGTTGAAGGTCAGCTCGACATCCTCCATCTCGAAGAGGCGCTGATACTGCTTGACCAGCGCGTTCTTCGGCTCGGTGAGGATCCGCTTGAGCGCCTCCTCGTCGAGGTCTTCCAGCGTCGCGATCACCGGCAGACGGCCGATGAATTCCGGGATCAGACCGAATTTCAGCAGATCCTCCGGCTCGACCTGGCGGAAAACCTCGCCGACGCGGCGGTCATCCGGGGCCTCGACCTTGGCGCCGAAGCCAATGGACGTGCCCTTGCCGCGCGAGGAGATGATCTTCTCGAGGCCGGCAAAGGCGCCGCCGCAGATGAAGAGGATGTTGGTCGTATCCACCTGCAGGAATTCCTGCTGGGGATGCTTGCGCCCCCCCTGCGGGGGCACGGAGGCGACCGTGCCTTCCATGATCTTGAGCAACGCCTGCTGCACGCCCTCGCCCGACACGTCGCGGGTGATCGAGGGATTGTCCGATTTGCGGGAAATCTTGTCGATCTCGTCGATATAGACGATGCCGCGCTGCGCGCGCTCGACATTGTAATCCGCCGCCTGAAGTAGCTTCAGGATGATGTTCTCGACATCCTCGCCGACATAACCGGCTTCCGTCAGCGTGGTCGCATCGGCCATGGTGAAGGGCACGTCGAGGATGCGGGCCAGCGTCTGGGCGAGATAGGTCTTGCCGCAGCCGGTCGGGCCGACAAGCAGGATGTTCGATTTCGCCAGTTCGATATCGTTGTGCTTGGTCGCGTGGTTGAGGCGCTTGTAATGGTTGTGCACCGCCACCGCCAGTACGCGCTTGGCGTAGAACTGCCCGATGACGTAATCGTCGAGGATCTTGGCGATTTCCTTCGGGGTCGGCACGCCGTCCTTCGCCTTGACGAGCGTTTTCGACTCCTCACGGATGATATCCATGCAGAGTTCGACGCATTCGTCACAGATGAATACGGTGGGGCCGGCAATGAGCTTGCGGACCTCATGCTGGCTCTTGCCGCAGAAGGAGCAGTAAAGCGTGCTCCTCGAATCGCCACTTGCGGTCTTGCTCATCGACTACCTCCTATCCGGGAAAATACGGGCGCCTTCGCGCCACGATGCCCGGCCGGCGCCCCATGAGGCGCCACGCATTCCAACATTATCGAGGGTCGGCCCCAAAGGAAACGTTAATCCGACACCCGGCAAAATACACACTCAAGGCAAAGGTAAAGACTTGTCGTCGCCTTTCAAGGGCAACCCTGCAAGTTGCGCGCCGGGCGGATTTGTTCCGATCCGACCGATGCCCGCCCCGTGACGCCTCGAATCGGCACAACCTCCGCGCGAGAAAAGCGCCGGCTCACAGCGGCTTGGGCGCATCCGGCTCCTCGGCCCGTTTGTTAACGACCTGATCGATCAGGCCAAATTCCTTGGCCATCTGCGCGGTCATGAAGTTGTCGCGCTCGAGCGCATTATGGATCACCTCGTAATCCTGTCCGGTATGCTGGACATAGATCTCATTGAGGCGCTTCTTGAGGCTCTCGACCTCGCGGGCATGGATGAGGATGTCCGTCGCCTGCCCCTGGAAGCCGCCGGAAGGCTGATGCACCATGACACGCGCGTTCGGCAGCGCGAAGCGCTGGCCCTTCTCGCCCGCGGTGAGGAGAAGCGAGCCCATCGACGCGGCCTGACCGATACACAGGGTCGTGACCGGGCAACGGATGAACTGCATCGTATCATAAATCGAAAGGCCCGATGTCACCACGCCGCCCGGCGAGTTGATGTAGAGCGAGATTTCCTTCTTCGGGTTTTCCGCCTCGAGGAACAGCAGCTGCGCCACAATGAGGCTCGCCATCGTGTCCTCGACCGGCCCGCTCAGGAAGATGATGCGCTCGCGCAGAAGGCGGGAGAAGATATCGAAGGCCCGTTCGCCGCGGCTCGACTGCTCGATGACCATCGGCACGAGCGAATTATAGGTTTCAATCGGATCTCTCATCACGGCCTCGGTTTTTGGGGCGGCGATACCCGCCGCGTCCTTTGGGGCGACGAAATCTCGCCGCGCCTTGAATGTCTGGTCCTTCAGATAGAGATTGTTGCCTCACCTGAAAAGAGTGCCTTCAAGAGCTATCGCGAAGAGGTTCACGAAACCTTTTTGTCACCGTCGCCACGTCCGAGCCGGAATCCCTCGCGCGCCCCCCAGCCGAGAACCAGCCCCCAGAAGGCACCGTTGATTCCGATGAAGGAGAGCCCTGAAGCGGTGACGAAAAAGGTCAGCAGCGCCGGCAGGCGCTCTTCCTCATCCTCGGTCGCGCTCTTGATCGCGCCGCCGAAGGCACCGATCAGCGCCAACCCCGCCGCCGCCTCGATCAGGATCGGCGATGCGTTGAGCACCAGCATCGCCGCCATCGCGGCCAGCAGGGTCAGGCAGATATAGCCGATCCCGGCGACCACTGCCGCCGTGTAACGCCGCGCCGGATCGGGATGCGCGTCCTTGCCGGCGCAGAGCGCGGCCGTGATCGCCGCGAAATTCACCGGCGGGGCGCCGAACGGCGCGATGAGGGCGGAAAGCAGTCCGGTCACGGCAAGCCCCTCCCGCATGGAGGGGCGATAGCCGAAGGTCGAAAGCACGGCGAGACCCGTGATGTTCTGCGACGCCATCGTCACGATGAAGAGCGGCAGCGCGATCGAGAGCAGCGCCTCGAAGGTGAAAACCGGCATGACGAAGACCGGGTGGGGCAAGACGTAGCCGCCCGCCCCGCCGCTCTGCATGACAATGGCGCCCAGCGCGATGGCAACAGCCGCCGGCACCGCCCAAAGCCGGGCAATACGCATCATCACCAGCCATACCCCGAGAATCAGCAAGGCCGTATAAGGCGCCTCACGGATCGCGACGAAGGGCGCCAGTGCAAGCTTGAGGAGGATACCGGCGAGCATCGCATTGGCGATCGCCTTGGGAATGGCCGAGACGAAGCGCGAGAGCGGCTCCCAGAAGGCCGCGACGACGATGAGCAGACCCGCCACCATCATCGCCCCCACCGCCGCGGGGAAGCCGCCGGCGGGCGGGTGAACGGCCAGCAGAAGCGCGAGGCCGGGCGTCGTCCAGGCGACGGAGACAGGCATTCGGCTGCGCAGGCTGAGGAATATCGCCGCAATCCCCTTGGCCAGCCCCACGAACACCAGCGCGGAGGTCACCTCCCCCACCCCCGCGCCGACCGCCGCCAGCGCCTTGATCAGAACCGCGACGGAGCTTGCATAGCCGACAAGCGCGACCACAACCCCCTGAAGGGCGGATTGCGTGGAAAGATCGTCGAGAAAACGGCGCGGCGAAGAGCCGGTCGCGGGCAAGTCAGCCGACATGAGCAGAACCCGGAACTGAAAAAGGAAAGGCCGCCCATCTTGGGGCGGCCTCTACCGGATTGCAATCGACGCGAAGGCGTTATTCAGCCTTTTTGGCCTTCGCCTTCTTGGGCTTCTCGGCCGGGGTTGCGTCCTCATCGGCGAAGAGTTCCTCGCGCGTCACCGTCTTCTCGGTCAGCTTGAGACCAGAGATGAGGTGGTCGACGACCTTCTCCTCGAAGAGCGGCGCGCGGATATCGGCCAGCGCCTCGGGGTTCTTGCGGTAATAGTCGAAGACCTGCCGCTCCTGCCCCGGGAACTGGCGCGCGCGCAGCAGGATGGCGTCGGTGATTTCCTTGTCCTCGATCTTGACATCGATCTTCTGGCCGATCTCGGCCAGAACGAGGCCAAGGCGCACCCGGCGTGCCGCGATCTTGCGATATTCCTCGCGGCGGGCTTCTTCCTCGCCCTCGCCGAAGGTCTCGCCGGCGCGCTGCATGTCGGAGGTGAGCTGGCGCCAGATGACCGCGAACTCGTCCTCGAGCATGGTCGGGGGGAGATCGAAGCTGTAGAGCCCGTCGAGGCCGTCGAGAAGCTGGCGCTTCACCTTCTGGCGCGACTGCTCCTTGAGCTCCTCCTCGAGCGAATCCTGCACCGCCTTGCGCAGGCCGGCAACATCCTCGAGGCCGAACTTCTTGGCGAGATCATCGTTGATCTCAAGCTCGCCGGGGGCCTGGACGGCCTTCACGGTGACGGCGAATTCGGCGTTCTTGCCGGCGAGATGCGCGGCCTGATACTCTGCCGGGAAGGTGACATTGACGGTCTTCTTGTCGCCGGTCTTGGCGCCGACAAGCTGCTCCTCGAAGCCGGGAATGAACTGGCCCGAACCCAGGACCAGATCAACATCGCCGCCCGTGCCGCCCTCGAAGGCGACGCCGTCCAGCGTGCCAACGAAATCGATCGTCAGCTTGTCGCCATCCTTGGCCTTTTCCTTCTCGCCACGCGGCGCGAAGCTGCGGTTGGCCGAAGCCATGCGCTCGATCGCCTCGTCGATATCCTTCTGCGGCACCTCGGCAACCGGGCGCACAACCTTGATGTCGGAATGATCGACGATGTCGATCTTCGGGAGAAATTCGACATCAACCGTGAAATCGAGGTCTGCCTCGCCGGCGAGAACCTTCTCGATCACGACCTGATCCTCGGTGAAATTCACCTTGGGCTCGGCGGCGAGACGCGTCTTGCTCTCTTCGGCGATCTTCTTGTTCGCCTCATTGACCGCGCTCTGCACCACCTCGGCCATGATCGACTTGCCATAAAGGCGCTTGAGATGCGGGGTCGGCACCTTGCCGGGACGGAAGCCGTTGAGATTGACGCGACCGCGCAGCGTCTCGAGCTCGCCCTCGAAGCGGGTAGCCAGATCCGCCTTCGCAAGAACCACCTTGAACTGACGCTTGAGCCCTTCGGCGAGGGTTTCGGTAACCTGCATGTTCAACCTTGATGTCCGTGCCGGATAGCCCGGCATTCCGTTAATTGGCTCGCGCCAGTGTCAAAATTCTGGCCCCGGAAGGCCGGCTCGTTCCGCCTCTCCCAGACGGGATCTCCCCCGCATGGAAGCAAACGCTGTGCTGGTGCGGGCGAAGGGAGTCGAACCCCCACGACTTTCGTCACCGGAACCTAAATCCGGCGCGTCTACCAGTTCCGCCACGCCCGCCTGACGTCGGCACGCTGCCATGCCGGTCGCGCAAGCAGGAAATACGGCTTACGCCATCCCAGGCTCGCGGGGCGCGTCTATATCACGGTTTTTCAGGTTCGCAGCAAAAATTTGCGCTTTTGTCCGCGCTTCCGGGGAAGCCATGCCGTATCGTCACACGTCCTCCCCTTGACGCGCCCGCGGCAACACCCGACAACCCGCCCCGATGAAGATAGAGAAGCGAAAAATGCGCGAGAGCCAGCCGTTTTCCTCCGCAGCCCACGCCCGGACGTCCGCGTTGACGCGCCGGGAGGCCCTTGCGGGCGGCATGGGGTTCAGCGCCATTCTGCTCGCATTGCCAGCTCTGGCCCAGCCGCGCGCACCCGGCCAGGGGATGGTGCTGAAGCTGCGCGCCGAGGCGATCACGGCCAAGCTGGGCGATTCGGCGGTTGAAAGCCGGCTCTTCCGCCTTGTCGCGCCGGAGATGAAGCACGAAAGCCCGGCCTCCTTTCCGGTTTTCCGCTTCCGCGAGGGCGAGGCTTTCTCGCTTGAGATCGAGAACCAGCTCGCCCAGCCGGTTTCCTTTCATATCCGCGGGCTGCGCGGCCCCAGCAGCGAGGATGGCGTCGCGGGATTGACGGGCGCGCCGATCGCGCCGGGCGCGAAGGGCCTTGTCCGCTGCGATGCGCGCCAGAGCGGCACCTTCATCCTCCAGCCCGCCTTCGCCGATCACGTGCCGGAGCAGGTGGCGCGCGGGCTCTGCGCCGCCGTGATCATCGAGGAAAAGTCACCGCCGGCCTTCGACGAGGATCTGGTCCTCGCGGTGGGCGACTGGCGGGTCAACGAGGCGGGTGCACTGGCCGAGGAGTTCCTCGCCCTGCCCGATGCCGCGCGTGTGGGCCGGCTCGGCAACCGGCTGAGCGCGAATTACGCGCCGGCACCGCTCGAACGCCGAGTAAAGCCCGGCGCGCGCCTGCGCATCCGCATGATCAACGTCTCGAACGCACGCATGATCCCCATTCGCATCGATGGGTTCGCCGCGGAGGTCTATGCGATCGATTCCACCCCCTGCCAGCCTTTCGACCCCCTGAAGCGCACGGTGGTCCTCGCGCCCGCCTCCCGGATCGAGATGGCGCTACAGGCGCCGGGGGAGGCGGGAAAATCCGGCGCGATCGAGGCGAAGCTCGCAAGCAATCTGCCGATCATGAGACTGACGACGCACGGCGAATCCATGCCGGCGCGGACAAAACCGGCACCCCTGCCCGATCCGGGCCTGCCGCCGGCGATCCGGCTTCAGGACGCGGTGCGCGCCGACATGGTGATCACCGGCGGGGTCGGCCTCGATCCCGCGGAGGCGGAACCAGGAAAACTCGCCGCGCGTTTCCCAGATCCGCGTCGCATCTACCAGATCAACGGCCGCAACGACGGCTTTGCCGGCAAGCCGCTGGCGAGCCTCAAGCGCGGGCGTGTCTTCGTGCTCGCGCTGCACAACAAGACCGCCTGGCCGCAGGTCATCGCGGTGCATGGCCATGCCTTCCGGCTGCTCCACCCGTTCGACGATGGCTGGGAGCCGTATTTTCTCGACAACCTCTATCTTGCGCCCAACACGGTTTCGCGCATCGCGCTGATCGCCGACAATCCCGGCAAATGGGCCATCCGCGCCTCGATCGCAGAGCATTTCGCCGCCGGTGTCGCGAGCTGGTTCGAGGTGACTTGAGAAGCCGTGCAGCCGGCGTCAGAAAGTTCGCAGACTGCACAAAAAAGCAGCAACATGCTGCATTGCGGCGCGGGGCGGTTTCTTTCGCCGCGGCGCATGTGCGAAAATGCCGCCGGCTATTGACGCATTTGGTCTTTTCGTGAAGGGAAACAGATTATCATTCCCGTTCAAGCTGGCCGAAAGGTGCCCCCATGAAGAAGATCGAAGCGATCATAAAACCCTTCAAGCTGGACGAGGTGAAGGAAGCCCTTCAGGCGATCGGCGTGCAGGGGATCACTGTGATCGAAGCCAAGGGTTTCGGACGCCAGAAGGGGCATACCGAGCTTTATCGTGGCGCGGAATACGTCGTTGATTTCCTTCCGAAAGTGAAGATCGAGGTCGTCCTCCAGGACCAGATGGTCGATGAAGCCATCGAGGCGATCAAGAACGCCGCCCAGACCGGCCGCATCGGCGATGGCAAGATTTTCGTCTCGACCATCGAGCAGGCGATCCGCATCCGCACCGGCGAGACCGGCGGCGACGCGATCTGACCGCCGGAGGCCTTCGTCGATTCTGGCACGAAGGCTGCTAGAGCCTTTTGCAAGCGGCAGGCTTCGCCCGCCGGATAAACCTCAAACCACCCGGCCAGCCGCAAGGCCGGCCTCCGCCTGAAACACCACCAGCGTGATACGCCATAAGGGACGCTAAGACATGAAAACGCCGAAGGATGTTCTGAAGTTCATCAAGGAAAATGACGTGAAATACGTCGATTTCCGCTTCACCGACCCGCGTGGCAAGTGGCAGCACTGGACCTTCGATGTCACCATCGTCGATGAGGAAGCGCTGGAAGAAGGCGTGATGTTCGACGGCTCCTCGATCGCCGGCTGGAAGGCGATCAACGAGAGCGACATGCTGCTGATGCCCGATTGCAGCTCGGCCTTCCTCGATCCGTTCTTCGCCGCCTCCACCCTCGTCATCAATTGCGACGTGCTCGAGCCGGCCACCGGCGAGCCCTACGCGCGCTGCCCGCGCGGCATCGCCAAGCGCGCCGAGATGTTCATGAATTCCTCGGGCGTGGGCGATGTCGCCTATTTCGGCCCGGAAGCGGAATTCTTCATCTTCGACGACGTGAAGTTCAAGTCCGATCCCTACAATACCGGCTTCAAGCTCGACGCCGTGGAGCTGCCGACCAATGGCGACGCCGATTACGAAGGCGGCAATATGGGTCACCGCATTCCGATGAAGGGCGGCTATTTCCCGGTTCCCCCGCAGGATATGTCACAGGACATGCGCGGCGAGATGCTCGCGGCCATGGCGGCGATGGGCGTCTCGGTCGAGAAGCATCACCATGAGGTCGCCTCGGCCCAGCACGAACTCGGCATGAAGTTCAACACGCTGGTCACCACCTGCGACCATATGCAGATCTATAAATACGCGATCCACAACGTGGCCCAGAGCTACGGCAAGACCGCGACCTTCATGCCCAAGCCCGTCTATGGCGATAACGGCTCGGGCATGCACGTGCACCAGTCGATCTGGAAGGGCGGAAAGCCGGTTTTCGCGGGCGACAAATATGCCGGCCTCTCGCAGACCTGCCTCTACTATATCGGCGGCATCATCAAGCATGCCAAGGCGCTCAACGCCTTCACCAACCCCTCCACGAACTCCTACAAGCGCCTCGTGCCGGGCTATGAGGCGCCGGTGCTGCTCGCCTATTCGGCGCGCAACCGCTCGGCTTCCTGCCGTATTCCGTGGACGAATTCGCCCAAGGCCAAGCGCGTCGAAGTGCGCTTCCCTGATCCGATGGCCAACCCCTATCTCGCCTTCGCGGCGATGCTGATGGCGGGCCTCGACGGCATCGCCAACAAAATCGATCCGGGCCAGGCGATGGACAAGGATCTCTACGATCTGCCGCCGAAGGAACTCAAGAAGATCCCGACCGTCTGCGGTTCCCTGCGCGAAGCGCTCGCCTCGCTCGACAAGGATCGCGCCTTCCTCAAGGCTGGCGGCGTCTTTACCGACGATTTCATCGACAGCTTCATCGAGCTGAAGATGCAGGAAGTGATGCGCTTCGAGATGACCCCGCATCCGGTCGAATTCTCGATGTATTACAGCCTCTAATCCAGGCTTTTTCACACGATGAATCAGGAAGGGCGCCTTGCGGCGCCCTTTTTCGTTCGTCAGAGCCAATAAAAAAGGCGCCGTGAGGCGCCTGCGGGAGTGATCGGCAACTCAGACCGCGCTGCGCCAGCCACCGAACGTGGCGACAACCTGCGTCCAGCCGAAATGATGCGCGAGCACAGCAACTCCGCCGCCAACGGTCAGCATCAGAGCCATGAACCGTCCCGGCCGTGCCGGCGGCGTATAGCGCACCTCGAAATCCGCTTCCTCGAAGCCGAAAGCAGAGCCCGTGGCATGCGCACAATTTTCGAGGCTCTTCATACGCGGCGACACCATCAGTCCTCTCCCTCGACCAGTTCAGTTTTTGATATCCCGACTATGCGACATCATGGTGAAGGCCAGCTTAACGGGGGCTTCAGGTGAACAGGAATGCCGCCGGTATCCACGCGGAAAACACCCGGCAATCGTCTGTTGCGCGAATGCGGAATAGCTGACTAGATTGCCGACGAAATAAAAAAGGAGGGACGTGCATGTCGAGTTCAAAACAAGGGCATACGGAAGCGGCACCGGCAGAATGGTTCGATGATGACGAGCTTCCCACGAGCGCAACCGCCAGCGGGACGATCGGCGACGTGATCGCCGCCAGGCTCGCCCGGCGCGATCTCATCAAGGGCGCGCTCGCAAGCTCGGTGCTCGCCGTCGCGCTGCCGGAAGGGTTCATGGCCGCGCAGCCGGCGAAAGCACAAGGAGCGCCGCAGGGCGCGGCCTCTGCCTTCTCCTTCAAGGAAGTGCCGGCGAAAGTGACCGGCGATCATGAGGTCGCCGAAGGTTATGACGCCGACATCCTTATCCGCTGGGGCGACCCGGTCCTGCCCGGCGCTGCCGATTTCCAGCCGCGGCAGCAGAGCAAGGCGAGCCAGGCCAAGCAATTTGGCTACAACAACGATTTCCTTGGCTATTTTCCGATCGATGGCAGCAAGCGCGGCCTGCTCGCGGTGAACCACGAATACACCTCCACCGAGCTGCTCTTTTCCGGCCTGAAGAGCGTCGCGGAGGCGCGCAACGCCGCAACAAAGCAGCTCACGAAGGAAACATCGGAAGTCGAGATGATGGCCCATGGCGGATCCGTCATCGAGGTCGAACGCGGCGGCGACGGAAAATGGAAGGTGGTGCCGAATTCGCGCTATGCGCGGCGCATCACAGCCGAAACGCCAATGGAGATCACAGGCCCGGCGGCCGGCCACGAGCGGATGAAAACCAATGCCGATCCCTCGGGCAAGCTCGTGCTGGGAATGCTCAACAATTGCGCCGGCGGCACCACGCCCTGGGGCACCTGGGTGACCTGCGAGGAGAACATCAACTACTACTTCCTCGGCCCCCTGCCTGAAGGACACCGCGAGAGCGCGAACTGGAAGCGCTATGGCCTGCCGGGCAGACGCTACGCCTGGGGCAATTACTTCGACCGCTTCAAGGTCGAGAAAGAACCGAACGAGGTCAACCGCTTCGGCTGGATCGTCGAGATCGATCCCTTCGACCCGAATTCGACCCCGAAGAAGCGGACCGCGCTTGGTCGTTTCAAGCACGAGGGCGCAGCGGGAATCATCAACCCTGCCGGTGGCCAATACGTGCTCTATTCCGGCGATGATCAGATCGAGGATTACTGCTACCGCTTCGTCACCAAGGGCAAGGTCGATACGGCCAATCGCGCGGCCAATCGCGATCTGCTCGACGAAGGCGTGCTCTCGGTGGCGAGATTCGACGCAGATGGCACGATGCGCTGGCTCCCGCTTGTCTTCGGACAAGGGCCGCTCACGCCCGCCAACGGCTTCCAAAGCCAGGCCGATGTGCTCATCGAGACACGGCGTGCGGCCGATCTTCTCGGGGCGACCAAGCTCGACCGGCCGGAGGATGTCGAGGCCAATCCGGTGACCGGCAAGATCTACGTGATGCTGACGAAGAACGCGACCCGCAAGGCGGACAAGCTCGACGCGGCCAATCCGCGCCCGGCCAATGTCCATGGCCATATCCTTGAACTCACGCCGCCCGGCGGGGATCAGGCGGCAGATGTGTTCAAATGGGAAATCCTCGTCAAATGCGGCGATCCGTCGGTGGCGGCTGTCGGCGCGACCTTCAACCCGATGACTTCCAAGGATGGCTGGTTTTCCAACCCGGACAATTGCGCCTTCGACGCCATGGGGCGCCTCTGGGTGACGACCGACGGCAACGCCGACGATTTCAACGGCCGCGCCGATGGCGTATGGGCGGTGGATACGGAAGGCGCGGCACGCGGCACCTCCAAGCATTTCTATCGCACGCCGGCGGGCGCCGAGATGTGCGGCCCCTGCTTCACGCCGGACATGGAGACCTTCTTCGTCGCGGTTCAGCACCCCGGCGAGGATGGCAAGGAATGGCTGGCCTGGGGCCGGGACTCCACCTTCGACGATCCCTCCACCCGTTGGCCCGATTTCAAGGACGGCGTGCCGCCCCGCCCATCGATCGTCGCCATCACCCGTAAGGGCGGCGGCAAGATCGGCGTATAATCAAGGCCGTTGCTGACCGGACGGAAGGCGGCGCGGAGCAATCCCGCCGCCTTCCTTCGTTTCAGCGCCAGCCCTGCTCGATCCACAGCCATTGATCCGCGAGACGCCATCCGCCACATTCCCGGCATGGGATTCGTGAACAGCCTACTCGACCGCTTCGGCCATTGGATCGCGCGACGCATTACAGATGTCGCAACTCATTACGAGCCGTATGCCGCCAGCCGGCCCGATTTCGTCGCCCGCGTCATCCAGCCCGGCGATATCCTGCTGATCGAGGGCGGACGCACCAAGATCACGGCCTCGATCAAGTATCTCACGCAATCGACCTGGAGCCATGCGGCGCTTTTCATCGGCGACGCCCATGGCGGCAAGGATTCCGAGGGGCGCGCGCTGAACCTCGTCGAGGCGGAGCTGGGCTACGGCATCATCGCCTCCCCGCTCGAGAAATACGCGAGCTACAATACCCGCATCTGCCGCCCCGTGGGGCTCACGCCGGAAGACCGCGACAAGGTGATCGCCTATGCCGTCGCGCGGATCGGCGGACACTATGACCTCAAGAACGTGATCGACCTGCTGCGCTTCCTGCTCCCCAATCCGCCGATTCCGCAGCGCTTCCGGCGGCGCCTGCTCGCGCTCGGCTCCGGCGAACCGACGCGCGCGATCTGCTCGACACTGATCGCCGCCGCTTTCGAATCCGTGCGCTATCCCATCCTGCCGATGATCGAGCAGAGTTCGGAGGTGGATGGCATGGGCCGCGCGCGGCGGCGCGAGGTGCTGCATATCCGCCATTCCTCCCTCTTCACGCCGCGCGATTTCGATGTCTCGCCCTTTTTCCGCATCGTGAAACCGACGATCGAACTGGGTTTCGACTACAAGGCCATGGAGTGGAGCGATACCGGCGGCACGGCGGAAAAGGTCCGATAATCCCGCGCTTTCCCGCCGGGCTTGGGGAGAAGCCGATCCTCGCCCTTCCCTCGGCGCAAGCTGTGGCATAGTGAGGGGTGGCGAATCACGTTTCGTTCCCGTCGGACATTCGCGCAGCAGGAACCTTCATGACCTCGAAACAATCCCCCGCGCAGGATCTCTTCGGCGAGCTTGAGAAAGCAGCGCGGGACATGGCGCGTCAAAGCGGGGTCGAGACGCCGAAATCCACCCCGCCGCGCGCCGCGAACGAGGCTCAGCCGCCGGCGCCCACGCCTACCACCGGCAGCGCGGGCGGCAGTGGCAAGGCACCCTCCCCCCCGCCCCCGCCCCCCGGTGGCTCCGGCGGGTATGACGGCTCCGCGATCGAGGTTCTCGAAGGGCTTGAGCCCGTGCGCCGCCGTCCCGGCATGTATATCGGCGGCACGGACGAGAAAGCGCTTCACCATCTCTTCGCCGAGGTGCTCGACAATTCGATGGACGAGGCGGTAGCCGGACACGCGACCTTCATCGATATCGAACTCGATGCCGAAGGCTTCCTCTGCGTGACCGATAACGGGCGCGGCATTCCGGTCGATCCCCATCCGAAATTTCCCGGCAAATCCTCGCTCGAAATCGTGATGTGCACGCTGCATGCCGGCGGCAAGTTCGACAGCAAGGTCTACGAGACCTCGGGAGGCCTGCACGGGGTGGGCATCTCGGTGGTCAACGCGCTCTCCGAATTCGTCGAGGTCGAGGTCGCGCGCGAGCAGCAGCTCTACCGGATGCGGTTCTCCCGCGGCATCCCGCAAGGGGCACTCGAACATCTGGGCGCAATCCGCAACCGGCGCGGCACCAAGGTGAGATTCAGGCCCGATCCCGAAATCTTCAAGGCTGGCGCGCATTTCTCGCCTGCGCGGCTTTTCCGCATGGCGCGTTCGAAGGCCTATCTTTTCGGCGGCGTCGAGATCCGCTGGTCCTGCGCACCGGGCCTGCTGCCGGCGGGCGGCGATACGCCTGAAAAGGCGGTTCTGCGCTTCCCCGGCGGCCTCAAGGATTATCTCGCCCGCGAGATCGAGGGCAAGACGCTGGTGGTGGACGACATGTTCGCCGGCAAGCTCGACAAGCAGGGTCATGGTGCCTGCGAATGGGCGATCGCCTGGTACGCCCATGACGATGGCGCCGTCTCCTCCTATTGCAACACGATCCCCACCGGCGACGGCGGCACGCATGAAAGCGGCCTGCGCGTCGCGCTGCTGCGCGGCCTCAAGGATCATGCCGAACGCATCGGCCAGGCCAAGCGCGCCGCGCAGATCACGACCGACGACATCATGACCGGCGCGGCGGTGATGCTCTCGGTCTTCATCCGAGAGCCGGAATTCGTCGGCCAGACCAAGGATAAACTGGCGACGGTGGAGGCAAGCCGCATTGTCGATGCCGCCGTGCGTGACGCTTTCGACCATTGGCTCGCCGGCAACCCAGCCATGGCCGGCAAATTGTTCGATTTCGTCGTCGAACGCGCTGAAGATCGCCTGCGCCGCCGCGCCGAGAAGGACGTGCAACGCAAAACCGCCGTGCGCAAGCTGCGCCTGCCCGGCAAGCTCGCCGATTGCTCCTCCTCCAATCTGGCTGAAACGGAACTCTTCATCGTCGAGGGCGATTCGGCGGGCGGTTCCGCCAAGCAGGGGCGTGACCGCGCGACGCAGGCGATCCTGCCTTTGCGCGGCAAGATCCTCAACGTCGCCAATGCCGGGCGCGACAAGCTCGCCGCCAACCAGCAGATCGCCGATCTCGTCCTCGCCTTGGGCTGCGGTTCCGGCAGCCAGTATCGCGCGGAGGATCTACGCTACGGCAAGGTCATCATCATGACCGACGCGGATGTCGACGGCGCGCATATCGCCTCGCTGCTGATCACGTTCTTCTACCGCCAGATGCCGAAGCTGATCGATGCCGGCCATCTCTATCTCGCGGTGCCGCCGCTCTTCGTCATCAAGCATGGCGGAAAATCCACCTATGCCCGTGACGAAGCGGAACGCGACCGTCTGCTCGCCACGCAGTTCAAGGGCAAGAAGCCGGAAATCGGCCGGTTCAAGGGCCTCGGCGAGATGATGGCGAGCCAGCTCAAGGAAACCACGATGGACCCGAAGAAGCGGCTGCTGCTTCAGGTTCGCGTGGTCGCCGACGAGAGAAGCGAAACCGAGGATTCGGTGGAACGCCTGATGGGCAACAAGCCCGAGGCGCGCTTCGCCTTCATCCAGGAGCGCGCGGCCTTCGCCGATGAGTTGATCGACGTGTGAGGCCCTGACGCGCGATGCGGAAATCCGCTCGCGCGGGAATGCGCGTCGTCGCGCCACAACGCCATGATCAGAGAACCAGCAAGCCCCCGCCGCCAGCTCAAGGCGGGGCGGTCTCAGTAGTAGCCATTCAATCTTAAGCGTTTTTTTAGCGTGTTCAGGTAGCTAACGGTGACCCGAGAAGAGGGACTTAGGAAAGAATTCCAAGCCAATGAAAACAATTTCAGCACGCCTTGTTTCTGCGCTTGTCGCGCTTTTCCTTTGTACTCTTGCGCTGGCGGCCATCTCGATCAGCACACAATGGGCGCAGGAGACCGCGCTCGAAAAACTAAATGCCGAAGTCATTGTCCCCTTGCGTGACCTGAAAACCATTTCAGATCGCTATTCCTCAGACATTATCGACACCGCCCACAAGGCGAGAAGCGGCGCTGTTCCCTTCGATCGCGCCCAGAGCAATGTGCGGGACGGCCTGTCCGAGATCGATTCGATCTGGTCGCGCGTGGCGAAGGCGAACCATGGCGAGCAAGAAAGAAACGTCATCCGCGAGATCGAGAGCGCCCTCGGTGACGCGCGGCGTGCCGGCGAGAAGCTGGGCCAGATCCTTGGCGCCAAAGATCAGGCACGGCTCGACAGCTTCGTCACGAAGGAAATGTATGGCGCAATCGACCCCGCGACACAGCGGGTGGATGCGCTCGCGGCGATCAAACTCGAAAATGGCCGGTTAATCATCAAAAACACCCATGAGGTCGAACAGAATTCGTTGAAGCTGCTGATGCTGGTGAGCCTCGTGGCGATCATGCTTTGCATCGGCGCGATTTCCTTCGTTGTCACGAAAGTCATCCGCCCGCTCAAACGCTCGATCGCGACCATGAGCGCGCTGGCGGCCAGCACGGTGGCTTCTTCACAAAACGGCGAGGAGCGGCTCTTGCAGCTCAACGCCATTTCGATTGACGGCGCGGAGCGCAAGGATGAACTGGGCGAAATGGCGCGTACGCTCGTCACGTTCAAGGAAGCGGGGATCGAGCGTCAGCGGCTGCGCATCGAAAGTGAGGCCGATCTGGCCGGGCGCCACAATCGCGCCGATCAGATCGAGGCCGCCATTACCGATTTCGAACGCGCCGCAATGTCGATCGTTGCCAGCGTCGCCACATCCTCTACCGAGCTTGAAGCTTCCGCGAGAACCATGATGGACATCGCCTCCACCGCGAGCGAGCAATCCACCATGGTTGCCGCCGCCTCCTACGAGGCTGCCGTGACCGTTCGCAGCCTCGCCGAGACCGGCGACCAGCTCGCCAGTTCCATCGACGAGATCGGACGGCAGGCCGAGCAATCCTCGGGCTATGCCTCCAAGGCCGCCGAGAAGGCACAGCGCGCCGAGGAAACCGTCGCACGCCTGACGCGCGCCGGCTCTTCCATCGTCGAGGTGATCGACCTCATCAAATCCGTCGCCAGCCAGACAAACCTCCTCGCGCTCAACGCCACGATCGAAGCTGCCCGCGCCGGCGAGGCCGGCAGGGGATTCGCGGTCGTTGCGGCGGAAGTCAAGGAACTCGCCGGACAGACCTCACGCGCCACGGATGTGATCGCTGAACATGTCGGTGCCATCCAGCAGGCATCGCAGGAGGCAACGGGCTCGATGGACGAGATCAAGCGGATGATCGAGGAGATCAATCAGGTCGCTTCCTCGATCGCTGTCGCCGTCACCGAGCAGAGCATGGCTACCAAGGGCATCGCGGACAACGTCCAGCAGGTCGCGCAGGGCACGACCAACGCTTCCGAAGGAATCGCCGTGGTCAGCGAGGCAGCAACCAATACCGGGGTCGCGGCCGATCACGTCCTGAGCGCCTCGGCGGAACTGGCGCGCCAGAGCCAGGCCATGCGCGACAACGTTGATCTTTTCCTCGAGCGCGTCCGCCGCGCCTGAACGAAAAAGGCGGGCTTTGGCCCGCCTTCCCTCAGCGCCGGGGCTGGCCGGGCGCCCCTTCCTGCATCATCGGGCCACGACGATGCCGGCGATCGGCCAGCTCATCCACGCGCTGCTTCTGCTTGTCGTCCAGCGCGGCGTAAAAGCTTCGGACGGCGCCCGTATTCTTTTCCGCCGCATCCGCAGCCTTGCGCAGCATCTTCGCCATCCGCTCGAAGCGCTCAGGCGCGGGCGCGCCCTGTTCCACGAAGTTGTTGCAAGCTTCGTCGCGCAACTCCTTGAGCGCCGGGACAATCGCCGTGGCGAGTTTGTCGAGTTCGGCATTCTGCGCCGATGTCAGATCGAGATCGGCCTTGAGGAAGGCGCGGGCGACACCCTCGTAGCGCAATGGGTTGCGCTCGCACATGCGCTGCATGCGGGCGGCATCCTGTGCTCCGTGCATAACGCGGCCATGCCAGCCGTAGCCACCGCCGAGCACAGGTCCGTACCCGCTCCGTGACCAATCGGCGATAGCGACACCCGCGCCGATAGTCAGGATGGCGCCCCCCACCAGGAGCCACTTGATCATTGGCTTTGGCGGGAGTGTTTTCTCATCGGTCATGAAACTCTCCAATCGTCGTCGCCCTCCGCGACTGGAGACCCTACAGGCGCGAAAGGCAACTTAAAGCTTGGTCATGTTGAGGACAGATGGCGGTAAGGAAAGTGTTCCAAACCGTTTGTTAAGCATGATCGCGCAGGATTTGCGCCAGCGGGAGAAATGGTGATGGATGACTTTCTTGCACGGTTTTCTGGCGAAGGTGGCATGCTTCGCCGCTATCTCGTGGCGTGCACCGCGCTGATCGTCCTGGGCGTCATTGCAGGGCAAGGACTGGCCGCGCTGCTGGAAAACGGGCAGGCTGGCCAGCCGATCCCGGATATCGCGAAAGCCGGCGCGACGCGCCATTACACGCTGACGCGCTCGGTGCTCGATGCCCCGACGACCACGGCTTCGATTCCCCAACCTGCCGGACAGCGCGTCGATCCCTGCCGGAATTGACCCTCCAAACGGATGATTTTCACGAAACGGTGGCCTTTTTCAAAGATTTGGGTTGCATTCCAAGCATAATTGCCGCTTAACCCGGATATCGTCCGCGCCCGATGGGCCGGAAGCCGCCGACGAACGGGTCGCCGGCGTTTTTGACGATCCAGGTGCTCATGTCCTTTTCCAAACTTGGCCTTTCGCAGAAGGTGATCGACGCGGTTGACGCGGCCGGCTACACTACCCCCACGCCGATCCAGGCTGAGGCCATCCCTCATGTTCTCGAACGGCGCGATGTCCTCGGCATCGCCCAGACCGGCACCGGCAAGACCGCCGCCTTCACGCTGCCGATGCTTTCCATTCTCGAGCAAGGCCGCGCGCGCGCGCGCATGCCCCGTACGCTGATCCTTGAGCCGACGCGCGAACTCGCCGCGCAGGTCGAGGAGAACTTCACGAAATACAGCGGCAACCAGAAGCTTTCGGTGGCGCTCCTGATCGGCGGGGTTTCCTTCGGCGACCAGGACATGAAGATCACGCGCGGCGTGGATGTGCTGATCGCGACGCCGGGCCGCCTGCTCGACCATTTCGAGCGCGGCAAGCTCCTGCTCACCGGCATCGAGATCCTCGTCATCGACGAGGCGGACCGCATGCTCGATATGGGCTTCATTCCCGATATCGAGCGCATCGCCTCGCTCTGCCCCTTCACGCGCCAGACCCTGTTCTTCACCGCGACGATGCCGCCGGAAATCCAGCGCATCACCGATAAGTTCCTCTCGAATCCGGTGAGGATCGAGGTCGCCAAACCCTCTTCTACCGCATCCACCATCACGCAGCGCCTCGTCGCCACCCATGGCAAGGATTACGAGAAGCGCGAGACGCTCCGCCGCCTCATCCGCGAGGCGCAGGCGCTCGAGGATCCAGGAACGCTCAAGAACGGCATCATCTTCTGCAACCGCAAGAGCGAGGTCGCGACCCTTTACCGCAGCTTGCAGAAATACGGCTTCTCGGTCGGCGCCCTGCATGGCGACATGGACCAGCGCGCGCGCATGAACGCGCTCGACGCTTTCCGCAAGAACGAGCTGACCCTTCTCGTCGCCTCCGATGTCGCCGCGCGCGGGCTCGACATTCCCGATGTCAGCCACGTGTTCAACTTCGATATTCCCCACCACGCCGAGGATTACGTTCACCGCATCGGCCGCACCGGACGTGCCGGCCGCCTCGGTGCCGCCTTCACGCTCGTCGCGCGCGGGGACGAGAAATACCTCGTGGCGATCGAAAAACTGATCGGCAAGGAAATTGAATGGCAGGACGGCGACCTCTCGTCCCTGCCCGAACGCGAACCGGGCGAGGATGATCGCCCGGCGAGGCGGGGGCGAGAAAGCGGGCGGGAGCGCGAGAAACCGCGCAGCCGCAGCCGGACCGGCGAAGGCCGCGAGCATGTGCGCACCGCCAAGGAGCAGAAGATTCTCGATGCCGCTGCGCAGGGCGAAGCTTCGCCCGTCGCCGAGCCACGGCCGCGTCGTGAGAGAAAACCTTCCCGCCCTGTCGTGGAAGCGCCACGCATGCCGCGTGAGGAGCGCACGCCGCGTGAGGAGCGCACGCCGCGTGAGGAGCGCATGCCGCGCCATTCTGAGCCGCGCCGCCATCGCGAGGATGACGGCCCGACACCCAAGGGGTTCGGCAGCGATATTCCAGGATTCCTGATGCGCGGCCTGGCGCCGGTCAAGAAATAAGGGTGAAAAGGCGCCTATCCGGGCGCCCTCCCGCTCCGCGTTGCTTTTGCAGGCCGCTTGCTTTTGGGCGGCCTTTTCTTTTTTGGCGGCAGCGAGCGGGCGATATCGAGCGAGACGCGCGCCCATCGGGCAAGCGCATCCGGCTCGTCGAGCAGGGAATCCGGCATTACCCACCAGGCCCCGACGGTGACGCTTTTGCCTTGCTTCTCGTAGGTGAAGGGCCGCGCGCCGAGCGCCTCGTAAGCTTGCCGCGTTTTCGCGTCACAGCGCAGGCAGAGCGCGTCGGCGCCCAGCATCAAGGCGATGCAGAAATCGCCGGCATAGACCCCGTGGCCCGAGAACATGCGCTTGAGGCGCACCGGCCCGAAGACGGAGAAAAGCTCCTCGATCCATTCAGGGTCCGCCGCCATTCCATGCGCGCCCGGATCAGGCGCCTGTCAGCGCTTCGGCCTTCGCGGGCGTGATGGCGACGCTCTCGCCGCAGCCGCAGGCCGCGGTTTCGTTCGGGTTGGAGAAAACGAAAGTCGAGGCGAATTTGTCGGTCTTTACGTCCATCACGGAGCCGAGAAGAAACAGGACCGCCTTGGGGTCAATCAGGATCGTGACGCCCTTGTCTTCGATCACCTCGTCGAGCGGCGCCTTCGCCTCCGCATATTCCATCGTGTAGCTCATGCCAGCGCAGCCGCCATTCTTGACGCCGACACGCAGGCCCGCGACGGGTTTTTCAGAGGCCGCGATCGCCGCGCGCACACGCTCGGCGGCAGCTTCCGTCAGGCTCATCACCTGCATCCGCCGGCGCGGAAGGGGCTTGGCCCCGGCTTCCAGCATCGACATCGCGTCCTCCTCCTGCCCCATGGCACGAAACGCCCAAGGGGATTCACCAATCGCTGTGATTATAACGTAAGATTTGTTGCTAAAAAATCGAGAGGGCGCGATACCGAAACAAATATCCGGTTGTGCTCGCTGATGATTCTGCCTTCTCCTCTCCCCGTCCTTCGTTCGCAGCGCCTGATCCTCAGGCAGCCGATCGCCACCGATATCGCCGACAGGCACGCGCTCGGCCGCGATCCCGACATCTACCGCATGCTCGGGGCGGATATCCGCAGCCTTCCGACGCTGACGGAGGAGCAGGCCAAGGCGTGGGTCGAGAATATCGCCGCGCACCCCGCCGCCTGGGTGGTCGAATACCAGGGCCGGGCGATCGGTGAGATCCTGCTCGACAATTTCGTGGAAGCGGACCAGCGCGCCAGCCTGATTGTCGGCATTCTCGACAAGAACGCGCTTGGCAGCGGTTTGGGCACGGAGGCCATCCGCGCCATCGCCGAATTCGCTTTCGATACGCTCAAGCTGCACAAGCTTTCCACCCGCGTCCTCGCCTTCAACACGCGCGCGATCCGCGCCTATGAGCGCGTCGGCTTCGTGCGTGAGGGGCTGGAGCGCGAATCGGCGCTGATCGGCGGCACGTGGCACGACGACGTGATCGTGGGCCTGCTGAAGAAGGATTTCGACGCGCTGCGCGGCGGGGCCGGCGCCGAAAAACCCGCGACCAGCTACCGCTCCTGATCCATCCGCTTGAGGATGTTCCAGATCTGCGCCCAATGCCAGAGCCAGAGGGCAAGCGCGACCAGCGCCGCCGCCTCGCCGATCCGGTTGGGAACCAGCGCCAGAACCTGAGCAGTACACCAGCCATAACCCGGCAGCGCGCCGAAGGATTTTACCCCCGCCAGTGCCGGATTGGCCGCGCCTTCGCGCCGAAGCGTTTCATTGACGCCGCGGATGATGAAGAAGTCCTCGACGATGTTGTAGAAGGGCACGAACATCAGCCAAACGGCGCCGGGGCGCATAGCGCGATTCTCCGGCGCCGCACGGGAGATCAGGCGCTGGAGCATCATGCAATAAAAGGCAATCGCGACGAGGAAGGCCGTAAGGATCGCCGTGAAATTCCAAATCCCCAAGGCGGTCAGGGAGGCCAGAACCCCTGCCCGGCCCTCCGGCGTCGCGAAGGGATAGAGCATCGCCGCCGCAACCGGCAAGGTCAGGGCGAGCTTCAAGGCCAGAAGGGAACGCCGCTCAGTCATGGGATGCAATCCTTCGCGCGAAGGCAAGCACATGGCCATCAGCATCAAGGGAATAGGCTGCCTGATGCCCCCAATTCCGGGGAAGAAGCGGGCTCAATTCGCGCGCACCAGCCTTCAAGGCGCGCGCGTGAAACGCCTCGGGATCGTCAACAAGGAGATAGATTTCCGCGCGGGAAGTGCCCGGCGCCGCAAGCGGCGGCAGGCCCTCGCCCAGAAGCCTGCGAATTCCCGCTTCAGGCATCAAGCCGAGGATGGCGCCGCCCGGCAACAGGAACTCCGTCATGCCGGGCACATCGAGCCGGGGCGCAAAGCCAAGAGTGGCGGTGTAGAAAGCTGTCGCGCGCGGCTGATCCGCGACATAGAAAATGAAATGCGCCGCCTGCTCCGCTTCCATGGCCAGACCTAGTTCAGACGCACGTAAGTCCCGGTGAAGCTGACATTCATGCCGCCGCAGGCGCCGTTATCTTCTACCGCGAGGTAGCGGGAGAAAAGCCTGATCTTGACCCAGCATTCGGATTTATCATCGGTATTGAGCGGCTTCTTCCCGTCATATCCTTCGCCGATCGCGACGAGATTGCCTTGTGGCGCGACCTCGCCCTCGAAATCGCCGGAATTCACCGCACCGCGCGCCGCACGGGCGGGGTCGAGTGCACCGAAAGTCGCCTGCCCGGCAATCTTGAGCTTGCCGCCCGCGCCGGCCGAAATCACGACTTCCGCCTCGCTGTCGCGGGACCAGGTGCCGAACCAGTCGGAAAGGCGCGCCGGCAGCGGTTCGGCATCCTGAAGCGCCGCGGCCGGCAGAAAGCCGCTGGTCTCGGTGAACTTGCCTTTCACCCGCTTCGCATTGGGCGCGATATAGCTCACGCAGACGAAATCACCGCGTTTGGGACCTGCCAGCACGTCATCGCCGGCCATCACGAAGGCGCGCCGCGCGCAGGCTGGTGTCGCGGCAGGACAAGCGGCCTTTTCCTTCTCACCCCTGCTCATGACGAAATTCACTTTGGCAAGGCCGGGCGCGACCTTCATCCAGCGCAAGGGCGTTTCCTCGCCATAGGCCACCGCGCCGCCGCAGATCCCGTTATCCGGCGCCGGCTGCGCACGAACGGGAGAAGAAAGTGCGGTCGAGGCCGCGATGAAAAACGCGCCGAACGCGAAAACGGGAATCGATCTGATCATAGGAACAGAATAGCGGATCGTGCCGCGCAGGTCAGCCGGGAATGACGGCAAATCCCGAAGCAGGATCACCACATATCGAGCGCGACGCGTGCCTCGTCCGACATGCGGCTCTGATCCCAGGGGGGGGCGAAGGTCATGGAGACCTTGCAGCCGGAAACGCCGGGCACGTTGAGCACGGCATTCTCGACCCAGCCGGGCATCTCGCCCGCCACCGGGCAGCCCGGCGCGGTGAGGGTCATGTCGATCTTGATGAAGCGCTCGTCGGAGATATCGATGCGGTAGATCAGGCCCAGCTCGTAGATATCGGCCGGGATCTCGGGATCGTACACGGTTTTCAGCGCCGCGATGATGTCATCGGTCAGGCGATCCAGTTCTTCGGGCGAAAGAACGGGAGCCGAGCCCGCCTGCGCATTCTCACCGGATGCGGGGTCAACCACAGCAGCTGGGGCGGCGGAAAGGCTTGGCTCGGTCATCGTCCTGTCCAGTCCAGAATGGTCACGAAAAGAGCCTGTCGGCACGGACCAGCGCGTCGGCGAGCCGGTCGACATCCTCGCGGCTGTTATAGAGAGCAAAACTCGCGCGGCAAGTCGCCGTTACGCCGAAGCGCTTGAGCAGCGGCATGGTGCAATGCGTACCCGCCCGCACCGCCACACCCTGGCGGTCGATAACGGTCGCGATATCATGCGCGTGGGCATGGGCATGGCTGAAGGAAAGAATGGCCCCCTTCTCCCGCGCCCGCCCGAGAATGCGGATCGAGTTGATCGCCGAGAGCCGCTCGGTCGCGTAGGCGAGAAGCGCATCCTCATGCGCCCGGATCGCCGCCTTGCCGATGGCGTTGACGTAATCGATCGCGGCGCCCAGCCCGATGGCGGGGATGATGGGCGGCGTGCCCGCCTCGAAACGGTGGGGCGGCGCGCCATAGGTGACGCCCTCCTCCGAGACTTCGCGGATCATCTCGCCGCCGCCAAGGAAAGGCGGCAGCTTCTCGAGCCATTCGCGCTTGCCATAGGCGATGCCGATTCCCGACGGGCCATAGAGTTTGTGGCCGGTGAAGACGTAGAAATCCGCGTCGAGATCACGCACATCCACATCGAGATGCACCGCGGCCTGCGAGCCATCGACCACCACGGGAATGGAGCGCGCATGGGCGAGGCGGATAACCTCCTTCACCGGCACGATGGTGCCGAGCGCGTTCGACATCTGCGTGATCGCGACCACTTTGGTGCGCGGCCCGAGAAGCTTCTCGAATTCCTCGATGAGGAAATTGCCATCCTCATCGACCGGCGCCCATTTGATCACCGCGCCATGCCGTTCACGCCAGTAATGCCAGGGTACGATGTTGGAATGGTGCTCCATGATCGAGAGCACGATCTCGTCACCCTCCCCGAGCGCGAGGTGCCGCCCGAGCGACGCGGCGATCAGGTTGAGGCTCTCTGTCGCATTCTTCGAGAAGAGGATTTCCTCACTCGACGCCGCATTGAGAAACGCCCTCACCTTCTCGCGCGCGGCCTCATAGGCTTCCGTCGCGGCATTGGCGAGGTAATGCAGCCCGCGATGCACGTTGGCGTATTCGCTTTCATAGGCGCGCTTCATCCGCTCGAGCACCTGCCGCGGCTTCTGCGCCGAGGCGGCATTGTCGAGATAGGTCAACGGCTTGCCGTAGGGCTCCAGCGCGAGCGCGGGGAAATCATTGCGGAGGCGGGCGAGGTCGAGGGTCATCCTGAGAACTCAGTTAGGTTTTGTAAGCGCATAGACAATAAAAACAACAGAACCCAATAATAGAAAAACCAAAAAAAACGAAATAATATAAGATGCGAAAGAAACAACAACTGACTTTTTTCTGTTAGAAAGCCCAAAGACAATATTTGTGTTTTCAGAATGCCTCCATAGGATAAATATAAAAATTACTATATGCGAAACATCAAGAAACAATACTCCGTATTCTCTTGAATGAGAGCCAATAAAATAAGAAATAATCACTGCTGACGACAGCAATGAATACAAGAATACGTTAATCGCAATAAAAAAATATAAAGAATTTCGAACGCCGTCGCGTTGATCTACATCAGGTCCAGCCTTAACAAGTAAATTTATGGTTACTTTATATGATAAAGGGCATAATATAACTATAAAAATATGGATAAACAATGGTATATAGGTTACGCCCTCTTCTTTGATCCGGAAATTAGCGTTAATGATATAAAATAAAATTGAAAATAGCAAAAAAATAAAAAAAACAAGTCTCAACTCTTTCTTTGAGCGGCCAAAATCTCGCAAATCCTTTGACAAGGAATCGGTTCGAGCCCAAGAATTCAAAAGATCTCTAAAAACTCTTAGAGACGAAGGTTGATTATACATTCTTCAATCCCTTAACCCAAAAAAGATGTCATCCTAGCTCAATTGTTCTACGTCCACGCCGCGCTTCGACCAGCAAGCCGCCCTGCCCCCAGCTCTCGGGCTCGACCTCGTGGAACACGACATGCGTGTTCTCCGGGTTCTTGCCGAGGACGCGGACGAGGCTTTCAGTAATATCGCGGACGATTTCCGCCTTCTGATCCCGGTTCGCGCCCTTCAGGAGCTGGATGGTTACGACAGGCATCAGCGCGCCCTCGCCTCCAGCCACCTGCTGATGCGCTCCGCGAGAACCTCGCGCAGACCATCATTCGAAACAGCATCGAGCGTTTCGCCGAGGAAGGCTTCCACCAGCAAAGCCTCCGCCTCGGAACGCGGCAGGCCGCGCGCCATGAGGTAGAAAAGCTGGTTCTCGTCGAGCGCGCCCGAGGTCGCGCCGTGGGCGCAGACCACGTCATCCGCGAAGATCTCCAGCTCCGGCTTGTTCGCCATGCCCGCGCCATCGGAGAGAAGCACGGCGTTGGACGCCATCTGCCCGTCGGTCTTCTGCGCATGCGGGCGCACGATGATGCGGCCCTGGAAAACGCCCTGGGCTTCATCGTCGATCACGTTGCGGAAAAGCTCGCGGCTCACCCCGTTCGGCACGGCGTGATCAACGACAAGCGTGTTATCCGCGTGCTGACGCCCCTTGATCATGGTCGCGCCACGCAGATCGATCTTCGCGTTCTCGCCGGCATAGGTGACGAAAACCTGATGGCGCGACACTTCTCCGCCAGAAACAAGGCCGAGCGACATCAATTCCGCTTCCGCACCGAGCTTTACAGCCAGCGTGGAGAGCATCAGTGCCTTGTCGCCGCCCTCGTTGATGCGGATATGCTCGACTTTCGCGCCATCCCCGAGGATCAGCTCGACAACCGCGTTCTTCTGGTAGGCGATGCCATCCGGTCCCGCATGGAGTTCTACCAGCGTGAGCGCGGCGCCGGCGGCGACCTCCACCACCACGCGCGGCATCACGGAAGCGGCGTTGCCGAGCGTTTCCGCAAAGCCGATGAAAAGCGGCGCTTCAACCACCGTATCGACACGCACATAGATGCCGTCGCGGCACAGAGCCGTATTGAGATCGACCACGATATCGCTCGCCGCGCCCATGGCAGCGCCAAGCGCGACACGCCCCTCGCGCAGGGCCTCTGCCAGCGGCAGGACGAGAATGCCTTCCGGCGCATCGCCGCCGAGATAGACGCCGTTCTCGATGAGCAGGTGATGCTTTTCCGGCGCGCGCGGCTCCGGCCGGGCCGTGATCGCCGGGGCGGCCTCACGCATCAGATTGCGCAGGTCGGTATAGTGATACGCCTCGACACGGCGGCTCGGCAGGCCCGATTTCTCGAACCGCGCGAAAGCCTCGGCGCGCGCCTCGACCGCGCCGGGCAGCGAGGATTGCTCGGCCTTGAACCGTTCGATCAGGGCCGTTTCAGCCGGCGTGCGCATGGGGAGAACATTTGCCATCACGCGGCCTCGACATAATCGGCGTAGCCGTTCTTCTCGAGTTCGAGCGCGAGTTCCTTGCCGCCCGATTTGACGATCCGGCCCTTGGCCATGATATGCACGACATCCGGCACGATATGATCGAGCAGGCGCTGGTAATGCGTGATGACCAGCATGCCGCGACCCGCGCCGCGCAAGGCGTTCACGCCCTCGGCAACGATGCGCAGGGCATCGATATCGAGACCGGAATCGGTTTCGTCGAGGATGCAATAGGCGGGGTCGAGCAGCGACATCTGGAGAATTTCCATGCGCTTCTTCTCGCCGCCCGAGAAGCCGACATTGAGCGGACGCTTGAGCATATCCGGGTTGATGCCAAGCTTTTCCGCCGCGCCGCGCACCGCCTTCATGAAATCGCCGGGCGAAAGCTCGCTTTCGCCGCGCGCCTTGCGTTGCGCGTTCATCGCCGCCTTGAGAAAGGTCATGGTGGCGACGCCCGGAATTTCGAGCGGATACTGGAAGGCAAGGAAGATGCCCGCCGCCGCGCGCTCATTGGCTTCCATCTCGAGGATGCTCTGGCCATTGAGAAGGATATCGCCCTCGGTGATCTCGTAATCCTCCTTGCCCGCGATGACATAGGAGAGGGTCGATTTGCCCGAGCCGTTCGGGCCCATGATGGCCGCGACCTCGCCGGGGCGGATCACGAGATCGAGCCCGTTGAGGATCTTCTTGCCGTCGATTTCGACGTGGAGATTGCGAATTTCAAGCATTGGTTTGTTCCGGTTTTCTGCCCCGACGTCATGGCCGGACTTGTTCCGGCCATCCACGTCTTGGGTTGAATTTAAAAGGGTTAGACATGGATGGCCGGGTCAGACCCGACCATGACGCATGGCGTTAGCCGACCGAGCCCTCAAGGCTGATGGCGATGAGCTTCTGCGCTTCCACCGCGAATTCCATGGGGAGCTGCTGGAGCACTTCCTTGACGAAGCCGTTGACGATGAGTGCCACCGCCTCTTCCTCGTCGAGGCCGCGCTGCATGCAATAGAAGAGCTGGTCCTCGGCGATTTTCGAGGTGGTCGCCTCGTGCTCGAAAACGGCCGAGGAATTCTTCGCCTCGATATAGGGGATCGTGTGCGCGCCGCACTGATCGCCGATCAGGAGGCTGTCGCAATTGGTGAAATTGCGCGCGCCCGTGGCTTTCCGATGCGCCGAGACCTGCCCGCGATAGGTATTGTCCGAGCGCCCCGCCGCGATGCCCTTGGCAAGGATTTTCGAGGTCGTGTTCTTGCCAAGATGGATCATCTTGGTTCCCGAATCGACCTGCTGATAGCCGTTCGAGATCGCGATCGAGTAGAACTCGCCCGAGGAGCCATCCCCGCGCAGGATGCAGGACGGATATTTCCACGTGATCGCCGAGCCGGTCTCGACCTGCGTCCACGAGATTTTCGAGCGCGCGCCGCGGCAATCGCCGCGCTTGGTCACGAAATTGTAGATGCCCCCCCGGCCTTCGCTGTCGCCAGGATACCAGTTCTGCACCGTGGAGTATTTGATCTCGGCATCGTCGAGCGCGATGAGTTCCACCACCGCCGCGTGAAGCTGGTTCTCGTCGCGCTTGGGCGCCGTGCAGCCTTCGAGATAGCTTACATACGAGCCGGCATCGGCGATGATCAAGGTGCGCTCGAACTGGCCGGTCTTGCTCTCGTTGATGCGGAAATAGGTCGAAAGCTCCATCGGGCATTTCACACCCGGCGGGATGTAGACGAAGGAACCGTCCGAAAAGACCGCCGAATTGAGCGTGGCGTAGAAATTGTCGGTCGTCGGCACCACGGTGCCGAGATATTTCCGCACCAGTTCGGGGTGTTCTTTCACGGCTTCCGATATCGAGCAGAAGATCACACCCGCCTTCGCCAGTTCCGCCTTGAAGGTCGTGACCACCGAGACCGAATCGAACACCGCATCCACCGCGACGCGGTTCTGCGGCTCGACACCGGCCAGCACCTCCTGCTCGCGCAGGGGAATCCCGAGCTTGGCGTAGGTGCGGAGCAGCTCCGGGTCCACCTCGTCGAGTGATTTGGGTCCCGGCGTCTTCTTCGGCGCCGCGTAATAATGCAGATCCTGGAAATCAATCGCGGGATAATGGCAGCGCGACCATGTCGGCTCCACCATGGTCTGCCAGCGCCTGAAGGCTTCGAGGCGCCAGTCCAGCAGCCATTGCGGCTCGTCCTTCTTCGCCGAGATGTAGCGGACGATGTCCTCGTTCAGCCCCTTGGGCGCGAGTTCGCTCTCGATATCGGTGACAAACCCGTATTTGTACTGGTCGACATCGATGGTCTTGACGGTCTCGACCGTCTCCTTCACCGCAGGCATCGTTCCTCCTCTTCGGCGTCAAGGGCCGAGGGTTATAAAACTCTGTCGCCCGCCTTCGGAACGATCACCTGATCGCCCTCGGGCAAGCGCCTCATATCGGAAGCTCCCGCTTCCAGCCGCCGCCAAGGCAGCGGCAATCCGCCTTATGCTGCCCGTCCCCGCCGCGCCATCTGGCGCTCAAGCGAGGAGAGACAACGTTCAAGATCATTCCATTCCGTCGCCGGGCCGATCGAAACCCTGATCGCGCCGGCGCGGACAAAATCATGCTCCCCCATGGCTTGGAGCACATGGCTCGCCTTCACCTTGCCGGAGGAGCAAGCCGAACCGCTCGATACCGCAATCCCGTCCAGATCGAAAGCGATCAGTGCCTGTTCGGCGCGAAGGCCGCGCACGGCGAAAAGCGAGGTATTGGGCAGGCGCGGCGCGCGCTTGCCCACGACATGAAGATCGGCACCCAAGCGATTCAAGCGATTCTCGAATTCATCGCGAAGCTGACTCATTTTCTCAGCCGCTTCATCCGGCGCGCGAACCGCCTTCGCCGCCGCGCCCATGCCGGCAATCCCCGGAATATTCTCGGTGCCGCCGCGCTGCCCCCGCTCCTGCCCGCCACCCGCGATGAAAGCGCGCGCGAGCCGGGTGCGGCTGTCGGCGAAGACGATGGCGCCCGCGCCTTTGGGACCGCCGAATTTATGCGCGGAGAGAAACAGCGCATCCGCGCCGAGCGCCGCGATATCAACCGCAATCCGCCCCGGTCCCTGCACGGCATCGACGACCAGGGCGCCGCCCGCCGCATGGACCTTGTCCGCGATTTCGCGGATCGGCTGGATCACGCCGGTCTCGTTATTGGCGAGCTGGACCGCGACAAGAGCCGGACCGCCGGAGGCCAGCTCCTTGTCCAGCGCTTCAAAATCGATCAGCCCATCGCCATCCACCAGCAGGATCGGCGCGCTATTCCCCGCCGCGATCACCGCGACATGCTCCGTGGAAAGCACGATCGGGCGCATCAGCCCGCAAATATCCTTGCCGCAGCAGCCGGAAAGCCCGGCGCTGAAGAGCGCGTTGGCGGCCTCGCTCGCGCCGGAAGTGAAGACGACATTCTCAGCCTCGCCGCCAACCAGCGCGGCGACATCGGCACGCGCCTGCTCGACAATCGCGCGCGCCGCGCGGCCCTCGGCATGGATGGATGACGGGTTGCCAGGGCAATCCAGCGCGCGCAGCATCGCCTCGCGCGCGGCCGGCAGCAGCGGCGCGGTGGCGTTCCAATCGAGATAGGCGCGCGACGCGGCCATGAATTCCCTCTCGAACGATGTCTTCCTGGCACGAAAACCATCGCAATTCGCGCCGGGCTGTGCTAACGCCCTGCGCCTTGGTTGCAGCGAGCAGCCGGGGACCGTTCCAGTTTAGAATTATTCTAAGAATGGTTCCACCTTCTTTACTTAGCGGGTGCACGAGCCCCGTCAAGCGTAACATCGTCCTTTCCTTGCCTTTTGGCGGGATCGGGCAAAAGAGTCGGGAAACGGACGGGTTCATGCCTGAAATCATCTTCAACGGGCCGGAAGGTCGTCTCGAAGGGCGTTATCAGCCGGCGAAGAAGAAGGGCGCGCCGATCGCGATCGTGCTGCATCCCCACCCGCAATTCGGCGGGACGATGAACAACCAGATCGTCTACCAGCTCTTCTACACCTTTCATGAGCGCGGTTTTTCCGTGCTGCGCTTCAATTTCCGCGGCGTGGGCCGCTCCGAGGGCGTGTTCGATCACGGCACCGGCGAGCTTTCCGATGCCGCCGCCGCGCTCGACTGGATGCAGATCGTCAACCCGGATGCGCGCGCCTGCTGGATCGCTGGCGTCTCCTTCGGCGCCTGGATCGGCATGCAGCTGCTGATGCGCCGCCCCGAGATCGAGGGTTTTGTCTCGATCGCGGCCATGGCGAACCGCTACGATTTCTCGTTCCTCGCGCCTTGCCCATCCTCCGGCCTCTTCGTCCATGGCGACAAGGACCGCGTGGCGCCTGTCAACGACGTGATTTCCGTCATCGACAAGGTGAAGGTGCAGAAAGGCGTCAAGCTCGATCATGCCGTGATCGAGGGCGCGAACCACTTCTTCGAGAACCGGGTCGACCAGCTGGTCGGCACGGTTGGTCAGTATCTGGACGGGCGTCTGGGGATCGTGAGGGAATAACCCTCCCGAACCCCGGACGCATGAAGGGCCGCCGCAAGCGGCCCTTTTCTTTTGTAGTGCCTTGCTGTAGCGACCCCACAACAACCAACGGTGCCGACATGACCGATTTTCAGCCGAAATCCGACTTCCTGCGCATCCTGAAAGAGCGCGGCTTCATCCATCAATGCTCCGATTTCGAGGGGTTGGATGCGCTTGCTGCCAAAGGCAAGGTGGTGGCCTATGTCGGCTATGATTGCACGGCCCAGAGCCTGCATATCGGCAATTACCTCACGATGATGATGCTCTACTGGCTCCAGCAATCGGGCAACAAGCCGATCACGCTGATGGGCGGGGGCACGACACGCATCGGTGATCCTTCCGGCAAGGATGAGACACGCGCCATGCGCACGATCGAGGAGATCGATTCGAACAAGGCGGCGATCAAAGGCGTTTTCTCCAAGGTGCTTACCTTCGGAGAGGGGCCCAAGAACGCGCAAATGGTCGACAATGCCGATTGGCTGACGAAGCTCGAATGGATCGAGATGCTGCGCGATGTCGGGCGGCATTTCTCGGTCAATCGCATGCTGGCGATGGATTCGGTGCGCCTGCGCCTTGAACGCGAGCATGAGATGAGCTTCATCGAGTTCAATTACATGATCGCCCAGTCCTATGATTACGTCGAACTCGCGCGGCGCCTCGGCTGCAACCTGCAGATGGGCGGCTCCGATCAATGGGGCAACATCATCATGGGTGTCGATCTCGGCCGCCGCATGGGCACGCATCAGCTCTACGCGCTGACCACCCCGCTGCTGACGACGGCTTCCGGTGCCAAGATGGGCAAAACCGCGCAAGGTGCGGTTTGGCTCAATGCCGAGCAATTCTCGCCTTACGATTTCTGGCAATACTGGCGGAACACGGAAGATGCCGATGTCGGGCGTTTCCTGAAGCTCTTCACCATCCTGCCGATGGACGAGATCGCACGGCTTGAAGCGCTGCAAGGTTCTGAGATCAACGAGGCGAAAAAGGCGCTCGCCAGTGCCGCAACCGAATTGCTGCATGGCAAGGCGGCGGCGGAAGCAGCAGCCGAGACCGCGCGCAAGACCTTCGAGGAAGGCGGCACCGCCGCCTCGCTCCCGAGCGTCGAGATCGCAGGCAGCGAGGTCGAAGCCGGCTTCGGCGTGCTCGCCGCCTTCGTTAAAGCCGGGCTGGTTCCTTCGAATGGCGAAGCGCGCCGTCAGGTCCAGGCCGGTGGCCTGCGCGTCAACGATGTGGTTGTCGCGGATCCTGCGCAGGTGCTGTCCCCGGCGGATGCGGTGCATGGCGGCGCGATCAAGCTCTCCTTCGGCAAGAAGAAGCATGTTCTGCTGAAACTGGTGTAAGCCTTATCGACTCGGCGCGATCGTACTGGCTGGTCGCGCCGGATCCTCACGCTGGATCTCGAAGAGCTTGCGCAGGAAGCCGGGCGCGATCGCGCTGACAGGATTGGTCCTGAGCACCGGCGCGCTGGCCCTGCCGGCAATGACGAAGGGCACCGCGAAAAGTCCTTCATATTGTCCGCCACCGAGGATCGGTCCCAGAAGCGGCACCTGCGCGAAGAGGTTGTTGAGCGCATAGGCCGGCACGAAGGCGCCCTTGAGGCTCACCGAATCCCCGGCATAATCGATGGTGCCCTCGATAGAGCCGCCGATCTGCCCGCCCCACATCACGGCTTCATTGAGCTGGAGCTTACCCGGATAGCGGACAAAATCGGCGCGTAGCTTCGTGAAGGCGATATCCTCCTGCAAACCCTGCCCCGCTCGGTTGGCACCGACGACGCTGCGCAGCCCGGGCTCGCCGCGCACGACAAAATCGCGCATCGTCACAACACCCGACTGGCTTTGCGCCTTCACCGAAATCTCGGCGGCCAGCCGCCCCCCCTGGACGCGCGAATAGATATCGAGGAAGCGGATCAGCGCGCCGGCATTCTGGCTGTCAACCTTGAGCAGAACGGAATCGGCGCTCTGCCCCGCAACCTGCGCGCTGACGGGATCGCCGGAAAACTGCCCCTTGAGCGCGAGCTGTGTCAGCCGCCCCTGCCTTCGGGCAAATCGCAGATCCGCCCCCCCCATCAGCTCGCCATTGAAGCCGACGAGAACAGTGGTCTGGAGATCGACCTCGATATCGTTTCCTTTGCCGTCATCCGCCTTGCCGGTCTGCAATCCGCGCAGGAAGGGGCGGATATCGAAGGCATTGCCTCGCAGGGTAAGCCGTGTGACCCCGCGCTGGCGTTCGATGGAGAGGCGCGCATTGTCCCCCGGAGACAGGCGCAGGGTAGAAAACTCTCCCTTCGCCAATTGCCCGTCCCGACCCGTCTCCGCCCGGCCGCGCAGCGTAACAGGCCCTATTTCGGCTTCGATATTCTCGATGTGCGCGCCTTCTGGCCGTTGCTGCAGCGAGAAGCGGAGTTTGCCCGGCTGCCCGGCCCGTTTCGAGATTCCCAAGGCTGGATTATCGATCTTTGCGCGCGCGAGATCCAGCTCCACATCGACCGGCACAGCTCCCTGCCGCCCCAGAGGGAGGCTGACGCTGGCGACAACCGGGCCGCTGAGCATGGGACGCAGATCGTAGCCCTTGCGCGCGAGGATGGCATCATCCACCGTGAGTTTCGCATTGGCGGTGCCGGGCTTTCCGGCTTCGGCACGGATCTCGATCTGGCTTGCCAAGCCAAGGACGCGCGCCTCACCCTTGGCCTGCAATTGCCCCGAACGCGCCATGACGGTGAAATTGCCGTTCTCGAGCTTTTCTCCGGGAAGCACGTTCGGAATCTGGACATTGCGCAGATCCGCGTTCATCTCCAGCCGGGTATCGCGGGCGCGCGCCTTGTCCGAGAGCGGGATCGAAACCTCGGCCCTGCCCTCGAATTGCCCTTCGGCAATCTCGATGCCGCCGGTCTGCCCGATAACCTCATTGAAGGAAGGCGCCGCCAGAAACGCAAGCAATGCTCTTGCCGGCCCGCGGACCGGGATGCTCATGTCAAGCCGGGCGGGATGCGCCGCGGTATCAGCGACGGCAAGCCGTGCATTGCTGATCTGAAGCCGCTGGCCGGCTACCGGCTCGATCGTCGCGCTCTCGACGCTGGCCGTGGCTTTGCGCCCGGTGACATTTCCCGTTCCCGACAAGGTGATCGGCGCGGCATCCGCGAAGGGACGTAGGCGCGTATTCGCAAGGGAAAAGGTCAAGGCGAGCGCATCATCGGGAATTGTCCCGTGATGGAGTGCGGAATGAAGCACCGCCCCTTCGAGTCTCGTGCGCAGCGAAAGAGATGCAATGCGTCCTGTCTCGGCGTGGCCGACAAACCAGCGGCGGACCGGCGGCGCCACCATCAGGGGCCAGATGCGCAAGGCAGTGCGTAATTCCATATCCCGCACATCGAGGGCGGTCTCGATAAGCCCTTCTCCGCCATAGGAGAAGGTGCCGACGAGGCGCATATCCCCACCCCCGGCCCTGACGAGAAATTCATCCAGTCGGAATGTCGTAAGATCGTGTAAAATCAACCCGGTAACACGCGCCTCCTCAAGCCGTGCGATCGGCTCGGATGTGTTCAGGCGCCCGAGCACAGCATGTTCGGACGCCAGAACAAGGCGCAGTGCACCCTCGTTGCCTTCCGGAACCAGCGTGCCTTGCACGCGGATTTCCGTCTCCCCGAAACGCACGGTCAGGCGATCAACCGCCACCTCTGGCTCCCCCAGGCGGAAGCGCAGGGCAAGGGCGGCTTCGTCGAGGTGAATGGGCGGGATATCCGGATCCGGCAATCGGATCTGACCTGCCTTCAGCGAAAGCGTCATGGCGATATCGCGCAGGCGGCCGTCTGGTTCGAGGCGGCTGGTGATCTGGAGGCCAAGAGCGAGAGCGGGATCGATGCCCGGTATCGGGCGCATGCCAAGCAATTCCGCTAGGCTGCCGGCCGAAACGCCTTCGGTCGCGATCACGACCGCGCCAGCGCCATCGGAATGGGTTTCCCGGCGGGCGCTCATACGGAAGGCATATTGCCGCCCTTCCTTCTGGATTTGCGCGGCGATTCCGCCCTGCGCGTCGCGCTGGATCGACAGCGTGAGGCCGCTCTGGACGAGATCGATCCCGCCGCCCTCGACCTGGCGGTAGATGGAAACATCCCGCCCCTCGATCGTCTCCAGTGTCGCAAAGGCGGGGTCCTGACCGGCAATCGCGAAATGCAACCCGCCCAGCAAGGCGCGCAAAGTCGTCAATGCCTCGGCCGCGACCGGGTCGGGGCCCCTTGAGCCTGCCGCCGGCATGAACAGACGAAGCCCTTCGAAGGCAACCCCTTTCGCCTCCGGCGCGAGGCGCCAGAGCGAGGTCTTTGAAAGGCGGAAATCCATGCGATCAAGCTCAGCGCGCGCGCCGGATTCGCGATTTTCGACGGAAAGCCCCTGGATGGAAAAGGTCGGCGATGTGCCTGATAACTTGAGCCCCGCTTCATCGAGCATCAGCGCGTTCTTGGCACCAAGGCCGGCGCTGATCGTGGCGAGGAAATGCTGACGGAGGAAAGCGGAATTCTCTTCCTTCTGGAGATACCAGATAAACCCTCCGCCTGCGCCCAGCACGAGAACCGAAAGACCCAGCATGATGGCGAGGCTCCAGCGCAACGCGCCGCGCAGCGAACGACGACGCGGCAAGGGGCCGCGCAGCCCGGCGCCATGGTCGGGCATGTCGGTCAAGCCGCTCTCGTTCGTTCCATCCGTAATGCCGTTTCCTCCGATTCAGCAGCATCCGCTGATGCTTGAACACCAGAGGCCGCGCGACGAAAAGCCGTTTTCTACTCCTCAACGCGCATCAGCCTAACAATGCACATGAAACTGGACAAAAAAATGAATCCCCGCCGCGGCCCGCCTCTCGTCGAGATGGCAGCGCTGCGCTATCTGCTTGAATCCAAGCGCGAACTGAGCGTTTTTCAAAAGAAGAGGAGCACGACATGACTGGCAAGCCCCTTACGGCTGGCGACATCGCGCCGGATTTCACATTGCCCGGCTCGGGTGGCGCGACGCTTTCGCGCAGCGCCTTCGCCGGAAAGAAGCTGGTGCTCTATTTCTACCCGAAGGATGACACTTCCGGCTGCACAGCGGAAGCCAAGGATTTCAACGCCTTGAAAGCAGATTTCAATGCGGCAGGGGCCGAGATTGTCGGTGTTTCGCCCGACAGCGCCGCAAGCCACGACAAATTCGCGCGCAAATACGAACTGGGCTTTCCCCTCGCCTCGGATGAAAGCAAGACCATGCTCGAAGCCTACGGCGTCTGGGCCGAGAAGAGCATGTATGGCCGCAAATATATGGGCGTGGAGCGCACGACCTTCCTGATCGACGCGCAGGGGCGCATTGCCCGCGTGTGGAACAAGGTCAAGGTGCCGGGCCACGCCGCCGAGGTCCTCGCCGCCGCCAGAGCGCTGTAAGCGCCGCCGGGCGGGCGGATTAGCGGAGGGTTAACCCTAACGCTTCATGATCGCGGACAGGCTCAAGGATTCTCGGGGCACCGCGTACAGATGTTCATCCGCCCGCCAGCACAGCACCCGCTCGCCAATTCGAGCGCGCGGATCGCCTTTCTGATCCGCGCACGCGGCGGTCCGCGGATCATCGAGATCGGCGACCGCACGGTGACGGCCCTGATCCTGATCTCCGCGTTGCTTTTCGCCTGGTATCTCGTCGCCACGCTCTATCTCGTCATGCGCGATGATCTCGTGATCTCGCTGCTGGCGAACCAGCGGCGCGCGCATTACGCCTACGAGGATCGCATCGCAGAACTGCGTGGCCGCATCGACAAGATCACCGCCCGCCAGCTCGTCAGCCAGGATTCGATGGAAGATCGCGTCGCGGGGCTCATCGCCCGCCAGGCCGAGCTGGAAGCCCGGCAGGTTCTCGTCGGCGACCTTGGCACGCGCGCCGAAAAGGCCGGTATCGCCCCGCAGACGTCGCCTTTCGCCTCCGCCTCCCCCTTCCAGACCGGGATGATGACATCCGGGTCGCAGGCGCCTCTCTCCTATGCGCCTGCCGGTCGTCCCCGGCCGCTTCCCGAGCCGGTTAGCGCCGAGCCACCAAAGCCGGGGAGCTTTCGTGGTCCCATCGAAAGCCTGGTCCGCGAGGTCGAGAAACGCGCACAGACCATGGAAACAGGTCAGGTTCAGCTCCTTGCCGCGATTGGTCAGGGCGGCGAGAAGGAAATCGCCACCAGCCGGCAGGCGATCGCGGCGCTCGGGCTCGACCCGGCCCGCTTCGGCAAGGATGCGCTCAAGGCGCCCGCCATCCGCCGTCCCGCGCCGCTCGACGAATTGATGCTGCGCGATGTCCGGCAGGAAACCGCGAGCGCCATCGGCGGCCCGCTTCTGCCCCCCTTGCCGGCGCGCGCCGAGGCCGAGGCATTCGAACAGGCGATCCAGCGCGCTGAAATCGCCCTTGAAAGCACCCGCAAGGCGCGCATGATTCTCGCCGCGCTTCCCCTCGGGCGCCCGATAAGCGAGCGTTTCGAGATGACGTCGAGCTACGGAACCCGGATGGACCCGTTCACACGCTCGCCCGCGCTCCATTCCGGCATCGATTTCCGCGCCCCAGCCGGCACGCCGGTGCGTGCGATTGCCGCCGGGCGGATCGTCGAGGCCGGTCATGCCGGCGGCTATGGCCGCATGGTCGAGATCGATCACGGCTATGGCATCACGACGCGCTACGCCCATCTCTCGGTGGTATCGGTCACGGAGGGCGAGAAGATCGAGAAGGGTGCGATCATCGGACAGGTCGGCTCGACCGGGCGCTCGACGGGTCCGCATCTGCACTATGAAGTGCGCCTCGACGACGATTCCACCGATCCGATGCGTTTCATCCGCGCCGGGCGTATGCTTGCCGCGAACTAGGCCATTCGCTGATCAAACGGACACGGTTGATCGAAAGAAAATGCGTGAAAACAAAAGCCTAGAGCAGACAATCTGATTCAGTCGGATCGGAACCCGTTTAATCGACATCCCCCACATCGCCGACAACCTTGTTGGCGAGCGCGGCCTCGATGAACGGGTCGAGATTGCCGTCCAGCACATCGGCGGGCGTTCCCGAAGTGACGCCGGTGCGCAGGTCCTTCACGAGCTGATAGGGCTGGAGCACGTAGGAACGGATCTGGTGGCCCCAGCCGATATCGGTCTTGTTCGCCTGCTCGGCCATGGCCGCTTCCTCGCGCTTCTTCAGCTCAAGCTCGTAAAGACGGGCGCGCAGCATTTTCCAGGCGAGTTCGCGGTTCTGATGCTGCGATCGCGAGGTCTGGCTCATCACCATGATGCCGGTGGGAATATGGACGAGGCGCACCGCGCTCTCGACCTTGTTGACGTTCTGCCCGCCCGCGCCCTGCGCGCGCATGAGATCGATGCGCACGTCGCTCTCGTTGAGGTTCACCTGGATCGAATCATCAACCACCGGATAGACCGTCACCGAGGCAAAAGAAGTGTGGCGGCGCGCGTTGGAATCGTAGGGCGAGATGCGCACAAGGCGATGGACGCCCGCCTCCGTCTTCGCCCAGCCATAGGCGTTGCGCCCCTTGATCTGGAGCGTGGCGGACTTGATTCCCGCCTCCTCGCCATCGGAGACTTCCATCACCTCGACCTTGAAGCCCGAACGCTCGGCCCAGCGCGTATACATGCGCATGAGCATCGAGGCCCAATCCTGGCTCTCGGTGCCACCGGCGCCGGAATGCACCTCGATATAGGTATCATTGGCGTCGGCTTCGCCGGAAAGCAGCGCTTCGACCTGGCGCTTCTGGGCCTCGACCTCCAGCGCGCGGATCTGCGCCTCGCCCTCGTCGATCGTGGCCTGATCGCTCTCCATCTCGCCCAGCTCGATGAGCGTGCTCGCATCCTCGAGCTCCCGCTCGAGCTTGAGAATGCCGTTGAGCTTGAATTCGAGATCGTTCTTCTCGCGCATGATCTTCTGCGCGGCGTTCGAATCGTTCCAGAAATCCGGCTCCTCGGATTTCGCATTCATCTCGGTGAGGCGCTTCTGGGATTTATCCCAGTCGACATGGCGCCGGAGCAGTACAATCGACTGCTGGATCGTCTCGACCATGTTCTGGATTTCGGCGCGCATCGTGAAGGTGCTTTCGTGAGGAGGTCTGCCGCTTGCGGCAACGAACAGGGCGCCGGAATAGCCGAGGCGCCCGTTTCATGCAATCGGATTGGGCACGCGGGTCAATAAAGCCCGCCCGGCTGGGTGAGCGCCCCCCCGCCCGGTGCCGAGGCACCGGAAGCCGTGGTGCCGAAACCATAGTTCTCCGGCGGCGCCGTATTCGGCTTGAAGGGTTCGAGAATGCCCGATGAATCGCGTTGCCCCGTCGCGGCATTCACGCGGATGAACTTGATCCCCGGCGGCACGCGGAATTGCAGGTTGGGCTTTCCAGCAAGGGCTTCCTTCATGAAGTCGCGGAAGATCGGCGCGGCATATTGCCCCGCCGTGGCCGAGTTGCCGAGCGAGCGCGGCTTGTCGTAACCGAGATAGACACCCACGGCGAGATCAGGCGAGAAGCCCACGAACCACACATCCTTGGCGTCGTTGGTGGTACCGGTCTTGCCGGCCAGCGCGCGGCCAAGCGGCTTGATCACGGTCGCGGTGCCACGCTGGACCACACCTTCCATGATCGAAACCATCTGGTAGGCGGACATGGGATCAATGACGCGCTCGCGCTTGTCGATGATGCGCGGCTCATCCTGGCCGGACCATGCCTCGCTCTTGCAGCTCGGGCATTGGCGCTCATCATGGCGGAAGATCGTCTCGCCCCAGCGATCCTGGATACGGTCGATCAGGGTCGGGCGAATACGACGGCCGCCATTCGCGAGCATCGAGTAGGCCGCGGTCATGCGCATCACGGTGGTCTCGCCCGCGCCCAGCGACATGGCGAGCACGGGAAGCATGTCGTCATAGACACCGAAGCGCTTGGCGTATTCCGCCACCATCGGCATGCCGAGATCGCGCGCGAGGCGCACGGTCATGAGGTTTTTCGAACGCTCGATACCGTAGCGCAGGGTATGCGGGCCGGTCGATTTGCCGTCATAGTTCTGCGGGCGCCACACTTCCTGCCCCGGCCCCTGATCGACCTCGATCGGCTCGTCCATCACGATGGAGGACGGGGTATAGCCGTTATCGAGCGCGGCGGCATAGACGAAGGGCTTGAAGGAGGAGCCGGGCTGGCGAAGCGCCTGCGTCGCGCGGTTGAATTCGCTCTTGTCGAAGGAGAACCCGCCGACCATCGCTTTCACGCGCCCCGTATGCGGGTCCATCGCCACCAGCGCGCCGGAGACTTCCGGCACCTGCCGGAGCCGATATTGCCCCGGCTTGCCCGCCAGCGGCTCGACATAGATGACATCGCCGGCCGTGAGGGCCTGGCGCAGCGGACGGCGCGGGAAAACCTTCGTACTCTCGGCCGGAATCACCCCGATCTCGCGCTTGCGGTCGAGCTGGCCGCCGCCGTTGCGTGCGGGCTGGAGACCAACCTGTGCCTGCGTTTCATCCACCGAGAGGACCACGGCGAGCCGCCATGGATCGATATCAGTGAGCGAGGGCACTTCGGCGAGGGCCGTGCCCCAATCGCCGGTGGGCGCGATCTTTTCCTGCGCGCCGCGCCATCCCCGCTCCTCGTCGAAGCGGACAAGCCCATCCGAAAGCGCCTTTCGCGCGAGGATCTGCAAGCGCGGATCGAGCGTCGAGCGCACCGACAGCCCGCCCTCATAGAGCTTCTTGGAGCCGTAGCGCTCGGCGAGTTCGCGGCGCACTTCCTCGGCGAAGAAGCCGGCGGCATAGGAATTGGGCGACAATTGCCGGAAAGTCACCACCAGCGGCTCGGCGCGCGCGGCCGCGCCGTCTTCCTTGGAGATGTAGCCGTTCTCGACCATGCGATCGATCACGTAATTGCGCCGCGCGATAGCGCCGTCGCGGTTGGTGATCGGGTGATAGGTCGAGGGTGCCTTCGGCAGGGCGGCGAGATAGGCAGCCTCTGCGATGGTGAGTTCATGCACCGATTTGCCGTAGTAATTCAGCGCAGCCGCCGCGACGCCGTAATTGCCGAAACCGAGATAGATCTGGTTGAGGTAAAGTTCGAGGATCTTGTCCTTCGAGAATGTCGATTCGAGCCGGAAAGCCACCAGAGCCTCGCGGATCTTGCGCTCGTAGCTCTGTTCAGGCGAGAGGAAGAAGTTCTTCGCGACCTGCTGCGTGATGGTCGAGGCGCCCTGCTGGCGCCCACCCGATCCACGGCGGAAATTCGAGACCACCGCGCGGGCGATGCCTTCCGGATCGACACCGCCATGCTTGTAGAAATTTTTGTCCTCGGCGGCGAGATAGGCGAGGATCAGCAGCTTCGGCATCGCCTGGATGGGGAGATAAAGGCGCCGCTCACGGGCATATTCGGCAAGCAACGTGCCATCCGCCGCGTGGACGCGGGTGGTGACCGGCGGCTCGTATTTCTCAAGCTGGGCGTGATCGGGCAGATCCTGCGAATAATGCCAGACGAAATACCCGACAACGGCCGCGCCGATCAGCCCGACCAGGGTGGCCGTGCCGAACAAGAACGCCAGGAACCGTGCAATCAGCCGCATTGTCTCATTATCCAACCAGAAGGCCGCATCCAGCCGTCATGAAAGCGCAGGAGTCCCGGTCGCCGGCAAGCCGTTCCGGGGCGGAGCGCCCGCATACCAGATGGGCATGCCTTCGACAAACCCAAAGGGGCGAATTTTCCGCCCCCCGATTCTCGCCATCCACAAATGAAAAAACCATGGCCGAAAAGCGGCGTCACGCATGAAAACACTATTCAGGCGCCTTGATATTGATCGCATCGCGCCCGGAAACCACAAAACGCTGCAAGGCTTCGGCGAGCTGGGCCGAGACCTTGTCGCGCGTGGCCTCGTTCAGCAGCGCGGCAAGATCCTCGGGACTCGACAGATAACCGATCTCGATCAGGATGGAAGGCATGTCCGGCGCACGCAAAACACGAAAGCCGGCGGCGCGCAGCGGGACCTTGTGGAGCCGGCCTGAGCGCCGGAACGCCGCCGCCGCCTCGCGCGCGGCGATCTGGCTGAAAAGCCGGGTTTCGCGGCGCGCGAGGTCGAACAGGATGTCCTCCACCCCTTCCCGCTTGTCCTCGCCGGGATCGATCCCGGCGGCGATATCGGCCCTGTTTTCCTTTTCCGCGGCGCGTTCCGCCGCCGCGTCCGAGGCACGGTCGGACAGGGTATAGACAGACGCGCCGCGCACATCCGCCTCGCCGAAAAGCGAATCCGCATGCAGCGACACGAACAGGCTCGCTCCCTTGGCTCGCGCGAAAGCGACCCGTTCGCGCAAGGCGATGAAACGGTCATCGTCACGGGTGAGAATCACCTCGACCTTGCCCTCCGCGGTGAGCCTGGCGGCAATCGCCTTCGCATAGGCGAGCACGATATCCTTCTCCGCCTCGCCTTTCGGGCCGGAGGCGCCGGGGTCGATCCCGCCATGGCCTGGATCGAGCACGATGAGCGGCTTGGCGCCGGGCTTGCGCTCGATCAACGCCTCCTCCGGCGCACGCGACGCGAGACGGCGCGCTTTGGCGGCTTCCGCCTCGGCCCGGAAACGCTCCGGCGCCACCGGCCTGATCTGCACGACAAGCCGCGCAATGCCGTTCTGGCGAACGAAATCGGCGCGCTCGATCAAGGCAGGTCGTGCCAGCTCGATCACGATGCGCGATTGTCCCGCCATGAACAGGCCGGCGCGATAGGCCAGGACAGGCCCCGTCGGTTTGGCCGAGGAAAGCTGCGTACCAGCCTGGAAAGCCGTGCGGTCGAGATCGAGCACAAGCCTGTCGGGGGCGGCAAGAATATCGACACGATGGGTGGTTTCGGCGGAGAGATCGATCACAAGGCCGGCGCCTTCCCCGTCCGGCTCTTCCACCAGATGGATCGCCCGGCCCAAAACGCCCTGCTCCTGCGCAAGCGATTCCAGCGATGCATATGGCGCGGCGAGAAGGCACATGGACAGCATAAAGATCATCCGCAGCTGCAGGCCGCGACGTCCCCCGTTCACGGCGATTCCCGCGATAAAGGCCGAAAGCGCCCGCGCCCCGTATCCGTTCATCCGTGATCCTCCCTGCCCGCGGCGATCGGCAAACAATGCCTTGTCGATCATCCAACCGAAGGGCCACCCTTAAAACATTCCGCCTGCAAAACACGGAGCTTGCAAAACACAGAACTTGCAAAACGCGGAGGCGAACCTTAAACGGGGTCTACGGTGCATTGCTTGCCGGAGCAAGTTTTCGTCGATCCGCTCCTCCTCCTCAGTGAAGGGGCGGCTCCTCAGCTTCGACAGGAATGCGGGTATCGTCGTCGGCAGCCTTTGCCAATCCCTGGCAATTTCGCTTGGCCGTGCGGCTGCCCCCGTGGCGCGCTTTCCGCGCGTCTTTTCGAGCAAGGATGGCTTTGATGCCAGCACGATCGATGCCGGTTTGTCCCGCTCCCCTGCCGCGAACGGCAGGAATCGCGGCGTACCGGGTTCGGTGCTCGAAGCGGCCGTATTCCGTTTCGCCGGCCGGAACTTTCCGCCCGCGCGCCCTTTCCCCTTACAGCCATTCCCCTGCCCTGCCGGAAAGGCATGGTTCTGCCGTCCCGCGCGATTTTGCCGCGACGGAAGCAGCGGGCATGGCGCTTGCCATCTCAAGAGTTTCAAATGACAACAAAAATGTTGATCGATGCCGCGCACCCGGAAGAGACCCGGGTCGTGGTCGTACGCGGCAACCGGGTTGAGGAGTTCGATTTCGAATCCGCCAACCGGCGCCCCCTTCGCGGCAATATCTATCTGGCGAAAGTCACGCGGGTAGAACCGTCGCTCCAGGCGGCCTTCGTCGATTTCGGCGGGAACCGTCACGGCTTTCTGGCCTTTGCCGAAATCCATCCCGATTATTACCAGATCCCGACGGCGGATCGGCTTGCGCTGCTCGCCGAAGAAGCAGAGGCCGCGCGCGACGAGGATGCCGACGATGAGGATCGCGGCCGCTCCCGCCGCAGCCGTGGCGGCAAGGCCAAGCGCGCCCGCAAGGACGAGGATTCCGTCGCCTCCGAACCGATGAGCGATGCTGCGCCCGCGGCCGAGACCGACGATGACCCGACCGAATCCGTCATCGCCGCCGAGGAGATTTCCGAGGAATCCTCCGAGAATAACGGCGGAGAGAATGGCGAGAGCGCTGGTGGCGAGGATCATGTCGAGCAGCTTGGCGGCGGCGGCGACGCGATGGAAGAAGTGCCCATGCGCAGCCAGCACCGCTCGCGCAAGCAATACAAGATCCAGGAAGTGATCAAGCGCCGGCAGATCCTGCTGGTTCAGGTCGTCAAAGAAGAGCGCGGCACCAAGGGCGCGGCGCTGACCACCTATCTCAGCCTCGCCGGCCGCTATTCCGTCCTGATGCCGAACACCGCGCGCGGCGGCGGCATTTCGCGCAAGATCACCAACTCGGCCGATCGCAAGCGCCTCAAATCCATGGCCTCCGAACTGGAAGTGCCGGATGGGATGGGCGTCATCCTGCGCACCGCCGGTGCCTCGCGCACCAAGGTCGAGATCAAGCGCGACTTCGAATACCTCATGCGCCTGTGGGAGAGCGTGCGCTCCCTGACGCTGGAATCCACCGCGCCGGCGCTGGTCTATGAGGAAGGCTCGCTGATCAAGCGCGCGATCCGCGATCTCTATTCGAAAGATATCGAGGAAATCCAGGTCGCGGGCGACGAAGGCTATCGCGAGGCCAAGGATTTCATGCGCATGCTCATGCCGAGCCATGCCAAGGCCGTGCAGCCCTACAGGGATGCAACGCCGATCTTCTCGCGTTTCGGGGTCGAAAGCCAGCTCGACGCGATGTTCTCGAACGTCGTCACGCTGAAGAGCGGTGGCTATATCGTGATGAACCAGACGGAAGCGCTGGTCTCGATCGACGTCAATTCTGGGCGCTCGACGCGCGAGCACAATATCGAGGATACCGCGCTCAAGACGAATCTCGAGGCGGCCGAGGAAGTCGCCCGCCAGCTGCGCCTGCGCGACCTTGCCGGGTTGGTTGTCATCGACTTCATCGACATGGAGGAGAAGCGCAACAACAAGGCGGTCGAGCGCAAGCTCAACGAATGCCTCAAGAACGATCGCGCGCGCATTCAGGTCGGTCGCATCTCGCATTTCGGCCTGCTCGAAATGTCGCGCCAGCGCATCCGCACCGGCGTTCTCGAAAGCTCGTCCGTCCCCTGCCCGCATTGCAACGGCACCGGCCTGCTGCGCTCCACGCCGAGCCTCGCTCTCCATGTGCTGCGCGCGCTCGAGGACCAGCTCCTAAAATCCGCGAGCCATAACATCACGCTGCATACGCGGCTTGAAACCGCCTTCTATATCCTCAACCAGAAGCGCGAGAGCCTGACGGCGCTCGAGGCCCGCTTCGGGGTCACCGTGACCGTTGTCGCGGAAGCCACCCTGCCGCCGGGCCAGCATTTCACCATCGAGCGGGGCGAACCCGTGCAGCCGCGCCTCATCGCGCAGGCGATCGAGGGTGAGGCCGCACCGGTCCAGGATCGCCATCCGCGCAACGCGGCTTCCGCCCGCGCCATCCATCCCGAGGATATCGAGATGGAGGAGATCGTCGAGGAGAGCGAGGAAGAGACGGAAGAGAATGCCGAGAGCCGCAACGGCGAAGGCAGCGACGAGCGCCGCCGCCGCCGTCGGCGCCGCCGGCGCGGCGGTCGGGACCGCGATCGCGACGGCCAGCCGCGCGACGAGAATGCTCCGCGTGCCGAAGCTTCCGAAGCCGAGGGCGAGGAAGCCGGCGACGACGAGGGCGAAGGCGAGGAAGAAGCCGGAAACCGCGCGGATTCCGCCGGCGATGCCGAGCGCAAGCGCCGCCGCCGCCGCCGTGGCGGGCGTCGCAATCGCCGGGACCGCGAAGAGCGCGAAGGCGGCGAGCCCACCGAGGACATGGCCGAAGCTGCTTCGGATCAACCTGCCGAAGAGAGCGTAAGCCAGCCTGCCACTGCGCCGGAGAGCGCGGAGCCGGTCGTCGGTGACGAGGCCCCGGCCAAGAAACCGCGCCGCAGCCGCGCCAAGGCGAAAGAGGCTGACCCCGTCAGCGCAGAAAAAGCAGAAGAAAAGGCCGAGGAGCCGGCGGAGAAACCCGCGAAGCCGGCAAAAGCGCCGCGCGGTCGCGCCCGCAAGGTCGCGATCGAAGAGGCCTCCGCCGCAGAATCGCTGGCGGCACAGCCTGAAGCCCCCGCGCCACAGGCGCCCGAGGTGAAAGCCGCGCCGCAACCGGCGCCGGAGCCCGAGATCGAAGATCCCAATCGCCCCAAGCGCACCGGCTGGTGGGCCAAGGCGAAACAGGCGCTCGGCGGTGGCTGAGCACCGGAATGGTATAAAAAAGGCCCGGGAAACCGGGCCTTTTCATTGATTTCGAAGTACCGCCTACAGAGGGGCGAGGCCGCGCGACCGGAATTCCATCTCAATCGAACGCTTCGCCCGCGTAACGCGCGAAAGCCGGGCGCCGCTGGAGCTGGGTGTAATAGCGCATGATATTGGCGAGGCCGGGACGCTGGATCGGCGTCTTGAGCCAGCGATGGATCGCAAGCCCGGCCGGCACATCGGCGAGCGAGAAAGCCCCGCAGAGGTAGTCCGGCAGTGACGCCAGGCGCTGGTCGAAGGTCGCCATCAGCGTGTTCCATTCAGCTTCGGATTTCTGGATCTCGACCGGGTTGTCATAATCCGCCCGCTTGCGCACCAAAGCCTGCACCGCATAACGCCAGGCCATGTTGTGATCGGTCACGATCCAATCCATCCAGGCCTCGACCTCCGCACGGCGCGCCAGATCCGCCGGCAGGAGATCGTCCCGCCCCGCTTTCGCCGCGAGATAGCGGCAGATGGCGTTTGACTCGGTGAGGATGGCATCACCATCCACCACGACGGGGATCAGCGCCTTGGGGTTGAGCGCAAGGAATTCCGCCTCCTTCGTCGAGCGGAATCCGGCACCCCAATCCTCGCGTTCATAGGCAAGGCCGATCTCGTCGCAGGTCCAGAGCACCTTGCGCACATTGATCGAGGACACACGACCATAGATCTTCAGCATCTCACCACCAGCGGTTTGTCGTGATCCGCCCCGCCTGATCCTCGATCACCTGAGCCAGCGAGAACAGCGTTTCCTCGTCGAAGGGCCGACCGATGAGCTGGAGGCCGAGCGGCAAGCCGGAAGCGTCGGTGCCGCCAGGCAGCGCGATCCCCGGCAGGCCGGCCATGTTCACGGTGACGGTGAAGATGTCGTTGAGATACATCTCGACGGGATCGGCATCGAGCTTCTCGGCGATACCGAAAGCAGCGGAAGGCGTCGCCGGGGTAAGGATCGCATCGACGCCCTGCGCGTAGACATCCTCGAAATCCTTCTTGATCAGCGTGCGGATCTTCTGCGCGCGGATGTAATAGGCATCGTAATAGCCCGCCGAGAGGACATAGGTGCCGATCATGATGCGGCGCTTGACCTCGCGTCCGAAACCTGCGGCGCGGGTCTTCTGATAGAGATCGACGATATCCTTGCCCGGCACACGCAACCCGTAACGCACGCCGTCATAGCGCGCGAGATTGGAGGAAGCCTCCGCCGGCGCGACGATGTAATAGGCCGGGAGCGCATATTTCGTGTGCGGCAGCGAGACATCGACGAGCTTCGCGCCCGCGCTTTTGAGCATCTCGGCGCCCTTCTTCCAGAGCGCCTCGATCTCCGCCGGCATACCCTCGACGCGGTATTCCCTCGGAATGCCGATCACCTTGCCGGCAATCGACTGCCCCACCGCCTTCTCGAAATCCGGCACGGCCATATCGACAGAGGTGGAATCCTTGGGGTCATGCCCCGCCATCGCGGTCATCAGCGCGGCGGCATCCTTCACGGTTTTGGCGATCGGGCCGGCCTGATCCAGCGACGAGGCGAAGGCGACGATGCCCCAGCGCGAGCAGCGGCCATAGGTCGGCTTGATGCCGACCGTGCCGGTGAAGGCCGCGGGCTGGCGGATCGAGCCGCCGGTATCCGTCGCGGTCGCCCCGAGGCAGAGATTGGCCGCGACCGCCGAGGCCGAACCGCCCGAGGAACCTCCCGGCACGAGCAGGCCCTTCTTGTCGCCCGCAAGCGCGGCGCGAGCTTTCGCGTCATCCCAGTTCGCGGGCTTGAACGGATTGACCACCGGCCCGAAGGCGGAGGTCTCGTTGGAGGAGCCCATCGCGAATTCATCGTTGTTGAGCTTGCCAAGCATCACGGCGCCCTCGCGCCAGAGCTGGCTTGTGACCGTCGATTCGTACTGAGGTACGAAATTGCCGAGAATATTCGAGCAGGCCGTGGTGCGCGTACCATCGGTCCCGAAGAGATCCTTGATGCCGAGCGGAATACCTTCGAGGCGCCCCACCTGCCCGTTCGCACGGCGCGCGTCAGAGGCTTTCGCCATGTCGAGCGCCTTTTCCGCGGTTTCCAGCACATAGGCGTTGAGCGGGCGCGCCGCTTCCATCGCGGACAAGAATGCCTTGGTGAGATCGACAGCGGTGAAGGTCTTGGCGTCCAGCCCCTTGCGGGCTTCGTCGAGGGTCAACGTGGTGAGATCGGTCATAGGGGCCTCAGGTCAGGGGCAGTTCGTAGAAAACGGAATGGGGATCTTCCCAATAGGGCGGAAAGGCGGGGCGGAGAACAAAACCGAAGCGCTGATAAAGTCGGCGCGCGGGATGATGCATCGCGCCGGTTTCCAGCAGAAGCCGGCTCATGCCTTTCGTCCGCGCCATGGCGCGCAGATAATCGAGCATCGCGCGGGCGGTCCCTTGGCCGCGTGCCGCTGGCCGGACATACATCCGTTTGACCTCGCCGGAACCATCGCCCCGATCGCGCAGGGCACAGCAGCCGAGAGCCTCTCGCCCGCTGCGGGCGACAAGAACCTCGGTATCCTGCGCGGCCATGTCGTCTATCGTCATGTGTTCATGGAATTCGGCCGGTGCTTCCGGGCCGAGAAAAGAGTCGAGATAGGTGTTGAGTTCGGCAATCAGCGCGTGGACATCGTCCTGGTGCGGCGTCTCGACCGATATCGTCACCGACATCCTATTCCACCACCTTGGGCACGAGGAAATAGTGATCCTCGCTTTGGGGCGCGTTCGCGGTCACTTTCGCAGCCTTCTCGCCATCCGTCACGATGTCATCGCGCATTTTGAGCACCATCGGCGTCACCGAGGTCATGGGCTCGACGCCATCGATATTCACCTCATTCAGCTGCTCGACGAAGCCGAGAATGCCGTTGATCTCGCCTTGCAGACCAGCGATCTCGCTCTCGGGCACCTCGATCCGGGCGAGCCGGGCAATCCGGCGGGTCGTGGCGGCATCAACGGACATGCGAACCTCTCGGGCGTTCGAAAAAAGGAATCCCGCGCTCATACCAGAGCGCGGGGGCAGATGACAAACAATCCCGTGAAGGTCTTCGTGGCGGGACAGGGCTTAGGTGATCGAGAATTTGACCGGATGACAGACTTCAAGCTCAAGCATATGCGTCCCCAACGGGCCCAACTCGCGCTTGAAATCCTCCACTTTGCCGCTCAGAAGCCCGAATGTCCCGAAATGGCAGGGAATGATCGCCTTGGAACGCGGGAAATAACGCCGCACCGCCAGCGCAGCAGTAGATGGCCCCATCGTGAAGCGATCGCCGATCGGCACGATGACGATATCGGGTTTGTAGAGTTCCTCGATCAGGCCCATATCCGAGAAGATATCGGTATCCCCCATGTGATAGATCGTCGGCGCGCCGGGAATGGAAATGATCGCGCCATTCGCAAGCCCGAGCGCCTGCGAGACCCCGTTCTCCCAGAATCCGCTGGAATGATCCGCCCGTACAAGGCGGATGGTCACCGCACCGCGCGTGACGCCGCCGCCGGTATTCATCAATTCCAGGGCAAGTTCCCGCCCTGTCGCCATTTTCTCCCAGCGGGCGCCAAGCCATTGCCCCAGCTCCCAATTGCAGAAGACCGGCGCGTCGGTTTCCCTCGCGATCGCGAGGGAATCACCAACGTGATCGGCGTGGCCATGGGTCACGACAATTTCCGTCGTTCCGGCTATGGCGCGCGCAAAATCCACCCCCGCATTGCCCTTGGCGGTTGCCTCGAAAACCGGATTGCCGTTGAGGAAGGGGTCGATCATCACGCGATGCCCGCCGCTCTCGAAGGCAAAGGCCGAATGGCCGAACCAAGTGATCTTCATCGCAAACTCCCGTCTTTCTCGTCGCTGGAAATGGGTTTAGAGCAGTAAACCAGAAAGCGCCACGCGCTTTGGCAAAGGCATGCGCCTTAAAAGAGACCAGCCTGAACCGGAGGGGCAGTGAGCGATAAAACGGAATCCCCCCGGCAAAAGCCTCTGCCCTTCCGCGAAACCGCGATCGAGGATCTGACCGCGCAACTCGCCCCGAACCAGCGCGTGATCGGCATCGATCTTGGCGACAAGACCATCGGGCTGGCGCTTTCCGATGTCCGGCTGGGAATCGCGAGCGCGCTCAAGACGCTGATCCGCAAGAAATTCTCGGATGATGCCGCCGCCTTGCTCCGGCTCGTTGATGAATTCGATGTCGGCGCCCTCGTGATCGGGTTGCCGCTCAACATGGACGGCTCATCCGGGCCGAGGGTCCAGGCGACGCGGGCTTTCGCACGCAACATCACCGCCTTGCGCCCGCTGCCCGTTGTCTTCTGGGATGAGCGGATGTCCACCATGGCGGCGGAGCGCACGCTCATCGCCGCCGATCTCTCGCGCGCCAAGCGCGCCGCCGTGATCGATGCCACCGCAGCGGCCTATATCCTTCAGGGCGCCCTCGATCGGTTGAGGCGACTTGGCGCCGGTCCATAGGCTGCGCCAAGACTTATTTCTCGTTGCGGTTTTCCCAATATTGCGGCGGAGATTGGCGCTCATAGCGGTAATTGGGGTGGTAAGAGTCGCGCCGATGATAATAAGGCCGTGTCTCGATCACCCGCCCCTGGGGATAGGGATAGACCTCGCCATAGGAATAGGGCCGCGCCCGCTGCGGGTAGTAATAGGGCTGCGGATAGGCCGGCTCCCTATAGTAGTAGCCATCCTCGTAATAGCGGCGGCGTTGCGAATTCGCGATGATCGCGCCGCCGATAATGGCACCACCAATGATAGCGCCCGCCACGGCGGCGTTGTTCCGGCCCCTTCGGACATGGCGCCTCGAAGCGACATCCTCCAGCGGAGCCGCGGCGGCTTCGCGCCAGGCGAGCGAGCTGCCGACCGGCGCGGCTTCAACCGAGGGGGTGAGCGCGGCCGCAGCCAGCGCAATCCCGAGCGAAAGTCCCATCATCCGTTTCATCGGCAAATCCTCCTTGGAAAGCCACGCCCGGCGACCGAGCCTCCAGAACAAACGCAATTCAGACGGTCAGGTTCCACCTTAAACGCACCGAGCTAAATCGCATGTGAACACCGCCTACTCTCCATTCCCGGCAAATATATGAAACTCAGGCGGGGTGAAGCGATTTTCCGCGACGTACGGATGGCAGATGCGTTAATGTGCCACCAACATCTTTCCATTTCGGTTTTCGCCGTGATCCTCTCCTCGCTTCTTTCGGTCTTCCTGGTCATCACGCTGGGCTGGGCCCTTCGCCGCTACATGCTTCCTGATCCGCAGAGCTGGATCGCGCTTGAGCGCATCACCTATTTCGCGCTCAACCCCGTGCTGATCTTCCTTTCTGTCGTCAAAGTTGATCTTGCCTCGATCCCCCTCCTCAAACTAAGCGGGGCCCTGCTCGGGACATTGGCCACCCTCACACTGCTGCTGGTATGGGGGAGGAACTTGCTCCAGAAAGCCCTGAGCACGGATGGCCCCGGCTATACGTCCCTGTTTCAGGGCATCATCCGCTGGAACGGCTTCATCGCGCTCGCGGTGGCCGGCAGTATTCTGGGCACGCGTGGCATCGCGCTGGTTTCGGTCGCCATGGGGATAATGATCCCGGTGATCAACGTGATCTCGGTCAGCGTCCTCAAACGCCACGGCAACAGCAGCGGATCGGTGCTCAAATCGGTCGTGACCAACCCTTTCGTGATTAGCGGCGTTCTGGGTCTCTTGTTCAACCTTCTCGCGATTCCGCTTCCGAAAATGGTCGAAAGCAGCCTTTCCATCATCGGGCAATGCGCCCTTGGCTGCGGTTTGATCGTGGTCGGCGCCGGGCTTCATCTCGAACAGCTCCGCCGGCCCTCGCCCGCCCTTGTCGGGGGAACGTTGCTGCGGCTGATCGGCGCCCCGCTCATCGCCTTCGGCCTCGCGCGCGCGCTGAACCTGCCGCCCGACATCACCCAGGCCGTGGTGATCTGCTTCGGCGTGCCGACGGCGGCCAATGCCTATCTACTCGCCCGGCAGATGGGCGGCGACGCGCCGCTGATGGCCGCCATCATCACGGCGCAGACCATCGCCTGCCTTGCGACCCTGCCGCTGCTGCTGTTCGTGCTCGCCTGAAGAACTATGCCCGCGCGACACGATTGCCGGGCAGGCGCACGATCAGGCCCGCCAGTTCGAACTCCGCGAGATGGCTCTGCACCGCGCGCGACGTGATACCCGCCAGCCGCGCCAGCGTATCGATCTCGACAGGATCGGCGGAAAGAAGCGTCAGAAGGCGCTGATCGGCGGTCTCCCCTACGGCCTCCTCCTCGGGTATGAGATCCACGTCGCTCTCTCCCAGCGCGTCCCAATCCGCCATCAGGGCCTGACTCTCCGGTACCGAGGCTTCTCGGAACAGGCGCGGCGCGCGCTCGGCGGCGCCGGCGAGAGGCCGCAGAACCGCCAGAACATCCTCCGCCGTGGTCACGATCGTCGCGCCCTCACGCAGGAGATCATTGGTGCCCTCGCAGCGTGGATCGAGCGGCGAACCGGGCATGGCGAAGACTTCCCGCCCCTGCTCGTTCGCGAGGCGGGCCGTGATCAGCGAACCGGATCGCCGCGCCGCCTCGATCACCACGACCCCGAGCGAAAGCCCGGAAATCAGCCGGTTGCGGCGCGGGAAATCGCGTCCGCGCGGGGAAAGCCCCAGCGGCATCTCGGAAATTGCGGCGCCTTTCGCGACGATCTCCTCGTAAAGCCCCTCGTTTTCCGGCGGATAGGGGCGATCCAACCCGCCCGCGAGCACGGCGATGGTCCCGCCCGCCAAGGCGGCGCGGTGAGCATCGGTGTCGATGCCGCGCGCGAGGCCCGAGACGACGATGTAGCCCGCCTGCGCCAATCCCTCCGCGAAGCGCGCGGCCATGCGCCGCCCCGTCGCCGATGCATTGCGCGCGCCGATGATCGCGACCGCCGGCCGGTTCAGCAGGGCGACATCGCCGGCCACCGCGAGAATAGGCGGCGGGCCATCGATCTCCAGCAGGCGCTCGGGATAATCGGGATCGCCGGAGGCGATGAGGCGAATGCCGAGCCGCGAAGCCGCCGCCATTTCGCGGCGGATCTCGTCGGGGGCGGGGATGGTAACCTGCCGCCCGCGCGCAGCGGCGAGCGCCGGTAGCGCATCGAGCGCCGCCGCCGCGCCGCCAAAACGGTTGATCAGGCCCTGGAATGTGCGCGGGCCAACGCCCTCGGTACGTGAAAGCCGGAGCCAATCGAGCTTCTGGCGCTCGTCGAGGCCCGGCCGGACGCTCATCCCTTTTCCCCGATCCGGCTTTCAGTGCCGGCGAGAAGGCGCTGGATATTGCCCTTGTGCTTCCACCACAACAGCGCGACCATCACCACGATCACCCCGCCGAGGCCGCTTTGCACCGCGCCGCCGAGATCCAGCGCCACCCGCGCGACGGCGGTGAGCAGCGAGGCCACAAGCGCCGAGAGCGAGGAATAGCGCAGGAGATAAGCCATGCCGAGCCAGATGACCCCGAACAGGACAAGGCCCGGCCACCAGAGCGCAAGCAGCACGCCGAGAAACGTCGCAACGCCTTTCCCGCCCTCGAATTTCAGCCAGACCGGATAGAGATGCCCGAGAAAGGCGCCGAGCCCGGCCAAAACGGCAGCCCCCTGCCCCCAACGGGCCGCGATCAGCACCGCGACGGTGCCCTTGAGCGCATCGAGAAGCACCGTTGCCGCCGCGAGATCCTTGCGCCCGGTGCGCAGCACATTCGTGGCGCCTATGCTTTTCGAGCCGATCTGCCGGATATCCTCGGTTCCGGCAAGGCGGGTCAGGATCAGCCCGAACGGGATCGACCCGCAAAGATACCCGAAAGCCAGCGCAAGCCCTGCCTGCATCCAGCCCAAAGTCACAAAATCAGCCATCATCAACGCCCCCATTGCCCCGAGGTTACAACGTGACCACGCGATCCTCAAATGCCTTGCCCCAGACGAATAGCCTGTAGCGCCGGATCGCGGGGTCGAAATAGGGATCGTCCTCGATCAGGGCGACGGCCTCCTCGCGCGTCGCGACTTCCAGCACCCACAGACCGCCGCAGAAAGCCTCGCCCGGCGCCGGGCGAAGGCCGCCCCCGATCAGGATGCGATCGCGGTGGAGATCGAGATAGGCGAGATGCGCGGCGGATTTCTCCGCCCGGACGGCCAGCATAGCCGGCTCATCCTCGAAGATCGCGACCATGCGCATGGGAACCTCGATTATCAGGGTTGCGGGCAGGATCAGGCCGGATCGAGCCGATGGACGATCCGCCCCGCCACCATGGTAAGCTGGACACGTCCCATCATGCGGGCCTCGTCGAACGGGGTGTTCTTGCAGCGCGAGCGCAGCGAGGCGGCGTCGACGAGCCAAGGCTCCTCGGGATCGAACGCCATGAGATCCGCCGGGGCGCCCTTCGCCAGCCGCCCCGTCTCCAGGCCGACAATCCGCGCCGGTGCCTCCGACATCGCCTCGATCAGCCTCTTGAGCCCGATATGCCCGGCCTCGACCAATCTCAGCCCGGCGGCGAGCATGGTCTCGAGCCCGATGGCGCCGGGGGTGCATTCGGCGAAAGTGAGGCGCTTGGTCTCGACATCCTGCGGGTTGTGATCGGAGACGATCACATCGATCAGCCCTTCGGAGACCGCCTCCACCATCGCGAGGCGATCCTCCTCGCTGCGCAAGGGGGGGCTCAGCTTCAGGAACGTACGATACTGGCCGATATCGTATTCGTTGAGCGTGAGATGGTTGATCGAGACCCCCGCCGTCACGGGCAGGCCGGCCTGTTTGGCCCGGCGGATGACATCGAGGCTCTCCCGGCAAGTAACCAGCGCCGCGTGATAGCGCCCGCCGGTCAATTGCACGAGGCGGATGTCGCGTTCGAGCATGATGGTCTCGGCGACACGCGGAATCCCCGGCAGCCCGAGCCGCGTCGCGAATTCGCCCTCGTTCATCACCCCTTCCCCGACAAGGTCCGGGTCCTCGGCGTGATGGATGATCGGCATGTCGAAGATGCGCGCATAGGCCAGGGCGCGGCGCATCACCTGCGCATTGGTGACGGTGCGGTGACCATCTGTCACGGCGACGGCGCCGGCCTCCTTCAGAAGCCCGATCTCGCTCATCTCCTGCCCGCGGCACCCCTTGGTCAGCGCCGCCGCCGGGCGGATATTCACCAGCGAAGTATCGCGCGCGCGGCGCAACACGAAATCCACCACCGCCGGATCGTCGATCACCGGCGCGGTATTGGGCTGCGCGATAATCGTGGTGACGCCGCCAGCCGCCGCCGCCTCGGAGGCGGAACGCAGGGTCTCGCGATATTCCTCGCCCGGTTCGCCGATAAAGGCACGCAGATCAACGAGGCCGGGCGAGAGAATAGCCCCGCCGCAATCCACGCTCTCGGCTTCGCCCGCGGTGCCTGCGGCGTGTAGATTCTCCCCGAAATCCCGGATAATTCCGTCCGAAATCACCACGCCGCCCGGCGAGACCAGCCCGGTGACGGGATCGATCAGGCGGGCATTCGCGAGGTGGATCGGGCGTGTCGTATCGTTCGGCATCTCGGCTTTCGCCCTCTTCTGGTTCCGGATCGGCGCGGCTGGCTATCCGGGATCAATCGTAGCGGGTTCGGTTCTCGCGGGCGCGGCGCAGGGTCGCGCCGATGCCGTAGGCGGTGAGCAGCACGACGAGAACGGTCGGCAGCAGCATCAGCACCTGCGGCACCGCGGCAAGGAAGGCGCGTTGCGCATCCTTCGCCGAGAAACCATCGACGAAATAGGCGCAGAGCAACACCGCGACGCCCAGCGCGAAGCCGATGCCGCGCATATAGCCAAGCACCAAGGTGAGCAGGATCGCGGCAAAACCGACCAGGCTCGCAAGCCGCCTTGCGGCGTCCTGCACGACGATCAGCTGCGAGAGCCGTCCGCCCGGTCCCTCGCCCGCGACATTCGCGAGTTCCACCAGCCCCGCCACGACGAACGGCGCGAGCAGATAGAGCTTGCGCAGCCGCGCATCCTCGTCGCCGATCAGCCAGACCCAGAGCGAGGCGGCAAGCGCCACGCCCCAGCGCACGATCGAATTCTGCATCAGCAGCAGCAGGAGATCGCCAAAAAGCGCCTCGATCATGCCCATATGCGCCCCTCACCCATTGCCTAGCCGCCCCGCCAGGGCCTCCAACACCGCCATGCGCACCGCCACGCCCATCTCGACCTGCTCGCGGATGAGGCTCTGCGCGCCATCCGCCACGTCGGTCGCGATCTCGACGCCGCGATTCATCGGGCCGGGATGCATGACCAGCGCATCGGGCCGGGCATATTTCAGCTTCTCGCGGTCAAGCCCGTAATAGTGGAAATATTCCTGCACGCTCGGCACGAAGGAGCCGTTCATACGCTCGCGCTGGAGGCGGAGCATCATCACGATATCCGCGCCGTCGAGCGCCTTCTTCATGTCCGTGAAAACCTCGACTCCGTAGCGCTCGATCCCGGCGGGCATCAGCGTCGGCGGCGCGCAAAGACGCACCCGTGCGCCGAGCGCCTGAAGGCAGATGATGTTGGAACGCGCGACTCGGCTATGCGCGATATCGCCGCAGATCACCACCAGAAGCCCCTCGATCCGCCCCTTGTTGCGGCGGATGGTCAGCGCATCGAGAAGGGCCTGGGTGGGATGCTCGTGCGCACCGTCGCCCGCGTTGATCACCGAGCAATCGACCTTGCGCGCCAGGAGATGCACCGCCCCGGCCGCGTGGTGGCGCACGACGATCAGATCCGGCCGCATGGCGTTCAGAGTCATCGCGGTGTCGATCAGCGTCTCGCCCTTCTTCACGGACGAATTGGCGACCGACATGTTCATGACATCCGCGCCCAGGCGCTTGCCCGCCAGTTCGAACGAGGATTGCGTGCGCGTCGATGCTTCGAAGAAGAGGTTGATCTGCGTGCGTCCGCGCAGGACCGATTTCTTCTTTTCGACCTGCCGCGATACCGCGACCTCCTCCTCGGCAAGCGCGAGAAGCCCCTCGATATCGGGACGCGAGAGCCCCTCGATCCCGAGGAGATGCCGATGCGGGAAGATGAACGATGATGCTGTCATGGTAAGAGCAAGGCTCTACGCGAGCCTTAACCGGGCGGCAAGCGGCCTGCCTTTCCGTCCCCCGGTTTCTTGCAGCGATGAGGCGCCACAGCCAGCGACAGCTTTCCGCCAGAAACGTCAGACAACCCGGCGCGACGCCTGCTGAATCTCGCCGACACCGCGATGCGCTTCTTGTGTCAACTGCGCAACCTCTTCCATGGTCTGCGTGATCATCTCGACGCCCTTCGCCGCTTCCTGCATGTTGTGGGACATATCCGCCGTCACCGCAGCTTGTTCTTCCACCGCAGCCGAAATCGACACAGAGATGCCATTGATGTCGGAAATCGTCGAGGCGATCGCCTCGATCGCGCCTTTTGCACTTAGGCTGGAAGCCTGCACGGCGGCGATCCGCGCATTGATTTCACCCGTTGCGCGCGCCGTTTGACTTGCGAGCTCCTTCACCTCCGAGGCGACGACCGCAAACCCCTTTCCGGCCTCGCCGGCACGGGCGGCTTCGATTGTCGCGTTGAGCGCCAACAGGTTGGTCTGTGAGGCGATGGACGAGATCAGATCAACTACCGCGTTGATTTTGTTGGCATCCTCGACAAGACTGGTAACAGTCCCCCCTGCCATCTCCGCCTTGCTGACGGCCTCGTTCGAGATTTCCAGCGCGCGACCAACCTGAATGTTGATTTCAGTCACGGAGGAAGCGAGCTGGGATGCGCCGGCTGCAACGGCATTGACATTGGAGGAAGCCTGCACCGCAGCGGCAGCGGCACCTGTCGCCTGCCGGCTGGTGCCGGCGATTGCCGTTGCCACGTTCTCAACACCGGCATTGACGATCTTCTGCAGATCGGTGCGCTCGCTGCGCTTGCCGTGTTCGGCGGTGATATCGGTTGCGAACTTGATCACACCGATCGTATGCCCGCTTGCGTCCTTCATCGCGTTGTATGAGGCCTGAATCCAGACTTCCTTACCGCCTTTTCCGATCCTTCTGTATTCAGCGACAAAGAACTCGCCGTTGCGCAGCCGCCCCCAGAAATCGGCGTAGGCAGCAGATGACGCCTCCTCCGGCGCGACGAACATCCGGTGATGCTTGCCACGGATTTCCTCAAGGGAATATCCCACCGTCTTGAGGAAGTTCTCATTGGCGGTCTTGATGATGCCCTGAAGGTCGAACTCAATGGTCGCCTGAGAACGGTCGATCGCGGCGATCACGCTGTCAGCATGGCGGCGTTCGGCTCGTGACTTGGTGATATCCGTCGCGAAAAGAATGATTCGCGTCCGTCGTTTTCCCTTCTGGATCGGGTACAGACGGCCATTCACCCAGATGTCCGCGCCGTCCTTGTGACGCAGGCGAAGCTCCGAAAAGATCGTTTTGCCCGCCAAGGCTGCCTCAAGCATCTGCGAAAGTTCGGACCCGGCGCCATCGTCGAATGTGATCAAGGCAGCCGGGGCCTTGCCGACAAGATCCTGACCAGCGTAGCCTGTCATGGTCAGAAAATTGGCATTGGCCCGGAGGATGGATTTTCCGTCTGCGGTGAACTCCAAAATGCAATTAGTCTCGAAAACGGTTTTGAGAACCGCCGCCGAATCGTCACCAAGTCCGAACATCCATCACCTCGAAGCCGAATAGCACGGCGCGCTTTAGCTATTTTATGTACAAAGCAGGCATTTCCGTTTCGTTAACGGATTCGTTTGAGTGCTGCATTCACCTCAATGCAACGGCGCAAATGGAACTTATTTCCACGCCTCGTTTGACAAAGCCGCTGCCGCTCGCCACTTATCGCGGCCTTGCTCGGATTCTGGATCGATGCGCTGCCCGCCTGACGAACGCGCCAGGCTAGACCGGCGCTCGAAAGGTTGAGAATGGAAAACCGCGTCGTCATTGTTGAATCGCCGTCGAAGGCCAAGACGATCAACAAATATCTCGGGCGCGGCTATGAGGTGATCGCCTCGTATGGCCACGTGCGGGACCTGCCCTCGAAGGATGGCTCGGTCGACCCCGACAACCGATTCGCCATGATCTGGGAATTGGACGGGCGCGGCGCCAAACAGGTCTCGGCCATCGCCAATGCGGTAAAAGATGCCGACACCGTCATCCTCGCGACCGACCCGGATCGCGAGGGCGAGGCGATTTCCTGGCACCTGCTCGAAACCCTGCGCAACCGCAAGGTTCTCAAGGACAAGAAGGTCCAGCGCGTCACCTTCAACGCGATCACCAAGGATTCCGTCGCCGCCGCGATGGCCGCGCCGCGCGAGATCGACCAGGCGCTGGTGGATGCCTATCTCGCCCGCCGCGCGCTCGATTATCTCGTCGGCTTCCAGCTCTCGCCCGTCCTGTGGCGCAAACTGCCGGGCGCGCGTTCCGCCGGGCGCGTGCAATCGGTTTCGCTGCGCCTCGTCTGCGACCGAGAGTCGGAGATCGAGAAATTCGTCACGAAGGAATATTGGTCGCTGACCGCCCGGCTCGCGACGCCAAAAGGCGAGGAATTCGAGGCCCGGCTCGTCGGCGCCGACGGCAAGAAGATCAGCCGCCTCGATATCGGCTCGAGCAAGGAGGCGGAGGCTTTCAAGACGGCGCTCGAACGGGCGCGCTTCAAGGTCGCCGCCATCGAGGCCAAACCGGCCAAGCGCCATCCCTACCCGCCTTTCACGACCTCGACGCTCCAGCAGGAAGCCTCGCGCAAGCTCGGCTTCGCGCCCGCCATCACGATGCGGATCGCGCAGAAACTCTATGAAGGTGTCGATATCGGCGGGGAAACCGCCGGCCTCATCACCTATATGCGAACCGATGGCGTTGATATCGCCCCGGAAGCACGGGCGCAGGTGCGCGCCTATATCGGCAAGAGCTACGACAAGCCCTACCTGCCCGAAGCGCCGCGCGCCTATTCGACCAAGGCGAAGAACGCGCAGGAAGCGCATGAGTGCATTCGCCCCACCGATGCTTTCCGGGTGCCCAAGGCGGTGAAAGCCTATCTCTCGGCGGATGAATTCGCGCTCTACGAGCTGATCTGGAAGCGCACCATCGCCTCGCAGATGGAATCCGCGCGCCTCGAACGCACGACGGCGGATATTCTCGCCGAGGCGGACGGGCGCAAACTCGATCTGCGCGCCAGCGGGCAGGTCGTCACTTTCGACGGTTTCCTCGCGCTCTATACCGAGACCTCGGATGATGACGAGGACGAGGAAAACCGCCGCCTTCCGGCCATGAACGCCGGCGATGCGCTTGCGAAAAAGGCGCTCAGCGCGACCCAGCATTTCACCGAGCCGCCGCCGCGCTATTCCGAGGCCAGCCTGATCAAACGGATGGAGGAGCTGGGAATCGGTCGCCCCTCGACCTATGCCGCGACGCTGGCCGTTTTGCGCGATCGCGAATATGTCCGCATCGAGAAGAAGCGCCTCGTGCCGGAAGACAAGGGGCGGATCGTCACGGCCTTCCTCGAGAGCTTCTTCGCCAAATATGTCGAATACGATTTCACCGCCGATCTCGAGAACGACCTCGACCGCATCTCCAACGCGGAAGTCGATTGGCGCGCGGTGCTCGATGATTTCTGGCGCGATTTCAAGGCCGCGATCGAAAGCGCGAAGGAGCGCCGCACCACCGAGGTTCTCGAAGGGCTCAACGAGCATCTCGGGCCGATGATCTTCAAGGACAAGGGTGACGGGAGCAATCCGCGCGCCTGTCCGAAATGCGGCTCCGGGCAATTATCGCTCAAGCTCGGCAAGCTCGGCCCCTTCGTCGGCTGCTCGAACTATCCCGAATGCCGCTTCACACGCCCGCTCTCCGTTCCGAACGGCGAGGACGGCGAGAATGCCGGCGCCTCCGGTACGATGACGCTCGGCACCGATCCCGAAACCGGGCTCGAAGTGACGATCCGGGACGGGCGCTTCGGCCCGTATGTGCAACTCGGCGAGGGCGAGAAGCCCAAGCGCGCATCGCTCGCCAAGGGGATGACGCTGAAAAGCGTGGATCTCGCAACCGCCCTCTCCCTGCTCGCGCTGCCGCGCGAGGTGGGCAAGCATCCCGAGAGCGGCGAACCGATCCTCGCGGGGATCGGGCGCTACGGGCCCTATGTCCAGCACAACAAGACCTATGCCAATCTCGAAGCCACGGATGACGTGTTCACGATCGGCATGAACCGCGCCGTCGATCTCATCGCGACGAAGGAAGCGGGCGGAGGCAAGCGCTTCGGCCGCGCGGCGGGCGCGAATGCCGGCAAGCTTCTGGGCCAGCACCCGGATGGCGGCGATGTCACTTTGCGCGACGGGCGCTTCGGCGCCTATGTGAACTGGACGACGGTCAACGCGACGATCCCGAAGAATGTCGACAAGGAGGCGCTCGCGCTTCCCGAGGCGCTGGCGATCATCGCGGCGCGAATCGACGCGCTGGGCGGCATTCCCGAGAAAAAGGGAAGCCGTAAATCGACCACGAAGAGCGCGGGCAAGGGCGCCAAGGCGAAAGCCGGCGATGACGCGGCCACGCCGAAAGCAAAGGCACCGGCCAAGAAAACCGCCAAACCCAAGGCCGCGGCCAAAAGCACGGCCAAATCCAAACCGAAGGCGGGATAGGCGAAACGCACAGGCTTGCGCGGTGATGCGCCGGAGCCACTTCCGGCGCGGGCATCCTCATGCGACAATGCGGCATGAAGCGTCCCCTCTCCCGCTCCACCCCGCGCCGCCAGCCGAAATCCCCGGAAGCCCGCGCCTTTCCCGACAAGGCCGAGATTCTCGCCTTTCTCACCCAGGCGAAGGGCAAGATCGGCAAGCGCGAGATTTCCCGGCATTTCGGGCTCAACCCCGCCGGCAAGATCATGCTGAAGCGGCTCCTCAAGGAACTCCAGAGCGAGGGCGCGCTGGAACGCAAGCGCGGCGCCCTGCTTCATGCCGGCGCGCTGCCGCCCGTGATCGTCGCGGATATCCTGCGCCGCGATTCCGACGGCGATCTCATCGCGGTGCCGGCGGAATGGGACGAGGCGCGCGGCGAGGCGCCGCTGATCATCATCCTCGCGCCGCGGCGCGGTCGTCATGACGGCCCCGCGCCCGGCCTCAACGACCGCGTGCTGATGCGCATCGAGGAGACGGACGATCCGCAGGGGCCCGGCTATATCGGCAAGGTCATCAAGGTGCTTTCGCACCAGGCCAAGCGCGCGGTCGGCATCTTCCGCGCGGACAAGGAAGGCGGCGGGCGCCTGATCCCCATCGACAAGAAATCGAAAGGGTATGAAATCGCCATTCCCGCCGGCCCGGCGACGGGAGAAGCACAGGATGGCGATCTCATCGCGGTGGAAATCGGCCGCGATCCACGCCTTGGGATGAAGACCGGCCGCGTGCGCGAAAGGCTCGGCTCGACGAAATCCGAACGCGCGATCTCGCTGATCGCGATCCATACCCACGAAATCCCGCACGTCTTCCCGGATGCGGCCTTGCGCGAGGCGGAAGCCGCCGAGGAGGCCACCCTTTCCGGTCGTGAGGATTGGCGCGCGATTGCGCTGATCACCATCGATCCGGCGGATGCCAAGGACCACGATGACGCCGTACAGGCCGAGCACGATTCCGACCCCGCCAATCCCGGCGGGTTCATCCTGCATATCGCCATCGCCGATGTCGCGGCCTATGTAAAACCCGGCTCGGCGCTCGACCGGGAAGCGCTGGAGCGCGGCAATTCCGTCTATTTTCCCGATCGCGTCGTCCCGATGCTGCCCGAACGCATCTCGAACGAGCTGTGCTCGCTCAAGCCCGGCGTCAACCGCGCCGCGCTCGGCCTCAAGGTGGTGATCAACGCACGCGGCGAGAAGCTGGAGCATTCCTTCCACCGCGTCCTCATCCGCTCGGCGGCGAAACTTGCCTATCCCAAGGCGCAGGAAGCGATCGACGGTCGCCCGGATGACACCACAGGCCCCTTGCTCGAACCCGTTCTCAGGCCGCTCTGGGCTGCCTATGACGCGCTGAAGATCGCCCGCGAGGGGCGCGAACCGCTCGATCTCGACCTGCCCGAACGCAAGCTTGTGCTCAACGCCGAGGGGCACGTGATCGACGTGATCGTGCCCGAGCGGCTCGATGCGCACAGGCTCATCGAGGAATTCATGATCCTCGCCAATGTCTGCGCGGCGGAAACGCTCGAAAAGGTGCGCATTCCCCTGCTCTACCGCATTCACGATAATCCCAGCCTCGAGAAGATGCAGGGATTGCGGGATTTCCTTGAAACCATCTCGATCACCCTGCCCAAGCAGGGCGCGGTGCGGCCCGAACTCTTCAACCGCATCCTCGCGCGGGTGAAGGACAGCCCCAATGCCACGCTGTGCAACGAGGTGATCCTGCGCTCCCAGGCGCAAGCCGAATATTCGCCGGACAATATCGGCCATTTCGGCCTCAACCTGCGCCGCTACGCGCATTTCACCTCGCCGATCCGCCGTTATGCCGATCTTGTGGTCCATCGCGGGCTGATCCGCGCCCTGGGCCTCGGGCGCGACGGCGATGCGCTGCCGGATACCGCGCTCGACGCGATGCGCGAGACCGGGGCGCGCATTTCCGCCGCCGAGCGGCGTGCCATGGCCGCCGAGCGCGAGACGGTCGATCGCCTTATCGCGCTCTTCCTCGCCGATCAGGTCGGGGCGAGTTTCCGCGGCCGCATCGCCGGTGTCACCCGCGCCGGGCTGTTCGTGAAGCTCGACCGCACGGGGGCGGATGGTTTCATCCCCGCCTCCACCCTCGGCAACGATTATTTCCGCCATGACGAAGCCGCCCATGCGCTCACCGGCAGCCGCACCGGCGAGAGTTTCCGCCTTGGCGACAGCGTGAATGTCCGCCTTGTCGAAGCCCTGCCGATGGCGGGGGCGCTGCGCTTCGAAATGCTCAGCGAAGGGCGTTATGTGAAGGTTTCACCGAGACGCTTCAGGGGAACTTCATCCTTGCGTGGCAAGGATGATAATGGTTCAACCGGACCTAAATTCGGAAGACGAGATGAGCGCAAGCCCGGTGCGGGCAGAAAAGGCCGCCGCTTCCTCGACGAATGAAACATGGATTCTCGACATGACCGAATGGACCAATGCTCCCGCCGAGGCCGGGCCCGAAGCGCGCGATTGGAAACAGGCGATGAAGCGCGGCGCCCGCTGCCGCTGCCCGAATTGCGGTGAAGGCCGGATGTTCCGCTCCTTCCTCAAGGCGACTCCGGCCTGCGAGACATGCGGCGAGGATCTCTCGCGCCATCGCGCCGATGACATGCCGCCTTACGTGACCATCATGATCGTGGGCCATGTCGTGGTCCCGCTCATGCTGCTGATCGAAACCGTCGCACTCTGGTCGATGGGCGCGCAGATGGCCTTGTGGTCCGGCGTGACGCTCGCCATGACCTTCGCGATCATGCAGCCGGTGAAAGGCGCGCTGATCGCCTATCAATGGGCGCTCAGGATGCATGGCTTCGACCCCGAGGGCGATATCCACGCCATGCCCGTCATCACGCCGGCACAGGCGCCGTGATGAACGAAACGCTTCTCGCCCTGAGCGAAGCGGAGAGGCTGGCGCGGCTCAATCACGAGGCGCGCGACCGCTCCTTCCCGAATGTCCGCCCCGTGGATGCCGCGACTTTGATCGTTCTCGACCGGCAGGGCGCGACACCACGGGTGCTGATGGGAAAGCGCCACGAGAAGCATAAATTCATGCCGGGACTGTTCGTCTTCCCCGGCGGGCGCGCGGAGCGCGCCGACACCGCGATCCCGGCCAGTTCCGAACTGACACCGGAAACGCAAGCCCGGCTGATGGCCCGCGTGGCGCGCGGCACACAGGCGCGGGCGCGCCGCCTCGCGCTCGCCGCCATCCGCGAGACCTTCGAGGAAACCGGCCTTGTCATCGGCCAGCCGGTAGAGAGCGCCCGCGCCGGCAATACCGGTTGGGCGGAATTCCTCGCCACCGGGTTTGTACCCGACCTTGCTGCGCTGCGTTTCCTCGCCCGCGCGATCACGCCGCCACGCCGGCCCAAGCGTTTCGACACCCGCTTCTTCGTGGTCGAGGCGGAAGCGATCCGCCACAAGGCCGGCGATGTCGTCGGCCCCGATTCGGAGCTGACCGAGCTTGCCTGGCTCAGCCTGGCGCAAACAGCCACCCTGCCCCTGCCCGCGATCACCCGCGCGATTCTCGCCGATCTTCACGCCGCGCTTGAGGCCGGCTGGCCCGACAAGCCCGCCCCCGTGCCCTTCTACTACGAGGAACGGCGCGCATTCCGCCGCGATCTGATCGGCTGAATTGCTTCGGGGAATTCTCTTCATCGATTCAGGGAAACCTCTTGCCCGGTTCAGGGAAACCTCTTGCCCGGTTCAGGGAATTCTCTTGGCGGCAGCGCCAATTCCGCCTTGACTTCGCCCGCTCTTTCCGCGATACGACGCGCTCTCACCGGGCTCTGGCCCGGTCATTTGTTTTACGTGCGGATGGCGGGCTGTGCCCGGGCTTTTCGCGCCGGAGGTTGACATGGCCAAGGCCACCACGATCAAGATCAAGCTGCTCTCGACCGCTGACACGGGCTATTTCTACGTCACGAAGAAGAATGCCCGCACCGCGACCGAAAAACTGTCGTTCAAGAAGTACGACCCGGTGGCGAAGAAGCATGTCGAGTTCAAGGAAACCAAGATCAAGTGAGCGTTTCGCCGCTTTGATTTCGAAGGCGCCCGCGGGCGCCTTTTTTATTGCGCTAAATCGGAAAAGACGCGCTGAAACGAAAACGGCCGGCCGGAACCGGGTGAGGAGGCAACCTAACCCTTATCCGAACCGGCCGAACCTCGTGGGCGCAGGAGATGCGGCGGACCTGAACATCCCGCGAGGGGCGCGCGCATCCGCAAGGCGAGCGCAGCGCGTCAGGCTGACGTTAGATGAGTCGCAAGAGCACGCCAACCCGCGAATCGCGGTTCAGGCCGCCTGGCGCACGCAATTGCGCCCGTTGCGCTTGGCCTCGTAAAGCGCGGTATCCGCCAGCTTGAACAAAGCGTCGCCGGAAACACCCGAGCCGGAACGGGTCGCGACGCCGATCGACGCCGTGACATGGATGGTTTTCGTCCCCGAGGAGACGGAGAAGGGACGCATGTCGATCGCCGAGCGGACACGCTCGGCGATCCGCTCTGCGGCATAAGTATCGGTATCGGGCAGGACAATGACGAATTCCTCGCCGCCGAACCGCGCGACGATATCGATCGAGCGCACCAGCCCGCGGAACCGCTCGGCGCATTCACGCAACACATCGTCGCCCGCATCATGGCCATGCTGGTCGTTGATCGACTTGAAATGATCGATATCGACCATCAGCAGCGAAATCGCGACGCCGCGCACCTGCTCGTCGTTGAAAAGGCTCGAAAGCTGGGTCTGAAGATAGCGCCGGTTATGCAGCCGGGTCAGCGGATCGATGATCGCCAGCTCCATGGAGGCCTGAAGGTTCTCGCGAAGCCTATCCTGATAGCGCTTCTTGCGGATCTGCGTGGTCGCGCGGGCGATCAGCTCGTTCCGGTCCACCGGGCGAACGAGATAATCGTTCACCCCCATGTCGAGCGCGCGGGAGAGGCGCGGGTCATCGACGGCATCGACGATGACAAGGATCGGCAGGTTGCGGAAGCGATCGCGCGAGCGGATCTGCGAAATCAGGCGAAGCGGGTCCGCTCCCTGGATCGCCATGGAGAAGACCACGACATCGAAGCCGGTCTCGTTCAATCGGCTGACGACATTCTCAGCCGAAGCCTCGACTTCGGTGACATGATGCTGCGCCAGAGCTGAGACAATGCGCTCAACCGCATTCGGCCGGTCTTCGATCAGGAGCACACGCCCGTTATGGCCATCCTCTGCGGCGGCGGAGACCAGCGCATCAGGCAGGCCCAGCCCGTTCGTGCCTGCGGAGCGGGAGCGCAGCTCATCGGTGAGATGCTTGAGCCGCACCAGCGAGCGCACCCGCGTCAGAAGCGCGATTTCATTGATCGGCTTGGTGAGGAAATCATCCGCGCCGGCCTGAAGCCCCTGAAGACGGTCAGAGGGAGAGTCGAGCGCCGTAACCATCACCACCGGCAGATGCGCGGTAGTCGGCGCCGATTTAAGCCGGCGGCAGACCTCGTAGCCGTCCATGCCGGGCATCATCACATCGAGCAGGACGATGTCGCACTCGCCACGCTCGCAGATTTCGAGTGCCTGCGGACCACTCATGGCCGAGACGACCGTGAAATATTCCGCACTCAGCCGCGCTTCGAGCAGGCGGATATTCGCGAACACATCATCGACTACCAGAACCCGCGCCGTCATCGAAATCCTGCCACCAGCCTCTTCTTCGCCACATTCTTGCCGATCCCGGACAATTTGCCCGATCAGCCGATGAAATTTCGGACCGTCTCGACGAATTTCGCCACCGAGATCGGCTTTGAGAGATACCCTTCACACCCGGATTCACGGATGCGCTCCTCGTCCCCTTTCATCGCGAAAGCCGTGATCGCGACAACGGGAATGGCCCGTAGCTCCTCATCTTCCTTCAGGAGCTTGATGACATCGATGCCGGAGACCTCCGGCAGCTGGATATCCATCAGGATCAGATCCGGCCGGTGGCGCCGCGCCAGCTCGAACCCGTCGAGCCCGGAGCGTGATTTCAGAGTCGAATATCCGTGCGCCTCCAGCAGATCGTTGAAGAGCTTCATGTTGAGGTCGTTATCCTCAACGATCAAAACCAACTTCCCCATCCCCGACCCGTCCGCGTCCAGCTACAATAGGGCTTCCCGAAGGCAGCCCGCTTGAGCCTGAGACTAGGCCCGAACCCTGAATGAAGTTGTAAAGGAGGGCAAAATCAGCGCCGCGCCTACCCCCAATCACCAAGATGGTTTAGAGAGGCTTGCGCCGTTATAAGACCAAAGGAAATGCGTCATGCCGCTCAAGCCCACCGCGCCGGACGCGGAGGAAATCGCCATTTCTGCACTTGGTTTTCTCGCCGGTGACCCCGCCCGCCTTGAGAGATTCCTCAGCCTGACCGGGCTCGATCCCGCTTCCTTGCGCGCGGCGGCACAAGCGCCGGGCTTTCTTGGATCCGTGCTCGATCATCTCATGGCCGACGAGGGCCTTCTGCTCGCCTTCGCGGCGGATAGCCGGGTCGCCCCGGAGGCCATCACCGCCGCCCGCGCGCGACTCGCCCCCTAGGCTTGAGGTCTTCTTGGCCTAGCGGGCGCAATTCCCCAACGGCAGTTCCTCATAGCGCACGGCGCGGGCCGCGAGCGAAAATTCCGGGAACTCGAAGAGCATGTCGCTGACGACGCCGTTGGCGAAGGTCACGGAGCGCAAGGTATAGACCGGGACACGATCTCCCGGCGCGTTCTCGTAATAGGCGATTGAAACCGGCCAGCGCGTCACGCCATCGAGCGCCGGGCCGCGCATCGCAGGCTCCAGTCGAGCGTTGCGTTCGCCCTCTAGGGGGCGGCCGATCGTGGCGATTGTATCGAAAACTTTCTCTCCTCCCTCCGAACCATCGAAGAGGCGCGCGTTGAACAGACGGTCCCCGCGTTGCGCGGCCTCGACCAGCGACCGCATCAAGGCCGAGGGGAAGGCGATGGCGCCATCGAAGTCGCCCTTGGCGCCGCGCGGCTTCAGCATGGCGACGCTGACGGAGCCGTCCCCGACGCGCTTGGCGGTCCCATCCGCATCGCGCGTGACCTGCCCGTTGATGCGGGAATGAACGGTGAAACGGAATTGCTGCCCGGCGCCCTCTTCCCAGAGGTTGATCTTGAAATCGAGGTTCTTGGCCTGACCATCGGCATCCGCCAGGCTGGTCGCCTGACGGAAACTGGTCGCGAATCCCTCGCAGGCATTCCCGGTGAATTCGAGCGCGATCACCCCCTCGGCCCGCGTGATGCTCCCGCCGCCTTTCGGCCCGAGACTGACCTCGTAAGCGATCCGGTGCGGCTGAAGCAGGACCGGAGCCGCGCTCACCGGCGCGGCGGAAATCCCCAGGACAAAAAGGATGGGGAGCACATTTTTCATCGAAGGGTCACTTTCGGCGGTAAGAGTGTCGCGCGAATTTCACACAGAATACCATCATGGCCGTATCCGTGGCAAAATTCGGACGAATCGCTCCTTTCCGCAACCTCCCTCTTTTCCGGAGTTTTCCATGTCCGCCATCGAAGCAAAATTGCGCGAGCTCGGCATCACCCTGCCCACGCCCGTCGCCCCGATCGCGAATTACGTGCCCTATCGCCGATCCGGCAATCTGCTGATCGTCGCCGGGCAGATCTGCCTCGGGCTCGACGGCAAGCTCGCGGATCGCCACAAGGGCAAGCTCGGCGCCAATGTTTCGCCCGAAGCCGGGCAGGAAGCCGCCCGGCTCTGCGCGATCAACCTCTTCGCGCAGGCGAAAGCCGCGCTGGGCGATCTTGACCGGATTTCGGGGTGCCTGCGCCTGGGCGGTTTCATCGCCGCGACCCCGGATTTCACCGCCCTCCCCGGCGTGATGAACGGCGCCTCCGATCTGATGGTGGCTGTTCTCGGCGATGCCGGCAAGCATGCCCGCACCACCGTCGGCGTTCCGGTCCTGCCTCTCGACTGCTCGGTCGAAGTTGACGCCATTTTCGAAATCGCCTGAACCTTGCCGGATATCATGATGCCCCGCCTCACGCCGCTTCCCCTCACACCGGGTTTCCTGGCCCGGCCCATCGCCCATCGCGGGTTGCATACGCGGGTGCGGGGCATCATCGAGAATACCCGCGCCGCCTTCGATGCTGCTATTTCCGGTGGTTTCGGCATCGAGTGCGACATTCAGGCCAGCCGTGACGGCGAGGCGATGGTGTTCCACGATTTCACCCTCGACCGGCTGACAGAGGGAACAGGCCGGGTCGACGGCGTGGATGCCGGGGCGCTGGGTGAGATTCCCTTCCTGCAGGGGACGAGCCGGATGGAGCCGCTTGGCGCCCTGCTGGCGCAGGTCGCCGGACGGGTTCCGCTCGTCGTCGAGGTCAAGAGCCGCTTCGAAGGCGATGGGCGCATCGCCACCCGCATCGCGGCGCTGGTGCGCGATTATGCCGGCCCGCTGGTGCTGAAATCCTTCGATCCGGGCAAGATCATCGCCCTGCGTGAAGCCGGCGTGAAGCAGCCGCTTGGCATCGTCGCCACGGCGGATTACGCCGATCACGATTACGAAAGCCTCTCGGCGGACGAGAAACACGCGCTCGCCAATCTCCTGCATATCAACGAGAGCAAGCCGGATTTCCTCTCCTGGGATCACCGTTACCTGCCCTCCGCCGCGCCTTTCCTGTGCCGGTCGCAACTCGGGCTTCCCGTGATGAGCTGGACGATCCGCTCACGCGAGGCAGCGGCGAAGGTCGCGCCGCATGTCGACCAGATCGTGTTCGAAGGGTTCGATCCGGCCTGACGGGGCCTTGGTGGACGCGCCTTTCGCGCTACATTGGCGCCATGATGACCAGCCGCCCCGCTTCCGTCGAGATCCTGACCGCCATTGGCGACGTGCCCGCTGCGCAATGGGACCGGCTCGCGCGAGGGCCACGCGAGCAAAAAGCCAGCGCGGCCAGAGGCATGGAGCACCGCGCGGAATCGATCTCGGAGCACGCGACAGCAGGGGTAGCCCAACCTTCGGGCGCGCTCGGCATTGTTTCGGCTGAACACATTGAATCGCTTCCTGAACAGACTGAATCATCCTCTCAAGAGGCAGATTCAACCCATCAAGACGACGCCTGCAACCCTTTCATTTTTCACGCTTTTCTTGAAGCGCTTGAAGCATCGGGCTCGGTCGGCGGGCGTACCGGCTGGACCCCGCTCCACCTGCTCCTGCGCGACGAGGCCGGCGATGCCATCGCCGCCATGCCCTGCTACGCCAAGAGCCACAGCCGCGGCGAATATGTCTTCGATCACGCCTTCGCCGAGGCGATGCATCGCGCCGGCGGACGCTATTATCCCAAGCTCCAGGTCGCGGTGCCGTTCACGCCAGCCAGCGCGCGCAAATTCCTCATCGCCCCGGAGGTTGATGCCAGCCCCGCGCGCGAAGCGCTTCTGGGCGCGCTTGAGACCCTGCGCGCGCGGATCGACGCCTCCTCCATTCATGCCACTTTCCTCATTCCGACGGATCGCGCGGCTTTCAACGAGGCCGGCTACCTCATGCGGCAGGACCAGCAATTCCATTTCCTCGATCGCGGCTATGGCGATTTTGAAGGCTTCCTCAACGCCCTCGCCTCGCGCAAGCGTAAGACGCTCAAACGCGAACGCCGCGCGGCGCTCGAAGCGGGAATCAGCGTGGAATGGGTGACCGGCCCCGCGCTCACGGAGGCGCATTGGGATGCATTCTACGCCTTCTACATGGAGACGGGCGGGCGCAAATGGGGCACGCCCTATCTCACCCGCGAATTCTTCAGCCGTATCGGCACGGCGATGCCCGAGAAGATCCTGCTCGTCATGGCCCGGCGCGCGGGGCGCTATATCGCGGGCGCGCTCAACTTCATCGGCGCCAATACACTTTACGGGCGCAATTGGGGCGCCATCGAGCATCATCCCTTCCTGCATTTCGAGCTGTGCTATTATCAGGCCATCGATTTCGCGCTCGCGCATGGTCTTGAGCGCGTGGAAGCGGGCGCACAGGGCGAGCATAAACTCGCGCGCGGCTATGAGCCGGTAATCACCTATTCCGCCCATTCATTCGCAGATGCCGGGTTGCACAGAGCGGTGTCTGAATACCTCATTCGCGAGCGTGCGGCGATCGCCCAGATGCAGAATGAGCTGGAGGCGCTGACGCCATTCCGCCGAGGAGAAGATTGACTTGTCAGATGGACTTGCGGCGACTCCGTCAGCGGCTGTACGATGTGCGCTGGCGCACATCACGGCCCGCTGATTTCGCGCATTGTGCGGCAAGGCATTCAGAAGTCATTCAGCTGGAGAATGGCTGCATATGGGTACCCAACCGGCGAGCCCAAGGAGCGATACGATGGATGTAACGACTTCTCCTGAACACATAATGGATCGCCGTTCGGCGCTGCGCGGGCTGTTTGGCCTTGCCGCGGCAGTCGCGGTCGGCGGCGCGCTGTTGATCCCGGATACGGCGCAGGCGGCACCGGCAAAGCTTCCCGAAGCGCCCCCGACACCGCAACTTGACGGCAATGCCGGCGACATGGCGCGCGACGAGGACATGCCGAAGGCCGAGAAGACGCAATATTACTATTATCGCCGCCCCCGCTACTACCGGCGGCCACGCTATTACCACCGTCCCCGCTATTACCGCCCCTATCGTCGCCCGCGCGTCTATCGCCGGGTCTATGTGCGGCGCGTTTATTACTGATCCGCTCTCGGAATCGATTGCGCTCATGCCGGGTGAGGCGAGCGGCGTTGATTTTGCGAAAAGCCCCGTTACGAAGGGTGGCGACAGCCACCCTTTTTCACATGCGGCCCCCATGACCTATGATCCCGAGAACATCTTCGCCAAGATCCTCAAGGGCGAGATTCCCTGCCACAAGGTCTACGAAGACGAGCAGACGCTGGCCTTCATGGACATCATGCCCCGCTCGATGGGACATGTGCTGGTCATTCCCAAGGCCCCTGCCCGCAACCTGCTCGACATCGCCGCCGACGATCTCGCGGTGCTGATCACCCGGGTCCAGAAAGTCGCACTGGGCGTAAAAGAAGCGCTCGGCGCCGATGGCATCACGCTCCAGCAATTTTCTGAAAGCGCGGGTGGGCAGGAGGTTTTCCATATCCATTTCCACATCCTGCCGCGCTGGGACGGCGTGAAGATGCTGTCGCATCCCGCACCCAAGGCGGATATGGCGGTGCTGGCGGAACAGGCGGCGAAAATCCGCGCAAAGTTCGCTTGAGCACGAACCGGCGGACGCTTTTCAGCGGCGTGCTGCTGTTCGCGCCCGGCCTTGCTTCCGGCGTGCCGATGCGCGCGCTTGATCTCTACGACGAGCCGCAGGCGATCATCCTTCGCCTGCTTGAGGCCTATGCGGCGGGCAAGCCGCCTTCTCCCGCCCGCCTGCCCTTCGTCCATCGTCTGCGCACCGCGCTGGCACGCACGGACCTCGCCGTCGACCCCGTCACCGGAAGCGCCGAAGACGCGATCCACGACATCCGGGTGGGCCCGACACGCCTTTCCGAAAGCCGACGCGGCAGCGTGGAGGCGCGCTTCACGCAAGCGGGCAAGGAACGAAAACTATCCTTCGATCTCGACATGACCTCGGGCGAATGGCTCATTACCGATATCCGCTACGACAGCGCGTCCAGCCTGCGCCGCCTGCTCCAGATCACGCCGTAGCGTAGAAAGCGGCGCCGATCAGCAACGCCTCCCCGACAATCACGCCGGCCATGATCGATCGCCGGAAAAGAAAGAAGGCAAGGCAGCCGCCCAGCAACGCTCCCCAGCGCCAGAGCGCAGGCACTACGGCCAGCGCGCCCGAAGGGCTGAGCAGCATTTTCGCGACGACACCGGCCAGCAGCGCGGTCGCCACCGCGCGCACCCAGACAAGGATCTGCGAATCCTCGTCCAGCCCCTTGACGAGGAAAACGGAAAGCCAGCGCCAGATCTCGCTGGGCAGAAACCCGAACAGGATCACGACCAGATAGGGCCAGAGCCCGCCGGTCGCGTGTTCGAGGGCCGCGATCGCCGCGCTCATGCCGATCTCCGGGCGTTGAGGAGGCGCTGGGCACAATAAGCGAATGTGCCGCCACCGACCCCCACGAACAGCAGATCAAACCCGGCCGGCGCGAAAAACGCCGCGACAGGCATGGTCACGAAGCCGGAAAGCAGCGCCAGCCAATCGAGCGCCTGCCGCGCCCCGGCCACCAGCGCGACCGTGAAATAGATCGGCGAGGTAAAGAGCAGCCCCGCCGCGAGCGCCGGGGGAAATTGCTTGATGAGGTAATAGCCCGCGCCGGTCGCGACAGCCGCCGCGAGCATCACCGTATTGGCGAAACCGAGGAAATACGGAATTCGTGCCTCGAGCGGCATGCCGGGCAAACGCCGCATCCCCTCGACCCAGGCTGTCACCGCGACATAATGCGAAAGCACGAGCATCAGCCAGGTCGGCGTGTTCGGTCGCCGCATGATCGGCAGGATCGCCATGCACATCGGGATGAAGCGGATCGACGACAACGAAACCGCGACCGCCACGGCCGGCAGGGCCATGCCGCCTGCAATCGAGCCGAAAAGCACCATCTGCCCCGGCCCAGCCCAGATGGCGAGCGTGGAAAGCACGCCCGCGCCCATCGGATAGCCGATATCGCGGCACAGCCCGCCGACGCCGACCAGCGCGCACATCAGCATGAAGGCGGGGAGTCCCGTGGCCGCGCGCACCCCGGACCAGAAAAAAGGCCAGGGCGAAGCAGCGGCGGGAGAATCGGGAGGCGTGGAATCGTCGATCATGGAGTGGCCGGCATCGTATGCCGACCGCATGCCGAGGTCGAGATCTCTCCCGCGTAGCGCGCGGGTTTCGCCCCTATTTCTTCAGCGGCAGCTTCGGCACAGGCGAGCGGCGCGGCTTCGGCGGTTCATCATCCGGCGCATCGTTTTTCGGGGCGTTGTTGTCGGGTGCCGGCAAGGGCGGGCGAGGTGGCGGCTTGGGAAGCCGCGCGCGCGGCGCCGGCGCGGAAGCCTTGGCCTTTGCGGGTGCTTTCTTGCGGCTCGGCGCCTTCGGCCTGGGCGGGATGATCTCGGCCCTGGGCTTGACCGGCCCTTCGGGGAATTCGAAACCGAGCTTCTTCCTCCCCTCCTCCTCGATCACGATTACCCGCACCGCGCCGCCATTTTTGAGCTTGCCGAAAAGAACCTCCTCGGCGAGCCCGGTCTTGATCGCGGTCTGGATCAGGCGGCCCATGGGGCGCGCGCCCATCTGCTCGTCATAGCCGTTCTCGACCAGCCATTCGCGCGCCTCGTCCGAGAGCGCGATCGTGACATGGCGATCCGCCAGCTGCGCCTCGAGCTGCGCGATGAACTTGTCGACGACCTGTGAGATCACCTCCCTGGGCAGATTGCCGAACGGGACGATCGCATCGAGGCGGTTGCGGAATTCTGGCGTGAACAGCTTGTTGATCGCCTCCACATCTTCACCCTCGCGCCGGGCGCGGGTGAAGCCGAAGGCGCTTTTCGCCATATCGGAGGCACCGGCATTGGTCGTCATAATGAGGATGACGTTGCGGAACGGCACTTCCTTGCCGTTATGGTCGGTCAGCTTGCCGTGATCCATCACCTGCAGGAGGATGTTGAACAGGTCGGGATGCGCCTTCTCGATCTCGTCGAGCAGGAGCACGCAATGCGGGTTCTGGTCGACGCCATCGGTCAGCAGGCCGCCCTGATCGAAACCGACATAGCCCGGCGGCGCGCCGATCAGCCGCGAGACGGTATGGCGCTCCATGTATTCGGACATGTCGAAACGCAGCAGCTTCACGCCCAGCACCGAGGCGAGCTGTTTGGCCACCTCGGTCTTGCCGACGCCGGTCGGGCCGGAAAAGAGATAGCAGCCGATGGGTTTTTCCGCTTCGCGCAGGCCCGCGCGGGCGAGCTTGATAGCGCTGGAAAGCTGCGCGATCGCCGCTTCCTGCCCGTAGACGACACGCTTGAGCGTGGTCTCGAGGTTCTTGAGCACCTCGGCATCGTCCTTGGAAACCGTTTTCGGCGGGATTCGCGCCATGGTCGCGATGGTCGCCTCGATCTCCTTCAGGCCGATCGTCTTCTTGCGTTTGGCAGGCGCCAGCAGCATCTGCGAGGCGCCGGTCTCGTCGATCACGTCGATGGCCTTGTCGGGCAACTTTCGGTCATGGATGAAGCGCGCCGAAAGCTCCACCGCGCCCTTGACCGCCTCGTTCGTGAATTTGAGGTGATGGAAATCCTCGAAATAGGGCTTGAGCCCCTTGAGGATCTCGATCGCATCGGGGATCGAGGGCTCGTTCACGTCGATCTTCTGGAAACGGCGCACCAGCGCGCGGTCCTTCTCGAAATACTGGCGATATTCCTTGTAGGTGGTCGAGCCGATGCAGCGCAGGGAGCCCGCCGCGAGCGCAGGCTTGAGCAGGTTCGAGGCGTCCATGGAGCCGCCGGAAGTCGCCCCGGCGCCGATAACGGTGTGGATCTCGTCGATGAACAGGATCGCCTTCGGATGCTGCTCGATCTCCTTGACGACCTGCTTGAGTCGCTCCTCGAAATCGCCGCGGTAGCGCGTGCCGGCGAGAAGCGTGCCCATGTCGAGCGAGAAGACGGTCGCATCGGCCAGCACTTCCGGCACCTCGCGATCGACGATTTTCTTGGCCAGGCCTTCCGCGATCGCGGTCTTGCCGACGCCGGGATCGCCGACCAGCAGCGGATTGTTCTTCTGGCGGCGGCAGAGCACCTGAATGGTGCGCGCCACCTCGGCCGAACGGCCGATCAGCGGATCGATCTTGCCGGTCTTGGCCTTCTTGTTGAGGTCAACGGCATAAGAAGCGAGCGCGCTTTCCTTTTTCGCGCCCTTGCCGCCGCCCTGCTCGCTGTTCTGCGCCGCACTCTCGCCTGTTTCCTCGCTTTCCTCGTCAATGCCGCGCGGCAGGCGCGGCTCGGAAGCATCCGGGCGCTTGGCGATGCCATGCGAGATGTAATTCACGGCGTCATAGCGCGTCATGTCCTGCTCCTGCAGGAAATAGGCGGCATGGCTCTCGCGCTCGGCGAAGATCGCGACGAGCACATTGGCGCCCGTGACCTCCTCGCGGCCGGAGGATTGCACATGGATGACCGCACGCTGGATCACCCGCTGGAACCCCGCCGTCGGTTTGGTATCGGCCCGCTCGCGCGAGACGATGCTGTCAAGCTCGGTGTCGAGATAGCTCGATACCGTTCCCCGCAACGAATCGAGATCGACGTTGCAGGCATTCATGACGGCAGCGGCATCCTCATCATCGATAAGCGCGAGCAGCAGATGTTCGAGCGTCGCGAATTCGTGCCGGCGCGAAGAGGCATAGGCCAGCGCCTGATGCAGCGCATTCTCAAGATTTTTGGAAAAACTGGGCAATGTCCCGCTCGCTTTCCTCGTTTGGCGCCCGCAGGCACCGGGTCCGGCTGAACAGGCGCGGCAAGAAGCGCACCCGGCTTGTCACTTTTTTTCCATCACGCATTGCAGCGGATGCTGGTTCTCCCGCGCGAGGTCCATCACCTGCGTAACCTTGGTCTCGGCGATCTCGAACGTGTAGATGCCGCATTCTCCGACACCGTGATGATGCACGTGCAGCATGACATGCGTGGCCTCTTCCTCGTTCTTGTTGAAGAACCGCATCAGCACATGCACGACGAATTCCATCGGCGTGTAATCATCGTTGAGCAGCAGCACCCGGTAGAGATCCGGGCGCTTGCGCGCGACCTTCGTGCGTGTCGCAACGGCGGTGCCATGCGATGGCCGCCCCGCCATGCCATTGCCGCCCGAGCCTGCCGCACCTGTCGTCATCCGAAACTTCCGCAAATTCGAAACTTCCGCAAATCAGCGGCCTTGCTTGAGAGAGGTTATGCCTGTTCGCGGCACAATCAAGCCCAACGAGAGATCAATCGTGAAGCCCGGTGTGTCACCCTCCAGCATGTAGGCAGGGCGCCCCCGGATTGAAAGGTGGCGGCACATAAAAAGCCGCCGTGAAAGAGAAGCCAAAACGACAAAAGCCCGGCCTTGCGACCGGGCTTTATTGTCAGGGAAGTGCCGAACCTGCGCCCGACAAGGCGCGGATTGGCGACGCGGGCGCAAAGCCCGCGAAACTTACTTCGCCTGGGTCTTGGCGACAGCGGTTTCGAAGGGCTTGAACGCTTCCTTCGCGAGACCGGAGACGAGTTCGCCAACCTTGGTCGCGTGAGCGACATAGCCTTCATAGGCGGTCTTGGCGTAATCCGACTGGATCTCGAGGGCCTTGTCGAGCGTCTTCACGCCGGCGAGCTTCTCGAAAGTGGCGGAACCCGCCTCGATCGCTTTCTTGGAATAATCGGCAACTTCGGTGGCGATCGCCTGAACGCCCTTCTGCTGCGCGCCGAACGCCTTCACGGCGAGGTCGAAATTCTCTTTGCCGAACTTCTGGATGTCTTCGAAAGACTGGATCATGGCTCTTCCCCTGAATTGGTCTGGGCGGGGCGGTATCCGCCTCGCTTGCAGGGTTCATTTATGTTGCGGCGCACAAAAAGTCAAACTCTTTTTTGCAGCGCACCATTTTCATATCGGGACAGCTTCCCACTCCCAAAAGCGAGCAGGCTTAACCGAGGGGTAACCGAACCTGCGGCATTTTAGCGAAAGGCTTTGGCGTTGCTCTAAAGTCACGCATCCACGTTGGATGCTGGAGTTTTGGTATGCGTATCTCTTGCGTCTCTTCGGCCTCCCGGCTTCTTGCCGGTCGTGCCCTTGCTTCCCTCGTCATCGCCTGCCTGCTCGCGGTCGCGCTGGGCGTGCCGGAGGCCGAGGCGCGCCGAAAACGCAACCGCGTAGCGGCGGCCCCCTATTCCCCGCCTTATGCCTCGATCGTCTATGATGTGAATTCCGGCCGGGTGCTCCAGGCCACGAATGCGGATGCGGCGCGTCACCCCGCTTCGGTCACGAAGGTGATGACGCTCTACATGCTCTTCGAGCAGATCGAGAGCGGACGCTTTCGCCTCAACACCGAATTGCCCGTCTCGCGCGAGGCGGCGAGCCAGGCGCCGTCCAAGCTTGGGTTGCGGCCCGGCGAGACGATCCAGGTCGAGGATGCAATCAAGGCGCTCGTCACCAAATCCGCGAACGATGTCGCCGTGGTCGTCGCCGAGGCGATCGGCGGCGACGAGGACCGCTTTGCCGCGATGATGACACGCAAGGCACGCGCCATCGGCATGTCGCGCTCGACATTCCGTAACGCATCGGGCCTGCCCAATCCCGGCCAGATCACCACCGCGCGCGACCTCGTGACGCTCGGCAAGGCGATCCAGGACCGCTTCCCACGCTACTATGGATATTTCGGCACACGCACCTTCAACTATGATGGCGCTTCCTATCGCAACCACAATCGCCTGCTCGGGCAGGTCGAGGGCGTGGATGGCATCAAAACAGGCTTCACCCGGGCTTCGGGCTTCAACCTGTTGACCTCCGCCAAGGCCGATGGCCGCCACCTGATCACGGTCGTGCTTGGCGGACGCTCCGCCCGTATCCGCGACCAGCAGGTCGCGAGCCTCATCGAGGATCATATGGACCGCGCCTATGCCGGTCGCCGCATGAGCGCGAAGGCGACGGAAGTCGCCGCGCGCGACGAGACGGATGAGGAAGAGGAAGGTGGCAACCCCGCCGCCCGCAAGGCGAAACCCGGCACGGGCCCGGCCTATCTCCCCGCGCCGCGTGTTGCCGCCGCTCCGGTGCCTCCGGCCGCGGTTCAGCCGCAGGCCGCCGCGCAGGTTCAAGCTCCGCAGCCTGCTCCGCAAGCCGTTGCCGCCCTCCCCCCGAGCCGTCCGCGCCCGGCCGTGATCGCGGAGCCGCCGGCCCGGCCGATCGACGAAAGCGCAAGCCTCAACCGCGTCCGTCCGCTCGCCCTCTCCTCGAGCGGCTCGACGAATATCGTCCAGACCGCGACGACGCCGCTCGCGCTTGTCGGCAATCCCAGCCGCCCGCAGCCGATGCGCTGGGTCGCGGGTCCGCAGGCCGCCGAGCCCCCCGCGCCGCGCCGCGCGCCGGGCGAGGAGCGTCTCGTTCCACCCGGCAATGTCCGCTACACCAACAGCACCGGCGAAAGCGCGAAGGTCGAGGAAAACCAGCCGCTTCCGCAGGCGAAACTCGCCGAGATCGCCGCCCCCAAGGCCGAGGAACGCCTCCCTTCCATGGCAAGCCGGGCGCAGATCGCCGCCGTGTCGCCGCCCCCCGTGCCTGTCGCCGCGCCGCGCGCGCCTGAACCTGTTCGCGTGGCCGCCGCCACGCCCAAGGCCGAGGCTGAAAAGCCCGCCCCCGCCAAAGCAGCCGCGCCGCCGCGCTCTGGCTGGGTGATCCAGCTCGCTGCCGCCGAAAGCGACGCCAAGGCCCGCGTGATCCTCGGGGATGCGAAGAGCAAGACCGGCGCCCTGCTCAAGAGCGCCGAACCCTTCACCGAGAGCGTGACCAAAGGTTCCGCGACGCTCTGGCGGGCCCGCTATGCCGGCTTCGATGCCGGGGAAGCCGAGCAGGCCTGCAAGGCGCTCAAGCGCGCCGGCTTCAACTGCATCGCCCAGAAACTGTAAGGTTAAGGAAAGCACCCATGCGTGACCTCATGGAAGCCTCGCCGGAAATGCGCCGCCCGCTCGGCGCCGCGCCTTCAGCCGCGCCGCGTGGCGGCGAGCGCGACATCCTTCGCCCGATTGACCATGGCCGCGAGATAGGTGGAGCCGCCCCGATCGGGGTGAAACCGCGCGATCAGCGTGCGATGCGCCGCCCGAACGGCCTCTTCGGAAGCCCCCGGCTCAAGGCCAAGGATATGATAGGCCTCCTCCTCGCGCATTTCGCTGGAAACCGGCGCCGCGCCCTGCCGCGGGTCCGTATCGAACTTCACGTGCTTACGCCAACCGGGCGCCCGGCGGTCCAGCTCCTGCGCGACTAGGTTCAGCCCCGGCGGATCGAGCGTCGCCAGCTCCTGCGCGAAAACGACCAGCTCCGCCGTCTTCAGCTTCTCGAATTGCCGCCCCTGAAAGCGCCCCGCGAGAATCCGCACGGCAATCGTTCCATCCGCGAGATCGATCTCAACGAGCATCGAGGCGGTGCGGATTTCCGAACGCCGCGCCCGGCCGATAGGATCGATCAGGCCCGGCAGGCGAAAGCCCAGCAGCCAGGCCGAAAGCGAAACCAGCACGATCGCGAAATCCCAGCGCCCCTTGAGCGCGAGCAGGATGCCGGCGCCGCCCGCGACCGCGCCGAAAAGCTTGCGTGTCAGCGGCGTGAGGTGGTCGCCCGCCTTGCGGCCCGGTCCCAGCGCAAACCACCAGACGACAACGCCGAAAACCAGCGTGGAGAGGATATAGTTCATCAGCTTCCCGTTCTGGGGCCCCGTTCTCGACCCGGTATATCAGAGAAGGCCGAGGGCGCGCAGATCCTCGCGCATCGCCTCGGGCATCTCGTCAGGTATGTCGCAATTCGAACCGGCGATATCGGGCGGCGCATCCTTCGCGGCAAGATACCGCCAGCCCTGAAACGGCCGGCAGGCGCGCGGCCGCACCGGCACCACCACCGGATCCAGCACGAGATGGCAGCGCGAGATTCCGTCCTCGCCCGTGAAGGGCTCGATCGCGGTGATGATCTGCCGCGCCGCGATGCGCCCCTTGATCACCCAGTAGAGCGAGCCCTGCCCCGCGATTTCGTCCATTCGTTTGGGCACCATCCGTGTCGTGTGGACCTGCCGCCATACCCGCCCCAGCCGCTTGTGCTGGAGGCGCGTTTCCTCGATCCAGGATTCGAGATCCTGGATGCTCTCGCAGCCCACGCATAACTTGAGGATATGGAGCGCCACGCTCAACCTTCCGCGATCACCATGATCCGCACGCCCTCACCAAGCTGCGCGCCCGCCTCGAAGGCGATTCCCTCGACCAGACCGGCGCGCGGCGCGAGCACCGGATGCTCCATCTTCATCGCCTCGACAATGGCGACGCGCTGGCCCTTCTCGACCGCCTCGCCTTCCACGACGAACAACGCGACGAGCTTGCCATGCATCGGCGATTTCACATTGCCGCCGGCATCGGTGCCGTGATCGTCGAAGGAGACGTCGAGCGGATCGGCCAGCGCGATCCGGGTCTGCCGCCCGCGATCGAGCACATAGAGCGCGTCTTCGGCACCGACCAGCGTGAAATCACGCGCGTTATCGCCCGATGCGCCCGGCGCCGCCTCGCAGGCTGCATCCAGCTCCACGCCTATGGCCTCGCCCTCCGCGACAACCCTCGCAATACCGCGCCGCCCCGGCGCCAGCGCGAAGCCATCGGCTTCGGTGAAAGGGTCGTCGAGCCAGCCCGAACGGGCGATCGCAGCGGCGTGAAGGCGCGCCTTTTCCTCCGCCACCAGCGCGAGCGCGCCCGCCGTCACCGCCACCCTGTCCAGCGCGGGGGGAACCGCGCCCAGAGCCTCGAGATTGCGGTCGATCAAGCCGGTATCGAGCTTACCGGCGCGGAAATCGGGATGATCGAGCAAGGCGGCGAGAAAGCGCGTATTGGTCTTCGGCCCGGCCACGACGGAGGCCATCAAGGCATCGCGCAACCTGTCGAGCGCTTCGTCGCGATTGTCGCCATGCGCGATCACCTTCGCGATCATCGGGTCGTAGAAGGGCGTGACCTCCCCGCCCTCGATGACGCCCGAATCGATGCGGATTCCCTCGCCTTCCGCCAGCCTGAGCGCATGGAGGCGCCCGGTCGAAGGCAGGAAGCCGCGCTCGGGTTCTTCCGCGTAAAGCCGCGCCTCCACGGCGTGGCCATCGATGCGCAAATCCTCCTGCACCACCGGAAGCTTCTCGCCCGCGGCAACCCGGAACTGGAGTTCCACGAGGTCGAATCCGGTGATTTCCTCGGTCACCGGATGCTCGACCTGAAGGCGGGTATTCATCTCCATGAAATAGAAGCCATCCGGCCGGAGCCCCTTCGAGCCATCGGCGATGAACTCCACCGTACCGGCGCCGAAATAGCCGACGGCCTTGCCTGCATCGACCGCCGCCTTGCCGAAAGCCGCGCGGACCTCCGCCGTCATGCCCGGCGCCGGCGCCTCCTCGATCACCTTCTGGTGGCGACGCTGCATCGAGCAATCGCGCTCGAAGAAATGGATCACGTTGCCATGGCGATCACCGAAGATCTGCACCTCCACATGGCGTGGCGCGGTGACGTATTTCTCGATCAGCACCCGCGCGTCACCGAAGGAATTCTGCGCCTCGCGCTGGCAGGAAGCGAGCGCCTCCTCGAAATCCGCATGTTTGTCGACCCGCCGCATTCCCTTGCCGCCGCCGCCGGCCACGGCCTTGATCAGCACGGGATAGCCGATCTGATAGGCTTTCTCCTTGAGAAAGGCGGGGTCCTGAATCTCGCCGTGATAACCGGGCACCACCGGAACGCCCGCCTTCTCCACCAGCGCCTTGGCGGCATCCTTCAGCCCCATCGCCCGCACCGCGGAAGGCGGCGGGCCGACAAAGACCACGCCGGCGGCGGCGCAAGCCTCCGCGAATTCCGCGTTTTCCGACAGGAAGCCATAGCCGGGATGCAGGCATTGCGCGCCGGTCTTGCGCGCGACATCGAGAATGCGCTGGGTGACGAGATAGCTCTCCCTGGCGGGCGCCGGGCCGATGCAATGAGCTTCATCCGCAAACGAAACAAAAGGCGCATCCGCATCGGCCTCGGAATAGACCGCGATGACACGCATGCCGAGGCGGCGGGCGGTCTTGGCGACACGCAACGCGATTTCACCCCGATTGGCGATCAGAACGCTCGAAAACATGCGATATCCATCCTGTCCGTTATGGCCGGAACGATGCGACCTTGCCGGGCGCTTGTCCACGCCCGACGGGCACAATCCCCGGCTTTTGATGCGGCGCAGCAGGCGGCAGCACATCCTTGATAACGCCACGCAAGGGACTGGCCAAGCCCACTTCATTTGCCTTTGCCCTTGCCTTGGCTATCGGTATCATGTGTTACTAGATCGCACGCGGTGAACGCCGTTCACCTCACAGGCCCGCCATCCTGTCTTGCCGCAGTTGATCCAGCGGGCGGGAAGCTCCCCGCGCGGCGGGGATGGCGGGATCGAGCACCTTATTAGAAACGGAGAAGGATATGCCCCTCATCGCCCCGCTTTCGACGGACCATGACGCTGAAGTCATGGCGCTTGCGACATTCTTCAACGAGACGTTGGGCTTTCCGCCCAATTCGATCCTGACGATGCAGCGCCGTCCGGCCATCGCAAAAGCCTTCATCGGGCTCAACAAGGCGGTCATGGAAAATCGCGGTCGCGTCAGCGCCGAGCAGAAGCGGCTGATCGGCTATATCGCGAGCGCGACTGCCGGTTGCCGCTATTGCGAAGCCCACACGATCCTCGCGGCGGGGCGCTATGGTGGTTCAGCCGAAAGGCTTGCTGCGATCTGGGAATACAAGAGCAGCCCGCTCTTCAGCGAGGCGGAAAAAGCCGCTTTTGATTTCGCGCTTGCGGCGGCTTCAATCCCCAATGGCGTGGACGAGAGCATCGCCGCCAATCTCCGGGCCCATTGGGACGAGGGCGAAATCGTGGAAATTCTCGGCGTTATCGCGCTCTTCGGCTTCCTGAATCGCTGGAACGATTCGATGGGTACGACACTGGAAGCGGGCGCAGAAAACGCAGCCCTCGCCAATCTGACCGGCGCCGGCTGGAACAAGGGCAAACATCGCTGACAAGAATCAAGCCCGCGATGACGGGCGGCGATGCCGAAACATCACCGCCCGAATCTAGACCGCTTACTTCGCGGCGACGACCATGATCTCGACGAGATAATCCGGCGTCGCGAGGCCGGCCTGAACCGTGGCGCGCGCCGGGGTGTTGCCCGGGCTCACCCAGGCATCCCACACCGCGTTCATCGCCTGGAAGTTCTTCATATCGGTGATCCAGATATTGGCGCGCAGCAGCTTGGACTTGTCGGTGCCGGCCTTGGCGAGGAACCCGTCGATCTGCGCGAGCACATCCTTGGTCTGGCCGGTAATGTCCATCTTGGTATCGCTGGCGACAATGCCGGCGAGGTAGACGGTATCGCCATGCACGACGGCCTTGGACATGCGCGGGCCGCAATCGATACGCTGGATCGAGGACATGGAAAACTCCTTGAAAGGTGGAAGAGAAGGCAAGTGACGCCAGCAGATACCGAAAGAAGCCGCGCCTTTCGAGCGGAAAATGGGCTGCGTGCGAAATCAAGGGTGCGAATCCTTCTCGCCGCTCCGGTCGCCGATACACGCGCTCTCCGGCGCCGCAGGCTTATCCCCTGCCCACAAACGGCATCTTGGTCGCCATGACATTCATGGTCAGGATATTCGCCTCCAGAGGCAGGCTCGCCATGTGCAGCACCGCCTCGGCGACATGACGCACATCCATCGTCGCCTCGACCGCGATGTCTCCATTCGCCTGGGTGATGCCGCGCGCCATCGGCATCGCCATCTCGGTCAGCGCATTGCCGATATCGATCTGCCCGACGGCGATATCGTATTTGCGCCCGTCAAGCGCGCCGCTCTTCGTCAGCCCGAGCACGGCATGCTTGGTGGCCGTGTAGGGCGCGGAATTCGGCCGCGGCGCATAAGCCGAGACGGAGCCGTTATTGATGATGCGCCCGCCGCGCGGGTTCTGCCGGCGCATGATGCGGAACGCCGCCTGCATACCGTAGAAGACACCGGAAAGGTTGGTATCGACCACCTTCCGCCAGGCATCGACCGGCAATTCGTCGATCGAAACCGGCGGCGCGCTGATCCCCGCATTGTTGAAGACCACATCGATCCGGCCGAACTCCGCAACCAGCGCGTCGAAAGCGGCATTCACTTCGTCAGACGCGGTCACATCGGCGACAAGCACGCGGCCGTTTGCGCTCGAATCGCCGGCCATGCATCGCGTTTCGTCGAGGGTTTCGCGCCGCCGCCCGAGCAAACCCACCTTGTATCCCGCGCCGAGAAAGGCCAGGGCCACGGCGCGTCCGATACCGGACCCGGCGCCGGTAACCAGCGCGATTTTCGTCTGTTCCATCATGAGAAAAGCCTCCGTTGCGGCGGAGGCTAGCCTTCAGGCAGAAGGATGTCATCCGTTCATGGCGCTGCGCGGCATGCGCTCGAACGCCGGGGGCGGTGCTCCGAAGGGACGCGCGGGATGCGCCGCGACCCGCTCGCTCTCGGCCATGTCGGAAGCGATACGAGAGATGATGTCGCGCAGGATCGGCTTCGCCATGCCGAAGCGACCGACATAATCATGCAGCAGCCCGAATTTCGGGCCGAGATCCATGGTCTTGCCCTTCACGATATCGATCGACCAGCCCATGGACCAATTATAGAATTCCCGCGTGCGGATCTGGGCGTTGGAAATGAGCTGGAGATCGAAATGACGATCATCGCGGATGATCTTCGAGAAGAGCAGCGCCACCCGTCCGAAATCGCCTTCAATGGCCTGATAGAAATACCCGTTATTGTAGAGAAGAAACCCCGTCAGCCCATGTGCATCGTTATAGGCCTGGGCGTGGCGGCGAATATCTTCCAGCATGTCACGGAACTGCTCGTTTCCCGGCAGGATGCGTGATTTGCTGCGATAAACAAGTGCGACTTCCATCCAAATTCCCTCCGGCGCGATGTTTCTTCATCCTGTTTCGGCGGACGCACGAATCACATGCTCTTGGCACAGCAATGCTGCCCATTAGTTGTGTGTTGTCAAATTTTGATCGTAAAAGTTGTATTCAGCGGGCGGATGCCTGCTTCGCCGCTGCGATGGCGCCGGCCAGGGCGGCGCGGGCGAGCGGCGAATTGCGCCAGCAGGTGGAGCCGAGCGCGCGGGAAATTTCCGCGCAAAGCACGCCGGCATCCTGCCCCGCGAGCGTGGCCAGATCCACGATGCCGTATTCCTCCAGCCTTTGGACCACCTTCGGCCCGACGCCTTTCACGGCAAGGAGGATTTCGCGGTCAGCGGGGGAAAAGGGCATGGGAATATCCGGTCAAAACGATTGCACGCATCACCCGTCATGGTCGGGCTTGGCCCGACCATCCACGACTTGCGACGTTACGAAGGTAAGTCGTGGATACCCGCCCCAAGGGCGGGCATGACGCGCGCGGGAACGGCATAACAAGGAGTCTTTCATCGATTCTGGATCACGTCCGTTGCTGCGCATCTCCGGGAATGACGGGGAGGGTGCGTCATTCCTGACCGAGCATAGCGAGGGGCGGAACAACTATTTGCTGATGAACGCCCCACACCGGATTTGCTCTATTTGGTCAGATGGAAATACCAATATTCTTGACCCTGAAAAGCCTATAACACGCCTATCGTCATAACGAAAAATACTAATTCCGACGAATTCCCCTTTTTTCAATATAAGATTGCATTCCTTTCCTGGATGAAGTTTTATATAAAAACTTCCATAATAATTGCCAAAAAGCATAATAAACGCTAGGGACAATATGGAATACCTTGAGTGGTATTCTGAAAAATTTAAAAAATGCTTCACACAATAAAACATAAAATACAAGGCTAAAAGCGCCATTTGAGAGGCAATTAGAAAATCTAATGAGTTTAATTTAAAATATAAATCAAATAATAATATAAAAATAACAAATAAAATATATATTAATATCTCAATTTTGCTATTTTCTCCAAATTATACTGCAGAAGAAAGCCAAATTGGGGGCTTTTCTTTTAGAAAGAAGTTAAGAATATGACCGGTGAAACCAAAAATAAATATTAAATATATATGTATAGAAAATATTGGTTGTATTAAATCAGCGATAGAAGCGCTAGCGAACAAATAGCTCCCGATGTATTTGAAGATAGCAAAATTAAATCCTGCAGCATACGCAATAGAACAGCTTAATATTGCGTAAAATATAGCTTTTAGATTACGCGGAACCAATTCATCCATCACTTCCCCCCCTCACATCCTGAACACGCCGAAGCGCGTCTCGGGGATCGGCGCGTTGAGGCACGCCGAGAATGCCAGCGCGAGCACGCGGCGCGTCTCGGAGGGCAGGATGATGCCGTCATCCCACAGCCGCGCGGTGGCGTGGTAGGGATGCCCCTCCTCCTCGTATTTCGCGCGGATCGGCGCCTTGAACGCCTCCTCCTCCGCTGCCGGCCATGATTTGCCCTCGGCTTCGAGATTGTCGCGGCGCACGGTTGCGAGCACCGAGGCGGCCTGTTCGCCGCCCATCACGGAAATCCGCGAATTCGGCCAGGTGAAGAGGAAGCGGGGCGAATAGGCGCGCCCGCACATGCCGTAATTGCCGGCGCCGAACGAGCCGCCCACGAGCAGCGTGATCTTCGGCACCTCCGCCGAGGCCACTGCCGTCACCAGCTTGGCGCCATCCTTGGCGATGCCGCCCGCCTCGTATTGGCTGCCGACCATGAAGCCGGAAATATTCTGGAGGAACAGCAGCGGAATGCGGCGCTGGCAGCACAATTCGATGAAATGCGCGCCCTTGAGCGCGCTTTCCGAGAAGAGAATGCCGTTATTGGCGATGATCCCCACCGGCATGCCATGGATGGCGGCGAAACCGGTGACGAGCGTCGTGCCATAGAGCGCCTTGAACTCGTCGAAGCGCGAGCCATCGACAAGGCGGCCGATCACCTCGCGGATATCATATTGGCGCTTCAAATCCGTGGGGACGAGCGCTTCCAGCTCAGCCGGATCGAGAAGCGGATCTTCGGGTTCGGAAAGCGCGATGTCGATGTTCTTGCGCGAATTCAGGTTCGCGACGACCCGCCGCGCCAAAGCCAGCGCGTGGCCGTCATCCGCCGCGTAATGATCGGCGACGCCGGAGCGGCGGGCATGGACATCCGCCCCGCCGAGATCTTCCGCCGAGACCACCTCGCCGGTCGCGGCCTTCACCAAGGGTGGGCCACCGAGGAAGATCGTGCCCTGCTGGCGCACGATGATGGTTTCATCCGACATGGCCGGAACATAGGCGCCGCCCGCGGTACATGAGCCCATCACCACCGCGACCTGGGGGATGCCCATGCCCGAAAGCCGCGCCTGATTGTAGAAGATGCGGCCGAAATGCTCCCGATCGGGGAAAACATCGGTCTGGTGCGGCAAGTTCGCACCGCCGGAATCCACCAGATAGAGGCAGGGAAGCCGGTTCTGCATCGCGATTTCCTGCGCGCGCAGATGCTTCTTCACGGTCATGGGATAATAGGTGCCGCCCTTGATGGTCGCGTCGTTGCACACCACCATCACCTCGCGCCCTTCGACGCGGCCGATGCCCGCGATCATGCCGGCGCCGTGGATGTCGTCGTCATACATGCCGTTGGCTGCGAGCGCGCCGATCTCGAGGAAGGCCGAGCCGGGATCGAGCAGGTTCAGCACCCTGTCCCTCGGCAGCAGCTTGCCGCGCGAGAGATGACGCTCACGCGCCTTTTCCGGCCCGCCCAAGGCGGCGATGCGGCGCTTCTCGATGAGATCCGCGCGGATGGCGCCCCAGGCCTGCGCATTGGCCTCAGCCTCGGGAGAACGCGGATCGAAACTCGAACGGATCGTCGCCATACATGCCTCGCCAACAAGAAAGGGACGGAGCCGGAAGCTCCCTCCCCCTTATCGACGTTTCTTCCAGCGCTTTCAACGGGAAGCGCGTGCAATGCACAAAAGAGCGCGCGGCTCAGCGCCGCGCCGGTGTCCCCGTGGCCTGCGGCTTGTCGATGTTGTCAACGGCGGGAATCCGCCATGGCTCAGCCGTACCGGCATCGAACCATTTCTTGAAGGCCGGCAGGGCGTAGATGGCGTCGATATAGTCGTTGCTCGCCTGATCGACGGGGATTTCGTAGGAGCGGATGCGGGTAGCGACCGGCGCGAACATGGCATCGACCGCCCCGAACTTGCCGAAGAGAAAATCGCCTTCAGAGGCGGCTTCCGCCCGGAAACGCCGCCAGTAATTGGTGAGGCGCATGACATCCTGCTCCGCCTCAGGCGAAAGCCGGCGCGTGGCCTTGCGCCGCAGGTTCATCGGGCAATGGCTGCGCAGGGCCTGAAAGCCGCAATGCATCTCGCTTGCCAGCGCGCGGGCGAGGCCACGCCTGTCCGGATCAGCCGGCCAAAGCCCGGCTTCCGGGTGCCTGTCGGCGACATACTCGATGATCGCCAGCGATTCCCAGATCATCAGCGTGCCGAATTTGAGCGCAGGCACCTTGCCGGTCGGCGAATATTGCAAGGCAAGCTGGCGCGTATTGGATTGATCGAGCTGGATCAGCACCTCCGCGAAGGGGATGTTGTTCGCCGCCATCGCCAACCATGGCCGCAGCGACCAGGAGGAGTAATTCTTGTTGCCGATCACCAGCGTGAGTTTCGGCGGGTATCGATTCTGCTTTACCGGAAAGGCGGTCACGATCTTCTATCCTCCCTGACGGGTTTTACGGTCCGTCCACCGCGCCGCCGGATTTCTTCCAAGCGCCAAAGCCGCCGCGGATATGCGCGACGGGATTCAAGCCCATTTCCTGGGCCGTTCTTGCCGCAAGCGCCGAACGCCAGCCCCCCGCGCAGAAAAAAACAAACGTCTTGTCCTGCTGGAATTCGGGCTTGGCGTAGGGGCTTTCGGGGTCGATCCAGAATTCGAGCATTCCGCGCGGGCAATGGAAGGCGCCAGGCATGCGCCCCTCCCGCTCAAGCTCGCGCGGATCGCGCAGATCGACGAAAAGCACGTCGGCACGCGCGAGCATCGTGCGCGCCTGATCGACCTCAAGGGTCGTTATGCCAGCTTCGGCTTCCGCCAGAAGCTGCTTGTAGCCCTTGGTGATGCGTTGAGGCATTCTACGCTCCGAATCGCCCGACGGCGCTACTTTTACCGACCCCGCGCGCCACTGCCAATGCGCAAGGATTATTGTCCGCCGCGCAGCGCGCCTCTTCCTGAAGGACCCAGCCATGAACCAGAACCGGATGGATCTCTCCGTCATCGAGGCGGAAATGCTCGCACGCGCCGCCGACTGCGAGCCGGGAAAGACATTTTGCCCATCAGAAGTTGCGCGCGCGGTCGCGGGGCAAGCACCGGATGCCTGGGGCGCGGCGATGGTGCCGGTCCGGCGGGTTGCCGTAAAGCTGGCGCTCGAAGGGCGTCTGGTCATTCACCGCAAGGGAAAACCGGCCGATCCGCTGGATTTCAAAGGTGTTTATCGCCTGGCGCCTCCCAGGCTGGATTGATTAAATTTTTCGCGATCGCTTGAACGACTTGTTGAGCACAACCGCTAGTATGCTCGCGACTTGCGCATCGGATTAGGCTTTTCGCAACGCCCCGCGCGCATTTTGCCCCTGCATTTCTCACTTGGCAGAGGCGACCATGTTCGGCTTCAAGGCATTTCGGAAAGACAACAGGGGCGCGACGGCGATCGTGTTTTCGCTGGCGATCATCCCGGTCCTTGGCGGCTTCACGCTCGCCTATGATTATTCCTCCGTGATGACCGCGCGCTCGAACTACCAGCGGATTACGGATTCCGCCGCTCTGGCCGGGGCGACGGCATCGAACAGCGACAGCGACAATTTGCGCAAGCAGCGCGCCAAGGAATGGTTCGACGCACAGGTCGCGGCCAACAATCTCACGCCGGTCTCGTCCCAGTTCGATGTGACGAACGGCGCCGTCACCGTGAAGGCAGGATTCACCCAGAAGTCGCTTTTCAGCATTTCCGGGCTTGGCGAATACAATGTCGGCGTCTCATCAACCGCGCTGATCAGCCAGGAAGCCATCCGCCGGGTGCTTGATGTCGCCATGTGTATCGACGCCACGGGCTCGATGCAGAACACGATCGACAGCGTCAAGTCCCGTGCGCAGAGCTTCTCCGCCGATCTCAATACCGCGCTGAAGAACCGCGGCTACGATGCATTCGATTACACCCGCATCCGGGTCGTGTTCTATCGCGATTATTTCGCCGATCGCGGAAACAAGCCGGTTGCAAGCCCGTCCTACTCCTACGAGTATGGCAGCTGGATCAGCAACGCGCCGCCGATGACGAAATCGGATTTCTTCCCGCAGCCCGCTGAGAAGAGCGCGCTTGAAACCTTCATCGGCAGCGAGAAGGCGATGGGCGGCGGCGATCTGCCTGAATCCGGCTATGAATGCATCAACGAGGCCATGGCGTCCAAGTGGTTCAAGAAGAACGATGTCATTCCCGGCACGGAATACAAGGCCGATGAGATATACCCGGTGGTCATCCTGTGGTCGGATGCCGATGCGCAGCCGGTCGGCAAGGCGAACGCGGTCGCGCAATTGGCCTATCCCGCCGCCATGCCGCGCGACAATCTCAGCTTCCTCGCCCGTTGGAACGCGGAAGGCATCATCGACCAGAAGAACCGCCTGCTCGTCCATTTCGGCCTGTGCAACAATGGCTCCTGGAGCACCGCGCGCATCATGACCGGCTATATGTGCGGCGGTACATTGAGCGAAGGCAATACCAACATGATCAACAAGATCGCCGACGTGATGGCTGTCCGCTACCAGAACAAGCTGACGCGCCTCACAAAATAAACCCTCACGCCGGCATCACGGACGGGGGCAGAAGTCTCCGTCCGACCAATTCGGGCTGGAACGCCCTGTAAAAAGCCCGGCTCGCGCCGGGCTTTTGCATGGTGGGACTACTGGCTGCGTCCGCGCCGGTCTCACAGGCCTTTGGAGAACAATTCACGCCCGATCAGCATCCGGCGGATCTCACTCGTTCCCGCGCCGATCTCATAGAGCTTGGCGTCGCGCATCACGCGCCCCGCCGGATATTCGTTGATATAGCCGTTGCCGCCCAGAAGCTGGATCGCATCAAGGGCGATCTTTGTGGCTTTCTCGGCCGAATAGAGGATCGCGCCGGCGGCATCCTCGCGCGTCGTCTCGCCGCGATCGCAGGCTTTCGCGACGGCATAGACATAGGCCTTGCAGGCATTCATGCCGACATACATATCCGCGACCTTGCCCTGCACGAGCTGGAACTCGCCGATCGATTTTCCGAACTGCTTGCGGTCATGGATATAGGGCATCACGATATCCATCGCCGCCTGCATCAGCCCGAGCGGGCCGCCGGAAAGCACCGCGCGCTCGTAATCGAGGCCCGACATCAGGATCGCCGCGCCCTTCCCTTCGGCATCAAGGCGATTCTCTTCCGGCACCTCGCAATCCTGGAAGACCAGCTCGCCCGTCTCCGAGCCGCGCATGCCGAGCTTGTCGAGCTTCTGGGCGATCGAGAAACCCTTGAAGCCCTTCTCGACGATAAAGGCCGACATGCCTTTCGAACCCGCCGCAGGATCGGTCTTGGCGTAGACGATCAGCGTCTCGGCGGAAGGACCGTTGGTGATCCACATCTTCGAACCGTTGAGGATGTAGCGATCGCCCTGCTTCTCGGCCTTGAGCTTCATCGAGACGACATCCGAGCCCGCGCCTGGCTCGCTCATCGCCAGCGCGCCGAGATGCTCGCCGGAGATCAGCTTGGGCAGGTAGCGCGCCTTCTGCTCCTTGCTGCCCCAGCGACGAAGCTGGTTGACGCAGAGATTCGAATGCGCGCCGTAGGACAACCCCACCGAGCCCGAGGCCCGCGAGATTTCCTCCATCGCCACGACATGCTCGAGATAGCCGAGGCCGGTGCCGCCATCCTCCTCCGGCACGGTGATGCCATGCAGCCCCAGCGCCCCCATTTCCGGCCAGAGATGGCGCGGGAACCAATCCTCGCGGTCTATCCTGTCCGCAAGCGGCGCGATCTTGTCCTGCGCGAAGCTCGCGACACTCTCGCGGATCGCATCCGCTGTTTCACCGAGATCAAAATTGAAGGGGTTCGCGGCATTGGGGATCAAGGGAGCCTCCCGACTCTCGATTATGTCAACAATACTGCCATAAACCAGAGGCGATGCCTACACCAGAGGCCCTGCCGCCCGGTCGATCATAGAGCGCTAACCTTGCCACACGAGAGCTGCAAGGCCTTAACGTGCCGATGACCCGTTCTTGCTAAGCCATCCGGGTGAAAGGAATGTCATGTCGGCGACAAAACACGCATGGGGAGCGGCGCGCGCAACGCGCCTGATGGCGGCACTCGCCGGACATGCGAACCGTCTGGGCGCCTATACGGCGCTTGCCATCCGCTTGGCCGCGGCCGGCCTTGCCTATCTGCTCCAGATCATCCTTGCCCGCGCACTCGGCGCGGATGGCTATGGTGCCTTCACCTTCGCCTGGAGCCTGGTGATGACCTTCGGCTTTCTGGCGACGTACGGATTCGGGCAGATCGCCGTGCGCTTCCTCGCCCAATATCACGAGCAGAACGCGCTCGCGCTGGCGCGCGGCTTCATTCTCAGCGGGATCGTGATCACCCTTGTCATGGCCGGCGCGCTGGGCGTGCTGGGCAGTTACCTCCTGCCGCTGGCCGCCCAGGCCTATGGCCCGACAACCGCGCGCGTGCTCGGCCTCGGCCTCTTCGCCCTGCCCTTCCTCGCCCTCACGGATTTCTTCGAAGGCATCGCCCGCGCATTGGGCTGGCCGATCCGCGCGCTTGCACCGCCCTATCTCATCCGGCAGGGCATCCTCGTGCTGGCCTTGCTCGCCGCCATGGCTTTCGGCGGTCTTGTCCGCCCCGAATTCGCCATTCTGGCCGCGCTTGCCGCATCCGTGTTGGCACTGGCGGTGCAGATCGCGCTGATGGCGCCGGAAATGGTGCTGACTTTTCCCGGCCGCAGCCGGACCTATGCGTTCGGCGACTGGCGCCGCGCCGCGACCCCGACCTTCCTCGCCGATCTGGCGCAGCTCGCGCGGCAGAATATCGATCTGATCCTGCTCGGAATTTTCGCCCCCGTCGCGGTACTCGGCTTCTATTTCGCCGCGACACGGATCGCATCGCTGCTGGGGCTGGTGGATTTCTCGATCGGCGCCGCCTTCGGCCACCGCTTTGCCCGCGAGGCGAAGCCCGAGCGCACCGACAATGCCGCGATCGAGGCGCTTTTCCGCAAGGCGCGGATGGCGGGATTGCTGCCCGGCCTTGCCGTCGCCGCCATCCTGATCTGGCTCACTCCTTACATCATGATGCTGTTCGGCCCGGCTTTCGAAGCTTCGGTGCCCCCCGCGCGCATCCTTATCCTCGCCGCATTGCTGCGCCTCGCGAACGGCCCGGCGGAGGATCTCCTCAACATGGCGGGCCATCCCGAGGCGGTCCTGCGCGGCAATGCAGCGGGCGCGGGGGCGATGTTCGTCGCCTGCCTCCTGCTCATTCCGTTCTTCCATGCCCATGGCGCGGCTCTGGGGGTCTTCGTCGGTACGCTCGCGAGCCTTTTCGTACTCAACCGGAACATGGCGCATCATCTCGGTTTCGCACCGTTCCCGACAGGCCTGCGATGAGCGCCACCCGCTTCAGCGCGGAATGGCGTGACATACGCACCCTCACCGAGCAGCGGGAGGCGTGGCAGCACCTCGCCGATAACGCGCTTGAGCCGAACCCGTTCTACGGCCTCTCCTTCCTCTCGGCCCTGCAGGGCAACCTCTCACCGGAGCACCCGATTCGCGTCATCATGGTCTGCGATGGGCAAGGCCGGCTCGCCGGCTTGTTCCCCGTGGAACGCCCCTTCTTCGCCGATGGCCTGCTCGGGCGCGCATGGCGGATGCTCGGCGGCCCCTACCTGCCGCTGAGCACCCCGTTGATCGCGCGCGAAGCGCCCGAGGCCGTCATCATCGCCGCGCTCGATCTTCTCGCGAAAAGTCCCGGCCCCGATCTCCTGCTTTTCGGTTTCCTGCCGGAAAACCGCCCTGTCGCGCATCATCTCGGGAGGGTTCTCGCCGCAAGGGGCGCGCAAAGCCGCATCCTTCGCCGCATTGCCCGCGCGGCGGTCGAAACCGAACTCGACCTGGCGACATACCGCGCCCGCCTGTGGCCGCCGCGTCAGAACAAGGACCACGCCGCGCTTGCCCGCCGTTACGCCGCCTTGGGTACGCTCACAAGCCGGCGGATCGGCCCCGATGCCGCCGATTTCCCGGACCGGCTGGCGGATTTCCTCGTGCTCGAGGCGAAAGGCTGGAAGGGTGAGGCCGGCACCGCGCTGGCAAGCGACCCCAACCGCAGGGCTTTCGCTGAAGCGGCCTTCGCCGGGCCGGATGCGTCGCTCGCCATGCTGGAACTGAACGCGAAACCCATCGCGATGAGCCTCGATCTGGTCTCGCAAGGCGCCGGCTATTGCTTCAAGACCGCGTATGATCCCGATTTTTCCCGCCTCGCGCCCGGGCGTTACCTCGACGGCGAGATCGTCGCGCATGGCGCGGGCGGACCGCTCCAGCGCCTCGATTCCTGCGCCGGACCGGGTCATCCGGTCGAGCGGAGCTGGCGCGAGCGCGAAGAGATCGTCGCCTTGCTCGCCAGCGTGACGGAGAGCGGCAAGCAACCCAGCCTGGGGCCGGTGGCATGGCGTTTCCGCTTGCGGGCCGAGATTTCCCGCCTGATGCACCCCAAGGGCTATACGACCCGGAAGGGGTGAGCGCTCATTCCGCCGGCGGTTCGGCCTCGTCATCGGCGCTGGCGACCTGACGCGGGCCAGCTCCATTCAGCGCGAGATAGCGGTTCCATTCCGTCCGCGTGCCGGCGAAGGCATTGCGATCCACCGCACCCTTGATTCCGGGTATGCGTCCTGTGGTCGTGAACTGCCAGAGCTTCCAGTTGCGATTGTTGTAGCGCTCATGCGGCTCCGCAGCGACAGAGCGCAGCCAGAACGGATTGTCGTAATGGTGGCCTTCCAGCACATCGGCATGGAAGGGAATGTCAGTATAGATGATCGGCTTCTTGCCGGTATGCGCGGTCATTGCTTTCAGCATCACCGCGATCTTCTGGCGCGCAAGTTCGGGATCGATGCGCTTGGGGCAGGTTTTCGAATGGCCGTTCCATTCGACATCGAGCACCGGCGGCAGCGCATCCGCGTCGCGCGGCACATTCTGGCGGAACCAGGCTGCCTGCTCCTCGGCCGAGCGGCACCAGAACATGAAATGATAGGCCCCGCGCGGCACGCCGGCCCGGCGCGCGCCTTCCCAGTTCTCGCGGAAGCGTTCGTCGAGATGGTCGCCGCCCTCGGTGGCCTTGATGAACGCGAAGGCGGTGCCGGCGCGCTTGACCTCGTACCAGTCGATCTCGCCCTGCCATTTCGACACGTCGATGCCGTGAATGGGGAATTTATGCGCCTTCACCACGCCGGGATGCGGCTTGGCGTCGCTCTTGAGCGGGTAATGCGCGCGAAACTCGCCCGAGCCCCCGGCAGAACAGCCAGCAAGGAGGAAGGCTGCCGTCAAGGCGGTCAGCCCGGCGAAAAAGGATTTACGGGAGCGGGCGGCTTTGGTCATTCTGTCACCCTGCCAATATTCAGGAGTTTATCCGTTTCACGCATTCCGGCAAGGCGCTCGCGCGCCGCCGAGGTGAGGCGATAAGCCCCGATTTCACTGACAAAAGATTAAAACCGCGTGGAAAAGTTTACTTAACGCGGCGCCTTTCACTTCATCCGAGCCCGAACCACAGGGTCGCGACGCCGAGAAAGGCAAAAAAGCCGATGATATCGGTCACCGTCGTGACGAAAGGCCCGGAAGCCACGGCGGGATCGACATCGAAACGGTCGAGCGCCAGCGGAATGACAACCCCAGCCAACCCCGCCGCCGTGAGATTGACGATGATCGCGATGCCGATCACGAAACCCAGCTCGATATTGGAGAACCAGAAGGCCGCGACCAGCCCGAGCAGCAGCGCGAAGGCGCAGCCATTCAGGAAGCCGACGAGAATCTCGCGCCGCACGATGCGCGGCGCGTTGCCCAGGCCAAGCGCGCGGGTCGCGAGCGCGCGCACGGCGACCGTCATGGTCTGCGTGCCGGCATTGCCGCCCTGGCTTGCGACGATGGGCATGAGCACCGCGAGCGCCACCATCTTTTCCAGCGATCCCTTGAAAAGCCCGATGACAGCGGCCGCCACCAGCGCCGTCAGCATGTTGACGAAAAGCCACGAGAAGCGGGCCTTGGTGGTTTCGAGCACCGAATCCGAGAGTTCCTCATCCGCCGCGACACCGCCGAGCGCGCGGATCTCGGCATCCGCCTCCTCGTCGATGATATCGACGATATCGTCGAAGGTGAGCACGCCGACGAGCCTCTGCGCCTCGTCCACGACCGGAATCGAGACGAGGTTGTAGCGCTTGAACAGCTCGGCCACCTCGCGCTGATCATCGGTGGCCTGCGCGACATGATCGGCTTCGAGCATGATCTTTTCGATCTTCACCGGACGCTTCGAGCGCAGGAGCCGGTTGAGCGGCACATGGCCGGTGATCCGCCCCGCCGGATCGATCACATAAAGCTCGTAGAATTCATCCGGCAGGTCGGAGGTATCGCGCAGATGGTCTATCGTCTGCCCGACCGTCCAGAAAGGCGGCGCGGCGATGAAATCGGTCTGCATGAGACGACCGGCGGAATCCTCGGGATAGTCGAGGCTGCGCTCAAGCGCGACGCGCTCCGGCGCCGGCAGCTTGGCGAGAACCTCCTCCTTGTCCTCGGGTTCGAGATCTTCGAGGATGTAGACCGCATCGTCCGAATCGAGATCGCGCACGCCCTCGGCGATCTTCTCGTTCGGGATTTCCTCGAGCAGCTCCTCACGGACGATGTCCTCGACCTCGGTGAGCGCGGCATAGTCGAAATCCGCGCCCATGATCGCGACGAGGCGCGGGCGCTCCTCCTGGTCGAGCGCTTCGATCAGATCGCCCAGATCCGCCTCGTAGAGATCGCCCGCCAACGCATTGAGCGCGACGCGGTCCTCGGCCTTGATCGCGGCCCGAATCGCGGACAGGAATTCAGGACGGATCTCGCCCTCCTCGTCGCGGATATCCGCGGCAAGATCGGCCTGCGCACGCGCGAGATCGGTGGCGGTTTCGGGCATGGTCACCATCGGACAGGGTCGAGCGGAATGAAAGCGGCGCGCGCCTTTTTTCTGTCTTAGAAAGCCCGCCCGGTTTTGCAAAGCCAAGATTGGCGAAGGAAGATGAGCATTCGATGAACCATTACCTCCTCCGCAAGCGCGCCTCTCTTTACGCCCTCATGGCGCTGACCGCGCTTCTCGGCGCAGCGGGCGCTGGCGCAGCGCCTTGCCCGCCCGGCGCGCTCGGCACCCACCGGGTTCAGGTGGTCGCGCCCGATCCGGCCGCGCGCTTCGGATTGAAGAGCTACGACAAGACCCTGCCGCTCGGCGAAAAGGAAGTCGTGCTGACCTTCGATGATGGCCCCCTGCCCGGCCCCACCGACGCCGTCCTGGCGGCTTTGGAGAAGGAATGCGTGCGCGCCACCTTCTTCCTGATCGGTCGCAATGCGAAAGCCGCGCCGCATCTTGCCCGGAGAATCGCGGAGGCGGGCCACACCCTCGCCAATCACTCGATGACCCATCCCTGGACGATGCGACAGATGGACCACGATGCGGCGTGGCGGAACATCATGGAAGGACAGGCCGCCATCGAATCGGCGGCAGGAAAGCGGATCGCGCCGTTCTTCCGCTTTCCCGGCTTCGCGGATACGCCGGCGCTGCTCGAATCGCTCGCCGGCGCGGGAATCGTGGTCATGGGCACGGATATCTGGGCCAGCGACTGGAACGTGATGAGCCCCGAGCGCCAGCTTCGCCTGACCATGCGCCGGCTCGAACGCGCGGGAAGCGGAATCGTCCTCTTCCACGACACCAAGAGCCAGACCGCAGCCATGCTGCCCGCTTTCCTGCGCGCGTTGGCGGAGGGGGGCTGGCGCGTCGTGCATATTGTGGGGCCTTGAGGCTTTCCGGCCTGAAACGCAAAAACCCGGCATTGCCGGGTTTTGAAGCACCAATCCGAAGAGAGGAAATGGTGCGGACGAGAGGACTCGAACCTCCACGGTGTTACCCACTAGCACCTCAAGCTAGCGCGTCTACCAATTCCGCCACGACCGCACACCGACCGAACCCCGTGGGGCCTTGGCCGAGGCGCGCTCTCTAACAAGGCCCGCACGGGATAGCAAGCCTCAAGAGCGCGCCCGCTCGATTTTTATTTGCGTCGCCCCCGAACCCGCCGATCAGCCCGCGTCCGGCGCGGAGTGGCGGGGGAAAGCCTTCTCGACTTCCGGCCGGCGCGTGAGGCTCGTGATCTCGACCTGAATCCGCTTGCCCTGCACGATCACCTGCCCGCGCGCGACGGGAAAATCATTGGCGAGGATCTCGACCTCATCGTTCTCGTTCGCATCGAGTTCGATCACCGCGCCGCGCCCCATGCGCAGAAGGTGATGAATCGGCATGCGCGAGCGCCCGATCACAACCGAGATCTCGACCTCAACCCTATCAACCGTGTTGGTGCGTTCCTCGCCCGACATCTGTACGATACCTTCCTGCCTCAGCCTGATCCGGCAGCCCTTTCCCGCTTTCAGCGAGACTCGGGTTGACCGGGCAATTTCTGCCCATCTATGTCCCATGAACATGGTCAACAGCTCGTTAACACCGCCGCTTTTCCCGCGCCTCGCCCCCGATCCGCTCGGGCCCGTGGAATGGATCACACCCGCCAGCCCAATGGGCTACGAGGAGGCTGTCGCCTTCATGGAGGCGCGCGCAGCGGCAATCGCCGGCGGGCAGGCGCGCGAGGCCGTACTGCTGGTGGAACACCCGCCACTTTACACGGCCGGCACCAGCGCGAAGCCGGGAGATCTCGTCTCGGCACGCTTTCCCGTCTTCGAAACCGGGCGCGGCGGGCAGTTCACCTATCACGGGCCCGGCCAGCGGGTGGCCTATGTAATGCTTGATCTGAAAGCGCGCAGGCAGGATGTCCGCGCCTTCGTGAGCGCGCTCGAGGCCTGGATCATCGAGACGCTTGCTTCCTACAGCCTGCGCGGCTTCACGGATCCCGAACGCGTCGGCGTCTGGGTGAAGCGCCCGGACAAGGGAGAAGGATTCGAGGACAAGATCGCCGCGATCGGCATCCGGCTGCGGCGATGGGTTTCGTTCCACGGCATCTCGCTCAATGTCGAGCCGGATCTGACGCATTTCGACGGAATCATCGCCTGCGGCATCCGGGAGGCGCGCTACGGCGTGACCTCGCTGGTGGATCTGGGCATTCCCGTGACGATGCCGGAGGCGGATATGGCGCTACGGGCAGCTTTCACCCGCATTTTCGGGGCGTGAGCGCACACCATTCCCCCAAACCATCAGTGCGCGCCGATACGAATCGGGGAAGCCCTCTGCCTCGACCGCGGCAAGGACGTTCTCGAGATAGCCCGGCACCGGCCGCCCCGGCGCCGAATCGGCGGCGACATAGAGCAGAGCGCGCCGGGCGCCCCCCGCAATCACCACAGGCTGGTTGATCTTGAGATAAAGCCCGCGATCCACTTCCTCGAACTTGTCGAGAGCACGCAGATCCGCCAGCGAGGCATCCCACAGCAATCCATGGACCTCTGCGCTCGGATCGCGGGTCACGCTGGCATAGCCACAGCGCGCGATGATGAAACGGTGCCGTTTGAGGATTGCCGGCGCGATCAGGCGTGCCTGCGGTGCACGCCGAGCCATCGCGGCCCGATCCATGTTTGCGCCATAGGCAAAGTAAAGCGGCATGGCCTTCCCCCCGCCCCATTCCTTATGGAGCGATCGTGAAGAGCGCAATCGCAGACCTCGACAGCCGGTCAGGCCGCGTGTTCAAAAAGCGCGAGACGGTTCTTCGCGAGTTTCATCGCGAGGGCGGTAAGCCGCTCCGGGACATCGCCGATCTCGCGGATCAGCGCGAAAAGCAGGGCCGGAACCGAGGGGGAAGGCGCATCCGAGGTCACGGCAAGGAACCAGTCGAGATCGCTCTCGCCGATGTTTCCCCAGGGCTGCGAGCGCCAGACGAGAAATTCAACCATGCTCTCGACGAAATAGGCGGTCCATTCCGTATCGTCGCGCCCGTTCGTGTGGTCGAGCATGACAAGGAACTCGGCTTCCTCGCGGCTATTGATGACGGAGAAGGAGCGGATGTCGAGCGCAACGGCTCCCGCCGCATCAAGCCCCTGGGCTTCGCCGAATTCGGCCGGTTCAACCGGCCGCTGCGCCGCGCTCACCATAATATCCATCCCTGTTCGCGGGGCGTGCCCCTGTTGGATCCCGCCGCCCGGACCTTTGGTCTCGTCGCGGCAATGTCTGACTGCCTGTTGTTCCGGCGGGTTTGCCCCGCTCGTGATGCAAGAGTGAGCGTTAAGCGTTGCGCATTCCTTTATCGGTGCGCTGGCACACAAAACGCGGTGAAGGCTTTGCAAGCGAACGCTGTTAACGCGCCCTTGCCGCGCTGGCGCGAAGTGTTGGCATGCGCTTTGGGCATTTCCTGCTGCCCCCTCGCCGTGCCATCATCCAGACGAGTCCTTTTTCTTCCCCTCAAATGGAATGCACCATGAATACGCCTGACAGAATCGTCGCGGACGATGCCGCCGCCACGGCCCTCCTTGACCGGATCACACTGATCGACGGCCATAACGACATGCCCTTCGTGATCTGGTCCGATCCCGATGCACGGGGGGATGTCCGCCTGTGGGATGCGCGCAAGCGCCATCCCGAAACCGACACCGATATCCCGCGCCTGCGCGCCGGCCGCGTCGCCACGCAGATCAATACGGCTTTCATTCCCACGATGATCGCCCATCCGATCCGTACGCGCCTGGAGGTCATCGACGTGATGCTCCAGCTCGAACAGCTCTATCCCGATGTCTTTCACCCCGTCCTGAAACCCGACGACATCGCCGCGGCCAAGAAGGCGGGCAAGATCGGGCAATTGAAGGCCGTCGAAGGGCTGGTGGGTGTCGATCGCGTGGGCCATCTCAGGCTTTTCCACGCGATGGGAATTCGCCTCGTCACGCTTTGCCATAACGAGACGCTGCCCTTCATCGACAGCGCCACGGACAAGCCGGGCGCGACCCCGCTTTCCACCTTCGGAGCCGAGATCATCGCGGAAATGGAGCGGCTCGGCCTCGTGATCGATATGGCGCATGTCTCACCGGCGGCGCAGCACGCGGTGATGGATGTCGCGAAGGGGCCGGTGATCATCAGCCACGCGAATGCACGCGCGCTCTGCTCGCATCCGCGCAACGCGCCCGATGACGTGATCCGCCGCATCGCCGACAAGGGCGGGATCGTCATGCCGACCTTTGTCCCCACCTTCCTGGAGCAGGTGGCCTACAGCAAGCTGCTTCCGGTGATGGATGGCATGGGAAAAGCAAAGGAAGGCGTGGACAAGGCGGAATATGAAGCCGCCCGCAAAGCGGCCTTCGCGGCCTTCACCAAGAACGGCGTCGAATTGCTGATCGACCATATCGAGCACATGCGCAATCTCGTTGGCATCGAAGGGCTCGGAATCGGTTCGGATTTCTATGGCGGGCACAACCCGCCGGGCCTGGAGGATGCCTCCTGCTTCCCGGCCCTGTTCTCGGCGCTCATGCGCCGCGGCTGGAAGACTGGCGATCTCGAGAAAATCGCGGGTGACAACTTTCTCCGCGTCTGGCGCGCTGTCTGGCGCGATACACCGGCCATGACGGCCTGAAGAGAAAGGCCGGCTTTTCAGCCGGCCTTTCCCTCCCCCAGCCCTGTTGCATTCCGGGCCCGCCCTCAAGGGGAGCCCGGAAACAGGCAAACAGGTCAATATGCCATCAGCAGCGGCGTCACGGCGTTCTGCGTCAGTTCGACAGTCACGCCGCCGAGCAGGAATTCGCGCAGGCGCGAATGGCCGAAACCGCCGGTGATCAGGATGTCGGCACCGCTCGCCTGAGCATGGCTATCCAGAACCGCCGCGACGCTCTTGCCGGCGCGGGGAACATCGCTCAGCGTCACCTTGAGCCCCTTGCGAGCGAGATGGCGGGCGAAGTCAGCCGCCGGCAGCGCGCCGGAGAGGTCCTTTTCACCGCTCACCGTGACGATCTCGATGGTTTCGAGCGCCGGGAAGGCGTCGATCGCATCGGAAACCGCCCGGACGGCGTGGGACGAACCATCCCAGCCCACCACGGCCTTCGTCACACGCCCCACAGGCGCGCGGCGCGGGCTCGCGATCAGGACCGGGCGCCCGGAATGGAAAAGGGCCTCTTCGAGCAGCATTTCAGTGGTATCGAGCGCGCCATGCGGCTGGTCGATCACGACGATATCCGCGGTGCGTGCAATAAAGGCCGCCTTTTCCGCGACATCGCCGAAAGGACCGCTGACCACCGCGATATCGAGATCAACACCTGCAGCCTTGGCGTCCGCCTTGAAGGTCTCGGCGAAACTGTCAGCCTTGGCCTTGGACTTCTGGTTGACCTCGGCGGCAATCGAAGCGCTCATCGAGGTCCAGAACGGTGTGTAGGGCGCCGTGAAGACCTGCACGCCGATAATCGCGCTCAGATGCGCGCCCGTTTCAGCGGCAAGCGCAATCGCCTGCTTCATAGCCGCGACCGGCATTTCATCGGCTGCGCGGATCAGACACGCAACATCGACCGGGCCGGATTTGGACTTGGACATGAGACCTCCTTGAACTGCATTCCATGCATCGCATGAAGCGATGGATTATGGCATGATAAAGATCAAGGAGGCAGCAGCCTTAACGACGCAAACACATCCGGAAGGGATGCCCGGCGCCAACCAGAGCGTCGCAGGTTACAGGGAAGCTTCTCAGCCTCCGGCAGCGAGCGGCGCCGGAAAACGCGGCGGGCCGTCTCCTGCTTCAGCGGTCGCGATCGCGAAACGCAGGCTGTCGGCGATGCGCGTCGCCCTCTCCATGAAAAGCGCGGCGATCTCTGCCGTGCAAAGGCGGGCCGTCACCTGCCCGAACAGCGCCAGCCAGTGCCGGAAATGCGCATCCTCCACGCCAAGCTGGAGATGCGCCGGCACGGGTTTGCCCTTGTAGCTGCCTGTCAGCAGCAGAACCGAGGACCAGAATTCAACCATGGTCTCGAGATGGGCCGGCCAGCGCTCCGGCGCGATCCGTTTGCCGAAGATCGGCCCCAGCAGCGCATCGGCGCGAATCTCATCGTAGAAGGCATGAACGACCTGGCTTATCAGGTCGCGCGTAATTCCGAGCTGGCGTCCCGGTGCGTGATCACGGTGTGACACGGCGCGCACGGCCTCCACGACCGGCGATTGAGACTTATCCTGCGGCATGGCCGCGCTCCTTAAATATGCATTTTCGATGCTTTATATAATCGCGGCTTCCAAAAGCAATATCTTTGATGCATATTATTCCCAAAGAGGATCGCCCATGCATCTCACTCTTCAGACCGACTACGCCCTGCGCGTGATGATGTTCGCCGTCACGCAGGCGCGCATGGCGCCCGACACCCTTTTTTCCGTCGAGGATGTCGCCGATGCATATGGCATCTCGCGCAATCATCTCATGAAGATCGTCCAGCGACTGGCGGCGGAAGGTTATCTCGCCAGCTTTCGTGGCCGCAATGGCGGGCTGCGGCTTGGCAAGCCTGCGGAGACGATCCGGCTCGGGGGGCTCGTGCGCTTTCTAGAGGAAGATTTCGAGATCGTCGCCTGTTTCGGCGATAACGGGCGCTGCCGCATCGGCGGTTGCTGTGGCTTGCAGGGCGCCTTCGCGCAGGCGCTGGAGGCGTTTTTCGCGACACTCGACCAGTTCACCCTGGCGGATATGGTGCTGGGCGGACGTGCGATGGCCGTGCTTGCCCCAATGCTTCAGGCACGTGGCAGGCAGGCTCTGAGCGCCTCCACCTCTTCCTGAAGCGCCGCGCGGGAGACAGGCGCGCCCACGGGCGCATCGGGGCGGGATGAAGCGAAACGCGCGAGCATCGCTTCGAGCATCGCGCGTTTCTCGTCCTTCTCGCCAAGCGGATTGAGCGCCACGAAATAGGCGCAGGCAGCGACATGCAGCAGCAAGCCGTTGCGTTCGGCGAAGGTGCAGACCTGCCGGATCGTTGCTACGGAGAACATATCCTGCCGACCGCGCAGGATCAGCGGAATGCCGATCATCGCCACGGTCGCCCCCGCGTCGCCCTTCAGCGCATCCTTGCGCGCGCGATCCAGCGCAGGGCCGGGGTCCTCTTTTTCGATCGCTCTGGAACCGGCATCGACGTAATGCGCAACGATCCGATCCAACCGTTTGACCAGATCCGAGCAATCCGGCGCGGATTGTGCGCGGGCCAATCCTGCCAGCGCGCCAAGCAGGAGGCTAGCTGCCAGCGCCCTGCCCGCCCAGAGCGGCAAGCAAGGCCGCCGCAGCCAGGAAATCGCGTTCGCGCGCCATGCGGAAACCGGCGGCTTCCTCGTCCGCGCCCCAAAGGGCGATCTCGAAATCAGCATCAACCTCTCCTGCCGCGAATCCGGCTTCCGGCGTCACCGCACCTTCCGCAACGGCGAGCGCGATCAGAGCGGAGCCGGAAATTGTGGTCAAGACATGGAAAGCCGCGAGTTTTTCGGGCGCATGAAAGGGTTCGAGCGCAGCGGCCAGCGCCGCGATGGCTTCCGCGGGCTGCTCCACGAAACCGATCCCCTCCGCAAGGCGGAAGCGGGCGCCGTGCCTATCGCGCATATGCGCAATAACGGGGTCCCAATGACGGGATTCGAGCGCGACAAGCTTCTCCGGATCGCCGGCGCGATAGCAGACGAGATCGGAACGCGCGTATTTGACGATATCAACCGCCACCGCTTCCGCAGCCTCGGTGACATGATCGATGGCGGCATGGAGGATGCGCGTCACCGGCATGCTGGCGGGGTCGATGCGCTCTGCTTGCGCGGCCCATTCATCGGCCAGAAGCGCCGCGGCCTGCGGTGTGGAAGCCGCAAGCATGTGACGAAGCTTGGTGCGCGCCGGGCGGCCATCGAGCAGCAGCACATGCCTGCCCTCCTGCAAATCGGTCGAAACCGCCTTGTAGAAGCGTTTGGGCAATTCGCGCTTCTGCGCGGCGCGAGCCGTGCGGACAGGGTCGTAGCGCGCGGGGTCCTCGCCATCGCCGAACCAATCGGAAATGAGGGGGCGCTTTTCAGGTGTCTCATTGCTCATGGGAAGCGGATAGGCTCAGCCGTCGGCAGATTCAACCGTGATATCGCCCCGCACCGCGAAGCTGTCGATCCTCCGGCGCAGATCGGCGGCATCCGCAGCGATCGCATCGGCGCCTTCGGCACGAAGCCGGTCCGGGGCCTGGAACCCCCAGCCGACGCCCAGCGCATAAATTCCCGCCCGTTTGGCCATGATCATGTCGAAGGAGGAATCGCCGATCATCAGCGCATTGCCCGCCGGAACGCCCGTTTCCGCCAGCGCGCGGTGGATCATGCCGGGATCAGGCTTGGAAGGTGCGTCGTCCGCCGTCTGGATCGAGGCAAAATACCCCTCCCAGCCCTGTTTCCTGAGGAGATGGTTCACACCGCGGCGCGCCTTGCCGGTCGCGATCGCGAGCGTGAAACGCGGATCGGTATGAAGCTGCGCGATGAGGGCGCCCATGCCGGGGAAAAGCGGCTCGGAAATGGTGGCCTCGTTGCGCATCCGGTAGGCGGCATCGCGGTAGGCCGCCTCAAGCGCCGCGACAGGGCCACCCGGCGCAAGGACCGCGAAAGTCTCGGGAAGTGAAAGGCCGACAATCGCCAGCGAAGCCTCGCGCGGCGGCGCGGGCACCCCGCAGGCGGCAAAAGCCACCGCCTGCGCTGCAATGATCATATCGGCGGAATCGACGATCGTGCCGTCGATATCGAAAATCAGAAGCGTCCGGGTCACCCGCGCGTCATACACGCCCGCATGTGGGAACGGAATGCCTGATCGCCGCGCTCAAGTTTTTTCTCCTGCGCTTCCTTGCGGCAGGTCGCGAGCTTGGCGAAATGGGGGTCCTTCTTACCCGCGCATTCGTCGATCGCGTTGCGGCGCTCATCTTCGGTCAGGCGCTGGTTCTTCACCTCGTCCCGGCAAGTACGCATCGTCTCGCGGCGCTTTTCCTGCTCCGCCTTGCGCCCCTGCCGGAAGGTCTCACGCTTTTCCGTCATGCATTTGCGCATCGCGTCGCGACGCGCATCGCCGCTCAGATCGCCTTTCAGCCCAGCCTCGCAGGCGGCGCGCGCATCCTGGCGCGCGGTTTTGGAATCGGGGGCCGGCGGGGTCTGGGCAAGCACAAGCCCAACCGTGAAAATGCAGATACCGGCACCGAGTGTCACGGTTTTCAGAATTGTCGAGAATTTCATCGGAGCCACCTCTTCTTGGTAATGTGGCTCCTTATTAGCCCCCCGGTTTTGCCCGGAAAATTGCGGCAAGCTGAACTTTTCGTAACCTTGCTATTTCTCCGGCGCATTCTCGATCGGATCGTATTGGCCGGTATCGAAGCCGAGCAGATTCCAGCTCTGGAGCATATGCGGGGGAAGCGGCGCGGAAACATCGAGAAGGCGTCCGTCGCGCGGATGCGGGATCACGATCCGCCGCGCAAGCAGATGCAGGCGATTCTGGATACCGCCCGGCAATTGCCAGTTCTCCTTGTCGAAATATTTCGGATCGCCGACGATCGGATGGCCGATCTCGGCGGTATGCACGCGCAATTGATGCGTTCGCCCCGTCACCGGCTTCAGCGAGACCCAGGAGAGCTTCTGCGCCGCCGTATCCACCACGGCGTAATAGGTCAGCGCGTGATCCGCGCCCTCATCGCCATGTTTGGCGACCTTCATTTTCTGGTCGCCATGCGCATCCGTGCCCTTGGCGAGCCAGGTCGAGACGCGCCCCTGCTTGACCTTGGGCACGCCTGGAACGAGCGCCCAGTAGATCTTGCGCGCGGCACGTGAGCGGAAGGTCTTCGCGAGCGTCGAGGCCGCCAGCCGCGATTTCGCCACGATCAGGCAGCCGGCCGTATCCTTGTCGAGACGGTGGACAAGGCGGGGCTTCACGCCCTCCTTGTCGCGCAGGGCCTCGAGCATCCCGTCGATATGGCGCGTCATGCCCGAGCCGCCCTGCACCGCGATTCCATAGGGCTTGTTCAGGACCATCAGGTCCTTGTCCTCGTAGAGCGTGATCGATTTGAGGAAGGCCGCGTCATCCTTCGGCCCGCCCTTGCCCGGCTTGGCGGAGACGGGCTTCGCGCTGGCGGCGGCCGCGGCGGCTTTCGGCGCCTCCCCGGCATAGCGGATGCCCGGTTCGACCGGCGTGGGCTCCATCGCTTTTTCCAGCGGGGGAATGCGCACCACCTGCCCCGGCTCGATCCGGGTCTCAGCCTTGGCGCGCCCTCCGTCGAGGCGCACCTGTCCGGTCCGGAGCAGCTTCTGGAGATGGCCGAAGGAAAGATCGGGGAAATGCGTCTTGAACCAACGGTCGAGGCGCATGCCCTCTTCATCGGCGGAAACGGTTCGGGTGGTGACGGCGCTCATGAAACAAATCCGGCTGAGGGAAACCTTGCTATCGCATTGATCCGTCTCGGCTGGAAGCCCTTTGCCCGGCATGCCTGCCATTCGGCGCGCCCTGTGCAGCGGGCCTGACGGGTGTTAGGGTATGGGCATTGATCCGATTGTGATTCGATTTCAAGGTGCCTGATGACCCGTTTCCACGATGACGACGACGATGAAAAGGACAAGGAAGGCGGCGCTGCGCCGCGCTCCCCCGCTTTCGATGCGCTGATGCTCAAGGCACGCAAGGTCTTTGTCGTCGGCGAGATCAATTCGCGCATGGCGAAGGACGTCGTGCTCCAGCTGCATGCCCTTGCTGCCGCGAGTGACGATCCGATCACGGTTTTCGTCTCCTCACCGGGCGGGCATGTCGAATCCGGCGATCTCATTCATGACGCCATCCGCTTCATCAAGCCCAAGGTCTTCATGGTGGGCTCAGGCTGGGTGGCGAGCGCGGGCGCGCTGATCTACATCGCCGCCGAGAAGAAGAATCGCTTCTCGCTGCCCAATACCCGCTTCCTCCTGCATCAACCGGCCGGAGGCGTCGGCGGCAAGGTCACGGATATCTCGATCCAGGCCGCCGAAATCAGCAAGATGCGCGACAGGCTCAATGCGCTCTTCGCGCGCGAAACCGGCCAGAAGATCGACAAGATCGCAAAGGACACGGATCGCGATTTCTGGATGAGCGCGCAGGAGGCGATCGATTACGGCCTCGTAAGCAAGATCATCACTTCGGAAAGCGAGATTCCGGGCCGCTGATCAGCGCCCGCCCGCCAAAACGCCGCCGAGCCAGAGCCCGGCGGCGAGCGCACCCAGCGCGCCAGCGACCGAGATCGCGACATAGAGCGCGGCCTGCCCCGTTTCTCCGCGCATCCAGAGTGTGGCCGCGTCGAGCGAGAAAGCGGAGAAGGTGGTGAAGCCACCGAGAATTCCCGTCATCAGGAAGAAGCGCGCTTCCTGTCCTCCCGAAGGCAAGGCGACCACAAGACGCGCCAGCAGGCCCATCGCCAGCCCGCCGAGCAGATTCACGGCCAGCGTTCCCCACGGGAAGGCCGGCCCCAGCCAGCGCAAGGCGCCAAGCCCGACAAGCCAGCGCAGGACCGACCCGATCCCGCCACCGAGAAAAACCAGAAAAGCCGTCTGCATTGGTGGGTTGTGCCGCAGGCCACGCTTTCTGGCAAGCCATCCGGAATCAGCCTGGCCGCGGATATGCGCGCCGGTGCCTAGATCAGGGCGGCCGGGAAGCTCGCCACGGATTCGCTCGCGCTTGTGGTTTAGCGCAGCATAAACGGCGCCGGGGGCTCCCGGCGCAGCAATGTGCGCCAGCGCACTTTCAAACCTTGCAATGCCTCTCTAAACCCCTGTCATCCGCATTTCTCAAGGGGTTGTCATGCCAGTTTCCGTTCTCGATTGCCGCCGCCTCGCCCTTGCGGCGCCGCTTCTGTTTGGGATTGCGACGGCAGCCCAAGCCTACAAGCACGAAGATACCGGGCTTGAGGTCAATCTTTCCGGAGATTTCACGGTCACCGAAGGCCCTGCAAAGCCGGGGCAAAGCGTGATCGTGCATGTGAATACCAAATCCGGCACGCCGAAAGCGCGCAATGTCGATGGCAATCTATGCGCCATCACCGTTATCGAGGCTGCGGCCAATAACGGGCTCGAACAGGACACCATCAACAAGGCCATCGTCTCCGAGGCCTTTCAGGGGCCACTGAAAGCCAGCATAGGCCGCGTCTTCACGCTTTCCGAGCTGCGCTCCTTCAACCTGAAGGACGTGATGGGGCTCGAATTCGAAGGCGATCCGAAACTTGGGCCGGATGCGGAGAATATCCGCGCCTTCTTCTCGCTGATGGAAACCTCTGCCGGGCGCACCACGCTGATCTGCGTGACGGATAAAGCTGGGTATGCGGCCGCACTGCCCGTCTTCCGTACCATCCGCACCGGCGTCACCCCACCGACGGAGTAAAAAATGTTCCGCAATATCCTTCGCATCCCGATGCTCGCCGCCGCGCTTTTCCCCGGCTTCGCGGTGGCCGAGAATCTCGATGCCATCCGCGCGCAAACCGCCAGCGCGCTCGCTTCGGCGGATTACGTGCGCAAGCATTGCCCGAACCGGAAGATCGACGACGGCAAGCTCACTTCGCTGGTGAAACGCTCGAAATGGAGCCTCGACCAGCTACGGGCGGATGAATCCTACGAAGAACAAGACCTGGTGCTGAAGACCATGCACAAGGATAAAGGCCCGGCGATCATCTGCCTGGTCATCAGCAAAGCCCATGGCGGCTATGCGCGGGGCGTCATTCAGTAACGGATCAGTTCCGGTTTTCTAGTCCGTTCTCCTGCCGCTGCTGGCGGATCATATCCCGATTGGCGCGGATATGATCCGCCAGCTCGCGCAGCCCCTTGCGCGCAGCCTCCTGCGCGCGTCGGCCCTGCGGGCTCGCGAGGTCCGGTGCTGGCAATGAGCGATCCGCCGCAAGCACACGCTCGATGATCTTGAGCAGCGCGGGAACATCGCCATAAGCATGGCCGTTGACGGGCCGGCCGATGGTTTCCATCAGCGAAGCGAAAAGCGCGCCATCTCCATCGCCGCGCGTATCGGGCGCGAGGATGAGCCGCGCGCGATAGCGCAATTGCCCGAAATAGAACAGGAAGGTGGCTTCATCCCTGCGCCCGGCCTGAAAGGCCGCGCTGGCCTGTTTCATGATCAGAGCGGGATGCCCGGCCGCCGCTTCGGCGGAAACCGGCGCCGGCTGCGCCACCACGCGCGCAGGAAGCGCAGCGATGAGCAGAATCGTGAGGGTCTTGAGAAGGCGGATCATCCGCGATTCCTCTCCTTGCGCAGCTTTTCCCAGAATTCGAGCCTTTTACGGATCTCGCGCTCGAAGCCGCGCTCGGGCGGGTCATAGAAATGGTGCCGCCCCAGGGCCTCGGGCCAGTAATCCTGCCCGGAGAAGGCGTGCGGCGCATCGTGATCGTAATCGTAGCCGGCGCCGTACCCTTCCGATTTCATGAATTTCGTCGGCGCGTTGAGAATGGTCTTTGGCGGGGTAAGCGAACCCGCTTCCTTCGCAAGCCGCATCGCGCTCTTGTAGGCGAGATAGGCCGCGTTCGATTTCGGCGCGGTCGCGAGATAGATCACGGCATTGGCGAGCGCCAGCTCCCCTTCGGGCGAACCGAGCTGCTCGTAGGTCTCCGCCGCCGCGCGGGCATGGACCAGCGCCTGCGGATCGGCAAGGCCGATATCCTCGACCGCCATGCGCACGAGCCTGCGGGCGAGAAAACGCGGATCCTCGCCAGCATCGCACATCCGGCAGAAATAATAGAGCGCGGCATCAGGGTCCGAACCGCGGATCGTCTTGTGGAGCGCGGAAATCAGGTTGTAATGCCCATCCTCGCTCTTGTCGTAGATCGGCGCGCGACGCTGGATAACATCGGCAAGCCCCGCTTCGTCGAAAATCTCGCCCGGCGCGGCAGCGCGCCAGATCTCCTCCGCCAGGGTGAGCACGGCGCGACCATCGCCATCCGCCATACGCGCAAGGGCGATGCGCGCCGCCGGCATCAGGGGAAGCGGTTCCCCTGTCAGCGCTTCCGCGCGATCGAGCAGGCGCAGGATCGCCGCCTCATCGAGCGAGCGAAAGGTGAGCACCCGTGCGCGGGAGAGCAGCGCGGCATTGAGCGCGAAGGAAGGATTCTCCGTCGTCGCGCCGATCAACGTGATCGTGCCGTCTTCCATCACCGGCAGAAAACTGTCCTGCTGCGCACGGTTGAAGCGGTGGATCTCGTCCACGAAGAGCAAGGTTCCCTGCCCCATCTTGCGCCGGGTTCGGGCCGTCTCGAACACCTTCTTGAGATCCGCGACGCCGGAGAAGATGGCGGAAACCTGCTCGAAAGCGAGGTCGGTCTCATGCGCAAGAAGGCGCGCAACGGTGGTCTTGCCCGTACCGGGCGGTCCCCAGAGAATGAGCGACCCCAGAGAGCCGGAATTCACCAGCCGGCGCAGGGCTCCGCCCTCGCCTGTCAGTTGCTCCTGACCGACGAGATCGGCCAGGACCTCGGGTCTCAAACGGTCGGCTAAGGGTCGACCGGGCTCGCCCTCCAGCGCCACGCTTACCCCCCGAAAGCGGTGTTGAAGGTCTGTCCGCCGCGATTGAAGGTCACGCGCCAGAGGAAGGTGCGACCCTTCGTTGCTTTTTCGATCGCGGACGTGTCCTCGATACGCTGGCCATTGATGGCGATGATCACGTCCCCCTTCTGGAAGCCGACCTGCTCAGCCGTCGAGCCCGGCGCGACATCGCCGATCACCACGCCCGAATCGATCCCGGACACGGAAAGCTCCTCCTTCACCGCCGGCGAGAGGTTGAGCGCCGTCGCCCCCTGGAAGGGGGAATTCGCCTTGATCGTCACAGGGTTGCGCGCGGGAATTTCAGGCGCGGGAACAAGCTTGACACTCAGCTCCTGCTTTTTGCCATTGCGCAGTACGACAAGCCTCGCCACCCCGTCGATCGGTCGCGTGGCAAAGCGGAAGCCGAAAGCATCGGGATCGTCGATATCATGGGTATCGACGCCTACAATGACATCGAGTTTCTTCAGCCCGGCCTGATCCGCCGGGCCGCCGGGGACAACCCCGGCCACCAGCGCGCCGACAGGACGCGGCAGGGAAAGCGTTTCCGCCAACTCGCTCGTGACCGGCTGGAGCGAGGCGCCAAACCACGGCCGTTTTACCACACCGCCGCCCGTACGCGCGCTTTCGAGCACGGCGCGCACCATATTGGCGGGAATTGCGAAACCGATGCCGTGGCTGCCGCCGGAGCGCGAGAAGATTGCGGTATTGATGCCGATCACGCGCCCGGCCATATCAACCAGTGCGCCGCCGGAATTGCCGGGATTGATGGCCGCATCGGTCTGGATGAAGAACTGGTAGTCCGAAACGCCGACCTGCGTGCGCGCGAGCGCCGAGACGATGCCCTGCGTCACCGTCTGCCCGACGCCGAAGGGGTTGCCGATGGCGAGAACGAAATCGCCGACTTCGAGCTTGTCCGAATCACCCAGCTCCAGCGCGGGAAAGGCTTCCGCGGATTTAATCTTGAGGACCGCCAGATCGGTCTTGGGATCGCGCAGCTTGATCTCGGCTTCGAATTCACGGCGATCCGCGAGCGCGACCCGGATCTCGGTCATGCCCTCGATGACGTGGTGATTCGTCACGACGACGCCGTCCTTCGCGATTATCACCCCCGAACCGACCGATTGACGCGCACGTTCCGGTTGCGATCCCCCGCCAAAAAACCGCTCGAAAAACGGGTCACCCTCGAAGGGATTGCGCGCACGGGTCTGCTTCTGCGAGGCGTAGATGTTAACGACCGCCGGCGCCACGTTCTTGACGATCGGCGAGAAACTCAAGCCGATTTCCGCGCGCGAGGCGGGAATGCGCGGGGTTGTCGCACCCTGCGCCATGGCGTGGGAATAGCTGACAAGGAAGGTTAATGCCGTGAGAAACCCGGCCATAAACCAGCCATAAACCGTTCCGTGACGCTGCATCCTGCGGTTCATTGTTCAGAGTTTCCTTATATGTCAGCCTTTTACCCGAACAAGCCGGGAGAGAGAGCTTGCTAACACAACTGGTCTACACTTGTCGCCCGAGGTTCGATGCAAGAGGCGAGGATGGAAATCGCATCTTGCGCGAGATTGCGGAAAATGCGCGGCAACATGCCGGCAGCGGTGAAATTTCCGGCGTTACCCTCGTTGGAGGCGATTGGTTCGCACAGATTCTCGAGGGCGAGGCCAGTCAACTGCGCCCGGTGTTCAACCGAATCCTCAGCGATGAACGCCAGGAATCACTCCGTCTCGTCGATATGCGCCTGACGCAGCAACGCCAATTCGATTCGAGCGGGGCGATCCTCCACCCCGACGAGGCCAGCACGCTGGCGCATAACCAGCTCGCACAGCTCGGCGCCGACGACTTCCTGAAAATCGCGGCCGCCAGCCTCCCCTCCTCTGAAAAGAGCGGGCAATAAAAAAGGCGGCCGAAGCCGCCTTTGATCCAGAGAGGCAAAGCCGCTTACGCGGCTTCTTCCGTCTTCGGCTCCGCAGCGACGCGGGCCTTGTCTGCCGCGCCCTTGGCGTCAACGTCGCGATCGACGAACTCGATCACCGCCATCGGAGCCGCGTCGCCGTAGCGGAAACCCGCCTTCATGATGCGCAGATAGCCGCCATTGCGCGATGCGTAGCGCTTGGCGATGACATCGAACAGCTTCTTAACGACGCTCTCGTCCTTGATCTGCGCGATCGCCTGGCGGCGCGCATGCAGATCGCCGCGCTTACCGAGGGTCACGAGCTTCTCGACGATGGGGCGCAGGTCCTTGGCCTTCGGCAGCGTCGTCATGACCTGCTCATGCGTGATGAGCGACTGCGCGAGGTTGGCCAGCATGGCCTGACGATGGCTGGAGGTGCGCCCGAAGCGGCGACCGCGAAAACCGTGATGCATTTTGGCTCTCCTTCATTATGACGCCCGCCGTGCCACGGTACGGGCGACCTTGTTCTGGCGAATGATGAGTAGCGAATGGATCTCTTGTCTCTATTCGCCGTTCACCACTCCCTATGCGCTCAATAATGTTCCTCGAAGCGCTTGGCGAGGTCTTCGATATTCTCCGGCGGCCAGCCCTGCACATCCATGCCGAGATGCAGCCCCATCTGCGCGAGCACTTCCTTGATCTCGTTGAGCGACTTGCGGCCGAAATTCGGCGTGCGCAGCATTTCGCTTTCGGTCTTCTGGATGAGGTCGCCGATATAGACGATGTTGTCGTTCTTCAGGCAGTTGGCCGAGCGAACAGAAAGTTCGAGTTCGTCGACCTTCTTGAGGAGCGCGGGGTTGAAGGCGAGATCGGGGATTGCGGCCTGCGCTTCCGGCTTCTTGGGCTCCTCGAAATTGAGGAAGATCTCAAGCTGATCCTGAAGAATGCGCGCGGAATAGGCGAGCGCGTCTTCCGGCGTCACCGAACCGTCGGTCTCGATGGTCATGGTGAGCTTGTCGTAATCGAGGATCTGGCCCGAACGGGTATTCTCGACGCGATACGAAACCTTCTTCACCGGGGAGAAGAGGCTGTCGACCGGGATGAGGCCGATCACCGCATCCTCGGCGCGGTTGCGATCCGCAGGGACGTAGCCCTTGCCGGTGGAGACATGCAGCTCCATGCGCAGCTCCGCGCCGTCATCGAGCGTGCAGAGTTCGAGTTCCGGGTTGAGAACCTGGATATCGCCGGTCACCTGGATGTCGCCAGCCGTGACCACGCCCGGACCGGATTTGCGGACCAGAAGGCGCTTCACGCCCTCGCCCTGCATCTTCAGGGAAATGTCCTTCACGTTGAGGACGATATCGGTCACATCCTCGCGCACGCCGGCGATCGAGGAGAACTCGTGCAGAACGCCGTCGATATGGATCGCGGTGACAGCCGCGCCCTGGAGCGACGAGAGAAGGATACGGCGCAGGGCATTGCCCAAAGTCATGCCGAAGCCACGCTCAAGCGGCTCGGCCACAACGGTCGCGATGCGGGTCGCATCATCGCCGGCTGCAATCTCGAGCTTCGACGGCTTGATCAGGTCCTGCCAATTCTTCTGGATCACGATGATTTATCCCTGGCTCTACCTTGAAACAGCAATCGGGCCCCGCGACCATCGCAGAGCCCGTAACGCAGTGTAACGCGTATCAGACGCGGCGGCGCTTGCGCGGGCGGCAGCCGTTATGCGGGATCGGCGTCACGTCGCGGATCGAGGTCACCTGGAAGCCGGCGGCCTGAAGCGCGCGCAGGGCCGATTCACGCCCCGAACCGGGACCCGAAACCTCGACCTCGAGGGTGCGCATGCCATGCTCCGAAGCCTTGCGGGCTGCATCCTCGGCCGCGACCTGCGCCGCATACGGGGTCGACTTCTTGGAACCCTTGAAGCCCATCGTACCGGCGGAGGACCAGGAGATCGCGTTGCCCTGAGCATCGGTGATCGTGATCATCGTGTTGTTGAACGAGGCATTCACATGCGCGACGCCAGAAACGATGTTCTTGCGCTCGCGACGGCGAATACGTTGAGCTTCCTTGGCCATAATGTCTTGAGCCTTCGTGTCTTAAGGAACAGAGCGGCGCCGGAGCGCCGGAACGACCGAAGTCGCGGATTACTTCTTCTTGCCGGCGATCGGCTTCGCCTTGCCCTTGCGGGTGCGCGCATTGGTATGCGTGCGCTGACCGCGAACCGGCAGGCCGCGACGATGGCGCAGACCGCGATAGCAGCCGAGATCCATCAGGCGCTTGATATTCATGGCGACTTCGCGGCGAAGATCACCTTCGACGATGTAGTCGCGGTCAATCGTCTCGCGGATCTGGAGCACTTCCTGATCGGTGAGCTGATTGACGCGGCGTTCCATCGGAATGCCGACCTTGTTGCAGATTTCCACCGCATTCACCGGGCCAATGCCGTGAATGTAACGCAGCGCGATGCACACGCGCTTGGAAGTCGGAATGTTCACGCCCGCGATACGCGCCACGTCGTCTCTCCTTCATCCGGCCGGAAACTGCTGAGTTCCGCCGCAATGACCGGCTTCACCCGGTCCATCGTCAAAAAATCCGTCCGCAGACGGGGCCCTTCTTTGCTCTTTCGCCCGCCAGAAGGCGACCGGAAGAGAAAAATATAAAAACGCGCGAGTTTCCCCGCGCGAACGGCCTCGTCGGTAAGGGCTTGCGGATAAACGAGTTAAGCACTCGCCGTCAAGCCCAAATCGACACAAAAGCACGCAGTTTGCGTGCCTTCTGGCCTTACGATCCTTATCGCGCGAGAATCGCGTCGATCCCCGCCGCAACCTCGGCAATCGGCTGCATGCCGTCAACTGCGCTCAGCTGACCCCGCGCCGCATAGAACGGCGTTACCGCCGCGGTATCACGATTGTAGGCTTCAAGGCGGGTCTTGAAGATTTCCGGGTCATCATCCTTGCGCACCGGCTGTCCGGCGGCCTTCGCCTCCTGCGCGCGCTTGACGATACGCTGGACCAGCGCCGATTGATCGACCTTAAGCTCGATCACGGCGTTGAGCTTGAGATTCTCGCCGTCGAGCAGCGATTCGAGTGCCTCCGCCTGCGCGACCGTGCGCGGGAAGCCATCGAGAATGAAGCCCTTCGCGGCATCGGCCTGGGCGATCCGGTCCCGGATGATGCCGATGACGATCTCGTCGGAGACAAGCCCGCCCGCATCCATCACCGCCTTGGCCTTCAGGCCGACCGGCGTGCCGGCGGCGACAGCCGCGCGCAACATGTCGCCGGTCGAAAGCTGCACGATCGCGTGCTTCTCGACCAGACGCGCAGCCTGCGTCCCCTTGCCCGCGCCGGGCGGTCCGAGCAAAATCAGTCTCATCAGCGCCTGCTCCCCCTGAGCTTGGCCTTCTTCACCAGGCCCTCGTATTGGTGTGCGAGCAGATAGCCATGCACCTGCGCCACGGTGTCCATTGTCACCGAAACGACAATCAAAAGGGAAGTACCGCCAAAGTAGTAGGGCAGAGCCGCGGCGGACATCAGCACCTCCGGCAGCAGGCAGATAATCGTCAGATAAGCCGCGCCGATGACCGTGATTCGGGAAAGAACATGGTCGATGTAGGATGCGGTCCGTTCGCCCGGCCGGATACCGGGGATGAAGCCGCCCTGCTTCTTGAGATTATCGGCCGTCTCCGTGGGGTTGAAGACGATCGCGGTGTAGAAGAAGGCGAAGAAGATGATCAGCGCCGCGTAGAGCACCATATAGAGCGGCCGACCATGGCCGATATAGGTGTTCATCGTCTGGAGCCATTGCGGCCCGCCCGCCTGCGCAAACCCTGCGATCGTGGCAGGCATCAGCAGCAGCGAGGAGGCGAAGATCGGCGGAATGACGCCGGCCGTGTTCAGCTTCAGCGGCAGGAACGAGGTCTGCCCTTCATACACGCGGTTGCCCATCTGGCGCTTGGGATAATTGATCAGGAGCCGGCGCTGCGCCCGCTCCATGAACACGATGAAGGCGACGACCACGACAGCCATCACCATCACGCCGAGAATCACGCCGGTGGACAATGCGCCTTCACGTCCGAGCTGGAACATACCCACCAGCGCGCCCGGCAATTCCGCGACGATACCGGCGAAGATGATCAACGACGTACCGTTGCCGATACCGCGGCTGGTGATCTGCTCGCCGAGCCACATCAGGAAAAGGGTGCCGCCGGTCAGCGTCACCACGGTCGTGAAGACGAAGAACATCCCCGGATTCTGGACAATCGTGCCCGAGCCCTGCAAGCCCACCGCGATGCCCCAGGCCTGGAACAGCGCGAGAATCAGCGTGAGATAGCGCGTATACTGATTGATCTGGCGACGCCCGGCCTCGCCTTCCTTCTTCAGCGCCTCAAGCGAGGGCGAGACGGTGGTCATCAGCTGGATGATGATCGAGGCCGAGATATAGGGCATGATGTTGAGCGCGAAAATCGCAAGACGCCCGACAGCACCACCCGAGAACATGTTGAAAAGACCAAGCCAGCCGGCCTGCTGCTGCTTGAAGGCATCCGCGAGCGCTTCGGGATTGATGCCGGGCAACGGAATATAGGTGCCGAGGCGATAGACGATCAACGCGCCGAGCGTGAACCAGATACGCTTCTTGAGCTCTTCCGCCTTCGCGAGAGCGCCAAAATTCAGGTTCGCTGCAAGCTGTTCTGCTGCCGATGCCATATCAGACCCTGTCCCCGTCCCTGCCCTTGCCGCAAATGGGCGTCAGGCGTTGTCGGAACGATCAGCGGAGTTCCGCCGGAGAATGAGGGCGCATGGTGGCTGCGCTCAAGAACCGGCGAAAGACTGTCGTTCTTCCGTCGAAAAACACACTCCCCGGTCCCGCGCGGCGCGCGTTCGGAAGGTGTGCAGCAGACATAAGAACAGCGCCGGGATTTGTCACCCCGGCGCTGGATGTTTTATCAGGCGCCCGCTTCCGCGAGCAGCTTCACGGAGCCGCCGGCCTTCTCGATCGCGGCGACCGCGCTCTTCGAAGCACGGAACACCTCGAAGGACAGCTTCGCCTTAAGCTCGCCAACCCCGAGGATCTTCACGCCGTCACGAGCCCGGGAGCAGATGCCCGCAGCGACAAGGCTCTCGACCGTAACGGCCGCCTTCTTGTCGAGCTTGCCAGCATCGATCGCTTCCTGGATGCGGCCGAGATTGACCTCGTTGAGGTCCTTCGCGCCGATATTGTTGAAGCCGCGCTTGGGCAGGCGACGATGCAGCGGCATCTGACCGCCTTCGAAGCCCTTGATCGCGACGCCGGTGCGGGCCTTCTGACCCTTCACGCCGCGTCCGCCGGTCTTGCCTTTGCCCGAGCCGATACCACGGCCCACGCGCATGCGGTTCTTGGTTGCGCCTTCGTTATCGCGCAGATCGGTGAGTTTCATGTCGCTCTCCTCACCCTTCGATGATGCGGACCATATGCGCGACCTTGGCGACCATACCGCGCGTGGCGGGATTGTCGGGAAGGACCGAGCGGCGGCCGATCTTGTTGAGCTTGAGGCCAATCAGGGTGGCGCGCTGATCCTTCGGACGACGGATCGGGCTGCCATACTGCTCGACGGTGATGGTTTTTGCGGGTGCTTTCGCCATGGCTCAGCCTCCCTTACGCATCGACCGCTTCGCCGCCGTCGATGTCACGACGGCGCGATTGCAGGACGGAAACCTTCAGGCCACGGCGAGCCGCGACGGTGCGCGGGCTGTCTTCGGCCTTGAGCGCGTCGAAGGTCGCACGAACCATGTTGTAGGGGTTCGAGGAGCCCAGCGACTTGGCGACGACATCGTGCATGCCAAGGCACTCGAACACGGCGCGCATCGGGCCGCCGGCGATGATGCCGGTACCCGCCGGAGCGGCGCGGAGGAGAACCTTGCCGGCCCCGTGACGGCCCGGAACGTCGTGGTGGAGGGTGCGGCCCTCGCGCAGCGGCACGCGGATCAGCGCGCGCTTGGCGCTTTCGGTCGCCTTGCGGATCGCTTCCGGCACTTCACGCGCCTTGCCATGGCCGAAGCCGACGCGGCCCTTCTGGTCGCCGACGACCACGAGCGCGGCAAACGCCATGCGGCGGCCACCCTTCACGGTCTTGGCGACGCGGTTGATATGAACGAGGCGGTCAACGAACTCGTTGTCGCGCTCCTCGCGTTCGCGGTCCCGGTTGCGCTCGCGTCCGCCTTCGCGGCCGCGGCCCGAGCCGCCTTCACGTTCTGCTGCCATGTCTCTCTTCCTTACTTGCGCGGACACCGATCGGTTTCCGCTCGCTTGGGGCGGGCGCAGCCGAAATCCTGATTAAACAGAATCGGTTGCGCCAGCTTTTTGATGCGGGATCAGAATTCCAGCCCGCCTTCACGCGCGCCATCGGCCAGAGCCTTGACGCGGCCGTGATAGATATATTGTCCGCGATCGAACACGACGGCCTTGACGCCCGCCTTGAGCGCGCGCTCGGCGACGAGCTTGCCGATCGTCTTCGCGGCTTCGACATCCGCGCCGGTCTTGAGCTTGCCCTTGAGATCCTTTTCGATGGTCGAGGCGGCGACGATCGTCACGCCCTTCGCATCGTCGATGATCTGGGCATAGATCTGCTTGGAAGACCGGAAGACCGAGAGACGCGGACGGCCATAGGCCGCAGCACGGATCTCGGCGCGGACACGCGCCTTGCGGCGCTCGGTAGTGGTAAGATGTGCCATGACCAATCCGCCTTACTTCTTCTTGCCTTCCTTGCGGAAGATGAACTCGCCCTCGTACTTGACGCCCTTGCCCTTGAAGGGTTCGGGGCCACGATAGGCGCGGATCTCCGCGGCGACCTGACCGACCTGCTGCGCATCGATACCGGAGACGACGATTTCCGTCGGCTTCGGGGTCACGACCGCGATCCCGGCAGGAATCGGGTAGAGAACCGGATGCGAATAGCCCAGCGAAAGGTTGAGGTTCTTGCCCTCGACCGCCGCCTTGTAGCCGACGCCGTTGATCTCGAGCTTCTTTTCGAAGCCCTTGGAGACGCCGACGACCAGGTTGTTGATCCGAGCGCGGCTGGTGCCCCAAAGCGCGCGGGCGCGCTTCGTTGCGGTGCGCGGATCCACCGTGATGACGTTGTTCTCGAACTTAACAGCGACATCATCGGGAACGATGAAGCTGAGTTCGCCCTTCGGACCCTTAACCGAGACCTTCTGGCCCTCGACCTTGGGGGTGACGCCGGCCGGGATATCGACCGGCTTTTTGCCGACTTTCGACATAAAAACCTCCTCTCCCGTTCCGATCAGAAGACAGTGCAGAGCACTTCGCCGCCGACATTGCCGTCGCGCGCATCATGATCCGCCATCACGCCACGCGGCGTGGAGATGATCGTGATACCGAGGCCATTGGCCACGCGCGGCATGGTGTCAACCGACGAATAGACGCGACGGCCCGGCTTCGACACGCGCTTGATTTCGCGGATCGCCGGCTGGCCTTCGAAGTATTTCAGCTCGATATCGAACTCGGTGCGGCCATTGCCGAACTGGGTCTCCGAATAGCCGCGGATGTAACCTTCGGCCTTCAGAACATCGAGGACGCGGGCGCGCAGCTTGGAACCCGGCGTCAGGACGCGGGACTTGCGGCGCATCTGCGCGTTACGAATACGGGTGAGCATATCGCCCAGAGGATCGTTCATCGACATGATCTCCCCTCCTTACCAGCTGGATTTCACGAGGCCCGGAACGAGCCCCTTGTTGCCGAGTTCGCGCAGGGCGATACGGCTCATCTTGAACTTGCGGTAGACCGCGCGCGAACGCCCCGAAACCTCGCAACGGTTGCGGATCCGGCTTTCGGCCGAGTTACGCGGCATCTGCGCGAGCTTCAGCGTCGCGGCGAAGCGCTCCTCGATCGAAAGTTCCTGGTTCTTGATCACGGCTTTCAGGGCCTCGCGCTTGCCAGCAAACTGCTTGGCAAGCTTCTGACGGCGCCTGTTCTTCTCGACCATGCCTTTTTTGGCCATCGATATTCCTCCTGGTTTCCGCGTTTAAGCGAAAGGGTCGCCCCCTGGCTTACTGCCGGAACGGGAAGTTGAACAATTTGAGGAGAGCACGGGCTTCCTCGTCGGTTTTCGCGTTGGTGCACACGATCACATCCATGCCCCAGATCTGATCAACCTTGTCGTAGTTGATCTCCGGGAAAATGATGTGCTCCTTAATGCCCATCGCGTAGTTGCCGCGCCCGTCGAAGGACTTGCCGTTGAGGCCGCGGAAGTCGCGAACGCGCGGCAGCGCGATCGTGATGAAACGGTCGAGGAATTCGTACATGCGGGCCTGGCGCAAGGTCACCTTGCAGCCGATCGGCATGTTCTCGCGCACCTTGAACTGCGCGATCGCCTTGCGGGCCTTGGTGATGACCGGCTTCTGGCCGGCGATCTGCGCCATATCCGCGGCAGCGACCGAGGCCTTCTTGGAATCGCCGGTCGATTCACCGACGCCCATGTTGAGCACGATCTTCTCGATCCGGGGGATTTCCATGACGTTCTTGTAGCCGAACTGCTCACGCATGGCCGGCACGACGACGTCGCGGTAGTGCTTCTTGAGCCGGGGCTCGTAATTGGTCACATCAAGCATCGATCAAATCTCCCGAACGCTTGGCGAAACGGACCTTGCGGCCGTCATCGAGCGTCTTGAAGCCGACACGGGTCGGCTTGCCGTCCTTGGGGTCGGCAACGGCGAGGTTGGAAAGGTTGATTGTCCCTTCCTTGTTGATAATCCCGCCCTGGGTGTTCTGCGTCTGGCGCTGATGCTTCTTGATCATCGCGACGCCACGGACAACCGCGCGGCCTTCCGCCGGACGGACTTCGAGCACTTCGCCCGACTTGCCCTTGTCACGGCCGGTGACGACGACAACCTTGTCGCCCTTCTTGATTTTCGCGGCCATCACAGCACCTCCGGCGCGAGCGAGATGATCTTCATATGCTGGCGCGCGCGCAGCTCGCGCGGAACCGGCCCGAAGATACGGGTGCCGACCGGCTCCTTCTGGTTGTTGATCAGCACGGCCGCGTTGCGGTCGAAACGGATCACCGAACCATCGGCGCGGCGGATGTCCTTCGCGGTGCGAACGACGACGGCCTTCATGACGTCGCCCTTCTTCACGCGGCCTTTCGGAATGGCTTCCTTGATGGAGACGACAATGATGTCGCCCACGCCGGCATATTTCCGCTTCGAGCCGCCCAGCACCTTGATGCACATGACGCGGCGCGCACCGGAATTATCGGCGACGTCGAGATTGGTTTGCATCTGGATCATGTCTGATCCTTCCTTTCCTTCAGATCGGTTTCCGGGAAGCCTCGGCTCGCCGGACTACGCCTGACGAGGGAACGCGAACGCCCCCTCCCCTCGATGCACCTTCAGGCAAGCCGAAAACGACAGGCCTTGAAAATGCGCAAAAGACAATGGAACCTTTCGGCTCCATCTTGCTTTCTCCACTTGCGCGGGAAGCGCGAAGCCCTAGACGCTTCGCGCTCCGAAGACAAGCGAAATATGGACAAGCCGGAAAGCGTTACGCTTTCGAGGCCTGCGGCAGAACCACCCAGCGCTTCAGCTTCGACATCGGCCGGGTTTCCTGGATGGAAACCTCGTCACCCGTCTTGCAGGCATTCGCCTCGTCATGGGCGTGGTAGTTCTTCGACCGGCGAACGGTCTTCTTCAGGAGCGGATGGGTGAAGCGACGCTCCACCTTCACCACCACCGTCTTGTTCTGGACATCGCTGACGACGACGCCCTGGAGAATGCGCTTCGGCATCGCTTTATCCTCAACCCTTCGCCGCGGCGGCGAGTTTAACACGCTGGATCGTCTTGACCCGCGCGATATCCCGACGGACCTCGCGGACGCGGGCCATATTCTCAAGCTGGCCGGTCGCACGCTGGAAGCGCAGGTTGAACTGCTCCTTCTTCAGCTTCACGAGCTCGTCCTGCAGCTGATCGCCCGTCATCACGCGCAGATCGGAAAGACGCTGGTTCGATTTCATTTCGCCCTCCCTTACTCGGCGATGCGCTGCACGAAGCGCGTCTTCACCGGCAGCTTGGCGGCCGCAAGGTCAAGCGCTTCCTTGGCGAGCTCGGCGGGAACGCCGCCGATCTCGAACATGATCTTGCCCGGGCGGATCTTGCACATCCAGTATTCGGGAGAACCCTTGCCGGAGCCCATGCGGACTTCGGCCGGCTTCTTCGAAACCGGAACATCCGGGAACACGCGGATCCAGACACGGCCTGCGCGCTTCATGTGACGGGTCATCGCACGGCGGGCGGCTTCGATCTGGCGCGCGGTGATACGCTCCGGATCCATCGCCTTCAGGCCGAACTCACCAAAAGCGAGCTCGAACCCGCCCTTGGCCTGGCCCTTCACGCGGCCCTTGAACTGCTTACGAAATTTCGTACGCTTCGGTTGCAACATGGCTCAAACTCCTCACGCCTGTTCGGGCGCGCGGCGGCCCTGCGAACGCTGGTCCGAACCTTCGGCGCGCTTGTCCTGCGCCATCGGATCGTGTTCGAGGATCTCACCCTTGAAAATCCAGACCTTGATACCGCAGGTACCATAGGCCGTATGAGCGGTGGCGACGCCGTAATCGACATCGGCACGCAGCGTGTGCAGCGGCACGCGGCCTTCGCGGTACCATTCGACACGCGCGATCTCCGCGCCGCCGAGACGGCCCGACGAGGTGATCTTGATGCCTTCGGCGCCAAGACGCATCGCGGACTGGACGGCGCGCTTCATCGCACGACGGAAGGCCACGCGGCGCTCGAGCTGCTGGGCGATCGAGTCGGCCACCAGCGTCGCGTCGATTTCCGGCTTGCGGACTTCAACGATGTTCAGAGCGACCTCGCTCTTGGTCATCGCCGAGATCTGCTTGCGCAGCTTGTCGATATCCGCACCCTTCTTGCCGATCACCACACCCGGACGCGCCGAGTAGATGGTGACGCGGCACTTCTTGTGCGGGCGCTCGACGATGATCTTGGAGACCGCCGCCTGCTTGAGAAGCTTCATCAGCTCCTCGCGGATCTTGAAGTCCTCGTGCAGCATCGAGCCGTAATCGGCCGAATTCGCGTACCAGCGGCTATCCCAGGTACGGTTGATGCCGAGCCGAAGACCGATCGGATTAACCTTCTGTCCCATGCTCTTACTCCCCGGCCTGACGCACGACGATGGTGATGTTCGAGAACGGCTTCGTCACGCGCCCGGTACGGCCGCGGCCGTGGAACTGGATGCGCTTCATGACGATCGACTTGCCGACGAAAGCCTGCGCGACGACGAGCGCGTCAATGTCGAGATCATGATTGTTCTCGGCATTGGCGATCGCGCTCTCGAGGCACTTCTTTACATCCTTGGCGATGCGCTTCTGGCTGAACTCGAGATCGGCAAGCGCGGTCGAAACCTTCTTGCCGCGGATGAGCTGGGCGACGAGGTTCAGCTTCTGGGGGCTGACGCGCAGATTGCGCGCAACCGCCTTGGCTTCCGTATCGGCCTCGCGCCGGATATTGGCAACCTGGCCCATGTTACTTCCTCTTCGCCTTCTTGTCGGCGGCATGGCCGTAATAGGTACGGGTCGGCGCGAACTCGCCGAGCTTCATGCCCACCATCTCTTCCGAGATCAGCACGGGAACATGCTTGGCGCCGTTATAGACACCAAACGTCAAGCCCACGAACTGGGGCAGGATCGTGGAGCGGCGGCTCCAGACCTTGATCACATCATTCCTGCCAGAGGCCCGAGCGGCCTCTGCCTTCTTCAGAAGGTATCCGTCAACGAACGGACCTTTCCAAACTGAACGCGGCATCAGCCTCTCCTTACTTCTTGCGAGCGTGGCGCGAGGACACGATGAAACGGTCCGTGCGCTTGTTCGAACGCGTCTTCTTGCCCTTGGTCGGCTTGCCCCACGGGGTCACCGGATGGCGACCGCCCGAGGTACGACCCTCACCACCACCATGCGGGTGATCGATCGGGTTCATGGCGACGCCGCGGTTATGCGGGCGGAAGCCAAGCCAGCGATTACGACCGGCCTTGCCGATCGAGATGTTCATATGGTCCGGGTTCGACACCGCGCCGATCGTGGCGAAGCACTGGCCGGAAACCAGCCGCTGCTCACCCGAGTTCAGGCGCAGGATGACATAGCCCTGGTCGCGACCGACGATCTGGGCATAGGTGCCCGCCGAACGCGCGATCTGCCCGCCCTTGCCGATCTTCATCTCGACATTGTGGACGATCGTACCGACCGGGATATTCGCCACCGGCATCGCGTTGCCCGGCTTGATGTCGACGCTCTCGCCCGAGATGACCTCGTCGCCGACATTCAGGCGCTGCGGCGCCAGGATGTAGCTGAGCGTGCCGTCCTGATAGGCGATCAGGGCGATGAAGGCCGAGCGGTTCGGATCGTATTCGAGCCGTTCCACCTTGGCAGCCATGCCGAGCTTGTCACGGCGCTTGAAGTCGACCAGACGGTACGACTTCTTGTGCCCGCCGCCACGGAACCGGACCGTGACACGGCCCATGTTGTTGCGGCCGCCGGCGCTCGACTTGCCTTCGGTCAGGCTCTTGACGGGCTTGCCCTTGTAGAGCTCCGAACGGTCAACCAGAACGAGCTGGCGCGTGCCGGGCGTGACGGGATTATAATGCTTCAATGCCATTGTCGTTTCTCCCGTCTCACAGGCCGGTCGTCACGTCGATGGTCTGGCCCTCGGCGAGGGTCACGACCGCCTTCTTGACATCCGATTGCTGGCCGATCGTGCCGCGGAAGCGCTTCACCTTGCCCTTGCGGACCAGGGTGTTGACGCTCTCGACCTTCACGTCGAACAGCTTCTCGACCGCCTGCTTGATCTGCGGTTTGGTCGCGGTCTTGGCAACCTTGAAGACGACCTTGTTCTGCTCGGAGAGCGCAGTCGCCTTTTCGGTGATGACCGGCGAAAGGATGACGTCGAAAAGCTTCGGATCGATGCTCATTTACGTTCTCCTCAGCCCGCAAACCGCTCAGCCAGCGCTTCGAGGGCGGCCTTGGTGAGGACCAGCTTCTCGCGACGCAGGATGTCGTAGACGTTGATGCCCTGCACCGGCAGGACGTCGATATTCGGAATGGCACGCGAGGCGAGGACGAAATTGTCCTGAAGCTCCGCGCCGCCGATGATCAGCGCATTGTCGAGACCGAGCTTGCCGAAGGTTTCCTTCAGCGCCTTGGTCTTGGCGGTGTCGATCTCGGCCTTGTCCAGCACGATGATCTGGCTGTCCTTGGCCTTGGCCGAAAGCGCGTGCTTGAGCGCGAGAACGCGGACCTTCTTGGGCAGATCATGCGCATGGGAGCGCGCGATCGGGCCGAAGGCACGTCCACCGCCGCGGAACTGCGGCGCCTTGGCCGAGCCGTGACGGGCGCCGCCGGTACCCTTCTGCTTATACAGCTTCTTGGTCGTGCGGTTGATGGTCGAGCGCTCCTGGGCCTGGTGGGTACCGGCCTGCCGCTTGGCGAGCTGGTAACGCACCATGCGGTGCAGGATGTCCGTGCGCGGCTCGAGACCGAAAACCTCGGCCGAGAGCTCGACGGAGCCGGCTTCCTTGCCGGCGAGCGTGGTGATCGCGAGTTTCATCGCTTAGGCCTCCGTCGTTTCAGCCGGCGCAGCCGCGCCATCGCCAACGAGACGGAACTTGCCGGGAACCGGCGCATCCTTGTGGGCGGGTTTCTTGATCGCATCGCGAACGGTGATCCAGCCGCCCTTCACGCCGGGGACAGCACCCTCGACGAGAATGAGGCCGCGCTCGGCATCCGTGCGGACGACCTTAAGGTTCAGCGTGGTCACGCGCTCGACACCGAGGTGACCCGGCATCTTCTTGTTCTTGAAGGTCTTGCCCGGATCCTGGCGGCCACCGGTCGAACCGATCGAGCGGTGCGAGACCGAGACGCCGTGGGTGGCACGCAGACCGCCGAAATTCCAGCGCTTCATACCGCCGGCGAAGCCCTTACCGGTCGTGGTGCCGGTGACATCGACGAACTGGCCCGCGACGAAGTGATCGGCCGTGATCTCGGCGCCGACAGGGAGGATGCCCTGATCGTCGACGCGGAACTCGGCGAGCTTCATGCGCGGCTCGACCTTGGCGACCGCGAAACGCGCGCGTTCAGCCTTGGAGACGTTCTTCGGCTTGGCCTTGCCAGCACCGAGTTGGAGCGCGACATAGCCGTCCCGCTCAGCAGTGCGGTGCGCGACAACCTGGCAGCCATCCAGACGCAAAACCGTAACGGGGACGTGCTCGCCGCCCTCGTTGAAGACCCGGGTCATACCGAGCTTCTGTGCAATTACCCCTGACCTCATGGGCGATGTTCCTTATACCAGAGGAGGTCCACAAAACCTGAGCGCGAGAAGCGCTCAGAGACGAATTTCAACATCGACACCGGCGGCGAGGTCGAGCTTCATCAGCGCGTCCACGGTCTGCGGGGTCGGGTCAACGATATCCAGAACACGCTTATGCGTGCGGATTTCGAACTGCTCGCGGCTCTTCTTGTCCACGTGGGGCGAGCGGTTCACGGTGAACTTCTCGATCCGGGTCGGAAGCGGAATGGGGCCGCGCACCTGCGCGCCCGTACGCTTCGCCGTGGAAACGATCTCGCGCGTCGAGGTATCGAGGACGCGGTGATCGAAAGCCTTGAGGCGGATGCGGATGGTCTGTCCGTTCATCGCTTAATTCCCTGGCCTGTGCCATGCCCCCTTGCGGGAGGCGGTGAGGAAGGGTCTCCCCTTCCGGAACTGTCAAAAAGAAAGCGCACCGCCAAAAGGCAGGCGGTGCGCGTTAAAGCCTTTGGCCTCAATCGAGGATCTGGGCGACGACGCCGGCGCCGACGGTGCGGCCGCCTTCGCGGATGGCGAAGCGCAGCTTCTCTTCCATCGCGATCGGGGTGATGAGCTCAACCTCGAACGAGATGTTGTCGCCCGGCATCACCATCTCGGTG
>JAIUNR010000006.1 GCA_020161575.1 Pseudomonadota bacterium
ACGCATCCTGCGTGGCATAGCCGCGCCGCGATTGCAGGCGGATGTAGGATCGCGCGTTCGGATCCGACGAGGCGCCCTTGTAATAGGGCGCATTGGTCACCGCGCCATCAGCATCGAGCAGGACCTGCTTGTCACCGATGTAGAATTCGTCGAAGCCGGCAATCGTGCCGGTGCCGGTCGCCACCACCATGTAGACATCCGAGCCGATATTCTCGATGAAGGTAATGACCCCGCCCGTTTTCACCTTTCCGTAATGGCGCACGCGCGGCTGAACCGAGCCGCGAATCGTCTGCTGATATTCGTTCTGCCCCTGCTGGCGACGCGCCGCTTTTTTCGCCGCACGCTGCTGCGCCGAGGAAAGCGCGGCATTGGCGGCATAGGCCGCGACGGCGAAGATGATATTCGCGGCGACGACATTCGCCGCCGTGCCGAAAATCAGCCCGGTCCCGGTGAGCGGGATGAGCAGCGGCGCAAGGAGCTGAGGCATTCACGCGGCCCTGAAAATCGCATGGTGCGGCGCATCGATCAGCGCAATGCCGGCATCGGATCGGACCGCCCATTGCGCGCCGGCGCAGATCGCGAACATGATCCGCCCCCGATCCGAAACGATCCCGATATCGCCCTCGCGCGGTGCATCGCCGGCTTCGACAAGCCCGGCTTCTCCGGCCCAGTCCCGCGCCCGATCGACCATCCCCCGCTGGCGGCAGAGCGCCGCCCATTCGCGCGCCGAGGCAAGGCGCGGGAAAGGAATATCCGCCGCGCCAAGGCCCTGCACGGCCCAGCCCGCCGCGAAATTTGCGCAATCGGATTTGCCCCAGATGAAGGGAATTCCGATAAAGCCGAGGCAATAATCCGCCGCGCCGGACATGCTTACAGCACCGGAGATTTGACGTTGCGCGTCGCCGAGATCGGGGCGAATTCGAGGCCCTTGTCGCCGGGGTAGCGGAGCTGCTGATCCTCGTCGGTATAAAACCCGTGGCGCGGCCGCGAGCGGGTGACGAAAGGCCCCTCGCATTGCAGCGTGATCCGGCGGGAACCCGCGTCCGCATCGAGGATCGGCACATCCATGAAGCCGGTCTGGCAGGCGATCGGCTCCTCGATGACCTGCCAGGCTTCATCGAAAAAGCAGATAGAAACGGTGATCGCCCGGCCGCGATATTCGGAGGCATCCACCACCATCAGGCGCGCATAGGCATCGAAGTGCTCCGCTGGCAGGCCGGAGAGCGTAACAGTGAAGGGCGAGGCAAAGGCCCCCGCCGCTGCATCGATTTCCGAAACGCCGATGAAATCCGCCGAGCCTGTCCATGTATGACCGCCCGCGACGAGATCGCCGCGCCCGGTCCAGAACCTGACATCGCCGGATTTGAAAGCGGCATGGAAGAGATGCGCCGCACGGAGAACCGCCATCAGACCGCCTCGACGAAATTGACGGTAAGATCCGCCGCCTGCAAGCGCGCCAGCGTGGCAATCCCGCCCTCGTCTTCGGCGAGGCGGAACGTGCCGCGCGCGCCGTCGAACCGGATCACGGATGCCGGCCCGGCCGGCGCGCGCAGCGGCGGTGAAAACGTGATCGCGCATTGCCCGCCCGAGACCGGCCCGGCGGTACGCACGATATGGAGACGATCCCCCACCGAGAAATACATGCCGGGCCAGGGCGCGGCGTGTGGCGTATCGTGCAGCACGAGCACGCCCGCCGTGGCGCGCGCCGGCAGCGCGGCAGCGAAAGAGACATTGTAGGCGCGGCCAAGATAGTGCGAGCCATCCGAGAAGGGCGCGCCATCGCTATGCGGAACGGAGAGAGCCGGCAGGCGAAAATCGGTCGCGCCCGGCGAGCGGGCGCAATCGAATGCCGGGACGATGATCCGCCCGGCGCGCCCGCCGAGCTGCGCCAGCACCGCGCGCCAGGTGAGGATATGCGCGCTCTTGCGGAGCTGGAACGTGAGCGACATGCGCCAGAACCCCGCGTCGGATTGCGTGAGGCGCTCGACGCCGGAGAGCGTGCGCCCGCCGGAAACCGCGCGCCCGGCCTCGCCGAGCGTGACGTCGAGCGGCTTGAGGTTCGCCGGCCAATAGATCACGCTCATCGCGCGCGCTGCTCCTCAAGCATGCCGGGCAGAGCCCGGTTGTTCGCCGCGATGCCTTGCCGGGTGATCGAGACCGATTGCCCGCGCGCCTGCTCGAGGATCTGCGCAACGAGATCCGGCGAGAGCGCGACCTCGAGCCGGGATGCCCCGCCGGAGCCCAATCCCTCGCCCTGCCGGATGCGATCCGCCGCACCGCGCGGGATGATCATCTCGCCTTGATGAACCCTGGCGATCATGTCGTTCGGAACATTGCGCGAGCCAACATCGAAAACAGCGCCGGGCGCCGGCAGCAGGGAGGAAAACAACCCCCCGCCACCGCCGCCAAAGCCGCCGAACAACGCGCCGAAAAGCCCGCCGGGCGCGCCGTTCTGCCCCTGCATCCCGAAAAGCGAGGCAAGCGGGCCTTGCCCGAGCAAAGCGGCCTGAATCGCCGCATCGGCGAGGCGCTTGGTAAGGTTCATCAGCGCGTCGGAGGCGTTCTTGCCGCCCGAAATCACATCCGAGAAAAAGCCGGACATGCTGGTGCCGAGGAAATTCACCAGTTCGCGCTGGCCCTGCATCGCCTCGCGCGAGCGTTCGAGACTGTCTTTCATGCGCGCCTGCGCCTCAATCATCTGCTCGAGCTTGGCGCGCTGCTCGTCCGAAAGTTCGATGTCCTTTGCCTTGAACTCGGCATCGGCCTTCGCGGTGAGAACAGCGCGTTCTCGCGCATAGACGGATTGCCCGAGCGTTTCCTGTTCCGCCTTGAGCGCCGCCGTCGCCTTCTCGATATTGGCGACGTATTTTTCATAGAACGCGAGATCGGTATCGGTCGGCGATGCGCCGCCGCTGCGCGAAACCGGCAGAGGCTGATCCGTGATCGGCCGGCGCGGCGGCCGTGCTGAGGGCTGAGCAAGCGGATCGGAAGGGCCAAGCTGGACCGGGCCGCTGCCCATCGGGATAAAAGGCACCGCGTCGTCGGCGAGTTGCTGACGCCCGCGTGCCGCATTGGAAACCGCCCGCAACTCGTCGCGCTGGGCCTGCAGACCCTTGAGGCGAGGGTCAAAAACTCCGCCGCGCTCGATCGACTTGATTTGCGCATCAAGGCTGGCGAGCCGCGCCTCGGCCGTCGCGGTCACTGCCCCAGCGATGTTCTCGGTTCCGCCGGGCAGAAGAGTCACAACCTGTTTGAGTGCGCTATAGAGCGCGCCGACCTTCGAAACAACGGCGGCAATCGCCTCTTCGGTATTGACCCAGCCGCGATAGAGCGCGACGCCAAGGCGCTCCAGATCCTCCAGGATTGGCCGCATACCCTCGGCCATGGTCTTGCGAGCCGCTTCGAGACGTTCCTCGAGCTGCCGCGCATTCTCGATCTGCTCGGGGGAGACAACTCTCTTGTCCGCCGTGGCGTTGACCATGGCGGAAAGGCTCATCCCGGCGCGATCAGCCCGCGCGATCAAGGCATCCGCCGCCGCCTGCCCGAACAGCTTTTCGGCAAGATCAAGCCCCTCCAGCGCGCGCCCGGCCTCCCGGAGACTGTCAATCGCGAGCAACGCGGCCTGTATTCGCGTCTCGGCATCTGCTGCGTTGCGATAAGCGGTTCGCGCCGCTTCGCCGGCCTCGGTAAAGCCGCCATTGCGCCAGAATTCATCGATCCGGTTTCCGACCGATGATCCCTCCAGCCCCTCGCGCGTGGCGCCCCGCGCGGTCTGGAGCGCGGCACCGAGAAGCTTTGCCTTCTCAACCGCTGCATCGGCACTCTGCACGAATTTCTGGTAGAAATCCGTAGAAACCCCGACCGCATTTGCTTCGGCCAGGATGCGGCGGTACTCGCCGAGACGCTCGATCGCGATGGCGATCGAAGATGCCGCAACGGCGGCAAAACCGGCATAGGCAAGCTGCACGCCGGTGATACCGGCGGCGAGCTTCGCGAGCGTGCCAAGCATGCCGCCGTCGATCTTGCGGCCCGAGGCGGCAGCGGCGCCCGCGAGCAGCGCCATTTGCGATGCGCCGGTTTGCGCAAGCTCGGTGAAGGCCTTGCGGGCCGGCGCGGTATCCGCGTTGAAGCGCAGGACAAGCGCTTGCGAGGCTCCCGACATCATGCCCGCCCTTTCGTCCATTCATCCGCCAGAACGGCGGCGAAATCACTGAATTCACCGGCCTTGCGCAGGACCGGCAGGGGCTTTCCCTGTTCGGCGAGCACATCCCGGAAAAGCACGTTCAATTCGCCCAGCGTGAGCGCATCGACCTCGCGCGGGTTCAACCCGAGGCGGCGGCCGAGGCGATAGAAGGCTCCGGGGTCGCCGGGTCTTGGCCCGGAGCCACCGCTTCCCCCGGTTCGCCCCAGCCCTCGACCCCCGCCACCGAGGCGAGCAGGACCTGAAGCGCCAGCGCTACATGATCGAAAAGGCGCGGGCGAATAAAGACATCGACCACCGCCGAGGCGACGGCGGGCGTGCATTCCCCGCCGCCGATCAGGCCGAGGCGGATCGTCTCCGCGATCTCCGCCTCGCCGACCGATTGCAGCGCGAAGCGATTGTTGATTTCCTGCACGCCGCGCGCGGTGAGGCGCTCAAGCTCGATCCGATCGCCGATGCGCAGAAGGAGGCGGCAGCGCCGCCCGCCGATCTCGGCATGGACAACGGGATGCGCGGGCGGTTCCGCCGGAAACCCCTCCGCCGCAAGATCGACACCGGCCATCACGCGACCGTTGCGTAGGTCAGCGTGCCCTCGCCGCGCAGGGAAAGAGCACATGTCGTGTTGCCGGCGCCGGCAGCGGCGCGCTGCATGCTCTCGACCCACACGAAACCGGTGTAGGAGGAGCCGCCAACCACATCTTCCACGACCTTGATCTCGACCGTGGTGCGCGCGCGATAGGCCGCCGCGACATAGCCAAAAACAGGCTGGTTGGGATCGAGAATGCCGTCGAGCTGAACGGACCAGCTCGTCCCCGTGGGGCGCGAGGAACGCGCCGGGATCTGATCAGGGTCCAGACAATCCGAGAGATAGACCTCTTCGAAATTGGTTTGCTCCTGCAAGGTCTTGTTGGTCGAGGTGCAGAAAAACTTGAACCGCGCGTCGCCGGCCGTGACGCCATCGGAGATATAGACGCGGAATTTCGTGCCCTGAAGAATAACGGGAAGAGCCATGGTGCAGCCTCACAGGATGAAGGTGAAATCGGCATAGGCCGACCGGGGAGAAAGCGGGTCGATGACATCACCCGCCGCGACGCATTGCGGAGAAAAGCCAGCGAAGGGGGCGGCGCCGTAGCGCTCGTCGAGCGCGGCGACGGCAAGGTCAATCAGGTCATGGGCTTCGAGGCGATCCGCCGCGAAGCTCTCGGCATAGATGCGGAGCCGGCATTGCCAGTTCCCGCAATCGCCGAGCGGCGTTTTGAGGAGCGCGTCGAAGTAGAGATAGGCGCCGGAATTGGCGGGCCGATACACCGGCGAGCCCGGCGCGATTTCGCCGGGGTAATCGATGTGGATCTCGCCGCGCACCGCATCATCGAGCGCGGGAACGGATTTCAGCCGCTCGACGATATCGCCGAGGGCATCACTGCTGCGCATCATCCGCCTCCGCTGTTTTCAGGCGCTCGCCGCGCTGGATGAGACGACGCCCCTTGCCGGCGGCGACGACACGATCCGCGATATGCTCGGTCACCGCGTGGTCACCGGGCAGAAGCTCGAAAACCACGCCTTTCACCGGGACATCGCAACGCTCGGTGACGCGCAGGTTTTTCCGGCGAGCGGACATCAGCCCTCCTGATCTTCGGCGACGGCGCGGGCCATGACTTCGGCCTGTTCAAGCCGGCGGCGGGACAGGATCTCCTCCGCCGACGAGTAGAAAAACGGCGTAGCCTCGGTGCCGGGATGCGCATAACTCACCCTGCGACGGCCGCCGGATGCCTCATCGAAACGCGCGGCTGTCACAACGTTGCGCCGCCGCGATCCGGCACGGGTGCCGCGCTCGACAAAGGGCGCGTAATCAGCGCTGGACGCATCCCGCTGCGCCGTAGCCCGGAACACCATCTCCTCGCCCTCACGGGTGCCGGTGATGCCGGCGACGAGGCGCCCGGTGCGGCGGGATGCCCGGCTTTGCGCCAGCGCCACCATTTCCGCGAGCGCACGCTCATCCACCCCGCGCGCGGCGCCATGCATCCGCGTGGCGGCGCGGGTGAGCCGGAACCCCCACTTGAGGATGGAGGTGTAATCCACCTCCAGGCCGACCATTTCGGCCGCAAAAACGGCTTGACCGGCTTTTGAGCTTAAGGCGAGCTGGCCGGCCTTGTACACAAGCGCGGGAAGCGACATCAGCCTTGATCCTTGCGAACCTGAAGCACGATATCGCCACGATCGGGCAGGCCGGCGGAAACAATCGCGAAGCCGACGCCTTCGATATCGACGCGATCCGCGTTGGTGATCGTGCGGGCCGCCCGGCAATCGCGCAGGATGATCTGCGCGTCGATCAGGCCCTGCGCGCCATTGCCGAGCGCCGCCTCTTTCAGGCCCGTCTCGCGATAGGCGCATGCGATGCGGGTGAGACCGGCAACGGGCAGGTATTCGCCGCGCGAGGAGCCGCGTGCGCCGTCAAGAACGGCGCGGCGGTGGACCGTGCAGCGGCGGTTGAACTGGCCAGCCGGACGCATGATCAGGCCGTGCGACCGAATACCACGATGGAATAGGTGACGGCGGTTCCGCCGCCGGAATTGGCGATGTTGAGCTTGTCGCCCGTGCCAGCAGTGACAGACCACCCCGCATCTGGCGCCGTGATCAGGAACATCTGCCCCGGCGCGACGATGATTCGGTCTGTGATGTCGGCAAAGGGGCCGAGGAATCCATTCGACGCGGCGGGGCCGACGCGGACGTTGTTGGTATTTGCGGCATCCGCCTCGATGTAAATCGCGGCGATTTCAGCGAAATTGACCGTCGCGCCGAACACGTTCGCCAGCGCGCCGATGAGATCGATATCCTCGTTGGCGGAGGCGGCAAGGGTGCGCGTATCGGCGAATTTCTCGTCGATCTGCCCGTTCGCGACGCCCGAAAGCCAGGAACGTCGCTTGGATCGGCGCAGGGTATCGACCGGCGCGGAAAGATCGCTGGCAGCGGTATGGACAGCCTCGATCGTGACCGCGATGTTTGCGGTAAGCGGCATGATAAACCTCGTTGATTGGCGGCAGTGCCGCTATGCCAGGATAATCGCCGCGCCGGTAGGGCGCAGCCCGGTATCAGCCGACGATTTCGTCAACGCTTGTCGCGTCGTAATCCGAAGCGGGCGAGGCCTTCGCGCCGAAGCCGAAGAGATAGCCGGCGGCATCGCAGGCCGCCGTCGCGATGGTCATGGACAGGCGAACCCAGCCGAAGCCGTTCGCCAGATCAAGATCAGACGGCTTGAAGTTGATCCACGCCTGCTTGTTGTCGTCATTGCCGACCTTGGTAAATTGCGTAATGGCTTTACCCGGAAGATCCTTGACGCCCGTGCCGGCACCATCGGTCGCCTGCTCAATTTTTGCATCAATCGTTGCGGATGTAGTCATGTCTCCGGGCGCGACCAAGGCGGCATAGGCGGAAAAGTCATCGGCTTGTATCCACGCCGTGGTCTGGACCGAGGCGTTATAGGCATCAGCATCGATCGCACCCAGCAGCGCAACGGATTCGGTCATTTTTCGATTGGCAGGCATTGGTAATCTCCTTTTGTCAGCCGGGTCCGAGCCCGGTGCGGCAGTAGGGCGAGATCAGGGTTTCGACGAGCCCGCCGGTTTTCGAGGAATCCTCGCGTTTGAGGTAGAGATCGCCCGCGCGGAGCATGATCGCGGTGCGGATCGACGCCGGTACATCGGGCGCTGCCGCGCCAAAACCCGCCGTAAAGGTCACGCGCACCGCATCGGGCCGCGCCGCCGTTTCCGGCCAGGTAGCGCCGGATTTGAGCGCGAGCACCGCGCCGCCGCGCAATTGCACGAGGCGATAGGCGGAGGCGGCAAGCGCTTGATCGACATCCACCGCATCGGAATAGGCGATTGCGGCAAGGCTGACATCGGGGAAGGGCAGTGCGAGCACCCCGCCACAGGGGAAGGCCGGAAAATCGATGCGCCATTGCTGATTGATCAGACACCGCCCGAGCACGCCGGACCAGCCATCGAAATGCGCGACGGCTGCAGCGAGGTAAACGGCAAGCGGGGCATCCTCGTCATCGAAATCGATGCGCAGATGCGCCTTGAGTTCCGCGAGCGTGACCGGCGCGATGGCCGGCCCCTCAACGCGCACGGGAAGCGGGCGCATCACGCGCCCGCGTCTTGCGTTTCAGCGCCGGGCGCATCGGCCCCGGCGTCGCGCTTGGTCTTCTTGCCGGGCGCATCGGCCCCGGCGTCGCGCGGCGGCGCGGCATCCGGCGCGGAAACGCCTGAACCGAGCGCGACAAGGCGATCGTGCTCGGCGGCACTGACGGCGATCACATCGCCGGGCACGGCATCGCCGTAAAAGCAGGTGAGGCGAACCTTCATCGGTTCCTCCGTCAAATGAGGGCTTGAAAAACAGGCACGCCGGGCGCGCGGCCCAGCGGAACGCGCCGCGTCACGATGCGGCGTTGACGAAGACCTTGAGCGCGCCGCCGACATCGACATAGGCGCCGCCGGAGCGGATCCAGCCGAGAAAACCGACCTGGCCTTTCTTGGCGTAGGCGGAATCATCGAAGCGCTGGAGAAGGACCGACAACACATCGCGGATCATGTAGGAGGAGAAATCCCCGTAGACGATCGAACGTGCGCTCGCGGCCATGGCCGGCATGTGATTGTTGATTTGGATCGGGTCGTTGAGAACGCGATCCGGTGCACCGCCGGGGCTCCCGGTCTCGTAGCCAGGGACGAAAATCGGCCGGCCCTCCGCGTCCTTGATCTTGCGGATCTGCCGCATGGTAAGATCGTGGAACATAAAACGACAGTTGCCGGTCTTGCGGTACTCAATATCCACACTGTGCTGAAGATCGACCAGGCTGTCATAGGTGATCGACGTGACCTGCGACGTGCCGTTCGCGGCGGTGACGCCCACGGGCGCGGCGATGGCTGCGCCCTTGGGCTTGGAAACGCCGTCCCCCGCCGTGAAGTGCCTGTTGGTGACACGGCCGAGGCGGTTGACGATGCGCTGGTTGACGAAGGCCTCAACGTCGATCGCCGAGTCCTGAAGAAGCTCGATCGGAACCGGCACCACCTTCGACGAGTACTTGTACGGCGTCAGCATCGTAAAGCCGAAGCTGATATCACCGTCTGAAGCGCTTGCGTTCTCGGCGACGATCTCGCCTTCCTCGTTTGTGCCATCCGAATTCGGGTAATTGATCGGGTTGCCCTGTTCGGTCTGAATGACGGTCGCGACCTCGCGCATGCCGCCATAAGCCTTAAGCGCATCGAGCACAACCTTCGCCACCTCGGTCTGCACCGTGTAGCCGCCTTCCGCGCCGGAGGTGGTGGACATGGCACCCTGCACGTTTCGGATCACCGCCCATTCCTCGGCGGAAATGGCGCGATCGCCGCCGCGCAGCCATTTCGCGTGCAGCTTGCCGATCTCGCCCTTGTCGCGCTCCAGCTTGCCCGCGGCCTCGTCGATCTGACTGTCGAGCGCGCCACGCGCGACGGAGGCGTTGAAATCGTTGATGCGCTTGATCTGCGCGTCGATCCGGTCGATCTCCGCCATACCGGCGTCATAGATCGGCTGATCGACCGCCTCGTTCCACGTTTCCTTCTTGACGAGGGCGTCGATTTCCTTCGCCTTCGCCGCGCGGGCTTCCCGCAGAGCTTGAATGCTCATGGCATTGCCTTTCTGTTTGTGAGTGCCGCGTGACGCGGCGGAGCTGCTTCGCGCGGCGCGCTATGCAGAGGCGTGCAGAAGCCGGAGGCGATGCGCCCGAAGGCGATGCGCGGCGTTCTGGTCGGGTGCTGCCGCCGCAGGAGGCGGCGCGGCAGGCTGCGGCGGCGGGGCCGGCGCATGGCGATAGGCATCGACATTCCATTTGGCGCGCGCGGCGCGCGTGTCGCCCGACGTGACGACCTCGTCGGCGAGGCCGACCTCGACCGCCTCGGCAGGGCCGAGCCAGGTTTCCTCGACCATCATCGCCGCGAAGTCCTCGGCTGATTTCCTGCCGCGCGCGGCATAGGTTTCGGCGATTGACCGGTCGATCTGATCGAGAAGCGTCTGGGTTTTGCCGTGATCGGCCTTGTTCCCGACCGTGAGCGTCCATGACTCGTGGATCATGATGAAGGCGCCCTCGGCCATCACGGTGCGATCCCCCGCAGCGGCGAGCAGGGAGGCGGCGGAGGCGGCATAGCCATCGACATGGACCGTGATGGAACCGGCATGCTCGCGCATCGCCTGCACCATGGCGCGGGCGGCGAAGACATCGCCACCCGGCGAATTGATGCGCAGGATCGCGTCCCCCTCGATCGCCGCGAGCGCCTTGGCGAAGCTTTCCGGTGCGATGCCGCCCCACCACTCCGCCTCGAGTTCCGAGCCGACGATCACGTCATAGATGTAGATCGTGTTGCCCTCGGCCCGGAACGAGCCGCGCCGGGAATTGGCCTTGATGAGATTAAGCAGCGGGTTGCGCATCGGAATTTCCGTCCTGAGTGCCGGGCGCGGTGCCGGCGGGAAGGGGTTCGAGGCTGTCGCCGCCTTCGGGCGCATCGGCGAGGCCCATCATGCGGCGGCCCTCGTTGACCGTAATGACCGGGCGCTCTCCCGCGCGGCCCAGGCCGGTGCGGATCGCCGCCATCAACGTCTTGAGATCGGCGCGCTCGAGATCGGTGGTGTCGAAACGGACACAGCGCCGGCCCTGCCGGAACAGCTTGCGATCCAGCTCGTTCTGGAACCGGGTCAGCCACGGCCGCAGCGTGTAGCGCACGAAGAGCATGCCCATCGTATCGACGCCGGAACCCCAGCTTGTCGTTTTTTCGGTATGGCCGATCATGAAGGGCGGGACGCCGTAGAGTCGGGCAATCTCCTCGATCTGGAACTTGCGCCCCTCGAGAAGCTGCATTTCTGCAAGCGGCATCGAAAGCGGATCGACCTTGAGCCCGCCTGTGAGCACCATAGGCCGATGCGCATCAGCGAAACCCTTGAACTGTTCCAGCCTGGCGTAGAGATCCGCCACCGCATCTTGCGAGAGCAGTTTATCGGTGCTCAACGTGTAATCCGGGCGAGCGCCATTGGCGAAGAACCGCGCCGCGTATTCCTGCATGGCGTTCGCGGCGGCGCCAGCACCGCGAAGCGCGTGCCGCAGGACGGAAAGCCCGAGTCTACCGTCAAAGCCAGGCCCGGCAACGTGGATCACATCATCTTGATCCAGCGCGCGAACCGAGCCGGCAAGGCCAGTCTCAGGCGCGACCGCATAGACCAGGCGTTCGCCATCCGGCGTGATCGCGACGGTGACCCGGCCCGGATGGAGCGGCACCAGCGCGCGGACCTGCCCGAAGGCATCCCGGCGGATCTCGATATAGGCATTGCCGTGCAAGAGCAGGGAGGCGCAGGCGAATTCCCATGCGCTCGACGCAGACCAGCGCGGCGAAAACTGCTCGTTGAGCAGATACCACAGCGGATCGTCCTGAAGCTTGACGAAATCGCCCTTGTTGGACCGATAGCCCGGGTCTACCGGCATGCTCAGAATGCCGCCCGCGATCAGGTTGACGCAGGAATAGACGGCAGGCAGCGTGCGGGCAGTGTTCTCGGAAAGGCCGCCAAGACCGCCCGCGCCGGAGGCGACGAATGCGCTCCAGAAGTCAGACCCGCGCGTGATCTCGGAGATCAGCACGTTGCGCGGCGCTTCCGAGGTGACCTCGCGCGGGGATTCGCCCGGCTCCGGCTGAGCGCCGCCGCCGAGCAGCCGTGAAAGCCAGCTCACACGAAAATTCCCGGCGTGCCGGCGGCCTGCGGATTGTAGCTCATCAGATCCACCGCGTTGAAAAGGGCGATGAGCGGATCGATTTTCGCGACGCCGCTGGTTTGCTTGGTGATCACCACCGAATGGCCCTGCATTTCAGCCTTCGCATTGCCGACGCTCCAGGCCATCAACGGTTGCCCGGCATGGCGGAGCGTGCCTTGCTTGAGCTTGCGCGCGGCGATGCCGTGCGCGGTTTGCAGCCGGTAGCCTTGCCCGACCGCCCGCATCGCGGTTGCCGGAAACCCCTCGCGCAGCAGCGCGTCGATAAGGAGGCCGATCGCGACGCCGGAACGGTCGATCCCGATCGCGTTGACGATCTCGCCATCGTCATTCGCCGGCAGAAGCCCGGCATCCCGCGCCGCCACGATCATCTCGACCATCTCGGCAACGTCGCTGTCCTGCGCTTCCGCAATATCGATAAAGACAAGATCATTGTCCTTTTCGAAGTCGAGCAGGCGCGGCGCGGCTTGCTTGTGGCGCTCCAGCACGCCGCGATCCGCATAGGCCCGGCCCCAATGGAGCCAGCGGCCCGAGCCCTTCTCGCGCCCGAGCGCCGCGAAGCCGAACAGGTCATCAAGCCCGCCGCCATCGGCCCCGAAGACAATGCATTCCGAGCGGCGGAGCAGATCCGCGAAGGTAATCGCGCGATCCGCCGCGCCCTCCCAGTAATCCGCGCCGATCCAGCGGTTCGAATGGAGCGCGAGGCCGATCTCGATGTTGAGGTGCTGCGACGCCCAGCCGCGCAACTCGGCCGCGCCGTCCGCATCCGCCTTCGCGAAAAGCGTCTGCAAGCGCGGGATGGTGATCGAAAAGCCGAGGTTCGGCGTAACCAGCGCCCAGAGTTCCGGGCTTTTCCACGGTTGCGCCGGATCGCGCTGCACTTCCTCCGGCAGCTCGTAAAAGATCGGCAACAGAACCGAATTCGTGATGCGCCCGTCGCGAACCGCGCGGCCATAATCCAGTTCGGTCTTGAACACGCCGGCGGGCGGCGAGTCCGATTGCGTCGAGATCAGGATCAGGAACCCCTCGGCGATCGAGATCCGCCCGCCCCGGATCTGCCGGAGCACATCCGCCGCCCAGGATATCGTGCCGAGAAGATGCACCTCGTCGATCAGCGCGCCGGCATATTTCCCGCCCGTTGCGACCTTTGCGTCAAAGGTCATCACCTTGAGCGTCGCGCCGGTGAGCCGGTTCGTGATGATCTTGAGGTGATCCTGCACATGCAGGAGATCGGGCAACTCCTCATCCGCCTCGATCATCCCCTTGATCGCGGAAAAGGAGAGCGTGGCGATTTCCTGCGTGGGGCCGAACAATGCGAATTGCGCGCTCGGGCGCTCGTTGATGATCAGGACCGTGAGCATGATGCCGGCGGCCCCGGTGGTCTTCGAATTCTTCTTCGGGACGAGCGCGAAGATCTCCTCGATGTAGCGGACGCCGTTGAGCGGATCCCAGGACCCGAACAGGGCGCGAACCACATCGCGGACCCAGTCGTTGCCGGAATCCGCCATACGCGGGCGCCCCGGCACATCGGGCAGGCGCAGCTCGTTGAAAACGCGGACGCCGCGATCCGCCGCGTTGTCGTTGAGCGGAAGCCCTGGCGGCAGCAACGAGCGCCGGGCTTTCAGCGCATCGAACCAGCCGGGGTTCGAGAGATCCCAATAGGCGCGATCTACTGCAACATCTCTTGCGAGAGCTTGGCCCATTTGCCGGATCTCCCCGCCTTCTCGGCGGCTTTTGCCTGTTGCACCTTCTTGCCCAGCGTCTCCTTCTCGGAGGCGCGGGCCTCGCCTGCGGGCGCAGCGCGCCGGGCGGCGATGCTCGCGAGATCGATCTCATCGAGCATTTCCTTCAGCGCCTTTGCCGCAGCGGTGGAACCGCCGCGGGCCTGCCGATGCAGGGTTTCTATGATCTCGGCGCGGGCGGTTTCGCGGGCGTGGTCGAGATCGGCGCGGAACGCGCGGCGCAGCGTCGGTTCGCTGACCCCCAGCCGGGCGGCGATGATCGCTTCCGCGATGCCGGTAGCTTTCAGGATGCGGACCCGCTCGCGATCGGCGTTCATCGGCACGTAACGCTTGCGTCCTCGCGGGCGGGGCGGCGCTGGCCCGGATTGGAGCGGCGCACTTTCGAACAGGGTCGGCGCGCATTCCGCCCGCGCGGCAGAAAGCGTTTCGGCGAAATACTTGCGAAGCGTCGGCAGCGAGAGTTCCAGCGCCTCGGCAATGGCCTCGTCGCTCTTGCCGTCAACAGCCATCGCGCGGACCTGATCGAAATCAGCATCGCCGGGTTCAAAGGACGGCCTCCCTTTATTTTTCGCAGCCGCGTCGCAACCATCCACCACGAAAAAAAATCCCTGAAAGGGGGAAGAGCGGGTCCTAGGCGGGGAAGGCGCCAGAGATTTGAGCCGCCCCCCTCTGCTGGTGCTCGCGAGCCCGCTTGCGGTTGTCGCAGGCGGCGCAGAGGCACAAAATGTTGAGCGGATCGAAATCCGCCCCGCCGTCCTTGCGTGCTACCTTGTGATCGCTGCGCAGTTTCCAGGGCGTTTCGGTGTGATCCGCGCCGCATGCCTCACAGCGATAGCCCCGTGCCCGCTTGATCGCGGACGAGAACTCAACCCATTCCCTCGTGCGATAGAACGGATCGACGGGCTTCACCCCGCCCGGCAACCTGCCGGGATGACGGGGCAGGCGATCCATTGCGCTGCCGATCTTCACATGATGCGTCATCCCGCGTGATTCCACCCCGGATATGCTGGATAAACCGCACGTTTCTTTTTTTATTTTTGCGCCGGGAACGCAAAAGCCCGCCGCCGTTTCCGGTAGCGGGCGCGATTCGTGCTGATAACTGAAACTGCGCTTCCGACTGCGCAGTTGTCAATTCATCCCACGCTTCGTTTTTGCTCGACTCTTGTGGAAATGCCGATTTCATCGCCAATCACCACGGCCTGCACGCGCCCGCGCTGCGGGCCGGTAGCCCCCCACACCTCAACCGAGAGCACGTCGAGCGCCTCGCGCAGCCGCATGGTGAGGTAATCGAGCTTGGCGCGCCCCGCCTCGGCGCCGGGCCAGCGCGCGGCGAGCATGGTCACGGTCTCGCCCTGTCCCGCCACGGCGGAGACGATGGCATAGCCGACCTGCCCGAGCATACGCGCGAGCCGCGCCAATTCGAGATGCGCAGCGGCGCAGCTCTCAGGCAACGGGTCGCGCCCGCGCCCGCCATCCACGCGCATCCGCCCGTAATCGATGGCTTGCGACGCGCCGACCATCGCCCGCTCATAGATCGCGCGGAACCGCGTGCCGGCCTCGTATTGCCCCACATCGAGCCTCCCGCGCGCCCGCATCATCTCCAGCGGGTGCTCGGCAAGGTTCACCCTGACCTGAAGCGATGCGCCTGTCTCGATCGGGTCCGGCACGATCCGCGTACCGGCGACGATCTTCCCGCCGGAAGGGTCCGCGCCCCGCTTCGCCCTGGCACGCCGCGCCGCCTTGGCCTCCTCGCGCTTCGTCAGCGCTTTCGCCGCGCGCAGGGCTTCCCATTCCACCTTGTCCATCGCAATCCCCATCCGTCAGAACCCGCTTGCCTGCTTCACGTCTTCCGGCGGTGCTGGCGCCGGCAGGAACACACGATACGAACCCCGGAAAGTCGGCATCTCGCAGCGCCGCGCCCGGAACCATGGCCGCCAAGCCTCCATTTCCGGCCCGTCGCAGGGGTAGGGCTGCACCGCCGTGATCGCCTCGGCGGAGGGCATGTCGCCGGGCTTGCAGGTCATGCCGGTGCCCTTGATTGCCCACTCGACCATCAGCGAGCAGCGCTCGCCGCGTTTCAGCTTGCCGAAGAGCAGCGCCCACCACTCCCGGCTCCACGGCGCAACGGCGATCACGCCAGCGCTCGCCTTCCGCGCCGCCGCCTCGGCGTCGATCAGGGTCCAGCGCCGCTGGCTGAGATAGCTCCAGGAGGCCGGCACCGTGCTGCGCTTCGCGGCCTTGAGTTCGGCGAGGAAGGGCGCCACCCCGTCGATCGCGGCGCGCCGCTCGGCAAAGGGCAGTTCGGCCCAGGCCGTGGCGAGCTTGGCCTGATCATCCACCCCGACACGGGGCCAGACCTTGCGGAAATCGTCGAGCGTGACGGCAGGGCCGGAGGTCGCCCCATCCCCGGCCAGCCCTGCGCTCTCGTCATGGCCGCCCGGCGAGCCGGATGTGGCGCCCGCCGCATGCGCCCACGCGCTCTCTTTCTCAACTCTTGAGGGTTCTCTTAAGGGGTTGGGTGACACAGCTATGTCACCCTGAGATGTCGTCAATGTCACCCTAAGCGCTTCGTTAGGGTGACATGGTGTCACCCTAAGCGTTTCTCCGGGCGCCGCCTCTTCCGCCTTGTCGCATGCGTTTTGCGCATGGCCGGCGGTTTCCTCGGCATCCACCGCGCCGCCGTTCCTCGCCTCGAGTTCCGCGAAGAGGCCGGGCCGGGAAAGCTCGAACAGCAGCCGGATATCCATCTCGTAGCAGCGCGTCGAGCCCTTGCCGGCGCCGCCCTCGCGCACGAGGCGCAACAGCCCGATCGCGCAGAATAGCCGCAGCACGCGCTGCACGGTGCGTTCCGCGCATTCCGCCGCCGTGGCCAGCGTGGCGACACTTGGGTAAATGTTGCGGCCCTCGTCGTCGCAGCAATCGACGAGCTTCAGGAGCACGATTTTCGCCGCGTGGGACGGTACCCGCGCCCCGAAGGCGAGACCGAGAAGGCGCGCACTCATAGCGGCATCTCCCCTTGCGATTCGTCATCACCAACATCAAAATTCAGCCACAGCACCTCTGTCCGCGCCCTCGCGCCATCGGCCAGCGCCTGGCGCTCGATGCGGCGCCAGTCCGCCAGCGCATCATCGTAGATCGGGTGCGGATAGCCGGAGAGGACGACACGCCCGCGCAGCGTGCGCAGGAAAACCAGCAGCTCGGCATGATCGTCGTCCGTCATCTCGTGCCGGTACTTGTGCTTTGCGCAATAAGGGTTGCCCTTCGACCGCGTGTCGTGGACATAGGGCGGGTCCACGTAATGCAGGGTCTCCGGCCCATCGTGCTGGGCCATGACATCCATCGCCGGGCGGTTTTCGATCGTCACGCCGGAAAGGCGGTCGATGATCGCGCCGAGCGCCGGGGCATAGTTCGCCCAATCATGGGCCGGCGTGGTGCCGCTCCGGTTCGAATTCGCGCGGAACGCGGTTGACCGCCCAAGCGCGCCCGTGGAGCCAAAACCCATGAACGCGCGGATGATCATCCGCCGTGATTGCTCGACCGGGCAATCTGTCCGCGCATAGGCACCCACGAATTCATCACGGGCGAAAGGCGTGAGCCGCAGCGCCTCGCGCAACTCTCCCGCCCTTGGCGATCGCAGTACACGGAAGAGGGTGACCAGTTCGGCGTCCAGATCGTTGTAGATCTCCGCATAGGCGCGCGGCTTTCGCAGCAGCACGGATGCCGCGCCGCCGAACGGCTCGACATAGACCCGGTGCGCGGGAAAATGCGAGATGATCCACGGCGCGAGCAAAAACTTGCCGCCGTGCCAGCGGATGAGGGGGCGTTCGACATCGAGTTGAGGGGAAGCGCTCACGGCTCCACCTCGCCGCATTCGCAGTGCCAGCACAGCACGGACCATTGCCCATGCGTCGGGCCGAGATCGGCGGCAATCATCCATCCCCGCCGGAAATACTCGGGCAGATCGCGGAACCTCACGTAGCGAAACAGGCCTGTCCTCATCCTGCCTCTCCTTGATTGAGGTCGCGCACGAGGTTGAAGCGTTCGAGCAATGCGGCGCGGTCGCGCGCCGTGCCGATCGGCCCGTCCCACCATTGCGGCCCGAGAAACAGCAGCGTTCCGCGCCGCAGGCCGCGCATCGCCTCGGGGCTGTTCACATAATAGATCACCAGCCCGTCACGCCGCCGGTACTGACCAAAGCCGGTTTCCCGCCAGCCCCAGTCATTGAGCGCGGCATTGCGCGCAAGCACGGCATTGCCGGCGATGAGAATAGCCGCCCCCATCGTCACACCCGCGCCGGCATCTGGACCACGAGGCACCCGGCATCGCCGGTGATCAGCATCGGCGAGCCGGTATCCTTAATCGCCAGCGTAATGTCTTCCGCCTGATGCGCGCGCACCGCCTCGAGCAGATAGCGCCAGTTCATCCCGATCTGGGGTGCCTTGACCGCGCCCGGCGCGAGCACGCGCTCCGTCGCGGTGCCATAATCCACGCTTTTCGCCTCGATCTCGATTGCATCGGGAACGAGGCTGATCTTGATGTGCGGCGAGACAAAGCGCCCCACAAGCGCGCCGGCCCGGCGCAGCGCGGCCTCGATATGCCGGCGCGGCAGCGTCACCGAAAAGGGCGGGGGCGGCGGAACAACGCGGCGATAATCGGGGAACGTGCCGTCGATCAGCTTGGCGACGATCTCGATATCCCCGAACGCGAACCGCACCTTTTTCGGGCCGAACGCGAGATCCACCGTCTCGACACCGCGCGCCGCCGCGCCGCCGAGCAGGCGCAGGACATGCCCGACAGCGCATCGCGGCACGATGCCGCCCGCCATCCCAGCCGCGCCTTCCGGCAACGCAACGTCCTGCGCGCAGAGGCGGTGGCCATCCGTCGCCACGGCGCGCAGGTGATCGCCCTCGATATGCAGATAAGCCCCGTGAAGGTAATAGCGCGCATCATCTTCCGACATCGCGAAGGCGACACGGGAGAGCAAAACGCGCAGATCCGCCGCCGGCATCCCGAATCGATGCGTTGCCTCGAATTCGGAGCGATCCGGGTAATCGGCGGCAGAATAGCCGTTGAGCCGATACCGGATCGGGCCGGAGGTCATCTCGACAACGCTCGCGCCATCGGGGTCCCATTGCAGCGTGATCCGGGCGACCGGATCGCAGGCCCGCAGAAGTTCGCGCAGTTTCCGCGCTGGCATGCAGACCGCGCCCGCGCCGCCGATCTCCACATTCTGCGTGGCAGCCGTGACGTGATTGTCGAGATCCGTGCCGGAGATTTCCAATCTTCCGTCCACCCGGAGCCGAACGGTTTCAAGGATCGGGATCGTGCTCCGCGCCGAAACGACCGGTACGACGCGGTTGAGCATGGCAAGCAGAACAGGTTGTTCGATCCGTATCTCAGGCATCGGCTTTCCTTTCGGGGCAAACGGGGGAGGGCGATTCCGCGCCGCACAAAACAGGGGGATCGCTGGGCGGGTGCTTTGGATTTTTCGGAAATGCGTCACGCGCGCGAAGCGCGCGGCACACCTCGCGCACGATCGCGGCGCCGGTCGCGTGATGGGCGATGTTGCCGATGTTGCCGACCATTGTGGTGCGCGTCGGCGCGCTCAGGCCGACGTGCTGCGCTACGGAGCGCAGCTCTTCCGCCCAGAGCAGATCAAGCATCTGCACTGTGATCCTGCGATCCTGACGATAATAGCTGTGCCCGCGTACGGGATGGACCGCCCCCGGCTCGACCTCGAACAAATCTGTCCAACCCACATACCGGACCGCATCATTTTTCCATTTCGGCGCAAGCGCTACGAGAACGAGCGGGATGTGCTGACGGAAGACGCGGATCTGATCTTTCAACCGATCAAGCGTGTCGCGGCTCGACTTGATCTCGACGCCGACGAGGTAATCGCGGCCTATGAAAGCCATGTCGATGCGGCGGGTCTGTGCTACGACGAGTTCGTGGACGAGCCTCGCGCCGGGCCACATCTGCCGCCCCCACGCCTCAATGCAGCGCCGCATTTCGAACTCCTCGGATGAGCGGTTCGTCGTCATCCCACGGCCTCCGGCGCTTCCGCACCCCAGCAATCCCAGCCCGGCCGGGTGGCGCGGGCGTTGAGTTCGATTTTCGGTAGGCTCGGGAAATAGGCTTCGATCAGCGCGTGGAACGCCTCGGGCTTTTCGGAATGCCGGCCCGGCGGCGCATCGATGATCGAGGGGAATTGATCGCCCATCGCCGGGGCCGGCACATCGCCGCGCGTGCCGACGAGGAGGATTTCATGGGCGTTGCGGAACCAGTATCCGGTGCCGAGCACGGGCGAGCACAACGCGAGATCAAAGGCGCTGTATTCCTCGCCGTAAGTGATCGGCACGGCCTTCCGCCAGATGCACTGGCTTTTGTACTTAAAACCCCAGGCCGCCATAACCTCCAGCGCATCGGGCAGCATCGGCGCCGTCGCCCACAGAAACAGCACGCAATCCCGCGCGGCGAGAGTGCCCACGGGCCGGGCCATGATTTCCTCGGTCGGGCTCGTCGGGTAGTGGTTCTCCGGCGCGCGGTCCATCCCGCCCTCGCCCCAGGTCTCGAAGCGCCATTCCGGGTCGGCGAGAATGACGCCGTACCGCTTCGTCTCCCCGGCCAGTGCGGCATTCGCCTCGGCAATTTTTCCGGCAAGGCGTTGCTCGCGCACCGCGCGCTCTGCCTTCTTACGCGCTTTCGCGGCGATGCGACTGGCCTCGGTCTCCGCTTTCAGCCGGTCATAGGCGTGCTGGATCGCCTCCTCGGAAAACGGCCCGCCCTCGCGCTTGATCGCCTCGCGCGCCGCGCGCAGCCCTCCTTGTGCCGCGTGGAGCGAGACAAGGCCGCGTTCCGCCTCCGCCAGCACGGCGGGCGGGGCCTCGCGCATCAGCGCGCGGGCGCTGTCCACCTGCCGGGGCGAGACATTGAGAAGCGCCGCCGCATCGGCAATGCCGGTTTCATGACGCAAATTTGCGCTGCTTTCCGCCACATCACCTCGCCGCGCACCACCGTGACCGCGCGTCACCAGCTTCGCGGCGATCAGCGCGCGTTGCGTCTCGTCGAGGTGCCGGCGGTGCAGGTTGAGCGAGACGACATAGGCAGGAAGCTCTTCCGTCGCCACACCCGAGACATCGCGCGCGAGCCCGCGATTGACGAGATCGAACACTGGCGCCGGCACATCCTCGGGCGACCACCCGGCGCAGCACAGCGCCCGGTAGCGGTTGCGCCCGTCGATGATCGCGCCGCGCCAGATCAGAATCGGGTTGTGCAGCCCGTTTTCCGAGATATCGCGGCACATCGCTTCGAATTCCGCGCCTTCTATGAGCGGGAAGATTTCGGCCAGCGGATGGAAGGGGATGCCCATCATTCCATCCCCAGCGCGCGCAGATACGTCTCGAGGATTTCCGCCTGGGCATGGCGATCCGCCGGGTCCTGCCGGCGGAGCACGATGATCTTGCGGATGATCTTGACGTCGAATCCCGTCGCCTTCGCCTCGCCGAGGACATCCTTGATATCCGAGGCGAGGGCCGCCTTTTCCTCTTCCAGCCGCTCGATCCGCTCGATGAAAGCCTTGAGATGCCCGGCGGAATTGGAGCCGAAATCCTCGCCGCGCGCCCGGCGGACCTTTTCCCGCCCTGTGGGGATACTGATCACCGGCGCGCCATCGTTATCCCGGCGCATCGTGGCGCCCGCGCCGCGCAGCCGGGCGGCGAGGGTGGAAATCTTTTCGCTTGAGTTCGTCATGGCACACCCCCAGGGGGACAACGCCGGGCCGCTCGGCCCTGCAATCAGGGAGAAAAGGCCGGGCCTCGCGGCCCGGCAGTCAGGGAGGAAACGCTACGCAACGCGCCCTCTCATCCGGGGCCGGGCCAGCCCCCAGTCACGCCCGGCGGAACACGCCGGGGCACGGGATCTCAGGTCTCGGGTTTTCGCCGCGCCCGTGCGGGCCGGAATACCAAAGCCGGGCGCGGCGGAATGTCGTAGATCTCGCCGCTCGCCGGGTGGCGCACGGCGCGGCCTTTGCGCATCACGAGGCGCAGCGTGCCGAGGCCGGGCAGGATCACGCGGCCATGCCGCTCGATCTTGCCGCCGATGAAGGCGGCGACATCGCGGCTCAGCAGGCGGGGCATGGCGCAGCCTCCGGTTGCGGGAGAGGTTCGGGGAGATCGGGCACGATGCCGGTTCCGGCGCAGGTGATGCAGGCCGGGCGGGTGCCGTCATGCGTGGTGATGCGCCAGCCGCGCCCGCCGCAATGCGGGCATGCCTTGCCGAGGTAGAACGCGGGGAGGGCGGCGCCGTCACGCATCGGCATCCCCCGCGCTGGCGATGATGTGCTCGATCTCCATCCGCAGCGCCTGCGGCAGGCGATAGCTGTCGCGCATCTCGGCGCGCTCCACGCCATAGCCATGTTTGACCAGCCGCAGCGCGAGCCTCTCGACCGTATAAGCCGCGTTATCGACCTGCATTGCCGCGCGGATCGCAGCCGCGCGAAGTCCGCCGGCACCGGCCCGGTGCAGCGCGAGCAGCAAGGCAGCCTGTTTCTCGGTAAGATCGAAGGCCAGCATCACCAGCACTGCCGGCGCTGACGGCGCAGCGGAGGGTGGCGTGGCGACCGGCATCTCAGCACTTCGCTGCACCGTGCGGCGGCGCGCAGGAGCAGGGCGGGGAGCCGGAACCGGCCGCATCGGCACCGCGCCATGCTGTTTGGCGACGCGCCGCTGCTCCAGTTCCCGCGCAAGGTTCGCCAGCGCATCCGGCGCAAGGTAATGGATGATGGTCCGGCCATTCCGGCCACCCCCCCGCCGCTGCGAAACGGGCAGGTCGAGATCCGCCATCCGCGCGCGGAACCGGTTGAGAAAACCCGAGGTATTGGTCAGCACCAAACCCGCCGCGATCAACTCGGCGGTGGCAACCCCTTCCGCGCCGGCCTGTACCAGCGCAAAGAGCATGGCGGTTTGCTGCGCGGAAAGGCCGAGCAGGGTTGAAAACTCCCGCCGCATTTCGGCATCCGCTTTGGCTTGCGCAGCCGAAAGCGCCTTGCGCGCCTCGCGGGCGGCGGCATCCGCGTCAAAAAACGGGGAGCGGTAATGCACGCGCGGATCGAGCGTGCCGGGATGGCGATGGATAAGGCTCATGACGCGCCCCCGCCCGAGAGAAGCCGCCGCGCCCGGCTCACGCGGCGGCCGCTCTCCCGCGCCGCATCGAGATGCGCCTCGCCGCGCGCATGGAGCCTTTCCGCCGCGCGCAGATGAAGCTCCCGGCTGATCGCCTGCCAGATCGCATAGACGAAGACCGGCGAGAAAAACGCGAACATCACCACCGAAACGAGCGCCCGCTTGATCCTCTTCATCGCTGCATCTCCTCGATTTCCGCCTTGAGCCGGGCGAGGTCGGCCTCGATCGCGGCGAGCCGTCCGGCCCGCGCCGCCCCGTCGAGCCAGGCCGGCGGCGAATGCATCAGCGTGGCGAGAAATTCCGGGCCATAGGCGCCGATCATCGCGAGCAATGCGCCTGCGCCCGGCGCGGAACCGCCGGCCAGCCACTTGCGCACCTGTTCGGCCCTGACGCGCCCGCCGGTCTCCGCCTCCACCTGTTCCGCCGGTTTCGCGGCGTGGCGGCGGCGGATGAACCCGGCGCAGCGCTCGGGGATGCGGGACAACGCTCCCGCCTTCGGGGAAAGCGCTCCACGGGCGGGGGAAGACCTTCCCGCGCCGCAGCGGCTATTCCCGCCGCCAGAAAGCGCGAAGGCGGGCCTCATGGCGCCGCCTCCGGCGCCGGACCCGCGCCCTCGCCAGCCGGAGCAGCGGGCCGGAACGAATCGGAGACGAGATGGAGAAGGCCGTGCTGCCGCGCGAGATGATCGAGAAGCAGGGTCTGCGGGCGCGTTTCGGGGCGCCCGCCGATGAGCCGGGAAATCGTGGACGTATCGCAACCGATCGCGACGGCGACCTGCGGGCGCGAGAGCCCGGTTGCGTCCAACAGAAGGGTGATGCGGTTTGTCATGCCGCTAACATGCATTTTACATGCTGCATGTCAAATGCATTTTACATGCCTTCTGGAGTCATGCCTTTGCGATGAAAGAAATGGAGCGAATCCAGCAGGGCGAGCGCCTTCGTGCCGCGCGAGAGCGCTTGAATCTGTCCAAGGCAGATGTCTACACCGCGCTTGGCATACCAAAGAGCACGTACGAGCAGTACGAGAACGGCCGCCTCGGACTCTCTCAGGTTGGAGACCGGCTTGCGCGATATCTCCGCGTCGATCTCGCTTGGCTTTTGACGGCGCGCGGCAAAATGGACGGGAAAACCGCGCCATCAGAGATTGCGGTTTTTGGTGTTGTTGGCGCCGGCGCCTCGATACTTCCGATCGAGGATGATTCAACAGCAATCAGCGTCGGCGACATCCAGCTTCCCAGCGCAGAGTCCATCGGCGCGGTGATCATCAAGGGCGATTCGGGCTATCCGCGCTTTCAGAATGGCGAGATCCTGATTTTCTATACCCGCCAGCTCCGCGCGGAGGATGTGCTTAACCGTCAGGCCATCGTGCAGACATGGGAGGGGCGGAAGATGATCAAGACAGTGCGGCGCGGGCGCGAGAAGAACCTCTACACGCTGGAAAGCTTCAACGCGCCACCGGAGCACGATGTGGAAATCATGGCAGCATGGCAGATCTACGGGCTGCTTTTCTGCCGATAGGTTTCGTCAACGATACATAAACCATATGGGCTTGCAGCGCATCGTCCGCGTCTGCTGGGGTGCGTAACCAATGAAGAGGTTCCGCACGTCAATCGGTTGATTTGTAAGCGCCAATTCGAAAACGGTTGCCTTGACTGCGGAAATTCCCGTGCCGCTGTTTCCTGAGAACTCACATTCAATTGAAATATCCTTTATCGGAAAAGATGATCGGTTCACGATTTCCGCTGTAATTGTCACTCGACCAAATTCGTTTTTAGTCCACCGCAGCTTATCAATAGCTATTTGTTGAAGTATTTCTGTGCGCTTGGCCGCTGCTGTTGCCAACAAGGAATCGCCACCAGATGCGCCGGTGGCGGTGATTTTCGATGGAGGTGGCGGCAAATAGTGTCCGAATAGCGCTAAAAATACCAGAAACGCAACAGGCGTTACGACCATCCATTTGAGAACTCGCATAGTCATTCCACCAATGTTAGGAATTGGTCATGCGTACAATACAAAATGGCCTGCCCGTCCATGATCCTGTCGGCAGCGGACTTGAGTTTCTGCCCGCCGTCCTCCGGGCGCGGCCAGCCGGAAACGATCAGGGTGGTCCGGGTTGTTACGCCCGGTTTCACCACGCCGCCCAGCGCCGCGACCCGTTCGGCCATCTCCTCGCGCGAGAACGGCAGATCGCCGGTGAACACAACGACCTGCCCTTGCAGCGAGGGCGGAACGCCGGCTGAGCGTGCCAGCACCGCGCCCCAGCCCGCGCCGATCGGCGGCACCGCCCGTGGCGGCGTGGGTGGAATGACGCGGATATCGCGGATCGCGAAATGCGGCGCGGCCTCGGCGGCGCTGAGCCCGAGATCCTTCAGGGCGCGCAGGAAAACATAGGCGGCGGCAATCGCATCCTGTTCGGCATCGTGATCCGCCTTGAAGCGGATCCCGAACCCCGCGCCGAGATCGCGCAGCTTGCGCGAGGGTGCCTCCGGCCAGGCCGCGCGCGCCGCCTCGAGCCCGTCAAGCCACACCAGCGCGGGAAAGGGAAGCCCGGCCGCCGCGCAGGCCGAGCCGATCGCGCGGGCATCGAACGGCCCGTAGCTCATGACCGGGGAGGCGCCGATTTCGGCCAGAACCTCCGGCAGCACGGCCCCGAACGGCGCGGCGCCGCGCACCCGCGCCGCGTTGAGCCCATGGATCTTGGTGAACTTCGGGTCAAACGGCCGGGCGGGATCGACAAGCCAGGAGCGGCGGCGAAGCTGCCCGCCCGTGAACCCCACAAGGCCGATCTGGCAGATCGACCCCGGCCAGGGGTCCGCCGTCTCGACATCGATCGCGACAAAAATGCTCAATTCCCAAAGCCCCGAACCCGCATGCGAAAGACTACTTCGGTAAAGCATGTAAATTGCATTTGACACTCTGCATGTAAAATGCATTCTATGCGCATATCGCCACCGGAGCCACCCCATGTCGCTTCGCCAACCCCGAATTTCGCCCGCCGCAGCCTTCGCGGTTCGCGCCGGCCTTGCCGCCGCGCTGCTCGTTGCCGCGCTCGCCGGCCTGCTGGCGCGGGACGATGCGGCGCATCGCGCCTGCGCCGAGGTTCACACCCCCGCCACCTGCATTCACATCCTGAGAGGTTGATCATGACCACCGAAACCCTGCGGACCCTGTTCAGCGAGCCGCATCGCCCGCCGCCGCCCCGCACGCCCGAGGAGGCTTGGGCGTGCCTCACCCCGGAGGAGCGGGACGAGGCGATGCTGCGCGCGCCCGAATTCATCGCCGTCTTTCGCGACCTTCGCCGGGAATTGCCGCCCTTGATGAGCTATCTCGTCCACAAGCGCTGGCTGTCGCTCAGGCCGGGGGCTGGAACATGAGCACCCGGAAAAAGCCGGCCCTGCCGGCAACCCGCATCGGCGCCACGCGGAGCGATTTCATCACGCTCGATGCCCTGCGCATGGGCGAACTCTTCATCTGCTGGCGCGAAGGCGCGCGCATGCCGAATTCGTTTCACGCCACCGAGGAGGAGGCCCGCGCCATGGCGCGGCAGCGCGTGCGGCCGGGCGAGACGATGTGCGTGCTTCACGCGCGCATCGCGACTTCCCTCACCGCGAGCACGCATATCGCCGAGCGCGAGGCACCCGCCGCGCCCGAACCCGGCGCAACCCAAATCCTGAGAAGTTGAGATGAAAACCACGGTTCTCACGCTGGCGCTGGCCGCTGCGCTTTGGGCCTGCGGGCAACCCGAGGCGGCAATCATGGTTCTCGGCACGATGCTGGCGTTCGGCGTCGCGCTGCTCCTCGCGGGGCTCGCCGTCTTCGCCCTCGCGATCTGGTGCGACGCCCGCAAAAAGCCCGCAACCCCAAGGGAGTGATACCCATGACCGCGAACGAGTTCCTTTTTCTGATCTGGGGCGCCACGGCGGCCTATGTCAGCATGATCATCGTGATGTGGCCCGCCTGCGGCTATTTCGCGCGGCGGGACGCGCGCCTTCGCAGGGAGCGGGGGGCGCGCGGTGGCTGAGTTCTTTGCGCGATCCGCATCCGACAAAACTGATGACTGGCCTTTTTGGTTCGTGGCCCGGCGTGATCAACCTGGAAGAAACGTGTTGGTCGAGGCTATCAAAATCGCCGGTTTTGAGTATTCGGGCGGCTGGACGCTAACCTGTCGGGAAGCGGCTGAATTGATTGCCAAAGAGGCAAACAAGAAAGAGAGCCGGCAATGACGGCGCCGCTCACCCCGAACCAGCGCGAGGCGCTGCACCACGCCGGCACGCGCGGGCTGGTGCCCTGCCGGGGCGGGTTCCGCCGCCCGCATGTGCCGCGCCGCGAATGCACGCAACACACAATCGCCCGCCTGTACGAGGCGGGCCTTGTCCTACCCGACGAGCGCGGGCTGATCCGCCCCACGGAGCAGGGCTACGCGGAGATCGGGCGGCGCTACACGCGCCAGCTCGCCGGCAACGGCAGGTGAGGGGGCGCGATGAAGAACAAAGCTGCTTCATTTCGAGATGCAATCAAGCGATGCCAGTTCAATGCCGATGACCCGAGCGACATTGCGGCCGAAGCATGCCGGCAGGCCGTTCTAGAAGCCGCTGCCAAAGCTCTATCGTGGCCTCAAGGCGACAATCCGGTCGCTCATTTTGCCGGTGCATACGTCGCGCTATGGCAAATCGCAATCGCTTCATATGGCGTGGAGGGCGCTGAGCCGCTCATGCGCGAGCTTTGGGATTGGTCCCGCGAGTTTGCGATGGAGATATCGACATGACCTTCATCACGCCGAAACAGGCGGGGCGATGATGCGCAACATCTCCTTCGCCCTCACCGAGCCGCAGTTTCTCGACGGCACCAAGGACGTGACACGCCGCACGGGATGGACCTTCCTGAAGCCCGGCGACCGGTTGCGCGCCGTTCGCAAGGCCATGGGGCTGAAGAAGGGCGAGAAGGTCCACGTTCTCGGTGTGATCGAGATCGTCAGCGTCCGGTGCGAGCCCCTGCTCAACATCTGCCGTGAGATGGGCGGCACGTCGCGCGAGGGCTTCCCGGAGATGACCGGGCTCGACTTCATCAGGTTCTTCTGCGCTTCGCACAAGCATTGCACGCCGGAAACCATCGTCACCCGTATCGAATTCAGGAGGGTGAGCGATGCCTGACGGTCTGATCATCGACAGCTTTGCAGGCGGGGGCGGGGCCTCGACCGGCATCGAATGGGCGCTCGGGCGCTCGCCGGATTTCGCGATCAACCACGATCCCGAGGCGCTGGCGATGCACGCGGCGAACCACCCGAACACCGTGCATCTCACCGAGAACATCTGGAAGGTCGATCCCGCCGCCGTAACGAAGGGCAAGCCGGTCTTCCTGCTTTGGGCCAGCCCGGATTGCCGCGACTTCTCCAAGGCGAAGGGCGGTGCTCCCACGTCGAAATCGGTGCGCGGGCTCGCCAATGTGGTGATCTATTGGGCGAAGGTCGCGCGGCCGCAGATCATCCTGCTCGAAAATGTCGAGGAATTCGCGCAATGGGGGCCGGTGCTGCCGAACGGCAGACCGTGCCCGGCGCGGCGCGGCATGGAGTTCGCGCGCTGGGTGCGCGCGCTCGAGGCGGAGGGCTATCAGGTCGAATGGGCGGAGAGCCGGGCGTGCAACAAGGGCGCGCCGACGATCCGCAAAAGGCTCTATCTCTGCGCGCGGCGGGACAACAAGCCGATCATCATCCCGCCGGTCACACACCAGCGGGCGGACCACCCCGACGTGAAGGCCGGCAATCTCGCGCCGTGGCGCACCGCGGCGGAAATCATCGATTGGCATTTGCCGTGCCCGTCGATCTTCCTGACGAAGGCGGAGGCGAAGGAAAAGGGTCTCAAGATACAGCGCCCGCTCGCGGCGAAGACCATGAGCCGCATCGCGCGCGGCTTCAAGCGCTATGTGCTGGATCGGGCCGACCCGTTCGTTGTGACATGCAACCATAGCGGGGCAGGTTTTCGCGGTCAGGGTCTTGACCAGCCGCTCAATACGGTGGCGGCCGCGCGAGATGCGCACGGCCTCGTATCGCCCTATCTGGCCGGTGTCGGCGGGAGAATGGGCCAGTCCGGAGAACGCCCGGCAGATGCGCCGTATCATACGGTCTGCACCAAGCCCGACACCGTGATCGTCACGCCTTACATGGCCGTAAATCGATTCGACGCAACGGGGCGCGCGATCGATGAGCCCATGCCGACGATCACCGCCAACAGCTTCGTCAAGCGCCCCGGCGCGGGCGGGCCACTCTCTGTTGTCGCGCCTTACATGAGCTACGCGCAGCAGGGCGGCGCAAACCGCGCGGCGGATGATCCGATGCACACGGTTTGCGCGAGCCGGAAGGATCAGAACCAGGTCGTCACCGGCCTTCTTGTCCCGCGCTATGGAGAGGCCGAGGGACAGGAGCCGCGCTCACGAGATGTGCTCGAGCCCGCGCCGACCATTGTGCCGACCGGCAACGGCGGGGATCTTGCGGCGGTCTATCTCGCGCAGCACAACGGCGGTGAGCGCGCGCCGACCGGTCGAGCCGCCGATGCGCCGGCCGGAACCATCACCACCGAGGGATCGCAGATCCAGCCCGTCATGGCCTACCTCTCCGCGCTCCAGAACAACACGGTGCGAGGCGACATCAAGGAACCGCTGGGAACCGTGCTCGCGGACGGCCAGCATCATTCGATCGTGCTGCCGTTTACATCCACCTATTACGGCGTCGATCAGGCCCCGGAGATCAACGAACCGCTGGCTACCGTCACGACGAAGGACAGGTTCGCTCATATCGAAGCGCCGGCAGATGCGCCGCCGCTCGCGGATTGGCAGATCGATCGCGCCCGCGCCGTCGCGGAGTTCCTGCGCGCCGAGGGCGTCTGGCGCGGCGGCGAGTTCGTCACGGTCGGCACGTTCATCGTCTGGGATATCGGGATGCGGATGCTCACGCCGCGCGAGCTGGCGCGCGCGCAGGGCTTTCCGGACACCTACGATATCACGGCGGGCAGCACGCTCACGGAGACCGCGCAGCGCCACAAGATCGGCAACAGCGTGAGCCCCTACGAGGCGGCGAGCTGGGCGTGGTGGAACTGCGTCCACGCGCTCACCCTGCCGGACGTGAAGCGGAAGAAGCGGGCGGTGCTGCCCGTGTTTTCCCGCGCCGAAGACAACCCAGCCGACATGTTCGAGGAGGCAGCAGCATGAGCACCAACAGCCCCATGACTGAGCAAGAGCTTATCGAGAAGATGGCGAGGGCGATATTCGCCACGCAAGGCATGTGCCACACCGATGACAAGCGCATGTTTGAGCCAGTCAAATGGGAAGAACTGGACGATGACGACTACCAGTGCGTACGCGCCGGGTATCGCCAACAAGCCATCGACGCCCTCTCCGCCACCACCATTCCCGTCTCAACCCTCCTGTCCATTATCAAGGGAGGGGCGGTCGTGGTGCCGGTGGAGCCTACGGAAGTGATGGCCAACGCTGCGTGGAAAGCTATCGGCCTCAGCAAGAGAGAGAAATCGGAAGCATCGAAGCATCTCAACCCGCATATCGGCGGCAAGGATGAAGCGAATTGCATTCGCGCCTACCGCGCCATGATCGAAGCGAGGCCGAAATGAGCAAGCGCCGGGTCGTTGAAGGTCTCGATCCTGTTTTCGTCAACCGGGAGGCGCTGTGCACGCTGTTGATGATCGGGCAGACCACGCTTGCGGACTGGCTCCGGCGCAAGGTTATCCCCGATCCTCACATCCGGGACGGCGGAATCGAGCGCTGGCACTGGCCCAGCGTCGAGGCGGCGCTTGCGCGCCCGGCGGTGCCGGTTGAAAGTGCCGCCGAGGTAGATCCATCGGTCGCGGGGGCGTTGCGTGTCGGCAAGAAGAGTGCTCACCGTGCCGTTGCCTGAAGGCGTTTTCCGCGTCATCCGCAAGCGCAAGAAGGGTCCGCCCCGGATCGATTGGTATTTTCAGGCGGGCAGGGGGACGAAATCGGCCGGGCCGATCACGCGGCTGCGCAACGCGCCGGGGGATCGCGGCTTTGTCGAGGAGGTCGAGGCCGCAGCCGGCATCACGCGCATTATCGATCCGCTCAGCGTTGCCGCCATGGTCGCGGCCTATCGCGGCGACGAGCGCAAGGGCATCCCCGGCGCGCCGGAATGGGAGCGGCTGCGCAAACGCACGCGCGAGGATTACTCGATCTACCTCGACAAGATCATCGAGGCCTGGGGCGAGCTGCCGGCGCGATCGATCACGGCGCGCGGCGCCTATACATTCCGGGACGCAATGGCGGAAACCCCGGTTGCCGCGAACCACGCGATTTCCATCGCCCGCACGCTGTTCGGCTGGGGCATCCCGCGCGGGTTCTGCGATACGAATGTGTTCCGGGATGTCGCGGCGATCAGGGTCGAGCATGACAGCGCGAAGCCGTGGCCCGAGGAATTCTATGCTTTCGTGATCGCGAACGCGCCGCAGGACATCCGCCGCATGGCGATCCTCGGCCGCGCGACCGGCCAGCGCCGGAGCGATCTTGTCCAGATGCGTCCGGTCGATGTGCAGCGCGGTGGCGTGACAATGAAAATCGGCAAGCTGCGTGACAAGGAACACTGGGTGCCGCTCACCCAGGCGCATCTTGCCGAGATCCGGTCATGGCAGGGCTTCCCGGCGGCGCCCTTCCTCGTGTCGGCGGCGGGAAAGGGGTACAGCCCGGATCATCTCAACAGCCGGTGGAATCGCTGGAGGGCCAGCGAGGCAGCACTGCCGGTGCGCGATTACGATTGCTCGATCCACGATTTACGGGCGACCGCGGTATGCGATCGCCGCCTCGCAGGGCTCACGCATCAGGAGATCGCCGCGCAGATCTGCATGTCGATCGAGATGGTGATGCGCTATTCCAAAAAAATTGACCAGGAGGCCCTTGCCAAATCGGGCATGACACGGCTAGAACGCGCTGAGAACGGGGCCGTTGTAACGCCCTCGGTCACACCTTGAAACCGCTTTTCTGAAAAGTCAGACATTTCAAGCGGTTGCGGTGGGGGATAGTTTAACGGTAGAACAGCGGACTCTGACTCCGTTAGTCTTGGTTCGAATCCAGGTCCCCCAGCCAAACTCTTCCATCTCCAAGACAGCCCTCGCTGGTTTTCCATATCGCATCAGGGTGCCGAACTGCGTTCGCGTGGCCCGAGAGCGCATCATCATGGGTTTCGAAGCGGTGTTCTTCGATCCGCTGATCATCAGCGCGATCGCGGATTGAGGTCCGTCACGCATGCTCCCGGCAAGTCGATTCGCGCGCAGGCACCGGAGCATTCCGTAATCCAATACGGCTTGCCGGTTTCCGCCCGTCGGCTTTCACGGCGGCGCGGTGGAATACACGCCAAAACCCAGAATTGTGAACTTTCTTGATTAAGGCCTCAATACGCGGTTTCCTCCGTATTAGGAATTTGTTAAGCATCCCCTGAGTTGCCGCCGCTGGCGGGATGAAACTACGGGTTGGGCGATGGATCCGGGGTCGCATGAGGCATGAATTCCCGCGTTTCAGGGCGGTTGCGGGGCACGCCCTGCTGGCCGAGTTCGGTGACAGGATCGGCGATGAGGCGCATGCCTCGGTTGTCGATCTTGATCGCCGCTTGTCCGATCATCCCTTCGAGGGCTTTGTCGAGGCCGTGCCGGCCTATGTGAGCCTGCTGGTCGAATTCGATCCGCTCGTCGCCGACCATGCCAGTGCCGAGGCTTCGATCCGGGCGCTGATCGGCGAGCGGATGCCCGCTACGCTTCCCGGAGCCGCGCATGAGGTCGAGGTCTGCTACGAGGCGGATGTCGCGCCCGATCTGGCCGAGGTCGCGAAGCGTCTCGATATGAGCCCCGAGGCGGTGGTCCGCGCGCATCTTGCGGGCGATTACCGCGTTTCCATGTACGGGTTCGCCCCAGGCTATGCCTATATGGCTGGCGTACCGGAGGCGATCAGGCTGCCGCGCAAGCCCGGCCCGGTCCATGGCGTTCCCGCCGGTTCGGTGCTGATCGCCGGGCCGCAATGCCTTGTCTCGACCCTCCTGATGCCGACGGGCTGGTGGATCATCGGTCGCTCGCCCACGCGGATCCTGACCGGAGCCTCCGAGCGGCCCTTCCTGTTCAATATCGGCGACAGGGTCGTCTTTCGCCGCATCGAGCGTGCGCGTCTCGATACCGCATTGCGACCGGGGTAAGTGATGTCCGAAGCCGTTTTCAAGGTGCTGCATGCCGGCCCGCATGTCTCGGTGCAGGATGGAGGCCGACGCGGGCTGATGCGTTTCGGCGTTCCCGCCTCCGGCGCGATGGATCGCAACGCGCTCGAAGTCGCCAATGCGGCGCTCGGGAATGATCCGGCGGCGCCCGCGATCGAGGTGTCGGCGGGCGGGCTTGCGCTGGAATGTCTTGAGGGAAGGGCGACTTTTGCGGTGGTCGGCGGCGGGTTCGATGTCGCGCTTGATGAGGTGCATGGCGGCGCCTGGCGTATCGGCACAATCCGGGCAGGGCAGCGCCTCGCCATCCGGCCGGGCCATTGGGGGAGCTGGACGTATCTCGCCTTTGCCGGTCACCTCGCCAGCACACGCTGGCTCAACAGCGCCGCGACGCATGGGCGCTCGGGATTTGGCGGTGGAAGGCTCGTTCCCGGCGGGCGCGTCATTCTCGAGGAGGCGCGCTGGCGCGAAGATCTTGTGGGAGACATTCCTTGCCCCGTTTCGGCCCGCCCGCGCGGCGAGATGCGGATCGTTCTCGGACCGCAGGACCGCTTCTTCGAGCCCGAGGCGATTCGTGCGCTGCTCTCGCAGCCTTTCGCGCTGACCGATTCCTATGATCGCATGGGCGTACGCCTCGCGGGGCCACCCCTGCGGGTCAATGCCGCCCTCGACATGCCTTCGGAACCCATCCTGCGTGGCTCGATCCAGGTCTCGGGGGAGGGGATCGCCACCGTACTCCTCGCCGACCACCAGACGACCGGCGGTTACCCCAAGATCGCGACAATCATCGCCGAGGATCTCGATGGTTTCGTGCAATTGCGTGCACGCAACACGGTTACGTTCCGGGCGATCTCGCCGGCGATGGCGGTGGAGATCGCCCGGACACGCCAGCGCGCGCATCAGCGCTACATGGAAGCCGTGATGATGGCGCATGCCCTGCCGGGCTTTCATGCGCGCGAAGTCCTCTGGCGCTCCGATTTCAAGAACTGAGTGGCCCGCTGTTCCTCTTTCACGCCGCGGTATCTGGCGTAGGCCGTCGTTTCGCGCTCTCATCGCGCCGGAATCGATGATTCTTGCAATGATTATAGAATGAGGAACGGCATGGAAAAATGGCTTGAACCGGCGCTCGCCTATATCCCGAACTGGCTCGCCTACCAGATGCGTCAATCCGGCCAGCCGGGCGTGAGCTATGCCATCACCTATCGGGGCGAGGTCGTGGCGGAAGGCGCCTTCGGCCATGCCGATCTCGGTGCCGGGGTGAAGATGACGCCGCGCCATCGCCAGCGCGTCGCCTCGCATTCCAAGACCTTCACGGCTGCCGGCATCATGAAGCTGCGCGAGCAGGGGCGGCTGAAGCTCGATGATACGGTCGGCCAATATGTGAAGGGCCTCCACCCGGAGATCGCGGCGGCAACGATCGCCCAGCTTCTTTCACACACGAGCGGGGTCATCCGCGACGGGTTCGATAGCGGCCAATGGCAGAACCGCCGCCCCTTCCTCAACGAAGCGGAGATCCGCGCGGATCTGAAGGACGGGCCGACAATTCCGCCCAACAGCCGCTTCAAATATTCTAACCACGGATATGGCCTTGCCGGCATGGTGATCGCGGCGATCACCGGCGAAGCCTACAATAGCTGGATCGCGCGCGAGATCGTCGCGGCCTCGGGGCTGACGGAAACGCAGCCGGATGCGCCAATCGGCGCCAATCAGCCCTTCGCGCGCGGTCATTCGAGCAAGATCCTGCTCGGGCGGCGCATGGTGATCGAGGGCGAGAATTCGACGCATGACCTTGCCTCGGCGACGGGCTTCATTTCCACGGCGGCCGATCTCGCGCGGTTCTTCGCGAGCCTTTCGCCCGAGGCGGAAAAAAGCGTTCTTTCCGTCGCTTCCCGCCGCGAGATGACGCGCCGGCAATGGCGCGAGGAGCATTCCAGCATCGAGCGCTGGTACGGTCTCGGCACCATTTCCGCCTCGCTCGCGGGGTGGAGCTTCTTCGGGCATAGCGGCGGTTTCCAAGGCTACATCACGCGGACGATCTGCGTTCCCGCCGAACATCTCTCGATTTCCGTGCTGACCAATGCGGCGGACGGGCTCTCGCATTTCTACCTCGACGGCATGGTCCATATTCTCGCCGCTTTCCGCAAGCGCGGCGCGCCGACGCGCGAGGCCGCGCGCTGGAAGGGGCGCTGGTGGTCGCTCTGGGGCGCGTTCGACCTCCTGCCGATCGGCGACCGGGTTGTGGTCGCCAACCCGGCTTTCTTCAACCCGCTGATGGATGCGAGCGAGATCGCGCCGGAGGCCGGAACAGAAGGCGGGGTTCGGCAAGGCAGGATCGTGCTCGCGGGCGGTTTTGCCAATCATGGCGAGAAGGCAAGGCTCGAACTCGATGCTCGGGGCAAGCCGACCACGTTCTGGCACAGTGGCGGCAAGATGCTGCCCGAACGCGCGGCCAAGGCCGAATTGCGCGGCATTTCAGGCTGAATAAGGCGAGGCGGGCCATGTCCCGCCTTGTACCCCCGGCTTTACCGAAGGGTCAAAAAACTGTCATCAACTGTCATTTATGGACTTCGCTTGGCCAAGTTTGTGTGCCAATTTCTGTCGTCGGCAAAGTTTCCGATTAGGGAGCCACCATAAATGATCAAAAATCTCAATCGCTTCGGCATCGTCGCTGCCGTATCTCTGCTTGCGCTCTCGGCGCAGGCGCAAGAAAAGCTCCGGCTTCTGACCTGGGCGGATTACACGCCGAAGGAAGTCGTCGACGCCTTCACCAAGGAAACAGGTATCCAGGTCGAGATCACGCTCTCGAACAATGAGGAGATGATCTCCAAGCTGCGCGCCACGCAGGGCGCCGGCTTCGATCTCGCCCAGCCGAGCCAGGATCGTATCACCGGTCCGCAGGCGGAATTCGGCATCTACAAGCCGCTCGACCTGTCGAAAATCGATTCAAAGCTCTTCATCGGCTCGATGCTCGAGGCCACCAAGAAGAACACCACTCTTGATGGCAAGGTCTATGGCCTTCCGCATATCTGGGGCACGGACGGTCTTGTGGTGAACACCAAGGTTGCGCCGGGCGTGAAGGATTATCTCGATCTTTGCGGCGCCGAGGTGAAGGGCAAGGCCAGCCTGCGCGCCAAACGCCCGACACTGATCGCCTTCGCTTTCGCGATGGGCGAGGACCCGTTCAAGGCCTATTCCGACGAGAAGGCCTATGCGGCGCTGATGGACAAGGTTGGCACCAAGCTCTCGGCGTGCAAGGCGAACCTGAAGTTCTTCTGGGATGGCAAGGACGCCCTGCTCGCCGGCCTGCGCGCGGGTGAAGTCACCGCCGCGATGGCGTGGGATACCGGCGGCTGGAAACTCAATTCCGAAAACCCGGATCTGAAGTTCATCGCGCCCAAATCCGGCGCGCTGGGCTGGGTCGATACTTTCGCGATTCCCGCCAAGGGGCGCGCGGATGATGCCGCCTACAAGTGGATCAATTTCAACATGCGCCCGGAAATCGCGGCGAAGGTCGCCGCTTCCGCCGGCAACTTCTCCGCTTCGCAAGGCGCGGACAAGCTCGCCGCCGGCAAGCTGAAGGACCAGTTCGCCGAGAGCTTCCCGCAGGCCGCGATCGACAACATCAAGTGGTATCCGGCTGTCCCCGCCGGGCTTGAGGCGATCGAGGGCAAGGTGCTCGACAAGGTGAAGGCGAACTAAGCCTTCTTATCCAGCAACGTCATGCCCGGCTTCAGGCCGGGCATCCACGACTTGAGCGGATTGTATCCCTGAAGACGTGGCTGGCCGGGCTGTGCCCGGCCATGACGGCTTGCATCTCGACTTTCCAGAGAGCTTTTCCATGACTGAACCCGCCGATCTTGCGCTTGAACAGGTCACGAAGGTCTTTGCCGGCCACCGTGCCGTGGACGGGGTGAATTTCGCCGTCCGCCGTGGCGAATTCTTCTCGATTCTCGGGCCCTCGGGCTGCGGCAAGACGACCCTGATGCGCATGATCGCAGGGTTCGAAATGCCGAGTTCCGGCGAGATAAGCATCCGCGGGCAATCCATGCTGGGCGTGCCGTCCAACCGCCGGCCGGTCAACATGGTCTTCCAGAACCTCGCCTTGTTCCCGATGATGAATGTGGGCGAGAATGTCGCCTATGGCCTCGCCTGCCAGGGCGTGGGCAGGGCGGAACGCGAGGCGCGCGCCGTGCGCATTCTCGAGCGGGTGGGATTGCCCGGCTACGAGGAACGGCAGGTGACGCAGCTCTCCGGCGGTCAGCGCCAGCGCGTGGCGATCGCCCGCTGTCTCGTGCTCGAACCGACCTTGTTGCTGCTCGACGAACCGCTCGGGGCGCTTGATCTCAAGCTGCGCGAGCATATGAAACTGGAGCTGAAGCAGCTTCAGGGCGCGTTCAACACCACCTTCATCTACATCACCCACGATCAATCAGAAGCGCTGGTCATGTCCGATCGCGTGGCGGTAATGAACAAGGGCTGTTTCGAGCAGATCGGCTCCCCCCGCGAGCTTTACCATCATCCCGCGACGAATTTCGTCGCCGGCTTTGTCGGCGATGCCAATGCCTGGGATGTCACACCCAATCCCAGTTTGGGGCCTGGGCTTGGCGTCACGCTCGTTTCCGGCGCGGATCTGAGGGCACATGGCAGGATCGGCGCCGTCGGCCATGCCTATCTGCGCCCCGAGGCGATCGCGCTTGCGGCGCGGATCGAGGAGCTTAGCGGGTTGCCCAACCGTTTCCACGGCAAGGTCTCCGCCGTCCTGTTTGACGGGGCAGCCTCCAACCTCGTGATCGAGGCGGAAGGATTCGCGCCCCATATCCGCGCCACGCTGCCGCAGGCCGGCGCGCTGGCCGGCGTCGAGGTCGGCGCCCGGCTCGCTTTCGGTTTCTCCGCCGAGGCGGTGAAGGTTTTCCCGGCATGAGCGCGGCGATTTCCTCCGGGCAGGGACGGGCGGCGGCGCGCCTTGGCCTTTTCCTGTTGCTGCTGCCGGCAATCCTGTGGTTGGGCCTGCTGGTGGTGCTTCCGCATGTGGAGATGGCGATCCTCTCCTTCTCGCAGCGCATCCGTGCCGGGGTCTATGGTTTCGGCTTCGGCAATTATCTCGAATTCCTCACCGAGCCGCTCTATTGGCGCACCTTTGGGCGTACGGCGATCATGTCGATCCTCGTGACGCTGATCACACTCGTGATCTCGTTTCCGGTCGCGCTCTATATCGCGAAGGTCGCGCGCGGGGCCACGAAACCGATCCTGTTCCTGATGTGCCTCATCCCGTTCTGGGCCTCGGAGCTTGTGCGGACCTTGGGCTGGATGATGCTGCTGCGCGAAACGGGCGTGGCTTCCTACCTGATGCAACTGGCCGGGCTTACCTACGGCCCTGTCGAGCTTCTCTACAATGACGGCGCGGTTATCCTCGGGCTGGTCTATGGCGGGATGCTGTTCATGATCGTTCCGCTGGCGAATGCGCTTGAAAGCCTCGACGATTCCCAGGTGGAGGCGGGCTACGATCTCGGCGGCTCCGGCTTCACCGTGCTGCGGCGGATCATCATTCCCCACGCCATGCCGGGGATTGTCGCGGGGTCGATTGTCGTGTTCATGCTGAGCGTGGGGAATTTCGTCACGCCCGTGCTGTTGGGGGGTAAGAACGGGCTCTGGTTCACCGAGCAGATCTACGCGCAGTTCATCACGCGGTTCAACTGGCCGCAGGGCGCCGCCTTCGGCTTCATGCTGCTTCTGCTCTCGACGCTCATCGTCTGGGCCGGTCTGCGCCTGACCGGGCAGGGGTTCTCCGAGACGCTGAGGAGGAGCTGAACCATGTGGAACAACGCCTCGCCTGCATTCCGTCTCTATGTCCTCGCTTTCTATCTCTTCCTCTTCACGCCGCTTCTGGTGGTGGCGCTGTTTGCCTTCAACGCAAGCCTTTTCCCGGCGCCGCCCTGGAAAGGCTTCACGCTCGAATGGTTCACGGGTGAGGGGGTGATCTTCGGCAAGCCCGGCATCCTCAAGGACCCGGCCATGCTCAGGGCGATGTTCACCAGCCTGAAGGTTGCCCTGCCGGTGACCGTTCTCGCCGTGGTGCTCGGCACCGCCAATGCCTTCCTGCTCGAACGCAAGGAATTTCCCGGCAAGTCGTTGCTGGCGATGATGATGCTCTGGCCGTTGGTCATTCCGGGCGTGATCCTCGGCATCTCGATCCTCGCCTTTTCCTCGCGGATCGCGAACGGGCTCGAGAGCTGGCTCAACATGGATCTCGATTTCCTGCGCCCGGGATTGTTCCTGGTCATCCTCGGGCAGCTTTCCTTCATCCTCACGATCTCCACCTTGATCATCGCGGCGCGGTTGAAGAAATTCGATCGCAATCTCGAGGAGGCCGCCTATGATCTCGGCGCGGGGCGCTGGCGCGTGCTGACCACGATCACGCTGCCGTTCCTCCGGCCGGCCATGATCGGCGCGGGGTTGGTTGCGCTGCTGATGTCGTTCGAGAATTTCAACACGACGCTGATCCTCGTCGGTTCCGACGCGCCTCTGCCGATCTATCTCTACGGCCAGATGCGCGAGGGGGCGACGCCGGCGGTCAACGCGGCTTCGTTGTTGCTGATGCTGGTCGCCGGCTCGCTTGCCGTGCTGGTTGCGTTTGCCAACCGGGGCGAAGGACGCTGAGCAGCGTCTCTGCTTGGAAGCGGAAGCTCCTGCCTCGTGTATGATATGGATTCACAGATCCGTGGATGATTCGGCAGGAACGAGGCGCCAGACGTGACGACGAGCGATGATGACAGGAATACCGGCGGGAAGCCCGCTCTCGTCCTGAGCCGCTATTTTCCCTACAAGCTCTCGGTCCTCGCGCAGCAGATCGGGTTCGCGGTTGCCGATGTCTATGCACGGCGCTTCAACCTCTCCCGCCAGGAATGGCGCGTTCTGGCGGTGCTCGGGGGAACGACCAGCATCGCGACGCGCGATATCGGCAAGATCACCACGCTCGACAAGATGGAAATCAGCCGAGCCATGCGGCGGCTTGAAATACGCGGCATCGTCGCGCGCGATCTCGACAGTGTCGACCGGCGCAACAAGATCGTGCGGCTCACGTCAGCTGGTCGCGCGATCTACGAGCAGATCGTTCCGCTGGCGCTCGAGCGCGAGAATGCGCTCCTTGCCGCTCTCTCCCCGACCGAGATCGAGAGTCTCGATCGGATGGTCGCGAAGCTCACCGCGGCGGCACGCGCGCTTCATCGCAGCTGATATCCTTCAAAACGGACATTTGTTCTTCTTTACGAACGGCGTGGTTTCGACTAGGGTGCGCCGCATTTCGAAGAGGAGCGCAGCGCCTGTGTCCAAAGCCCCCCATACTCCGCCCCGCCGCAACCGGCATCCTGAAACCGAGCTCGTTCATGCCGGCACGTTGCGTTCGCAATTCGGCGAGACCTCGGAGGCGCTGTTCCTGACGCAAGGTCATGTCTATGACAGCGCCGAGCAATGCGAGAAGCGCTTCCTGGGCGAGGATGCCGGCTTCATCTATGCACGCTTCTCCAACCCCACGGTCGGGATGTTCGAGGCGCGCATGGCCGCGCTCGAAGGGGCCGAGGCCGCACGCGCGACCGCGACCGGCATGGCGGCGGTGACGGCCGCGCTGATGGGGCTGACGAAGGCGGGCGATCATATCGTGGCCGCGCGGGCGCTTTTCGGCTCCTGCCGTTACGTGATCGAGGAATTGCTGCCCCGTTTCGGCGTCGAATCGACGCTTGTCGACGGCACGGATCTCGCGGCCTGGCAGGCGGCCGTACGCCCCAACACCACGGCCTTCTTTCTCGAAAGCCCGGCCAACCCGACGCTTGAGGTCATCGATATCGAGGCCGTGGCGAAGATCGCGAAATCCGCCGGCGCGAAGCTTGTTGTCGACAACGTCTTCGCGACGCCGCTCTGGCAGAAGCCGCTGGCGCTCGGCGCGGATTGCGTCACCTATTCGGCCACCAAGCATATCGACGGGCAGGGGCGCTGTCTCGGCGGCGTTATCCTCGCTTCCAAGGAATTCATCGAGAACAACGTCCACACCCTGCTTCGGCAGACAGGACCGGCCATGTCTCCGTTCAATGCCTGGGTTCTTCTGAAGGGGCTCGAAACCCTTGCGCTGCGCGTCCAGCGCCAGAGCGAAAGCGCCGCGCGCATCGCGGATTGGCTGGCGACACAGAAGAAGGTGACGCGCCTTGTCTTCCCCGGACGCAAGGATCATCCGCAGGCGGCGATCATCGCGCGGCAGATGGGCGGTCCTTCCACGTTGATCGCGGCGGAGATCGAAGGCGGCAAAGCCGGCGCTTTCCGTTTTCTCAACGCGCTCAGGGTGTTCCGAATCTCGAACAATCTCGGCGATGCCAAGAGCCTCGCGGTGCATCCCGCGACCACGACGCACCAGCGTTTCACCCCTGAGGTCCGGGCCTCGATGGGGGTGGGCGAGGGGTTGGTGCGCCTCTCGGTCGGGCTCGAACACCCCGATGACCTCATCGCCGATCTCGAAGACGCCCTCGCAGCGGTGTGAGCCATGCTCAAGCGCGTCACCTTTCCGCTCGAACCCGCGGCGATCACGGCGTCCCTCGGCATTGCCGGGTTTTCCGCCTCGGTGCTTGGCGCCCGTGCGGATGAGGCGCCCTGGATTCTGACGCAGGACGCGGCGGAGATCATCGCCCGGATGATCCCGCCGCTTGGCGCCGGATACCGCATCACCGGCGATATCGCGGTGCATGAAAGCGCGGTTATCGAAGCCGGCGCGGTCCTCAAGGGACCGCTTGTAATCGGGCCCGGCTGCTTCGTGGCGGCGGGCGCCTATCTGCGCGGCGGATGCTGGCTGGAGCGCGATTGCGTCATAGGGCCGGGGTCGGAGCTGAAATCCAGCTTCGTCTTCGCCGGCACCAAGCTCGCGCATTTCAATTTTGTCGGCGACAGTATCCTTGGCGCCGGCGTCAATATCGAAGCCGGGGCGATCATCGCCAACCACCGCAACGAGAAGGAGGGCGCTGAAATCGCCATCCGCCGCCATGGCGAGATCATCCGCACGGGCGTCACGAAATTCGGCGCGCAGGTGGGTGATGGTGTGCGGATCGGCGCGAATGCGGTGATCGCGCCGGGTGCCTGGATCGAGGCGGGAACATGCATCCCCCGCCTCGCGCTTTACGATCTGTGGCCGTGAGCGCCGCGGTCATAGCAAGGCGACAGGGCGGCTCTCGTCCTCGGTCCACTCGGTCATCGAGCCGTCATAGAGGGCGATATCGGGCTGGCCGAGCACTTCGGAGAGGATGAACCAGTCCAGAGCCGCGGTATGGCCGGTGTTGCAATAGGTGATCACCGGCTTGTCCGGCAGCATCTCGAACCGCGCGCGCAGGGCTGGCAGATCGATGATGCGGCCCGTCGCGACATCGAAGAGGCCCGTGTAGTTCACGTTGATCGCGCCCGGAATATGCCCGGCGCGCTTCGCTTCCGTCGCCTTTTCCGCCCCGGCATGGAAGCTGGGCGAGCGCGCATCGATCAGAACATGCGAGTGCGCGTTCACGGCGGCCAGAACGCCCTGCGCCTGCGCGCGGTAGGCCGGCTGCCATGCGATCGGGTAAGGCGCCGCCGCGTCGGGCGCGACCAGCCCCGTCTCGACCGCCCCGCCATGGGCGATCCAGGCGCGCATCCCGCCGTCGAGGATCGAAAGCCCAGTGTGGCCCGCATGGCGCAATGTCCAGAAGGCGCGCGCCGAGGCCGCGAGGTCATTGGCGCTGGTGCCGGCCGGAACAAGCACGACATGGCTCTGCGGCGTGATGCCGAGCCGGCCGAACAGGGAAGCGAGATGCGCGGCTTCAGGGCGCAACCCGCCGGCATTGCCGCGCTTTTCGCGCCAGCCATCGGCGGCGTAATCGGAATGAACCGCACCGGGGATGTGGCCGGCTTCGTAGCCGGCCTTCCCGCCATCCGCGGCGAGGCGGAAGTCGATCACCACGAGGCCCGGCTGGCCGAGCGCCGAGGCAAGCCAATCCGCTCCGACGAGCACGGGCACGCTTTTCGCGCTCATTCCGTCACCAGCGACCAAGAATGCGTGATCTTGGCTGCCTTGGCGAGCATGATCGAGGCGGAGCAGTATTTCTCCTTCGAAAGCGAGATCGCCCGTTCGACCTTGGCTTCGTTGAGGCCGCTGCCCTTCACCTTGTATTCGAGATGGATGGCTGTGAAGACCTTTGGGTCCTCGCTGGCGCGTTCGGCGGATACGTCCACGATGACATCCTCGACATTCTCGCGCCCCTTGCGCAGGATGTTGACGACATCGAAGGCCGTGCAGCCGCCAAGGCCCATCAGCAGCATTTCCATCGGGCGGATGCCGAGATTGCGGCCGCCATATTCTGGTGCGCCATCCATCACCACGGCGTGGCCGGAGCCGGATTCGCCCATGAAGGCCATGCCCTCGATATATTTCACGCGCGCTTTCATCGTGTATTATCCTGTCCAATGTCGCCGGAAGCCGGCGTTCAAGTGCGCCAAGGAGAAGCGGCGCGCATGGCGCTTGTCAATCGCCTGCGCGCGCGATCTGCAGCCGCGTACGGAATTGTTTGTCTAGACAATAATCGGGTGCGATGATCATATTCCCGAAACACTCGATAAATCTCAGGGAGGAACGCATGAAGAAAACAGCCCTCGCAGCCGCCATGCTGCTTTTTGCCGCCGCCAACGCATCGGCGCAGGAGACCAAGCTTTCGGTCGGGATTTCGGGCTGGACCGGCTTCGCGCCGCTCACCCTCGCCAAGGAGGCCGGCATCTTCAAGAAGAACGGGCTCGATGTCACGATCAAGAAGATCCCGCAGGCCTCGCGCCATCTTGCGATCCTCTCCGGCGATATCCAGTGCGCGGCAACCACGGTCGAGACCTGGGTCGTCTGGAACGCCAATGGCGTCGCGACCAGGCAGATCTTCCAGCTCGACAAGAGCTTTGGCGCCGACGGGATGGCCGTGCGCGGCAATGTCTCGAAAATCGCCGACCTCAAAGGCAAGAACGTTGCGGCTTCGGCGCCGGGTACCGCGCCTTATTTCGGTCTGGCGTGGATGCTCAAGAAGAACGGGCTCTCGATCAAGGATGTCAACGTCGTCAACATGGAACCGGGCCCGGCCGCGCAGGCCTTCATCGCCGGCCAGAACGACGCCGCGATGACCTATGAGCCCTATCTCTCGGCGGTGCGCGAGGCGCCGCAATCGGGCAAGATCATCGCGACCACGCTCGATTATCCCATGGTGATGGACACGTTCGGATGCACGCCCGATTTCCTCGCCAAGAACGAGAAGGCGGCAAAGGCGCTGGCGGACAGCTATTTCGAAGCGCTGGAGATGATCAAGAAGGATCAGGCCAAGGCCTACGAGATCATGGGCGCCGACGTGAAGCAGAGCGGCGAGGCTTTCGGCAAATCCGCCGCTTATCTGCGCTGGCAGGACAAGGAGGCGAACAAGAAGTTCTTCGCCGAGGAGCACGCCAAGTTCTCGGATGAGGCGGCGGATCTCCTGCTCGAACTCGGAATCATCAAGCAGAAGCCGGATATGAAGGCGCTGGCCGACACGCGTTTCATCCAGTAATGGCACGGCGCCGGCATGTCCGGCGCCCGATTTCCGCAGCAGGGAAAAGCTTAGCCGGCCGGAAGGCCGAAGGAGGAAGCGTTGCGTCCGCTCGAACCCATTTCCGATACATCCCGGATCGTGCTGGGGATCAGCTTTTTCGTGCTCTTCTTCGCGGGCTGGGCCGTGGCGACGCTGGGCGGTTTCGTGCCGAAGATCTTCCTCGCTGATCCGATCACCATGGCGAAGGACGGCTGGCGCCTGATGAGCCAGTTCGGCTTCGGGCAGGATATCCTCGTCACGATCTGGCGCGTGGTCGGCGGGTTTGTCGCCGCGGCGCTCGTCGCCGTGCCTTTGGGTGTCCTCATGGGCGCCTACAAGCCGGTTGAGGCGTTCTTCGAGCCTTTCGTTTCCTTCGCGCGCTATCTGCCGGCTTCCGCCTTCGTGCCGCTGCTGATCCTCTGGGCCGGTCTCGGGGAAACGCAGAAGCTGCTGGTGATCTTCATCGGCTCCGTGTTCCAGATCGTGCTGATGGTGGCGGTCACGGTCGGCAATACGCGGCGTGATCTGGTCGAGGCCGCCTATACGCTCGGCGCGGGGGATCGCGGCGTGGTGCGCCGCGTGCTGATCCCGATGAACGCGCCGGAAATTGCCGAGATCCTGCGCCTCGTGCTCGGCTGGGCCTGGACCTATGTCATTGTCGCGGAGCTGATCGGCTCGTCCTCGGGCATCGGCCATATGATCATCGATTCACAGGCGCTGATGGCGACGGGGCAGATCATTTTCGGGATCATCGTGATCGGGGTGATCGGTCTCATCTCCGATTTCCTGTTCAAGATGGTCAACCGCCGGCTGTTCCCGTGGCGTCTGGCGTGAGGAGCGGGGCATGAGCAAGCTTGTCGTCGAGAATGTCAGCCGCGTCTTCCCCGCCATGCATGGCGGCAAGGCGGTGACCGCCCTCCAGCCGACCACCCTGAGCGTTGGGGACAACGACTTCGTGACGATCCTCGGCCCGTCCGGCTGCGGCAAATCGACGCTGCTGCGCATGGTCGCTGGGCTCGACCGGCCGACCACCGGCACGATCCAGCTCGATGGCCGCACGATCACCGGGCCGGGGCCGGATCGCGGCATGGTGTTCCAGAGCTACACGCTCTTTCCCTGGCTCACCATCGCGCAGAACATCGCCTTCGGCCTCACCGAGAAGGGCAAGGGGCAGGCGGAGACCCGCGAGATCGTCGAGGCCTATATCGATAAGGTGGGTTTGCGCGGCTTCGAGAACCATTGGCCGAAGCAGCTTTCGGGCGGCATGCAGCAGCGCACCGCCATTGCCCGCGCGCTCGCCAACGATCCTGCGATCCTGCTGCTCGACGAGCCTTTCGGCGCGCTCGACAACCAGACCCGCGCCTTGATGCAGGAGCTGCTGCTTGGCATCTGGGAGCGCGAGAAGAAGACCGTGCTGTTCGTGACGCACGATATCGAGGAGGCTATCTTCATCGCTTCGCGCTGCCTCGTGATGAGCGCGCGGCCGGGCCGGGTGAAGGCCGATATCGCGATCGAGCTTCCCTATCCGCGCCACTACACGATCAAGACCTCGCCCGAATTCTCGGCGCTGAAAGCGCGGCTCACCGAGGAAATCCGCGCCGAAGCCGTGCTCGCCGCGGCGCATTGAGGATCAGGTCATCGCGCCGCCGGGCGAAAAGCGGCTCGTCAGGCTATGCGTGGCACCGGGATAGGTGAGGCGCGCCCAGGTGATGGTCGCGCCCGCCTGCCAGGTGCGGCGCTCCATGACGAGGCAGGGCGCGCCGGCGGGAATGCCCAGCCGCGCGGCGATGGCGGCATCCGCCGCTTCCGCCGAAATCGTATGCTCCGCATCGGTCCAGGGCACGCGGCCGAGCAGCCAGGTGCCGGGCGGGGCGGCGGAGAAACTCTCTGTCGCGGCATCGGGCACCACGGCGAGGTTGAGCAGCCTTTCCTCATGCACGAACGGGCGGTTCGCCGCGAAATGCACCAGCACGAGCGCGAGGATCTCGCCGGATCTGGCGAGGCCGAGCCGCTTGGCATCCTCGTCGGTCATTTTCCGGCTTTGCCGCGCGAGAATTTCGAAGCGGTAGGGGCGGCCCGAGGCCGCGATCTCGGCCTGGATGTCGTGAATTTGCAGGATCGTCTCGTGCGATTTCGGGCTCGCGACAAAGGAGCCGGAGCGCCGCCGTCGCGTGATCAGGCCCGCGCCGGCGAGCGCGGAAATCGCCTTGTTCACGGTCATGCGCGAGCATTGGTAGAGGGCCTGCAATTCGTGTTCGGCGGGCACACGGCTGCCTGGCCCCCATTCGCCCGAGGCGATCTTCTCCTGAAGATCGCGCTGGATCTCGAGATAACGGGGCAGGGCGGGGCTTTCAGCCATCGAGCGGGAACTCCGGGTTCGATGTCCTCTACAGCGACTGAAGCCGGCCAAGCAACTGTATGAAGCGCGCGGTGATCCTTTCGCGGGCGACGTGTCGCCCTTCCGCGACGACGATTTTCCCACGGCGGATGACATGCAGGGCTGAACGTGCGGCCGCCGCGAAGAGATAGGCATCAAGGCGCTGATCGCCCTTCATGCCCGCAAGCCTGTCTTCATCGCCGATCACGACGAGATCGGCCGGGGCGCCCACAGCGATCCTGCCCTCGTCGCGTGCCAGCGCCCGCGCGCCGCCCGCCAGCGCGCCCCGGTAGAGCGCGCCGCCGGTGGACTGGCCCTCCTTGCGCGAGACGACGTTGCGCGCGCGAAGACCGAGGCGCTGCGAATATTCGAACATCCGCAACTCGCCGGCGGCGTTGATCTCGACATTGGAATCGGTGCCTACGCCCCAAGCTCCCCCATGATCGAGAAAGGCGGGTGCGTTGAAGATGCCGTCACCGAGATTGGCCTCGGTGATGGGGCAGAGTCCGGCCACCGCGCCGGATCGGGCGAGCGCGGCAGCTTCGGAATCGGTCATGTGGGTCGCGTGGATGAGGCACCAGCGCGCATCCACCTGGGCATTCGCGAGCAGCCATTCCACGGGGCGCTGGCCGGTGAAGGCGAGGCAATCCTCCACCTCCTTCACCTGCTCGGCGATATGGATATGGACCGGGCCCGTACGCCAGGTGTCGAGCAAGGCGGCAAGCTCTCCGGGCGTCACCGCGCGCAGCGAATGCGGCGCGATGCCGAGCATCGCATCGGGCAGGGGGGCGATCGCCCGCGCCGCGCCTTCCATCAGCCGCGCGAAGCTGTCGAGATTGTTGAGAAAACGCTTCTGGCCCTCCACCGGCGGCTGGGCACCAAATCCGCCATGCGCATAGAAAACCGGCAGCAGGGTCAGGCCGATGCCGGTCTCTTCCGCCGCTGCAGCAACGCGCACGCAATGCTCGGCGATATCCGCATAGCGGGCGCCGCCGATCGCGTGATGGAGATAGTGGAATTCGCCGACCGAGGTGAAGCCGCCTTCGAGCATCTCCATGAAGGCCATGGCAGCGATGGTCTCGACATCATCCGCATCAAGCGCGCCGAGGAAGCGGTACATGACCTGCCGCCACGACCAGAAGCTATCCGCGCCGGGGCCGCGTGTCTCGGCGAGCCCGGCCATACCGCGCTGGAAAGTGTGGCTGTGCAGGCTGGCGAGGCCGGGGAGGGCCATCGCGCCCCGAAACGCCGCGCCCTCGGACGTGGTGTCGCACGCGATGGCGGCGATCGTACCATCCGTGACATCGATCCGGACATTGTCGGCCCAGCCTTCCGGCAAAAGCGCGTGATCGAAAAAGAAGCGCGGCATTCAATTCTCCGGCGAAACGGCATTCGAGGCTGGACATTACGGCAGCAATCGAATTATGTATAGACAAATAAACGATCCGAATGGGTCATGCTATGGGAGGCAGGATGCGGTTCGACACGCTTTGGCGCAATGCCCGGCTCGCGACCATGCGCGAGGGTAAGGGCGATTTCGGCCTCGCCGTGGTTGAGGATGGCGTCATCGCCGCCCGAGGCGACCGGATTGCCTATGCCGGACCGGCGGCGGATCTTCCCACGGGGGCGGATGCGGCGGAGATCATCGATTGCGAAGGGCGCTGGATCACGCCGGGGCTGGTCGATTGCCACACGCATCTGGTCTTTGGCGGCAATCGCGCGCATGAATTCGAGATGCGCCTTGCCGGCGCATCCTACGAGGAAATCGCCCGCGCGGGCGGCGGCATCCTCTCCACTGTCCGGGCGACGCGCGAGGCCAGCGAGGCGGCTTTGGTGCAATCGGCCCTGCCGCGCCTCGATCACCTCATCGCCGAAGGGGTGACAACGGTCGAGATCAAGTCCGGCTATGGGCTCGACCTCGCCACGGAGCTGCGGATGCTGCGCGCGGCGCGGGCATTGGGCGAAACGCGCCCGGTCTCCGTGACGACGACCTTTCTCGGCGCGCATGCCCTTCCGCTCGAGGCCAAGGGCGACAAGGATGCGTATATGCAGCTCGTCACCGAGACGATGCTGCCGATCGTCGCCACCGAAGGGCTGGCGGATTGCGTCGATGCCTTCTGCGAGGGCATCGCCTTCTCGCCGGAGCAGGTCGCCGCATTGTTCGCAAAGGCGCAGGCGCTTGGTCTGCCCGTGAAGCTCCATGCGGATCAGCTTTCCAATCTCGGCGGCGCGGCGTTGATCGCCCGGTTCGGCGGACTTTCGGCGGATCATGTCGAATATACCGACGAAACCGGCGCGCGTGCGATGGCCGAAGCCGGAACGGTCGCGGTGCTGCTGCCCGGCGCATTCTATACGCTGCGCGAGAAGACCGTGCCGCCGATCGCGCTTTTCCGAAAATGCGGCGTGAGGCTCGCGCTTGCGAGCGATTGCAACCCCGGCACCTCCCCGCTGACCTCGCTCCTGCTGACGATGAATATGGGCGCGACCCTGTTCCGCATGACAGTGGACGAATGCCTTGCAGGCGTGACGCGCGAAGCCGCGCGCGCGCTCGGCCTGTTGGGTGAGACCGGCACGTTGGAGCCGGGCAAATCCTGCGATCTCGCGATCTGGGACATCGAACGTCCGGCGGAGCTTGTCTACCGCATTGGATTCAACCCGCTGCACAAGCGGATCTGGAGAGGAAAATGACCCTAGTTACACTGAAACCCGGCTCGGTTACGCTTGCCGAATGGCGCGCGATCTATCATGGCGCTCCCGTTTCGCTGGACCCGGCCTGCCGGCCGGGAATCGCGGCCTCCGCGGCTGCTGTCGCGGCGATCGTCGCGAAGGGCGAGCCAGTCTACGGGATCAATACCGGCTTCGGCAAGCTCGCCAGCGTGAAGATCGACGCCGAGGATCTTGAGACGCTCCAGCGCAATATCGTGCTTTCTCACGCGGCCGGCACCGGCGCGGCCATGCCGGAGCCCATTGCGCGGCTGATGATGGCGCTGAAGCTTGCCAGCCTCGCGCAGGGGGCATCCGGCGTGAAGCCGGAAACGATCGATCTCCTGCTCGCGCTCATCCAGAAGGACCTCATTCCCTTCGTACCGGCGCAGGGGTCGGTGGGTGCCTCGGGCGATCTCGCGCCGCTTTCGCACATGACCGCCGCGATGATCGGCACCGGCTACTTCTTCGTGAAGGGCGCGAAGGTGGAAGCCGGAAAGGCGCTCGCCGAAGCGGGGTTGAAGCCGCTCGTGCTCGGCGCGAAAGAGGGGCTTGCCCTGCTCAACGGCACGCAGTTCTCGACGGCGAACGCGCTGGCCGGGCTGTTCGAGGCGGAAAACGCCTTTCACTCGGCGCTCGTCACCGGCGCGCTCTCGACCGATGCCGCGCGCGGCTCGGACACGCCGTTCGATCCGCGTATCCATGCCTTACGCAAGCATCGCGGCCAGATCGAGACGGCAAAGGCCCTGCGCGACCTCATGGCCGGTTCGGCGATCCGCGCGTCGCATCTCGTGGGCGACGAGCGCGTGCAGGACCCCTATTGCCTGCGCTGCCAGCCGCAGGTGATGGGCGCGGCGCTCGACGTGCTCCGGCAGGCGGCGGCGACGCTCGAGACGGAGGCCAATGGCGTCTCTGACAATCCGCTGATCTTTGCCGATAAGGGCGAAGCCCTGTCCGGCGGCAATTTCCATGCCGAGCCGGTCGCCTTCGCCGCCGACATGATCGCGCTGGCCCTGTGCGAGATCGGCTCGATCGCCGAGCGCCGCATCGCGATGCTGGTCGATCCCGCGCTCTCGGGCATGCCGGCCTTCCTCACGCCGAAGCCCGGGCTCAATTCCGGCTTCATGATCCCGCAGGTCACGGCGGCGGCCTTGGTCTCCGAGAACAAGCAGATGGCGTATCCCGCCTCGGTCGATTCCATTCCCACCTCCGCCAATCAGGAGGATCATGTCTCGATGGCGGCGCATGGCGCACGGCGTCTGGCCGCGATGGCCGCGAATGTGCGCGCGGTGCTGGGGATCGAGCTTCTGGCTGGCGCGCAGGGCTGCGATTTCCACCAGCCGCTGAAGTCGAGCCCCGCGCTCGAGGCCGTGCGTGCCGCCTTGCGCAAGCACGTGCCGACCCTCGACCATGATCGGCATTTCTACCCGGATATGGAGGCCGCGAACGCGCTTGTCGCCTCCGGCGCGCTGGTGAGCGCCGCGAAATCCGTCGCACTTCCGAGAATCAGCGGGTAATCGCGCGATGAATGGTCAACCCGAATGGCTGGAAACAAGGCGGGGCAGCGCGCCTCTCCTTGTCTCGCTGCCGCATACCGGCACCGAGTTTCCGGAGGGGATGCTGGCGGATTTTGTTTCGCCCTGGCTCGCGCGCAAGGATTGCGACTGGTGGATCGAGAAGCTCTACGATTTCGCCGCCGGGCTCGACGCGACGATCATCCGCACTGGGCTGTCGCGTTCGGTGATCGACGTCAACCGCGACCCCTCCGGTATCTCGCTCTATCCGGGGCAGGCAACGACAGAGCTTTGCCCGACAACCACCTTCGACGGTGAAGATCTCTATCTTCCCGGCAAGGCGCCGGACGAAGCCGAGATCACGCGCCGCAGGGCGCTCTATTTCGAGCCCTATCACGGGGCGATCCGTGCCGAGATTGCGCGGCTGCGTGCCGAGCATCCGAGGATCGTGCTCTATGATTGCCACTCGATCCGCTCGGTGATCCCCAGGCTTTTCGAGGGGGAACTGCCGAATTTCAATATCGGCACCAATTCCGGCGCCGCCTGTGATCCGAGGCTTGCCGCAGACATCGAAAAGCTCTGCGATGCCTCGGGCATGACCCGCGTGACCAATGGCCGTTTCAAGGGCGGCTATATCACACGCGGCCATGGCAAGCCTGACGAGGGCGTCCACGCGGTGCAGATGGAACTCGCCTGCCGGGGCTACATGCACGAGAAACCCGGCCCGGTTTCGCCCGCCGATTGGCCCGCGCCCTACGATCCGGCTTTCGCCACGCCCATCCGCGCGACGCTGCAATCCGTTCTGAATACCTGTCTCGATTTTGCCAAATTCGCCTGAGGAAAAAGAAATGACCCGTATCGACAATTCCCGCACCATCCGCGCCGCGCGCGGATCGGAGATCACCGCGAAATCCTGGCTCACCGAAGCCCCGATGCGGATGCTGATGAACAATCTCGATCCCGATGTCGCCGAAAAGCCGGGCGAGCTGGTGGTTTATGGCGGCATCGGCCGCGCCGCGCGCGACTGGGCGAGCTTTGACCGCATTGTCGCTGCGCTCAAGGAGCTGGAGGCCGACCAGACCCTTCTCGTCCAATCGGGCAAGCCGGTCGGCGTGTTCCGCACCCACCCGGATGCGCCGCGCGTACTGATCGCCAATTCCAATCTCGTGCCGCATTGGGCGAATTGGGACCATTTCAACGAGCTGGATAAGAAGGGCCTCGCCATGTACGGCCAGATGACGGCCGGCTCGTGGATCTATATCGGCAGCCAGGGCATCGTGCAGGGCACCTACGAGACCTTCGTGGAGATGGGCCGCCAGCATTACAACGGCGATCTCTCGGGGCGCTGGATTCTCACCGGCGGACTCGGCGGCATGGGCGGCGCGCAGCCGCTGGCCGCGACCATGGCCGGCGCCTCGATGCTGGCGGTGGAATGCCGGCCTTCCTCGATCGAGTTCCGCCTGCGCACGGGTTATGTCGATTGCCAGGCTAGGGATCTCGATGATGCGCTCGCGATCATTGACAAGGCGTGCAAGGCCAAGAAGCCGGTTTCGGTGGCTCTGCTCGGCAATGCCGCCGATGTCTTCGCCGAGATCCACCGGCGCGGCATCCGCCCGGATTGCGTAACGGACCAGACCTCCGCGCATGACCCCGTTCACGGCTATCTCCCGCAGGGCTGGAGCCTCGCGCAATGGGAGGAGAAGCAGCAGAGTGATCCCAAGGCGGTCACTGCCGCGGCGAAGAAATCCATGGCGGCGCATGTCCGCGCCATGCTCGATTTCCACAAGGCGGGTGTGCCGGTTGTCGATTACGGCAACAATATCCGCCAGATGGCGCTGGAGGAGGGCGTCGCCGACGCTTTCGATTTCCCCGGCTTCGTGCCGGCCTATATCCGCCCGCTCTTCTGCCGCGGAATCGGGCCGTTCCGCTGGTGCGCGCTCTCGGGTGATCCCGAGGATATCTACAAGACCGACGCCAAGGTCAAAGAGCTGCTCCCCGACAACAAGCACCTGCATAACTGGCTCGACATGGCGCAACAACGCATCAAGTTCCAGGGCCTGCCGGCGCGCATCTGCTGGGTCGGCCTCGGCGATCGCCATCGCCTCGGCCTTGCCTTCAACGAGATGGTTGCGAAGGGCGAGCTGAAAGCGCCGATCGTGATCGGGCGCGATCACCTCGATTCCGGCTCGGTCGCCTCGCCCAATCGCGAGACCGAGGCGATGAAGGACGGCTCGGACGCGGTTTCCGATTGGCCGCTGCTCAACGCTTTGCTCAACACCGCCTCGGGCGCGACCTGGGTGTCGCTGCATCATGGTGGTGGCGTCGGTATGGGTTTCTCGCAGCATTCGGGCATGGTCATCGTCTGCGATGGCACGCCGGAAGCCGCAAAGCGCGTCGAGCGGGTCCTGTGGAACGATCCGGCGAGCGGCGTGATGCGTCATGCCGATGCCGGCTACGACATCGCGATCGATTGGGCGAAGAAGCAGGGGCTGAACCTTCCAAGCATCTGATCGCGCCTTCAAACGAAATGGCTCCGGTTCGCGTGAAGAAGACGCGTTTTTATAAAAGGATATAAGATGCGTTTCCTGCCGAAATCGGGCTATCGCCGCAGCCCCTGGAAGAATGGCGGCGGCGAAACCGTGGAGATGCTGGCCTCGCCCGAAGGGGCGGGGCTGGACAGTTTCGATTGGCGCATTTCCTCCGCGCATGTCGCCAGCGCGGGTCCCTTCTCCCATTTTCCCGGCGTGGACCGCACGCTTTCGGTTCTGGGCAGGGGCCGTCTCGTGCTCGCCTTCGAGGGGCGGAGCGCGGTGACGCTCGACGAGGCCTCGGCGCCTTATGTCTTTCCGGGCGATGCCGCCGTTTCCGGTCTCATCCCGGATGGGCCGATCGACGATTTCAACGTGATGACCCGGCGCGGCCAGGCGCGTCACCATGTCCAGCAGCTTCATCTCGCCGGTGAACGCGAGATGCCTGTGAACGCGGATCACGTCTTCCTTCATGCCAGGATGGCAGGGCTGCGCGTGCGTCAGGGCGAGGAGGAAATGGTGCTGGAGGCCGGCGATTCCGTGCTGATCAGTCGCGCGGCGGGGGCGGTCTTCACTCTGGAGGCCGGGCATCCCGGTACTGTCCTTCTGGCCGATCTGTGGTCGGAGCGATAGGGTGTCATCAAGCTGTCGTACTTCGTCGGGCACGCCGTGTTGCGCTGCATGATTGCCGGATCGCTAATCCATCGTTAGCTTCCGCAACGGTTTGGCGCGCCAGGTGACCGGAACGGAAAGATCGCGCGCAACAGCGGGGGGAATGTGACGATAGCCGAACAGCAATATCCGGTCTGGCTGTTTTCGTGAAAACGAGGGCGTGGGCGACTTTCGGCGCGGCCCGGCGCCGGCATGCATTTCTGGCGCTGGCCGGCACGTTCTTCGGCGGCAGGTCGATGCTGCTCGCCCTGTTTCTCACCGGCACCGTTTGTGTCCTTATGCTCGTGGTCCTCGGCGCGCAGGTGGCGATGAACACATGGCACCGCAGTTTCTTCGACGCGCTTGAATTCCGCGACCGCGCCCGGCTTTGGTCGGCCATCCTGCTGCTGCCCGCCCTCGTGCTCTGGCATACGCTTTCCGCGACCGGGCTGGTGATCGTGCGGATGCTGCTTCAGTTGCGCTGGCGCGAATGGGTGACGGAGCGGCTCATGTCGCACTGGATGGCGCGTTCGCGCTATGCGCGTCTCGGCAAGACCCTTCATGATCCGGGCGCGCCGGAATTCCGCATCGCAGAGGATACGCGCCTTGCGATCGATCCGCTGGTCGAGCTGACGCTCGGCTTCGTGACCGCGCTGATTTCGGCCATCACCTTCGCCGCGATCCTCTGGCGCGTGGCGGGCTCGATCACCCTCGAACTGGCGGGAATGCGGTTCGTTGTGCCGGCTTACATGGCGGTGGGCGCCGTGATCTACGCGGCAATCGTTTCGGCTTTCGTGCTGCTGATCGGTAAGCCGCTCGTGGCGCGCATCGCCTATAAAAACGAGCGCGAGGCGGTCTTCCGCGCGGAGATGACGCGCCTGCGCGACAATGCCGCCCGGCAGGGCGGCGGGGACGGGCTCCAGCGCGCGGCCGTGCGTTTCCGTTTCCGGGAGGTTGTCGATGCGTGGCTGGCGATCATCCGGCGGCAGGGGCTTGTCGGGATCGTGCTCAACACGAACGGCGCGCTCTTTCCCATCCTGCCCGTGCTGCTGGTGGCGCCGAAATATCTTTCCGGCGCGCTCACGCTCGGCGCGGTGATGCAGGTTGTCGCCGCCTTCACGGCGGTTCAGGCGGCTTTGATCTGGTTCGTCGACAATTTCACGCGCATCGCGGAATGGTATGCGTCGGTGGTGCGCGTCGATGCCCTGATCGGCGCGCTCGAAGCGCTGGACGAGGAGAGTGATGCCGCGAAAACGCCGGCGGAAGGGTTTTCCGTCGGTGGAAAGGTCATCCCGGTGCGCCCGGCAGAGTAAGCGGCGTCACGCGCTGTACAGGTCGCGATAGGTCTCCCGCAGCACGTTCTTCTGGACCTTGCCCATGCTGTTGCGCGGAAGTTCGGGCACCACGATCACGCGCTTGGGGAGCTTGAATTTCGCCAGCCGCCCCTCGATGGCGCTCAGGATATCCGCTTCACGGATCGCCGCCCCCTTCGCCGCGACGACGATCGCGGTGACGCCTTCGCCGAAATCGCGGTGCGGCAGGCCGATCACCGCGCTTTCCTCGATGCCGGGCAGGGCATCGATCTCGCCCTCGATTTCCTTCGGATAGACATTGTATCCGCCGGTGATCACGAGATCCTTGCCGCGCCCGAGAATATGGACATAGCCGGCGTCATCGATCTTGCCGAGATCGCCTGTGATGAAAAACCCGTCCGGGCGGAACTCGGCGGCGGTCTTTTCCGGGTTGCGCCAGTAGCCCTTGAAGACATTCGGCCCCCTGACCTCAATCATCCCGATTTCGCCGGCGGCGAGCGGGGAGGCGGTTTCCGCTTCCGTGATGCGTAGCTGCGTGCCGGGCAGGGGGAACCCCACCGTGCCGGCGATCCGCGCGCCGACATAGGGATTGGAGGTGTTCATGTTGGTTTCGGTCATGCCGTAGCGCTCAAGGATGGCATGGCCGGTGCGGGCCTCGAAAGCCCTGTGCGTCTCGGCGAGCAGCGGGGCGGAGCCGGAGATGAAAAGCCGCATACGGGCGGTTTGCTCGCGCGTCAGGCCGGGCTGGTCGAGAAGGCGGGTGTAGAAGGTCGGCACGCCCATGAGCGTGGTGGCATCCTGCATGAGCGCGAGCGCCTCGGCGGGATCGAATTTCGCGCGGAAATGCATCGATGCGCCGGCGAAGAGAACCACGTTGGTCGCGACGAAAAGCCCGTGGGTGTGGAAGATCGGCAGCGCGTGGATCAGCACGTCCTGGCCGGTAAAGCGCCATTCCTTCACGAGCACGCGCGCGTTGGAGGCGAGATTCTCGTGGCTGAGCATCGCGCCTTTCGAGCGCCCGGTGGTGCCGGAGGTGTAGAGAATGGCGGCGAGATCGTCAGGGCCTCGCGCGATATCAATGAAGGAGGGCTGCACCGCGCCCGCCTTCGCGGCGAGGCTGCCATCGCCGGTGGTGCCGAGGGTTTCCAGCCGCGCGCCCGCTCCGGCGGCGACAGGTGCCAGCGACTCGGCCTTGGCGGGATCGCAGACGAAGAGGGCGGGTTCTGAATCGGCGAGGAAATATTCGATTTCCGCGGGTGTATAGGCGTTGTTGAGGGGGAGGAAAATGGCGCCGGCCCGCACAGCCCCGAGATAGAGCATCAACGCCTCTATGCTCTTTTCCACCTGCACGGCCACGCGGTCGCCGGGTTTCACGCCGAGCGCGGCAAGCGCGCCGGCATAGCCCGCGGAGAGCGCGAGAACATCGCCATAGGTGATCCGCCTGCCATCCGCCAGGCTGGCGAAGAGGCGTTCCGGCGCCGGCATGCGCGCGCGGATTTCGCCGAAAAGGTGGTTGGCGGAGCGGATTTCCGTCATGGTCTGGTCCCCGGATCTGTGCCTTCCTCCGGTAGCAGAGACGGGCGGCGGCGTCAGCCTCTCTCGTGCTCGTCTCCGTAGGTCGCGAGGATCACCGGCTTGGAGGCGCGGGCATGGTCGCGCATCAGCCGACACAGGGTTTCGCAATCGCGGGCGCGCAAAAGCGCGACCATCCGGCGATGTTCATCGGCGGCGCGCTGCCATTGCGTCGAGGTTCGCCCCGCGCTGTAGCGCATATGCTGGATCCGCACGGTGAAGGTGGCATAGAGCGCGGTCAGCCGGCTGTTATGGGCGGCCCGCACGATGGCTTCGTGAATGCGCCAGTTGATCGCGAAGAAGCCGGCCTCGTCACGTCTGTCGAAGGTGGCCAGCATTTCATCCGTCATGGCGGCGATGGCATCGATCTCGCCCTCGCTCGCATTGCGGCAGGCGAGATCGCCGGCTGTCGCCTCGATCCCGGCGATGACCTCCATGATCTCGTCGAGCTCGTCCTGGGAGACGGAGGTGACATGGGCACCGCGATTGGGCAGCAGCTCAAGCAGTCCCTCCGTCGCGAGGATTTTGATCGCCTCGCGCATCGGGGTACGGGAAATGCCGAACCTTGCGCAAAGCTCGAGTTCGTTGATGTGCTGATGCGGCTTGAGTTGACCGGAACGGATGAGCTCGCGCAGCCGGTCCGCAACTTCATCGTGAAGATAGCGCCGCTGAATGCCCACTTCGGTATTACCAGTCATCATGCCCATTCTATTCATTCATACTCGCAGTGTATCAGCGATTGTATCCGGTATCGGACTTCGCGTCCGTCATACAGATCAGAGATTGCAAAGAGTGCATGATTTTGGACGCAATAAAAATAGGGAAGAAAGCAGGGGTGGTCGTCGGCGCCGGCCCCGCGGGACTTATCGCGGCGGAGAGGTTGGCGCGTGCCGGCCATCGTGTGGCTGTTTTCGAACGGATGCCGAGCGCGGGGCGCAAATTCCTGATGGCAGGCCGCGGCGGGCTTAATCTGACGCATTCCGAGGCTTTTCCAGGTTTTTTCCGGCGTTATGCGCCACGTGATGCCCGTCTTGTTGGCGCAATCGAGACTTTTTCGCCGGAAGCTTTGCGGGCTTTCGCGCATGAATTAGGACAGAAAACCTACATTGGTTCATCAGGGAGAGTTTTCCCCACCGCGATGAAGGCCTCGCCGATGCTGCGTGCCTGGCTGGCCCGACTTGATGCACTCGGCGTCACGTTTCACCTCCGCCACACCTGGCAGGGATGGGATTCAGCGGGATATCTGCGATTCGAATCACCCGAAGGAATGAAATCCGTCCATGCCGATGCGGTCCTGCTCGCCCTAGGCGGCGCGAGCTGGCCGCGCCTTGGCTCGGATGGTGGCTGGACAAGCCTGCTACCGCAGATTGGTATCGCGCCTTTCGAGCCGGCCAATGCCGGGCTGCGCATCGCCTGGTCGGAGCGGATGCGCGAGCATGCGGGAAAACCACTCAAGCGGCTGGTCGCGCGGATCGGCGCGATCGAAGCCGAGGGTGAGGCGATCATCACCGAAAACGGGCTGGAAGGCGGGATCATCTACGCGCTCTGCCGCGCCGCGCGCCTCGCGCTCGCACGGGAGGGTAAGGCCGAGATCACCCTCGATCTCAGGCCGGATTTCCGCCCCGAATGGATCGCGGAGAGGCTGGCCGCCGGCCGCAAGGGGGATTCGCTCTCCTCGCGGCTGCGCAAGGGCGCGGGGCTTCAGCCGCAAGCGGTGACCCTGCTGCATGAAGCGGCGCTCAAGCAGGGGCGTCGTCTTGCCGATCTTGCGCCGGATGCGCTCGCGGCTTTGGTGCGCGCCCTGCCGCTCCGCGTTGACGGCATCATGGGGCTTGAGCGCGCTATATCGAGCGCCGGCGGCATCCGCTTCGACGAGATCGACGATCACTTCATGCTCAAGAAGATGCCCGGTGTTTTCGTCGCCGGCGAGATGCTCGATTGGGAAGCGCCTACCGGCGGGTATCTGCTTCAGGCCTGCTTCTCGACCGGCATCGCTGCGGCAGAAGGAATGAATCACTATCTGAGCGGGCAGGGCTAAGTCATTGGAGCGGAATTCGATCTGACTAAATCAGCGCGCCCGCTCCACGCTTTTTCGCTCGATCAACCAATGTCCACAGAAGCGGAAAATGCGCTAAGCGGATTCGCTTTCCTCGCGCAGCATTTCGAGTTCGAGCCAGCGCTCCTCCATTTTCTGCACCTCGTCGGAGGCGCGCTGGAGCAAGGCGTTGGTTTCGTCGAAGGTCCGGCGATCGCGGCTGTAAAGCTCGGGATCGGCGAGCTTGGCCTGAAGCTTGGCGATGACGCCCTGAAGTTTCTCCATGGCGCCGGGCAGGCTTTCAAGCTGGTTCTTCTGCTGCAAGGTGAGCTTGCGCCGCGCTGGGACGGCGGGTGAGGCTTCGCTTGCAGGGGATTCACGGGCAAGCGCTTTTGCCGTTTTCGTCTTCACCCGCGCGGGGTCTTGCCCCGAAAGCGCGAGCATGTCCGTATAGCCACCGGCATGGATCGCCCATCGTCCGTTGCCCTCGGGCACCACGATCCGCTCGACGACCCTGTCGAGAAAATCGCGATCATGGCTGATCAGCAGCACGGTGCCGGCATAGGCGGAAAGCATTTCCTCGAGCACATCGAGGGTTTCAAGATCGAGATCGTTTGTCGGCTCGTCGAGCACAAGCAGGTTCGAAGGCCGTGCAAGCGCCCGCGCAAGCATGAGCCGCGCCCGTTCCCCGCCCGAAAGCACCTTGAGCGGCGAGCGCGCTTTCTCGGGCGGAAAAAGGAAGTCCTTCATGTAGCCGATGACGTTTTTCGGCTGGCCGTTGATCACCAGCGTATCGGTGCCCCCGCCGGTAAGCGCATCCGCGAGGGTGGTTTCGGGGTGGAGCGCGTCGCGCTTCTGGTCGAGATGCGCGATGGCGATGCCGGTACCAAGGCGTATGGAGCCGGAATCCGGTTCGAGCATGCCGGTGAGCAGCGAGATCAGCGTCGTCTTGCCGGCACCGTTGGGGCCGACAAAGCCGATCCGGTCGCCCTTGAGTACGCGCAGCGAGAAATCGCGGACCACCGGCGTGCCTGAAAAGCTTTTGCCGATATCCCTGGCCTCGATCACCAGCTTGCCGCCCTTCTCGAGTTCGGCCGCCTCCAGATTGGCCTTGCCTTCCGCGCCACGATGCTCGCGCTTCTCCTTGCGCAGGGTGTGGAGCTGTTCGAGGCGGCGCACATTGCGCTTGCGGCGTGCGGTGACGCCGTAGCGCAGCCAATGCTCCTCGTCCGCGATCTTGCGACCGAGCTTGTGCTGGGCGGCTTCCTCCTCGGCGAGCACCTGATCGCGCCAGGCCTCGAAAGCGGAAAAGCCGCGCTCGATGCGGCGTGTCGTGCCGCGATCGAGCCAGATCGTCGCGCGGCTGAGGCGTTCGAGGAAGCGGCGGTCATGGCTGATCAGCACCAGAGCCGCCTGGCGGGCGTTGAGTTCGCTTTCGAGCCATTCGATCGCCGGAAGATCGAGATGGTTGGTGGGTTCGTCGAGCAGCAGGATATCCGGCTGCGGAGCCAGCACGCGCGCCAGAGCGGCGCGGCGCGCCTCGCCACCGGAAAGGGTCTTGGGGTCTTCCTCGCCGCTCAGCCCCAGTTCGGCCAAGAGGAAGCGTGCGGCATGATCGCCCTCGTCCGGGAGGAGATCGGCTGCGGCGAAGGCGAGGCTGGTCGCATAGGCCGAGAAATCCGGTTCCTGCTGGAGCACGCCGACCTTGATGCCCGGCTGGACGAAGCGCGTGCCGGAATCCGCTTCTATCACGCCCGCGGCTACCTTGAGCAGGGTCGATTTGCCCGAACCGTTACGCCCGACAAGGCAAATCCGTTCGCCTGCGGAAACCGAGAGATCGGCGCCTTCAAGCAGGTTCCTGCCGCCGAAGGTGAGGCGGATATCGCTAAGCTGGATAAGGGGTGGGGACACGCGCTTCCTCGTCTTTATCCCGCCTTCTAGACCGGATCGGATTTAGCTGGCTAGCCCTGCCGCTGGATTGATTAGCCTGCTCGTTCTTGAGGCAGCTGCCCGGTTTTTAGGGCAGAGGCACGCGGGCTTCTTTCATCTCCAGCAATGGCTATATAGCAAAGGTCGGCTGGCATGGATCGTGCTGGTGCTTCCATGTCTTCCCGTTTCATCCGAGGTTGCCATGCTCTCTGCCTTCGATACCGCCACGCTCGCGGCGTTTTTCACCACCTCTTTCCTGCTCAACATCACGCCGGGGCCGGCGGTTCTGCGCACCATCGGCGATTCCATGCAGCATGGCACGGTGCCGGCGCATGGCACGATTTTCGGTATCCTCGGCGCGAACGCGATGTATTGCGCCCTGGCGGTTATGGGCCTCGGCGCTGTGATCCTCGCCTTTCCCTCGCTTTTCGAGATCATCAAATGGGTTGGCGTCTGCTATCTGCTGTGGATCGCGTTCGGGGCCTTGCGCGCGGCCTGGCGGGGAGGGGCGACGCTTGCCGCGCCCGTGCCCGCCGAGGGGCGCAAGCTGTTTATCCGTTCCTTCCTGCTTCAGAGCATGAACCCGAAATCGAGCCTGTTCTTCTGCGCCATGCTACCGATTTTCGCGGGCGAGGCGGAAGGCGCGCCGATGCGCATCGCTATTCTCGGCGCGCTGGCGATCCTCTCCGAGTATCCGGTCTTGCTCGGCTATGCGCTGCTGGGTGCGCGGGCGCTCGCCTTCGCCAGAACGCCGACGGCACGCCGTATCACCGATGCCTTGTCCGGCCTCGCGCTGATCGGCGCCGCGACGATGGTCGCGCGCACGGCGCTGGAGCGGCGGTGAACATGCTAGCCTCACGGGCTGCAAACCAAATCGTGACTTGAGATGGCGCGGCGCGCGGCTAGTCTCACGGCGTTTTTCGCTGGAGACTTTCCGTGGCCCCTGCCATCGCCATCGCAACCTTGCCAGCTCCTCCCGGTTTGCGCAGGATCTGTCCGGTGATTGATGGCGACTGACATGGCCTTCTGGCGTGACCGCCAGGGACGGTTCTCGGTGATGAAAGCCGCGTGTTTCGTGCTGATCTCGCTGCCGGGCCTGTGGATCGGCGTGGCGCTCGGCATGGGATGGATGGGTGCCAAACCCGTTACCGCCGCGATCCACGAGAGCGGTCTCTGGGCGCTGCGCCTGCTGCTGCTGACGCTGACCATCACGCCCCTGCGCCTTCTGACCGGGTGGAACCGCCTCATCCTCATCCGCCGCATGCTCGGGCTGGGCGCCCTGGCCTACGGGCTGGGCCATCTCGCGCTCTATGCCTTCGAGCAGAAATTCGACCTCGCGCGGATCGCGGGAGAGATCGCGCTGCGCTTTTATCTGACGATCGGCTTCGTGAGCCTTGCCGCGATGATCGCGCTGGGCGTCACCTCGACCGACGCCATGATCCGCCGTCTCGGCGCGGCGCGCTGGAACCGCCTGCACAGGCTTGTCTATCCGCTGACGGCGCTGGCGCTGTTCCATGCCTTCCTGCAGGCTCGGATCGATGTCAGCGAGGCGCTGGTGATGAGCGGGGTCTTTCTCGCGCTGATGGGCATACGTGCGATGCGCGGGCGGATCATGATCGAACCGGCGCGGCTTACCGCGCTTGCGATCGGCGTCTTCGCGGCCACGCTTGCGCTCGAATGGTGCTGGTATCGTTTCGCGACCGGCCTGCCGGCCGATCGCATTTTCCTCGCGAGTTTCGATCCCGCGCTTCAGCCGCGCCCGGCCTGGATTGCCCTTGGCCTGGCCCTGCTGCTGCCGGGAGCGATGCTGCTTGCGGGGCGCTTCAGGCCGGCTCGACCAGCGCCACCGTGAAGGTGTGCATCACGTCATCGTCGTCGCGGATGGAGACGTAATCGCCGATATTGAAGCTATGCGCGCCGAACCGATAGCCGGCCTCGTCATCCTCGTCGCCAGCGATATCGTAGGTGAAGGCCCAGCTTCCGCCCTTCTGGCTGCCGCCACGATGCACGAGATGGCCAAGATCCGCTTCTTCGGCCCCCCAGAAGCGGCGGACGCGGCAGGCATCGCGATGGGCAGCCCAGCTCGCGGCGTCGAGATGCCCTTCCACATCGAGCGGCGCGACGAATTCGTAGCCGTGTTGCTGTGAACCGCCGGGAAATTCCTTCGAGCGGGCAAGATGAAGCGTGATGCGATTGAGAGCCATCGATTTCTCCAGATGTGATGCGTAAAGCATCGCAGGAATGCCGATGCGGACCTTGATCAGCGTCAAGTTCGCGGGGACGGATTACACCCGCTGCTCGGCTCCGGTGTCTTAACGGCTTTCAATACGCCACGTGCGCAGCTACATTGCAATCAAAGTGAGTAGGATTTGAATGATCGAAACCGCACCAGAACCGCGCGACGAGGGATTGCCTTCGACGTCCGAACCGCGCCCCGCGCGTCCGGCGAGCGTTGCCTCGTTCGGGATTCCGGGGGGCGGATTCGCGCCATGCCTGCGTTCGGTCGAGACACGGCCCGTTCATCAGCGCCGCTATGCCGCGCTTGATCTGGGCACGAATAATTGCCGGCTTCTGGTGGCGCGTCCCGAGGGTGGCGCTTTCCGCGTGGTCGATGCCTTTTCGCGCATCGTGCGGCTGGGCGAGGGGGTTTCGCGTTCCGGTGCGCTGAGCGCTGCCGCGATGGAACGCACGATGGAGGCGCTCCATATCTGCCGGCGCAAGATGGATGACCGCAACGTGACGCGGGCCCGCCTTGTCGCGACGGAAGCCTGCCGCGCGGCCGCGAACGGGCCGGAATTCCTCGCCCGCGTGCAGAAGGAAACCGGGCTGGTGCTCGAATTGCTCGATCGCTCGGGCGAGGCGCTGTTCGCGGCGGCGGGCTGCGCGGTGCTGGCGGACAGCCAGGCCTCGAGCATCATGCTGTTCGATATCGGCGGCGGCTCGACGGAGCTGGTCTGGCTTTCGGTGCGCAATTGCGACGATCTCGATATCCGCTCGCGTATCCGGGCCTGGACCTCGCTGCCGCTCGGCGTGGTGACGCTGGCGGAGCGCTATGGCGGGGTGGAGGTAAATGCCGCGACATTCGAGGCCATGGTCGAGGAAACATCCGCGATGCTCGCGCCCTTCGCGCGCGAGGCGGGCGAGGCCAGCGCCGAGCCCGGCTTTCACCTGCTCGGAACCTCCGGCACGGTGACGACGCTCGGGGGTATCTTCCTCAATCTCGAGCGCTATGACAGGCGCCGCGTCGACGGTCTCTGGATGCGCAAGGGCGATGTGGACCGCGTGCTCGAACAGATCGCGGCCATGGATTTCGAGACCCGCGCTGGAAACGGCTGCATCGGCCGCGAGCGGGCTGATCTCGTGCTGGCGGGCTGCGCGATTTTCGAGGCGATCCGCAGGGCGTTCCCGGCGCCGCGCGTGCGTATCGGCGATCGCGGGCTGCGTGAGGGAATGCTGATGGAAATGATGCGCGAGGACGGGGTTCTCAGGCGCCTTCCGCCACGCTAGAGCGAAACCATGTCCGACAAAGATAAAGCCAAAGGCAAGCGCGACTTCGCGGTGCGGCTCAAGACCGCGCGCAAGCGCACCACCAGCCAGCAGGCCTGGCTGCGCCGCCAGCTCAACGACCCTTACGTCGCCAAGGCGAAGGAGGCGGGATACCGCAGCCGCGCGGCGTTCAAGCTCGTTGAAATCGATGACAAATACCACCTTCTCAAGCCGGGTATGCGGATCGTCGATCTTGGCGCGGCACCGGGTGGATGGTGCCAGGTCGCCGCGGAGCGGATCGGGATCACCGATGCGGGCGGAAAAGTGGGCGCCGGTTTTCCGCGCAAAGCATCGGAAGAGGGGGATGCGGGCGGAAAAGTGGGCGCCGGTTTTCCGCGCAAAGCATCGGAAGAGGGGGATGCGGGCGGAAAAGCGGTTGCCGGTTTTGCGCAGAATGCATCGGCGAAGATCGTTGCGATCGACCTTCTCGAGATCGATCCGCTGCCGGGTGTCGATTTCATGGTGATGGATTTCACGCTTCCCGAGGCCGACGACATCCTGAAGGAGAAGCTCGGCGGGCTCGCCGATGGCGTGATCTCCGACATGGCTGCGAACACGACGGGGCACAAGAAGACCGATCACCTCAAGATCGTGGGTCTTGCCGAAATGGCGCTGGCCTTCGCGCGCGAGGTGCTGGCGCCGGGCGGGTTCTTCCTGTGCAAGCTCTTCCAGGGCGGCGAGACGGGCGAACTCGTTACCGATCTCAAACGCGATTTTACAATTGTGCGCCACGTGAAGCCGGCTTCAAGCCGCGCCGATTCCTCGGAGCTATACGTGCTCGCGACCGGGTTTCGCGGAAGCCGGGAGGATGTTCAGACTTGATTGGAACCGCGCTTGTCGATCTCGATGGCACGATCATCGACCCCAAATCCGGCATTTTCGCTTCCTTCCGCCATGCCCTGGGCGGAATGGGGATGGCCCAGCCCGATGGCGATCTCAACTGGATCATCGGCCCGCCTCTCAGGGTTTCTTTCGCCGAAGCGGGTGTTCCCGCCGAGGCTATCGAGCGCGCGCTCAACCTTTACCGGGCGTATTACAGCGCGGGAGCGATATTCGATGCCCTTGTCTATCCCGACATGCGCGAAGCGCTCGCGCAGATCAGGGAGGATGGCGTTCGGCTGATCCTTGCGACATCAAAGCTGCGCGATTTCGCGGTCCAGATCCTTGAGCACTTCAAGCTCTCCGATCTCTTTGACGCTATTCATGGCGCGTCCGCGGGGGGAAGCCTTGACGACAAGGGCAACCTCCTTGCCCATATCAAGGTGGTGGAGGGCGTTGATTTCGCGCATGCCGTCATGATCGGCGACCGAATGTACGATATCAACGCCGCGAAGCGGCATGATGCTCAGAGCATCGGCGTGCTTTGGGGGTATGGCGAGCGCAAGGAGCTGGAAGAGGCGGGGGCAGGAGCCTTGTGCACGCTCCCCTCGGAGCTTCCCGCCCTGCTTCGCTCTCTGGGAAGCAGCCCGGAGCCGAACAGGCGGTAAAATGTACTAGTATCCTTCTCTTTCCTCTGGTTGCGGGTATGCCTCCCGGCTGTTCCCCCCCTCAGAAGAGAGAAATCCCATGCTTTCCCGCCATATTCTTCTGGCTGCCGCTTTCTCCGCCGCGTTGGGCGCCGGAGCGCAGGCCCAGACCTGCGAGGACAACTTCCATCAGGAAGGCGTGCCGCTCCTCACCGGCATCATCTACCGCACGCATCAGATTTTCCCGAGAGTTCCGCCGAAAGTCGCGGTCGAGCGCATGGCGCGCGCGGTACAGGCCGAAGGCTTCGTCGGCATGCGCGTGGATCAGCGTTATGGCTCGATCACCGCGTTCCAGGAGACTTCGGGCTCGGGCCGCGAGCAGAGGTTGCGGGTGGTGACGCGCCCGGCCGGCAAGGGCACGCGCGTCGACATCAATTTCGAGATCCAGCAGGGTCAGATCGCGGGCGAAGGCTCCGTGCGCAACGGCATGTGCCGCCTCATGGACGGCATGAGCGGCTGACACCTTGCATCGACCCGCCTGGCGGGGTGCTGATCCTTGCGGCGGCACCCTGGCCGGTTTGACAAACCGGCCTTGCGCTCGATAATATGCATCAACAAAGCATATTTAGGTGCGCGCATGTCGATTGTCAGAGGTCTTGTTCATCTTTTCCTGGCGCCCGGCGATCTCGTCCGGCGCCAGCTCGGAATCACGGTCGAGCAGGATGGCGGGCTGATCCGCTCCTTCATCAATATGTGCTTCTGGGGGCTGATCGTGGTCGTCCTGATGCTGCGCTATCTTTGAGCGTGGCTAGGCGGGCACTTCCCCGCGCCGGGCATCCAGTTCCTCGAGCCATTCGGTGACCTCGTCGAGGCTCGCGGAGAACGGATATTCCGCATCCCCGTAGAGAATCTTCATCGTCTCGCCGTCGCGCAGCATGTAGCCGCCATGCGCGAGCACGCGCTTGTCCGGCTTCTGGCAGGTCATGAGATGCAGGCCATACCGCGTCGCGATGCGGCGCGCGCGGCGCTCGATTGAGTTCTTGCTGTTCTTGTAGCTCATGATCGGCCTTCGGTTGCGGAGCGCGACAGCCTTCCCTCAGGATTGACGCCGAAGCAAGCGCAAGCGTGCGGCATGCATTCCCTTGCGAAGTCCCTCCGCCCAGAGACGGAACGGGAGCAGCATCAGCTTCACGGGGTCGTTTGCCGGGATTCCGTCGCGCTCGGCGCCCATTCGCTCGCCGCAGGTGCCGGCCTTGTAATAGGTGCCGAAGAGCATGTCGAAAAGCGGGATCATGTTGGCGAGGTTCTTGCCGTAGGCGGGGGGGAAATCCGCGTGATGCCAGCGATGGAAGCGCGGCGAGGCCAGCAGCCAGTTGAACGGGCCGTGATCGATATCGATTTCGAGATGCACATAGGCGTTGTGGATCGCCGCGACGATATAGGCGCTGGCGACCAGCTCGGCCGGAATGGCGAGCCAGGTAAGCAGCAGGATGTAGAAGGCCATCATCAGCAGCACTTCGAGCGCATGAACCCGGAATGTCGTGAGGCCGTTGACGTGGGAATCGGAATGATGGACCGCGTGAACTGGCCATGCGAGCCGGGTATGCATCGCGCGGTGGCTCCAGTAATCGCAGAAATCCTTGGTGATCACCGCGATCAGCATCGTCAGCGGCCAGGGCACCTGCTGCCAGAACCCGTCCGGGATGCGCGCGATGCCAAGGCTCTGGTAGAGCGCGAGCATCTTGCCCGCGGCAAAGCCGACCGCCGGGGCCAGCAGCAGGTTCAGCAGGACCAGCGCAAGGGTTGTCAGCGAATTCGTGATGGCGGATCGTGACAGGACACGCCCGCGCAGGCCAAGCAGCGAGGCGATCACGACGAAACCGCCCACGAAGGCGAGCACGGCGATGGTTTTTCCCGATGAGAAAAACCCCCAGTAGATGTCCCAGATGCGCCCGGCGGCCTCGGCCAGCATGTTCCTGTCTCGCTTTCTGCGGCAAACCCTACCCGGCCCTTCTTGCCAATTGCTTGCGCCGATGCCCGGCGAGGATGCATTGACCCCTGCGCCGGAAACCGCCCAAATGCGGCGCGGGGAGGCGCCATGATCATCAAGCAGCTCGTTTATCTCGATGCGCTTGCGCGCGAGCGGCATTTCCGCCGCGCGGCGGAAGCCTGCAACATCTCGCAGCCCACGCTGTCGGCGGCGATCGCCCAGCTTGAAGCCGAACTCGGCGTCCTGATCGTGGAGCGGGGGCGGCGGTTTCTCGGCCTGACCCGCGAGGGCGAGGTGGTGCTGGCCTATGCCCGCCGCATCCTCGCGGAGGCGCAGATCCTGCGCGAGACGATCGCCGAAATGCGGCAGGGGCTGAGCGGGCGGCTGCGTCTGGGTGCGATTCCCACCGCCCTGCCCATGATCACGCATCTCACCGCGCCGTTCTCCGCGCGCTATCCGGCGGTGTCGCTCACCGTCCTGTCGCTGAATTCGCAGGAGATCCAGTCGCGGATCGACCATTACGAGATCGATGTCGGGCTGACCTATCTCGATAACGAGCCGCTCGAACGGGTGATTTCCAAGCCGATCTATCAGGAGGCCTATTCGCTGCTGGTGCGCGAGGATTGCGAACTCGCCGCTCGCGAAAGCGTCGGATGGGCCGAGGCTGCGCGACTCAACCTATGTCTTCTGACTTCGGATATGCAGAATCGCCGCATCATCGACGGTATTTTCCGCTCCGTCGGTCAGGTGCCGGTGCCGGTGATCGAGACCAATTCGATCTTCAACCTCTGCTCCCATGCCGGAATTCCCGGCATTGCCAGCGTGGTGTCACGGCAATTGATCGAGTTCTTCGGGCTTCCCGAGGGGATTCGCGCCCTCCCGCTGGTCGAGCCCGTGGCGCAGCGCACGATCGGGCTGATTGTCGCGGATCGTCAGCCGGTCTCACCGCTCGCGCGGGCGCTGCTGAGCATGACCGGGCCGATCGGCGCCGGCGATGGCGTATCTTTCGCTGCCTCGGGGGCGCCGGATGCGAAGAATTGATAGTTTTTATCTATTATATGGTCGAAACAAACGATTTGAATTTTTCCAGATCGCGCCGCCATTCTCGCTGCAAAAGGGGAATTCAATCCCCGGCATGAGGGATGGAGCGGCAGGATGGAGAGCCCCGTTCGCTGGAATGACGCCGAAGCGCAGGCGATTATCGACCGGCACAAGGGCCGCGACGGCGCGACCCTGCCGATTCTCCACGCGCTTCAGGCGCGTTTCGGTTTTGTCGACCGCGCCGTGATTCCGGTTCTTGCGGAGGCGCTGAACCTTTCCAAGGCCGAAATCCACGGCGTTCTGACCTTTTATCACGATTTTCGGGACACGCCGCCGCAGGGCAGGGTGATCCGGCTGTGCCGCGCGGAGGCGTGCCAGTCGCTCGGCGTCGAGGCTATGCTGGCCGAGTTCTGCGCGAGTACGGGCATGAGCCCGGATCAGCCCTCGGCGGAAGGGGTGGTGATCGAAACCGTCTATTGTCTTGGCAATTGCGCGCTCGGCCCTGCCGCCCTGGTGGAGGGGGAGCTGGTCGGCCGGGTCGATTGCGCCCGGCTCGAAGCCTTGGTCGCGGGGGCGGAACCGGCCGCGATCGCCGCCGGGGAGGCCGTATGAGCGCCCCTTCACGCATTTTCGTGCCGCGCGACGCAGCCGCGCTCTCGGTGGGGGCGGAAAGCGTCGCCACGGCAATCGGTCGCGAAGCCGATAAACGGGGAATCGCCGTTGAAATCGTGCGGACGGGCTCGCGCGGCATGCTCTGGCTCGAACCGCTGGTCGAGGTGGAGAGTGCGCGGGGGCGCTTCGCCTTCGGTCCCGTCCGGCCCGGCGATGTCGGCAGCCTGTTCGAGGCCGGTTTCGCCGTGCCGGATTCTCCCGCCGCGCGGGCGCATCCCCTGGCGCTGGGGGAGACGGAGAAGCTCGATTGGCTCTCGCGCCAGCAAAGGCTGAGTTTCGCGCGGGTTGGGGTGAGCGATCCGCTCTCGCTTGCCGATTACCGCAAGGCGGGCGGGCTCAAGGGGCTGGAACGGGCCGTGGCGCTGTCCGGCGCCGAGATCGTCGAGGCCGTGCGCGCCTCGGGCCTACGCGGACGGGGCGGGGCCGGGTTTCCGACGGGGATCAAGTGGAAAACCGTGCTCGATGCCAAGGTCGGGCAGAAATACGTCGTCTGCAATGCCGATGAGGGCGATAGCGGCACCTTCGCGGACCGGATGCTGATGGAGGGCGATCCTTTCCTCATCATCGAGGGCATGGCGATCGCGGGGCTCGCCGTGGGCGCGACGAAGGGCTTCATCTATATCCGCTCCGAATATCCCCATGCCTTCCGCGCGATGGAAGAGGCGATCGCGATCGCGACCGAGGCGGGGGTGATCGGCGCCGACATGCTCTCCACCGGGCGCGCTTTCCATCTCGAGGCGCGGCTCGGCGCCGGTGCCTATATCTGCGGCGAGGAAACCGCGCTGCTCGAAAGCCTCGAAGGCCGCCGCGGGGTTGTGCGGGCGAAGCCGCCTCTGCCCGCGCTACAGGGGCTGTTCGGCAAGCCCACCATCGTCAACAACGTGCTGAGCTTTGCCGCCGTGCCCTTCATCCTTTCCGAAGGCGCCGAGGCCTATGCGCATTACGGCATGGGCCGCTCGCGCGGGACCCTTCCGGTCCAGCTCGGCGGCAATGTGAAGCGCGGCGGGCTGATCGAGCTTGCCTTCGGCGCCAGCCTGCGCAGCCTCATCGAGGATTTCGGCGGCGGCACGCTTTCCGGCCGCCCGGTGCGCGCGGTACAGGTCGGCGGGCCGCTCGGCGCCTATCTCCCCGAGAGCCAGCTCGATACGCCGCTCGATTACGAGGCCCTTGCCGCGATCGACGCGATGCTCGGGCATGGCGGCATCGTCGTCTTCGACGACAGGGTGGATATGGCGCGGCAGGCCAAATTCGCCTTCGATTTCTGCGCGAAGGAGAGCTGCGGCAAATGCACGCCGTGCCGGATCGGCGCGGTGCGCGGCAGCGAGAGCGTCCAGCGGGTCATCGCGGGGATCGAGCGCGAGAAGAACCTTGCCCTGCTCGATGATCTCAATCGTCTCATGACCGACGCTTCGCTCTGCGCGATGGGCGGGCTGACGCCGATGCCGGTGATGAGCGCGATGAAGCATTTTCCCGAGGATTTCCGCCGGCCTGTCATGGCGGCGGCAGCGGAATGAGGTGCCTTCCATGAGCCTCGTACAGGAACTCGATTACGGAACCCCGGCGCGGATCTCGGAGAAGACCGTCACCCTCACCATCGACGGCATGCCTGTGCGCGTGCCGGCCGGCACGTCGGTGATGGCGGCGGCGATGCATCTGGGCACGAAAATCCCCAAGCTCTGCGCGACCGACAGCCTCGAACCCTTCGGCTCCTGCCGGCTCTGCCTCGTCGAGATCGAGGGAAGGCGCGGCACGCCGGCCTCCTGCACCACGCTTGCGGAAGAGGGAATGGTGGTGCGCACGCAGACACCGGCGCTCGCCAAGCTGCGCAAGGGCGTGATGGAACTCTACATTTCCGATCACCCGCTCGATTGCCTTACCTGCTCGGCCAATGGTGATTGCGAGTTGCAGGACATGGCCGGGGCGGTGGGGCTGCGCGAAGTGCGCTACGCGCCGGGCGCCAACCATTTCGAAGCCGCATCGCCGCTCGCGCTGCCGAAGGACGAGAGCAACCCCTATTTCACCTATGATCCCGCCAAATGCATCGTATGCAATCGTTGCGTACGCGCCTGCGAGGAGGTTCAGGGCACCTTTGCGCTCACGATTTCCGGCAGGGGCTTCGACAGCCGCGTCTCGGCGGGGGGGATGGATTTCCTCGGCTCCGAATGCGTTTCCTGCGGCGCCTGCGTGCAGGCCTGCCCCACGGCGACGCTGAACGAGAAAAGCGTGATCGAGCATGGCACGCCCGAGCATTCCAAGGTGACGACCTGCGCCTATTGCGGGGTCGGCTGCTCTTTCAAGGCCGAGATGCAGGGCGACAAGCTCATCCGCATGGTGCCTTACAAGGAAGGCAAGGCGAATGAGGGGCATTCCTGCGTCAAGGGCCGCTTCGCCTGGGGCTATGCGACACATCAGGACCGCATCACGAAACCCATGATCCGCGCGAAGATCACCGATCCCTGGCGCGAGGTGAGCTGGGAGGAGGCAATCGGCCATGCCGCCGCCGAGTTCCGGCGTATCCAGGCGGCCTATGGTCGGGAATCGCTGGGCGCGGTGACTTCCTCGCGCTGCACGAACGAGGAGGTCTTCCTCGTCCAGAAGCTGGTGCGCGCGGCCTTCGGCAACAACAATGTCGATACCTGCGCGCGGGTATGCCATTCGCCGACCGGCTACGGGCTCTCGACCGCCTTCGGCACCTCGGCGGGGACGCAGGATTTCAGATCGGTGGCGAAGGCGGATGTCATCCTGCTGATCGGCGCCAACCCGACGGACGGGCATCCCGTTTTCGCCTCGCGCCTCAAGAAGCGCCTGCGCGAGGGCGCAAGGCTGATCGTGATCGACCCGCGGCGGATCGATCTCGTGAAGTCGCCGCATATCGCGGCGGCCCACCATCTCCAGCTTCGCCCTGGCACCAATGTCGCGCTGGTCAACGCGCTTGCGCATGTCATCGTCACTGAAGGGTTGGCGAAGGAGGATTTCGTCCGCGCCCGCTGCGATTCCGCCGATTTCGAGAGCTGGGCCCGCTTCATCGCGGAGGATCGCAATTCGCCCGAGGCGAGCGAGGTCCATACCGGCGTGCCGGCGCTCGATGTGCGTGCGGCGGCCCGGCTTTTCGCGGCCGGTGGCAACGGCGCGATCTATTACGGTCTCGGCGTCACCGAGCATAGCCAGGGCTCGACCATGGTGATGGGCATGGCCAACCTTGCCATGGCGACCGGCAATATCGGGCGCGAGGGCGTCGGTGTGAACCCTTTGCGCGGCCAGAACAACGTGCAAGGCTCGTGCGATATGGGCTCGTTCCCGCATGAATTCTCGGGCTACCGGCACGTTTCGGACGAGGCGACGCGCCAGAGCTTCGAGGCGCTCTGGGGCGTTTCCCTCGATACCGAGCCGGGCCTGCGCATCCCCAACATGTTCGACGAAGCTGTCGGCGGGCGCTTCAAGGGCCTGTATGTGCAGGGCGAGGATCTCGCGCAATCCGACCCCAATACCCAGCACGTGACGGATGGCCTTTCCGCCATGGAATGCGTCGTCGTGCAGGATCTCTTCCTCAACGAGACCGCGAAATACGCGCATGTCTTCCTGCCCGGCGCTTCCTTCCTGGAAAAGGACGGCACCTTCACCAATGCCGAGCGGCGGATAAACCGCGTGCGCCAGGTCATGCCGCCGCTCTCCGGCAAGGCCGAATGGCAGGTGACGGCGGAACTCTCCGCCGCGCTGGGCTATCCGATGGATTATGCGCATCCTTCCGAGATCATGGACGAGATCGCGCGGCTGACGCCGAGCTTCGCCGGTGTCTCCTATGCGAAGCTCGAAGCGATGGGCTCGCTCCAATGGCCGTGCAACGACAAGGCGCCACAGGGCACGCCCCTGATGCATGTCGATCATTTCGTGCGTGGCAAGGGGCGTTTCATGCTCACCGAATACGTGCCGACCGAGGAGCGTTCGGGGCCGCGTTTCCCGCTGCTGCTCACAACCGGGCGCATCCTGTCGCAATACAATGTCGGCGCGCAGACCCGGCGTACCGCGAACAATGCCTGGCATGACGAGGATCTGCTGGAAATTCACCCGTTCGATGCGCAGAATCGCGGGTTGAAGGATGGCGATCTCGTGCTGGTGGTGAGCCGCTCCGGTGAGATCGCGCTGCGGGCGCAGATCACGGATCGCGTCCAGCCGGGGATCGTCTACACCACCTTCCACCACGCCGAGACCGGCGCCAATGTCATCACCACGGATTATTCGGATTGGGCGACCAATTGCCCGGAATACAAGGTGACGGCGGTCGAGGTTCGGCGGACCAATTACTATTCGAAATGGCAGGTCGCCAATCGCGAGGAAAGCCCGCGCCATCGCGCCATCGCTGGCCATGTCCCCAACGCGGCCGAGTGACGCGATGATGCACCCCGGCGCGCGGGCGGTCGAGGCGCGAAGACTCACCTATGGCGCAAACCTCGAGGCCGCGCATGAGATCGCGGTTCCGATCGAGGCGCCGGTCAATATCGTCTATGGCGGCATTCCGCATGTCGTGCTGATGGCGACGCCGGACAGGCTGGATGACCTCGCCGTCGGGTTCAGCCTCACCGAAGGGATCGCGACGCATCCGGGCGATCTTCGCGCGATGGAGATCGAGACCGCGCCGGAGGGGATCAGCGTGCGGATCGATCTCGCCCCCGAGGCGATGAAGCGCTTCCTCGCGCGGCGGCGCAACATGGCCGGGCGCACGAGCTGCGGTCTGTGCGGGCTGGAGGATCTGGCGCAGCTGCGCCTCGCGCGGCCGGGGAGGGGCAAGGCGAACACGCCAGTCGCACCGGCCGCCATCGCGCGCGCGCTGGCAGCGCTGCCGTGCCTTCAGCCGCTCAACGAGGCAACACGGGGTGTTCATGGCGCGGCCTGGTTCGCGCGCGATGGTACGCCGGTTCTCGCGCGCGAGGATGTCGGGCGTCACAATGCACTCGACAAGATGATCGGTGCCTGCCTTGCCGGCAAGATTGCGGCGCAGGCCGGTTTCGCGGTGATCACCTCGCGCTGTTCGTTCGAGATGATCGAGAAGGCGGCCTTGTTCGGCGCCGATACGCTTGTCGCCATTTCCGCCCCGACCTCGCTCGCGATCGAGCGGGCGCTGGCGCTGGGAATCACGCTGATCGGCGTGGCGCGCGCGGATGGCGCGCTGGTTTTCACTGAGGCAGCCGGGGATCACGCGGCAAGGATTGTGCAGGAGCAGGAAGCATGAGCGAGACCAGCCAGGCCGAAGCCGAGCATCTGGCGAAACTTGCGCGCATGGCGGGGCAGATCGCCGATTTCTTCGAGGCCTATTCCGATGAGGAGGCGAAGGCCGCCATCGCCGCGCATATCAACAAGTTCTGGCCTCGCCGGATGCGCGACGATCTTCTCAACCATTTCGCGCAAGACGATGCGCGACTTCATCCCCTGGTGCTTGCCGCGCTGCCGGGCGTTCGGCCTGGCAGCGCGGTGCGGCGCTGACGTCCTTCCCTTGGGGGCTTTCGCTCAGGGGGCGAGCACGTAGCTCAGGGTGGAGAAGAACTGCATGTCCTTGAGATTGTGCGAGAGGCTTTGCTCACGCGCGACGAAGGCGTAGCGCTTGCCGGTTTCCAGCTTGCCGGAAGGCTGGATCTGCATCGTCTCGGCGCGGGTGCGCAGCACCAGCATCTCGCCATTCGGTCCGCGCACGAGCACCGGAATCTCGCCTGCGACTTCCGGGATCTTGCGCGCGAGCTCGGGGTCGGTGGGGCGGCCGACGGAGACAACCGTGCCATGCAGCCGCGCGATCTTGCCGTTATACAGGCTGGGCTTGGGGAAGTTCGCCTTGAGTTCCTGAAGCATCTGCCCATGGATCGCGCCGAAATCGGCGAAGGTGATGTTCCAGTCCGGCCAGCGCGTATCACGGCGGACATGATCGGCCGAGTTGAGCATCAATTCGCTCCAAGCGGCGTTGCACTGGCCCTTGCTCTGGCAATGCTTGAGGCCACCTTCGTTGAAGAACCTTTCCGCCGATGCCTGATAGCGCGCGGTATGGTTGTGGATCTCATGCGCGATGCCCGGCCCGAAGGCCGCGCCGAACTTCTTCTCGCCCGGCGCATAGACCATCACCGCGCCATTGCCGACATCGAGCTTGCCCACGCGGAGCTGGCGCAACATGGCCCAGGCGTAATCATCCGCGGACATCCCGTGCAGGTTTTTGACGATCAGTGTGACGATCTCGACATTGTTCTTTTCGGCATGTTCGAAAAACTGCTTCTCGAACGCCGCCAGGGTCGTGGGATCGAGGAGACCGGCTTCGTCATAGATGAAGCGCGAGAATTTCGAGGGGATGGCCTGCGCATCGGGACGGGGCAGGATCGCCGGCTGTCCGGCGGCGGCCTGCGGCGGGGGTTCCGCCGGAGCCGCGGCAACGGGCGGCGTCGTGGTCTTCGGAATGGCTACGATCGGGGCCGAGGGGGCTGGCGAAGGGGCTGGCTGCTGTTGCGCGACGGCGGGCGTGTCCGCTTCGCATCGGCCTGTGCGCTGCTCGCAAGCCTCGTGCCAGCCCGCTTCGATGGCGGCAACACGGCGGGCGCGACCGGGATGGGTCGGCCCGTCGGCTTCCGGCACGAGGGTTTCGATGGCGCGGCGCGCATCGGCAAGCGAGGCGCCCATCTTCTGGAGCACGAAGCCGGAGAACTTGTCCGCCTCCAGCTCGATCGGCGGCTGGCTGCCGCCGGCAAGCAGCGTATGCCCGGAGAGGTGATGGCCGACCTCATGCGCCATGATCGAGATCGGCGCCCAGTCGCTGTTGCGCGTGGCTTCGCGCACGAGCTGCATGAAGCGCGTGTTGTAGGCGATCACGCGGCGCGGTATCTTCTTGTCGTCCAGCACGATCAGCGCGGCGGCATTGGGCACCGGCCCTTCGACGACCTCGAAATTCTGCGGCAGGCCGGTAAAGCGCATGATTTCGCGCACCACATCCCGTGCGCCGCCCTGCGAGGCGAAGTTGAGCGCCTTGGCGTTCACCTTGATGGGGGAGCCGTCATAGGAACATGCTTCGAGCAGGCTCGCGACCTCCGCCACCAGTTCCGCCTGGCTCGGTGACTTGGCCGGCGAAGCCTGCGCGAGCCGGATGGGCGCCGCCGTTTCCGGCGCGCATTGCTGCGCATGGACAGGCTGGATCGTGACCATGCCGCGGGGCCAGAGCTTCAAGGATTCCCCGGCCAGTGCCGAGCCGGTAAGGGCGAAGCTCGAGAAGAGCGCGGTGGTCAGCGCGAGGCTGGAACGGTTGAAGGCAACCATACGGACTTCCTTTCAGGCAGCGTGAAAAGCTAGATTATTTTCGCGATGATGAGTTTCACGAGGAGCAGGGCATAAAGGTAGATCAGCCCCTTCTTGGCGAGGACAAAGACCAGCGCCGCCAGCGCCGGCCACCAGAATTGCCGCCGCCAATCGATACGGAAGAACTGGCCGAAGGCAAGAAATACGATCGTCGCCTCGATCGCATCCATGTAATAGCTGGAATAAAAGCGGTGCAGCTTGGCGAATGCTGGCGAATAGAACGCCATCAGCACCAACTGGTTCGCGATACTCGCCACGAGGATCACGAAATGCGTATAGACCGCGAGCACGCCATGCTCGATCACCCGGTAATTCAGCCGCCGCCAGAAGACGAGGTTCGAGGCGATCAGCAACGCGACGATGCCGAGCGAAAAGCTCCATTGGCTGTAGGAACGGATGATCTCCATCGCGCGGCTGACAACCGCGTTGGAACTGTCGAGATAGCGCGTGCGCGCCAGGATCAACAGCAGCACGACAATCGCGCTCAACAGCAGCTTGAGCGGATGCACATGCTTCTTGCGCGCGCCAAGCACGTAATCGCGTGCGACAAGCCCCGGCGCGCGGATGACGGCGAAGGCGGATTTGACGAGATCCCCCTCGAAATAGCGCATCTTCTCCCAGACTTCCGAGCGGATCTCGCCGAAGCCCAGCCTGTTGACTCGTTTCTGCCCGCAACGGCCGCAAAACGGCGTTTCCAGCGGCGCCCCGCAATTGCGGCATGACGGGGCGGAAAAATCCTCCTCGTCCATCGAGCGGGCGGCGGGTGTTTCCGGGCGCATCGGGCGTTCCTTCTGGAGCAATCCCGTTCTTCATAGGGAGATTTGGAACCGTGTCAGCCAGGAGTGCCTCGTTCGTAAGCAAATATCCGCATTTGCAACGCTCTTAGCCGGGGCATCATGCGCGCAATGTGCGCTAGCGCACATCAAGCGGCGCGGCTTCGTGCCTGTCCCTCAATAGGTGACGGTAATCGTCACGGTGTCGGTATAGGTACCCGGCGTTGGCGTTACCTGCGCGGGCACACGCCCGTAAACCGGCACTGCGACCGTATTGCCAGTCCCCGTTCCGCCCAGTGTATTCGTGCCGTTCGTCCAGCCCCAGGGCAGGCTGCGGGCCGTGTCGCGATAGAGGCCGTAGGTGATGGTTTCGGCGGCCTTGGTCATCTTGCGGGCTGCGGGATTGGTGACGCCCGAGCCAAGCCCTTGGCCCAGCGCGATCTGATAGGGAAGCGTCGGCGTGCAGGTGACGCCGATCGTCGTCGAGGCGTCGACGAGGGAGGTCAGAGCCGCGTTGTTTCCGAAATCAAGGCTCGCATTGCTCACGGCGCATTTCGAGGGCACCGTCGCGGACATGGAAAGTCCGGTGATGCGGCGCGTTCCGGCCGTCAGGGTGGCACAGGAAGCCGCGCCGGCGGTCTGTACGGAATAATGGGTGCTGGTCGTGGGAAAGGTGCGGGTATAGGTGCCAGCCGGTTTCGTGGTTTGCCCGGCAGGAATGCGGGCATAGAGCGTGCGCGTCACCGTTCCGGTGGCGCCCGAGGCGTTGGTCGGCAGGTCGGCCTGAACACCGGCGCCGCCGCCCGCGACCTTCCAGCTGCCCCAGATGACGGAGCGCGCGGCATCGGAATAGAGCTGGAAACTGAGCTGGTTGGCGCCGCTGGCCGCGATCCGGTTGCCGCCTGCCGTTGCGGGCGCGGGGTAGCCGATATTGAGGCACAGGCGCAAGGTGCCGTTCGCCGGGCCGCCCGTGCAGGACATGGTGATCGTCGCGCTCGTGTCGATCGCGGTGTTGAGCAGCACGTCGGCGGTCCCGAAAGCCGGCCCGCTGGCTGTCACGGTGCAGGTCTGCGCCCGGGCGATGCTGCCGGCGCCGAGAAGGCAGAGAAGGGCGAGAATCCAGGCACGCATCGTCATTCCGCCTTGCAGGTCAGCGGGCCGATACGCCCGCGGGTGAGTTCGCTTTTCGCGAAACGAACCGCGCAATCACCGCCATTGCGCCGCACGACCAGCGTATTCGTCTCGCCGGCCCGCGCGAGGAAAGTCGTCCCGCCATAACCGATGGTGAGCATAGCGCCGCTTTCTGCATGGGTGACGCGGGTGCCTGCCGGGAAGTGTGCACCGCCGGAATCGCGGATCTCGACCCGCGCGCTCTCGCTCAGGGTCATGGTCTGCGCGCCGACGACAGCCGAGCCACGAAAACCGGGCATGACTTCCGTATCGTTGACGCTCGAGAAGCGATCGCCCGATAGGCTTTCGGGATTGATCGCGATGCGCGTGCGCTGGAAGGACTGAAGGTCGGGGACGACAAGCTTGCCGCGGAAATCGGTCTTGCCGACCACGCGGTTCTCACGCAGGACCTCGACACCCGGCGCGCCGGCATCGACGATCGCGAAGGCATCGTTGACCCGGTTCGTCGCGAAGAGACCGGAAGGCGAGGCGATCAGCGCGCCTTCGACGCCTGCATAACCGCCAACCGCATTCGGGTTCTGGCGCAGGCCGAGTTCGATGCGCGACCATGGGTTGCGATAAGCGCCGCTCGCGCCGCGTTCGGACTTCCTGCCCTCGCGATCATAGGCATGCCAGGCATAATCATGCGGCTTGGCGCCCATCATGCGCTGCGCCTCGATCCCGACCGACGACCCCGAGCGGGTGCCCTCGTAGCTCGCGCCGATCTGGTAATCCGGCCCGATTGTCCAGCTCAGCCCGACGAAAACACCGGCTTGGTTGCGATCCTTGAGATCGGCGAAGGCGGTCGCGAAAGCGTTGACATCCTCGAGCACGGATTGGGAATAGGACAGCGCGACAAGACGCGATTTCTCGCCGCCATCGCGTTCAAGATTGACAAAGCTGGCCGAAAAGGACGCTTTCAGCTTCTCGAGCGGTACGCCCAGGCTCACGCGGTCCATCGCCTTGGGCACCGATGGTGAGCGCGCGACCGGCGCGAAACCGGCCGCGATCAGGGTCGGGCTCAGCCCGGTCGGCACCGCGCGCGCGGTGACCGAGGCGACATCCTCGAAGCGCCCGAAACGGCGTTGCGTGTTCAGGCCGAGAAAGAAGAAGCCGAAATTCTTTTCCCAGCCCAGCTGCGCCAGAGCCCCGGTGCGATTGGCATGGCGGCTGCCGGCCAGCGCCGCGTTGAACGTGCCGAAGGCGCCGAGCGACCAGACGGCGCCGACACCGCCATTGACCAGCCCGCGCGTGCCCTCCGCATGGGCTTCGAGCGTGAGGTTCTCGCTGTAGCCGTAGCGCAGGCTCCCCATGCCGAAGGGACGACGACCGTAATCAAAGGAATTCACGGCGTAATTGTAGCGCGGCACGCCGGCATCGAGCGAGAAATCCCACAAGCCGGGGGCAAGCAGCTTCGCGCCGGCGAAAAAGGGGAGTGTGGTCACGCTCTCGCGCCCGGTCACGTCCCGCACGACCACGCGCGCCATCCCGCTTTCACCGGAAACCGGCAGGTTGGTGAGGCGGAACGGGCCAGTGCCGACCTGCTGGGTCGCGATCCGCACATTGTCGACATAGACATCGACCGTTGATGGAACCGCCGCGCTGCCCGAGACGCTCGGCAACGCTGCGGTGACGAGATCCGGCCGGAAACCGAATTGCCGGCTGATCTGAAGCCCGCCATGCCGGACGGGCCGGGTCCAGTTTAGACCGCCCGAGATGGAATCGCCGAGCGTCGTGGTGGTCATGCTCTCCTGATGGGCGAAGACGAAGCTGGTTTCGAGCCGCAGGATGCCTTGCTTGGTTAGGGTCGTGCCGGCGATGGCGCTGTTCTGGAGTACGCCGTATGGGCTGAAGGCGCGCGTATCGAGCGAGAGCGAGCCGGTTCGCGTGAATTTTCCGCCGCCGCTGATCGGTCGGGCGCCGGTCGTGAAGGCGTTGTAATTCACCACCAGCCCGAATTCCTTCGCCGGAGTGACATCAAGCCGCTTGACGAGCGGCGAATGGCCATCCGCCGCGTAATCCCTGCGGTGCTGGGCTTCCGGCGCGAGATGGAGATAGAGCCGTTGCGCGGGTTCGTCGAACCGCATGGCAAGACCGGGGATGCTTTCGATCGGAACGAGGGTGTCATCGCCGTTGCCGGGCGCGGCGATTCCCAGTTCCTTGAGCTCCGCCCGTGTCGCGATCAGACGCCCCTGCGCGTCGCGGAAGATCTTGGCGATCAGGTTGCTCGGGTGATCGTTGACGAAGATTTCGAGGTGCAGGGTTTCATGCCCGCTCCCGCGCGTGGCGGGCAGGGAGGGGGAGGCAAATACTGACGTCAGGATGAAGCAGCAGGCCGCGAGACGTCTGGTCCGCCAGGCGTGCCGAGGCTTACCTTTCGACCCGCGCATTGGCATTGACGGGGCCCTGATCCGAGGTGGCGATCACGGAATGGCTCTGTCCCGGCGCGAAGGCGGCCGCTCCGCCGGGAATGCGCCAGCGCATGGTCGAGCCTGCGAGCACATAGCCGAGAAGTCCGCTGCCGAGGCTGATGCTCTTGCCGCCGGCAGTCTTGAGGGAGGCTGCGGAAAGCCGCGCCCGGCGCCCTCCGCTGTTTTGCGCGACCAGAAACGCCTGATTGCCCGAGCGCTCGATCGAAAAGGTGAGCTGCGCGGCTGACGCAGCTTCGGGCGTGAGGAAAACGGGGATGGAATGGCGCATGACCAGCGCGACGGTGCCGGAACGCTGGCGCTCCTCATCCGGCAATTGATCGACCAGCAAGCGATACGCCCTCTCCGGGCCGCCCGCGCGCGCTTGCCTTACGATACGGACCGAATAGGTCGCGCCCGGTTGCAGGGTTGTCATCGGCGGGGAAGCGGCAACCTCGTCGGTTTCCTCGAAGCTTTCCGTGCCATTCTCCTGCACCCAGCGGAAAACGCGGATCTGGACATCGAAAGGGGTTGCGCCGGTATTGCGGATCGTGACCGCCGAGGCATTGGTGCCGACCGGCATCTCCACGAGCACGGGCGCGGCCTGCAAGGAGGTCGCGCGCGCCATGCCGCTTCCCATCACGACGGTTCCGAGGGCGAGAGTTGCCGCCAGAGCGAGACGGGAGGTGAAAGGCAGCATGGCGCGTCTTTCTTTGTGATCAGTAGGTGATCGTGACCGTGACCGTATCGGTGTAGGCGCCGGGAACAGGGGAAGCCTGCGACGGCACGCGACCGTAGATCGTCATGGTCTGGTTCGCGCCCGTGCCGGTGCCGGCCGCCGTATCGGTGCCGGTCGTCACGCCCCAGAGCTGGGTGCGGGCAGCATCGCGATAGAGCGAATAATTGAGCGTGTTGCCGCCCGATGTCAGCTTGCGGCTCGCAACCGTGGCGCCGGCGCCCCCGCCCGCGCTCAGCGCGACGGTGTAAGGGGTGGAATTGGTGCAGTTCACCGTCAGGGTGCTCGTCTGGTCGATATTGGCGCCGATCGTGGAGGTGCTGCCGAAATCGAGGTTGGTTGCGGAAACAACCGAGCAGGACGCGGTGATGGTGATGGAAACGTTCAGGTTGCCGGTTGCGGTGGCTGCGTGGGCGTTACCCGCGATTGCCAACCCCGCGACGGCCCCCAGCAAAGTGGTGACGCGCTTCATGGTGATTCTTCTCCTGTTGGCCTCTTCTGAGATCCATTTTTGTCCAACCATGACCGCGGTTGCGAAAGGATTAACCCCCATTTCCGGGGGCGCACGAGGGCATTTGCGAAAATGACGTGCTGGCGCAACGCAGGGCGGTTATCCGCCTTGAACCAGCGGGTTCGAGGCTGCGCCGGGTTCCGGTTTCGGTTGTGATCGATTAACCTCGATTGCAGATTGAGCATCGCCTGCGCGTTGCGGGCTCATGCCGGGACAGGGTGCGCGGCGTTCCGTCCGCTCCCGGCACGGCTGCATAACGAAATGGGAGACAGGCGATGATCGCGATGGAAGCCGTGAGCTACCTGCTCTTTGCGGTTTATCTGGCGAGTTTTCTTGGCCTCAGCGCTTTGGCGGCGCGAAGGGCGGGCCGCTCCGTCTGGTTGTTCGGGCGCGGCGCCGAGCGTCAATGGCTTCCGGCTATGTTGTTCCGTCTAGCCTTTGCGGGAAGCGCGCTCTGGCCGCTGGCGCGCTGGCTGTTCGATGCCCGGCTGATCGCGCGCGATCCGGTGCATCTCGCGCTCGAGGGGATGGCCGGCGATGTTGTCGGGCATATCCTGATCGCCGTCGGCGCGCTCGTGGCGATGATGTCGCAGATGCATATGGGCGCAAGCTGGCGGATAGGCGCGGCGACAGGCGAATTAGGGGCGATGGTCGAGGATGGACCTTTCGCCTTTTCGAGAAACCCGGTCTTTCTCGGCCAGATGATCCTGTTCTCGGGGCTTTTTCTTGTCTTCCCGGATCTTGTCCAGGGCGCGCTCGTCGTCGCGCTCTTCATCGCCATCCTGGTGCAGGTGCGGATTGAAGAGCGGGTGCTCGCCCGCACGATGGGCACCCCCTATCTCGACTATTGCAAGCGTGTTCCGCGCTGGCTCGGCAGGACCGGGAAATAACGGACGGGAGTGAGCCCGTCCGGGCGTCCATCACTGGCGGGATGTCATTCCCACTCGATTATTGATTGGCAGCATAACGCCTTGAAATATCGTCATTAAAAATATTTTTCGCGGCGATATACCGTCAGCTATTCCGGCAAAACCGCTGGCTTTTGAAATTATTGGATCTTTCCGGGATACCCCGAAAAACCGTACTTTCGGGATCTATCGTCAAGCGAGGAACGCAGGAAACAATCCGAGTCGATCCGTGCATTCCGCCGATTTCACGACGTAGTCCTATCATCAAAGCCGTCGATTGTCACTGGACCGTCGCGCGTAGGACGATGGCTACGATCAAAGCAAGCAGCGTTAGAAGGCTCTTGCCCGATTGACCGTCTCGACAACTCCGGCCTCGCCCGCTTGTTGTCGATGAGGTGCCGCCGGAGGTGACTGCTGAGCGTGACGGCACTCAGGAAATTGATTGCAGCCGTAAAAGGTGGTGTCGTTGCGACCTTTGCGCTCAACCAATTCCCCGACCAGGCAACTGGGACACTGGTCGAGTTCCTTCCCCTCGATGGTTTCAAACCGGACCTCATTGCCGGCGATTTCGCAAAGCTCGCGAATGTAACGTGAGGGCTTGCGCCTATTGCAGAGGATGAACGTCCCTCTGCTGGCGCGGGTAAGCGCGACATAGAAGAGTCGGCGCTCCTCCGCGTAGGCGAACGTCTCCGGGCGCGGGATAACGAGATTGAGCAGCTCGTCATCTTCGATGCGGCTGGGAACGCCGTAGTCGCCCTCGCTGACATCAAGCAGGATCGTGTAATCTGCCTCAAGGCCCTTGGAGCGATGAAACGACATGCCGGCAACCTCGATCGCCGAAAATTCGGGGGGCTGACCGTGAAATGGATCCAACAGGTTGTAACGCCACAAGACCAGCACCTTCAGCTTTTGCCCGGTCTCACGCCGCCACTGGCTCGAAATGCCATCAAGAAAGGTGTTCAGGCGATCGAGCAGTTGGAAACAGGCTTTCGGGAAGCTTGGCTTTCGCCACTCCACGCTGACCGGAATGACCCGGATTGATCGCGGTATGGCGGCGCGCGTCGACCGCACTGTCTTCCTGATCTGGTCTGGATTGCGCTGAACGAAGCCCGCAGCAGTGTCGGCAAGCAGCTGGTTGCAGCGGTAGGTCTGTTCGAGCCGACCTTGCCAGCAGGCGCCAAAGTTCGCCTCGAACTGGGTGAAGATCGTAATGTCCGACCCGGCGAAGCGGTAGATCGACTGCCAATCGTCTCCGACAGCAAAAACCTTGGTGAAGGGCTTCTGGTGTTTGAGCGCCTTGATCAGATTGGCCCTCGGGTCCGAAATATCCTGAAACTCATCCACCAGGACCAGTGAATACGGGCTCTGATAGCGACCCGTCTCGACGAGGCGCACTGCGTCGCCGATCATCGAATCGAAGTCGATACGCTTCGCCTCGTCGAGCTTGCGTGAATAGGCTTCGGTGATCAGCCAGACAGCACGCGCGAAATGCTGCGCGCGGGGTTTGTCATGCAGGGACTTGGCCCGCTCGAGCAGCATCTCCAGCGTAAGCTGGCTAGCCCGGATATGCTTGATGCACACGCCGATCAGCTTCTGGTAGTGCGTGATCACCACCGGCTCGACCGCCTTGAGGATCTCGTCGACACTTTTCTCGGTCAGAGGAATTTCGCGTTTGGTCAGCTGTGCCTCGAGATGCGGCAACAGCGTCCCATCGCGCGCCTGTGCTGAGGTAGTCTCGAAGAAATCCAACTCTTCGCGCTTGTATCCGGCGCGTTTACCCTTGGTGTGCTCGGCGTAGTTCACAAAAGGCGACGAACCATCCGCGTTAATCGCAAAATGCTCATGGAACGAGTCGGTCAGCGGGTAATGGAAGTCAGGCTGAACAAAGCGCTCGCTCCCATCCTCCTCTTTGAATGAGATCTGCTTTTCATACTCGAACTCGACAGAGTGGACCCACAACCAGTTCGCGATCCGTTGCTCCTGAAGGGATTTCACATACACGTCTGCAAGTGTGCCGATGGTGCTACCGCCCTTGTCGTTGCGATCGGCGATGTAGCGATTGTAGTCCGCCTCCGAGTCAAAGACCTCCGCCGGAATGTCGGCCTTGGGCAAAATGGAGAGAAGGTCGATCCACAGGCGGCGAAACTCTTCATCAACCTCCATCAGCTCGAGTATGATCTTGTCAATCACACGGGCTTCGCCGGCGGGATGCTCGACCCAGTTGGCCAGTTGCGGTGGGCGGCCTTCCGTCTCTTCGATGATCCCTCGGCCGAGCGCGTGAAAAGTCGTCACCCGGCATTCCAACGCCTCCTCATCTACGTTCAGTTGCCTGGCGATCCGTTCCTTCAGCTCATCGGCTGCGCTCTTGTTGAATGCCAGAACAAGAATTTCGCTCGGATGGTAGAGCTCCTTTTCGAGGACATAGGCGACTTTCCCGACCATGGTTGCGGACTTGCCTGAGCCGGCCGATGCGACGAGCAGGTTGTTGTCTTCGAGACGGATGCAGGCCTCCCGCTGCTCTTGGGAAAGCGAAAATCCGCCAAGGTTGGCGAAGAATTTCCCGAACTTCTGCATCTCGTGAACAACGAAACTTTCGTTGTAGCGACTGCGGACGCCCGGGTCGGTGAGCATGGCAAAAGAGGTTGGCAGATAGCCTCTTAGGGTGCCGGGGATCAGAGCTGCATCAAACAACGGGTGCGCCAATGCCAGTGACGCCTTTCCCGGGACGCTCGCGATCGCCCGGCTAACGTCCGCATGAGCAAGATATTGCCTATTGCTGTCGGTGATCGCGCGAATCTTGCTGTCGACCTCGCGCAGGCGTTCCTTGTCGGAGTCGATAAGGTCCGCAAGGTGCAGATTCACGAAAGCCAGCAAGTCGTCGCGTAAAGTCTGTGCCGCCTTGGCCGTCAGGCCGGACAGAGCATCGATACGGCCCTTCGACCGGATCTCGACCGTGTGCCAAAGGAGAGCCTTGGTTGACGAAATAGACGAGATCTCAAGACACTGGATTTCGTCTTCGTGTGTTGATTTCAGGCTAATCCGGTCCTGAGAAGATGAGCTGAGAACCAGTTTCCATTTCTCTGACAGGAAAAGACGCGCCCAAAGGCCGGGCCGGTATGTGCGGGATCGACCAAATATTGGCGGTTTCATCGAGCCGCCCGGCCTGTGGCTGCGGCGTTCCGCAGAAATCGGGGGGTTTCCTCCCCTTCGACGTCGCTCATCTACCCCCGATCCCCCAGTTTCTTATTTGGCCGTGCTGTTCGCGCGCGCGGCTATATCGGCGCACCGCGCCATGAGCGCCTCGAACGGCTCCGCGTCAGCGAAGAGCAGCCCATCCTCGACCATCCGGGCATAGTCATCCTCCAGCGCCTTCGCGCCATCGCCAGCCGGAACGAGTTGCAGGCCGCCATTGACGGCTGCCCCGTAATCGATCGGCGAGCGATCAGCGGCTTTCTCTGCAAAGAACATCGACTTGTGGCGAGCGACCGCGTTCGCCAGCTCGCGATCCGCGAAGGCAGCGTCCGCAAGACCGGCTTCATCGAGCCGGGCGACATCATGCCAGTGCCGGGCGAAGCGGTCCCCACGCAGCCGGTCCTGGTGGCAGAAGACATGGATGGCGGTCGCCTTCTCCCAGAACGTCCGCTCGGCGTGCATGACGCGCGGACGTGCTGTCGGGAATATCAGGCCATCGATCAGGCCGGACGCATCGCAGACAACATCGCGCAAACTGGCCGGCTCGCCCGTCGACCGCGCGCCGAACTCCAGCATGACGCTGGGGGCGACATAGCCCGATCCGGTTGCGGTCGGTTCGTAGTCGATAAAGAGCCGATCACCTTCGACGCGGATCGCCGCAGCCAAACCTTCCGTTGCCAGGGCGTCGGCGATCACCGGCTGCACGACAGCGCCAACCCATTCCGGTAGCCGGCGACGAACCTCGCTGGACCAGCGCTTTTCCTCGCTTCGCGTTTTCGGCAGGCCCTCGCCATTGTCCCCGACCAGGTCGGGCGCGATGGCCCGAATGTCGTAGGTCAGATCCACATCCTCCGAAAACCGATGGATGACCTGATAGGCTTTCGACAGCGATGTGCCGCCCTTGAACACCAGATGCTCACCAAGCGGCGCCGTGTAGAGCGTGCTCAACGCCCACACCACCCAGACATCCTTTTCGAGCAGATGCGCGGGCCGCCCCGAACGATCCGCCGCGACGCCAAGGGCGTCGCGGCGATCCTGAGCCGAGAGGAGCAGGAAGGTTTCAGCCATAGGCCGCCTTCCCGACACTCTGCGCCAACCATGTCGGAAGCTGCGGCGCGGCCGCCACCAATTCGCCAAAGGCGCTGGGCGGCAGCTTTCGCTTCAATGTCCTGAGCGCAGTTTCGGCTTTCTCCGGGCCGAGCCAGGCCAAGGCCCGGACGGCCTCTCCCGCCGGCCGGTTGGCCAGAGCCAGTTGCCAGCGCGGGGCATGGCGCAATTCCACGACCTGCTTGCCGAGATTCATCTTCCGGCTGCGCCCGGAAGTCAGATAGACCGAGCGAACCGGCACCTGTGTCGTCAGGCCAAGGGCGTTTGCGGCCGCCGCACCGTTCGAGACGATGGTCTCGCCACGCTGGCTGGCAAGGGCCTCCACAGCCTGTTCAACCGACGGCGCGCGCGTTCCGAACCGACTGGCGACGGGGCGGAGATAGACACCGCGCCCAGCCCGGATGAGTTGTTCGCGCTCGGCCAGACGCGACAAGGCCTGGTCCACCGCGGCGCGATTGCCGAGATGGAGCAGCCCCTTAGCGGACACAGAAGCGCCCTCGGGCAAACCCGTCATATGCGACAGAATCTGTTCGGTCAGCCGTGTCATCGTCTTTCTCCTGTCAGGAACATACGCAGTTTTCTGACAGTTTTCAAGGAAACACATCCGGGACGGAAAGCTGGGACAAGGGGGAAAGCCTTCCCCTGCGGTCGAGCCTTGGGTCTCGCCCGACCCCTTCTGCGGGGAGATCCCCGCAACGCCCCCATAGAGTGAGAGTGCGGAGGGGTTTCCCGTGACGGGTCGAGGGCTGGAGAAGAGGTCTCCGGCGCCCGTCGCGGAGAACCGCGATGTTCAGGAAAAACCACAGCGCCCGTGTCGGCTCAGGCCGGACGAGCCTCTATGACGACATCACCGACAAGATCATCGCCGAGCTTGAGGCGGGCCGTGCTCCCTGGGTCCAGCCATGGGGATCGGCCACGGCCAAGGCGCCGCTCGCCATGCCCCGCAACGCTGCGACCGGACGGCACTATTCCGGCATCAACGTGCTGATCCTCTGGGGGGCGGTGATCCAGTACGGCTTCCCCGGTCAGAGCTGGCTCACCTTCCGCCAGGCGCTGTCGCTGGGCGGCAATGTCCGCAAAGGCGAGCACGGCACGACCGTCGTCTATGCCGACCGCTTCACGCCGGAGGACGAGAAACGCCGAGCCCGCGAGACCGGCGAGGACGCCGCCGCGATTCCGTTCCTCAAGCGCTTCACCGTCTTCAACGCCGCGCAATGCGACGGCCTGCCGGACGACATCGCCGCCATCGCTCCGCCGCCGCCGCCCGGCCTCATCGAGCCGCGCGTAGAGACTCTGATCGAAGCGACGGGCATCGATTTCCGCATCGGCGGCGATCGCGCCTTCTATGTGCCGGCGCACGACTATGTTCAGGTGCCGCCGCCGCAGGCCTATTTCGAGCCGATCAACTGGCACCGCACGGCCCTGCACGAACTCGGGCACGCCAGCGGCCATGCCTCCCGGCTCGGCCGCGACCTGACCGGCGGTTTCGGCACGAAAAAATACGCCTTCGAGGAGCTGGTGGCCGAAATCAACGCCGCCTTCTGCTGCGCGTCCCTCGGCATCGTGCCGACCGTCCGCCATGCCGACTATATCGGCGCCTGGCTCGAGGTGCTGCGCGAGGACAATCGCGCCATCGTCCGCGCCGCCTCTCAGGCCAGCAAGGCGGCCGATTGGCTGCTCGGCTTCCTGCCGGACGCCGATGTCGGCATGGCCGGCCACGAACGGGAAGCAGCGTGATGGACGCACATGGCGAAATCGGCCCACGCAAGGCTTAACAGTCCATTACCGACCTTGCCGTAGACTTCCCCCAGCCTTTGCAGGCAACAGGACGCAGTGGGATTCAAACTCGTGATGGAAAACACCTTGGGGCCAGACAACGCCATATGGGATGATGGTGAATGGGTGAGCTGGGATGAAATCAACCAGCAAATTCAATATAAAGAGTGGCGCGCGCGCTATCCCAATGCCGACCTGTCGCTTGTATCGGTCTTTGAGTCGCTGATCGGCACCGCCGAGGAATACTACCATCTCACCGGCAGACACCTGCAAGTATATGGCGACATTGGCGAGCTGTATGGCGCGATCACCCATGGCATCAAGCTGCACCGCAATTACGCCAAGGGGTCCGATGGCCGTCTTGGCAATGACTTCGTTGAGGTGAAAACCATCACGCCATTCAAGAACTGTGATGTTGTCGAGATCAATCTTGAGCGCAATTTCAGCAAGATCCTGATCGTGAAGATCAACGCGGATTTTGAGGTGCGAGGCAAGTTGATCGACCGCAAAGCCCTCCCCAAAGGCAAGGTAAGGGGGAACCGGCTACGCATCGACTGGTCGCTTGTGGAAGCGTAGCCGGCGATAGCAAGCCGCACTCCGACATGAATGGATTGTGTGTGACCCGATTAATGGGAGGCCTCGCGCGGCGTGACGATCCTGAAAACCGGAAAGGCGGGAAAGCGGGTCTCCGGCTTCACGCTTTTCCGCTTCTGCGGCGCTGCCCTTCTTAGAGTGAGAGGGCGGCGCTTCGCTTCGTGACGGGTTGGAGGTCGAGAGAGAGTCTCCCGGCCGCCCGTCGCGGAGTAACGAACATGGCGAGTGCCATCCAGAAGATCACCCTGTCGTCGGCGCGCGACATCCCCTTCAACAAGCTGGTGCTGAGCCAGTCCAACGTCCGCCGCGTCAAGGCCGGCGTCTCGATCGAGGAAATGGCCGAGTCCATCGCCCGACGCGGCCTCATCCAGAGCCTCCATGTCCGCCCGGTCCTCGACGCCGATGGCGCGGAGACCGGCATGTTCGAGGTGCCGGCCGGCGGTCGCCGCTATCGCGCACTCGAACTGCTCGTGAAGCAGAAGCGTTTGGCCAAGACGGCGACGGTGCCCTGCGTCATCGGCGACGCCAACAGCGACATCCTCGTCGACGAAGTGTCGCTGGTCGAGAACATGGAACGCGCACCGCTCCATCCGCTCGACCAGTTCCGAGCCTTTCAGGCCATGCGCGACAAGGGCATGACCGAGGAGGCCATCGCCGCTGCCTTCTTCGTCAACGTCACCGTGGTGAAGCAGCGCCTGCGCCTCACCTCCGTCTCGCCGACCCTGCTCGAAACCTATGCCGATGACGGCATGACGCTCGAACAGCTCATGGCCTTCACCGTCAGCCCCGACCATGCCCGTCAGGAGCAGGTCTGGGACGCGATCAAGGATAGCTGGCAGAAGGAGCCCTATCAGATCCGGCGGATGCTGACCGAGACCGCGGTTCGCGCCTCGGACAAGCGGGCCATTTTCGTCGGTGTCGATGCCTATGAGGCCGCAGGCGGCATCGTACTGCGCGATCTCTTCCAGTCCGACGACGGCGGTTGGCTGCAAGATCCCGTCCTGCTCGACCGTATGGTGGCGGAGAAGCTGAAAGCCACCGCCGATCAGATCGCCGAAGAAGGCTGGAAGTGGATCGAGGTCGCGGTGAGCTTCCCCTATGGCCACGACCACGGCTTGCGTGAGCTTTCCGGCACCACGGTCGATCTGACCGACGAGGAGCGTGCGACCCGCGAAGCGCTGCGCGAGGAATATGACCGGATCGAAGCGGAATATTCCGAGGCCGACGAGCTGCCCGACGCAATCGATCAACGTCTCGGCGAGATCGAGCAGGCCCTGGAGGCCTTCGAGAACCGTTCGGTCAGCTACGATCAAGCCGACATCGCAATCGCAGGCGCCTTCGTCAGCCTCGACGCCGACGGCGCGCTGTCGATCGACCGCGGTTATGTCCGCGCCGAGGATGAGCCCCAGGCCAAGCCCGATGGCAAGGCGTCCGAGGGCGACCAGCCCGATACGCCGGCCGTCCAACGCGCGGTCATCACCATCGGCGGCAAGCCCGCCGAGCCCGAGGACGATGAGGAAGACGGCATCAAGCCGTTGCCCGAGCGTCTCGTGATCGAGCTGACCGCCCATCGCACCCTGGCGCTGCGCAACGCGCTGGCGGAACATCCGCACGTCGCCATGACCATGTTGCTGCACAAGCTTCTGAGCGACACCTTCATTCACACCAACCCGTCCGGTTGCCTCGAGGCCAATGTCCGCCACATCTTCTTCTCGGCCCAGTCCGAGGAATTGAAGGACAGCCCATCGGCGCAGGCGGTCAACGATCGCCACGAACGCTGGGGGGATCACATCCCCGCTGACGATCAGGCGCTCTGGGCATGGCTGACCGATCTCGATGACGGCACGCGCCTGGAGCTTCTGGCGCTTTGCGTCAGCTACGGCGTCAATGCGCTATTCGAACGTCCGAACCCCTATTCCGGCTCGGGCGTCAGCCAGCATGGCCTCGACGTGCGTCTGGCGCAGGCCGACCGGCTCGCACGGGCTACGGGCATGGACATGGTGGCCGCAGGCTGGAAGCCCACGGTCAGCAACTATCTCGGCCGCGTGACCAAGCCCCGCATTCTCGAGGCCGTCCGCGAAGGCGCCGGCGAGCGGGCCGCGCAGCTCATCGACCACATGAAGAAGGGCGACATGGCCAAGGAAGCCGAACGCCTTCTGACCGACAGCGGCTGGCTGCCCGAACCGCTGCGCCTGGCGTCCATCGATGGCGATCAGCTTGAGTCCAGCGATCAGGCCGATACCGGCGAAGACACCGCCTTGCCGGACTTCCTCACCGAGGACGGCGAGGACGAAGACACCGACGAGGATGAGGTCCAGCACGCCGTCGCCGCCGAATAGCGCGGATCGCGCGGGGCGGCGCCGTTCGTCCCGCGCATCTCACCCCGATCTTCCACACCGCCCGGTCCCACGGTCGACAGCCTGAACGGCTGTGCCGTGCGGGCCGGGCATTCTCGTTTCAGGAGCCTGTCGTGGCCGACTATTTCACCCATTTCTCGTGCCTGCTCGATGTCGGCGCGCCCGAGAACGCCGCTCGCGCGCTCGACCTCTACAACCGCCTATCCGAGGCCGGCGCATCGGAAGAACCGCCTTCCGAGGGCTTCCTCCTCTCGATCCAGCCCGAGCATGGCGGCACGCAGCTCTGGATGCACGACGACGTCACTGGCGATCCCGAGCGCCTGATCCAGTTCGTGAAGCGCTGCGCCGCAGAGTTCGGTCTGACCGGTCGCTGGGGTTTCCAATATGCCAACACCTGCTCGAAGCCCCGGCTCGATGGCTTCGGGGGTGGCGCGCATGTTCTCGATCTCGCCAGCGGGGAGACCGTGGACTGGATCTACACCGATGGCTGGCTCGACCAGACCCTCTCCGACGAGGGAGGCCCGCTATGAGCATCCCGTCCCATGCCCAGAGCAATTTTCAGACGCTGCTGCGCGCTGCCGGTGACGGCAACCTTGCGCTCATGGAATGCCTCGATGCCGTGACCGGCGCTCCGCGTTACGTCATCTGCGCGGTAGGACGAAACGATGGTGATTTCGTCTTCACGCCTTTCGGCCACCTCGCCGACGGCAATCCCTATGACGCCTACCTGCCGCCCGACCCCGGCGATCCTGGCGGCTTCATGCATCCGGGCACGCCGGGAGAAGCGCCATGATGGACATCGACGCCATCTTCGCCGCCGATCACGAGCAACCGCCCGCCGAGCGGTCTCTCCCCTGGCTGGAAACCAGAGACGGGATCACGGTCGTCGTGGAGCCCAAGCCCCATTGGGCCAGCGACATGCGGGCCTTCCGGGCCGAGGCTCGCGAATATTGCGCCTATGCCGATTGGACCGCGAACGGCGCGCGCGCCCGGTTCTTCGGGCACATCGACACCAGCGGCGATGACCTGATCCGCAAGGCGCGCAGGCTCGTCGCCCGCGAGATCACCGACGGACACTGGGCCTGACCCCTCAAAGCGCCTCTGCCGCTCGGCCGAGGCGCTTTTTTCATGTCGGCAGCGACGTGTTCGAGAGTGAGAGGGCCGCCGGGACGGGTTTGAGTCCGGGTGGTCGAGAGAGAGCGCCGTTCGGACTTCCCGTTCCCGCTCTCCCGAGGTTCCAATCCATGAACATCATGTCACCCGTGGCCATTCCGGCTGCGCCCGTCCTCCGTGTATCCGCCGTTATCGTCGCCGCCGATCGGCTTCTCGCCTTGCTCGAACGCGGGCAGCGGATCGACAGCGCCGCGCTTCGCGTCGCCATGGAAACCGCCTTCGAGGCTTCCGATGCGAGCGGCGTCTGGGACTGGAAGACGGCCTATGAAGCCTGCGAATGCGCGACCGTCCTGTTCCTGCGCAAATACGGACGTGCGCTTTTCCGTAAAGCCGACACTCCGGCTGCACGGCTTTCCGCTTTGTCGAAAATCACCGGCTTGCTGCCGACGCACACCCGTCGCTCCGAGGAGAGCCAGGCGCTTCAGCAATTCTCGACGCCGGTCCCGCTCGGCCTCGCCGCCGTCGCGGCCGCCGCGATCACGCCGCGCGACATCGTGCTGGAGCCGTCGGCCGGCACGGGCCTTCTCGCCATCCTCGCCGACATCAGCGGCGGTTCGCTGCTCCTCAACGAACTGGCGGACACCCGCGCCGATCTGCTTGGCCAGCTCTTTCCGGCCCTCACCGTCACGCGCTTCGACGCCGCCCAGATCGACGATCATCTCCCGGCGAGCGCCGTTCCCTCCGTCATTGTGATGAACCCGCCGTTCTCGGTGATGGCGAACGTCTCCGGCCGTGTGGCCGACGCCGCCGCGCGCCATGTCGCCTCGGCCCTGGCTCGGCTGGCCGACGGTGGGCGTCTGGTGGCGATCACCGGCGCGAGCTTCGGTCCCGAGCAACCTACATGGCGTGACACCTTCGTCCGCCTTCAGGGGCGCGGCCGCGTCGTCTTCACCGCGGCGATCGACGGCGCCGTTTACGCCAAACATGGCACGACCATCGAGACGCGGCTCACCGTCATCGACAAGCTGCCGGCCGAAGACGCCAACCTGTTTCCAGCATCCCCCGGTATTGCGCTCGACGTCGCCGCGTTGCTCGCCTGGATCGATGCGCATGTCCCGCCACGGCTTCCCGTCGATCTGCCGGTCGTCACGCCACCCGTGTCCAACCCGGCGCCCCGCACCGTCCGCGGCTACCTCGCGCGGGCGGCCACCGTGCGTCCAGCCGCGCCATCGTCCATCGATCCGGTAGGGATCGAGCTCGCCTATGAGGCCGTGGACTGGATGCCACCCGAGGGCGCGCACCTCACCGAGGCGATCTATGAAGAATACGGGTTGCAGTCGATCCGCATTCCCGGCTCTCAGACGCATCCCACCAAGCTCGTGCAATCGGCGGCGATGGCGAGCATCGCACCGCCCAAGCCCGCCTATCGGCCGATGCTACCGACGGGCATCACCGATCTGCTGTCGGACGCCCAGCTCGAGACCGTCATCTATGCCGGCGAAGCCCATTCGGATTTCCTCGCCGGCTCCTGGACCGTCGATGCGACCTTCGATCTCGTCCAGGCGGCGCCGGCCGACGCCGAGAACAGCGTGCGCTTCCGACGCGGCTTCATGCTCGGCGACGGCACCGGGGCCGGCAAAGGCCGTCAGTCTGCCGGCATCATCCTCGACAACTGGCTACGCGGGCGCCGCAAGGCGGTCTGGATCTCCAAATCCGACAAGCTGATCGAGGACGCGCAACGCGACTGGTCCGCGCTCGGCATGGAACGGCTGCTGGTCACCCCGCTGTCGCGCTTCCCACAGGGCAAGCCGATCACGCTGTCGGAAGGCGTCCTATTTGCAACCTATGCCACGCTGCGCTCCGACGACCGCGGTGAGAAGGTTTCCCGCGTCCGTCAGATCGTCGAATGGTTGGGCTCCGATTTCGACGGAGTGATCATTTTCGACGAGAGCCACGCCATGGCCAATGCCGCAGGCGGCAAGGGCGAACGCGGCGACGTCGCCGCCTCGCAGCAGGGACGCGCGGGCCTCCGGCTCCAGCACGGCCTGCCGAACGCGCGCGTCGTCTATGTCTCCGCCACCGGCGCGACCACCGTTCACAATCTAGCCTATGCCCAGCGGCTCGGCCTGTGGGGCGGTGAGGATTTCCCCTTCGCCACCCGCGCCGAATTCGTCGAGGCCATTGAGGATGGCGGCGTTGCGGCCATGGAGGTTCTCGCCCGCGATCTGCGCTCGCTCGGCCTCTATACCGCCCGTTCGCTCTCCTACGATGGCGTCGAATACGAGCTGGTCGAGCATGCGCTGACCGACGAGCAACGCGGCATCTACGACGCCTATGCCGGCGCCTTCGCCGTGATCCACAATCATCTGGACGCGGCGATGCAGGCCGCCAACATCACCGGCAGCGACGGCACGCTGAACCGGCAGGCCAAATCCGCCGCCCGCTCGGCCTTCGAGTCCGCCAAGCAGCGTTTCTTCGGCCATCTGCTCACGTCGATGAAGACACCGACCCTGATCCGTTCCATCGAACGTGACCTCGACGCTGGCCACGCCGCCGTCATCCAGATCGTGTCGACGGGCGAAGCCCTGATGGAGCGCCGCCTAGCCGAGATCCCGACGGAGGAGTGGAACGACGTTCGCGTCGACATCACCCCGCGCGAATATGTGCTGGATTATCTCGCCCATTCCTTTCCGGTCCAGCTCTACGAACCGTTCACGGATGGCGAGGGCAATCTGTCCTCGCGCCCGGTCTATCGCGACGGCCAACCCGTCGAGAGCCGCGAAGCCGTCGCGCGCCGTGATGAGCTGATCGAACGCCTCGCATCTCTGCCACCCGTTCCGGGCGCACTCGACCAGATCGTTCAGCGCTTCGGCACCGACGTGGTCGCCGAGGTAACTGGTCGCTCCCGGCGCATCGTCCGCAAGTCGGGCGCCGACTCCATGGGCGAGCGTCTCGCCGTGGAGAATCGTGCGCCGTCCGCGAACCTCGCCGAGACCGCCGCCTTCATGGACGACCTGAAGCGCATCCTCGTGTTCAGCGAAGCCGGCGGCACCGGCCGCAGCTATCACGCGGAGCTGTCGGCGAAGAACCAGCGCCTGCGTGTCCATTACCTGCTGGAGCCCGGATGGAAGGCCGACGCCGCCATCCAGGGCTTGGGCCGCACCAATCGCACCAACCAGGCGCAGCCGCCGCTGTTCCGCCCGATCGCCACGAACGTCAAAGCCGAGAAGCGCTTCCTGTCCACGATCGCTCGCCGGCTCGATACGCTGGGCGCGATCACCCGCGGCCAGCGCCAGACCGGTGGCCAGGGTCTGTTCCGGCCCGAGGACAATCTGGAATCGAGCTACGCCCGCGATGCGCTGCGCCAGCTCTACCTCCTGATCGTGCGCGGCAAGGTCGAAGGGTGTTCGCTGGGGCGCTTCGAGTCCGCGACCGGCCTGAAGTTGATGGATAACAATGGCATCAAGGACGAATTACCGCCGATCACCACCTTCCTGAACCGCCTCTTGGCGCTCACAATCGAGCTTCAGGGCATACTCTTCACCGCCTTCGAACAACTGCTCGACGCCAAGGTGGCCGGGGCCATCGCCAGCGGCGTCTATGACGTCGGGCTGGAAACGCTGACGGCGGAGAGCTTTGTCGTCACCGAGCGCTCAACCATCTACACCCATCCGGCCACGGGTGCGCAGACGCGGCTGCTCACCATCACCGAGCGTCGCCGGAACCGACCGACCACGCTCGATGCGGCGCTCGGCTGGCTCGACGATCCGCATGCCCGACTGCTCGTCAACGAGCGTTCGGGGCGCGCCGCCGTTCAGGTGCCGGCGCCATCCATCATGCTGGATGATGGCGAGATCGAACGCCGCGTTCGGCTGATCCGGCCGATGGAACAGCATCACGCGACCATCGCCATGATGGCGGACAGCCATTGGCAGGAGGCGGATCGCGATACCTTCGCGGCCGTCTGGCAGCGTGAAGTCGCCGAGGTGCCGGCCTATACCGATGGCACGCTCCACATGGTCAGCGGTTTGCTCCTGCCCGTGTGGAAGCGCCTGCCGAACGAGTCGACGCGGGTTTATCGGCTCCAGACCGATGATGGCGAACGCATCATCGGGCGGCGGGTTTCGCCCGCCTGGGCCGCGAACGCGGCCTCGACGGGAACGGCCAATCTCAGCGGCGACGAGGCCTATGCCGCTCTGGTGGACGGCCGCACCATCCTCGACCTTGCAGACGGCCTTCAGCTTCGTCGCGCGCGGGTCATGGGCGCGAACCGGATCGAACTGTCGGGCTTCACCGAGGCCATGCGGGATCGCCTGCGCGCATATGGCCTGTTCAGCGAGATCATCTCTTGGAAGCTGCGTTTCTTCGTGCCGGTCGACGGCTCCGGTCCCGCCATCCTCGGCAAGCTGCTCGACACCTGTGCAATCGCACGGATCAGCGAGCGCGAGGCGGCGTGATGGCACTGCAGGACGCTTCCGATCTGGCTCACCGTCTCGGCCGTCAGGCCGAGGCGGTCTGTCGTCACTATCTCTCGAACGGCCAGCGCCAGGGCAACTATTGGCAAGTCGGCGACGTCCGCAACACCAAGGGCCGCTCAATGTTCGTGCGACTCAAGGACAGCCCGAAGGGCCGCGCAGGAAAGTGGACGGACGCCGCGACCGGGGAACATGGCGATCTTCTCGACATCATCCGTGAATCGCTCGGCCTCATTGACTTCATCGACATTGCCGACGAAGCACGCGCCTTCCTCAGCCTGCCACATCCCGAGCCGGAGCCGGCATCACGTCGCGGGCTGGCGCCAGCGCCATCGGGGTCGGCCGAAGCGGCAAGACGGCTCATCGCCATGACGCAGCCTATCGCCGGGACCATCGTGCAAACCTATCTGCGCGGACGCGGTATTGCGCTTCTGCACGGAACCGGAAACCTGCGTTTCCACCCGCGCTGCTACTACAAGCCCGACGATGGTCCGACCGAGACATGGCCCGCCATGATCGCCGCCGTCACCGACCTCACCGGCAAAATCACGGGCGCGCACCGCACCTGGCTCGCGCCCGACGGCTCGGACAAAGCCCCTATCGACACGCCGCGCAAGGCGATGGGCGCCCTTCTCGGCAATGCCGTCCACATCGGTGTGCCCGGCAGCGTGATGGCGGCAGGCGAAGGTATCGAAACCATGCTGTCGCTTCGTCAGGTCCTGCCCGATATGGCGATGGCGCCGGCGCTTTCGGCGGCCCATCTGGCCGCCATCCTGTTCCCTCCGGCTTTGCGGCGGCTCTATATCGTCCGAGACGACGATCCGGCCGGTGACGGCGCACGGGACATACTGATCGAACGGGCGAACGCTGAAGGAATCGAGGCTATCCCATTGTCGCCGGCATTCGGGGACTTCAACGAGGATCTCCGGCAGCTCGGCATCGATGCACTTCGGGCGGGCGTTCGAGTGCAACTCGCTCCAGAGGACGTCGCGCGCTTCATGAACCTGGCGGCGTAGCCGGAAAGGGCTGAGGGGCGGTGCGCAGCCGCCAAGCCTCGCAAGGATGCGCCAACCATCGGAAGAGGACCGCGCCTCGGCCTTCGAGAGGGCGATCGGCCGTCAGCCGGGCCGGATCGGCAATGGCTGCGGCCGACGATTTTCCGACGGCGCGTACCGCGCCTTTCCATCGCGAAACAAAATCGCCGGCCTTCGCCATCCTCCGCTGGCGCTTCGGCCCTCTCGCTGCGCTCGGGGTGCAGGTCCGTCCCGCCTGACGGCTTCGTCGCCATGAAGGCCGCGACGGTCGCGGTCCAACCGACGGAGCATCCCATGAGCGTGCATGACGACTACGAACCGCACCACGAATCTTCTCCAACCGACCACCTGATCCAGGATTTGCAGCTCCACGGCTATCGTCCCTCCGAAGACGAACTCGACCAGCGCCCACCTCCGGAAGATCGTATTATCGAAGGCGCCGTCGCCGACATCTTCGACGCCCTGGTCGCCACGATCACCGACACCAGCCTCGACTTCGATCTCCCCGATCTCCTCTGGTCGACCGTCAATATGTTCCATCGCGCCGTGGACCGGATCGAACAGAAACTCGACGACAACGAGCAGGGCCAAAAGCAGCTTCAACGCGAACAGGACGGCTCCGAGGTGAAGTCCCTCCAGCTCGAGCGTCTGCTCGACATCGGCATGAACCTGATCGACCGGCGCGACGGCATGGAAACCTTCCGCGAGGCCGCCGCCGAACGCTACTGCATCGCCACCGGCTCGCCCTGGTCGCAACGAACCGGATCACGGGTCAACCATCGCCACCTCACCGCGTCACTGATCGACAGTCGGGATTTCCTCGCCGCCAGGAGGCGCGCGGATACCGAGGTGCTCGTGCCCGCCGGGCCGAAGATCGCCTTTTCGGGCGGAGACACCGCCGACCACAAACACATCTGGGCCAAGCTCGATCAGATCCACGCCAAGCACCCCGACATGGTGCTGCTACACGGCGGCTCGCCGAAGGGCGCGGAAAAGATCGCCTCCCGCTGGGCCGATACCCGCAAGGTGCCACAGGTCGCCTTCAAGCCCGACTGGACGAAGCACGCGAGGGCCGCCCCCTTCAAGCGCAACGACCAGATGCTGAACGTCGTGCCGATCGGGGTCGTGATCTTTCCGGGCACGGGCATTCAGGACAATCTTGCCGACAAGGCCCGCAAGATGGGCATCCCGATCTATCGGTTCGGCTCGGGCGGCGCGTAAGCGCCGCCTGGACCCGGCCATCTTGAAAAATGATAGCAGATTTGCTATTCTGCCATCATCGCCAGCAAGTTCATGGAGGCGCTATCATGCCCGCAGTCACGATCCGGAATCTGTCCGACGCGACGCACCGCGCCCTCAAGGTGCGGGCGGCACAACATGGCCGCAGCGCCGAGGCCGAGATGCGCGACATTCTCGAAACGGCTGTTCGTCCCGATACGCGCCTTCGGCTTGGCAGTGCTCTCGCAGAGCGCAGCCGCCGCCTCGGCTTGACCAATGAGGATGTCGATGCCCTCGACCGCGCGCGCGACAGGACACCCGCAAAGCCGATGAGCTTCGAATGATCCTCCTCGACACCAATGTCATATCGGAGGCGATGAAGCCCGCTCCCGACGATGCCGTGCGTGCATGGCTCGACGAGCAGGCGGCGGAAACCCTCTTTCTCTCCAGCGTCACTATCGCCGAGCTGATGTTCGGCATCGGCACACTCCCCCACGGCAAGCGCAAAGACCGGCTCACCGAAGCCCTGGATGGGGTGATGGAATTGTTCGCAGAGCGTGTCCTGCCGTTCGACATCCATGCTGCGCGGCATTACGCGGATCTCGCCGTCAAAGCCCGAGCGGCTGGAAAAGGCTTTCCGACTCCCGACGGCTACATCGCCGCGATAGCAGTGGCCAAGGGCTTCGTCGTCGCCACACGCGATACCAGTGCATTCGACGCCGCCAACGTCGAGGTCATCGATCCCTGGAAAGCCGAACACTGACGGCCTGCCACGGTAGCCGGTGGTATTGGGCTGATCAGCAGAACTCGCCCCGGCGGTAAGCAGACAACCCGATCTCCTGATCGGACGACCACCCCCTCATCAAGACGCTGATCCTTGGTCCAGCCGATGGCCTGACGCCATCAACCCGTAAAGGGTCGGACTACGCATGCGCGTGCCGCCGCTCAGGCTACGCCTCACGCGGTGATTGCGGCCAACGGCCGAACACATCGGGCGCCTGTCAGCGGGGGATGGACCTCCGCTCAAACAGGAGCCAGGTCGATGTCCTTCCAAACCGCTCACGCCTTCGCCTTCAGCCTCGCCACAACCTTGATGGCAGCCATTGTCATCTACCGCGCCGGCGACGGCACGCTCTCGGTCACCCCGGCGGCTGAATACGACGGCGATGAAACCGCCATCGTCAACGAAATCGACCCCTTCGCCTCATGAGAGGCGAACAGGATCGCACGAACGGCGGATGCAGCGCGTTTCCGCTCCCACAACGACACGAATTCTGCTAATCTCGCAGTCGCGCCATGGTGGTGGTGGAGGCGCATCCTCCTGATCTTTTGCGAAAGACACCACCATGATCTTCATTGGCATTCTTCTCAGTATCGCCGCCATCGGGTTCCTCTGCTGGCTGCTTTTCACACTTGCAGTGTTCGCGCTGCCGTTCTTCGCGGGTGTGACGGCGGGCACCTGGGCCTATGACACCGGCGCCGGATGGCTTGGCGCGATTGTCGTCGCCTTCGTCGCTGCGGGCCTGACCTTTGGCCTGGGCCAACTCCTGCTCGCGACCGTCCGCCCGACTTGGGCGCGCCTGCTCATCGCCGTCGCTTTCGTCGCCCCAGCCGTGGTGGCTGGTTTCCATGCCACCCATGGCATCGTGAAACACACCATGCCCTCGGAGACATGGCAGACCGTGTTTTCGGTCATCGGAGCGGTGGCGGTCGGCATCGTCGCCTTCGCGCGCATCACCGGAATGGCGGCGGCCGGCCCATCGGCCGGGCATATCTCTCATGCCTGACCCCGCAACATCCATTGGGATGCGGCCAGATGGCGAATAGCAGCATCGCCCGCGTCATCCGGTTGACTCAGAGGGAGCGGATATACGGAGCATTTGCTTTGCCCGCCTGTCACGGCAGGGTGGAGCGCGTGGAGAAGACGTCAGCAGCGTCGCAGCCGTGGTCCTCCCGGTGTTGAAACATCTCATCAGGGCTGACGGAGCAGGGAAATGAGCGGCTCGGGCCGGTAGAGGGTATCGGTCGCCTGTGAACGCCAGTCAGGTCCCCGTGCCGCGCGCAAGGGTCGCCACCATCTCCGTCATCTACCCGCCAGCCCGCTCCAAAACGGCCTCTTCAATGGCCTGATCTGGCCGAAGGACGGCTGCGCCTCGAACGCCCATGCCACAACGGCTGGTCTCGACTTTCTTCCCCTGCCGGCTGCGCCGCCATTCCTCGCGAAACAACAAAGCCGCGCCTGCACCATCCTCCGCTTCGCTGCGGTCGCAAGCGATGTGTCGGCCTTCGCCTCCGGCCGGTCGATCGCCATCGAGGCCGCAATGGTGCGGGCTCGAAACGGAAAGCGGAGACTTAACATGGCGACCATCGGCACCTTCAAGAAGACCGGCTCGAACGAGTTCACCGGCGAAATCGTCACCCTCAACCTCCAGTCCAAGGGCGTGCGCATCGTCCCCGACCTGCGCGCCAGCGGCGAGAACGCCCCCAGCCACCGGATCCTGGTTGGCCGCGCCGAGATCGGCGCCGCCTGGTCCAAGCGCTCCAACGAGGGCCGCGACTATCTGGGCCTCAAGCTCGACGATCCGAGCTTCACCGCTCCGATCTATGCCAACCTCTTCGATGACGAAGACGGCGAGGGTTACTCGCTGATCTGGTCCCGCCCCAACGGCCGCCGCGGCGACTAAGGCGGGCTCATCAAGGCCCCGGCCGAACGGCCGGGGCCTTAGCCTTTTCCGGCGACCCAAATGGAAGGTGAAATGCCGGCCTGTCGGCGATCAATCGCCCCCACGACGACCGAATCAGTCGTTCGGGCCTTGAGCCGACGCGAACACCCAAGGTCGGCAATATTGCTCGCTCCAGACGCAAACTCCGACTATAATAGCCGTAGTTCTGGCGTGCGTATTTGTGATGGTGGGAGGTGATCATGCATGATCACCGCCCGACAATCACGGGCCGCACGCGCGTTGCTGGGTTGGACGCAGGAGACGCTCGCTGGCAAGGCTCGCATAGCACTGACCGCGCTCAAGCGCCTCGAATCCGCAAACGGTCTCGAGGTGTATGAGACGACACGCGATCAGGTGCGAAGGGCTCTTGAAGCCGCTGGCATCGTCTTCCTGTCGACCGACCGAGGGCAAGGAGTGCTGTTGGTCGATGATAGCGGAAACAACCCCAATCGATCCAATCCCTCGCGCTGACCTGCGGGCGGAAAAGCTTGCTGTCGCACGCGATCGATCCATTTCGGATCAAACTTGGTTAATAGACAGACGTCGCCTATCCACCGAGTCTGCATCATGATCGAGCCATTCGCTGACCTCGCCCCGTCCGGACAAGATCTCACCGACTATGACAGGTCGCACGTCAAGCTCTACATGCGCCTGCTGGATGCGGCCGCCGACGGCGCCCGTTGGGAGGAAGCTGTACAGGTCCTGTTCGGCCTCGATCCTGCCCGCGAACCCGAACGCTGCCGACGCATCCACGACAGCCACCTAACACGTGCGCGCTGGATGACCCACACCGGCTATCGACACCTTCTTCGGCAGGCGCACGGCTGATCGGCGCCGGCCGGTGTGATGCCCTTTCGACATCACCCGATGCTCTCCCCCAGACTTCCAACATGCGCCCGGTCCAGCGAAGGTTATGCGCTCGACTTGCACGCACCATGCGGGAGTTGATGCGATGAGGCCCGATACATCAGACTGGCGAAACGATCACAGCTACGATTTCCTTGACGCGCTGCCGATCGAGGGCCTCGCCTGGGAATGCCTTCGCAGACACCATCTCTATCAAGACCAATACGCCAGCCTGGTCCGTACCAGCGCTGAAACCCTGCCGCTGCCTCACAAACAGCAGCAGCGTTGGGGGTTGCGATTTCCCTGCAAGGCCAGGTCTTTCCGCAACACAGCAACAGGTGACATGGTCGCCATCGAGCGATCCAGCCATCGTCCTCTTGTCAAAGCGGCCAGACTTCCTGCCGGCTGCCCCAAATACGCTCGCCGACAGATTCGCTGCGGAGCGTAACGGCCCTGAAGGGGCATATTCCGCTCTTCCCGAGCACGAGCTGCAGACACTGTTCCTTCCCGGCACGTCCCCGAGCGATCGGCTTGCGGCGGTCATCCCGATCGATGACGACATCCTCGACCGCATCGACGCGCTCTCACGGCTCGCGCGCGCCTGGCTCGGACGTCCGCCGTTGCGCGATACGCGCATGACCGCCGATCAACGCCGTCGCTTTCGTCTGAGACTTCGTGCCGCTGACGGTCGCATGAATGGCGCCACCTATCGCGAGATCGCCATTGCGATCTATGGCGCGGCGCGCGTCGATACCGAGCCCTGGAAAACATCGCCGCTACGCGACGCCGCGATCGCCTTCGTCGAAGCCGGACTAGCGCTCATCGACGGCGGCTATCTGCACCTGCTCCGGCATCGCCGCCGCCCTTAGCCGGCGCAACGGCAGGGGTGGGGATTTCAGCCACCTCAACTTCCCCATCCCTGCAGCCGACAATCCTCCGCCACCGTGGTCGTTGTCAGCCGCTGATCGCCAGCGGCCCCCAGCACCCCCACGGAGGCCCGCCCCATGCGACCCGATATCGCCGCGATCCCGCCACGCTACCTGCGGACCAAGGAAGCTGCCGAGTTTCTCAGCCTGTCCGCCCGCACCCTCGAGAAGCACCGCACCTATGGAACCGGCCCCGCATACCGCAAACTCGGTGGGCGTGTCGTCTACTCGGTCGACGACCTCGAAACCTGGGCGGATCGCGGCGCCGTCACCTCGACCTCCGATCCGCGCGGCTCCGTTCTGCCTGCGAAGCGTCAGACGCTGCCGACCGGCCAGAGCGCCGGCCGATACGCACGCTGATCGCGGCCGGTTCCCTTCATGGTGGTGCGGCGTCGTGACCTTTCGGAGCGTGGACAGCTCGATCTGTTTCGCGCGCTCCCCGGCGACTTCGCGCCACGAGACGCGCAGGATCTCATGGCCTATCCTTTCTTCTCCCTCTCCAAGTCCCATCGCGTCGCCCCGATCGACTTTTCGGCCGGCGACATCACGATCCGCGTCGAGGCCGTGCCCGATCATGGCATGGCCACGATCTGGGACGCCGACATCCTGATCTGGGCCGCCAGCCAGATCGTCGAAGCCCGCGACAACGGGCTTCGCACGTCCAGGCTGATGGCAGCGACGCCCTATGAAATCCTCACCTATGTCGGGCGCGGCACGTCGTTGCGCGACTATCAGCGCCTCAAGGCGGCGCTGGACCGGCTGCAATCGACCACCATCTCGACTTCGATCCGCCAGCCCATTGAGGGCCGCCGCCACCGTTTCTCATGGATCAACGAGTGGCAGGAGCGCACCGACCGCCATGGGCGGCCGGACGGCATCGAGCTGATCGTCCCCGACTGGTTCTACAAGGCCGTCCTCGACGACGCTCTCATCCTCACCATCGACCCGGCCTATTTCCATCTCACCGGCGGCCTCGACCGCTGGCTCTACCGCATCGTGCGCAAGCATGGTGGCCGCCAGCGCGACGGCTGGCGGTTCGACCTGCGCCACCTCCACGTCAAATCCGGCAGCCTGTCGCCGTTCAAACGCTTCGCGTTCGAGCTGCGCGACATCGTGCGGCGCCAGCCGCTGCCCGGCTACGTCCTGTCGCTGGAGGTGGAAATCAGCGGTCGGACGCTGCTCGCTTTCGAGCCGCTCCCGACCTGTGGAAAACCTGTGGACGGGCTCGTGCTATCGGGAACCCGGACTATCGTGCCATCGGGAACCCGAGGCTCGTGCTATCAGGAACCGAAACCGGCCTTAACGTCTGGAAATCGCAGGCGGATTCACGCCCTTAACTTAGAGTCTAACCAAGAATCTAACTTTGAAGAGCGCGCGCGCGATGTGGAAAGCCTCATCCGCGGCACCGCTAGAAGCCTCAGCGTAGCCGCGAAAAAGAGCTTTCCGACCGCACCGTCCGCCCCCCGAAGGGCCTCCGGCGACATCCGCTCGTCCGAGGTCGGCGATCCCGAAGCGCCCCGGCTTCCCCTCGATCCACCGGGGGGACGCCGATGATCGTCGCGCTCCTCAACCAGAAAGGCGGCGTCGGGAAGACGACGCTCGCGCTCCATCTCGCCGGTGAACTCGCCGGGCGCGGCCGCCGTGTCACGCTGATCGACGCGGACCCGCAAGGCTCGGCGCTCGACTGGTCGCAGCAGCGCAGCCGCGAGGGCCTGCCGCGCGCGTTCGGCGTCGTCGGCCTGGCGCGCGATACGCTCCACCGCGAAGCACCCGAGCTGGCGCGCGATGCCGATCACATCGTCATCGACGGCCCGCCGCGCGTCGCCGGCCTCATGCGCTCGGCCTTGCTCGCCGCCGACCTCGTGCTGATCCCGGTGCAGCCGTCGCCGCTCGATGGCTGGGCCTCGGCCGAGATGCTGTCGCTCCTCACGGAAGCACGCATCTACCGGCCGCAGCTCGTCGCCCGTTTCGTTCTCAATCGCTGCGCCGCGCGCACCGTCATCGCCCGCGAGACCGCCGAGACGCTCGCCGATCACGATCCGCCGGTCCTCGCCGCGACCATCGGCCAGCGCATCGTCTTCGCCGACGCCGCGCAGTCCGGCCGGCTCGCCTCGGAGATCGATAGTCGATCGCCCGCCGCCCGCGAGATCGCCGCGCTCGCATCCGAGATCGGACGGCTGCGCATCGGCGACGGAGGCGTGTCATGACGGCCCGCGTCGAGAAGCGCGGCTTCGCCACGCGCCCCGCCGATCCCGAGCAATGGATCAGGACAGCCGAGATCCCGCCGCGCGCCTCCGAGGCGAGCGCCTACACGGCGCGCCTCACCATCGACGTGACGCCCGAGCTGCGCGGCCGGATCAAGATCGCGGCCTTCGGGCGCGGCGTCACCGTCGCCGACATGCTGCGCGAGTTGCTCGCCCGAGAATTTCCCCCGCCCCCAGGAGACCCCACATGACCGGCACCGCGGCCCCCCGCGTGCGCGGCGGCCCGATGCCGTCCGCGCTCACCCATGATCGCATGACCCGCGTCGAATTGACGTGGATCGAGAAGAAGATCGAATATTGGATCAGGTTCGGCCAGGCAGCGCACGAGCAGATCGTCGACCGCCACCAGCGCATTCTCTCTTTCCGGCCGAACACCGTCTTCGCCTTCGTCCGATGGGCGGCCAACGACTTCGGCACAATCATCTCGCGCATCGACATCGTGCGCGCGGTCGAACCGGGCGAGGCTTATCAGACGCTGCCCTTCGTGCGGCCGGGCGGCGAAATCCTGCTGAAGATCGAGGGCTGGCCAAAGGTCGAGGACGTGCTGCGCCACGTCGATGCGATCGAGGCGATCGGCATCGATGCGGACGCCGTTTCGCCGGACCACTGGCGGCACGTCCACAACCGGATGGCCGCCGCTCAACGCCCACGCGCCTATACGCTCGAACAGCATCGCGCCTTCCTCCTGCGCCGGAAGGTTCAGCCATGACGCGCGCCGGCCTCATCGCCGTCATGGCGCTCGCCACGTTGGGCATCGGCTATCCGGCGCTTACGCCGATGCCGATCAAGCTCATGTGGAACGCCTCGGCCAGCGCGCCCATCGGCCTTTATTCCATCGACTTCGACGCGCCGTTCGACGTCACCGATCTTGTCGCGGTCGACGCGCCCGAACCGCTCGCCGCCTTAATGGCCGCGCGCGGCTATCTGCCCAAGGGCGTGCCGCTCATCAAGCGCGTGCTCGGCGTGTCCGGGCAGACCGTATGCCGAACCGGCCGCGCGATCACCGTGGACGGGATCGCCATGGGCGCGGCGCTGGAGCGCGACCGGATCGGTCGGGAGCTGCCCGTCTGGCATGGCTGCCGCCGCATCCAGACCGGCGAAGTTTTCCTCATGAACTGGCAGGTCCGCGACAGCCTCGACGGACGCTACTTCGGCCTGACCTCCACCGACCAGATCATCGGCCACGCGGTCCCGCTGTGGACCGACGAAGACGGCAACGGCCGCTTCGAGTGGCGCGCGCCGACCCACTGACGGGCGCGCGGCCATCGCCTTTCCCTGACCAACCAGCCCACCAACCAGAAGGAGACTGACAATGCCCAACCATCTCTTTGAACCGACCGCCAACGGCTATGCCGGCCGCGTCCGGCTGTTCGGCATCGACGAGGCGATCGTGCTCGTCGGCATCGATCCGGGCGACGCCGAAAACGCGCCGGCCTATCGCATCCACCTCGACGACGAGGACGGCCCCGAGATCGGCGCGGCGTGGAAACGTGTCGGCGAACGGGTCGGTGACTACATCGCCCTGGAGATCGACAGCCCGCTCTTTCTGACCGTGTTTCGTCCGGCGCTGTTCCAGGCCGACGACGACGGCCGCACCTTCCGGCTCGCCTGGAAGCGGCCCCGGCAGCGCGAAGACCGGAGCTGACCGATGCCGGCTCCGATCATCTCCATGCTCGCGGCCCGGCGTATTGGCCGGGCCGGATCGGCATGTCGCCGCGCCGTTCTCGCCACCCTCGGTGTGCTCGCCTTCTGCGCGGGGCCGACCGGGGCGACGGCGCAAACCGCGCCGGTCGCCCGTCCGTCCGCCGCCGATCCCTACGCCGCCCACATCACCGAGGCGGCGCAGCGGTTCGGCATCCTCGAACGCTGGATTCGCGCCGTGCTGCGCGCCGAAAGCGCGGGTGATGTGCGCGCGATCTCCTCGGCGGGCGCGTTGGGGCTGATGCAGGTCATGCCCGACACATGGGCCGGCTTGCGCGTCCGCTACCGTCTCGGCCGCGACCCCTATGACCCGCGCGACAACATCATGGCGGGCGCGGCCTATCTGCGCGAAATGTGGGACCGCTACGGCGATGTCGCCGCGATGCTCGCGGCCTACAACGCCGGTCCTGGCCGCTATGACGATCATCGTGCGACGGGCCGCGCCTTGCCGGCCGAAACGCGGGCCTATGTCGCCGCGCTCGTGCCGGTTCTCGGCGGCGCGGCCGCACCCGAGACGTCCGTCGGGCGAGCCGACCCGCCGCCCGACTGGCGCGAGGCGGCGATCTTCGTCGTGCGTTCCGCCGACGCTCGTTCGGCCGCTTCACCGCCGGGCAATCCGCGTTCGGACGACAGCCGCTCCTCCGTCACGGCGCGGTCATCCGATCCGGCCGAGACATCGGATTCGCCCCTTGTCGTCGCACGCTCCAGCCCCGGAGAGCGCCCATGAGAGCGCCCATGAGCGTGCGGACCGTCCTTCGCATCCCCTCGCATTCCGGCGTGTCATGGAGGGGACAAGGGGCAGAGGCAGGCAGAACAACCGGACGATGGCGAGATAAAAAGGCGCACGGTGCGCTTCGGTCGGTCGGTTGTTTTTGTTCAGATTTTCGGCGCGTTCCGCACCGTGCCGCGCTTTCGCGCACCGTGCGCTGCGCACCCATCTACTTGAATTTCCTGTTCCTTTCGCACCGTGCGGGGCTGCGCCATGGCCGATGACAGCGAAATCCGCGTCCGGCCTGGGCGCATCCGCTCGACCCGCGCGCAGCAGGCGCGGCCTTTCATTTCGCAGGCGCTCGCCGCCGCGCAGAAGGCCGGGGGCCGCGTCTCCCGCTCCGGCAAGATCACGCCCGGCAACCGCTCGCGCTTCGGGCGCGGCCAGCGCGCCAGCATCCAGGCCAACCGGCTGCTCACCGGCCGCTCACGCATCGTCGTCATCAAGACCCGCGTGGTCCGCCATAGCGCACGCGCCGCGCCGCTGGCTGCGCACCTCTCTTATCTCCGGCGCGACGGCGTGACCCGAGACGGGGAAAAGGCGCGGCTGTTCGGGCCGGAAGGCGACAATCTGGATGCCCGCGACTTCGCGGCGCGCTGCGAGGACGACCGGCACCATTTCCGCTTCATCGTCTCGCCGGAGGACGCCGTGGATATGGCCGACCTGAAGACCCACGCCCGCGAGCTGATGGGGCAGATGGAAAAGGATCTCGGCACGAAGCTCGATTGGGTCGGCGTCGATCACTGGAACACCGACAATCCCCACATCCATATCATCGCGCGCGGTCGCACCGACGACGGCCAGGACCTCGTGATCTCCCGCGACTACATCAAGGAGGGAATGCGCGCCCGCGCGCAGGATCTCGTCACGCAGGAACTTGGCCAGCGCACCGATCTGGAGATCAACCGCAATCTGGAGCGGCAGGTCGAGGCCGAACGCTGGACGCAGCTCGACCGGCAGCTTGTCCGCGACGCCGGCAGGTCCGGCATCATCGACCTCGCGCCGCAGCCCGGACAGCAGCCGGACGAATTTCATGCGTTGAAGGTCGGCCGGCTGCGCACCCTCGAAATCCGTGGGCTCGCCGGACAGGTCGGGCACCAGCAATGGTTCATCAAGCCCGAGGCCGAAGCGACGCTGCGCGAACTCGGCGAGCGCGGCGACATCATCAAGCGGATGCACCGGGCGCTGACGACAAGCGGTATCGAGCGCGGCTCGGCCAGCTACGTCCTTGCCGGCGAGAGCCTCGACGTTCCCGTCATCGGCCGCCTGGTCGAACGCGGCCTCGACGACGAGCTGAAGGGAACGGCCTACGCCGTGGTCGACGGCGTGGACGGCCGCACCCACCACATCCGCCTGCCGCATCTCGACGCCACCGGCGACAGCCCGCCGGGATCGATCGTCGAGCTGCGCACCTATGAGGACGCGAAAGGCGATCGCCGTGTCGCGATCGCCGTCCGCTCCGATCTCGATCTCCAGCATCAGGTGAGCGCGACCGGCGCGACCTGGCTCGACCGCCAATCCATCGCCCGCGAACCTGTCGCCATGTCGGACGGCGGTTTCGGCGCCGAGGTGCGGGACGCGATGCGGCAACGCGCGGACCATCTGGTCGGCGAAGGTCTCGCCGAGCAGCAGGGCCGCCGCGTCATCTTCTCCCGCAACCTGATCGAGACGCTGCGCCGCCGCGAAGTCGATGCCGTCGCGGGCCGGCTCGCCAAGGAGACCGGCCAGCCGTTCAAGCCGGCGGAAAGCGGCGAATATGTCGCCGGCACCTATCGCCAGCGCCTGACGCTCGCCTCCGGCCGCTTCGCCATGATCGACGACGGCCTCGGCTTCCAGCTCGTGCCCTGGTCGCCATCCCTCGACAAGCAGCTCGGCCGCCACGTCTCCGGCGTCGCCCGCGACGGCGGCGGCGTCGATTGGGACTTCGGGCGCAAGCGCGGGCTCGGCCTCTAGGCTCAACAGAGAAGGAACATCGCCATGTCCGCGACCAAAATCCTATGGGGACAGATTCTGATCGTCTTCCTCATCGTCCTCTCCACCACCTGGGGCGCGACTGAATATGTCGCCTGGAGCCTCGGGTTTCAGGCGCAGCTCGGGCCGCCCTGGTTCGTCCTGTTCGGCTGGCCGTTCTACCATCCGCCCGCCTTCTTCTGGTGGTGGTTCTCCTATGACGCCTATGCGCCGGAGATCTTCACCCAGGGCGCGTTCATCGCCGCATCCGGCGGCTTCATCGCCATCGCCGTCGCGATCGGCATGTCGGTCTGGCGGGCGCGCGAAGCCAAGGACGTCGCCACCTATGGCTCGGCGCGCTGGGCCGGGAAGGAAGAGGTGAAGGCCGCCGGGCTGCTCGATCCTGATGGCGTCGTGCTCGGCCGCTATGACCACGAGTATCTGCGCCATGACGGGCCGGAGCATGTGCTGTGCTTCGCGCCGACGCGCAGCGGCAAGGGCGTCGGGCTTGTCGTGCCGTCATTGCTGACCTGGCCGGGCTCGGCCATCGTTCACGACATCAAGGGCGAGAACTGGACGCTGACGGCGGGCTTTCGCGCGCACCACGGTCGCGTGCTCCTCTTCGATCCGACCAACCCGAAATCCTCGGCCTACAATCCCTTGCTCGAGGTGCGCCGCGGCGAGTGGGAAGTCCGCGACGTGCAGAACATCGCCGACATCCTGGTCGATCCCGAAGGGTCGTTGGACAAGCGCAACCATTGGGAAAAAACCAGCCACTCGCTGCTGGTCGGCGCGATCCTGCATGTCCTCTATGCCGGCGACGACAAGACGCTCGCCGGTGTCGCCGCCTTCCTCTCCGATCCGAAGCGCCCGATCGAGTCGACACTCGCGGCGATGATGAAGACCAGCCATCTCGGTGAAGCGGGGCCGCACCCCGTCATCGCCAGCGCCGCGCGCGAACTGCTCAACAAATCCGATAATGAACGTTCCGGCGTGCTCTCCACCGCCATGTCGTTTCTCGGCCTCTATCGCGATCCCGTCGTGGCGGAAGTCACGCGGCGCTGCGACTGGCGGATCGCCGACATGGTGGGCGACAAGCTCCCGACCACGCTTTACCTCGTCGTGCCGCCATCCGACATCAATCGCACCAAGCCGCTGATCCGCCTCATCCTCAACCAGGTCGGCCGCCGCCTCACCGAGGATCTGCAAGCCAAGGCTGGGCGTCATCGCCTGTTGCTCATGCTCGATGAGTTTCCGGCGCTGGGGCGGCTCGACTTCTTCGAGAGCGCGCTGGCCTTCATGGCGGGCTACGGCCTCAAAGCCTTCCTGATCGCGCAGTCGCTCAACCAGATCGAAAAGGCTTACGGCCCGAATAACTCGATCCTCGACAACTGCCATGTGCGCGTTTCCTTTGCGACGAACGACGAAAGGACCGCGAAAAGAGTCAGTGACGCGCTCGGCACCGCGACCGAGATGAAGGCGATGAAGAACTATGCCGGGCACCGGCTGTCGCCCTGGCTCGGCCATCTGATGGTCTCGCGCTCGGAGACCGCCCGCCAGTTGCTCACCCCCGGCGAGATCATGCAGCTCCCGCCGAGCGACGAGATCGTCATGGTCGCCGGCACGCCGCCGATCCGGGCCAAGAAGGCGCGCTACTATGAGGATGCCCGCTTCCGCGAGCGCCTGTTGTCGCCCCCCGACCTGAAACGCCCCGACACGCCGCGCCCGGACGATTGGAGCAGCCTGCCGATCCCGACGCGGCCCAAGGCAGGCGATGTCCAACCTGCCGATCCGTCCGACGACGAGGACACCACCGATTCCGAACGCCGGCTGCAACCCGAACTCAGCCGCGCCAAGCCGACGGAAAAGAAGGAACCCATCGCCAACGAGTTCGAGATCGAGCTTCCCGACGAGAGCGACGAGGACGCCGCGCGCAACCGGCGCCTGATCCAGCAGGTTCAGGGCGTCGCGCGCCAGGTGTCCCTCGATCCCAATGACGGCATGGAGCTGTGAGCACCATGACCGGCCATCGGAAGAAATCGAAGTTCACCGTCTATCTCGACCCCGACGTGACGCAGGCGCTGGCGGATTTCGCCGCGCGCCGGGACCAGTCGCAATCCATGATCGCGGAAGCCGCCATCGCATCCTTCCTGTCGCCCGACGATGCCCAGCGGCGCGAGGTCGTCGTCGCCAAGCGCCTCGACCAGATCGACCGCCGCATGACCCGCCTGGAGCGCGACGTCGGCATCGCCGTCGAAACGCTGGCGGTGTTCATCCGCTTCTGGATCACGACCACGCCGGCCTTGCCGGAGCCTGCCGCGCAGGCGGCGCGCGCCAAGTCGGCCGAGCGGTACGAGGCGTTCATCACCGCGCTCGGCCGGCGGCTCGTCAAGGGTCCGAAGCTGCGACAGGAGATCCCGGAGGACATTGATTCAGCAAAGGCCGATCAAGGGGCGCAGGATTAGCCGTCTTGTATGGGGCGACCGGGAGGCGTATATACATCTACGTATGCACAGGAGATTCCCATGCCCCATATCGCCAAGGTCTTCCAGTCCGGCAATTCCCAAGCCGTTCGGCTGCCGAAGGATTTTCGCTTCGCAGTCGATGAAGTCGAAGTTTTGCGTGAGGGCGACTCCGTGATCCTGCGCCCGAGGCCGGACGCCTCCAAACGCTGGACGTCGCTGCGGGCGGCTATCGAGCGCGGCTTCAGTGCGGACTTCATGGCCGAAGGCAGGGAGCAGCCTGAAGAGCAGAACCGTCCCGATCTCGATCAGGCATTTCAATGACGAAATGGCTTCTCGACACCAACGCTGTCATCGCGTTGGTCACACGTCGCTCGGAACCTCTCCTGCGCCGGGTCGAAGCGACCGAACCCGGCGCGCTCGCGGTCTGCTCCATTGTCGCCCATGAACTCTATTTCGGCGCCTATCGCAGCCAGAAGGTGGAGTTCAATCTGGAGACGCTTCGCCTTCTCTTTACCGATCTCGAAATCCTCGATCTTGATCGCGAGGACGCGCGAGCGGCCGGAGAAATCCGGGCAACGCTTGCACGGCGCGGCACACCGATCGGTCCCTATGATCTCCTGATCGCCGGTCAGGCGCTGGCGCGCGGCCTGCCGCTCGTCACCAACAATACCGCGGAGTTCGAGCGCGTTGCCGGATTGCGGCTGGAAGACTGGACCAGGGATTGACGCTGGCGGCAACAGCGCCGCGCTCTCGCCCGTAGAGCAATTCGAGCAAGCACAGGCCGCTGCTTCGTGATCGGCCGCCTCCCAAGAGGGGCCGAAGCTGCGACAGCCCCCGAAGACGTCTCCGAGTCGGAGCCGTGACGATCGCGCGCGTCATCTGGTGAGCCTCGCGGCGGCATCAAGATCAGAGCCTCACCGCCGTTCTCCTGTATTTGCACGCCACGCTACTACTACGACCGATACTTGTTGAACCGGCCCGATTTCGGGCTCTTTTAATCGACCCCATTCCGGGGACTGTCTGTGGCGCCTCGTGAGGAAACGGGGCCGACATGACCACTTCACATCAGAAACCGGAGGCGATCCAGCGCGGCGCGCGGATGCTGCGCACCGCGCTCGGTCCCGCCATTTCGCGGTTTCTCGAAGACGCAGGCATTGTCGAAGTGATGTTGAACCCGGATGGCCGCATCTGGGTGGACCGGCTTTCCGAGGGTCTGGCCGATACCGGCGAGAGGCTGTCGGCCGCGGACGGCGAGCGCATCGTGCGCCTGGTCGCCCACCATGTCGGCGCGGAGGTTCACGCCCGGTCCCCGCGTGTCTCGGCCGAGCTACCCGAAACGGGAGAGCGGTTCGAGGGGCTTCTTCCGCCCGTCGTCGCCGCACCGGCCTTCGCCATCCGCAAGCCCGCCGTCGCCGTCTTCACCCTCGAAGATTACGTCAATGCCCGGATCATGACCGCCGACCAGGCCGCGACACTGCGGGCGGCCGTCGCATCGCGCGCCAACATCCTCGTCGCGGGCGGCACCTCCACCGGCAAGACCACGCTGACCAATGCGCTGCTCGCCGAAGTGGCGAAGACGCAGGATCGCGTCGTCATGATCGAGGACACGCGCGAGCTGCAATGCGCCGCGCCCAACCTCGTCTCCATGCGCACCAAGGAAGGCGTCGCCACGCTTTCCGATCTCGTCCGCTCGTCGCTGCGCCTGCGCCCCGATCGCATTCCCATCGGCGAGGTGCGCGGGAGCGAGGCCCTCGACCTCCTCAAAGCCTGGGGCACCGGCCACCCGGGCGGCGTCGGCACCATCCACGCCGGCACCGGCATCGGCGCGCTGCGCCGCCTCGAACAGCTCATCCAGGAAGCCGTCGTCACCGTCCCGCGCGCGCTGATTGCCGAGACCATCGACCTCGTTGCCGTCCTCTCTGGCCGCGGCTCCGCGCGCCGGCTCACCGAACTCGCCCGCGTCGAAGGGCTCGGCCCGGACGGGGACTACCGCATCACCCAAGCCACCCCCACCAACACAGGAGAATCCGCATGATTCATACCGCTATGCGCGCTCGCCGTTTCGTCGCGACCGCCGCAGCCTTCACCTACATCAATCTCGTCCTCGTTCCGGCCGCCCATGCCTCTGGCTCGTCCATGCCGTGGGAAGCGCCGCTCCAGAAAATCCTTCAGTCGATCGAAGGGCCGGTCGCCAAGATCGTCGCCGTCATCATCATCATCGCGACGGGCCTGGCGCTGGCTTTCGGCGACACGTCGGGCGGCTTCCGCAAGCTGATCCAGATCGTGTTCGGCCTGTCGATCGCCTTCGCCGCCAGCTCCTTCTTCCTCAGCTTCTTCAGCTTCGGCGGCGGGGCGCTGGTCTGATGGCCGTCGCCTTCGAGCAACTGGATGTGCCGGGATTCACCGTCCCGGTTCACCGCGCACTGACCGAGCACATCCTGCTCGGCGGTGCGCCGCGCTCCATCGCGATCCTCAACGGGACGCTGGCCGGGGCCGTGGGCCTCGGCCTGCGCCTCTGGCTGGTCGGCATCGCGATCTGGGCCATCGGCCATGTCGCGGCGGTCTGGGCGGCCAAGCGCGATCCGCAATTCGTGGAAGTCGGCCGGCGCCATCTGCGCGTCCCGGCTTTTCTCGCGGTCTGAGGGAGGCGACGCCCATGATGAATCTCAGAGAATATCGCCGCAGCGCCGCTCGCCTTGCCGATTTCCTGCCCTGGGCCGCTCTGGTCGGCCCCGGCGTCGTCGTGAACAAGGACGGCTCATTCCAGCGCACCGCTCGCTTTCGTGGCCCCGATCTCGATAGCGCGGTCGCCGCCGAGCTGGTCGCCGTCGCCGGCCGCATCAACAACGCCTTCCGCCGTCTCGGCTCTGGCTGGAGCATCTTTGTCGAGGCGCAGCGCAGCGAAGCCGCGACCTATCCCGCGAGCCAATTCCCCGATCCAGCATCCGGCCTGGTGGAAGAGGAACGCAAGGCCGACTTCGAGGAAGCCGGCATCCATTTCGTGTCGGACTATTTCCTGACCATCCTCTATCTGCCCCCGGCCGAGGACGCCGCCCGGGCCGAGACATGGCTCTACGAGGGCCGCGAGCAATCCGGCGTCGATCCCCATGAGGTGATGCGCGGGTTCATCGACCGGACCGACCGCGTGCTCGCGCTGCTCGACGGCTTCATGCCCGAATCTGGCTGGCTCGATGATACCGAGACGCTGACCTATCTCCATTCGACCGTTTCGACGAAACGCCACCGTGTCCGCGTTCCCGAAACCCCGGTCTATCTCGATGCGCTGCTCGCCGACCAGCCGCTGACCGGCGGGCTGGAGCCGCGCCTCGGCGAACAGCATCTACGCGTGCTGACCGTCATCGGTTTTCCGACCGCAACGACGCCGGGCCTCCTCGACGATCTCAACCGGCTCGCCTTTCCCTATCGCTGGTCGACCCGCGCCATCCTGCTCGACAAGACCGACGCGACCAAGCTGCTGACCAAGATCCGGCGGCAATGGTTCGCCAAGCGCAAGTCGATCGCAGCCATTCTCAAGGAAGTTCTCACCAACGAAGCCTCGGCCTTGGTCGACACCGATGCGTCCAACAAGGCCGCTGACGCCGACATGGCCTTGCAGGAGCTGGGCGCCGATGTTGCCGGCATGGCCTATGTCACCGCGACGATCGTGGTGTGGGACGCCGATCCGCGTCTTGCCGACGAGAAGCTGCGCCTGGTCGAGAAGGTCATCCAGGGCCGCGATTTCACGGCCATGGTCGAAGGCGTCAACGCGGTCGATGCCTGGCTCGGCAGTCTGCCCGGACACGCCTACGCCAACGTCCGCCAGCCTCCCATCAGCACTTTGAATCTCGCCCACATGATCCCGCTTTCGGCGGTGTGGGCGGGGCCGGAACGGGACGAGCATTTAGGTAGCCCCCCCTTGCTTTACGGCAAGACCGAAGGCTCGACCCCGTTCCGGTTATCCCTTCACGTCGGCGATGTCGGCCACACCCTCGTCGTCGGCCCGACCGGCGCGGGCAAGTCTGTGCTGCTCGCGCTCATGGCCTTGCAGTTCCGGCGCTATGCCAACGCCCAGGTGTTCGCCTTCGATTTCGGGGGCAGCATCCGCGCCGCCGCGCTCGCCATGGGCGGCGATTGGCACGATCTCGGCGGCGGGCTGACCGAAGGCGACGAGTTCTCGGTCTCGCTTCAGCCGCTCGCCCGCATCGACGATACCTATGAGCGTGCCTGGGCGGCCGACTGGCTGGTGGCGATCCTGACGCGCGAAGCGATCCAGATCACGCCCGAGGTGAAGGAGCATATCTGGACTGCGCTGACCTCGCTCGCTTCTGCGCCGGTCGGGGAACGCACCATCACCGGCCTGTCGGTTCTGCTCCAATCCAACGATCTGAAACAAGCACTCCGCCCGTTCTGCGTCGGCGGCGCTTATGGCCGGCTGCTCGACGCCGAGGCCGAACATCTCGGCTCCGCCGCCGTACAGGCGTTCGAGATCGAGGGGCTGGTCGGCACTGGGGCGGCTCCGGCCGTCCTGTCCTACCTGTTCCACCGCATCGGCGACCGGCTCGACGGACGGCCGACCCTGCTCATCATCGACGAGGGCTGGCTTGCGCTCGATGATGAAGGCTTCGCCGGCCAGCTCCGCGAATGGCTGAAGACGCTCAGAAAAAAGAACGCCTCCGTCATCTTCGCCACGCAAAGCCTGTCCGACATCGACAACAGCGACATCGCGCCAGCCATCATCGAAAGCTGCCCGACGCGCCTGTTGCTGCCGAATGAGCGCGCGATCGAGCCGCAGATCACAGCCATCTATCGCCGCTTCGGCCTCAATGACCGGCAGATCGAGATCCTCGCGCGGGCCGTCCCCAAGCGCGACTATTACTGCCAGTCCCGGCGCGGCAACCGCCTGTTCGAGCTGGGCCTCAGCGAAGTCGGCCTCGCGCTCTGCGCCGCATCCTCCAAATCCGACCAGACCCTGATCGCCAACCTCGTCGCCGAGCACGGCCGCGAAGGCTTCCTCGCCGCGTGGCTGCGCGCCCGCGACGTCGGCTGGGCGGCGGATCTCATCCCGACCTTCTCAATCCCCCAAGCAGCAAAGGAGTCCTGACTATGCTTACCCTTCGTATCCGCTCGCGCGCCATGGCGCTCGCCGCGACCATGCTGGCGGCCGCACCGCTCGCGCTCTCGCCGATGATGGCGACGCCCGCCCACGCCATCATCGTCTTCGATCCCTCCAACTATGCGCAAAACGTCCTGACGGCGGCGCGCACACTGGAGCAGATCACCAACCAGATCACCTCGCTCCAGAACGAAGCACAGATGCTCATCAACCAGGCGAAGAACCTGGCGAGCCTGCCTTACTCGGCGCTCCAGACCTTGCAGCAGAACGTGCAGCGCACCCAGCAACTTCTCCAGCAGGCGCAGGGCATCGCCTTCAACGTCCAGCAGATCGACCAGATGTTTGCCCAAAAGTACGGCAACGTCTCGATGTCGGCGAGCAACCAGCAGATGGTCGCCGATGCCCGCTCGCGCTGGCAGAACACCGTCGGCGGGCTTCAGGACGCCATGCGCGTGCAGGCCGGCGTCGTCGGCAATATCGACACCAACCGCACACAGATGTCGGCGCTGGTCAGCCAGAGCCAATCGGCAGGCGGCGCGCTTCAGGCGGCGCAGGCCGGCAATCAGATCCTCGCGCTGCAATCGCAGCAGCTTTCCGATCTCGTGGCGCTGCTCGCCTCCAACGGCCGCGCCAGCGCGCTCACCGAGGCCGAACGCACCGCCGCCGCCGAACAGGGCCGCGAACAGCGCCGCCGCTTCCTGACGCCGGGCTCGGGCTACCAGCCCGGCAACGCCCAGATGTTCAACAGCGGCAAATAAGGCCGGAAAGGAGGAAGCTCATGGACGGCAAGATGCTGGCCCGGCTGGGCGCTATCGTATTCGTCGCGGTCGCCGTCACGGCAACCGCGATCGAAATGACCCGCAAGCAGGACGCGCCGGCATCGCCGTCGGCGCGTCAGCTTCAGCCCGAAGGCGATCCGCTGCGCGAGAGCCAGCGCCGGTGCCAGCAGCTTGGCCAACAGGCCGCGAGCGATCCCGAATGCCTGCGCGTCTGGGCCGAGACCCGCGACCGCTTCCTCGGCCACGCGCCGGCGCCGGTCGCCCCGGCGGCGCCCGCCACCGCGGAAGGGCGGTGAGCCATGGGCGGCGCAGGCGTCATCGACAATTTCCTCGGCGTATTCACCAAATACATCGACTCCGGCTTCGGCCTTCTCTCCGGCGAAGTGGCGTTCATTGCGACCACGCTGATCGTGATCGACGTGACGCTCGCCGCCCTATTCTGGAGCTGGGCCGGCGATGACGACATCATCGCGAGGTTGGTGAAGAAGACGCTGTTCGTCGGCGTCTTCGCCTATCTCATCGGCAACTGGAACAATCTCGCCAAGATCATTTTCGACAGCTTCGCCGGCCTCGGCCTCAAGGCGAGCGGGACCGGGTTTTCGACCGCCGACCTGATGCGCCCGGGCAAGGTCGCGCAAACCGGTCTCGATGCCGCCCGGCCACTCTTGGAGGCGATCTCGCCGCTGATGGGCTGGATCTCGGTGTTCGAGAACCTGATCCAGATCGTGTGCCTGCTGTTTGCCTGGGCGCTGGTGATCCTCGCCTTCTTCATCCTGGCGATCCAGCTCTTCGTCACACTGATCGAGTTCAAGCTGTCGACGCTCGCCGGATTCGTCCTCATTCCCTTCGGTCTCTTCGGCAAGACCGCCTTCATGGCCGAGCGCGTGCTTGGCAACGTCATTTCCAGCGGCATCAAGGTTCTGGTGCTCGCCGTCATCATCGGCATCGGCTCGACCCTCTTCGGCGAGTTCACCAAGGGCTTCGGCGGCACGACCCCGACCGTCGATGACGCCATGGCGATCGTGCTGGCCGCTCTCTCCTTGCTCGGCCTCGGCATCTTCGGCCCCGGCATCGCCAACGGCCTCGTCTCCGGCGGTCCGCAGCTCGGCGCGGGCGCGGCCGTGGGCACCGGCCTTGCCGTGGGAGGTGCTGCCCTTGCCGCAGGCGGTGCGGCGGGTCTCGCCCTCAAAGGCGGATCGGCGGCGCTCTCCGGCGGAGCTGCCGTGGCACGCGGCGGCGCCACCGCGGCAGGCGGGGCGTCGGCCGCCTATTCGCTCGGCTCCCTGGGGCAGTCGGGCGCGGCAGGCGTTGCCTCCGGCATGGGAGGCGTTGCCCGCGCCGCAGGCTCCGCCGCCGTCTCGCCGCTGAAGCGCGCCGTGGCGCGCGCCTCCGAGAGCATGAAATCCGGCTTCTCCGATGGCGCCAAGGTCGGTTTCGGGGCGACCGGCGGCTCTTCGACCATGGGAACCGTCGGCGGTGAAGCCGCCGAGGCCGCTTCGACCCCGACCGCCACCGGCAGCGCCCCGGATTGGGCCAAGCGCATGAGGCGCAGCCAGCACCTTTCTCACGGCGTCAGCGCCGCCGCCCATGCCGTCAAGTCCGGCGACAGCCACGGCTCCGGCTCTTCCATCAACCTTTCCGAAAGCGACCGCTCATGAGCATCTTCAAGCGACCCGCCGTGCATTACGGCAAGACGCCCGAACCCGAGACCCCTTACCAGAAGGCCGCGCAGGTCTGGGACGACCGCATCGGTTCGGCCCGCGTGCAGGCGAAGAACTGGCGCTACATGGCCTTCGGCTCGCTGATCCTCTCGGCGGGCTTCGCCGGCGCACTGGTCATCCAGTCGGCGCGCGGGACCGTCGTGCCGTGGGTGGTCCAGGTCGATAAACTCGGCCAGGCGCAGAGCCTCGCGCCGGCCAGCGCCGACTATCGCCCGACCGATCCGCAGATCGCATGGCATCTCGCCCGTTTCATCGAGCAGGTCCGCTCGATCCCGGCCGATCCGATCATCGTGCGCCAGAACTGGCTTCGCGCCTATGAGTGGACGACCGATCGCGGCGCAGGCGCGCTCAACGACTATGCCCGCACCAACGACCCCTTCACCAAGGTCGGCAAGCAGCAGATCGCCGTCGACGTCTCCAGCGTCATCCGTGCCTCGCCGGATTCGTTCCGCGTCGCCTGGACGGAGCGGCAGTTCGAGAACGGCGTGCTCGCCTCGACCCAACGCTGGACCGCGATCCTGACGATCGCGCTTCAGCCGCCGCGCGACGCCGAGCGCCTGAAGGCGAATCCGCTCGGCATCTACGTCAATGCCATCAACTGGTCGCGGGAGATGGGCCAATGAACCCGGCAATCCGTATCGTCGCCATTCCGGTTTTCCGTAAATCCGCGGCCGTGGCGCTGATGCTGTCCGCGACGGCGCTGGCGGGCTGCGCCAGCATGACCAAGCCCCCGGCGATCAGCTACGACGCCTCCGTGCCGCCTTTGCCGGCCATTCCCGCCGCCGTCATCGACGAGCGGCCGAAGCCGGTGCTGATCCCGCCCGCCTGGACGGTCGCGCGCGGCGGCGAGACCGCAGGCACGCCCACGGGCCGCGTCGAGAACGCCAATGCGGCGGCGCGCGTGCAGCCGCGCCGCGAGGGCTATTACAACGCCATCCAGATCTACCCGTGGTCGGAAGGCGCGCTCTATCAGGTCTATGCGGTTCCCGGTCAGATCACCGACATCGCACTGGAGCCGGGCGAAAGCCTCACCGGCGCGGGACCGATCGCGGCCGGCGACACAGCGCGCTGGATCATCGGCGATACCGAGAGCGGGTCCGGCGTCACGCGCCGCGTCCATATTCTCGTCAAGCCGAGCCGGCCCGACATCACCACCAACCTGATCGTGACGACCGACCGGCGCACCTACATGATCGAGCTGCGCTCCGGCGAGAAGCCCTATATGCCGTCGGTCGCCTGGGCCTATCCGCAGCCGCCGGCCAGCCAGCGTCAGAGCGTTCCGGCCACGCCGGTCATTCCGGCCGTGGCCGCCCGCAACTATCGCTACGCCCAGACCGACACCGGCAATCCGCCGTGGAAGCCGATCGCCGTCTATGACGATGGCCGGCATGTCTATGTCGAGTTCCCACGCGGCATCGTCCAGGGCGAAATGCCGCCGCTCTTCGTCATCGGCCCGCAAGGCGAAGCCCAGATCGCCAACAGCCGTATCTATCAACACATCCTGATCGTCGATCGCCTGTTCGGCGCGGCTGAGCTGCGCCTTGGCGCGGGCGACAAGCAGCAGACCGTCAGGATCGTCCGCACCGACGGGAGGCCGTCCTAATGTCCGATACCACCAGCACCGAAACCAGCACTCCTGTCGCGCCGATGCGGCTTCGCGCCGAACCGCCGCGCGTCACACGCCTCTCGCGCAAGATGCTCGCCAGCGTCGCCGCCGTTGCCCTGGTCGGCATCGGCGGATCGCTGATCTACGCGCTCCAGACGCGCGGGCCGGACGATGGCGGCGCCGAGCTCTATTCGACCAACGGCCGCCAGACCGCCGACGGCCTGGCCGGTTTGCCCAAGGACTATACCGGCCCGGTCCTCGGCCCGGCGCTGCCCGGCGATCTCGGCGGCCCAATCCTGAGCGCACAGAACAACGGCCAGCCCGTCGTCGCGCCCGTGGTCGCCACGTCCGGCGTCAGTGAGGCCGAGCAGCGCCGCCGCGCCGAGGAAGAGGCCGCCCGCCTCAGCACCGTCTTCTTCCAGTCGCGGCAGGGTTCGGCGGCCGCCAGCACGGCGGGCGCGATGCCCGGTCTTGCCGGCCTCGATCTCTCCGGCGCGGGCGGACAGGCCGCCACGGGACAGGACAAGCAGCTCGCCTTCCTCAACGCGGCGGCCGACCGGCGCACCGTCACGCCCGATCGCGTGACACCGCCGGCGTCGCCCTTCGTGCTACAGGCCGGCGCCGTGATCTCCGCCGCGCTCATCACCGGCATCCGCTCCGATCTTCCCGGCCAGATCATCGCCCAGGTCACGGAGCCGATCTATGACAGCCCCACGGGGCGCATCCTGCTCGTGCCGCAGGGCACGCGGATCATCGGCCAGTACGACAACAACGTGCAGTACGGGCAGCGGCGCGTGCTGCTCGTCTGGAACCGCCTCATCATGCCGAACGGCCGCTCGATCGTCCTCGAACGCCAGCCGGGGACCGACACACAGGGCTATGCCGGCCTTGAGGATGGCGTCGACTATCACTGGTGGGATCTCGCCAAGGCCGCCGGCCTCTCGACGCTGCTTTCGGTCGGGGCCGAGCTTGCCGTCGACGATCAGGACCGGCTGCTCCGCGCCATCCGCAACGGCGGTCAGGACACGATCAACGACGCCGGACAGCAGATCGTCCGACGCCAACTCAACGTCGCGCCGACGCTGACCATCCGGCCGGGCTTCCCGGTGCGGATCGTCGTGACGCGCGATCTTGTCCTCGAACCCTTCAGGAACTGACCATGACCAAGTTGAAACTCGGTCCCATCGCGGACGACAAGCCCGTGAAAGTCGCGGTAGAGCTGCCGGCGTCGCTCCACCGCGACCTGAGCGAATATGGCCGTCTTCTGGCCGGAGACGCCGCCCCGATCGAACCGTCAAAGCTCATCGTGCCCATGCTGGAGCGGTTCATTGCGACGGATCGCGGGTTCGCGAAGGCGCGGCGCCCCATGCAGAAGCCCGAATGAAGCCGGCAAGACAGGCCACGACGCTCGGCCTGAAGAGGAAACCCCAACCACGGCTGACGCTCAACCTGGAGGTTGCTCGTGATCGGGCGCGGCGGACGCCGGGTAGATGACTCTTTCCTGCGTGTCCTTCTGCACGCCCGGCGTCGGCGTGGCGTGCTCGCTATGCCCCGGCGTCATCAGATGATCGACCGCGTGGCCAGCCAGTAGCAGATGGTCGGTGATGATGCGGCGATGACATCGCCACCAAACCGCTTCGGAACACATCAGGGCCAAGCCGTGATCGCGGCCGAGGCTCACCAGATCATGAAACGCGCCGGCGAACGCCTCGCCGAGCGCATAGTCAGCATAGTTGTGGAAGCTTTGCACCCGCCACAGCGCATTGAGGCTTTCGTCCACACCGGTCTGCTTTGGCCGCCTGCCGCTCAGGTCCGGCATATGTTGGTAACCGATCTGCACGCGCGCCAGGTCTTCCGGCAGACGGTCGATATTGTAGGCGTGATTGCTGCGCGACCGGGGAAAAGCGCGCACGTCGATCACCATCCCGACCTGAGCGGCGCGCAGCATGTCGAGAAATTCGTCGAGGCTACGATTGGAATGGCCGATGGTGACGAACTGCGCGGCCATCAATCGATCTTCGTCAGCGCGGCTTCCTTGTGAGCGGCGACATGGTCCGTCTTGTCGCTCTTGATCTCGTACTGCGGATCGTCCTTCGAAGCTCGATGCCTGTGGCCCTTGTAGTCGAAATCCGCATGATGAACCCGAATGATCCTGCCGGTCACATGACCGACTTCGGAGTTCCAGCTCACATGATCGCCAACAGAATATTTGGCCATGACCGTCACCTCTCTTCGCAGTCGGCGCATCGGCCGCGCATGAGTTGTTAGTCGCCTCCACCCGGCGCCGTTGCTGCAATCATCTCCATGAGCGTGTCGATGACGTCGCGGGTCGCATCCCATTTTGCGGCCTCGTCCAACGCCCGATTCTGAAAACCGAGGCATACCGCGCCATGCACCGCCGACCAGAACATGAAGGCATATCGATTGAGGTCCATTTCCGGAAAAAGCCCCTGGGCCTGACAGCCGCGAAGGCCCGTGAGCAACAGCTCGAATATTCGGCGGCCAGGATCGCCCGACAGCGGATCATCACCAACGCCGAGGCTGGGCGGAGGCGCAAACATCAGTCGATACAAGGTCGGATTGTCGAGCGCGAAACGGGCATAGGCGTAGCTCCCTTCACGCAGGTAGCCAAATGGGTCCAAGTGCATGCGCTCCGAGAGCGTCAGTTTCTCATTGTATAGCCGGTTGAAGCCCTCTTCCCGCACCGCCCGCAACAGGGCGCCCTTGTTGCGAAAATAGCCGTAAAGCGCAGGCGGCGTGCAGCCGACCGCCTGTGCGACCGCCACCAACGGAACATCGAAATCGTCACGCGCCGCCAGCAGGCGAACCATTTCCGCGACCGCTCGCGGCGCGATGTCGAGTGTGTCTTCTTTTCTTGGACGCGCCATCAGCCCCGAAACCCATTTTTGCGCCCGGACTTCCGCCGGGCTTCGCCCCTCAGCGGCCGCTGCATCAATCGCCGTATACCGGAGCGCCGCGTATACCATACATTAACTTAATGTCGTTCATTTATCGTTGACGCCATGCGGTGCGCGACTCATCATGCCGCATATTGAATGTCGTTAAGTTCTTTGAGGGCAGCATGATGCAACGACACGATCATAACGACAACGCCATCGGCGCTTTCGTGGACGGGGTAGCCAACAGCCTTGAAACGCGCTGGAGACCCTGATGGCGAGCGCCGATCACGACGGCAGAATCTCTTCTGACGGCGCCGGGATCGGCTCTATTTCCGATTTCTCGTTCCGGGGTGATGGGCACAACCGGATCAAACTGCACCACCTGCGTTATTTCGTGACCGCCGCAGAATATGGAAGTTTCCGGCAGGCGGGGCGCGCCCTCGGACTCCAGGAATCGACGATCAGCCGCCGTATCCGCGATCTCGAGGATCAACTCGGAGCATCGCTCTTTCATCGCCACGCAAGCGGCGTCCGCCTCACGGTCGCCGGACAAAAATATCTGCCGCGAGCTCGAACCGCCCTCCAGCATATCCACGCCGGCGCGCATGACGTCGCGGCTATCGGCCAAACGGAGCAGGGTCATATCAAGATCGGGGTCTTCTCCTCCATCGCGTCCGGCTTCCTGTTCGATCTGCTGCGCGCCTACGGTAAGCGCTTTCACCGCGTTCGCGTCGATCTCATCGATGGAAACCCCGCCGAACATATTGCCGCCGTGCGGCAACTCCAGATGGACGTGGCATTCCTTACAGGCATTGCGCCACGGGACGGCTGCGAAGTCGAGCAACTCTGGTCTGAAGAGGTGTTCGCCGTTCTCCCGGCAGATCACCCGCTTGCGGATCAGGCGGAACTTGCATGGTCCGATCTGGCCGGCGAGCGCTTCATCATCAGCGAAGCGCCACCGGGCCAGGAAATTTACGACTATCTGGTCGGTCGCCTCGGGAAGCTCGGTCATCACCCCGAGATCCATTGCCAGTATGTCGGCCGGGACAACATGCTGTCCCTGGTCGCTGTCGGTTGCGGTCTTACGCTCACCAGCGAGGCCACGACCGTTGCGCAGTTTCCGGGGATCACCTACCGACGCATGGCCGGCGAGATACTGCCGTTCAGCGCCGTATGGTCGGCGCGCAACGATAATCCTGCATGCCGCCGGCTGCTGAGCCTCGCCCGCTCCATCGCACGATCGGCAAGACGGTAAGAACCGCTCACGTTGTGCGCCACCGAAACCGAAAAGAATGAGACGCCGGCGTGCGATCGCGCGGATCACCGGCCGCAACATCTGAACCAGACGTCGCGGCCGGAGGTTTCCTCGTGAGCTAAGAGCCGACCAGCCCTCAGAGCTTCTATTCGACTGACTTCTCGATGAAGCCGAGGGTGTTGGCGTTCTCGATCAACGTCCGCACCTTGGAGCGTTCGAGGCCCTCGGGCACTTCCGCATCGATCTCGAGCCGGATCTTCACCTGACTGCCCGGCAATGTGGTGAGCTGCTCCACGATCGCTTCGACGACCTGATGGATGTCTCGGGCCGGTCGCTCGGGTGAGATCATAACCGCGCCGGAGAAGCGCGTCGGTTTCTTTTCCACCGGAGGCGTGGCCAGCGTATCGTCCGTAGATGGCCTATCGGGCGTCGACGCACTGTCGCCCCCTCCCGGGGACGACTCGCCCGTTCCTGGCTGCGCGGGCATCGGACGGTGCGCTTCGGCCACCTCGGGATTCACGATGACACTGTCGCTGTCGACTACGACCACGGCGCTTGCCGCCCGCTCGATCGCCAGCCCCAAATAGGTGTCTGACTTCTCGTCCCATCGCTCGGCATAGGCGAACGGGCCAGGCAGCATGCTGCTCACGGCTGCCTGCACGGCCTTGACCAGGACGTCCTGCCCTTTGAGACGCGGCAGATAGATGTAGCGGTTGAGATATTCCCGCAGGTCCTTCAGCGACAAATGGGGCTTGTCGTTCCAGATGTATTTCTGCAGGTCGCGATCAAGGCGCGACGGCCCCAATTCCGTAAGCAGACCTTCCTCGGCCACCAACTTCTTGCTGGCCCGCGCCAACAACCCGTCTTGAGCCGGAATCTTGCCCGAGACCCATTCCCAATCGGCCTGGGCGCTCTCCTGAACTGGATAGTGCAGATAACACCACGCCTCTTTCAGGCGGGTCTTCATCGTCTCGTTGGCTTCGGTCAGCTTCGACTTGGCGAGCGCGCTGTCGCTTTGAGTGAGGTTCAGCCGTTCCGTGTCGCGAACGATCTCGCCCCAAGCCAGCGAGGCGCGCACGGCGTCTTTCAGATGATCAAGCTGGCGCGTTTCCGCAGCAATGAACACCAGCATGTTGCGATAGACCCGCGGCGTGCTGCCGCGCTGCATGAGGATGTCTTTGGCTTCGGCAAGCGCCTCCGAGCCATCACGGCCATTGTGCGGATGTTTGACGCCCAGAACGACGGTGCGCACGCCGCCCGCTTCATCCGGGACTTCGGCTGAGGAGGCAGGGGCGACCTGCACCGCATCGAAATGACCGCGATCAGCGAGGCCATTCACATATTTTCCGAGTTCGGCGTCGATCGTGACGTCGACCAATGCCGACTCGATCTGCGCCGCCTTGTCTGCCGCGATGCGGTTGAGACTCGCCGACATTGAATACCAATGGCGGCCCAGATCGGCATGCATGAACTTGGCTTGATTGGTCAGCCGGCGCAGCGCATCGCCGAAGATCGCCGGCCGCTCGCCGGGTTGCACGACGCCGAGATTGATCTGCTTGTCGTCGAGGCCGGTGTTTTGCTGCTGTGCGGTGGGCGCGGTTCCCATGAAGATCGCACGGGCGACGCGCCGGGTCGCCGAATAGCGGTTCAGGTTGGGCGCTGACTGATCGATCTTGTAGGGTGTGGAAGTCGTGCCATCGACGTCGCCGGCGATGATCGCCTGCCAGCTGACATCGAGATAATGCAGCAATTCCGGCTCCACGCGCGGCGAACTCACCGCCACGCTGCCGGGCATGATCATCACCGACGGATCGGCGTTCATCCAAAGCTCGTGAATGGCCTGTGCCATCAGGCGCAGCACCCCGCGCGTGCGCTGGAATTTTTCGAGCGATCCCCAGCTCGTGTAAAGCTGGTCGAACAGCTCGGGATGGATCGGATAGGCTTTCTCCAGCTTGCGCCGGTAATCCTCATCCGCGCACCCCTGCGGAAAATCGTTGGCGTTCTCGCGATAGAGCTTGGCGAATTGCTTCAGCGTGTTGTCGCGGTGATGGAATTTGTCGCCGGGGATTTCCTTGAATAGCCGCCGCCGGACGATCTCATAGCTCTCTTCCTGGCTTGCAGGTCGCCATGAGGACTCCACGCGGCTGAAGGTCTGCTTGAGGCGCGCTAGCGCTTCCTGACCACCTTCCCCGCCAACCTCGATCTGCGATGCCGGCAGCGAAGCCACCAGCAGTGTGCCGGGGCTGGCCTTGACCGCCTCGGTCAGCGACTGGACGAAGGACAGGTTCGCATCGAACGACCCCGAGGGGAGCCCCTCAACCTTGTAGATTTGACGCAGATACGCGACCCATTCATCGATCAGGATTAGGCACGGCGCATATTTCTTGAAGAGCGTCTCCAGCAGATTAGAGCCCGGCGCGATGCCGCTGGCGTCATTCTCCGCGACCATGGCGAAAGCGTCGGCGCCGCCGAGTTGCCAGGCGAGTTCCCCCCAGGTCGTGCGAATCTTCCGATCGCCCTCGGCATGGAGCACGTCCTGTGGTCCACGCGACGTACCAACCAGCACGGCCCGGTTAATGCCTTTCGGAACGCTGAGCCCCAGCTTTTCGAGCAACTGGTCCAGGCCGGAGAGGTCCTGAACCGGAGTCGGTCCCGCCATGTGATAGAGCGCCAGCATCGAGTGCGTCTTGCCGCCCCCGAAATTGGTTTGCAGCTCAACCACGGGATCGCCGCCGCTGCCGGACAGCCGCTTCGCAGCCCCGACCAGCAGCGTGCTCAAGCCCTCCGTCAGATAGGTGCGGCTGAAAAACTGGCGCGGATCACGATACTCCGGCGGTGCACTCCCCGAATGGACCTTGGCGAGGTCAGCCGCGAACTCGGCCTGCTGGAATTCGCCGGTGGCGACATCCTGGTGCGGCTCGACCACTTCGCGCCATGGCAACAGCCCCGCCACGGTCTCAACTGAGATTTCGAGACGCTGGGTTTTCCGCCGCTCCTCGTTGCGCTGAAGCTCGGTGAACTTCGTGCGCAGGATGGTGTCGCGCATCTTGCCGAGTTGCTCCGCCGTCTCACCGGCGCTGATCGCTTCCATCAGTCGACGCATGGAATCGAGCGCGCGCTCGGCGTCGTCGTAAGTGAAGGTCTCGTTGTGCGAGAGCTTGTTGCGGACATCGCCCAGCTCGTTGACCAGCGATCGCTCGGCGCGGCCAAGCACCGCCTTGAACGCCTCGCTCCAGAACCGATCCATCGCGTTGAACAGCGCGGCCTGGTCCCAGCCGACCTCGCCACTGCTGTTGGGGCGCAGGTTGGGCAGCTTCTCAAGAACCTGGACTTGCCAGTGCCCCTTGAGCGAGGTTTCGAGCCGCTTTTCGACAAAGGGGATCAGCGCCGCGGGCAGCAGCTCCATCCCCTCAAACACATATTGGCGCGTACTTTTTGCCACGTCCCGTTCCCCCTTAAATATCCAGCCGGATCTGGCGATCACCGACAGTGTCGTGGATCGCTGCGGCCTGCCGCGTCAGTTCAGTCCAGTCGGTGACGAGGGCGTTGTAGGCCGTGGCCTCTTGGCGATCCTGCCGCCGCTTGTCGCTGATTTCGTAGAGGACGTAGGCCAGATCCTTCACCGCCTCAGCCTTGTCGCTCCCAAATTTCTTCAGGAGCACAGCCGTATTGTGCGACAAGCCATCCAGTTGATGCTGACGCACGAGATACTGACAGCATTCCCAAATGGTGAGATGGCGGTCGTTCTCCGGCTCCCACCCTTCTTCAAGTTCCTCCCGTTTGTAGATGCGGACCCGCCCGGCCGACGATTCCACGATGCCCGCATGGCGCACATCGTCCACCGAAATGCCACGGGCGCGGGCGAGGTTATCGGCATCGCCGAACACACCCTTTTCGTAGCCATGCTGGGTAAACCAGGTCACGGCAAAGCGCGTCTCGGGGTCGAAATCACCCTCCTGTGAGGAGAGATACTGATCCAGTTCCTCGTTGATTATCTGCAAGGCAGTCTTCACCGACATCGGGCTGTCGTCACGTTCGATCACTGAGGCATAGCGGCTGAAAATCGCGATGCCAGGGCCGACGGATGCCTGGGGAATGTCCACCGGGGCGATGCTCGCGCGATGCATCTCCTTAAGGGCTGCGGGCAGTTCGCGGCGCAGCGCCCGGATAAACTCGACGCGGGAGATCGTCTCGGCATCCCGCGCGCGAGGTCGGCACGCCATCACGACAGAGGTGGCGAGCGCGTTCTTGTTCTTCTTGAGGTTGCCGACAAGCTCGGTCCGCACCGGCCATGTCGCCCCGATAGAATAGCCGGCGTCGACAATCGCCTGAAGGAAGGTCGCCCAGCCTTTAACCGAGAAACCGCTTTCATCTACCTCGCCTTGCCGGAAAGCGTAATAAATCGCAGCGGGCACATCGGGCCGGCCCTGAGTCGCCATGTGGCGCATGACGGTGGTCATGCCTTCGAGAAAGAAGCTGTCGGCCTCGTCCTTGCCGCCATGGCGTTTGTAGTCCGCAACCAGTTCCTCTTGCTTGGGAACCAGCATAGTCGAAAACAGGTCCGGGTAGGTGCTTGCCAGTCCCTTCCTCAGCCAGACATAGAAGAAATCGGACAAATCCGCATAAGGGACGTTGTCGTAGTAGGGCGGATCGGTCGAGACGACGAAGTCTGTGAAATCTACGTTCTGGGCATCCATTTGGCGTTCAACGCCCCCCTGCTCCGAACAGGGAAGAGCGGCCACGGCCTTGGCCAGATATTCGACCTGACCTATAAAATTGCCTGATGAAGATGAGAACGGGTTTCCTTCGGCTGTATCCCACCGCATGGGCAGAGCTTGCATCGCAAACACCTGCTCCACCTTTTCGCCCGACGTGTGCCAGAACGTGCTCGTGGACTGCCTGTTGGCCAAACGGCTCACGCACAACACCAAATACGAGAGTATCGCTTTCCTGTGTGCGGAGTCAGGAATGTCTCGAACTACGTCCGGGATGAGCCCCATAAATGTATTCAGCGCGATGGTCTGCCGATCCATAAAGAGGTCGGATATATTCGTAGGGCCGTAGTTGGTCACACTCATATACTGCGGGTGCTGCGACAGCGGATATTCTGGTCTCCAATCGGGTTTTTCGCTGAAAGCCAGCGTCTCGTGCTCTTTGGTTGGGGCGACGTATCGACGCCCGCCTTTCCCTTCCACGACGATGGCAAGGAGGCGCCAGCCCATCCTGCCGGCCATGCCTTCAGCCTTCACATAGTCTGCGGTGACGGCGTCACCGGTCAGGAGGCACCTGAAGTTCGCGCCTCGCCCTGCCTTGGTCCCTGCCGCCACGGCATCTTCGTCGTCGGGCTTCCCGCTATGCACCTCGAAGGAAATGTCGGTGCCATTGACAACCGGCTTCACCCACACTGATTTCTTGGGCTTGTTGCAAAGCCAGTAATTCGAGATCAGGGGAACATGAGCACCGCGTACCGCCGGGTTGGGGCTGGCGACAGTCCTGGCCCACAGCCAGGCAAGAACGGTGGCCTCCCCGCCGCCGTCTTTCTTTGGAAGCCCGACAGAGGGATAAAGACGTCCAATCTTCTTCCTAGCGCGGTTGCTCAGCTCTTTCGCATACCAGAGGATGTCTTCGGCAAGGCCCTCGGCTCCGCGGTAATGTAGGCGCTCCGGTTTTCCGGGATGGACGGGCTTCTGATCTTTGAATTGCGACGGCAATTCAATCATCGCCTTGCCAATCATCACGGCAACAGGATTGAGGTCGGACCCGTGCGAGCGAAGGCCTAGTCGCAATGCTTCAAGAGGTATGGAGCCGCCTCCCGAAAATGGGTCATAGGCTGGCGGGACGCCGTCTGGAAAATTCTTCTGTATCTCGATGCGGGCATGTTGAAGAACTTCGTCGTTCGTCGAGTTCTCCCATTTCACCAAGTCCTCGATAATCCGAAAAAGCCGTTGGCGCTCTGTCTCAACGGCTTCTTCGGTCGGAAATCGCTCTGGATGGCTAGACGGATCATCGACAAGCTGCGCGAACAGCACCGCACGACAAGCCGCCAGCGGCCGACGTGCCCACCACAAATGGAGCGTGGAAGGATGCCCGTGCCGGATCGATTTTTCGCGCGCCGACGCCGCATTGATCGCTTCGAGCGGGATCGCCACTTCTATAAGCTTCTTCCTATAGGTCTGGGTCATTGGGTCTCTTTCAATGTGGTGCTGCGGCTTCGATATGCTGGGCCATCGCCTTGAGGCTGTTGCAGATCGTTGCGAAGCGGTTTTGCTTTTTGAGCCACGCGCCGCTCGACGACATCCGGTCTTGACCGATTGCCTCGAGCGCCCGCTTTTTCGAAACGGAGCTGTCGTGGGCCGCGAAATTTCTGAGAGCACTTAGCTTCTTGAGAGCGGTGGTGTAGGCGGCATCACCGACGGTCGTGGGTAGCCAATGACCGTTCGGCACGATCTTCTTGATAGTCTTCAAAAGCCCATCACGCCCCGCGAAATCAAAATACCCATCACCACAGATCAGATATTCGCATACCTCGACGTTCATATGCTTTGGAAATGTGCGTTGCTTTACCTGAGAGAACGTCGTCGCATCATTGTTGATTAGCGCGACCAAGCAACTCAGCATCAAATCTTCAAACTCGCGATACAAACGAATGACAGCCAAGTCATAGCACCAAGATTCATCCTGCTCAGTAATTGCCGTTGCCGTGGCGCTGCGCTGCGTAAAGGCAATTATCTCATCGACATTTGTCCTGAAATTTTGAGCTGCTCGTCGGATACTTTTTTTCCTCATGCCGGCGCCCCTGCACGTTCCAGGAGACGGCGAAGATCGAATTGAATCGCCGTTTCCAAGAACGACGGCTCCCGCTCGACGAGCGGGCCGCGCACATAACGTGGCTCATGGGCGAAGCCGGCGTTGACGGAGACGATCGCCAGAATGAACTTCTCCGGCTCGTGCAGCGAGGTGATGACCTCCTGCCGCGTGACCATCACGCTGTCCGCGCCATCGATCCGCCCCTTGACCTCAATGAAGCGCAGATGCCCCGATTTCGGGTCGTGCGAGGCGATATCGTAGCCGATCTTCTGGGCCGATACGTCGGACGGGTCGTTACCAAGCGCTCGCTCGGCCGACATGACCGCAGCCATCGCCGCAAGCTCGATCTTTCGCCGCGCCTCGGGGTCTTCCGCGAAATGGTTCGGGACGCTTGGCGCCTGACGCGCTTCGAGCAACCCACGCGGAATGACCACCATGCCGCCCCGCACGCGCGGCGGCTGCGATGAGATGAATCGTTCGCGTTCAAGCTGGTCCATGCGCCGCTTCTGGCGCTCCGCCAGGTCTTCGGCGCGTCGCTGGGCATTCTGCCAATTCACCCGCGTCTTCTTGCCGGCACGCTCCTCTTCCTTCAGCTCGAAGGCACGCGAGTCCCAGTAGTTGATCTCCTTCTTGAGCCGAGCTCGAACTTCCTGCTCGACTTTTTCAATCTCGGGCACGCGCCGCGCCTTCACCTCGGCGACATGGCGCTGAGCTAGCTCTACCGTCGCGAACCGGATCGCGGCCTTCTCCAGATCGGTGGCCAGCCAGCTTTCGTCCAGAAGATCACGCACACTGTCGATCTCCTCCGGTTTGGCGGGCCGCAGGTTCAAATGCGGGGCGATGCCGGCGTTGACGGTGCATCCGGACTTGTCGATGGCGGCGAACTGGAGCCGCTGCGAAATTACATGCGGTTTGCCGGCGCTGGTGACGCGACCATCCTGAACGCTGTGTTCCAACAGGAAGATCGCCGAAAGCGCATCGCCCGCATCAGTGTCGTCCACCAGGATCGCGCCCTGTCGCATGATCTGCTCATACTGCTCGCGGATCAGGCTGATCACGGCTTCGAGCAGCGGATGGCCGGGGCAGACGAAAGCGGCGACCGGCTGCTGGTTGATCTTGTCCTTCTCGAAACAGATCCGCTCATACTGGGTCTGGATCGGCGCGCCGGAGCCGATCTGACGATCGCGTTCACGGATGCGCACAGGCACATGGGTGATTTCCCAGCGCCCCTCTTCGCGGCGCTTGATCTTGCCGCCCAGATGCTGGAACGCCTCGACGAAGAAGCTCTGGATGTGATGCGGCTGAAGGCGCAGCGCCTCGGCCCGCTCCATTTCAAGTCTCAGTTCCTCGACCCTGGCTTCCGGCATGGTGTCGTTCGTCAGCGCCCGTCGACGTAGCAACTCAAGCAGATGCGCCTGGTCAACCGCGCCATCGACCTGCTGGAAGAGGCGCGCCTTGACCTCTTCCTTCTCGCCATACTGGATCGCCTCAAACAGCAGATCCTTGAGCGCCACGCCGTCGAACAATTCGCCGAGCACGTCATAGACGCGGCCGCCCAGCGCCTCGCGCGCCGCTTCGAGTTTCTCAAGCAAACGGGCGTAAACCTCGCCCTCGCGGGTATCGGCCGCGACGAGATTCCAAAGGTGGCAAACTTCCATCTGGCCAATGCGGTGGATACGCCCGAACCGCTGCTCAATCTTGTTCGGGTTCCATGGCAGGTCGTAGTTGACCATCAGGTGGCCGCGCTGAAGGTTCACGCCTTCACCCGCCGCGTCGTTGGCGATCAGGACCAACATGTCCTTGTCCTGCATGAAGCGCTCGACGACCTTGCGCCGCTCCTCACGCGAAACGCCGCCGTGGATCACTTCCACAGCCTCGGGATTGCCGAGCCGCGCACGCACCTTGTCGAGCAGGTAGTGCAGCGTGTCCTTGGGCTCGGTAAAGATAATCAGCTTGCGGCGACTTCCCGCGGCGTCGATCATGAGATCGTCGTCGAGAATCCGATTGAGCTGGCTCCATTTCGTATCCACGCCGGACCGAAGCACGCCGAGCGCCATCGCTTCCAGCCCCTTGAGCGTCTCGACTTCGAGGGCAAGCTGCTCGACGGTCTCGGCCGTCGTCGCGCCTGTCGAGATCAGATCTTCAAGCTCGTCGATCTCCTCCTGGCCATATTCCTCGATGTTGCGCAGCATGTCCGCGCTGATCGCCGATTCAGGCATGACGGCCCTGCGCCCCTTGGCCGCCAGACGCGCTTCGCCCAATTCGTTCTCCAGCCGTTCCCGGCGGCGCTTGAGGGACTGGTAGATGGCGGCTGGTGACGATGCGAGGCGCCGCTGAAGTATCTGCAAGGCGAAGCCCACATTGTTGCGCTTCTTTCCATCGCCTTCGGCGAAGCGCTGCACGCGGTTCATCTCGGTGCGCACATATTCGGTGACGGCGGTGTAGAGTGCAGCCTCGCCCTCGGAGAGCTGATATTTGACCGTGCGCGCCCGCCGCTCGGGAAACAGCGGCCGCCCGTCGAACTTGAGCAGTTCCTCCTTGGTCAGCCGCCGCATCATGTCTTCGGTGTCAGCATAGTGGACCCCGTCGCGGAACCGGCCCTCGAACCGATCGCCGTCGAGGAGCGCCATGAAGAGCTGAAAATCCTCTTCCTTGCCGTTGTGCGGCGTCGCCGACATCAAGAGCAGGTGCCGGCAGACCTGACCGAGCTTCTGGCCGACCTGATAGCGCCGCGTATATTTGACCTCGCCGCCGAAATACGTCGCCGACATGCGATGGGCTTCATCGCAGATGATCAGGTCCCACTCCCGCGCGCTCATGAGCTTCTCCTGAAGCTCCTCGTTGCGCGCCAGCACGTCGAGGCGGACGATCAGCCGATCCCGATCGCTGAACGGATTGCCCGACCGCGAATTCTCGATCATGTCGCGAGAGAGAATGTCGAACTCGAGATTGAACTTCTGGCCGAGTTCGTCCTGCCACTGCTCGACCAAGCTGCCCGGCGCGACGACAAGGCAGCGTTCGAGATCGCTGCGGGCGATCAGTTCCTTCATCAAGAGGCCCGCCATGATCGTCTTGCCCGCGCCGGGATCGTCGGCGAGGAGGAAGCGCAGCGGCTGGCGCGGCAGCATCTCGCCATAGACCGCCGAAATCTGGTGCGGCAGCGGATCAACGAGGCTGGTGTGGATCGCCAGATACGGGTCGAAATAATGCGCCAGCTTGATACGGTTGGCTTCCGTCACCAGACGCAGCAGCGCTCCATCAGCGTCGAATGACCATGGTCGGCCATTCTGCTCGACCTCCAGGCGGTGCTCATCATCCCGATAGAGAACCGCCTCGGCCACCGTGCCATTATGATCGCGATAAACGACATTGATCGCCTGATCGCCGATCCAGTCCACTGAAACGACATGCACGACCTGCGCCGAGGCAACGCCCCGCACCGATGCACCGTTCTTTACATCCTCAAGTGTTGCCCCCATCAGACCGCGCTTCCTTCCGAACCATTCATAGCTGAAGCCCCGCCTTGTCTAGCGCAGCCTCAGTCTCCCTGCGGTTTACTGTAACGATATGCTGCGTATGGGCGCTCTGTTTCGCAGCGTCACCCAGCAATCCGAGCCGCTTCAAAACATAGAAGAGCATCGCGTAACGAACTGTGAGCACGCCGTTACCCTGATCTATCCCATAGTCCTTGGCGACGACTTTCTGTTGGCTCACTGTGAGGGCTGGATGCGGCCCAATGACAACATCGAAATAGTTGTTCCAAAGCCAGTCACGCTCACCGGCCTCTCCGGGTTTGCCCTTCGCGCCAACATCAAGAATGCGTGGCAGCAGGAAATCCTTGAACTTGTGCTCCAGGTGACAATAGGCCCGCGCGTGCCAGCGGAAACCATCATAGCCAAAGGCATGAGGTGTGATCCGGCGCCAGATGGGCTCCGGCCGCGCCACGTTCATCGACTGATAGAAGATATCGACAGAGACGCCCTCGCGGCTGGCGTCGAGCATCTTGCGCAAAACCTCGATATCGATGTCGCGCCTGGGAGTCAGTGCAACGTCGGCGCTGGGAAGCTCGGCGATCCAGGAGTCGTGAGATGGAGCCGCACCTTCAGCCACCGAGCGAAGCTGTGCGAGATAGACATAGGGGTCCGGCTCAAGAAAGCGCAGCACGAACTTTTCGGCGGCGACATATCGCTTGGCGCGGGTGTCATATTCCATGTTTCCCGGCGCCCGTTCCTGATAGAGCGTCAAGTCCTTGGACGCCTGCGGCACCGACACGCCGAATGCCTCCACGAGGTCGGCCCGGTTGATCGAGCCCTCCCAGAACAGCCGGAACTCGATGAATTCGAGCCGGCGCCCCACTCCCCATTTCAGCGCCGTGCCAGCCTCTGCCATTGCTTCCGTCTCGCATGAGTTAGCATAAAAACTATATGGACAATCCATATTGGTCCGTGTAATTATTATTCCCATTGAAGGGCTTTCGTCAATGGGCAATCGGACATTGGGCAAGGGTGGGTATGCAGCGATATCGTTCTGAACATCGCACCATCGACGCGCGAACTTCATTGGCCGCCGCTAACACGGCGCCCGGCAATGAGCGGCGCCTGAAAGGAGAGCGGCCATGACCATCGCGCATCGATCCACTCTGGTCGTTCACGGCCGCCTCGCCATGCGGGAGAGTCGGCTGGCGGCGGGCCGTGACGGTCGCCACGGCCTCCAGATCATGTCCTTCGAACAGGCCGCCGTTCGGCTGGCGGGCGGCTTTGTTCGCCCCATCGACGACGAGAGCCTGCGCGCGACCATCCAGGCAGTCCTGCCCACGACGCCGATGGGCGAACTGGAGAGCATCAAGTGTCTTCCCGGCATGATCGATGCGGCGGTCGATACACTTCACAAAGCCTGGCGTGCGGGCATCGACCTTGCCGCACGCGCAGCCGACCATCCACGTATCGCCGCCATCGCGCGCCTGGAGGCGGCTGTTCTTGGCCAGCTTCCGTCCGGCATGCTGCGTCCCCTCGACATCGTCGCCGCGGCGACCGCTCGCATCGGTCATGCGCCGGCGGTCCTCGGCTCGATGGAGATTATCGGCCTCACTGAACTCTCTCCCTGCTGGCGTCCGCTGCTCCAGGCCCTCACTGCCCATATTCCCGTGCAGTGGACGGCCGGACCGCGGAGCACGCCCCCATGGCTGGACAGCGCCGGCGTCACGGTGACGTGCGCTAGCATGCAAGCGCCAGAGATCAACGCCGTCAGCGCGGCGACGACCTATCACGAAGCCATCGAGGCGATGCGCTGGGCGCGCAGCCTGCTCGCCTCGGGGGTGTCGCCGGCAGAGATCGCCATCGCGACCGCTTCGCCCGCCGACTATGACGATCATTTCCTGGCTCTCCGCGCCGACGCCAATATCGATCTGCACTTCGTCCACGGTGTCCGCACCGTCACCACCCGCGAGGGCCAGGCAGTTGCGGCCCTGGCCGACATCGTCGTGCGCGGCCTGTCGCAGTCGAGACTGCGTCGCCTGGCGGCGTTCTGTCGGGACAGCGGCCCTTTCGAAACCCTTCCCGAAGGCTGGCTGCGCATCCTGCCGACCCATGCACCGCTCTCAACGCCCGTCGCCTGGAACCGTCTGCTAGCTCGCCTGACGCCCGAAGTTTGGCCCGATGGCGCGGACCATGCTCCGGCGCTACGCGCTGGCGTCGAGATGCTGGCCAAAGGACTCGAGGCCGCTGCCGAAATCGGCGAAGCCTTCCTCAAGGGCCGTGCGGTCGCAATCTGGCGTAAGGCGCTGCTCGCCGGCCCGACCGCCTCGATCGACGCCACGTTGGAAACCCTGAAGCAGGACGACGGACTGGAAGCGTGCGTCTCTGTCGCCTGGATGCCGGCCAGCGCGCTCGCGGCCTCGCCGCGCCGCTTCGTGCGGCTCCTGGGACTCAACTCCTCGCGTTGGCCCCGAGGCATCGCCGAGGACCGGCTGATCCCGGACCATATCATCCCGACCCCGGTGCTCGATCCGCTGCCGGTAAACGTTGCCGACCGCCGCGACTTCGAGACCATCCTCGCTACGACGGCCGGCAGCGTCACTCTCTCGCGCGCCCGGCGCGACAGCGACGGACGCCTCCTGGGGCGCAGTCCTCTACTCGCAGGGCATGGTGACGAAACCTATCTGCGCCGCAACGCGACGCCGGCACATGCCTTCAGCGAAACCGACCGCCTCATGGCCCGGCCCCAAGAATTCGCGGCCGATCCGCAAGCGGTCGGGGCACAGGGCTGCTGGCGCGATTGGCGGCGTGCGGAGATCACGCCTCATGACGGGCTCGTGCGGGCGGATCATCCGCTCGTTCTCGCCATCCTCGGCCGCACCCAGTCGGCCAGCTCGCTGCGCCGACTGCTGCGCAATCCGCTCAGCTTCATGTGGGTCTATGCCTTCGGCTGGCGAGAACCGCAGAGCAGCGCCGAACCGCTCGTGCTCGACGCGCTCGGGATCGGCGATCTCGTCCACATGGTCCTGGACCGCGCCCTGCATGATCTCGAAACTGCAGGCGGGCTGGCAACCGCCGACACGCAGACCGTCGAAGCGGCGGTGGCGCGGGCTGCGCAAACCGTCGCCGCCGATTGGGAGAGCGAGCGTCCTGTTCCGCCGGCGGTCATCTGGGGGCGCACCCTCGACGACGCCCGCGTGATGGCGGGCCGCGCCTTGACCTGTGGTGATGCCCTGCTGCCGGGCGCACGCTCCTACGCAGAGGTGCCCTTCGGCGGCTCGGAGCCGAAATCCGAAGCCGAAGCCCCATGGGATACGAGCACGCCCGTCACGATTCCCGACACCGGCTTCAACATTGCCGGCTATATCGACCGGCTCGACGTCTCGGGCGACGGCAAGCGCGCGCTTGTGCGCGACTACAAGACCGGCCGCCCGCCGAAGGGCGACATCCGGCTGAATGGCGGGCGCGAACTTCAGCGCTGCCTTTACGCCTTCGCGGTCAAAGCCCTCCTCGGCGACGATGTCGCCATCAGCGCTTCGCTGCTCTACCCGCGCGAGCCCGTCGATCTTCAACTCGACGATCCCGAGGCCGTGCTCGCGGAGATCACGGGCTATCTCTGCGCAGCAAGGGCGAGTCTCGCCGGCGGCGCGGCCCTGCTTGGCCCTGATACCGGCGGTGACTATGACGACCTCGCCTTTGCCCTACCAGCCAACGCGAGCGCCACCTACTGCAAACGTAAAATGCCAGCCGCGACGGAGCGGTTGGGCGAAGTCGCTCAGGTCTGGGAGGCGGAATGATGAGCAGCATGTCCAAGATGTTGAAGGATGACAGCGCACGCCGCGATGCGATCAGCCTTCATGATCGCTCGATTCTGGTCGAAGCCGGCGCAGGCTCTGGCAAGACCGCCGTCATGGCCGGCCGCATCGCCGCCATGCTCGCCGAAGGCGTCGCGCCATGTTCCATCGCCGCCGTCACCTTCACCGAACTCGCCGCGAGCGAACTGCTGTCGCGGGTTCGCGAGTTCGTCGCCGACCTCTCATCCGGTATAATCGCGACCGAACTGCGCGTGGCGCTGCCCGATGGCCTGTCCCAGGTCCATCGTGAAAATCTCGCCGCCGCCAGCGCCGCGATCGACGAAATCACCTGCTCGACCATCCACGGCTTCTGCCAGCGCCTGATCAAGCCCTATCCGGCAGAGGCCGATATCGATCCCGGCGCCGGCGTTATGGACCGCAATCAGGCCGACCTGACCTTCCTCGAGATTGTCGATGACTGGCTGCGCGAGCGCCTGTCAGGCGGCCAGGGCGGCATTCTTGCCGAGATGGTGCTGCACAGCCCCGGCGAAACCGTGGCGCTCATCCACAAGATCGCCGAGAATCTGCGCCGCCGCCGCACGCTCGCGGCTCCGCCTGTTTCTCCGCTCGCCGGCCATCTGACGGCGTTCCGGCAGGCTGCCGCCGATTTCGCGGCCGCCCTGGACGGCACGGCAGCGGTCGAACCGGAAACGGTGATGATCGTCGAGCGGCTAACCGAGATGGCGACCGCCTTGGCGAACGGCCCCGATCCCGCGACACCCACGGGCCTCGTTCGCCTCCTGACCTCGCGTCCCCACCCGGACCTTTGCACCAAGAGCGGCACCTTCGCCTCCTATCGCAAGAAGGGCAAATGGGCCGCCGCAGCCAAGCAGTCCGGCCTCTCCAAGGCCGACGGTGACAGGCTGAACGACGCTGCCGACGCCCACTACACCGCCTGCTGCGACGCCTGGGTTTCACTGGTTCAGGCGGCGGCTGGCCAAGCCCTGGCGGCCCTCATCGAAGAAGCGCGTCCGATCATGGAGCGCTATCGCGACCACAAGCGGGCCAGCGCCCAGCTTGACTTCGATGATCTGATTTTCGCCGCGCGCGATCTGCTGCGCGATCATGACGACGTGCGCAGCGCGCTGGGGCAGCGTTTCGCCCATGTCCTCGTCGACGAGTTCCAGGACACCGATCCCCTGCAAACAGAGATATTCTGGCGGCTGTGCGGCGAGCCGGTCGATGACGACAAGGACTGGGCAGAATTCCGAATCCGGCCGGGCGCGCTCTTCCTGGTCGGCGACCCCAAGCAGGCGATCTATCGCTTCCGTGGCGCGGATGTCGGTGCCTATGTGCAGGCGCGCGACGCCTTCCGTGCCCAGGCCCCCGACAGTCTCCTGTCGATTTCCACCAATTTCCGCTCCTGCGCCTCGATTCTGACCTTCGTCAACGAGCGCTTCGAGGCCGTGCTCTCGGCCGATGGACAGCCGGGCTTCACCGCCCTCGATCCGTTTCATGACGATCGCGGCGGCCTCAACGTGGCCGCCATCGACATCGCCGTCGCCGACGAAAACGGCAAAGCCAGCGCCGAACAGCAGCGTGACGCTGAAGCCGACGCTATCGCCGAGCTGTGCGCCCGCCTGATCGATAGTCATCCCATTGTCGACCGTCGCAGTGGCACGGTGCGTCCCTGCCGGCCTGGTGACATCGCCCTGCTGGCGCCAACCGGCGCGGAGCTGTGGCGCTATGAAGAAGCTCTGGAACGCCGCGGCATCGCCGTGGCGACCCAGGCCGGCAAGGGTTTGTTCCGCCGCCAGGAGGTCCAGGATCTGATCGCGCTGACTCGCGTCCTCGCTGATCGCCGCGACACGCTCGCGCTCGGTGCGCTGCTGCGCGGTCCTTTGGTCGGCCTCACAGAGGAAGACTTGCTGGACATCATCTGGGGGCTTCCGCGCTCGGAAGAACAGCCGGATCGGTTTCCACGTCTGGATCTCAGCGTCGATCCCGCTGTCATCACGCACCCGCTGGCACGCGAAATCATCGAACGCCTGCAATCACTCTCCCGGCGCGCAAACAGCACGACCCCGCACGAATTGCTTTCGCGGGCCGTCGACGTGATGCGGGTCCGCCCGCTTCTCCTCGAGCGTCATCGCGGCCAGGCGGAGCGCGCGCTTGCCAATGTCGACCTCTATCTGAGCCTGTCGACCGGCTATGCCGTTCGCGGCCTGCGCGCCTTCGCCGAGGCGATGACGGCCGCGTGGTCCGACGAGGCCCGCGCCGTCGAGGGCCGACCGGACGCGCAGGAGGAGGCCGTCGCACTCTTCACCATGCACGCCGCCAAGGGACTGGAATGGCCTATCGTCATTCCCATCAACACCATGACCGGCGTCATGGCGCCCGAAAGCGCAGTGATCGACCGCCAGACAGAGACCTTTTATTGCCCGGTCCTGGGTGTCCCGCCCGAGGGCTACGAAACGGCGCGCCAGGCGGAGAAGGAGGAGCTGGACCGCGAACGCATCCGGCTCTGGTACGTCGCGGCCACCCGTGCCCGCGAACTCCTCGTCTTGCCCCGGCTCGACACCACGCCGTCGAAATCCGCCTGGATCGGTCTCGTCGATCTGTCGCTCGCCGATTTGCCCGGCCTCGACATGTCCCACCTGCCTGCCGACCTCGCGGCGACAGGCACCGGAGCGGGCAACGCCCAGACACGCGCCAGTTTCGCCGCCGAAGCCGAAACCATCGCCGCCGGCCAGACACATCTGACCTGGCTCGCGCCGAGCCGTGACGAAAACGCCGGCGGAACTGTGCTCCGGGAAGAAGAAACCGCGCTCTGGGTGGGCGCGGGCGATGAGCAGCCTCCCGTGGTGGAGGCCGCCGGCCTGGTCCAGGGTGGCCGCGAACGCGGGCTGATCCTGCACAAACTCATGGAAGAGGTGCTGACGGGCGAGACCAGTGAGACCGAGGCCACGCTTGTCGAACGCGCCGCCGAACTCATCCACGCCCTTGGTCGCTCCCCGGTCGCTGATCCGGCGACGGGATTGTCGGCCGCCGAATTGGCCGACTGCACCGTCAGAACCCTTGCACTGCCCGAAATAGCGGCCCTGCGGCCCGGTCTTCTGGCCGAGTTTCCCGTCTATGCCGCCCAGGCGGCTGATGGCCTGGAAACCGCAACGGCCGGGATCGCCGACGCCCTGACCCTGACGAACGAGGGGAGCCCCGCGGTCGTCGTCGATTGGAAAAGCGACGTGGCGCCAGCGCAGGGAACGCTCGATCACTATCGGGCACAGGTGCGGGCCTATCTCGACATGACCGGCGCCGAGCGCGGGCTGATCGTGCTCATGACCTCCGGCGTCGTCATCCCCGTTCTGCCGACCAAGCCGACCGAGAGCGAGGCGGCCTGAACGAATGTCTTCTCTTGCCTGGATCGATTTCGACGAGACCGAGCGTCAACGCGCGCAACGCATCATGGCGCTCTTTCAGGAGCGCGAAACCCGCGACGAGCTGGGACTGGGCGCGATCCGGGATTCCATCGCCGATCTTCTTTTCCCGGGCACGAGCACAATCCAGACGCGCCTGCGATACATGCTGTTCATTCCCTGGCTCTATCGCGCGCTCGAGAAACGCGACGTTCCGGAGGGCCAGCTCCGCACGGAAGCGCGCGACACCGAAATCCGGCTGGCCGACGCCTTGAAAGCCGGCGGCGAGTCCAACGGCATTATCGGCCGCGATGCGGGACCGCGACTGCAACGGCTGCCGAGCTCGGTCTATTGGGCCGGGCTGGGCGCCTGGGGCGTCCGGGTCTTTCCCGGCTCGCTCGACAGCCTGTTCGTCGCCCTGCGCGGCCGTGGCCGTTCGCGTGGCGGATCGGGTGGCGAAGACGCCCTGGCCGGCGCCCAGGCGCCCGCCGTCTGGAGCCCGGCCTTGCCGCAAATGCCAGGCGACCTGCTTGAGCGCGCCATCTTCCGCCTGACTACGGACGAGGCGCAGTTCCTCATCGATCGTCTCGTGGCCAGCCAACCGGCCGCGCTGCTCACCATGCTCGCGCGCGAAGGCATCGACGCGGACTGCGACTACATCTGGACGCATCCCCATCTTTCGGCGTTCCCGACCGACACGCGCCGCCTTGTCCAGCATGGGGAAATCTTCTCCCATGTGATGCACGGCGCGGCGCTGCTCTATAATCTGTCGCTCAGCGAACTGCGCCAGCGCGACGACTGGGTTGAGGACTATCGCGAGCGCCTGCAGGCCTGGAATGACGAACTCGATGCCGGTGCTGTCCGGGCATGGTCGCCTGATGAGTTCTGGAACGTCATCGAGCACCCGGCGCACGCCATCCGTCCGGCTGCCAAGCGCTTCGTGACCGAGTGGCGCGACCAGGTTCTGGCCGGAACGGAGGGGCTTGTCGCGACGCCTGCGGCGCGGCGACTGGTCGAGGAACGCGAACGTCGACTCAAGACCAGCCAGTCTCGCTACGCCAACCACGCCGTTCGCGACCGTTGGACCGGCGCATCAGGCGCCGACCGCCTCAGCTTCCGCTGGGCCCAGGCCAAATCGCATCTGCGGGATCTCGCCCATGCTGAATAGGCGCAGCCTCGACCCCGAGCAGCGAACGCTCTACGGCGCGAACCTTCAGCCGCCCGCTGGCTACATCTTCGATGCGGCGGTCGCGACGACATTCTCGCTCGATTTTGAGACCGCGCTCGCCGTGCCGGTCAGTCTGGCGCTGTTCGCGGCAGAAAATCGCGATGACATTCTCTCTCATCCTCTGGCGCTGCTGGAAGGCGCCGAGCGCATCGCTGGTCGCCTCGTGGTCTTTACCGACGCAGGCCGTATCCAGGCGAGCGTCCGTCCCCATTCCCGCCTTTGTTCACTGCTCGAACGCATCGTCGTCGAGGTCGCCGCCCCTCGTGGCGGAGCCTTCCACCCCAAGATGTGGGCGCTCCGTTTCACGCCGCTGCGGCCCGAATATCCGCCGCGCTTGCGCCTGCTCATCCTGTCCCGAAACCTGACCCGCGACCGCTCATGGGATATTGCCGCTACCTTCGATGGCGTGGTCACAAGGCAGCCGAAGGCCGTCAACCGCCCGATCGCAGACTTTCTTCGCCAGCTCCCTGATCTGGCCACCGTTGGTACTCCTGACGGGACGAAGACGCTTGTCGACGATCTGGCCGAAGATGTGCGGCGCGCCGAATGGAGCCTGTCCGAGCCCTTCCAGAGCGTCTCCTTCGCGGTCAACGGTCTCGGCGGCAAGCCATGGCGTCCGGAACCCTGCGCGCGGCTGGGCGTGATGTCGCCGTTCTGCGACGATCAGACCTTGTCGATGCTCGCCGGTCTCGCCAACGCCGATAAACCCATCTTCATCGGGCGCTCCGACGAACTTGGGCAGGTATCTGGCGCTACGCTGGATGCTTTTGCCCGCGTCGCCGTTCTCGATGAGATGGCCGCCACCGAAGACGGCGAGGAGGCCGATGACACGGCGTTGCAGGGGCTTCATGCCAAGGCCTTCATCGCCGAGCGTGGCTGGGACACCGCAATCACTGTCGGCTCGGGAAACGCCACACGACCGGCGCTGCTGTCGGGCGCCAATGTCGAGATCTTCGCGACCCTGACCGGCAAACGATCGCGGGTCGGCAGCGTCGAAGAAATTCTTGGCGACAAGGGCTTCGGCCGCCTGACACGGCCATTTGTCCGCGACGAGATGGGCGCCGGTGACGCTGCGCAACGGGCTGCTGAGGAGCGACTGGACCAGGCCCGACGCGAAATCTGCCGGAGCGGGCTCAAGCTCCGTTGCGAGCGCACAACACCCGCCGATGACGGCGCTCTTCTCTGGCGGGTCTGGCTGGTCCCATCAGAGCCGCTTTCCCTTGCCGGAGTCAGGGCTTTGCGTGTTTGGCCCATCACGCGGGGCGACGGCCACGCGCGCGATGTGATTGAGCCCCTTCGACAGGGGCAACCCGCAGACCTTGGCGCGATGCCGATGGTCGATCTCACCCGCTTCCTGGCCTGCCATCTCACGGACGAGGCAGAAGACGTTTCCATCCTGTTCAGCACCGGGCTGATGACAGACGGGATGCCGTCCGAGCGGCATGCGGCCATCCTGCGCTGGGTGATCGACAGCAAGGATGCGTTCTTCCGTTATCTCCGACTGCTCCTCTCCGAATTGGGCGACCCGTTTGCCGCCGCGTTGGCGGCGCAGGACGGATCGGGTCAGGGCACATGGCGCTCGGCAAGCGACGATGCGCCGATCCTTGAAGACATGGTCCGCGCCTTCTGCCGCGGCGGCGACCAACTGCGCGCCATCGAACGCCTGATTACGCGCCTGGAGGCCAATGACGGCTCCGATACAGACCCAATTCCCGCCGAGTTCCGCGCGCTCTGGAACACATTCCGGATCGCCCTCGCCACGGAGGACGCCGCGCATGACAGATGAACGGTTCCGCGCCGAAGCGGCGCTGGCCCCCCTCAAGACATTCCAGCGACGTACCGTCGATTATGTTTTCGAGCGGCTCTACGGCCAGGACGATCCTGTCCGTCAGTTCCTGGTCGCTGATGAGGTCGGCCTCGGCAAGACGATGGTGGCGCGCGGCGTCATCGCTCGCATGATCGAGCACCTGTGGGACAGCACTAAGCGGATAGACATCCTCTACATCTGCTCGAACCAGGCGATCGCGGCCCAGAACCTCAACCGCTTGAATGTTCTCGGTCGACGGGAACTGGCCCTGCCAACCCGCATGACCCTCATTCCCCTCCAGTTGCGGGATCAGGTGGGGCTCGACGCCAACAAGGTGAACTTCATCAGCCTGACGCCGGGCACGACCTTTGATCTGCGCTCGGCGACAGGGGTAACGCAGGAGCGCGCCTTGCTGTGCCATCTCCTGCGCGATCTCGTTTCGCGGCCGCGAGGCTTGCATAATCTGTTGCAGGTCACCGCCGGCATCGACGGCTGGAATCGCGCCGTCGGCAGTCTCACCCTCGAAGGTGTCGACAAGCGCATCATCGAGCGCTTCCGCCGCGATGTGCAGGCGGATGGCGATCTCTTCGCGGAACTCGAACGGGTCTGCGACCTCTTCCCGCGCCGCCGGGACGCCTATCCCCCGGAGATGACGCAACCGCGCAACAGCCTGGTCGCCCGGCTCCGCGCCAAACTGTCCCATGCCTGCGTGGATGCGCTGCAACCCGACCTGATCATCATGGACGAGTTCCAGCGGTTCCGGGATCTTCTGCACGGCGACAGCGATGCGGCGATTCTCGCGCGCGAGCTTTTCGAATATTCGGGAGGCGACGGCCATGCCGCCCGCACCCTGTTGCTGTCGGCTACGCCCTACCGGATGCTCACGCTCGCCGGCGACGAACCTGACGAAGGCGATCACTATCAGGACTTCCTTGAGACCCTGAGCTTCCTCTACGGCCGGGAAAGAGGGCCAGAGGTGACGGCCACGCTGGCGCGCGAGATGCGCGCCTTTCGAGGCCTCCTGCATGCGCTACCGCAATCGCACGCCTCTGCGGTCGAAACCCGCCAGACCATTGAACGGCGCCTGCGTCAGGTGATCGCCCGAACCGAGCGGATCGCATCGACCGTCGAGCGCGACTCCATGATGAGCGAACCCGCCATCGCCGTTTCGGTCGCACCCGCCGACCTCGCGCAGGCTTCGGCCATGTCGCATGTCGCGCGCTCGCTCGATGCCCCAGAGATCATCGAATACTGGAAGTCCGCGCCCTACCTGCTCAACTTCATGCGTCACTACAGCCTGAAGCAGCTCTTGATCGCCCAGGCGGAGGCTCCTTCGGCGGCACTCCGCGACGCGATCCAGACGGCTCGGCCGACCATGCTCGACCGCGGCGCCATTGACGCCTATGCCCCACTGGAGCCGGCCAACGGGCGGATGCGGGCCATCATGGACGACATCTTCGGCCAGCACCTCGAACAGAACCTCTGGATACCCGCCGCCATGCCCTATTATGGCGCCGCCCGATCCAGCCCGCCGCCGACCAAGGCGCTGATCTTCTCCTCCTGGTCCATGGTGCCCGATGCGGTCGCGGCGCTTCTGTCCTATGAAGCCGAACGGCGCATGGGCGTCGGGGAATCCGGTCGGCGCTATTTTGAGCAGCATCGCCTGCGCCCCTTGCAGTTCAGACAGGATCAGGGCCGGTTGGCGGGGCTGCGCGCCCTTCTGCTGATCTATCCATCACCGGTTTTGGCGAAACTGGCTGACCCGCTTGCGGTGTTCACCGAAAGCAAGACGGCTTTGTCGCAGGAGGAGATGCGCGCCGCCATCGCCGACCGGCTCAAGCCCGCCCTCAATGCGTTGCAACAAGGGGCGGCCTCACACGAGGAGGCTCACGGCGCTGAATGGGCCGCTCCAGCCGTTGTCGATGAACTGCTGGGCGCGCGGTCCCGTGCCTGGTTGGAAACGCCCACCGGCATGCGCGCCCTGGCGAATGAAGATGCTTACCAGGATCATGTCGCAGCGCTGGCGGCAGCCGCGAAGACACGCGACATCGGCACCGTCACCGATCTGTCGGATCTGCTCGTTGATGTGGCGCTCGGCAGTCCGGCCGTTTGTGCTCTTCGCGCCCTCAAACGGATTGCGCCCGAACTGGCCTGGGATGATCCGCGCCTGCTCAGCGCCGCCGCCGAGGTCGCCTGGGCGTTCCGGGCGCTGTTCAACCAGCATGACGCGGTCGCGTTGCTTCGCCGGGACACTGACGACCATTACTGGCGTCGGGTGCTGGGCTATTGCGCCGAGCACAATCTCCAGGCCGTCCTCGACGAATACACCCACTATCTCGTCGATGCCGAAGGTCTCGGCGCTCGCCCCGCCGAGGAACGTGCCGTCGGCGTCGCGCGCGCCATGGCTTCAGCCTTGGCCATCCGCCCATCGCAGATCGACGTCGATGATGTGCATGTCGATGACAAATCTCTCACCATCGGCAAATTCCAGATGCGCGGCCGTTTCGCGATGCGTCTCGCCGACTATAAAGACGAGGACGGCGCCGTCGCCCGGCTCGGAGGCGTGCGCGATGCGTTCAACTCGCCGTTCCGGCCGTTCGTTCTCGCCACCACGTCGGTTGGCCAGGAGGGGCTGGATTTCCATCCCTATTGCTATCGCGTCTATCATTGGAACCTGCCGGGCAATCCAGTGGACCTGGAGCAGCGTGAAGGCCGCGTCCATCGCTTCAAGGGCCATGCAGTGCGCCTCAATCTGGCGGAACATCAAAGCGCCGTGGTTCGCGGCAGCGGGCAGGCCCCCGCCGATCCATGGCAGCTCATGTTCGAGCGCGCGCGATCCGAAACGACGGTCGACACCGACCTCATTCCATATTGGATCTACGAAGGCTCCGTGCGAGTCGAACGACGTGTTCCGATGCTGCCGTTCAGTCGTGAAGTCACGCGGCTCGCTTGGCTCAAACGCAGCCTCACGGTTTATCGCCTGGCCTTCGGTCAACCCCGGCAGGACGATCTGCTCGACTACCTGCAAAACCTTGCGGGCGATGGAATGAACGCCAACATTCTTGGCGATCTGCAAATTCGGCTTGATCCCGAGGTTCCCAGTCCTTCGGCGTGACGCAATCGAGATGACTGGGCACAAATTGGCGGACGTGCCGGTCGGCGCTTCCGACACGCCCGCCTGCCATTCGCTCATGGAAGGCACACCGCCTCCCATGCGGCTGGACCATATGACGGCCAGCCTGGTGGGCTTCATGCGGGTTCGCCGCCATTCCCACCGCCATGCTCGATCCGCCCCAATGTGCGGCGTCTCCCATGGTCCCCGCGCTTATCGGGTCCGGGTCCCCAAGTCCATTCAGGCGGCCGGCAGCTCCGCAACCGAACCCAGCGTGTCGATCTCGGCGATCTTCTGAAACTCGCTGAGATAGTCCTGCTGATGGGTCGCCAACCAACGGACCACGCGATTGTTCGCAAGGAGCTTGGCGACGTATCCACGCGCGACGGTCAAATGCAGATTGTCGATGCCGTAGGTTTCCTCGACCGACTTCACCTGGGTCTGGAGCGCCGCCAGCTCGCGTTCCATGCGGGCGATCTGCTGGCCCGAGGGCGTCGGCTTGCCGCCGCCTTTGCCCTTCTTGGTGGCGGCAAGCTGGTTTTCGGATGTCGCCGCGCGCAACGCACGGGCAAACATGACCGTGAAATTGTTCTGGCCGATCATCAGATCGGCGGCCTCGATCTGCCGCACGGCCGTCATCTGACGCAGAATGTCGAACACCTTCATCGAGCAAGGTGTGTCCTTCAGCATCTCGGCCGCCTCGGGGCTGATCCCTTCGAGCAGCTTGAAACGCCGCAGCACGGACTCGACCTGAAGGTTCAGAGCGGCGGCGATGTCGGTCGATGACACGCCCCGGTCCATCGCCCGCACGATCATCCGATGCTCCTGGATCGGCGGGATGCGATTGACGCGCTTGTTGTAGGTATAGGTGTCGTCGTCCGCTGCAAGCAGGCACTCGACCTCGGAGATGCCGAGTTCCTTCAGCGCCTCAAGCCGCAGATGACCATCGAGGAGAAACCAGGTTCCGACATTCTTTTCGTCTGCCAAGACGACGGGCGCTTCGATCAGACCGATCGCTTTGATCGAACTCAGCACCTGCGAATAGGATCGGCTCTCCCTGGCGCCGGGCGGCAACGTCTTCAGCGGAACGATCGCCGCGACGGGGATCGTCAGAAAATCGCGGTCGAAGCCAAAATGGATGCGGCCGTCATCCTGATCCTTCGGTTCTTCAGTCATGATCGTCTCCCGACACACGGGCCTGGAGCGCGCGTGGCATGGTCGCCAACCCCTCCGCCCTCAACAGATTGATGAAACCGTCATTGCCGAGCAGATCCTTCAGCGCCTCGACGACGAACAGCAGCCGGGTCTGCGTGAAGTCCGACTTCTTGACCAGCAGACGCTGCTTTTCGGCCTCCCGCTGATAGACCTGCATGAGATCGGCGGCCGTCATCCGACGGACGCCGGTGCTCTTTCGGCCCAACCGCCCGACAGGCAATCCACCCTTGCGCTGGCTGCGCATCCGCATTTCCAGCAGACGTCGAACCGCGGCGAGTTTCTTGCCCCGAAGCTTGCCGGTCTCATAGGCGTCGAGGAGCAGGTTCTGCGCCTCTTCCGTTTCGGCTTTGGAAATCTCCATTGCCAAGGTGATCGGAATGAGCCCGGTTTCGACGGCGGACACCAGCCGTTCCTCGCCACGCTCGAGTAGCGACGCAATCATGTTCACCCAGGATGCCCCGACACCGATCTTCTCCGCGATGGCAGCATCGTTGAAACCGCGAGATCGTAGCGCGCCGATCTCCTTCATGAGGTCGATGGGCCGCGGGGTGCGCCGGGCGATATTCTCGACCAGGCTCATGACGAGGCATTGGCTTTCGCTGGCCTCGATCACCACGGCCGGAATCTCGGTCTGACCAAGCATCTGGAAGGCTTCCAACCGGCCCTCACCACAGACGAGATCATATCTCGGCCCGCCTGCGCCATCGCGGCGGCTCACCGTGATCGGCCTCTTCAAGCCGATGGCTTCGATGTTGTTCACGATCTCCCGATGCTGGCGCTTGTTGCGCGCGCGTGGGTTCAGAACCGTAATCCGGGAGATAGGGATCATTTCGATCTTGTTCGGTCGAACAGCAGGCATCAGGCGACCTCCCCAAGAGGAACAGGCGCGGCGATGTCATAGAGAAGCTCAAGGTCGTCGAAGCGGTAGGCATCGAGCGCGAGCGCATTCTCCTCTCCTAGCCGCAGCTTTTCGGAGAGCATGTCAATGCGAGGGAACAGATAGAAGTCGAACGGCGCGCGATTGGCGCTATCCATCCGCGCGACAATCGTGATGTCAGGCGCAAGCGAGGTATCGAAGTGCAGGTTCCACCGAAGGAGCCCGGTCGGCGTCTCGACGCACCGCGCGATCACCAACGAGACGCTGAACTCACCGTTGACGATTATCCGGTCGGCCTCGAGATCCTGCCAGGCATCGCTGCCGGTTGCCCGCAATCCGTCGAGCACCTCACGAAGAATGCCGGGATGGAGCTTTCGCAGTTCGCGGTTGATTTCAACGTAGCGGTAATCGCGATCCGGTGTGAAGCCCACGAGACCGTAGGCGCGAAGCAGGCTGCCAAAGCGGGAGTTGTAGGCGCTGCTGGACGGCATCCCATCGGATTCGTCGATGACGATGCCGGAGAGCAAACCTTTTTGCTGATAAAGCTCCCTCAGAGATTGCAGCATCTCTTCGTCGCTCAGCCGGAAGGAGCGCGCACCGATGATGGTCCTGGCCGCCTCGAACAGTTCGCGTTCAATGACGGCCGCGAACGCATCCTGCGCCCTAATCCACATACCGGGATTGTTCCGGACACGCTTCTTCTTCAGCTTGAAGGAGCGGCGGTTCCACACGTTGTCGCCGACATATTTCTCGTTGATGAGAATCTGGTGAACGGTTCCCCTGGTCCAGGGTCGCCCAAGGTCGGTGGAAATACCCCGCCTGTTGAGATCGACCGCGATCTCGCTCTCGCTATATCCTTGATGGACGAATGCCCTATAGATCTCGCGAACCAGATCGACTTCCTCGGCGGGACCGAGTGTCAGGATTACGCGGTCAGTCTGGAGACTCTTCTGCTCGCCGCGTTCAAGACATCCCTTGATAGCGCCGTGCTCATCGATGAGCGTTCGCCGTAGTCCAAAACCCGCCGGGCCGCCCTGACGATACCCTTTCTCGATCAGGCGCCCCTGGCCGGCGAAAACCTTGACCGAAAGCTCACGGCTATATTCCCCGGCCATGGCGCTCTTCACGCCCTTGATGATGGCCGCGATCGGGCTTCCGTCATTCTCGAATTGTTCGGCGCAGTATTGGACGCGAACGCCGGCGCGCTTGCAGATATATTCGTAGTAGGCGCTTTCGTCGGTGTCCTGGAAGCGCCCCCAGCGGCTCACGTCGTAGACGAGGATCATCTCAAAGTCGGCTCGGCCTTCCACGACGTCCGCGATCAGCCGCTTGAACGCATCACGACCATCGACGCTGAGCCCGCTCTTTCCTTCGTCGGCGTAGGTACAGACGATCTCAATTCCACGCGTCTCGGCATATTGCTTGATCGCGTCGGATTGGTTTTCCGTCGAATACTTCTGATGATCCGTCGACATGCGGACGTATTCGGCAGCCCGAAGAGGACGTTCGGGCTGCTCTGACCGATCATTATCGTAACGTCTCCGGCTCATCACATTACGCCCTCGCTAACTTGCCTGCGGCGGTCCGGGCGACCTGCCGCCGCAGCGCCTGACGGACCACTGCCGCCACTCCGCACGGAAACATTCTAGCTGCGGAGAAAACGGAAGATGTTGCCGAAAACGGGCAGGAAATTACCCCTATGGACAGGCGTTCTTGGCGGACGCGAAGTCTATGCGCGGACCATCGCCGAGCTGCTACGCAAAGAGCATGGCGACAGTCGCCGCGCGATTAAGCAGCTCATGCGCCAGACGGACGCAAGCGAGCGAACCGTCAAGCACTGGCTCTCAGGCCAGCACGGGCCAGACAGCGTCTATTTCCTGCGGCTGGTGGTCTCGTCCCCAGTCATCAGGGCCTTCGTTCTCGGCCTGGTCGATGGGCCGGCAGCCATCCCGTTGACCGGCCCAGTGGATCGCATTTCCCTGGCCAGAGCCCGTGAAGCCTATGCTGCCGGGGAAGCCGCAGGGGGACGATCGGCAACGGGCGCGCGGAAAAATGTCCCTGAACGTGTCCCTGAACGCGACCCTATAAATGTCCCTGATCGAGCAGAACTCAACGAGCGGCAACACTGGTTTCTCGACCGAGTCGGGGAAGGCCGAAGTGACGCACGGGATATTGCGGCGGTGTGGGCAGTCAGCCTGAAAACTGCGCGTCGGGACATCGCCGCGCTCAAGGTGGCAGGTCTCATATGCTACGTCGGCTCACGCCGGAAGGGCCGGTATCGACGATCATCCAAATGAACCGATTGGGCGTCTGGCTGGGCGCGGCGATGGCCGCGCCTTATCCGATATGCACGCCAGAGCGCGATACCGTTCTACGCCCCTTAATCCGGGCTTTCTTTCAACGTCGTCTATCGACTTCTATCCGTCGAACCCAATGGCTGACGGAGTCCTCTGATGAAATCACAAGAACCTCCCGCCGTGACACGGACCATCCGGCGGCATGAGCTTCGGCAAATCGTCCCGTTGGCCGACACGACCATCTACGACATGGAGCAGCGCGGTGAATTTCCACAGCGCTTCTACCTCACATCCCGGTGCGTGGTCTGGGATCTTTCCGAGGTCGAAGCCTGGCTGGAGGAACGGCGCCGCGCCTCACGCGCGAAAACCGTGAAACGCGCGCCTATGCCCGATGTCCAGCTTCGCAAGACCCGCCCCATCAAACATCCGGCGCGGGCGTAAGCAGGTCCATTGTCGGCGGATAAAGGGTCGGCGTGTATTTCTCCCCCACGACCCAAGCGTCCACGAGGTTGGACCATTCCTGGATCATGTGCCGGCGCTGATGCTCATATTCCGCCTTGTTGTAGATGCCCCGTGAGGATCGGCCATCCTCGTGCGCCAAGCACTTCTCGATCCAGTCGCTGTTGAAGCCCAGTTCGTTCAGCAGAGTCGAGCCGGTGCGTCGGAGATCGTGAACCGTAAAGGACGCCAGCGGCATTCCTTCCTTCTTGGCCCGCGCCACCACCGCCGTCGTGACCCGATTGAACGTGGCCCGCGACATCGGCGCGTCAGCGTCGTAGCGCGACGGCAGGACGTATTTCGAGTTACCGGCGCAGGTCTTGAGAGCGATGAAGATGTCGAGCATTTGCTGCGATAGATAGACGTTGTGCGCCTTCGAGCGCTTCATTCGCTCCTTGGGGATCGACCAGACGGCATTCTCAAAATCGACCTCGTCCCAGACTGCATCCTGCAATTCGCTCTTTCGCACCATCGAGAGCAGGATCAGCTTTATCCCGAGACGGATCGTCGGCAGCGTCGGGACATGCTCAAGCTGTCCGAGCATGATGCGGATCTCAGCGGGAGATAGCGACCTGTCCTTCGGCACGAAGGTCGCGATCGACGCTGGGCCAACCTCGTCGGCCGGGTTGGCGACCTTCTCCCCGTGCAGGATGGCGAAGGCGAAAACCAACTTCACAATGTCTCTGACATGGACCGCTGTTGCCGGTGCCCCGCGTTCCTTTACCTTCGCGCACACCCCACGCAGATCCTCTGGTAGGATCTCGGTTAGCAGTCGATTGCGAAACGCCGGGAGGATGTCGCGCTCGAAGATCGACCGCCGCATCGCGCGTGTACTGTCCGCCATCCTCGCTTCCTGAAGCCAGCGTTCACCGAACTGGCCGAAGCTCTTGGCTTCCTTGATCCTCCGCTTCTCGCGCTGCTTTTCCTGCGCCGGCGAGCGACCCTCGGAAATCGCGCGCTTCGCATCAATCAGCTTCTCACGCGCCCGGGCCAGAGACAGACCCGCCGGGCCATAACGACCCAACGTCAAGGTCTCGCGACGGCCGTTGAGCCGGTAGTCCAAGCGGAACACGATTGAACCTGAAGGTTGGACCACGACGTACATACCGTCACGATCCACAATCTTGTATAATTTATCTTTTGGTTTCAGTGCCTTGATGGCGGTATCGGTCAGCATCTGCACCCTCCAGATCGGTCAAAAAATGCCGGAGAGCACCCAATTATACCGTCAGGCCAAAATTTGGCCGCATGACAAGATATTTATTCAGCAATTACAGTCATTTAAGCTAAAAAATATACCGTCAGAAGCTCTCTTGCTCCTGACGGTATATGCATTTTTCGGTTGAGACAAGACGCGCCATACCGCCAGCCATACCGTCAAACAGGAGGCTAACCCGGCGATAGATACCGAAAGTCTCAGAGAGATTTCTTCAGCATTTTCATTGGCTTATATCGTATTGTGGCGTGATTTCGGATACGCTCGGAGGGGCAAAAATTATTCCCACTCGATCGTGCCGGGCGGTTTCGAGGTGATGTCGTAGACGACGCGGTTGATGCCCTTCACCTCGTTGATGATGCGCGTCGCGGCGCGGCCGAGGAAATTCATGTCGAAGGGGAAGAAATCCGCCGTCATCCCGTCCACCGAGGTCACGGCGCGCAACGCGCAGACATGATCATAAGTACGGTGATCGCCCATCACGCCCACGGTGCGCACCGGCAGGAGCACGGCGAAAGCCTGCCAGATCGTGTCATAAAGGCCGGCCTTGCGGATTTCCTCGAGATAGATCGCATCCGCCTCGCGCAGGATATCCGCCTTCTCGCGCGTGATCTCGCCGGGAATGCGGATCGCGAGGCCGGGGCCGGGGAAGGGGTGACGGCCGATGAAGCTCTCCGGCAGTCCAAGCTCGCGGCCGAGCGCGCGCACCTCGTCCTTGAAGAGTTCGCGCAAGGGCTCCACGAGCTTCATCTTCATGCGCTCGGGCAGACCGCCGACATTGTGATGGCTCTTGATCGTGACCGACGGGCCGCCTGAAAAGCTCACGCTCTCGATCACATCCGGGTAGAGCGTTCCCTGCGCGAGAAATTCCGGCGCGCCCTTGCCGTCATGCGCGATCTTGTTCGCCTCGCGCTCGAAGACCTCGATGAAGAGGCGGCCGATTGTCTTGCGCTTGACCTCGGGATCGGAGACGCCCGCCAAAGCGCCGAGGAAGGTCTCGGAGGCATCCACCGCCACCAGCGGGATGTTGTAATGATCGCGGAACAGGCTCACCACCTGCTCGCTCTCGCCCTTGCGCATCAGGCCGTGATCGACATAGACGCAGGTGAGCTGGTCTCCGATCGCCTCATGGATCAGCACGGCGGCGACGGAGCTGTCCACCCCGCCCGAAAGGCCGCAGATCACGCGGCCCTTGCCGACCTGGGCGCGGATTTTCGCGATCATCTCGGCGCGATAGGCGCCCATCGTCCAATCCGATTTGAGCCCGGCGATCTTGTGGACGAAATTCGCGATCAGCTTGCCACCATCGGGCGTATGCACCACTTCCGGGTGGAACATGGTGGTGTAGATGCGGCGGGCTTCATCGGTCGCGATGGCGAAGGGCGCGTTCTCGCTCGTCGCCTTGACCGAGAAACCTTCCGGCAGCTTCGTCACGCGGTCGCCATGGCTCATCCAGACCGGATAGGTCTTGCCGGTTTCCCAAAGCCCCTCGAACAGCGCCGATTTCTCCTTGATCAGGATATCGGCCCGGCCGAATTCCGCCGCATGTCCGCCCTCGACAACCCCGCCGAGCTGCACCGCCGTCGTCTGCTGGCCATAGCAGATCGCGAGGATCGGCAGGCCGCTCTCGAACACGGCTTTCGGGGCACGCGGCGAGCCTTCGCGCAAAACCGAATCCGGCCCGCCGGAGAGGATCACCGCCTTGGGATTGAGCTTCGCAAAGGCCTCTTCGGCCTTCTGATAGGGATGGATCTCGCAATAGATTCCGGTTTCGCGCACCCGCCTTGCGATGAGCTGGGTCACCTGCGAGCCGAAATCGATGATGAGGAGCGTGTCGTGATGCATGATCTCTCTCAGGAATGGCGCGTGAGAACCGCGATGAAGAATCCGTCGGTATTGGTGCGATGCGGGGTCAGCAGCAACCCGGTGCCGGAACAATCGCGGTGCGGGGCGAGCGCGGCGAGGTTGCGCGCCTTTGCGTTCTGTGCCGGATCGACCACGGCGAAATCGGGATGGCGCGCGGTGAAATCCGCGATCTGTGCGCCGTTCTCCTCGTCGAGCACGGAGCAGGTGATATAGACGAGCCTGCCGCCGGGTTTCACGTAGCGCACGGCGTGATCGAGCACCTCGCGCTGTTCGCCGATGCGCAACTCGAGCGAAGCCGGGCGGATGCGCCATTTCGCATCGGGGTGGCGCCGCCAGGTGCCGGTGCCGGTGCACGGCGCATCGACCAGCACGAGATCCATCTTCGCCGAAAGATCGTCGAGCGGCATGACTCCCAATTTGGGTGTCCTGACCTGAACATTGCGCACGCCGGCGCGCGTCAGGCGGTCATGGATCGGTGCCAGGCGGCGCTGGTCGCTGTCGGTGGCGAAAATCTGGCCCTTGTTGTTCATCTCGGCCGCGAGCGCGAGCGTCTTGCCGCCGCCGCCCGCGCAGAGATCGAGAACCTGCATGCCCGGTTCAACGCCGGCCAGCAGGCTGACGAGCTGGCTGCCTTCGTCCTGCACCTCGACCGCGCCCTTGAGGAAGGCGGGCTCGGATTGCACATGCGGCACGCGGCCATCGGCATTGGCGATGATCCTGAGCCCGTGCGGGGAGAGGGCGGTCGGCTCGGGCTGGATATGCCCAAGTGCTTCGAGCGCCTTGATGCGGATAAGCTTCAGCACATTCACGCGCAGGTCGAGCGGCGCGCGGCTGGCCATGGCGCGCATCTCGGTGACGCGGTTATCGCCGAAGGATTTTTGCAGGCTCTCGTCGAGCCATTCAGGGTAATCGCCCCGCACCCATGCAGGCGCCTGCGTGAGATCGGCGGCTTCAAGGGCGGTGCGCTCGTCGATCGAAAGCGGGTTGGGCGCGAAGCGCTCGCCGTTGCAGAGCGCGGAAATCGCGGCGACATCCATGCGCCTGAGAACCCGCAGCATCCCCAGCAGCACGGCGCGGGGATTATGCTCGCCCTGGCGCGCGCCGGCGATCCAGCTCGCGGAAGCTTTGACGCGCAGCGCGTCATGCACGAGATTGCCGACGGCGTTGCGGTCGCCCGAACCGGCATAGCGGTTGGCGTTGCCCCAATCCTTGAGGATCTGGGTGAGCGGACGCCTCTCGGCCAGCACCTCGTCGAGGATGCCGATGGCGGCGGAAAGTCGGGCGGAAGGGGTCATGCCCTCCTAGGCCAAAAGGCGCGGGCGAAGTCAAGCCTTGATGGCCAGTTTCTTGGGTTGAAGAAGCGGGTATCGGTTTGAATGCGGTGCCGGATTTTTGCTTCCTCCCACGCTTTTTTTACCGATCGGGGAGGAAGAGAGGGAAGCGCCATGTTTCAGCCGCAATGCCGGACGAGGCCGATATCACCCATTTTCAGGAGCTTTGCATGTCGAAAATCATCCGTGGCGCTGTTGCTGCCGCCCTTCTCGCCGCCGTCACCGCCTGCGCCACGGCGCCGGCGCAGGAGGCTGCACCCCAGGCCCCGTCGCGCAAGCTCGACGCCAAGACCCAGCTTGAATGCGGCACGAAGCGCGCCTGCCGCTGATTGTCTGCTCATGAAACGAAAAGGCCCGCGCGAGCGGGCCTTTTTTATGGAAGCACGGCGGTCTTGGCGCTGTCGTAGCGGCCCCAGGGTTTTGTGATCGTCTGCGCGCCGGCCGAGATCGTGAAGCTGTAATTCGAGATCGTGTTGCCTGTGGTGTTGCAGGGCGCGAGGAAGGCGTGTTCGATCACGGTTTTCCCGGAAGGATCGGCCGGCACGCGCACCGAGCGGTGGTCGATCACGCGACCGTTGGAGAGCGTATCGGACAGTGCGACGAGGATATCCCCCGTCGCGCCCCGGTTATGCGTCACGGTAATCACCGGCTTGCGGTTCTGGCCGCCGATCTGCGCGCAAAGATGCGTCCGGCCGAATTTCTCGACGGTCACATTGGCGATCTTCAGCGCCTGAGCCTGGCCGCCTGCGATGCTCGCGAGCAGGAATGGCGCTGAAAGCAGGGCAGGGCGGACAAGTTGCCGGATCATGTCAGGCTCCAGAGGGCGAGGATCACGTGTGGGCGAGGATCACGTGCGGGTCGGGTAGTTCGGGCTTTCGCGCGTAATCGTCACGTCATGGGCGTGGCTTTCGCGCAGGCCGGCGGAGGAGATGCGGATGAATTCCGCCTTTTCCTGCAATTCGGTGATCGTCTTCGCGCCGACATAGCCCATGGCTGCCTTGAGGCCGCCGGCGAGCTGGTGGATCACGTTGGCCGTCGGGCCCTTGTAGGGGACCTGCCCCTCGATGCCTTCCGGCACAAGCTTCATCGTGTCCTTGATCTCGGCCTGGAAATAGCGGTCCGCCGAGCCGCGCGCCATGGCGCCCAGCGATCCCATGCCGCGATAGGCCTTGTAGGAGCGGCCCTGGTAGAGGAACACCTCGCCGGGGCTCTCATCCGTACCCGCGAGAAGCGAACCGATCATGGCGCAGGAGGCGCCGCCGGCCAGCGCCTTGGCGAGATCACCGGAAAATTTGATGCCGCCATCGGCGATGACGGGGATGCCATCCTTGTAGGCTTCCTCCGCCGCCTCCATGATGGCAGTGAGCTGCGGCACGCCGACACCGGCGACGATGCGCGTGGTGCAGATCGAGCCGGGCCCGATACCCACCTTGATCGCATCCGCGCCGGCATCGATCAGCGCCCGCGTGCCCGCCGCGGTCGCGACATTGCCGGCGACGACCTGAACTGCGTTCGAGAGCTTCTTGATGCGGCTCACCGCGTCGAGAACCTTCTGGGAATGGCCATGCGCGGTATCGACCACCACCAGGTCCACCCCGGCATCGATGAGCAGTTCGGAGCGATGGAAACCGTCTTCGCCCGTGGTCGTCGCGGCCGCGACGCGCAGGCGGCCCTGCTCGTCCTTGCAGGCATTCGGGTTGAGCTTGGCCTTGTCGATATCCTTCACGGTGAGGAGGCCGACGCAATGATAATCGCCATCGACCACCAGCAGCTTCTCGATACGGTGACGATGGAAAAGGTGGCGCGCTTCGTGCTGCGTCACGTTTTCACGCACGGTGACCAGATTCTCGTGGTTGGTCATCAGCTCGCGGACGGGCTGGTCCATGTTCTCGGCGAAGCGCACATCGCGATGGGTGAGAATGCCGACGAGCTTGCCCTTGCCACCGGCGCCGTTCACCACCACCGGAAGGCCGTTGATGCCCTTGGCCTTCATCAGCGCCAGGGCCTCGCCCAGCGTCTGATCGGGCGCGATGGTCCAGGGGTTCATCACGATGCCGCTCTCGAAGCGCTTGACCTGGCGTACCTCGTCCGCCTGCTGCTCGGGCGTCAGGTTGCGATGGATGACGCCCATGCCCCCGGCCTGTGCCATGGCGATGGCGAGGCGGGCCTCTGTCACGGTGTCCATCGCGGAAGAGAGGAGCGGCAGGTTGACCGTGATCGATTTGGTCACCCGGCTGCGCAGATCCGTCTGCGAGGGCATGACCTCGGAATGTCCGGGCCGCATCAGCACGTCATCGAAGGTCAGGGCTTCGGGAATCGGACGGGAAAAGGCGCGGGACATGTCAACGGCTCCATCATGCGAACGGGTAGGAACATCCCGGATGCGAAAGGCCCTTCGCTCTTGCCATGAGGCCGAAACGGGAAGGGGATGCGCTGGCGGGAAATTCCGTTGACGAGGGCGCTTAACACGGTTCCAACGAAATGGGAAAGGGCTAATCTCGCAAAAAGATGGAAATCCTGATCTTGCGGGCGATGAGCTTGCGGTCGGAGGTGTGGGCGCAGCCGGAAATTCGCATCTGCGAGAAGAAAAGCAGCGCTTCGTCGCCGATATCCTCGAAATTGCGCGTCTCTGCCGCCTCGTCGATCAGCACGGGGTAGGAGCGCAGGAAATCGGCGCCGCAGGCTTTGTCGTAAAGCGTTTTGGTTTCAAGAACGAGGGTCGGCGCGTTCCATGTGATCAGATCATCTGACCAGGAGAGGTAGAAACCCGGTTTTCCCACCCGGCCTGACCGCCCATCGGACGCGCCGGCACCGGCCTGATAGATCGCGAGATACTTGCCGCTCGGGCGGTGTCGCACGATCGCGCCGACCGGGGCGGGGAAAGGCGATATCGGCGCGCAGCTCCGCCCTTTCGGGCGATCGGCGGCGTAGAGGCCGGCGAAAGCACCAAACCCGGCACGATCGGTCCTGAGGGATTGCCAGATTCCGCCTCCAAGATCCGTGCTGCGAAACAGGCAGACGCCGGCATCCTGTCCCGAATAGCGTCCCTGTGCCCCGGCCCAGCCCGTGGTGCCGATCAGGGTGTAATAGGCGCCATCCTTCTCGATGATGTTCGACGGATTGAAGAACCCGCGATGGCGGCCCTGCTCGATCTCCTGCGGGAAGGGCGTGGCGGCGGCCACAAGCGGCTCGATCTTGCGGAAGCTCTGGCCGCCATCTTCCGAGCGGAGGTTCAGGATGCTGTTCCACCAGCATTTCATGTATTCCGTGTAGAGGCAGCGGCCCTTGTGGGTATTCGCCTGAAATTCGTGATGCGCCAGCGCATGAACGCGCTTCCCGTCGGGCGTCCATGTCGCGGCGATCCAGCTCCGGTCATCGAAGTTTTTCGGGTCGCCATTGCCCGTGCCGCGAAAGGCGACGGGGCATTCGACGTTGAGCGCAAGCAGCGACTTTCCGCTCATCCGCCGGTTTTCGAAGTGAAGCGCGAAAGCGTGGATGGTGCCATCCGCCCCGCGATACGCGCGCAACGGCACGTCGGGCACGTCATGGCCGTCGCAGGCATCGCGCTTGGGATCGAAGACCACGATTTCCGGGCCGACGGGGGTAGCTAAAAAAGCGGTTTCCGCCGCACGCGCCACCCCGGCGATGCACAGGGCAAGCATGGGCATCCAGCCCGCCTTGCCCATAACCTTCCTGATCACCCTTGCCATCCTGTCCGTGCTGGTCTTGATAGAAGCGGCAGTATAGTCGGCATGTCCGGCGCCATCACGGTCAATTTTCACGAGGCCTTTTATGCAGAACCTTGTGCCGCTCGTCGCCGGCCTTGTCATTTTTCTCGGCGGGCATGTCGTGACGCGCATCGGCGATACGCGGGCGCGGCTTGTCGCGCATTTCGGGCAGAATACCTATCGCGGGCTCTATTCGCTGGTCGCGCTGATGGGGCTGGCGCTGATCGCCCACGGTTTTGCGGTTTACCGCGCCGGCGGCATGATCCCGCTCTGGCAGCCGCCGCGCTGGACCGCGCATCTGGCGATGACGCTGATGGCCTTCTCCTTCGTCATTCTCGCCTCGACCTGGTTGCCTGGACGGATCAAGGCCGCGATGAAGCACCCGATGCTCGTCGCGATCAAGATCTGGGCGCTGGCGCATCTGCTGGCGAATGGCGATCTCGGCTCGGTGATTCTTTTCGGTTCCTTCCTGGCCTGGGCAGTGTTCACCCGCATCGCGATCAAACGCGGCGGGACGGGGGAGATCGTTCCGGGCGCCGACGCGCTTGCCGGCAACAACCGCAACGATTTCGTCGCTGTCGTGGTGGGGTTGGGCGCTGTCCTGGCCTTCATCTACGGCGTTCACCGCATCCTGATCGGGGTGGCGGTGCTTTCGTGATGCCGTTTATGCTGGTGATTTTCCGCCAGCGGCGCTAAACGGGCGGATCATTCGAACCGAATTTGCCTGAAGGGCTTGCGATGTCCGACGTATTTCACGAGGTGGAAGAGGAACTCCGCCGCGACAAGGCCACCGAATTCCTGAAGCGCCACGGCAGCAAGCTGCTCGGCGTCGCGCTCGCGATCGTGCTCGGTGTCGGCGGCTGGCGGCTCTACGAGAGCTACATGTTCAAGGAGCGCGCGGCGGATGGCGCCGCCTTCGAGAGCGCGCTCGCCGATCTCAATGCCGGAAAGCCCGAGGGCGCGACGGCGCTGACGGCGCTGGCAGCCAAGAAGAGCGGCGCCTACCCTGCTTTGGCCCGCCTGCGGCTCGCGAGCGATCTCGCCGCCAAGGCAAAGGACGACGCTTCCCGCGCCGATGCGGTTTCCGCTTATGACGCGATCGCCGCCGATGCCGCCCTGCCGGCGGAGCTGCGCGATTTCGCAAAGCTGCGCGCGGCCTATGTGCTCGTCGATCACGCCCCCTATGCGGATATCGAGAAGCGCCTGATGCCGCTCGCGGACAAGGATGGCGCCTATCGCCATTCCGCGCGCGAGGGAATCGCGCTCGCCGCCTATCGCGCCGGGCAGTTCGACAAGGCGCTCGATGCGCTGCAGGCGATCATCCTCGATACCGATGCGCCGGCCGGCTTGCGCCAGCGCGCCGAATTGCTGCTGGCCGTGGTCCGTTCCGGGCCGGTCGGCAAGACGAACTGAGTGGCGCCCATGCCGTTCACGCTCGCGCTGGTGGGAAGGCCGAATGTCGGCAAGTCCACGCTTTTCAACCGGCTTGTCGGCAAGAAGCTCGCGCTGGTCGATGACCGGCCGGGCGTGACCCGCGACCGGCGCGAGGGCGATGCAAAGCTCGCCGATCTGTCCTTCACCGTCATCGATACGGCCGGGCTCGAAGAGGCCCAGCAGGGCTCGCTGACGGCGCGGATGCGCGAGCAGACCGAAGCCGCGATCGCAAGCGCGGATTGCGTGCTCTTCCTGATCGATGCGCGCGCCGGCCTCACCCCGGATGACCGCTTCTTCGCCGAGATCGTGCGGCGATCCGATACGCCGGTGATCGTTGCCGCCAACAAGGCCGAGGGCAAGGCGGCGACGCCGGGCATTCTCGATGCCTATGAATTGGGGTTCGGCGAGCCCGTGGCGCTTTCCGCCGAGCATGGCGAGGGGATTGCCGAGCTTTACGACGCGCTCCGCCCGCTGGTCGATGCCCATGTGCAGGAGGAGGAGGCGATCCGCGCCGAGGCCGAGCATGTGGCGAAGGCCATCGCCGAGCACGTGGAAACGGATGAGCCCTCGGAGGCTGATGAGGAAGAGGACGATCCCGCGCGCCCGGTGCGCATCGCGATCGTCGGCCGGCCCAATGCGGGCAAATCGACGCTGATCAACGCGATGCTGGGCGAGGAGCGCCTCCTCACCGGGCCGGAAGCGGGAATTACCCGCGATTCCATCGGCCTCGACTGGGAATGGCGGGACCGCAAGGTGAAGGTCTTCGACACCGCCGGGTTGCGCAAGCGCGCCCGTATCGAGGACAAGGTCGAGAAACTCGCGGCGGCGGACGCAATCCGCGCGGTGAAATTCGCCGAGGTCGTGGTCATCCTGCTCGATGCGACGATCCCGTTCGAGAAGCAGGATCTCACCATTGTCGATCTCGTCGAGCGCGAAGGGCGCGCGCTCGTCATCGGCCTCAATAAATGGGATCTGATCGAAAGCCGCGGCGCCACATTGTCCTTGCTCAAGGAAGAGGCGGCGCGGCTGCTGCCGCAGGTCAAGGGTTGCCCGGTCGTCCCGCTTTCCGGTCTTTCGGGCGCGGGGATCGACCGGCTGATGGAGGCGGTGCTGCGCGTCCATGCCGTGTGGAACCGCCGCATTTCCACCTCGCGCATCAACCGCTGGCTCGAGAATGTGAAATCGAACCACCCGCCGCCGGCGGTGTCGGGCCGGCGCATCAAGCTGCGCTACATGACGCAGCCGAAGGCCCGCCCGCCGCATTTCGCGCTGTTCGGCAACCAGCTCGACGCGCTGCCGGAGAGCTACAAGCGCTACCTCGTCAACTCGATCCGCGAGACCTTCGACCTGCCCGGCGTGCCGATCCGGCTGACCGTGCGCACGAGCGAAAACCCGTTCGGGAAGGACCGCTGAACTGCTATTCTCCGGCCCTTGCTGGAAACGGGAGCGATATCATGGCGTTCTGGGTTAGCGGGCACGCGAAGACGAGCATCCAGCATGGTCCATGGGATGAGCATATCTTCAACCTTTACGATGACGGCGTCCGTCACGGCTCGACGACCCTCGGGACATTGCAATGGCGCTGTACGGCGATGCGCGCCTATCAAGTCCTCGAGCAGCTGTGGCAGATCGATGACACCCCGCTGGGGGGAAGGCTCAGCGTGCGTGTGAAAGCGCATAACGCGGAATATGACTTCGCACTCGTGCTCATCGGCCGCTACGGCTACTGGTTCGGCCGGCCCAAAGGGCATGTCGATTTCGATTGGTCGAGCAGCCATATCGAAGGCAAATCGCTCACACTCCAGATCACGGTTTGATCGTCACTCGTTTAGATTAATGATCGGGGTGACGAACCCATCCTCGCAGGTGTAACAGCATTTGGTGCAGCGATTGCGGTTGTTCTCGCCAACACCCCAATATTCACGCGAGGCGCCGCGCACCCAGGCGCCATAGCAGATCTTCTCGCCCGGAACGCAGCTCAGCCTATAGCTCTTCACGTCATAGTCGCGGATCGTGTAGACCTTGCCGTTGCCCGGCCAGACCGCCTTGCGGTTCTGCGAATAGAACGAGACATCGACCGCGTATTTATCAAAGGCGCGGATCCGCCATGTCATGGATTCGGCTATCGCCATGTTCTGCATGGCAAAGATGGCGATCAGCGCGCCCAGGATGATCCGCTTCATTGTTACCCCCCGGCTTTTTCCTGGATGATGCTAGGAAAAATAAGCTCGTGATGCGAGGGGCAGAACCGACGGTCCGACACGCAATTTATGCTTACGTAAGCGTGCCGGCCTCATGCCGGCGCGCGGAAATCCAGCACCTTGCGCTTTGGGAAATCGAAAATCCTGCCGGTTTCCTGCCAGGCGGGCGAGGCCATTTCGATGAGGAAGGGCGTGATCTCGGCCGGCTCCGGCAGGCTCGTCGGGTCTTCGCCCGGCGCGGCCTCCGCGCGCATGCGGGTGCGGGTGCGGCCCGGATTGACCAGCATCACCTTGACATTCGTGACGTTGCGGATCTCCTCGGCCCAGTCCCGGCACATCAGGTCCAGCGCGGCCTTGGAGGCGCCGTAAAGGCCCCAATAGGCGTAGGCGTTCGAGCCGGCAGAGGAGGAGAGAAAGATCGCGCGGCCCGCATCGGAAGCGCGCAGCAGCGGATCCATCGAGCGGATCAGCCGGTAATTGGCCGTGACATTCACCGCCATCACGCGCTCGAAGATCTTCGGCTCGATATGGTTCAGCGGGCCGATCGTGCCGAGCATCGCGCCATTGCCGACGAGGATGTCGAGCTTGCCCCAACGCTCGTGGATGGAGAGACCAAGCCGGTCGAGCGCGTCAAAATCCGTGAGGTCCAGCGGCACGAGGGTGGCCGTGCCGCCCAGCGCCTTGATCTCGTCGTCGAGTTCCTCAAGCCCGCCCTGGGTGCGCGCCAGCGCGATCACATGCGCGCCGGCCTTGGCGAAGGCGAGGGCGGTGGCGCGCCCGATCCCGCGCGAAGCGCCGGTGACGAGGGCGATGCGCCCTTTGAGGGTCTGTTCGGTCATGATCGGTCTCAGCTGGCTTCCGCGAGCAGCGAAAGCTGCTTGGCGCTCTCGCCGAGGAGATCGGCGATCGGCGTGGGGTAATCGCCGGTGAAGTAATGGTCGGTGAATTGCGGCGCCGCCCCATTGCGCCCTTCCTCGCCGAGCGCGCGATAGAGCCCGTCGATCGAGATGAAGGCGAGGCTTTCCACGCCGAGATAGGCGCGCATTTCCTCAAGGTTCATGCGCGCGGCGAGCAATTTGTCCTGATCGGGCATGTCGATGCCGTAAAAATCGGGATGCTTGATCGGCGGGGAGGCGATGCGGAAATGCACCTCCTTGGCGCCGGCTTCGCGCATCATGCCCACGATCTTGCGCGAGGTCGTGCCGCGCACGATGGAATCGTCGACGAGAACGATCCGCTTGCCCTCGACCACGGCGCGGTTGGCGGAATGCTTCATGCGCACGCCGAGTTCGCGGATCGATTGCGTCGGCTGGATGAAGGTGCGGCCGACATAATGGTTGCGGATGATGCCGAGTTCATAGGGGATATTCGCGCCTTGCGAAAAGCCGAGCGCGGCGGGCACGCCGGAATCCGGCACGGGGATCACCACATCGGCCGCGACCGGGCTTTCCTTGGCGAGGATGGCGCCGATATTCTTGCGCACCTCGTAGACATTCTTGCCGCCGACGATCGAATCCGGCCGCGAGAAATAGACATACTCGAAAATGCAGGGGCGTGCCTTGCGGATGGGGAAGGGGCGCAGGGATTCGATCTCGCCGGTCTCGTTGACGACGACGACCTCGCCCGGCTCGATCTCGCGCTCGAACCGCGCGCCGATAATGTCGAGCGCACAGGTTTCGGAGGTGAAGATCGGGTAGCCGTCGAGCCGGCCAAGAACCAGCGGGCGGATGCCCAGCGGATCGCGCGCGCCGATCAGCTTCTTGTTCGTCATGCCGACGAAAGCATAGGCGCCCTCGATCTGCCCCAACGCATCAATGAAGCGATCGATGAAACGCTCGCGCTTCGATCGCGCGACAAGATGCAGGATGACTTCGCTGTCCGACGTCGCCTGATAAATCGCACCCTCGGAGATGAGCTTGCGGCGCAGGGTGAGCCCGTTGGTGAGGTTGCCGTTATGCGCCACGGCGAAGCCGCCACCGGCCAGTTCGGCGAAGAGCGGCTGGACATTGCGCAAAATGGTCTCGCCGGTTGTCGAATAGCGGGTATGGCCGATGGCGACATTGCCGGGAAGGCGGTCGATCACGCTACGCTTCGAGAAATTGTCGCCGACCAGACCGAGCCGGCGCTCGGAATGAAAGCGCGTGCCATCAAAAGAGACGATACCCGCCGCTTCCTGTCCGCGATGCTGGAGGGCATGGAGCCCCAGCGCGGTCAGCGCGGCGGCGTCGGGGTGGCCGAAAACGCCGAACACTCCGCATTCCTCGCGCGGATGATCCTCGTCCCGGAAATCCTCGTTCAGGAAATCCTCGTCATGGCCGTGTCCGTTCATCCCGCTCGCGTCCGCCATCTGCCGCCCTTTCCGATCGATCGAGTAGAGTCCGCTTATTGCTTCGGCGGCGGCGCGCCCGGCGTGCCGGCCTTCAACTCGTCAGTGATCTGCTTGATGGAGCCGATACGCTCATCAAGATTGTCCGGCAACATGCCCTTGAGCTTTTCGAAGCTCGAAACAAGGACCGGGCGCAGTTTCGCGTCGTTCACCCAATCCGGGAGCTGGCGGTCGTTCACCAGCAGGGAGAACAGGCCGAAACCGATGACGGCCAGCAGGAAACCGCGCGCCGCGCCGAACAGGAAGCCGAGCGTGCGATCCAGCGCGCCGACCCGGCTGTCGAGAATGAAATCCGAGAGCTTGGAGGTGATGATATAGGCCACAAGCAGGGTGGCGAGGAAAACGGCGCCGAGGGCGATGCCGTTCACCAGCATCGGCGGCTGCTTGACCACGTATTGCATCACGAGCGGCGCGGCCTTGGGCCAGCCGAAATAGGCGACGAGAGCCGCCACGGCCCAGGAGCCGATCGCGAGGACCTCGCGCGTGAAACCACGCACCATTGCCAGCAAGCCCGACAACAGCACGATGCCGATGACGACGAGATCAAGAATGGCAACAGGCATGAGGTTCCTCGCTTTGAGACGGCTGCGCGCGTCTTTTCGATAAAAGAAGGCGAAGCCGGCATATATCGGCATAAGCGCCCGCCGTCACCCCGGATCGCGGAAAACCCTGCGGATTTTCCGATACGATGTGCGCGGGCACACAATTCTGCATTCTCCAGCGGGCTCGATTTCAGCCGCGCGACCGCTGGCGGGGTGTACCACCGGCAATCTCCGCCACGAGATCGGCGATGCGGTTCATGTTCCTTGTCTTCAGGCCCGCCTGTTTTGCGGATTCGGCCGAGCCCTCGGGCAGCAGCGCCTCGCTAAAGCCGAGCTTTGCGGCTTCCTTGAGGCGCGGCGCCGATTGCGGCACCGGGCGGATAAGGCCGGAAAGACTGATCTCGCCGAAAAGTACGGCCTGGGGCGGAAGCGGAATATCGGCAAGCGAGGAGACGAGCGCCGCCGCCACTGCGAGATCAGCCGCCGGTTCCATAATGCGGAAGCCGCCGGCGACATTCATGTAGACATCATGCTGGCCGAGACGCACGCCGCCGCGCGCTTCGAGCACGGCCAGCACCATGGCGAGACGGTTGGTATCCCAGCCGACGACGGCGCGGCGAGGGGTGCCGAGCGCGGTCGGCGTCACCAGAGCCTGGATTTCCACCAGCATAGGGCGCGTGCCTTCCATGCCGGCGAAGACGGCGGTGCCGGAAACCGAGGCATCGCGCGCGCCGAGGAAGAGGGCGGAGGGATTGGGCACTTCCACAAGCCCCTGTCCGCCCATCTCGAACACGCCGATCTCGTCCGTCGCGCCGAAGCGGTTCTTCACCGCGCGCAGGATGCGGAAATGATGCGCGGCATCGCCCTCGAAGCTCATCACGGCGTCGACCATGTGCTCGACTACGCGCGGGCCGGCGATCTGCCCGTCCTTGGTGACATGGCCGACCAGGATGATCGCCGCGCCGCTCGCCTTGGCGAAACGGATCAGCCCCTGCGCCGCCGCGCGGACCTGGGTCACCGTTCCCGGCGCGGCTTCCACCGCGTCGGTCCACATGGTCTGGATTGAATCGATGATCACGAGCCGCGGCGGCGTGCCGGCGGCAAGCGTGGTGAGGATATCCTCGACATGGGTTTCCGCCGCGAGTTCCACAGGCGCGTCGCCAAGGCCCAGCCGTTGCGCGCGCAGGCGCACCTGCCCGGCGCTTTCCTCGCCCGAGATATAGACCGAGCGCGCACCCGCCCGGCCGATGGCGGCGGCGGCCTGGATCAGCAGCGTCGATTTGCCGATCCCCGGTTCGCCGCCCAGCAGGATCACGGAGCCCTTGACGAACCCGCCGCCGGTCACCCGATCGAGTTCCGCGATGCCCGCAGGCAGGCGGGGTGCGTCCATCGGGGTGCCGGAAAGCCCCTCCAGCGCGATCACGCGGCCTTTCTTCAGCCGTGCCCCGCCTGAGGCGACCGGCGCGGCATGGACCTCGCCGGTCGCTTCCTCGGCGATGGAATTCCACTCGCCGCAGGCTTCGCATTTGCCCTGCCAGCGCTGATACACCGCGCCGCAGGCCTGACAGATGAAGGAGGTTGTCCGCTTGGCCAAGGTGACGTTCCGTTTTCGCGCCGCGGGTGAATCCACATCCGAAGGAAAGGGCGCAAGTGATTCCTATTCAAGTGATTCGCATCTTAGCGATTATTTCCACACGGATGAGAGGAAGTCTCGGCAAGGATCGCGCTTCCGCAGCTACGCTGTGACGCAAAAGGGAGAAGCCCGATGTCCGGCATCGCCGATATGCCCGCGCTGAGCGCAGGGATGATGGTTTCCATCGCCGCATTCAAAGCCGCTAGCCAGATGGCCCAGCAAAGCGTGGCTTTGCTCTCCGCTGCCTCTGGTGCGGATAGTCGGGCGCCCCTGCCTTACTCCAGCATGCTCGACAAGCTCGCCTGAGCTTCGCGCCTTTCGTGAAAAGGCGAGGCATCCTCCTAACGGAGAGGAAAGACCTTCAATCCACAATGCAACCATTGGTTGCTGTTTGGAGGTCGTCCCATGAGTATGGATGTCGCCGCATCTTCCCGCGAGGCCATCAAATCGAATGAGCTTCTCGCGGCCAGCCTGCGTACGGAGCAGGAAAACACGGCAAAAATGATCGAGGCGATCCAGATCAGCGCGGAGGCGCCGAAAGGGCGGGCGGAACTGAACTATGTCCGCTCGGTCGACAAGCTGGTGTAAAAGGGGCGTGCTCAGCTTTTCTTAACCGACAAAGCGCAGCATGCACCTACTGGTTGAGTTAAGTGGGGAGGCCGCGTTATGGCCAGCATCACGACAAATCCGGCCGCGATGAACCTGCGCAAAAAGATTGTGCTGCAATTTCAATCGCGCCAGATCGCCGCGACGACCGGCGCGCTGGTGGGCGTGCTGGAGGCGAGCAAGGCGGCGACGGAAGTGAAGAAGCCGTCGCCCGGCTCCATCATGCAAATCCTCAACATGACGGTGTGAGGGTGCTGCCCGCAGGGCGAATTCAACCTGCCAGGCTCCAAGTGGACCGACAAGTGCACCGAACTGATTGGATCGGAACCCGCTCCGGTATCCGCTTGCGCGACCGCCTTCCCGCCTGTCGACAGCCGGGGATCTAGCCGATCGCAATGCGCCGGTAACGCCTGCCGAGGCTTGTGAGGATCTCATAGCCGATCGTATCGCCCCTCGCGCCGACGCGCTCGATGGTCAGTTCCTCATCGATCAGCGTGACAAGATCGCCGGGCATCGCCGCGTCCTCGGGCAGATCAGTGATGTCGATCGTGATGAGATCCATCGAGACATTGCCGGCAAACGGACATTCGCGCCCGGCCACGCGCGCGATACCGCCGGGATGGCCGGAGCGGTTGCCGAGATTGCGCGGCAGGCCGTCGGCATACCCGCAGGAGATCGTGGCGATCCGGCTGTCGCGCGGCGCGACGAAATTGCCATTATAGCCGACGGCCTCGCCAGCGGGTACGTGGTTGATTTGCACGATCGGCGCCTCGAGACGGATCACGGGGCGCATCGGATTGAGCTTGTCCGGCGTCGGGTTGCCGCCATAAAGCGCATAACCGGGGCGGGTGAGGGCGTAGGGCTCCGCGCCATCGATGAAATGCGCCGAAGAATTCCAAAGACTTAGGGATGTTTCCCGATTCAACCCGTCAGGCGCTTGAATCACTTCCGCAAGTTCGGCGAAAGCCGCGATCTGCGCGCGCGTATCGGCCGCCTCGGGATATTCCGAGGAGGCGAAGTGGCTCATCACCAGCCCGATCCCCAGATCGGCGAGCCGATGGTCGCGGATCAGCGCGAGGGCTTCCTGCCGGCGCATCCCCAGCCGGTTCATGCCGGTATCGACATGCAAGGCCGCCCTCTCGCCCGCCTGACCTTTCCACAAGCCGATCTCGCGCGCGGAGCCGAGTACCGGGCGAAGGCGGTGATGGCGGTAATCCGCGAGGCTAGCTTCCGCGAGGCCGTTCAGCACATAGATCGCGGCTTGGGGCGCGACCGCGCGAACGCGAAGCCCTTCCGACAGATGCGCGACGAAAAAGGACCGGCAACCGGCTTCGAGCAGCGCCGGCACGACAGTCTCGATTCCAAGACCATAAGCATCCGCCTTCACTGCGGCGCCGGTCTGCGCGCCGCCGCCGCGTTTCGCGAGCAGGCGCCAGTTCGCGCGCAAGGCTTCAAGATCGATGGTCAGAATGGCGGCATGCTCGCCCATCATTCCAGCCTTTCGGGCAGATAATCCTCCTTGGCGAGGTTCGAGAAGCGGGTGACATTCGCCTCGAACTGGAGCTGGACCGATCCGGTGGGGCCGTGACGCTGCTTGCCGATGATGACCTCGGCCTTGCCATGCACGCGGTCCATCTCCGCCTGCCATTTGAGATGTTCCTCGGTGCCCGGTTTCGGCTCCTTGTTCTGGAGGTAATATTCCTCGCGATAAACGAAGAGAACCACGTCCGCGTCCTGCTCGATCGAGCCGGATTCGCGCAGGTCCGAGAGTTGCGGGCGCTTGTCGTCGCGCGTCTCGACCTGACGCGAGAGCTGCGAGAGCGCCACGATCGGCACGGCGAGTTCCTTCGCAAGCGCCTTCAGCCCGGTTGTGATCTCGGTCAGTTCCTGCACACGGTTATCGCCCTTCTTGGATGAACCCGAGAGAAGCTGGAGATAATCGACGACCAGCAGGTCGAGCCCGTGCTGGCGCTTGAGCCGCCGCGCGCGCGCCGCGAGCTGTGCGATCGAGATGCCGCCGGATTGATCGATGTGGAAGGGGATGGACTGCATTACCGCCACCGCCTCGTGCAGGCGGCCGAATTCCTCCTGGGTGATGTCGCCGCGGCGGATCTTGAAGGAGGGCACGCCTGATTGCTCGGCGATGATACGGGTCGCGAGCTGTTCGGCGCTCATTTCGAGGCTGAAGAAGCCGACAATGCCGCCATTGACCGTCACCATCGAGCCGTCGGGCTGGCGTTCGCCACGCCAGGCTTTCGCGATGTTATAGGCGATATTGGTCGCGAGCGAGGTCTTGCCCATGGCCGGGCGCCCCGCGAGGATCACGAGGTCGGAACGCTGGAGGCCGCCGAGCTTCTGGTCGAAATCGTCGAGGCCCGTTGCCGTGCCCGAAAGCCCGCCATCACGCTTGTAGGCCTCGCTCGCCATGTGGATCGCGAGCTTCAGCGCCGAGGAGAAACTCTGGAAGCCGCCCTCGAAGCGTCCGCTTTCCGCAAGGCCGTAGAGCTTCTTCTCGGCATCCTCGATCTGGAGGCGTGGGCCTTCCTCCACGGGCGCGTCGAAGGCGCGATTGACCATCTCCTCGCCGATGGTGATGAGGTTGCGCCTGAGCGCCAGCTCGTAGATCGTGCGGCCGTATTCGGCGGCGTTGATGATCGTCGTCGCGCTCTGGGCAAGGCGGACGAGGTAGAGCGGCACGGTCACGCCGCCAAGATCGAGATCGGGCAGGTAGGTTTTCAGCGTGATCGGGGTCGCGACCTTGCCGGCGCGCAAAAGCTTGGTGATCACCTCGAAGATGCGCCCGTGCAAAGCCTCGAAGAAGTGCTGGGGCTGAAGGAAATCCGACACCCGGTCATAGGCCTCGTTATTGACGAGGATCGCGCCCAGCAGGGCCTGTTCCGCTTCGAGATTGTGCGGAGCGAGGCGGAGCGTTTCGGCTTGCGGTGTTTCGATTCGGGCGAGGTTGGACATCGGGCTGACGATCTAGAATCAGAAGGCGGTGATTTAGTGATATCGCGCCGAATGGCGGCGATAAAAAAGCCCCCCGAAATCCGGGGGGCCAATTCTCTGCGTTACCCACAGCTTCCCACAAGGGAAATTCGGGGCCTCGCTTTCGCGCTTGACCGCGGACGGTCGAGCGCGCAGCGCCTCACATCTCGGCCATCGGGCCGGCTTCGGCGAGCGCGGCGCCGATTTCGAGGCCGAGATCATCGAGATTGTCGGCCTCGCGCTCGAGCACGTTCTCGCCGCGCGCCTGACGCTCGGCCTCTTCGAGCGAGCGGGCGACGTTGATCGTCACCTTCGCCGCGACTTCCGGGTGAAGGACAACGGAAACCTGATGCATGCCAAGCGTCTTGATCGGCGCGTTGAGCGTGATCTGGCCGCGCGCCACCGTAAATCCACCCTGCGTCAGGATCTCGGCGAGATCGCGCGCGGAGACGGAGCCGTAGAGGACGCCCGATTCGCCGGCCTGGCGGATCAGCGCGAAGGTTTGTCCGTCGAGCTTGGCGGCGACGGCATCGGCGTCCTTGCGGCGCTCGAGGTTCTGCGCCTCAAGCTGCGCGCGCTGGGCGGCGAACTTGCCCTTGTTGGCTTCGGTAGCGCGCAGCGCCTTGCCGCGCGGCAGCAGGAAATTACGCGCATAACCGTCCTTCACGCGGACGACCTCGCCCATCTGGCCGAGTTTGGCGACACGTTCCAAGAGGATCACTTCCATTGTCTTTCTCCTTTGACTGATGATCGGTTTGGATGAGATGGCGGCCTAGAGACGGCCGCGGCGAAAGTTGAAAAGGTGATCCGCCATGCCGAGCAGGATGAAGATCATCCCCGGAAAACCCATGAGGATCAGCGTGATCCAGATCACCCCGAGAAGCGGAAGACGCATGGGCATGCCGATCGTGCGCGCATGGACCACGCCCAGCCCCTGGAGCAGATAGGCGATCAGCAGCATGCCGACGACGATTTCCCCGAAAAGGCCGAGATAGCCCGCCCGGCTCGCGACGATCAGCGCGGCACCCAACAGGATCAGCGTGCCGCCCGGCAGGCGGAAGCGGCGGAAATCCGGGCGCGGATAGGCGAGGCGCCCCATGCGCTCCGCGATCTGCATGCCGAGCGTGCCGGCGATCACCAAGGTGAGGAAGGCGACGATTACCGAGCTGGGAATGAGGATGCGGCTCATCATCGCAAGAAAAGCGGCGAGGGCGGGCATATCGGGCTGCGGGAGTGTCGGATTCTGGCCACTCAGGCCCTGCCACAGCAGGTCCACCATCGCTCTGAGGCGCTTCATCAGCGCATCGAGATCAGGTTCGATGAGCATCAGGCCGAGCACGGCGGTAAAAGCAAGGAGCATCACCAGCACGATCGCGATGCGCCCGAGATCGATCCCGTCACGCTCCGGCCGGCCGGAAAAGACGGAAAACAGCCGGTCCGCCGCAAAAACCGCGACAATACCCGGCAACGCGGTCATGACGCCGAAAATCAGCGCGGGAATGCCGCCGGCGCCGAAGATCAGCATCAGCGTGCCCGCGATCCCCGCCAGCGCGCCGACAAGCGGATGCCAGCCGAAACCGGCAACGAAGATCGGCAGGGGGGAAAGCAGCGAGAACAGAAGCAGCGGCGCGGCGCCCGGCGTCAGCTGCCCCGAAAGGAGCGCCGATGAAACGCCTGCGAAAATCGCGACGAAAATGGCTTCGGCCAAGTTCATGTTCGGCTTCATGGGTCGAGCTGTCCCGCGACCAGCCGGAAACCCGGTCTGGCGGTTAGAAGCGGAAGAGCCGTCAGGCGCGGATTCCGTTTCAGCTTTACCGCCAACGGTTGCCCGGCAGCGGCGACTTCAGGCCTGAAACCGGCGGGCGGACCCGCCGGCTTTGTTTTCAACCTTCGCTCCCGGGGAGCGAGCGGCTTACTTGATCACGTAGGGCAGCAGGCCGAGGAAGCGCGCGCGCTTGATCGCCTGGGCGAGTTCACGCTGCTTCTTGGCCGAGACGGCCGTGATGCGCGAAGGAACGATCTTGCCGCGCTCGGAAATGTAGCGCGAGAGCAGCTTCGTATCCTTGTAGTCGATCTTCGGGGCGCCGTTGCCCGTGAACGGGCAGGTCTTGCGGCGGCGGAAGAAGGGGCGGCGGGCGCCAGCGGTTTGAGACATCAGACTTCCTCCTCGCCCGCTTCATCCGAAGCCTCGGCATCGTCACGGCGGCGCGGGGCGCGGTCCGGGCGATCGCCACGCTCACCGCGCTCGCGCTCATCGCGGTCACGGCGCTGCAGCATCGCGGAGGGACCTTCCTCAAGCTCCTCGACCTTCACGGTCATGAAGCGCAGGACATCCTCGCTGATCGCCATCTGGCGCTCCATCTCGGCGACAGCCTTGGCGGGCGCGTCGAGGTTGAAGAGCGCGTAATGCGCCTTGCGGTTCTTCTTGATGCGGTAGGCCAGGGACTTCACGCCCCAATATTCGACCTTGGTAACCGCGCCACCATTCGCCTCGATAACGGCCTTGTAGGTTTCCGTCATCGCTTCGACCTGCTGGGCGGTCACGTCCTGGCGAGCCAGGAAAACGTGTTCATAGAGTGCCATGCGAGCCTTCTTTCAAGTTTCACATCCGCTGGCGCGAAGCCCTTCGAGCCGTTGGAAGGCTCAAACGAGAAATCACGAAGGCGTTGACACGGGAGAGCGGGTTCTGGACAAACCCTACCATGACGATCATGGCTCTCCGTTCAGCCACCGGCCAAGCGGAAGTGGGCCTGATATCCAAATTTGGCGCGGAATACAACCGGATTTTGCATTGCACGATCCCTTCGAAAAGCTTCTCGCCGATATCCGCGCCTGCACGGCCTGCCAGGGCAAGGGCAATGACCTCCCGCTCGGCCCGCGCCCGATCCTGCAGGCGGGGCAAGGCGCGCGCATTCTCATCGTCGGGCAGGCGCCGGGGCGGATCACCCATGCGAAGGGGCGACCGTTCGACGATGCCTCGGGTGCGCGCCTGCGCGGGTGGCTGGGGGTTGACCGCGAAACCTTCTACGATCCCGCCTGCTTCGCGATCATCCCGATGGGATTCTGCTATCCCGGCACGGGCAAGGGCGGCGACATGCCGCCGCGCCCCGAATGCGCCACCCTGTGGCGCGCGCCGCTGCTCTCCGCCCTGCCGGAGATCGAATTCACCATCCTGCTGGGGGAATATGCGCATCGCTGGCATTTCGCCCGCGCCAACCGCCCGATCCCGCCGGGCGGCCGGCTGGTCGAGCGTGTGAGGGCGTGGCGGGAGGGATGGCCGCGCCTCATCGCGCTGCCGCATCCCAGCCCGCGCAATATCGGCTGGTTTCGCAACAACCCGTTCTTCGATACCGAGATCCTGCCTGAATTGCGCGCCAGAATCGCGGGATTGCTGGGCAGAAGCGACGATGGCGCCGGCGCTTCGGCTTGACTCAGGCGGGTGCACGCCGCATTCGGGCGGAAGACAGACAGCATCGAGGCGAAAAATGACGAAAACCGCATTTCTCTTTCCCGGACAAGGCTCGCAGTCGGTGGGCATGGGCAAGGCTCTGGCGGAGAATTTCGTCGCCGCCCGCGCGGTGTTCGAGGAGGTCGATGCCGCATTGGGGCAGAAGCTTTCGGCCCTCATGTGGGAAGGCCCCGAGGATCAGCTCACGCTGACCGCCAACGCGCAACCGGCGCTGATGGCCCATTCCCTCGCGGTGATCCGCGTGCTCGAAGCGGAGAAGGGGCTCGATCTGACGAAGGCCGCGTCTTATGTCGCGGGCCATTCGCTCGGCGAATATTCCGCGCTTTGCGCTGCGGGAGCGCTGACGATTTCCGATACCGCGAAGCTCCTGCGCATCCGCGGCGACGCGATGCAGGCGGCCGTGCCGGCGGGGCAGGGCGCGATGGCGGCGCTTCTGGGCGCTGAATGGGATCTTGCGGTCGAGATTGCCGAAATCGCCGCGACCGATACGGGGCTCATCTGCGATGTCGCGAATGATAATGGCGGCGGGCAGGTCGTGCTTTCGGGCGACAAGGCGGCGGTGGACCGCGCCTGCGAGGTCGCGAAGGAGAAGGGCGTCAAGCGCGCGATCCTGCTCCCCGTTTCCGCGCCCTTCCATTCGGCGCTGATGGCGCCGGCAGCGCGCGCGATGGAGGAAGCGCTCAAGAGCGCGAAGATCCTCGCGCCGAAAGTGCCGGTCATCGCCAATGTCGCCGCCGCGCCGGTTGTTGATCCCGAAGCCATTCGCCGGAACCTGGTCACGCAGGTCTGCGGCTCGGTGCGCTGGCGCGAGAGCATGACGTGGCTCGGCGAGAACGGCATCACGCGCTTCGTCGAATGCGGGGCGGGCAAGGTGCTCACCGGCATCGCCAAACGGCTCGTGGCGGGCAGCGAGGCAATCAATATCGGTACGCCAGACGAAGTCTCGACCTACTCGGCCTAAAAAGGAAATCCCATGTTCTCACTCAATGGCAAATGCGCGCTCGTCACCGGCGCTTCGGGCGGCATAGGCGCCGCGATCGCGGAAGCGCTCCACGCGCAGGGCGCGGTGGTCGCGCTCTCGGGTACCCGCCGCGAGGCGCTGGAGCAGCTTGCTGCGAAGCTCGGCGATCGCTGCCATGTCACCCCCGCCAACCTTTCCGACCGCGCCTCTGTCGAGGCGCTGCTGCCGGAAGCCGAGAAGGCGATGGGGCAGGTCGATATCCTCGTCAACAATGCCGGCATCACCCGCGACAACCTCTTCATGCGCATGAAGGACGAGGAATGGGATCAGGTGCTGGCGGTGAACCTCACCTCCTCCTTCGTGCTCGCACGGGCGGCGGTGAAGGGGATGATGAAGCGCCGCTTCGGCCGCATCATCGGCATCACCTCGGTGGTGGGCGTCACCGGCAATCCCGGCCAGGCGAATTACTGCGCGGCGAAGGCCGGCATGATCGGCATGACGAAATCCATCGCGGCGGAAGTCGCGAGCCGTGGAATCACGGTCAATTGCGTCGCACCGGGCTTCATCGAAAGCGCCATGACGGACGCGCTGAACGACAAGCAGCGCGAGGCGATCATGGGCAATATTCCCGCCGGGCGCATGGGCAAGGGCAGCGAGATCGCCTCGGCCGTGGCCTATCTCGCCTCGGACGAAGCCGCCTATATGACCGGGCAGACGCTGCACGTGAATGGCGGCATGGCGCGGATTTGAGCGGATAATGCAGCGTCGGGCCTTGCGAAAATGCAGGGTCTTTCACTAAATTCTGGCTTTCCGGCTTTGCGCGGCGTTGACTTTCGGTGCCGCGTTTGGAAGGGAAGGCCGGGTTGCCTCCGCCTTCGCTTGCCGCGTCGGCGGAACTTGGTCCTGAAACGAACAGTATCTGAAGAAAAGGGTTCACCATGAGCGATGTCGCCGAGCGCGTGAAGAAGATCGTGATCGAGCATCTCAGCGTCGATGCCGACAAGGTGGTCGATGGCGCGAATTTCATCGACGATCTGGGCGCGGACAGCCTCGACACGGTCGAGCTCGTCATGGCGTTCGAAGAGGAATTCGGTGTCGAGATTCCGGATGACGCGGCCGAGACGATCGTTACGGTCGGCGATGCCGTGAAGTTCCTCGAGAAGAACGCCGCGTAACGAACGGCACTTTGGCAATGTTGCGTCGGGTTGTCGTCACCGGTCTCGGCATGGTCACGCCGCTAGCCTGCGGTGTGGAGGCAAGCTGGGCTGCGATCCTCGCGGGGAAATCCGCCGCGCGGAAGATCGAGACTTTCGATGTCTCGGACATTGCCGCGAAAATCGCCTGCATCATTCCGCGCGGGGAGGATGTCGATGCCTTCCGCCCCGACGAATGGATGGACCCGAAGGACCAGCGCAAGGTCGATGAATTCATCGTCTTTGCGATGGCCGCGGCGAGGCAGGCGCTCGACGATGCCGGCTGGCATCCAACCAGCTACGAAGACCAGACGAGCACGGGCGTGCTCGTCGGTTCCGGTATCGGCGGGTTGACGGGAATCTATGAAACTTCGCTGCTGCTGGCCGAAAAAGGGCCGCGGCGCGTTTCGCCCTTCTTCATTCCGGGGCGGCTGATCAATCTGGCGTCAGGCTATATCTCGATCGAACATGGTCTCAAGGGGCCGAATCACGCGGTCGTCACGGCCTGTTCGACGGGCGCCCATGCGATTGGCGATGCGGCGCGGATGATCGCGCTCGGCGATGCCGAAGTCATGGTCGCGGGCGGTGCTGAATCGCCGATCTCGCGCATTTCCATGGCGGGTTTCTCGGCTTGCCGTGCGCTTTCCACGAATTTCAACGACGACCCCACCCGCGCCTCGCGCCCCTATGACAAGGACCGCGACGGTTTCGTGATGGGCGAGGGCGCCGGTGTTGTCGTGCTCGAGGAATACGAGCATGCCAAGGCACGCGGCGCGAAGATCTATGCCGAGGTCATCGGCTATGGCATGTCGGGCGATGCATTCCACATTACCGCGCCATCCGAGGATGGCGATGGCGCCTACCGCTGCATGAAGGCTGCGCTGAAGCGCGCGGGGCTCGCGCCTTCGGAGATCGATTATGTCAACGCGCACGGCACCTCGACCATGGCCGACACGATCGAACTCGGCGCCGTCACGCGCCTGCTCGGTGATCATGCCGCCAAGGTCTCGATGTCCTCGACCAAATCGATGACCGGGCATCTTCTAGGCGCCGCCGGCGCGATCGAAGCGATCTTCTCGATCCTCGCCATCCGCGACCAGATCGCGCCGCCGACGATCAATCTCGACAACCCGGATGTCGAGACGCTCATCGACCTTGTGCCGCACAAGCCGGTGAAGCGTAAAATCGATGTCGCTCTGTCGAATTCCTTCGGTTTCGGCGGCACCAACGCCTCGCTCGTGCTGCGCCGAGTCGGGTGATCCGTCGCCGGCCTGAAAGCGCGATGGCGCGGATGCTCCCGTTTTCGCCATATTCATACGGAATATCGGCAACCGAATCCCGCCGCCTTCGCGTGGCCAACAGAAGAGGCGCTTCGGCGTCCGAGGCGAGAGCATGGCGCTGAAACCCGATCAGGATAGCGGAATGGGCGGCACGGACGAGGTGCGCCGCTCGTGGTTCGGCGGGCGCAAGCGGGCCGCCGCGAGCGAGGCCGTATCGGCCGAGATCGCGCCGCCGCCGCCGAAGAAGAAGCGCAAGGAAGGGCTTGCCGGTCTGTTCTCCGGCCTGATGACGGTCACGTTGATTGTGACCATCGTTATTGGGTCGATGTTTTCTGTCGGTCGCAAGGATTTCGATGCGCCAGGCCCGCTTCAGGCGGACAAATCCGTCATCATCGAAAAAGGTGCCTCGACCGAGGAGATCGTGGATCTGCTCGAGCGGGAGGGCGTGGTCGCGCATCCGCGCTGGTTCTGGGCCGCGCTGCTCTTCCGCGATATCCAGTCGAAATTCACGAGCGACGAGGCGCTCAAGAAGCGCGCCAAGGCCGGCGAGTACCTTTTCAAGCGGCAGGTCACGATGGCGGAAGTCATCGATATCATCACCTCGGGCCGCTCGGTCGAGCATGTGATCACCATTCCCGAAGGGTTGACCAGCGAGCAGATCGTGGAGCGGCTGAAAGAGAATGACCTGCTGACCGGCGAAGTCGCCAGCATTCCGGCGGAAGGCTCGCTCCTGCCCGATACCTACAAGATCAACCGCGGCACCCCGCGCGATGCCCTGCTGGCGCGCATGGCGCGTGAACAGAGGAAGCTTCTCGACGATGTCTGGAAGCGCCGCGCCAAGGATCTCACCTTGAAGTCACCACGAGAACTGGTGATTCTCGCTTCGATCGTCGAGAAGGAAACCGGCCGCGCCGACGAGCGCAGCCGTGTCGCCGGCGTGTTCTATAACCGCATGTCGAAGAACATGAAGCTGCAATCGGACCCGACGATCATCTACGGGCTTGTCGGCGGCAAGGCGAGCCTCGGCCGCGGCATCCTGCGCAGCGAGATCGAGCGCCCGACGCCATACAACACCTACGTGATCAACGGCCTGCCGCCCGGACCGATCGCCAATCCCGGTCGCGCCGCGATGGAGGCAACCGCCAATCCCTCGAAGACGAGAGACCTTTATTTCGTGGCCGACGGGACGGGGGGGCACGCCTTCGCCGAGACGCTCGAACAGCATAACCGCAATGTCGCGCGCTGGCGCCAGATCGAGGCCACGCGCGGCGCATCCGCGCCTGCCGCACCGGAGGGCGCACAGCCTGCGCCCGCGCCTGCTCCTGAAGCGACACCGCCATCGCCCTCCTCGCCGGCATCGGGTTTCGCCTCGCCGCCGCCTTCTCCCGCCAACCCGGCCCGGCGCCCGGCGACGACACCCGCGCCGCGTTCCACCACCACGCCCTGAGCACCAGTTGAAAGCAGCCGGCGCCTCCCCTATGAGGAGGGAATATCGCCGTGGGAGATTGATGTGCAGGGTATTTCGAAGATCGAGAGTGGCGCCGGGGCACGCCGCGGCGTGATGTTCGTGATTTCCTCGCCTTCGGGGGCGGGGAAATCGGTTCTTTCGCGGCTGCTGCTGCAATCCGACCCGGAGATCCGCCTGTCCATCTCGGTGACGACGCGCGCACGCAGGCCCAGCGAGGTCGATGGCGTGCATTACCACTTCATCGATGTCGCCACTTTCGAGGCGATGCGCGAGCGGGGCGACCTGCTCGAATGGGCCGAAGTTCACGGCAATTTCTACGCCACGCCGCGCGGTCCCGTGGAACTCGCGCTGGCCGAGGGGCGCGACATTCTCTTCGATATCGATGTGCAGGGCACGCTCCAGCTTTACCAGCGGATGCGCGCGGATGTCGTCTCCGTCTTCATCTTGCCGCCGTCCATCGCCGAACTCCAGAGCCGCCTCAAGCGCCGCGCCGAGGATGAGGATGCGGTGATCCGCCGCCGTCTCCAGACCGCGGAAACTGAAATCGCGCATTGGAGCGATTACGATTACGTGCTGGTCAACGATGATCTCGAGAAATGCTACGGCGAGCTCAAGCAGATCCTCGCCAGTGAGCGCCTGCGTCGCCATCGCCAGCCGTTCCTGGCGGATGAGATTGCGGTGTTGCTCTCGGATCTCGGCAAGGCGCTGAACGGCTAGAGCCGATTGTGATCAGCTGGATGCCGGCTGATCGAACGCAAACGCTTCAAAATACGAAGTTGGAGCAAGAGGCCTGGTTCAATCAGGCTTCGCGCTCTAGCGCGCGCCCAGCGCATTCGCCATGGCGAGGAAGGCGGAGAGCGGCAGGTTTTCCGGCCGTTCGGACCCGTCGAGCCCGGCTGCTGCGAGCAGATCCGGTACGTTCCCAAGGGATTTCAAGCTCTGACGCAGCATCTTGCGGCGCTGGGCGAAAGCCGCGCCAGTGATCTTTTCCAGCGCTTCGAGCGGCGCCGCCTCGGGCGTAGCGCGGGGAATGAGTGAAACCACGCTCGACGTTACCTTCGGCGGCGGCGTGAAGGCCGAGGGCGGCAGGTCGAACAGGATTTTCGTCTCGCAACGCCAGTTGGCGAGAATGCCGAGCCGGCCATATTCGTCCGGCACCGTCTCGCGCGCGACGATACGGCGGGCAACCTCGCGCTGGAACATCAAGGTCATCGAGGCATAGAAGGGCGGCCATTGGGCCCGCAGCCAGCCGATCAGCAATTGCGTGCCGATATTATAGGGCAGGTTGGCAACGATCCGCGCTTTCCTGCCTGCTAGCAGCGGTAAGGGATCGAAGCGCATCGCATCGGCCTCGATCAACGTGAGGCGGCCGGGATAGCGCGCCGACACCGCCTGCAACGCGGCGATACAGCGGGAATCGCGCTCGATGGCGATGACATGCGCCGCGCCATGCGCGAGCAGGGCGCGCGTCAGCCCGCCAGGGCCGGGGCCGATCTCGATGACGACGTAATCCTCAAGCGAACCGGCTGAACGGGCGATCTTCGAAGTGAGGTTGAGGTCGAGCAGGAAGTTCTGGCCGAGCGACTTTTTCGCATCCAGCTCGAAGTCACGAATAACCTCGCGCAGCGGGGGGAGATCGTCGATCATCCCGGCTCAGCGGTACTGGATCTCGACCTTCTTGCGAAGTTCGGCCAGATAGGATTTCGCGTTTTCCGAAATCTTCTTCTCGGAGAGGGCGGCTGCGACGTTGGAGCGCGAGGCTTCCGGGTTGTCGAGTACCTTCTTCTCGCAGATCGCGACCATCTCGATCCCCTGATCGGAGGCGCCGGGCTGCGAGAGCCGGCCGACGGGGGTCTTGTCGAGCGTGGCGAGCAGTGGTTTGGGCAGATCCGCCGAGGAGCGGATCATCATCGGGCGCAGGGCGACATTCGGCATCTGGCGCAGCTCGTCGAGGCTGGTCTCGCAGGAGGTGAATTTCGCCCGCGCCGCGTTCGCGGTGCGCTGGGCCGCGCCGACATCGCCGCCCGCAACCACCACCACGACAGGCAGGAGATGAAACTCGGTGACCTTCGCCGCCTCGCGCTTCTTCTGTTCGATGGCGCCCTCAAGCTCGGCATTGGAAACCTGCGTGCCGCGCTTGGCCTGATCGCGCAGCAGAACGCCCCAGGCGAGATCCGCGCGCATCTTGTCCTTGAGGATCGAGGGCTGGATGCCTGCGCGCTTGAGATTGGCCTCGAACTCGAAAATGTTTTGCTTGTTGGCCTTGGCGAGCTTCTCGAATTCGCTCTCGACCCCCTCCTCGGTGATCCGGTAGCCGATGCGCCGCGCTTCGGCGAGCTTCACCTGATCGTCAATCAGCTCGGTCAGCGCGCTCTTGCGGTCGAGCCTGCGCCGTTCTGTCAGGGCGGCGATGCGGATACGCTGCTCCACATCGAGCGAGGTGACGGGGCGGGAATTGACAAGGGCGAGCACGCCCTGTGCGCTGGCCGGGCCGGCAAGGACGGGAACAAGCGCCACACCAAGCGCGAACAGGGCCGGGCGCAGGGATTTCACGAGCTGGTTCATCAGCGGGATGTCCTTTGGGCGAGCGAGGCGTCGCCGAGATCCTTCAGTTCAAGCCGCATCATATACAAGGAAGTCCTCTGGTTCGCACCCGTGAGGTAATCGTTGTAGGTGCGCGAATAGGTCAGCGAGAAATCCGTGCATTCGTCCTTGTAACCGACGCCGAGCATGGTGCCGGCCACGCTCCATTGCGAGGTGTTGCCGGCCGGATTGACGATGCGCTGCGTCAGGTAGCGGTCGAGATCGAAAAGCACAGAGCCCGTGACGTAATAGTTCTTCGGGAGGTCAATCTTGGCTTTGACGAAAAGCCCCTCGCGCCGAAGCGCGTAGCCCAGCTCGGGCTGCGGCGCGATACGCGTGTAGAGCGTCGAGAGATGGACCCTGTCCGTGATGCTGGCCGTACCCTCGATATCGAGACGGCGCAGCGCCATGGTCTTTTCGTCAAAGCGCGCACGGGCCGTGATCGAGCTTGAGACATTGGGCTGGAACGTGGCCGCGCCGATATAATCCGAGCGTCGGCTCTCCAGTCCGCTGTTGCGGCCGGTATTGGCGAGATCGTATTGCGCGAAGGAATTGCGCCCCGCGACCTGCACCGATTGGCCGAAGAGCAGGCTGGCGAAGACGCCGTTATTAGCGCGGAAGGCATAGCGCCCGCCATAATTGACGCGCGTGCCGCCCTCGATGCGATCGTAGCCGGAGAATTTGTTGAACGAGAAGATGGAATTCTCGTCGAAGACAAGGCTTTGCGCGTCCTCGTTGGGCAATTTGCCGATGCGCTGCTCGTTGGGGCGCACGATAACCTGCGCCATCGGCTCGAAATGGTGCGAGCCGAGCGATGTCAGCGCCACGAAGGGATAACGGTATTCGAGACCCATCGAGGGCATCGAGCGGAACATCATGTTATCCGCGTTGCCGCCGAAGAAATTTGTCTGCTGGTCGTTGCCGTAACGTCCGGTGACGAAGCTGTTCGCCGGGCTGTTGTAACCCGACTTGTTGAGCTGGAGCCAGGCAAGATCGCCGCGCATGCCGAGGAAGGGCGTCCATTCCTGGCCGATCGGGTCGATGAAGCGCTTGCGCCAGGAAATGTCGAGGCTGGTGCGGGCATATTGGCCGGCAAAGCCGCGCAGCAGGCATTCGCCCGGCCGGTAGCGACCGATATCCACGCCGCCGGCATTGTAGGAACAGCCGTAATAATAGCCTTCCCGATTGGAATAGAGCAGGCGCGGCGGGATGAAGTTCGCCGTGTTCGAGAGCGGTTGATAGAAGGCGGCGTCGCGGTTGATGATCGCGCCATTGGCCGTCACCTTCAGCTCGCCGCCGATACTGTCGGGCGTGAAGCGGCGGTCGAAATCGAAGCTCGGCATCGCCGTGCCGATCTGCGGCTGCCAATCGGACGTTGTCAGCCCGAGGAAGTGATAGGCCGAGAGATCGAACCAGGAACGCTCGCCGCGTCCGCGCAGATAGACGCTCGAAACGGCTTCCGCGAAGTAATTGGTCGCAAGGTTTGACGGCTTCACCTTGTAATCGGTGAAATAGAACTTGTCCGTCGCCCAGGAGGCGTCCCAGCCGAATTGCCATTTCTCGTTGAGATGGAACAGGCCACGCGAGGAAACGGAGCCACGGAAGGTCTTCGCGCCGGCGCCGAGATAGGGCAGGGCGCTGAACGCGCTGCGATCCTGCTGGAATATGCCGTTGGCGCGGATGTTGTAGGAACCGTTCTCGAGCCGGTGGCGCCAGAGCAGATCAGCGTGGAAACCCTGCCGTGAATAATAGGTAGGTGTGAAGGTCACGTCGTAATTGGGCGCCATCGCCCAGTAGAGGGGCACCGAAACGCCATGGCCAAGGCGCGTCTTCGAGACGAAGCGCGGCGAAAGCACGCCCGAAAGACGGTTCACCGTCGGGTCCGGCGAGGCGAAATAAGGGAAGAAGGCGACCGGCACGCCCCAGAATTCCAGCGTCGCATTCTCGTAATAGATGCGCTGCTCGGAATTGTTGTGGATGATCCGGGCGGCCTTGACCTGCCAGAGCGGCGGCTTCTCGGGCGCCTCCTTGCAGGCTTCGCAGGCGGTGAAAGTGCCGCGTTCGAACACGGTCTGCTCGCCGCCGGAACGTTCGGCGCGAGCGGCGGAGATGCGGTTCTTTGTCGTGGTCTCGATGCGCAGGGAATCGATGAACCCGTCCTTGAAATCGTCGGTCAGCTCGAAGCGGTCGCCCCAGGTTTTCGTGCCGTCGGCCTCGGTCAGGCGCGCATTGCCTTCGGCAAAGACCCGCTTGTTGGCGCGGTCGTAGGTGACGCGATCCGCCTCGAGCGTGCGGCCCTGATAATAGATCTGGACATTGCCGGAAGCGCTGACGCGATCCTTGTCGCGGTCGTAGACGACCTCGCGCGCATCGACCAGCATGCGCGCCTGCTTGTTGTTCTTTGATTTGGCGGCGAGGCGGTCATTGAGCGTCTGCGCGGCGGCGTCATGCGGCAGCACGACGCCGATCGCGAGCAGCGCGACCGAGCCGAGAAGGGCGTTGCGGATCGTTAACCAATCCATGCGATTCTTACCAAAAGACGCGCTCATCAGCCGTCTTCCTTGTGCAGAAGTGTCAGAACGCCGAGCGCCGAGGCAACAGAAGGCGCAACCCAGGCCGCGAAAGCAGCCGAGACCACCCCTGCATTCCCAAGGTCCTGCGCGACTTCCGTCGCAACATAAAGGCCAAAACCTGCGCTCACGCCACCCAACACCATCCGTGCCAGTCCACCAGATCGTAAAAACTTTAATGAAAAACAAGCGGCCAAAAGTACCATCGCGATCAGCAGGGCCGGCCGCGCCAGCAAGGTTTGATACATAAGCCGATACCGCGTCGCGTCGAGCCCGGCAAGCTCCAGTCGGTTAACGATTTCGGGAAGCGACCAAAAGGACACAGCCTGACCCGGCCCCAGCAGCGAGCGCAGCTCCTCCGGCGTGAGGTTGGAGGCGACGAGATAGGCGGCGTGATTTTCCGGCTCCACCTCGAGCGAGACCACGCGCGCTTGCTCGAAGCGCCAATAGCCCGTCTTCAATGCGGCAAGCGGCGCCTCGATGCGTTCGAGCAGCTGGTTGTTCTGGTCCATGACAAAGGCGGTCACGCCGCGCATCGTGTTGGTATCCGGGTCGAAGGCGCTGGCGCGCAGGATCGCCTCGCCATCCACCGAGCGCTGACGCAGCCAGATGTCCTTGCCGAGTGTGGCGCCGCCGCGGCGGAAGATCTGCGCCTCCAGCGTGCCGGCGCGATCCTTCAGGGTGCTCGCGAGCGGATTGAAGGCGGCGGCGATAAGAATGCCGAGGGTCAACGCGACGAGCAGCGCCGGGGCGATGAACTGCCAGGCGGAGATTCCGGCGGCGCGCGCGACCACCAGCTCCAGCTTGCGCGAGAGCGCGATGAAGCTCGTCATCGCGCCGAAAAGGACGCCGAAGGGGATGACCCGCTCCGCCGTCGCGGGCGTGCGGTAAAGCGCGAGCTTCGCCATGGTCCCGATGCTGGCGCCGGCCGCGTCGCCCGCGCGGCGCATCAGCTCCACGAAATCCAGCGTGTAGATCAGCAGGAAGATCGTCGCGAAGACGGTCAACACAGCGAGCGCGAAGCGCCGCGCGAAATAGAAGCCGAGGGTCCGCCCGATCATCGCGCGGTACCGGCTGTATTGGCGCGCGAGAAGCGCTCGGCCAGCGCCTGCCAGTCGATCGCGATCCATTGCCGCCGCTTGATCGGCCAGAAGGCGCGCCGCGCCTGGATCGCCGCCCCGAGCATGAAGGCAATCGGCACCAGATACATCAGCACCACGCCGGCTTGCGCGCGGACGGCAAGACTCGTCGCCGCGAAACCGGCAATGCGCATCGCCACGAGCGCGACGACGGCGCCCGCGATGGCCGCGCCCCGGCTCTGGCGCGTGGTGCGTGCATGGCCGAGCGCCGCGAAGGCGATGGCCAGCGTCGCGAAGGGGTAAAGGGGGTTGGAAAGCCTGTCGTGCAATTCGGCGCGGAAACGCCCGTAGATCGGTTTGACGAAGCTATCCTCGCGATCGAGCGTCAGCAATTCCCATGTCCGACGTTCGCGCGGCTTGTACTGCACATTGCCGGTAGCCTGCTCGAACTGGTCGAGATCGAAGACGTAGCGGTCAAAAGCGATGATCGCGCTCTCGCGCTGGTTCGGATCCTGCCGCTGCATCGAGCCGCGTTCGAGCACCAGATAGGTCGAGCCCTCAACTTCAAGGATCTGACCGCGCCCGGCGAGATACGTCGCGGCGAGGCGCGGGTCGCGCGAATCATGGATCAGCACCCCGCCCATCCCGCCGCCGGGCAGGCGCTCGCGGAAATGGAAGGTGATGCCCTGATCGAGCGAGATGAACTTTCCCTCCTGCACGATGCGTGTCACCACATCGGCCCGGACCTTGGTGATCAGCGTGCGCAGGGCGCGGAAGCTCTCCGGCATGGCATGAAGCGTGATGAAGCCCACGATTGTCGCGACAAGGAAGGTCAGGACCAGCAATGGTTTCAACATGGTGCGCGGCGCCATGCCGGCGGCGTTCATCACGATCAGCTCGCTGTCGCCGTTGAGGCGGTTGAGCGCGTAGAGGATCGCGATGAAGAGGGCGAGCGGCGCGATGATCATCACCAGTGCCGGTAACCCGTACAGCGTCACCTGGAAGAAGATGAGCAGGGTCTGGCCCTTGCCGGTCACGAGGTTGAGCTCGCGCAAAGCCTGGCTTAGCCAGATGACGGCCGTGAGCGCGATCAGACAGGCGAGGAAGGCCCCGCCCGCGATCCTGAAAATATAGCGCTCGACCAGATTCATCACCGTCTCCCGAATTCTCTTTTGCCCGAAATCGCGGCATCGGCAAGGCTGAAGCCGGCATCTTGAGCCGGGATAGCCCTTTTGAACGGGGTGGAATGTGAAGCCCGGTCTGTTCCGTATCAAAAGGAGCGCATGAAAAGGCGGATTGTGCCGCCTGCGCTCTTGCCGGAACCAGAAAACCGCTCCACCTTGCGCCAAACTCGCGCGATTCCGCGAGAAATCCGAGGATTCCCCATGTCGCAATCGATCAAGATTCAATTTGTCGCCGATAACGAGGCGTTTTCGCCCGTGCTGGTGCTGTTCGCCGGCAAGGACGGCACGCTCGCCGAAGCCGCCGCGAAGCGGGTAGGCAAGGCCGTGGCGGCGCGTATCAAGGCCGTCGCGACCACAGAGAGCTTTTCGGGGAAGGCGGGCAGCAGCCTCGCGCTGCCGGCGGAATCGGGGCTTGGCGATTCGCCCGTTCACCTGCTGCTGGTCGGCACAGGCGAGGGCGAGACGGATTTCCTGCGCCTGGGCGGTCAGGTGCAGTCGAAACTGCCCAAGGGGCGTGATGCGAGCGTGTTCTGCGCGCTGCCGGGTGGCGCCTTTGATGCGGTCGCCGCCGCCGAATTCAGCCTCGGCTTCCGCATGGCGGCCTACCGTTTCGACCGCTACCAGACCAAGAAGGGCGAAGAGACGGATTCCAAGCCGGGCGCTCTCAGCCTTCTCGTCGATAACCCCGCGGCCGCGCGCAAGGAGGCCAAGACGCGCGAAGCGATCTATGGCGGTATTGAACTCGCCCGCGATCTCGTGAACGAGCCGCCGAACGTGCTGACCCCGGCGGAATTCGCCAAGCGCGCGGCGGGTCTCGAAAAGCTCGGCGTCGAGATCGAGGTGCTCGACGAGAAAGCGCTGAAGAAGCTTGGCATGCGCGCGCTGCTCGGCGTGGGGCAGGGCTCCGAGCAGGAGAGCCATGTTGTCGTGATGAAATGGCTCGGCGCCAAGGATGAGAAGGCGGCGCCTGTCGCGCTTGTCGGCAAGGGCGTGGTCTTCGATACCGGCGGCATCTCCATCAAGCCGGCGGAAAGCATGGAAGATATGAAGGGCGATATGGCGGGCGCAGCCGCCGTGGTCGGCGCGATGCACGCGCTCGCCGCCCGCAAGGCAAAGGCGAATGTCGTCGGCGTCATCGGCCTCGTCGAGAACATGCCCGACGGCAAGGCGCAGCGCCCCGGCGATATCGTCACCTCGATGTCCGGCCAGACGATCGAGATCATCAATACCGATGCCGAAGGCCGCCTCGTGCTGGCCGATGTGCTCTGGTACACCAAGACGAAATTCAACCCGAAGGTGATGGTCAACTGCGCGACGCTGACCGGCGCGATCATTGTCGCGCTCGGCGTGGAACATGCCGGGCTGTTCTCGAACAATGACGAGCTGGCCGCCAATCTCACCAAGGCCGGCCTCGCCACCGGCGAAAAGGTGTGGCGGATGCCGCTCGCGCCGGAATACGACAAGATCATGGATTCCAAATTCGCGGATGTGAAGAATTCCGGCGGTCGCAAGGGTGGCTCGATCATTGCCGCGCAATTCCTCCAGCGCTTCGTCGATGGTTGCCCCTGGGCGCATATCGACCTCGCCGGCACCGCGATGGGCTCGCCGGTGACGGATATCTCGAAGGGCTGGGCATCGGGCTATGGCGTGCGCCTGTTCGACCGGCTGGTCGCGGATCATTACGAGGGGTGAGACGGTTTTCTCCGTCATTGCGAGGAGGGCAAAGCCCGACGCGGCAATCCAGATCTCCCGCAAAGACAGATGGATTGCTTCGTCGCCACGTTCCTCGCAATGACGAAATGCGTGGAGCGACGCAATGACTGAAATCCTCTTCTACCATCTGCAGGGACAGCCGCTTGAAAAGGCGCTGCCCCTGCTGCTCGAGAAAACGGTCGAGAAGGGCTGGAACGCGGTGATCCGCGCCGGCACCGAGGAGCGGCTCGCGGTTCTCGACGAGGCGCTCTGGTCCTACAAGGAGGACAGTTTTCTTCCCCATGGCCGTGAGGAGGAAGGCGATGCGGAGCACCAGCCGATCCTGCTCACGACCAAGGACATCCGCCCCAACGAGGCCGAGGTGGTCTTTCTGGTTGATCGCGCGCCGCTGCCCGCTTCCTACGATGTCGAGCGCGTGGTGCTGATGTTCGACGGCGAGGACCCTGAGGCGCTTGATGAAGCCCGCGCGGCGTGGAAGGTGGTCAAGGGCCTCGGCCACCCCGCCACCTACTGGCAGCAGGATGGCGGCAGGTGGGTGAAGAAGGGGTAGGGGCAGATTTTGCCATAGGCCGCGCCCTTTTCATCATCGCTTGTCTCGGTTTTGCAATGCCGACATTGATATGGGAGGCAGGTTCTTGAAAACCTGCCAATTATTCATCTGATTGCAGGGGGGGTAATATGAATCTTGTTCTTTGTACTCGTGCCATGGCCTTTGTCGCTTTTGCGCTTGCCGTCACGCCGCTTGCGGCCAAATCCCTGTCCCTGTCCGCCGGTACGGTCAGCATCGCTTTCGATATCCCGGACAACTGGGAGAGCGCGCGCGTGAAGCGGGGCCTTGAAATCAAGAGCGGCGATGGCGAGGTGTTCCTGTGGATCGAATCCTATCCCCACGCCGATCTCGAAAAGATCAAGGCGGAGCATGGGAAATATTTCGCACAGCAGGGCGTTTCCGTCACGGGCGAGCCGAAGATCAATGCGCAGGATTTTCCGGGCTACAGCCTCGCCATGATGGATATTCCCGCCACCTGGAAGGGCAAGCCCACGGTGCTGCGCTATATCATCGTCGAGCCCAAGGCGTCGACCAAGAACCCGATCATGCTGTCCTACTGGGCCTCGCCGGAAGGCGACAAGACCCATGACGGCGCCATGCAGGCACTGGTCAATAGTCTCGCAGCCGGAATCGACAAGGCGATGTAAGGGGAGGGGCTCAGCCCCCCTCGATCTCGCCCATGACGCCCAGCCAGAGTTCTTCGGTCTGGTCGATATGTGAGACGAGATTGGCGCGATCCTTCGTGAGCTGTGCCGCCTTGGCGGGGTATTTCGAGAAGATATCCGGCGCGGAAAGCGCGATATCGATCCGCGAGAGCAAAGCCTGATATTTCGCGATCTGTGCTTCCAGAAGCGCGGCCTTGTCTTTCAGCGGCTTGAGGTTCTCGCGGCGCTCGGCCTTCTCGGCGCGCTTGTCGCCTGCCGATTTCGCACCCTCCTTCTCCCGCTCGCGCGGCGTGTCATCCTTGGAGGCGCGGCCGGAAACGATCAGCGCCTCGTAATCGTCGAGATCGCCGTCGAAGGTTTTCACCCCGCCATCGGCGACGAGCAGCAGCCGGTCGCACGAGGCGTCGAGGATCGCGCGGTCATGGCTGACGATGATCACCGCGCCCTTGTATTCCGCGAGCGCCTCGACCAAAGCCTCGCGCATGGGAATGTCGAGATGGTTGGTGGGTTCATCTAGGATGAGCAGATGCGGGCCGTCGAAGGCCGCGAGGCCGAGCAAAAGCCGCGCCTTCTCGCCGCCCGAGAGTTTTTCGATCTGCGTATCCGCTTTTTCGGCGCCGAATCCGAGCTGCGCGGTTTTTGAACGCACCTTCGCTTCCGGCGCATCGGGCATCTTGCGGCGCACGAGAATGTAAGGCGTATCGGCTTCCGAGAGTTCGTCGAGCTGGTGCTGGGCGAAATAGGCCACCTTGATTTTCGGCGCGCGCGTCACCTTGCCGTGTTGCGGCTCAAGCCGCCCGGCGATGAATTTCACCAGCGTCGATTTGCCGTTGCCGTTCTGGCCGAGCAACCCGATGCGATCATCGTCGGAGATGAAGAGGTTGAGGCCGCGCAGCACGGTGCGGTCGCCATAGCCAACGGAAGCGTTGTCCATCGAGACGATCGGCGGGGCGAGCGCTTTCTCCGGGTTGGGCAGGAAGAGCTTGGCGCCTTCCTCCGCCGCGAAGGTCGCGACCGGCCCAAGCCGTTCGAGCTGTTTCACGCGGCTCTGCGCCTGTTTCGCCTTGGAGGCCTTGGCCTTGAAGCGGTCGATGAAGGCCTGGAGATGCGCGCGCTGGGCGGCGACCTTGCCGGCCTCCTTCTCGGCCTGCATCGCCTTTTCGGCGCGCATATGGGCGAAGGTGGAATAATTGCCGCGATAGAGGGTCATCTTCCCGCGGTCGAGATGAAGGATATGGTCGCAGACCTCGTTGAGGAAATCCTTGTCGTGGCTGACGACGAGCAGCGTGTTAGGATAGCGCTTGAGGTGCGATTTAAGCCAGATCGCGCCCTCGATATCGAGATAGTTGGTCGGCTCGTCGAGCAGCAGCATATCCGGTTCGAGGAAGAGCATCGCGGCGAGCGAAACGCGCATGCGCCAGCCGCCCGAGAAATCCGAGCAGGGCCGCGCCTGCGCCTCCGCGTCGAAGCCCAGACCGGAAAGGATCGCCGCCGCGCGCGCCGGCGCGGCATGGGCGCCGATATCGTAAAGCCGAATCTGGATATCGGAGATGCGGGTCGGGTCGGTCGCGGTTTCGGCCTCTTCGAGCAGGGCGGTGCGCTCGGTATCCGCTGCGAGCACGTAATCGAGCAGCGAGATCGGCCCGCCCGGCGCTTCCTGCGCGACATGGCCCATCTTCGCGCCGCGCGGCAGGCCGTAAGTGCCGCTTTCCGGCGCGATTTCGCCGAGCAGCAGGCGGAACAGGGTGGATTTGCCGCAGCCATTGCGGCCGACAAGGCCGCAGCGCGCGCCATTCGGCAGCGCGATGGTCGCGTTGTCGATCAGAAGGCGCGGCCCGAGCCGGTATGTGAGTTCATTGAGGGCAAGCATCCCCAGCGCATAGCCGAAGCGCGGGCAAGAGGGAATGCCTCGGCGGAGAGGAAGGAAAAGCGCGTCAAATCCGCAACATCCTGTGGGTGACGCCCGGGAGGCTTAGACTTTCGTTTTATCATTCGGCAGTTTCTGTGCGCTCGGGCAGCGATTCCCGAATCCAGAAACAAGGAGACAAGCCGTGAAAAAACTCATCGCGGAAGCATTCGGAACCGCCGTGCTGGTTCTGGTCGGGTGCGGCGCGATCGCGCTCGCGGGATATGGCAATGCCATGCCACTGGGCATCGTGGCGATCGCGCTCAGCTTCGGCCTCACCGTGACGGCGATGGCGTATGGGATCGGCCCGGTTTCCGGCTGCCATATCAACCCGGCGGTGACGGTCGCCGTCTGTGCTTCCGGCCGCATGGGCTGGGATGAAGGCATCAAGTACATGCTGGCGCAGGTCGTCGGCGCCTTCATCGGCGCCGGCATTCTCGCGCTGATCCTCGGCGGCAAGGCAGGCCCTGTTTTCGGGCAGACGACGTTCGACCCGGCCAAATTCTCGGTCGGAACCGCCTTCCTCGTCGAATGTGTCTCGACGATGATCTTCACTGTCGTCATCCTCGGCGTCACGCAGGCCAAGGGCGGCGGCAATGTCGCCGGGCTGGTGATCGGCCTGACGCTGGCGGTCCTGCATCTCGCATTCGTGCCGGTAACGGGCAATTCGCTCAATCCCGCCCGTTCGCTGGCGCCGGCGGTCTATGTCGGCGGGCAGGCGATGGCGCAGGTCTGGCTCTATATCCTGGCACCGCTTGTCGGCGGTCTGATCGCGGGCGTGCTGTTCAGGACGGGTATATTCGCCGCCGACGAGTAAGGAGGCGTATTTCCGGCGCTTTTTTCGCGCCTGGAACATGTCGCATCTTGCCTAAACGCGGTCCGGCGGCTAATTCCGCCGGACATTTTGTTTCGTAAACCCCATCGGGAGCCGTCATGAGCATTCAGCGCACTTTCTCCATCATCAAGCCGGACGCGACCGAGCGGAACCTCACCGGCGCCGTCAACGCGGTGATCGAGGAAGCGGGCCTGCGCATCGTCGCGCAGAAGCGCATCCTGATGTCCCGCCGCGAAGCCGAGACCTTTTACGGTGTGCATCGTGAGCGCCCGTTCTTCGGCGAGCTCGTCGATTTCATGACCTCGGGTCCGGTGGTCGTGCAGGTTCTCGAAGGCGAGAACGCCGTGCTGCGTTATCGTGAGGTCATGGGCGCCACCAACCCGGCGAATGCCGCTGACGGCACCATCCGCAAGAAATTCGCCCGCTCGATCGGCGAGAACTCGGTGCATGGTTCGGATTCGGTGGAGAACGCCGCGATCGAGATCGCGCAGTTCTTCTCGGGCAACGAGATCGTCGGCTGAAGCCGCTGCCTTTAAGCGCATAGGAGGCCGGGGAAACCCGGCCTTTTTCGTTTTCAGCCCTGTTCATCCGAGAAATAGGCGGTGGACTGGCGCTGCCGGTTGACATGAAGCGACAGCACATCCGGGCGCGCATAATGCCCGGAGGGATCGAAGCTCTGGCGTTCCTCGCGCACGCGGGCATGGTCGAGCGTGGCGGTGACCACGCATTCCCGCCCGACGATGGGCTCGATCACCCATTCACCATCCGGGCCGGAAAGGCATGAGCCGCCATTGGCGAGGAATTCGCCGGATTTGGCGACAATCGCCGCGCGTTGCGGAATGCTCGCCGGCAGGGAATCTCGCCGCAACAGCCCCGATACCGACATGACATAGCTGCGCGATTCCCTGGCGATGAACCGGGTGAGGTCACGCGTGTTATGCTCGCCGCCGGGCCAGATCGCGACATGGAGGTCCTCGCCCTGCGCATAGAGGGCGGCGCGCGCCATCGGCATCCAGTTTTCCCAGCAATTCAGACTGCCGACAGTGAAGGCGCCGAGCGGATGGGTGCGCAACCCGTGGCCGTCACCCGGCGCCCAGCACAGGCGCTCCTCGTAGGTCGGCATCAGCTTGCGATGAACGGAGGCGAATTCGCCCTTGCCGTTGATGGTCACCGCGCTGGCATAGACGCTCTCGCCACGATGGGCGGGCCGCTCGATGATCCCGAGGACGATCGCGATCTTGCGTCGCGCGGCAAGGGCGGCGAGGGGCGCAAGATCGCCGCGCTCGATGCAGACGGCCTGATCGATATAGAGCGCGTGGATTTCCTTGAGATCCTTCGCCTGAAACCGGGCCGCATCCAGCCGTTCGAGCCAGAAAGGATAACCGGGCACGAGGCTTTCACCGAAGGCGACGAGGGCGGCGCCCTGCCGTGCGGCTTCCTCGGTCGCCTCGATAACCTTGGCGAGCGTTCCCGCGCGGTCGAGCCAGACCGGCTCGATCTGGGCCAGGGCAACTGTGAGGCGATCGGTCATGGCGATTTCCGGCTGGACATGAATCGCGTGCATTCGAGCGCCGATCTTCTCATCGCGCAAGGGGCGGCGACAAGGCGGGGGCAACGGAATGCGGATTGCGCGGGGCAGGTGGGCGTGGCAGTTTCCCGGCGCGAGGGGAATCGCAATCGCTACGGCCTTCCAAGGGCCGCGCCAGTTCAGGAATACAAGGCCATGTCCCCGCGCGACGTGTCTATCGCCATACTCGTGATGCTTGTGTGGGGCCTGAATTTCGCCGCGATCAAGATCGGCGTCGAAGGCTTCCCGCCGCTTTTCCTCACCGGGCTGCGCTTTCTTTTCACCGCCCTTCCGATGGTTTTCTTCCTCGGGAGGCCCGCCGCGCCATGGCGCTTCATCGTGGCATTCGGCCTGTTGCTCGGTGTCGTCAAATTCGGTCTCGTCTTCTCGGCGGTCAAGCTGGGCATGCCTACAGGGCTGGTTTCGTTGCTCATGCAGTTGCAGGTCTTCTTCACGATGTTCCTCGCGATTCTCCTCTTGGGCGAGAAGGCGCGCCCCTATCCCGTGCTGGGGGCGTTGCTGGCTTTCGGCGGAATCAGCGTGTTCATCGTCGAGCGGCTGCAAAGCGCGGTGCCGCTGCTGCCGCTCGCCATGGTGATCGCGGCTTCGCTGACCTGGGGGCTGGCCAATATCGTCATCAAGAAGGCGGGGCGGGTCGATGTCCTCGCCTTTCTGGTCTGGTCGAGCCTGTTCTCGCCCTTGCCGCTTTTCGCCCTCTCCTGGGGGATCGAGGGGTCTGAGGCCATTCTAGCAAGCCTTGTCGCGCCGCGCCTTGAATCCGTGCTCGCATTGGTCTTCATCGTCGGCCCTTCGACCCTGTTTGCCTTTGCGGCCTGGAACAGGTTGCTTACCCGCTATCCGACCCAGGTTGCGGCGCCTTTCGCGCTACTGGTTCCGGTTTTCGGTATTTTCAGCGGCGTCCTGCTGCTGGGTGAGCCCTTCACGCGGATGGCGTTTTACGGCAGCGGGATTGTCTTTCTCGGTCTGGTGATCAATGTGTTCGGCGAACGTCTTTTCGCGCGCGCGGCGCGCCCAAAAACCGAGATGCCATGAATGCTCATTCCAGATCCCGGTTCCTGACCTCGGTTTGCCCGCATGATTGCCCGAGCGCCTGCTCGCTCGATGTCGAGGTCCTGAGCGGGAACCGCATCGGCAAGGTGCGGGGAAATTCAGCGCAAAGCTACACGGACGGCGTGATCTGCGCCAAGGTCGCGCGCTACGCCGAACGCATCCACCATCCCGACCGGCTGCTCACACCGCTGTTGCGTTCCGGGCCGAAAGGTTCCGGCCAGTTCCGCGAGATCGGCTGGGACGAGGCGCTCGACCGGGCGGCGGAGGCGTTTCTGGCCGCCGAGCGCGATTTCGGTGCCGAAAGCGTCTGGCCCTATTACTATGCCGGCACGATGGGGCTGGTGATGCGTGACGGCATCCACCGCCTGCGGCATGCGAAGCGCTACTCCGGCATGTATGACACGATCTGCACCAATCTCGCCTGGACCGGCTATGTCGCCGGCACGGGGCGGCTGGCCGGCGTCGATCCGCGCGAGATGGCGAAATCGGATTGCATCGTCATCTGGGGCACGAATCCGGTGAATACCCAGGTCAACGTGATGCATCACGCGGTCAAGGCGCGCAAAGCGCGTGGCGCGAAGATCGTCGCGGTGGACATCTACCTGAACGAGACGATGCGTCAGGCGGATATCGCCCTGCTCGTCAAACCGGGCACGGATGGCGCGCTCGCTGCGGCGATCATGCACGTGATCCTGCGCGAAGGGCTGGCGGATCGGGATTACCTCGCGGAATTCACCGATTTCTCGGATGAATTCGTGGAGCATCTCGCAACGCGGACGCCCGAATGGGCAGCGGCGATCTGCGGTGTCCCTGCCGAGGAAATCGAGGCGGCCGCACGGCTTTTCGGGCAGACCAAGCGCTGCTTCTTCCGGCTGGGTTACGGCTTTTCGCGCCAGCGCAACGGTGCGGTCAACATGCATGCCGCCTTGTCGATTCCTACCCTCATCGGCGCCTGGAAATACGAGGGCGGCGGCGCCTTTCATTCGAACTCCGGCACCTACGGCATCGCCAAGAAGATGATCGAAGGGCTCGATGCGTATGATCCCAAGGTCAGGCTGCTCGATCAATGCCGCATCGGTGCCGTTCTGACCGGCGATCCAGCGGCGCTCAAGGGCGGCCCGCCTGTCAAGGCGATGCTGATCCAGAACACGAATCCGGCCTCCGTCGCGCCCGATCAGAACCTTGTCGTCAAGGGGTTCATGCGCGAGGACCTTTTCAGCGTGGTCCATGAGCAATTCATGACCGAAACCGCCGCGCTGGCGGATCTGGTGCTGCCGGCCACCATGTTCATGGAACATGATGATCTCTACCAGGGCGGCGGGCACACGCATCTCATGCTTGGCCCGAAACTCGTCGAGCCGCCAGGCGAATGCCGCTCGAACCACGAGGTTATCTGCGCGCTGGCGGCGCGTCTCGGCGCGGAGCATCCGGGCTTTGCGATGTCGCCGCGCGACCATATCGACTGGGCGTTGCGGCAAGCCAATCGCGGCTCGCTCGAGGAGATCGAGCGCGAGGGCTTCATCGATACCGATCCGCCTTTCGAACGGGCGCATTTCCTCAAAGGTTTCGGCCACAGGGATGGCAAGTTCCGCTTTCAGCCGGATTGGCTGAAAGTGCCGCTGAAATCCGACGGGCCGATGGGGGCATGGGAAACAATGCCGCGCTTCCCCGATCACTGGGATGTCATCGAAGCGGCAACCGAGGCGCTGCCCTTCCGGCTCGCGACCTCGCCGGCGCGCTCCTTCCTCAATTCGAGCTTCACCGAAACGCCGGGTTCGATGAAACGGGAGGGCGGGCCCACGCTCATGATCCATCCGCAGGATGCGGCCGAACTGGGTGTCGGCGAGGGAGATTTCGTGCGGGTCTCGAACGCGCGCGGCGAGATCGAGCTGGCGGCGCGCCTCTTCGACGGGGTGCGGCGCGGCGTGGTCATCGCGGAGGGCATTTTCCCCAACCGCAGCCATCGCGGCGGTCAGGGGATCAACGTGCTGACCGGCGCCGATCAGGCCGCGCCACGTGGCGGGGCGGCCTTTCACGATAACGCGGTCGCGATCCGCAAGGCGTGATTGTCACGCCTTGGGATAGAAGCGGGCTTCCATCCGCGCCACGTAAGCCTTTAAAACAGGAAGCTTTTCGGCCTCTTCGCGGAAATAGCCGTCGAAGAGAGGGCAAAGCGCGCCCTGAATGGCCGGGAAGATCGAGGCATCGGCGCCGCAGGGCTCCTTCCCGCCGAAGAAGTCGCGCGTGTCGAGATAGGCCGCGAGCGCGCCGAAGGCACGGGCGACGAGAGCACGCCCTTCTTCCGCGCTATAGCGCCCGAAACCCTGCGCGTGGAGGCTCTTGCGGACGCCGCGGCGGATCAACGGGACCATGATCGGACGCAGGGGCGCCGGGATCATCGAGAAGAACGCGCGGGGGCCGCGCTCGAAATTGGTGTCATCCACCCAGCGCTGCGCGACCAGCGCGAAATAGAGATGATCCTCGCAGAGCTTCTCGAAGGCCCAGACAATTCCCGCCTCCTCCTTTGATAGCCCCTTGTCGAAGTCGAAACCGCGCGTCTTCTCGATATGGAGACGGATCAGCGTCGAATCCGGGACCAGAACCCCGTTGTCATCGATCCAGGGGAATTTGCCCTTCGGCGCCTTCTTGAAATCGCCGAACTTGCGTTCGTAGCCAAGGCCGGCCATCTTGAGCAACAGTTCAGCTTTCGTGACGAAGGGGCTGGGGTCGGGCAGGCCCCACATCGGTCGCGCGCCGTAAAGAATGATCATGGCAATTTCCTCCTGACAAATCGTGATATCCCCGCACTGGGGTCGCCTGCATAGGGGCCGATCCTGACATTTTTTGTCAGGATGTTTGCGGTATGAGTAGGCATGGCTCGCTCTGACCGACTCATGGCCCTGACGCAGGCGCTGAGACGCCGTCGCCACCCGGTGACGGCGGCGATCCTGGCCGAGGAAACGAGCGTTTCCGAGCGGACGATCTACCGCGACATCGCCAGCCTTCAGGCTTCCGGCGTTCCGATCCGGGGCGAGGCCGGGGTTGGCTATATCCTTGAGGCTGGTTTCGATCTGCCCCCACTGATGTTCACGCCGGAGGAATGCGAGGCGTTGATGCTCGGCGCGCGGTTCGTTCGTCATCGCGGCGACAGCGTGCTCAAGCGCGTCATCGATGACGCCATCGCCAAGATCGAGGCGGCGCTGCCGGATAATCTCCGTCTCGGGTTGCGCGAGGCTTCGCTCTACGCACCGTTCTTCGGCTCCTTCCCGCAGGACACGATCGCCTCAGAGGAATTGCGCCGCGCCGTGCGCGAGAACCGCAAGATCCGCATTCATTACCGCGATATCCAGGAGCGCGAGAGCCTGCGCGTGCTCTGGCCGGTCCTGCTGGGCTATTTCGAGCGCAGCCGCGGCCTTGTCGCCTGGTGCGAACTCAGGCAGGCCTTCCGCACCTTCCGCACCGACCGCATCCTGAAGCTCGAAGTGCTCGACGAGCGCCCGCCGCGCCGTCGCGCCATCCTGCTGCGCGAATGGGAAATCTATTGGGAGGCGGAGCGCGCGCGCGAGCGCGAGGCAGGTGTCTGCCTGCCGCCAGCGCCTTAGAGCGGATATCGATTTGCCTCGATCAGATCGCCCGCTCTATCTTTTTGTTTTGACGCCTTTTCTTTCGATCAACCGGCAGCCACTTGATCGGAAAATGCTCTAGTCCGGCTGAGCGAAACCGAAAACCCTGTTGCCCTCGATGCGCAGAACCCCGCGAGCCAGCGCCGCGAGGCAGGCGGGATAAAGGGCGTGCTCGCCGGCGAGAACGCGCGTGCCGAGGCTTTCGGGCGTGTCATCGTCGAGAACGGGCATGGCGGCCTGCGCGATGATCGGGCCTTCATCCATGCCGGGTGTGACGAAATGCACCGAACAGCCATGCAGTTTCACGCCGGCTTCCAGCGCGCGGGCATGGGTGTCGAGCCCTTTGAAGAGCGGGAGGAGGGCAGGGTGGATGTTGATCATCCGCCCGAACCAGCGATTGACGAACCCGTCGGAGAGGATGCGCATGAAGCCGGCGAGGCAGACGATGTCGATCTTCTTCTCTTCCAGCACATGCTGCATCGCCGCGTCGAAAGCCGCGCGGTCCTTGCCGAAGGGCTTGTGATCGATCACGCAGGTCTCGATCCCGCTTTCGCGCGCGATGGCAAGTCCGCCCGCATCGGCTTTGTTGGAAAGGACCAGCGCGATCGTCGCCGGATAATCCGCCGCCTTCGCAGCCTCGACCAGCGCGGCCATATTGGAGCCGCGCCCGGAAATGAGGATCGCGACCCGTTTCTTCGCAGGGGGCACAAAATCGTCACGCGAAGCGGCAGCCGCTTCGCCTGATCTTGCTCCGCCCGTCACAGCGCGAGCTTTCCGCGCGGGCGCACCAGGGGTTCGGCCTCGGCGCGGATGATCGTGCCGACGCGGCTGACCTTCTCGCCGAGGGATTCGAGCGTCGCGGCAATGGCATCCGCCTCGGCGGGGGCGACGGCGATCACCATGCCGATGCCGCAATTGAAGGTGCGCAACATTTCATGTTCCGCCACGCCGCCGGTGCGGGCCAGCCAGCCGAAAACCGGCGGCGGGAGAATCGCGTCGAGATCGAGTTCCACGCCGAAGCCCTTGGGCAATACGCGCGGAATATTGTCGATGAAGCCACCGCCGGTGATATGCGCCAGCGCGCGGATACCCACGCCCGAAGGCGCGCGCAAAGCGGTGAGGAGGCTCTTCACATAGATGCGCGTGGGTTCGAGAAGCGCTTCGCCCAGGCTCTTTCCGGGCGCGAAGGGGGCGGGAGAATTCCAACCAAGTCCGCTCAGCTCGACGATCTTGCGCACCAGCGAATAGCCGTTGGAATGAACGCCCGACGAGGCCAGGCCGAGCAGGATATCGCCCTCGCGGATCTCCTTCTCGCGCGGGAGCAGTGCGTCGCGCTCGGCGGCGCCGACGGCGAAACCGGCGAGATCGTAATCCTTCTCCGCATAAAGTCCGGGCATTTCGGCGGTCTCGCCGCCGATCAGGGCTGCGCCTGCCTGCTTGCAGCCTTCCGCGATACCCTTGACGATGGCGATTCCAAGTTCAGGCGTCAGCTTGCCGGTGGCGAAGTAATCGAGGAAGAAGAGCGGCTCCGCGCCCTGCACCACGAGATCGTTGACGCACATCGCGACAAGATCAATCCCGATCGTCTCGTGGCGGCCGCTCTCGATCGCGATCTTCACCTTGGTTCCGACGCCATCATTGGCCGCGACGAGGATCGGATCCTTGAATCCGGCGGCTTTCAGATCGAACAACCCGCCGAACCCACCGATTTCGGCATCCGCACCCGGCCGTCGCGTCGCGCGGACCAGCGGCTTGATCTTCTCGACCATGGCGTTTCCGGCATCGATATCGACCCCCGCATCCGCGTAGGTGAGCCCGTTCTTGCCTGGCTGTGTCGACATGAAAAACTCCGCGCTCGCGCTTCCGGCGCCGTCAGGGCGCCTCCTTTGGCGCGAACAACCGCAAAAGCGTCCAAAAATCAATCCCGTGCCGTCACAAGGCCGCCCTGAACTGGGGACATGACAAAATTGCCGCAATCGGCATGATGCTGTCCGCCATGACGATCGCCAATGCCCTGACCCTGCTCCGCCTGTGCCTCATTCCCTTAATTGTGGTGCTCATCCATGAAGCGAGCTTCGCACTGGCGACGGTGGCTTTCATCACCGCCGGACTCACGGATGCGCTCGACGGGTATATCGCGCGCCGCTTCAACCAGCGTACCGAGATCGGCGCCTATCTCGACGCGCTGGCTGATAAGTCGCTGATCGCGGCGAGCTTCATCGCGCTGGTCTATGTGCAACTGGTGCCGTTCTGGCTGGTGGTGCTGGTGATTTTCCGCGATCTCATGATCGTCGGGGCGGTAGCCATCGCCTGGCTGATGCAAAATCCCATTGCCATCGAACCGCTCAAGGTGTCCAAAGCGAATACCGCAGCGCAGATCGTGGCTGTCGCGGCGACGCTCGCGATCAAGGGGTTTGCGCTCGCGCCGGATGCGCTGGTCCTGCCGTTTCTGCATTTCACCGTCGCCGCCTTGACCGTTCTTTCTGTGACGGCCTATTTCGCAAGGTGGTTCCGGCATATGTCGGGGTGACCCGCCCCGCGGGCAAGGAGGCATCGATGACGCTACAACGCCAGCTCGGATTCTGGGGGTTCTGTCTCGGCGCGTTCGCGCTTTTCCTCTATCTCTTCTCCTCGGTGCTGCTCCCCTTCATCGCGGCCCTCATTCTCGCCTATCTCCTTGATCCCGTTGTCGACAGGCTGGAAAAACTGGGGATGGGCCGGCTTGCCGCCACCTGCCTGATGCTCGGAGTTTTCGTCCTGATCTTCGTGGTGATGCTGCTTGCCGCAGCGCCGCTGCTGATCAACCAGCTCTCGGCCTTGATCGCGAAGATGCCGGATTATCTCGCTCGCCTCCAGACACTGGTCACCGAGCATGGCGAACCACTCTTCGAGCGGTTTGGCGGCGCGGGCAGGCTCAAGGAGATGCAGGGGCAACTTGCCGCCGGCGCGGGCGAAGGGGCGAAGTGGCTGGGCGGATTGGTGACATCCCTGCTTTCCGGGGGGCAGGCCATTCTCGGCGTGATCTCCTTGCTGGTGATCACGCCCGTCGTCGCCTTCTACATGATCCTTGACTGGGACCGGATGATCGCGCGGCTCGATTCCTGGCTTCCCCTCGCGCATCGCGATACCATCCGGGAGCTTGTTTCGGAGATGGATCGTTCGGTGGCGGGCTTCCTGCGCGGACAGGCGACGATCTGCCTTCTGCTCGGTCTTTTCTATGCCATCGGCCTGAGCCTTGTCGGGCTGCATTTCGGCTTCCTGATCGGCATCCTTTCGGGGATCATCAATTTCATTCCCTATGTTGGTTCGTTGACGGGGCTTGTGCTCGGCGTCGGCGTCGCGCTCGCGCAGTTCTGGCCGGACTGGGCCATGGTGGCAGGGGTTGTCGGGATTTTTGCCGCGGGGCAGTTCATCGAGGGCAACATTCTCCAGCCCAAGCTGCTGGGCAATGCATTGGGGCTGCATCCCGTCTGGCTGATGTTTGCCCTGCTCGCCGCCGGTTCGCTTTTCGGCTTCGTCGGCGTGATGCTTGCCGTGCCGCTGGCGGCCGTGATCGGTGTGCTCGTGCGCTTTGCGTTGCGGCAATATCTCGTCAGTCCGCTGTTCCACGGCTATCGGGTGAAGGCTGATCCCCCAGGCGAGGTGATTGATCCGTGACCTTAGGCGATCAGTTCGTCCTTCCGCTTGATTCGGCACCCAGCTACGGGCGCGAGGATTTTCTTGTCGGAAAATCCAATGAGCGTGCGTTCGATCATATTGCGCGCTGGCCGCATTGGCTGGCGCCAGCCGCCTTGCTGATCGGCCCGGAAGGTAGCGGCAAGACGCATCTGGCGGCGATCTTCGCCACGCAATCTCATGCGCGCATGATCCGGGGGGATCACCTCACATTGGCCAATGTCCCCGAAATCGCGCGTAACCGGGCCGTCGTTCTTGAGGATTGCGACCGCTTTCCGCCGGACGAGGTGGCCCTGTTCCATTTGTTCAACCTCGCGCGCGAGACCGGGCTCTTCCTCCTGTTGACGGCACGTCTGCCACAAGGGGATTGGGGGGTTGTCCTGCCGGATCTTGCCTCACGGCTTCGGCTGCAACCCGGGTTTGCCTTGCTTGAGCCGGATGATTCCTTGCTGGCGGCGCTTTTCGTCAAGCACATCGCGGATCGCCAGATCCATGTCGATCAAGGCGTTGTGGCTTATGCGCTCGCACGGATCGAGCGTTCTTATCGCGCGGTGCACGAATTGGTGGCTACCGTCGACAAGCTCTCGCTGGCGCGTAAGCGTCCCGTGACTCGTGCACTCGTCGCCGAGGCTTTGGGCCGGCCGGCAGAGGATTCCGACCGGCAGGATTGATCAGATCAGAAAGTCTGCTCGCGCAAGGATGTGCAGGTCTGTGGCCGTTGGATACTCGACTATTGTCGGATTGACTAAACGATTCTTTTCTATTTTTTCTGCTAAATTGAGATACTCATTAGCAATTTCCTCGAGGATTTCACAGAATTCTCCTGCCTCCTGCACTTTTGATATGTCTTGAACGTATCCTTCGAGCATGATCTCTAGGCTTTGCACTTGAATCAACTGCGATTTTACGGAGGTAATCAGCAAATCCAGGCCCATTTCGGTGTTCTTCTGTGCCATGGTGTGTCCCCGTTGTCTTGAGTCTTATGAACGCCCCACACCATCGGAAAGTAATTTGTCAAAGAGTGGTAGTGCTGGATTGGGAGATGTGCTGTGCAGAATCCGCACAATAACGCAGGCAGGATTCCTCTCGAGGAGATTCAGATCTTCGTAGAGGTGGCCGTTGCAGGCTCTTTCACGGCTGCCGCAGAGAGGCTGAATCTCTCGCATTCCTCGCTCAGTCGTAAGGTGGCGTACCTCGAGGATTGGTTGGGGATGCGTCTTTTTGAGAGGCGCGCGCACGGCGTTCAACTCACCCAGGAGGGGGTAGGATATTTCCTCCAGTTCCGCGATGGTCTCGACATTGTGAACGGCGCGCTCTCAAAACAGCCCCGCCAAGCCTCGACCAATATCGTCCATGTCGCGCTGTTCAATAATTTTGCGACGGCATGGCTTTTTCCCAAGCACCGCATGCTTCTCGCCCGAACCGGCGGGGTCCGGCCACGCTATATCTTTGACCGCCGCCCGACCGATTTCGCGGACGGCACCGATCTTGCGATGCGCTACGGGATGGGCGATTGGCCCAAAACACGTGCGGTCCGGATTGCAAGGGAGGATCTCGTCCCGGTGGGCAATGCGGTTGTTGTCTCGGAAATTGGTCTTGATGCCCAGCCGGAAGCGCTGCTCGATTTCCCCTTGATCCATCTCATTGGCGAAGGGGCGTGGCGCTCATGGTTTTCCTCGCATGGTATAGCCTATCGGCAGCGGCCCCATGACTACGTTTTTGAAGATCAACTTCTCGTGACCGCCGCCACCGAGAACGGCGTGGGTATAGCGCTCAGCCGAATTGGTGTGCAAGGCGCGATCGCGGAGGGGAGGCTGTTTGCGCTGTCCCAGCACATGATACCCGGCGACGCGGCCTATTATCTGGTCAGGCCTGTTGGTCGCCCGCTAAGCCCAGCAGCGAAGATCTATGCCCGCGAGGTGCTGCGCGAGGCGGGGGTTGCCGAAGCAGAGAGGTCTGCCTTCATCAATGATTGATCCGGCGGTTCGGCTTGACAGGGTCGGAAACGCGCTCTAGAACAAAACAAGAACATTATGTCGCGAGCGGAGCTGGATGATGCGGGCTGTGGAAGACATGATCGAGCTGGCTTCGATCGGCGCGTTTTTCGTTATGATGGCGGTGTGGAGCGGCGTGACGACGAATTGGCCGCTGGTCTGAAGAGAAGGAAATACGCGATGACGAAGGGACCTGGCTTCGTCCATCTGCATGTTCATTCCGCCTTCTCCCTGCTCGAGGGGGCGCTTCCCATCGCCAAGCTCGCAAAGCTTGCCGCTGCGGACAAGATGCCAGCGCTGGCGCTGACGGATACGAATAACCTCTTCGGCGCGCTTGAATTTTCCGAGAAGCTCGCGGGGTCGGGCATCCAGCCGATCACCGGCATCGAGATGATGGTTGATTTCGGCGATCGGCCTATCTACCGGAACCGGCCCAATTCCGTCCTTGAGGGGCGTGGATCCCTTGTCCTGCTCGCGGCGACGCCCGAGGGCTATGCCAATCTGATGACGCTCTCGAGCCGTGCCTTCATGGAAACACCGTCACAAGACGGCATTCATCTGCCGGTTTCCGCGCTCGCGGGCCGCACCGATGGATTGATTGCGCTGACTGGCGGCGGGATCGGCCCCGTCGACCGGGCTTTCGGAATCGGTGGGGTCGATCTGGCCCGTGCGCGGCTTGGCACGATCCGGGATCTCTTCCCGGACAGGCTTTATGTCGAGATCGAGCGGTTCGGCTTGCGCGAGGCGCAGAGGATAGAAACACGCCTCATCGACCTCGCAGTGGACGCAAAACTCCCGCTGGTCGCCGCCAACAACGTCTATTTCGGCTCGGCGGCGGATTTCGAGGCGCATGATGCCTTGCTCTGCATTGCGGGCGGGGTGTCCGTCGAGGAGGCGGAAAGGCGTCGGTTGACGCCGGAGCATCGTTTCAAGACGCGCGCAGAAATGTCTGAGATATTTTATGATATTCCTTTCGCGCTGGAGGCGAGCGTGGAGATCGCGCAGCGCTGCCGGCAACGTCCGCGCACCCGCAAGCCGATCCTGCCGCGTTTTACCCTGGGAACCGACGAAGGTGCGGAAGCCGCCGAGTTGAGGCGGCAGGCGGAGGAGGGGCTGGCCGCGCGTCTTGCCGCGCATGGGCCGGCGCCTGGCCTCTCGGTGGCGGAATACGAGGAGCGGCTTGCCTTCGAGCTTTCCGTCATCGAGCGGATGAAATACCCAGGTTATTTCCTGATCGTCGCGGATTTCATCAAATGGGCCAAGGCGCAGGGCATTCCGGTTGGGCCCGGTCGTGGCTCGGGTGCGGGGTCGCTTGTCGCTTGGTCGCTCACCATCACCGACCTTGACCCTCTGCGCTACGGCCTCTTCTTCGAGCGGTTTCTCAACCCGGAACGTGTCTCCATGCCGGATTTCGACATCGATTTCTGTCAGGAGCGGCGCGACGAGGTTATCCGCTATGTTGTCCGGCGCTATGGCACGCAGCAGGTCGCGCAGATTATTACCTTCGGTTCCCTGCTCGCGCGCGGCGTCATGCGTGATGTCGGGCGCGTGCTCGGCCTTCGCTACAGCGAGGTCGACCGCCTGACCAAGCTGGTGCCGCAGAATCCCGCCAATCCGATCACGCTTGAGAAGGCGATCGAGGAAGAGCCGCAGCTGCGCGCGGCCGCCGCCGAGAACGAGGCGGTGGGGCGCATGCTCGATATCGCCCAGAAGCTGGAAGGGCTCTACCGCCACGCCTCGACCCATGCCGCCGGCATCGTCATCGGCGATCGGCCGCTTGATCAACTCGTGCCGCTCTACCGTGATCCGAAATCGGATATGCCCGTCACCCAGTTCAACATGAAATGGGTGGAACCGGCGGGGCTGGTGAAATTCGACTTTCTTGGTCTCAAGACCCTCACTGTCCTGCAAGGGGCGGTGAACCTGCTGGCGCGACAGGGGCGGGAGGTCGACCTGCTCAAGATCCCGCTTGATGATGCGCCGAGCTACGCCATGCTCTCGCGCGGGGAAACGGTTGGCGTGTTCCAGGTGGAATCGGGCGGCATGCGGCGCGCGCTCGTTGATATGAAGCCTGACCGGATCGAGGATATCATCGCGCTTGTGGCGCTCTACCGGCCGGGGCCGATGGCGAACATCCCGGTCTATTGCGATGTCAAGCACGGGCGCCGCGCGGCGGATTACGCGCATCCCATGCTCGAACCGATCCTCGAGGAGACCTGCGGCGTCATCGTCTATCAGGAACAGGTGATGCAGATCGCCAAGGTCATGTCGGGCTATTCGCTCGGCGAGGCGGATATGCTCCGCCGCGCCATGGGCAAGAAGATCAAGGCCGAGATGGACGCGCAGCGCGCTCGTTTCGTTGAAGGCGCCAAGGCGAACAACGTCACGGAGGCGGATGCCGACGCGATCTTCGACCTGCTCGCGCGCTTCGCGGATTACGGCTTCAACAAGTCCCACGCCGCTGCCTACGCCCTCGTCTCCTACCAGACCGCCTATATGAAGGCGAATTATCCGGTGGAATTCCTCGCGGCGTCGATGAGCCTCGAGCTTTCCAATACCGACAAGCTGGGCGAGTTCCGGCGCGAGGCGCACAGGCTCGGCATCCGGGTCGAAGCGCCGGATGTCAACCGCTCCGATGTCACCTTCGACGTGCGTGGCGGTGCGATCCTCTACGCGCTCGCGGCGATCAAGGGGGTGGGGAGCGAGGCAGCGCGCTCCATCGTCGTGGCGCGCGGAGACAAGCCTTTCAAATCGCTTGCGGATTTCGCACGGCGGATCGATCCGCGCCTGCTCAACCGCCGCACGCTGGAGCAGCTTGTCGGCGCTGGCGCGCTCGACAGCCTCGAAGCGAACCGGGGAAAGCTGGTCGCCGGGCTCGATGCCATTCTCGCCGAAGCGAACGCACATGGCCAAGAGGTGGCGAGCGGGCAGGGCGGCCTCTTCGGCGGCGGCGAGGGGGCACCGCTCGTGCTGCCGGATGCCCCACCGCTGACCTTGCCGGAACGTCTGCGGCGCGAGCATGCCGCCGCCGGTTTCTTCCTGTCAGGCCATCCGCTCGATCAGTTCGCGGATCTGCTGGAACGCGCGCGGATCGGCGATTTCGCGGCCTTTGCACGTTCGGCGCGCGAGGGGGCAAGTCATGCGCGCATTGCGGCGACGCTGCTCGACATGGATATCCGCCGCACGCGCAACGGCAACAAGATCGCGATCCTCTCGCTTTCGGACCGTTCGGGCCAGTTCGAGGCGATGCTGTTTTCCGAAATGCTGGTGAAGCATCGGGCGTTGCTGGAGCCGGGAACACCGCTTTTCGTCACGATTGCCGGCGCGCTGGAGGGGGAGGAACTACGCGTGCGCATCCTTGAAATGGAGGCGCTTGAAAAGGCGCTGCAACGCACGCAGCGCGGGCTCCGCATCTTCGTCTCCGAGCAGGCTTTCGCCAATGCGGCGCGGCTCGGCGCCGAATCGCCTGCTGCGGGATTGCAAAGGGCCCTGACCAGGGGGAGCGATGGCGAGGTCGCGGTCTCGATCATGCTGTCCGATGGCGGGGAGGTCGAGCTGACCCTGCCGGGACGCTATGCGTTGGGCAGCGAGAGGATGACGTCGATTTCCGCGCTGCCGGGCATTCTCGATGTGAAGCCGTATTGAGGGGGGCGAGAGCCGGACGCGCTCTTTTTCATCGGGGGCAGGCATGGCCTCTTGCCTTTTCGGTCCCGATGGGTTAGGCGCCGCGCATTCCTCACGCAGGGCAATCGATCACGCATCGATCCGGTGTCGCCTTCCGGCGGCTCTTTTCCCCTGCGGCGGCACAACCGGAGAACGACTATGGCACTTCCTGACTTCTCGATGCGTCAGCTGCTCGAAGCTGGCGCGCATTTCGGCCATCAGGCCCATCGCTGGAACCCGAAAATGGCCCCGTACATTTTCGGCACCCGCAACAACATCCACATTCTCGACCTCGCCCAGACGGTGCCGATGCTCTATCGCGCGCTCGAGGCGATTTCGGACACGGTCGCGCGTGGCGGCCGCGTGCTGATGGTCGGCACCAAGCGCCAGGCGCAGGAGCCGATCGCGCAGGCGGCGAAGTCCTCGGCGCAGTATTACGTGAATTCGCGCTGGCTCGGCGGCATGCTGACCAACTGGAAGACCATCTCGAACTCGATCGCGCGCCTGCGCAAGGTCGACGAGGTTCTCTCCGCCGGTGGCCACGGCCTCACCAAGAAAGAGCGCCTGATGCTCTCGCGCGAGCAGGAGAAGCTCACCCGCGCGCTCGGCGGTATCAAGGATATGGGCGGCGTGCCGAACCTCCTTTTCGTGATCGACACGAACAAGGAGCAGCTCGCGATCCAGGAGGCGAACCGCCTCAACATTCCGGTGGTGGCCATTGTCGACACCAACTGCAACCCGGATGGCGTGACCTTCCCGATCCCGGCGAATGACGATGCGGGCCGTGCGCTCGCGCTCTATTGCGATCTCGTCGCCCGTGCCGCCATCGACGGCATCTCGCGCGGCCAGAGCTCGCTTGGCATCGATATCGGCGCCGCCGATGCGCCGATCGCCGAGGATCTGCCGGCCGTATCCTCGGGCGAGGGCTTCACCCGCCTTTCCGCGCCGCAGGGCGCGCCCGACGATCTCACCAAGCTCGGCGGCGTCGGCCCGCAGCTTGTCGGCAAGCTCAACGAATATGGCGTGTTCCACTTCTGGCAGCTCGCCGCGATGAACGAAACCGATGTCGCGGCGCTTGATGGCGCGCTGAAGCTCAACGGCCGCGCGACGCGCGACGGCTGGCTCGACACGGCGCGCGCGCTGGCCGAGTAAATCGTTCCGACGGGGCTTTGCGGCCCCGTCTTCCTTTCGGGAGTCGGGAAAGACCTGGCTCCCGCTTTTCATTCGACGAGGGCTTGGATATGGCGGAAATCACCGCGAGCATGGTGAAGGAACTGCGCGAGAAGACCGACGCAGGCATGATGGATTGCAAGGCGGCGCTCAACGAGACCGGCGGCGACATGGAAGCCGCGGTTGATCTCCTGCGCAAGAAGGGCCTTGCCAAGGCGGCGAAGAAGGCGGGCCGCGTGGCGGCCGAGGGCCTTGTCGGCATTGCCGGCGGCGGCACCAAGGCGGTCGTGGTCGAGCTCAATTCCGAGACCGATTTCGTGGCGCGCAACGATCAGTTCCAGGCGCTCGTGCGCAATGTGGCCGGCGTGGCGCTGAACGGCTCGACTGATGTCGAGGCGATCAAGAACGCGGCCTATCCCGGCGGCGGCACGGTGCAGGAGGCGATCGCCAACCTCGTCGCGACCATCGGCGAGAACATGTCGCTGCGTCGCGCAGCGGCGCTTTCGGTCAATGCCGGCGTGGTCGCCTCCTATCTGCACAATGCGGTGGGTGACGGTCTTGGCAAGATCGGCGTGATCGTCGCGCTGGAATCGACCGGCAATGTCGAGGCGCTCGGCGCCATCGGCCGTCAGGTCGCGATGCATATCGCGGCGGCGAACCCCGTCGCGCTCGAGGCGTCGAGCGTCGATCCGGCGGTGATCGAGCGCGAGCGCGGTGTTCTCAGCGAGAAGGCGCGCGCTTCGGGCAAGCCGGACAACGTGATCGAGAAGATCGTCGATTCGGGCCTCAAGACCTTCTTCAAGGAAGTCTGCCTCGTTGATCAGATGTTCGTGCACGATTCGTCGAAGACCGTGGCGCAGGCCGTCAAGGAGGCCGAGAAGGCCGCCGGCGCGCCGATCGTGCTCAAGGGCTTCGTGCGCTATGCGCTCGGCGAGGGCATCGAGAAGGAAACTGCGGATTTCGCGGCCGAGGTTGCTGCGGCGGTCGGCGGAAACGGCTAAGCTCGCCCAACCGCGACTCGAACGGAATAGGCGGCGCGAGCCGCCTTTTTCATGAGACCTGCTTGCAGCGCGCGGCAGGGCGGAAATCTGACATCTGAAGGGATCGATCATGCAAGGGCAGCGCGGCGGTGTGCCGGTTTTCAAACGGGCGCTGGTGAAGCTTTCGGGCGAGGCGCTGCTGGGCACCGAGCCGTTCGGCATCCATCAGCCCACGGTGCGCCAGATCGCCGAGGATCTCATCGAGGCCGTGGAGCTTGGTGTCGAGATCGGGGTGGTGGTCGGCGGCGGCAATATCTTCCGCGGGGCGCAGATGCACGGGATGGGGCTTTCGCGCCCGGCGGCGGATTCGATGGGCATGCTCGGCACCGTGATGAATGTCATCGCGCTCGAGGCGCAGCTGACTTCGCTCGGGCAGACAGCGCGCGCGATGAGCGCGGTGGCGATGCCCTCCGTGGTCGAGACCTATACCCGCCAGCAGGCGATGGATCATCTTTCCAAGGGGCGCATCGTGCTGCTCGCGGGCGGCACGGGCAATCCGTTCTTCACCACCGATACCGGCGGTGCCCTGCGCGCGGCGGAGCTTGAATGCGACGTGCTGCTCAAGGCCACGCAGGTCGATGGCGTCTATGACAGCGATCCGCGCAAGAACCCGCAAGCCAAGCGCTATGATACCGTGAGCTTCGACGAGGTGATCCGCAAGGATCTCAAGGTGATGGATACGGCGGCTTTCGCGGTGGCGCGCGATGCCAAACTTCCCATCGCGGTCTTCGCGATCCAGGAGCGCGGCTCCATCGCGGCGGTGCTGAAAGGCGAGGGGCGTTCCACACTTGTGACGGGATAACGCACGCCGGAATTCGGAGCGCTTGATCTTTGCCGGCGTATCCGACAAGGAAAATCAGGTTTTGACGTGAGTGGCGCCGCCAAGAGGCCGGCGACAGGGAGAGACAGATGAGCGGATACGATCTCAATGACATCAAGCGGCGCATGCAGGGTGCCGTGCAATCGCTGAAGACCGATTTCGGCTCGCTCCGCACCGGCCGCGCCTCGGCGAATATCCTCGACCCGATCGAGGTCGAGATCTATGGCTCGCGGATGCCGCTCAGCCAATGCGCCACGGTTTCCGCCCCCGAGCCGCGCCTGCTCTCCGTGCAGGTCTGGGATCGCGGCAATGTCCATGCCGTTGAAAAGGCGATCCGGGATTCACCGCTCGGCTTCAATCCCCAGAGCGAGGGGCAGACGATCCGCATCCGCATGCCGGAGCTGAACGAGCAGCGCCGCAAGGAGATGGTCAAGGCCGCGCATAAATACACGGAAGCGGCCCGCGTGGCGGCTCGCCATGTGCGCCGCGACGCGCTCGACGTGCTCAAAAAGCTCGAGAAGGACGGCAAGATGAGCGAGGACGAATCCGCGCGCAACGCCGACCAGGTCCAGAAGACCACGGACCAGACGATCAGCGAGATCGATGCGATGCTCGTCCAGAAGGAAAAGGAAATCATGCAGGTCTGAGCGGCGTTCGCGCCGAACTGCTTAACCGGAACCTTGCGCGTGCCGACGGGTGCGCGCAATCTCCGGAACATCCGGCATAGGGAGGATCGTTCTCCCGGACGGGTGAAGGATGGTCCGGCTTTCCAGAGGAGGCCGGGCGAGCCCAGCAACCTCGAGGAAGCGCCAAGACATGCCCGTCCCGGTTCCGAACGCTGCCGAGAGCACGCCCGAGGCGGAAGCCGCTTTGGCCAGCCGGCAGCCCAATCGCGGGGTTCGGCATCTCGCCGTCATCACGGATGGCAATGGTCGCTGGGCGACGCGGCAGGGCTTGCCACGCGTCGCCGGCCATCGTGCCGGTCTGGAAGCCGTGCGCCGGCTGGTGCGCATGGCGATTGACCGCGCCATTCCCTATGTGACGATCTTTTCCTTTTCCACCGAGAACTGGACGCGCCCCGCCGAGGAAGTCGGCGAGCTGATGTCGCTTTTGAAATATTTCGTGCGTTCCGATCTCGCGACGCTGAAGCGGCAGAATGTCCGCGTGCGGATTCTCGGCGAGCGCGCGAGGCTCCAGCCAGATGTCCGCGCGCTGCTCGACGAGGCGGAGAATGTCACGCGCGCCAATGACGGGCTGACCTTGTGCGTCGCGTTCAATTATGGCGCACGTTCCGAGATGACGCGGGCATTGCGTGCGATCGCTGCCGACGTCGCGGCAGGAAAGCTCGCGCCCGAAGCGATTTCGGAGGAGATGATCGGCGCTGCTCTCGACACCGCAGGCATCCCCGATCCCGACCTCCTCATCCGCTCCTCGGGTGAACAGCGCATCTCCAACTTCCTGCTCTGGCAATGCGCTTATACCGAATTTGTTTTTTCGCCCGTCCTGTGGCCGGATTTCGACGAGGCGGCGCTCGATGCCGCGCTCGACGATTTCGCCAGCCGGCGCCGGCGTTTCGGCGGAGTGTGACATGTCGCGGGAATTGCGGCTGCGGATCATCTCCGGTGTGATTCTCGCGCTGCTGGCGGTTGGCAGCGACATTCTGGGCGGAGGCGTTTTCGCCGCGATATGGGGCGCCATCGCCCTGATCATGCTGCATGAATGGCTCTCCATCATCCGGGCGAAACGCTTCTTCTGGGCCTGGGGGCTGGGCGGGATCGCCTATGTCGCGGGGATGTTCTTTTCCGTCCTCGCCTTGCGGGGGGAGGGATGGGAAGGGCTGGTCGCGATTCTCTTCCTGTTCGCGATTGTCTGGGGGGCCGATATCGGCGCTTATTTCGCGGGGCGGACTTTCGGCGGCCCGAAGCTGGCGCCGCGTATTTCGCCCAACAAGACCTGGTCGGGGCTGGTGGGAGGGTTTCTGGCCGCGATCGTGGCGGGGACGATCCTGCTGGCACTTGCAGGGATTTCCCCCCGGCCCGCGCACGCCGCTGTCGCGGGGCTGCTTGCCCTGCTTTCCGCCGCGGGCGATCTTTTTGAATCGGCCTTCAAACGCCGCTTCGGAGTCAAGGATTCGGGGCGGCTGATCCCTGGCCATGGCGGTTTTCTGGATCGGCTCGACGGTTTTGTCTTCGCGGTGATTGCCGCCGCCATGCTCGGAATCGCGCGGGGCGGCGTGCCGGGCGCTGCGGGTGGACTGATTCTCTGGTGACGCCACCAGCCTTAACCATGCCGGAACAATGCCCGCCGACCTGCCTTGTGTTGGTCATGATCGCATGGCAACCATCCTTAAGAAAATATTAACACCGCCATCAGGCGGCCTCTTCCGGAGTAGCAGGCGTGGCGAGTGGTGCGGTCGAATTCCTGGGCAATTTCCTCGGCTATCTCGGGCCTTTCCTGTTCGTTCTGGCGCTTGTCGTCTTCGTCCATGAAATGGGACATTTCCTCGTCGGCCGCCTGTGCGGGGTCAAGGTCGAGGTCTTCTCGCTTGGATTTGGTCCCCGGCTGCTGAGCATGCGTGATCGCAAGGGGACGGAATGGGCGCTTTCGGCAATTCCGCTCGGCGGCTATGTCCGCTTCAAGGGCGATGCCGATGCGGCGAGCACGCCCGACCATGCCGCGCTCGCCGGTATGAGCGAGGCCGACAAGAGCGATTCCTTCCCGCATAAATCGCTTCTGCAACGCTCGGCCATCGTCGCCGCGGGGCCGCTGGCAAACTTTCTCCTGGCCTTTGTCATCTTCGCCGCAACCTTCATGCTCGTGGGGCGCATGGCGATCGCGCCGATCGTCGGCAACGTCTCGCCCGGCTCGGCGGCGGAGCGCGCTGGTTTTGTCGCCGGCGACAAGGTGATCTCTGTCAGCGGACAGCCGGTCGCGACCTTCGACGAGATCGTGCGCCGCGTTTCCGTGGCGGAGGGCGAGCTTCTGCATTTCTCTCTGGAGCGGGACGGACGGATTCTCGAGGTGTCCGGAACGCCGACCATCATTTCCCGCAAGACGATGCTGGGAACGGATCGCCGCCCTGTCATGGGGTTCGCGGCCTCGACCAACCCCGCGCATCTGTTCACGCGCTATTACGGACCGCTGGAAGCCGCGCGCACCGCGATCGGCGAAATCGCCTTCGTGATCGAGCGCACCGGGCATTACATCTCCGGCGTCATTATCGGGCGTGAGAAGGTCGACCAGCTCTCGGGCCCGACCCGGATTGCCTATATCTCGGGCAAGGTCGCCGAATCGGGAATCGGTCCGCTGCTCATGCTGGCGGGAATTCTCTCGATTTCGATTGGTCTCATCAATCTTCTGCCCGTTCCCATGCTGGATGGCGGCCACCTGCTCTTTTACGCTCTGGAAGCCATCTTCGGACGTCCCCTGAGCCCGCGGACACAGGAAATCAGCTTCCGCGTGGGGTTTGCCCTGGTCATCATGCTGATGCTCTTTTCCACATGGAACGATATCATCCATTTGACAGGATTGGCATTTTAACGATTTTACGTGTGGCGTGGCATTGCATCCCCGGATGCGTTGCACCGGAAACACGAAACTTAGGAAATCGTAACCAAGCTGGTCTTCTCGGTTGCAATGAGCGATCATTCGGCTAGAAGCAAAGTTCTGGTGGTGGTGTATCTTCCGATACATGCCCTTCGCTCGTGTGCCTTGCGGCAATGGGCGGGGCGACAATAGGTAGGTTGACGGGATGTCTGGTTTTTCTGTTGGCAAAAGCTCGAATGGCTTTGTCCGTGGTGCTCTTGTCGCCGCTGTAGCCCTGCCGATGCTCACGGGCCTCGTGGCTCCTGCCGCTGCGCAGAGCGTTTCGGTGCAGGGTAACAAGCGCGTCGAGACTGAAACGATCCGCTCCTTCCTCCAGCTCGCGCCGGGCGACAGCTACACCCCGGCGCGAATCGATCAGGCCATCAAGGACCTTTTCGCAACCGGCCTCTTCTCGGATGTGAAGATCTCGCGCGCCGGCTCGGGCATCGTCGTCCGGGTGGTCGAGAATTCCATGATCAACCGTGTCTCGGTTTCCGGGAACTCGAAGGTCAAGACCGATGTGCTGATGGGTGAACTCCAGTCACGCTCGCGCGGGCCGTTTTCCCAGCGCATGGTCGACCAGGATCTCGAGCGCATCCGTGACATCTATCGTCGCTCGGGCCGCGCGGCGGCTTCCGTCAACGCGCAGATCGCCAATGCTGCCGACGGCCGTGTCGACGTGACCTTCGTGATCAATGAAGGCAGCAAGACAGGCGTTTCCGCCATCGTTTTCGAGGGCAACCAGGCGTTCTCGGCCTGGAAGCTCAAGAGCGTGATGCAGACGACCGAATCGAATTTCATGAGCTTCTTCAAGAGCTCGGACATCTACGATCCCGACCGCGTGGCGGCCGATCTCGAACTCATCCGCCGCTTCTATCTCAAGAACGGCTATGCCGATTTCCGCGTGGTCACCTCGAATGCCGAGCTTAAGCCGGACAATAGCGGCTACATCCTCACCATCGTGATGGATGAAGGCCCGAAATACACGGTGGCCGGCGCCGATGTTGAATCGCGCATTGCCGATGTCGATACCACGCGGCTGCGCAGGCAGGTTCGCACCAGCGCGGGCAGCACCTACAATGCCGAGGATGTCGAGAAGACGATCGACGGTATTTCGCGCGAAGTCGCGCAGCGTGGCTATGCTTTCGCGCAGGTCCGTCCGCGCGGCGAGCGCGACGCGGCCTCGCGTACCGTCCGTCTCGTCTACACGGTCGAAGAAGGGCCGCGCGTCTATGTCGAGCGCGTCGTGGTGCGTGGCAATACCCGCACCCGTGACGAAGTGGTGCGCCGCGAACTCGATCTCGGCGAGGGCGATGCCTATAACAAGGCCGTGATCGACCGGGCGGAGCGCCGCCTGCGCAATCTCGGTTTCTTCAAGAATATCCGCATCACCAACGAACCCGGCTCGGCGCCGGATCGCGTGATCGTCAATATCGATGTCGAGGATCAGGCGACGGGATCGTTCTCGGTCGCCGGCGGCTACTCGACCGCCGACGGATTCATTGCCGAGGTTTCCGTCCAGGAAACCAACTTCCAGGGCAAGGGGCAGTTCATCCGGGTTTCGGCCTCCAACGGCCAGAAATCGCGCGGTGGTGAGTTCTCCTTCACTGAACCGTTCTTCCTTGGTCACCGGGTTGCTGCCGGCTTCGACATCTACACCAAGATGACCGACGCCACGAGCTATGCGCGTTACCGTTCGCGCATGACCGGCTTCACCTTGCGCGCCGGCGTGCCGATCACCGAGGAATTCTCGATCGGCACCCGCTACTCGCTCTACCAGCAGAAGATCCGCATCCCGAATTCGGGGAGCAGGCTCTATAACGATTGCGTGCTCGGCGGCGTGCCCATCCTTCAGAACGATCCGTGCATCACCAATGGCGAGGCGTCGGTCGCGATCAAGGAAGCGCAGGGCAAGACGCTGACCTCGCTGGTTGGCCTGACTTTCGCCTATAACACGCTCGACAACAACACGGATCCGACTTCCGGCCTCTATGCCGATCTGAAGCCGGAGGTCGCTGGTCTGGGTGGCGATTCGCGCTTCGTGCGCGCGGTGGCTTCAGCCCGCTATTACTATCCGATCTTCGACGACGTGATCGGCATGGTGAAGTTCCAGGGCGGCCATATGTTCGGCTATGGCGGACGTTCGCTGCGCGTGCTCGACCATTTCAACATGGGGCCGGAGCTGGTGCGCGGTTTCGCATCATCGGGTATCGGCCCACGTGACCGGAACGGTGATTCAAACGCGAACTCCGTCGGGGGCACCACCTATTTCGGCGGTACGGCAGAGGTCACCTTCCCGATATTCGGGTTGCCGCGTGAACTCGGCCTGCGCGGCGCGGTCTTCGCGGATGCGGGCACGCTCTTCGGCTACAAGGGCAAGCGCTTCATCGACCTCAACGGCAACGGCGTCGCCAATTGCCCGGCGGGTTCGGCGGTCACGGAATGCCTCAATGTCCGCGATGAGAAGGCGATCCGCTCGTCAGTCGGCGCCGGTATTCTCTGGGCATCTCCGCTCGGACCGATCCGCTTCGACTATGCCTATGCGCTCAGCCGCGTGAGAGGAAATGCGGGTGACCGCCTGCAGGCCTTCCGCTTCTCCGGTGGCGCGCGCTTCTAAGCGCGATGGCGGGGCCTGGGCCCCGCCGCCTGACAAATGACCTCGCCTCGCTTTTTTTCCGCTCCGTCTCCCATCCGGCTGGATGCTCTCGCCGAGGCGACAGGCGCGAAGCTCCGGGATCCGGCGGATGGCGCGCGTGATATCCACGGCATCGGACCGCTTGAGGGCGCCCGCAAGGGTGATCTCGCTTTTCTTGACAATGCTGCCTATGCCAAATTCGCGGGCAGTACCGGCGCGACCGCGTGTATCCTTTCGCCCAAATTCGCTGATCGGCTGGCGCCGGAATGTGCGGCACTGATTGCGCATGAGCCGTATCGCGTTTTCGCGAAGGCCGCCTCGCTTCTTTTCCCCGCTGCGACGCGGCCGCAGTCGGTCTTCGGCCAGAGCGGGATCTCTCCCGCGGCCTTCATCCATCCCGAAGCGCGCCTCGAGAGCGGGGTGACGGTCGATCCGGGGGCGGTAATCGGGCCGGGCGCGGAAATCGGTCGCGGCACGCTCATCGGCGCGCAGGCCGTGATCGGACCGGAGGTGCGTATAGGCCGCGACTGCGCGATCGGCGCGCAGGCCAGCGTGCTTCATGCGCTGATCGGCAACAAGGTGATCATTCATCCCGGCGCGCGTATCGGGCAGGATGGGTTTGGCTTCGCGATGGGACCGGCCGGCCATCTCAAGGTGCCGCAGATTGGCCGCGTGATTCTCCAGGATGGTGTCGATATCGGCGCGAATACCACGATCGATCGCGGCGCCAATCGCGATACGATCATCGGCGAGGGCACCAAGATCGATAACCTGGTCCAGATCGGCCATAATGTGGTGATCGGGCGTCATTGCGTTATCGTCGGGCAGGTCGGGATCTCGGGCTCGACGGTGCTGGAGGATTACGTGGTCCTTGCCGGGCAGGTCGGGGTTGCCGGGCATGTGCGCATCGGCATGGCGGCGCAGATCGGCGCGAAATCCGGCGTGATGTCGGATGTGCCGGCTATGGCGAAGCTGGCGGGCATTCCGGCCAAGCCGGCGAAGCAGCATTTCCGCGAGGTCGCTTTGCTCTCGCGCCTGATCCGGCGCGGCACCGAGCGACCGGAATCCGATTAGCCGGCCTTTCGGCGCTTTTCATTGCGCCGTGTTGCGTTTATTGCCCCGATCGGGCGCATATCGTCGGATCAATCATCACCCCTCGGGGATCTTATCGCTGGAACAGGGACATGAGCGAGCAGAACGGGAAGGAAGCTGGTGCGCCGGGCACCGTGATCAACAGCCTCGATATCCTCAAATTGCTGGAATCATTGCCGCATCGCTATCCGATGCTGATGGTGGACCGCATCACGCGGATGGATGGCACGGCGAGTATTCTCGGCATCAAGAATGTCACCTTCAACGAGCCGCATTTCCTCGGGCATTTTCCAGGACAGCCGGTGATGCCGGGCGTTTTGATCGTCGAGGGCATGGCGCAGACGGCGGGCGCGGCCTGCGTCGCCTCGGGCGAGGCAGGCGGCAGGGCCAAGGTGGTCTATTTCATGACCATCGACAAATGCAAGTTCCGTAAGCCGGTGGTGCCCGGAGACCAGCTCGAATATCACATGACGCGCCTCAACCGGCGCCGTAACATGTGGTGGTTCAAGGGGGAGGCGAAGGTGGACGGCCAGCTCGTCGCCGAGGCAGAACTCGGCGCGATGGTTGTCGTTGAATGAGAGGCGAAATGTCCGCTAAAATCCACCCCAGCGCCGTTGTCGATCCGACGGCAATACTTGGCCGTGATGTCATTATCGGCCCTTTCTGCGTTGTCGGCCCGGAGGTTGTGCTGGGCGACGGGGTGGAACTCAAGAGCCATGTCGCGCTTGCGGGCAAGACGAGCCTTGGCACCGGCACGCGGGTTTTCCCCTTTGCATCGCTCGGGCATGAGCCGCAGGATCTCAAGTTCAAGGGCGAGCCTTCTCGCCTTGAAATCGGCGCGCATTGCACGATCCGTGAGGGCGTGACGATGAATCCGGGCACCGAGGGCGGCGGATTGCTCACCAAGGTGGGTGATCATTGCACTTTCCTGGCCTATAGCCATGTCGCGCATGATTGTATCGTGGGAAACCACGTCATCTTCTCCAACAACGTGATGCTTGCCGGGCATTGCCGCGTCGGAGATTACGTGATCATCGGCGGCGGCGCGGGCGTGCATCAGTTCGTTCGCATCGGCGATCACGCCTTTGTCGGGGCGATGAGCGGTGTCGGCAACGACATTATTCCCTATGGCATGGCCGTTGGCGAGCAGCGCGCGGCGCATCTTTCCGGGCTCAACATTATCGGGCTTAAGCGCCGCGGCTTCAATCTGGAACAGGTCCATGATCTGCGGCGCGCCTATCGCCTGCTTTTCGCACCGGAAGGCACCTTGAAAGAGCGCGTGGAAGATGTCGCGACCGAATTCGAGGCGCATCCGCTGATCCACGAGGTGCTCGATTTCATCCGTGCGGGCGGGGATCGCTCGATCTGCACGCCGCGCGAAACCCGCAGCACCGAACCGGCGAGCTGACATGGCGCGCGCGCTTCGCATCGCGCTGGTCGCGGGCGAAGCGTCCGGCGATATGCTTGGCGCGAGCCTGCTCGATGCGTTTGAGAGCATGGGCGTTGCGGTCGAGGCTTTCGGGGTCGGCGGCGAGGCGATGAAGGCGCGGGGCTTTCGCTCCTTCTTCGATCAGGCCGATATCGCGGTGATGGGGCTGGGCCCCGTCCTGCGCCGGCTGCCGCTGCTGATCCGCCGTATCCAGGAGACGGCCGGTGCTATCGCGCAGGCCAATCCCGATATCCTTGTTACGATCGATGCCCCCGATTTCTCCAAAAGGGTCGCCAAGCGCGTGCGTCGCGCTACGCCGGATATCCCCGCGATCCATTGGGTATGCCCGAGCATCTGGGCCTGGCGTCCGGGCCGGGCGCCGGCCATGCGGCCTTATATCGATCATGTCCTTTGCCTGCTGCCCTTCGAGCCCGAGGCACTTGCGCGCCTTGGCGGCCCGCCGGGCACCTATATCGGCCATCCGCTGATTGAGCAGACGGCGCTGATGCGACCGCAAAATGAGCAGGAGCGGCTTGATCGCGCGCATAATGGCCCGCTTCTGCTGTTGCCGGGATCGCGCATCTCCGAGATCGAACGGCATCTGCCGCTCTTTCTCTCAGCGACTGACGCGCTCGGCGTGGCCCGCGTCATCCCGACGCTTCCACGCCTTGAAGCACGCATAAGGGCGCTTGCCGGGCGCGCCGACCTGCGCATCGTCACGCGGGAGGAAGACAAGCACGCCGCCTTCCGTTCGGCCCATGCGGCGCTGGCAGCCTCCGGCACCGTGACGCTCGAACTCGCCTTGGCCGGCATCCCGACGGTCGCCGCCTATCGGGTCGCGGCCTGGGAGGCGTTCATCGCGCGCCGGCTGATCACGCTCCCGAGCGTGATCCTGCCCAATCTCGTGCTTGGTGAGAAGATCGTGCCTGAATTCCTTCAGGAAGCGGCGACACCGCAAGCGCTCGGTGCTTCGGTCGAGACCATTCTCAACGAGACGCCGGAACGCGCCGCGCAGATCGCGGCTTTCGCGCGGCTCGACGCCCGGATGCGCGGCGACGGCGCCGCGCCCAGCCGCCATGCGGCGCGCGTCGTGCTTGACCTTGCCCGAAAACCCCGCGACTAAAAGGGGATGTCAAACCCGATCCCGCCCCGAGAATCGCCGCAGGAGCCGCTTCCCGAAGCGCAGCCCCATGGCCTGAGCGCGGGGCAGAGGCTTCGCAACTACCTGCTGACCGGCATCGTGGTCTCCGGACCGCTCGTCATCACGGCCTATATCGCGATCTGGCTTATCAATTTTGTCGATGGCTGGGTGAAGCCGATCATCCCCTCGATCTACCTGCCGGAAACCTATCTGCCCTTCGCCATTCCCGGTTTCGGCATCATCGTGCTGCTATTCGGGCTGACGATGCTGGGTTTCCTGACCGCCAATCTCGTTGGGCGGACCTTGCTCGAATTCGGCGAGACAATTCTCGCGCGGATGCCGGTCGTGCGCGGGCTCTATCGCTCGGTGAAGCAGATCTTCGAGACGGTTTTCGCCAAATCCGGCACGTCTTTCCGCACCGTGGGGTTGGTGGAATATCCGTCACCCGGCTGCTGGTCGATCGTGTTCCTCTCTACCCCACCCAGCGCGGAAGTGGCAAGCGGGTTGCCGCAAGGGGAGGATTTCATCTCGGTTTTCCTGCCTTGCGCGCCCAACCCGACGACGGGCTTTTTCTTCTACCTGCCGCGCGCCAAGGTGATCGAGGTGCCGGTTTCGGTCGACAATGCCGCGAAGATCGTGATGTCGCTGGGCCTTCTGCGACCGGAAGAGGAAGATCCGAAAAAGGCCGCGATCGCCGCCGCCGAGAAGCTTTCACCCCCGCGCCGCCGCAAGACGGATTGGCCCGAAGGCGAGCCTCCCCGGCTCACCCCGCCTTCATGAGGCGGATCGCCTCGTCGCGCCCGAAAAGATAGAGCAGCATCCGCAAGGCCTTGCCACGCGGGCTGACGAGATCGGCATCCCGCGACATGGCGAGAACCGCATCGTCGCGCGCCATTTTCAGAAGATCCTGATGAAGATCGAGTCTTGCGATGCGAAAGCCGGGCATGCCGGATTGGCGCGTGCCGAGCACATCGCCTTCCCCCCTGAGGCGCAGGTCCTCCTCGGCGATACGAAATCCGTCCTCGCTCTGGCGCAGGATTTCCAGGCGCGCCCGCGCGGTTTCGGAAAGGGGGCCGCGATAAAGCAGGATCGCGTTGGATTTTTCCGCTCCGCGCCCGACCCGCCCGCGCAACTGGTGGAGCTGGGCGAGGCCGAAGCGCTGCGCTTCCTCGATCACCATGATCGAGGCTTCGGGCACATCCATGCCGACCTCGATCACCGTGGTCGCGACGAGAATGGCGATCTCTCCCGCGGCGAAACGGCGGATGGCGGCGTCTTTTTCCGCGCCCGCCATCTTGCCATGCACGAGTCCGACCTTGCCGGGAAAATGCTTGTCGAGATCCGCGAAGCGTTCCTCGGCGGCGGCGAGGTCGAGCTTCTCGCTTTCTCCCACCAGCGGACAGACCCAGTAGACCCGCGCGCCGGTGGTAATCGCGCGGCCGATCCCGGCGACGATCTCCCCGATGCGCTCCTGATTGACGAGGCGCGTATCGACGGGCTTTCGCCCCGGCGGCTTTTCGTCGAGCACGGAAACATCGAGATCGCCGAAATAGGAGAGAACAAGCGTGCGCGGAATCGGCGTCGCCGTCATGACCAGAAGATCGACGAGATCGCCCTTGCGCGCCAGCGCAAGGCGCTGCTCGACACCAAAACGATGCTGCTCGTCCACCACCGCCAGCGCGAGATTCTTGAAAACCACGCTGTCCTGAAACAGCGCATGGGTGCCGATCGCGATGTCGATCTCGCCCGCCGCGAGTTTGTCGAGCATGCCGTTGCGCTCCGCCGCGCCCGCGCGCCCGGTCAGGAGCCCCACGCGCATGCCGGCGGCTTCCGCCAGCGGGGCGATACGCAGGAAATGCTGGCGGGCGAGGATGTCCGTCGGTGCCATCATCGCCGCCTGCGCGCCGGCCTCGACGGCAATCGCCATGGCGAGGAGCGCGACCAAGGTCTTGCCCGCGCCGACATCGCCCTGAAGCAGCCGCAACATGCGTTCCGGCGCTGCGAGATCTTTCTCGATCTCGCCCAGCGCGCGTGTTTGCGCGCCCGTCGGCGTGAAGGGCAGGGCAGCGAGAATTTTCGCGCGCAGGCGGCCATCGCCGACCAGGGCGCGCCCGCGCGGCCCGCGCTGCTCGGCGCGTACAAGCTGGAGTGCAAGCTGGCCCGCGAGCAATTCGTCATAGGCAAGGCGGCGATAGGCGACGGATTCCGCCCCGAAATCCGCCTTGTCCTGCGGTCTATGCAGGTCGGCGAGCGCCTCGACGAAACCGGGCCATTTCTGGCGGGCGAGGAGGCTTGCATCCTGCCATTCGGGCAGGGCACGAAGCCGCTCCAGCGCCGAGGCGGCGGCGAGATTGACGCGCCGATGCGTGAGCCCTTCGGTGAGCGGATAGAGCGGTTCGAGTGTCTCGCTTTCCTCGAATTTGGCCGGAGGAAGGATGCGATCCGGGTGGACCATCTGGCGCATCCCGTCGAAGAGTTCCATCTTGCCGGAGATGACGCGCGTCGCGCCGAGGGGCAGCATCTGTTCGAGCTGAGCCTTGGGAAGACGGAAGAAGACCAGCGTCACGTCGCCGGTCTCGTCGCCGACGATGACGCGATGCGGCGCGCTGGCACGGCCCGGCGGCGCCGGCTTATGGGCTTCCACCGTTACTTTCAGCGTCACGATCCCTTCCGTCGGCGCGGCGACGATGGAGGGCGACAATGCGCGATCGACAAGATCAATGGGCAGGTGGAGCAGGAGATCGATCAGCCGCGCCGGTTCTGGCGCGCGCCCGGTGAGCGTATCGAAAAGGGACGCCAGCTTCGGCCCGATTCCGGGCAGGGTCGTGACCGGCGCGAAGAAGGGATCGAGTTCCGTAGGGCGCATGGGGGAGGATTATCACTCTTCGCGCGAGGGAGGCGAGGGGAAAGCGCGGACGAAAGCGGATTGGGCTTGACTTCGCGCCCCCACCGCCCTTTTTCCCCAGAACGCGTGCCGCAGCCAACGCGGTTCCTGATGCCGCCCCGGAGTCCTCCATGACCGGCCTTTCCCGCTCGAGCGCGGATCTCGATCCGCGCCGGAAACGTCTCCTGTTCCGCGCCTGGCACCGGGGCACCCGCGAGATGGACCTTCTGATGGGGCGCTATGCCGAGAGCGTGGTCGATACGCTTGATGAAGCCAATCTCGCCGCTTTCGAGGCGATGATCGATCTTTCCGACCACGATCTCTTCGCCTGGCTCACCGGCGCGATTCCGGTTCCTGCCGAGCAGGATACGCCGCTTTTTCGCGCCTTCCGCCAGTTTCACGATCACCTCAAGCCGCTCGATCTCTGACCCATGCTTTTTGCTCCGCTCGCGCTTGCCGGCCTCGAGAACGCGCTGACCAGATCGGAACCCGCCCTTGTCGGGGATGTCGCGGATGGCGCGGTGGCGCTCGCGCTGGCTGAAATCGCCCGGCTGCGCTTCGCGAAGGGCGTTGAAGCGCCCGCGCTCGCGGTTTTCATCGCACGGGACGGGTTGAGGCAGGCGGAAATCCTCGGTGCGCTCGCGGCTTTCGCGCCGGAAATCGAGGCGCTCTCGCTGCCGGCCTGGGATTGCCTGCCCTATGACCGCGCTTCGCCCAATCCGGCGACGGTGGCGCGGCGCATGGAGAGTCTCGCGCGGCTGGTGCGCTCGCGTGGCGGGGCGCGTCCGCGCGTGCTGGTGACGAGCGTCAATGCCGTCTTGCAGAAATTGCCGCCGGCTGCTTTCGTGGCGCGGCAGAGCTTTTCCTGCGCGCCGGGCAATGCGCTCGATCTCGACGATATCGCCCGCTGGCTTGAGGCCAACGGCTATCAGCGCGGTTCGACCGTGCGCGATGTCGGCGAATACGCGACGCGCGGGGGCATCGTCGATCTTTTCCCGCCGGGCTTCGCTGATCCGGTTCGTCTCGATTTCTTTGGCGATACGCTCGAATCCATCCGCGCCTTCGATCCCGAGACGCAGCGTTCCCAGGCGCAGTTGCGTGCGCTCGATCTGGTGCCGATGAGCGAATTCCAGCTCACCACCGAGACCATCAAGCGCTTCCGGCAGGGCTATCTCGCCGAATTCGGTGCCAGCATCCGGGGGGATACGCTTTACGAGCATGTCAGCGAGGGGCGCCGGCATGTCGGCATGGAGCATTGGCTGCCGCTGTTTCATGCGGGGCTCGACACACTCGAAGCCTATCTGCCCGGCACGGCGCTGATCCTCGACGCGCAGGCCGATGCCGCAATCGAGGAGCGCTTCACACAGATCGCGGATTATTATGACGCCCGCAAGAGCGCGGTGGAGGATGGCGCCGGCGGCGTGCCCTATCGCCCGCTCAAACCCGAGGCGCTCTACCTGACACGCGCGCAATGGACGGCATGGCGGGCGAAGGCAATCGAGTTCTCGCCTTTCGCTCTCGCGCCGGGGGGGAGCCGCATCGTCGTTTCCGCCGGCGCGCACAAGGGACGCGGTTTCGCGCCTGAACGTGCTGACCCCAAGGCGAATGTGTTCGAGGCAGCTTCCTTGCACGCCCGCGCGCTGATGAGGGAAGGGCGCCGCATCGTCTTCAGCGCGGCGAGCGAGGGCGCGCGCGACCGCCTCGGTCATGTTCTCGCCGATCACGGGTTGAAAGCGCAGCGCGCGCTCCGCTCGCTCAACGAGCTTGATCAGCTCGCCGAGGGTGAAATCGGCCTGATCACGCTCGCGCTTCAGGAAGGTTTCGAGACCGACCAGCTTGCGCTGCTCTCCGAGGAGGATCTGCTCGGCGAAAGGCTCACCCGCCCCAAACGCGCGAAAAAGCGCGCCAAGGATTTCATCACGGAGCTGACCAGCCTCAAGGCCGGCGATATCGTGGTCCATGCGGATCACGGGATCGGGCGTTTCGTGGCGCTGAAAACGATCAGCGCGGCGGGCGCGCCGCATGATTGCCTCGAAATTCATTATGCCGGGGGCGACAAGCTTTTCCTCCCCGTCGAGAATATCGAGCTTCTGACCCGTTACGGCTCGGAGGAGACCGAGGCGACCCTCGATCGGCTGGGCGGTGGCGCCTGGCAGGCGCGCAAGGCCAAGCTCAAGGCGCGCATCCGCGACATGGCGCGCGCCTTGATCAAGATCGCGGCGCAGCGCCTGACGCGCGAGGCACCCAAACTCACCCCGCCCGAAAGCGCCTATGAGGAATTCGTCGCGCGCTTTCCCTTCGACGAGACCGAGGACCAGCAGGGCGCGATCGACGCCGTGCTCGAGGATCTCGCCTCCGGGCGGCCGATGGATCGGCTGGTTTGTGGCGATGTCGGCTTCGGCAAGACCGAGGTCGCGCTGCGCGCCGCTTTCGTCACCGCCATGAGCGGCAAGCAGGTCGCGGTCATCGTGCCGACGACCCTGCTCGCGCGTCAGCATTTCCGCACGTTCCAGAACCGCTTCCAGGGCGTGCCGCTACGCATGGCGCAGGCGTCGCGGCTGGTTTCCGCCGCGGACCTGAAGAAGACCCGCGAGGAAATGGCCAACGGCACGCTCGATATCGTGGTCGGCACCCATGCCTTGCTTGGGAAAGGCAATCATTTCAAGGATCTCGGCCTTGTCATCATCGACGAGGAGCAGCATTTCGGCGTCGCGCACAAGGAGCGGCTGAAGGAACTGCGCGCCGAGGTGCATGTGCTGACCCTTTCCGCGACGCCAATCCCGCGCACGCTTCAGCTCGCGATGACCGGTGTGCGCGAACTCTCGATCATCGCGACGGCGCCGGTGGATCGGCTCGCCGTGCGCAGCTTCGTCGCGCCCTTCGATCCGCTGGTGGTGCGCGAGGCGCTTCTGCGCGAACGCTATCGCGGCGGGCAGAGTTTTTATGTCGTGCCGCGCATCGACGATCTCGCCGAGGTCAAGGCTTTCCTCGACAAGAACGTGCCGGAAGTGCGCGTCGGGATAGGCCATGGCCAGATGGCGGCTTCCGATCTTGAACAGGTCATGGGCGATTTCTACGACGGCAAGTTCGACGTCCTGCTCTCGACGACCATCGTGGAAAGCGGCCTCGATATCCCCACCGCCAATACGCTGATCATCCATCGCGCCGACATGTTCGGCCTTGCCCAGCTCTACCAGCTGCGCGGGCGCGTGGGGCGCGCCAAGACCCGCGCCTACGCGCTTTTCACCCTGCCGGTGAACCGCCAGATCACGCTGAATGCCGAGCGGCGGCTCAAGGTGCTGCAATCGCTCGATACTTTGGGCGCGGGCTTCCAGCTCGCCAGCCACGATCTCGATATCCGCGGCGCCGGCAACCTTCTGGGCGACGAGCAATCCGGCCATATCAAGGAGGTCGGGTACGAGCTCTACCAGCAGATGCTGGAGGAGGCCGTCGCCGCGCTCAAGGCCGGCATCGAATTACCGGAGGAGGAGGCGTGGTCGCCGACCATCGCGCTCGGCACGCCGGTGCTCATCCCCGAGAGCTATATTCCCGATCTCGATCTGCGCATGGGGCTCTATCGCCGGCTCAGCCAGTTCGAGGAGGAAAGCGAGATCGAGGGGTTCGCCGCCGAACTCATCGACCGTTTCGGCCCGCTGCCGCCGGAGATCGGTCAGCTCATGAAAATCGTCGGCATCAAGCTTTTGTGCCGGCGCGCCCATGTCGACAAGGTCGATGCCGGGCCGAAGGGCATCATCATCGGCTTTCGCAACAATGCCTTCGCCAATCCAAACGGGCTGGTGAAATACGTGACCGAGAAGGGGCCGACGGCGAAGGTGCGCCCCGATATGAAGATCGTCTTCGCCGGGGCTTTCGAGGATCCGGCCTCGCGCCTTGAGGCCACGCGCAAACTCATGCGCGATATCGCCGCGATCGCTGCCAAGCGCGGCTGAGGGATCAGGCCGCGCGGCCGGCTTCCGTCTTGGAGCGGCGGATGATTTTTGCCGCACAGAAGCCGGTCCAGCGTGCCTCTTCCGGCGCCTGGGCATGCCATTCCAGCATGGCGCGATTCTCGGGCAGAACGCTGTCCATCGGGTGCGCATAGAGGTGGGGAAGCGTGAGCTTGCCATCTGCCGGCCATTTCAGCGTGGTCATCATGCCGGCCTCGTCGAAATCAACGACAAGGCTCGCGGGCAGCGGACCTGCGGCCAGGATTGTGGCATCGGGGGCAATCGTGCGGGCGAGGGCGAGAATCCCGGCATGATTGCCGAGCGCACCCGCCCCGAGCGAGTCGCCGCGAAGCTGCGCGACGAAATGATCGGGCGCGTAGAGGAAAGCCGTTGGCTCCTCGGCGACGATCCTTGCAAGCGTCGCGGTGTCGTAGGGCCCCGCGAGGCGCACGCTCGCGCCCGCATGGAGCGGCAGGACAAGGCTCGCGGCGAGGGATATCGCGGCGCCGGGCTGCATCAGCGAAATGAGCCCGCGCCGTCCGTCCAGCCGCATCACGCTCGAAAGGGCCAGCGCTTCCGCGACAAGCTGCGCCTCGGAGCGGATCACCGCATTGACGCTGCCCTTCTCGCGGGTGAAGGTCACCAGGGCTTCCATGCCCTGATGCCGCTCCGCCGGCACCATCGGCATGATATCTTCCTCCGACCAGCCTTCGAGCGAGACGATCCCGTCGGGCAGGTCGAAGCCGAAGCCGGCAACCGCGCGCACATGCATCACCTTCGCGGCGATCTGCCTCGCCTTGTCGCCGATCATGACATCGCCGACACGGTTCATGGTCAGGATCATCGAGGCATTGGCGCGTTCGGCCGCCGCGCGCAGCATGTCGATCCGCTCGTCGACGGGCGCGATGGCCGGCGTCGCGCCCGCCATGTGGCAGGCGAGCACGGCCAGCGGCAGTTCGACGCAATTGGGCAGCAGGATCAGCACGCGCTCGCCCTGTGCGATCCCGAGGGTGCATAGCTGCGCCGCGAGGAATTCCGCGCTTTTGACGAAGGATGCGCTTGTCAGGGTGCGCGGCTCGGTGCCGTTCCAAGTTTCGCGCATGGGGCAATCGCGCAGGAAGGGGCGTGCCGGATGGGCCGAAGCACTCTTGCGCGCGAGGTAGTCCAGCGTCAGCTGGTCCCAGGGCTCAAGAAGCGTTTCATTCGCCGATGCGCGCACGGATTTGCCCTTGGCCCCCGCTTGCGGGGATTTGCCGGTCGTCATGCCTTGCCCCCACGATGATCTGTCGGATCAGCTTTCACCGATTCGGTGCTTTCCAAAAGGTATCATAGACGAGATCATAAGTCGGGAGACGCTCCGGGCGGCGGATATCACGCCAGCGCGCGGTCCATTTCTCGGAAGCGTGGTAGAGCGGCAGCACGTAATGACCGGCGATCAGCAGACGGTCGAGCGCGCGGGCTGCGGCGACGAAATCCTCGCGGCTGCGCGCGGCGAGCAGTGCCTCGAGCGCGCGGTCCACCGCCTTCGAGCGCACGCCCGCGCGGTTGAAGGTGCCTTCGGCATCCGCCGCGCGGGTCGACCAGCGATTGAGCTGCTCCTGGCCCGGTGAAGCGCCGACCGGATAATTCTCGATGATCGTGTCGAATTCGAACTTGCGAAGCCGCGCCCAGTATTGGCTTGAATCGACCAGCCGGATGCTGGGGAAAATGCCCACCTGCCGAAGCTGATCGGCAAAGGCGAGGGCGATACGCTCCTTCTCGCGCGTCAGCACGAGAATTTCGAAGGTGAGTTTCTCGCCGCTCGCCTTGTTGACCATCACGCCGTCGCGGATGACATAACCGGCCTCGCCAAGCAGAGCGACGGCGCGGCGCATCACGGCGCGATCTCGCCCCGAGGCGTCGGTTCTGGGCGGTGTCCAGCTGCCATCACGCACGGAGGCGGGCAGGCGGGCCTCCTCCTCGCCGAGGATCAGCTGTTCGCGCGCGCTGACCGGGTTGGCGCGAAAAGAAAGCTCGCTCTCATCGAAATAGCTCGATGTCCGGCGATAGATGCCGGCGAAAAGCCGGGCATTCATCCACTCGAAATCGAAGAGGTGGAGCATGGCCTCGCGCAGGCGGATATCGGCGAAGACAGGGCGGCGGGTGTTGAAGATGAAGCCGGACATGCCCTTCGGGGCCCGGATCGGCAACGGATCGAGCACGATTTGCCCTTCGGTGACGGCGGGAAAGGCATAGCCCTCGCGCCATTTGGCGGGATCCGCTTCCTCGCGGTAGTCGATGCTCCCGGTCTTGAACGCTTCGAACATCGTGTTGGAATCGCGAAAGAAATCGAGCGTGATCGTGTCGAAGTTGTAAAACCCGCGATGCACCGGCAGGTCCTTCGCCCAGTAATCCTCGCGGCGGCGCAGGGTGAGCCGGTTTCCGGGGTCCACGCTCTCGAGCAGGTAGGGACCCGAACCGGTGAAGGCCGTGTAGCCCATATTCTCGAATTTTTCCGGGTCCGTCGCGTGTGCCGGCAGGACGGGCATCAGGCCGAGAATCAGCGGTAATTCGCGGTCCGAGGCGTTTTTGAAGGTGAAGCGGATCGTCATCGCGTCGCGAAGCTCGACCTTCTCGACCTTCAGTGCATTGGCGCGGTAATTCGGGCGGCCCCGCGTGGTAAAGAGGTTCCAAGAGAACAGCACGTCCTTGGCGCTTACCGGCTTGCCATCCGAGAAACGTGCCTTCGGGTTGATGCGGAACTCCACGAAGCGCCTGTCGTCTGGCACTGCGATTGTCTCGGCAAGAAGCCCGTAGAGGGTGAACGGCTCATCCTGCGAGCGCATCATCAAGGGCTGGACGATATAGGGAACCATGGCAGCCGGGGCATTCCCCTTGATCGCCATGGAGTTGAGGGCGTCGAAGGAACCAAAAATCGCGACGCGGAATGCGCCGCCCTTGGGTGCGTCCGGGTTGGCATGGGGGAAATGCGCGAAATCCGGCGGCAGCGCGGGCTCACCATGCATCGCGATGGCATGGCGGTGGGGCGCCTCGTCCGGCACCTGAGCCTGCGTGACGGAGAGGGATATCAACATCCCGGCGATGAACAGGGCGAATCGATTGCAGATCATGGCGAAAGCATAACGGGAGAGGCGCGTTGGGGCCACGCTTCAGCCGCAATCACACGCGAAGCCCATGTTTCCGCATATCCTCCTTTGGGAAGGCTTGCGGAATGCGTAAAAAGACGCTTAGAGGAAGCGGAATCGGCCTTCTCGGCCGCTATGAGGATCAAGGCATGAATTCGCAGATCACGAAGGCAAAACTCGGCGCCGTCCTGGCGGGGCTCGTGCTTTCCACCGGGCTGGCCTTCGCGCAAGGCGCGCCGAAACCCGCACCGGCTCCGGCCGCCCCCGCCGCGCCGGCTCAGCCGCAGGGCATCAAGGTGCCGCTCAAGGCCGCGCCGGAGCAGAATGACTGGCTCAAGGTCTGCGACGAAGACCCGACGATCAAGAAGGTCCTCTGCTACACGACGCGCGACTTCGTGGCGGAGAACAACCAGCCCGTGATGGCTGTCGCGATCTATGCCGTGAAGGACGATACGCGCCGCTTCGCCCGTCTTCTCGTGCCGCTGACCTTCCTGATCCCGCCGGGGATCCGCATGTCCGCGGAGGGCATGACGCCGGTGAACGCCAAGTTCCAGATCTGCCTGCCGCAGGGCTGCTTTGTCGAGGGCGAGCTCAACGAGGCGTCGATCACGACGCTGAAGAAGGGCGCCACCTTGCGCATCGACATGCAGAACCAGCTCGGCCAGGAAGTGAATTTCGAAGTGCCGCTCGCCGGTTTCGCCAAAGCCTATGACAGCGCCGGTATCAGCCAGGAACAGCTGATCAAGATGCAGCAGGGCGAGCAGCCGCAGCAGGGGGGCGCGCCGGCCGCTGGTGCGGATGACCTGAAGAAAAAGGGCGAGGAATTGCTCAAGCAGCGCCAGCAGACCCCGCCGAAGCAGTAAACTTGCTCAGGCCCTAGAAAACATGAAATCCGGCGAAAGCCGGATTTTTTGTTTGGCAGGAATGGATGGAACAAGATCGCGGAGGCGAAAATGCCGCCTCCCCGCGCTAGTTCAAAATCGCACCGCGCTTGATCGCGAATTGCCCGCGAGTCGCGGGCTCGAACATCTCGTCAATCTGCGGATGCCTCAGCGGCTGGCCGGATTCGTCGGGGAGCAGGTTTTGTTCCGAAACATAGGCGACATACTCATTCTCCTCGTTCTCGGCGAAGAGATGGTAGAAGGGTTGGTCCTTGCTCGGGCGCATATCCTCGGGAATGGACAGCCACCATTCCTCGGTATTCGCAAATTCGGGGTCAACATCGAAAATGACCCCGCGGAAAGGGAATCTGCGGTGTCTGACGACCTGACCGATGGTGAATTTTGCTTGTCGCTGTTTCATGTCTCGCCTCGGTAGCGAGGAAAATAGTCAGTTTTTGACGCTTCACAAGTTGCACAGAATACTTAGACCTCTTTTATTTCTGCCACCTGCGGTGTCCCCACATCCATTGGGCAGGGGCTTCGCGGATGAAGGATTCAAATTGTGCCTGAATCGCCGCCACGATCGCGCGGATATCGGCGTCGCGATCCGCGCTGTGCGGAACCGGAATTTCAACGCTCCTCACCCGGAAGGTCGCGCCGCTTTCGCGCAGGACGGCGCCTGCAAAAAGCGGAACGCCTCGCATGCGCGCAACAAGTGCGGGAAAGGCCGTGGAGGGCGCCATCTGTCCGAAAAACGGCACGGCAATGCCGGTGAGATCGCGCAGATCGGCCATGATCGTGACGGTCCCTCCGCCGGCGACGAGCTTCAGAATTGTCCGGGCCGTGTCATGCCCCTTGGAATGCAGGCCGAGCGCATAAAAGGGCGTGCGGAAGGCCGCGGCCTTCCTTTCGGTGAACGGGTTCTGGAGCTTCTGGTAGATTCCGGCCACGGGCAGGCCCAGTGAATCGAGGAGCGGCGCTGCCAGCTCCCAATTGCCCTGATGAAGCGAGACAAAGACCGCGCCGCCCGCGCGCGCTTTTTCGACCGCAAGGCGGGTATCCTCGTCGATCTCGAAACGGGCGCGATCCTTGACCAGCGCGGCGATATGGAAACTTTCGGCCATGGTACGGCCGAGATTGTCCCACATCGCGTCGAGTTGGCGCGCGATCGTGGCTTCATCGAGATCCGGGAAGGCCATGCGCATCTGCGCCCCGGCGCGCGCATGGCGCTTGTTGAGGGGCGCGATCCGCCGCCACAGCGCGCCTGAAAGCGCGCTTGCCCTGTCCGGCCCGAGAAGGCGTACGAGCCCGGCCAGCATATCGAATCCGAGCGCTTCCGCGTGAAAGCGAATCCGGCGGGCAAGAGGGAGAGGGCGGTTGGACAATCGGGTTCCTGGAGAATGCGAACGGAAGGGAATGCGATGCGGGAGGCCCGAACCGGATTTGACCCGCTTTGATAAGCTGCTACGAAAGCTTCTTTCCGATGATCGCCCGGCTCGTCAAGCGGCCGGTTGCCAGCCCCGTTTACAGATGAGCCCGGTCCTTACGCTCGCCTTTCCCTTTTTCGGCCTCATCCTGCTCGGTTTCGCCTGCGGGCGCCTGATGAAGATCGAGGAAAGCGGCCTGGCCTGGATGAATTTCTTCATCGTCTATGTCGCCTTGCCGCCGCTCTTCTTCAAGCTGATCGGGGCGACGCCGATCGAGGAGTTGAGTAACGGGCGCTTTATCCTCATCACCACGCTCTCGACCTATCTCGTTTTCGTGCTCTCGTTGGGGATCGGGCTTGTCGCCTCGCGTGGCAATCTCAAGGAAGCGACCATCCAGGGCGTCTTCGGCGCCTATTCGAATGTCGGCTATATGGGCCCCGGCCTGACGCTGGCCGCGCTCGGACCGGGCTCCGCGGTGCCGACCGCGCTGATCTTCGTGTTCGATTCCGTGCTGCTGTTCACGCTGGTTCCGTTCCTGATGGCCCTGGGCGGAACCGAGCGCATTCCGCTATGGACGACGGCGAAGCTGGTGCTCCGGCGCATCCTGACGCATCCGTTCAATGTCGCGACGGCGGCGGGTGTCGCCGCGGCCTATTTCAAATGGCAGCCGCCAACCGCCATCGATACAATGCTGGTGCTGCTGAAGGGGGCCGCGGCGCCCGTGGCCTTGTTCGCGCTCGGCGTCACGGTGGCCCTGCGACCGCTGACGCGCGCGCCGGCGGAAATGCCGGCGCATCTCTTCATCAAGCTGATCCTGCATCCCACGCTGGTTTTCGTTCTGCTCAGCCTCACCGGCGGCTTCGAGCGTGTCTGGATCCTGACCGCCACGCTGATGGCGGCGCTGCCGCCCGCGCTCAATGTCTATGTCATGGCGCGGCAATACGAGACCTATGTGCAGCGCGCCTCTTCCGGCGTGCTGGTGGGAACGCTGGTCTCGATCGTGACCGTGACCGGCCTGCTCTGGCTTATCGCCGAGAACCGGCTGCCCGTGCTGTAGCCTTTGTCTCAGCTCGCGGCTTTCGCGCCGAAAGGCGGGTTCCAGCCGCCGACCCGCATGGCGAGCCGGCGCAGCGGCGAAATCGAACGCAAGGCTCCCAACCCGACAGCGCGGGCGAGATCGAGCGGCAGCCGGTCCGCGATCAAGGCGGAATTGAGGATATCCACCCCTGCCGAGCGCATCTCGACATCAACCCGGCGATCGCGGGCATAGAGGGGGAGGGCGCTTTCCAGCGCGTGTCCCTCCGCTTTCGCGGCGCCAAGTCGTGCAACGAGCGCCTCGACATCCTTGAGTCCGAGGTTGAGGCCCTGCGCGCCGATGGGCGGAAACGCATGCGCCGCTTCCCCTACAAGCGCGACCCTATCCGCAACCAGCTTGTCCGCCACCAGCTTCTGAAGTGGCACGGCGGCGATCGGCCCCTCGATCTCGAGCGTGCCGAGCGCGCCTGTGGAGCGCCGCATGATCGCCTCGGCGAAGGCCTCGCGGGAAAGGGCGAGCATCGCCTCGGCTTTTTCGGGCTTCATGATCCAGACAAGGGCGCTGGTATGATCGCCGACGGGGACGAAGGTGAAGGGCCCTTCGCGGGTATGGAATTCGAGGCTGACATCCTCGTGGTCGCGGGTGTGGCGCAGACGGCAGGTGATCGCGGCCTGGGGATAGGGTTTTATCCGCACGCCGATTCCCGCCGCCTCGCGCACCCGCGATTTCTGGCCGTCGGCCCCTACGAGGATGCGGGTTTCGAGCATGGTGCCATCCGACAGCCGGACGCTCATTCCATCCTGATGCGTCTCGAATCCCGCGACGAAAGCGGAGGAAACGGCGAGCCCCGGCGTGACGCGGGCAGCTTTCGCCATCTCCTCGACGATCTTCGCATTGGGAATGTTCCAGCCGAAAGCTTCCTGACCCAGCTCCACCGCGCGAAAAGTGGTGGTCGGCGCCCGGACGAGCGCGCCGGTGATGTCGATCAGGCGGATCGCGCGCAGCGGCGCGCCATGCGCCTTGAGCGCCTGGGCGATGTCGAGGCGATCGAGAAAGGCGAGGCTCGATTCGAACAGCGCGGCAGAGCGTCCGTCATCGCGCGGGGCATCCGGTACGCCCAGAACAAGCGTATCGAGACCGTTGCGCGCGAGCCCTATGGCTGTCGCGAGGCCCGCAGCCCCGCCTCCGACCACGATTACATCATGCTGAACCGGCATTGCATGCTTCCCGCTGCTGCTTTGCCGCCATCAAAGCCGTAAAAGCGGCTTTGGCAAGGGGATGGATCAAGGGCGCGCGGGGGGCAGCCTGAAAGAGCTGTGGTTGACCCCTTGCCTGAGGATCGAAAGGCTTGCATGACAAGGGCCAGATGTCGATGATGATCCTGACGCAACATCGCCACCAAAGGATATGCCGGGCCTAGACCGCCCGAAAGCGCGCGCTCATGACGGCCACGATCCGCAATACCGAACCCGGTGGATTTCCTCCCCCCGGAACAAGACCAATGGGCGAGGCCCATCCTCCCTGGATTGTGGAAGCGTGATGGCGCCCTTCATCGCGCTCGAGGGAATCACCAAGCGCTATGGCGCGCTGGTGGCGAATGCCGCGATCGACCTCGAGATCGAGGCCGGGGAGATCCACGCCCTGCTCGGCGAGAACGGCGCCGGCAAATCCACGCTCATGAAAGTTCTCTACGGGCTGATCGCGCCGGATGTCGGCACGATCCGCATCGAGGGAAAGCCGGTGGCGCTGTCATCGCCCAAAGCGGCGCGCGCGCATGGCATCGGCATGGTGTTCCAGCATTTCTCGCTTTTCGAGGATTTCACCGCGCTTGAGAATATCGCCATCCCGCTCGAGGGCGAAGTGGCTGGCGCCGATCTGCGCCGGCGGGTAACCGAGAAGGCCGCGCATTTCGGACTGGCGATCGAACTCGATCGGCCCGTGCATACGCTCTCCGCCGGCGAGCGCCAGCGCATCGAGATCCTGCGCGCGCTGATGCAGGCGCCGCGCCTGCTGATCCTCGACGAACCGACTTCCGTGCTCACGCCGCAGGAGGCCGAGGCGCTTTTCGTCACGCTCGAGCTTTTGAGCGCGGAGGGCATGGCGATCCTCTTCATCAGCCACAAGCTCGAGGAGGTGCGCCGCCTGTGCTCGCGCGCGACCATCCTGCGCGCGGGGCGGGTTGTCGGCGAGGCAGACCCGCGCAACCTCTCTGCCGCAGAGCTCGCCCGGCTGATGATGGGCGAAGGCGTGGCCGATCTCGCGCGCGAAGATCGCGAGATCGGTCAGGAGGCGGCCCTGGCTGTTACGCGGCTCAACACCACGCCCGACACGGTTCACGGCGTAACCCTTCGCGATATTGATCTCGTCGTGCGCAAGGGCGAGATCGTGGCGGTGGCCGGAATTGCCGGAAACGGACAGAGCGAGCTTTACGCCGCGATTTCCGGCGAGGGTGGCAAGGTGCAGGCGGGCGCCATCTGCCTGCTCGGCGAGGATGTGACCCGCAAGGACATCAATGCGCGCCGCCGTCTCGGCGCCGCCTTCGTGCCCGAGGCGCGGCTGGGGCAGGCGACGTTGCCGCAGGCCGTGCTTTCCGACAACGTGATCCTGTCCTGGCACGCGACCGAACAGATCGGTGCACCATTCCTTGATCGCAGCCGGCTGGCGGATGCCGCTCGCGGGATCGTCGAACGGTTTGATGTCCGGGTGCCGGAGGCCGATCCGGCGGCGATGCAGCTCTCGGGCGGCAATCTGCAGAAATTCATCGTCGGGCGTGAAATCCTGCGGGGGCCGCAGCTGCTGGTGATCGACCAACCGAGCTGGGGGGTCGATGCGCGCGCGGCGGCCAATATCCGCCAGAACCTGCTCGCGCTTGCGAAGGATGGCGCCGGGGTATTGGTGATCACCCAGGATCTCGACGAGGCGCTCGAACTCGCCGATACGATCGTCGTGATGAACGAGGGGCGTTCGAGCGCGCCGCTCGCCGCGCGCGATGCCAGCCGCGAACGGATCGGGCTGCTGATGTCCGGGCAGGAGCAGGACGCATGAGAATTTCCGTCGCGCTCGAGCGTCGCGCCACCATCTCCTGGTCCCGGCGCCTGCTCACGCCCTTCGCGGCGCTCGCCACCGCTTTGGCCATCGGCGCGATCATCGTCGCGATCATGGGCAAATCGCCGCTCGCGGCCCTGCGTGTCTTCGTGCTCGATCCGCTGACGGATCCCTGGGCCTTGCAGGAAGTTCTGCTCAAGGCCACGCCGCTGCTGCTGATCGCGGTCGGGCTTCTTTTCTGTTTCCGCGCGAGCCGGTGGAATATCGGCGCCGAGGGGCAGTTCCTCGTGGGCGGACTGTGCGGCGGCGGCGTCGCGATCCTCACGCATGGCATGAGCGGGGCATGGATCCTTCCCGCCATGCTGATCGCGGGCGCGCTGGGCGGGCTTCTCTATGCCGCCATTCCGGCCGTGCTGCGCAACCGGCTGGGCATTTCGGAAATCCTCACCAGCCTGATGCTGGTCTATATCGCCGAATTGCTGCTCGATTATCTCGTGCGCGGCCCGTGGCGAGACCCGAAAGGGTTCAATTTCCCGCAATCCGTCGCCTTTTCGGATTCCGCGATCCTGAGCCCGCTTCTGGGCGGCGGGCGTATCCATGCCGGTTTCATCCTGGCCCTGATCGCATTGGGGATCGCCGTTATCCTGTTCCGCCGCACCCTGTTCGGCTTTGCCGTCTCGGCAAGCGGGGAGGCGCCGGCGGCCGCGAATTTCGCCGGGTTCAACGAGAAACGGATCACGCTGATCGTCTTCGCGATTTCCGGCGCGCTGGCGGGGTTGGCCGGCATCGTCGAAGTGGCGGGGCAGGTGCAGCAGCTCAGGCCCGGCCTTGGACAGGGCCTCGGCTTCACGGCGATCATCGTTGCCTTTCTTGGCCGGCTGAGCCCGATCGGCGCGGGGTTCTCCGCTCTGGTCATCGCAATCCTTCTCATCGGGGCGGAAAGCGCGCAGGTCGTGCTGAAACTGCCTTTCGATCTCACGCGCTTCTTCATGGGGCTGCTTCTGATCTGCGTGCTGGTCGGAGAGAGTCTCGAGCGCTACCGCATCGTCATCCGGCGCAAGGAGGGCTGAGGCATGCTTGAACTGGCGCCGTTCATCATCGCCACCATTCTCACCGCCGCCACGCCGCTGCTGATCGCGGCGCTGGGCGAGCATGTCGTCGAGCGCGCGGGCGTGCTCAATCTCGGCGTCGAGGGAATGATGATCACCGGGGCGGCGAGCGGTTTCGCCGCGGCTGTCCTGCTCGATTCCAGCATCGCCGGGCTCGCGGCGGGCGCCGTTGCCGGCATGGCGCTGGCGGCGTTTTTCGCTCTTCTCGTTGTCTATCTCGCGACCAATCAGGTTGCGACGGGCCTCGCGCTCACCATTCTCGGCCTCGGACTCGCGGGGCTGATCGGGCAGAATTTCGTCGGCCAGCCGCGCGCGCCGATACCGCCGATCGAGATCCCCCTGCTCAAGGATATTCCCTTGCTCGGCAAGGCGATTTTCACGGGGGACCCGGTCTTCTACCTCTCGCTCCTCCTGCTGGCGGGGACGGCTTACGGGCTCAACCGGACGCGGTTCGGCCTTCTGTTGCGCGCGGTGGGCGAGAACCACGCTTCCGCCCATGCGATCGGGCTGCCGGTCCGGCGCATCCGCTTTCTCGCGATTCTCTTCGGCGGGCTGCTGGCGGGGCTGGCGGGTGCCTATCTCTCGCTGATCTACACGCGCTTCTGGTCGCCCGGCATGAGCGCGGGGCGCGGCTGGATCGCGCTGGCGTTGGTCGTCTTCGCGGCGGGGCATGTCTGGCGGCTGGTGCTCGGCGCCTATCTGTTCGGCGCGATCACGGTTGCGCAGCTTCATGCGCAGGCCGGCGCGATCGCGCTTCCATCGCAGCTGCTTTCGGCATTACCCTATGTGATGACGATCGGCGCGCTTGTGGTGCTCTCGCTTTCAGGCAGAAAGGGCGCCGGTGCGGCTGGCTCGCTCGGCCAGCCTTTCGTGCCCGAACGATAGCGTCTTTTACACGCGATCCGTCCCGCGCGGCGTGGCGCGGACGGATCCCTTCCATCCACGCGAGAAACGGGGGGAGCAATGTCTCGTACCATTACCCTGAGCGCACTCGCGCTCACCTGCACGCTGGCCCTGCCGGCGATGGCGCAGGAAAAGCTCAAGATCGGCTTCATCTATGTCGGGCCGGTCGGAGATTTCGGCTGGTCTTATCAGCATGATCAGGGCCGCAAGGCGATCGAGAAGGCGTTTCCGGGCCGCGTCGAGACCACTTTCATCGAGAATGTGCCCGAAGCCGATTCCGAACGGTCGATCGAGCAACTCGCGCGCACCGGCCACAAGCTGATCTTCACCACTTCCTTCGGCTTCATGGAGCCGACGCTGAAGGTTGCGAAGAAATACCCGGATGTGAAATTCGAGCACGCCACGGGTTTCAAGCGCGACAAGAACGTCGCGACCTATTCCGCGAAGTTCCATGAAGGGCGCTTCATCATCGGCAAGATCGCCGGCAAGCTCACGAAATCGAACACGATCGGCTATGTCGGCGCCATGCCGATCCCGGAAGTGATCGCGGGTATCAACGCCTTCTATCTCGGCGCGAAGAGCGTCAATCCCAACGTCAAGATCAAGATCGCCTGGGCGAATACCTGGTTCGATCCCGGCAAGGAAGGCGATGCGGCCAAGGCGCTGATGGATCAGGGCGCGGATATCCTCACCCAGCACACGGATAGCCCCGCGCCGCTGCAAAAAGCGGCCGAGCGCAATATCTATGCGTTCGGGCAGGCCTCGGACATGACGCTTTTCGCGCCCAAGCACATCCTGACCTCGATCATCGACGATTGGGCGCCCTATTACGTGGAGCGCACCAAGGCGGTTCTCGACGGCAACTGGCAGAGCCAGGACGTTTTCGATGGCCTCGCCAAGGGCAAGGTCAAGATGGGCGCCTATATGAACATGCCCGAGGATGTGAAGAAGCTCGCGCAGGAAACCGAGGCGGCGATCAAGGCAGGCACGGCTGATCCGTTCATGTGCCCGGTCATCGCGCAGGACGGCAAGACTGTGGAATGCAAGGGCGGCAACAAGCTCTCTGACGAGCAGGTTGTCGGCATGATGTTCTACGTGCAGGGCATCGAGGGCACGATCCCGAAATAAGGGGGGCGCCCGGCCTGTTCAGGCAGCCAACAGGCCGGAGCTGTCAGCTCCGGCCCCTCGACATCGAGACAAGGTACACGCCGCCGAGGATGATGAAGCCGGCGGCAATCTCGCGCAGGGTCAGGGTTTCCCCCAGCAGGATCGCCGAAAGGACCAGCGCCCAGACCGGAACGATGTAGCCCAGCATGGCAGCGCGGGTGGGACCGGCGGCGCGAATGATGAACATGAACATCACGATGGGCATCGCGGTCGAAACCAGCCCCAGAAAGAGCACCAGCGGATACTGGGTCCCGAAGGCAGCGAAGCTGCCTGCGCCGGTCGTGAACAGCGCGATCAGGCTTGCGAACAGGCCCGAGAAAACCTGCTGGCCGAGCGCAAGGCGCCGGGGATCCGCAACCGGAAGCCAGCGGACATAGATGTTGGCGAGCGAGTAGCTGACCGCCGTTCCAAGCATCGCCAGGGCCGCAAGCGCCGTCGCACCGCTCCCCGAAAGGCGCGGCCAGACCAGAAGCGCGACTCCGATAATGCCAAGCGCGATCCCCAGAAGCCTGCGCGGCGTGAGCCGCTCATCCGCGAATAGCTGGCTCGCAAGCAAGGCGGTGATCAGGGGGCCGGAGGCCTGGATCATCGAGGCCTGCCCCGCCGGCATGGTCTGGATCGCATAATTCACCAGCACATTGGCAAGCCAGCCGTTCAGCGTCCCAAGCGCGATCCAGTCGAGGATCTCGCGCCGGGAACGCGGGATGATGTCTTCGCCGATCGCCAGGAACCACAGGATCAGCGCGCTGGCGCCGATCAACCCGCGCAAGGCGGCCAGCGTGATCGGCGGGAACGCCCCGTCCAGCATCTTGATCAAGGGGAAGCCCGAGCCCCAGAGCAGGCCGGTAAGGACCATCAAGCCGACAATCGCCAACGGGCTCTTGCCGTTGAGCGATGGAACCGAGGAAGTGGAATTCACGCAAGCACCCCATGGAGGTCATAAGCATCGGCGCGCTCGATTTTCACCGAGACGATATCGCCGGCACGCAGGGGACGACGCGCGGCGACATAAACGGCGCCGTCGATTTCCGGGGCATCCCAGATCGAGCGCCCCTTCGAAACCGTGGGGCCGGGCGCATCGATAATCACCTTGATCCGCTGGCCCACGCGGCGCTGGAGTAGCTTCGCGGAGATCGGCTGCTGATGCGCCATGAAGCGATCGTAGCGGCGCTGCTGCTCCTCGGGCGGAACCGCGGCGAGGCCGAGGTCATTGGCGCTCGCGCCGCGCACCGGCTCGTATTTGAAGGCGCCGACGCGTTCGAGCTTCGCGGCAGAGAGGAAGCCGAGCAACTCCGAAAAATCCTCCTCCGTCTCGCCGGGGAAGCCAACGATGAAGGTCGAACGGATGGCAAGATCCGGCCGGATCTCGCGCCATTTCTCGATGCGCTGGAGGATCTTTTCCGCATGGGCGGGACGGCGCATCGCCTTGAGCACATTCGGCGCGGCATGCTGGAAGGGAATATCGAGATAGGGCAGCACCATGCCGCCGCTATCATGCATCTCGCCCATCAGGGGAATGACGTCATCGACACTCGGATAGGGGTAGACGTAGTGCATGCGCACCCAGATTCCGAGCGTCGCCAGCGCCTTCGAGAGATCGAGGAAGCGGGTACGGTACTCGACATCGTTCCAAACGCTCGGCGCGTATTTGAGATCGACGCCGTAAGCCGAGGTATCCTGGCTGATGACGAGGATTTCCTTCACCCCCGCCTTGACCAGCTTCTCGGCCTCGCGCATCACCTCGGCAAGCGGACGCGAGACGAGATCGCCGCGCAATTTCGGGATGATGCAGAAGGTGCACCGATTGTTGCAACCTTCTGAAATCTTTAGATAAGCATAGTGACGGGGCGTGAGCTTGACCCCCTGTTCCGGCACAAGATCGAGAAACGGGTTCGGGCTCGGTGGCGCGACCTCATGCACCGCCTCCATCACGCTCTCATAGGCTTGCGGGCCGGTGATGGCGGCGACGCCGGGATAGGCCTCGCGGATCTGCTCCGGCTCCGCGCCCATGCAGCCGGTGACGATGACCTTGCCGTTCTCCGCCATGCCCTTGCCGATGGCTTCGAGGCTTTCGGCCTTGGCGCTGTCGAGGAAGCCGCAGGTATTGACGATGACGAGATCCGCCCCCGCGTGGGTTTTCGTCAATTCGTAGCCTTCGGCGCGCAGCTTCGTGATGATGCGCTCGCTGTCGACCAGCGCCTTGGGGCAGCCGAGGGAAACGAAGGAAATCTTCGGGGCGGTTTCGGACATATCAAGCCTTCATGCGCGATGCGGCGCAGATCTCGTAAAAGCGGCTCCTTATGCCCGAAAGCGCGTAATTGGAAAGGAAAAAGAACGGCGCTGGATGCGCCGCCGCGATTTGCCTCCATCACAGCATCAGCACCGAGCCGTCGCTGAAGGAGAGCTGTTCGATTCCGGTCAGGGTGATGCGCCCGTCATAGCTGCCATCGGCAAGCAACTGGCGGATCTCGTGGAGGCGCGTCTCGCTCACGCCGTCCTCGCCGAGAACCATGCCGAAATCCTCGATCGCCCAATCCGACGCCGTGCCTTCGAGCGAGACGATATCGTATCCCTCGCCACCGGCTGCAAGATCGCCGCCCGCGAGATTGTAGAAGAAATCATTCCCTGCCTCACCGAAAAGGCGATCTTCGCCACCGCCATGGAGCGTGTCATTGCCGGCACCGGCATAGAGGAGATCTGTCCCTGCGCCGCCATCAAGAAAATCCGCGCCGTCATCCCCGAAGAGGTAATCATCACCATTCCCGCCGAAAACGGCATCGTCGCCCCCATTGCCGGCCAAAGTATCGTTGCCGTCTTCGCCGATCAGCACATTGGCGCTGCCATCGCCGATCAGCCAATCATCGTAGTGCGAGCCGATCAGGTTCTCGATGGAATTGAAGGTGTCGGTCGCGGCCGCGCCGCCATTCATCGTGGAATCATTGAGCGAAGCAATGGCGCCCTGTGTGGCACGGCCATAGCTCACCCAGTCATTGCCGGTTCCACCGGCGAAAAGATCCGGCCCGTCTCCCGAATAGGTGCCGGCGCCGGTCGAGTAGATGAGATCGTCACCGCTGCCGCCGAAGACCTTGTCGGCGCCGCCGCCATCCTCGATCGTATCACCGCCTTCCTGGCCGAAGAGCATATCATTGCCGCTGCCGCCATCGATGATATCGCTTCCGGCCCCGCCAAGGATGTAATCGCTGCCGCCCGAGCCAGACAGGAAATCGCTGAAATCCCCGCCGACCATCACGTCGTCGCCGTTGCCACCCCAGATCAGGACATGGTTCTGGTTCATCGAGACATAGACCCTGCCGACATCGCCGGGGGGAGCGAAGGCGGCATCGAGCACAGGCACCGTGCTCCAGTCCATGTACGGGCTGAAGCGGTGGGCAAGCCCCCAGGAGCTGTTCCAGACATTCGCGAGCCCAGCCTCGTCATGGTCGGCGTAGGAATAGAAGGGCGCTGCGGCGCCGGCGAACGGTGACTTGATTTTCAGGATTGTCATGGCGAAACCTTTCAAGCTGTGAGCCGTGGACAGGCGCAACCATCATTGAAAGGGGGAGCCTTGTCGGTGCCGAACAGCACCTATCGTCAGGCCAGGCTTTCCAGCGGAAACGCCGTCACGTCGCGCAGAAGCGCAATGAAGCGCTCGGCCATATGCGCCGCCGCCTTCGCGCCTTTTGCCGCACTCGCCAGATGTGCTTCCCCCGCGACGCCTTCACGATGGGCATCCTCGGCGATCCAGCCCATGGCGACAGGGCCGGTCATGCGCAGGAGAGCGTAATCATCCGCCATGCGCAGCCCGCTCGGCACGAAATCGGCCGCGTTTTCCATCCGCACGCGGGAGGGGGCGAAATGGCGCATGAGGCTGGTTTCATAATCGCCCCCATGCAGGCCGAAAGCGAGGTCTTCCGCCGAAAACAATCCATCCGGCTGGCCCAGCTTCATCCATGAGCATTGCACCGCGAGCATCCCGTGGCGGATACGCAGATCGCGCACCGCAAGCCCCATGACTTCGCTGTTGCCACCATGGGCGTTGACGATCACCAGCTTGCGCAATCCCGCCCGCGCGATGCTGTCGCCGATCTCGCCAAGCATGCGCAGCATCGTCTCGGGCGAAAGGCTCAATGTGCCGGGCGATCGGATATGCTCGCCGGAGGCGCCGATCGCCTGAACGGGCAGGAAAAGCGCGGTGAGATCGTCGGGCATGCGCCGCATCACCTCGGCGCACAGACCACCGGCAATGATCGAATCCGTGCCGACGCTCAGATGCGGGCCGTGCTGCTCCGTCGCGGCGATGGGCAGGATTGCGATCGCGCGCGCGGGGTCAAGCGAGGCGAAATCGCGCGCCGTGAGATCGAACCAGCTATGCCTGCCCGCCATGTCCATTCCTGCCGCATCAATGAGCACCAGAGCGGAGCATGCAAAAACCCCATCCCCCCGACAAGGATTTCCTGAGCCGAGCCTCCGCAGCGCGGGGACACATGCCGGTTTACCGCCGGGAAAGGCATTGTTCCAAAACATCTTGCCCGCTTTTCGCAAAAGGTTAGAAAAACATGATCGCGGGCATGGCGGGAATCGCCGGCTGGGTTTTGCCGCGATGGAGAAGCCCATGGACGCGATTTCCCGCCCGCATCGCCGCAGCGCCCTGAAAATGGCTTGCGGCGCGGTGCTGGCCGGCCTGGGCGCGCCCCGTATCCGCGCACAGATTGCCCATGAAACGCTGGTTCTTGCGCTCAACGCCCTGCCGGGACCTGAACATGCCGGTGTTTACGCCGCCGAAGCCGCCGGCTTGTTCCGCCGGGCCGGACTTCTCCTTGAAATCAGAGCCGGGGAGGTGGGGCCTGCGCGCCCCGGCCCGGTCGACGCGCTCGCCAATGGCGCCGACATGGTGCTCTGCCATGCCGCAGAGCTTGCGCAGCTTGCATCCCGCAACGCGCCGCTCCTCGCCGTCGCGGCCTTTTTCCAGAAATCGCCGCGCGCGCTTTTCTGCCATCCGGGGCAGGGACTTGACGAAATCGCGAAGATCAAGGGCCGCCCGATCCTCGTCGGAGCGCAGGGGCGGGGGGAGACATGGCCCTTCCTCAAGGCGAAGTTCGGTTTTGCCGATGATCAGCTTCGCCCCTATTCGGGCAACACCGCCCCTTTCCTGGCGGACAAGGGCATGTGCCTTGAAGGCAGCGTCATTGACGAGCTGATCAGCGTTGAATCGGAAGGGGGCATCCGCCCCGTGGTTCATCGCGTTTCCGAGAGCGGACTTGACGCCTATGACGAGGTTCTCGCGATTTCGCCGACCATGCCACCCGAAAGGCAGGTGCTGGTCCAGAAGTTTATCGAGGCCACCGTTGCCGGCTGGGCGAGCTATCTTGGCGCCACGCCCGAAAGCCGGGCCGTGCATGCGCTGATCCGCACCGCGAATGCCGTGCATTCCGAAGAGCATCTCGCGAGTGCCCGCACGGCGATGATCGAGCGTGCCCTGATCACCGGGGGCGATGCGCGCAAGGCGGGAATAGGCACAATGACCGACCAGAGATGGAAAGCGCTGGCGGGTGAACTCGTCGCCGCCAGCCTCGTCCGCGCCGATTTCGACATCGCCGGAGCCTATACGCTCGCGCTGCTCAACCGGGGCAGTGCTCCCTGACTTTCCTGGAGTTCAATATGACACCGGACCTTTCGCGCGATGCGATCGCACGAACCCGCAACCGGATTGCGGCTCATATCCGCCATACCCCGGTTTTTCACGCGAACCCCGCGGATTTCGGCGTGAGTGCCGGCAGCCTCGCCTTCAAGCTCGAATTCATGCAGCATTCCGGCTCGTTCAAGGCGCGTGGCGCCTTCGCCAGCCTCACGGGGCAGCCGGTGCCGAAAGCAGGTGTCGTGGCGGCTTCCGGTGGCAATCACGGGGCGGCGGTGGCCTATGCCGCAAGGGCGCTTGGGCACCGCGCCACGATCTTTGTCCCCGCGATCACGTCACCCGCCAAGGCGGAGCGCATCCGCGCGCTCGGTGCCGAGCTGATCATCGGCGGCGAACGCTATCAGGATGCGCTCGCCGCCTCCGAAGCCTTCGCCGAGAAGACCGGCGCCCGCCAGATTCACGCCTTCGATCAACCTGAAACCCTGCTCGGACAGGGAACGCTCGGCGCCGAGATCGCGGAGGACCTGCCCGGAATCGATACGCTTCTCGTCGCGACCGGCGGGGGCGGGCTGATCGGCGGGATCGCGGCCTGGTTCGAGAGCCGCGTCAAGCTGGTCTCGGTCGAGCCGGTTCTGGCGCCGACCCTGCATGATGCGCTCGCGGCGGGCGCGCCAGTCGATGCGCCCGCCGGCGGGATCGCCGCGGATTCGCTGGCGCCGAAGCGGGTCGGCGATCTGATGTTTCCCATCGCAAGCCGGCATGTCGCAAAGGCCGTTCTCGTCCCGGATGAAGCCATACGCGCGGCGCAGATTACGCTGTGGGACAAGCTGCGGCTCGTCGCGGAGCCCGGCGGCGCCGCGGCGATGGCTGCGCTTCTTTCCGGCGCCTACAAGCCCGCCGCCGGCGAGCGGGTTTGCGTGCTGCTGTGCGGCGCCAATACGAATGCGGTGCAATTCGGCTAGGGTGGAGATCGATCTGTCTCGATCCTTTTGTTTTGACGCATATTCTTTCGATCAACCGGCATTCGCAGAAGCGGAAAATGCTCCAGGCGGCGCAGATATGGCATTCGCTCTTGCCGGAGCGCCCGCCTCCTCGCCATGATGCAGCTGGGGCGGCAACAATGCCTGCCTCTTGCCTCCGGCCCTCAAATCATGTTTGAGATCGTGCGCCGGATGGGTGGCCGAGTGGTTTAAGGCAGCGGTCTTGAAAACCGCCGTAGGTGCAAGCCTACCGTGAGTTCGAATCTCACCCCATCCGCCATTGGTTTTTCTTTATATTTTTATTATTTAGCGCATTTTTATAATGCGCGAAAATAGCGCGTGATTGCCGTGATTGCGGCGTCAATCCTGTTCCCACGCGCAATTTTCTGCTCCCGGCCCAGGCGAAGGATACGCGCCGCCTTCGGTATTTTCCCCGGTGTTTGGGCCGGGAGGGAATCGCAGCCCTGAGTTCAATCCCAAATACTGCCGATGATCTACTTGGCGGGCAGGAGGGGCGGCGTCGGACGCCATGCGGCGAAGAGGGGATTATGCGCGCCTCTCGCCGGTGCGGCCGATTTTCACGCTGCGGGTGAAGGTTATGTCACCGCCGCTGCCGGCGCTCAGTAACCATCCGGCGTGAGCCGCGGCTACGCTGCTTTCGGCTCACTTTGGACGGCTTTCCAGTTCCATGGGAGCAACTCAGCCAGGCGTTTCTGGGGCATGTCGGCGATGCGCGCCAGCACATCCGCGAGCCATGCCTGCGGGTCAACATCGTTGAGCCTGGCGGTCTGGATCAGGGTTGCCATGGCTGCGGCCCGGTCTGCACCCCGGTCGGATCCGGCGAAGAGCCAGGCTTTCCTGCCGAGCGCAAAGCCGCGCAAGGCCCGTTCCGCAGCATTGTTGCTGAGGCAGATCCGCCCATCCTCAAGGAACGCTCCGAAGCGATCAAAGCGCCTGAGCATGTAATCGATCGGCTTGGCGACGGATGAGGATCGGGACAGGGCTTGTCGCTGCTCGGAGAGCCAGGTGTGCAAGTCCTCGACCAGCGGTCGCGACTGCTCCTGCCGGGCGGCGAGGCGCTCGTCAGCGCTCCTGCCATGGATCTCGCGCTCGATCGCGAAGAGGGCATCAATGCGTTTGACGGCCTCAAGTGCAATCGGCGAGATCACCACCGCGGTCGTTCCCCGGCGCGCCTGAGCGGCAATGTCCGCCAGTTCGAAGAAGCCCCGGCGCGCATGCGCCCAGCACAAAGCCGATCGTACAGGCCCACCTTCGCGTGCCTGATCATAAAGGCCATTATATCCGCCATAGGCATCGGCTTGCAGGATCCCGTTGAAGCCGGCGAGGTGCTTGTCGGGGTGTTCCTGCCGTCTATCCCGGGAGGCGAAGTAAAGCGCCGCCGGTGGATCATCCCCGCCGAACGGCCGATCATCCCGGACATAGGTCCAGATCCGGCCGGTATCGGTCTTGCCCTTTGCGAGGATCGGCACGGTCGTATCATCGCCATGAAGACGCTTTGCGGCCAGAACATGGGCCGCAATCAGATCGTGCAAGGGCGAGAGCACCGCCGTTGCCGCTCCGACCTGATCGGCAAGCGTCGAGACCGAGAGCTCGACCCCCTCCCGCGCATAACGCTCGCTCTGCCGGTTGAGCGGTTGATGCTGGCCGAACTTTTCGAACAACACCATCGCCAGAAGGTGCGGCCCGGCAAAGCCACGCGGCACCACATGGAACGGGGCCGGCGGCTGGCTGATCGCCTCGCAGTCCCGGCAGGTGAACTTCTCCCGGACCGTCTGAACCACCTTCCACGAGCGCGGGACGACTTCAAGCGTCTCGGTCACATCCTCACCAAGCTTCGCCAGTTTGAAGGAACCGCAGCAGGTGCAGGACGTCGGCGCGGGCACGATCACGCGCTCACGCGGCAGATTCTCAGGGAAGGGCCTGCGCACAGGACGGCGGCGCAAGGCCGGCGCCGGCAGGGAGGCCTGGCGTGCCATCGTTTCCGCAGCGATCTCGTCTTCGCTGGCCGCGGCTTCCAGCTCTTCCAGCTGAAGTTCCATCTGGTCGATCAAGCGCACCGTCCGCTCCGGGCGCGAGCCATACAGTTCGCGCTTGAGCTTCTCGATCATCAGCTTCAGATGGGCGATCGTGGCTTCCGTTGATGATGCCTTGGCTTTCGCCGCTACGGCTTCTGCTTGTGCAGTACGGAGCTCGGCCTGCGCCGCAAAGGCCTCGGCCTGAGCCGCAATCCTCGCCTCGCGCTCCGCCACAATCATCGCATAGGCCGCCTGAAGATCGGCGGGGAATGCAATGTCCGGGGACGATTCAGCGGGGTTTTCCATACCCCGAGGGAATCACATTTCTGAGGGTTTACAAGCACAAAGCATGAGGCGTCCCCGGGTTTTCGGCATCATCCGACCGACGTTGGCCGCCAGGCCTCAACCGGGTTGCGCCAGTCAATCCCGGAGAGAAGATAGCCCATCTGGGCCGGCGTGATCGCAATCACCCCATCGGCCGGCGACGGCCAGAGGAACCGCCCCTTCTCCAGCCGCTTGACGAAGAGGCACGCCCCCTGGCCGTCATGCCAGATCACCTTGATCAGATCACCCCGCCGACCCCGGAAGCAGAAGAGATGCCCGCCTACCGGATTGCGGCGAAGGACCTCCTGGACCTGCAAGGAGAGCGACGCAAAGCCTTTGCGCATATCCGTATGCCCCGTCGCCAGCCAGACCTTCACGCCAACCGGAACCGGGATCATCGGATCGCCTCAAGACCCCGCGCCAGGGCAAGGATCGCCGCGACATCAAAGCGGCCCTCGATACTCAGGCGATGTCCAGCATGCAGCGTGATGTCGATCCGACTTGCCAGATCCAGCGCCGGTGCTGGACCTTCACATCCATGGCTATGATCCAGCACTGGTGTTGGATCGGGGATCACCGATCCGGATGCGGCAAAAGCAATCGGCATGAACCCCGCCGCCCCATCCTCTTGCCCAACCCGCTCGCGCCAGCGATAGATTTGCTGGGCCTGGATCCCGTACCGCTTCGCTGTCGCAATCACATTGCCGCATGTGTCGGCCTCGGTGACGATCCGCTGCTTCTCCGCCGCGCTCCACCGGCGCCGCCGTACATAAACCTCGTCCGCCAACCGAAATCTCCAGCATTGCAGCCAGCATCAGTGCTGGATCAGAACTCCGGATTGTTCAAAGCCGCAGTTCAAAAACAAGGCGGCCCTCGGCGGAGGGATACACTGCGGAGTTGATGGTGGCGACACCAATGCCGCTCTCATGCTGGTGAATCTGGAAACGGCGGATATCGTCGGCGGTCGCTGTATCCGGCGAGCGCCGGAGGAAAGCCGCGAAGGCACGGAAGTGGCGGATGTAATCCTGGCGGGTATGTGACCCCAGGCCCCGCATCAGCATGTCGTCCTGCATGCGCTGCCGAAGCGGGCTGACCGGTGTGTCGCTCGAGATCCTGTCCATGGCTGGTTCCTCATTGTTGAAGGAACCCCATGGTCATGCGGCAGCATCAGAGCGCCAAAACATCGCCGATCTGCTCGAAACCTCCCCACGAGCGCCAATCCCGCGAAGCGGGTTCGTGCACGGGGGCGCGAAGCTGCCGATCCAGCTGCAAGAAAATCAACGCCCTGACAAGGGTGTCTTCTTTGACTTTGGGTTCCTTGCCATAGGCTTTTTCGGTCGTGCAGTGTGGGCTGACGCAACTTTCCCCGCCCAATTCAAAGGTAGAATTGAGCTGCTCACAACTGGAAAGGCGGTCAGGAGAGAGTCATAGACCCCAACCGGAGGTTTCTTGCGTGAAAAATTATAGGTCGAGCCATTTACCCCCGACGATTCATGACCCAAAAACCGCACCCTAATGCCATCAGGAATAAGTTCCCTCTCCAACTCAATATTCGTGTAGTGTCGGAAACTATGGAACGATAAATCCCTTGACTTCGCGTCAGCAATCGTCTCGCCTAATATTTTGAGCCACTTCTTCTGGAACCGATCCGAGTGTGTCTTCTTGGGACCTACATCGCCCAAATCAACGAACAATGTTGATCCCTGTCCGAAATGAGCTTCAACTGCATCGACGTAGTTGAGAAATCCCAATCGGATGAGTTCACTATGCAGCGGAATCTTGCGCTCCGACGCCTTGGTTTTTAAAAGCCGGTCAGGTGTCGGGCGTATATCAATCATCGCGCTCAACGTGTCGACATCTTTAACACGTAAGCTTGCGAGTTCGCCCATCCTCGCGCCGGTATACGCAGCCAGAAGTGGGATCCAGTAGGCTGACCACGGCGCTTTGATAGTCGCGTCCGTCCATGTAGGGTGCTGCAAAATGGACATCACTTCCTTCACGGAGAAAGCGTTCCGCTTTTCGTCATCGTCCCGCTCGTCTTTCTGCTGGTAGCGTTCCCAGGAAAGCTCTATCCGGGGAATGTGCCCCATATCCTGAGCATATCGGACAATGGCCTTGAGTTGCGTAAGGTGCCGATTGATCGTCGCCGGCGAAAGACCGAGCTCTTCATTCTTGGCTCTCGCCTGGCTGATCAATGTCGTGAGATCCAGCCGTGCATCGGCCGGACGCTTATTATAGTTCGACGGCAGTTCGCTCAGCATCGCAAAATACCCATCAATGTTGCGAGGCGTCAGACTTCGGGTCGTATTGCCTCCGGCGAAACGCGAAAAAAGTGCTGCTACCGACCGATGCTGTTGCTGCGAATCCGTTCGCCATTTATTGCCCATCGCCTCTATGAGGTCTTCGACGAGGGCAGCCAATGATACCTCTCCCTCCGTCTCTGGCCGAGAGGCATCCGGTGACGGCGGAACGGCTGAGAGGATTGCTTCGGGCGCGGCGGTCCGAGCCGGGTCAGCGTCCATCGGCGAACACGCTTGCTCATCCGGTTGACCATTCTGACCGGTCGCTGTGCTAATGGCCGATTCGACTTGGGCGAACGGTAGGGACTCAACTGACGGCAAAGCCTGGTCTGAGGCTACGGCCTCGGCTGACGGGAAAACCTGGGCTTCACCATCGCCGCGACTATCATCCCGCGCCTCAAACGTCTTGGATCCGGTAGTTTCATTGGATTCGGTCGGATTCTCAGGTTCGGCTACAACACAATCGATTTCGAAGCCCTCGTCACAAAAAGGGTGCTCTGGCAAAGGGTTATGGGCAGGAATTGTGATCTTGGGCGCCGTTACCACGAAACTCGCGACATTTCCCTGTGGGAAGGCACCTTTCCCTGGTATAAATAGTGCGTATTTGCCAGCCGCCGCCCAAAGATATTCGGCCTGCTTTTCTGCCAATGTGCGACAAACACGGTCAACGGCAGCCTTACACGGTTCAAGTCCAGCTGAACGGATTTGATCTACAATCGTGTCCAAATCCAGCACACCAGCGACCGTGCTCCCCGGCCGATAGACCTCGCGAAGATACCCCCGTTCAATGCGGTGCGCGACCTTCTCGCATTCCACATGATCCAACCGCCAGTTCTCCTGGAGCATGGCGGTCAGCTCATAGATCCGGCATGCTTGCCCATCCAGATATTTCGCCGCAAAGTCGGAATAATTCGGCCCGTGCTTAAAGGCGAGTTCATTTAGCGCCGCATAGATGCGCGCGTTTTGATATCGCTCCCTGAGTTCGCTGAAGGACAGCTTTGCACACAAAGCCGCATCAATGTCTTCTTCGGCCCGACGGTCAATCATTCGGGGATATAGGTCCCGCACATCGCGCAAGGCCTGCGTCAAGACGTCCTTCGTGTGCATACCCATCATGCGCTCTGACTCCATACTCAACGCAAGCCCTAACGGCCGTGCGGCTGCCGGATGTCGTTCGGCCAGACTGATGGCAATCAGGTAATTCCCATCAGTACACCGGCATCTCCGGCGCCACCAATAAACGGCACCTCTGCGATAAATGTGAGAACAAATCAAAAACGTCAAGCTCCCGCTGGACAGGAGCGTGTACAGCCATGTGTACAATCGGACCGAATCTCATTCGGCTCTATCGTCAAAAGCTGTTACATTTCAGAGACTTAAATTGCGCGATGGCAGGGGAGGAGGGATTCGAACCCACGACCTACGGTTTTGGAGACCGCCACTCTAACCAGCTGAGCTACTCCCCTAGCGCGGAGGCGGATATACAGCGACCACCACGCAGATGACAAGCCCGAACATGATGGCAGGTGCATTTTCATGCAAGAACAAGGCGCGCCCGAGCTTTTGCGCCGAGATATTGCGCATCCGCAACCGCCAGCACGATGATCCCCTGCCCGATCACGGCGATCTTTCCGATCATGTTCGGCTCGATCCAGCCCAGTGCGACGCAAAGAAAGCTCGCAAGCGCCCAGATCAGGTTGATGGCAGAGATCGTCATCACGAGAGGCGGCGATATTTCCCGACGGGTCACAGCGAACACGATCAGCATTGCTGCCAGAAGGCAGATCGCCCCGCCCCCGACAAGCCAGCGCGCCGGCACGTCGGTCAGCGCCGAGATCGGCGCGGCGAAGACGAGGCACGCGAGACCGAAGCCGAGGCATGTAAAGGCGTCAAGCCAGAGGATCGATCGCAGGTAACGGGCACAGAAACGGCTCAGCATTGTCTTTCTCCGTGTTGGGTGCATTCACAGGCGCCAATGGGAGAGATATGGCCGCAGGGCAAAACAACGTCGATTACCTCGAAGGTAATGGAAAACACGTTGTCCAAGGTTATGCTTCAAGCATGGATGATATCGAAGGCTTCGGCCCAAAGCTCAAATTCTGGCGGCAGAACCGGCGGTTCTCACAACTCGATCTTGCGCAGGAAGCAGGGCTTTCGACGCGCCATCTGAGCTTTCTCGAAACCGGCCGCGCAGGCCCTAGCCGGGAGATGCTGATGAGGCTCGTCGGCGCGCTCGCCCTGCCCCTGCGCGAAGCGGATGCCTTGCTGCTCGCCGCCGGCTTCTCGCCCGCCCATCGCAGCCACGCCGCCAGCGATCCCTATCAGGCAATCGAGGCGCCGCTCGCGATGCTGCTTGAAGGGCACCACCCCTTCCCTGCCGTAGCGATCGACCGCTACTGGAACATCCGCAAGGCGAACCGCGCCGTCGCACCGCTTCTGGCCGGCGTCGCGCCGGAGCTGCTCGCGGGACCGATCAATGCGGTCCGCCTCAGTCTGCATCCGGGTGGGATTCTACCGCGCATTCTCAACGCATATCAATGGCGCGAGCATTTGCTCCAGCGCCTCAGGCAGCAATTCCGCCTGACCGCCGACCCGGCTCTTGGCAGCCTGATCGCCGAAGCGCTTGCCTATCCCGCGCCCTCGAAATCCACCCATGCGGGGGGGCCGCCAACCGGCCCGGTCATCCCGATGCGGATGCGCTTCGGAGATGCCGTGCTCAATTTCATTTCGACCACCACCGTCTTCGGTACGCCGCTCGAGGTGGAAGTCTCGGAGCTTGCGATCGAGACCTTCTTCCCGGCGGACGAAGTCACGCGGCAGGCGCTGATCGCCATGGGGTGAGGCACTACATCCACCACCGGAATTTCCGCATCCGCTTCATCGAGATGCGGCCAGTGAGAAGCAGGCAAAAGAAAACGGCGAGTGAGGCAAGCCCACCCGCCGTTGCATAAAGTGCCGTCCAGAATGCCAAGGATTGCCAGCCCTCGATCAGGCTGGCCATGACTCAATCGAGGATCTGGGCGACGACGCCGGCGCCAGAGCAGGAATGCGGTTGATCGCATTCCGTTCTCGCTCAAATTCAATCCAGAATTTGAGCGACCACTCCAGCTCCAACCGTGCGGCCGCCTTCGCGGATGGCGAAGCGCAGCTTCTCTTCCATCGCGATCGGGGTGATGAGCTCAACCTCGAACGAGATGTTGTCGCCCGGCATCACCATCTCGGTGCCGGCCGGAAGCGTCACGATGCCCGTCACGTCCGTCGTGCGGAAGTAGAATTGCGGACGATAGTTCGCGAAGAACGGCGTGTGGCGACCGCCCTCTTCCTTCGTCAGGATGTAGGCCTCGGCCTTGAACTTCTTGTGCGGCTTAACCGAACCCGGCTTGCACAGGACCTGACCGCGCTCGACATCCTCGCGCTTCGTGCCGCGCAGCAGCGCGCCGATATTGTCGCCCGCCTGGCCCTGATCGAGCAGCTTGCGGAACATCTCGACGCCCGTCATCGTGGTCTTCTGCGTGTCGCGGATGCCGACGATCTCGACTTCCTCGCCGACCTTGACGATCCCGCGCTCGACGCGGCCCGTCACAACCGTGCCGCGGCCAGAGATCGAGAACACGTCTTCGATCGGCATCAGGAACGGCTGGTCGATCGGACGCTCCGGCTGCGGGATATAGTCGTCAACCGTCTTCATCAGCGCCAGAACCGCGTCACGGCCGATCTTCGGATCGCCGTTGTCGAGCGCGACCTTCGCCGAACCGCGCGTGATCGGAATGTCGTCGCCCGGGAAATCATACTTCGAGAGAAGCTCGCGGATCTCCATCTCGACCAGCTCGAGAAGCTCGGCGTCGTCGACGAGATCGACCTTGTTCATGAAAACGACCAGCGCCGGAACGCCGACCTGGCGGGCGAGCAGGATGTGCTCGCGCGTCTGCGGCATCGGGCCGTCCGAAGCCGAAACGACGAGGATCGCGCCGTCCATCTGCGCAGCACCCGTGATCATGTTCTTCACGTAGTCCGCGTGGCCCGGGCAATCGACGTGGGCATAGTGGCGGTTCGCCGTCTCGTACTCGACATGCGCCGTCGAGATCGTGATGCCGCGCGCCTTCTCTTCCGGCGCCTTGTCGATCTGGTCATACGCCGTGAACGTCGCGCCGCCCGATTCCGCGAGAACCTTCGTGATCGCAGCCGTCAACGACGTCTTGCCGTGGTCAACGTGACCAATCGTCCCGATGTTGCAATGCGGCTTCGTCCGCGAAAACTTTTC
>JAIUNR010000007.1 GCA_020161575.1 Pseudomonadota bacterium
AACCCGCTACAACCGTGTCCTGTCGCTTGCCAGTTCAGGTGAGGCACTATTCCGCCGCTCAGAGGCTTTGCTAGATGCCTTTAGGCTCAAAGGGACCATCAGGTTCGAGTTTGCTGGCGCGGATAGCCATGCCGAACAACGCGCAAAACCTCATGGTCAACTGCTCCAATCAATATGTGTTGAGCTTCGACAACCTGTCCCGGGTCAACATCGAGATGTCGAATATCCTCTGCACGGTCTCGACCGGCTCCGGTTATCAGACCCGCAGGCTTTACACCGATGATGAAGTGATGATGTTCGCGGTTGCGCGCCCGATGATTGCCAATGGCATCGGGGACTTTTTCCGCCGCACCGATTTGCTCGACCGTACGATCCCGATCCAGCTCGAGCGGACGGCCGATCGGAAGTTCATGCGGGAGCGCATCCTTCGCAAGCAATTCGATGCGCTGCTTCCGGAATTGTTGCACGACCTCTATACCGCGATTTCAGTCGCAATCCGGGACGTTGACGACATCGAGCCGTTGACTGACAGCCGGATGGCCGATGCGGCGCATTGGGTCACCTGCGCAGAAACCGCGCTTCCATGGCCTCAGGGCACCTTCGTCAAAATGCTGCTTGAGCTCCAGGCCGCAGCAAAGGCGACGGTGGTCGACAATAGCCTTGTGACCCAGCGGCTCCTGGTCGTGCTGCGCGGGAAAACGAAGGAAAAGCCCTGGAAGAGCACGATCAATGATTTGCTCATCGCCCTCCGTTCGAAATGGGAGGACGAGGTTCATTCCTTCCCGAAAACGCCAACAGCGCTGTCTGGCATCTTGAAGGAGGACCGTGATGCGCTTCGCCTGCGGGGCATTCACATCGAATTTGGCGAACGGTCGAACCGAGGGCAGCGCATTTCAGCGTGGCTCGACGAAAGCGCCATCGCGGACCCGTTTGAGAATGACCCTAAAGTCATCTTCTGAACGGCGAATATAGCCGTGTAGCGCGTGTAGCGACTCCCTACCCCTCTCCACAAGAGAACAAGAAAGGGGGGAGGGGGGAGGTAGTTTCTTTCGGGGAGTAGCAGGCGGAGGTAGGGGGTGCATGCGCTGCACGCCTACACCGCTACACTCGCTGATCCGGCCGCCGCCTCCGCGCTTCAATAACTTCCCGCCGAATCTCGCCCGTGTTTTTTTCGTCTCTCGGAGGCGTTTCCATGTCCATGAAGATCAGCATCACCAAGCGCGAGCGTAAGCGCCGCCTGAAGTCCGGTGAAACCGTCGTCAACGAGCGCTGGGTCGCTCAATGGTCTTGTCCGAAATCCGGTGCCCGGCAGCAGCGGTTTTTCGAGCGCAAGCGCGATGCCGAGGCGTTCCGCAACGAGACCATCGTCGCCTTCGATCGCGGCACCTATTCGGCTCAGAAGTTGGCTTTGACCGTTGAGCAGGCGATCCGCACCTATATCGAGACGCGCAAGCCGCTCGTGCGCGAGAACACTTTTGCCAGCTACGAATATGACGCGCGCTACGTCATCGGGCCGCTGCTGCCGCGTGCCGCTCGGGAAGCCCGGATGCGATCGGGCATCGGCACAGTGCCCCGTGGCGTGGAGACGTTCCCCTGCCTGGGGCACAAGAAGGTGGTGGACCTGACCACCCGCATGATCCGCGAATGGCACCAGATGATCTGCGATGAAGTCAGCGTGAGCGCGGCCAATCGCGCCAAGCAGATTTTGCGTGCGGCCTTGTTGCTCTCCGCCGAGGACTTTGATTTTCGCCCCGTCGAGATGCCCAAGGGGCTTCAGCGCAACGCCGGAAAGGCGAAGAAGGCGGTGCTTACCGCCGAACAGATCCGGTTTTTCCTCGAACAAGCCAAGGCGGACCGCGAATGGGGCATCTATTACGCGTTCCCGTTCCTCACCGGCACGCGCTCGTCTGAGCAGCTCGGCCTGAAATGGGAGGATGTCGATTTCGAGGCGAATGTGATTCATATCCGTCGCACGCAGCTGCGCCAGACCGGCGAACTCTCGGACATGACCAAGACAGAAGCGGGGACGCGGACCATTCCGCTCGCACCGACCCTGCGCACCATGCTCATGGAATGGCGGCTGCGTTGCCCCCGGCTCGAGGGGAAGCTTGATCGCGTGTTCCCGGCGCCCGGCCGTCGCCGACCCTGGCCGCTGCCGCGCACCGAGGGCGGAGGGGCGCTGCTCCACCATAACTTTCTCACCCGCATCTGGCATCCGGCGCTCAAGCGCGCAGGGTTGCCACCGGTCACGCCGCATTCGGCCCGGCATTCCTACATCTCGGCGCTCCAGACCCTCGGGGCTGAAGTCGGCCTTGCCGCCCGGCTCGCGGGCCACAAGAGCCCGGTCGTTACGCTGCAATACTACACGCATTCCACCCGCGACGGCGGCGACGTGGTCGCGGCGCTCGATCGAAGTTTTGGCGGATAACCAGACCCTGCCTAACTCGTGAATGGATTGATGACCTTCAGGCCCTCAATCATCTGGCCGCTTTGCAAATCCTCGCTGAATAAGGTGTCGCAGCCGGCCTGGATCGCAGCGGCGATGATCAGCGCATCGTAGAAATTGAAGCCGCGATCGCGCGCGAGTTTGCGCGCGGCCTGATGCGCCTCGATTGTGATAGGCAGAACCGGCTCGACGAGGGCCAAGACGTCTTCGATCGCATCATCAATCTCATCCCAGCCCTTCCCAAGCTTTCGACGCGAGACGGCAGTGAACTCGTTCAGCACCTGAATGCTGACCAGCCCACCGGCCGCAAGAACTTCCCGCGCGCGATCAGCCTTCGAACCCCCTTGTTGGGCGTAGACCAGGATATTGGTGTCGAAGAAGGCGCTCACCGTTCGTTCGCCTCATCGCGATCGAACTTGAAATCGGCAGGAGGCATCCAGCCACGCGAGCGCATACGCTCCAAGGCGGCGTTTCGCCGATCGACCTTGCTCACGGCCACGGCGTGCTTGGAGGCATCAACAATCGTGAGCTCGTCACCGGGCTGCAGCTTCATCGTTTCAACCAGCTTCTTGGGGAGCCGAACTGCGAGGCTGTTGCCCCATTTGGAAACCTGCAACATTCCCTCCATCAAATTCTCAGCATGATATCATTCAATGGATATCATTTGCAATGCGGATGCGATCGGAACGAGATTCCCATGAGCAGGCATCAAGCCGCTCGATATGCGTAACTTGCATGCCAAAATGGACCTTGCTGCACCGCACGCGAGCGACCCCTAGATCCATGAGGGGGGATTCAGCGCGGCTTGGGATACCGCCCGTTGTATGGGCTGAGGCTTCAAAACACAGCCGGTCGTATCTCGGAATTTCCGCTGGATTCCGCGGTTCCACGGCGGTTACAGGCGCCTCTCCGCAAGCCCATCTCAGCAGTCTATAGGCGATCTAAAATATTGAATTCCATGCAGATTTAATCTGCGTTGGTAACATGGCCTGAGAAATTGTGCCGCTGCGATCGGGATGTTTTCATTTTCAATGAAAACAGGAGATCGCGCCATGATCGGATACTTCGTCACAAACCTCGCCGACAAATCGACCCAGGTCGTTACGCTCGAGGCTGCGGCCGAGATGAGCGAACTCAACGAGGTCGACATCCTCTGGGCGATCGAGGAATTCGGCATCTGCGAGACCGATACCCACGTCATCGTCTCGGTTGAGATCGAGGCGCTCTCGCCGGCCGCGTGAGCTGAGCTGCTCCGCCCGTTGAACCCCGCACGTCCTGTGCGCTGGCGCACTGCACGGTCTGAAATCACCAATCCGCGCCGATCAGGGGACTTGCGTGTTCAATAAAGAGACTTTTAATGCAACATACGACGAAAGGAACTGCCGATGCGCTCAACCTTGACCTGCCTGCCTATCTTGGCTGCCCTCGCCGTGCCGGCCTGGGCGCAGTCGAATAGCCTGTCCGGCCCGATCCCCGAGGGAAAGGCCTATTTCTGCGCCTATACGAAGAGCGAAACAAAGATCGGCGACAAGGTCGTTGGTGCACCGAGCGAGAAGTTCGGCGGCAAGAAGTTCAGCGGCTCCTTCGGCGTGATCATGTCGGACTCGGCCTATCACTGCACCCGGAACAATTGCTACCGCTTCACCCGGAGCCCAGCCCTGAGCCAGACCACGCAGGTCTATATCGATGACAGCGATGGAACGCGCCTGATCACCAATGCGCTTGCGATCGAGATGACCGGGGGCGTGATGTTCGAGAGTTCGCTGCAAGGTGTCATGGCCGTCACGCAGCTCTCGGGGGAATGCCGCCTGACAACCCCGGACAAGCTGATCGAGGTGTTCCAGGCCGTCGGCAAGACACCGCCGAAATCCAAACGCTGATCGGCGCCCCCATCCGGCCGCGCTCTGCCGGCCGGATACCCCACGGTCTTACGATGACGAAACCCGAGGCGCGCCCCTGACCCTGCGCTCTGTCGTTCGGAATAGTCGAGCGCTGAAGCCCTATGGCACGGCGCTCCGCCCACCAGCCCCGCCAGAACCCACGGAGGAAACTCATGAAGCGCCTTGCCCAGCTGACCCTTGCCGCTCTGATTGCCAGTGCCGCGCCGCTTGCGGTTCAAAACACCGCCCAGGCCCAGGAGATCGTCTCCATCGGTTGGGGCCGAGCGCTTCTGACCATGCCGGCTGCGAAGCCCCGTGCCGTGGTGGTGCTGGTTCCCGGTGGCGATGGCGATATCGGCATCTCGGTTGACGGCTCCGTCGAGCGTGACCGGAACTGGATTGTCCGCACCCGAGGCGCCTATCGCAAAGCGGGTATCGCCTCGCTGCTCCTCGATGCCGGCGCAGATATCGGAACCGCGATCACTGAAGCCCGAAAAATTGCGCCCCGCGTTGTCGTGGTTGCCATGAGCCGGGGCTCGACCCGCATTCCCGCCGCGCTCTCGGCTCGGCCGGACGGGCTTGTCCTGGTCTCATCCTTCCTGGACCAGGTGCAATCGCGTCTCGGGGACGCGGGCGCCCTGCCGCCGACCCTGGTCATCCACCACCGCCGCGACGATTGCCAGCGCACGCACTTCGAGCAGGTCCCCGGCTTTATGACCTGGGCCGACTCTCGCGCCCGGCTCGTCTGGATCGATGGGGGCCAAAGCGAAGGCAACCCGTGCGGTAATCGTGCCTATCACGGGTTCGTGGGACGCGAGGGTGCTGTGGTCTCGGCGATCATAGGGTTCGTGGGAAGGGGGAGGTGAGAACCGCCCCCTTCCAGAAAGCGCGGCTTATCGGAAACAATGGTCAGCACGCTCGAAACCATGCGGCTTCACATATAGTTCTGCGAACATCTGCAGCAGCCTCTTGCGACAATGAAGCTCGAAGACTCGACCTATCGGTTGAGGGGAGTGAAGCCTTGGTCCGCCGACCCGTTCAAACCAGCCAGAAGCAAATATTTCACCGACATCAAAGCCGCCCTGAGCCGGGCGAATCAGGTTCCATGCATTTTCTGTAGGCCAGAACGCAACGTGAACCGACAATACGCCAACGTATGCGGGTTCGAGATAGACCATGACGGGAATGTTACCAAGCATGAACGTGAATGCGAGAGATGTGCCCTTCTCAAAATCGCGCGTGGGTCCGCCTCTCCAGTTATTTCCATTCGGTGCCATCGAGATGTGATTGAGTACCACGCCGGCATTAAGTCCAATCGTTACAATATTCAGCCAGACCGCATAACGTACATTACCCTTGCTGAGGTTCCAGGTATTACGCTGTGCGCTTGCTGACGTTGCCGAGAGATTGCCCTGAATACCGAGCACAGTAGGCGCGAGCAAAGGCATAGAAGTGTCGCGATAAACGGCCATCGTGGGTCTCCAATCCTAGAGCTTGTGGGTAAGTTGTCGCGACCTCCTCAATTTAGGCGGCCCATCACGTCTAGGTCAATTATCTGTTTATTTTCAATATCTTGAACGGAAGCGCGAGGGCGCTAAGAAACGTGAAATAACGTGAAAAATTAAAAATCAGAAAAGGGAACTTTTCTTCGAATTGCGGGTCATTCGAAAAAAAACTACGCCTTGAAGCAATGCTCTCTGTGCCAACGCAGAAAGTGCGGGTGTGGCCTGAATTTGGTTGAAGCCGGCGCGTGCGCCTTGCCGGTCTTGTTGATGAAACCAATCACGCTATCGCGGTCGTTCACCTGGCGTGAAACCAAGATATCGAGATCGTCGCTCAGGCTGATCAGGCCGCGATCAAACATCCAGTGCGCAGTGCCCGAGAGGGCGATCCCGTTGTTGACGGCGTCGGGGCCGTTCTTTTCAACGGGAACGATATGCGCTGCATCAACCTCCGCGCGTCCACCGCCATTGATGAGCTTGAGCCCAGTGACAGCACATCGTTCATCATAGGCGCCGAGAACTACACGGCGAAAAGCCCGATCCCGAACCAGGCGCGAGGTAAACTGCTCAACTCGCACGCGGGACTGTTCGAATGCGTAAGGCGCCTGTTGGCCCTCACCAAAGCCCGAGATTTGTTCTGGCTCACCAATGCGGGGAAGCAAAGGCTCTGCGTCGTTCAATCCCCGACCGATAATTCGGTTGAAATCCGCTGAAGAAATCGGACGAACTGCCGCCTGCGCTCGGCCAGATAGCTTACCGTGCTCGTTCAGAAGCCCAGCCTCGATCGGCCCATCAGTACCATTGAATGGCACATGGCTCGCGAAATCGAGGTAGCTGCCGGCTTCAATGAGCGCGAGGTACATCCCTGGCGCTTTTGGATCCGGAATAATCTGCTGTACGCGCGCGATGGCGAAGTAACCCCGGGTCGCGGGGACCTTCGTGGGTTCAAGGTAGACGATCCAATCGCCGACGCAGGTCTCGGCCCGCGACAGGTACATCGGCGGAAACTGGTAACGCTCAGCCGGGCTGTCGTCGTAAATCGAATCCGAGCGATGCATGAAAACGCAATGGGCCATGGACGCAGTGTAGCTTGAGCCGAACCGACTGCAAAATGGGGGCTGTGGAACTTAAGGGGCGAGAACATGGTAGCAGCGGACAGTCGCCTGCTTAGCCGTACTCAGCGGACAGCTGCCGTTCTATTGCCACCCCTCAATGTTGCCAAAAACGAGGCTTCCAGCACCATTCGAAGCTTGCCATTGTAGGTCCCACCTTCTCAAATTACTATCGGAAAGGGGGAATCGGAATGTATCTTTCTGATGTTTCAATAAAGAATTTTCGCATCCTTAGGGATTTTAGGTTGCGTTTGAATTCCGGGATCAACTTGATTGTCGGCGAGAACAATAGTGGAAAGACAGCGCTTGTTGATGCCCTGCGTTACGCGCTTTCCGTGAACTCCGGTGAATGGATACGGATTCAAGACCGCGATTTCAGTTGCGGTGCCACGTCGTTTTCCATCCAGTTGAAGTTTGAGGATATCACCGCTCGGCAGGCGGCCGCATTCGTTGAGCATTTAACGCATGAAAAAATTCCAGGCACCGACAACCGCCGCTCGGTCCTTTACATCAACTATCAAGCGGAACAAACAACGCATCTGATACGCGGCGCCCGGCAGATCCGAACTGAACTACGATCCGGCGCGAATGCAGAGGGCCCACCTGTAGAAAGAGAGGCGAGAGATTTTCTCGCGACCACCTATTTGCGTCCGCTTCGCGATGCGGATGCCGAACTCACGGGTGGTCGCGGATCACGCTTGGCGCAGATTCTCGGCTCCTCCGAAAGGTTCGGCGAAGCTGCCGTCATTGAAAATCTATTGACCACGATCGTGGCGGCCAACGCAGCGATTGTCGAGAACGACGGAGTAAGCGCAACCCGCGAACGCGTTCAAGAGCAGCTTCGCAGGCTGGATTTCCGCACGAAACCCTTGAGTCCGCTGATCAGCATCATGGGTGGGACCGATCTTGAACAACTCGATGCAACCGAGCGCAAACAGATGTTCCGCGCAATTCTGGAGCGCTTGCAGTTGCTCATCGATTCACATGAACGCTACCGGGGGCTCGGATACAGCAACCTGCTATTCATGGCGACCGAGCTTCTGCTTCTTGAACAGGAACAGCATGATTTTCCGCTTCTATTGGTCGAGGAGCCGGAAGCGCATCTTCATCCGCAGCTTCAAATGAAATTTCTGCGGGCACTACGAGAGGGTTTTGGTGGCCGGAATTCGTCATTACAGAGCATCCTTACAACCCATAGCCCAAACTTGGCGTCGAAAGCACCGCTTGAAAACGTAATCATCATGGCGGAGGGTAAAGCTTTTTCCCTACGTAAAGACGAAACACGCCTGGATGCACAGAACTATGTGCACCTAGAGAAATTTCTCGATGTAACAAAATCCAACCTATTCTTCGCGAAGGGAGTCATAATCGTCGAGGGCGACGGTGAGAATATTCTTCTTTCGACGTTTGCTGACCTTCTCGGGCTGCCATTCGAGGATTTCGGCGTGTCTGTCATTAACGTCGGTAGCATTGCCTTTGCACCCTTCGCCCGCATCTTCCAGAGGGTGGGGATTGATGATCCTGAAAACAGCGCCGAGTGGCTCGGCACGCGCGTAGTTTGCCTGCGGGATCTTGATCTGTGGCCTGAGCCCGCTCGCATTGCTGAGGGCAACATTTACGGGTTTCAGGAAGCGAAGGCTGGTAACCGCCAGTATTGGGAAAGTCACTACGCTGATAACGCTCAAGGCCGATTGGACTGGATTGCGAGCCGCAAATCACTTGCCGGACAGAATGTGCGGGTCGAAGTAGCGGATCATTGGACATTTGAGTATGCGCTTGCTCGGGCCGGTTTGGCGTCAGAAGTATATCAGGCGCTGAACGGCAACCTCGACGGCTATGATGAACTGCCTGCTGACCCGGAATTGCGGGCAGTTGCCATCTACAAAGATGTCGCCACGCGGTCCGGTGCGAAAACAAAGCTGGCCTACGGGCTATCGAGTGTACTGGCCGCAAAATTCGGTCCAGTTATCTCGCCCACCCCTGAGAATGAAACGCCCGAGCAGGCCAGCGCCAGACGCGAGAACGACCAAGCTCGCACCGCCGCGCGGAGAACAGAATTTCGAGCAGCGCTACCAGCCTATATCGTGCGGGCTATTGATTATGTGACGGGACATGAAGTCCCTCTGGCAGCGGCATAGGCCTTACCGATGCCGATACCTGCCATTTCCGACGCCGACATTGACACGCTGATTGAGGAGGTCAACTCCGCGTCGACGGATAGAGCGCTGGTTTTTGACGAGGCAAGACGTGTGGCAATTCGGGAGCACCACCACGTCCATGCGTGCCCCGGAGCAGGTAAGACGACGCTCATCGGCTTTAAGCTGGTCCTTTTGGCCCGCAAATGGCGCTTGCGTCATCGCGGGCTGTGCGTTCTGACGCATACGAATGTAGCAAAGGCCGAGATTCTTAAACGTGTAGGCACCGATGCGGCGGCGAGATCGCTGCTGAGCTACCCGCACTTTATTGGGACGATCCAGGATTTCGTGCATACCTTTCTCGCGCTTCCTGCTTGTCGCTCCAAAGGTTACCTGGTCCGCCAGATCGACGACGCCAGTGCTGCAGCATACATGCGTAGCCGCCTGGCACGGCGGACGAAAGCGTTATTGCACAGTAGGCAGATCAATTTTGAAGTGTTCTTAAAATGGGAGAGGGAAAAGCTGACGATTTGCATGCCGCCGGCGTTAAATTCTGACGAAGAAGCAAAAAGAAACGCGAAGGACGTGAAATTACGTGCGCTTGAGGACGGCTACTTTTTCTTTTCGGATATGTACGCCTTGGGAAGGGCGCTGACCTCAGCCAATCCATCTGTCATCGACGCCCTGCGATATCGCTTCCCGCTCGTACTGATCGATGAAATGCAGGACACGCAGAGGCATCAAGACGAGCTGATCAATCATCTGTTTGGCGATGCAGCTGAGTGCACGCTGCAAAAGATTGGCGATCCCGATCAGGCTATTTTTGACGGCATGGCGGGCGAGCCGCCAAACGAAACATTCAACGCGGCGACAGACCTTATACCAATCCCGGACAGCGGTCGGTTCAACGCGATCATAGCTGACAAGTTCCGAGGGCTCAGCACAAGGCGGATAGCTTTAACGGGCTCTCGTCCTGTCGCAGCGAATGCCCCTTTTTGCACTTTTATCATCTATAACGATGATACGATCGGGTCTGTTTTGGATCAGTTCAGCGCTATCGTCGCCGGTCTTCCAGAAGCTGACCGCAGGGTCGTCAAAGCAATCGGCGGACGCGCCGAAGGCGGACCACTTAGCATACAGTCGTACTGGCAGGCATTCGACCGGAGGCAGGCGAACAAGGGCAGGCCCGCTGATACTCTCTGCAAGTGTGTTCGACGTGCGATAGAGCTGCAAGAAGGGCCGGTTCGCGTTCACTACCAGCATCTCAGCCAGGGGCTGGTCGAGCTTTTGCGCCTAGGCGGCAAGACTGTCACTGGACGATCTGGAGGCCCTGTACCGATCACGCGCGCGAATTTGAGGCGCTACTTTGACGCTTTGGAAAAGACGTCGATGATCAATGCGCTGATCGCAGATATGCTGCTTCGCCCCACACTCACGGCGGCTGAATGGGCAGAGATTACGGAGACGCTCTGTCATATTTGCGATATCGATATTGGTAATGTCGCCATTGCCGAGTATCTAGCATATGCGGACTACGCGCCGGAATTGCTTGATGAAGCGGTCCTGCCCGGCAACGTGTATCTGAGCCCGCGCGGCATCCCTATAGAGGTTTCCACCATTCATGGCGTCAAAGGGGAAACCCACGACGCCACCCTCGTCCTCGAAACCAAGTTTGGAGCCCTCTTCGACATAAAGGAGATGCTACCCTTCTTGATCAATCCGGCGCTGGAGCGACCTGTGTTTGACCCGGTCCATGCGACGACCCATGCATCCATCCGAGCTTCTTTCATGAAGAAGATGTACGTGGCGACTACCAGGGCGCGGCAATTGGTCTGCATTGCTATGCACCGTGGTCGCATCTCAGAGCAGGACAGGGCCGCGCTTACGGACAACAGGGGATGGCGGTTTGTGGATCTGTAGCCTTGCTACAATAAATCGCTTTCAGTTTGCTTGAGGCCCGTGGCATCTGACCAATGTCAGCTTCGCGGCGCTACTCAGTCACTCATGGTTTTTTGCCAACATGCCATGAGTAACTGCTCTGGGGCCGAGAGGCCAGAATCGTAAACTTTCCACTTACAGCGCCTAGGATGGAGTCCCAGTTGCTGGCATAACGGCGAATAGCGGTGATCCCAGTTAACTGTTGGGCGTTATCGTCCGACGCAAGATGGTAGGCGGTTAAAGGCAGGACAGGAGCGATGCAAACTGAGTTGTTCCCGCCTGCCAGACTCGTTCTGCGCGACGCGCTGGTCGGCGCAGACGGGCGTGCTCCTTTGGCGGTCATTGGATGTAGTCGCAAGAAGCGCGCAGAGCCGGCACCCGCCCAGGAGCTCTACACCTCGGACCGATTCAAGCGGTTTCTAGGGCTGGCGCGTCGGCTCGAAGCTCCGTTTGTCATTTTGTCCGGGAAACATGGGATCGTTCAGCCCAACCAGACTATCGATCCCTATGATGTTGACGTTGCGCGGCTGCCGCAAGAGGAACGGTCCAGCTGGGCAGAACGGGCGATAGATGCACTGGCCAGCCTTGCCGAAGGGCGGACAATCAGCCTTTGGGCAATTGACGATTATTGCCACCCCTTACTCGATGCTAATCGCGATCGATCCGATCCACTGCCTATTGTGGCGCCGCTTAGCGAGCTCGAGGCACCGGATCAGCAGCTATGGTTGACCGAGGCCATTCATATGGCTTCGCGCCTACATGACGTGAACAAGCTTTACAATTGGATCGACAGGCAGCGGGATGAGGGCAAAGTATTCTCCTTTGCTTCGCTTTCGACCAGTCCCGTCCCCAAGCGTGGCGTTTATCTATTTCTTGATCCCGACGAGCCCAATCTTCGTCGGCGTGGGCCGAGGGTGGTGCGGATCGGGACTCATGCGGTCAGCGCGGGCTCGCAAGCATCGCTTCGCGGGCGCCTTCGCAATCATCTTGGGCCCAGTAACGCGATTGGCAACCATCGTGGCTCGATTTTCCGTCTACATGTCGGGCGTGCAATGTTAGAGGCAGGGGCGGGTCATGCGAGCCTTCCCAGCTGGGGGGATGGACAGGATGCGAAAACCGACATCAAAGCACTCGAGCAGGCGCATGAACTGGAAGTATCAAATTACCTGCAAAGGCTTGAACTGGTCCTTTTCGACGTCGACGATCCGCCAAGCAAGGATAGCTTGCGGGCGCGGATAGAAGCTCAGCTCATTGCGCTGTTCAGTGATGGGCTTAAGGTGCTCGACCGGCCAAGTTCGGCATGGCTTGGCCGGCATTCGCCAGTGATTTCGATTCGACAGTCGGGGTTATGGAATGTCCGCGGCGTGGGCGCGCGATATGATCCAAAAGGGGTTGGTTCCGTGACATCATTAATTGGGCATTAAGCGACGATGGACAAGCTCAGTGCAGCTCTCGCTCGCAACCCGGGACTACCCCGGTTCCTGTGCCATTTGCATCAACGGCTGCGGCAGCAAAGGCTCAACCTTGTGACCGGTGCTGGGATCTCGGTTGATGCAGGGGTGCCAGCTTGGAAAGAATTACTGAGACGGCTGGCAGAGATAGATGCGCAGCTTCCCGCCGATCTTGCAGTTCACGAAAACGCTGGCCTGCAGCCTGAATATCTGGGTCAAATTATTTATCACCGCTTCAATCGTGCTTGCCAGGTGAAAGAGCCGGCCGATCAACGCCAGGCGCAGGTAGAATATGATTGGGGGGGAGCCATTCATCAGGCGATCTACAAGGATGTGCCTGAAACCATGTGCGAAGTGCTGAGCAATCACCCATATCTGGAACAGCTTCGTGATCTTGCCCGGCGCGTGCCGCTAGTGATCAACTTCAACTTCGATGACCTGCTCGCCGAAGCGATCGGCGTGCAGATCGCGAAAGGCGGCCTAGCCGGTGGCGCGCTGAACGCGCTCAGCGTGACTTGGCAGCCGCCGCTAACAGACCGGCGCGAATTGACCACCGTTTATCACGTTAACGGTATTCTGCCGCGAGTCAGTCTCAAGAAGCGCAGCCCCAAACTCATTTTCACAGAAGACTCTTTTGCGGATGCGCGGGCGCGATCACCAGGTGTCAATGCTGAGTATCTGTTCCTACGCTTTGTTCAGAATACTATGCTCTTGATAGGTCATTCGCTCGGTGACAGCTCACTGAAGAACTATCTGCGCCAAAATCGCGACAAAAGCCCAGCCAATCATCATTACATGGTCCATTGGATCGACAGCGCAGATCAGTATCCGAAGGCGCGACGCGAAGATATTTTCGAAGCCAACCTGGAGCTTTATAATCTTATAACGATCTTCCTCGCTTCTGAGGAAATTAGTGCTTTTCTTGAGACGTTGATTCTGGAAGAGCGTCGCTTCACCGATCTCGTTGAGGCGCTCGATCCGGATCGTCGTGCCACTTTCCATTACTACATTGTCGGGCCAGTTGCTGCCGGAAAATCGACCTTGCTGGAGCAGTTGCGCTGCTTTGAGACGCTTGAGGAATGGACGCAACCGCCGCCCAAAGAAATGTATTATGCTTCGACAAAGATTGGAGCGAGCGAGCAAGCTATCATCGATAGTTTCCTTTACCAGGAGCTGAAGGAGAAGAACCGTCGTATGTCCAGCGCGCAAGCGGGCCTACACTTTATGGACCGTGCGCCGCTCGACCTGTACGCATTCTCCAAGAGTGATGAGGAGAACAAGAAGAAAACCAAGGAATTGAGAGACCGTGTAACCCGAAACAAGGCTCTCCAAGAGGGTGAGATCATATTTATTGAAGCGGAGCCGCGAACGCTTGTGAAGCGAAATATGGCGCGGGGGCGTCCGCCAGAAAGCGCGGGCTCAGACGAATACTTTAGCGAGCAGATAAAGGCGCTTAAAGAAATCTACTCTCCGAAATTCGTGCTCTCGACAGATGAATACAATGCGGGGGAGCTGGCGCGGCGGGTGGCGAGGCACGTGCTCCTGGGCGCCTACACGCCGACCAATCTAAACTCGATCATTAAACGTTATGCATGACGCGAGCGACCACATGCGGATTTACCTTGCCGCGCCCCTGTTCAATGACATGGAGCGAAGTTTCAACACGCGTCTGACGGCACTGCTGGAGTCCTTCGCTGAAGTATTCTTGCCGCAACGCGACGGCAAGTTGATGCGGGATTTAGTGGCTGAAGGAATCCCACTCGCAACGGCGCGGATAATGGTGTTCGAGGCCGACCTCGCGGCGCTAAAAGCATGCACCCATGTCGTAGCGGTGCTTGATGGTCGCACCATTGATGAAGGCGTGGCGTTCGAAGTTGGTTACGCAAATGCGCTCGGCAAAACGTGCATTGGCTTGAAAACCGACGATCGGGCGCTGCTACCTTCAGGCGATAACCCCATGATCCTCTGCGGGTGTCAAGAAGTGTGCATGAATATCATCGAACTGGTCGATCGGCTTCGGAGTCGCTCGCTCGTGCATCGTGCTGTTAGCTGAAAGACTAGGGGCACCGTCAATTCGAGCACACTAGAGGGCTTCAAGATCGGGGTAAATGGAGCGGTGGTTGCGCAAGAGTAATGTCAGCTCTCAGGATTAGGGCGGAGCACCGTGAATGATCGTTTGGAGGGCGCCTAGCTGCCGGTTTCACCTCGCTGCCCGATATTTGTCCACTCGCTCTCGTCCTCTCGCCGCACCTGCGTCCGCGCCGACAACTCGCCCGTTTTCAGCATCGCTTGGATTTCAGTGGTCGTCACAGGGCCGACCTCGCTGTCTCCGGTCTTGATGAACCAGAGCGTGTCCTCTGCCTCTTCGTCCATGCGCCACCGTCCTCGAGCCTCAATTTCAACAATGTTGCATTATAAAGCGTCGTAATAAACGGCACAATCTGGTGTCTTGCGATGATGGATGTGAGGCAGTTCATCGGGCAGAATGTGGAGCGGCATCGCAAGGCGATGATCCGCAATGGCAAGCCGATGACCCAGATTGCCCTTGCTGAAGCGCTCGATGTCGACCGTGCCTATGTCAGCGCCCTCGAGCGCGGGCAGCGCAACCCTACCGTCGTGACGCTGTTTCGGATTGCCATGATCCTCGGCGTTCCGTTTCCGAAACTATTTGAAGTTCCCCATGGTGGAGCTGGGCCGACCGAGGCGCCGAAAGAGCGGGAACGGAAGAAGCGCAGCGATAAAGCCGCGTCTTGACCGCCAGATTCAGTCCTGCCCGTCAGCCCGTTCCAGCGTTTCGCGATCTTCTGCGTCCTTCAACAGTTTTTGACATCGAAATCCCCGCTCGCAGCGCGCGGTTACCCTGTTGTTCCGTCCAGTTTCGCTGTCGAAATTCGTGCAATCCCGCGCAAGATCATGAAGGGGCGTTGAGGGTCGTGACTGTAACCACCGGGTAACCGCGGATTTCCGGGGTATCCGGCCGACCCCGCTCCAGCGCCCGAAACACACGCGGAAATTGCCGAAACCGCGCGTTTTTGCGCTTTTTTCAATTCGGAATTGTCGGAAGAATGGCGCGCCCGAAAGGATTCGAACCTCTGACCCCCAGATTCGTAGTCTGGTGCTCTATCCAGCTGAGCTACGGGCGCCAGCCCGACCAAGTCGGGCAAGAGGCGGTCTGATAGCCCGCCGGTTTCGAAAGAGCAAGTGGTCTTTTCATCCTTTGAAGCGATTGTTTGAAAGTCGGCGTTTTGGGCGGAATTTACAACCCAGACAAAGCTGGGCGGACAAGTTCCATAGGCACCCACGGTCGTTTTCCGGGAGCACGGGGGCAGGCTGAAAGCATGAAGCCGTCTAGCGCTGCGACTCCTCCTTGCGGGGCGGCCCGGCCAATCGGCCAGCGATGCCGGTGGGGAAGAAATAGACACTCAGGACAAAGAGAATGCCGAGCAGCAGCAGCCAGCGATCAGGATGCAGGAGACGCGGCAGGAGAGGAATGCCCTCTGTCGCCGCGGAAGCGATGCCCATCAGCTTCTGAAGGTAGTTCTGCGCAAGAACGAACAACGTCGTGCCGATCACCGCGCCGTAGAGCGTCCCCATGCCGCCGATCACCACCATCAGCAGCACGTCGAGCATGATGGCGAAGGAGAGGGTTGTCTCCGGGCCTGTGTAACGCAGCCAGAGTGCGCTCAGACAGCCGGCGGCGACAGCCAGCGCCGCCGAAAGACAGGAGGCGAGCGTGCGATAATAAACGACGCGGTAGCCGAGCGCTTCGGCGCGCAGTTCGTTCTCGCGAATCGCCTGCAACACACGGCCGAAACAGGAATTGACGAGGCGCAACGCGACCAGGAACAAGGCGAGCGCTGCAAAGAAGATGAGATAATATGCCGCAACGCGGCCCGTGATCTCCAGACCAAAGACGGGCGTTTCGAGAAGCTTGGTCGCCGGGCGGATCAATTCAGGCACGCGGAAGGAGCGGCCATCCTCTCCGCCGGTCAAAGCGGAAAGCTGTGTCGCCAGAATAAGGAAGGCGGAGGCGACCGCCAGCGTGATCATCGCGAAGAAGATGGCCTTCACCCGAAGCGAGACCAGCCCGATGATGAAGGCAAGCGCGACACCGAGGATGAGCGCGACAACGATGCCAAGCGCGACGATCGGCCAGGTCGCGCCAAGGAAATAGAGCGAGAGGCCCACGCCATAACCGCCAATGCCGAAGAACATCGTATGCGCGAAGGAGACGATGCCGGTATAGCCGAGCAGGATATCATAGCTCGCGACCAGCACGATGAAGATGCAGATCTTCGCGGCGGTGTTGATCGCCGCCGCGCCGGGAAAGAGGAACGGCGCGAGCGCGAGGCCGAGAAGGATCAGCCCCAGAAGGGCAGCCAGAACCTTGCTCTTCGGCAGATCATGGGAAAGCAGCGCCGAGATCATCGCATCACCGTTTTGCAACCGGATAGAGCCCCTGCGGGCGCCACATGAGGATTGTCACCATCAGCAGGATCGAGGAGGCGAGGGCGACCTTCGGCGCGAGAAAGGCGGTGTAATTCGCCATCATGGCCACGAGAATCGCGCCGAGGAAACAACCGCCGACCGACCCCAGCCCGCCGATGATGATGACGATGAAGACGAGCACCACGACATCGCCGCCAATCGCGGCGGTGAAGGTTTCGCGGTAAAGCGCCCAGAGCACGCCGCCAAGCCCGGCCAGGGCGGAACCCGCGATGAAGACGCCGACGAAGAGCCTGCGGATGCGATAGCCCAGGGCTTCCACCATCTCCGCATTCTCGACGCCTGCGCGGATGAGAAGTCCGATTCGCGTGCGATTGAGCGTGAGCTGCATGACGAGGAACACGAGCAAACCGACCGCGACCGCCAGCAGCCGGTATTTTTCGAGCGCCACGTTACCGATCAGGACCGCGCCGCGCAAAGCCGTGGGCAACGCCATGGTTTTCTGGTCGCCGCCGAAAATCACGTGCAGGAGCTGTTCGACGACGATCAGCCCGCCCATCGTGATCAGGATCTGCTTGAGGTGCTGGCCATAGACCGGACGCACCAGAACGCGCTCGAAAGCATAGCCCAGAACGCCGGTTCCCAGCATGGCGGCGATGATGGCCAGAAAAAGGGCGGCGAGATTCAGCGTGAGTGAATCCGCCTGCATCCAGGGCGCAAGCGGGCCGAGCACGGCCATGGCGAGGTAGGCGCCGATGGCGATGAAGGCGCCGTGGCCGAAATTGATCACATCCATAAGCCCGAAAATGAGCGTGAGGCCGGAGGCGATGACGAAAACCATCATGCCCATGGCAAGCGCTGCGAGCGTGAGAGTGAGCCAGGTCGTGGGCGAGCCGATCAGAAGAAACGCGAATCCCGCGATCGCAAGCGGCAGCAGAAGCGGCGCCAGATCGCGTTTCGGACCGATGAGCGGGGCGGGTGCGGCTTGGTCGGTCATCGCGCCTCCTATTGATGCTGATCGAGCGCGAGGCCGAGCAAGCGCGTCTGGAGTTTCTCATCCGCGGCGAGATCGGCCATTTTGCCGCGATGGACGATGTGTCCGTCATCCATCACCGCGACGGTGTCGCCGAGGGCGGCGGCGAAGCGGAAGTTCTGCTCGACCATCAGGATCGTCGCCTCGTGCTTCAGTTCGCGGAAGGCGCTTATCATGCCCTCGATGATCGCGGGTGCGAGGCCTTTGGTCGGTTCGTCGATCAGGATCAGCCTGCGCTTCTCGATGATCGCGCGCGAGATGGCGAGCATCTGCTTCTGTCCGCCGGAGAGCACGCCGGCAGGCGCATGCCAGAAGCGCTGCATCGCCGGGAAGAAGGAGAAGATCCAATCCCGCCTGCGCGGATCGATCGGGCCGGAACGCGCCGCGAGGATGAGATTTTCCTCGACCGTGAGATCGGAGAATACGGCCATTGTTTCAGGAACATAGGCAATGCCGGCAAGCGCGATGTCCGGTGTCGCGACGCCGCCGATCGCGCGGCCATCGAAGGTTATCGCCCCGCGAGAAGGGCGCCAAAGGCCCATGATGGTGCGCAGGGCGGTCGTCTTGCCCGCGCCGTTCCTTCCCAGCAGCATGGTGATGCCACCTTCGGGAACGGTGAAGTCAACGCCCTGCAGAATGTGATACTGGCCGATATGGGTGTGGACGCCTTCGAGGCGGAGCAGGGGATCAGCCACGTGCGCCCCCTGCCTTCGGTGTAATGCCGAGATAGGCCTCCTGCACGATGGCGGAGGCGGTCACCGTCGCGGGATCGCCATCCGCCGACAAGGTGCCATTGAGCAATACCACCACGCGATCGGCGAGCGAGCGCACCACATCCATCTTGTGCTCGACCAGCAGGATGGTTTTGTCCCCCTGTGCCTTCAGCCGCGCGATGAGATCGAGGATAACGGGAACCTCATCAACCGACATGCCGGCGGTGGGTTCGTCGAACATGAAGACGCGCGGCTCAAGGGCCATCATGATCGCGACCTCCAGCTTGCGTTTGTCGCCATGGGGAAGCGCAGCGGCAAGGGTCTTGCGCTGTGCGAGGAGGTTGACCTCCTCGAGCGCGCGATCCGCCTTCTCGATCCAGTCGCGCATACCGGACCACAGCCGCGTGAGGCTCGCCGCCTCGCGCGCGCGGGCCTGGACCGCAAGCCGGACATTCTCGTGAACCGAGAGATTGGGGAAGAGCGAGGTGATCTGAAACGCGCGACCGATCCCCCTCTGCGCGCGGGCGGAGGGCGCAAGCCCCGTAATATCGGCGCCATCGAGCAGGATCTGCCCGGAAGTTGCCGGTAACTGGCCCGAGATCAGGTTGAAATAGGTTGTCTTGCCCGCGCCGTTCGGGCCGACGATCGCGGTCAATTCGCCGGCTTGAAAGCGCGCCGAGACGGCATTGACCGCGACATGGCCGCCGAAGCGGATCGTCAGGTCGCGCGTTTCGAGAACGGGAGCGGATGTCTCGGGAGCGGGCATGGCAGCTTCGGATCGGGAAAGGGAGAAAGGCGCCGGAGCCCGGCGCCTGATAACACCTTATTTCTTCTCGATGATCGGCAGCGGCATGTCTTTCGCCGGAATGGTCGTCACGAGTTCGAGAAGATCGTTGTCCTTGGCGTCCTTCTTGATGCGCCAGTGATACATGTCCTGCAGGGCCTGATGGTCTTCCTTGCGGAATGTCATCGGTCCCTTGGGTGTCTCGAAGCTCATGCCTTCCATGGCCGTGATGAGCTTTTCGGTCTCCGTTCCGCCTGCCTTGGTGATGCCATGGAAAACGGCGGAGGCTGCCGCGAAGCCACCGGCGACAAAGAAGTCCGGCGGGGCATTGTGGCGCTTCTGGTATTCCACGCGCAGCCAGTCATTCTGCGGGTTCTTCGGGAAATCGTGGTAATAGTAGATCCCGCCTTCGGTGCCGGCGAACTGTTTCCAGGCATTCATCGCGGGAAGGATATTGCCACCGGGCGCAAGCGCGATGTTGAAGCGATCGGGTTTCATATCAACGAATTTCGCCATCGGATGCGCGCCGGCCCAGATGAACCCGATGATGCGCTTGCCCGGCTTGTCCTTCAGCGCTCCGAAGAGGCGCTCCGCGAAGGGGGCGAAATCGGCGGTGTTCCCGGCGGCATATTCTTCCGCGACAACCTTCGCCCGGGGGCGGATCGCGGCCAATGCGTCCTTGTAGGCCTTGACGCCATCGCGCCCGAAAGCCGTGTCGAGGCCGAGCATGCCGATCGTGACATCCTCGTTCGCAGGAATGGAGGCCGCCGCCGCGAGCGCGTCCTGATACGAGGAGCGGCCGGTGCGGAAAATATAGCGGTTGCGCTTGTCGCCGGTGATCGAATCCGCGACGGCGGGCTCGACAATCAGGATTTTCTTGGCGTCTTCCGCGACGGGCAGCATCGCCAGCGCGACGGGCGATCCCGTGGAGCCGACCGCGAGGTCGACCTTGTCGTCATTGTAGCATTCCTCAAGGAGCGCCTTGCCGCGATCCGGCTTCAGCTGGTCATCCTTCACCAGAACCTGGATCTTGCGGCCATTGATCGCCATGCTCCCCTTGGTGAGGTGCTCCAGGCCCATCATGAAGCCAACTTCCGTTTGCTTCGCATAGGCTTCCAGCGGGCCGGTCTTGCCGGCGATCAGGCAGATCTTGATATCCTGCGCCGTCGCGGCACTGGAAGAGGCGAAGGCGGCTCCGGCAAGCAGCACGTTGCGCAAGTGGTTCATGGTTTCCTCCCGTCTGACTTCTAAGTTGACACTTGAGTCATGTTTCATATTTGCGTATCGTTTCACAACGCGATCGTCAAGGGATCGCGCAACGCTTTCGTGATCAGACATGCCTGCCGCCGGAAAGATGCTGGAAATCAAGGATGCCGATGCCCGTCCCGCGCTCGCGCCGAAAACGAGCCGGGGAGAGCGCACGCGCCAGCGGATTCTCGATGCCGCCGAACGTGAGATCGGCTCGCGGGGGTTTGCGGAATCCTCCGTGAGTTCGATCACTCAGGAAGCGCAGGTCGCGCAGGGCACGTTCTATGTCTATTTCCGCACCAAGGAGGATGTCCTGCGCGAATTGGTGCTGCGGATGGGCCAGAGGCTGCGTCGGGCTTTGACGCTCGCGACATCCGGGCTGAAGGATCGGCTGGAAATCGAGCGTCGCGGCATCCATGCCTTTTTCACCTGCGTGCGGGAGAACCCCAATCTCTATCAAGTCGTGGCGGAATCCCAGTTCGTCGATGAAGCCGCCTACCGCAAATACTATTACGACTTCGCGGAGAGCTATCGCCTCGCGCTCGATGCCGCGGTCGCGGCGGGACAGATCGCGCCCGGCGATTCCGAAACACGGGCCTGGGCGCTGATGGGCGTCTGCGACATGGTGGGGCGCCGCTATGCGTTGTGGGAGAGCGCCTCCTCTTTTGAAGCGGCTGCGGAAGAAGCCTTCGCGCTGGTGGCCTATGGTCTGGCGCCACGCGGAGCGGCGCGATGACGTCTTCCCTGGTTCTGCAAGCGCGCCACGACAATGTTGCGACGCTTAGTCTCAACAGGCCGGAGCGCCATAACAGCCTCGTTCCGGCCCTGATCGAGGAGTTTCATGCCGCGCTTGATTTACTCCAACGCGATCCGCCTGCTCTGGTTGTCCTGGCCGGTACGGGACGAAGCTTCTCGACGGGCGGAGACATTGCCGGTTTCCTTGAGCATAAGGGCGAAGATCGCCGCGCCTATGCGGCCCAACTGGTTGGTGGCCTGCATGAGGCTATTCTGCGGCTGGTCGGGCTGCCGATGCCTGTCATCGGTCGGGTTCAGGGGATTGCAACCGGCGGCGCGCTGGGACTGGTGCTTGCGGCCGATCTCGTGGCGATGGCGGAGGATGCATCCTTTGCTCCGTTCTATTCCGAGATGGGCTTCTCCCCGGATGGGGGTTGGACCGCGATGCTCCCGGAGCGGATCGGCCCGGCGCGCGCCGGCGCGATCCAGATGTTGAACAGCAGGGTCTCTGCTGCGGAGGCTCTCGCGCTTGGTCTGGTCAACAGCGTCGTCCCCCTTCAGGAACTCGACAGCGAAATCGCGCGACTGGTCGCGTCCTTGCGCCGGAAATCACCTCAAAGCCTCGCGGCGACGAAATCCCTGCTTTGGTCCGAAGACCGGCTGGCCCGGCTCAGGGCCGGGTTGGCGCGGGAGCGGGACATGTTCCTGACCATGATCGAGACGCGGGAAGCTGAAATTCGAATGGAAGCCTTTCTCGGGAGGCGTGCATGAAATTCATCCCGGACCCATGCTTCCAGCGAGCGCGGCTGGCGCCCGAGGCCACGGCTTTTCACACTGTCGCGGACGGACGAACCTGGCGTTTCGTCGATGTCGAGCGCCGGGTCGGGCGCGCCGCGCATTGGCTGCTCAGTCAAAATCTGGTTGAAGGCGATCGCATCGCGATCCTGTGCCACAACACGCCGATCTTCTTTGAGCTGCTGTTCGCCTGTGCCCGCACCGGCATCATTCTCGTGCCGCTGAACTGGCGCCAGACGAGCAGTGAACTCAGCCCGATTCTCGCCGATTGCGCGGCGCGGATTCTTGTCCACGATGCGGCCAATGAGACGCTTGCCGGCGCCATCGCGGGCGATCACGCCTGCCCATGCGTGTCGATTGGGGAACTCGACGCGCTTTTCGATGATCCCGGCCCCTCGGTCGGCGCGACATTCTGGCCAACCGATCGCATCTGGTATCTGCTCTACACATCCGGCACCACGGGGCTTCCCAAGGCGGTCATTCAAAATGCCGGGATGGCCCTCGCCAATGCCGTGAATATCCAGCAGGCAACGGGAATCGACGCGACGACGCAGGCGCTCAATTTCCTGCCGCTCTTCCACACGGCGGGGATCAATCTCCACACGCTTCCGGTTTTCCTTGCCGGCGGGATGTCGCATTTCATCGCGAAATTCGACCCGGAAGTGGTCCTAGATCTGATCGATTCAGGCAGCCTTACGGTTTTCTTCGGGGTTCCGCAGGTCTATCAGGCCCTCAGCCTGTCCCCACGCTTCGAGCAGGTGCGTTTCGCCGGCGTGCGCCATTGGGGCTGCGGCGGCGCGCCGATTTCCGCTTCGCTCCTGACCGGTTTTCTGGCGCGCGGCGTCAGCATCTGCAACGGGATGGGTATGACCGAGACCGGTCCGACCGTTTTCCTCATGGACCCGGCCCATGCGGCTGAGAAAATCGGTTCGGTCGGCAAACCCCAGCTTCTCGCGGATGTCCGGATCGTCGATGCGCACGGCGCCGATGTCGGGCCGGGGCAGGAGGGGGAATTGCTGTTTCGCGGGCCCGGCGTCACGCCCGGTTATTTCCGCAATCCCGAAGCAAGCGCGGCGGCTTTCACCCTGGACGGATGGCTGCGCTCGGGCGATGTCGGTCATCGCGATGCCCAAGGCTATTACTACATCGTGGACCGTATCAAGGACATGTACATATCCGGGGGTGAGAACGTCTATCCGGCGGATATCGAGCGCGTTCTGGGGGCGTGCCCCGGCATTCTGGAGATCGCGGTTTTCGGGGTTCCGGATGAGAAATGGGGGGAAGTCGGCCACGCGGCCATTCTTCCCCATCCCGGCATGGCGCTCGACCTGGCTGAGATCCGCAACATGGCACGAGAGAAGCTCGCGGCCTACAAGGTGCCCAAATATTTCTCGGTTGTCGAAACCTTCCCGCGCACGGCAGCCGGCAAGATCCAGAAGCAGATCCTGCGCCGGCAATTGATGGAGGCAGGCTCGTGACAGCACCGCAGTTCTCGATCCGCTTCGAACATATCCCGAGCCAGGCGGAATTCGAACTTTTCGCCCGCATTTCGGGTGATGACAATCCGATCCATGTCGATGCGGATTTTTCCCGCGCGACCCGGTTTGGCCGCACCGTCGCGCATGGCATGTTCCTTTACACCCTGATCTGGGCGCGGCTGCGGCGCGAATACCCGGCAGCGCGAAGCCTCTCGCAGGATCTGAAGTTTCCCAATCCGGCCTATGCGGGCGAAAGGCTCGAATTCCTCATGTTTGAGGCCGTTTCGGGAGCGAATGTGACGATCGAAACGCTTGTCCGGCGCATGGCGGATGGCGCGGCTGTCTGCGAGGCGAGGACAATTCTCGAAACCGGGGGGCGCGGATGATCCTCGTGATCGAACCGGGGCAGAAAGCCAGTATCCAGCGTCAATTCTCGCGGGACGATATCCGGGGCTTTGCGGCCTTGGCGGATTGCCCGCCGGGCGACCTCGATCACGTTCCCGAGCCCCTGATCGCAGCTCTGTTCTCCTACCTGCTCGGCGTCAAGCTGCCGGGGCCGGGGACCAATTACCTCAAGCAGGAGCTGGAATTCCTGCAGGCCGCGCCTCTGGATGCCGTCCTGAGCGCGGAAGTCACGGTAACCGCCTTGCGCCCGGAAAAGCATCTTTGCGATCTGGCTACGCTCCTTCTTGATGAGACCGGGCAGGTTCTGGCGCGCGGGCGTGCCCTTGTTCTCATTCGCGATGTCGCAAGAACGCCCTGACATGGCACAGTTCGGAAAGATCATCCGCAAGGGGCGCGGGCGTCCAATTGTCCTGCTTCACGGCTGGTCGGTCGATTCCTCGTTTTTCGCCCCGCAGATGGCGCTTGCGGCGCAAGGATTTGACGTGATGGCGCCAGACCTTCCGGGCCACGGCGCGCTTCGCCACGCCGATGCACCGACCGGCATTGCGGATATTTCCGCTGCGCTTGGTGATTTTCTGAGCCGGGAGAAGCTCGAGGATGTCGTCCTCGTGGGCTGGTCCATGGGGGCCGCCGTTGCGCTCGATTATCTCGCCCGGGAACGATCCTCGCCTGTCTCGGCGCTGGCGATCGTCGATATGGCGCCGCGCGTATCGAATGACGAAAGCTGGTCGCTGGGGCTGTCGAGTGGCCACACGCGCGACGACATGCATCGGATGGCCGCAAAATTCGCGCGCAACTGGCCGAAAGCCGCGGGACGTATCGCGCGATCGCTGTTTCCGCTCGGGGCCAAGCCGGATGCGGAATTGCTGGAGGCCGCCGAGATGATCATCACCCGCAACGACCCCGCGATCATGGCGGATCTCTGGCGTTCCCTTGCCTCGTACGACATGCGCGCCTTTCTCGGCGCGATTGATCTGCCTGTCGCGGTTCTTCTCGGCGGGAAAAGCGCGGTTTACCCTCCTGAACTGGCGGATTGGTATCGCGGCCATGTCCCGCGCGGCCGGATCAGCGTGCTTGAAGGCGCCGGCCATGCCCCGCAGCTTGACGCGCCGGAAGCCTTCAATGTCTGGCTTGCGGCATTCGCAGCGTCTTGAACATATTTGCACAAGGTTGCGCTAGAAGGGCATCATCTTCATGTGCCCATGCCTATGGAGCGATTGTCATCACAGCATCGAAAAATCGGGCAAATGGGCAATGGATTGCACGAAATCCTCGGCATTCGGGTGGTGCCCCGCCAGCCGGGCAGCCTCGCCATGGAGGAAGACCCCGGCGCAGGCGGCATCAAGGGCGGACATTCCCTGCGCCAGCAAACCGCCGATGATGCCGGCCAGAACATCGCCGGAGCCGGCGGTGGCCAAGGTCGGCGGCGCGTTGCGGTTGATAATCGCGTGGCCATCCGGCGCGGCGATCACGGTTTCCGGCCCCTTGAGGACGAGCACCGCCCCGCTTCGCGCCGCCGCGGCGAGCGCGCGGCTTTCTCGCAAAGGTGCCTGAGCTTCGTCTGGAAAGAGGCGGGCATATTCCCCTTCATGGGGGGTAAGGATCACTGCCGCGCTCCGGGCCTTGATGGCGTCGAAGAGGGGGGTGGAATCCGCCTCGAAACTCGAAAGCGCATCGGCGTCGAGGACAAGGGGGATGGGTGAGGCGAGGGCAGCGAGAACTTTCGCCCGTGTCTCTTTCCCCACCCCCGCGCCGGGGCCGATCACGACGGATCTTATGCGCGAATCCGCCAACATCCCCGCCCAGTCGCTGGTGTCCCTGCTCTCGCGCAGCATGATCGCGGTGACATGCGCGGCGTGAATCAGGAGCGCGTCGCGCGGGCCGACAATCGTGACCAGCCCCGCGCCGATGCGCAACGCAGCTTGGGCTGCAAGCCGGGCGGCGCCGGTCGCGAGCGCGGGACCGCTCCAGACCAGGCAATGACCACGCCGGTATTTGTGGTCGTCCGGTTGGCGAAGAGGGAGGCTGTCGCGCCAGAGATCGGGCCAGTTCGTGGCAAATCGGGGCTTACCTGGCATCGAATGGCGCTCCTCGCGGGCAGGAAGGACAGACGCCCAGAATGCAAGGGAGGCCTTTAACAAACCGCGACTTTTCGTTTCGCCCCCGACCAGGAAAAAGCCGGGCTGAAGCCCGGCTTTCCCGTTCCGTCAGGCGAACCGGGAGCGCCCGCCCGCCGGTTTTCCGATCACTGGATTTCCTTGTAGGTCACCTTGCCATCCGCGCCTTTCGCCCACTTATAGACCGTGTAATCCAGGTTCGTGCGGTCGCCCTTCCTGTCGTAGGACATCTTGCCCAGCACGGTCCTGAATTCCATGCCGGAATGAATGACCTCCGCGATCTTCTTCGCATCGAGCGATTTCGCCTTTTCCGCAGCCTGCTTCATGATCTCGACGGCAGCATAGGAATAGAGCGTGTAGGCTTCGGGGTTGATCTTGCGGGCCTCGAATTTCCTGACGACTTCCGCCGCATCCGGCTTGAGCCGGGGATCGGGGGGGAAGGTCATGAGCGTCCCCTCGACACCGGGGCCGCCGATCGAAGCGAATTCATCCGAGACGATTCCATCCGCGCCCATGGCCGGAATGGCGAGACCGGCATCGCGGCTCTGGCGGATGATGAGGCCAAGCTCGGTATGCAGGCCGCCCCAATACATCAGATCGATTTTCGCGGCCTTGAGCTTGGCTACAAGCGCAGAGAAATCCTTCTCGCCCGTGTTGACGCCTTCGTAGAGGACATCCTTGAAGCCCTTGGCGCCAAGCGCCTTGCGGGTTTCGTCGGCAAGCCCCTGTCCGTAGGTCGTCTTGTCGTGGATGATCGCGACCCGCTTGCCGGCGAAGTGCTTGAGGATATGGTTGGCGGCAACCAGGCCCTGCTGGTCGTCGCGGCCGCAGGTGCGGAAGACGTTCCACATCTTGCGCTCCGTCACCTTGGGATTGGTGGCGGAAGGGGAGATCATGAGGATGTTGTTTTCCTGATAGATCTCGGAGGCCGGAATGGTCACGCCCGAGTTGAAATGGCCCACGACGAGTTTCACGCCGTCACCCACGAATTTGTTTGCGACCGAAACCCCTTGCTTGGGATCGCCGACATCGTCGCCGAGCGTGACGCTGATTTTCTGGCCGAGAATGCCGCCGGCGGCGTTGATATCCTCGACGGCCAGCTCGACGCCGTTTTTCAGCTGTGCGCCGAAGGCGGCGGAGGAGCCGGTGATGGGGCCTGCGACCCCCAGCTTGATCTGTGCATGAGCGCTGGCTGCCCCCAATGCGAAAGCGAGCGCCATGGGAATGGCGAATTGGCGTTTCATCAACGGCCCCCTTGTATGATTGATCTGTTTTTGTGCTGGCGCGATGACTTTCATCGAGCATAACCATCTAAAACTGAAATGAAGGTTACTCAAGTCTCATGAGCGATGCTCCGTCATCCGAGGCGCCCTATCTCCCCACCATGGTGGGGGGCGCTCTCCCGCTTGATTTTGCCAACACGCTTCCCGGTCGGGGCACGCCCTACAGTCGCGAGCGGCTCGTTTCGTTGGCGGCTTTGGCTGATTGGGCGTTCCATGCCGGGCAGATCGACGCGCTCATGTATGCCCGGATCCGTGCTGCGCCCGATGCCGATAAGCCGCCGCCGCCCGAGGCGATCCGGTTGCGCGAGGCCGTTCATGCGATCGTGACGGCGCGGATCGCGGGTGAGGCGCCCCCGGAAGCGGATACCGCCTTGCTGCGCGACTGCGCGGCGCTCGGCATGCGGCGGGGCCGTTTCGTTTCAAGGGAGGACGGGCGGCTGGATTGGCAGGTGCCGGCTTCGGAAAGCGATGTCGAATGGCTTCTCGGCCGCATCGCGCTTCTGGCGATCGAAATGCTCAGGCAGAGCGATCCTGCCCGCCTGAGATGTTGTCCGGCGCCCGATTGCGGGTTTCTTTTCTATGACAGTTCCAAAAGCGGCACGCGCCGCTGGTGCGACATGGCCGTTTGCGGCAACCGCGCCAAGGCGCGGGCTTTCCGCACCCGTCCAACCTGCGATTGAGCGATGGACGGGCGATGCCCGCGCGCCTTTTCGCGTCAGGCCAGCGTTTCGAAAAGACCTTGCATCAGCCTTGCGCGCTCGACCAGCGAGGAAATGCGGATCTGCTCGAAATCCGTATGCGCGCCCTTTCCGTCCGCGCCCAGACCATCGAGCGTCGGCGCGTAGGGGGCGGTGAAATTTCCGTCCGAGCCGCCGCCGGTCGATACGCCGGCAAGCTCGAAGCCGATTTTCGCGGCGATACCGTGGGCGTGGTCGAATAGCTTCCTGGCCTCCGGCGTCTGCTCGAAGGGTGGACGGTTCATGCCGCCTTGCACGCGAATTGTCACACCCTCGGTCTTGGGCGCAAGGCCGAGAATCTTGCCGGTAAGTTCTTCCGCGATCGCAAGGCTCGGCACGCGCAGATCAACCTCCGCATAGGCCTCCTCGGGGATGACATTCGGCTTGGTGCCGCCGCGCACCACCCCCACCGTCACGGTCACGCCGCGCGCGGGGTCGCAAAGCCCTTCCAGCGCAAGGATGACATGGCCGAGTTCGCGCACGGCGCTGCGTCCGTCATCCGGGCGGGCGCCGGCATGGGAGGCGACGCCACGGATGAAGATTTCAAAACGTCCCACGCCCTTGCGCCCGGTGACGATCTTGCCGCCATCACGCGCGGGCTCGGTCACCAGCACGTATTTGGCCTTGCGCCCTTCCGCCTCGATGATCGCGCGCGAGGTCGGGCTGCCGACCTCTTCATCGGAAACATAGAGATGGGTGATGCCGAGGCCGCTTTTGCCACTGCCCGCGACAGCCTTGAGCGCATGATGGGCGATGAGCGCGCCGGCTTTCATGTCGTAGATGCCGGGGCCATAGGCGATGTCGCCCTCGACCTTCCATGGCAGGCGCGTCTTGATGAAGCCCAGCGGGTGGACGGTATCGAGATGCGAGAGAACCAGGATGCCCGGCTTGTCCTGCCCCCAATTGGAGCGGACGATCACGTGATCGCCCCGTCCCTGCGTGCCCGCGATACGCTCGCAGGTCACGGGGAGGCCGGCATGGTCCGCGATCAATGTATCCATCATGCGGTTGACGGTCTCGGGTGCGTCGGTGGGCGATTCAATTTCAACCCAGCGCCGGAGATGGGCGAGGATTTCCTGCGTGTCGAACATGGGGATACCTGAAGGGAAGGGGAAAGCTGAAGGGAGATGTTGGCAGCATCATGCATGTCGCCGGAGGGCGCGCAAGGGCGCGTATGCGCCGCGGGTTTCAGCCGATATTGTAGGGGAGGGTGTCGCGTTCCTGCTGGTTGAGGGTGATGCGCCGGGCGAGCGGCGGCGCCGAGCGTTGGACGCAATCCTCGCGGGCGCAAAGGCGGCAGGAAACGCCGATTTTCGCGACGCCGGAACGTCCGCGCAGGTCGATCTCGTCGGCATAGACGAAGTGATGCGCATCGGAGATGGCGCAGCCCAGGCCGATGGCGAAGCGCTGCATCAGCCCGCCATGAAAACGCGCCGGCTTCACGATGCATTTCGCGAGGCACAGATAGCGCATGCCATCCGGCATTTCGGCCTGCTGGACGAGAATGCGATCGGGGGCCTCGAAAGCCTCGTGCACGTTCCAGAGCGGACAGGCGCCCCCGAACCGCGTGAACTGGAAACGCGTGGAGGAGTGGCGTTTGACGATGTTGCCCGCTCGGTCAAACTTCACGAAATAGACCGGAATTCCCTTGGCGCCGGTGCGCTGCAGCGTCGATAGCCGATGGCAGACCTGCTCGAGGCTCGCGCCGAAGAGATGGCCGAGGCGGACAAGATCGTGCCGCAGGCGCAAGGCCGCTTCCGCGAATTCGCGATAGGGCATCAGTAGGGCGGAGGCGTAATAGTTCGTCAGCGCGCCCTGCGCGATGGCGCGGGCATCGGGGGTGCGCAAGGTGGCGTCCTCGGCGCGGGCATCGATCATGCTGCCTCCTTCCAGCCGGGCGATCTGATAGGCGAGCTGGAAAGCGCGGGAGGAGGGCTCGAGCGTGGGGTTGAGGCTGAGCACGCGGCTCTTGGGATCGAAGGAACGCAGGCGCGAATCGTCGTCCTGCATGTCGCGCACCCGGATGCCGTGACGCATCTGGAGGTAATGCGCGAGAACCGCGTGATCGCGCCCGCGGCCCTCGAAGGCCTGGGCGGCGAGGCGCTCAGCGGCTTGGTCGATATCGTCGATGTAGTTGTTGTTGTAATGGAAAAAATCGCGCACGACCTCGAAAGGATGCGCGGAAAGGCCACGCTGGACATCATCCGGGCGCGCGCCGTTCTCTTCGGAAAGCTGGTGCGGATCGAGCGTGCGACGGAAGGCGCCATGCAGCTCGATGAAGCGATGCGCGAGCCAGGGCGCCGAAAGCGCGAGCGCGCGGATATCGACATGGCTGGTCTCGGCCTGCGCGAAAATCGGATCGGAGAGGGCCTCGCGCAGATCGGCGGCGAGACGGTCGGGATCTTCCGAGATGAGATTGGCGGCTTCCGCGCCGAAAAGCTGGCTGAGACCATAGAGAACCGAGGCGGAAACCGGGCGCTGATTGGTTTCCATCTGGCTCAGATAGGCGGTGGAAATGCGCAATTGCCGCGCGAGATCCGCCTGCGTCAGTGTCCGTGTATCCCGCAAGCGCCGGATGCCGGCGCCGATGAACAGTTTTCTCTCGCGCATAGCCGCACAATTTCAAATCGTTAAATAGCAAATATTTGCATATCGCCATTTTATGTCCTTGTCATCCCTCCGGTTTGGTCGAAGAGTTTTCGGTGCCAATATTCATCCAGGGTGCGGATGCACGAGGGAGATATCCATGCAGATGATTGGAACGATTGGGGCGATCCGCGAGGTTCAGGGGCTGCGCCGTGTCGCGCTCGCTCTGGCCGGCTCGCTGCTTCTGGCGGTTTCCGCGCAGATCACGGTGCCGATGGTGCCGGTTCCCATGACGATGCAGACCCTCGCGCTGCTGCTGATCGGCGCGAGTTTCGGCGCGCGCCGCGCGGTTGAGGCGAGCCTGCTCTATCTCGCGGAAGGCGCGATGGGCCTGCCGGTCTTCGCCGGTGGCGCCGCGGGCATCCACCACCTCGCGGGGCCGACCGCGGGCTTCCTTTTCGGCTTCGTGGCCGCGGCCTGGCTGATCGGCGCGCTGTTCGACCGTGGCTGGGGGCGGAATGTAATGCTCGCCGCTGCGGCCTTGATGCTGGGCCATCTCCTGCTTTTCGTGCCGGGCATATTCTGGCTGGCAAAATTCATCGGCCCTGAGGCGGCCTTCATCAAGGGCTTCGCGCTCTTCATTCCGGGTACGCTCGTCAAGACCGTGCTTGCGCTCGCGCTGCTCTATGCCGGCGCACGTGCTCGCCGCTGATCCTTGCCGCCACAGACAGGAACGACATCCATGCGCGACATTCTCGAAAAGCTCGATTCCCGCCGTGCCGAGGCCCGGCTCGGCGGCGGTGTCAAACGCATCGAGGCCCAGCACCAGAAGGGCAAGCTCACGGCGCGCGAGCGTCTTGAATTGCTGCTCGACGAGGGCTCTTTCGAGGAATTCGATATGTTCGTGCAGCATCGCTGCGTGGATTTCGGCATGGACAAGGGTGCCAAGCCGCCCGGTGACGGCGTGGTGACCGGCTGGGGCACGGTGAACGGGCGCAAGGTCTTCGTCTTCGCCAAGGATTTCACCGTGCTCGGTGGCTCGCTCTCGGAGACCCATGCGCAGAAGGTACGCAAGGTGCAGGAAATGGCCCTGCGCACCCGCGCGCCGATCATCGGGCTTTACGATTCCGGCGGCGCGCGCATCCAGGAAGGCGTGGCTTCGCTCGCGGGCTATGCCGATATCTTCAAGGGCAATGTCGATGCCTCGGGCGTCATCCCGCAGATATCGGTGATCATGGGGCCCTGCGCGGGCGGCGATGTCTATTCGCCGGCCATGACCGATTTCATCTTCATGGTGCGTGATACCTCCTACATGTATGTCACCGGGCCGGATGTGGTCAAAACCGTCACGAACGAGATCGTGACGCATGAGGAGCTTGGCGGCGCCTCGGTGCATTGCGCGAAATCCTCGATCGCGGACGGTGCCTTCGACAATGATGTCGAGGCTTTGCTGCAGATCCGCCGGCTGATCGACTTCCTGCCCTCGAACAACCGCGACGGCGTGCCGGAATGGCCGACCGCCGATGATGCCACGCGCCGCGAGGCGAGCCTCGACACGCTGGTGCCGGACAATGCCAACCAGCCCTATGACATGAAGGAGCTGATCCTCAAGGTTGTCGACGAAGGCGATTTCTTCGAGATTTCCGAGAAATTCGCCGGCAACATCGTCACCGGCTTCGGCCGTGTGGAGGGGCGCACGGTGGGTTTCGTCGCCAACCAGCCGATGGTGCTGGCCGGCGTGCTCGACAGCGATGCCAGCCGCAAGGCCGCGCGCTTCGTGCGGTTCTGCGATGCGTTCGAGATCCCCATCGTCACCTTCGTCGATGTGCCGGGCTTCCTGCCGGGCACGGCGCAGGAATATGGCGGGCTGATCAAGCACGGCGCGAAGCTCCTTTTCGCCTACAGCCAGTGCACGGTGCCGCTTGTCACCTGCATCACGCGGAAGGCGTTCGGCGGCGCCTATGACGTGATGGCGTCGAAGCATATCGGCGGCGATGTCAATTACGCCTGGCCGACGGCGCAGATCGCCGTGATGGGCGCGAAAGGCGCGGTGGAAATCATCTTCCGCGGCCAGACGCCGGAGGAGATCGAGAAGCGGACGAGGGAATACGAGGAGCGTTTCCTCTCGCCTTTCGTCGCGGCCGAGCGCGGTTATATCGACGAGGTGATCATGCCGCATTCGACACGCAGCCGCATCGCGCGCGCGCTCTCGATGCTGCGCTCGAAGCAGGTCGAGCGCCCCTGGCGCAAGCACGACAACATGCCGCTGTGAGGTGAATGCGATGCGGTGGGTCGATGAAATTATCGAGGCTATGGAAGCTCTTGGCGGAGCCGCTCGATACGAAGATCTCTATGAGTACATTTATCGCTCAACAAAGCGGGAGCTAACGCGAGAGTGGAAGGCTGTCGTCCGGCGGACAATCGAAGAGCATTCAAGTGATTCAGAAGTAGGGAAGTATTCTGACGCGTTTGCTCACTTGGGTCGAGGTTTCTGGGGGCTGCGAGCACATGGAAACCTCGATGAACTGATTAGGTTACGCGTTGAAATGCAGCCGCAAGAAGTCGTGGATCAAGCTCTCAGCAAACCTGCAAAGACTGCGTCGATGTTCAAAAAAATCCTGATCGCCAATCGCGGCGAAATCGCCTGCCGGGTTATCAAGACCGCGCGCAGGATGGGCATCAAGACGGTCGCGGTCTATTCCGATGCCGATCGCAACGCGATGCATGTCGAGATGGCGGATGAGGCGGTGCATATCGGCGCGGCGCCGGCGGCGGAGAGCTATCTGGTGATCGACAAGATCATCGATGCCTGCAAGCGCACGGGCGCCGAGGCGGTGCATCCCGGCTATGGCTTCCTCTCCGAGCGCGAAGCCTTCGCGAATGCGCTGAAGGAGAACGGGATCACCTTTATCGGCCCCAATCCGGGCGCGATCGCCGCGATGGGCGACAAGATCGAATCGAAGAAGGCGGCGGCGGCGGCGGGCGTTTCCACCGTTCCGGGCTATCTCGGCACGATCGAGAGCGCCGAGGAGGCGATGAAGATCGCCGACGAGATCGGCTATCCCGTGATGCTGAAAGCCTCGGCGGGCGGCGGCGGCAAGGGCATGCGCATCGCCTGGAGCCGCGACGAGGTGAAGGAAGGGTTCGAGCGTTCGCGTTCGGAGGCGAAATCCTCCTTCGGTGACGACCGGATGTTCGTCGAGAAGTTCATCGTCAATCCGCGCCATATCGAGATCCAGGTGCTCGGCGACAAGCACGGCAACGTCATCCATCTCGGCGAGCGCGAGTGCTCGGTGCAGCGCCGCAACCAGAAGGTCGTCGAGGAGGCGCCTTCGCCTTTGCTCGACGAGGAAACGCGCGCGAAAATGGGCGCGCAGGCCGTGGCGCTCGCGAAAGCCGTGAACTATGACAGCGCCGGCACGGTGGAATTCGTCGCCGGGCAGGACAAGAGCTTCTACTTCCTCGAAATGAACACCCGCCTTCAGGTCGAGCATCCCGTGACCGAGATGATCACCGGGCTCGATCTGGTCGAGGAGATGATCCGCGTCGCCTATGGCGAGAAGCTCCGGCACGCGCAGAAGGACATCAAGCTCGATGGCTGGGCGGTGGAAAGCCGCGTCTACGCGGAAGACCCGACCCGCAACTTCCTGCCTTCGATCGGTCGCCTCACGCGCTACCGCCCGCCGGCGGAGGGCAAGGTCGGCGCGGTGACGACCCGCAACGATACCGGCGTGGAGGAGGGCGGGCAGATCTCGATGTTCTACGACCCGATGATCGCCAAGCTCGTGACCCACGCGCCGACGCGGCTTGAGGCCATCGAGAGCCAGGCCCGCGCGCTCGACAGTTTCGTGATTGACGGCATCCGCCACAACATCCCCTTCCTCTCGACGTTGATGGCGCATGAGCGCTGGAAATCGGGCAAGCTTTCCACCGGCTTCATCGCGGAGGAATTTCCCGAGGGGTTTTCGGTGCCGATGCCCGAGGGCAGGGTCACGGAGCGTCTTGCCGCGGTCGCGGCGGCGATCGACCACGCGATGAATACGCGCAAGCGCCGGATCGCGGGTCAGATGCCGGCCAGCAAGCCGGTTGCCTTCGCCCTCGAACGCGTGGTCGCGATCGGCAAGAACGGCGCCCAGAGGCGCATCGATTGCCTCGTCGAGGATGGCGCGGGCGAAACCATCGTGCATCTCTCCTCCGGCGCGCTCACGCTGGTAACGCATTGGCGGCCGGGTGATCTCGTGTGGTCCGGCACGATCTCCGGCGAGGAAATCGCCGTGCAGGTCTCACCTGTTCCCAACGGCGTCCGGCTCAGCCAGGGCGGCGTCGCGGCGGAGTTCCGCGTCTATACAAGGCGCGAGGCCGAGCTTGCCGCGCTGATGCCGGAGAAGAAGGGCGCGGACACGTCCCGCGTGCTGCTCTGCCCGATGCCGGGGCTGATCAAATCCATCGCGGTGGCGGAAGGGCAGGAGGTCAAGGCCGGCGAGACCCTCGCCATCGTCGAGGCGATGAAGATGGAGAACGTGCTGCGCGCCGAGAAGGATGTGACAATCGGCAAGGTCAAGGCGAAAGCGGGTGATTCGCTTGCCGTCGATGCGCTGATCATGGAGTTCGCGTGATGGAACTGGCCAGCCTCTTCCCGAAGGCGACCGAAGCGCAATGGCACGAGGCGGTCGCGCGCGTGCTCAAGGGCGCCGAATTCGAGAAGGTGCTGGTTGGCCGTACGTCGGATGGCATCCCCATCCTGCCGCTGCACCCCCGGCGCAAGGACGCGGCGCCGATCGTTCCGGCGCGAGGCGCCGCCCGGTGGAAGAATGTCGCGCGTTTCGAGGATACGGATACCGAGCGCGGCAACCAGCTTCTTCATGAGGATCTTCTCGGTGGCGCCGATGCGCTCGTGCTGGCATTTTCCGGCGCGCCGGCCTCGCATGGCTTCGGCCTGCGGGACGCCGCGATATCGAGTTTTGACGCGGCGTTGAAGGACGTGCATTGCGACCTTGTCGCCATCCGGCTCGAAAGCGCGCCTTTTGGCGGGCGTGCTGTGGCGGAAGGGTTTGCCGCCCATGCCGCGCGTCATCGCCTGCCGGGCGCGACGCTCGATGTCGATTTCGGGCTCCAGCCTCTGGCGGATTTCGCAGCGAGCGGGCGCATGCCGCTCGCCTTCGCAACTGCGATGGAGAATGTCCGCACGATCATTGATCATTTGCAGGAACAGGGCTTCAGCGGGGCGTTCCTGCGTTGTGACGGGCGTCCCTTTCACGATGCCGGTGCGAGCGAGGCGCAGGAGCTGGCCTGCGTCATCGCGCAGGGCGTGGCCTATCTTCGCGCCCTCGCGGCGAGGGGCATGACGCCGGGCGATATCCGCGATGCGCTTTCCTTCACGATGGCGGCGGATGATGATTTCCTGCTGACAATCGCCAAATTCCGCGCGCTTCGCCTGCTCTGGGCGCGGATTGAGGAGGCGAGCGGCCTCGCCGCGAAGCCCATGCGTCTTCATGGCGAAACCGCATGGCGGATGCTGGCCCGGCGTGATGTGCATACGAACCTGCTGCGCAACACCATTGCCGCTTTCGCGGCGGGGATCGGCGGCGCGGATTCGATCGAGGTGCGCGCCTTCACCGGCGCGATCGGGCTGGCGGATGGCGCGGCAAGGCGCCTCGCCCGGAATACGAGCCTCATCCTGACCGAAGAATCGAACCTTCACCGCATGGTCGATCCGGCTTCCGGCGCTGGCGGAATCGAGGCGCTGACGGACGCGCTCTGCGAGAAGGCCTGGCGCCTGTTCCAGCAGATCGAGGCGCGCAAGGCGGAAGGCGAGACGGGTCTTGCCGCCGCATTGAGAGAAGGGTTTGTCGGCGAGATGATCCGCGATACGCGCGATCTTCGTGCGAAAAACCTCGCGAATCGCAAGATGCCGATCACTGGAATCAGTGAATTTCCCGATATCGGCGAGAACCTGCCGGGAATCCTCGCGCCCCTGCCGCCAGCGAAGGCGACGCATCTTCTCGCGCCGCATCGTCTTTCGGAAAGCTACGAAGCCCTGCGTGATCGCGCCGATGCTTTCGCGGCGAGAACCGGCCGTCGCCCCCCGATCTTCCTCGCCAATCTCGGGCGGATCGCGGATTTCACAGCCCGCGCCACTTTCGCCAAGAATTTCTTCGAAGTCGGCGGTTTCGACGTGATCGGCAATGACGGTTTTGCCGATGAATCCGGGAATACGGATATCCCGGCGCTGCTCGCGGCCTTCTCGACCGCGAGAACGCCTTTCGCCTGCATCGCCGCTTCGGATGCGCTTTACCATGCCCCCGCGCAGGAATGTCTTTCGCCCGAAGACACGTTCGCGGAGGAGGTCGCAAGGCGGCTTGCCAAGGCGGGCGGCGCTAATCTCCTGATGGCGGGCAGGCCCGGCCCCCGCGAGGGCGCGCTGAAGGGCGCCGGCATCGGCGGTTTTGTTTTCGTCGGTTGCAATGTGCTGGCTGTTCTTGACGACCTGCTCGCCAAAGCTGGCGCCTGAGGGAGGATCACGCGATGAGCACCTTTTCCCTGCCTGATTTCACGACACTGCCGTTCCTGCGCGCGACGAGTGCGCCTGCCGCGGTCGATTCCACCCCCTGGCTGACGCCGGAAGGGATCGCGATTGCTCCGGTCGCCAGGGAAACAGATCTGGAAGGCATCGACTTTCTCGATACTTTCCCCGGCCTCGCACCCTTCGTGCGCGGCCCCTATCCCACCATGTACGTCAACCAGCCCTGGACGATCCGCCAATATGCCGGTTTCTCCACGGCGGAGGATTCCAACGCCTTCTACCGGCGCAACCTGGCGGCGGGGCAGAAGGGGCTCTCGGTCGCCTTCGATCTTGCGACCCATCGCGGCTATGACAGCGATCATCCGCGCGTCGCCGGTGATGTCGGCATGGCGGGGGTCGCGATCGATTCGATCTACGACATGCGCACGCTGTTCGACGGCATTCCGCTCGATCAGATGTCGGTTTCGATGACGATGAACGGCGCGGTGCTTCCCATCCTCGCGCTCTATATCGTCGCGGCGGAGGAGCAGGGCGTGAAGCCGGCGCAGCTCTCCGGCACGATCCAGAACGATATTCTGAAGGAATTCATGGTCCGCAACACCTATATCTACCCCCCGGAAGGGTCGATGCGGATCATCTCGGACATTTTCGCCTATACGGCCGAGAACATGCCGAAATTCAACTCGATCTCGATTTCCGGCTACCACATGCAGGAAGCAGGGGCGACGCAGGATCTCGAACTCGCCTATACGCTCGCCGATGGCGTGGAATATCTGCGCGCCGGGATTGCGGCAGGGCTTGGCGTGGATACCTTCGCGCCGCGTCTCTCATTCTTCTGGGCGATCGGCATGAATTTCTTCATGGAAGTCGCCAAGATGCGCGCGGCGCGCCTCATCTGGGCGCGGCTCGTGAAGGGGTTTGATCCCAAATCCGACAAGTCACTGCCCTTGCGCACGCATTGCCAGACCTCGGGTTGGTCGCTCACCGCGCAGGATGTGTTCAACAACGCCATCCGAACCTGCATCGAGGCCATGGCGGCGACGCAGGGGCACACCCAATCCCTCCATACCAATGCGCTTGACGAGGCGTTGGCGCTGCCGACGGATTTCTCCGCGCGCATCGCCCGCAACACCCAGCTCCTCATTCAACAGGAAGCGGGCACCAATCGCATCATCGATCCCTGGGGCGGATCGCGTTATGTCGAGAAGCTCACGGCGGATCTCGCCGCGCGAGCCTGGGCGCATATCGAGGAAGTCGAGAAGCTCGGCGGCATGGCCAAGGCGATCGAGGCCGGCATTCCCAAGCTCAGGATCGAGGAGGCTGCCGCCCGCACGCAGGGGCGGATCGATTCGGGCGAGCAGGTGATCATCGGCGTCAACAAGTACCTGCTGGAGAACGAAAAACCGATCGATGTGCTGAAAGTCGACAATGCGGCGGTCCGAGCGCGGCAGGTGGAGAAGCTGGCACGCCTGAAGGCGGAGCGGAGCGGTGAAGCCGTGAAGGCGGCGCTTGCGGCGCTCGAACACGCGGCGCGCTCGAAGACCGGCAACCTGCTTGCGCTGGCGGTGGATGCCGCGCGCGCCAAGGCGACGGTAGGCGAAATCTCGATGGCGCTCGAACGGGCCTTTTCGCGGCACAGGGCAGAAATCAAGGCGATTTCCGGCGTTTACCGCGATTCCATCGGCGAGAAGAGTCCGGCCTTCCAGCGCGTGTCCGGCATGACGCGTGCTTTCGCCGAGAATGACGGTCGCCGGCCGAAAATCCTCGTCGCGAAAATGGGGCAGGACGGCCATGATCGCGGCCAGAAGGTGATCGCCTCGGCATTTTCCGATCTCGGTTTCGATGTCGAGATCGGCGCGCTTTTTGCCACGCCCGAAGAAGCCGCGGCGCAGGCCGTGCAGGGCGATGTGCACATTATCGGCGTTTCCTCGCTCGCGGCGGGACACCTCACTTTGGTGCCTGCACTCAAGGTCGCGCTTGAAAAGGCGGGGCGGCCCGATATCATGATCGTGGTGGGCGGGGTCATTCCGCCGCAGGATTTCCAGGCTTTGCTCGATGCCGGTGCGGCGGCGATCTTTCCGCCCGGCACGGTGATCGCCGATGCAGCGGAGAAGCTGCTCGACGGGCTCAACTTGAAGCTTGGCTATGCGCAGCCGAAGGTGGCGTGAGCGTCGCATCCCGCAGGGGATGTTGCCCGCGATCGTCAGGTGACGGGGTCGTCGATGAGGCTGTCGGGTGCGGCGAGTTTGGTGAGGCCGGACCGGTCGGAGATCTCGATCCGGCGCCCGTCGACCTTCACGCCATAGGCTTTCAGGGTCACGAAGGTGCGTGAGAGGACCTCGGGCGCCATGCCAAGGCGGCTGGCGAGGACCTTCTTGTCAAAGGGCAACTCGAAACGACCCGTATCGCCCCTTTCGGCATCGTGACGGATGATCCAGGCGGCCGTACGCTCGAGGCTGGAACGGAGCTTCTGATTCTTCAGTTCCTTGACCACGCCACGATAGACCTGCGCGAGTTCCTGTGTCAGCGCGCGGGCAAACGCGGCGTCCTGCGCGAAAACGGCGCGCACCGTCTCTGCCGGAATCATGAGGATGCGCCCGGCGGAGAGTACGCGCGCGGATTTGAGATAGGGCTTATCCAACACCACGGCGGCGAGAATGAAGCTCGCGCCGGGGCCGAGAACCGCAACCGTGGTTTCGCGGTCACGATAGCGCGAGAAAACCTCGATCTGGCCTTCCACGACGACATGCAGGAAATCCGGGGGCTCGCCCTCGCGGATGAGTTCGACATGGGTGGGAAAGCGCTGGAGGAAAGCGCCCTTCAGCAATTCGTGCCGGTTGTGGTCTTCCATGCTGGCAAAAAGCGGGAGATGGCGGACCTGTTCAATCTCTTCCTGGCGCATTTGTTCCCGTTGGCGGTAGGGAGGCAATTCTTGTCTTGATTTTTATCAAGCATAAAATTGCGTTTTGATCCAGCGTGATTTGATTAAGAACTCCGCCGTTTTTGCGAATTTTCGCTTTCACCCTTGAATCGTTCCAGATTCAATTATCCCTTGACGCAAATCAAGGGCGCCCTAGCGCGCTCGTAGAATTTCCTCCCGAGGCGGAATGTTGTCCGCCATGGGGGTTGCCATGAATACACAGGTTCAGGCCAGAAGCGGGCAGGGTGCCGCGCTCTGGATGTCCACATTGGCGTTCACGACCTGCTTCGCCGTCTGGACGATTTTCTCGATCATCGGCGTGCAGATCAAAAAGGATCTCGGGCTGACGGACACGCAGTTCGGCCTTCTGGTGGGAACGCCGATCCTGACCGGCTCGCTTATCCGGCTGATGCTCGGGATCTGGACCGACCAATATGGCGGACGCATCGTCTACACCTTGGTGATGCTCTCGGCCGCGCTCGCGACATGGCTTCTCACCTATGCCTATGATTACACCACCTTCCTGATCGCGGCGCTCGGCGTCGGCATTGCCGGCGGCTCCTTCGCCGTCGGCATCGCCTATGTGTCCAAATGGTTCCCGAAGGAGAAGCAGGGCACGGCGCTCGGCATTTTCGGTGCCGGCAATGTCGGCGCGGCGGTGACCAAGTTTCTGGCGCCGATGATCATGGTCGCCTTCGGCTGGAAGATTGTCGCGCAGGTCTGGGCTGGCGCGCTTGTCGTGATGGCGATCCTCTTCTTCATCACCACCAAGGATGACCCGGAACTCGCGGCACGCAAGGTTTCCGGCGTGAAGCCCGAGCCGCTTTCGGCGATGCTGGTGCCGTTGAAGAACCTCCAGGTCTGGCGCTTCTCGCTCTATTACTTCTTCGTCTTCGGCGGGTTCGTCGCCCTCGCGCTGTGGTTGCCGCGCTATTATGTCGGCGTCTATGGGCTCGATATCGTGACCGCTGGCCTGCTTGGCGCCGCCTATTCGGTGCCGGGTTCGATCTTCCGCATCCTCGGCGGCACGCTGTCGGACAAATACGGCGCGCGGCGGGTGATGTACTGGACCTTCATCGGCTCGGTGATCTGCACCTTCTTCCTGAGCTATCCCGCGACCAAATACATCGTGAGCGGGATCAAGGGGCCGATCGAGTTCACCATCGCGCTGGGCTTCGTGCCCTTCACCATCCTCACCATGGCGCTCGGCTTCTTCATGAGCCTCGGCAAGGCGGCGGTCTACAAGCATATCCCGGTTTACTACCCCGGCCGCGTCGGCTCCGTGGGCGGCGTTGTCGGCCTCATCGGCGGGCTCGGCGGCTTCATCCTGCCGATCCTGTTCGGCATGGCCAACGATTATATCGGGGTCTGGACCAGCTGCTTCATGCTGCTCTTCGTCATCGTCACGGTGAGCCTGATCTGGATGCATGCGGCGATCCGCGAAATGGACAAGCGCGCCCATCCCGAACTGCGCAGGGCGCGCGACCTTCCCGAACTTGAAGCCCTTCACGCGCCCGCCAATGCCGGGGAGGTTGGCCTCGCGGCCAAGATCCTCGGTGTCGCGCCGGCCAATAAGTCCTGATCCCGTCCGCATCACATCAAGGAGGCCGACATGGCCAACCAAAACACCCAAGCCGCAGGAAGTGCTCCGGGCGGGACGTGGCTCCAGAAATGGGAGCCGGAGAACGAGGCCTTCTGGAATTCGACGGGCAAGAGCATCGCCTATCGCACGCTCTGGCTGACGACGGCTAACCTGATCATGGCCTTCATCATCTGGTTCGTGGTCTCGGCCCTCGTGGTGCGCCTGCCGCAGATCGGCTTCAAGCTGACGACAAGCCAACTGTTCTGGCTCGCGGCGATGCCGGGGCTGGCGGGCGGCACCTTGCGCCTCATCCATATGTTCCTCACCCCGATGTATGGCACGCGGCACGTGGTGAGCCTTTCCACGCTTTCGCTGCTCATTCCCGCCATCGGCTGGTTCTACGCGGTGCAGGACCCGACCACGCCCTATTGGGTGCTGATGCTGCTCGCCTTCCTGGCGGGCCTCGGGGGCGGCAACTTCTCCTCCTTCATGCCCTCGACCTCGATGTTCTTCCCGAAGCGGCTTCAGGGCACGGCTTTGGCCATTCAGGCGGGTATCGGCAATTTCGGCGTCTCCGTGGTGCAGTTTGTCACCCCCTGGATCCTTCCGATGGTACTCATGAGCGGCGCGACCTGGATGGGCAGCGCGCAGACCATGGGGACCGGCGCCGCCGCGAAATCGGTCTATCTCCAGAACGCCACGGCGATCTATATCCCCCTCATCGCGGTGTTCGGCATCTCGGCCTGGCTGTTCCTGAAATCCGTGCCGATCAAGGCCAATTTCGCCGAGCAGTTCGACATCTTCCGCTCGCGCCACACCTGGTCGATGACCTCGCTCTACATCATGACCTTCGGCGCGTTTTCGGGCCTGTCGGCGACCTTCCCGCTGCTGATCAAGCAATGCTACGGCACCTTGCCCGGCGCGCCTGATCCGCTCGCCTATGCCTTCTACGGGCCGCTGGTTGGGTCGATCTCGCGCGTTTTCGCCGGCCCGCTCTCGGACAAGCTCGGCGGTGCCCGCGTCACGCAATGGGCCGGCCTTGGCATGCTCGTCTGCGCGGCGATCGTGCCGATGTATACCCAGCCGACCACGATGGCCTCCTTCCCCTATTTCGTGGGGGCGATGCTGGGCCTCTTCTTCTTCGCGGGCATCGGCAATGCCTCGACCTTCAAGCAGATGCCGATGATCTTCCCGCCGCGTCAGGCGGGTGGGGTGATCGGGTTCACGGCGGCGATCGCGGCCTATGGCCCCTTCATCTTCGGTATGCTGTTCGGCTGGGCCTTCGGCACCTACGGCAATCCGAATGTCGTCTTCTACGGCCTTGCCGTCTTCTTCGCCCTCAACGTCGCGATGAACTGGGTGATGTACGCCCGCTCCGGCGCCGCGACCCCCTGCTGACCTTTAGGAATGGAACAGAACCATGTCTCATTTTCTCGACCGGCTGACCTTCTTCTCCAAGGTCAAGGAACCGTTCTCGGACGGGCACGGCATCACCACCAACGAGGATCGCCGTTGGGAAGACGGCTATCGCAAGCGCTGGCAGCACGACAAGATCGTACGCTCCACCCATGGCGCGAACTGCACCGGCTCCTGCTCATGGAAGATCTACGTCAAGGGCGGCATCGTCACCTGGGAGGCCCAGCAGACCGATTATCCGCGCACCCGGCCCGATCTGCCGAACCACGAGCCGCGCGGCTGCTCGCGCGGTGCCTCCTACAGCTGGTATCTTTATTCCGGCAACCGGGTGAAATACCCGCTGATCCGCTCGCGCCTGCTCAAGCTCTGGCGTGAGGCGCGCGCGACGCGCCAGCCGGTCGCCGCCTGGGCCTCGATCGTCGAGGATCAGGACAAGCGCGCCTCCTACATGAAGAAGCGCGGGCATGGCGGCTTCGTGCGCGCGCGCTGGGAGGAGGTGAACGAGATCATCGCCTCGGCCAATGCCTATACCGCCAAGACCTACGGGCCGGACCGCATTTTCGGCTTCTCGCCGATCCCGGCCATGTCGATGGTGAGCTATGCGGCCGGCTCGCGCTACCTGAGCCTGCTCGGCGGCGTCTGCATGTCCTTCTACGATTGGTATTGCGACCTGCCGCCCTCCTCGCCGCAGACCTGGGGCGAGCAGACGGATGTGCCGGAATCGGCGGATTGGTACAATGCCGGCTTCATCATCCTCTGGGGTTCGAACGTCCCGCAGACCCGTACGCCGGATGCGCATTTCTACACCGAAGCGCGCTATCGCGGCGCCAAGAGCGCGGTGATCTGCCCGGATTATTCCGAAGCCTCGAAATTCGGCGATATCTGGCTTTCGGTGAAGCAGGGCACGGATGCCGCGCTCGCCATGGCGATGGGCCACGTGATCCTGAAGGAATATCACGTCGACCGGCAGGCCAAGTATTTCCGCGATTACGTCCGCCAGAACACGGACATGCCGATGCTGGTGCGGCTCGTCAAACAGGGTGACGACCTCGTGCCGGAACGCTTCCTGCGCGCCTCGGATTTCGCCAAGGGGCTCGGTGAAGCGAACAACCCGGACTGGAAGACGGTCGCCTATGACGGCAAGAGCGGCAAGATCGTGGTGCCGAAAGGCTCGATCGGCTTCCGCTGGGGCGAACAGGGCAAGTGGAACATCGAGGAAGCAGACAGCGCCGGCAACGAGACCGAGCTGCTGCTCTCGCTTGCCGAGACGAAGGATGCGTTCGAGGATGTCGCCTTCCCCTATTTCGGCAATATCGAGAACGAGCATTTCACGCATTCGAACCATGCGAGCGTCTTGAAGCGCCGCGTGCCGGTGAAGAAGCTCAAGCTTGCCGATGGCGAGGCGCTGGTTGCCACCGTCCATGACCTCTTCCTCGCCAATTACGGCGTCGATCGCGGCTTCGGCGGCGAGAATGTCGCGAAGAGCTTCGATGAGGACATGCCCTATACCCCGGCCTGGGCCGAGAAGATCACGGGCGTCTCCCGCGACAAGATCATCCAGGTCGCGCGCGAATTCGCGACCAATGCCGAGAAGACCAACGGGCGCTCGATGGTGATCATCGGCGCGGCGATGAACCATTGGTATCATTCGGACATGAACTATCGCGGCGTCATCAACATGCTGGTCATGTGCGGCTGCGTGGGGCAATCCGGTGGTGGCTGGGCGCATTACGTGGGGCAGGAGAAGCTGCGCCCGCAGGCCGGCTGGGCTCCCCTGGCTTTCGCCCTGGATTGGGGCCGCCCGCCGCGCCAGCAGAACTCGACCTCCTGCTGGTATGCGCATACCGATCAATGGCGCTACGAGACCGTGAATGTCGGCGAGATCGTCTCTCCGACGGCTCCGGCCGGGCCCTGGGACGGCGCGATCATCGACTACAATATCCGCGCCGAGCGCATGGGCTGGCTGCCCTCCGCGCCGCAGCTCCAGACCAACCCGCTGCAGGTCTCGAAAGACGCTGCCGCCGCCGGCATGGAAGCCAAGGATTATGTCGCGAAAGCCCTCAAGGACGGCTCGCTGAAGCTCTCCTGCGAGGACCCGGATAACCCCAAGAACTGGCCGCGCAACCTCTTCGTCTGGCGCTCGAACCTGCTCGGTTCGTCGGGCAAGGGGCATGAATATTTCCTCAAGCACCTGCTCGGCACGTCTCACGGCGTGCTCGGCAAGGATCTCGGCCCCGAGGGCAAGGCGAAATCGCATGAGGTCGTCTGGCACGATCACGCGCCGGAAGGAAAACTCGACCTGTTGGTCACGCTCGATTTCCGTATGTCCACCACCTGCGTCTATTCGGACATCGTGCTGCCCACCGCGACCTGGTACGAGAAGAACGACCTCAACACCTCCGATATGCACCCCTTCATCCACCCGCTGACCACGGCGGTGGACCCGGCCTGGGAGGCACGCTCGGATTGGGAGATCTACAAGGGCCTGGCCAAATCGTTCTCGGCGGTGGCACCGGAGGTGCTCGGCGTCGAGAAGGATGTCGTGCTCAACCCGATCATGCATGACAGCCCGAACGAGATCGCCCAACCCTTCGACGTGAAGGACTGGAAGAAGGGCGAATGCGACCCCATTCCGGGCAAGACCATGCCCGTGGTGGCGGTGGTCGAGCGCGATTACCCCAACATCTACGCCCGCTTCACCTCCCTCGGTCCGCTGATGGAGAAGGCCGGCAACGCGATCAAGGGCATCGCCTGGAACACGGCGCATGAGGTCGAGCACCTGAAGGCGCTGAACGGGGTCCACACCTCCGGCCCCACCAAGGGCATGGCGAAGATCGTCTCGGATATCCATGCCACGGAAGTGGTGCTGATGATGGCGCCGGAGACCAACGGCGAAGTCGCGGTCAAATCCTGGCAGGCGCTCTCGAAGACCACGGGACGCGAGCACGCGCATCTCGCCTTGCCGAAGGAGGACGAGAAGATCCGCTTCCACGATGTCGTGGCGCAGCCGCGCAAGATCATCTCCGCGCCGACCTGGTCGGGGTTGGAGAGCGAGAAGGTCTGCTACAATGCCGGCTACACCAATGTGCATGAGCGCATTCCGTGGCGCACGCTCACCGGGCGCCAGCAGCTCTATCAGGATCATCTGTGGATGCGCGCCTTCGGCGAGGGGTTCTGCGTCTATCGCCCGCCGATGGACCTGAAGACGATCAAGCCGGTGCAGGGCACCAAGCCCAACGGCGAGAAGGAGGTTGTGCTCAACTTCATCACGCCGCACCAGAAATGGGGCATCCACTCGACCTATACCGACAATCTGATGATGCTCACGCTTTCGCGCGGCGGGCCGATCGTCTGGCTGTCGGAGAAGGATGCCGCGAAAGCCGGCATCGTCGATAACGATTGGGTCGAGGCGTATAACTCGAACGGCGCGCTGGTGGCCCGCGCGGTCGTCTCGCAGCGCATGAAGGATGGCACCGTCTTCATGTATCATGCGCAGGAGAAGATCGTGAACGTGCCCGGTTCGGAAATGACCGGCCAGCGCGGCGGCATCCATAACTCGGTGACGCGCGCGATCCCGAAGCCGACCCACATGATCGGCGGTTACGCGCAACTCGCCTACGGCTTCAACTATTACGGCACGATCGGCACCAATCGCGACGAATTCGTCGTGGTGCGCAAGCTCTCGAAGGTCGATTGGCTCGAACGTCCCGCCAAGGACGCTCAACCGACCCTCACCGCTTCTGCCACCGCTGCCGAGTAAGGAGAAAACCCATGAAAATCCGCGCACAAATCGCGATGGTTCTCAACCTCGACAAGTGCATCGGCTGCCATACCTGCTCGGTCACCTGCAAGAACGTGTGGACCAACCGCGAAGGCATGGAATACGCCTGGTTCAACAATGTCGAGACCAAGCCGGGCATCGGCTACCCCAAGGACTGGGAGAACCAGGAACGCTGGAAGGGTGGCTGGAAGCGCAAGTCGAACGGCCGGATCGAGCCGCGCATCGGCTCGAAATGGCGGGTTCTGGCGAATATCTTCGCCAATCCCGATCTGCCCGAGATCGACGATTACTACGAGCCCTTCACCTTCGATTACGAGCATCTGCAAAAGGCGCCCGAACTCGAAGCCTTCCCGACCGCGCGCCCGCGTTCGCTGATTTCCGGCGAGCGGATGGAGAAGATCGAATGGGGCCCGAACTGGGAGGAAATCCTCGGCGGCGAATTCTCCAAACGCTCGAAGGACGCGAATTTCGAGGGCGTGCAGAAGGAGATGTACGGCCAGTTCGAAAACACCTTCATGATGTATCTGCCGCGGTTGTGCGAGCATTGCCTCAATCCGGCCTGCGTCGCCTCCTGCCCCTCGGGCGCGATCTACAAGCGCGAGGAGGACGGAATCGTCCTGATCGACCAGGACAAGTGTCGCGGCTGGCGCATGTGCGTCTCGGGCTGCCCCTACAAGAAGATCTATTACAACTGGTCCACCGGCAAATCGGAGAAGTGCATCCTGTGCTATCCGCGTCTCGAGGTTGGCCAGCCGACCGTTTGCTCGGAAACCTGCGTCGGGCGCATCCGCTATCTCGGCGTGATGCTCTATGACGCCGACGAGATCGAAAATGCGGCTTCCGCGCCGGATGACAAGGATCTCTACGGCGCCCAGCTCAAGGTCTTCAAGGACCCCAACGATCCCAAGGTGATCGAGCAGGCCCGCAAGGATGGCGTGCCGGAAGCCTGGATCGAGGCCGCGCGCGTATCGCCGATCTGGAAGATGGCGATGGAGTGGAAGGTCGCCTTCCCGCTCCATCCCGAATACCGCACCTTGCCGATGGTCTGGTATGTGCCGCCGCTCTCGCCGATCACTTCGGCGGCGGAGGCCGGCAAGATGGGCGTCGATGGCGGCATGCCGGATGTGCGCTCCCTGCGCATTCCCCTGCGCTATCTCGCCAATCTGCTGACGGCGGGCGACGAAGCGCCGGTGGCGACCGCGCTTGAGCGCATGCTCGCCATGCGTGCCTATATGCGGGCGAAGACGGTTGACGGTGTGATCGACGAGGCGATCGCCAATCGCGTCGGCCTCACCGGCGAGCAGATCGATGACATGTACCGCTACATGGCGATCGCCAATTACGAAGATCGCTTCGTCATCCCGACGACGCATCGCGAGACGACCGAGGATGCCTACGATCTTCGCGGCGGGTGCGGCATCTCCTTCGGCAATGGCTGTTCCTCGGGCGAAACCAATCTGTTCGGCGCCAAGACCATCACCGGCAAGCCGGCGAAAACCCCGATGGAGATTGCCTGATGCGTATCCTCAAGGCGCTTTCGGCGCTCCTCACCTATCCCTCTGACGAGCTGATCGCGGCTCTGCCCGAGATCGCCGCGCTCATCGAGGCGGATACACTTCTGAAAAAGGCGGACCGCGCGGGGCTTCTCGCGCTGGTCGATCACCTGAAAGGCGACGATCTCTTCGACAGGCAGGAGGTTTTCGGCCTCCTGTTCGACCGTACCCGCTCGCTTTCGCTGCATCTGTTCGAGCATGTGCATGGCGAAAGCCGCGATCGCGGGCAGGCGATGGTCGATCTGATCCGGGTCTATCAGGAAGGCGGGTTCACGCCGGTTTCCGACGAATTGCCGGATTTCCTGCCGCTCTTCCTCGAATATGCCTCGACGCGCGACCCGCAGGAGGCGATCGACCTGATCGGTCAGCCGGCGCATGTGCTCACCGCCCTCGCCGAAAGGCTGGCGAAGCGGTCGTCGCCCTATGAGGCGATCTTCCGCGCGCTGCTGACGCTCGCGAAGGCAAAGCCTGACGCGGCGGCGCTCGAAAAGCTGCGCGCCGAGCCCGATCCCGAGCCCGATGATCTCGAAGCGCTCGATGCCGCCTGGGCGGAAGAGGAAGTCCGCTTCGGTCCCGGCGCGGCCTCTGATTGCGGGGTGGACAGTCTCGGCCCGAAAATCCGCCAGGCGCGGCGTCCCGCGCCGGGTATCGAACCGGCTCCGCAAGCCGGGCCGCGCATTTCAATCCACCATTCCGGCACCCGGACCTGACGGGAGGACATCATGGCCAATTACATCAATCACGCCCTGTTCGGCTGGTATCCCTACCTCGCGCTGACGGTGTTCGTGCTCGGTTCGCTGATCCGTTTTGACCGCGAGCAATATACCTGGAAGGCGGGCTCCTCGCAGCTTCTGCGCCGCAAGCAATTGCGCGTCGGCTCCAACCTTTTCCATGTCGGTATCCTGATCATCTTCTTCGGCCATCTCGGTGGATTGCTCACGCCGATCTGGATATTCGACGCGCTCGGCATTTCCCACGGCTTCAAGCAGGGGTTGGCGATCGTCGTCGGCGGCGTCGCGGGGCTGATGTGCCTCGTCGGCATCGCGCTTCTGACGCATCGGCGGCTTTTCGATGCCCGCATCCGCGCGACATCGAGCTTTTCCGATACCGCGATCCTGCTGATCCTGTTCGCGCAGCTTCTCCTCGGGCTCGCGACGATCCCGGTCTCGCTCGGCCATATGGACGGGCATGAGATGGTGAAGTTCATGACCTGGGCGCAGGGTGTCCTCACCCTTCAGGCCGATGCCTGGAAGCAGGTTCAGGATGTGAACCTCATCTTCAAGGCGCATCTGGTGCTGGGCATGACGATCTTCCTGCTCTTCCCCTTCACCCGGCTGGTGCATGTCTGGTCCGCGCCGATCTGGTATCTCGGCCGGCGCGGCTATCAGGTCGTGCGGTCGCGGCGCCAGCTTGGCCCGGCGGAGTAACGCTCATGACCGAATCCTGCGATCTCAAGACGACAAAAATCGACGCGAAGCCACGCATGGTTTCGGTCAATGGCATCAATATCCCGCGCGGCGACATCGCGCGGGAGACCCAGAACCACGAAGCCAAGACACCGATCGAGGCGTGGAAGAAGGCGGCGCGGGCGCTCGCTATCCGCGAGCTTCTGCGCCAGGAGAGCGAGCGGCTTGCGATTGTGGCGGAGCCGCAGGTCGATGCCGATGGCCGGCGCGAAACCGCGGGCGAAGCGGCGATGCGCGCCTTGATCGACCAGGAGGTCAAGGTTCCTGTCGCCGACGAGGAGACATGCCGCCGCTATTATATGCAGAATAGTTCAAAATTCTGGTCCGCGGCCCTTTACGCGCCGCGCCATATCCTGATCCCGGCCTCGCCGAAGGATCAGGATGCGCGCCTCGTCGCCAAGGCAGAGGCTGAACGGGTGGCGGAACTGGTCGCGGCGCATCCCGAGCGGTTCCCGTCCCTGGCCGAGGCCTACTCGGCCTGCCCGTCGAAACAGGTCGGTGGTACGCTGGGGCAGGTCGGGCCTGGGCAGACGGTGCGTGAATTCGAGGCCGCGCTGACCCAGATGGAGCCCGGCAATGTGCCGACCGTGGTGGAGACCCGCTACGGTTTCCATATCGTCCTGCTCGATCAGAAGATCGAAGGGCGCGCGCTTCCTTTCGAACTCGTCCACCAGCGGATCGCGGATTATCTCGACGAGACCGTCCGCCGTCGGGCGATGCGGCAATATGTCGAGATTCTCGCCGGTCGGGCGCAGATCACGGGCATCGACCTGACACCCGAAACGCAAATTTCCACGCATTGAGGTCATCATGCTGCTCGGTACCTTGCTTGGTAAACTGCAATCGGAGGTCGCCTCGGCGGCCTTGCTGGAGGCTACGGGCGACCTTGTGCTCATCGCGCGTGTACGCGAGATGGGCGAGGTCCATGACGAGAGCCTGGGTGAATACGCCTCCGGGGCGGCGGCGCGATTCAGCCGCCTCGCTTCCGACGAGGATTGGCTTGCCCTGATGAACCGCATCGAGCGGGCGGAAGATCCTTCGAGCGCGTGCCTCGTGTTCATGCTCGACTGGGCGCTCAAGCAGGATGTTGCTTCTGCTGTGCCCGCGCCGGCCCATGCGGGATGCACATGCGGTGGCGGCGGGGGGTGCCATGACAGCCCGTGAGGCTGGTGCGCTGGAAAAACCGCCGGCTTCCCTGCTGGACAGGCCGCTTGCCTATATCCTCGCGGATCACGACCGCCACCGTCGCGCCTGCGAGGTCCTGCGCCGGATCGCGAAAGGGCAGCCTGTTTCTCAGGCGTGCATCGGCGTGCTGAAATCCTATCTCGCGGATGATGTCGCTCGTCATCACGACGATGAGGATGAGGTTCTGTTCCCAGCGTTGCGTCGCAGGGCGCTGCCGGAGGACGAACTCAGCGAGGTTCTTCTGCGGCTCGAACGCGACCATCGTGAATCCTACGCGATCCTCCAGGATATCCTGAATTTTCTCGATGCCGCCGCGACAGATGGCGATGTCGCAGTTACCCCCACCGTCGCAGCCGTGATCCTGCGCTACACGGCGCGGGAAATACGTCATCTCGCCATTGAGAACGCCGTGGTGATGTCAATCGCCGAAGTACGCCTCACCCGTACGGACCTTGCCGCCATGAGCCGGCTGATGAAGCTGCGGCGCGGATTGGAGCCCTGATACCCATGCTCGACCATCTTTTCGACCGCAATCTCGCCTGGGTACAGAAGAAGCGTCTCGACGATCCTGATTTCTTCCGCCGCATGGGCGAGCAGCAAAGCCCGAATTATCTCTGGATCGGCTGTTCGGACAGCCGTGTGACGGCGAATGACGTGCTTGGCCTCGATCCGGGCGAGATTTTCGTCCATCGCAACATCGCCAATGTCGTCCATACCAGCGACATGAACATCCTCGCGGTGCTGGAATACGCGGTGGTTCATCTCAAGGTCGAGCATATCATCGTCTGCGGCCATTACGGCTGCGGCGGCGTGGAGCGGGCGCTGAGCGGGGAGAGCACCGCGCTTGTCGACCATTGGCTGCAACCCATCGTGATGCTCTATCGTAAGCATCGCACGGTTCTCGACGCGATCGCGGATCGCCGCGCCCGGCTCGATCGCATGTGCGAAATCAACATCGAATTGCAGGTGCGTCGGCTGGCTTCCACGCCGATCGTCGAGCAGGCCTGGCTGCGCGGGCAGGAATTACATCTGCATGGCTGGATCTATGGGATCCATGACGGCCTCATCCGCGCGCTGGGCGCGCCGGTTTCCTCGCTTGACGCCCGCGACACGCTCGCGTCCATTGACGCGCGCATCGTCGAGCCGGTCGAGCCGGTCAGCGTCATCCGGCAGCATGCCATCGCGGCTTTCGAAGGACTGGATTCGCTGGAGCCGCCGGAAGGGCTCGATTGCTGCGCAGAGCACAGCAACAGAAGGCCCGCCCCATGACCCAGCCCGCCCGCATCGGCATCGTGACCATCTCAGACCGCGCCTCGCAGGGCCTTTATGCCGACGAGAGCGGTCCGGCGATCGCCGCTTGCCTTCGCGAAATCCTGTCCTCGCCCTGGGAGGCGGTGGCCCGCGTGATCCCGGATGGGATCGAGAGCGTTTCGACCGCCCTCGTTGATCTCGCTGACAGGCAAGGCTGCGATCTCATCCTCACCACGGGCGGAACCGGCCCTGCACCGCGCGATCTCACACCCGAGGCCGTGCTCGCGGTGATCGACCGCGAAATGCCGGGCTTCGGCGAGGTGATGCGCCGCGTAAGCTACGAGACCGTGCCGACCGCGATCCTCTCGCGCCAGCTCGCCGGCATTCGCGGCAAGACGCTGATCATCACCATCCCCGGCAAGCCGGCTTCCATTCGTGTCTGCCTCGATGCCGTTTTCCCGGCCGTCCCCTATTGCCTCGACCTGATCGGCGCGGCGCGGCTCGAAACAAACCCCGATCGCCTTGTCGCCTTTCGCCCCAAAAGCTGAGTGAAACCATGTCGCCCTTGCCCCGCCCGATGATCGCCGCCATTCCCTATGCCGAGGGTGGCTATCCCGATGCGATCCTCGAACGTATCGCCCGCGAATGGCAGGCGGCGGGGCATTTTGTCGCCGGCGTCATCCAGCATGATCTCACCCGGCGCGATCGCTCGCGTTGCGACATGACGCTTGAGGATCTGGCGAGCGGGCGCGTGATCGGTCTTTCGGAGGATCGTGGCGCCGCCGCGCGAGGCTGCCGGATTGACCCGAATGGGCTCGCCCAGGCCGCGGCGCTGATCGCATCGGCCTTCGAGAAGGGACAGCCACATCTGCTGATCGTCAACAAGTTCGGCAAGATCGAGAGCGAAGGCGGCGGATTGCGCGCGGTGATCGCCGAGGCGGTGGGGCGGGAGATCCCCGTGATTATCGGCGTGCCGCTGCGCAATCTAGATGCGTTCGATGCCTTTGCGGGTGAGTTCTCGGAACGCCTGCCGGCGGAGGTGGCGGTGATCCGGCGCTGGCTCGCCCAGCGGACGGACAAGGCTCTTGCGAACCTGCCGGTGGATGACGCGCCCGCACCCGCTCCCGGACGATGACAGGCCCGATGCGAGCGGTGTATCGGTTTCAGGCAACAAGCCGAAACAGGAGCCGGGCATGCAGGGCCTCACGATCGTCACCCATCCGCTGGTACAGCACAAGCTCTCGCTGATCCGCGACAAGGAGCGTTCCACCAACGGGTTCCGTCGCATGGTCCGCGAGATCGCCATGCTGCTTGCCTATGAAGTTACGCGCGATCTGCCGATGACGACGAAGCGCATCGAGACGCCGCTCGAAGCGATGGATGCACCGATGATCGACGGCAAGAAGCTCGTTCTCGCGCCGATCCTGCGGGCGGGAATCGCGCTGGCGGAGGGGATGCTGGAACTGATCCCGGCGGCACGGGTCGCGCATGTCGGCATCTACCGCGATCACGATACGCTCGAGGCCATCGAGTATTTCTTCAAGTCACCTCAGGATATGGCGGACCGGCAGGTGATCGTCACCGATCCGATGCTCGCGACCGGCAATTCCGCCATTGCCGCCATCGAGCGGCTGAAAGCGCGGGGCGCGAAGGATATCCGATTCGTCTGCCTGCTTGCTGCGCCGGAAGGGGTGGAAGCCCTGCGCAAGGCGCATCCCGATGTTCCGATCTGGACCGCCGCGCTCGATCGCCAGCTCAACGAGAAGGGCTATATCTGCCCGGGTCTCGGTGATGCGGGTGATCGGATCTATGGCACGCGCTGAGCTGCCCGTCCGTTACGGGATCGGCGGAGTCAGCGCGCCGTAGGTGATGTTGGCGATGGTGCCGGCGGCGGAGATGCGGTGGACAAGCCCGTCGCTGCTTCCGAGCCAGACTTCGTGCTTGACCGGAGCCGTGCTTGACCCCGGCAGCAGCTTCGGCGGGGCCATCATGTATTCATAGACCTTCATGCGGCCAGCGGGCAGGTTCTCCACCCGAATCTCCTTGCATTCCGAGACCGAGGACATCGACATGATCGCGTCCAGAATGCCCTTGCGACCGCCGGGCTTGAGCTTCAGCTTTGACCAGCTGCCACCGGCATTGGTGTAGAGCATCTCGCCGATCACGATCTGCTCGATTTCGGTTTTCGGCTCGGCGACAGAGACGGATTGCTTGTAGCCCGGCGTGGCGGCGACGGCGGCGAAGGAATTCATGATGGCTTCGCATTCTGCCGGGCCGGCGCTGGCGGGGGAGACGGCACGAAGAACGAGGATGATGCCGGCAAGAGCGGAAGCGAATGGCGCGAGAGATTTCATTGTTTTACCCCCAATGGCTCAGCCGGCGGCTGTTGTTGTTCTTCTGGTGCCTTTTCGTCCGCAAGGCGGTGCGACAACGCACAATGGCGATAATGGGTTGCAAGCCTGGAATATTTTCAAAGCCCGAAATTGACGACAGAGTGCGGCGGGGCGGTGACATTCGCAAGCGCGATGCCTAACTTATCCGAGCCCTTCTTCAGAACAGGAAAGCTTCATGTCCGATACCCGGCCCAAGGATACCGATACGCTGCGCGGGCAGGCGCATCTGCCCTCGATCCAGCTCGACCGTGCCGCCGTCGACCGGGCGGTGAAGGAAATCGACATCGCGGATCGCGGCGGCATCGTGACATTCGGCGACCGGGCGCAGAGGCAGGTCTCGGATTTCGCCGATCGCATCCTCGCGGAAACCCGCAACAAGGAGATCGGCAAGACGGGCGAATTGCTCTCGGATATTCTCGCCAAGGCGAAGGGGCTCGATCCTGCGACGATCGGCAAGCTCAACTGGTTCCAGCGGCTGTTTTCCTCGGTCGAGGCGCGCGTCCGCCGCTTCAAGGAACGTTTCGAGGATGTCGCTGGGCAGGTCGACCGGGTGACGATCGAACTCGACAAGCACAAGGAAGGGCTGCGCCGCGACATCGCGATGCTCGACGAACTCCACGACCAGACGCGCGACGCGATCGGTGAACTCGATGTCTATATCGAGGCCGGCAAGAAATACGGCGAGGAATTCCGCGCCGGGCGTCTCACGGAACTCAAGGCCGAGGCGGATGCCAAGGCGAATACCTCCGACGGTCTCATGTCCGCGCAGAATTATCAGGATGCGCTCCAGGCGCTCGACCGGCTCGAAAAGCGCGTCATGTATCTCCAGCAGGCACGGCAGATCGGCTTCCAGCAATTGCCGCAGATCCGCATCGTGCAGGCGGGCGACGAAACCCTGATCGAGAACCTTCAGGCGACGACGCAGCTCACCATCCCGGTCTGGAAGCAGAAGATGATCCTGCTGCTCGGTCTCAGCCGGCAGAATTCCGCGCTCGAAATGCAGCGCCATGTCACGGATGCCACCAATGAGATGCTCAGGCAGGCTTCCGACATGATGAAGACGCAGGCGATCGAGATCGAGCGCCAGTCACAGCGCGGCATCGTCGATATCGCGACGCTGGAGAAGACCAATCGCGACCTCATCGACACGATTACCGGCGTGCTGAAGGTACAGGATGAGGGCCGCCGCCAGCGCGCTGAAATCGAGCGCAAGCTCGGTGAGATGACGGAAGGGCTCAAAAAGCAGCTCACGGCCCTGCCGGGGGCTTAAGGCGGACTTGGCGCGGCAGGAATGCCGGCCGCGCCTTTCGTTTCATACGCTATGGGAGCCGAAGCGTCGGCGTAGCCCCGCGACCGGGCGGGCGAGAAGCCGGTAGGAAACCCAGGCGATGGCGAAGGTCAGCGCCGTGGCGACGCCGATGTAAAGCGCCAGCGACAGCCCCTTGAATTCCGCGCCGGGGAAAAGCTTGGCGCTCACGCGCGGAATTTCGAGATGCCAGAGATAGGCGCCGTAGGAGAGGACACCCATCATCCGCATCGGCTTCCATTCGAGCAGCGCCTCGAAAGGGGAGGGCGCGCCCATGTAGAGATGGAAGAAGATCAGGAAAACCGCGACGCCCTGCACGGAATATCGAAAGGTCTCGCGAAACTGCGCGTCGCGCCAGAGGAGCGAGAAGGCGAGCAGGGCGAGTCCCGCCGCCAGCGCGGCATAAGTGGCGAGTGCGCCGGGCCGGTAGCCGGTTTTCAGTGCGCGGTGGCGGAAAAGCGCGAAAAGCGCGCCATAGGCGATGGAATCGATGCGCGTCTCGGTCGCGAGGTAGGGGTAGGGATATTGCGTGCGCGCCAGCTCGAAGCCGCCATGAACCCAGACCAGGCGCAAGGCGAGGCTCGCGATGATCATGCCGATGACCAGCGCCCATATCGTGCGCGGTCGGCTCACCAGCAGCGATAGCATAAGCGGGAAGGTGAGGTAGTAATGCTCCTCGACCGCCAGCGACCATAATTGCGGCCAATAGATCTCGAAGCCCGTGCCGCCGCCAAGCGTCAGATATTGCTGGTAGATCGAGAGATAATTAGTGGCGTAGAACAGCGCGGAAAGCACATCCGTCAGGCTTGGTCCGTTGCCGATGGCAAGACCGATAAGGCCCGAGAAAAGGATGAGGCCGAGCAGTTCCGGCATCAGGCGCAGCAGGCGACGCAGATAGAACGCGCCCACGGCGATTTTCGCCGTGCGTTCATATTCCTCAAGCAGCAGCGTCGTGATCAGAAAACCGCTGATCGTGAAGAAGACGGTGACGCCCAGGCCGCCCGGCACGATATGGCCAAGCCCGAAATGGCCGATCATCACCACGAGAACGGAGAGGGCACGAATCCCGTCGAGACCCGGAATGTAGCTCTGCTGCGTGCCGGCCATCGCCGCGACCTTCCTCTGCTTGTGCCCAGACCCTTGAGGACAAGAGCGTAATTTTCGGTTACTGCCTGCGCGCGGCTTTCCGCTTCCCCTCAAGGCCCGGCCCGGCTAGAACCGCCCGTCACCAAAACAGAATCGACGGGGGATCATCATGGCGAAACCACTTAAGGTCGGCATTGCCGGGCTCGGGACGGTGGGCGCCGCGACGATCCGCATTCTTGTCGGTGCGCATAACGAGCTGTCCGCGCGCGCCGGGCGGTCCATCGAGATCGTCGCGGTTTCCGCGCGCTCGAAAGGCAAGGATCGCGGCGTCGATCTTGGCGCCTATCGCTGGTATGACGATGCCGCCGAGATGGCCCGCGATCCCGGCGTCGAGCTGCTTGTCGAAGTGATGGGCGGCTCGGAAGGCATGGCGAAGGCCGCCATCGAGGCCGCGCTCGCGCTCGGCAAGCCGGTTGTCACCGCCAACAAGGCGCTGCTCGCCGCGCATGGTCCCGCTCTCGCCGCGCTCGCGGAAAGAAACAACACGACCATCGCCTTTGAAGCGGCGGTTGCCGGCGGCATTCCGGTGATCAAGGCGCTGCGCGAAGCGCTTGTCGGCAACAAGGTGACCCGCGTTTCGGGCATCATGAACGGCACCTGCAATTACATTCTCTCGCGCATGGAGGCGGAGGGGCTCGATTTCGCGCAATGCCTCAAGGCGGCGCAGGAACTCGGTTATGCCGAGGCAGACCCGACCTTCGATGTCGAGGGTTTTGATACCGCGCATAAGCTCGCCTTGCTCACCGCGCTGGCCTTCGGCACCGAGGTCGACAGCGATGCGGTCTATGTCGAGGGGATCTCGGGCGTGACGCCGCTGGACCTTGAAATGGCGGAGGAGCTGGGCTTCCGCATCAAGCTGCTGGGGGTCGCCGAGCGGACCGCGGCGGGGATCGAACAGCGCGTCCATCCCACTTTTGTTTCACGCCAGAGCCAGCTCGCCAATGTCATGGGCGTCACCAATGCGGTGGCGATCGAGGCCGAGCCGGTCGGCACCATCACGCTGGTCGGGCCCGGCGCAGGTGGCGGCGCCACGGCTTCGGCTGTTGTCGGTGATATCGTGGATCTTGCGCGCGGGAACGCGGTGACCACGTTCGGGCGGCCGTCGCAGGTGCTCGAGAAGCCGATCCGCGCGCCGATGCAGCGCCATGAGGGTGGCTATTACATCCGCCTGCAGGTTCTCGACCGGCCTGGCGCGGCGGCGATCATCGCCAGCCGTATGGCCGAGCGTGGCATTTCGCTCGAATCCATTCTCCAGAAGGGACGCGAGGCGCGGCGCAACGCCAATGGTTCCGTGCCGGTGATCCTGATCACCTATGCGACGACCGAATTGCTGATCCGCAACGCCGTCGCCGCCATCGCCGAGGATGGCGTGCTGGATGGCACGCCGCAGGTGATCCGCATCGAGAGGTGATGGCCCCGCCGGTGCTGCTTCGCTATCAGATGAGAGAGCAGCGCCGGTGAGATTGCACGGATTTATAGCAGGAAATCGCACGTTTTGAGGCTGACGGGCCGCTTTCCGCCTGCTAGAAGCGCGCTCGCAACCAGCAGGCAGGCCGCGCGGCGGCGGCCAATGAACCGGGCAAGCCAGAAAACGGATTTTCCATGACCGACCTCGTCGTTTCCGAAGACAAGATCATCGAACGTATCCTGACCATGGAACTCGTGCGCGTGACCGAGCGCGCGGCGGTTTCCTGCGCGCGCCTGCGCGGACACGGCAACGAGAAGGCGGCGGATCAGGCGGCGGTGGACGCGATGCGGCGCGAGCTCAACAAGCTCCCCATCGACGGCACGATCGTGATCGGCGAGGGCGAGCGCGACGAGGCGCCGATGCTCTTCATCGGCGAGAAGGTCGGCACCAAGAAGGGCCCGAAGGTCGATATCGCGGTCGATCCGCTCGAAGGCACCACGCTCTGCGCGAAGGACATGCCGGGCTCGATCGCCGTGATGGCGATGGCGCAGGCCGGCACGCTGCTCTACGCGCCGGATGTCTACATGGACAAGATCGCGATCGGTCCGGGCTATCCCAAGGGCATCGTCGACCTCGACGCCTCGCCGGAGGAGAATATCGCCGCACTCGCGAAGGCGAAGGGCGTCAAGCCGGCGGAGATCACCGCGCTTGTCATGGATCGCCCGCGCCATGCGGATCTCATCGCGCGTCTGCGCGCCATCGGCTGCTCGATCCGCCTGATCACGGATGGCGACGTTGTGGGCGTGATTCAATGCGCCGAAACCGCCAAGACCGGCATTGATATCTATCTCGGCATCGGCGGTGCGCCTGAAGGCGTGCTGGCGGCGGGCGCGCTGCGCTGCGTCGGCGGGCAGATGCAGGGCCGCCTGATCCTCGACACGCCGGAGAAGATCGCGCGTGCCGCGACCATGGGCATTCAGGACCCCAGGAAGAAATACGAACTGAACGAGCTGGCTTCGGGCGATGTCGTCGTCGCCGCCACCGGCGTCACCGATGGCGCGCTGCTCTCGGGCGTGAAATTCCGGGGCGATATCATCGAGACCGAGACCATCGTCTATCGCTCGCTGACGGGCACGGTGCGCCGCATTTCGGGCGAACATCGCGAGCTGTCGAAGTTTCATCTGGACTGAGAAACCGTAAGGCTTCACGGTATCGCCGGAGGGGATTTTCCGAACGCGAAAGTGATGTCGATGAGCCTCGAAATACGCCCCGTCCGCGCCGATGAGCGTCTCCTCTGGGAGCCGCTCTGGCAGGGCTATCTCACCTTCTACAAGGCGAGCCTCGCGCCGGAGATCACCGAGACCACATGGGCCCGGCTGATGGATCCGGCCGAGCCCATGCATGTCTGGGGTGCGTTCGAAGGCGGGAAACTGCTCGGTATCGTGCAATGCGTCACCCATCGCACGACCTGGAGCACGGCTTGGAATTGCTATCTGCAGGATCTCTTCACCGTGCCGGAAGCGCGCGGTCGAGGCGTCGCGCGGCGGCTCATCGAGCATGTGTACCAGCAGGCCGCCGGTCTTGGCTGCTACCGCGTCTACTGGCAGACCCACGAGAGCAACGCCGAGGCGCAGGTGCTCTACAACAAGGTTGCGGAGCGTTCCGGCTTCATCGTCTACCGGAAGAATATCTGAACCGATGAACAGGGAGGCCTATCTCGGCGTCACGTCATCCGCTACCGGCCGCTTCTGGGCGGACAGGCTCGATTCCGCCATGGCGCGGGAGGCAGAGGCCATCGCCGCGATGCAGGGCGTGCCGATGATCCTGGCACGTATCGCGGCGGGGCGCGGGATCGGCGTTGCGGGCGCCGCCGCCTTCCTCCAGCCGCGCCTGCGCGACAGCCTGCCCGATCCTTCCGTTCTGCTGGACATGGACAAGGCGGTTGCGCGGCTGGTTTCGGCGATCGAGGCCGATGAAAAAATCGCGATCTTCGGCGATTACGACGTGGACGGCGCGTGTTCCTCGGCGCTGCTGGGGGATTATCTGCGCGGCTTCGGGCTCGATCCGCTCGTGCATATCCCGGATCGGCTGACCGAGGGCTACGGCCCGAACGAGGAGGCGATCCGCGCGCTGCATGGCCGGGGCGCGCGCCTTCTGGTCTGCGTCGATTGTGGCACGAGCGGGCACCAGCCCCTCGCTGCGGCGGCGCGGCTGGGGATGGATGTGATCGTGCTCGATCACCATCAGGCGCCGGAAACCTTGCCGGACGTGCATGCGCTGGTGAACCCGAACCGACTCGACGATCTTTCCTGTCTTGGCCATTTATGTGCGGCGGGCGTGGTCTTCCTCGCGCTGGCCGGCCTCAACCGGGCGCTGCGTGCCGCAGGCAAGAGGGTGCCGGATCTGATGAGCGCGATCGATCTCGTCGCGCTGGCGAGCGTGGCCGATGTGGTGCCGCTTACCGGCCTCAACCGTGCTTTCGTCGCGCAGGGGCTCAAGGTGATGCGTGCGCGCGAACGCATCGGCCTGGCCGCTTTGGCGGATGTCGCGCGACTTGATGCCGAGCCAGAAGCCTGGCATCTCGGCTTCCTGCTCGGACCGCGCATCAATGCCGGCGGACGGATCGGCGATGCGGCGCTTGGCGCGAAGCTGCTGATGAGCCGGGAGTTGGGTGAAGCGCGCGAGATCGCCGCGCGGCTCGATCTGCTCAACCGAGAGCGGCAGGCGGTGGAGGAAGCGATGCTCGCCGAAGCCGAGGCTGATGCGCTGGCGCAGGTCGGCCCGGAAGAGTCAGGGCGGGCGAGCCTGGTCGTCTCCGGCGCGAACTGGCATCCCGGCATTGTCGGCATCGTCGCGGGACGCCTCAAGGAACGGTTCCGTCGTCCCGCTTTCGCCATTGCCATGGGCGAGGAGGGCCTCGCCACCGGCTCCGGGCGTTCGATCGCGGGGGCGGATCTCGGCGCGGCGGTGCGCGCAGCGGTGGAGGCGGGAATCCTCGTCAAGGGCGGCGGCCATGCGATGGCGGCCGGCGTGACGCTCGAGAGCAGCCGGATCGCGGATTTCGCGGCCTTCCTTGAAGCCCGGCTCGCCGGTGCTGTCTCGGATGCGCTCGCGCTCGACGCGCTTCAGATCGATGCCGCGCTGACCGCCGAGAGCCTCACGGCCGATTTCGCCCTCCTGCTCGGCGAAGCCGGGCCTTTCGGCCAGGGCAATCCCGAGCCTGTCATCGCGCTGCCGGCGCACAAGCTCGTCGATCTGCGCGATATCAAGGGGCAGCATCTCAAGGCCACGCTCCAGAGCGCGGGCGGCAACCGCATCGAGGCGATGGCGTTTCGCGCCGTTGGCCGTCCGCTTGGCGAGGCGCTCGCTTCGCTGCGCGGACAGTTGATCCATGTTGTCGCGAATGTCGGGCGTGACATGTGGGGCGGAAAGCCCCGCGCTTCCCTGCGCATTCTCGATATCGCCCGAGCGGGTTAGAGCGGGTCTCGACCTCATTGGATCTTCCGCTCTGACATCATGCTTTAACGCATTTTCTTCCGATCAACCTGTCTCCACGGAAGCAGAAAATGCTCTAGCCCGTCTTCGCGGCCTTCTCTTTCAGCCGCTTCTGCTCCCGGACGAAGATGTAGATCCCGGCGCCGATGATGATCGCGGAGCCGATCAGCACATGCGGCTTCGGCCAATCGCCGAAGAACAGCCAGCCCAGCCCTACCGCCCAGACGATGAGGCTGTATTGATAGGGCACCACGATTGCAGCGGGCGCGAAACGGAGCGAACGGTTGACCCCCATATGCGCGAGATTGGCGACGATCCCGAGCAGCATCAGCGCAAGGAAATCAAGCCAGTTCGTATCCACCCATCGGAAGGGTGCCACCGCGAGTCCGAACAGAGCCGCGCTGGCCACCTGCCAGGAGACGAGCGTCACCTCGTTGCTGCCGGCGAGCTTGCGCGTCAGCACATTCATCAGTGCGAAGAGGAGTGTGCCGGTGATCGCGATCAGGGCCGGCCAGCCCATGCCTTCGCCGGAGGGGTTCACAGCCACGATCACGCCGGAAAAGCCGATGAGGATCGCGATCCAGCGCCGCCAGCCCACCTGTTCCCCGAGCAGGAAAACGGCAAACAACGTCACGAAGATCGGCCCCGCGAGATAGAAGGCAACGGCATCCGCCAAGGGCAGGTAGATCACCGCCCAGTAGAAGAAGGCGACCTCCGCCGTCGAACAGAAGGCGCGCAGGGCGTGAAGCCAGGGGCGCTCCGGCATCACGATTGTCTTCCAGCCCACACGGTGGATGGCCGGTGCGAGCATCAGCGCCGCGGCGAAGGAGCGGATAAGCAGCAATTGCGCGACGCCATAGGTCGCGACAAGCCACTTGCCCATCACGTCATTGAGGGAAAACGCCAGCATGGCGGCGAGCATGAGGCCGATCCCGGCCAGAACACGCTCTTCTCGGGGAAAAACAGACACTTCAGCCCTCGCGGGAAATCCAGTTGCCCATGGGGAGACCATGTTCGCACCATGGCGGCAAGCCCCTTGATCGAGACGCTCGAAAAAACCATCGAGAATTTCATCATCGGGTGCTTGCCCCGCGCGCAGAAGCTCGCTATGAGCGTGCTTCGCGCAGCGCCCTTCGTCTATCGGTTAGGACGACAGCCTTTCACGTTGTAAAGACGGGTTCGATTCCCGTAGGGCGCGCCACCATCAATTTCACCCGGTTACTCAATATTTTGAGCTGGTGTTTTGGTGCGGCTATGAAATGTGCGCGCATAACTTCTGTGTGTCTGAGATACTCTTGCGTGGCAATGCCAGCGCTTCAGTGACATGTTTGAACCGCGCGAGATGCCGGTCTGCAAGGCTCAGCCAGCCCTTCCATTTCTAAAAGCGCGGGCAGTTGCGGCATCAATCATCGGCATGGATGCAATTTCTCCAGCCCGCGCATTGCCGCTTTCGGAGCTTCTCTCAGTTTGCGCCGCGTTGTCAGAAGGAGGGTCAATGGCTCGCCTTCCCAGCCTGACATTTTCCGACAAGGCACAGTTCGGAACCGCCTTCATGTCTGGATCGCCCTGGCGCTGATCGGGCATGAGGGCCTGATTTCCCTTTTAAATCATAGTTATCTAATGTTGTTTGACCTCCAACATTTATGAGCGAAATATTCGACTCAAAAGATTGACATCAAAAATTTTAATTCTACTCTTCAAAGAAACAGGGTGAGATCGTCCAGTCCAATGAGAATGATCGAGAAGCCGGGCGCCTTTTTGAGAGTGGAAATATGATTCCGATCGAGAGAGCGGGCGGCGCCTTCGCGGATGTCCGCGTTCTGATGACAGACATTGATGACACGATGACTTTGGATGGTCGGCTTCCGGGGGAGGCGTATCGTGTTCTGGAGGCGTTGGCGGATGCCGGAATTGCCGTCGTGCCGGTTACGGGGCGCCCGGCCGGTTGGTGCGACATGATTGCGAGGATGTGGCCGGTCTCGGGTGTTATTGGCGAGAATGGCGCGCTCTGGTTTTCGTACGACACATTTTCCCGCCGGATGCAGGCGATTTTTGCGCAAGAGGAAGCGGAGCGTGCGGCAAACCGGCTCCGGCTGGATCAGTTGGCGCAACGCATCCTTGCCGGTGTGCCAGGGACGGCGCTTGCCTCTGACCAGCCGTACCGGATGTTTGATCTCGCGATCGACCACTGCGAAGATGTTGCGCCGTTGCCGCCCGCCGAGATCTCACGCATTCTTGAAATGTTCGAGGCGGTTGGAGCTACGGCGAAAGTTTCGTCTATCCACGTGAACGGATGGTTCGGCAGCCATGACAAGCTTGGGATGGCTCGTCGGGTATTGATTGATGTGTTGGGTATCGAGGCTGACCAGTTTGGAAGCCAGGTCGCGTTTATTGGCGATTCACCTAACGACGAGCCCATGTTTCACGCTTTCCCCCTCTCGGTGGGTGTTGCGAACGTCAAGCATTTCTTGGGAACGATCCAGAATCTGCCATGCTACGTGACCCAGGAGCGGGGGGGCGATGGTTTTGTTGCCTTTGCCAACATGGTGCTGGCGGCCCGCAAATCCTCTGCTGCTGCAATCGCTTCGAAGCGGGGTAGCCACTGATGAATGGGCAGCCGTTTGACCTGCTTGTGATCGGCGGCGGCATCAATGGCGTCGGAATTGCCCGCGATGCTGCTGGACGCGGCCTGTCGGTGGCGCTCGTGGAGCAGGGTGACCTTGGCAGAGCGACATCTTCGGCTTCGAGCAAGCTCATCCATGGCGGGTTGCGCTATCTGGAGCAATATGAGTTCCGGCTGGTGCGCGAAGCCTTGATGGAGCGCGAGGTTCTGCTTTCTATCGCGCCCCATATCGTGAGGCCGATGGAGTTCATCTTGCCGCATGATGTCGGGCAGCGGTCCGCCTTGCTGATCCGTGCGGGTCTGTTTCTCTATGACCACCTTGCCCGGCGCAAGGTTCTCGCCGGCTCGCGTCGTGTCAATCTCGAGCGTGAAGAGCCGGGCGCGGCGCTGGCGCCTGATTTTCGGGTTGGGTTCAGCTATTCAGATTGTTGGGTGGACGATGCGCGGCTCGTGGTCCTCAACGCGCTCGACGCGAAAGAGCGTGGCGCGGATATCCGAACAGGCTGCCGCTTCATTTCCGCAGCGCCGCATGAAGGCGTGTGGAAGGTCGAGGTCGAGGATGATCAAGGACAGTACCCACTCCTGGCGAATGTGATTGTGAACGCCGCTGGACCTTGGGTTGAGCAAATTCTTGCTCAGAGCGGGATCGATTCAAAGGAATCACGGATTCGGTTGATCCAAGGCAGCCATATCGTTGTTCCGCGCAATTATGCGGGAGAACATGCCTATATTCTTCAGAATCCGGATGGTCGAATAGTCTTCATTATTCCTTATGAGCACGATTTTACGCTGATTGGGACGACCGATGTCCCCTTTCAGGACGATCCCTCGACAGTTTCGATTTCGACAGTGGAGATCAACTATCTCTGCGATGTGGCCAATCGCTATCTTCGTAAGCCGATAGGCCCCGATGACGTGCTCTGGTCCTATTCCGGGGTGCGGCCGCTGTTCGATGACCAATCGGCCAAGGCTTCCACGGTTACGCGGGATTACGTTTTTGATCTGCGCGAAGGGGAGGCCCATCCACCGCTGCTTTCGATCTACGGAGGCAAGATCACCACCTATCGCCGTCTTGCCGAGCACGCCATGCAGCGGCTGAAGCCGCATCTTGCTCGGCATGGCGAGGCCTGGACATCGCGGGTGCCTTTGCCGGGTGGAGACCTGCCCGATGGCGATTTCCCACGTTTCCTCGCTCGTGTGCTCGAACGCTTCCCATTCCTGCCAGCAGAAGTGGCTACACGCCTTTCCCGCGCATACGGCACGCGCATTGACCGTGTCCTCGGTAACGCCCGGAGCTGGGCTGATCTTGGGGAGCATTTGGGTGGTGGATTGACTGCTTGCGAGGTCGATTACCTTGTTCGCGAGGAGTTCGCCCGAACTGCTGACGACATCCTTTGGCGTCGCGGAAAGTTCGGGCTTCATGGCGGGAAAAAAATTGCTGAGCGGCTTGCTGCCCATCTCGCGGCACGGGCCAGCGGTAACGAGAAAGAGCGGGCCCTTTCCAAGGCTGCCGATGTAAGGGGGGCTTGAATGGCCGGAATTGTACTCGATCAAGTCTCAAAGCACTGGGCGAATTTTCGCGCAGTGGATGATGTATCCTTCACTGTGGAGCCGGGGACACTCACCGCTCTGTTAGGGCCGTCAGGTTGTGGCAAATCCACCAGCCTGCGGCTCATCGCCGGACTCGATATGCCGACAGCCGGGCGGATTTTCATCGATAAGACCGATGTGACCGAGCTCCCGCCGTCTCGGCGTGGGATCGCCATGGTTTTTCAGAATTATGCGCTTTTTCCGCACCTCACGGTCGCAGAGAATATTCTGTTCGGCCTCAAGGTACGCAAGGTTCCTCCCGCTGAATGCGAGGAGAGGCTGAAGCGCGCGGCCGATATGCTTGGCCTCGATCCGCTACTCGGACGGAAACCCTCGCAACTCTCAGGCGGGCAACAGCAGCGCGTGGCTTTGGCGCGGGCAGTGGTGGCAGAAGCCTCGGTTTGCCTCATGGACGAACCATTATCGAACCTTGATGCGCAATTGCGCTTGGACATGCGGCGTGAAATCCGAGGTTTGCAGCAGCGCCTCGGGATGACGATGATCTATGTCACGCATGATCAAGTGGAGGCGATGACCATGGCGGATCGCATCATTCTGATGCGAGGCGGCCGGATCGAACAGAACGGCACGCCGGATGACCTCTACGACCGCCCTGCCACGACCTTCGCGGCAAGTTTCATCGGTACGCCGCCAATGAACATCCTGCCGGGAGAAGCGCTCGCAGCGCTCTCCGGTGTAATTTTCCCCGAAGGCAGGCCGCTTGCCGCACTTTCCGCCGGTATACGCCCTGAAGACGTGACGCTTGGGGCGGAAGGTCTTGCGGCTACGGTGGTCGCTGCCGAGTATCTGGGGTCGGATACGCTTGTCGAGGCCCGGGTGCAGGCGAACCGTTTCGTGGCGCGCGTCCCGGGCAAGGCTGGCTTGCGGGAAGGCGAATCCATTTATCTCAACTGGAATCTCGGCAAGACACATTGGTTCGACGCGGAGACTGCGCGGAGGATCGACCGAACATGAGATGACTTGGTCTCTGATGGTCTGACAATAAAGCAGAATAAGAATTGCTGATTCAAGCTAGATATCTTCAGCACAGAGCGAAAAAAACGGGAGGAAACGATGGACAGACGCAGATTTCTTGTAGCAACGGCCGCCAGCGCGGCTTTAGTTCGACCGTCCCTTGCACAGGGCGGTCCGGTGAAGATCTCCTTCTTTTACCCGATTGCTGTCGGCGGTGCGGTGACCCGGCTTGTCGATAATCTCGCGAAGGAATTCAACCGACTAAACCCGGATGTCGAAGTGACGCCGGTCTATGCCGGGACCTACCAGGAAACCTTGGTAAAGGTTGTCACGGCGCACAAGAGCGGCACGCCTCCGGCGCTCTCCTGCCTTCTCTCCACTGACATGTTCACGATGATCGATGACGACGCGGTGATCCCGATCGACGGTTTCGTGAAAACCCCGGCTGACAAGGCATGGCTCTCGAGCTTTTTCCCGGCCTTCATGGCCAACAGCCAGACCGGCGGCAAGACCTGGGGCATACCGTTCCAGCGTTCAACCATCGTCCTCTACTGGAACAAGGAAGCTTTCCGCGAGGCTGGTCTTGATCCGGAGAAGGCGCCCGCCAACTGGGATGAGCATCTCGCATTCGCGCAAAAGCTCACCAAACGCGATGCCTCCGGGAATGTCACGCAGTGGGGCACGCAGATCCCGTCGACTGGTTTCCCCTATTGGCTGCTGCAGGCATTGGCCTTGCAGGCGGGTGATGTTCTCGCAAACAGCGCAGGTAATCGCACGACCTTCAACGCCCCCGGCGTCGCGGCGGGGCTTCAGTATTGGCTGGATCTTGGCCAGAAACACAAGGCTCACGCCCCCGGTATCGTCGAATGGGGCACAACGCCGAAGGACTTTTTCGAGCGCAAGACGGCCATGATGTGGACGACAACGGGCAACCTTTCGAACGTGCGTGCGAATGCGAAGTTCCCGTTTGGCGTTGCCATGCTTCCAGAGCAAAAGCGCAGGGGAAGTCCCACCGGCGGTGGCAACCTGATGATCTCCAAGAAGGTTTCGCCGGAACAGCAGCAAGCCGCTTTCCGCTTTGCGCGTTGGCTCACTGAGCCCGAAATCGCTGCGCAATGGAGCATTGATACGGGCTATGTCGCGGTTTCTCCCGCGGCCTACGATACCGCTCGCATGAAGAGCTATGCGCAGGAGTTTCCGCCTGCGCTGGTTGCGCGCGATCAGCTTGAGCATGCCACCGCCGAACTTTCTACCCATGAAAATCAGCGCGTCACGAAAGCACTGACCGATAACGTGCAAGCCGCGCTTTCGGGTTCGAAGACCGTCCAGGCTGCGCTCAACGACGCGCAGACCGAGGCCGAGCGCATTCTGCGCCCTTATCGCTGAGGGTGGGGGCGTCAGCCCCCTCCCGACTTTTCCCTCAGAGTAGGCCGGAGTGATCATGCAATGAAGAAAAGCCATTCCGACGCGCTGATTGGCTGGGGCCTAATGGCGCCAGCGATGCTGTTCCTGATTGCGTTCACCCATTGGCCGGCGATCGCGAGCATCATCGAGAGCGTTTATTCCACACCACGTGCGCGTCGCCCCTCGAGCTTCGTGGGGCTTGATAATTATGAGCAGATTCTGGCGGATCCGGTCTTCTGGCAGTCATTCACGAACAATCTATGGTTCGCGGTTGGCACGATCCCGGCGTCAATTTTCCTCGCTATTCTCATGGCCCTATGGGTCAATGACCGCATACCGGGGCGTACCTTTGCGCGGATGGCTTATTTTACGCCCACAGTGCTGCCGATGATCGCGGTGGCCAATATATGGCTGTTCTTTTTTACCCCTCAATATGGGCTGCTCGACCAGGTCATGGGGCTCATCGGGCGCCCCGCCACAAACTGGCTCGGCACCAAGGATACCGCCCTGTGGGCCGTTATCATGGTTGCGGTCTGGAAAGAGGCCGGGTTCTTCATGATCTTCTACCTGGCCGCGTTGCAGGGTATTTCGCCTGTTCTGGCAGAGGCTGCGAGCCTGGAGGGGGCCTCGCGATGGACTTTCTTCCGCCGTGTGCAGTTCCCGCTTCTGATGCCCACGACGTTGTTTGTGCTGATTAATGCCGTGATCAACGCGTTTCGCATGGTTGACCACATCATCGTCATGACACGGGGAGGGCCAGATAATGCGACGTCCCTGCTGTTGTTTTACATCTATCAGGTCGGTTTCAACTTCTGGGATACGGCCTACGCCGCCGCGCTGACAGTGTTCATGCTTGTCTTGCTCGCTGGCGCTGCGGCTATCCAGTATGGCTGGCTCGAGCGGAAGGTTCATTATTCATGAGTTCGCTTCACTCTCCTTCACCCTCGCTCCGGCCGGAAGAGCGGTACGATCCTTTTGCGCCGAAAGGTTTTGGCAAATTTCTCGAAAGCGCGGGCGCCATATTGCTTGGCGTGCTTTGGATTCTGCCGCTTCTGTTCGCGATTTGGGCAGCCTTCCATGCACCCGAGCACACAACACGGTTCACGTTGAACGCGCCATTGACGTTGGAGAACTTTGTTCGCGCATGGCACGCTGCGCCGTTCGGGCGCTATTTCCTGAACACCATCCTGCTCGTGACAATGATCTTTGTTTGCCAGGTCGTGCTCTGCACGCTTGCTGCCTATGCATTCGCCCGGTTCGATTTTCCGGGTCGGGGCATTGCTTTCGCGTTGGTGCTTTCGCAGCTCATGGTCATGCCGGACGTGCTGATCGTTGAGAATTATCGGACCATGTCTTCTATCGGCTTGGTCGATACCCTACCCGGCATCGCTTTGCCTTACGTGGCGTCCGCATTCGGGATTTTCCTCCTTCGGCAGACATTTCGTACGGTGCCTCGCGAACTGGATGAAGCCGCGCGCATTGAGGGCGCGAGCGCTCTCCAGGTGCTCTTGAAGGTTTACGTGCCGCTGGCGAAACCCATCTACGTTGCTTACGGGCTGGTCTCAGTGTCGTATCACTGGAACAATTTCCTGTGGCCGCTGATCATCACGAATTCTGTGGAAGCCCGCCCGCTGACTGTTGGCTTGCAGGTCTTTTCCGCGAGTGATCAGGGGGTGGACTGGGCGATTATTTCGGCGGCGACTTTGATGACTTCGGCGCCGCTACTGATCGGTTTTCTGCTGTTCCAGCGGCAGTTTGTGCAAAGTTTCATGCGGGCGGGAATTCGCTGATGACTCGGCTTTGTCTGACAAGCTGGAACATCCAGTGGGCGCGAGGAATTGACGGCCAGGTCAATTGTGAGCGTATCGCCAGCGAAATCGCAGCGGTCGATCCCGACGTGATTTGCCTTCAGGAAGTGGCATCGGGCATGCCCGATCTTCCTGGTGCCGATGGCTCAAACCAGTTTGATATCTTTGCCCGGCTTTTTCCGGATTACCGGCTCATTGCCGGGCCAGGGGTTGAGACTTTCGATTCGGATGGAGGAGCCCGTCTCTTTGGCAATGCGATCCTGTCCCGCCTGCCCATTATCTCGGTGCGGCGGCACGCTTTGCCCTGGATCGCGGATGGTGCCCAGACCATGCCTCGATTGTTGCTTGAAGTGATCGTCGTCACGGCCTGTGGCCCTGTGCGAATGATGACGACGCATCTTGACTATTTTTCGGCCGCGGCGCGTGCCGCCCAGCTGGAAGCTATCCGCACGATCCTTGTCGAGACACAGGCCCGTGCTCATGCCATGCCGAAACCGGCTTCAGGCCCCTACCTAGAGGTGGGGCATCCGGTTGCGACTGTTCTGTGCGGCGATTTCAATATGCCGCCCGAAAGCGATCTCTGGCCGATACTCACCGAAGCGGGCCCAGGTTTCTCGCCGCTCGTCGATAGTTGGCGTGTGCTTCATAAAGAGGCTCATCCACCATCCTTCTGTATCACGGAGCAGGTCTATGGTCCGCCCCAGTGCACGGACTATGTGTTGACGAATGCCGATCTCGCGAAGCAGGTTACAGGCATCCATTATGACGTTGCTACCCGTTCTTCGGACCATCAACCTGTAACAGTGGAATTTCGCATCTGAGCGGAAAGAGGTTATCGAGAGCGTCATCGCTACATGAGGAAGTGAGCCGGAATGGTTAGTGACGACGGGCTCTCCAAAAAGCAGAGGCGGCAGCGCTTAATCGTTGCCGAGATCTCGGCCAACGCAACCATTCGAACCTCGACACTTGCGCAGCTCCTCAACGTAACGCCGGAGACGATCCGGCGTGACATCGAGGAGCTAACTCGCCAAGGAATCGTGCGGCGCACCTATGGGGGCGCTGCCGGCGCCTTTGCGGGGTTGCAGCCGATTTTCGAAGAGCGCAGCGCCATTGATGTCGAGGAGCGGCGGAAAATCGCTGAGAATGCGGCAGCGCTTGTTGAGCCAAACTCAGTCATCATGATCGATTCAGGGTCGACCACGACGCTTTTTGCCCAAGCGCTATCAACGCAACCCAAGAAATTCACTGTGATCAGCAATTCGCTGGGGGTTTTGGGGGCTTTGGCCGGGCATCCCGATGCACGGCTCATTCTTTGCCCGGGAGACTATTCCCGCCGCGAACGCGCTGTTTATGGCCCAGAAACGCTTGCATTCTTGAACCGCTTTAACGTCGATGCCGCCTATATCGGTGCAAGCGGTATGATGGCCGATGGTCCTGTCGATGTTGAAACGGATGCGGTTTGGGTTAAACGGACGATGCTGTCTCGTGCGAAAACAAGTGTACTCCTTGCAAGTTCGATAAAAATAGGTCGCCCGTATCTCGCTGTAATTTGCCCGTGGCAAGACATTGATGTGTTCATTACTGATAAAGAAATAACTGGCTCTTTCCAGGATGTAATATTGAGCAGGAATATTCGAGTAATATTTTAGAATAAGACCCAATAAATGAAATAATTTGATAAAAACAAGCCACGCAGGATTAGGCGGGCTGTTTTTGTACAATAGAGTGTTGGCGGCCGGCTGAGGCGATGGAGCATGCGGCGAGTTGGCTTAAGAAGCCGGAATCGCCTGCTGGCCGTAGTATTACGACTGCCTATGTGGGCTCATGACGCAACCAGTATGCTTTTCGCATCGCCCATCGCTTCTGCAAGGCGCGCTTCAAGGCGAGTCAGTATTGTGCTGCGTACAATGGGGGCACGCATGAGGCGCCCTTCAGTCATCCGGGTATGTACGTCATTCACCCGCAGGGGTGCTGAGCGCGCGTTTTGTTGGAAAGAATTGGTGGAGCTAAGCGGGATCGAACCGCTGACCTCCTGCATGCCATGCAGGCGCTCTCCCAGCTGAGCTATAGCCCCATCAGAACCATGCCTGGGAGCATGGCGGGCCGGCTCTTGCGAACCGGAGGCGCGTTCAATGTCACAAGACTTTGCGCACCGCAAGAGGATATTCGATCCCGGGGCAAGGATTTTTGCCGGGGGTGTGGAAGGCGCGGATTTTCCGCGCCAACCGGCGTTAAAACGGGGAAAGCTCAGCTTTCCTCGTCTTCCTCGATGTCGCCATCAATGAGGTCGGAGACATTGTTGTCATCCTCGTCTTCCTCGGGTGCGAGGAAGGTATCGTCATCGTCATCGTCGAGATCGATATCCTCGTCGGGGACGGCCTTGGTGACATCCGCCTCGTCGGCATCCTCAAGCGGTACGAGTTCCGCGCCGGGGCCTTCGACCGCGACATCGTCCTCGTCGGCCTCCTCGACCTTCGCCAGTTTCGGCTGTGGGTCGAAATAGGCACGCGGATAGCCTTGCCCGGTATAGGGGGAGACGATCGGGTCCTTGCCGAGATCGTAGAATTTCTTGCCCGTCACGGGGCAGATGCGCTTGGTGCCGAGTTCAGCCTTGGGCAATGTCGCGTTCCTGGTTTGACGGTTTGCTTTGTGTTGTCCGCGCCGCGCGCGGGGAATAAAAACTTCCGCTTGCAAAGTCGGGATGAAGCCCGTTAGTGGCCTCTCCCTCCGGTGTCAATGCTCGTTGCAGCGAAAGCGCTTGTGAAGCGCGAAAGCCGGGCGTGGAAATCATGGCGAAAGTCCTTTTCGCCGCGCGATCGGAGAGAGGCGCAGAATGTCGCACGGTTTTGAGATGCAGCCCATGCAGGCGCGCAAATCCGGTCCGCTCACGGGCAGGGTGCGCGTACCCGGCGACAAGTCGATTTCCCATCGCGCGATGATTCTCGGCCTGCTCACGATCGGCGAGACGCATGTCACGGGCTTGCTCGAAGGCGAGGATGTGCTGCGCAGTGCCGCCGCCGCCCGCGCGCTGGGTGCCGATATCCAGCGGGTCGGCCCCGGCGAATGGCGGGTGAACGGCATGGGGATCGGCACCTTGCTTGAACCTTCGGAGACTCTCGATTTCGGCAATGCCGGCACCGGATCGCGCCTGATGATGGGCGTGGTCGGCGGACACCCGATCCGCGCGACCTTTGATGGCGATGCCTCTTTGCGCAAGCGCCCGATGGGCCGCATCCTCGATCCGCTCAGGAAGATGGGCGTCGAGGTGATCGAGGCGGCGGAAGGCAACCGCGTGCCGCTCACCATCCAGGGGGCGCGCGAGACGATCCCGATCACCTATGAGACGCCCGTGGCCTCCGCGCAGATCAAATCCGCGATCCTGTTCTGCGGGCTCAACGCGCCGGGCGAGACGATTGTGATCGAGGCGGAAGCCAGCCGCGACCACACGGAAAAGATGCTCGCCTATTTCGGCGCGGAGATTACCAGCACGCCTCATGGCGCGCATGGCCGGCGCATCACGCTCAAGGGGCAGCCGGAACTCGCGCCTCAGCCGATCGCCGTGCCGGCGGACCCGTCCTCCGCCGCTTTCCCGATGGTCGCGGCGCTGATCGTGCCGGGATCGGATATCGTCATCGAATCCGTGATGATGAACCCCCTGCGCATCGGCCTCATCACTACCTTGCGTGAGATGGGCGCGCGGATCGAGGAGCTCGATCGCCGCATTGAAGGGGGTGAGGAAGTCGCGGATCTGCGTGTGCGCCATTCGCTCCTCAAGGGCGTGGATGTGCCTGCCGAGCGCGCGCCCTCGATGATCGACGAATATCCGGTTCTCGCGGTCGCCGCCGCTTTCGCCGAGGGCGAGACGCGGATGAACGGCCTTCAGGAATTGCGGGTGAAGGAGAGCGATCGCCTGCAGGCGGTGGCGGATGGCCTCAAAGCCAATGGCGTCACGCACCGCATCGAGGGCGACGATCTCATCGTGGACGGGCTTTCGCGGAATATCCGCGGCGGTGGCAGCGTGAAAACGCATATGGACCACCGGATCGCGATGAGCTTTCTTGTCATGGGGCTGGCGGCGGATCGCGATGTCGGTGTCGATGACATGAGCTTCATCGCGACAAGCTTCCCCGATTTCATTCCCCTGATGACGCGGCTTGGCGGTCAATTCGCATGAAGCCGCCGCTCGTCATCGCGGTCGATGGTCCCGCGGCGTCCGGCAAGGGGACGCTGGCGAAAAGGCTGGCGGCCCATTACGGGCTCCCGGTCCTTGATACCGGGTTGCTCTACCGCGCGGTGGGGCAGAAAATGCGCGATGAAAACCGCGATCTTGATGATGGCGCGATGGCGGGCGACATCGCTTCCCGTTTCGATGCCGCCTGGCTCGATGATCCGCGCCTGCGCGAGCGCAAGGCCGGAGAAGCGGCCAGCCGCGTAGCCAGCGTGCCGAGCGTGCGCCTTGCCTTGCGGCAATTCCAGCAGGATTTCGCGCGTCAACCTGGTGGCGCGGTGCTCGACGGACGCGATATCGGCACGGTGATCGCGCCTTTCGCGCCGGTGAAACTGTGGATCGACGCGGATGTCGCGGTCCGCGCGAACCGCCGGTATCGCGAGCTGGTCTCGCGCGGCGAGGATGTCACCGAGGCTGTCATTCTCGCCGATCTTGTGGCCCGTGATGCCCGCGATGCGCCGAACATGGCCATCGCGCCCGATGCGATCCGCATCGATACGAGCGCGATGGATGTCGAGGCGGTTTTCGCCTCGGCGCTCGGCGCCATCAAGGGCAGGGCGGCATGAGCGCCGGAGCGCCGCGCCCGACCTCCGTGCCGCCTGCGGGGGAACGTCCTTCGGATACCCAACCGATGCCGCCCGTGATCCTGGCGCTGCTCGTGGGGATCGGCGTCGGCTACGCGATCACCGCGGCTCTTGAGCAGGATCAGGCGATTTCCGTGCCGCTTCTGGTGAAAGCCGGGGGGCTGCTGCCGCTTGCATGGATCGATGGCGATTTCTGGCGGTTCGTGAGTTACAGTTTCCTGCATGGCAATCTCATGCATCTGCTTGCCAACGTTACCTGCCTGCTGGCCTGGGGCATTCCGCTGGCGCGCTTTTTCGGCGGGTGGCGCTTCCTCGTGCTCTATTTCGGCGCTGTCGTGATCGGCGGCCTGACTTCCGTGCTGACGCGCGAGGGGATTTTTGTGCTCATCGGCGCTTCGGGCGGCACTTCCGGGCTTCTGGGCGCCTTGTTCATGTTCCGCCTTCTCCGGCGGAGTGAATTGCCCGCTTCCTTTTTCGTGATCAATATCGGCCTCAATGTCGCGATCACGCTGTTTTTCCCCGAGATCGACTGGCGCTCCCATGCTGGCGGCTTCCTCGCGGGCGCGCTGATCGGGGCTGCCCTCATTCCACGAGCCGCTCGGTAACCCTGCCGGATCGGCGGGAAATGCTGCGGATTCGCACGACGGTAACACTTGCAACTTATTCTGGGTCGCCTAAACTACGTCCACCAGGCTTCACAAAAGAAGGGGAAACGCCCATGGACGGAATAACAAAGGACTTCAGGCCGGTTCCGCTGCCGGATTATGTCGAATATCCGCCGGAAGAGATGCTCGCCCGCGCACGCGGGTTCTACGAGACGATCGCCAAGCGGCATACCGTGCGCGATTTCTCCAGCCGCCCGGTGCCGCGCGAGATCATCGAGACCTGCCTTCTGGCGGCCGGAACCGCGCCGAATGGCGCCAACCACCAGCCCTGGCATTTTGCCGTGATCGGCGATCCCGCGATCAAAGCCCGCATCCGCGTGGAAGCGGAGGAGGAAGAGAAGGCCTTCTATGCCGGCAAGGCCGGTGAGGAATGGCTCGCGGCGCTCAAGCCGCTTGGCACCGATGCGAGCAAGCCATTCCTTGAGGAAGCGCCTTGGCTCATCGCGATTTTCGGCGCCCGTCAGAGCCCGAGCGCGGATGGCGTGATGCGCAAGAACTATTACGTGCCCGAAAGCGTCTCGATCGCGACCGGGTTCCTGATTACGGCGCTGCATCAGGCAGGGCTCGCCACGCTGACGCATACGCCGAGCCCGATGGGTTTCCTCAACGGAATCTGCAAGCGCCCTTCCGCCGAGAAGCCTTACATCCTGCTCGTAACCGGCTATCCTGCGCCCAACGCGACGATTCCCCGCCATGCGACGGAGAAGAAGCCGCTTTCGCAAATCGCGAGCTTTTTTGTCTGATCCACCATCGGAAACCGGCGTTAAGCCGGTTTCCGTCCGTCACCGATGAGGAAACCATGCCCGCCGCCAACCCCGCCCTGCTTGAATGGCTCGAAGCCCAGAAGCCAGCAATGCTTGCTTTGCTCGAGGAGGTCGTGAACATCGATTCCGGTTCCTACGACAAGGCCGGCGTTGATGAGGTGGGCAGGCGCTTCGAGCGCTTCTTCACCGAACAGGGCATTCCCACCCATTGGGTGAGAAACGATACGTTCGGCGATGCGCTGAAGGCGGAAGTTGCCGGATCAGGCGGCGGCAATCGCCCGATCGTCCTGATGGGCCACCGCGATACGGTCTTTCCGAAAGGAGAGGTGGCCCGCCGCCCCTTCAAGATCGAGGATGGCAAGGCTTACGGGCCGGGCGTGATGGATATGAAGGGCGGCCTTGTGATGAACGCCTTCGTGCTCGCCGCCTATCACAAGTTCGGCGGCGCGCCGGGACCGCTTCTCGCGCTGATGACCTCGGATGAGGAAATCGGCTCACCCGCCTGCCGGCCGATCATTGAGGAAACGGCGCGCAATGCCCGCCTCGTCTTCAATTCCGAGCCGGGACGCATCAACGGCAATGTCGTTTCAGGGCGCAAGGGTGGCGTGTTCATGAGCTTCGCCGTGCATGGCAAGGCGGCGCATTCGGGCGCGAATTTCCAGGACGGCGTTTCGGCCATCGCGGAACTCGCGCACAAGATCATCGCGCTTCAGGCGATCACGGATCTGCCGCGCGGCATCACGCTCAATGTGGGAATCGTGAAGGGTGGGCAATCGGTGAACACGGTCGCGCCCTATGCCGAAGGCGAGATCGACCTGCGCTACATCACGCATGACCAGCGCGGCGAGGCGCTGGCGAAAATCGAAGCGATCATGGCGCATTCGAGCGTGCCGGGCACACGCGCCGAGCTGAAGATCAAGGGCGAGTTCTATCCACTGGTTCAGGACGAGGCTTCGAAAGCGCTTTTCGAGACCTATCTCGCTTCGGCGAAGGAGATCGGCTTTTCGGTCGAGGGCGAATTCTCGGGCGGTTGCGCCGATTCCGGCTTCACCGCTTCCGTGGGGTGCCCGACCCTCTGCTCCACCGGCCCCGTTGGCGCGAAGGCGCATTCGCCCGAGGAATATCTCGTTGTCGAGAGCTTCGTGCCGCGCGCGCAGGCGCTGGCGAACGCGATCGCGAAACTGCGCTGAGGGCGCGCCCCGAAGCACGCTTCCTCCCGCTCGTCTCGATAGCGCCCTGCAAGGGCGCTACCCCTCCCCATCCAGTGCCGGCGCGCCTTCCGACTCATAGGCGAGAATATCGCCGGGCTGGCAATCGAGCGCCGCGCAGATCCCCGCCAGCGTCTCGAAGCGGATGCCCTTGACCTTGCCCGATTTCAGCAGCGAGAGATTGACCTCGCTGATGCCGATCTTTTCGGCCAGTTCGCGCGATTTCATCTTCCGCCGCGCGAGCATCACATCAAGCATCACATTGATCGCCATGGCTGCCCTCACACGAAACCGCGGTTTTCTTCCGCGATGCGGGCGGCCTGCTTGATGACCTGCGCGAAGGCAAGCACGAAAAGCCCGAACAGAAGCAGCATGAAGTCATTGAGCGAGATGGAAAGGACAAGGTGACGCTGGCCCGGCGGATTGTGCCAGGTGAGCGCCAGTGCCACGAGGGTCCGCGTCAGGATCGCGACTTCCGCGCTGGCGAAAAGGAACCAGCCGACATTGCCGAGCTGGCGCGCGGTTTCACCATCGAGAATCCGGCCCTGCCCAAAGCGGTGGAAGAGGCGGAAAATGCCATGCGCAGTCAGGACGAACAGGATCAGCGCGGGAAGCAGCGCCAGGAACAACAGGCCGCGCGCATTGCGCGGATCGCCGGGCGCGCCGGATTGCGGGGTGGAGGGCCCAAGCAGGCCTTGCGGCCCGAACAGGTGGAGAGCGGGCTCGGGATCGATGATGAAGTAGGCGATTCCCCCCAGCGCCATGATTGTCGCGAGCAATGTCGTGCCGCGGGCGATGCGGGATATCCAGCGCAGGGAATGACGCAGATCCGCTTCGGGAAGGTCTGGATGAGGCTTGGCGGCAAGAGAAGCGGGCACTGGAAATTCCTTATTGCATTTCGCTATTGAATTATCGTATTGCATTAAAAAATTAATGTCAATGGAGCGGTTATGGCAGGCTTTCCCGAAATGATCACCTCGCTTGCGCGTGCCGGCTTTGCCGCGATCGCGTGCATGGCACCTGCGGCGTGCAGCCATGTGCCCGTCAGCTCGATGCTGACGCTTTCGCGCCTTGATCTCGCGACCACGGATCTCTCCCGGTTCCGCGCGGCGATCCGCGTGCCGGATAGTGTTGTTGCGCGCGGCACCCGCATGGTTGTCGAGATGGTTGTCGAGGGAAGGCCGCCGGAGAAAAACGATTTTGCCCTCGAAGCGCTCTCATCGCCCGAAGAGCTGGAGAAGCTTGCGGCCCATGGCAGGGCGGGGGAGCGTATCGCCGCCTATCGGCTGCCGGCCAGCGCAGTGGCGATGTTCGAGGATATGCGTCACCGGGTCGGCGTCGCGAAGGCGGAAAAGCGCAAGGGCTCGCTTTCCATCCGGCTCGAGCCGGATTTCTGCTATCGCGACACTTTGCCGCAGGGGAAGCTTCTCTTTTCTTCCTATCTCGCTGCCGCCGAGACGAAGGGCTATGTGCCGCTGCTTGTCGATTTCGATGCGTTTTCGCAGAAGGAATATGCCGAGAAGCTCAAGCTCATGCCAAAATGCTGATTTTTCTCAGGGAAAGGGCGGCAGTTCCGCCTGCGCCTTGCGCGTGAGCCCGGCGCGGACAAGGCGATAGGAAGCCGCGAGACGCGCCTGCAATTCCGCCTCCGGCATCGTCCAGGGAATATTGATCCAGGAGGCGTGGAAATACGGCGCCTTGACGCCGACGCCCATCTCGATCTGCATCCGGGCCGTTTCCACACTGTCGGTTTTTACGGAGACGCCGGAGAGGATCGTGCCCATCGAGGCGAACATCTTGCCGCCGACTTTCCATACATCATGCCCGCCACCCCAGGGATCGGAAAGTTCGGCACCCGGAAAGCTCCGGCAGATGGCATTGACGAGATCACGGCTCATGGCGCGAGGGTATCGCATTGCGGGTTGGGGTAAAGTGCCGAAATCGGCGTCGGCAACATGTTCTCAGTAAAAATACGGGCTTTCGCTTGCTGTTTACCGCGTTTTTTGCTACGCGCGGCGAGTCTTCCGGCTTCATGGCCGAGGCAATGTCCCGATACCGCCGGTTCATCGCGCCGGCAGCCCGTAAAGGGCAGCATTTTCCAAACACGGAGAATGGCTGGCGGTCAGGGGCAGTCATCAACCAGATATGTCGGCGCAAAGCCCTGAAAAAAGGGCGCTTTCGGAGTTTTAATGGCCTCTAACCTCAACCCCAGCCGTGAAGATTTTGCGGCTCTGCTCGAACAATCCTTCCTCTCGGCTGATACCGCCGAAGGTTCCGTGATCACCGGCACGGTGGTCGGCATCGAGAAGGATGTCGCCGTCATCGATATCGGCCTCAAGACCGAGGGCCGCGTCGCGCTGAAGGAATTCCAGGGTCCGAACAAGGATCAGGTTCTCAAGATCGGCGATAAGGTCGAGGTTTACCTCGAGCGCGTCGAGAACGCGCTGGGCGAGGCGGTGATCAGCCGCGACAAGGCCCGCCGCGAGGAAAGCTGGGTCAAGCTGGAGAAGGCGTACGAGGCCAAGGAAAAGGTCACCGGCACCATCTTCAATCAGGTCAAGGGTGGCTATACGGTCGATCTCGACGGTGCCGTGGCGTTCCTGCCGCGCAGCCAGGTCGATATCCGCCCGATCCGCGATGTCGGCCCGCTCATGGGCGTTCCGCAGCCGTTCGAGATTCTGAAGATGGATCGCCGCCGCGGCAACATCGTCGTCTCGCGCCGTACGGTTCTCGAAGAGACCCGCGCCGGCCAGCGTCAGGAACTGGTCTCGAATCTCGAGGAAGGCCAGATCATCGACGGCGTGGTCAAGAACATCACCGATTACGGTGCGTTCGTTGATCTCGGCGGCATCGATGGCCTGCTGCACGTGACCGATATCGCCTGGCGCCGCGTCAACCACCCGACCGAGGTGCTGACGGTTGGCCAGACCGTGAAGGTCAAGATCGTCAAGATCAACCAGGACACGCATCGCATCTCGCTTGGCATGAAGCAGCTCCAGGGCAACCCCTGGGAGGGCATCGAGGCCAAGTACCCGATCGAGGGCAAGTTCACCGGCCGCGTCACCAACATCACCGATTACGGCGCCTTCGTGGAGCTGGAGCCGGGGATCGAGGGTCTCATCCACGTCTCGGAAATGTCCTGGACGAAGAAGAACGTGCATCCCGGCAAGATCCTGTCGACCAGCCAGGAAGTCGAGGTTCAGGTTCTCGAGGTGGATCCGGTCAAGCGCCGCATCTCGCTTGGCCTCAAGCAGACCCTCAACAACCCGTGGGAAAACTTCATCGCCAACCACCCTGTCGGCTCGACCGTCGAGGGCGAGGTGAAGAACAAGACCGAATTCGGTCTCTTCATCGGCCTCGAAGGCGATGTGGACGGCATGGTCCACCTCTCGGATCTCGACTGGAACCGTCCGGGCGAGCAGGTGATCGACGAGTTCAAGAAGGGCGACATGGTGAAAGCCGTGGTGCTCGACGTGGACATCGAGAAGGAGCGCATCTCGCTCGGCATCAAGCAGGTTGGCTCGGATCCGTTCGCGGAAGCCGGCGACACGATCCGCAAGGGTGGCGTCGTGACCTGCGAAGTGCTGGAAGTGAAGGATGGCGGTCTTGAAGTGAAGATCGCCGGTTCCGACCTCACCACCTTCGTCAAGCGTGCTGAACTCGCCCGCGATCGCGGCGATCAGCGCCCCGACCGTTTCGCCGCCGGCGAGAAGTTCGATGCCCGCGTGATCCTGTTCGACAAGAAGGCACGCAAGATCCAGGTCTCGATCAAGGCGCTCGAAATGGCCGAGGAAAAGGAAGCGATGGCGCAGTATGGTTCGGCCGATTCCGGCGCGACCCTCGGCGACATCCTCGGCGCGGCGCTCAAGAAGGCGAAGTAAGGGCGGCTTTTTAGCCTTGTGGTCGGGGAAGCTCGGCCACCCACGAATTCATGAAACCGGCGGATCGTTCCGCCGGTTTTTTGCTGACAGAACCTGTCAGGGGGGCTCTGCTTGGATGTACTCTGGAGAGCAACATGGGTGAAGCAGACATCATGCCTGCGTTTCAGGACGCACGGGTTGCCGCGCTTTTCGCGGGCTATTCCCCGCTCATGCGCCGGCGGCTTGAGGATTTGCGCTGCCTGATTTTCGAAACGGCTGCTGCTGTCGAGGCGGTCGGGCCGATCGAGGAGACCCTGAAATGGGGCGATCCATCCTATCTCACCGCGCAAACCAATGCCGGATCGATCATCCGCATCAACGCACATCGCAGGTCCGGGACGTGTTACGCGGCCTATTTCCACTGCCAGACCAATCTCGTCGAGACGTTCCGCGCCACCTTCGGCGAGGCGCTGACTTTCGAGGGCAACCGCGCAATCCTCTTCGATGTGGCCGAGGAAATTCCGAAAGACCTGCTTGCCCTGTGTTTCCGGGCCGCGCTGACCTATCGGCTGTCAAAACGCTCGATCAGCACGCGTATTCTCTGTGGCTGAGCGCGGTTCCGGGCTGACGGCTCGGCGCTCTCGGCCTATAAATCCTTGCATGAGCACCCAATTGCCCCCGAAGAAGCCCGCCCCCGGCGATCACGTCATCCTCGTCGATGGCTCCTCCTTCGTCTTTCGCGCCTATTTCCAGTCGATCCGCCAGGATCAGCGCTACAATTACCGTTCAGACAGGCTGCCGACGGGCGCGGTGCGCATCTTCGCGACCAAGCTCCTGCAATTCATCCGCGAGGGGGCGAGGGGCAAGAAGGCGACACATCTCGCGATGATCTTCGACAAGAGTGAGGACAGTTTCCGCAAGGCGCTCTACCCGGCCTATAAGGCTAACCGCTCCGATCCACCGGACGATCTCATTCCGCAGTTTCCGCTGATGCGCGCCGTGGTGCGTGCCTTCGGTTACGAACCGGTGGAGATGACGAAATACGAGGCGGATGACCTCATCGCCACCTATGCACGTCAGGCTGTGGAGGCGGGCGCCGAGGTCACCATTGTCTCGGCGGACAAGGACCTGATGCAGCTCATCGAGCCGGGCGTGGTGATGTATGACCCTGCCTCGGGCGAGCGTGAAGAGCGCCTGATCGGTGAGGCCGAGGTGCGCGATTATTTCGGCGTCGGCCCGGAAAGGGTGGTCGATGTGCAATCGCTCGCCGGGGATTCGACCGATAACGTTCCCGGTGCGCCGGGCATCGGCGTCAAGACCGCCGCACAGCTCATCGAGGAATACGGGGATCTTGAAACCCTGCTCGCCCGCGCGGGCGAGATCAAGCAACCGAAGCGTCGCGAGGTGCTGACCACCCTGGAGAATGTCGAGAAGATCCTGATCTCGAAAAAACTCGTCACGCTGGTGCGCGATGTGCCGGTGGAATCGCCGCTCGAAGCGCTGGTCGCGCATTCTCCGCAGGCGGAGCGCGCCGTTGCCTTCCTCAAAGCGATGGAATTCACGACGCTCACGAAACGTGTCGCGGAGCTTTACGGCGTCGATTACGACAAGGTGTCGCCCGATCCCGCCTATGCAAAGGGCGCTTCCGGTGCGCTGATGCAGGGTGAGGGTGCTCTGAAGCAGGCTGGAGAAGGTGCGCAGGCGGAAACCGCCTCGGAACCTGCTGTCGCCGGCTCGGCTGCGCTCACCGCTGCGCGCCTCGCGGCCTTGCGCGCGCTGCCGGTGAAATTCGAGGCTTACGAAACCATCCGCACCCTGGCGGATCTCGCGCGCTGGATCGCCGATGCACGCGAAAAAGGCGTCGTCGCCTTCGATACCGAGACCAATTCGCTCGATGCCCAACAGGCGGATCTTGTCGGGCTCTCGCTTTCAACCGCGCCGGGGAATGGCTGCTATGTGCCGCTCCAGCATCGCGCGGGGGAGGGGTTGTTCGATTCCGGCCTCGTCGAGGGGCAGATCCCGCTGCGCGATGCGCTCGCGGCGATCAAGCCGCTGCTGGAGGACGATTCGGTTCTCAAGATCGGCCAGAACATCAAGTTCGACCTCAACGTGATGCGTCGGCACGGGGTCGATATCCACCCCATCGACGATACGATGCTGATTTCCTATGTGCTCGATGCCGGCATGCATGGGCACGGCATGGATGAGCTTTCGTCGCTTCATCTCCACCACAAGCCGATTCCGTTCTCGGAAGTCGCGGGCAAGGGAAAGGCGGGCGTCACCTTCGACAAGGTGGAGATCGACAAGGCCTCGGCCTATGCCGCCGAGGATGCCGATGTCACCTTGCGGCTCTGGCAGGCGCTGAAGCCGCGCCTTGTCGAAGAGGGCATGACGAATGTTTACGAGACACTCGAACGTGGCATGCCAGATTGCCTCGCGCGGATGGAAGCGCGCGGCATCGCGATCGACCGGCAGATCCTCTCGCGCCTTTCTGGTGAGTTCGCGCAAGGTATGGCGCGGCTTGAGGCGGAAATCCATCAACTCGCCGGGGAGAGTTTCAATCTCGGCTCTCCCAAGCAATTGGGTGATCTTCTGTTTGGAAAAATGGGCTTGCCCGGCGGCAAGAAGACACCAACCGGCGCCTGGGCCACCGGCGCTGATGTGCTCGAAGATCTCGCTGCGCAGGGGCACGAACTCCCCGCCCGCCTGCTCGACTGGCGGCAGATGCAGAAGCTGAAATCGACCTACACCGACGCGCTTCCCTCCTACGTGAACCCGAAGACCGGCCGGGTGCATACCTCCTTCTCGCTGGCCTCCACGACCACCGGGCGGCTGGCCTCGACGGAGCCGAATATCCAGAACATTCCCGTGCGCAACGAGATGGGGCGCAAGATCCGCACCGCCTTCGTCGCGGAGCCGGGGCGGCTGCTGATCTCGGCGGATTACAGCCAGATCGAATTGCGCATTCTCGCGCATGTCGCGGAAATCCCGCAGCTTCGCAAGGCGTTCGAGGAGGGCGTGGATATCCACGCGATGACCGCGAGCGAGATGTTCAACGTGCCGCTCTCGGAGATGACCAGCGAGATCCGCCGCCGCGCCAAGGCGATCAATTTCGGCATCATCTACGGTATTTCGGCCTTCGGGCTTGCGAACCAGCTTTCCATTCCGCGTGAGGAGGCCGGCGCCTACATCAAGAAGTATTTCGAGCGCTTCCCCGGCATCAAGGATTACATGGAGGCCATGAAGGCAAAGGTGCGCGCGGATGGCTATGTCGAGACCATTTTCGGGCGCAAATGCCATTTTCCGGGCATTCAATCGAAGAACCCTTCCGAGCGCGCCTTTGTCGAGCGCGCGGCGATCAATGCGCCCATTCAGGGCTCGGCGGCGGACATCATCCGACGCGCCATGATGCGGATGGATCACGCGCTGGCGGCGGCGAATTCACCCGCCGAGATGCTGCTTCAGGTGCATGACGAACTGGTGTTCGAAGTGCCGGAAGCGGCGGCGGAGGCAGCCATTCCGGTCATCACCAAGGTGATGGAGCACGCGCCGGCACCGCTGATGCAGCTCAGGGTGCCGCTCAAGGTCGATGCCCGCGCGGCGAGGAACTGGGACGAGGCGCATTGAGGCTCGGAGCGTCATTGCGAGCGTAGCGAAGCAATCCATTCTTACTTGGATTGCCGCGTCGGTGCCAAGGCACCTCCTCGCAATGACGGCCTTCCACGGGAGCAGGAAAGACACCATCCGTCATGCCCGCCCTTGGGGCGGGTATCCATGACTTCGTGTTACGTGGCGCGGCGCTTTGAAGTCGTGGATGGCCGAGCCAAGCCCGACCATGACGGGGAGGCGTGACTTCAGTTGCAGTCCTCACCCACACTCGGGCCTGAAATCCACCACCTTCGGCGTCTTGCCCTTTTCCGCCACCAGCACCGAGCCTTGCGGAATGGCGTTCCAGCTCTCGCGGATTTCGTCGTAAGGCTCGGAGACGACGTGGAGGCCGTTTGAATCCTCCCGCCAGTAGAGCGTCGGCGCCTTTTCGTCGCAGGCCCAGCGGAAGGCCCACAATGTCTCGCCATTGGTGAAGGCGGCGGCGAAGCGCAAAGCCTCGGTGATGCCGGCGGTTTTCGTCATGGCCCGGATATCGGAGAGCACGGAATGCAGTGCTTTCGCTGCATCCTCCTTTGCGCCCCGCGCCATCGCGGCGAGGAAAATCGCCTCGCTGTCGGTCGTCCCGCCGCGCGCGGCGTAGTATTCATCGGGCAACATCGCCTCGATCTGGCGGCGCACCTGCGCATATCCGCCGATTTGCCCGTTATGCATGAAAAGGCAGTTGCCCGACGTGAAAGGATGGCAATTGGCGCGGGCCGTCGCCGTGCCGGTGGAGGCGCGGACATGCGCGAAGAACAGCTTCGAGCGCACCTGCGCGCAGATCGAGAGCAGGTTCTCGTCGGACCATGCCGGGCGCAGATCGCGGTAGATGCCGGGCTCCTCCCGTTCGCCATACCAGCCGAGGCCGAATCCGTCGCCGTTGGTGACGGTTTTCGCCTCGTGCGCGTGAAGTGATTGCCGGATCAGCGAATGGCAGGGCGTGCAGACCACGTCCTCAAGCAGGACCGGATCGCCGTGATAGGCGAGGAAGCGGCACATCGGATGAAATCTCCGGTTATCGTATGATAGGCAGCATGAAATTCTCTGTTTGAGACTAAATCAAGAAAATGAACCCGAGGTGAAAAGGAAAATGTCGTTTGCGCGGGCAGCGGGAGAAGCAAATTTGCCTTCCGGGAAACCGGATGGCATGCTTCCCGCGATCAAAAGACGATATTGGGGTGAATATGCGACGGCTTCTTCTTGCGACCTTGACGACATTGATGACGGTGCCGGCTTTTGCCGCCGAGGGGCTCGACGGCAAAGGGCTGTCCCCGCTTTGGGCGCTGCCCTTCGCGGGGCTTCTGCTCTGCATCGCTACAGGTCCGATCCTGTTCCATCGCACCTGGGAACATCATTACGGCAAGATCGCGGCGATGTGGGCGGCCCTGGTTATCGTCCCTCTCGTCGCAATGAAGGGTCCGGGTGTCGCCGTCGAGGCCGTGTTGCATACATTGCTGCTGGAATACATGAGCTTCATCATCCTGCTTTTCGCGCTGTTCACAGTTGCGGGCGGTATTCTGCTCATGGGCAACCTGCGCGGCACGCCGGCGGTGAATACCGGACTTCTGGCCATCGGGACGGTTCTGGCGAGCATCGTGGGGACGACCGGCGCCTCGATGATCCTCATCCGGCCGATCATCCGCGCGAATGACGATCGCACCACGAATGTGCATGTGGTGGTCTTCTTCATTTTCCTCGTTTCGAATATCGGCGGTTCGTTGACGCCGCTCGGCGATCCGCCGCTCTTCCTCGGCTTCCTGCGCGGGGTCGATTTCTTCTGGACGACGACGCATCTTTTCCCGGAAACGCTGTTCCTGGTGTTCTCGCTCCTCGCGCTGTTCTATGTCTGGGATACGATCGTGCATAAGCGCGAGGACAGCCTGCCGCACCCGAAAGACCCGACGCCGGACCGGAATCTCAAGCTCTACGGCAAGGCCAATATTCTCCTGCTCGGCGCGATCATCGTGGCGATCCTTGTCTCGGCCTCATGGAAGCCGGGGATCACTGTCAAATTCCCCGGCGGGGAACTCGAACTCCAGAACATCCTGCGCGATGCGGTGCTGGTGATCATCGCGCTTGTCTCGCTCAAGATCACGCCCGGCCCGGTGCGCGCCGGCAACGAGTTCAACTGGGGACCGATCCTGGAGGTCGCCAAGCTGTTCGCTGGCATCTTCCTGTGCATGATCCCGGTTCTGGCGATGCTCAAGGCCGGCAAGGACGGCCTATTCGGGCCGCTCGTCGCGCTGGTCACCAACGCGGATGGTTCGCCCAACAACGCCGCCTATTTCTGGTTGACGGGTATCCTGTCGTCTTTCCTCGACAACGCGCCGACCTATCTCGTCTTCTTCGAGCTGGCGGGGGGCGATCCCAAGCTGCTGATGGGCAAGCTCGCCCTGACCCTGGCGGCGATTTCCGGCGGCGCGGTGTTCATGGGCGCGAACAGCTATATCGGCAACGCGCCGAATTTCATGGTCTACGCGATCGCCAAGGACATGAAGGTGAAGATGCCGAGCTTCTTCGGCTACATGATCTGGAGCGGTGGTATTCTCCTGCCGCTTTTCGTGGTGATGACCTTTATCTTCTTCCGGTAAGTGGTGTAGCCGGGCTGGGCGGGCTAGTTCCCGCCCAGCGCCCAATCAACCAGCTCGATCGTGTGGCGGACGGGCACCGGGGTGCCCTTCTCCTCAAGGCCGAGCGCGATCTGGGTCATGCAGCCGAGATTGCCGGTCGCGATCAGCTCCGGCTTGAGGCGCGTGATGTTCTTCGTCTTGCGCGCGCGCAGGCGGCCGGAAATCTCGGGCTGGAGCATGTTGTAGGTTCCGGCGGAACCGCAGCAGATATGTCCTTCCGGCACGTCCTTCACGATGAAGCCGAGCTTTCTCAGGACCATTTTGGGCGCTTCGGTGATCTTCTGGCCGTGCTGCATCGAGCAGGCGGAATGATAGGCGACGACCTGGCCGGTGGGTCGTGCCGCTTCGAGCGGCTTATCCGCGAGATATTCGGTGATGTCCTTGGCCAAGGCGCTGATCCGCGCCGCCTTTTCCGCGTAAAGCGGATCGCCGCGGAACATGTGAGCATAATCCTTGATCGTGGTGCCGCAGCCCGAGGCGGTGATGATGATCGCCTCCAGCCGAGCGCCTTCCGCCTCGGCGCGCGCGATCTCGCGCGACCACACATCGATCATGTGTTTCGCCTGCGCATGGCTTTGCGCCTCGCGCCCCATATGGTGGACGAGCGCGCCGCAGCAGCCTTCGTCTTCGGGCACGACGATCTCGACGCCGAGGCGGTTGAGCACGCGGATGGTCGCGGCGTTGATATTCGGGGCGAGCACGCTCTGCGCGCAGCCCGAGAGCAGGGCGACACGCGCCTTGCGCGCGCCGAGGGGCGAAAAGACGCCCGGCCCCTCAAACGCCGAGCGCGCCGGCACCGTGCGCGGGGCCAGCGCCAGCATCGCCCCCATCGACTTGCCCAGGACCGGCAATCTGCCGATCAGCGCAGCGAAGGGCCGCGCCAGCATGGCCCCGAGAAGCGCGAGGCGGAAGCGGCGCGGATAGGGCAGCAGATTCGCCAGCAGGGCACGCATCGCCCGTTGATGCCACGGGCGGCGATAGGTCGCCTCGATATGCGCGCGCGCATGATCGACGAGATGCATGTAATCCACCCCGGAAGGGCAGGTGGTCATGCATGAAAGGCACGAGAGGCAGCGATCGATATGGGTGACGACCTCTTTCGTCGCGGCTTCGCCCTCCTCGAACATTTTCTTGATGAGGTAGATGCGCCCGCGCGGTGAATCGAGTTCATCGCCCAGTTCGAGATAGGTCGGGCAGGTGGCGGTGCAGAAACCGCAATGGACGCACGTGCGCAGGATCTTCTCGGAAGCCTGCAAGGCCGGGTCGGCAAGCGCCGCCAGGGAGAAATTCGTCTGCATCGGCTATGCTCCGGGATGCATGAGGCTGGGATTGAACAGCCCGGCAGGATCGATGGCCCCCTTGATGCGCTTGCCGAGCGCCGCGAGCGGCGCCGCTTCCGGCTCGAAAACGGGGATCTGCATCCGCATTGCTTCCGGCGCCCGGGTCAGCGTCGCGTGGCCGCCGGCCGCTTTCGCCGCCCGGCGGATCGTGGCGGCGCCCGCATTTTCCGGTATCGGCGTGGCGAGCCAGACGAGGCTGCCGCCCCAATCGTAGAGAACGCGCGCGGCACGTTCCGCGCGGATGGCCTCGATCGCTTTCGCTGCCTCGGACGGTTTGAGGCTGAGGCGCCAGAGCACCTGATCGCGCGGCTCTGCCAGCGGCGCGGCATCGCGGATGCGTGGCCATAGCTTCGCGCTTTCCTGTGGGTCGATCCGGCGTAGCGCGCCGAAGGGGGCAAGGCGCTGTGCAAGCGCATCCGCGCGATAATCGACGGAGAAGCTCAATCCTTCAATGCGCAGCCAGGTTTTACCCGCCTCGGGATCATGGGCCGCGCCGGTAATCTCGAAAGGGGAGGTCACCGCCGCGATCATCGCTTGGATCGCAGCGTGATCGTCGAGGCCTTCCAGCATCAGCGTGGCCGATGCCTCCGGCTGCGGGACCACCTTGAAAATCACTTCGCTCAGCACGCCGAGCGTGCCCCAGGCGCCGGCCTGAAGCTTCACGATATCGAGGCCCGTGACGTTCTTCATCACCCGCCCGCCACTACGGATGATCTCACCCGCGCCATTGACGAAGGTGACGCCGATCAGGCTGTCCCGCGCCGCCCCGCCCCAGAGCCGGCGCGAACCGGAGAGGTTGCCGGCGGCGACGGCGCCGATCGTGGGTTCCCCGGAACTGGCGAGAAGCATGCGCCAATCCGGCGGTTCGAAAGCCAGCATCTGGCCTTTTTCACTCAAGGCCGCCTCGATCTCGGCAATCGGCGTGCCGGCACGCGCGCCGATCACCATCTCGGCGGGTTCATAAAGCGTGATGCCCGTGAGGTTGCGGGTGGAGAGGCTCGTCGCCGCCTGAACGGGGCGACCGAATTTCATCCGCGTGCCGCCGCCGGAAATGCGAAGGGGGGCTTTGGCATGCGCAAGATCACGGATGATGCCGACGAGTTCCGCTTCGTTTGCAGGAGACAGGATAGCGCCGGTCATCACGTGCGCTCCGAGGCAAGGCGTCCCTCAAGCGGAAACACCTTGGCGGGGTTCATCCGCCATGCAGGATCGAAAGCGGCGCGCACGCGCATCTGCTGGTGCAGTTCCGTTTCGCTGAATTGGTGGCGCATGAGATCGCGTTTCTCGATTCCCACACCGTGCTCGCCCGTGAGGCATCCGCCGACCTCGACGCAGAGCGTGAGGATGTCATTGCCGGCCTCCTCGGCTTTGCGGGCCTCGTCGGGATCGTTGACATTGTAGAGGATGAGCGGGTGGAGGTTGCCGTCGCCGGCATGGAAGACATTGGCGACCCGCAGCCCGTGCCCCTTGACGATTTCATCGATGCGCCGGAGCACGAAAGGCAGTTGCCCGGTGGGGATGGTGCCGTCCATGCAGATGTAATCCGCGATGCGCCCGGTAGCGCCGAAGGCGGATTTCCGCCCTTTCCAGATCGCGGCGGTCTCCATGGCGGATTTCGATTCGCGGATGGTCTTCACGCCGTGCCGCTTCGCGATCTCGACGATCCGCGCGAGCGTGGCATCCATCTCGGCATCGGCGCCTTCCACCTCGATGATCAGCAGCGCCTCGACATCGAGCGGATAGCCCGCCTTGGCGAAGGCCTCGCAGATCTCGATCGCGGGCTTGTCCATGAACTCCATCGCGACCGGCACGATCCCCGCCGCGATAATCGCCGCGACCGCCTCGCCGGCTTGCTCGGACGTGTCGAAGCCGAACAGCACGGGACGCGCGCCCTCCGCCATGGGCAGGATGCGCACGATGGCCTCGGTGAGAATGCCGAGCTGCCCTTCGCCGCCGCAGAGCAGGCCGAGATAATCGTAGCCGGGCGCGTCCATGGCCTCGCCGCCGATCTCGATCACGGTGCCATCGACGAGAACAAGCGTCGCGCCGAGGATATTGTTGGTGGTCACGCCGTATTTCAGGCAATGCGCGCCGCCGGAATTCATGGCGATATTGCCACCGATCGTGCAGGCGAGCTGGCTGGAGGGATCGGGCGCGTAGAAGAACCCGTCGGCCGAGACCGCATTGGTGATGGCGAGATTGGTGACGCCGGCCTCGACCCGCGCGAGGCGGTTCTCGTAATCGACACCGAGGATGCGGCTCATTTTCGAAAGGCCGATCACCAGGGCGTCTTCCTGCGGGATCGCGCCGCCGCACAGCGACGTACCCGCGCCGCGCGGGACGACCGGCACGCCCTCCGCATGGCAGCAGGCGAGGATCGCGGAAACCTCCGCCGTGTTTCGCGGCAGGGCCACCGCCAGGGGCAGGCGGCGATAGGCGGTGAAGGCATCGGTCTCGTAGGCGCGGCGCTCATCCTCCGATGTGATGAGGCAATCGGGCGGCAGGATCGCGGCAAGGCGCGCGAGAATGGCGGCCCGGCGGGCAAGGATATCCGCGTCGGGGAGAGGGAAGGCGATGGCGTTCATGGGCCTCCTCGCGGCCGACAAAAAATGGACGCCGCTACTCTAGCCGAGAATTCCGTCTATGCATCCTGCCATGAAGTGTAAGTGATCCTTTCTCAAGCAGAAATAATATGCGATTTTGTTGCCATGGACCGGCTGGGGGATCTCGACATTTTCGCGCGTGTGGCTTCGACGGGGTCGATGTCGCAGGCCGCGCGTGAATTGGGCATTTCGCCCCCCGTTGTCTCGAAGCGCATCAAAAGGCTGGAGGCGCGGCTCGGTACGCGCCTTCTCGAACGCACCACGCGGCAGATCGCGCTCACCGAGGCCGGGCGCGGCTTTCACGAGCGGGTGTTGGCCATTCTCGCCTCCGTGGACGAGGCTGAGGATTGGGCCGGCCAGCGCGCGCAGGCCGCGCGCGGCCCCTTGCGCGTTTCCGCGCCGACGACGTTCGGGCGTCTTCATGTCGCGCCGCATCTCGTGCGTTTTCTTGAGCGCTACCCGGAAATCCGGCTCGATCTTTCCCTTTCGGACAGTTTCGTCGATATCGTCGCGGAGGGGTTCGACGTGGCGATCCGTATCGCCGATCTCGCGGATACCAGCCTTGTCGCGAAAAAACTCGCGCCCAATCACCGCGTTTTATGCGCAAGCCCTGATTATCTCGCCGGGGTGGGGATGCCGGAGGCGATCGGCGATCTCGCGGCGCATCGGTTGCTGGTCCATAACGCGGATCATTGGCGGCTCGAAGGACCGGAAGGCGAGACGATCGTGAAGGTCGAGAGCGTTATCCGCACGAATTCGAGCGAGGTCATCCGCGAGGCGGTTCTTGCGGGGCTTGGCATCGCGCTGCGTTCGACCTGGGATGTCGGGCCGGAACTGCGCTCCGGCGCGCTTGCCATCGTGCTGCCGCGCTACCGCGCCAGCCGGCGCGTCGCCATTCACGCGGTTTTTCCCTCGCGCCGGCATATGCCGCAGCGCGTTCGGGTCTTCATTGATTTCCTGGCCGAGCTTTACGGCCCGGTGCCAAGTTGGGACCAAGGGCTCCTGCTCCCGCAAGCTTGAGCCGAATGTTCACCTTGCGCTCACGCATTGTGTGCACTAATCACAGGACGTCATATTCACGAAAGGGAATGCAATGTTTCGCCGTTCGGCTCTTGTCGCCTTCACGCTGCTCTCATTCGGCGCCGCCCATGCGCAGGATGCCGAAGCAGGCAAGACCGTCTTCAACCAGTGCCGTGCCTGCCATCAGGTCGGCGAAAGCGCGAAGAACATCGTCGGCCCGCAGCTCAATGGCCTGATCGGTCGCAAGGCTGGCGCCGTCGAGGGGTATGCCTATTCCGACGCGAACAAGAATTCCGGCAAGACCTGGGACGAGGCGACCTTCAGCGCCTATATCAAGGACCCGAAAGCCGCGATCCCCGGAACCAAGATGGTCTATGTCGGCCTCAAGGACGACAAGAAGGTCGCCGATCTCGTCGCTTACCTCAAAACCTTCGGCGCGGATGGCAAACCGGCGAACTGATCGCGTTTCCACCCGTCGCGTGCTCGTGAAAGGCACCCGCGCGGGTGCCTTTCATCTGTTTCATGCCTCCGGCTCCGCCAGATGGCACACACAGGAGAGCTTGTTGCCGTCGAGATCGCGGATATAGGCGCCGTAGAAATCGGGATGATAATGCGGGCGAAGGCCCGGCTCGCCTTCACTGGTGCCGCCTGCCTTGAGCGCGGCGGCGTGGAATTCCCTGACCTGCGCCCGGTTCCTGGCAAGAAAACCCACATTCGTGCCGTTGCCGGGGCGTGCGGGCTGCTTGTCATAGGGGTGCATGACCCAGAATTGCGGTACGCGCGCTTCCGGCGTCGCATAGCCGAAGCCGAAATTCTCGGGATCGTCATGCTTTTCACTCCAGCCGAGCGGGACGATCACCGCATCGTAGAAGGCGCGGGCACGTTCGAGATCATTCGTGCCGATTGTCGTGTGGCTGAGCATGGTCCTCTCTCCTTGTGGTTCTTGCTGGCCGGTGGAGGCTGGGGTGTCATCCCGTCAAAAGCTGTCAGTATGAATGCTGACCTCGCGCACCTTGACGATACGGGCCTGCCTGCCTTTGATGGATTGCAGACAAAACGGGGCGGGAGTGCCAGCATGGATATGAGCGACAGCCAGCGGATCGAGGCGCCGCGTGACGTGGTCTGGGCGGCGCTGAACGATATCGAGGTTCTCAAGGCCTGCATTCCGGGCTGCGAGAGCATCGAGAGGGTTGGCGAGAACGAGCTGGAAGCCAAGGTGACGCTCAAGATCGGGCCGGTAAAGGCGTCGTTCGGCGGCAGGGTGACCTTCTCCAATATCGATCCGCCCAACGGCTACACGATTTCCGGCGAAGGGCAGGGCGGCGTTGCCGGTCATGCGCGCGGCGGGGCCGATGTGCGCCTCGAAGCGGATGGCGAGGCGACGATCCTGCATTACGATGTCAAGGCGGAGGTCGGCGGCAAGATCGCACAGCTCGGCTCCCGCCTCATCGATTCAACCGCCAAGAAGCTCGCCGGCGAATTCTTCGAGACTTTCGCGCAGGTCGTCGCGCCGTCCGAGGCCGAGCCGGAGGATGGCGAGGCGCCCAAAGGCAAATGGTGGAAATTCGGCAGGGCCTGACCCCTATTCCTCTGTGAACACGGTTTCGAGCAGGGCATCATGCGCTTCGCGCGGCACCGCGTCGATGCGCTGTAGCGCATAAGCGATGCCTACCCGGCGTGCTCCGGGATTGGCGGCGAAGGCGCGGTCGTAATAGGCCTTTCCGTAGCCGATCCGCGCGCCATTACGGTCAAAGGCGAGCATCGCCGCCAGGATGAGATCGGGTTTCGCCACGGGCCAATCGGGGTAGGGCTCGCGCGTTCCCATCTGGCCGGGCGCGAGTTCCTGCCCGATCTCGTAGGCGTGGAAGACAAGCCCCTCTTTTGTGATCCTCGGCAGCGCGAGCCGGAATCCTTCGCCCGCAAGCCGCTTCATGAGGGGCAGCGGGTTGATTTCGCTTTTTATGGGGATGAAACCGGCGATCACGCCGCCCGGCTTGGGCAGGAAGGCGCGAAAGGCCGGCAAAGCGGCCTTCATCGCCAGAGCCTCGGCAGCCGCGCGCCGTGTTTCGGGCGGAATGGCGTCGCGCAGGGCGTGCATCTTTGCACGCAGGGCGGCCTTTTCGGCAGCGATCGGGTCCATCTGCATTATCCACTCGGTGTTTTGCTCTGTGGGCGCTGCGGCAGGGGACTTGTCTGCCGGCGGGGGAGATCACATATTTGCGTTGTCACGCCGTTTGAGGGTGACGTCAACGAGCCGCTTCTTGGAGGGCTTCCGGCATGTCGCGCGTACCCAGTCTCAATTCGCCGTTCCTGCTCGGTTTCGATGATATCGAGCGTGCGCTCGACCGTGTCGCGAAAGCCGCGTCCGATGGCTATCCGCCCTACAATATCGAGCGGGTGATGCGGGACGAAAATCTCCCGGAACGGTTGCGAATCACCCTGGCGGTCGCCGGGTTCACGCGCGAGGAGCTTGAAATCACGGTCGAGGAGAATCAACTCGTCATCCGTGGTCGCCAGCAGGACGACAAGACCCGCCACTACCTCCATCGCGGCATTGCCGCGCGGCAGTTCCAGCGCGCTTTTCTGCTCGCGGATGGAATGGAGGTCCTGGGCGCCGGTCTTGCCAACGGGCTTCTCTCCGTCGACCTCGCCCGGCCCGAGCCGGAACGGATCATCCGCAAGATCGATATCCATTCGGTGGATTGATCGCGCATGCGGGCAGGCGATGTGCGCAGACACATCGCACAAGTCGTATACCTAAACTTAAGGTTGTATTCAAGCTTTGCGGAAGCAGGGCCGAATGCAACGCTTCGTCAACGCTTTCGGGCGTTTCATCGTATCGTAGGAGGCTGCGTCATGGCCGAGTTGAAACGGAATATGCCACTGAATTCCCCCGCAGAAGCCGGGAGCCCCGTGCTTTCCGCGCAATCCACCGCCGCCGAGCGCACGCAGGAGGCCCTGGCAGCGATGGGCGAAGGAGAGGTCGCTTACATGCGCGCTTTCCGTGCATCGGAGCTTCGCCATATCTTCCCGCAAAGCGCTGATATGCATCCTTCCGTCCAGCTTTTCGCGCTTTTCGGGGCGGATGGTACGCCGCTCATGCTGGCGGACAGCCGCGAGGCGATCCTTGCCGGGGCATGGCAGAACGACCTCGCCATGGCCAAGGTGCATTGAGACGTATTATTCGCCTCCCGCCACCTCCCGCGCCATGCCAAGCGTGATGCGCTGGAGCACGGCGATATCCTCCTCGCGCGAGAGGCGATGATTGCCATCCGGCACGATCGTCATGCGGATATCCTCCGCCGCGCATTCCGCCACGAATGCCTGAACATGGGCGAGGGGCACATCGGGGTCCTTCGCGCCCTGCAGGATATGGATCGGAAGGCCGAAACGCGCGCCGCGCCCCATGATCAGATGCCTGCGTCCATCCTCGATCAGGGCGCGGGTGATCGGATAGGGGTCGGGCGCATATTCCGAGGGGCGATACCAGACGCCCTTCTCCATGATCTCACGGCGGATCGTCTCGGGGAATTGCGCCCACATCAGGCGTTCGGTGAAATCGACGGCGGGAGCGATCAGCACCAGGCCGCCGAGCGGCCTGCCTTCCGCCGCGAGGATTTCCGCGGCGCGTAAGGCGAGCCACCCTCCCATCGAGGAACCGACGATGACCGGGCGCTTGCGGCCGAGCGCACGAATCACCGTCAACGAATCATCGAGCCATTGCGAGAGTGTCGCGGTGGAAAAGTCGCCCTCGCTCTCGCCATGGGCAGAATAATCGAAGCGGGTATAGGCAAAGCCGGCCTCGGCGGCGCCCTTGCCGATCTCCAGGGCCTTGGTCGAGGCCATATCCGAGCGGAATCCCCCCATCCACAGGATGCCGGGATCGCGGCCCGACTGTTGGTGATAGGCGAGTTTGCGGGCGGGAAAACCGGCTCTTTCATCGGCCGGAACAGCAAGGAATTGCGCGGGGGCGTTCATGTCTCTATGTCTCCGCTATCCCCGCGCGCCGGCGGGGCCCTGTTCCTCTCATATCCGGCGGCAGGTTTGAAGCGCGAACGCGATGGTCTTTGCCACTTCCCGGCCCAAACCCCTGCAAGGGCGGACGATCCTCCAGATCATTCCCGATCTCAACGCGGGTGGGGCCGAACGCACGACGATCGATATCGCGGAAGGTCTCACGCAAGCCGGCGCGCGCGCCCTCGTCGCGACCAGCGGTGGCCGGCTGGTGGGCGAATTGCAGGCAAAGGGCGGCATATGGGTGCCGTTCCCCGCTGCGACGAAGAACCCGCTTTCAATGGCGCTCAATATCGGCACGCTTGTCAGCCTCATCCGCGACGAGAAGGTCGATTTGGTCCATGCCCGCTCGCGCGCGCCGGCCTGGGTGGCGCTTGCCGCCTGCCGCATCGCCAAGCGTGGTTTCGTCACCACCTATCACGGTGCCTATAACGGCAAATCCGCGCCCAAAATCCTCTACAATTCCGTGATGGCGCGCGGCGATGTCGTGATCGCCAATTCGCTTTTTACCGCGGAGCTGATCCAGAAAACCCACCGGATCGAACCGCAGAGGCTGCGTGTCATTCCGCGTGGCACCAATTTCGAGGCTTTCTCGCGCGATCGCGTCGGACCCGACAGGGTCGAAAAGATGCGCCGTGCCTGGCTCGCTTCGCCGGACGAGCGCATCGTGCTGCTCGCGGCTCGCCTGACTCCCTGGAAAGGCCAGAAGGTGTTGATCGAGGCGGCGGCCAAGCTGCGCGGGCGCGGCTATCGCGACGTGATCTTCATCCTGGCGGGCGACCCGCAGGGCCGTGAGGCCTACACGGCGGAACTCGACCGCATGATCGAGGCGGCGGGGCTCGGCTCGATCGTGCGACGGGTCGGCCATGTGACCGACATGCCCGCCGCGCTCGCGGCTTCCTCCATCGTGACCGTTCCATCCACCGAGCCGGAAGCCTTCGGCCGTGTCGCAGTCGAGGCCCAGGCGATGGGGGTGCCCGTCATCGTCTCCAATCTCGGGGCGGTGCCGGAAACGGTGCTCGCGCCGCCGCAGGTGCGGCCCGAGGCGCGCACGGGCTGGCGCGTCGAGCCCGGCAATGCCGATGCTTTGGCGGAAGCGCTCGCCCATGCGCTCGATCTCGGTGCGAGCGCGCGTGAGTCGCTGGCCGCGCGCGCGCGCCAGCATGTTGAAACGAATTTCTCGCTCGACAGGATGATCTCGGATACGCTTGATTGCTATATCGCGTTGCTCGAAGGGCGCATTGCGTGAAATCCTGACGCATGGTCCGCGCGGATGATTGACTTTGCCTGCAAAAATGAAGATTTTCTGCCCGCGAAGCGGGGCGCCATGCTGGCACCGCTTTGCGTGAAACAATCCGAAGGAGAACGACCATTCGCAGGCCCATGAGAACCGGCCCCCTGCCCGATAAGGGAGGCCCGCGCGTCAACCGCGATATCCGCATCCGCGAGGTGCAGGTTATCGATGCCGATGGCTCCAACAAGGGAGTCATGGCCACATTTGACGCGATCAAGCTCGCCGAGGATCAGGGGCTCGATCTGGTCGAAGTCTCGCCGAATGCTGAGCCGCCCGTCTGCAAGGTGATGGATTTCGGCCGCTACAAGTTTCTTGAGCAGAAGAAGGCCGCCGAGGCGCGCAAGAAGCAGAAGACGATCGAGATCAAGGAGATCAAGCTCCGTCCGGCGATCGACGATCATGATTACGGCGTCAAGATGCGGGCGATGAAAGCCTTTTTCGAGGAAGGCAACAAGGTGAAGATCACCTTGCGCTTCCGCGGTCGCGAAATGGCGCATCAGGATATCGGCATGAAGGTGCTCGAGCGCGTGAAAGCGGATACGCTCGATATCGCCAAGGTCGAGAATGAGCCGAGCTTCGAGGGCCGGCAGGTCGTGATGGTGCTCGCGCCGAAATAAGCGCGAGCCGGATGCTTCGGGCCTCCATGATCCGTCTCGATCATCTCTCTATCATTGCCCCGACGCTCGAAAGCGGCGTCGGGCATGTCCGGCAATGTCTGGGCGTCGACATACCCTATGGGCGGACGCACGGCTCGATGGGCACGCACAACCATCTGCTTCACCTGGGCGACGATATCTATCTCGAAGTGATTGCTGTTGATCCCGGCGCACCGCCGCCCGCGCATCGGCGCTGGTTCGGTCTTGATGATGCCGAGAAGGTGAAACGCGACTGGGATGACGGTTTTCGCCTTCGTGGATGGGTTGCCCGGACATCGGCCATTGATTCGCTGATCGACGCGCACGGCGATCTTCTCGGGCGCAAAATGGCGCTTTCCGGCGGCGCGGGAGCCTTCTTCTTCGGCGTTCCGTCCGATGGCTCGCTGCCGCTGGATGGCATCGCACCTTCCGTCATCGACAGAGGTGGGCGCTTGGCCTCTCTTCCGCCGGCGGCTGAACTGGGCACGCGGTTGCACGCCTTCGTCATCGAGCATCCGGATCCCGATTACGTCTCGGCGGTTTACGACAGGCTCGGCATCGCCAATCCGCCCAAGGTCGAGCACGGTGCACGCTTGCGCTATCGCGCTGAAATCGAAACCCCTTGGGGCATGAGGACATTGTCCTAACCCGCCTTTCCACTTGATCTTGGGTCGTGTTTGCCCTATTCACGCGCCTTCGTTCGAACCGCCCGGCTGATAAGGGCTGCCGTGGCGGTTCTTTCGCGTCGAAGATTTCACGATCGGATGACGCTCGCGGCCTTCGGGTCGCTTCCTTGAGTGGAGAGGCAAATGCCCAAGCTGAAGACCAAATCCGGCGCCAAGAAGCGCTTCAAGATCACGGGCACCGGCAAGGTGAAATACGCCCAGTCCGGCAAGCGCCATGGCATGATCAAGCGCACGAACAGCCAGATCCGCGATCATCGCGGCATGGCCGTGCTGTTCAAGACCGACGGCGACAACATCAAGAAGTATTTCCTCCCGAACGGCTGACGCGGGAGCGTTTTCAAGCGAAGTGGGAACCGGTTCGCGTGAAGAAAACGCGGACGAAGAATTGAAAACATGAGCGCGCCATCCCGCGCTCTCGCTCAAAAAGCGATCAGCAAAATCAGGAGTTTGAACAATGTCTCGTGTGAAGAGGGGCGTTACGTCCCACGCCAAGCACAAGAAGGTCTACAAAGCCGCCAAAGGCTTTTACGGCCGCCGCAAGAACACCATCCGCACCGCGAAGGCCGCCGTCGATCGCGCGATGCAATACGCGACCGAGCATCGCAGGCTCAAGAAGCGCACGTTCCGCGCGCTCTGGATCCAGCGCATCAACGCCGCTGTGCGTGAATATGGCCTGACCTATTCCCGCTTCATCGACGGTCTCGCCCGCGCGAACATCTCGATCGATCGCAAGGTACTTTCGGATCTCGCCATCCGCCAGCCGGAGGCCTTCAAGGCCATCGTCGATCAGGCGAAGGGCGCGCTGCCGGCGGCTGCCTAATACGCGGCATTCCCGGACCGGGTTTTCAAAGGGCGGCTCATCGAGCCGCCCTTTTTGTTTGCGCGTTGCGGGAGATGGCCCGTCAGGCCAGGGCAAGATGGAGCCTTGCCGTCGATTCGCCTTTTGCTTGAACGCGTTAGGCCGCGCCCTGTTGCGCGATTGCAGCGCAATGCTAAGATGTGATTCGCACAGAAGCACGGCTCCCATCAGGCGCAGAAGCGTAGCACCCAGTGTTACACGATCTCAAAGAGGCTCCTATGCTGCGCCAATTCGCTGTTGTTCTCACCGCCTTTGCTGGCACGTCCGTTTTCGCGGCCGATATCGGCATCCGAAAGCCGGGTGTACCGGCCGCTCCGCACGAAGTCTCGAGCGCATGCAAGGAAACCAAAGGGCTTCCGGCTGACGCCTTCGGCTTCGCGACAGGATCGGATGTCGCCGATCTCGGCTCCTGGGGCCTTGGGCTCGACACGACGACCGCGATCGGCCAGCGCGGCGGCTCGATGGCAGCTTTCTCGCCGACGATTCAGCTTTCCGGCTCGTTCTTTCCCTGCCTCGAGATCGGCCCGTATCTGAACGGAAGCTATACCCGCTTCCGTGCCTATGGCGGAGGAACGACGACCACGGTGAATGCCGGGGGCGGCATCGAGATGAAATACAAACTCCTTGGCCGCGCGCCCAACGGGATCGGGCTTACTTTCGCGCTCTCGCCGGGGATTCAGGCAACCGATCCGCGCCCAGGCGCCAATGGCACGCTCTATTCGAACTCGTATCGCCTGCTGGCGGATGCCGAGATCATGCCGGGGCGGTTGTACGGCGCCATGAACATCGAGCTGATCCAGAACTGGGCGAGTATTCCCGCTGCCTCGACCCGGGCGTCGTTCTTCAATGTTCGCGGCGCGCTGACCAGCCCGGTGCAGGAAGGGCTCTACCTTGGCGCGGAAGCCAGCTACCAGCGCGGATATAGCGGGAACTGGCTCAATCGCTACACGGGCAGCGCCGTCTATCTGGGGCCGACCTTCTTCTGGCAGATCAACGAGAAATTCTCGCTCAACGGCACCTGGGCCTATCAGGTCGCCGGCGATGCGAAGGCCGCCCCCGGCCGGGCGCTGGGCATCGATATTTTCGCCCGCCATCAGATGCGCGCCAAGCTCGGTTACTCATTCTGAGCTTTCTGTATCGGAACTTGAAACCCGCCGGGTCGGCGGGTTTTTTCGTTTAGGGCCTTTCATGGCTATGCTGGGCGCTTGACGCGCTTCCCAATCGCATGACAAGCCACATCAACGCAAAATGGTTCGAGCAGGCCCGATTTCCATGTCCGATTTGACCTCCCTTGAAACGCAACTCCTCGGCGAGATCGCCAGTGCCGCCAACGAGGACGCGCTGGAGGCGGTGCGTGTCGCCGCCCTCGGCAAGAAGGGCTCTGTCTCCGCCCTCCTCGCCACGCTCGGGGGCATGGCGCCCGAGGAGCGCAAGAATTTCGGTGCCGCGGTAAACGCGGTGAAAGACCGGGTGAGCGAGGCACTCGCCGCCCGCAAGGGTGTGCTGAAGGATGCCGCGCTCGATTCCCGCCTCGCCGCGGAGAGGGTGGATGTGACCCTGCCTTTGCGCGAAAGCGGTATCGAGGCCGGGCGTATCCACCCGATCAGCCAGGTGATGGACGAGCTGACCGCGATTTTCGCCGATCTCGGCTTCGCCGTCGCGGAAGGGCCGGATATCGAGAGCGACGATCTCAACTTCACCAAGCTGAACTTCCCGCCGCATCACCCGGCGCGGGAAATGCACGACACCTTCTTCTTCTCGCCGGACGAGAAGGGCGAGCGCAAGCTGCTGCGCACGCATACCTCGCCGGTGCAGGTGCGTACCATGCTCGCGCAAAAGCCGCCGATCCGGGTCATCTGCCCCGGCCGGACCTATCGTTGCGATTCAGACCAGACGCATACCCCGATGTTCCATCAGGTAGAGGGGCTGGTGATCGACAAGAGCGCCTCGATGGGCCAGATGAAATGGGTGCTGGAGGAGTTCTGCAAGGCCTTCTTCGAGGTGCCGAGCGTGAAGATGCGTTTCCGCCCCTCCTTCTTCCCCTTCACCGAACCCTCGATGGAGGTGGATATCCAATGCTCGCGCAAGGGCGGCGAGATCCGCTTCGGGGAAGGCGAGGATTGGCTCGAAATCCTTGGTTGCGGCATGGTTCACCCCAATGTGCTGCGCAATTGCGGCCTCGATCCCGATGCCGTGCAGGGCTATGCCTGGGGCATGGGCATCGACCGCATCGCCATGCTGAAATACGGCATGCCGGATCTGCGCCCCTTCTTCGAGGCGGATATCCGCTGGCTCAAGCATTACGGCTTCCGCCCGCTCGACCTGCCGAGCCTCGCGGGGGGGCTTAGCGCGTGAGCAATACACCGGTAGTCTCACCTGACGCGGTTCGTTTCGCCTTTGGCGATTCACCCGAACTCGCCGATGAATTGCTCGCGCTGGTGATCGCCGGCCAGAAGACCGCGACTTGCAGTGCATTGCGAGAGTATCCTGAGGGACATCCCGAGCGGCCGACGGTCGGGCGGCGCGATATTGTCCTGGACGGAGCAGGCAGGCCCCGTGCCGTGGTTGAAACATTGGAGGTGACGATCCGCCGGTTCGATGAGGTCGATGCCGGACTTGCCTTTGACGAAGGCGAGGATGATCGCAGCCTGGACGCGTGGCGGCGTGCTCACGAGGCCTATTTCGCCCGCAACGGCGGCTTTTCGCCGGATATGTTGCTGCTGTGCGAACGGTTCAAGCTGGTTGCTATCATCGAGGCGCAAGACGGAGGAGATTTCGCGCGATGACGTCGCCAAGTCTCCGGTGCGCAGGTGCCGCAGCACGCGGAGGCGCCGACATTGCCCGATGAACCGCTGACCCGCGACATCGCGATTGTCCTCTGCAGCCGTGGGCGTGAGGAATACCTCACGCGCCTGCTCGACGATCTCGATCGCGCGTTCGCGCCTGCCTTGCGGGCCGCCGGCCTCGGCGCGACGGTCTTCGTCTACGCGCAGAATTACCCACGGGCCTATATCGATGGCCTGGCGGCGCGTTTCGCGGCCACAATCGCACGCGGCGATCTGATCATCGTCGAGCCCGCGGGCCCGCATCACCGGATTGGTCAGGTTGTCGCCTGCGCGATCGAGGCCCTCCATGCCCGCGTGACCTATCGCCTCGCCATGCTGATGGATGATGACAGCCTCTATCGCGGCGGAGCGGAAACCGATGCCAATCTCGCGCGGGCCGCGCGGGGTTTCGTCGATCGCGCGGACCGCGCCTATTCGATCAAGCTGGGGCAAGGCCGCCAGCTCGAATATTGGCCGTTCCTCAATGCCGAAGGGCCGGTCATGCCCTTCAAGGAAAAGATGCTCTGGGCGAGCCGCGCCGTTATGGATGAGGTGCTGGCCTTCGAACCCTTTTCGACTCTCGCCGTTGGCGAGGATGCCGTGATCGCGGCACTGGCCTGGCGCGGTGGGCCGGAACGTTGCTTTGGCGTGTTCGGGATCGCGACGTTCCTCCATCTTGCTTTCGAGCCGGACCAGGAGACCCCGCAAGGCGAGATCGCCGGCGGCTATGGCGCGCTGGTCGGGTATGTCGAAGGCGAGGATCGTGATCCTGAGCTGGGGAAATACGCGCCGGCTTATCGCTCGGGCGTGGTGCCGCATGACGTGCTGCCGGAGATTTTTGTCGGGCCGGATCACCCGCATTTTTACATCAACGGGGTCCGCCCCGAGGCTGTTGTGCGGTATGGTGCGGCGGATCAACCTTTCGTTCGGCTGGAGCTCACTGGTTGACAGTTGAGGCTGGCAATCGCACAGCATCGACCAACATAAAGATGCCTGTTTGAAGACGCAGAAGAACCCATCATGAAATTCACCCTCTCCTGGCTCAAAGAGCATCTTGAAACCGACGCTTCGCTCGACCAGATCGTCGAGGCGCTGACCCGGATCGGCCTTGAGGTCGAAAGCGTCGACGACCCCGGCAAGAAGCTCTCTGGCTTCACCATCGCCTATGTGATCTCGGCGGAGCAGCATCCGAATGCTGATCGCCTGCGCGTGTGCATGGTCAATACCGGCGATGGTGGTGCGCCCGTGCAGGTCGTGTGCGGCGCGCCCAATGCGCGCACCGGCATGAAGAGCGTGTTCTCGCCGCCCGGCACCTATATTCCGGGCAAGGATATCACGATCGGCAAGGGGGTGATCCGGGGTGTCGAATCCTCGGGCATGCTGTGCTCGGGGCGCGAGCTGGAAGTCTCTGAAGATCATGACGGCATTCTCGACCTGCCGGCCGATGCGCCGCTCGGGGCGAAATACGCCGATTGGGCCGGCATTTCCGATCCCGTGATCGAGATCAACCTGACGCCGAACCGCCCCGATGCCACCGGCGTTTTCGGCATCGCGCGCGATCTCGCGGCGGCGGGTTTGGGCAAGCTCAGGGATCACGGCATCATGCCGATCCGGGGCAATGGTGCCTGCCCGGTTTCCGTCACGCTCGATTTCGAGGGCGATGACCGCGCGCTCTGCCCCGCTTTCGCCCTGCGCCTCGTGCGCGGCGTGAAAAACGGCCCCAGCCCGGAATGGATGCAGAAGCGCCTGCGCGCCATCGGCTTGCGCCCGATCAACGCCCTGGTCGACATCACCAATTACATGACATTCGACCGCGCGCGCCCCTTGCACGTTTTCGATGCCGCCAAGGTGAAGGGCATGCTCAGCGTGCGCCGCGCGAAGGATAGCGAGAGCCTGCTCGCGCTCGACGGGCGCACCTATACCTTCGATTCCTCCGTCGTGATCATCGCGGATGAGAACGGCCCCGAATCCATCGGCGGCATCATGGGGGGAGAGCATTCCGGCTGCGACGAGAACACCACGGATGTGCTCATCGAATCGGCCCTTTGGGACCCGACCAATATCGCGCAGAGCGGCCGCAAGCTCGGGATCAACACCGATGCGCGCTATCGTTTCGAGCGCGGGGTGGACCCCGCCTTCACCCTGCCGGGCATCGAATTGGCGACCAAGCTGGTGATGGATCTTTGCGGCGGCACGCCGAGCGAGGTCACCCTGGCCGGCTCGATCCCCGAGAAGGACAGGATCGTCGAATTCCCCATCTCCGAGGTCAAGCGCCTCACGGGGCTCGACGTGCCTTTCGCCGAGATGAAGGCGATTCTCGGCGCGCTGGGCTTCTGGGTGTCGGGCAATCCGCCCGTGGTGAAGGTGGCGGTGCCGTCATGGCGACCGGATATCGAGGGCAAGGCCGATATCGTCGAGGAAATCGTGCGGATCGTCGGCGTGGATAATGTGCCGCTGGTTCCGATCATCCGTGTCGACGAGGTACACAAGCCCGTTCTCACCCTGCTTCAGAACCGCGTGCGCGCCGCGCGCCGGGCGCTTGCCGCGCGCGGGCTTGTCGAGGCTGTCACGTGGTCCTTCGTTACGAAGAAGGCGGCGGAATTGTTCGGCGGCGGTCAGCCCGCGCTGGCGCTCGCCAACCCGATCGCGGCGGATCTGTCGGATATGCGCCCCAGCCTCATGCCGGGGCTTGTCATGGGGTCGCAGCGCAATGCCGATCGCGGGTTCGCGGATCATGCGCTGTTCGAGGTCGGACAGGTCTTCCGCGGCGATGGCGAGAGGGACCAGCGTTTCAATGCGGCCGGCCTGCGGCGCGGGCTCGCGGCGTCGGAAGGCACGGGCCGGCATTGGTCCGGCAGCGCGGAAGCGGATCTTTATGATGTCAAAGCCGATGTGATGGCGACGCTGACCGCCCTCAACGTGCCGGTTGGCGGCTTGCAGATTGTTGCCGCCTCGGCGGTGCCGGGCGCGCCGGCTTTCCTGCATCCCGGCCGCGCGGCGATCCTGCGTTTCGGTCCCAAGGATGTCATCGGTTGGTTCGGCGAGCTGCATCCGCGCGCCATCGAGGCCTTGGGTGCGGAGGGGCGGATCGTCGCCTTCGAGATCACGCTCGATTCCCTTCCCGCGCCGAAGAAAAAGGCGACCAAGGTCAAAGCAAGGCTTGCCCTGTCGGATCTCCAGCCGGTCAGCCGTGATTTCGCCTTTGTTGTCGATCAGAAGGTCGAGGCCGAGACGATCATCCGTCTCGCGCGCGGCATCGACAAGACATTGGTCGAGGATGTCAGCGTGTTCGATCTTTATGCCGGCAAGGGCATCGATCCGGGCAAGGTCTCCATCGGGCTGGCGGTGACGCTGCAGCCGCGCGAAAAGACCCTGACCGATCAGGAGATCGAGGCTTTTTCGGCGAAACTCGTCGGCGAGATCACCGCAAAGACCGGGGCGGTCCTTCGCGGTTGATCGCCGGCTGGCAGCAGGGGTGACGATGCGCAAATGGCTTGTGGTGCTGGCTTTCGCCAGCTTCGGAATCCTCGCTCAGCCGAACCCCGTGCTGGCCAGCGGCTGTGAGGGGATATCGAACCCATTCGCCTATAACGAATGCCTCGCCAGGCAATCGCCCCAGCGCGGGGCGAGGCGTGCCCGTGCCGCGAGGGCCGGGGATCCCGAAGCCAGCGTTCGCGTCAGGCGCGGGCGTTATGCGCCTGCGGGTGGGGATCACGGTTCCGGCGTCATTATTTCGCGCGGGCAGGGGCGCACCAGCGCCGAAATTGATCCCTGGGCGGCGATCAAGCGCTCCTTCACGCCGACACCGAGCCGCAAGCGCCGACGGTAGGGCATTTCCCGATCTGGTTCGGCCAGATTGATATCCGCTCTAATCTCCCCGCATGTAGCCGATGGTCTCGAAGCGCATGTCCAGTGCGTCGATCATCAACAACCGGCCGACGAGGGGGGTTCCGAAAGGGGTGATCTGGCGTATGACCTCGATCGCCTGCAACGACCCCACCAGCCCGACCAGGGCGCCGAGCACGCCCGCTTCCGAGCAGGTGGGAATTGCGCCCGGCGGCGGTTTTTCGGGGTAGAGATCCGTGTAGCGCGGGTTGAGTCCCTCCGGTCCGGTCTCGTAGGGCTTGAGCACCGTCACGGCGCCATGCATCTCGTTCACGGCGGCGTGGACGAGCGGCTTGCACGCCTTCTCGCAAGTTTCCGCCAGCAGATAGCGGGTGTCGAAATTGTCCGAACCATCGGCAATGATGTCGTAGCCGGCGATCAAAGCCGCGGCGTTTTCCGCGTCAAGCCGCATCGCGTGGGCCTCGACCCTGATCGCCGGATCGAGGCGGTGGATCGCTTCCGCCGCACTCTCGACCTTCGGTCGGCCGATATCGGCCACGCCGTGGATCACCTGCCGCTGGAGATTGGAGAGCGCGACCACATCGTCATCGACGATGCCGAGCGTGCCCACGCCCGCCGCCGCGAGATAGAGCAGGAGCGGCGTGCCGAGCCCGCCGGCACCCACCACCAGCACTTTCGCCGCGCGCAGCCGCTGCTGGCCGGGACCGCCGATGTGACGCAGCACGATGTGCCGCGCGAAGCGGGAGAGTTCATCGGGGGAGAGCACGGCCATGGGTTTCGGGGCTTGATCCTTCGCAAGGTGCGGGTTGCACAACTTGCATCTGACTTGCTTCAGCTTATAGAACGGCTCGAACCCACGGCATAGCGGCCTTCAACACATCCGGACCAGACATGGCAAGAAACGATATCAAGAAAGTGGTGCTCGCCTATTCGGGCGGTCTCGATACTTCGGTCATCCTGAAATGGCTCCAGACCACCTATAATTGCGAGGTGGTGACCTTCACCGCCGATCTCGGCCAGGGCGAGGAGCTGGAACCGGCGCGCAAGAAGGCCGAGATGCTCGGCATCAAGCCGCAGAATATCTTCATGGATGACCTGCGCGAGGAATTCACCCGCGACTACGTCTTCCCGATGTTCCGCATGAACGCGCTCTATGAAGGGCAGTATCTGCTCGGCACCTCGATCGCGCGGCCGCTGATCGCCAAGCGCCAGATCGAGATCGCGCGCGAGGTCGGGGGAGATGCCGTCTCCCATGGCGCGACCGGCAAGGGCAACGATCAGGTCCGCTTCGAGCTCACCTATTACGCGCTCGAACCCAACATCAAGATCATCGCGCCCTGGCGCGAATGGGATCTTTCCTCGCGCACCAAGCTGATCGCCTTCGCCGAAGCGCACCAGATCCCGATCGCCAAGGACAAATACGGCGAGGCGCCCTTCTCGGTGGACGCGAACCTCCTGCACTCCTCCTCGGAGGGGAAGGTGCTGGAAGACCCGGCCGTCGAGGCGCCGGAGATGGTCTATATGCGCACCATCTCGCCCGAATCCGCGCCCGACAAGGCAACCGTGATCACGATCGATTTCGTCAAGGGCGATCCTGTGGCGATCGACGGCGTGAAGATGTCGCCCGCGACGCTGCTGACCAAGCTCAACGAACTGGGCAAGGCGAACGGTATCGGCCGGCTCGATCTGGTCGAGAACCGCTTCGTCGGCATGAAGTCGCGCGGGGTCTACGAGACGCCCGGCGGCACGATCCTGCATCAGGCGCATCGTGGCATCGAGAGCATCACGCTTGATCGCGAGGCGATGCATCTGAAGGAATCGCTGATGCCGCGTTATGCCGAACTCGTCTATTACGGGTTCTGGTTCACGCCGGAGCGCGAGATGATCCAGGCTTTGTGCGATCGTTCCCAGGAAATGGTCACCGGTCGCGTCACCGTGAAGCTCTACAAGGGCAATGTAACCGTGATCGGACGCGAGAGCCCGTTCTCGCTCTACGATCAGGAACTCGTGACCTTCGAGGAGGGCGCGGTTGCCTATGATCATCGCGATGCGCAGGGCTTCATCAAGCTCAATGCGCTGCGCCTGCGCACGCTGGCAATGCGCAAGGCCCGCGGGGGCTGATCTCAAAGCTGCCGCAATCTCGCGTTCAAACCTATCCGGGGCGAAAGGCAGGGGATATGCGGCAGCGGCTTCTCTATATCGCGGCGGCGTTGGTTGCCGTCGCGCTTGTAACCTTCGCGAGTTATTTTCTCGGTCAGCCGAGAACCTTGCGGATCGCAGTTGGACCCTCGGCATCGCAGGATCACCGCGTTGCCGTCGCCTTCATGCAGGCGTTGCAGCGCGACAGTGCGTCGATCCGCCTCAAGATCGTAACGACGGATGGTCCGATCTCCGCCGCGAGAGCGCTTGAGAGCGGCAAGGCCGATCTGGCGGTCATCCGGTCTGATCTCAACATGCCGACCAACGCCGCGACTTTGGCGATCATGCGGAAGGTCGCAATTCATCTCATCGCCAATCCGGCCAGCGGCATCGGGCGGATCCGCGATCTCAAGGGCAAGAAGGTGGGTGTGGTCTCCTCGCGGCCGATTCCGGGGGGTGTTCTGACACGGGTGCTCGGAAATTACGGCCTGACATTATCCGATGTCGAGATCGTGCGCGGGACCTTGCAGGAGGTTGGGCAGGCGGTTTCCGAAGGCAAGGTCGATGCAAGCCTGCTCATTGCCCCGCTCAATGACCGCAACACGCGACTCGCGCTTCAGGCCTTTCCATCCAACACGGAAGGCGGCGCCACGCTGATGCCGATTCCGGATGCAGAGGCACTCGCGCGGGAATGGGCGGAATTCGATACGATCGAGGTTCCTCGCGCGGCGTTCAATGCCGAACCCGCCCAGCCGGATGCGCCTTATACCACGCTTGCGGTCACCTATCGGCTTGTGGCGCCGCGCGCGCTTGATGATGGCGTGGTGAGTGAAGTCACCCAATTGCTGTTCTCGCTGCGTCCTGCCATGGTTGCCGAAGCGCCGCATGCCAACCAGATCGAGCTGCCGGACACCGAGGATCGCGGTGCACGCCTTCCAACTCATGCTGGCACGATCGCCTATGTCGAGGGCGAGACGAAAACCTTCTTCGAACGCTATGGAGACTGGATCTATCTCGGCATCATGGGGTTCTCGCTGGTCGGTTCGGTGCTGGCCGCAGCCTATTCTCGCGTGAGTTCCGGCCGTACGCCCGCCGATATCGACAAGGATCTTGAGGAAATCGGTCGCCTCATCGCCGGTGTCCAGCAGGCCGAGACGATCGAGTCCCTGAGCGGGATCGCCGATGCCGCGGACAGGGCGCGCGCCGATCTGGTCCAGTTGGTAATCGCCACCGGCCCGGATTCGGACAAGATCGCCGCGATCGAGTTCCTTCTGCGCGAATTGAAGGAGCGACTCGATTCCAGGCGGGCCACGCTCGCCAGCGATCACAATATCTGAGCGCGCGGGTTTTCGCGGAAGCATGGCTGCTCAATGGTGGAAAGCGCCGGTTTAAGACGAATTTTCTGCTATTAAAAATTTTTTAGCACGACAGAATACCGCCCGAACCTATTTCGGGAGGAAGAAAATGGGCAATGGAAACGGTGGCGGATGGCGCCATCCCGTGGCGCGGATCGGGGCCGACGAGCGCAAGGCACGACTTGAAATCCTGCGCTCCGCCATGCTTCGCGAGGGGATCGACGCGGTTCTGCTCGGCTCCACCAACAGCTTGCGCTATTTCACCGGGCTCATCTGGGGGCAGAGCGAACGCCTGCTCGGCGCGCTCGTCACCGCCAAGGGGCTGACCTATATCGTGCCCGCCTTCGAGCGTTCGAAAGTGGAGACCCTGCCGATCCTCCCCGGCGACATCGCGACTTGGGAAGAGCATGAGAGCCCCTCCGCGCTTGTCGCGAAGCTGCTCGGGCAGGCCGGCAAGCTGGCACTCGATCCGCAATTGCCGCTCTTCATGATGCACCCGATCGCCGGGATCCTCGGCCATGATCGCCTCGCCGATGCCAGCGCATTGATCGGGCCGATCCGCGCGCGGAAATCGCCGGCGGAAATCGCGCTGATCCGCCATGCCATGGCGATCACGCTCGATGTTCACCGCAAGGCGCATCAGCTCGTCCGCCCGGGCGTGCGCGCTTCCGAGGTTGCGCGCTTCATCGACGAGGAGCATCGCCGCATGGGGGCGGATGGCGGCGCGACCTTCGTGATCGTGTCCTTCGGCGAGGCAACGTCGCTGCCGCATGGCGCGGAGGGCGATCAGGTCTTTGCGCCCGGCGCTCTCGTGCTGGTTGATACCGGATGCCGGCTTGACGGCTATCACGCCGATCTCACGCGCACCTATATGATGGATGAGCCCGGAAAAACCGGAACATCCGCCGAGATTGCACGCATCTTCGCCATCGAGAAGGAAGCGCAGGCCGCAGCCTTTGCTGCCGCCAGGCCCGGTGCGCTTTGCGAGACGGTGGATGCGGCGGCGCGCAAGGTGATCGAGGCGCATGGGCTGGGCCCGGATTACACGCTTCCCGGCCTGCCGCATCGCTGCGGGCACGGGATCGGCCTTGAAATTCACGAGGCGCCCAACCTCGTGCGTGGCGACAAGACCGCGCTCGCGACAGGCATGTGCTTTTCCAACGAACCGATGATCGTGGTGCCGGGCAAGTTCGGCATCCGGCTGGAGGATCATTTCCATATGAGCGATGCCGGACCAGTCTGGTTCACCGAGCCACAGCCGAGCCTTACCGACCCTTTCAGGGGCCTCGCGCCGCTGGCGTGAAACGCCTGCGCACCGCGTGCCTGTCAACCATGCGGTGCGAAGTTCGATGAAAACGCGTTGAAAGCGGGCGGCGTGGTTGCCCGCGCCCCTCTCCTTGTGCTATTGCCGCACCGCAATAGGATGGACGGCCAAAATCGACCATGAGATGGGGCGTTTGCGCGCCGCGGTTTTCGGACCTCCTTCATCCTCCGTCCGTTTTCTCGCAGGCCGGGCCCGATGGTGCCGGCCTGTTGGTTTTACAGCAAAGGCCGGGATACCGGGAGAGCCATGCAGATCCGCAATATCGCGATTATCGCCCACGTCGACCACGGCAAGACGACGCTCGTGGACAAGCTCCTCGCCCAATCGGGCACGTTCCGCGAGAATCAGCGCGTCGCCGAGCGCGTGATGGATTCGAACGATCTCGAAAAGGAGCGTGGCATCACCATTCTGGCTAAGTGCACCTCGGTCGTCTGGAAGGATACGCGCATCAACATCGTCGATACGCCGGGCCACGCCGATTTCGGCGGCGAGGTCGAGCGCATCCTCTCGATGGTCGATGGCGCGATCGTGCTGGTGGATGCCGCCGAAGGGCCGATGCCGCAGACCAAGTTCGTCGTCTCGAAGGCTCTGGCGCTCGGGCTGAAGCCGATCGTGGCGGTCAACAAGGTCGATCGCCCGGATGCGCGTTCGCAGGAAGTCATCAACGAGGTGTTCGACCTCTTCGCGGCGCTGGACGCCAATGACGAACAGCTCGATTTCCCGATCCTCTACGGTTCCGGTCGCGATGGCTGGATGGCCAAGAGCCCGGAAGGCCCGCAGGATCAGGGCCTCGGCCCGCTTTTCGATCTCGTGCTTGAACATGTGCCCGAGGCGAAGGTGGAGGAGGGTGCGTTCCGCATGCTCGGCACGCTGCTTGAGGCGAACCCGTTCCTTGGCCGCATCATCACCGGCCGCATCGCCGCCGGCACGGTGAAGCCCAACCAGACGATCAAGGTGCTCGACCGTCAGGGCAACACGGTGGAAACCGGCCGCGTCTCCAAGATCCTCGCCTTCCGCGGCATCGAGCGTCAGCCGATCGAGGAAGGCGTGGCGGGCGATATCGTCTCGATCGCCGGGCTCGTGAAGGGCACGGTGGCGGATACGTTCTGCGATCCTTCCGTGAGCATTCCGATCCAGGCGCAGCCGATCGATCCGCCCACCGTGACGATGAGCTTCATCGTCAATGATTCGCCGCTCGCCGGCACCGAAGGCGACAAGGTCACCTCGCGCATGATCCGCGACCGTCTCTTCAAGGAGGCGGAAGGCAATGTGACGCTCAATATCGAGGAATCGGGCGACAAGGATTCGTTCTTCGTCTCCGGGCGTGGCGAACTCCAGCTCGCGATCCTGATCGAGACCATGCGCCGCGAAGGTTTCGAGATCGCCGTCTCGCGCCCGCGCGTCGTGTTCCAGAAGGGTGAGGATGGCAGCACGCTCGAACCGATCGAGGAAGTGCTGATCGACGTGGACGAGGAATATTCCGGCACGGTCGTTCAGAAGATGAGCGAGCGCAAGGCCGAGATGATCGAGATGAAGCCCTCGGGTGGTAATCGCCTGCGTCTCGTCTTCCACGCCCCGACGCGCGGCCTGATCGGCTATCAGTCCGAACTGCTCACCGATACGCGCGGCACCGCGATCATGAACCGCCTGTTCAAGGCCTATGAGCCCTTCAAGGGCGAGATCGCCGGGCGTAACAACGGCGTGCTCATCGCCAACGAGGCGGGCGAGGCCGTGGCCTATGCGCTCTGGAACCTCGAGGATCGCGGCCCGATGATCATCGAGCCGGGCTGGAAGGTCTATCAGGGCATGCTGATCGGCATCCATACCCGTGACAACGACCTTGAAGTGAACGTCCTCAAGGGCAAGAAGCTCACCAACGTGCGCACCACCTCGAAGGATGAGGCCGTGCGCCTCACGCCGCCGATCCGCATGACTCTGGAGCGCGCCCTGGCCTGGATCCAGGACGACGAGCTGGTGGAAGTCACGCCGAAATCGATTCGTCTGCGCAAGAAGCTGCTCGATCCGAACGATCGCAAGCGCGCCGAGAAGCAGAAAGAAGCACTGGCGGGCTGATGCCCGCCGGCCTTACGTGGTCTCCACAAATGCCTTGAGGCGCGAAAGGCGTGCGTCCCATTGGCGTGAGACCTCTTCGAGGTAGGTTTTCGCGAGATCAAGCTGCGCCCTTTCGAGGGCGTAGCGGCTTTCCCGGCCCACTTTCTCACATGAGACAATCCCTGCGCGCTCCAGCACGCCGAGATGCTTGCTCACGGCTTGCCGGGTCATTTCCGCATTTGCGAGAAGCCGGCTGAGGGGCTGAGGTGAAACCTCCGACAGGCGACCAACCAGTGCGAGGCGCGTCGGGTCGCCCAGGGCGGCGAAAAGCATCGCGGCCTCCGAGGGAGGCAGAGATATTGGTTCAACCCTCGGCATAGCGGGCGATATTTCCAAGCTGGTGCTCCCATCCGTGCGTGTTGGCGCGCAGGGCCTCCGCCTTGCGATGCGCTGGGATGGCGTTGAAGCCCGATTCCCGCACCCTAAGCCGGGTTCCCTGTCCTTCGGTCGAAAGTTCGAGAGCCACCGTCGTCGGTGTTTCTCTGGAATAGTCAATATCGGGATCCACGGCATAGGGGTGCCAGCGATAGACGAAGCGCGTTTCCGGCGTCATTTCCACAATGCTCGCATCGAATTTTACATGCTCGAAGCCGCATATGGTGATCTGCCCGCGGATCACACCGCCGGCGCGGAAAGGCTCGTCCAGTCGGGCGCCGAACCATTCTCCGAACTGGTGATGGTCCGTCAGGGCGCGCCATACCCGCGATTGCGGAGCGTTGATGAAAACATCCTTCTCGATCGTATCGCTCATCGTCGGTTTCCTCGTCATCTCGATTGGGGAGCCCTTGCAGGCGCCGGGTTGCCAAAATTAGCAACCATAAGGTTGCGTACAGCGCTTCGATGATAAAGGCAACCAAAAAGGTACATTTGTGTTTTCCGTGCTCACAGAGCAGAATCGAGGCATAAGGACTTCATGTCCATCCGCCGCCTCGACCCCATTCTCATTGATCAGATCGCCGCCGGCGAGGTTATCGAGCGCCCCGCTGCCGCCGTAAAAGAACTGGTCGAGAACGCCATTGATGCCGGCGCAAGGCGGATTGCCGTGCGCATCGAACAGGGGGGACGACGGCTCATCCGCGTGAGCGATGACGGCTTCGGCATGGGGCCAGAGGATCTCGCGCTTGCTATCGAGCGCCATGCGACCTCGAAAATTCCCGATGGCAGCCTCGAACGTATTTCGACGCTCGGCTTTCGTGGCGAGGCGCTGCCCTCCATCGGCGCGGTGGCCCGGCTCACCATCACGTCACGGCCTCGCCTCACGGGTCAAAACAGCCAGCAGGCGCATCGTATCCGTGTCGATGCCGGGCGGGTGGAAGCGCCGCGTCCTGCTGCGCTGGATCAAGGCACCCGGATCGAGGTCGAGGACCTTTTCCACGCAACGCCCGCGCGGCTGAAATTCCTCAAGGGGGATCGCGCCGAGGCTCAGGCCGCGGCTCTGGTGATCCGTCGGCTGGCGATGGCGCATCCCGAAATCGCGTTCCAGCTGGAGGGTGACCACCTTTCCGGTCTCGATTTGCCGGTGGAATCTGGTGAAAACGGCGCAAGGCGGCGCATCAGCCGCATTCTCGGCGCCGATTTCGGGGAAAACGCCGTCGAGGTCGCCAGCCAGCGTGGCGCGATGCGCGTCAGCGGGCTTGTTTCCCTGCCCACGCATCACCGTGCCAGCGCGCTCGATCAATATCTGTTCGTCAATGGCCGTCCGGTGCGTGACAAACTGTTGATCGGCGCGCTCAAGGCCGCCTATGCCGATACGATCGTCGCGGGGCGGCACCCGGTGGTCGCGCTGTTTCTCGAAACCGATCCGGCGAGCGTCGATGTCAATGTCCACCCCGCCAAGCTGGAGGTGCGCTTTCGCGAGAGCGAGGCTGTGCGCTCTCTGCTGATCGGCGCGATCCGCGACGCCCTGGCTTCAGCTGGGCATCAGGCATCGAACCGAGGCGGGGTCGCGATGCTGGCGCGGCTTCAGGCGCAGGGTATCACGCATCTTGCGCCGCGTCCGCCCGAGCGCCCGCTCTCCTTCGTGTTTCCTGAGGGGCCACCCAGGCATGCCACGGCCATGCCCGCGCCCGCACGCTATCAGGCCGGCTTTGCCGAAACGATGCCCGCCGAAGCGTCGCCCGCTGACACGGATGCGCCGATGCCGCCACTCGGCTATGCCCGCGCGCAGTTTCACGAGACCTACATCCTCGCGCAGAACGGGGATGGCGTGGTGATCGTCGATCAACACGCGGCGCATGAAAGGCTGGTCTATGAGCGCCTGAAGAAGGCGCGGCTGAACGGTCCTGTGCCGACACAGCCGCTCTTGATCCCGGTGATCGTCGATCTGCCGGAAGCTATCCGCGCGGCTCTGCTTGATCTTGCCGAAGAGCTGGCTTCCGACGGGTTGGTGATCGACCCCTTTGGACCCGGCGCTATCGCCGTGCAGGAAGTACCGGCTGCGCTTGCCGGAGCGGATATCGTCACGATGGTGCGCGACCTTGCCGATCGCGTGGGCGAGTTCGGCGGCGCCGAGAGTCTCGCGGCACGGCGCGATCACGTCTTGAAGACCATGGCCTGCCATCACTCGATCCGCGCCGGGCGCCGGATGAAGCTCGAGGAGATGGATGCGCTTTTGCGCGAGATGGAAGCGACACCGGGTTCAGGCCAATGCAACCATGGCCGCCCGACCTATATCTCCCTCGGTCTCAAGGATCTCGAACGGCTGTTCGGCCGGAGCTAGGACATCCGCCGATCATGCTGGATCGTCATTGCGAGGAGGCTTTGCGGGAAGCCGACGCGGCAATCCATTTTTCTGGATCGCCGCGTCGCTGGCGCTCCTCGCGATGACGGGACGACCGGTTCACTTAGATCGGAAAATGCCCTAATCGGGCATTCTGGCGAAAACCAGCTGTGTCTCGCCAGCCTTGCGGCGGTCGATCTCGATGAGCGGCGCGGGCAGCGCGATTTCGGCGCTCGCGCGCTCCTCCAGCATGATCAGCGCGCCGGGCGCGAGCCAACCGCCGCGGATCGCGGAGGCGAGCGCGGCCTCTCCGAGCCCTTTGCCATAGGGCGGATCGCAAAAAACGAGGGTGAACGGGGTGAAGGGCGAAACCTCGCCCAGCTTGGTCGCATCGCGCCTGAGGATGCGCGTCACGCCGCCAAGGCCCAAAGACTCGACATTCTCGCGCTGGAGACCCCGCGCTTCGGCGCCGATATCGACCATCACCGCGAAAGAGGCACCGCGTGATATCGCCTCGATGGCGTTGGCGCCCGTGCCTGCGAAGAGGTCGAGCACGCGCGCGCCATCGAGCGCAATATCCAGTCCATGCGCGAGGATGTTGAACAGGCTCTCGCGCATCCGGTCCGTGGTTGGCCGGATGGAATCGGAATGCGGGCCTTTCAGCACCCGCCCGCCAAGGCGACCGCCGACAACCCGCATCGATCAGCCCCGGTCGCGCGGGGGGCGCTTGCCACCCGGTTTACCGCCGAAGGGTTTGCCGCCGGAAGGTCTCCCGCCGGGTTTGCCTGTGAAGGGACGTTCGCCGCGCGGCTTGCGGAAGCCCCCTTCAGCGCCATCCTCGCGCGGGGGCCTCGCCTTGAAGGGCCGGTCTCCCCGTGCTTCATCACGCGGCGCGCGTGCCTTGTACGGACGATCCCCGCCGGCCTCGTCGCGCGGGGGACGCGGACGGAAGGGGCGATCGCCATCCGGGCGCTGCGGGCGGTCGCCATCGAAACGCGGCTTGCGCGGGCGAGCATCCCCTTCATCGCGGTTGAAGCGCGGTTTGCGGAATTCGCCTTGGGCGCGATCCTCGCGCGGCGCGCGCGCCTTGTACGGGCGATCTCCGCCGGCCTCGTCGCGCGGGGGACGCGGACGGAAGGGGCGATCGCCATCCGGGCGCTGCGGACGGTCGCCGTCGAAACGCGGCTTGCGGGGACGGGTGTCCCCTTCCTCGCGGTCAAAGCGCGGTTTGCGCGGACGAAAATCCCGTTCGCCACCCTCGTCGCGATCGAAACGGGGCTTGAAATCCCGTCCTCCGTCACGGCGCGGACGGCGTTCTTCACGAAAATCGCCATCTTCCCGCACGCGGCGCGGCGGCTCTTCCGGCGGAAGCTCCACCTTCACCACGCGCTCCACCTTGACCACGCGGCCCTTGCGATCCGAGACCTTCTCGCGGGTGAGCTTCAGATCCTTCGCTTCGCCGGAAAGGGCGAGTTCGCGCTTTTCGCCGGGCTTGCGGCGATCGAAGCGCTTGCGAACGGGTTCTTCCTGCGTGAGCGCGGCGCGATCGGCGGCGCTTTCGCGGCGGGGGCCGTCGAAATAGGCGCCAGCCTCCTCGGCCAGCCTTGGACCGAGCTGGTCCTTGAGCGTGCGCGTGCGCACTTCCTCAAGCGCGCCTTCACCCAGATCCTCAAGCTGGAACGGGCCGAAGGAGACACGGATCAGCCGCGTGACATGCAGGCTGAAATATTCCAGCACGCGCTTGATCTCGCGGTTCTTGCCTTCGCGAAGATCCATCACGAGCCAGGCATTGTCGCCGATCTCGCGTTCGAGCGTGGCGACGATCGGGCCGTATTCGATTCCCTCGATGGTGATGCCTTCGCGCAGGGTGTCGAGCATCGCCTGATCGACATCGCCATGCACGCGCACGCGGTAGCGGCGCAACCAGCCGGTTTCGGGCAAGGCGAGAACACGCGCGAGCCCGCCATCATTGGTGAGCAGCATCAGCCCTTCGGTATTGATATCGAGCCGCCCCACGGAGACGACCCGCGGCATATCCGCGGGAAGATGATCAAAAACAGTCGGGCGGCCTTCGGGGTCCGAGGCGGTTGTCACCAACCCGCGCGGCTTGTGATAGAGCCAGAGGCGGGTACGTTCGCGTTCCGGCAGGGGCTGGCCATCGACGAGGATGCGGTCTCGCGCCGTGACATCGAGCGCTGGGCTCTCGATGACGGTGCCGTTGACCGAGACCCGCCCGGCCACCACCCAATCCTCTGCCTCACGGCGCGAGCACAGGCCGGCGCGAGCCATGACACGGGCGATCCGCTCGCCTTCGAGCGCGAAACCCGCTTCATCCTGCCGGGGGGCTTCCCGGCCACGACGCTGCCGCTCTTCGTCCCGGCGAGGTGGCGGGGCGCCATCCTGACCAAAGCGTGGCTTGAAGGGGCGGTCGCGGTCCTCACCCGGTCGGCGCGACCGGAACGGACGGTCGCCCTCGGCGCGGGGCGGACGGTCGCCATCGCGGTTGAAGCGTGGCTTGAACGGCCTTTCGCCACCGGCATCGTCGCGCGGGGGGCGCGGCCGGAACGGACGGTCACCCTCGGCGCGGGGCGGGCGGTCGCCATCGCGGTTGAAACGCGGCTTGAACGGCCTTTCGCCGCCTGCATCATCGCGCGGGGGGCGCGGCCGGAAGGGGCGATCACCCTCGGCGCGGGGCGGGCGGTCGCCGTCGCGGTTGAAGCGCGGCTTGAACGGCCTTTCGCCACCGGCATCGTCGCGCGGGGGGCGCGGCCGGAACGGACGGTCACCCTCGGCGCGGGGCGGGCGATCACCGTCACGGTTGAAACGCGGCTTGAACGGCCTTTCGCCACCGGCATCGTCGCGCGGGGGGCGCGGCCGGAACGGACGGTCACCCTCGGCGCGGGGCGGGCGGTCGCCATCGCGGTTGAAGCGTGGCTTGAACGGCCGCTCGTCCCCGCGAGCCTCGTCCATACGCGGCTTGAAGCCCCTTTTGGGCCTGGAATCGGCAGAAGGCGCGTCTTCGCGGCTGCGGAACGGGCGCTTTTCGCGCGGGGATTGGTCACGCGCGGAATCGGAGCGCGGCGCGCTCGCACGGGGGCGGGAATCGCGGGGCTTGCCACCGCGACGATTGTCGTTATCGCTATCGGTCATCGTGCGCTTCTATCAGGAAGGTCCGGGGGTTGCGAGAGGCCGCAGGAGTTTATTTCATCAAGGATAACAGGCATGCGGGGTGATCATGCCCGGCTGGAGGCGCGCGAATCCGGCTTCGATCTCGCCTTTGCGGAGGCAGAAGCGGCGCGTGCGCGGGGCGAGGTGCCGATCGGCGCCGCCATCCTGCTCGACGGCGTGCCCATCGCGAGGGCCGGCAACCGGACGCGCGAGCTCAACGATCCGACCGCGCATGCTGAAATTCTTGCGATCCGCATGGCCTGCGCGGCGATAGGCTCCGAACGCATCGGCGGCGCGGATCTCTACGTGACGCTCGAACCCTGCCCGATGTGCGCGGGCGCCATTTCCTTCGCGCGGATCCGTCGGCTTTATTATTCAGCTTCCGACCCCAAGGGCGGGGGTGTGGAGCACGGAGCGCGCGTCTTCTCGCATCCGACCTGCCACCACGCGCCGGAAATCTATTCCGGCATCAGGGAGGGAGAGTCGGCGGCGATGCTGCGCGATTTCTTCCGGGAAATGCGCTGAGGCTATGCAGATCAGTCCCCGCTTCGGAAGGGCTGGGAGAGGATCGATTCCACGGCGCCGGCTAAGCCTTCGGATGCGGCGAGGATTTTCCTGGCGGCGAAGAAATCAAGTGCGTTGAAGCCTTCCACGGGCGCTTTCAGGCGGCGTACCGGGCGGATTTCCGCCAGGGCCTGGGCATCCGCCAAAGCGGCCTGCATGAGATCATAGACGCGAAATCCCGTCTCCACCGCGCCGGGGATGATCGCGCTTTCCTCGCGTGCGGCGGCGCGCGAGACATCGATGGCGAGGATCACATCCACCTGTCTGGTGATCGCGCGGATCGGCAGGGGATCGACCGTTCCGCCATCGACCAGCACGCGGTTTTCGAAGACGACGGGTTTGACGAGACCGGGGATCGCCATCGAGGCGGCAATGGCGGGCGCGAGCGGACCTTCGGAAAAGGCGATGCGCTCGAGACGGTGGAAATCCGCTGCGACGACACAAAGAGGGATATCAAGATCCTCGAAACGCGGCGGGATCAGATCGGGCAGGAAGCGGGCCAGAACATCCGCCGCATCCACGAGCATCGGATTGGCGAGGCCACCCTTCCACAGATCCGCGAAACGCCCCACGCGCGCGCGAAAGAGCTTGGTCATCACCTCGGTGCGGTTGCGGAAATCGCGCAAGGCGAGCTGGCGCAGATCCGCGCCGCGCGCGCCGCCGGCATAGGCCGCGCCAAGAATGGCGCCGATGGAGGTTCCCGCGATCTCGACCGGGCGGATGCCCAGCCGGTCCAGCGTTTCGAGTACGACGATATGGGCGAGGCCGCGTGCGCCGCCGGAACCGAGGACGAGACCGACACGTGGCTTCGTCATGCGAGGAACCGCCTCAGCGCGGCCAGCGTGGCTTGCGGATTTTCCTCGGCGAGGAAATGGCCGCTCGCGATGGCTTCGCCCTGTGCCTCCGGCGCGAAATCCCGCCAGACATCGAGCGGGGAGGCGCCTGCCGCCGGAATTCCCGCCTCGCCCCAGAGGATAAGCGTCGGACAGGAAATGACGCGGCCCGCCGCGCGATCCGCCGCATCCGCCTCGCTGTCGAGCGTGGCGCCGGCACGATAATCCTCGCAGGTCGCGTGAATACGTGAAGGTTCGTTGAAGAAGGCGCGATAATGGCGCAAGGCGCGCTTGTCGAAGGCGGTGAGATCCTTCGTCGCCGTCCAGCTCGCGAGCGTGTGCTCGAGCCATTCCACCGGCGCCTGCCCGATCAGCCTTTCCGGCATCGGCGCGGCCTGCGCGAGAAAACTCCAGTGATAGACCTGCATGGCGCGCTTGGCGTCCATGCGCTCCCACATCGCAAGCGTGGGGATAATATCGAGAATGGCGAGCCGTTCGATGCGGCCGGGATGGTCGAGCGCGAGGCGGTAGCCCACCCGCGCGCCGCGGTCATGCCCGACCATGGCGGCCCGCGTGAAGCCGAGTTCATCGATCACGCGCAGCACGTCGCGGCCCATGGCGCGCTTCGAATAGGTCTCGTGATCGGGGCTTCCTGCCGGCGCGCTCGACCAGCCATAACCGCGCAGATCCATCGCGATCACGGTGTGATCTTCGGCAAGGGCGGGCGCGATGCGGTGCCACATCACATGCGTCTGGGGAAAGCCATGCAGCAGAACCAGCGGCTTGCCACTGCCGCCGATGCGGCAGAAGACGTTGCCTTCCTCGGTTGCGATCGTGCGGCTTTCAAAGCCGGGGAAGAGATCGGCCAGATCGGCCATGGCTTGATCCTCTCATCAGGCAGGAGCACCCGGATCGCGCGTATTCTCGACAGGTTCGGTCAGGATTTTCCCAGCCGTGCGAGGCCCTTCGCCCCGATATCCGAGCGGCAGAACCCTTCCGGCCAATCGATTTTCGCAACGGCATCATAGGCCCGCCGGCGCGCCTGCGGAAGATCGTCGCCGGTCGCGCAGATCGTGAGCACCCGCCCGCCATTGGCGGTGACCCGGCCATCCCGCGCGCTCGTGCCGGCATGAAAGACGATCGCGCCCGGCATGGCGCCGGCGGCTTCGAGCCCGCCGATCACGCTGCCCTTGGGATAATCGCCGGGATAGCCCTTCGCCGCCATCACCACGCCAACGGCGCAAAGCAGCTTGAGGCGCACGTCGATCTCGCGCAGCCGCCCCTTGGCCGTGGCTTCGAGGATATCCAGCAGGTCCGTTTCGAGCCGGAGCATCAGCACCTGGCATTCGGGGTCACCGAAACGGCAATTATATTCGATGAGCTTTGGCCCTTCCGGCCCGATCATCAGCCCCGCGAAGAGAATGCCGCGAAACGGCATCCCGCGCCGGACCATCTCGCGCATGGTCGGCGCGACGATGGCCTCGATCGCTGTTTTCTCGACCGTTTCGCTCACAACGGGTGCGGGTGAATAGGCGCCCATGCCGCCGGTATTGGGGCCTTCATCGCCGTCGAAGACGCGCTTGTGATCCTGTGCCGAACCCAGCGGAACGATCGTCTCGCCATCGACGAAGCAGAAGAAGCTCGCTTCCTCGCCCACCAGCATTTCCTCGAGAACCACCTTCGCGCCGGCCTCATTGGCATAGAGCGCGCGGATCGCCGTCTCGGCCTCGGCTTGTGTCGCGGCGACGGTGACGCCCTTGCCGGCCATCAGCCCGTCATATTTCACGACGATGGGCGCGCCCTTCTCGCTCAGATGGGCGAGGGCGGCGGCTTGATCGGTGAAGGTCGCGTAATGCGCGGTCGGTGCCTTGGCGGCGGCGCAGATCTGCTTGGTGAAATCCTTCGAGCCTTCAAGCTGTGCAGCCGCCTTGGAGGGGCCGAAGACCGGAAATCCGGCGCCCTGGAGATCATCGGCCAGGCCGGCGACCAGCGGTGCCTCCGGCCCGACGACGACGAGATCGATCGCCTCCTTGCGGCACAGGGCGATGATAGCGGCATGGTTCGCCACATCCACGGCCACGTTCGTTCCAAGCATTGCCGTGCCGGGATTGCCGGGGGCCACGAAGAGGCGGGCGAGGCGCGGGCTTTTCGCGATCGCCCAGGCCAGCGCATGTTCGCGTCCGCCGCCGCCGATGAGAAGAACGTTCATGAATGCCCCGTCTGAAACGAAAATGCGTGGGTACGTTTCCTGCGCTGTAGCATCCCGGCGCGCGCATCTCTACACTTGCGCGCGATGAACGACGCCGTTTCCAACACGCCCGAGCTTTCCGTCTCCGACCTCGCTGGCGCGCTCAAGCGCACGATCGAGGATGCTTTCGGCCAGGTGCGCCTCCGGGGCGAGATTTCCGGCTATCGCGGGCCGCATTCCTCGGGGCATGTCTATTTCTCGCTCAAGGACCAGAACGCCAAGATCGACGCCGTGATCTGGAAGGGCGTGTTCTCGCGCATCAAATTCCGCCCGGAGGACGGGCTTGAAGTGATCGCCACCGGGCGGATCACCACCTTCCCCGGCAAATCGAGCTACCAGATCATCGTCGAACAGATGGAGCCCGCCGGTGCGGGCGCGCTGATGGCGCTGCTGGAGGAGCGCCGCCGCAAGCTTCAGGCCGAGGGGCTCTTCGACTCCGACCGCAAGCGCAAGCTGCCCTTCCTGCCGCGCGTCATCGGCATCGTCACATCGCCGACAGGCGCGGTGATTCGCGACATGATCCATCGCCTCTCGGATCGTTTCCCGCGCGAGGTTCTCGTCTGGCCGGTGCGGGTGCAGGGCGAGGGAAGCGCGGCGGAAGTCGCCGCCGCCATCCGCGGGTTCGACGCGATCGGCGAGGAGGATGATCTTCCCCGCCCCGATGTGCTGGTCGTCGCGCGCGGGGGGGGCTCACTCGAGGATCTGTGGAGTTTCAACGAGGAGATCGTCATCCGCGCCGCGGCGGAATGCTCGATCCCGCTTGTCTCGGCCATCGGGCACGAGACGGATTGGACCCTTCTCGATCTCGTCGCGGATATCCGGGCGCCGACCCCCACCGCCGCCGCCGAGATGATCGTGCCCGTGCGGGCGGAATTGCTGGCCAACACCCGCGCGGGTGGCGCAAGGCTCGCCGGCGCCATGGCGCGGCTGCAAGAGAGACGGCGGCGCGAACTGCTCCATCTCGCCCGCGCCCTGCCGGCACCGGAACGCGCGCTTGAAGGGCCGCGCCAGCGGCTCGACAGGGCGTCGCTCAAAGGCGAAGCCGCGTTGCGCGCGGCGCTGGACCGGCGCAAGCTGGCCCTGGCCACGCTCACGCGGCGGCTCGGGGTGCGCCGGCCCGAGGCGCAGCTCGCGCGCATTCGCGAGAGAATGGAAGGGCTTGGCGCGCGCCTGCCCGCGCTGGCGAAGCGTCGGCATGAACAGGCCCGGCGCGATTTCAGCGAGATGGAGAAGCGCCTTGTCCGCGCTTTCGCGGCGCGGCTCCAGCTCGCAAAACGCGATCATGCGCGTCAGGGCGGCGATTATTCCGCGCTGTCCAGGCGCCTCATCCCCGCTTTCCACGCGGCTCTGGAGCGGCGCAAACGCGCGCTCGGCGCGCAGGGGCAGTTGCTCGCCTCTCTCTCTTATCGCAGCGTTCTCGCGCGCGGCTATGCGCTGGTGCGCGACGGCGAGGGCAAGGTGGTCCGTCAGGCGCGTGATGTCGGCGCCGGCATGGCGCTATCGATCCGCTTTTCGGATGGCGAGATCGCCGCGGAGGCGCGCGATGGCGCCGCGTCGCCCGCCCGGCCCGCCAGCGCGAAGCCCTCACGCCCCCGCGATGGCGGCGGCAACCAAGGCTCGCTTTTCTAGGCCTGCCCCTGTTTGCGAGAAAACCGCTTTCTTCTTTTCGTTGGCTTGCATTATGGGTGAGAGACGAACGACGCGAGGAGGCGTGTCCATGCGACGCCAGACCGGTAATCCGCTCCCCAATCTCGGCACCGAGGCTGTGCTGAGCTATACGGACAGCGATTATCATATCGTCCGGCACGGCACCTTCGTGCGCTGCGCCGCGACCGGGCAGGCCATTCCCCTGCAGGAGCTGCTCTACTGGAGCGCGGAGCGGCAGGAAGCCTATGCGGGACCGGAAGCCGTACTCATGCGGCTTCGCACCGAGAGCAAGGCGCGGTAGATCTCGCCCGCCAGCGCCTCTGCGCCCACAAGCCGCACCGGCAGGATCGTTGACGCTGCCGCCAGCTCCTCAAGCGCCGGATCGCCGGCAAGACGCACGAAATCCTTGCCTGTCGTGACGAGCGTGGCCTGATGCGTATGCGCGAGCGCGAGAAGCGCCTGCGCGTCGCGCGCGCCGAAGACGTGATGATCACCAAAGCGCCGGCTTGCGACGATTTCAGCACCGATCTGGGCGAGGCTCGCCTCGAATTTCTCCGGCAGTGCAATGCCGGAATAGGCCACGACCTTCTTGCCCAGTAATTCCGGCATGTCGGTCGCCGGCGCGATCCTGCCGGCAAAGACCGGCTTTAGGCGTGAGAGTTCCGCCGAAAGGCCGCTCCGGTCGTCGCCGATGATCAGAAAGGCATCGATGGCGGGCAGCATGCCGGCGAGCGGCGCGCGCAATGGCCCCGCCGGCACGCTTGCACGATTGCCGAAGCCGAAAGCGGCATCGACCACGCAGAGCGAGAAATCCTTCTGGAGCGCGGGGTTTTGCAGCGCGTCGTCGAGCAGGATCAGGCTGGCGCCTTGCGCGGTTGCGAGGCGCGCGCCAGCCGCCCTGTCCCGCGCCACGATGGTCGGGGCGACTTGAGCCAGGAGCAGCGCTTCATCACCGACATCGCCGGCCGCATGATCCGCGGGCTGGACCAAAAGCGGCCCCTTCTCCTGGCCACCATAGCCGCGGGTGATGAAAACTGGCTTCTCGCCGCGCGCGATGAAAGCGGTGGCGAGGGCGATGGCGGTCGGCGTCTTGCCGGCGCCGCCCAATGTCGCATTGCCGATCGAGATCACGGGCACAGGCGCCCGCCAGCCCCTGCGCGCCATGCGTCGCAGGGTCGCCGCGCCATAGAGGGCGCCGAGAGGGGCGAGAAGGCGCGAAAGGAGCCGCCCCGAAGGGCCGGCATCCCTGCGCCAGAAATCGGGGATCTTGCGGATCATCGCCCGGAGAATGCGCGATCACCGGGCAAATTGCCAGCCTTGTCGAGCACGGCTTCGATCCGGCCGAGCGCGCGGGCGAGCGCGCCTTCCGAGGCCGCGATCAGCGTACGGGCATTGATGGCGAGGGTCGCGCGCGCGTCGGCATCTTCAAGCAGCCGGATCGCCTCTTCGGCGAGCGCGCGGGCATCGGCGACGGATATCGCGGCCTCGGCGGTGTCGAAGGCGGCGAAGACCTCGCGATTCTTGTCGGTTTCCGGGCCATGAAGAATGGGAATGCCCAGTTTTGCGGGCTCGATCGGGTTATGGCCGCCGATCGGGGCGAGGGTGCCACCGACGAAGGCAAGCGTCGCCAGAGAATAGAAGAGCCCCATTTCGCCAAGGGTATCCGCGAGATAGGTGGTGGCGCGCCGTTCCGGCAGAGCGCCCTGCGAGCGCCTCGGCATCAGGAGCCCGCCGGCTGCCGCAGCGGCGGCAATTTCGTCGCCGCGCTCGGGATGGCGTGGCGCGATCACCGTCAGCAGATCGGGGATACGGTCGCGGATGCGTGCCGATGCTTCGAGCACAGCCTCCTCCTCGCCCGGATGCGTGCTCGCCGCGAGCAGGACAGGGCGTCCCTCCATCGCGCGGATCAGCGTTGCGCGTGCCTCAGCATCGATGGGAAGGGCGGGTGCGTCGAATTTCAGATTGCCGGCGGCTTCCGCCTGGGCGCCGAGCTTCACGTAGCGCGCAGCATCTGTCTCGGTCTGGGCGAGGCAGAAGGCGCAGGCGCCGAGGAGGGCGCGGGCGGTGCCGGGGAAGCGTCGCCAGCCGCGAAAGGCCTTCTCGGACATGCGTCCATTGACGATGCCGAGCGGAATGGCGCGACGATGCGTTTCCGCCAGCAGCATCGGCCAGATCTCGCTTTCGCAGAAAATGGCGAGATCGGGCCGCCAATGGTCGAGAAAGCGCGCCACCGCGCGGGCGAGATCAACCGGAACGAACTGGTGGATGGCGCCGCCCGGCAGCCGTGATGCCGCGAGCGCGGCGGAAGTACGTGTGCCGGTGGTGAGCAAAACGGCATGCCCCGCGCCTGAAAGCGTATCGATCAAGGGCAATACCGACATGGTTTCCCCGACGCTCGCGGCGTGGAACCAGATAAGCTGCCCCGCCGGTCTCGGTAGCGAGGGGCGCCCCTTGCGCTCGCCGATCCGCAGCGGGTCCTCCTTGCCGCGCGCGAGCCTGCGGCGCAGCAGCAGCGACACGAAGGGTCGTGCCGCGTAACCGGCAAGGCGATAGGCGAGCAAGGGAAGCGGCGGCGCCATGGATCAGCCTTCCGCGCCGCGCGCGTTGCGCTGGTTGCGGGCCTCGATCATCGAGGGGCGGTCGGCGCCAGGGTAGGGGCAGCCCAGATTCTGGTAGCCAAGGGCGTAGATGCGATCGAGTTCCGCTTCGAGTTGCCGGCGCAGGGCTTCGCGGCGCTCGGCATCCGCTTCGCGCGGGACCGTGATCGCCGTGCCGACGAGGATCGCGACACGTCCAAAGGGAAGCGCCAGGCTCGCGGCATCCCAGCTTTTGAAATCGATGCGCCGGGAGGCGACCACCGCCATGGGGATGATCGGCCGGCCCGACATCTGCGCGAGCGTGATGATGCCATCCCCCGCGACGCGCGAGACTTTCGGGACATCCGCCGTCATGGAGACATGCTCGCCCGCTTTCAGCAGGGAGAGAAGGGTGCGCAACGCCTGGATTCCGCCGCGTTTGCGCACCTGATCCGCGCGCTGGGCGCCCGAGCCGCGGACCACGGACATGCCGAGTTTCTCCGCGGCGATGGCATTGATCTCGCCATCGCCGTGGCGGGAAATCATGACATAGCAACGATCGTTCGGACGCCGGTAGAAGGTCTGGATCAGGTGTTGGCCGTGCCAGAACGTGATGATCGCCGGCGCAGCCTGGTCGACGGGGCCATAGATGTCATCCGGGATATGGACGATGCGGCTGGTGCGCCGCACAAAGGCCAGATAGCCGGCCATGAGGCTGCCGAGCGCGCGCCTGACAAACCCCGATCGGCCGATGGAGCGGAAAAACGACACGCTTTCGGCCGTTATGCCGCATCCGGGTCGAGCAGGCGGTGCATGTGGACGATGAAATAGCGCATCTGCGCATTGTCCACGGTGGCCTGCGCGCGGGCCTTCCAGGCGAGGTGCGCGCTCGCGTAATCGGGGAAGATCCCCACGACATCGAGCTTGGAGAGGTCGCGGAAGGTGATGCCTTCGATATCTTCGAGTTCGCCACCGAAAACCAGATGGAGAAGCTGTTTCTGCTGGGTCTGAGCTGTCATGGGAGGTTCCATCGCGCCGGGCGCGTTTTGCCCCTTCTGGGGCCGGTTGTTGAGAATCCGATGCGCTCTCGATCCTCAATCATGCCCCGCTAGTCAAGAGAAGCGGGCGGATTTTCTCCGCAAAGCCCGTGGGAAGCGCGACAAGAGCAGGGTGTTTCTCGCCCGCCAGCGCGAGGTGCGGAATATTTCCCTCGATATCCAGCAGCAGGCCACCCGATTCGGCAAGGATCGCTTGCGCCGCTGCGATATCCCAATCATGCCCGCCTGGACGGGAAAGCGCGACATCCACCTCCCCAAGCACCGGCGCGATCAGCCGATGCGCGAGAGCCGGGATTGCGGCCTGCGGGCGCAGCGGATATCCGAGCAGGCGGGAGAGATGTTCGATGCTGCTCTTGGGTCCTGTCGCGGTTGCGATTTGGTTTTCGGGTTTACGGGCGCCCAGTCGTTTGCGGCCAAGGAACACTCCGCCGCCGCGATAGGCGGAAAGGGTGATTCCTCGCGCCGGAATATGGATCACGCCGGCAACCGACCTTCCGGCTTCGACAATCCCCACGACCACGCACCACACATCGCCGCCGGAGATGAAGTTGCGCGTACCGTCGATGGGATCGACGACGAAAGCGGTCTCTGTCGCGCCGCGCCAGCTCTGCGGGCGTTCTTCCGAGTGATAGGCGATGTCGGTGATGGCGGCGAATTCGCGCGCGAGGAAGGCATCCACCGCGAGATCGGCCGAGGTTACGGGCGAATGCCCGTCCTTGTATTGCACCTCGGCGCGCGTCTCGCCGCCGGGTACGAAATCCTCCAGCGCGACCGAGCCCGCTGCTTCCACGATGTCGAGCATCCGCGCATGCAACAGGGCGAGGTCGAGCCGAGTTTCGGGCGGAACCCGCTCCGTTATCGCCATGCAAGGACCAGAAGCGAAAGCGCGCCGGTCGCGAGCGAAAAATAGTTCAGCATCATGCCGGTTATCCGGCCGGGGCTGGCGCCTGCGCTGCCGGTGACGCCGACTGCGTGAAGGACCCGGCCGACCAAGCCACTCAAACCGATAAGGTGGACCAGCCATTCCTTCGCCCCCAGAAACGGGAGCAGAACGAGGATCGCCAGCAGCAAGGGCGCGTATTCGCTGAAATTGCCATGCACCCGGATCGCGCGGCCAAGGTTTTTGTCACCGCCGTCACCAAGGCCGATTTTCAGCTGCCGGCGCAGCATCACCACCCGGATCGACAGGGCCACGCCCAGAAGGATGAACAGGGCGATGTAGCTTGATGAGATGGCGAGTGCCTGGGCGGCGCCGGCGGCGACGGTGAGATCCATTTTACTCCCCCGGATTGCGGCCTTTTCGCAACGATTGCGATTTTGTGGCCGACATGAGCCGATTTAAGCCCGGCTTCTATAGCGCAAAACCGCGCCGGGGCGATATGGTTGTACATCTTTCGCGGCGTCATCGCGCTGATTGCCTCAGACCCGAGTTTTATCATGATCGCCTTTTCTTCGGCCGGCTCGCCGGCGGGATGCCCTTCCGCATGAGCACGCCGAGCAGCCAGCCGCCTGCGCGCTTCACGCAGGGTTCCACCTTTCGTCATGTTGTCGAGATGACCGTGACAGGCGCGATCGGCCTCATCGCGATCTTCTTCGTGGATTTTCTCTCGCTCTATTACATCTCCTTGATGGGGAACGATCAGCTCACGGCAGGGGTCGGCTATGCGACCAATGTGCTCTTCCTCGCGATCTCGGTGAATATCGGCGCGATGATCGCCGGTACCGCGCTGCTTTCACGCGCCCTCGGCGCTGGAAAAAGGGAGGATGCCCGGCGTATCGTTGCATCGGGGCTTGCCATCTCCATTGCCCTTGGCGTGCTCGTCTCGATCGCCCTGCTGGCCAGCATCGATGTGATTCTTGAGAAGATCGGCGCAGAAGGCACGCCGCGTGATGTCGCCCGCCGCTTCCTCTGGATCGTCCTGCCTTCGACCGTCTTCATGTCTGCCGGCATGATGCTCTCGGGCTATCTGCGCGGCGTGGGCGATGCCAAGCGGGCCATGTCCGTTACACTGATCGGGGGGATCGTCACGGCTTTCACGGATCCATTGCTGATCTTCACGCTCAAGCTCGGCACCGACGGCGCCGCGATCGCCACCGTGATCTCGCGCATTGTCTTCACGCTGGTGGGGCTGAACGGGATCGTGAGGGTTCACAAGCTCGCGGAAATGCCAAGCCTGGCGGGCATTCGAAAAGATTTCCAACCCTTCTTCGCAATCGCTTTCCCCGCGATCCTCACCAATATCGCCACGCCCATCGGTGTGCTGATCTTCGTGAGCATTCTCGCGCCCTTTGGTGCGGAGGCGATCGCTGCCTCGGCGATCATCGACCGATTGATCCCCTTGGTTTTTGGGCTCGTCTTCGCGCTTTCGGCTTCTATCGGCGCGATTCTCGGCCAGAACCTTGGCGCGAGGCAATTCGGCCGTGTTCGGCAGGCGATGCGCGACGCCCTGAAATTCTCGTTTCTATACACGCTGGCCGCATGGCTGCTGCTCGCGCTCTTGCGTAACCAGATCGCCGCCGCCTTCGGCATCGGCGGCCTGACGGCGCATTACCTCACCTTTTTCTGCCTGATCGGCGCGGCGGCCTGGATTTTCATCTCGCTGGTGCTGGTTGCGAACGCGGCCTTCAACAATCTCGGCTTTCCGCTCTATGCCACCGCGTTCAACTGGGGTCGCTCGACAATCGGAACCTTGCCCTTCGCCTATATCGGCGCGCTCTATTGGGGGGTGGAGGGCGCCCAGACGGGCGTGATCTTCGGCGCGGCGATCTTCGGGCTTTGGGCTGTCCATGTCTGCTTCAAAGCCATCGACAAGCTGGAGGCACGCGCCACTAGCACGGTCGGGTAAGAGGGCATTGCGCGGTGCCATCCGCGCCGTTACCTTGGCCTGCATCGGGGCGGAGAGCAGGCGATGATGAACCTTTTCGAGATCATGCAGAATGCGCAGGGCGGCAACGCCTACAACAACCTCGCGCAGCAATTCGGCATCGCGCCGGCCCAGGCGCAGAAGGCGGTCGAAGCGGTGCTTCCCGCTTTCTCGATGGGGCTCCAGCAACAAGCCCAGACGATGGAGGGATGGAGCAACATCCTTTCCTCCCTGAGCCAGGCGGGCAAGAGCGCGGAATTCTACGATTCCGACGGTGACGGCATTCCCGACCACCTTGATAACGACGGCCAGAATGCGATGGGCGCGATGTTCGGCTCGCCCGAACTGCAATCCGCGATGGCGGGGCAGGCGGCGCAATTCGCGGGGCTTCCGGCCAATCTCATGCAGCAGATGCTGCCGGTGATCGCCTCGATGGTGCTGGGCGGGCTGTTCAAAGGCGCCCAGAATGGCGGCCTTGGCGGAATTCTCGGGCAGATGATGCCGGGAAATGCGCATGGAAATGCAGGCGGGATGGATTTCAGCTCGATTCTCGGCGGCATGTTCGGGCAGGCGATGGCGCCACAGAATCCGGCACCGCAGGGCGGCTTTGGAGGCATGTTCGGCAATATTCTCGGCTCGCTGATGGGCGGTGGGCGCCCCGCGCCGCAAGCGGCCCCGGACCCGGTTGCGAGTGGGCTCGACATGCTCAAGGGCATGTTCGAGAGCGGCCAGCAGGCTCAATCCGCGCAGATGGATGCATTCCGGCAGGTCTTCGACCAGTTCATGCCCAAGCGCTAGGGTGGTAATCGCGAGCGAGAGCAGGGCCAGATCGCATCAGCGGATGTGTGGGCTTTTGATCTCTCGCTCGTTCTTGCATGTGTGCAAGTACGCCTTCCTGCAAATAATGCCAGATGCATAAAATGCGACCGATTGCATTTGAATTATAGGTACGGCCTATTTGTAGAACCCCGGAATGCAAGCAGAAAGCTTGAGTTTTAGGGGAATAGAATGGTCCTTTCAGTGACTTCGGCCGCTGCCCGCGTGCCCAGTGCCGTGATGCCGGCAACCACAGCACCCGTTGATCCCAAGGTGACGGGAAAGCCTGCAAAAGCGCTCACCAAGAAGCCGGTTCCGTCTCTTCAGGAGATGAATGCCCAGGCGTATCTCCAGCGTCAGCAGATTGGTGCCGGTCTTTACGATCGCTCGCTGACCCTGCGTGAAGGCGCCGCCGCGCTCCGTCGTCAGGATGCAATCCAGCAATTCGCGATCGAGATCCAGCAAAAGGCCGGTGGCCCGACCGAGAAGGATCTGCGTCAGCTCGCCCGCAAGCTCGAGCGGGCGGATGCCCAGATCGATCGCCTCTCGCATAACGAAAAGGGCGCCGATCTCGACAGCCTTGAAGGCATTGACGGGCGCGATCTCGATATCGTGCAGGCCAATCTCGCGGACCGCATCCGCCATGGTCTCAAGGATGGCTCGCTGACGAAGGAAGAAGGCGAGCAGCTCCTCGCGCGCCAGCAGGAACTCGCCGACGTCGAATCCAAGCTGCGTGCCTCGGACGGCAAGCTGACCGCCGGCGAGCAGAAGCAGTTGCTCGACCAGCTTCGCAAGACCGCCGACGAGATCAATCAGGCCCGCAACAATGCGACGGGTGTCAATCTGGGAACCTATGATTATGCCCAGAGCGTCACCGATCGCCAGAACGCGCTGGAAAAGCAGCTCCAGGAAGGCCTCAAGCAAGGCAGCCTGACCGCTCAGGAAGCCGAGATCGTCCGCAAGGAGTTCGAGAAGGTCGCGGAGATGAAGGCAGCCGCCCAGGCCAGCGGCAAGATCGACTGGCGCGAGGCGACCCAGCTCTCGAGTGCGATGGATGAAGCCGAGATCAAGCTCTACGATCTTCAGCGCAATACCGCCGGCAAGCAGCTCGCCCATTCCTATGTCGATGCTTCGGCGGTCGACAAGCGCCAGGCGCAGCAGCTGGAAAGCGTCACGCGCGGGATCGATAACGGGCGCCTCACCAATGAGGAAGCCGAAGCGCTTCTGCGCGCACAGCAGCGGATCGACAATATCCAGCAGCGCCTGTCCGATGGTGGCCTCACCCGCTCGGAATATCTCAAGCTTCATATCGAGATGAACAACTTCTCGCTGGACTTCGCGGATCAATACGGTGACCGCGAACGCTATACCGGGCTGACTCCGCCTCCGGCCGGCGGTACGCCGGGTGGCGGTTCTGCCGGTGGTACGCCGGGTGGCGGTTCTGCTGGCGGTACGCCGGGCGGTGGTTCTGCTGGCGGTACGCCGGGCGGTGGTTCTGCTGGCGGTACGCCGGGCGGTGGTTCTGCCGGTGGTACGCCGGGCGGTGGTTCTGCTGGCGGTACGCCGGGCGGTGGTTCTGCTGGCGGTACGCCGGGTGGTGGTTCTGCCGGTGGTACGCCGGGCGGTGGTTCTGCTGGCGGCACGCCAGGTGGTGGGTCTGCTGGTGGTGTGACAACACCGCCTGTGGCTGGGCCGGTTACACCGCCTGTCGCTGAGCCGGTTGCGCCGCCGCCGGTGGCCGAGGCGCCGAAGCCTGAAGACAAGCCCGAAGCGCCTGCAGTGAAGCCGGAAGCCCCGGTCTCCGCGGAGGTCGAGAATTTCACCAAGGCGAAGATCGCCTTTGATGCGATCAAGGACCGCTTCGGCGAATGGATGACGGGTATGATGCGTGAGCGCACCAACTCGGTGCGGGATGCGCATGACAAGCTCGTGGATAAGGCGCGAGAGATGCGCGAGGAGCAAGCCGATCGCGATGTTTCGCGCCGCGACCGGCTCCGCGCTGACAAGCGCAGGGAAGACCACGGCTCCATGCCTGAATTCGGCGCCGCCCATGCCGAGAAGGCCGCGAAAGTGGCGAGCTACGCCAGCGTCGCGGCAGCCCCGGCCAAGCCGGAGCCCAGCCTTGGCAAGAAGGTCGCCTGACGCGGCTTTTCCACCCAATCAGAAATCAGGAGCCGGGCAGCAATGCCCGGCTTCTTCTGTTTCCGGCGATGCCGTGCGTATGAGGGTGAGCATAAAGAAAAGCCGGACCTTCAAGGCCCGGCTTCAGTCGATCGCAATGGAAGGCACGTTCAGGAATAGACAACCGGCCCGGCGGAGGGGAGAGTGCCGGGCCGGCTTCTGCCAGCCGCGCCGCGGCCCGAAGGCATTGCGGGTCGGCTCGCGCTATCCTGCCGGGCGCTGGGTTGACGCTCGGCTGCGATCAAAGACAGAGTCACGGTCGGATCGCTGAGAAGAGACGTGCCGAGCGCAAGCCGGACATCGCGCCGGGTGAGGCCGATATCGTCCAGCGTGTGCTGATCCCAATCAGCCAGGCGCATCGCCGAGCGGCGGTGCGCAAGCGCCCGGATGACGCGACGTGTCGCACTTGCGAGCGCAAGCAGCGAAACAGTCAACACGCCCGGTGCGAAGGCCATTGGAAATCTCCTCCGGGAGAGCGCCAATGCGGTGTCTCCCGATCCGATGGTCGAAAAATAGCGATTTCCCTTGCATTAAGAAAACGAATGTTTTTCATCTTCTCATCAAAATCATGCATTGGTTGACCGAAGGGGCACCAAGGAGGGGCGATGCTGCCGGTTCTGGACAATGATCATCTGAGAACCTTGATCGCGATCGCCGAATCCGGCTCCTTCACGCGGGCGGCGGATATCGTGAACAAGACGCAGAGCGCGGTCTCGATGCAGATCCGTCGGCTGGAAGAGCGCCTTGACCGCGAGATCTTCGTGAAAGACGGCCGCACCGCGCGTCTCACCCTGGATGGCGAGCGCCTGCTCGACTACGCCTATCGCATCATGCGCCTCAATGACGAGGCGATGGCGATGTTCCGCGAGGAGCGCCTCTCCGGCCGGGTGAAGCTTGGTGTGCCGGATGATTATGCGGAGCGTTACCTGCCGCGCATTCTCGCGCGCTTCACCGCGTCCAATCCGGGGATCGAGGTCGCGGTCATCTGCGAGCCTACCGAATATCTCGTGCCGAACCTGCAATCGTGCGAGATCGACATGGCGATCATCACGCATTCCGACAAGCGCGGCGCAGGCGAGGTGATCCGCGAGGAGCGGCTGCTCTGGGTGGCTTCGCAACGCCATTGCACGCATGAGCAGCGTCCCTTGCCGCTTGCGCTCGGGCGAGACAATTGCAACTGGCGGCGCGCGGCGACCAGCGGGCTGGCGGAAATGGGCGTTCCCTTCCGCATTCTCTACACCAGCTGGAATTCGGCGGCGGTGGGCGCCGTGGTGCTGGCGGGGCTCGCGATCTCGGTCCTGCCGGAAAGCGCGATCCGTCCCGGAATGCGCGTGCTTACCGCCGAGGATGGCTTCCCTGATCTGCCGATGGTGAAGATCGCGCTTCTGCGCAACCCCAACGCGCGCGATCACGTCGCCAACGCGCTGGCAAACCACATCATCCAGAGTCTCGACAATCTCTCCTACGAGACTCGCGGCATGATGCTGGCGGCGGAGTAATCAATAGGCCGCCGTTTCGAAAACGGGCTTCATGGAACCCTGCCACGGACCTTTGAAAAGATCGATCAGCGCTTCGGCCTGCGTCTTTCCGCCCGCGACAAGCGCTTCCAGGGGTTCGAGGAAGTGGCTCTCCGTGCGACCGGCGGAATCGAGCCTGTTGCGGCGCTCGAGCCCCGCGCGCGACAGCGCCAAAGTCTCGCGAGCCAGCTCAAGTACCTTGCGGCCGCGGATTTCCGCGTTGAAGCCAAGGCGCGGCACATCATCGCGCAGCTGCTGGCGTTCACCGGCATTCCAGCCTTTCACCAGATCCCAGGCGGCATCAAGCGCGCCGGCATCGTAGAGAAGGCCAACCCAGAAGGCGCTTTTCGCGCAGATCATCGGGCGCGGGCCGACATCCGCGCCGCGCATCTCGAGATAGCGCTTGAGCCGGACCTCGGGGAAAATCGTGCCGAGATGGTTGACCCAATCCGATTGCATGGCCCGCTCGCCGGGAAGGCCGGGCAGCTTGCCCTCCAGCAGGGCGCGGAAGGATTGGCCGGCGACATTGTGATAGGTATCGCCGCGCTTGACGAAATACATCGGGACATCGAGAGCGTAATCGACATAGCGCTCGAAGCCGAAGCCATCCTCGAAGGCGAAGGGGAGCATGCCGGCGCGGTGATTGTCGGTATCGCGCCAGATTTCCGAACGCGCGGAGAGGAAGCCGTTGAGCTTGCCCTCGGTAAACGGGGAATTGGCGAAGAGCGCGGTCGCGACCGGCTGGAGCGCGAGAGAGACGCGCATCTTCTTCACCATATCCGCCTCGGAGGCGAAATCGAGGTTCACCTGCACGGTGGAGGTGCGGTACATCATGTCGTGTCCGCGTGTGCCGACCTTCGCCATATAAGGGCGCATGATATCCGTGTAACGCGCCTTGGGCATGATCGGCGTTTCTGCATAGCTCCAGAGCGGCGACATGCCGAGGCCGAGAAAACGGATGCCGAGCGGGTCGGCGATCTGCTTGACCTGCGCGAGATGGGCGCCAAGCTCGACGCAGGTGTGATGCAGGGTTTCGAGCGGTGCGCCGGAAAGCTCGAACTGCCCACCCGGTTCGAGGCTGATCGCACCGCCGCCGGTGACATCGTAGAGGCCGATCGGGTTTTCACCCTCCATGATTGGCTCCCAGCCGAGCAGGCCCTGCATACCTTCGAGGAGCTTGCGAATGCCACGCTCTCCGTCATAGGGCACGGGCGAAAGGTCGGCGGCGTAGAACGGGAATTTCTCGTGTTCGGTGCCAATGCGGAACGATGAGGCTGGTTTGCAGCCCTTCTCGATCCAGCCGACAAGCGCATCGCGCCCCTCGATGGGCGTCAGATCGACGGTATCGCGCGCCATGAAATCCTCGAAAAGCGGAGTGGGAAAAGCGCCGGAGCGCAGGGTTTCGTGGGTTATAGGTATCGCTATGCGCCTCGGCAATGGCGGGCAGGGCGATTAATTTTCACTTGTCCGGGAGGTGGTTTTGCGAGCGCCAATCGCCCAGAACGGCCTGCGCCAGAGCCAATGCGGCCACCGCCGCCGTATCCGCCCGCAGGATGCGCGGGCCGAGCGAAAGGCGGCAGAGGGCAGGGTGGTCGAGGATCGACCGGCGCTCTTCCTCGGTAAAGCCCCCTTCGGGACCGACAAGAACCGTGATGCTTGCCGCGCCGCGCCCCCCGGCGGCCTTCAGCGCGGCAACCGGATCGGCGATATCGGCATCTTCATCGGCGAAAACCAGCAATTCTTCCTTGCCGAGCGCGGCGAGGAAGGTATCGAGCCGCTTCTCAGGTTCAATTTCGGGCAGGGTGAGAATGCCGCATTGCTCGGCGGCCTCAACCGCGTTGGCGAGCAGTTTGTCCGGTTTCAGGTTGCGCTGCTGGGTGCGCTGGGTGATGACCGGCGCGAGCCGGGCGGCACCCATCTCCACCGCTTTTTGCACCATGTAGTCGAGCCGCCCGACCTTGAGCGGCGCGAAAGCATAGCGGATCACGCCCGGTCTGGTCTGGACGCGCATATGCTGAAGGAGCTTCAAAACCGCGGTCTTGCGCGTGGGTTTCACGATCTCGGCCAGCCACTCGCCGTCACGGCCGTTGAAAACGAGCAGCTTTGCTCCTTCGTCCATGCGCAGCACGTTGAGCAGATAGTTCATCTGCCCGGCTTCGAGCGGCACAAGCGCGCCCTCGCCAAGTGGCGGCGAAACGAAAAGGCGATGGGTGGCGAAATCATAGCGGGCCATGAAAAAAACCCTTAGAGCATTTTTCGCTTCCGTGGATACCGGCTGATCGAAAGAAAATACGTCAGAACAAAATGATAGAGCGGATATCGGCCCGATTTGGCCGGATCGCCATCTGCTCTAAACCACGAGAATCTCGCGTCAATATGGGCGATATACCAAAAATCGCCTTGATTTTTCAAAATGGATCGCAATCGATCACAGCCACATCAAAACGACCGCCGGACTTTATCGGCGGCCGAGGGGAAAGAATCGGAATGACCAAGACGGGACTTCGTGTCGCCTTCGCGCTTCTGGGACTGGGCATGGCCTCCGCACCGACTTTCGCGCTGACGGCAAGCTGCCAGGCCGAACTCGACAAGAACGGCGCCGAGCGTCTTGCTGTCATCCAACGCATCAACAACTTCGCCAAGAAGCGCCCGACGGCGAAGGCCGCTTGCGGAACCTTCAACGAGCTGGTCGCGACGGAAGCCAAGATGCTCAAATGGATGGAAGGCAACAAGGATTGGTGCCAGCTGCCCGACGCCTTCGTCGAGGATTTCCGTAAGGGCACGTCCAATGCGGTCAAGGCACGCAACCAGACCTGCGCCGCCGCCAAGCGCGAGGCGGAAGGTGGTGGGGGCGGCGCCGCGCCGCGCGGCCCGCGCCCCGGTTCCGGCATTCCGCTGCCCAAAGGCGCGTTGTGAGATTTCCGGGGCTGAGCCCGGCGCCCGGCGCGACGCCGGATGCCGTGCGCCGCTCCTTCGTCGAGCGCCTGCCGGAAGCGATCCGGCCCTATGCCCGCATGGCGCGGCTCGACCGGCCGATCGGCTGGTGGCTGCTCGTGCTGCCCTGCTGGTGGAGCGCCGCGCTCGCGGCGCGCATGGCAGGGCAGGTTCCCGATGCCGGGCTCTTTCTCCTGTTCCTGATCGGTGCCGTGGTGATGCGCGGCGCCGGCTCCACCTGGAATGACATCAGCGACAGGGATCTCGACGCTTCCGTCGCCCGCACCGCGAGCCGTCCCCTGCCTTCGGGGCAGGTCAGCGTGAAGCAGGCGCTTTTGTTTCTGGCGCTTCAGGCGCTGATCGGGCTCGGTGTCCTTCTCACCTTCAATCGTTTCGCGATTGTGCTCGGCCTGCTCTCGCTTGCCCCGGTACTGGTCTACCCGTTCATGAAACGCGTCACGCATCACCCGCAGGTCGTTCTGGGCCTTGCCTTCGCGTGGGGCGCGCTGATGGGGTTCGCGGTGCAGCTCGGCACCGTGCCACTCGCTGGTTTGCTGCTTTATGCCGGCACCATCTTCTGGGTCGTGGGCTATGACACGATCTACGCGCTGCAGGATATCGAGGATGATGCCATTGTCGGCATCGGCTCCACCGCGCGCGCCTATGGCCGGCATGTCCGGCTATTCATCGTGGCCATGTATGGCGCTGCGTCGACGCTGATCGGTGCTGCGATTTCACTGGCCGGCGCGGGGCCCGCCGCATGGCTCGGCCTGTTGGCGTTCGCGACGCATCTTGGCTGGCAGGCGCTGATCCTCAGGCGGGAGGACCCGCTTCAGGCGCTGCGCCTTTTCCGCGCCAATCGCGATGCCGGGTTCGTCCTGTTCGCCGGCCTTATGCTGGATGCGCTGATCGCCGTTATGTGATCAGCCTTCCGTCCGCGCCGTTTTTCCCTGTCCGCCCGCGTAAGCCGGCAATGGCGGCCTGCGCCGTGCCAGAAAACGCGGTCGGCGGCCGGAAAGCGGTGAACCCTTGCGCCGCGCGAAGGGGCGATCCGGCAGCATCGAGGTGATGGGCGTCATCTCGCCGCGAATATCGAGAATGAAAAGCGGCAGGTTGAGATCCCGCCCCAACCCGCGCCAGAGCGCGATGACATCATCCGGTTCATGCGCGACATGCAGGGCCGGAGCCAGCGCGCCGGCTTCGTCCATCGCGCGGATCGCGACACGCGGGACGCCTTCCTCACCGGCCTCGAAAGCGAGAACAAGGCCGCGGATTCCCGTAATTGGCGCATGGCGCGCGTTCGGATCATTGTCATTCGCGGCTCTTGCCACGAAATCGCCGGGACCGGGCCGCACGCGGCTGCCCGGTCCATCTGCGCGATGGCTCGTCATCATGTTCAACGCCTGTCCCTGCCGGAGATTTCTTTTTGTTCCCCGATCATGAGGAGAGCCTAATGCCCAACCGCCCGGATTCCCCTAAGAAGCTGGGTTAAGCAGCGATAACCATCGCCTTTTGGCGCCAAAACGGCATTCGTGCTTCATGAAAGGTAACTTCGTTGCCGCGTCTTGACCCTATCCGCGCGCCGCGCCACAAACCCGGGGCGCCCTGCTGGAAGATAGCTCGATGACCGACGATACCCGCACCAAGCCTTTGCTCCTTGTCCGCCTTTGCGCGCCGCGCGGCTTCTGCGCCGGCGTGGTCCGCGCGATCGATGCCGTGGAGGAGGCGCTGCGCAAATACGGGGCGCCGGTCTATGTCCGCCACGAGATCGTCCATAACCGCTATGTCGTCGAGGGATTGAAGCGCAAGGGCGCGATTTTCGTCGATGAGCTTTCCGAGATCCCGGATACCGGGGCGCCGGTGATCTTTTCCGCGCATGGCGTGCCCAAATCCGTTCCGGACGAGGCGAAGTCGCGTAACTTCTTCGCGATCGATGCGACCTGCCCGCTGGTCACCAAGGTGCATCGCGAGGCGGAAATCCATTTCAAGCGCGGCCGCAAGGTCATTCTCGTCGGGCATGAAGGCCACCCGGAAGTCGTCGGCACGATGGGGCAATTGCCTGAAGGCGCGGTGATCCTCGTGGAAGATGTCGCCGATGTCGCCCGGCTCAATATAGAGCCCGGCCTACCACTGGCCTTCGTGACGCAGACCACGCTTTCGGTGGACGATACGCAAGCTGTCGTCGCGGCGCTCAAGGCGCGGTTCCCGGAAATCGCGGCGCCGCACAAGGAGGATATCTGCTACGCGACCACCAACCGGCAGGAAGCGGTGAAGCGGGTTGCGCCCTCGGTCGATGCCATGATCGTGGTCGGCTCGCCCAATTCGTCGAATTCGCAGCGCCTGCGCGAGGTTGCCGAACGCTCGGGCTGCGCTATCTCGCGGCTCGTCCTGCGCGCGGAGGATATCGACTGGGCCTTGTTCGGCGATATCTCTTCGCTCGGGATCACCGCCGGCGCCTCGGCGCCGGAAGTGCTGGTGGAAGAGATCATCGATGCTTTTGCCGCGCGTTACACGGTTGAGGTCGAGACGGTCTCGACGGCGGATGAGAGTGTCTTCTTCCCGCTGCCGAAGAGCCTGAGGCCGGACGCTGCTTGATTACAGGTTGAGCAGCAAGGCAACGCCGACAACGATCAGCACGAGGCCGAGACCCTCGCGCGGGGCGGGACGCTCCGAGAACATCCGGCCCGAGATGAGCCGTGCGAGCAGCACTTCGATCAGCGCGAGGGTGCGCACCTGTGCCGCGCTCGCCAGCGAGAAGCCGAGAAACCAGAATTGCGAGGCGAAAGCGCCCATGAACCCGGCGAAAAGCGAAGGGCGCCATGCGGCGAAGATCGCGATCAGTGCCTTGCGATCCTTGAGCAGGAGATAGCCGGTCAAGGCGGTGGATTGCATCGCAAGCCCGATCACGAGGATTGTCGAGGCGCGCATCCCGAAGCTGCCCTCCGGCAGGGCCCGGATGCCGGCGCGGAAACCCACCGCCGAGATGGCGAAAAGCGCGGCCGCGATTACCCCGAGCATGAGCGCGTGAAGCGACCAGCCGCTGCCGTCTTTGGGCCATGCGGTTAGCATAACGCCCGCCGTGGCGATAAGGATCGCGATCGCCATCGGCAAGGTTAGCGTATCCGCGAGAAAGATCAGCCCGAACAGCGCCACGAGCACGGGTTCCGTCTTGGTATAGGCGATGGTGACGGTGAAGGATTTGCTCTTCATCGCCGCGAGCATGAAGCCCGTGGCGCCGATCTGCGCCAGCGCCGCCAGCGCCACGACCGGCAGGACAGTGACGGGAATGCTCGGCAACGCCTCGCGCGTCAGCAGTGCCATCAGCCCCAGAAACAGGAAGGAAAAGGGAAGCCCGAACAGGAAGCGCACATGCGTCGCGCCGGCCACGCCGAGGCGCGCGGTAAGATCGCGCTGGAGCGCGTTGCGCAAGGTCTGGCCGGCGGCGGCAAGGATCGTGAAGAGAGCCCAGAGCATATGATTCGTTCAAAAGGACCGTCTTAATGCGTTTGACGGCGGGAATGGTCGAGGCGTATCACCAAACAAACGCATTTGTCACGCAACCGGCGCGGCAGGATTCAGGAAGGCGCGCGAAATGGCTGTCTATACCGATGTCAGCGCGGAAGATCTGACCGTCTTCCTTCGTGATTACGATCTGGGACCGCTGCTCTCGTTCAAGGGAATCGCGGAAGGGGTGGAGAATTCCAACTTCCTGATCGAGACCGGGGGCGGGCGCTACATCCTCACGCTTTACGAAAAGCGGGTGAACGAGGCGGAATTGCCGTTCTTCCTTGGTCTGATGGGGCATCTTGCGGATCGCGGTATCAATTGCCCGCTCCCGGTCAAGGCGCATGACGGGCAGGCCCTGCGCAAGCTCGCGGGCCGCCCGGCGGCGATCGTCACCTTTCTCGAAGGGGTTTCCTTCCGTCGACCGACCGTCGCGCATTGCGCGGCTTTGGGCGAGACGCTTGCCGGCCTGCACGAAGCGAGCAAGGGCTTTGCGCTCGGCCGCGAGAACGCGCTCTCGGTTTCGGGCTGGCGCCCGCTGGCGGAAAAAGCCGGCGCACGGGCGGATGAGGTCGCCTCGGGCCTTGCGACCGCGATCAGCCGCGAGCTTGACGACCTCGAAACACATTGGCCGCGCACGTTGCCCACGGGCATCATCCATGCCGATCTTTTTCCCAACAACACGCTCTTCACGGGCGATCAGCTCTCCGGCGTCATCGATTTCTATTTCGCCGCGACCGATGCATACGCCTATGATCTGGCGATCTGTCTCAACGCTTGGTGCTTCGAGGCGGATTTTTCCTTCAATCTCACCAAGGGGCGCGCGCTGATCGCCGCCTATCGCGCGAAGCGGCCGCTCAATCGCGCTGAAATCGATGCCTTGCCGATCCTGTGCCGCGGCGCCGCCCTCCGCTTCCTGCTGACACGGCTCGTCGATTGGCTGAATGTTCCGCCCGGCGCGCTGGTGCGTCCGCTTGATCCGATGGAATACTGGAAGCGGTTGCGCCTTCACCAGCAGGTCGTCGCGCCGAGCGCCTATGGCCTGATCGACTGACGCTTCCCATGAACGTGAAAGAAGGCCGGTCGACCGGCATTGTCGAGATCTGGACCGATGGCGCATGCTCGGGCAATCCCGGCCCTGGCGGCTGGGGCGCGATCCTGCGCTATGGCGGGCAGGAGCGCGAGCTTTCCGGCGCCGAACCGGAAACCACCAATAACCGCATGGAGCTTCAGGCCGCGATCGCCGCTCTGGAGGCGCTGACCCGCCCCTGCCGCGTGGTGCTGACCACCGACAGCCAATATGTCCGGGGCGGCATCACGGGCTGGATCTTCGGCTGGAAGAAGAACGGCTGGAAAACGGCGGACAAGAAGCCGGTGAAAAACATGGATCTCTGGCAGGCGCTCGATAGCGCGATCCAGCGCCATGAGATCGAATGGAAATGGGTAAAGGGCCATGCTGGCCATGCGGAAAACGAGCGCGCGGACGAGCTGGCCCGCGCGGCGATCGCAGCGATGAAGGCCCGCGCATGAAAAAGGGCGCCTGAGCGCCCTGTTCCTTCGCCGCCGGGCTCAGAGCCGGCAGACGAGATATTCCGCCGCCGTCTGCTCGACCTTGCCGGGGCCATCCTCGAAATGGATCTGCGAGACGGTGCCGTTCTCGATCAGCGCCGAGAACCGTTTGCAGCGAATGCCGAGGCCGATGGCGGTCAGGTCGATGTCGAGCCCGGCGGCTTTCGTGAATTCCGCGATGCCATCGGCGAGGAAGGTGATCTTGCCTTCGCCGCCGCTCGCCTTCGCCCATTCGCCCATCACGAAATGATCGTTCACCGCGATCACGGCAATGCCATCAATTCCCTTGGCCTTGAAGGCTTCGGCATCCTTCACGAAGCCCGGCAGGTGGGTCTTGTGGCAGGTGGGGGTGAAGGCACCCGGCACGCCGACCAGAACGATCTTTTTTCCGGCGAAGAACTCCGAGGTGGTCACCGGCTTCATGCCTTCGGCGGTCGGGATACGCAGCGTGGCTTCGGGAAGGCGGCTTCCGGCGGCAATGGTCATGATTGTTCCTCAATTCAAAAGGGGGCGCGAGGCAGCCCCCCGCAGCATTCGCTGAATTTAGGGCGTCACCTTTGCCGCGTCGAGATCGATCGATTGCTCCAGCGCGTTTTCCCGCGTGCCGTAGGTCAGGCGCAGGGTGCCGAACCCGACGCCGGCGGGTGGTTTGTCGAGCGCGACGATCACCTTCATGCCATCAGGCGCGGGATCACAGGAGAGGATCTCGGCGAAGCTCGCGGCTTCGGGAAAGGCGGCGAAGCCTTGCTCCGGCCCGTTCCAGGGCAGCGTGATCGCGAAGCGCGCGGGTTCGATCGCCACGCGCTCGACCTTGCGCGCGTGCTCGCCGCTGGTCGCGACGCGTGGCACCTGCGCCAGATTTCGCGCCAGTTTCTCGGCGCCTTCCGGCTCGATCATGCGCGCATGGGCCGTATCCAGCGTGAATTCTCCGGCAAGCGGAATGCACATCGTGCCGCAGACCGCGAAATCGAGCTTGAGCGCGATCTTCGGTGCAGGCGTGGTCATCGGGGCGGAAAAGGGCAGGATCACGCTGGTCTTGTAGCCGATCGCCTTGCCGCCCGCGCCGTCATCGAACAGATCCGGGAAAGGGAAGGCGACCTCGGCAGGCCCAATCCCGTCCGAGCGCGAGAAATCGAAGCTCGGCGGTACGCCCGAATCGCCGGCATTGCGCCAATAGGTCTTGAAACCGGGTTCCAGCAGGATCTCGAGCCCGCCGGTGATCCGTGTCGCGCCGGTTTCGGGTTTCGACACCAGAAGGCGGACGCGCGCCTCGCGAAAATCCACCCAGTCGGAGCCATAGGCGTCCTTCGCGGCCGCCATGGCGGGGAAGGCGAGAGCAAAAGCGGCAAGCAGGACTTTGTGAAAGATCATGCGCTGTTTATGGCCCAAAACGCGTTCAAGACCGATGAACGAATATGTGAGCGCGCGGACCCATTTGCTCTCGTCGTGCGTTTTTGCTTGGCAAGCCTTCCCGAGCTTGCCAAGTTCAGGACATTGATTGCCGAGGCTGCATGAACATCGAGGATATCCGAAATTCCGGTCTGCCCGGCCAGCTTGATGGTCAGATGCTCATCGCCATGCCGGGCATGGACGATCCGCGTTTCGCGCGTTCGGTTGTCTATCTTTGCGCCCATTCAGAGGATGGCGCGATGGGCATCATCGTCAACCGCCGCACGCGCAATCTGGCGATGGCGGATCTCCTTGTGCAGATCGGGGTGATCACCCGCGAGGAAAGCCGGGGCCTGCCGACCCATGTGCTGGAGCTGCCCGTCCTCTATGGCGGCCCGGTTGAAACGAGCCGGGGCTTCGTGCTGCACTCGACCGATTTCATCGTTGAGAATTCCACCTTGCTGATCGCGGGCAATGTCGGCCTCACGGTAACGATGGATATCCTCAAGGCGCTCTCGCGCGGCGAGGGGCCGGAAAGCGCCGTGCTGGCGCTGGGCTATGCGAGCTGGAGCGCCGGCCAGCTCGAACGCGAGATGGCCACGAATGTATGGCTCAACGGCATGCCGGATGATGACATCATCCTCGGGCTTGATCTTGAAAGCAAATATGACCGCGCGCTTGGCCTGATCGGCATCGACCCGACTTTTCTCTCGCAGGAAGCCGGGCGCGCCTGATCCTTATGGCGTGATGCCGATCATCCGCCGGGCCTGATCAAGGCTGATGGCGGGGCCGAAGACATAACCCTGTGCGTATTCGCAGCCGAGCTGGAAAAGCTCCACCGTATCCGCCTCGGACTCGGCGCCCTCCGCGACGATGTTCATCCCGAGGTCATGCGCCAGCCCGACGATGGAGCGCAGGATGAGCGGGCGCTTGCCGGTATCGTCGTGGCGCACGAAGCTTTGGTCGATTTTGAGCGTGTCGAAGGGAAAGCGCTGGAGATAGGAAAGCGACGAGAAGCCGGTGCCGAAATCATCGAGCGCGAGGCCGGCACCCAGCTCCTTGATCTTCTCCAGGATCTGCGCGGCATATTCCGGGTTTTCCATCACCATGGTTTCGGTGAGTTCGAGCTTGAGCGAGCCGGGCTGGACCGGATAACGGATGAGAACGTTCTTCACATCCTGCATCAGGTCGTTGCGCAGCAATTGCCGGCTCGACACATTGACCGAGGCGAAGATCGGCGGATCAACGACGAGATTCTGCTGCCAGAGCAGCAATTCGCGCGCGGTCGTCTCCAGCACGAACAGACCCAGCTCGACGATGGAGCCGTTTTCCTCCGCGATCGGGATGAATTCGGAGGGCGGCAGCCGGCCAAGGCGCGGGTGATTCCAGCGGATCAGCGCCTCGAAGCCGGCGATGGAACGGTCCTCAAGCCGCACGATGGGCTGGAACTGCACTTCCAGCTCCTTCTTCGCGATGGCCTGCTTGAGATCGGCGGCGAGGGAGAGCTTGTCCTGCGGAACGGCCCGCATCGAGGCGCGATAGACCTCGATCCTGTCGCGCCCCGTGCGCTTGGCATGGATGGAGGCCAGCTCGGCATTGCGGATGAAGGCCTCGCGATCCGCGATCGCGGTATCGTCGAGAAAGGCGATGCCCACGGAGCCCGTGAGATAGATCTGCTTCTCGCCATGGGTGATCGGCGTCGAGACCGCGCGGCGCGCGAGATCGGCCAGGGCGATGATGCGCTGTGGGTCCTGCTCGGAAACCACGACAAGGCCGAAACTGTCCCCCGAAAGGCGCGCCAGCGTATCCCCCGCTTTCACGATACGCGAAAGGCGGCGGGCGATGGTCAGCAGCGCCATGTCGCCGGCATTGAAGCTCAGCTGCTCGTTGATCTGTTTGAAACGATCGATATCGAGCACGATCATGCTCGGCTTGGGCGCCCGCGCGCCCGAACGCGCCACCACCAGGGCGCTTTCGAGCCGGTCCAGCAGGAGGCGGCGGTTGGGCAGGCCGGTGAGGTGATCGTGAATGGCGTCATGCAGGAGGCGTTCCTGCGCGAGATGCATCGAGGTGACATCGGTGAAGGTGCCGACGACACGCACCACCTCGCCATCCCGGTTGACCACCGGGCGGGCCTTGAGGCGATACCAGACGATGGAACCATCGCGCGCCACAAAACGCAGATCCTGCGCGATGCGTCCGCGCCGCTGCTCGATCAGCGCCGAGAGAATGGTGCGGTAGCGATCGCGATCGACATGATGGATCACTTCCAGAAGCGCTGCGGCACGTCCGTCGAGATCGCCGCGTTCGAGGCCGAGATGGGTTTCCATATCGGGCGAGACATGGAGATGATCGTCATTGACATCCCAATCGAAGACGAGATCCCCGCCGCCCACGAAGGCAAGCGCCTTGCGCTCGGCATCCGGCACCGCGCCGGCGGCTACGGCGCTTGAGGTGAACACGTTCTGCATCACCGTGAAGCCGATCAGCAGCACGATCAACACCAGCCCGCCGAGCAAGGCCGGCGAGGCGATGTCGTTCATGAGCTGGCCGCTCACCACCAGCCCGACGCCCATCACCCACACCAGCAGGAGCAGCCAGGTCGGCACCAGCATGGTCGCGCGGTCGTAGCGGTGGAGCGCGAGAAACACGATCAGCACGAAGCCGAGCACCGCAATTGCCGCGATCGAGATCCGCGCGATCCCCGAGGCGACCGCGGCATCGAAGCTCGCCAGCGCGATCAGCGCGCCGAGCAGGATCAGCCAGCCCAGCGCGATATGCGCATAGCGCGCATGCCAGCGGTTGAGGTTGAGATAGGCGAAGAGAAAGACCAGCAAGGTTCCGGCAAGAACGGCTTCAGCGCCGGCACGATAGATGTTTTCGATTTCCGGCCGCAATACGAAAAAACGCCCGATGAAACCGAAATCGATGCCGAGATAGACCAGAACCGCCCAGGCCAGAGCCGCCGAGGCGGGGAAGATGAGCGCGGCGCGCAGGGCGAGCACGATGGTGAGAAAAATCGCCAGCAAGGCCGCGATGCCGGTGAGAATGCCGCGGTAGAGCGTCAACGCATTGAGCTTGTCCTTGTAGGATTCAGGCTCCCACAAGGTCAGTTCCGGCAGGCGCGGTCCGCGCAATTCAGCCACGAAGGTGACCACGGCGCCGGGATCGAGCGTGATGAGAAATATATCAGCTTCGGTTGCATCCTCGCGTTCCGGCTTGAAGCCATGGCTCGCGGTGAGGGACTCGATGCGCGATGAGGCGAGATCGGGCCAGAAAACGCCCGAGCCCGCGAGCTTGAAGCGCGGCGCAACCAGCAGCCTTTCGATCTGCTCGTTGGTCTCGTTGGCGAGCGCGAAGGCGACCCAGCGCGGGCGCGAGCCCGGCTCGCGTGCCTGTACCTCGATGCGCCGGACGATGCCGTTGGCGTCGCGCGCTGTCTGGATCTCGATGCGGTCATCGCGCGATTGCTGGGCCTGGATCGCGGGCAGGAGGTCGATCGCTTCGTTCTGCGGCACAACGCGCACGGCTTCGAGCCCGCGTGCGGGAGCGGCAAGCGCGACAAGCAGCACGAGAAGCACGCCGAAAACGTGAAAGGCCGCAAGCCGCAGGCCGGTTCTCAACGCATATCGGGACGAAGCAACAACCATGGCACAGCAGTAAACGGCGGAATCGGCGGGAGCAAGCGCGGCGCGCGGTGCTTCACAGCGCGTTTGAGGGAGAGAGGTCTTCCGGGAGCAGCGCGAAGAGCAGATGATCCCTGCGTTGCCCTGCGATCGAGAGATAGCGGCGGGCGTATCCCTCGCGGACAAATCCGGCTTTTTCGAGAACACGAATCGAAGCTGCGTTCTCCGGCAGGCAGGCAGCCTCGATCCGTTCGAAGCCGAAATGAAGGAAAGCATGCCGGCACAGTGCCGGAACAGCGCGCGACATCACGCCCTTGCCGGCGTATTGCGCGCCCATCCAATAGCCAAGCGTGGCGCTCATGGCGGCGCGGCGGCGGATATTCGAGAAGGTGATCCCGCCGAGCAGGGTTTTCCCGCCATCGAAAATATGGAAGGCGAGGGTCTGGTCGGCGCGTCGTTCGCGCTCGATACGACGAAGCCGCTGGCTGAAGGCGGTGAGCGAAAGATCATTCTCCGGCCAGACCGGCTCCCAGGGCTGGAGAAACCCGCGCGAGCGCTCGCGCAGATCCGCCCAGGCGCGGTAATCGTGCGCTTCTGGTGGCCGGAGCAGAAGCCCCGGCGCATGGCAGATCAGGTTTGGCGAGGGGGAGGCACCGAGTATGCGGGAGAGGAACTCCTGCATCGGGCCTATCTCGCGACGCCTGCATGGGCGCGGATGAAGCCCTCAAGCGCGCTTGCCTCGTTGGCGACCGGGCTCATGCGCTCCGGGTCCGTCATGAGCGAGGCCAGGCGCGGCGGGAGCGGCGCCTCTATCCCGGCGATTTCGCGCATCGCTTCCGGGAATTTCGCGGGCGCAGCGGTTGCGAGCACCGCAAGCGGGATTGCCGGGTCCAGCGCGGCCTTGCCTGCCGCGACCAGTCCGGTCGCGGTATGCGGATCGGCGGTATAGGCCGCGTTCGCGCGCGTATCGCGGATCGCGGTCGCGACCTCGGTCTCGCTCGCGCGGAAGGCAAGGAAATCCGCGCGGATGGTGCGCAGGGTCCCTTCCGGCAGGCTGAAAGCGCCCGATTGCTTCAGGTTCGCCATCATGCGGCTTATCGCCTGCGCGTCACGGCCGGAGGCCTCGAAAAGCAGGCGCTCGAAATTCGAGGAGATCTGGATATCCATGGAGGGCGATGAGGTTGCTTCCACCCCGGCCATTTCATAGCGCCCGCTGGCGAGCGTGCGGGCCAGGATATCGTTCGAATTGGTGGCGATCACGAGCTTCGCGATCGGCAGCCCCATGCGCTTGGCGACATAGCCAGCGAAGATGTCGCCGAAATTGCCGGTCGGCACGACGAAGGCAACTTCGCGATGCGGCGCGCCGAGCGCAACGGCGGCCGCGAAATAATAGGTTACCTGCGCCACGATCCGCGCCCAGTTTATGGAATTCACGCCAGAAAGCGCCATCGCATCGCGGAAGGGCAGGTTGTTGAACAGGCCCTTCACCAGATTCTGGCAATCGTCGAAAGTACCGGCGATGGTCAGCGCGTGGATATGCGCTTCCTTCGGTGTCGTCATCATGCGCCGTTGCACATCCGAGACGCGCCCATCCGGGAAGAGGATGAAGACATCGGCGTTCTTCGAGGCACGGAAGGCCTCGATCGCCGCACCGCCGGTATCGCCAGAAGTCGCGCCGACGATCGTCGCCCGCGTGCCCTTGCGCGCCAGGGTATAATCCATCAGCCGCGCCAGAAGCTGCATCGCCACGTCCTTGAAGGCGAGCGTGGGGCCGTGGAACAGTTCGAGCACGAAGCGGTTGGGGCCGATCTGCTGGAGCGGGGTCACGGCGTCATGCGCGAAACCGGCATAGGCCGCTTCCGTCGCCTTTGCGAGCACATCATCCGGGATCGAGCCGCCCGTGAAGCGGCGGATGATGTCGAAGGCAACCGCGTGGAACGGCTTGCCGGCATAGGCCGCGATCTCTTCCGGTGTGATCTGCGGCCAGCTTTCGGGAAGATAGAGACCGCCGTCGCGTGCGAGACCCGCTAGCAAGGCTTCGGAAAAGTCGAGAATGGGGGCTTCGCCCCGTGTGGAAATGTAGCGCATGGCGAAGAACTAGCGTGTCCGGGCTGGAAGGTCCAAGAATTTGACGGCGGCGGTGTTCATATTGCGGCCAGGCGCGCTCACGGCGCCTCGTCGCGCCGTTTTCGCCGTGAGAACAGGAAAGCGACGAGTACGGCGATATTCGTCGCCGCGAGCCCCCACCAGGTCAGCGCGTAGCTGAAATGGTTGTTGGGGACGTTCTTGAGGAAGGAAACGGCGTCTATGCCATGCGGCGGCGCCGTTTCGCGGGCACCTGCCTCGCGATCGATGAAGCGATCATAGGAATAGCCCGCTATTCCGGTCTCCCTTGCACCGGGAAGTCCATTTGCCAGAGCCATGGCTTCGGTATCGCGCTGGAACCAGATGCCGCGCGCGGGATCGCCTGCCGGCTGGAAAAGCCCGGTTTTCTCGGCCGGACGCAGGAAGCCGGTGATCGTGACCGGCTCTTCCGGTCTGTCGAAAGCGGGGAGGCGACCATCGGGCGGGGTGGGGAGAAAGCCGCGATTGACATAGATGTTCACCAAGACGCAACGCTCGCCCTTGCTATCGCAGCGCCGCGTGATGAAAGGCGTCATCACCAGAACGCCGAAGCCCCCCGCCTGCCGGTCGCCGGGCTTTGCCTCGGGCCGCGAAGTGCGCACATAGCTCGTCCGCTCGTGCAGGTAGCGTCCCGTGAGGGTCACGCGCGACCACATGGCAGGATCGCTTCGCTCGAAATTCGCCGGTTCGTCGGCAGCCGCCTTCTCCATCGCCGCCAGGAAGGCGCGTTTCTCGCCCAGCCGCTGCCATTGCCAGACGCCGAGGCCGATCTGCACGCCCGTCGCGGCAAGGACCAGCCCGAGGAAAAGGAGCGATTTCAGGCGCATCAGCGTTCCAGCCGTCCTTGTTCGGCCTTGTTGCGGTATTGCAGCGCGATCAGCAGCCCTTTGAGCGGGCGCAGCATCGCGAGGCAGATAATCAGCGTCAGCGGCAGGAAGATCACGAGATGCACCCAGATCGGCGGTTCGTAGGTGACCTCGGTCCAGAGCAGCAGCCCGACAATGATGAAGCCGGCGATAAGGATCACGAAAACCGCCGGGCCATCGCCCGAATCCGCGAAACGGTAGTCGAGCCCGCAATGCCGGCAGGACGGTGCAAGCGTGAGGAAGCCCTCGAAGAGCCGGCCCTCGCCGCAGCGCGGGCAGCGCCCGCCGAGTCCGGCGGAGACCGGGTCGGCCTGATGCCCGTCATAGGGCAGATTGTCGGGGGGCAGGTTGTCGGGCATGGCCTTACCTTCCGGCGCAAGAAAAAGGGCGGCTCGCGCCGCCCTTGGTAGATCGTTGACGGCGCGGGTTCAATGCCCGGCTGCGGCCTTGACGGCCGCGCCGAAATTCGAACCCCAGACATAGATGGCCGCGAAGAGGAACAGCCAGACCACGTCCACGAAGTGCCAGTACCAGGCGGCGAACTCGAAGCCGAGATGCTGTTTGGGGGTGAAATGCCCCTTATAGGCGCGCATCAGGCAGATCGCGAGGAAGATCGTGCCCACCAGGACGTGGAAGCCATGGAAGCCCGTCGCCATGAAGAAGGTCGCGCCATAGATATGGCCACCGAAGGTGAAGGCGGCGTGGCTGTATTCATAGATCTGAACGCAGGTGAAGAGTGCGCCGAGCGCGATGGTCAGCCACAGGCCCTTCTTGAAGCCGTCACGGTCGCCATGAACGATGGCGTGGTGCGCCCAGGTCACCGTGGTGCCCGAGGTGAGCAGGATCAGCGTGTTGAAGAGCGGCAGATCCCACGGATCGAACAGGGCAATACCCTTGGGAGGCCAATGGCCGCCGGTCAGCTCGGTGCGCTGATACTGGATCGCTTCGCCGGCATAGAAGGCGATGTCGAAATAGGCCCAGAACCAGGCGACGAAGAACATCACTTCGGAGGCGATGAACATGATCATGCCATAGCGATGATGCATCTGCACCACGCGGGTATGATCGCCGCTTTCGGCCTCGCGCACCACATCGGCCCACCAGCCATACATCGTGTAGAGCACGCCGATCGTGCCGGCGAAGAAGAGATAGCTGCCGAGCGGCAGGCCGCCGAGGAGCATTTTCTTCATCCACATCACGGCGCCGACCGCCATGACGAAAGCCGAGAGCGAGCCGACGAACGGCCACGGGCTCAGCGGCAGGATGTGGTAATCATGGTTCTTGGCGTGTGCATCGGCCATGCGCGGGGCCCCCTTCTTTTATTTCGAGACCGGGCTTTGCGCCCCGGTCAGCTGCCCGGCATCGGCAAGCGGCTTACCCGCGCTTTTGGCCGGAAAAAACGTGTAAGACAAGGTGATCGTGTGGATCGAATCCAGAGCTTTTTCTTTTGATATTTCGGGATCGATGAAGAAAACCACCTCTTCCGAGCGGCTTTCGCCCGGTTTGAGAACCTGCTCCGTGAAGCAGAAGCAGGCGATCTTGTTGAAATAGCCCCCGGTCTGCTCGGGCGTGACGTTATAGCTCGCAATCCCCGTGCTCGCCTCGCCCTTCGGATTGTGGAGCGTGTAGCCCACGGTCTTTACCTCGCCGGCGCGGATCGTGATCTCGCTTTGCTCGGGAATGAATTTCCAGCCCAGCCCCGCCGCGACATTCGCATCGAAGCGGATCGTGAAGACGCGATCCGAGATCCGGTCCGGCGCCTTGCTCGCCACCATCGGCGTGCCGCCGAAGCCGGTCGTGCGGCAGAACAAATCGTAAAGCGGCACGGCCGCGTAGGAGGCGCCGAGCATGAACAGGAAGCCCGAGAGCGCATAGGTGGCGACCTTGCGGTTCCTGCGCTCGTCGATCACCACGGGGGCAGGGCGCGCCGGGAGCGGCGCCTCGTTCATCTCATGCCGGGCGGGATCGCTGGTCATTGCGTCTCACAAGGGCCGGTTGAGGATCGCGGAGCCCATCTTGAACACCGTGATCACGTAGAACAGCAGGCAGAGGCCCGCGATAGCGAGCGCGATGGCGCGGTTGCGCTTCGCTTGCCGCGCCTTCTCCTCCTCGGTGAGGCGGATGCCATCACCCTTGCCTTCGGCGGGAGAATTCATGACAGCGCCCCCCGCATGGCGGACAGAGCCGGCGCAAGGCGTCCGGCACACCATTCAACCAGAAGCGCCGCGAAGAGCGCGAAAAGATAGGCGATCGAGCCACCGAACATCCGCCAGCACGCACGGCGTAGGCCGTCCTCGGTGCGCGCCAGGAAGATGCGCAGGGCCCAAAGCAGCATTGCACAAGAACCCAGCAGTGCCACAGCACCGTAGAACCAGCCTCCGAAACCCATCGAGAAAGGCGCAAGGCCGAAGGGCAGCAGGATCAGCGTGTAGAGGAGAATCTGGAGACGTGTGGCCTTCTCGCCGGCGACATTGGGCAACATGGGAATGCCCGCGCGGCCGTAATCGTCGGATTTGACGAGGGCGAGAGCCCAGAAATGCGGCGGGGTCCAGAGGAAGATGATCGCGAAAAGGATCACGGGTTCGAGCGTGACCGAGCCTGTCACCGCGGCCCAGCCGACGACGGGGGGGAGCGCGCCTGCTGCCCCGCCGATCACGATGTTCTGCGCCGTCGAGCGCTTGAGCCACATCGTGTAGATGACGACATAGAAGAAGATCGTGAAGGCGAGCAGCCCCGCAGCCACCCAGTTGGTCGTCAGCCCGAGCACCATCACCGACAGGAAGGAAAGCAGAAGGCCGAAGCCGAATGCCTCCTCCCGGCTCACACGACCGGCAGGGATGGGACGGTTCACCGTCCGCTTCATCACGGCGTCGATATCGGCGTCATACCACATATTGAGCGCGCCAGAGGCACCGGCACCGACCGCGATCGCGAGGATGGCGATCGCGCCCATGACCGGATGAATCGATCCCGGCGCCAGCACGAGCCCGACCAGGGCCGTGAAGACAACGAGGCTCATCACGCGCGGCTTGAGCAGCGCGAGGAAATCCTCGGGATCGGCGTTGGAGATCAGCGTCTCGCGCCGGATATCGGCACCAAGTTCACTCAACAGCAGAACCTCAGGGCTGTGCCGCAAGGGGCACGCGTTTCGGGGGTGTCTGGCGATGCCGGCGAACCGGCGGGCGCCTTCGGGAAAGGGCGTGCCGCCCCTTGCCGAAAGCGCCGGGGAGGCGGTTGCCTCCCCGACAGATGGTTCAGTGACCGCCGCCGGTGATGCGCGGCAGCGTCTCGAACTGATGGAAGGGCGGCGGCGAGGACAATGTCCATTCGAGCGTCGTCGCGCCTTCGCCCCAGGGGTTCTCGCCGGCCTTCTGCTTCTTCGTGAAGGCAACGAAGATCCCGTAGAAGAAGATCAGCAGGCCGAAGGCGAAGATATAGGAGCCCCAGGAGGAAACGAGGTTCCAGCCGGCATAGGCATCCGGGTAATCGACATAGCGGCGCGGCATGCCGGCGAGGCCGAGGAAGTGCTGCGGGAAGAACAGCACATTCGCGCCCACGAAGGCGAAGGCGAAATGCAGGTTGCCGATCCAGTCCGGCACGACATAGCCGGTCATTTTCGGGAACCAGTAATACCAGCCCGCGAAGATCGCGAAGACGGCGCCGAGCGAGAGCACGTAGTGGAAATGCGCCACGACGTAGTAGGTGTCGTGCAGCACACGGTCCGCGCCCGCATTGGCCAGCACCACGCCCGTCACGCCGCCGAGCGTGAACAGGAAGATGAAGCCGATCGCCCAGATCATCGGCGTGCGGAACTGGATCGAGCCGCCCCACATCGTCGCGATCCAGGAGAAGATCTTCACGCCCGTCGGAACCGCGATCACCATCGTCGCCGCAACGAAATACTGCTGCGCGCCAAGGCTGATGCCGGTCGTGTACATGTGGTGCGCCCACACGATGAAGCCGACGAAGCCGATGGCGACCATGGCATAGGCCATGCCGAGATAGCCGAAGACCGGCTTGCGCGAGAAGGTCGAGATGATGTGGCTGACAATGCCGAAGGCCGGCAGGATCAGGATATACACTTCCGGGTGACCGAAGAACCAGAACAGATGCTGGAACAGGATCGGGTCGCCGCCGCCTTCAGGCGCGAAGAAGGTCGTGCCGAAATTGCGGTCCGTCAGCAGCATGGTGATGCCGCCGGCGAGTACCGGAAGCGAGAGCACCAGCAGGAAGGCGGTCACGAGCACGGACCAGGCGAAGAGCGGCATCTTGTGCAGCGTCATGCCCGGAGCACGCATGTTGAAGATGGTGGTGATGAAGTTGATCGCACCGAGGATCGACGAGGCGCCCGCGATATGCAGCGCGAGGATCGCGAAATCCATCGCCGGACCGGGCTGGCCCGAGGTCGAGAGCGGCGGGTAGATCGTCCAGCCACCGCCGACGCCGTTCGCGCCGGGCGGGCCTTCAACGAACATCGAGATCAGCAGCAGGCCGAAAGCGGCCGGAAGCAGCCAGAAGGAGATGTTGTTCATGCGCGGGAAGGCCATGTCCGGCGCGCCGATCATGATCGGCACGAACCAGTTGGCGAAACCGCCGATCAGCGCCGGCATGACCATGAAGAAGATCATGATAAGGCCGTGGCCGGTCACGAACACGTTGAACGTGTGCGGATTGGTGAAGAACTGGAGGCCCGGTTCCTGCAATTCGAGGCGCATCGCGACGGAAAGCGCGCCGCCGATCAGGCCCGCCATGATCGCGAAGATCAGGTAGAGGGTGCCGATATCCTTGTGGTTCGTCGAATAGACATAGCGCTTCCAGCCTGTCGGCAGGTCGTGCGAATGGTCATCAGCGGCGTGTGCGTGAGCCATTTTCAATCAACTCCTTGGCGAGTTCGTTTCGCGCGCCTCAGCGCGCGGGAATCACGGTTTCGGCGGTGCGAACGGGCGCCTCGGTCGAGGCGAATTTCTTCTTCGCGTCGGCGAGCCAGGCCTTGTACTTGTCCTCCGAGACGACGCGGATCGCGAGCGGCATGAAGGCGTGGTCCTTGCCGCACAATTCCTGGCACTGGCCGTAATAGACACCTTCGCGCGTGGCCTTGAACCAGGTCTGGTTCATGCGGCCCGGCACGGCGTCGATCTTGACGCCGAAGCTCTGCACGGCGAAGGCGTGGATCACATCCGCTGCGGTCACGTTGACGGCGACGACCTTGTTCACCGGGACCACGACCTCGTTGTCGACGGCGAGCAGGCGGGGGAAGTCGGCATCGGTCGCCTTGGCGGCGGCAATCGCCTTCTTGCGATCTTCCTCGGCGAGCATGCGCGCCTCGAACTCGAAGCCGCCGCCGGCTTCCTTGGGGTATTCAAAGCGCCAGTACCAGGCATGGCCGGTCACCTTCAGGGTGAGGTCCGCCTTGGGAATGACAACCTGCTCCTTGAGGAGTTTGAACGAGGGAATCGCGATCGCGACCAGGATCAGGATCGGCAGCAGCGTCCAGGCGACCTCAAGGCCGACATGGTGCGTGGTCTGCGAGGGCACCTTGTTCGCCTTCGCGTTGAACTTCCCGGCAACCAGCGCGAGCAACAGCAGCACGAACAGCGTGATGATCGTGATAATCGGCATCAGCAGCGCGTTGTGGAACCAGTGGATGTTTTCCGCCACCGGCGTCGCGGCGCCCTGAAGGCCGAGCTGCCAGGGATCTGCCTTGCCGTAAGAGGCGAGGGCAGCGCCCGAGAAGCAAAGCGCGGTCGCGGCTCCCGCCGCTGAAACGGTGGCAGCCTTTTCAAGGCGCTTCGCGAAGTTGATCAAAGTCAAAGCCATGGCTGATGCCACTCCCTAAGGCAAACCTGTTCCGGGTCGAATGCCCAAGCAATCGTTCCACTTGCGTTGCGCAAGGTCCGCGCCCCGACCGGGCGGACGCGGGGACCGGACAACACATATCGATAAAATCGAATGTGAGAGCCGTTCCATTCTGTACAACCACTAAGGCAGCACAAGCGCAAGCGCTTTGAACCCACTGCCCCACATAGGACACAATTTCCTTAAGGCAAAGCCATCAAATCGGCCATAGTGGCATCAATCTGCGTACACGGAGCAAGCAAGCCGTTTCTCGGGTTTCCTTGACACGGTTCGCGGCTCTGTTAGGCCATGGTCCGGGAACAAACTGCCGGGAGTGCTGGCAAAGTGCATGGCTTTTCGAAAACGGGCACGCTGATTCGCGCGGTTGCCCTTGTTCTCCTGGGCTCGCTTTTCGGGGCGCCCGCCACGGCGCAGGGGACCTTGCGCGGCTCTTACGGCGATTGGCAACATCGCTGCGATGCCTCGCCTTCGGGCGGGGGCGAGCAGTGCATCCTGATCCAGAATGTTCTCGATCAATCCGATCTCAATCTCGCAGTGGTGATTCTGCGGGTGGAGGACCAGCAGGCGAGTGCGGAAGCACGCAAGAAAGACCCTGCCGCGCAGCCTGTGCGCCGGCCGGTCCTGCGTGTGATCGCGCCGCTGGGAATCCTGTTGCCGCGCCGGCTTGGCCTCAAAATCGATGACAAGGAAGTCGGGACGACCGAATTTGTCCGGTGCCTCGAGAGTGGTTGTGTGGCCGAGGTGGATATGGATGCCGGGCTGATCGAGGCGTTCCGCCGCGGCAAGACGGCTTTGTTCGCCGTATTCCTCACCCCGGAGGAAGGGCGTGGCCTGCCGGTGACCCTTGCCGGGTTTGATCAGGGTTTCGCGCTGTTGCAATAACGGTTATCGGAAGGGAAAGTCCCTGGTGACAGGCCCTTGGTGACGTGAAGAGAAAGACCCGTATCATGCCGCGTATCGTCGTTTTCGCCGCCCTTGCCTTCGCGCTTTCCGCCTGCATGGGCACTACGACCAGCCAGACGGAAAAAGACTTCACCGAGCGCTTGCTTTTCGGCGGCAACAAATTGCCGCCACAGCCCGAGGCGCCGCCGCGCGAGTATGGCTGCCCCACGCTCGAAATTCTCGACGGCGCCGGCACCTACCGCGTGGGCGACCAGAGCGCGAGCGGTCTCTCGCATCAGGCGGCGATCCTCGATATCGCCCGCGAGTGCAAGCCCGAAGGCAATGTCATGCGCATCAAGATCGGTGTGCAGGGGCGCTTCACCCTTGGCGCGGGCGGCAAGCCCGGTACTTATTCCATTCCGGTCCGTGTCGCCGTGCGCTCGAAGGGGCAGGTGCTTCAGTCACGCATGGTTCCGACCTCGATCAGCGTATCGGGCGAGAACGACACGGTGCCTTTCGTTGTCGTCGACGAGAACCTGACCGTCGCGATCACGGCGGATGATCCCGCTGAACTCTACACGATCCTTGTCGGGCTCGATCCACAGGGCGCGCGTCAGCCGGCCGGCAAGAAAAAACAGCGTCGTTGACAGCGTTCTGAAATAGGATAGGGACTTCTTAAGGCCATCTCCCGCGCGGGAGAGAACGGCTGCCATCGTGCAGCCGTCGCCGAAGGCGCAACCGCCCCGGAAACGCTCAGGCAAAAGGACCGCGCGAGAAAAGCCGCTCTGGAAAGCGATGGCTTTGGCCATCCACCGACGGAGTAAGCACGCCGCACCGCGGCTGCGAAATCTCTCAGGTTCCGTGACAGAGGGGGCAGCGCGCTCGATTTTCGGGCGGGCCAACCCTGTTGACGGAGGCGGCGCAAGCCGGAAGAGAGATGGCGACATCCGAAACCGAAGACCTGAAATTCACCCCCCTCAATGAATGGCACATCGCGCATGGCGCGAAGATGGTGCCCTTCGCCGGCTACAACATGCCGGTGCAATACAAGGAGGGTATCCTCCAGGAGCATCTGTGGACGCGGGCGAATGCCGGTCTCTTCGATGTCTCGCATATGGGGCAGTGCTTCATCATCTCCGACGCCTGGGAGAAGACCGCCCGCGCCATCGAGGCGCTGGTTCCCGCCGATATCCTCAATCTCAAGCCCGGCCAGCAGCGTTACTCGCAGCTCCTCGCGCCGGATGGCGGCATTCTCGACGATCTGATGATCACCCGCTCGGCCTATCCCGGCTGGGACGGTACGGCCTATGTCGTCGTCAATGCCGGCTGCAAGGATGCCGATTACAAGCATATCGCGGCGCATCTTCCCGCCGGCGTCACGCTCAAGATCGACGACAATCTCGCCCTGATCGCGCTTCAGGGGCCGAAGGCGTCGGAAGTGCTCGGCGCCATCGTGCCGGAAGCGAAGACGCTTGCCTTCATGACCTACCATTCCGCGACGCTCGACGGGGTGCATCTGCATATCTCCCGCTCGGGCTATACCGGCGAGGACGGTTACGAGATTTCGCTCGAGGCGCGTCACGTGGCTTCTTTCTGCGACCGCCTGCTCGCTAATCCGCTGGTCAAGCCGGTGGGGTTGGGCGCACGCGATTCGCTGCGCCTCGAAGCGGGGCTCTGCCTTTACGGCCATGATATCGACACGACGACCTCGCCCATCGAAGCGGATCTCAAATGGTCGATCCAGAAGCGCCGCCGCGAGGAGGGGGGCTTCCCCGGCGCGGCGCGTATCCAGAAAGAGCTGAAGGAAGGCCCCTCGCGCCTGCGCGTGGGCATCCAGCCGGAAGGGCGCCAGCCGGCGCGCGAGGGCACCGAGATTTTCGCGGTGGAAAATGGCCAGTCCCGGAAGATCGGCGTGATCACCTCCGGCGGTTTCGGACCGACCGCCAACGCGCCGGTCGCGATGGGCTATGTCGAGGCCGCTTTCGCCAAGGCGGATACGCCGGTGACCCTGCTCGTGCGTGGCAAGGAATTGCCCGCGAAGGTCGCCGCGATGCCTTTCGCGCCGCACCGCTACTATCGCTGAAATCCGAACAACCAACCTTTCGAGGGAGAAGAGCATGACGACCTATTTCACCAAGGATCACGAATATGTCCGCGTCGAAGGCGATGTCGCCACCGTGGGCATCACCGATTACGCGCAGAGCCAGCTCGGCGACGTGGTGTTCGTGGAACTTCCGGGTGTCGGCAAAAGCTACAAGCAGGGCGCCGAAGCCGCCGTGGTCGAGAGCGTGAAGGCTGCCTCTGACGTTTATGCCCCCATCTCCGGCGAGGTCGTCGAGGTGAATGCCGCGCTCGCGGATACGCCGGCGATGATCAACGAAGATGCGGAAGGCAAGGGCTGGTTCATGAAGATCAAGATCGCCGACAAGGGCGAGCTTGCCGGTCTCATGGATGCGGCGGCCTACAAGGCGCATACCGCGTAAGGCCAGCCTTCCAAGCATTCGGCCGCGCCTCCGCGGCCTTTCCCTTTCAATCGCAACAGGAATCCTCCGATGCGTTATCTTCCGCTGACGGATCAAGACCGCAAGGCGATGCTGGCGAAGGTCGGCGTGGCCGATATCGATGCGCTCTTTGCCGATATTCCCGCCGACAAGCGCCTCAAGGGGCTTGTCGATCTGCCGCGTCACAAGGGCGAGGCCGAGGTCGAGCGCATTCTCGGTCGCATGGCCGCGAAGAACGTGCCGGCCTCCTCCGTGCCGTTCTTCGTCGGCGCCGGCGCCTACAAGCACCATGTGCCGGCGACGGTGGATCACCTGATCCAGCGCTCGGAATTCCTCACCAGCTACACGCCCTATCAGCCGGAAATCGCGCAGGGCACGCTGCAATATCTCTTCGAGTTCCAGACGCAGGTTTCGCTGCTCACCGGCATGGAAGTCGCCAATGCCTCGCTCTATGACGGCTCGACCGGCACGGGCGAAGCGGTGCTGATGGCGCATCGCGTCACGCGCCGCAACAAGGCGGTGCTCTCGGGCGGGCTGCATCCGCAATACGCGGAAGTCGTGAAGACGCTCTCGCATATGGCGAGCGACACGGTGGTCAGCGCGCCGGCCAAGCCGCTCGGCGACGAGGATCTCGCCGCGCTGATCGACGACCAGACCTCCTGTGTCGTTGTCCAGAACCCGGATGTCTTCGGCAATGTCCGCGATCTCCGCCCGCTGGCGAAGGCCTGTGAGGCCAAGGGCGCGCTGCTCATCGCGGTGTTCACGGAAGTGGTTTCGCTCGGTCTTCTCGAAAGCCCCGGCGCGATGGGCGCCGATATCGTGGTGGGCGAGGGGCAGTCGGTTGGCGTCGGTCTCAATTTCGGCGGACCCTATGTCGGGCTTTTCGCGGCGAAATCGAAGTACCTGCGCCAGATGCCGGGGCGCCTGTGCGGCGAGACGGTGGATGCCGAGGGCAAGCGCGGCTTCGTGCTCACGCTTTCGACCCGCGAGCAGCATATCCGCCGCGACAAGGCGACCTCCAACATCTGCACCAATTCGGGCCTCTGCGTGCTTGCCTTCACCATCCACATGACGCTGCTGGGCGAGGCGGGGCTCACGCGCCTTGCGCGCATCAACCACGCCAATGCGGTGAAACTGGCGGACATGCTCGCGGGCGTGAAGGGCGTCGAGGTTCTCACCAAGAGCTTCTTCAACGAATTCACGATCCGCGTGCCGGGCAAGGCGGCGGATGTGATCGAGAAGCTCGCGGCCAAGGGCGTGCTGGGCGGCGTGCCCTATTCGCGCCTCGCGCCGAAAGCGGGCCTCGACGATCTCATCCTCGTCGCCAATACCGAAGTGAACACCGATGAAGACCGCGCCGCGTTCGTGGCGGCCCTGAAGGAGGTCGTGTGATGCTGAACAATCAGGGACGTCCCACCGCCGCCGGCGAGGCCACGGCTTCCGCCCACCCCACCTTCACCGGCAACAAGGCGCTGCAGGTGGAAGAGGCTTTGCTGTTCGAGATCGGCCGCGCCGAGGTCACGGGCGTCGATCTCGACGAGCCGGAAGCGGTCAAGAGCCGCCTCGGCGGGCTCGAGCGCAAGGGCGCGATCGGGCTTGTCGGCCTTTCCGAGCCCGAGACGATGCGCCATTTCGTGCGCCTCTCCCAGAAGAACTACGGCATCGATACCGGGCTCTTCCCGCTCGGTTCGTGCACGATGAAGCACAACCCGCGCCTCAACGAGAAAATGGCGCGGCTGCCGGGCTTCGGCGATATCCATCCGCTCCAGCCGCAATCGACGGTGCAGGGCGGGCTGGAGCTGATCTCCGAACTCGCGCGCTATCTCATGGTGCTCACCGGCACCTCCGCCGTCACCATGTCGCCGAAGGCCGGCGCGCATGGCGAACTCGCGGGCATGATGGCGATCAAGGCCGCGATCGAGGCCAAGGGCGAGGGCGCGAAGCGTAACGTGGTGCTCGTGCCGGAATCGGCGCATGGCACCAACCCCGCGACCGCCGCTTTGATCGGCTTTGTCGTGAAATCCGTCCCGGCACGGGATGACGGCACCGTGCATGTCGAGGATGTCAAGGCCCTGCTCGGGCCGGATGTCGCGGCGATCATGCTGACCAACCCCAATACTTGCGGCATTTTCGAGCCGCAGGTGGTGGAGATCGCCAAGGCGATGCATGATGCCGGTGCGTATTTCTATTGCGACGGCGCGAATTTCAACGCCATCGTCGGCAAGGCCAAGCCGGGCGATCTCGGCATCGACGCGATGCATATCAACCTGCACAAGACCTTCTCCACCCCGCATGGCGGTGGTGGGCCGGGTGCCGGCCCGGTGGTCCTGTCGGAGCGCCTCGCGCCCTTCGCGCCGCTGCCCTTCATCCGCAAGGAAGGCGAGAAGCTCGTGATGGTCGAGGATGCTTCGGATGCCGGTTCTGCGCAGCCCTTCGGGCGCGTCACGGCCTTCCACGGGCAGATGGGCATGTTCACTCGCGCGCTTGCCTATATGCTCAGCCATGGTGCTGATGGCATGAAGCAGGCCTCGGAAGATGCCGTGCTCTCGGCCAACTATATCCGCGCCGGGCTCTCTGATCTGATGTCCATCCCGTTCCCCGATCATCCCTCGATGCACGAGGCTTTGTTCGATGACGAATGGCTGAAGGATACCGGCGTCACCACGCTCGATTTCGCCAAGGCGATGATCGACGAGGGATATCATCCGATGACGATGTATTTCCCGCTCGTCGTCCATGGCGCGATGCTGATCGAGCCGACCGAAAGCGAAAGCCGCGCCTCGCTGGACCTTTTCATCATGGCCCTGCGCGATCTCGCCATGGCCGCGAAAAAGGGCGATACGGCGCGGTTCTCGGGCGCGCCCTATCATGCGCCGCGCCGCCGGCTCGACGAAACCCGCGCCGCTCGTACGCCGATCCTGAAATGGACGCCGCCGGCGCCGGCTCAGGCCGCGGAGTGAAACAAGAAGGCCGGGTCATCCCCGGCCTTTTTCTTATCGCATGCTGTTGAAAATCCCCATCACCTTCCGAATCGCCTCCTCGCGGGCCTGCGGGTGGGTGCCGATCGTGACCGTGCCGGAGCCATCCTTTGAGTAGGCCGCCTTGCGGGTCCGGATTGGAAGGTTTGGGTAGTCGAAGTCATGGTGTGCGCCTTCATAGCCGATGAAGCGTACACCAACCAGCGCCTGACAGGGCTCGGCGGGGGTCCAGTCGTCTGCCAGACCATGCAGGATCGTCACGGGGATTCGAGCTCGAAACCCTTCCTCGACCATCACCTTGCAGCCGGGATAGAAGGCGACGGCCTGCCGGAAATCCACGCCCTTGGGTGCGCGGATTGACCGGCTCGCCGAGAGGACCGAGGTGCCGCCATTGGACCATCCAAGAAGGCCGATGCGCCCGCGATCCACATCGCCCCGTGCAGCAAGCCATTCGGCGGTAGCAAAAGCGTCATAGGCGCGATCCTTCGAGCGCACGTCGCGGTCGCGGATGTTGCATTGCGATCCAAGCCCCCGCGATACGAAACTCTCGGGAAAAACAACGATGAAACCGGCAGCCTGGAGGCGCACGGCCCAGTCGGCGTGGCGCGCATTGATAACGCCCTGGGCATTGCCAAGACCACCGCAACCATGCAGCGCGACCACCGCCGGGAACGGGCCGGCTCCAGCAGGCTTGAACAGCCGCGCCTTCAGCTTCACACCATTGCGCCCAGGAATCTCGACCCATTCCTGCGCGCGCGCGGAGGTCCAAGCCCAAAGCCCGCAGGCAAGTATGATGATAATCCGGAGCATAAATGACATCGGCCTATCCTTTCGGGCTGATCATGCCGCAGACAGAAAACCAGACAATAAAAAAGGCCGCTCGAAAGCGACCTTATGATGTGCCTGGCATTTCTGCTCAGTTGAGCTTGGATTTCACTTCCGCCAATCCGGCGGCGAAGGAATCCTCCGCCTTGCCAGCCCCAAGGATCGAGGCGGCAGCCTTGGTCGCGAGATCGACGGCGGCCGCGCGGACTTCGGCGGTCGCCTGCGCTTCGGCCTGACCGATCTTCATCTCGGCCTGAGCGGTGCGGCGCTTCACGAAATCCTCGAGCTTCGCCTTGGCCTCGGCTTCGAGGCGGGCGGCCTCTTCCTTGGCGGCGGCGACGATATCGGCCGCTTCCTTGTCGGCAGCCTTACGCTTGGCCTCATAGGTCTTCAGCAGCGCGGCGGCTTCGTTGCGAAGGCGCTCGGCCTCGTTAAGCTGCGCCGCGATCTTCTCGCCACGCGAATCGAGCGCGGCCAGGATTTTGCGATGCACGCCGAAATAGGCGAGAATGCCGAGAAAGATGAAGAAGGAGGCGGCAACCCAGAATTCTGCGGTCATGATCATGCTTCCTTATTCGCCACGCGCGGCGCCGACGGCTTTGGTGATCGCAGCAGCTGTGGGTTTCTTGCCCGTGAGGGTCTCGACCATGGCTTCCACGGCTTCGCGGGCGATATCCTCGACATTCGCCATCGCCTTGGCCTTGGTTTCGGCAATCGCCGATTCCGCCGCGATCATCTTCGCGGCGAGATCGCTCTCGACCGTCTTGCGTTTGGCGTCGATTTCCTTGCCGCTCTTTGTGCGGGCTTCCTGCGCGATGGCCTGCGCATTCGCCTTGGCTTTCGCCAGCGAGGTTTCAAGCTCGCTCGCGGAAGTTTCGGCCGCCTTCTGGGCGTCGCTCGCCGCGCCAAGCGCGCGTTCGATCTTCTCCTGGCGCTCTTCCAGAATGGAGCCGATGCGCGGCAGGGCCACGCGGCTCATCAGGAGATAGAGCGTGCCGAACGTGATCGCGAGCCAGAAGAGCTGGCCGGCGAAGGTGCTCGTATCGAAGGGCGGGAACATGGTTCCCTCCGCCGCGAGAACCGGCGCCGAGGTCGCGGCGAGAATCGCGGACGTGACAAGAAAGCGCATTGAACGCTCCTTCGGAATGAAACGGAAAAGCCTGCTTCACAGCAGGCTGGGGATGGCGCAACCGCCACCCCGTTATTCGGTTCGCGACCCCCTTGAAGGGAGCGCGGCTTACTTCACGACGAAGAGCAGGATGAGCGCAACGACGAACGCGAAGATGCCGAGACCTTCGGCAAGCGCGGCGCCGATGAAGGCGCGGCCGAACTGGCCATCGGCAGCCGACGGGTTGCGCAGGGCACCCGAGAGGAAGTTGCCGAAAATGTTGCCCACGCCCATCGCGGCGAGACCCATGCCGAGACAGGCAAGGCCGGCACCGAGGTACTTGGCGAGGGCGGCAGCAGCAGCGAGTTCCATTGTCATCTCCTTGGTGGAACGGTGTAAAGGTGGGATCAGGCTTGGGATGCGGCTCGTGTCAGTGACCCGGATGCAGCGCATCGTTGAGGTAGACGCAGGTCAGGATCGTGAAGACATAGGCCTGCAGGAAGGCAACCAGGAATTCCAGCGCGGTCAGCGCCACGGCGGTAATCAGCGGGAAGGGGGCGAAAACGCTCGCGGCGCCCGCGCCGAGCAGGCCGACGGTGAAGGCGCCGAACAGCTTCAGCGCGACGTGGCCGGCCAGCATGTTGCCGAACAGACGCAGCGCGAGCGAAATGGGGCGCGAGATGAACGAGATGACCTCGATCATCACGATGAAGGGGAGCAGCAGCGCCGGAAGACCCGACGGCACGAAGAGATGAAGGAAATGCGTGCCGTGGTTGATCACGCCCGCCACGATCACGGTGAGGATCACCAGCACGGCGAAGGCGGCGGTGACGATGATGTGGCTCGTGACCGTGAACGAACCCGGCAGCAGGCCGAGCATGTTGGCCGCGAGAACGAACATGAACAGCGAGAAGACCAGCGGGAAGAAGCGCATGCCTTCCTTGCCGGTTACGCCGGTGAGAATGTTCGCGACGAATTCATAGGACATTTCCGCAAGCGATTGCAGGCGTCCCGGCACCATGGCGCGGCTCGACGTGCCAAAAATCGTGATGAAGCTCACCACGGAAACGGCGATCACCATCCAGAGCGAGGAATTGGTGAAGGAAAGATCGAAGCCGAAAAGCTTGAACTCAGCAATCTTGCTGATTTCAAACTGGTGCATCGGGTCGATTGCGTTTCCAGCAGCCACGTTCTTCTTCCTTCGTGTGGCGCGCCGCGAGGCGCGTCGTTCAGCGATCCTTTCCGGTTTGACCACCCGAGGTGCGGGCCGCCATCCGGTAGATGTTCCAGAACCCCGCCGCCATGCCCATCATCATGAAGATGATGAGAAAAAGCGGGGAGACCCCCAACTGGCCATCGAGAAAATAACCGATGGCGCACCCGACGATCACACCGGCGATCAGTTCGGAACCGGCACGCAGCCCCTTTCCGATCGCGTTGTCGTTCCCCTTTGCATTGCGGGAACCGCCTTGGGCTTTCTCCCGCGAGGCAACCTCGCCGAGATCGGCTTTGAGCGCGTCGAGCCGGGCGCGAAGGTCATCCGCCGCGTTCGGATCCGTCTTGCCCTTGTCGAGCATCGGGTCTTCCGGTTTTCGCATCGCGCGTGACCAACCTGTCCGGGGTGCTCCGCACCTCTTGCGAGGCACGAGGCGAAACCTGACTGCCCGAATGGGCCGCCTGAGCTTCGTGCCGCTGTTAATCAGGCGTGAATGCCAGTGTCAAGGCAAGTTCTTGCCTCAATTTCATACCGATGGGGGAAAGCAGCGTTTGCGACACCAAACGGGCGGCGATTCACCTAAACCGCTTCGGCCAGTTTCTCCGCCGCCGCGAGATCGACCGAGACCAGTTTCGAAACACCGCGCTCGATCATGGTCACGCCGTAGAGCCTGTCCATCCTGGCCATGGAAATCGGGTTATGGGTGATCATCATGAAGCGGGTTTCGGTTTCGCGCGCCATGTCGGCAAGGAGATCACACAGCCTTTCGACGTTTGAATCGTCGAGCGGCGCATCCACCTCGTCGAGCACGCAGATCGGCGCGGGATTGGTCAGGAACACGGCGAAAATCAGCGCCGTCGCGGTCAGGGCCTGTTCGCCGCCCGAGAGAAGGGAGAGCAGTTGCGGGCGTTTGCCCGGCGGCTTGGCGAGAATCTCAAGCCCGGCTTCGAGCGGATCTTCCGCCTCGACGAGCTGAAGCTCCGCCTCGCCGCCGCCGAAAAGGCGGGTGAAAAGCCGCGAGAAATGGCCGTTGACCACATCGAAAGCCGCGCGCAGCCGTGTGCGCCCCTCCGCGTTGAGCGTATCGATGGCGCGGCGGAACTTGCGGATCGCCTCCGTGATATCGGCGCGTTCCTCTGCCAGCTTGCCGCGCGCGCCTTCGACCTCGCCCAGTTCGAGATCGGCGCGCAGATTGACCGCGCCCAGCCGTTCGCGATCGGCCTTGAGGCTCGCGAGGCGTGTTTCGATCGCCGCGGGTTCGCGCGGAAGCGTTGGCGACAAGGCGGCGAGCCGTTCACCCAGCACCGCCAGCGGCGCTTCGAGCCGCTCCTCGAGGGCGCGGGCGATTTCGACGCGGCGCGCCTGCGTGTTTTCCATCTGGACGGCGAAACGCGCGGAGGCTTCCCGCGCATCGGATAGTGCGACAAAAGCAGCGCGGGCCACTTCATCGGCCTTGCGCAAGGTGCTTTCCCCCGTCGCCAGCGCATCGGAGGCCGCGCGATTTTCCGCTTCCATCTGTTCGATTTCGGCAATCACCCGGCGTCGCGCGGCGGCAAGTTCATCCGGCAAGGTCTCAAGCCTGGCGGCCTCCATCGCCAGCTTCTCGATCCGCTCGGCCTGTTCCGCGCTGGCGCGGCGCGCGCGCGCCGTCCGTTCCTGCCAGGCCGCGCGTTCGGCGAGAATGGCACCGCGCCTTTCGATGGCGGCGTCGATGCGGGCGCGGCGCTGGCGCTCTGCCGAAAGCGCCATGGTCTCGGCGGCGCGTGCGCCGGAGAGGGCGGCCGCAAGACCTGCCAGCATTGAGTTCTCGTCCGCGACGAGGGGCAGTGCGTCGAGCGCGACGCGGGCTTCTGCGACGATATCCGCCGCTTCCTGATGATCCGCCTGAAGCGTTGTGGCGCGGGTGCGCAAGGTTTCGAACCGGAGCCGGGCTTCCTGCGTGCGTCGCAACTCGCGCTGAAGCTCGCTATTGGCGTTGTCGCGCGCAAGGGCGGCGCGGCGCGCGGCCTCCCGGCATGCCGATTCGCGTTCCTGCGCCTTGCGCAGGGTGGCCAGCGTGGCATCGAGCGTGGCGCGGATCGCATCGCGTTTTTCCTTCGCCTGCGCCGCGTTGGCTTCGATCTCGGCGAGGCGGTTGCGCTCGGCGAGGCGGCGGGCGGCGGCGCTCGGCGCATCGGCGCGCCCGGTGAACCCGTCCCAGCGCCAGAGATCGCCCTCGCGCGTGACGAGGCGCTGGCCGGGGCGAAGCTGCGCGCGCAGGCGCTCGCCCTGGTCGCGCGTGACGAGCCCGATCTGCCCCAGACGGGGATGTAGTCGTGCCGGCGCGTTGACGAAACCGAGAACGGGCTGGGCGCCTTCGGGTAGGGGCGGGAGCGAATCCGCCGCAAGAGCCGTCTCCGCCCAGAAGCGCGCGGCACCGGCTTCGGCGGCGGCTTCAAGATCCTCCCCGAGCGCGGCGGCAAGCGCGGTCTCATAGCCGGGCTCAACCGTGATGAGATCGACGATCGGGGTCCACAGGCCCGGCTCGGCATGATCGACCAGCTTGCGGATGGTACGGGCCTCGGTTTCGAGCCGCTGGAGAAGGCGTTCCGCCTCCGCGAGTTTCGGGCGGATGCCCTGTTCCTCGGCGCGGGCGGCATGGCTTGCTTTTTCCGCGTTCTCGCTGACCGCGAGCGCGGCTTCATATTCGGTGAGCCGCTTGGTAGCCTCCACCTCCAGCAAAGGGATCTGCGCGATGGTATCCTCGCTAGCGGCAAGCGCATCGCGCTCGCGGATCGCCTCGGCCATCATGCGTGCGAGGCGTTCAAGGCGCGTTTCAGCTTCCTTGAGCCGGGTTTCCGCGGCACGCCGCGCGGCCTGTTTCTCGGCGAGGGCCGCCTGTGCGGCGGCAAGTTCGCTCTCGGCGTGGCGGCGCGCGGATTCAGCCTCCGCAAGCGCGGCCCTGTCCGCGCCGATGCCGTTCTCGTCATCGAGAACACGCGCGGCAAGCGCCGCCTCCTCGGTCTCGAGCCGGATCGTCGCGGCATCGGCATCGGCGAGGGTCGCTTGTGCAGCTTCCGCATCGCGCGCGGCTTCCTGCCGGCGCTGCGCGATTTCCGCCAGGCGCGTTTGCGCGAGGCGCAATTCGCTATCGATGGTTTCCCGCTCGGCTGTTTTCTTCTGAAGCGCGGTGGCCTTTTCGCCGGCGAGGCGACGATGCCCCTCAAGCTCGTGCTCGGCCACGGCACGTGCGCGCTCAGTCTCGCCTTGGAGGGCTGTCGCCAGCGCGATGGCGCGGATCGAGGCTTCGTGTTCCGCCTGTGCCGCGCGGGCCTCTTCCTCGGCCTTGTGATGGCCCGAGGCCACAAGCAGCAATTCGAGATCGCGGATTTCCGCCTGAAGCACCCGGTAGCGCTCGGCGCCACGCGCCTGCTTCCTCAGGTCGCCGATCTGCCTGTCGAGCTGGCCGAGAATGTCCTCCGCGCGCACAAGGTTCTCCTCGGCCTGTTTCAGCCGGAGTTCCGCCTCGTGACGGCGGGCGTGAAGACCCGCGACACCCGCCGCATCCTCGAGGATACGGCGGCGGTGCTGCGGCTTGGCGGCAATGATCTCGCCGATCTGCCCTTGCCGGACCATCGAGGGCGAACGGGCGCCCGATGCGGCATCCGCGAAGAGGATCTGGACATCGCGCGCGCGCACCTCGCGCCCGTTCATCCGGTAGGTGGAGCCTTGCTCGCGGGTGATCTTGCGGGAAATCTCGACATGGTCCGCCCCCGCGAGGTGCGGTGGCAAATCACCCGCCGGGGCGGTGACACGGATGGTGACTTCGGCATGGTTGCGCTCGGGCCGCGTGCCGGAGCCGGAAAAAATCACGTCGTCCATGCCGCCGCCGCGCAGGGATTTGGACGAGGTTTCCCCCATCACCCAGCGCATCGCCTCGACGAGGTTGGACTTGCCGCAGCCATTGGGCCCGACAATACCCGTGAGTCCGGGCGCGATCGCGATATCCGTCGGATCGACGAAGGTCTTGAAACCGGCGAGGCGCAACCGCTCGAATTTCACCCGTTCCCACCTATCCCGGCCGGCCTTGTCTCGCGCCGGCCCGTTCTCACTTCTTCAGCAGGGGTTCGATCACCTTGTCGAATTCCGAAATCGGCTGGTTGCCGATCAGGCGCTGGCCATTGATGAAGAAGGTCGGCGTCGAGTTGACCGAGAAGCTCTCGACCCCGCGCTTCTTCACTTCGTTCAGGCCGTCATACATCGCCTTGTCTTTCAAGCAGGCCTCGAAGCTTTCCTGTGTGAAACCAGCTTGGCGCGCCATGACGAGCAGCGCATCGAGCGGCTTTTCCGTGGTCGCCCAATCGAGCTGGGTCTGGAAGAAAGCCGTCACGAGCGGGAAATAGCGCTCATTCGTCGAGCAGCGCGTGATCATCGAGGCTGCGGTCGAGAGCGGATCGAGCGGAAACTCGCGGAAAACGAGCCGCACCTTGCCGGTATCGATATATTTTTCCTTCAGCTTCGGCAGCGTCTCGGTGTGGAAATTGGCGCAATGCCCGCAAGTCAGCGAAGCATATTCCACGATCGTGACCGGGGCATCGTCCTTGCCGAGAACCTTGTCGCCCAGCGGGCCGGGCTTCATCAGCTCGGCGACATTCACTTTATCGCCTTCGGCCCCGCCTTCCGCCTTCTTCGCCTCGCCGCAGGCCGCAAGCCCCGTCACCATTGCGCCCGCCAGGAGCAGGGTCGCCAGACGGCGGCTGGGCAAGTCTAGCAGGCGGTAGGACATGGGCGATCTCCAATTCTCTGGGGCTTTCCGGCGCGATCCCTCGCGCAATGCCGGGCCGAGTAATGCCAGTTTGCCCGCGCGCGCAAGCAAAACAAGCGGCATTTCACCGCGATGTGACTTTCTTCACCCTTTCGCCGCAATTGCCGCGCCGAAGCGTGCGAGCGCCGCGCGGAGCTCTTCATCCGCGATATCCACCATGCCCGCCTCGATACGCGCGAGCAGCGCCGCGTCCGGCACCCGCATGACCGGCTTGGGCGCAGAACTCGCTTTAGGCCCTTGCACGATACGGATCGCCCCGATGCACCCGAAGCCGAGGCGGCGGTTGACCGCTTCGATGATACCCGCTTCCGCCATCTGGACTTCGAGCGCGAAGGCGCCCGGGCAGGCGATCACCAGCGTCGCGCGCGTGGTCCTGTCGTCGCGGTTGCGGGAGGGGGAGGGCGCAGCCTTGGCCGGAGCAGCGACTTCGCCCGGACGACGGGGCCAGCGGATCTCGACCGGGTGCGTCCAATCCGCCAGGCGCGCGCCGACAATCTCGCGCCATTGCGTCATCACCGCGCTGGTGGCGAAGCCACGCTGGTTAAGCGCGGGCGCAAGAATGCCGGGCACGAGCGTCGCGAGTGATGCCGCGTCGCGCCGTTTATCCGCGCTTCTGGTGGCGGCTGCTTTCTCTCGCGCCATGGTGCCGATCGCTTCTTGTTCCCGTCGCCCCGTCGGAAAATGGACTTTTCCAGGCCCTGGCATTCGCGCGGCAAGTTCCGTCCTTGGCGCGCGCGGGTCTTCCTGCCAGAAACGGGGTATGGATATCACGCCAAGGATAGGAAAACCCGGCCCCGGTTCCAAGCCGAAAATCACGGCCGATCTGCTGCGCTGGTACGATTCTCACGCGCGTGACCTGCCCTGGCGGGCCAAGCCCGGCGTGATCGCCGATCCTTACCGGGTCTGGCTTTCGGAGATCATGCTCCAGCAGACAACCGTGGAGAGCGTGAAGCCCTATTTCGCCAAGTTCCTCGCGCGCTGGCCGGATGTGACCGCGCTGGCGGCGGCGGAGGAAAGCGCCGTCCTGACCGAATGGGCAGGGCTCGGCTATTATGCCCGTGCGCGCAATCTCATCGCTGCCGCGCGCAAACTCGCGGAGGCGCATGGCGGGCGCTTTCCCGATACCGAGGAGGGGCTGAGGGCTCTGCCGGGCGTCGGTGCCTATACGGCGGCGGCGATCGCCGCGATCGCGTTCAACCGGCGGGCAATCGTCATCGACGGGAATATCGAGCGGGTCGTAACGCGGCTCTTTTCGATCACAACCCCGCTTCCGGGAGCGAAATCAGATATACGCGCGGCTTTGGATCCGCTGGTCCCGGAGGATCGGCCTGGCGATTTCGCGCAGGCGTTGATGGATCTCGGCGCCACTCTCTGCACGCCCCGCGCGCCCGATTGCCTGATCTGCCCGATCCGTGGCGGGTGCTCCGCCGCGAAAGCCGGCAATCCGGGTGATTTTCCGGTAAAAGCGAAAAAGAAGGCCAAGCCGGTGAAACACGGCGTGGCCTGGCTGGCTTTCGACGCCGCCGGACGCCTTCTTCTGCGCACCCGCGCACCCAAAGGACTGCTCGCCAACATGGCGGAGGTGCCCAATGGCGGCTGGGCGGAAGGCGGTGCACCGCCTTCTCACGCGCCCTTCGCGGCGTCATGGACGCCCTTGGCCGTGCCCGTGATCCATGTCTTCACGCATTTCGAATTGCGGCTCGCGGTGCATGTCGCCCGGCTCGCATCGAATCCGCCCGCGCCTGCGGGCATGCGCTGGGTCTCGCCCGCCGATCTCGACAAGGAACCGCTGCCGACGCTTTTCAGGAAGGTGATCGCAGTGGGGGCTTGATCACGCCGCCTTCAGCGCGGCGCGGATCTCGGCGCGGAACGTGTCGATGACGTTCATCCCGCCGGCAGAGCGGACATGCCAGAAGGTCCAGCCATTGCAGGCGGGAAGGCCCTGAACCAGCGCGCCGATCTTGTGGATCGAGCCGACAATCCCGCCCGATTGCACCTGCCCGTCGGGGCGGACAACGGCGTTGTAGCGCCCTTTGGCGTCGCACAGGACGGTGCCAGGCGAGATCAGCCCGGCCTCGATCAGCGCCGAGAAAGCCACGCGGGGCTCCTCGCGCTTGGCGACCGGCTGGGCGAGCAGATCCGGGGACAGGGGCTCGACGCTCTCGATTCGCGCCGCGGCGGCCTTCGCATAGGCCGGATCGCGCTCGATGCCGATGAAATCGCGTCCCAGCTTCTTTGCCACTGCGCCGGTGGTGCCGGTGCCGAAGAATGGATCGAGCACGAGATCGCCGGGGTTTGAGGTCGAGAGCAGGATTTTCTGAAGCAGCGCCTCCGGCTTCTGCGTGGGATGGGCCTTGGCGCCGGCCTCGTCCTTCAGGCGCTCGGCGCCGGTGCAAAGCGGCATGTACCAATCGGAACGCGCCTGTACATCCTCGTTGCCGGCTTTCAGCGCCTCGTAATGGAAGGTATATTTCTTGGCGTTGGCGTCGCGCGCGGCCCAGATCAGCGTCTCATGCGCGTTGGTGAAGCGCCGGCCGCGGAAATTCGGCATCGGATTGGCCTTGCGCCAGACGATGTCGTTCAGGATCCAGAAGCCGAGATCCTGGAGGATGGTGCCGACGCGGAAAATGTTGTGGTAGGAACCGATGACGAAAAGCGTCGCATTTGGCTTCATCGCCCGGCGGCAAAGCGCCAGCCAGTCGCGTGTGAAGCTGTCATAGGCGGAAAAGCTCGCGAACTGGTCCCATTCGTCATCGACCGCATCGACGAGGCTCTGGTCCGGGCGCGTCAGCGCGCCAGCAAGCTGGAGGTTGTAGGGCGGATCGGCGAAAACGAGATCGACGGACGCTTCCGGCAGGCGGGCGAGCGCACCGAGGCAATCCTCGTTCAGAATCTGGTTCCGAAAAGACAAGCCCTCCGCTTGCGCGAAGCTCCGGGTACGCGAGACCTGCTCCCGGCGCCTTTGGCTTGTCGCTTCCGAGCGGAGGATACGCATAACAGCCCGACCGGTTGAGTAACGACGCCCGGACTATGGCGGCGCGAAGTGAAGGTCAGGTTTACGAGGGATTCACGCTGATTGTCCCTTTTTGGGATGGGGCGTTTCACCTGCCTTTTCACGGACCTCCCGGCACGGTGCGAAGCTCAGGCGATGCAGCGGCGTCAGCCCCAGCCGGGGCAGTGCGGCGCGATGCGCGGGTGTAGGATAGCCGGCGCTGCGGGCAAATCCGTAGCCGGGATAGCGTGCTTCCGCCGCTTCCATCATCTCGTCGCGCATCACCTTGGCGATGATCGAGGCGGCGGCGATGGCCGCGACACGGCTGTCCCCCTTCACGATCGCCTCGGCCGGGCAGGGCAGGCCGGGCGGGATATGACGGCCATCGGCCAGCACGAAATCGGGCAGGAGGGGCAGGGCGGCGATCGCGCGCCGCATCGCCTCGAGGCTTGCGCGGTGAATGTTCAGCGCATCGATCTGCGGTGCGGGGAGAAATGCGATGCCGATCGCCGCCGCTTCCAGCAGGCGCGCGGCCTGTACCCGGCGCTGCCTGGACGCCATCGCTTTGGAATCGGCGATGCCATCGCAATCGAACCCCTCCGGCAGGATCACCGCGCAGGCAACCACAGGACCGGCAAGAGGCCCGCGCCCGACCTCGTCCACACCGGCAAGGCGATGATAGCCTTCTGCGCGGCGCATCCGCGCGATGTCGTCGGGGATCATGGAGTGGCTTGCCTTCTGGGTTCCTGTCGCCTTTGGTGATAGGAGCGGAGCCGCTGCCGATGCAAGATCGCCGACCGCGCGATTACGTCAAGGGAAGGGACGCGCATGGAGGGAAACAAGGCAAACGGCCCCGCCAGCTTCGATGAAGCTGCCATCGCGGCCCGTTTCATCGCTATGCCTGAAGATGTCGCCGGCCATATCGCCTATGCCCTCCATAGACGGGCTCTGTTTGATTTTCGCGCTGGAATCGAGCGCCATCACGGGCGGGGCGCGAATGCGGACGAAGAGACCGCCTTCCTCGTCGGCGAAACGGGCGAGGGGCGGATCGCGGCCTATCGGGCGGCGGCGAATGCAATGCTGGAAGCGCCGAGAAAGCAGGCCAGCGTGGCGGTTGCCCAGGGCTCGCCGGAGCCGGATCAGCCGCGCGCGAACAGGCCACGCGCCGCGCGCCGTTTGAGCTGGTTCGGGCTCTGGGGCGCGCCGATCCTGGTCGATCCCGATGCCGGGCCGATAAACTGGCGCGGGCTTTTCCTCCGGCTTTTCATTCTCCTGCTGGCGGTGATCTTCACGGCATTGCTTTTGCGGATCCTCGTGGTTCAGGCCTGAGATTCAGAACAGGCTCAATTGCTGCCCCGGCAGCACGGGCGGGCGGAAGAGGTCTGTCCGAAGTCTTCCCATGCCCCGCTTCGAAAGGCCGTTCCGCTCCAGGGCGAGGCGGAAGCGCTTCTGGATCATCTCGGCATAGGGCCCGGTTCCCCTGAAACGCTCGTGGAATTCCGCGCGGTAATCCGCGCCGCCCCGTGTCGATTGCACCAGGCTCATCACGTGCCGCATCTTGCCGGGAAAATGCGTCAGCAGCCATTCGCGGAAGAGGTCGCGCAATTCAAGCGGCAGGCGCAGCAGGATCGAATGGGCTTCCTTCGCGCCAGCCTGTGCCACTGCTTCGAGCAGGGCCTCGATCTCGTGATCGTTGATCGCCGGGATGATCGGCGACATCAGCACCGCCGTTGGAATGCCTGCTTCACTGAGCTGGCGTACGGCATCGAGGCGGCGCGCGGGAATGGTTGCGCGCGGTTCCATCTTGCGGGCGAGCGCAGGATCGAGCGTGGTGATGGACAGCGCCACGCGCGCGAGGCCTTTCTCCGCCATGGGTGCGAGGAGGTCGATATCCCGCGTCACCAGCGCGCCCTTGGTGATGATCGTCACGGGATGATCATGCGCGTAGAGCACTTCGAGGATCTGCCGCGTGATGCGATAGCGCCGCTCTATCGGCTGATAGGGGTCGGTATTGGAGCCGAGCGCGATCTCGCGCGGCTGGTAGCCCGGTTTCGCGATCTCCCGCGTGAGCAATTCTGCGGCATTGGGCTTGGCGAATAGCCGCGATTCGAAATCCAGGCCGGGCGAGAGACCGAGATAGGCGTGGCTTGGCCGCGCGTAGCAATAGGTGCAGCCATGCTCGCAGCCGCGATAGGGGTTGATCGAGCGGTCGAACGGAATATCCGGCGACTCATTCTTCGTGATGATGGTCACCGCGCGCTCGAAGGTCGTCTCGGTGCGGAAAGGGGGCAATTCGTCGGGCTCGCCCCAGCCGTCGTCGAAGGTTTCGCGCAGTTGGCGTTCGTAACGGCCGCTGAGGTTGGTAACCGCGCCGCGACCATGCCGATGCGCTTCCGCCAGCGCGGAGGTCACGCGCGATTCGAGGGAGGTGTCGGGGCGGCGGGGTATTTTCATAAGAACAAAAATAGAACATCTAGGCCGTTTCATCAAGCAGCCTTCTGGTTTTTTCAAGCTGTCAGACAAAGTGAGCGCGGAAGGCTAGCCCCTTGCCAAGTTGATTATTGCGATGCAACATAAGCCCTGGTTCATTCATCAGGGCCCGGCACGCATGCTGGTTGCAATCGTCGACACGAGAAACGATGCCCGCGCCCTCGCGGCCACCCTCTCACCGCTGGTGCGCGGAGTTGTCGAAGGGCTGGTCGGGACCGCGATCATCGTGACCTATCGCAAGGATGCGGAAATTGGCGATATCGCCGATCACGCTGGTTGCCGGGTCATCATGGCCGATAACTGGGGTGAGGGCTTCGCACGCGCCGTGATCGGCGCAAACCATGCCGGATTCCTCGTGCTCGATGCAGGGATCCAGCTTCCGCAGGGGTTCTGGCCCGATCTTGCGGATGCCCTGCCTGCGCTGGGTAATCGCCCGGCGGCGACCATGCCGTCACCCCGTCTTGGACTACTGGCGCGACTCATGCAGCGCATGAGCGTGTTCCGTGGGCAAGTGAGCCGTGAATCGGGGCTTCTGCTCCCGCCTAGCCGGGCGCGCGAGATCGCACTTGCGAAGGCAGATCCTTTCGCGATTCGCTACGGGCGGGCGCTCGAGCGGATCGAGACCCCCGTGACCCGCCTGGCGGCGGCCTGATCAGCGCGGCAGGCTGGCGTAGTAATCGGCGATGTCGACGATGTCGCTGTCGGTCATGGCGCGGCTCATCACGCGCATTTCCTTGTGGGGGCGGCGCCCTTTCTGGAAATCCTGCATCTGCTTGACGAGATAGGCATAATTCTGTCCCGCGAGATGAGGGACATCCTTGTCCTTCGCAATGCCGTCCGCGCCATGGCAGGCGATGCATTCCGAGATGAGGTCCCGCCGTGGCTGCTGTGCCGCAGCGGGAAGAGCGGCGCAGGCAATCCCGGCAACGGCAAGGGCGCGCGCGATCATCACAATTGCCATCTCAGAGCGTCCGCGCATCGAAGGTGTTGCAGGATTGAATCTGCCCGCTCTGGAGGCCGCGTGTCAGCCATCGCGCGCGCTGTTCCGAGGTGCCATGGGTGAAGCTGTCCGGCACGACATAGCCCTGCGATTGCTTCTGAAGCTTGTCGTCGCCGATCGCGGCGGCGGCGTTGAGCGCTTCCTCGATGTCGCCGCGCTCCAGAATCCGCCAGCGCTGATTGGCGTGATGCGCCCAGACGCCGGCGAGGCAATCCGCCATCAGTTCCACGCGCACGGAAAGCGCGTTGGCCTCCTTGCGAGAAAGCTGCTGCTGCGCGCGCTGCACTTTCGGCAGGATTCCGAGCAGGTTCTCGATATGGTGGCCCATTTCATGCGCGATCACATAGGCATAGGCGAAGTCGCCGCCCGCGCGCATCTTGGTCTGCATCTCCGAGAAGAAGCTCATATCGAGATAGATGCGGTTGTCCGGCGGGCAATAGAACGGACCCATCGCGTTCTGCGCCGTGCCGCAGGCGGAATTGGTCACGCGGCGATAAAGCACCACCGGCGCGGGCTTGAAGGGAACGCCGCGTTGCTGCGGCAGGATTTCCTTCCACACATCCTGGTTCGTTTTCAGCACCTTGTCGACGAAGACCGCGAGCTGTTGCTCCTCGGCGCTCTGGTGAACCGGACCGCTCTGCTGGCGTGTCACCTGACCGCCGCGCCCCGCCCCGGAGACCATTTCCGCACCGCCGATCAGGAGACGCGGATCGACGCCGAGCGCCCAGCCGACAAGCGTGAGAACCGCGATCGTGCCGATGCCCAAGCCGCCGCGTCCGCCGGGAAAGCCGCCACCGCTTTCGCCACGCCGATCCTCGATATTGCCGGAACTGCCGATATCGTCGAGCCGCATTCCATCCTCCCGGAGCCGCCACGCCTGAAGCGGGCTCGGTTCAAAACCATTTCGCCTAGATAAAAGCTGAATGACGCGAAGACCAGACCCCGCTCATGCGGAAGGCGCGTCCAATTTCGCTTTCAGCGCCCTCAGGTCGCGCCAGGCGAGTGATTTCTGCGCCGGCTGGCGCAGGAGATAGGCGGGATGCAGCGTCGCCAGAGCGGGGATTTTGGCGTCACCCCGGTCGAATTCGAACCAGCGACCACGCAGACGCAGGATTCCGTCTTTCTGGCTGAGCAGGTTCTGCGTCGCGGGCGCGCCCATGGTGAGAAGGAAGTCGGGACGGGCCAGCTCGATCTGGCGTCGGATGAAGGGCAGGCAGATCGCGATTTCCTGAGGGGTCGGCGTGCGGTTTCCCGGCGGGCGCCAGGGTACGATATTGGCGATATAGACCGCGCTTCGATCCACCCCGATGGCAGCGAGCATCCGGTCAAGCAATTGTCCCGCCCGGCCGACGAAGGGGCGGCCTATCTCGTCTTCGTCCCGTCCCGGTGCTTCGCCGATGATCATCACACGGGCGCCGGGGGTGCCATCCGCGAAGACAAGACGCGAGGCGGTGGCCTTCAACGCGCAACCGTCGAAGGTTTCCAGCAGATTGCGCAAAGTGTCGAGATCGGGCGCCGAGCGCGCAAGTTCACGCGCGGTCCGGGCCGCGTCGTCGGGCGGCGCGGGGGCGGCAAGGGGAGACGGGGCCCCAGGACGGCGCTCCGTGCGTTCGCCGCCCTGTGCCTCCACTGCGGGGGCGGGGGGCGCGGCGGGCACGAGCCGGTTCACCGGCTCGTCGCCGATGGGAATATCCACGCCCGAGGCAACGAAGAATTCGAGCAGCCGGTAGGGGGCGAGCGATTGTGTGTTCATCTGCGCCTCCTTTCCTGCCCTGACGGGGCCGCGCGCGCCGCGTTCGAGAATGCTTCAAGCTTGCATTTTGCCGTGGCGATGGCCAAGACTGCGCCAACCTGACCGGACGCTCCGCCGCTCCTAGAGTAGCGATGGAGGGGATCGCGAACAAGCCGCGATTGAAATCGGTTCACATATGAACTATTGATCTGTCCCGATATCGCGGGGCGAAGGGAAGAGGAAAGCCGTGGCGCGCAACGAATTGGATCTGCCCGAACGCGACCAGATGGAATATGATGTCGTGATCGTCGGCGGTGGTCCGGCCGGCCTTTCGACCGCGATCCGCCTCAAGCAGATCGCGGCGGAAAAGGGCACCGAGATTTCCGTGGTCCTCGTCGAGAAAGGCTCGGAGATCGGCGCGCATATTCTCTCCGGCGCCGTGATCGATCCCATCGGCCTCGACAAGCTGATCCCGGATTGGCGGCAGGATGCGGATTGTCCGCTGAAAACCCCCGTGATCGACGATCGCTTCTATTTCCTCGGCCCGGCGGGCGCGTTGCGCCTGCCGAATTTCGCCATGCCGAAGCTGATGAATAATCACGGCAATTATGTCGTCTCGCTTGGCAATCTCTGCCGTTGGCTGGCGGCGAAGGCCGAGGCGATGGGCGTGGAGATCTATCCCGGTTTCGCCGCGCAGGAGGTCCTGCATGACGAGAAGGGCGCGGTCATCGGCATCGCGACCGGCGATATGGGCATCTCGCGCGAAGGCGGGATAAAGGACGGCTTCACGCGCGGCATGGCGCTGCTGGGCAAATACACGATCTTCGCCGAGGGAGTACGTGGCCATCTCTCGAAGCAGATGATCGCGAAGTTCGACCTTGGAAAAGGCCGGGATCACCCGAAATTCGGCATCGGCATCAAGGAACTCTGGCAGATCGACCCGAAGAGGCACAAGCCGGGGCTGGTGCAGCATTCCTTCGGCTGGCCGCTGAAATCCAAGGATGGCGACGGCGGCTCCTTCCTCTATCATTTCGAGGAAAATCTCGTCTCCATCGGCTTTGTGGTTCATCTCAACTACAAGAATCCGACGCTCTCGCCCTTCGACGAGTTCCAGCGCTTCAAGCATCACCCGCTGATCCGCGAGACGCTGGAGGGCGGCAAACGCCTCTCCTATGGCGCCCGCGCCATCACGGAAGGCGGGTATCAGAGCGTTCCGAAGCTGACCTTCCCCGGCGGGGCGCTGGTTGGCTGCGCGGCCGGTTTCGTCAATGTGCCGCGCATCAAGGGCAGCCATAACGCGATGCTGTCAGGCATGCAGGCGGCGGATCATATCGCCGCCGCGTTGGCCGAAGGGCGCGCGCATGACGAGTTGGCCGGCTACGAGGCGGGCTGGCGGCAAAGCGAGATCGGCAAGGATCTTTGGAAGGTCCGCAACGCCAAGCCGCTCTGGTCGAAGCTCGGGACATGGCTGGGCATCCCGCTCGGTGGGTTTGACATGTGGATGAACGAGCTGTTTGGCTTCTCGCTGTTCGGCACGCTCAACCATGGCAGAAAGGATGCGGATTGCCTCAAGCCGCTCGCCGAAGTCGAGCCGATTGCCTATCCCAAGCCCGATGGCGTGATTTCCTTCGACAAGCTCTCCTCGGTTTTCCTGTCCGGGACCAATCACGAGGAAGACCAGCCTGTCCACCTCACGCTGAAGGATCCGACGGTTCCCGTGCGCGAGAACCTGCCGGTCTATGGCGAGCCGGCGCGGCTCTATTGCCCGGCGGGAGTTTACGAGATCGTCTATGGCGACGAAGCCGCCAAGAAGGATCCGCGTTTCGTGATCAACGCGCAGAACTGCGTCCACTGCAAGACCTGCGATATCAAGGACCCCGCGCAGAACATCACCTGGGTCGCGCCGGAAGGCGGCGGCGGACCGACCTATCCGAATATGTAAAAGGGGAGCTTCAGGCTCCCCTCCTTCTTTGCCTCGCGCTCAGTTGATGGCGCCGGCGACGAAATTCTGGATGCGATCCTTCTCGGTGGCACCGCCGAGGCGCGCGACTTCCTTGCCGCCCTTGAACACCAGAATGATGGATTGCGACCCGATATTGTGGGTCTTCTTGAACTCGGTCTCCTTGTCGAAATCGACCGTGAAGGCCTTGAGCTTGCCGAATTCAGGCGTTTTCGACAATTCGCCGAACACCACCTGCTGCTTCTTGCATACGGGGCACCAATCGGCATGGACATGCACCAGAACCGGCTTGGCTTCCTTCAGCGCAGCGTCGAAGCCGGCCTTGGTATAGGCCGTAAAACCCGGCGCGAGCGCGTGGGACGGCAACGCAAGCATCGCCCCGCCCATCGCGAGGGAGACCAGCACGGCGCGGCGGGAAAAGCGGAATTTCGTCATCAAAGGAACATCCTCCCGAATATGTGGCGGCTCAGGGCCGAACGCGCGTAAATTGCTTGGCGTGTTGGGAGAAGTCACATCACGTCCCCTCTCGCGGGTATCACATTCACGTGGGGCTCCGCGTGAAGAGGAGGGAAAGAGGGTAAGGGCGCGCCCGATTTGCCTTTCTGTTGTACCTTTTCAGTGCTAACCGGATTCGCAAATCCCAGCGTGGCGACACGCATGAAAGGAATTGGCCAACCGACATGGATCGCTTTTCCTCCCTCTTCGGCGCAGCCCTGATTGCCCTGCTGATCGGCGTGCCGGCCCTTGCCCAGGCGGCACCGACGGCTCCGCGCCGGGATCTTGACGGCTCGTCGGGCATGTTTCTTGCCGGCGTGGTGGCCAATTCATCGCGCGATACACGCAGCGCGGCGGATTACTTCCGCGAGGCGCTGAAGGCGGACCCGCAGAACCCGGGGTTGCTCGACCAATCCTTCCTGTCCGAGCTGCTGGACGGCAACATGGCCGAGGCGTTCAAGCTGGCGGAACGTTCCCTGCGTCGTGACCGTTCCAACGCCATGGCGCATGTGGCGCTCGGCGTGCGCGCCCTCAAGGCGAAGGAATATGGCCGTGCCAAGCTTGCTCTTGAGCGAGCCGGCGGCAATGTCCGCGAGCCGGACCTGACCATGGCGCTGCTGCGCGCCTGGGCGATGGCGGGCGCGGGCGAGGTTTCCGCGGCGCTGGCATCGATCGACAAGTTCACCGGGACCGAGCAGAAAACCTATCGCGATTTCTTCTCGGGTCTTATTGCGGATATCGCCAAGCGCCCGGCCGAGGCCGAGAAGCGCCTTGCCGCCGCCTATAATGCCGACCCTGCCGTGATGCGCGCCGCCGATGCCTATGCGCGGCTGCTGGCGCGTCGCGGCAAATGGGACGAGGCCAGGGAAGTGGTCACGCAATGGCGCAACCGCAATCCGGGCCAGCCCTATCTCGACCGCCTTGCCGATGCCATCGAACGCCGGGAGGCGCTGCCGCCGATGGCGGACAGCATGGCCGCGGGTGCCGCGGAAGTGTTTTATGGGCTCGCGGCTGCGGGCATTGCCGGGCGTGACCCCTCGCTCGCGCTGATCTACATCCAGTTCGCGCATTATCTCTCGCCGCAGGACGAGGTGATCTCCACCACGCTGGCGGAATTTTTCGAGCAATTGCAGCAGCATCAGCGCGCGGCGACGATCTATTCGGAAATCCCTGTCTCCTCGCCGCTGGCGAACCGCGCCGCGATAGGCCGGGCGGCGGCGCTTGAACGCATGGAAAAATCCGATGAGGCGATTGGCGTGCTCAGGGCGCTTCTGGCCGCCCATCCCGGCGATCTCGAGGCGGCGGACACGCTCGGCGCGATCCTGCGCACCAAGAAGCGCTGGGTCGAGTCCATCGAAGTCTATGACGACGTGCTCAAGGCCATCCCTTCTTACAGCTACAAGCATTGGGTTCTCTTTTTCGGCCGCGCGGTTGGCTATGAGCGCTCCAAGCAATGGCCGAAGGCCGAGAAGGATTTCCTCGCCGCGCTCGATCTCCTGCCGGCCAAGGCGAAAACCCCGCGCGAGCGGGCCGAACGGGCACAGGTTCTCAACTATCTCGCCTATTCCTGGGTCGATATGCGCATGAATATCGACAAGAGTTTCGAGATGCTGCGCGAGGCGGTCTCGCTGAGCCCCGGCGATGGCGCGATCGTCGATTCGCTGGGCTGGGCCTATTACCGCCTCGGGCGCTACGAGGAAGCGGTGAAGGAGCTGGAACGCGCCGTTCTGCTGCGGGCCGGCGATGCGACCATCAACGACCATCTGGGCGATGCCTATTGGAAGGTCGGGCGCCAGCGCGAGGCGCGGTTCAAATGGTCGCAGGCGCTCGATCTCAACCCCGAGCCCGAGGAGATCGACAAGATCCGCCGCAAGCTCGAACTGGGGCTTGAGGAAGCACCCGCCGCCAATGCCGCCGCGCCCAAAACCAACGGGGGCTGAGCCGGACTGGCCATGCTGAGCGAGACGGCGCCGGCCAAGATCAACCTCTTCCTGCATGTCCTCGGGCGGCGGGAAGACGGTTATCACCTGCTTGAAAGTCTTGTTGGATTCGCTGATCTCGGCGACCAGCTCACGCTCACGCCTGGGCAAGGGCTGTCGCTCGCCATCGAAGGCGAATTTGCGGAAGGCTTGCGCGATGAGGCGGATAATCTCGTTCTCAGGGCGGCGCGCGCTTTCGCCGCGCATGTTCCGCACACGCGGCTCGGCCATTTCCGGCTGACGAAAAACCTGCCGCTTGCTTCGGGGATCGGGGGGGGGTCGAGCGATGCCGCCGCCGCGCTTCGCCTGCTGGCGCGCGCCAACGGGCTGACGGTGGATGATCCGCGCATCATGGCTTGCGCGCGCGTGCTGGGCGCGGATGTTCCCGTCTGCCTCGATCCTGTGCCCCGGCTGATGCGCGGTATTGGCCATGAACTCGGCCCCGCTTTGCGCGCGACGATGAGGCCCGCCTTACTGGTCAATCCCGGCGCGATGGTGCCGACCGGCCCGGTCTTCGCCGCGCTCGGGCTTGAGCCGGGGGAAAGGCGGCGCGATACGGGGGGCGAGCGCAATGATCTCCAGCCAGCCGCTGTCGCGCTCGCGCCGGTGATCGGCATGGTGCTCGAAAAGCTGGCGGCGCAGCCGGGCGTCGAGGTCTCGCGCATGTCCGGTTCTGGCGCGACCTGTTTCGCGCTCTTTGACGCCGTCGCCACGCGCGATGCGGCGGCGCGCGCACTTGCATCGGATGCGTGCGCGATGAAAACACCTCGCTGGTGGATCGCGCCGTGCCGGATTAATCTTCCGGCATGAGACAGGAACAGCTCGTCAATCCGCCCTTCGCCGCCACCATGGCGCGTTACAACCAATGGCAGAACCGCTCGCTTGTCGCGGCGGCGTCATCGCTCACGGATCAGGCGCGGCAGGCGCCGCGTGGCGCCTTTTTCGGCTCGATCGCCGCGACCTTCAATCACCTCTACTGGGGGGATGCGATGTGGATGCATCGCTTCTCCGGCAGCGAGAAGCCAGCCGGTAGCATCAAGGATTCCACTGGCCTCTTCGCGGAATGGGCGGTGTTCAAACAGGCGAGGGCCGATCTCGACGCGGCGATCCTGACCTTTGCGGACAGCGTTTCCGAAGAATGGCTGGCGGGTGAGTTGACCTGGCTCTCAAGCGCCGCGCAGCGTCAGTTCAGCCGGCCACGCGCCCTGCTGGTGATGCATTTCTTCAACCACCAGACGCATCATCGCGGGCAGATCCACGCCATGCTGACCGCAGCCGGCGCCCGCCCCGACGATACCGACCTGATGCTCGCGCCCTGGCTGGAATAAGCGCGCGTCAATGCGCGCGGCTGATGCAGAAATCGACCACCTCGTCGAGCGCTTCACGCATCGCCGAGGGCGGGAAGAGGGCCAGCGCATCCTTTGCCATGGCGCCGTAATGGCGGGCGCGCTCCACCGTATCCTCAAGCGCGCGGTGCTTCCTGAGCAAATCGATGGCGCGCAGAAGGCGGGTATCGTCATTCGCGCCGCTCTCGATCGAATCGCGCCAGAAGGCGCGCTCTTCGTCCGAGCCACGGCGGAAGGCGAGAACCAGCGGCAGGGTGATCTTTCCCTCGCGGAAATCGTCACCGACATTCTTGCCGAGTTTCGCGGCGGTGCCGCCGTAATCGAGCGCGTCGTCGATCAGCTGGAAAGCGATGCCGAGATTGAGCCCATAGGAGCGGCAGGCCTTCTGCGCCGTCTCGTCCGCGCCGGAAACGATCGGGCCCACCTCTGCAGCAGCGGCGAACAGCGCCGCCGTCTTCGCGCGGATCACCGCGAGATATTCATCTTCGGTCGTTGCCGTGTTCTTCGCGGCGGCCAGCTGCATGACCTCGCCTTCGGCGATCACGGCGGCGGCGGTGGAGAGAACATCAAGGCAGGGGAGGGAGCCGACCTCGACCATCATCTTGAAGGCCTGCCCGAGCAGGAAATCTCCGACGAGCACGCTCGCCTCGTTGCCCCAGACCTTGCGGGCCGAGGGCTTGCCGCGCCTCAGATCGCTTTCGTCCACCACATCGTCGTGGAGGAGGGTCGCGGTATGCATGAACTCGACCGAGGCGGCGAGCTTGATATGCCCCGCACCTTCATAATTGTTGAGGATCGCGGTCGCGAGGGTGAGCATGGGGCGCAGGCGCTTGCCGCCCGACGAAATGAGGTGCTGCGCGACTTCCGGGATCATTGTCACATCCGAGCCGGTGCGCGAGAGGATGGTCTCGTTCACCCGTGACATGTCCTCGCGCACAAGCGCGACGAGCCGCTCAATATCGCCGCCGGCGGATTTTTCGCCGAAAGAAACAACAACACCCACGATTTTACTCCGCGGTCGCCTGGGCCTTCCACTCGCCGCTACGCTTGCACCCGACAGCCGCGAAATGCAACTTGGGAGTCGTGTCCACCATTGCGATCAAGGAGAAAAGGGTTGGAACAAGCCCCCGCCCGCGCGCTCGAACCCCATGTGGTGGAAGACCGCCTTTTCGACGGCGCGCTGCGCCTGTGGCAACCGGAGAAAGGGCATCGTGCCGGCACGGATGCGGTGCTCCTCGCGGCGATGCTTCCCGATGATGTGATGGAGATCGTGGATCTCGGCGCTGCGAGCGGCGTTGTCGGCCTTCGCGCCGCCCAGATGAACCCCGCCGCCCGCGTGACGCTGATCGAGCGCGAGCCCGGTCTGGCGCGGCTGGCGGAAGAGAATATCTCGGTGAACGGCTTGCCGGACAGGGTCAGCGTGCGGGAACAGGATGTCCTGCGGCTGGGAGGCGACGCAGCCCTGCGCGAGCGTTTCGACTGCGTGCTCACCAATCCGCCCTATCTCGAAGCGGGCAAGTTCCGGCGTTCCGGCAATGACAACCGGGAACGCGCCCATATGCTCGAAGCGCCGCTGGCCGACTGGTTGCGCGGCGCTGTTGCCGTCCTCGCGCCCAAGGGCAAGCTCTTCCTCATTCATCGCGCGGAGGCGATCGGGAATATTCTTGATGCGCTTGGCAATCGCTGCGGCGACGTTGCGTGCCGCTTCGTCCATCCGCGGGCAGACAAGCCCGCGATCCGGGTGCTGCTGTCGGCGGTGAAAGGATCACGCGCGCCCTTGACGATCCTGCCGCCCGTTATCCTGAACGGCGCTGAGGGTTTCACGCCCGAGGCCGCGCGATGGCATGCGGGTACATCGCGCCTTGATATGAAAACGGGCGGGTAGTGGCCCGCCCGTTTTGTCGGTCAGTAACGGCAGACCCGGACCATGCGGCGGACATAGCCATACGGTGTCCATACCGTGCGCGGCTGGAGGTAGCATCGGCGATGATAGACCGGCGCCGGGCGATAATAATGCGGGCGGTGATAGCGGTGATGCCGGTAACGCGGAGGCGGGCGGTGCCAATGCCTGTGATAGACTTCCGTTGCTGCGGGCCTTGTGCTCTGTTCAAGCGTGATCGCGCTGCCCGCCGGCATGCCGGCGGCGCTGGCCGTCTGCGTGCCGAAGAGGCCGAGGAACGCGGCGAAGAGGGCCGCGACGAAACCTTGCGATATCCTGTTCATGGAAAGCTCCTTCTGGGTCGCACGCTTACAAGTTAGCGATGCGAGATGAACGGCAGTGCAATAACGAGATACGGCCTCCGGCTGGAGGCCGTATGAAGGCGTGGGCACGTTACATGGGGCGTGCGCAGTAGAATTCGCCGTAGCGTGTCTGCTCGATCAGCGCGCAATTGGCGAAGCCATGGGTGCTGACGATGCGGGCAGGGCGGGTTTCGAACCGGCAATGCGTATTGTCGGACCCGCTCGAATTGCCTTCGCATTTCTGAATCTGGCCACGAGGTGCAGCAACACGGGGCGCGCGCGGAGCTCGGGCAAAGCTCCGGGGCTCGTTCGGCCGCATGACCGGCGCACCGCCATCCGCGCCATTGCCATTATTCCCACCGCCATTGTGGCCGCCGCCATTGTGGCCGCCGGCGATATTGGCGGCCTGGGCGATATCGGCGGTCAGCGCGATGCTCATCATGCCACCGACCGTGCCGGCGGAAAGCGCAAGCGCGAGGGCGAGGTTGCTCAGGCGGTTCTTCAGGGTTTGCTTCGTGGTCATCGGGGTTTCTCCTTGGGTTCGTGTCCGGGGGTGTGGGTCTTGATCTCGTTTCGGCTTGGGGGCGCCGATGGGAGGAGATTGATCTAAAATGCCACACGTCGCAGTGCGTTCCCGCACAAGGAGAAAAGAGCTGTGTCGATGCGGTCGCGGATGAAAGGCTTGCCGCGCGCCCTTGTGCTCGCTAAGCCGAAGCCTCGTTTTCAAAAGCCAGAGCCGGGACGCCGTGACAGCCCTCGAGAACCTCCCTCCTCATCTCCGCCCGGATCGCTCGTTCCAGGGGTTGATCCTGACACTCCAGAATTTCTGGGCATCCAAGGGGTGCGTGATCCTCCAGCCCTATGACATGGAGGTGGGGGCGGGGACCTTCCATCCGGCGACGACCTTGCGTTCGCTCGGCCCGAAACGCTGGAACGCGGCCTATGTCCAGCCCTCGCGCCGCCCGAAGGACGGGCGCTATGGCGATAACCCGAACCGCTTCCAGCATTATTACCAGTTCCAGGTCATCCTGAAGCCGAGCCCGGAAAACCTGCAGGAGCTTTATCTCGAAAGCCTCGCCGCGATCGGCATCGATCCGCTGGTGCATGATATCCGCTTCGTCGAGGATGATTGGGAAAGCCCCACCGTCGGCGCCTGGGGGCTCGGCTGGGAATGCTGGTGCGACGGGATGGAGGTGAGCCAGTTCACCTATTTCCAGCAGGTCGCGGGGCAGGAATGCGCACCCGTTGCCGGCGAACTCACCTATGGGCTCGAGCGCCTCGCCATGTATCTGCAAGGGGTGAATAACGGTTTCGAACTCAATTTCAACGGGCTCGAAGGCGACGACAAGGTCACCTACGGCGAGGTGTTCCGGCAGGCCGAGGAGGAATATTCCCGGCATAATTTCGAATATGCCGATACCGAAAAGCTGTTCCGCAATTTCGCTGATGCCGAGAAGGAATGCCGCGCCCTGCTCGCGGCGGGCGAGCCGCAGGAAGGCGCGAACGACCAGCGCCACCGCCAAGTGCTGCCGGCCTATGACCAATGCATCAAGGCGAGCCATGCCTTCAACCTGCTCGATGCGCGCGGGGTAATCTCCGTCACCGAGCGGCAGAGCTACATCCTCAGGGTGCGCGAGCTGGCGAAAGCCTGCGGCGCGGCATGGGTCAAGACGGAAGCGGGAGGCGCGTGATGGATCGTCGTTTGTTCATGGGGGTAGCGATCGGGATTTTCGCTGGTCCCGCGCTTGCGCAGCAGGCATCGTCGCCGCTCGATCCGGTGAAGGCGTGCTATAATCCCAAGGTCAAGCCGGAACGCCGCCCTTATTCTAAGCGTCTGGCCGCGCTTTATCGCGCCGCGCAGAAAAAGGCGCAGGGCGAAGTGGTTTCCGGCCTCGATTTCGACCCCACCACGGGCAGCCAGGATTTCGACGACGATTTCCGCAAGAGCCTGAAATTCACGGTTGAGCCGCGCGGCGAGGGCAAGGCGCTGGTGGTTGTGAAGCTCAAGGTCTTTGCCTCCGAGCCGGAGAAAACGCTTCATTACGATGTCGTTCTGGAGGGCAATGCCTGGAAGGTCGACGACATCGCCGACCCTGCGAAAACGGATGGCTGGCGCTGGTCCACCTTGCTCGAAGCCGGCGCCAAGGGGCAGTGAGCCCGAACACGTGGAATGACCATGCCCGATCTTCTGTTTGAACTCTTTTCCGAGGAAATTCCGGCCCGCATGCAGGCGCAGGCGGCGGCGGATCTCCAGCGGCTGGTGACCAACGCGCTTGTCGAGGCGGGGGTGACCTATGAGGGCGCGCGCGCCTTCGCGACGCCGCGCCGGATCGCGCTGCATGTCGCGGGTCTGCCCGCGCGGCAGCCGGATACACGCGAGGAACGCAAGGGACCGCGCGTCGGCTCCCCCGAGGGGGCGATCCAGGGGTTCCTGAAATCCGCCGGCCTCGCGGATATTTCCGAGGCGAAGATCGAGAGCGACCCGAAAAAGGGCGAGTTCTATGTTGCGATCATCGATAAGAAGGGCCGCGCGACGATCGAGCTTCTGGCCGAAGTCCTGCCGGGTGTGATTCGTGCCTTCCCGTGGCCTAAATCGATGCGCTGGGGCAAAGCGAGCGCATCGCCCGGCAGCTTGCGCTGGGTGCGGCCTTTGCGATCCATCGTCGCGACTTTCGGCACCGATACCGAAGACCCCGAGATCGTGCCCTTCGATATCGATGGGCTGAAAGCCGGGAACATCACCTATGGCCATCGCTTTCACGCGCCGGATGCGATCCGTGTGAAGCGCTTCGACGATTACGTCACCAAACTCGAAGCCGCGAAGGTGGTGCTCGATGCCGAGCGGCGCAAGGAGATCATCCGCGCCGACGCGAAGACGCTCGCCTTCGCGCAGGGGCTGGAGCTGATCGAGGATGAAGGCCTGCTTGATGAGGTCGCCGGCCTTGTCGAATGGCCGGTTGTGCTGATGGGTTCGTTCGACGAAGCCTTCCTCGATGTGCCGGGCGAGGTGATCCGCGCCACGATCCGCGCCAACCAGAAATGCTTCGTGCTGCGCGGCGCCGACGGCAAGCTCGCGAACCGTTTCCTCATGGTCGCGAATATTGCGGCGAAGGATGGCGGCAAGACCATCATCGCCGGCAACGAGCGCGTGATCCGCGCGCGGCTCTCGGATGCGAAATTCTTCTGGGAGACGGACAAGCGAATCTGGGCGGCGGATAATGTCGAACTGAAGCGGCTTGAGCGGTTCAGGAACGTCACTTTCCACGAGAAGCTGGGCTCGCAATACGAGCGCATCGAACGCATCCGCGCACTGGCCAAGGAGCTATGCAAGGTCACCGGCGCGGATGAGGCGAAGGTGGATCGCGCGGCGCAGCTCGCCAAGCTCGATCTGCAAACCGAGGTGGTCGGCGAATTCCCGGAAGTGCAGGGGCTGATGGGCCGCATCTACGCCACGCTCAACGGCGAGGATGCTTCCGTCGCGGCAGCCATCGAGGAGCATTACAAGCCGCTGGGACCCACGGACCGCGTGCCGAATGATCCGGTCGCGGTGACGGTTGCGCTGGCGGACAAGCTCGATACGCTGGTGGGCTTCTGGGCCATTGACGAGAAGCCGACCGGGAGCAAGGACCCCTATGCGCTGAGAAGGGCGGCGTTGGGGGTGATCCGGCTGGTGGTGGAGAATGGGTTGAGGTTGGATTTGGCTGCCTTTATAAATTTTCAGTTCCTTCAGATTGTTGAATCGATTGGTTTCACCAAACCTGTTGTGTTTCAGCCGGCGGATAGCCCCGGCGGTTGGGATGGTCTTACATCGTCCTTCATTGCCCGTGGTAGATCGCGCGGCGATGACTGGGAAGCACTCTTCAATGACGATACAATTTTCCGAGTATGCTATCAGAAAGATGGGGAATTTGAAGATGGCGATGGGCGTTCATTTTCTTGGAATATATTTGAGGAGGATTACGAACAGCTTTGGGCTTTAATACCGCGCGGACAAGTTAGGGCAGACCTCCTCTCGTTCTTCCATGATCGCCTGAAGGTGATGCTGCGCGACAAGGGCGCGCGGCATGATCTGGTGGATGCGGTGCTGGGGAATGGCCGCATCGCGAAATCGAGCGAGGTGGGAACCGGCTCGCGTGAAGATTTCGCGTCAAAAGAAGACTCTAACGACGACCTTCTGCTCGTCACCCGCCGTGTGGAAGCCCTCGGCAAGTTCCTCGACACCGAGGACGGAAAATCCCTCCTCGCCGGTTCAAAGCGCGCCGCCAACATCCTGCGCGCCGAGGAGAAAAAGGACGGCGAGGGCACCTTCGAGGCGCCGGCCGATCCCGCCGGCTTCACGGAAGGCGCGGAGAAGGCGCTCCATGCCGCGCTGGTCGCCGCCGGAAACGAGGCCGAAGCCGCGCTCGCGGTGCCGGATTACGAAGCCGCGATGCGCGCGCTTTCCACCCTGCGCGCGCCGGTCGATGCCTTTTTCGAGGCGGTGATGGTGAATGCGGAGGATGCGGCAATCCGCAAGAACCGCCTTGCCTTGCTCGCGGCCTTCCGCCGTGTGACGCGCCGGATCGCGGATTTCTCGAAGATCGCGGGGTAACGTCCCCGTCATGCCCGCCCTCGGGGCGGGCATCCACGATTTCAAGGGCAAGAAAGCATGGCTGGCAGGAAAAGACCTGGATGGCCGGGCCAAGCCCGGCCATGACGGCGGGAAAGCTGCATTCATTCACATACTTCTGTTCTCCCATGACAAGAATTCATGGGAGGTTTCGTTGCGCCCCCCTAGGAATTCACGCCGGTTTGCCTAATTCTCGCCACAACCCTTGATGTGTCGGGAGGAACCCCCATGACCTCGTCAACCGCCTCCCGCGCCATGCCGGCCGGGCTGATCATTCTCGCCGGCTGCCTCATCTCGATGCTGACCTTCGGGCCGCGCTCGGCGATGGGCTTCTTCCAGCAGCCCATCATTTCCGCCAATGGCTGGGGACGCGATGTCTTCGCGCTCGCGCTCGCCTTCCAGAACCTGCTCTGGGGCGTGGGCCAGCCCTTCATGGGCGCGATCGCGGATCGCTTCGGCACCCTGCGCGTGCTCTGGGTCGGCGCGAGCCTTTACGCCGCCGGGCTCTATTTCATGACGATGGCGACCGATCCGCTGACCTTGAACATCGGCGCGGGCGTGCTGATCGGCTTCGGGCTCGCCGGCTCGTCCTTCAATCTCGTTCTCGCGGCTTTCTCGAAGCTTCTCCCGCCCGAGAAACGCGCCATGGCTTTCGGCATGGGCACGGCGGCGGGCTCTTTCGGGCAGTTCCTGTTCTCACCTCTCGGCGTGGCGCTGATCCGCGATTACGGCTGGCAGAACGCGCTGACGATCTTCGCCGGATTGACCCTTCTCGTGCTGCCGCTCGCTTTCGCGCTCGCCACCCGCCCCGGCGCAGGCGCGACTGGCGGGCAGATCGACGAGCGCGCCAAGCAGAGCGTGGTGCAGGCGCTGGTGCAGGCTTTCGGGCATCGCTCCTATGTGCTGCTGGTGCTCGGCTTCTTCACCTGCGGCTTCCAGCTCGCCTTCATCACGGTGCACCTGCCTTCCTATTTCAAGGATATCGGCATTCCGGCGGAGGTCGGCGGCTGGACGCTTGCGCTTGTCGGTGCGTTCAACATCATCGGTTCGCTCAGTGCGGGCTGGCTGGCAAACCGCATGCCCAAGCGCTGGCTGTTGGCGGGGATCTATACCAGTCGCTCCATTGTCACCCTCGGGCTGCTGGTCTCGGTTCCGTTTGTGGGGGTGCCGGTGAACCTGCTCGGCATCCAGACGACGATCGGCGTCATCTCGGCGCTGACCTTCGGCGCCTTCACGGGGCTGCTCTGGCTTTCCACGGTGCCGCCGACGGCGAGCCTCGTTTCGCTGATGTTCGGGCCGCGCTACATGGCGATGCTCTATGGCTTCGCCTTCTTCTCGCATCAGGTCGGCGGGTTCCTCGGCGTGTGGCTGGGCGGAATCCTGTTCGAGCGCACGGGCAGCTACGATATCGTGTGGTGGCTGTCGATCGGTCTCGGGATTGTCTCGGCGCTGATCAACCTGCCGATCGTGGAGAAACCCGCGCCCGAGCTGAAGGCGCAACCGGCCTGATCAGGCGGGCTCTCCCTCGACCTGCTTGCGCTTTCTCGCAAGCTCCGTCCCGAAGAAATCCAGGAAGGCGCGTACCCGCGCGGCTTTCTTGAGATCGGGATGGGTGAGCACCCAAAGCCCGGTATCGGATGCAGGCTGGATGACCGGGATCGGCTTTACGTCAGGGAGTTGATCCCCGATGAAGCAGGGCAGCACGCTGATGCCGAGTCCGGCCTGCACGGCGTCGGCCAGCGCGTTGACCGCATTCACGCGCACGTTGATGCAATCGGGGTGCACATTCGCGGCAACCCAGCGGCCGCCGGCGGTCATATTGATGGAATCGCTGAAGCCGATCCACCGCGCGGGCGGGCGGACGATCCTCTGGAGGTCATCGACGGGCACGTTCGTCTCGGCGATCACCGCGGTACTGGCATAGGCACGCCAGGCGATGGTGGCCACGCGCCTGCCGACCAGGGTCTGCGGCGGATCGACCGAGGCCCGGATCGCGACATCGGCATCGCGGCGCGAGAGGTTGAGGATCCGGTTCTCGATGACGAAATCGAGCGTGATCTCGGGATATTTGCGCCGGAACCCGCAGAACATCGGCGAGACGAGATGCGCGAAGATCGTCTCGGTTGTGGTCACGCGCAATTCGCCGGAGGGACGCACATCCTGTCCCGCGATCCGGCGCTCGAACTCGACGATGGAATCGGACATACGCGCCGCCAGCGCGACCATCTCCTCGCCGGCGGAGGTGAGCAGGTAGCCGGATCGCGCACGCTCGAAAACGCGGACGCCCAGCTGCTCTTCCAGCGCGTTGAGCCTTCGGAAAACCGTGGAATTGTTTACCCCCAGCGCTTCCGCCGCGCCGCTTAGCGAACGCTGATCGGCAATGGCGCGTACGAGACGGAAATCATCCCAGGCGAGTGACTGCATCTTCCTCTTGGCTCCGCTTGGCTTGCGCGCCTCTTGCACGCATTCCGGCTAGGGCCAAACAGATTTGCACAACCGCAAATTTAAACCATAGGGAAATAAGCCGATTACGGAGATTTAAGTAAAGTTTTCCTGTGCTGTTTCCCTCGGAGCGGCAGCGCGGAGCAGGCGATCCCGGATCGCCTCCCCGAGAGCGGCATCGGGAATGCCCATCGCGGCGATTCCGGTGACGGGCAGCGCGTCCAGCGCCCGCAAATGGCGGTAAAGATTGGCCGCGGCCTCCACGAGGCTTCCGCTTTCCGAGAGATTGAGAGTCAGGGCAGGATCGGCGCCGGGGGGAAGCGGCGTTCCGAAAGCAAGACAGGCCTCGCCGGGATTCACGGCGGTCGCGTCGAGGCGCACCGGGTGGCGGGGGGCGTAATGGGAGGCAAGACGACCGGGTGCCAGCGGCTTGGTGCCATCCGTCCGGGGTGCCGAAAGCGGGTGCCCGAGCACGCGGGCGAGCGCCTCCCGTGGTACGCCACCGGGGCGCAACAGGCGGACTTCTTCGTCGAGGCAGGCGACAATCGTCGATTCGACGCCGATCTGGGTCGGCCCCGCTTCCACGAGCGCATCGAGCAGGCCGTCGAGATCGGCGAGGACATGGGCGGGGTTCGTGGGCGAGACATGGCCGGAGCGGTTCGCGCTTGGCGCCGCGATCGGTTTTCCTGCCGCTGCCAGCACCGCACGCGCGACCGGGTGATCCGGCACACGGATCGCGAGCGAGGGCAGGCCGGCGCGCGCGAGTTCGCAAACGGGGCAATCGGGTGCGGCAGGCACGACCAGCGTGAGCGGACCGGGCCAGAAGGCCTCCGCCAGACGACGCGCCTGCTGAGAAAATTTACCTAATGCGAGCGCCTTCTCCACCGTGTCGACATGGGCGATCAGCGGGTTGAAAAGCGGGCGGCCTTTCGTCGCGTAAAGCCGGGCAATGGCCTTGGCATCCGTTGCATCGGCACCGAGGCCGTAGACCGTCTCGGTAGGAAACGCGACAAGCCCGCCACCAGCCAGGATGGCGCCCGCCTTGCGGGAGGCGTTTGCATCGGCGGCGAGTCGCAAGGTCGCGTGGGGGGCGTCAGGGCTGTTGATCGTCATCGTGGGAGCGTGCATATCTCCCCGCAAGCGCCTTGGCCAGTCCAAGCGCCTTGGCCAGTCTTGGCGGAGATTCGGTTTGAGCGCAAAACCGGCGGGATGAACGCATTCGCCGCCGCCGGACTTCAGACTTGGGACAACCAGGTCTTGCGTACAGTTTGTTCATATGTAAACTAAAAACACGTGCCGCAAGAGCATGAACCCTCATCCCAGTGCCGCGAGGCGGATGCCGGATGGACAACCTTGGAGCGAAACGTGACCTATCGTGCGCCGGTTGAGGATATCCTTTTCGCCATGCGGCATGTTGCGGGCATGGACATGGCGATTGAGAACGGGCTCTACCCCGATCTTGCCGATGGGGTCGCGGAAGCGGTTCTGGAGGAGGCCGGCAAATTCGCCGCCGAGCGGCTCGCCCCGCTCAATCGCGCGGGCGATCTCGAAGGCGCCAGGCTCGTCGGTGGCAAGGTCGTGATGCCGAAGGGCGTGACGGAAGCCTACCGCGACTGGGCCGACGGCGGCTGGGCCGGCGTGGCAAGCCCGGAGGAGCATGGCGGGCAGGGGCTGCCGATCCTCATCAACATCGCCTGCACGGAGTTGTGGAACTCGGCGAACATGGCCTTCGCGCTCAACCCGCTGCTCACCATGGGTGCGATCGAGGCGCTGGTGGCGCATGGCTCGGCGGAGTTGCAGCGTCTCTATCTGGGCAAGATGATTTCCGGCGAATGGACCGGGACGATGAACCTCACGGAGCCGCAGGCAGGCTCTGATCTCAACCTGCTGACAAGCCGGGCGGACCCGGTGGGTGATGGCAGCTACCGCATCACCGGGCAGAAGATCTTCATCACCTATGGCGATCACGAGATGACGGAAAATATCGTCCATCTTGTCTTGGCGCGGCTGCCCGATGCACCGCCCGGTACGCGCGGGATTTCGCTGTTCCTGGTGCCGAAATTCCTCGTCAACAAGGATGGCACGCTCGGAGCGCACAACGATCTGCGCTGCCACGCGCTTGAGCATAAGATCGGGATTCATGGCTCGCCCACCGCGACGATGATCTACGGCGATAACGGCGGCGCCATCGGCTATCTCATCGGCGAGGAGAACAAGGGCCTCGCCTGCATGTTCACGATGATGAACAATGCGCGCCTCGCTGTCGGCACGCAGGGTGTCGCCATCGCCGAACGCGCTTATCAGCAGGCGCTGGCCTATGCCGGTGAGCGGCGGCAGGGTCGGGCGAGCGGCGCAGCGACGGCCTCGCCCATTCTCCATCACCCGGATATCAAGCGGATGTTGCTCGAAATGCGCGTGAAGATCGGCGCTGCGCGCAGCCTCTGCCTGCTGACGGCGACCGCTCTGGACAAGGCGCATCGCGCGGCGGATGCCGCCGAGCGCAAGGCGGCGCATGAGGAGGCGAGCCTGCTGACGCCGGTCGCCAAGGCCTTTTCGACCGATATCGGCAACGAGGTCGCCTCGCTCGGCGTGCAGATCCATGGCGGCATGGGCTTTGTCGAGGAGACGGGCGCGGGCCAGCATTTCCGCGATGCCCGCATCCTGCCGATTTATGAGGGCACGAACGGCATCCAGGCGATCGATCTCGTGATGCGCAAGCTGCCTCTTTCCGAGGGCGGCGCGGTGAGGGCGCTTATCGCGCGCTATGCAAAAGCCGCGGAACAGGCGCGCGCGGTCAATGATCCCGGTTTTCAACGCATCGGCGAGCGGTTGGGAGAAGCGGTCGCGGCGCTTTCGCGCACGAGCGAGTTCCTGCTCGGCGTGATGAAAGCCGCGCCGGATACCGCGCTTGCCGGCGCAACGCCCTATCTGCGCCTGTTCGCAACCGCTGCCGGCGGCGCGCATCTGGCGGAAATGGCGCTTGCCGCGCGCGATGCGCTCTCGGCGGGGGATAGCGATCCACGCCATCAGGAGCGGATCCGCGATGCGCGTTTCTTCGCGGAGAACCTCGCACCGCTTGCTTCCGGCCTCGAATTTTCGGTGGTCGATGGCGGCGAGGCGATCAATGCTGCTTTCGCGGCGCAAGCATAGGGCTGGGCGATGGGTGAACATGTCCTCAAAGGCCGTGAAGGCGCGGTCCTTGTCCTCACGCTCAACCGCGCGGACAAGAAGAACGCGCTGACCGGCGCCATGTATGACGCCTTGAGCGCGGGACTTGCCGAAGCCAACGCGGATGAGGAGATCGGTGCGACACTCATTCTGGGTCAGCCCGGTATTTTCTGCGCGGGCAACGACATCATGGATTTCATGGCCTTTGCGATGAAAGGCGGTGTCGGCGAGCCGATTATCAACTTCCTGAAGGCGCTGGTCGCCAACCGGAAGCCGCTTGTCGCCGGGGTGGATGGCGGAGCGGTCGGCATCGGAACGACGATGCTGCTGCATTGCGATTACGTCGTGGCCTCGGAGCGCGCGGTTTTCGCGACGCCCTTCGTTGATCTGGCGCTTGTTCCAGAGGCCGGTTCCAGCCTCATCCTGCCCGAACTGATGGGGCACCGGGTGGCTTTCGAGATGCTGGTGATGGGCAAGCGCTTCGACGCCGCCCGCGCCCGCGAGACCGGGCTGGTCAACGCGGTTGTTTCTCCGGATGCGCTGGAACAGGAGGCGCGCGCCGCCGCTGCCGCCATCGCGGCCAAACCGCGCGAGGCGGTCGCGATTGCACGAGCCTTGATGAAAGGCGATCCCGCCATCTTGCTCGCGCGGATCGACGAGGAAGCGCGCACATTCGCCGAGCGCCTGAGATCCGCCGAGGCGCGCAAGGCGTTCGAGGCGTTCATGTCGCGGCCCAAAGCCTGAGGAGACGATCATGAGCCTTGCCGGAAAGACCCTTTTCATCACCGGCGCCTCGCGCGGGATCGGCCTCGCCATTGCCCTGCGCGCGGCGCGGGACGGGGCGAATATCGTCGTTGCGGCGAAGACCGCCGAGGCACATCCCAAGCTCGAAGGCACGATCTTCACGGCCGCCGAGGAAATCGAGAAAGCCGGCGGCAAGGCGCTGCCGCTCCAGCTCGACATCCGCGACGATGCGGCGGTTGAAGCGGCGATGGCGCAGACAGCGCAGCATTTCGGCGGCATCGATATTGTCGTGAACAATGCGAGCGCGATCAATCTCGCGCCGGTCGCGACGCTGGAGATGAAGCGCTTCGACCTGATGCACCAGATCAACGCGCGCGGCACGTATCTCGTTTCGCGCGTGGCGCTCCCCTACCTGGCGAAATCGGGCAACCCGCATATCCTCATGCTCTCGCCGCCGCTCGACATGAAGACGAAGTGGTTCGCGGGGCATACAGGTTATTCCATGGCCAAATTCGGCATGAGCCTCGTCGTGCTCGGCCTTGCCGGAGAGACGAAGGGGCGGATCGGTGTCAACGCGCTCTGGCCGCGCACGACCATCGCCACGGCGGCGGTCAAGAACCTGCTCGGCGGCGATGCCCTGATGCGCTCATCGCGCAGACCCGATATCCTCGCGGATGCGGCGCATCGCATCTTCCTCAAGGATGCAAAGAGCTTTTCCGGTCATTTCCTGATCGACGATACTTTCCTTGCCGGAGAGGGCGTCACGGATTTCGATCCCTACCGCGCCGACCCGACGCAGCCGCTCGCGCCGGATTTCTTCGTCCCGGACGACATTCCCGCACCGGCCAGCGCGAGTTACGCTCCGCTGGTCAAATGACGGTACGACGCGCTACTTTGCGCTTGCCGCCTCGCAGAAAATCGGCTCGATAGCGGCGAGTTGTCGCCGGCGGCCCCGAGGGAGGACAAGGCATGATCATCGTGCATCTTCCTGCCGGGAGCGACACGGATGCGCAGGTCGCACGTGACCAGCGCTGTTCCTTCGTGCGTCACGTTCTCGGCCCCGAGGAAGCCGTGCCGGAAGGCGCGGTCTGGATCGATCTGGTCGATCCGAGCCGGGAAGAGGATCGGCGGGTCGAGGCCGCGTTGGGGATCGAGATTCCCACGCGCGAGGAATCACAGAATATCGAACCCTCCGAAGTGCTCTATTTCGAGAACGAGGCGCGCTACATGTCCGCGCGCATCCTCTGCCAATCGGGCACGGAGAGCCCCAAGCTCGCGGCGATTTCCTTCATGCTCAAGGATCACCGGCTGGTCACAGTGCGATACGACGACCCCCGCTCGTTCCACATGTTCATCAACCGCATGACGCGGCCTGGTGCCTGCCTTCCTTCCGGGGATCACATGCTGATCTCGCTGTTCGAGACCGTGATTGATCGCGCGGCGGAAATCCTGCGCATGGCGGGCGAGCGCATCGACGAGGTTTCGGATACGATTTTCAGCGCCAATGGCGGGCAGGCCGAGGTCGTGACCTATCGCGCGACGCTGCAAAGCATGGGCGTGGAAGGAAACCGCATCTCCAAGGTGCGCGAGAGCCTCGTCTCGATCGAGCGGATGTTGCTCTTTCTCTCGGCAAACACACAAGGGCTCGCGCTTTCGGAGGATCTGCGCTCCGATCTACGCACGACCTTGCGCGACCTGCAATCGCTGGAGGATCACGCGACGTTCCTCTCCTCCAAGATCCAGTTCCTGCTCGATGCCGTGCTCGGCCTCGTCAATCTCGAGCAGAACAAGATCATCAAGATCTTCTCGGTCGCGGCGGTGGTCTTCCTGCCGCCGACGCTGATCGCATCGTCTTACGGCATGAATTTCAAGAACATGCCGGAGCTGGAATGGAGTGTCGGCTACCCGATGGCGCTTGGAATGATGGTGCTCTCCGCCGCGGGAACCTACCTCTTCTTCCGCCTCAAGCGCTGGCTTTAAAAAAAACGTGCGGCCCTTTGGGGGAGGGCCGCACGCCTGCATGGCGGAGACGGGGCTCCGCCTTGGCATGAACGTCGAATGGGGGCGACGTTCAGAACCGGTAGTTGAGGCCCACTTTCGCCGAAAGCTCGCCCGCGGTGATGCTGGTGCGGCCCGCCGCGAAGTTCACTTTCTGCTTGCCGAGCATCAGGTAATCAACTTCGCCCTTGAGACTGACATTTTCCGTCAGCATCTGCTCAACACCAAGACCAAGCAGCGGGCCGACGCGGGTCACGCTCTTGCGGCTGACGGGCGTGGCACCCACAGCGGGGCTCGTGTAGCGGACAGGAGCAATGCCGATACCGGCCACGCCGTAAACGAGAGTGGAGCCGAAGGAATAGCCGAGGCGGCCCTTCAGCGCGTGTCGGCTTGTCTGCTCGACACCCAGATGCGTCGTGCTCTTTTTCTTCGAGCCGAAGGTCAGCGCGCTTTCCGCCTCCACACCATAGACGATGTTGCCGGACTGGAAATTGTAACCCGCCTGGATGCCGGCATGGCCGCCGCCGACGCCGCGCGTATTCTTCCTGCCGGAGAAATTCAGCGCCGGAATGTTCGGGCTCGCGCCGCTCGATTTGAAACCATTGGCATCGAAGCCGCCATGCACGCCGATATAGGCGCCCGACCAATCCTTCGCCTTCGCCGGCGCATAAGCCGGGGAAGGAGGGAGGCGGCGCGCGAGCGGATCGGCCGCATGAGCGCCGCCCGACATCACGGCAAAGGTGGCGGCGGCGAAAGCCAGGCCGGAAATCTTCATCATCGTCATCTCTCGGTTGTCTTGAAAACTCGCCATCACCCCGTGGCGTGGCCGGCGCCGGAGACAGCGCCACGCCTTGACCATGCTAAAACCGGGATATGTTGTCGCCCGGCCGGGTTTGGCCGGTCACCATCCTGTCCGAACAAGCCGGATCGGACAGGTTCGGTGGTCCAACAGGCTTGCCGCCACAGTTTCGCCCGGCTCAAACGGGAGAGCCTGCCGGTCTGCGTGTTCCGCCCAGAAATTGCCCGAGGATTCCTCTGATGAAAATCACGCTTGTCGGCCAGATGCTGACGGCAGCGCTGGTGCTGCACCAGCTCTTCGTCATCGTGCTGCTGGTGACCAGGAATGAGGAGCGCAAGGATCATTCCTACGCGATGGCGGTATTTTTCGCGGCGAATCTGACGACGAACCTGCCCGACATGATCGGCTTCTTCCGCCCAGGTCTGCATGTCGAATTTATCGAGATGTTCTCAACATCGTTTCTGATGCTGCTGGGGCCGGCGACCTACTTCTATGCGCGCGCCCTTGTCGCGCCGGAAGTCATCCGCCTTGAGCGAAAAGATTTTCGGCATGTGATCCCTTTCCTTGCGGTCCTCATCGCGATGATCGCGATCGTCCCGATCGTCGGCGGCCTGACCATCATGTCGGGCGCTCCCGTCGTCGGCCCAGGCTCGCCGGGCGAGGAGGTTCTTTCCCGCTTGGCGCAGCCCCAGGCGACGAACGCCAACCTGCCTCTCACGCCGGCAATCATTGCGATGATTGCCATCTCCGTCTCGACCGTGCTCGCCTTCATCGTGCTCACGACGAGCTACATCCTGCGCACGCTGCGTCTCCTCGCCCGCTACCGGCGCTCGAAATACGATTATTTCGCCGCGATCGAGGGGCGAAGCCTCACATGGTTCGAATGCTTCATCGGGCTTCTGGCCTTCGTCTGGCTCGTCAACATGGCGATCATCCTCGACGACATGACCGTTGCCTGGCTCAAACTCTCGCCGGATATGTCCTCGGTCATCGAGGCCGTCTGGGTCTATGCCCTCTCCTTCATGGTCCTGTGGCAGCAGGCGATCTTCAAGCCCTACAGACAGGGCCCTGTCACAGGCATGCCGGAGGCCATTGCCGGAGAAGAGCCTTCCGCCAATGGCGGCAAGTACCAACGTTCGGCGCTCGACGGGGAACGAGGCCGGCGCATCGCCACCAAGATCGAGAAGGCGATGGCGGAAGAGCGGCTCTACCGCAATCAGGGTATGACGCTCCGGCATCTCTCGGATCATACCCGCGTGCCGGAAAACTACCTCTCGCAGGTGCTGAACGAGACGCTTGGACGCAATTTCTACGAATTCGTGAATCACTGGCGGATCAGGGATGCCTGCGCCTTGCTGGCGGAAGACGCGCTCTCGATCATCGAGATCGGCGAGGAGGTTGGCTTCAACTCCCGCTCGACCTTCAACGCGGCGTTCAAGAAGGAGACCGGATTGACGCCCTCCGAATACCGCGCGAATCTGCGTCGCGTTGCCTGAGGGGGCGAATCGCGTGGAGGCGCAGACAATTCTATGTGCGGGCGCTTCGCGATCACCTCGCCGCCGGAGGCAGTGCGGCATCATTTCGGCTACACGGATCAGCCGAATTTCCCGCCCCGTGTCGATATACGTCCTACCGAGCCGGTTCCGGTGGTGCGCCTCATCCATGGCGAGCGGCGATTCCAGCTCATGCGTTGGGGGTTCATTCCCGGTTTCGTGAAGGATGAGCGGGATTTCCCGCTTCTCTTCAATGCGCGCGCCGAGACCCTGTTCGAAAAGGCAAGCTTCCGAAACGCCATCCGCCGCCGGCGTTGCCTGTTCTTCGCGGACAGCTTTACCGAATGGCAGAAGCTCGACGAGAAAGGCCGGCGCAAACGCGCCTTCACCATCCGTCGGCCCATGGGCGGGCTGATGGCTTTCGCGGGTATCTGGGAATGCTGGCAAAGCCCGAACGGCTCGGAAATCGACACCGCCGCGATCATCACCACCAGCGCGAATGCAGCGCTGGCCGCGATCCACGAGCGGATGCCGGTTATCCTCGAAAAGCACGATTTCGACGCATGGCTTGCGCCGGAAACAAGCATCCCGGAGATTAGCCGCCTGCTCGCGCCGCTTTCGGACGAGCAACTCGAGATCGTCCCCTCGGAAGCCCAGGCCCCGCCGCGCGAGGAGGCGCCTTCCCGGCGCAAGACTAAGCCCGAAAGCCCTCAACTCGGGCTGTTCGGATGATCGATGTCCTGATCGTCACCGTTTGCATCGCCGTTCCCGGCCTGGCGATTTTCTTTGCGTTCCGGTCGATCTGGCGGGGTAGGAAGAAGGAAGCTTCGCAGCACGATAGCGGAAGCTGGAGCTACACTTCCGATGGCGGAAGTGATTCCGGCGGGGATTAGATCAAGTTCTCCGCTCTGCTTGGCCGGAAAACGCGCTAGCGCGTGAAATCCGCCACCAGCTCCACATGGGCGGAATGGCGGAACTGATCCACCGGGATCACCTCGCCGATCCTGAACCCCGCCTTGGTCAGCAACGCGGCATCGCGCGCGAAGCTCTCGGGATCGCAGGAAATATAGACGAGCCGTTCGAGCTTCGACTTGGCGATTTCCTTCACCTGCGCCTCCGCGCCCTGTCGAGGCGGATCGAGCAGAACAGCATCGAAAACCTTGAGTTCCGGGGCGAAAAGCGGGCGGCGGAAGAGGTCGCGGGCCTCGGCCGTCACGGGCTTGCCGCCGGGGTTTGCCCGGATAGAGCGCTGGAAAGCCTCGATCGCGCCTTTGTCTGAATCGTATCCGGTGACCTTCATTTTCCGGCCAAGCCGAAGCCCGAATGGTCCCAATCCGCAGAAGAGATCGGCGACGTGCTTTGCACGGCCGAGCTTGTCTGCCGCCAGCTGTGCCAGCAGCACCTCGGCACGCGCTGTCGCCTGAAGAAAGGCGCCGGGCGGCAGGAAGGCGGTCATTCCTTCCGTACCTTCAAGGGCAACGAAGGGCGGGCGTGGTTCGAGCAGGCGCTCGCCATGGAGCGTGAGGCGGGCGAGCCCCGCTTCGGCGCCGAGCGCGATGAGCTTGAGGCGCAGCGCTTCCGGCAATGGCCCGGCGCCCCGGATATCGGCATCGAGCCCCGCTGCGCTGGCCGTGACCTGAAGATCGAGCGGTTTGGTGATTCCACGCAAGACATGGCCGATCCTGCGGGCGAGATCCGCCGCCGGCGCGAGCGCGGGCACCAGGAGCGGGCATGAATCGAGATCAACGAGGTCATGGCTCCTTGCACGCATGAACCCGGCCTCGATCCCGCCCGGCTTCTGGCGGATATGGAGCGTCACCCGCCGTCTGCCTTCGCCATGGGCGTCCAGGGTCTGGGCAATTGCGGGCGAAAGGCCTGCGCGTGCGAGCGCGGCCGCTATCCGCTCCTGCTTCCAGCCGGCGACCTTTTCGCCCGCCCAATGCTGCGTGGCGCAGCCGCCGCAGGCGCCGAAATGGCGACATTCGGGCTGGATGCGGTCCGCGGCGGGCGCCACGATTTCCAGAATTTCCACGCGCTCCGCGGTTATTTGCGCACGAACCGTCTCGCCCGGAAGGGCGTAGGGTACATGGTGGCGGACGCCTTCGTGGAACGCGATCCCGTCCCCGCGGTTGCCGATGGCCTCGATGGTCAGGAGCGCTTCAGTCATCGTGTCGGGTTCCGATCAGCAGGAATTCGCGGTTGCCGTCTCCGCCTTCGATGGGGGAAGGCAGGACCATGTCGATATGGATGCCGAGCGCTTCGACATCGTCGCGTACGCGTGCAAGGATCTCGGCGTGGAGCGCGGGGTCGCGGATGATACCGCGTTTGCCGGCATTCGGCCCGGCCTCGAATTGCGGCTTGACGAGCGCCACGAGCCTGCCGCCCGGTTTCAGCCTTGCAAGGCCGGCGGGAAGCGCCTTGGCGAGACCGATGAAGGAGAGATCGGCGGTGATCAGGTCCGCGCGCTCGGGAATGAGCGTGTCGTTCACGGCCCGCGCATCCGTGCCTTCGAGATTGACGAGCTTCGGATCATCCTTGAGGCGGGCGTGCAATTGGCCATGGCCGACATCGACCGCATAGACCCGTCCCGCACCGCGCTGGAGCAGGAGATCGCAAAACCCGCCCGTCGAGGCGCCGAGATCGACACATATCCAGCCCGAAGGGGTGATGTGAGCCGAATCCAGCGCTGCCTTCAGCTTCAACCCGGCGCGCGAGACCGTATCGAACGGGCGCTCCGCGCGAAGTTCCGTTTCTTCGTCAAGGCCTTGCGAGGCTTTGGTGACCGGCTTGCCATTCGCCATCACGAGGCCGGCGGCAATCGCCGCCTGCGCCAGCGCACGGCTTTCGAAATGGCCCTTCTCGACCAGAAGCTGATCTGCCCGCTTGCGCATCGCTTTTTTCTGCTCTCCTGTGGATCCGGTATGCGTGTTCGCGAGTATGACGACAAGCATCTTCGCGCGCGCCGCATGTGGAGATGACGGATAAGGTATCCAAGGAGGACTCCATGACCAGCCCAGCCATGACCAGCCCAACCCTTTCCCGCCGGCTGTTTCTCGCCGGTTCCGCTGTCGCGATCGGCCTGCCGGCTGCACCGCGTGTTTTCGCGCAGGCGGCCTCACCCGCTCCGACCGGCCCTTTCGTGCTGCCGCAACTGGGCTATGCCTTCAACGCGCTTGAGCCGCATATCGACGCGATGACGATGGAAGTCCATTCGCAGCGCCACCATGGCGCTTTCATTGCCAATCTCAACAATTTCGCCAAGGATCACGGCACTCTGGCCTCGACGCCGATTCCGAAACTGCTCGCGGAATGGCAGCAACTGCCCGAGGCGATCCGCATGGGCGCGAAGAACAGCCTTGGCGGTCACGCCAATCACGCGATGTTCTGGCAGATCATGACACCGGGCGGCGCCAAGGAGCCGGCGGGTGATTTGAAGGCGGCCATCGAGCGCGATCTCGGCGGGCTCGACAAGATGAAGGCCGATTTCAATGGCGCCGGCGGGCGTGTTTTCGGCTCGGGATGGGTATTCATCACGGTGAGCAAGGAAGGCAAGCTCGCGATCGTCTCGAAGCCGAACCAGGATACACCCTTGATGGATGGGCAGATGGTCCTTTTCGGCAACGATGTCTGGGAGCACGCCTATTATCTGAAATACCAGAACCGTCGCGCTGAATACCTCGCGAATTGGTGGAATGTCGCGAACTGGACGAAAATCGCCGAGCGTTATTCGGCCGCGAAAGCGGGCACACTCGCGCTCTGATCGCCCTGGCGGGCGGCCTCTATCTCGGCGATCACATCGGCATAGGTGATCGCCGCTTCCGCTCCTTTCGGGGAGAGGGCGTAGATGCCGCGGCTTTCGCGCTGGAACCAGCCATAGACATCGTTCTGAAGGAGGGCGGCGGCGCGCGCGACGCCGCTTGCCGCGCGAAGGTCGGCGACCTTGGTCGTGCCCAGTGCCTTCAGAATGCTGACGAGGCGGAGCGCATCCTGCCGATAGGCCGTGACGCGGGGGCGGCGCGTGGAGCCTCCCTGATTGGGATCGCCGATCCGATGGGCAAATTCCTTGAGCAGGAGCGTCGCCCGCCGGACGTTCCGGCGCGGTTGATAGGGCAGGGGATCGGCCAAGGCCTCGACGAAATCCCCGGTAACGACCAGAACCCCCAGGCCGAGGCGCCTGCACAGCTTGAGGATATCCGGCAATTGCCGGCGTTTCGGCGGCGGAAAGGCGAGGTAGACCGCATCCGTCATCGCCTGCCGGTCCACCCCCTGTAACAGGAGCGGGAGCGAGAAAGCAGTCTTCAGCTCCACGATGACAGGCGCCTCGTCCCCACGCCGGGCGACGACGTCGCAATCCCGCACCTCGCCTTTGACGGCGTAGCCCTGCTTCTCCAGAAAGCGCTTCACGGGCGCGTATAGATCGGTCTCGGCCATGGCCGAGAAGCGCATGTTTTTACCGATTCGGAAAGGCCATGCCCGTCAGGCGCGCTGGGCGGCGCCTTTCGCGGCTTTGGCCAGCAGAGACTGCACCTTCGCCACGATGCCTTTCGCATCGAGCCCCGCCTCGGCATACATTTTCGCCGGGCTGTCATGCTCCTGATAGGTATCGGGCAAGGTCATGGCGCGGAATTTGAGCGCGCCGTCGAGCAGGCCTTCCTCGGCGAGGAAATGCGCGACAAAAGCGCCGAAGCCGCCGACGGAGCCTTCCTCGATCGTGATCAGGATATCGTGCTCGCGGGCGAGTTTGCGGACAAGCGCCTCGTCGAGCGGCTTGGCGAAACGGGCATCGGCGACGCTGATCGAAAGCCCCTGCTTCTCGAGTTCGTCCGCAGCCTTGAGCACCTCGCCGAGGCGCGTGCCGAGGGAAAGGATCGCGATTCCGCTTCCCTCACGGATCATGCGACCCTTGCCGATGGGCAGGACCTGCCCGCGTTCGGGCATTTCGATGCCGACGCCTTCCCCGCGCGGATAGCGGAAGGCAATGGGGCCGTCATCGTAATCGGCGGCGGTTGCCACCATATGCATGAGCTCAGCCTCGTCGGCGGCGGCCATCACGACCATGTTGGGCAGGCAACCGAGATACGCGATATCGAAGGAACCGGCATGGGTCGCGCCATCCGCGCCCACAAGTCCCGCGCGGTCAAGCGCGAAGCGCACCGGCAGGTTCTGGAGCGCGACATCATGCACCACCTGATCATAGGCGCGCTGGAGGAAGGTGGAGTAGATGGCGCAGAAGGGCTTGTACCCTTCCGTTGCAAGCCCTGCGGCGAAGGTCACCGCGTGTTGTTCCGCGATGCCGACATCGAAGGTGCGCGCCGGAAAAGCCGCGCCGAAATGATCGAGCCCCGTACCGGAGGGCATGGCCGCGGTAACGGCGACGATCCTGTCATCCGCCTGTGCCTCGCGGATCAGCGCATCGGCGAAGACCTTGGTGTAGCTTGGCGCGTTGGAAGGCGGTTTGGCCTGTTTGCCGGTCACGACATCGAACTTGGTGACGGCGTGGAGCTTGTCCGGTGTCGCTTCGGCCGGGGCATAGCCCTTGCCTTTCTGGGTGATCGCGTGGATCAGCACCGGCCCGCCGACATCGGTATCGCGCACATTGCGCAGCACGGAGACGAGGTGGTCGATATTGTGCCCGTCGATCGGGCCGACATAATAGAAGCCAAGTTCCTCGAACAGCGTACCGCCGGTGACATAGCCACGCGCGTGCTCAACCGCGCGGGTGATCGCCGAATCGAGGCGCTTGGGAAGCTGCGCGGTGAGCTGCTTGCCGAAATCGCGCAGCTTCAGATACGCCTTCGAGGCCGCGAGCCGCGCGAGATAGGCCGACATGCCGCCGACCGGCGGGGCGATCGACATGTCATTGTCGTTGAGGATGACAATCAGGCGTGAGTGCATGGCGCCGGCATTGTTCATGGCCTCGAAGGCCATGCCAGCGCTCATCGCGCCATCGCCGATCACCGCGATGACATGGTTCGAACCGCCGGAAAGATCGCGTCCCACCGCCATGCCGAGCCCGGCGGAAATCGAGGTCGAGGAATGCGCGGCGCCGAAAGGATCATATTCGCTCTCGGAGCGTCGTGTGAACCCGGAGAGACCACCGCCCTGGCGCAGGGTACGGATACGGTCGCGCCGTCCCGTGAGGATCTTGTGCGGATAGGCCTGATGGCCGACATCCCAGATCAGCCTGTCACGCGGGGTATCGAAGACATGGTGGATCGCCACAGTGAGTTCCACGACGCCAAGCCCGGCGCCGAGATGGCCGCCCGTGACGGAAACCGCATCGATCGTCTCGGCGCGCAGTTCATCGGCCACCTGCCGGAGCTTGTCGGCTTCCAGGCGGCGCAGATCCTCCGGGGTGCGGATAGTGTCGAGCAGGGGCGTCAGGACCGCCAAATGGGCTACTCCGAACTGGGGGCCGTTCCAAAGCGTTGCGCCATGCTTAACCGCTTGCCGGAACGCATTCAATCAATGTTTGGGCGGAAAGGCGCGCCGGCTCAGCTTTCCGGGTCGAGCGGCGCCGCGCCGGCCGGCTTGCCATCCGCGCCGAGGCTGATCTTGTTGATGCGCATCTCGGCTTCTGCCAGCAGGGCTTCACAGCGTTTTTTCAGATGCTCGCCGCGTTCGTATTTCTCGATGGATTTCTCAAGGCTGACATCGCCGCGTTCAAGTTCCGTGACGATGGTATCGAGTTCCTTCATCGCCTGTTCGAAGGGAAGGGCCGCGATATCGGGGGGCATGTTCGTGCTCATGGCGGCAACCTAGTCGAAAGGCGCGGCGAAGAAAACCACCGGGAGAAGCCTTGGATACCGGCTTCCTCAATTATTGTGTCATCCGCCGCGCCCGAGGCGAAGCCCCGGCGCGGGGCGCTCGATCAGCACATCGCGGCGGAAGCGGAACAGCGCGGCGGGACGTCCGCCGGTATTGGTCTGTTCGCCCGTCGGCTCCACGAGGCCGCCGGTCTCCACGAGGCGGCGGAAATTCTGCTTGTGCAGGTGATGGCCGGAAATGGCTTCCACCTTCTTCTGGAGATCGGTGAGCGTGAAGGCGTCCGGCATCATCTCGAAGATCAGGGGGCGGTATTTCAGCTTGCCGCGGATGCGCCCCAAAGCGGTGGCGAGAATACGGCGATGGTCAAAGATCATTGCGGGGCCGAGGCGCTCGGCGGGGGGATGGGCAGGCGCTGCGCGGCCATCACGGATCGCTTCGTCGATGAGGCCGGCCTCGTAGAGCAATTCGTAGCGTTCGAGCACCTTCTCCTCGTCGAAAGGCGTGTTTTCTGTCCCGAAATAAAGCGCAATCCGCTCCTTGCGGGTCAAGCCCGTACGCGGAACCTTCGAGCTGGCGCTGTCCTCGTTCGCCCAATGGGCGAGTGCAGGCAGAATCACGCGGTCGATCAGCGCGGGCCTGCCCTTGCGCCAATCCTCCCACGGAAAGGCGGCGTAAACCGGAGTGAAACGCGCCGCCGGCGCTGCTTGCGGATCGATCCGGGTGAGCGCGAGATAGCCGATCGAGACAAGATGCGCGCTGCCGGTCACAGGCCTGTCGCTGATCTTCTCCGAAAGGCGTCCCCGATCAGCGAAGGTATAGAGCTGTTCGACATAACCGAGATCGAGCCCGGCCTGATGCTGCGCGAAATGACGCAGGCCCAGTTCGAGGGTGCGATGCGTGAGCGGCTCGTAGGGGCCGGTCGGAAGGCCGGAGGGATCGGCGGCGCTGGCACGCGAGGCGAAGATGCACGGTTCGTCACCCCTCATCGCCATGATGACGGCGGTGAGGTTGATCTCAATCGGCGGGCTTATCCCCTCTGCTGAATGCGCCTTCTCCGGCATGGCTTCCTTTTCCTAGAGCATTTTCCGACCAAGTGGATGCCGGTTGGTCGAAAGAAAATGCGTCAAGACAAATGCTGGAACGGACGATCTTATTCAATCAGCTCGTCCGTTCCAGCGGCCGATATCGAGGCTGAACGGTACGCCCTCGAAGCAATCCGCCCCGCGCCCGATCGCCTCAATGGCGCTCACCATGCGCCCGCCCCGGCCCAACAGGCCATCGGCGAGGCGCACGAGGTGGATATTCGGTGTCGCTGTCGGCGAGGCTTCGCGCAGATCTTGTGCCCAATCGACTTCGCTTCGCTCCGGGCGCAACAGGCATGCGGCGATATAGGCGCTCGCGGTGGAACGGCTGACACCGGCATAGCAATGCACCACAACCGGCTTTTCCCGCTTCCAGCGCCCGAACCAGTCGATCAGTGCGGCGACATCCGCCTCACGTGCCAGAACCTCGCCCTCTCGCGGCGCGGTGATGTCGGAAAAGTTCAGCATCAGATGCCGCTCCGGCGTGATCTCGGCAGGGCGCTCGACCGGGCGGCTTGCCTTGATCACCGTGACGAGATCGGCGGCGCCGCTCTCGCGCACCACCTGATGCAGCCGTTGCAGCGAACAGACATGGATGCGTGGCATCCCCTTCTCCTCAAGCTTCCGGGCCAGCCGGCTGGCCGACCGCCTTGTCGAGTGCGTGAAAGCGCGCCAGGAACGCGCTTTTGGCGGCTTCCGCCGGCATAGGAACCAGCCATGCCAGCAAGCAACGCGGCAGGCCCTCCTGCCGGCCGAAAATATCATCCGCTTCGGGTGGCGAAAAGCCGGCCAGCCTTGTGGCCTCGTGATAGGCCGCGATGCGATCGGCGTGCTTGGCAAGATCGGCCGCGATGCGCGTCATCGGGGCGGGCAGGCCGAAGCGACGCATCACGGCTTCGAGCAGGCGCGTCTCTGTCTCGCGATAGGCGCCGCCGACCATGGCCTTGAACGGCGAAATCATGTCGCCGATCACGTATTCAGCGGCGTCATGCAGCAGGATCGCGAGACGGGTCGCGCGGCTTGATTGCGGGTTAAGCTCCGCCGCGATCGCCTCCACGAGCAGGGAATGCTGCGCTACCGAGAAGATATGTTCGCCCAGCGTCTGGCCGTTCCAGCGCGCGACACGCGCCAGGCCATGCGCGATATCCTCGATCTCGATATCGAGCGGGGAGGGGTCGAGCAGGTTAAGCCGGCGCCCGGAAAGCATGCGCTGCCAAGCGCGCGGTCCGGCGCTGCGGGAACGGGGGCGGGGCGTTTTCGCGGACATTCTTCTCGTTTGCCCGTCTCGCCGGCATCTTGCAAGCGGGCTCGTGCCTCCGGCACGGCGGCGGATGGCTTACTCCGGCAGAAGGGTGTCCTCGATGGCTTCGATCAGGGCGCGGGTGCGCGAATCCGCGAGGGAATAGTAAATCGTCGTGCCTTCGCGCCGGGTTGAAACCACGCCGGCATGGCGCATGAGGGCGAGATGCTGAGAAAGCGCAGATTGGGCAAGATCAATTCGCCGTGCCAGCTCTCCAACCGCCAGTTCCCCCTCTGCGATCAGATAGCACAGGATCAGCAGACGGCGACGGTTTGCGAGGATGCCGAGCAATTCCTCAACTTCGCGCGAGCGAAGAGCCAACGACTCGGCGAATGTGACTGCAGTCATGGATGGGCCCCGTAATTCTACGTAGAGCGATATCAGGCTTTGGAAAAGAATCAAGATATTGGGAATTTAAGGATTTTTATCCTATCTTTATGTATACTGTTCAGAATAAACGACAATTCCAACGCCACCGGCACTGATGCCCTCGCCGGAAGCTCGTGCCTCGGCGAGTTTGTCCAGCCTGATGAAAGCGAGGGCATGCCCCTCGTAAACCTCTCCGATCCGGCCGATTTCGCGCGTGCCCGCGACAACGGATGAGCCGCCTAGCACACCGAATCCATTCGCAAAGCGGATCGGCACGGCGCGGGTGCGAGCGGTTCCACGATGTTCCATGCGGCTCACCACTTCCTGGCCAATATAGCAGCCCTTACGAAAATCGACGCCGTGGAGACGGTCGAAATTCGCTTCGTGTGGGAAGATCGCGCCTGCGAAATAGTCTTTCCCGCCTTCCGCGATTGCGAGCATGACCCGCCTTTGGTGAAAAGTACCGGGGGTCAGTTTCGGCAAAGCATCAAAGGCGGTCTCGATTTCGGCATGTGGGCCGATGACCCGCTGGCCAAGCGCGGGATGCCGCGGGTCGGGGAAGATGTAGAAGGCATCCGAGGAAGCGGGGGGGCTGTCGAGCAATACTGCCACGCCAACCGGCGCCTCGATGAGATCGATGGTGACATCGGCACGCAACCGATAGCGGGAGAGGCGGGAAGCCAGATCCTCGGAGAAGCCGCGCGGGACATCGATCAGGAAAAGCGGTTCCTCGTCACTGGCATTGAAGACCAGCATGTCGGTGATGATCTTGCCTTGCGGGGTGAGCAGGGCGGCAAGCGTGCCTGCGCCCGGCTTCAGCGCCTCGATATTGGCCGTGAGCAGGTTATGCAGGAAATGCACGCAATCCTTGCCGCCGATCGCGATGATCGCGCGGTCATCAAGGAAGGCGATACCCGGCGCGGCGGGGAAGGCGGGGCTTGTTTCGCTCATGGAGCGCAGATAAGTCGAATGCGACCGCCCGGCAAGGGACCCTTGAGCGATCGAGAAGATCGCCGGGAGACGAAGGAGCCATTTCATGACCATCGCCTATGATACGCTGCTGCTCGGTGCCGAGGTCGTCAACCAGGACGGGCGCGGCATCCGCGATCTCGCACTGAAGGGCGGACGCATCGCGGCGATCGGCGCCCTTGGCGGTGTCAGGGCGGCCGAAATCATCGATTGCAAGGGCCTCACGATTCTTCCGGGCGTGATCGATACCCAGGTGCATTTCCGTGAACCCGGCCTCACGCATAAGGAAGATCTCGAAACTGGCTCGCGCGCGGCTGTCATGGGCGGCGTGACGGCGGTGTTCGAGATGCCCAACACCAATCCCAACACGGTGAGCGCCGAGACCCTGGCCGCCAAGGTCGCGGCCGGGCATCACCGGATGCATTGCGATTTCGCTTTCTTCGTCGGCGGCACGGCGGAGAATATCGAGGAGATACCGGCTCTCGAAAAACTGCCCGGTGCGGCGGGGATCAAGGTCTTCATCGGCTCCTCGACCGGCAATCTGCTGGTCGAGGATGACGAGAACCTCGCCAAGATCCTGAACAAGATCACGCGGCGCGCCTCCTTCCATTGCGAGGACGAGATGCGGTTGCGCGCTCGCATGGATCATCGCGTTCCGGGGGATCCGCGTTCGCACCCTGTCTGGCGTGACGAGACCGCCGCCCTGCTGGCCACCCAGCGCCTCGTGACGCTGGCCCGTCGCCTCGGCAAGCGGGTGCATGTGCTGCATCTCTCGACCGGCGAGGAAATGGAATGGCTCGCCGGGCACAAGGATGTCGCGAGCGTGGAGGTGACACCGCATCATCTCACGCTCGCCGCACCGGATTGCTACGAGCGCCTCGGCACCTATGCGCAGATGAATCCACCCGTGCGCGATGCCGCGCATCGCGAAAAACTCTGGTGGGGCGTCAATCAGGGGATCGCGGATATCCTCGGTTCCGATCACGCGCCGCATACGCGCGAGGAGAAGGATCACGCCTATCCCGCCTCGCATTCCGGCATGACCGGCGTGCAGACGCTGGTGCCGACGATGCTCGACCATGTGAATGCGGGTCGCCTCACGCTGGAACGCTTCGTCGATATGTCCTCCGCCGGGCCGGCGCGGCTGTTCAACATCGCCGCCAAGGGGCGGATCGCGGTCGGCTACGATGCGGACCTGACCATTGTGGACATGAAACGGCGTGAGACCATCACCAATCGCTGGATCGCCTCGAAATGCGGCTGGACGCCGTATGACGGCGTTGCTGTCACGGGCTGGCCGGTGGGCACATTCGTGCGTGGCACGAAAGTCATGTGGCAGGGTGAAGTCTGTGGACCCTCGCGAGGCGAAGCCGTACGCTTTGCCGATTCGTTGCCGGCCTGACCCGGCGCATCGGCGCGCGGACTAGCCTTGTTCGCGGCCGATTTCGGGAATGGTATTGAACCGATATGACGAACCCATCCTCTCCGGGTGATCCTGCCGCCGTTACCTTCACCTGGACCGGCATCTGGCGTGGTATCAAGCATCAGCAGCCGTTCACGCCCGGTATTTTCGCCTATGGGCTCGCCTTCGGGCTTGTCGCGGTGCAGGCCAAGCTCTCGCTGATGCAGGCGGCTGCGATGAGCGCGCTTGTCTATTCAGGTTCCGCGCAGGTCGCGACGACCGGCATTCTCGCGGCGGGGACATCCGGCCTGGCCGCCCTGCTCTGGGCCGTGTTCGGTACCGTGATGGTGATGAATGCGCGCTACATCCTCTACAGCGCCGCATTGAGGCCGTGGCTAGGGCAGATTTCACCCCTGAAAGCCTATACGACGCTGTTCTTTCTCGGAGATGGCGGCTGGCTGTTGGCGATGCGCGCTTACGAGGCGGGCGAGAAAGACGCGGGCTACGTGCTGGGAACCGGGATCGCCACATGCCCGGCCTGGATCGGCGGAACCGTGGCCGGCGCTTTCGCGGTTGGCTTCGCGCCGGACCCGAAACGCCTCGGATTCGATTTCATGCTCGCCGCCTTTTCCGCGGCGATGATGACCGGCATGTTCCGGGGACGGAGCGATCTGCCGGTCATGGCTTTTGCCGCCCTCGTCGCTCTTGCTGTTTCGATGGTCGCGGGGTTTGGCGGCGCCGTGGTCGCTGCGGGAATCGCCGGCGGTGTGGTGGCGTGGCTGCGCGCCGGGCGGGCGGTGGCACCATGATGTCGTCCAGTGATTTTCTGGCGCTTTTGGCGGTGATGGCGATTGCAGCCTATACCTGCCGGGTTCTCGGCTTCATGGCGATGCGCTACGTGCCGATGACGGCGCGGATGCAGGCCGCGCTGAAGGCGACCCCGATTTCGGTCATGTCCGGTATTGTCGCGCTGACCGCCTATAACGGCGGACCGCCCGAATGGGTCGCGCTTGGCGTCGTCATCGGGCTGATGCGGATCTTTGGCAATGATATCATTGCCGCTTTCGGAGGGATCGCCGCGGTCGCGCTGATGCGCGCCACGGGGTTCTGAAGCGGGCTTAGTTCTTCGTCGTCAGCGAATATTCGCCGGCCTTGATGCGCTCGGGGAGTTTTTCAGCGAATTTCGAGACGGCATCCTCGCCATAGGTCGCGACGAGTTCCACGAAAGCCGCGAACAGCGCGGCATGGGCAAGGCAGTCGCCGTCGATCCCGTCATAGCGTCCTTCGGCGAAGGCTTCGCTCACATAGGTATAGGCGGCGCGGCGCTGTTCGGCGTAAAGCGTATCGTTGGTGTCGCCGATCTGGTCGTTTGTCTGCACCTTACTCACCTTACCTGTCGGCTTACGCCTGTTTCTTGCGGTGTGCGCAGGACAAACTTGCCCTCGCCCTGCTTCCGCTGCCCTTTTTTAAAGGCCAGGAGACCCTAGAACGGGCGAGAGGCGAAAGCGAGCATTCTATTGAGAAAACGTTAACGCGGCCGCTTGCCTTTGTGGATCGTGGCATTGGCGCATCACCGGCGTTCAGCTTCCGAAGCGCCTTTCGAGATCGCGCGCCACCCGCGCCGCATCCCGCGCGAGGACGCGCCGCGCCGCGCGCAACGTATCCGTGCACTGGCGATAGCTGGTCGCATACTCCGAAAAGCCGCGATTATAGGCGCCGATCATCTTCTCGCGCGCGCCGGAACTCTCGCCCTCGGCGTCGATCAGGGTTTCCATGCGTGTTCGCCACGGATTGGCGCTGGTGCCTGGCGTGCAGATCTGATGGGCCAGCGCAAGGCTGCCGAGAATTTCGGAAAGCTCGATCAACGGCTTTTCCTGCGCCGTGACCGGAGGCGGGGCGGGGGCAGGCGTCACGGGCGGCTGGGCGGGGGGCACGCGAGCGCGGCGCTGCGCGGGGCGAGGGGCGGGCGTATTCTGCTGCGCGAGCGCGATATCGGCGCCGAGTGTCGCGAGGACGAGTGCAATCGCGAGGCGCGGCGCGGATTTCATGCCGCCTCTTCCACGATCAGCCCTGCGGCGCGGGCAAGGATCTCGGGCAGCCGCTGCGTCATGGGCAGATCGCCGGGCGCGAAAGGGTCCACCCAGACCCAGCCGGAAACCTCGTCGGAAGGCGCGGGCTCACCCTCTTCCCAATGGCCGGCAAAGGCGCAGACCACGGCGTGATTCATCAGGTTGCCGCCATCATCGCGCCCGACATATTCGATGTGATCGACAAAGCCGGCGATGCTGGCGCGAATGCCTACTTCTTCCGCCAGTTCGCGCAGGGCGCCCTCGCGCAAGGTTTCGCCGGGCTCGATACGCCCGCCGGGCAGGGAGTAAAGCCCGAGTGACGGCGCCTTCGCCCGCCGGATCAACAGCACTTTACCGGCCCGGAAAACCGCAATGGAGGCGCAAAGCACCGGCCGTGCCGGCGCCGCCGCATCAGACATGCTGCCCGCCATTGATGTGCAGTTCCGTGCCCGTGACATAGGAGGAGGCTTCCGTGCACAGGAAGTAAATCGCCTTGGCGACCTCCTCCGGCGTGCCGAGGCGGCGCATCGGCAATTGCTCGACGATCTTCTCCGTGCCCGGCGAGAGGATCGAGGTGTCGATCTCACCGGGCGAGATCGCGTTGACGCGCACGCCGAACGGACCGAAATCGGCCGCCATTTCGCGGGTCAGGCCCGCGAGCGCGGCTTTCGAGGTCGCATAGGCCGCGCCGGCGAAAGGATGGACGCGCACCCCGGCGATGGAGGTGACATTCACCACCGCGCCTTTTGTCGCGCGCAATTCGTCGATCAGGCCGCGCGCGAGCAGGATCGGCGCGAAGAAATTGACCTGAAAGACCTTGTTCCAGTCTTCCACCGAGGTGTTGATCGTCGCGAGACGGGAACCGCCGGGGCCCTTGGGTGAGATGCCGGCATTGTTGACGAGCGCGTGCAGCTTGCCATCCGGCAGGCGGCTCTTGATTTCATCGATCGCCCGCAAGGTATCGGCGGCATCGGCGAGATCGACCTGGACATGATCATCCTGGCCACCTTCCCACGGGCAATTCTCGGGGAAGGGCTGGCGAGAGCAGGCGATGACCCGCCAGCCGGCCGAGGCGAAACGCTTCACCGTGGCATGGCCGATGCCGCGCGAGGCGCCCGTGAGCAGCAAGGTGCGCTTCTCGGGTTGTTGGTTGGTGTTCTGGGCTTCCATTTCCGGCTCCTCGGATCAGGGCGTCGAAACGCGTATCAGGGATAGAGGCGCAGGGTCACGAAAGGCTGATCGAGCGTTTCGCGACGATAGACCAGACGGTCATGCAGGCGGAAGGGCTTGTCCTGCCAGAATTCGATTTCAAGCGGTGAAAGGCGGAAGCCGCTCCAATGGGGCGGGCGCGGAACATCCCCGAAGCCAAATCGCGCCGCCTCGCGGGCAACGGCCTTTTCGAGCGCGAAACGGCTTTCGAGCTCGCGCGATTGCTGCGAGGCCCAGGCACCGATCCGGCTGTCGCGCGGGCGGGAGGAGAAATAGGCATCCGCCTCCTCCTCGCTCACGATGGAAACGGGGCCACGAAAACGCACCTGCCGGCGCAGGCTCTTCCAGTGGAACAGGGCGGCGGCCTGCCGGTTGGCGAGCAATTCGCGCCCCTTGGCGCTTTCGAAATTGGTGTAGAAGACGATGCCGCGCGCATCATGCTCCTTCAACAGCACCATGCGCAGGTTGGGCAGGCCATCGGTATCGGCTGTGGCGATCGCCATCCCGTTGGGATCATTGGGTTCGCTTTTTTCGGCTTCGGAAAGCCATTGGGAAAAAAGCGAAAACGGCTCTCTCTCTTCGCTGGGCAAACCGCTCATTAACGCTTCCGTCCTCTAATAGGGGTGAAGTTGTGTGGGGTGGGTCATGCGGAATCTCGCAAAGTCCCAAATTCGCGATGCCTCGGGGGAGGCACGTGTCCGGTCAGAAGACCGATATAATGCGCTCTCCGGGATGCGCAATCGCCTAGACGCGATCATGGCGTGGCTGATTGTCTCCGGGCTTTCGGTCCTGTGCGGGGGGTGCGGCATTACGATGTCGCTGACTTCGCTGAATTTCGACCCGGAAACCACGGCGAGCGTCGCGCGCAACCCATCTCCCCTTGATCCCGGCCTCGATGAGGAGGACTGGCGCCGCGCGCAGGCGGCCTTGTCGCTGGCGGTGGATCCGCAAGGGGGCAGCCTGCCGGTGAACTGGGATAATCCGGCTTCAAAGCGCAAAGGTTCTTTCACGGCGGCCGGCAACATGGTGCTGGTGGAAAACTCGATCTGCCGCCCCTTCACCGCGACTGTTCTCGCACCCGGCGCCGCACGTGAAATCCGCTATCGCGGCGAGGCTTGCCGGGTTGGCCCCGGCGATTGGGCGCTCAAGAGCGCCGAACCGCTCGTCGAAGCCACAGCCAGCACACGGGGAGCGGGTAAAGCCGCGGCTGGAAGCGCTTCTCAACCGCTGCCGGCGCGGACCAGCGCGATGCTCGACGAGACGCAATAAGGCGCGTGCTGCCGACGAATTCTTGCTATATGCGCGGCGATTTCCCATCTAGGGTCTGGACATCGAGCCCGTTTCGGGCCGCGGGACTGGCCGAGTCATTTTTTTGATAAGAGGATAGCGATGCGTGATCCCTATCAGGTTCTAGGGGTAAACCGGAGCGCGAACGCGGAGGAAATCAAGCGCGCCTTCCGCAAGCTCGCGAAAACCTATCACCCGGACCGCAACGCCAACGATCCCAAGGCGCAGGAACGCTTCGCCGAGGCCAACAGTGCCTATGAAATCCTGGGCGACGAGGCCAAGCGCCGCGCTTTCGATCGCGGCGAGATCGATGCCGATGGTCGTCCCATGGGGTTTCCGCATCCGGGCTTCGATCCCGCCGGCAGTGCGGGCGGGTTCCGCTTCGATTTCGGCGGAGCCAGTCCGGGAGGCGCCAAGGGCGATCCGCGCGACTTCTTTTCGGATATCTTCCGGCAATTCGAGGGCGGCACGCGCGAATCAGGGCGCGGCGGTAAAGGCGGCGGCGAGGGGCGACGCTCCTCGATTCCGCCGGGGGACGATATCACGCTCGAGGCCGCGGTCACACTCGAGGATGTCAGCAATGGCGGCTCGCGCCGGATCACGCTGCCGGACGGACGTACAATCGAGATCAAGATCCCGAAAGGTATTGCCAATGGCGGCACGGTACGCCTCAAGGGACAGGGACAGCCTTCGGTTTTCGGCGGGCCGAATGGCGATGTGCTGGTCACCCTGCGCTACCAGCGCCATCCGCGCTTCGAGGTTGATGGCGCGGATTTGCGCGTGCCGATCGCGGTGCCGCTGCGCGATGCCGTTCTGGGCGGGAGCGTGCGCGTGCCTACCCTCCAGGGCGAGGTCGAGGTGACGGTTCCGGCCTGGACCAGCGGCGGCAAGACCCTGCGGCTCAAGGGGAAGGGGCTTCCCCTCAACGACCGGGTGGGGGATCTCATGGTGGATCTCAACATCGATCTTGGGCCCCACGACCCCGAGATCGAGGGCTTTTTCCGCCGCCGCAAGGGATGAACCACAGCCCTTTCACCCTTTTGCTTGAACCTTCCTCCGAACCGGGTAAGGAATTCGGCATCAAAGTTTCGCCCCGCCGGGGCGCCTTTCCGGTTTGCTCCGCGCGGAGCAAATCGACCGGTATGTCGAGGATCGGGCAAGAATGACGAATGCGAAGGAAGAAAGCTTCATGGCTGGCGTGATGCGCGGCAAACGCGGGCTCGTGATGGGTGTCGCGAATAATCGTTCGATTGCCTGGGGAATCGCGAAGGCTTGCCGCGAGGCCGGCGCCGAACTCGCCTTCACCTATCAGGGCGATGCGCTGCGCAAGCGTGTCGAGCCGCTGGCGGCGGAGCTTGGCGCGGCGGTTGTCGGCCATTGTGACGTGACCGACGGTGCGACCATCGATGCCGTTTTCGCCGAGGTCGAGCGGATCTGGGGCAAGATCGATTTCCTCGTCCATGCGATCGCCTTCTCGGACAAGGATGAATTGACCGGGCGCTATGTCGAGACGAGCGAGGAGAATTTCAGCAAGACCATGCTGATCTCGTGCTACTCGCTCACCGCTGTGGCACAGCGCGCCGAGAAGTTGATGAAGGATGGCGGCTCCATCCTCACGCTCACCTATTACGGTGCCGAGAAATGGATGCCTCATTACAACGTGATGGGTGTCGCCAAGGCGGCGCTGGAAGCGAGCGTGCGGTATCTGGCGGCGGATCTCGGCCCGAACGGCATTCGCGTCAACGCGATTTCCGCCGGCCCGATCAAGACGCTGGCGGCATCGGGGATCGGCGATTTCCGCTATATCCTCAAGTGGAACGAGTATAATTCGCCGCTTCGCCGCACGGTGACGATCGAGGAAGTGGGTACGAGCGCGGTGTATTTCCTCTCGGATATGGGGCGCGGCGTGACGGGCGAGGTGACCCATGTCGATGCCGGCTATCATGTGGTCGGCATGAAGAACCCCGAAGCGCCGGATCTGTCGCTCGACAAGGAATGAGGAGCCTCATGCACCGCCGCTTTCCCGCGCCTTTCCTGTCCGGTGTGATCACGATGCTTGCTTTGGCCGGGTCCGGCCTGCCGGCGGTTTCGCAGGCGATCACGCCGCAGGCTCCCGCCGCGCCGCCGGTCGCTGCCGTCTCCGCCGAAGCACCGAAGGTCGTGAAGACGGAAGTCGAGCGCAAGGGACGTTCGGGGCTCGAGATCTTCATTGGCACCTATCTCACCCTCTCGAAAGAGTGCAAGGTCGGCGCCAATCCCCGGCTTGAAGTCGCTACCCAGCCCAAGGGCGGCAAGGTGCATACGCGCCCGAACGCCATCAACCTGCGCGCCGTGCCCGGCGCGCCGAAGGGCAATTGCATCGGCACATCGCCCAACGGACTTGGGATTTTCTATCGCTCCGAGCGCAAGTTCAAGGGTGAGGATGCCTTCACCATCCGCCTTGTCTATCCAAGCGGCGACGTCCGCGAGGTCCATGCGAAGATGATCGTCGAGTAACCTTGGATGCAACGACTGTATTTTATTCGCCACGGCGAGACCGATTGGAATCGTGACGGGCGTCTTCAGGGGCACATCGATATTCCGCTCAACACGGCGGGAAAGCGGCAGGCAAAGGCCGCAGGCCTTCACCTCGACCGTCTTCTCGGGGCTACGTCGCAGGCGCTTCCGTTTTATGTAAGCCCCCTCGGGCGGACTCGCGAGACGGCAGAAATCGTTCGCGAGACGCTGCATGCCCCGCTTGGCGCTGTTGAGGAAGATGCCCGTCTCAAGGAGATCAATTTCGGCCAATGGGAAGGAAAGACCTGGCCCGAGATTCGCTCCCGGGATCCGGCAGGTGTACGTGGCCGCGACAAGGATCGCTGGAATTTTGTACCGACCGATGGCGAGAGCTACGCCATGGTCGAAACACGGCTTTCAGCCTGGCTCGCAACGGTGCAGCAAGATGCGATCGTGGTGTCGCATACCGGGGTGTGCCGCGTGCTGATGGCGATTTTCGGCGTGAAACCACCCGCGGAGCTGGTCACTGAGGAGATCTGGCAGGGTAAGGTTCTGGTGCTCGAAAAGGGGCGCGCGGAATGGATTCCCGGCCCTGGGCATCATTGAGCGCGGCCGTTTCCGTTAAGCGCGCATTCAGCGCCGACACGTCTATAAGCAGCACTGCGGATTGACTTCTCTGTGAAGCTCCGCTGTTTTGCGGCACGGGTGTGGGTTGAGGCCCTGCGTTAGGGCCAGCGGAGACGGGATGGACAATCGGGAGGCCGAACCAAAGGCGGCCGTGGACTTTCGCGCGCATCTTGCGGGAACACGGAATGATTCGCTGATCCGCGAGGAGTCTCTCGCGGATATTTTCCGGGCAAGCGCGGCAGCTGCGCCCGATAAGGTTCTGTTCCGGTCAGGCAACCGCCAGATGAGCTGGCGTGAAGCCGATGCGGCAACGGATCGCGCTGCCGCCAAACTGACGGCTCTTGGTGCCGGCCCCGGGCTCATCCTCGGTTTGTGGATGCCGCGCGGCATCGATCTCCTTCTTGCCCAGATCGCCATTGCCAAGAGCGGCGCCGCCTTCCTGCCCTTCGATGCGGATGCGCCTGTCGAGCGCATCGCGACCTGCCTCGCGGATTGCGCCGCGATCGGGTTGGTGAGCAACGAAGCCGGCCTGGCGCTCACGCGCGGCCTTGCCGCGCCTGTTCATGAGGCGGGAGCGCTTCTGGCTGTCAACGATATGGAGACAAGGGAGCCTGCGAAAGCGGGGCCGGATGATCCCGCCTATCTCATTTACACTTCCGGCTCGACGGGTGTGCCCAAGGGGATTGTGATCTCCAATCGCAATATCTGCCATTTCCTGCGCGCTTCGAATGCGGTCTACGGGTTCAACGCCGAGGATGTCGTCTTCCAGAGCGGGTCCGTCGCGTTCGATCTGTCGATGGAGGAGATCTGGGTTTCCTATCTTGCCGGGGCGACGCTTTATGTCGCCACCTCGGAGATTCTCTCGGATATCGAGAACCTGCCCGCCGTGATGGCGCAGAACGGCGTTACCGTCATCGATACCGTGCCGACTTTGATCGCCGCGATCCCGAAGGATATTCCCAGCCTTCGCCTGATCCTGTTCGGGGGCGAAGCGTTGCCGCCCGCTTTGGTCGAGCGCTGGTCGCGTCCGGGAAGGCGCATCCTCAATACCTATGGCCCGACGGAAGCCACGGTGGTCGCCACCTACGAGGAAGTGCGGGCGGGGCGTCCCGTCACGATCGGACGGCCGATCCCCAACTATACCTGCTATGTCGTGGACGAGGCACTGAACCTTCTTCCGCCAGGGCGGGAGGGTGAGCTTCTCATCGGGGGTCCCGGTATCGCCAGCGGCTATCTCGCACGACCGGAGCTGACGGCCGAAAAATTCATTCCCAACCCTTTCGTGGCGGATCTCGCCCTAGCGCCCGATCCGGTGCTCTATCGCTCGGGCGATGCCGTCAGTCTCAACGCGGATGGCAATCTCGCCTTCCTCGGGCGCATCGACGATCAGGTGAAGATCCGCGGGTTCCGCGTCGAGCTTGGCGAGATCGAGGCGGCGCTGGTTGATACGGATGATGTGTTTCAGGCGGCGGTCGTCGTACGGCAGGATGGCGGGATCGATCGCCTCGTGGCGTTTGTCGTGCCGGAGGCGGAGAGCATCATCGTTCCCACCACCTTGCGCGAGGAGCTCAAGCGTCGCCTGCCGCCCTACATGATCCCGGAGCGCTTCGAGACGATCGAGGCGCTGCCGCGCATGGTCTCGGGCAAGGCCGACCGCAAGGCGCTGAAGGGGCTCCCGCTTGCGGAGATCATTCCCGTGGAGGGCGAGGATGATACCGCCCTTACATCGACCGAAAAGCTGCTGCGCGACGCCGCGCACCGCGTGCTGCCGGGGCGTGCCATTGGGTTCGAGGCGGATTTCTTCCTCGACCTCGGCGGGCATTCGCTGATCGCGGCGCAATTCGTCTCGATCATCCGCGAGACGCCTGCTTTCGCGGGCATCACGCTGCAGGACATCTACCAGCTTCGTACCTTGCGCAAGATCGGCGCGGCGCTGGACGAGCGTTTCGGCACGCATGACGCGCCCCCGCCTGATCTTTCCTTCACGCCGCCGTCCTTTGTGCGCCGTTTCATCTGCGGGGTGGCGCAGTTTGCCAGCCTGCCGCTGATCCTTTCCATCTCCACCCTGCAATGGCTGGGCGTGTTCATCACCTTCATGCTGGTGAACGAGAAGGATCTGACCTTCTGGGAGACGGTCGGCGTTCTGGTTACGGCTTATGTCTGCATCAAGTTCGGCACCCTGGCGCTCGTGATCGCGCTCAAATGGATGGTGCTCGGGCGGACGAAGCCGGGTCGCTACCCGCTCTGGGGCAGCTATTTCTTCCGCTGGTGGCTGGTGCACCGGCTCAATACGCTGGTTCATCCAAGCTATCTCGCCAATTCGCCCATCATGCGCCTCTATTTGCGGCTGATGGGGGCGAAGATCGGTTCGGGCGTGTTGATCGCCCATGCCGAATTCGGCGCCGCTGATCTCGTCGAGATCGGGGCGGGTGCTTCGATCGGCCACAAGGCGAATATCGCCAATGCCGAGGTGATCGGCAACGAGCTGATCATCGGCCGGGTGACGATCGGGCGGGATGCCTATATCGGCAACCAATCCATCGTGCCCGCGGGCTGCGTGATCGGCGCCGATGCGCGTATCGAGGACATGACCGCTCTGGCCGATGATACGCATGTCGCGGCTTGCGAGATCTGGGACGGGTCACCGGCTCGTCATACGGGTATGGTTGATCGTGCCGCCCTGCCACAAAAATCACTGCCGGGACCAATCTGGCGGCATATGCAATATTGGGTCTACGGGCTGCTGATCCTCGCCTTTTCCGGCATCGGCCTCATCCCGCTTTTCCCCGCCTTCTATGTTTTCGATAACCTCGAAACTTTGCTGGTGGACACGCTGCCCGGCGCGGAATGGTACCATGTGGTGCCTGTCGTTTCCTGGGTCATGGGCGCGGCCCTGGTGGTCTTCACGCTGGCCTTCGTCATCGCGATCCGCTGGATCCTGATGCCAAGGCGCTTGCAGGAGGGCACGCATTCCATCCATTCCTGGCTTTATCTGCGCCAATGGATGGTGAACCTCGCCACGGAAGTCTCGCTCGATACGCTCTCCTCGCTCTATGCCACCGTCTATATGCGCGGCTGGTATCGCCTGATGGGCGCGCGGATCGGCAAGGGCGCGGAAATCTCGACCAATATCGGCGCGCGCTATGATCTCATCTCGATCGGCGAAGGTTCTTTTATGGCCGATGAATGCGTGCTCGGCGACGAGGACAACCATCGCGGCTGGGTGACTTTCCGCAAGACGCGGATCGGCAACCGCGTCTTTGTCGGCAACAATGCGGTAATCGCGCATGGCAGCGTGCTGGAGGAGGGCTCCCTTGTCGGGGTCAAATCACGCGCGCCCGATAGCGGCCATGTCGGGCGGGAGGAAACCTGGTTCGGCGCGCCGCCCATCAAGTTTCCGGTGCGCCAGAAATTCGGCGATGTCGGTGCCAACTGGACCTATGAGCCGCCCTTGCGCATGAAGCTTTGGCGCGCCGCCTTCGAGGCGATGCACACGACCTTCCCGACCATGCTGTTCCTCACGCTCGGGTCCATCGCGGTCTATTTTCATATCTATCCTGCTTACGAGAGGGGCAATTACGGGCTCGCGGCCTCGAAATTCGTGCTCGCCAGCATGATCATGCCGATGATCATGGTGCTCTCTGTCTGCGCGATCAAATGGCTGCTGATGGGCGTCTATCGGCCCGTCGCCAAGCCGATGTGGTCATGGTGGGCGATGAAGACGGAGGCCGTGGCCGTGCTCTATTGGGGGCTTGGCGGTAAGGTGCTGCTGGAGCATCTGCGCGGAACGCCTTTCCTGCCCATGATCCTGCGCCTGTTCGGCACCAAGGTCGGCAAGGGGGTCTACATGGACACCACCGACATTACCGAGTTCGATTGCGTCTCCATCGGCGATTATGTCGTCATGAACGATCTCTCCTGTCTCCAGACCCATCTCTACGAGGATCGCGTGATGAAGGTCGGCCGGGTCGAGGTCGGCAATGGTGTCACGATCGGCGCTTTCGCGACCGTGCTCTACGATACCAGGGTCGGTGACTTCGCGCGCCTCCAGCCGCTGACGCTGGTGATGAAGGGCGAGCATATCCCCGCCAGCACGATCTGGGGCGGCGCGCCGGCCCAGCCTGTGGCTCTGGCGCAACATAGATAAAATACGTAGGTAAGGCGTGCGTTCTCGCTGGCTTAAGGAATGGCAATGGCTAGGGTCCGCCCGGTTCAACCGGGAGCGGATCATGAAGTTTTTGAAAATCCTCGCCGCCGCCTTTTTTCTCGGCAATCTCTGCCATGTGGCTGTTGCTGAAACGATCTCCGTCAATGTTCCGGCGGGCAAGAGAAGTGCCGTCACTTCCTTTGGCTCGTATTCGATTGACGAGTGCACCGGTGCGGCCGTGCCGGAAGGGCGGATTTCGCGCCAGCCCGCGAACGGCAAGCTGGAAGTCGTCGAGGAGCGCAGGCCAATGAAGGCCGGGCGCTGCGGCACGATTATGGCCAATGTTCTGGTTGTGTACTACACGCCCAAGGCAGGCTTTCGCGGTTCTGACGAAGGCACCGTGGATTTCACCAGTCAGATCGTGATGGAAAGCTCTCAGATTCGTTCGCGCAGTCTCTATCTCACCATCTCGGTGAAGTGAGCTGAGTTGAAACGGGGCATGGGGCGTTTCCACCCCTTTTCCCCTCGCTGCTTTCCCGCTAAACCCGGCATATGTCGCATAATTCCTTCGGTCACCTTTTCCGCTTCACCACGTTTGGCGAAAGCCACGGCCCTGCCATCGGCTGCGTCGTTGATGGCTGCCCGCCGCGCATCGCGCTGACCGAGGCTGATATCCAGGCGGATCTCGACCGCCGGCGCCCCGGCCAGAGCCGCTTCACCACGCAGCGGCAGGAGCCGGATAACGTGAAGATCCTCTCCGGCGTTTTCACGGAGGCGGATGGTATCCAGCGCACGACCGGCACCTCGATCGGCCTCCTGATCGAGAATGTCGATCAGCGCTCGAAGGATTATTCCGAGATCGCGCAGAAGTTCCGGCCGGGCCACGCCGATTACACCTATGACGCCAAATACGGCATCCGCGATCCGCGCGGCGGTGGCCGTTCCTCCGCGCGCGAGACCGCGATGCGGGTCGCCGCCGGTGCCATCGCGCGCAAGGTGATCCCATTCATGCGCATACGCGGCGCGTTGGTGCAGATGGGGCCGCACAAGATCGACCGCGCCAATTGGGATTGGGAAGAGGTCAACAACAACCCGTTCTTCTGCCCGGATGCGAAAGCGGCGACTTTCTTCGCGGATTACCTCGATCAAATCCGCAAATCCGGCTCCTCCATCGGCGCGGTGATCGAGGTCGTGGCGGAAGGCGTGCCGGCTGGGCTTGGCGCGCCGATCTACGGCAAGCTCGATGCCGATCTCGCCTCCGCGATGATGTCGATCAATGCCGTAAAAGGCGTGGAAATCGGCGCCGGCTTCGGCGCGGCCGAACTCACGGGCGAGGAAAACGCCGATGAGATGCGGGCGGGAAATGACGGTTCCCCGCGCTTCACCGCCAACCATGCCGGCGGGATCCTAGGCGGTATTTCAAGCGGTCAGCCGGTTGTCGTGCGCTTCGCGGTGAAGCCAACTTCGTCGATACTCACGCCGCGCCTGACCGTCGACAAGGCAGGCGCTGAAACCGAGATTCTGACCAAGGGACGACACGATCCCTGCGTCGGCATCCGCGCCGTCCCTGTAGGAGAGGCGATGATGGCGATTGTCCTTGCGGACCATTTTTTGCGACATCGCGCGCAGGTGGGGTGAACCGGCTCGCCTCTTTCGCGGCCTAGGGCTTGCCAATTTCAGCCGGAAAAGATAAGAACAAAAAAAGAACAAAGGAATTGGGTGATGAAACTTGGATGGGCAATCTACTATGTGCCGGATGTGGCGGCGACGCTGGCCTTCTATGAAGCGGCATTCGGCTGCACGCGCGGCATGATGACGGAGGGAGGCGAGTTCGGCACACTCCAGACCGGCGAAACCACCCTGGCCTTTTGTGCCGAGAGTTTTCTGGCGGCGGATGATTTCGCCTTCGAGCCCATGCGCAGGGAAAAGCCATTGCCGGCTTTCGAGATCGCTTTCGTCACGGATGATGTCGAGGGCGCCTATGTCAGAGCGGTGGAGGCTGGCGCGGCGCCGCTGATCGCACCGAAAGCCAAGCCTTGGGGACAGATTGTCTCCTATGTGCGGGATATCAACGGCTTCCAGGTGGAAATCTGCTCTCCGGTGGCGTAATTTTAGTAGCATTTAAAAAAGAAAGCATTTCCTGAATTGTTAATTGACGCTTGCTGCTTGGCTTGCAAGAGTGAGGCATGAAACTTGCCGCCTGGCTCAGGAGAACCGGAATCCGACGCAGCGATTTCGCGGCGCAGATCGGGCTGACGCCGGCGGCAATCACGCTTCTATGCAAGGAGGACGCTCCGTGGATCAGCCGGGATACGGCCGAACGCATCGCCAGGGCGACGCGCGGCGCCGTGACCCCGAATGATTTTCTCGGCCTTGCGTCCCATGTCGGGGGAATATCGATGCAGGATACGAGCATCCGGGTTCAGGCCGCGATCGAGGCTTTCGCGCGCGGCGAGATCGTGGTGGTTACCGATGACGACGACCGCGAAGGTGAGGGCGACCTTATCATTGCGGCCTCGCTTTGTACCGCGGAGAAGATGGCCTTCATCGTGCGGCATACCTCCGGGATCGTCTGCGCGCCTTTGCCTGTCGCCGAAGCCCGGCGCCTCCGGTTGGACCCGATGGTCGCGGTCAATGACAGTGCACATACAACGGCTTTCACCGTCTCGATCGATTACCGCGAGGGGCTGACCACCGGCATTTCGGCCGACGAGCGCACCGCGACCGTGCGGGCTTTGACCAACGGCAATGTGCAGGCGGGCGATTTCGTGCGACCCGGCCATATTTTTCCGCTGATCGCGCGCGATGGCGGCGTTCTTATGCGTTCGGGGCATACGGAAGCGGCGGTCGATCTGTGCCGCCTCGCCGGCTTGCCGCCGATCGGGGTGATTTCCGAACTGGTCAACGACGATGGCACCGTCACGAAAGGGCGGCAGGTCGTGGATTTCGCGAAGAAGCACAAGCTCACCCTTGTGACGATCGCGGATATGATCGCCTACCGGCAGGCACGCGAGAAGCTGATCGAGCGTGTCGCGGTGTTCCCTGTCGAGACCACGATCGGCAAGCTCACGGGCTATGCCTTCTCGACGCCTTTCGACGAAGTGCAGCACCTCGCGCTCGTTCACGGGGATATCGGCGACGGGCGGGCGGTGCTCACCCGGCTGCACCGGGCCAATGCGCTTTCCGATGTTTTCGGTGGCGGCAAGGCGATCGAAACAGCCTTCGAGAAATTCAAGGCGGAAGGGCGCGGCGTGTTGGTCTATCTGCGCGATGGCACGGCGGGGGTGCCCAAGGCGGGTTTCGAGGCGCCGGCTTCTTCCGATGCTATGCGCCAGCAGGCCTGGCGCGAGGTTGGTCTTGGCGCGCAGATTCTGCGCGATCTCGGGGTCTCGTCGATCCGCAACCTTTCGCTCAGCGGCAATCGCGCTTTCGTTGGTCTCTCGGCCTTCGGTATCGAGATCGAGGGTACCGAGGCGATGTGATGGCGCCCCCTAGCCGCGGACTGGGGGCGGAACGATTCCGTGAGCGGCGAGATGCGCGCTCAGCTGCTCGACCGTGCGCGTGAGCTGGAGAATTTCCTGCTCGCGCATTGCGTCGATCTTTGCATGCAGCAATTCAATCTCCAGCTCCGCCTTCACATTGATCCTGAAATCATTCTCGGCGTTCCGCCTGTCGATTTCCGATTGGCGGTTCTGGCTCATCATGATGATCGGCGCCGTATAGGCTGCCTGAAATGAGAGGACGAGGTTGAGCAGGATGAAGGGATAGGGGTCCCAACGGTGGAAATAGGCCAGCGTATTCGCTGCGATCCACAGGAGCAGGATCACGCTTTGGATCACGATGAAGCGCCAGGAGCCGATCAGCCCGGTAACTCGGTCGGCGACGCGGGCACCGAAGCGGTCTTCGGCCGTGAGCGGCTGACGTGCGGGGCGCAGCAGGCGCAGCTCCTGAAGCCTGCGCAATTCCTCGGCGCTGAATTCGGGCAGTTCCGGCCCCTTCTTTCTGGGCATATCCACCTCCATTCTTGCTGGAGTGCCGGGTGTCAGGCGCCCATGAGCATTTCGACATGGGCGGCGGTTGATTCCGCTAACCCTTCGAGATCATAGCCGCCTTCGAGCATGGAGAGGATGCGATTTCCGCACAGGCTCTGTGCGAGCCCCATCAACTTCTCGGTCGCCCAGGCGAAATCGGCGGCTTCGAGGCGGATTTCCGCCAGTGGATCGCGTCGATGCGCATCGAAGCCGGCTGAGATCAGGATCATATCAGCCCCGTGCTTGCGGATGGCAGGGAAAGCACGGGTTTCGAAAGCTTCCCGGAATATCCGCCCGCCATCGCCGGCCCGCAGCGGGAGGTTGAGGATGTTGTCGTGCTCGCCGCGTTCGTCCATTGCCCCGGTTCCGGGGTAATTGGGCATTTCGTGCGAGGAAATGAAGAGGACATCGCGATCCGACCAGAAGATATCCTGCGTGCCGTTGCCGTGATGCACGTCCCAATCCACGATCACGATGCGCTTCGCGCCCCGCGCCTGCGCCAGCCGTGCGGCGACTGCGATGTTGTTGAAGAAGCAGAAGCCCATGGCGGCCTCGCGTTCGGCATGATGACCGGGCGGGCGGCAGGCAATGAAAGCGTTTGCCACCTCTCCATCGATAATCGCTGAAACGGCACGTTCGGCTGCCCCCAGCGCGGCGAAGGCGGCAGGCAAGGTACCCGGCGACATGCTGGTATCCGCATCGAGGAAGTGTAGCCCCTCCGCCGGAGCCTGCGCGACGATCTCTCCGACATAGCCCGCGGGATGCGCGAGCGTGGCGAGATGCATGTTGCCCGCCGGCGCGTTTTCCCGCGTGAGCGGCGCGAAGACAGGCGCGGCCAGTGCCTTCTCGATTGCGGCGAGCCGTGCTGGCCGCTCCGGGTGCCCTTCCGGGACAAGGTGGTTCTGAAAAACGGAATCGGCGATGAAGAGAGTGGTCACGCGCTAGGCCTCGGCGATGTGAAGGGCGCGCTTGTGGTGTGCGATAGCGCACGGCGCGGTCAAGCAAATTCATGCAGAAGCAAGCTGTGGCTTTGTTGCACTAGGCCCGGAATTTATACCGCGTTAAGCAGACCGCAATCTTCCTTTGATTCTGTGCCGGCATGATGACCTCGCTGATGAAATTTTCACGCTCCGCTTTTGCCCTCGGCCTTTGCCTCGCAGCGGCTGCCTGTAATTCCTATTCGAGCTTTCCTGACCCGACCCTTTCCTCTCGCGATGTGCAGCTGCTTGCGCTCGCGCCCAAATCGGTCAATCGCGATCTCGACCCCTCCCGCGCGCGCTACCGCATGCCGAACCATACGGCAGAGAAGGCGCCGGGGACGGTCGTTGTCGATTCCGCGGCGCGCTTCCTCTACTTCGTGGAAGATGCGAATACGGTCCTGCGCTATGAAATTTCTCCTGGTGAGGAAGTGCATCAATGGACCGGCGTGGCCTTTGTCGGACGCAAGGTCGAGTGGCCGTCCTGGACGCCGGGGCCAACCGCAAGGAAGATGGTGCCGGGCCTTCCGGGTGTCGTGCAGGGCGGGCCGGAAAACCCGCTTGGCGCGCGCGGCATCTATCTGCATGACGAGAAGGGGCGCGACACCGAGTATCGCATTCACGGTACCAATGAGCCGGAAATGATCGGGCTTCCGGTATCGCTCGGCTGCATCCGCATGCACAATATCGACGCGATTGACCTTTACAACCGCGTCAAGGTCGGCGCGAAGGTCGTGGTGCGCTGAAACAGCGGCATATCCCGTAAAGGCACAAGGCGCGGTTCGACCGCGCTTTTTTATTTGCGCTTGCTCTCTGAATCGAGCGCCTTGATGGCATCACGCCAGCGCGTCATCACCTGATCCAGCTGCGTCAGATCCTCACGTGAAAGCGTACCCGTCGTCGCTGCGACGAATTTCTCCTGCACCGCCATGCCCGCCGCCGCCGCCTGCCTTCCGGCTGGCGTAAGGTGTAGGGCATAGGAGCGTCGGTCACCGGGAATCGCCCGGCGATCGACCATCCCGGCCTCGACCAGCCGATCGACCAGTCCGGAAACATTGCCCTTGGTAACATAGAGGCGCTCGGCGAGATTGCGCTGGGTGATCCCTTCCTGCTCGGTCAGGGTCGAGAGCAGATCGAATTGCGCTGTGGAAAGCCCGATTTCGCGAAGCCGCGCTGAAATCGCCGCATGGCCGCGTTGATGGAGGCGAAGAAAGCGGAACCAGATCCGCGCCGGGGTGATGCTGGGGCTGTCCGCCATGCCGCTCGTTCCGCCCTTCCAGAAAGACGCCTAGAAACCTGAATTACCGCACTTTTCCTAGGCGATGCCGTGTGCAACAAACAACCCCGGATTTTACTTAAGGCAAACGGGTAGCGTAAATACGCGCCGGATGCGCGATCTCCAGGGCTGTTGAGATGCGGAAAGGCGATGGATGAGGCGGCAATTGCCCCCCATGCCCCAATCGGGCCTCGCGATTGTCGCCGAGCGGTTTTCCCTGCTTGCCGTTCCGGTTGCCGCAGGTGGGGTTCTGGCGACACGTGCTGGGCAGATCGCGCCGGAGAACGGCATCGCTGCGATCACGTTCGCGGCCATTCTGGCGACAATCGCGCTGGCGGCGGCGTTCGTCGCTGCCATCGACATCTGGCGCAACGGCTATCTCGGGCTCGATCGTCTCGCGCGGGCGATGCTTGTCGCGGGCGTTCTGCTCGCCTTTCCCGCCTATCTCGCCTACCAGTCCTTCCGCCTGCCGGCGCTCAACGATATCACGACCGATCTTGATGACCCGCCGCTCTTTTCCACCAGCGCGCGCAGCCTGGCGGAAAGGGAAGGGCACCGCCCCCCGGAAGTCCTGCGTGCCCGGCGCGAAATCCAGCGCCGCGCCTATCCTGCGATACGGACACTCGTGATCGAGGGCAGTGCGGAAGAGGCGTTCCAGAGCGTGCTTGGCGCGATCCGGCAGCTCAAATGGAAGGTCATCGAGGAGGTCCGGCCCGACGATCGCCGGGGGATCGGGCGTATCGAGGCGATCGACGAATCGCGGCTGATGCGTTTTCGTGATGATATCACCATCCGCTTCCGCCAGAGCGGAGACGTGACCCGTGTGGATATCCGCTCCGCCTCGCGGATCGGCCGCCATGATTTCGGTGCCAATGCCGCACGAATTCTCCGGCTTCAGCAGGAAATCGCCAATCCCTCGGAATGAGCGGGTCAGGCTCTCGCGAATACGCTGCTAAGCGTTACGGGCGGCTCGGCGCTCACAGCGCCGCGCGCGATCAGCTCCTCGAGATGCGCGAAGACGGAAAGGCAGGCGGCGCCGACGAGGCGGTGATCAAGGCCGGGGTAATTTGCGGCGACGATTTCGGGAATGATCGCAGGGCCGAGGGCCAGTTTGTCGAGGATCTGCGCCTCGCGCTGGCGGCGATGCTGGAGAAGCGCGCGGGTGAAACGCCGCGGATCGGTGACAGGCCCGCCATGCCCTGGCCAATAGGCGAGATCGCCCTCGCGCCGCGTGAGCTTGTCGAGGCTTTCCATATAAGCGCCCATCGCGCCGTCGGGCGGGGCGACGATGGTGGTGGACCACGCCATCACATGGTCGCCGGAGAATACCATGCCCGTGCCTTCAAGCTCGAACATCAGGTGATTGGCTGTGTGCCCCGGCGTTTCGATCGCCCGGAAGCGGTGATCGCCCGCCTCCAGGATATCGCCATCGACAAGGACCCGCTCCGGCGCGTGATCGACATCGCTCGATGCTTCGAGGCGCTGACTTTCCCCGATATGGGCCTCGCGCGACGCACGATGCGGGGCGCAACCGATGATCGGCGCGCCCGTCCGCTCCGCGAGCAGGCGTGCGCCGGGTGAATGATCGCGATGGGTATGCGTGACGAGAATATGCGTCACCACCTCGCCCCGGAGGCTATCGAGCAGCGTATCGATATGCGTGGTGTCATCCGGGCCCGGATCGATGACGCTCACGGTGCCGCGCCCCACCACATAGGTGCATGTGCCGGAAAAGGTGAAGGCGCTCGGATTGTTGGCGATGATACGCCGGATGCGCGGCGCGATCGAAAGCAGGACACCGCCTCGCGCAGGGGGGGTACGGTCGAAATCGGGCGTCAACTCGGGCTCCCGTGATCGGATCGTGGATCGGGCGAAAAAATCATTCCCGTCTCGTTCCGAGACGCTTATACGACCGGATGGCGAAAGCAAACGGCCCGGCCTCTGCGCGGGGTTTTCGCACGGGTTTTTACGATGAGCAGGAGAAGGCGATGCGGATGACGAATGGAACGCTGGTTGGAGCCGCACTCGGCGAAGACAGGGCAGGGTTTGCGACGCAAGTGCTGCTGGTGCTGGCGGCTACGGGGCTGCTGGCCGTCTCGGCCAAGGTGCAGGTGCCGTTCTGGCCGGTGCCGATGACGATGCAATCGCTTGTGGTGCTGGTGATCGGCGCGGCCTTCGGCTGGCGATTGGGTGCCGCCACGGTCCTTGCCTATCTTGCAGAGGGCGCAATGGGCCTGCCGGTCTTCGCCGGTGCGGGGGCCGGAGCTGCCTATATGGCGGGGCCGACGGGTGGCTATCTGGCGGGGTTCGTGCTGGCTGCGGCGATTACCGGCTTTCTTGCGGAAAAAGGTTATACCCGCTCGGTTCCCGGCGCGCTGGCGGTGATGGCGATCGGCCATGCCGTGCTGTTCGTGCCCGGTTACCTGTGGCTGGCGACGCTGGTGGGCACCGAGAAGGCCTATCACGGCGGCGTCGAGCCCTTCTATTATGCGACGCTCCTCAAGACGGCGCTGGGTGCGGCCCTGCTGCCGGCGGCTTGGTGGGCGGTTGGGAAGATCCGCCGCGCCTGAAGACGCGATGCTGTTTGAGAGCGTGTGGTCTGATTGGATCAGATCGCATGCTCTACCCTTTTCTGTCGATCAACCGGCACCCGCTTGATCGACAATACCCTAAAGGGCAGGGATCCCGAGAGGTTCCTGCCCTTTTTCATGCCTCCTGTGTGAGCGAGGCGATTCTGGAGATGTCGCTCTGGTCGAGATGCGCGAGCCAGGTTGGAATCCTCTTGCCGGCCACGACGAGATCCGGCGCGATCTCCTGAAGGGGAACCAGCACGAAGGCGCGTTGATGCATGAAGGGGTGGGGAAGGGTCAGCCTCTCATCCCGCATATGCGTATCGCCATGTGTCAGAAGATCGATATCGATGATGCGCGGTCCCCAGCGTTCCCGCCTTTCGCGGCCAAGTCCCGCCTCGATGGCGAGCACGGCATCAAGCAGGGCGAGAGGCGGCAGGGTGGTCGTGATCTCGGCGGCGGCATTGGCGAACCAATCCTGATCTGTTTTGCCCCAGGGTGGAGTCCGGTAGGCGCCCGAGACCCGGACGAGGCGAGTTCCCGGCAAGGCGGCGATCGCGGCCAGCGCCCCGCGCATCGAGGCCAGCTTGTCGCCGACATTCGAACCGAGGGCCAGGTAGGATTGTACCTGTTCAGTCATGACGGGGCCGGGTGATGGTCACGGCGATGGAATCAAGCAAGGCGGCGACGGCGGCGTTCGGCTTCTCGACCGTGATCGAAACCCCCTCGATCCGCGGATAGGCGCGCAGCAACTCGGCGGCGATAGCCTCTGCCAAAGCTTCGATGATCGCGAAGCGCTGCCCGACCGCGATCTCCTGCACGATGGCTGCGATATCGGCGTAGGAAACGGATTTTTCGAGATCGTCGTTGCGCCCTGCCTCGGAGAGATCGAGGGTCGCGTCGACGGAGATATAGAAGCGCTGGCCGAGCCGGCCTTCCTCCTCATAGACACCGTGATAGGCGAAGACGCCGATGCGCGTCAGGATGATATGGTCGCGGGCGCGCGAGGACATGGTGCGTCTCCGGTTCAGGATTGTGGGGCGGCAAGCGCGGCGATCACGCAGGCGGCATCGCGGTGGGCGGCGACATCATGGACGCGCAGGATATCCGCGCCGCCAAGCAGGCCGAAGCACCCTGTCGCCAATGTACCCGCCAGTCGATCATCGACCTCGCGGCCAGTGATCAGCCCAAGAAAGGATTTGCGCGAAACGCCGAGCAGGATCGCGGTGCCGAATTCAGCCCGCAGCTTCGGGATCGCGCGGATCGCTGCAAGGTTCTGTTCGAGGGTCTTTCCGAAGCCTATCCCCGGATCAAGCGCGATCCGCGCGCGCGGGATCACCGCCTTGTCGGCCAGTGCCAGCGAGGTTTCGAAAAAGCGCATCATATCCGAGACGATATCGATCCCGGGCAGCCGCTCATGCCGGTTATGCATGATCACGAGCCCCGCGCCGGCCTCACCGACAAGATCGGCCATGCCGGGGTCGCGCTGGAGGCCCCAGACATCGTTGACGATGCGCGCGCCGGCGATAAGGGCGGCGCGCGCCGTTTCGGCCTTGTAGGTATCGACTGAGAGGCTGAGATCGGGATGCGCGTCGCGAAGGGCACGGATGGCTGGCACCACGCGCGCGATCTCCTCCGTGGCCGGGACCTCCGCTGCGCCGGGCCGGGTCGATTCGCCGCCGATATCGAGCAGATCCGCGCCTTCGCGGACAAGCTTGCCAGCATGGGATAGCGCAGCCTCTATCGTGTCAAAGCGACCGCCATCCGAGAACGAATCGGGCGTGATATTGACAATCCCCATGATCAAGGCGCGCTTTTCGTGCGCGCAGGGCCAGGGCGCGGCAAGGGTGCTTGGGGCGGGCGTGGTTTTGGCAGGCGACATGATGGTTCCGGCTTCGGCGCCTGCTCTTACCCCCGCCGGTGCCAAGAGACAACGCGGGACATGTGTGATTCGCCTGCCTATCCGCCGGATTCGCCACAGAAATTCACCGGAAATCTGGACAGGAATCACATGATCTGAAACCTTGCGCGCCAGAATGCCCGCCCGAAAGGTCAAGAATGGCTGCCTCCTCCAGCTCTCCCCTGCGCCAGGCGAATGCCGGGCGCGCCCGCAAGAGCGCCAGCGCCCCCGCGCGTCGACTGGTGCAATGGATGAAAGGGGAGGCACTGCCGTTCTGGGCCTCGAAGGGATGGGATGCGAAGCGCGGCGGTTTTCACGAGCGCTTCTTCTTCGACGGCACGCCCGATGATCTGACCGTGCGGCGCGTGCGCGTTCAATGGCGGCAGATCTACGTGCTCGCCCATGCGGCGGAACTCGGTTGGCACAACGCGCTCAAGCTTGCGTTTCAGGGGCTTGAGCGCCTGCTCGAAAAGGCCTGGGCGCCGGACGGCACGCCCGGCTTCGTCCATGTCCTCGCACCCGATGGTTCGGTCGTCGATGACCAGCGCGATCCGTGCGATCACGCCTTCGCGATCCTCGCGCTGTGCTGGCTCGCGAAATCCACCGGCGACGCGCAGGTGCGCGCTCTGCTCGCCCTGGTGATGGATTATTGCGAGAATGTGCTCAGCGATACCGAGGGCTATTTCATTGAAAAGCCCGACGGGAACATCCTTCATCGCCAGAATCCGCACATGCACATGTTCGAGGCGATGCTGGCCGCGACCGAAGCGCTCGGACATCCTGATGCGCCCGCCCGCGCCGCGCGCTACCGGCGGATGCTCGAGGAGCGCTTTCTCGATCCTGATTCCGGTGCGCTTGTCGAGGAGCTGGACGGGAGCTGGCGCCCTGTGATGCATAATGGCGCGGCGCTGGTCGAGCCGGGGCATATGGCGGAATGGGCATGGCTTCTGCGCCGCCACGAGCGCCAGCGGGGGCTGAAACCCTCGCCGGTCGCCACCCATCTGCTCGGCGCCGCTCTGCGGGCCGCCGAACCGCAGCACGGCTTCCTGATCGACGCGATCGACACGGCGCAGAATGTTCGCCGGGCAACACGGCGGCTCTGGCCGCAAACCGAATTGACCAAGGCATGGCTCGCACAGGCGGAAGCGGGGGTGGATCGAGCAGAAGAGGCAGCCGAAGCCATCATCGATTCGCTCTCTGAAACCTATCTCGCCGGGCCGTTTCCGGGTGGCTGGATCGACAAATTCGGCCCGGATGGCGCGGTCGCGATCGATACGGTGCCGGCAAGCACGCTGTATCATCTCTTCATTACAGCGATCGAAGCGGAGCGGGTTCTGGGGATCTGACGCAGGACCGTTTTTCTCTCGCTTACTTTGTGCGGAGAGAAAACAGGGGTGCGATCGGGAGAGCCTCGATGGTCGGAGTGGCAGGATTCGAACCTGCGACCCCCTCGTCCCGAACGAGGTGCGCTACCAGGCTGCGCTACACTCCGTGACCAGCGAAGAGCCGGTTCTATAGAACCCTCTGATCGAAGCCGCAAGCCCGTCGTGCGGAAAAATGCAGCGACTTTTGGAATGCGCTGGATCTCAGCCTGCTCTTCTTCGGTGCAGGACCATGTGCCGATCGCTTTTGGCGCGGGTTATCCTGTTTGCAGGATGATCTTGCTCTGCCAAAAACCAGGCCTTGTGTTGATCAGAATGTCGGATTCAGCAGGAATTACGGTGCCCGAAGTGGAGGCAAGCCGCGATGGCTCAAAAGGCTCTAGCGGAAAAGCTCGCAGTGAGAATGACGGCAGCGTAGAGGTGAGATCGCCTGGGTTTTCCCCAATCTCTGAAAAGCGCACAGAGGAGTTGATGCCGCGCCGCGAACCAGCTAAACGAGCCTCCTCCTCCGGGAGCATTGGGGCGTAGCCAAGTGGTAAGGCAGCGGATTTTGATTCCGCCATTCCCAGGTTCGAATCCTGGCGCCCCAGCCAGTTTCTTACTAGAAATATGAAGCTTCCGAGACTGGTTGCTTAATGACACGGCCTGGCAGAGGGCTTGATTCGGAAAGCGGGTAGGGCAATGCGGCAGCCTGTTTGGTCGTTAGAGCCTCTTGGAGAGCTAACAAGACAAAAAGGCCTTTGGCTCTCCCCTTCTGAAGTGCCTTGGATGCGTCTCTCTTTCACTTTGCCTATGCTTAGAGGGGCGTGGATCAAGCTCATTTGGCGAAGCGGTTTAGATTCCATTCCTGAGCGGCCGGTCTTTCGATGTGTTACTCGAGCCGGTGAGTTCCGGGATGCTATATTGCCTGCTGCGGTGCTTGGGCGGGGATCCTGGATTGGGTACATCTCCAATGATGTTGTTGAAATTCGGATTTCGCCTCAGAAATCAGGCGAAGAATTTGCCTTCGCTATTGAGGCGGTTGGCTTCTTAAGTTTGTTAGAACTTATGCAAGAGATTGCGGGACGCAATCCTCTTCACGCTCTCTGGGCTTTAGGGGCAGCATTGATTGGACGTTGGGAGGATTCACGAACAATCCTACGCAACGAACTCGCCGGTTGGCCGCTAGCGAAATATGATACTTGGCGTAATGACCACAAACGCAGTTTCGGTGACGCCAATTTTGATCGCATGCCCACTTCCAGTACGCGCATGGTCCTTGCAACTAGCTTACCGGCAGGTCAGGCGGTGGTTGATTGTCCGCTTTATCAATCAGCTTTAGATTTACAATGTGAAGACTGGCAACTTCTTGTATTGTCTTCTGATATTCAGAGTTCTTGTCCCGACCGAGTGGTTTTTCTACCTGAATCGAAAACACTCAAGGATATGCTGGTAGATGCAGGAGACGGTTTGTTCGCCGTTTTGCCATCGGGTGCCCGCATAGATCCCGATATGTTTCCGGCATTGAAGAGGGCCGCGGAGCAGTTTCCAGATTATGAAGCCTTCATGGGTGACGAGGAGCATGTTGGGCAGGACGGCATACCAATAGGAGCCTGGTTCAAGCCGGCCTACGATATGCTTCTTTTTGGCAATGCGCCGCATCTCGGACATTGTGTCTTTTGGCGGCTTTCAGCCCTGCGCGAGCGATTAGCGGGGAGCGCCAGTGATATGCGTATTAAGGCCCTGCGCCGCCCAATCATTTCTCTGCCGGCAGGAAAGAGAGAGTTTGGAGAGATCGAAAAGGCAATAGCGACCAGTTTGCCGCAGCCTGGCTTGCGGGCGGATCCCTGTTTTTTTAGCATTATTGTTCCAACAAAAAACAAAAAAGAGCTACTGAAGGCGTGTGTAGATAGTATTTATCGGCGCAAAAAGTCAAAATACGAATTAATAATCGTAGACAATGGAAGTGATGAATTGGATTGTTTGCGTTATTTTGATTCTTTATCAAAAATTGATTCAATAAAAATTATCAAAGATTGTGCAAAATTTAATTTCTCAAGTCTGTGCAACAAAGGTTTTTTAAGTTCTAGTGGAGATGTTGTTGTTTTTTTGAACAATGACACTGAGATTTTAGAGCCGGATTGGCTAGAGAAGCTGGCGTCCTTGGCGCGTAACGCTAATGTTGGCGCCGTAGGTGCGCGGCTTCTCTATCCTTCTGGGAGAGTTCAGCACGGGAACATGACGCTAGGACTTGGCGGTAGAGCCGACCATTTTGAGATTGGAGCCCTCCGCTCCGACGCAGGTGTATTTGGACGGGCGTCGATTCCGCATTTGGTGTCAGCGGTGACAGGCGCTTGCCTAGCATTGGAGAGAGCAAAGTTCGAGGCAGTGGGAGGCTTTGATGCACTTAATCTGCCGGTCGACCTAAGTGATGTCGATCTTTGTCTTCGCCTTCGCGAGAAGGGTTGGCACAGCGCGTTGGCAGGAAATGTTGAGATTATTCACAAGGAATCAGCAACGCGTGGCAGGCGCAGCGACACTTCTACGCTTCACCTAGAAGAGCGCCGCTATTTTCTCAACCGATGGGGTGACCAGTTACGAGACGATCCTCGATTTCATCCAGTCTATTCACTTGCGGATTGTCGAGCGCGGCTTGGCTGACGCCGAATAGAATTGGCTCGGTTTGTTTGAACAGTTTCGGGGCTGTCGATAAGTGACTTTTGCCGTTGGGACGCTGCTGCCGGGATTTGCGGCCGTGATACGATGAAGGCCTTTTCGAGCATCGTCTTATGTTCGGCGACAGACCGGTCTTTGTGAGCGCACCTTCCAAAAAATCCTTCTCCAGCGTTTATCTGGCCGATCTTGGCGTGAAGCTCCTTCAGGTCGATCCCTGGCGCAGGCTCGGCCTTACTCTCGCTGCCGAACACCCCGGCAACCCCGTCCAGAAGCTAGCCCTTCCACTTCTTGATCTGGCCGACATGCACGTCGAGCAGCTGCGTCAGTTCGTTCAGCGTTTTCTCGCCCCGGGCGCAGTCAGCGCAACTTTCGCCTTGAAGACCGGCGTGTGGTTCCGCCTTACTCGTCTCGCCATGGTCTCTCCTGTTCTCGGCAGAATGCCGCGCTCAGGCGAAAACCCACCTATCGGCGCTGTTCAATTTTCCCGAGCCATTCTGATCCCGTTGATCACCAGCCGGTTATCAACCCGAGCCTTGTCGCGCGTGTCTGTCGGCAAATGCGGAAAATCAGCGCAAACTTGGCTTCGCTCAGCCAGAATTGCCCCGATCCATCCATACCCCTTTCGGAAGTCGTGAATCATACGATGTCGATCATGCCTGCCTTTTTATGGGGCTGGCCCCTGAAAAGAAAAAAGACTCGACACTTGTGCCAGATTCTTGCAGTCCATTCCTCCATAGACGCTGGAATCGAGGCGTTTAATGGTTCGGAATTGGGGCTGTTCTCAGATGAAGCATGCTTTAGTCACTGGTGGCGCTGGCTTCCTTGGAAGCCATATTTGCCGCCGGCTTCTCATCGAGGGGTACAAGGTTTTGTGCCTCGATAACCTCCAAACAGGCCGCCTTAAGAACATCGCGCCTCTGCTCGATGATCCCAGCTTTAGCTATATTACGTCGGACGTTCGAGCCTCCCTTCCCGTCGGAGATTATACCGAGATCTGGAATCTAGCTTGCCCTGCTTCTCCTCCTCGTTATCAGGCCGACCCAGTTGGGACAATGATGACCAATGTATTGGGAATGAAAAACGTCCTTGACCTGGCTCTAAAAACGGGTGCCCGCGTTTTTCAGGCGTCAACGAGTGAGATTTATGGAGATCCAGAAGTTCACCCTCAGACTGAAAGCTATCGCGGGGCAGTTAATACTATCGGTCCTCGCTCGTGCTACGATGAAGGGAAGCGTGCAGCGGAAACCCTATGCTTCGATTATCATCGGGAGCACGGCGTAGAGGTTAAGGTTGCGCGTATCTTTAATACGTATGGCCCAAATATGGACCCCCATGATGGGCGGGTGGTATCCAATTTTATTATAAAGGCTTTGACCGGAGCCCCCTTAGAGCTCTTTGGGGGAGGCTTTCAAACGCGGTCATTCTGTTATGTTGATGACCTGATCAATGGCTTTTTTTCCTTCATGCGTGCCCCGGCTAGCATCACTGGTCCTCTAAACATTGGGAATCCTGAAGAGTTTAAGGTCAGCCAACTTGCCGCTATCGTGTTAGAAATGACGGGAAGTCGCTCACGATTAATAGACAGCCCTCTGCCCAAAGATGATCCTCAACAACGCAAGCCGGATATAAGCGCAGCGCAACACCAGTTGGGATGGGCGCCCAAGATTGCTCTGAGTGAAGGGCTTGCCCGTACCATTGCCTATTTTCGTTCGGAGATAGAATTGGATTCAGCTCTCGCACTCAAGCGAGTAGGTGAATAATGTCGAAGCGGGTTCTCGTTGTGGGCGGGGCTGGCTACATCGGCAGCCATGCCTGCAAAATCCTTAAGCGTGCTGGATATACACCGATTGTGTTTGATAATTTGGTGTATGGTCATGAAGACGCTATAAAGTGGGGCGCTTTCGAGCAGGGGGATATCCGTAGCCGAGATGATCTGGATCGTGCTTTTTCTCAGCATAATCCAGAATACGTTATGCACTTTGCTGCTTTCGCCTATGTTGGGGAATCAGTTTTAGAGCCTTCCAAGTATTATGAGAATAATCTTGTTGGCTCCATATCTCTTATTGAAGCCATGCGGCGGCACGGCGTAGAAAAAATTGTTTTTTCATCAACATGCGCGACGTATGGGGAGGTGGCGACGCTTCCGATTCATGAAGCGACCCCCCAGAATCCTGTCAATCCGTATGGCTTTACAAAGCTCGCGGTGGAAAATGTACTGCGAGATTATGGTCGTGCTTATGGCATTCGCTCCGTAGCATTACGCTATTTTAATGCAGCTGGCTGCGATCCTGAAGGTGAGCTTGGCGAGCGGCATACGCCCGAAACACACGCCGTCCCGCTTGCTATTCTGGCAGCGCTTGGTCACGGTGTATTCAATATCTTCGGCACCGATTATCCAACTCCAGATGGAACGGCTATTCGAGACTACGTCCATGTTAATGACCTTGCTGATGCCCATGTAAGAGCTCTTGCATATCTTGATCGTTGCTCTGGCAGTGCGGCAATGAACCTTGCTACGGGGCAGGGAACTTCCGTGAAGCAACTGATCAAGGCTGTAGAACGCGCGACAGGGTGTACTGTGCCAGTGCGCTATATGCCGAGGCGGGCGGGAGATCCTCCCGTGCTTTATGCTTCGTCAGAGCAAGCTGCTGAGCTGCTCGGCTGGCAACCCAGCTTTACAGATGTTAACCTAATTGTCGAAACGGCGGCGCGTTGGTTCATGCGTCGCTCGGCAAGCTTTGGCTCGAGGTAGTGCCATGACTGTAAGAATCGCGATTATAGGAACTGGCTATGTAGGCCTCGTCAGCGGTGCGTGCTTTGCCGAGTTGGGACACGACGTGGTGTGTGTCGACAAAGTTGCAAGTAAAATTGATATGCTCAATAGCGGAGGAATCCCTATATATGAGCCTGGCTTAGAAGAAATTGTCCGGCGGAATTCAGCGGCTGGTCGGTTGCGCTTCACCACGAGCGTGACAGAAGCGGTGCAGCGGTGTGATGCGGTTTTTATTGCAGTAGGAACCCCAACAAAATCTGATTCTGACCATGCGGATCTAAGCTATGTTTACGCCGCTGCGGAAGAAATAGCTAAATCCATCACAGGATTTACCGTTGTCGTATCGAAGTCCACAGTCCCTGTTGGAACCAATAGACGCGTCTTGGAAATCTGCCGAGCCAATATTGGCGAGAACGCGCAGGTTGCGGTTGCCTCCAACCCAGAGTTTTTGCGGGAAGGGGCAGCCATCAACGATTTCATGTGCCCAGATCGGATAGTGGTAGGTGCTGATGATCAGCGCGCCCAGGAAGTTATGGAGCGCATCTACTCTCCGCTAACAATCAGCCGTAATGTACCGCTGATCAGTACGAGTACAGAGACAGCGGAATTGACGAAATACGCTGCGAACGCTTTTCTTGCCGCCAAGATCAGCTTCATAAATGAGATGGCAGATCTTTGCGAGGCTGTAGGCGCTAACATCAACGACGTATCGCTCGGAATTGGCCTAGATAGTCGTATCGGTCGTCGATTCCTTAATACCGGCCCAGGATGGGGAGGGTCCTGCTTTCCCAAGGATACCCGTGCCCTGCTAGCAACAGCTGAACAGAATAATGTAAACTGTAAGATCGTCCAGGCAGCATTAGAGGCCAATGAGGACCGAAAGCGCCTAATGATTGAAAAGGTTATACATGCCTGCGGCGGGGCAGTGAATGGAAAGCGCATCGCAGTATTTGGCTTAACTTTCAAAGGCCAGACAGATGATATGCGCGAAAGTACTAGCCTTGTTCTTCTCCCCGCACTTGCGCAACTGGGGGCGCAAATCTGCGCCTTTGATCCATCTGACCCTCATGAAGCTTCAGAATTGATCGGCAATATTAATACTTGTAAAACGCCAGAACAGGCAGCCGAAGGTGCAGATCTGCTTGTTATACTCACTGACTGGATGATTTTTAAAACTTACGACTTGAAGCAACTCGCTGCGCAAATGCGGAGAGCGCATATGCTCGATTTACGAAATATGTATTCAAGCACTGAAGCGCTGGCAGCTGGCTTCACTAATTATACAGGGCTTGGAATGCCCCCGACGAAGAGGCCTGCTCTTTTGGCTGTTGCTGAGTAATTGGAAGGCGCATGGGGGGTACTTCAGTCCGGCCTAGTTCTATGCATCACTGTATTGTTACACCTGATATCGTTGGGCCTGTTCGTAACGGAGGCATAGGTACTCATGTCTATTGGGTAGCACAGGCACTTGTTTCAGCCGGCGAGCGTGTATCTATTCTATTTACGGGGCCGGTAGAGGTTAAAGATGCCGATTATTGGCGAAAGCATTATGCTAGCTTAGACATTGAATGGATCGCGCTAGATGAAGTCAGCCGTGGCACTCATGGTAACTTGCACGCAACTCCACTACATCGCCGATCTATTCACATCTACGAAGCGCTACAAGCGCGCTGTTTTGATGCGATACACTTTCAAGAGTGGCAAGCAAATGGCTTCATGGTAGCTCGCGCTCGCGCTGTGCTTGGTGCCTTTAGTAGTCAGTTCCTAACGCTCACCCTCCACTCCAACACCCAGTGGATCGCGGAGGGTAGTCTGAAATGGCACAATGATCCTGTAGACGACTCAATTACGTGTTGGGCGGAGGCGTATGTCGCTCGACACGTAGATCGAGTTATTAGCCCATCCCATCACATGGTGGAGTGGTGTGAGAGAGCTGGATGGACTTTCTCTTCTCCTGTTAGGATCGAACCTTATTACATAGGGAAAAGTAATTTTGATGCCCCAATAGAGGCTCGGCAAGGCGTGCTAGCTTTTTTTGGCCGCTTGGAAACGCGCAAAGGGCTAGATTTGTTTCTGAGGGCCCTTCGCCGCCTCTCGCAGGACGTGCGCAAGCGGATTAAAGAAGTCCATTTTGTCGGAAAAGTAGGGGAAGTTGGCGGCGAGGCTGGAGACGAGATTATTCGCCGTGAAATGGCTCAGCTGGGGTTAAACTTCCATATCCAGACAGAGCTCGATGCTTCTCAAGCGATAGATTACTTGAAGGGCATCCGTGCTACCGTCATCGTTCCTTCTCTAATGGACAACTACCCCTTTACTGTTCTGGAGACAATTTCGGTCGGTTTGCCAGTTCAAGCTTCAGCTGTTGGCGGAATCCCTGAAATACTTGGCGAAGAAAATACATTCAGAGCTGATCAAGTTGCTCTAGCCTCTAGGATCGAAAGACTGCTTGATGGACAACTTGCTCCGGTTCATTGTCGCTATAGTCCTGAAGGGCGCGAGAAAGCTTGGGTGGATGCGCTGCGCGGGATCCCTGCTCCCAACATGAATACTCTACCTAGCGACAACCTGCCGCTTGTCTCTATATGCATCCCCCACTTCAACTATGGAGCCTATTTGCCGGCAATGCTGCACAGTATTGAGGGCCAAAATTATTACAACATTGAGGTTATTGTTGTCGATGATGGCAGCACAGACTCGGAATCTTTGAATGCGTTTAATGCCCTGTCGGCTAGAAACACAAAAACAAAATGGCGTTTTATTAATCAAAAAAACCAAGGCATTGGTTCTGCTCGCAATGCTGCAGCTAAAGAGGCAAGTGGAGAGTACATTATTTTTGTAGACGCTGATAATTTGGTTCGGGCGGAAATGGTATCTACATTTGTAGAGGGTATGATAAGGACTGATGCTGCAATATTAACATGCCATTTCTGTGCATTTTCTGAGGATGTCACCCCTAAAAGTGCCAAAGACATTATCTATACGTACGCCCCTGTTGGGCCAGCGATAGCAGCAGGCTGGCGTCGGAACGTTTTTGGAGATGCAAATTTTTGTATCAAAAAATCAGTGTTCGAGAGCTTAGGTGGCTTTTCCACGCAGCGTGACGCATCATGGGAAGACTGGGAATTTCTCGCTCGTGCCGCGCTTGCAGGGTATAAAATGGACGTCATACCAGAGCCGCTTTTTTGGTATCGACACACCCTTGCGGGAGCTAGTCGCAACACTAATCTGGTAAAGAACCAACGAAGGGTTATGGATGCGTACTTAAGTGCTGCGCCTGCGCTCTATCGCCCAATTATCGCCTGTATGTCGCAGGTTGGCTTCACTGCTGATTTGCACACTCGGACACCTGCAGGAGAAATTGCGGGCAAAATCGCTGATCGCATCTATGCTGCATTTGGCTCCCCCACTGGTCCTGTTGCGCGGTGGCTCGAACGCTTTTTCCAGCGAGTGCTCAGGTAAATTAGTTGTTCAGAAAAGTGGAACTCTTATCAATGTCCCAGGCTTCTTCTAAGCGCATCTGCATTGTAACGCCGGACATTATCGGCCCCATTAGAAATGGCGGTATTGGCACGCACGCATACCATCTATCAAATGCGCTGGTAAAAGCAGGGCACGCCGTAACAGTTGTCTTCACTGGCCCTGTCGAGCACGAAGATGAAGCACACTGGGTAAAGGTCTACGCGGAGCGCGGAATTACTTTTGAAGTCATCAATGAGAGAAACAATTCCTCTTTAGTATCAGACGCGGATTGGTTTATTAAAAGATCTCTTATTATTTTTTGGCATTTAAGGGGAAAGGATTTTGACTATATACACTTCCAAGACTGGCAGGCAAATGGATTTTGCTGCATACAAGCTAAGAGGTCGACTGAATATTTTCAGAATACAACTCTTACGGTGACTATGCATTCCAGCACCGATTGGATTAATGAGGGGATGTGCAAGTGGAATGATTGGCCGCTACCAGACACGAAACTTAGCTGGTGCGAGAGATATTGTTGTGAGCACGCAGATATTATTTTGAGCCCGTCTCAATACATGTGTAAATATACAGAAGAGAGCGGGTGGTCTCTTGCTGAAAATAGGAAGATAATTCCTTATTGTTTTGATGTTGATGATCTTCCTGTACCTTATAGCCCGGAACCTGGCGTATTTGCATTCTTTGGGCGGTTAGAAACTCGCAAAGGTCTTGAAATCTTCCTTGGCTCTTTAATGCGCCTCAGCCTTGAAGAAAAAAATAAATTGCAGAAGGTGTTTTTCTTTGGGAAAAACGGTAAAATTACCGGTTCTGATTTTGATGGAGTAGAATTTATTAATAACTCTCTCAAAGGAGCATGCATAAAATATGAAATAGCAGAGAATTTGTCTGCATTTGACGCCTTGAATGCTATAAGGGAGCGCAGGGCCATCGCTGTCATGCCTTCTTTACTGGATAATTTTCCTTTTACAGTTATCGAGTGCCTTGCGTATGGCATTCCAATGATTGCCGCATCGACGGGCGGCATTCCCGAAATGTTGGAGGAGGATTGTCTCTTTGGAGCAAGTGAGCGGGAGCTATGCGCTAAAATTTCTGGCATTTTGGCTGGCCGCTTGCCCTCTTTCAGAAGCAAGTATAGCCCCCCCAGAGCCAAGAATTTGTGGCTGAGTTTGCACGATTCGCCTCCGTTATCCGGGAGGCGGACAGAAGCAATAAGTAAACTGAAGAACCAGTCGCCGCTTGTGAGTGTTTGCATCCCGTACTTCAATTGCGGGAGTTATATTGATGCTACGATTCAAGCGCTAAAGGAACAAGCGTATCCAAATTTCGAAGTTATTATTGTAAATGATGGAAGCACAGATATCTTATCTGTTCAAAAATTTGACGAATTAGTACAGAATAATAGTGATCCCCGATTTAATTTCTTCTCCAAGGAGAATGGAGGGGTTGGGGCTGCACGCAATTTTGCGGCAAAGAAAGCTAAGGGGAGTTTTTTGCTATTCTGCGATGCAGATAATGTCTCAATGCCCGACATGATTGGGGAGTTTGTTGCTGCAGCCTTCCAAACTGGTGCTGACATCGTCTCTTCATATTTTGCAGCTTTTGATCAGGAGATTGAACGTCCGGGGAACGAAACGCCAATAAGGTATCGTTACCTGCCGATTGGCGCTGCACTGGAGGCAGGGATAATCCAGAATGTTTTTGGTGACGCTAATAGCTTGTTTCGGAGGGCGGCATTCGAAGCTGTTGGAGGCTTTCAGGAAGAAAGGCATACATCTTGGGAGGATTGGGATCTTCATGTGCGGTGCATCCTCTCTGGATTCCGACTTGAAGTGTGCCCCAAAGAGCTATTTTGGTACAGGCATACTGATGCGGGGTTTAGCCGCAATACCAACCTGTATCACAATCAACTTCGGGTTCTGCGTGCATATGCGGATCACTGCCCTCCCTTCATGCGCCCTTTGTTGAAAAATTTGCTCCTCCCTTACCATTTTGGTTTTGTTCGGCAACACGAGCAAGCCAATAGTCTGACAAAGCACCCGGGTCAGCCGGCTATCGGTGCTTCTATGTGGGCTCTTCTGACGGAACGCATTCGGCGTTGGTTGGCTGGGCTGTAATTTTTCTACACCGCCATCGGGACGAAAATGAAGAAGCACTATGATTGGTTGATTGTTGGAGCTGGGTTCACAGGGGCGATCCTTGCAGAGCGTTTGTCTTCACAGATGGGAAAGCGATGTTTGGTTATAGATAGTAGAGATCATATTGCTGGAAATGCTTTTGATACTCGAAACGAAGCTGGAATCCTCTTTCACCAGTATGGACCTCACATATTCCATACCAACGCTCCTTCTGTTGTTGAATACCTTTCGAATTTTACAACCTGGCGCCCCTATGAGCATCGCGTCGTGGGATTTGTCGATAACCGCCTAATTCCGATTCCGTTCAATTTGACATCATTGGAAATCCTTTTTCCAAAAATGGAAGCCGATCGTTTGAAAGGATTGCTTATCGGTGCCTATGGAATGGAGCAGAAAGTGCCAATTCTTAAAATGCGCCAGTCTTCAATTCAAGGTATTCGAGACTTAGCAAGCTTTATATATGACAAAGTCTTCTATGGGTATACGACTAAGCAGTGGGGTCTTGAGCCAGAAGAACTGTCGCCATCTGTTACAGCTCGAGTTCCAGTACATATATCTTATGATGATAGGTACTTCCAGGATCGCTTTCAAGAGATGCCTGCCGAGGGTTATACAAAAATGTTTGAGCGCATTCTACTAAATCGGGAAGGAGTCGACGTTTCTCTTGGGACCTCTTTTTTAGACATTGGGGGCCAAGTCTCGTACGATAATATGATATTCAGCGGAGCAATCGATGAATTCTTCTCGTATTCCCTAGGAGAGTTACCTTATCGTTCTCTAAGATTCGACTTTCAGACATACCAGCAACATCGTCACCAACCGGCAGGGCAGGTGAATTATCCTGTAAGTGAGGATTTTACGCGCATTTCTGAAATGAACTATCTTACAGGAGAATTTAGTAATTGCACCACAGTTGCTGTAGAATATCCTCAATCCCATGTTCCAGGAAGCACAGTTCCCTATTACCCAATTCCCCGAGATCAAAACCAGGAACTTCATAATCGCTACGTCGCGCTTGCAGCCAAAGAAGCTAAGAATATTACTTTCTGTGGCAGGTTGGGTGATTACAAATATTACAACATGGATCAAGCAGTTGCACGCGCGCTGAGTGTATTTCAGCAAATTGCAGCAAATCCCACATAGCCAAGCTGAGCTCAACCCAAAAGGCGCACACTGACGGCAACTACAATCTGATGTCTGCTGATTTCCAAGAATGAACCGCTCCGGGTTTGCCGGAGGCTCCAACTTACAAATAGGATGGAGCCATGACGAGCAAAACGAGGAACAAGTTTTCACCCGAAGTCCGCGCCCGTGCCGTG
>JAIUNR010000008.1 GCA_020161575.1 Pseudomonadota bacterium
GGCCCGGCCTGTCCTCGCGCACGATCACCGCGACATCGGCAAGCGCCGGAAGCGCGCGCAGGGCAGCCTCGACCTCGCCCGGCTCGACGCGGAAACCGCGGATCTTCACCTGATCGTCGGCGCGGCCAAGGAACTCCAGCACGCCATCCGCCCGCCAGCGCGCGATATCGCCGGTGCGATACATCCGCGCGCCGGGCTCGGGCGAGAACGGATCGGGCAGGAACATCTCAGCCGTCGCATCCGGCCGGTTGTGATAACCGCGCGCCGGCGCCATCCCGCCCACATGCAGCTCCCCCCACACCCCAACAGGGCTCAAACCATATCCCCCATCCAGGACGTAACACCGGACATTCCATATCGGGGTGCCAAGGGGGATCTCGGCCATGGCGGGATCGAGCGCGCCGGCAAGCACGAAGCCGGTGACGCTGATCGTCGTCTCGGTGGGGCCATAGGTGTTGAGCCAGCGCACGCGATGGCCCGCGTTGAGATGGCTCCATTCCGCGAGCTGGGCGCGCGTGACCTTCTCGCCACCCACGATGACGAGGCGCAGGGCCGGCGGCAGCGCCAGGCTGTCGCGCCGGCAATTCTGCACCCATTGGTGCCAGAACTGCGTCGGCAGATCGAGGACGGTAATTGCCTGTGCTGTGAGGAAGGCGCCGAAGGCGGTGCCTGAATCGAGGAAATCCGCCGGGCGCAGCACGAGGGTCCCGCCGGCGGCGAGAGTCGCGAAGATTTCCTCGACGGCGGTGTCGAAGTTCAGCGTCGCGAATTGCAGCACGCGATCGCCGGGGGTCAGCGCGCAGACATCGATATGCTGGCGCGCGTGATTGAGGAGGCTCGCATGGGGAACGACGACGCCCTTCGGCTGGCCTGTCGAGCCCGAGGTATAGATGATATAGGCCGCGCCGGCCGGGAAACGCGCGGCATCCGGCGCGGTTTCGGGGCAGGAGGCGAGCGCCTCCGCCAGCGTATCGAGGCCCAGCACGGCGAAGCCGGCGAACGCGGGGGTGTTGTCCGTCGCGGCCAGCACCAGCCGGGGCCGGGCGTCGGCGAGCATATGCGCGAGGCGCTGCGGGGGATAATCAGGATCGAGCGGGAGATAGGCCGCGCCGGTCTTGAGAACGGCGAGAATGGCGATGATCGCGTCGAGCGAGCGCTCGAGATGGATGCCGATCCTGTCTTCGGCGCGAATGCCGAGCCCGGCGAGATGATGCGCGAGGCGGTTGGCGCGGGCGTCGAGTTCGGCATAGGAGAGGCTGGCATCGCCGAGTTTGACGGCGATCGCCGCCGGGGTCTGTCGGGCCTGCGCCTCGATGAGCGCGACGACATCCTGCGCCTCGGCCGGGGGGCGGGCGGTATCGTTCACGGTTTCGACAAGGAAGCGCCGCTCCTCGGCAGCGAGCATCGGCAGATCGCGGATCGGGAGTGCCGACGTGCGCGTGATGGCTTCGAGCAGCGCCATGAAATGGCCGGCCATGCGCTCGATCGTGGCGCGGTCAAAGAGATCGGTCGCGTATTCGAGGCAGCCGTCGAGCTGGCCATTGGTTTCCGTCAGGCGCAGGGTGAGATCGAATTTCGAGACATAGCTGTCATTCGTCAGCGGCTCGGTGGAGACGCCGGCCAGTTCGAGCTTGTCCATCGGCGCGTTCTGGAGCACGAAAACCACCTGAAAAAGCGGCGAATGGCTCAGATGCCGCTCGGGCTTCAGCGCATCCACCAGATGCTCGAAAGGCAGATCCTGGTTGGCATAGGCGTCGAGCGCGGTCTGGCGAACCTGCCTGAGCAGGCTTTCGTAGCTCGCCTCCGGTTCGATGCGGGTGCGGATAACCAGCATGTTCACGAAGAAGCCGATGAGGTTCTCGATATCGGCGCGGTTGCGGTTGGCGATATAGGTGCCGACACTGAGATCGTCCTGCCGGGCATAGCGCGCGAGCAGGATGTTGAACGCCGTCATCAACGTCATGTAGAGCGTCGCCTGATGGCGCGCGCCGATGGCGTAAAGCTCGGAGACGAGGCGCTTGGGCACGGTGAGCTCCACCGTCGAGCCACGATAGCTCTGGGCGGCCGGGCGCGGCCTGTCCGTCGGCAGGGCGAGGACCGGGGGCGCGCCTTCGAGCTGGCGCGTCCAGTAGCGCAGTTGATCCTGCAACACCTCGCCGCGCAGCCAGAGGCGCTGCCAATTGGCGAAATCGACATATTGCAGCGGCAGGTCCGGCAGCGGGTTCGGCTGGCCCTGCACGAAGGCGCCGTAAATCGCGATGATCTCCTTGACCAGCACGCCCATCGACCATCCATCGGAGATGATGTGGTGCATGTTGAAGAGGATCACATGCTCGCGCTCGGAGAGCTTGAGCAGGGTTGCGCGCACGAGCGGTGCGGTATCGAGCTTGAAGGGTGTCTGCGCATCCTCGGCGGCAAGGCGGCGGGCCTCGGCTTCGCGCGCAGCCGGTGCGAGATGGCTGATATCGACGAGCGGAAGCGCGAGTTCGAGCTGATCGAGCACGATCTGGATCGGGCGGTTATGGCGCGTCACGAAGATCGTGCGCAAGGAATCGTGGCGGCGGACGATCTCGTTGAGCGCGCGGTGGAAGGCGGCGACATCGAGCGCGCCGCGCAGCCAGGTCGGCGCGGGAATGTTGTAGAAAGGGTTGCCCGGTTCGAGCTGGTCGAGGAACCACAGGCGCTGCTGCGAGAAGGAGAGCGGCAGGTCGCGGTCGCGTTCCACCTTGTGGATCGTCGTCATCGCCGAGCCCGATTGCGTGCTCGCCAGCTCCTCGACGAGCGGCGCCAGTTCCGCGATGGTCGGCGTGTCGAACAGGATGGCGCGTAACGGCACATCGACCTGCAGGCGCACGCGGATCTTGGAGATCGCCTGTGTCGCGAGCAGCGAATGCCCGCCGAGCGCGAAGAAATTGTCGCCCATGCTCACGCGGTCGAGGCCGAGGATCTCGGCCCAGATCTCGGCGAGCACGGCCTCGGTATCGGTGCGCGGGGGCAGGTAGCCCTCCTCGCCGCGCGTCTGGTCCGGCGCCGGCAATGCCTTGCGGTCCACCTTGCCGTTGGCATTCACCGGAAACTGCGCAAGGCAGATGAAATGCGCCGGCACCATGTAATCGGGCAGGCGATCGAGCAGGGCCTGCCGGATCGCGGCGATGGCGGCGCCCTCATCCGCCGCGACGGTTTCATCCCCCACGAGATAGGCGACAAGGCGGCGGTCGCCGTTGAAATCGTCGCGCGCCATCACGATGGCCTCGCGGACCTGATCGAGCGCGAGAAGCTGCGCCTCGATCTCGCCCAGCTCGATGCGGAAACCGCGGATCTTCACCTGATCGTCGATGCGACCGAGATATTCCACCGAACCATCCGGCAGGTGGCGGGCGAGATCGCCCGATTTGTACATGCGCGCGCCGGGCTCCGCGCTGAACGGGTTCGGGATGAACTTGTCCGCCGTCAGATCCGGCCGGTTGAGGTAGCCCCGCGCGAGGCCCACGCCGGCCAGATGCAGCTCGCCCGCCACGCCGAGCGGCACCGGGTTCAGTTCGGGATCGAGCACATGGAGCTGGATATTCGCGATCGGATGGCCGATCGGCACCGAGCTTTGCCCCTCGATGGGGCGGCAATGCCAGAAAGACACCTCGACGGAAGCTTCCGTCGGCCCATAGAGATTGTGCAGCCCCACATGCGGCAGGAGTGCGAGGAAACGCTGCTGGAGCGCCACCGGCAGCGCCTGCCCCGAGCACATCACCTTGCGCAGCGAGCGGCAGGCCGTCAAATCCGCCAGGTTGAGGAAGAATTCCAGCATCGGCGGCACGAAATGCATCGTGGTGATCGCCTCGCGCCGCACCAGATCCGCGAGATAGGCGACATCCTGGTGCCCCGCGGGCCTCGCGAGAACCAGCGTGGTGCCGCTGATCAGCGGCCAGAACAATTCCCACACCGAGACATCGAAACTGTAGGGCGTCTTCTGCATGACGCGCTCGTCATCGGCGATGCCATAGGCTTCCGATTGCCACATCAGGCGGTTGGTGATGCCGGCGTGATCGACGCCCACGCCTTTCGGCCGCCCGGTGGAGCCGGAGGTGTAGATCACATAGGCGAGGTTCCTCGGCCCGGCGATAAGCGCAAGATTATCCTCCGCCTCATCCGCCAGCTTCTCCCAATCGGCATCGAGGCGGAAGACAGGCAGATCATGCGCCGGCAGGTTCTTCTCCAGCCGCGCCAGCGTAAGGATGATCGCGGGGCGCGCATCCTCGATCATGTATTCGAGACGGTTCTCGGGATAATCGGGGTCGAGCGGCACATAGGCGCCGCCAGCCTTGAGGATCGCCATCAGCGCGACCATCATCTCGAGCGAACGCTCGATGCAAAGGCCGACCATGACATCCGGTCCCACGCCCTGCCGGTGCAGGTAGCGGGCGAGCTTGTTCACCCGCGCGGCGAAGGCGGCGTAGGAGAGGCTCTCGCCCTCGAAGACCAAAGCGGTATGATCAGGCCGGCGCGCGGCGGCGGCATCGAACAGGGCCGGAATCGTCGTCGGCGGCCCGAAATCGCGCGCGGTATCGTTGAATTCGACGACAAGCTGGCGCCGCTCCGCCTCGGGCAGCAGGACCAGCCGCGCGACCTGCTCGTCGGGATCGGCGAGCAGCGCGTCGAGCAGGGTGGAGAAATGCCCGGCCAGCCGCGCGATCGAGGCTTCCTCGAACAGATCGGTGCAATAATCCACGCTGCCGCGCAATGTTCCGCCTTCCGGCGCGAGGCGCATCGTGAGGTCGTAGCGCGAGAGCACAAGCGCCGGGGCGGTGCGTTCGACATCGAGCGTATCGAAGACCGGCAAGGCCCTTTCCTCGGGCGAAAGATCGAGCATCACCTGGAAGAGCGGCGAATGGCTCATGTGACGCTCGGGCTTCAGTGCCTCGATCACCGCTTCGAAGGGAGCGTCCTTGTTCGCCTCGGCGGCCGTGAGAATCCGCCCCGTCTGCGCCAGAAGCGCGTCGAAGCGCTCGCCGGGCGCGAGCGTGGAACGGATCACCACGGCGTTCGAGAGCGCGCCGATCAGCGTATCGAGCCCGCTGCGCCCGCGATTGGCGACCGGCATGCCGAAGGTGATGTCCGCCTGCCCCGAATAGCGATGGAGGAGCACGGCGAAGGCCGTGGCGAGGAGCTGGTCGAGGCTCGCGCCCTTTTCCGCCGCCAGCGCCCCGAGCCGCGCGGTGCGCGCGCTGTCGATTGAAAAGGCGTGCCGCGCGCCGCGATGGTTCTGCACCGCCGGGCGTGGATGATCGGTCGGCAGATCAAGCAGGACGGGAATATCGTCGAGCTGGCGGCGCCAATAGCCGATCTGCCCTTCGAGAACCTGCCCCTGCATCGATTGCTGATGCCAATCGGCATAGTCGGCGTAGTGCAGCTTCGGTTCCGGCAGGGTCGAGGCGCGCTGCTGCGCATAGGAGGAATAGAGCGCGCCCAGTTCCCCGAGCATCAGTTCGAGCGAGGTTTCATCGGCCACGATCTCGTGCATGGCGAGATGCAGGTGGTGGGTCTCGTCATCGAGCGCGATGAGGTCGGCGCGGCAGAGCGGCGCGCTCTCGAGCTTGAAGGGCTGCACCCTCAGCTCGGCGAGGCGCTGGCGGAGCGCCCCCTCGCGCGCGAAAAAGGAAACCTCCTCGAGGCTTTCCGGCGCGAATGCGAGCCGGGCATGGGAGGCGACGCGCGCCGCCGGCTGCCCGTTCTCGAGTTCGAAGAAGGTTCTGAGCACCTCGTGCCGGCGGATGATCTCGTTCAGCGCCTTTTGGAGCGCGGCGACATCGAGCTTGCCGACAAGCTTCAGCCCGGCCGAGAGCACGTGCATCGGATCGCCGGGGTTGAACTGGTCGAGATACCACAGGCGCTGCTGCACCGGCGAGGCGGCGCGCGCGGTGATGACCGGCGCGGTCGCGGCGGCCTCCTCGGCGATGCGCTTTTCGCGCAGGGAACGGTCGATCTCCTCGGCGAGCTGCGCGATGGTCGGGTTCTCGAACAGCGCCTTGAGCGATAATTCGATGCCGAATGCCTCGTGCAGCGCGGAGATCACCTGCGTCGCGAGCAGGGAATGGCCGGAAAGATCGAAGAAATTGTCATGGATCGAGAGCTGCTGGACCTCCAGCATCGGCATCCACAATTCAACCAGCTTTTTCTCGGTGGGCGTCGAGGGCGGGGTGAAGGCGATGGTCGTGGTGCCCGCCCCTTCCTCGCCGGCCGCTTCGTCAAGTCGCCAGGCCCAGAGCGTGCTGAAGCCATCACGCAAGAACAGCTCGCGGCTGCGCCCGCGCTGGATCTTGCCGCTCGATGTGCGGGGAATATCACCCGTCTTCACCAACAAGACGGCGGCGAGATCGAACAGATCATGCTGCTCGGCCAGGGTCGCGCGGATGCGCTCCACCAGTCCCTCGGTCTCCAGCTCGCGGCGGCTGAGCACTTCCTGCACGATGACGAGCCGCGTCACCGGCCCTTCCTCCAGCGCGAAGACGGCGCAGCCATTCTCGCGGAAGGACGGGCTCAGCGGCTCGATCGTGGCCTCGATATCCTGCGGATAGAGATTGCGACCGTTGAAGATCATCATCTCCTTGATGCGGCCGGAAACATAGAGATGCCCGTCCTGCACGAAGCCGAGATCCCCGGTGCGCAGGAAGCGTCCCTCGATCCCCGGCACGCGGTGACCGAAGGCGGCGCGCGTTTCCTCGGGGCGGTTCCAGTATCCCCCCGCGATCGAAGGGCCGGAAAGCCAGATCTCGCCCACCTCCCCTTCGGCGCGGGCCTTTCCGGTCTCGGGATCGACAATGGCCGTGACATGGCCGGGATGGATGATCGGCCCGTTGGAGACCAGCCGGATCGTGCTGTCCTGCGCACCGGCATCCGCCGCGGGCGACGCGAAGCGGCCTTCGGCGAGCGCTTCCGCCGCGGCTTCCACCATGCGCGGATTCTCGCTCATCGGGCTGATGAGGGTCGAGACGAAAAGGGTCGATTCCGCGAGGCCGTAGGCGGGTGTCATCGCGCCGCGCCGAAAGCCGTAGGGCGCGAAGGTTTCGGCGAAGCGCTCGACCGTCTCCGCGCGGATACGCTCCGCGCCATTCACCGCGAGCCGCACCGAGGAGAGATCGACCCCCTCCATCTGTTCGGGCAGGATCTTGCGGTTGCACAATTCGTAGGAAAAATTCGGCCCACCCGTGAAGGTGCCACGATAATCGCTCAGCGCCCGGAGCCAGCGATGCGGGCGCATCATGAAATAGGCCGGCGACATGTGAACCGCGTGGCAACCCGCATGGACAGGCGCCAGGATCGCGCCGATCAGCCCGAAATCGTGATGCGGCGGCAACCACGAGACAATCACATCCTCCGGTGTCACCCGGAAGGCGGCCCGGCTGATGGCGAGATTGCCGAGCGCGTTTTCGTTGCGCACCATCACCCCCTTGGGGGCGCCGGTGGAACCGGACGTGTATTGCAGGAAGAGGATATCGGAACCCGCGACGCCGGGATGCCTCCATTCCCCGCCTGTTTCGGGTCTGTCGGAAGCGAGCCATTCCATGCCGGTGATCCCGGCATCGAGCGCGTCCGACTGTGCGAAGCGGTCGCAGATGGTGGCCGGCGCCAGCGCCAGGGCGGGCGTCGCGTCGCGGATGATCAGCGCGAGGCGCGGAAGTGTTTTCGGGTTCGAAGGCGGCAGCGCCGGTACCGCGATCACCCCGGCATAGACGCAGCCATAGAAGGCAATGATGTAATCCAGACCGGGCGGATAGATCAGCAGCACGCGATCGCCCGGCTTCGTCCGCGCCTGAATTCGCGCGGCAAGGTGGCTCGCCCGCTGGTGCAGATCGGCAAAAGTCAGCGTTTGAGGGCCCGTCTGACCGTCGCCAAGGAATGTGAAGGCCGGCTTGTCAATATCGGGCGAAAGGCCGCCAACACGGTCAAGCATAAGATCAAGAAGAGTGAGGCGTGGCTGCTGCGCAACGATATTCATTCGCCTCTCTCCCTATATATGCAAAATTATTTTTCCGATACAGGCGAGGTTTTTTGCTCGCGAGATCTTGCCCGAAGCTTTGAGTCGGAAGAGTCTATTTTGCTTTGTTTCCCGGATCAGTGGTTGTTTATTGTTTATTTGTGAACCGATACCCCCTGATCCGAGGGCGGTTTGATGGCGCGGGAAACTGGCAGAACGTGAGCTGATCTGCAAGCAGATTTTGGCGAGGATTTAATCAAAAATGGCACTATTTTACGTTACAAATATGTGATTTTGCACAAAATCGCGAGGAATTCCCTAGCGGTTAGGGTGGTGGTGCTGCGGCTTTGTTGTGCGATGCAATACAGATGGGCTATTGACTGCATTCCCCGCGCTTATGCTAAGGACCTCGCCCGCGAAAAAAAATCGAGGCTGGGCCAATACCGGCTGTTTCCGGGGAGACTATTATGACGGGTCAAATGAACACTGATGCTACGAGGTATCACGTCGTCGTGAACATTGAAGAGCAATATTCCATTTGGCCGGACGGTAAGCCCGTGCCGGAAGGCTGGCGTCTCGAAGGCATGAGCGGCGATCGCGAGCATTGCCTCTCCCATATCAAGGACGTGTGGACGGATATGCGTCCGCTCAGCCTGCGCAATCAGATGGGCGGCTGAGCCATTCGCGTCCCGGATGCGCGAAGCTTATTGCAAGTCCTTGCCGGCTTTTTGATCTCTCGCCGCCCTTTGGCGGGCCCTCTTAGTGGGCCTGCCACCCACCGCCGCACGAAAGGCCGTGCAGGTCATCACGCGCCTTGAGCTTGAGACGAAGCGGTGGTTTCAGCCTTCCGCCGGCTGACCGGATGCTGCCGAACAAGGCCCTGCGGGTCGCGTCATCCTTGTTGTCGTGGCAAAGGATTTCATGGATGATTGCCCCGGCGTCGGGGTAGCTGTTCGGCCTGGTTTTCCAGGGGGGCTGGTTGCCCGCCACGCTGGTCCCTGCTCCCTCCTGCGAGGCAAGTCTGGTTGTGCAGCCCGCTTCCGCCCGAAAGCTCTCCTGTCGCGCAGTTCTCGCGGGCCTCGCCTACTGCGCCGCCATCCTGTTTGGAGGGAGCCCCGCCGCCGGGGCGGACAGTCGCGCCACAATCCTGATCGTCACATCCTTTCCATCGGCGTTTTACGAACCCTTCCGGCGCGCCTTCGAGCAGAAGGAACCGGGTTACCGGCTTCGGATCGTCAACCGCAAGACGGGCACCGCGATCATGCAGGTGAGCAACGGGCAATTCGCGCGGGCCGACGTGTTCTGGGCTTCCTCGCCGGATGCGTTCGAGGTGCTCAAGGCGGAAGGGCGCCTCGCGCCGCTCGATATCCGGGTGGAGACGCCGGAACGCGCGATCGGCCGCTTCCCGCTGGACGACCCGGATGGGCTGTTCCGGGGCTTCGCGGTCTCGGGCTACGGGATGATGTGGAACAATGCCCTGCTCCAGCGCGCGAACGTGGCCGCGCCGCATGCGATCACGGATCTCACCGATCCGCGCTATCGCGGGCTTCTGGCGATGTCGTCGCCTTCGCGCTCCGGCACCACGCATCTGATGGTGGAAACGGTGCTGCAACGCCATGGCTGGGAAAAGGGCTGGGCGATCTGGCAGCGGATCGCGGGCAACCTGGCGACGATCACCGCGAGAAGCTTCACCGTGTCCAATGGTGTCGCGCAAGGGCGGTTTGGTGTCGGGCTCTCGATCGATTTTCTCGGAAGGAGTAGCGGTACGCAGGACCTTCTGGGTTTTGCCTATCCGGCGGAGAATGTCTTTCTTCCGGCCAGCATCGCCCTGCTGGCGCAGGGGCAGGAGCCGGAGGGCGGGCGGCGTTTTGTCCGCTTCGTTCTTTCGCGCGAGGGGCAGGCGTTGCTTTCCCACCCGGATGTGCGGCGCCAGCCGCTCCGGCGGTCTGGCGATGGCGATCTGTTTACGGCCGCCCAGGCGAAACCGGATGCCATCTTCGATTCCCGCCTCTCCGGCGGGCGATATGAGTTGGTGAACCTGCTCTTTGACGAGTTGATCGCGGAACGTCTCGTGCGGTTGCAGCGCTTCTGGCGGCGCTTCGAGGAGACCCGGCAGGTGGCGATGCAGGATGCCGAAGCCGGCAAGAAGCTGGCGGAGATCGAAGCGGATTTCCAGCGCCTGCCCCCGCTCATCGCCGGGTTCGGGCACGAATTACCGCAGATCGCGTTCCGGCGGCTGCCGCGCGGGGTGCAGCCGGGCGAAGCGCAGGCCGAATTGCTCGAACGCATCCGCCAGGAGGCGGAGGCAAAGCTGCTTGTCGCCGAGCGCGCGCTCGAAGCGGTATCGGCTACGCTTGAGGCCGGTGCGCGCGCAGCGGATATGGGGCCGCGATGAGCACCGGGCGTATCCGTTTCGGCATCGGCGGCAGGCTCGGCCTTGCCTTCGCCGTTTCGGCGGCGCTGGCGATCGTCGCCTGCATCATCGGCTGGCTTTCCTATGAGCGGCTCAGCCTTTCCATGCAGCAGATCAGCCGTGACGATCTGCCCGCCGCGATTTCCGCGACACGGCTCACGCAGCTTGGCAGCGCGATTATCGGAACGGCGCCGGTTCTCTCCCAGGCGGAGACCGCGGAGAGCGTCGCGCGCATCGACAGGCAGATCGCCGGGCGGCTGGCGGAGATGCGCGATATTCTGGATGCCACCGAAAGCGACGAGCTGAGCCCGGTGCGCAAGCTGATGGGACCGCTTGCTGAAAATCTCGCGCAGATCCGCGCCGAAACCCTCAGCGCGATCACGATGCGCGGGCGCAACGAGGCGTTCCTGCGCGAGATCATGGCTTTGCACAGCGATTTCGTGGATGAGGCCGAGCCTCTGGTCGATGATGCCCGCTTCATCGCGCAATCCCTGCTGGAGGATATCGGCCAGCGCGGCGGCAATGCACGCACGGCCAGCGAGATCACGCAGCAGACGAAGAAGGCGGAGGCCATTCTCCAGCTTTCCTCCCATGCCAATCTCGCGATCGGGCTGATCAGCCGGATCGCTTCCGTTTCCACACAGGAGCACCTGGCGATCGACGGGCATTTCCTTGCCGAGACGCTTGATTTCGTCCGCCCCCTGCTCCCCTCGCTCGACAGCGCCAGCGACACGATCAGCCTGCGACAGATCGTCGCGCGCCTCTTCGAGATCGCCGATCCGGAAAACGGGCTGCCCGGCCTGCGCCGGCTCGAACTCAAGCAGCGCGATCGCATGAATGCGCTGGTTTCGAGCAATCGCGAGATGATCGCCGAGCTTGATCGCGCGCTTGCCGGCGTGCTCGAAGCGGCGAAGCAACGTGCGAGCGCCTCGGGCAGGGCGGCGGAAAAATCGATCCAGATCGGGCGCAACGCGCTGCTTCTCATTGCGATCGGCGCCGTCGTCGCCTCCCTGATCGCCGGTTTCCTCTATGTGCGCTCGAACCTGATCCGCCGGATACGCTCGATCTCGAACGCCGCACGCCTGCTCGCGGACGGACGGATGCCCGGTCCGATCGCCATCACGGGATCGGACGAACTCACCGACATGGCCCGCGCGATGGAGCGCTTCCGCCATGCGCAGGAGGAGCTGGTCCAGGCGGCGAAGCTCGCCGCGCTCGGCAATCTCTCCGCCGGCATCGCGCATGAGATCAACCAGCCGCTCAACGCCATCCGCGCGCATGCCCACAACGCGCTCATCTGCCAGCAGCGCGGCGATTCCGCCGGACTCACACGCGCCTTGCGCAAGGTGGACAGTCTCATTGCCCGTACCGCGCAGATCATCACCCATCTGCGGCGTTTCGCGCGGCGTTCGGAGGTCGCACTCTCGCCCGTCTCGCTGCTTGATGCCGTCGAGGGCGCGATTGTCCTGCTCGGCCCGCATATCCGCAATGCCGACGCCAATGTGAGCTGCAAGGTGGCGCCGGATATCCGCGTGCTGGCGGAAGACATCCGGCTTGAGCAGGTGGTGGTGAACCTTCTCGCCAATGCCGTGGATGCCGTGGCGCGGCAGGAAAGACGGGATGTGCAGATCCGGGCGGAAACCGCAGGCGGGCTCGTGCGCCTGCATATGATCGATTCCGGGCCGGGTATTCCAGCCGAGCTTGCCGCAAGCCTTTTCGATCCGTTCGTCAGTTCGAAGCCGGCCGGCTCCGGGATGGGGCTGGGACTTTCGATCTCCTACAATATCATGCGCGATTTCGGTGGCGCGCTCCGCGTGATCGACTACAAATTCGGCGCGCATTTTCTGATGGAGTTGAAAGATGCAGCCGGAGGCATGGCAAACGACGCTGCCGCTGCTACTGATCGACGATGATCGGGAGGGGCTGGAAGCTCTTGCCGAGACGCTTGAACTTGCGGGTTTTTCTGTCTCGGCAGCGGCGAGCTGGGTCGAGGCGCGGCCCTTCGTGAGTGCGGGCAAGGCTGAAATTGTCATCACCGATATCCGCATGCCCGGCGAAGACGGCTTTGTCGTGCTCGCCGCTCTGCAGGCGCTCGACAAGGAAATTCCGGTCATCATGGTGACCGGCCATGCGGATGTACCGATGGGCGTGCGCGCGATGCAGCAAGGCGCCTATGACTTCATCGAGAAGCCGATCGACCCCACCTATCTGCTCGAGCTGGTGCGCCGTGCCGTGGACCATCGCCGGCTTGTTCTCGACCACCGGAGCCTGCGCAATGCTGTGCAGTCCAGGTCGGTGGAGGGGCGCATTCTGGGTGATTCCCCGGCCATCCGGCGCTTGCGGGATATGGTCACCGGGCTTGCGCAGGTCGATGTCTCCGTGCTGGTCCATGGGGAGACCGGCACGGGCAAGGAGCTGGTTGCACGCGCGCTTCACGATTTCGGGCCGCGTTCGGGGGCGAATTTCGTCGCGATCAATTGCGCCGCCCTGCCTCCCACCCTGCTGGAATCCGAGCTTTTCGGCCATGAGTCGGGGGCTTTCACGGGCGCGCGCGGGCGGCGCATCGGCAAGATCGAACAGGCGCATCGCGGCACCTTGTTCCTCGACGAGATCGAGGGCATGTCGCTGGAGGCGCAGGCGCGGCTGCTGCGCGTGCTTCAGGAGCGCCGGGTCGAGCGTCTCGGCGGGGAGAAGGAGATCGATGTTGATGTCCGCCTCGTTGCTGCGACCAAGGCGGATCTCGTCGCGCAGGCCATGAAGGGGCTTTTCCGCGAGGATCTGGTCTACCGGCTCAATGTGGTCTCGCTCGAAATCCCGCCGCTGCGCGCGCGCGGCGAGGCCGATATCGAGATGATCTTCCGGTATTTCTTCTCGGAGGCCGCCGCCCGGCTCGGCGACAAGGCGGCTCCCCTGCCCCCGCTCGCGCCGCTCGCCCGGCATGATTGGCCGGGGAATGTGCGCGAATTGCGCAATGCCGCCGAGCGCGCCGCGCTGGGCTTTCCCGTTTTCGCCCAGAAGCCCGGCGAGGCGGTTACGCCATCCCGCGAGACGCTGGCGGCCCGGATGCATCGCCATGAGCGCCGCGAGCTGGAAAGTGCTCTTGCCGAGGGCGGCCAGCTCCAGCATATCGCGGCGGATCTCGGGATTTCCCGCAAGACGCTTTACCTGAAAATGCGCGATCACGGCCTCGCCCATCCCGGCCTTGGCGAGGAAAACGAGTAAATTCGGTAACGTGGAAATCCCGCGCGGGTAATACAGGTAACGTCGTTCGCGGGGAAATCCCATCAAGGCATTGAAATACAAAAGTAATTTTATGACGAGATTTTGGCACGGCTTTTGCGAAACAATCGGGAGGCCCGGCTGCGTAAGTCGCCGGGGATAATGAAAAGGGAGACGCCTCAATGTTGAATCGCCGAACCTTCACCTATGCTTTTGCACTCGCGGCTGCTGTTTCCACTTCCGCTTTCGCGCAGGCGCCGACCGGCAAGGTGACGGTCGTGACCTCCTTCTCCAAGGATGTGACCGACCCGATCAAGAAGGCCTTCGAGAAGGCCAATCCAGGCCTCGTGCTTGAAGTCCAGAACCGCAACACCAATGCGGGTGTTAAATTCGTCGAGGAGACGCGGTCAAACAACCAGTCCGACCTCTTCTGGGCCTCGGCGCCGGACGCCTTCGGCGTGCTGGTCAGCAAAGGGTTGCTGGCAGCCTACCAGCCCAAGGCAAAAGGTATTCCCGAGCGCATCGGTCGTTTCCGCGTGAACGATGTTTCGGGCAAGTATTTCGGCTTCGCGCTTTCCGGCTACGGCATCATGTGGAATGACCGCTACGCCAAGGCGAACAAGCTGCCGGACCCGAAGGAATGGTCCGATCTCGCCAAGCCGGTCTTCCATAACCATGTCTCGATCGCTTCGCCCGGCCGTTCCGGCACGACGCACCTGACCATCGAAGCCATTCTCCAGGGCGAGGGTTGGGAAAAGGGCTGGGGCACCATCAAGGCCATGGCGGGCAATTTCAACCAGATCGCCGAACGCTCCTTCGGTGTGCCGGATGCGGTCAATTCCGGGCAGGTCGGCGTCGGTATCGTGATCGACTTCTTCGCCTATTCCGCGCAGGGCGCCGGCTTCCCGGTCAAGTTCGTCTATCCCAGCATTTCGACCCTGGTTCCGGCCAATGTCGGCATCATCAGCAATGCCCCGAACCGGGCGGGCGCGGAAGCTTTCGTCGAATTCCTGCTGTCCCCGGCCGGTCAGGAAGTGCTGCTGGAGCCGACCATCCGCCGCCTGCCGGTCAATTCGGCGGTCTATGCCAAGGCGCCGGCGGGTTTCCCGAATCCGTTCAAGGACCAGCGCTTCAATTCGATGCAGGATTTCGACACGGTGAAATCCAACGAGCGGACCGAGGTGGTCGACACCCTGTTCGATCAGCTGATCTCGTTCCAGCTTGAGGACATCAAGGCCATCACCCGTACGCTTCACGAGGTGGATGCCGCGATCGCCAAGAAGGCCAATCCCGCCGCCGCCAAGCTTGCCGGCGAAGCGCGTGCGCTGGTTGCCGCCATGCCGATTTCGGAGCCCGAAGCCTCGGTCGATCCCGCCATCAAGGCCGCCTTCCGCGGCGGCAAGGATGCCAAGACCCGCCAGGCGGAGTTCGAGCAGAAATGGGCTGCCTTCGCCAAGGAAAACTACGCCAAGGCCAAGACCAAGGCTGAAGAAGCCCTCAAGCTCACGCGCTGACACGGCTTTCGTCGCCAGCCCTCCGGGGCTGGCGGCCACGCCTACCCCTCCACCCACATCGATTGCCGCAGCCTTCCAACAGAAGGTCTGTGAAAGGATTTCGCATGTCCACGCATTCGCTCGCGGCGCCTCAGAGCTCGGCTTCCAGCAAGCCAAGCCTCGCGACGCCAGGTCAATGGCTCACGATCGCCGGAATTGTCGGCTTTCTTGGCCTCTTCCTCATCGTGCCGGTTGGCATGGTGATCCTGGTCGCATTCAAGGACCCGAATACCGGCGCCTTCACCCTGGTGAATTTCGCCGATTTTCTGAAAAACCCGCTTTTCCTGCGGGCCTTCTGGAATTCCTTCTATGTCTCGATCATGTCGGTGGTCTGGGCCAGCGTGCTTGCGTTGCCACTCGCCTATCTCACCACGCGCTTTGATTTTCGTGGGTCGGGGGTCATCCAGACTCTGGGCATCATCCCGCTGATCATGCCGCCCTTCGCGGGCGCGGTCGCGATGCAGCTTCTCTTCGGGCGCAATGGCACGATCAACCTGCTGCTCGGCGATTGGTTCGGCGTCAACATCCCCTTCATGGAGGGGCTGAACGGGGTGATCTTCGTCCAGTCGGTCCATTATTTCCCCTTCATCCTGATCAACCTCACGGCATCCTTGCGCAATATCGACCGCGCGATGGAGGAAGCCGCCCAGAATCTCGGCTGCTCCGGCTTCCGTCTGTTCCGCCGCATCGTGTTTCCGCTTGCCATGCCGGGCTATGTGGCGGGCGCGAGCCTCGTCTTCATCAAGGTCTTCGATGATCTGGCGACGCCGCTGCTGCTCAACGTCAAGGACATGCTGGCGCCGCAAGCCTATCTGCGCATCACGTCCATCGGCCTCAAGGACCCGACCGGCTATGTGATCTCGGTGGTGCTGATCGTCTTCTCGGTGCTCTCGCTCTGGGTCGCTTCGCTGGCGACGCGCGGACGGGACTATGCGACGGTGCAGCGCGGTGGCGGCGGGCTTTCCAAGCGCGAGATGAAGCCGCGCCACATGATCGCCGCCTATGGCGTGATCGCGCTGATCCTCTTCCTCGTGCTCAGCCCGCATATCGGCCTGTTCCTGCTCTCCATCTCGACCATCTGGTCCTATTCACCGCTGCCGGATGCCTACACGGTGCAGCATTATTCCCGCGTGGTCATGGAGAGCGGCCAGTTCATCACCAACACGCTGCTCTATGCCTCATTGGCGGGGTTGATCGATGTGGTGCTCGGCACGGCGATCGCCTATCTCGTCATCCGCACCAAGATCGCCGGGCGGCAATGGCTTGATTACCTTGCGAGCGCCGCGATCGCGGTTCCCGGCGTGGTGCTCGGCATCGGCTATCTGCGCGCCTATTACGGGGTCAGCCTGCCGAGCGGGCAATCCGTGACCAGCTTCTGGCTGATCATCGTCATCGCGCTTGCCGTGCGGCGGCTGCCCTATGCGCTGCGGGCCTGCATGGCGGCGATGCAGCAGATCAGCGTCTCGCTCGAAGAGGCTGCCGAGAATCTCGGCGCGACCAAGGCGCGGACGATCCGCCGCATTGTCGTGCCGTTGATGACCGGCGGCATCGCGGCGGGTTTCGTCACCAGCTTCGCCACCGCCGCCGTGGAACTCTCGGCGACGATGATGCTGGTCCAGAACACGTCGGACGCGCCGCTCGCCTATGGGCTCTACGTCTTCATGCAATCGCCGGCCGGACGTGGCGCGGGTGCCGCGCTCGGCATCATCGCGGTGCTGATTGTCGGTATCTCCACCTATCTGTCGAATGTCATCGCCGAGCGCGACCGCGCGGCGAAGGCCGGCCAGACCTGATCCTCGCTTGCAAGGAAACCTTCCATGTCTCTCAATGTTCACAACCAGCTCATGGACGATATCCGGCACAACGCTGCGGGAATCGTCATCCGGGATGTCAACCTGTCCTATGGGCAGACCCACGTTCTCAAGGGCATCAACCTCACCATCGAGCCCGGCGAGTTCTTCGCCTTTCTCGGCCCGTCCGGCTGCGGCAAGACGACCCTGCTGCGTCTGATCGCCGGCTTCAACATCGCGCAGACCGGCACGGTCAGCGTCGGTGGCGCGGATGTCTCCGGCCTGCCGCCGTGGAAGCGCGATGTCGGCATGGTGTTCCAGTCCTATGCGCTCTGGCCGCATATGAGCGTGGCGCAGAATGTCGCCTTCGGCCTCGAGGAACGCCGGATCGCGCGTGATGAGATCATCTCGCGCGTCGATCAGGCGCTGGAACTGGTCGGCCTGCGGCACCTGAAGGATCGCAAGCCCTCGCAGCTTTCCGGCGGGCAGCAGCAGCGCGTGGCGCTGGCACGCACCATCGCCATCCGGCCCAAGGTGCTTCTGCTCGACGAGCCGCTCTCCAACCTCGACGCCAAGATGCGCGTGCAGGTGCGCCGCGAATTGCGCGAACTCCAGCAGGAACTGGGGATCACGACCATCTTCGTGACGCATGATCAGGAAGAGGCGAACACGATCTGCGACCGGATCGCGGTGATGCATGACGGGATCGTGCAGCAGGTCGGCTCGCCGATGGACCTGTATGATCGTCCGGCCAATCTCTTCGTGGCGAATTTCCTCGGCACGGCGAATATCCTGCCCGGAACCCTCAGCTCGGATCGCAAGCTGTTCCGCCTTGCCGGCGGCAGCGACATTCCGGTCGCGGCGGATGTGCTGGCGCTGGACAAGCCCCAGCTCGTGTTCCGCCCCCAGAATGCCGCGCTTGCGGATGAGCGCGGCCAGGCCGCGGAAGGCCGCACCCGCCTTGCCGGCGAGGTGACGAACAGCGAATTCCTTGGCTCTTCTGTGCGCTATGGCATTCGGATCGGCGGCACCGACGTTCTGGTGGATGTGGCCCATCAATCCGGTGTGGAGCCGCTCCGTCCCGGCTCGCGCGTGGCGGTCGATCTCGATCACGCGCGCGCGCTCTATCTCAACGCCTGACACCCTCCCCGCCCGGCCCCTGAGGCCGGGCGTTCCTTTTTTGCAGAGGCAAGCATGTTCCGCCAAAGGCAAGTCAAGATCGTCGCGACGCTCGGTCCCGCTTCCGGCTCTCCCGAAATCATCCGCGATCTCGTCAGCGCCGGCGCCGATGTGTTTCGCCTCAACATGAGCCATATGCGCGCGGAAGCGCTGGCGGAACGGGTCGAGCTGATCCGCGCCATCGAGGAAAAACTCGGGCATCCCGTCGGCATTCTTGTCGATCTTCAGGGGCCGAAACTCCGCGTCGGCAATTTCGCGACCGAAGACGGCGTCATGATCGAGAGCGGCGCGCGTTTCACGCTCGATTCGGACCCCGCGCCCGGCGATTCACAGCGCGTCTGCCTACCTCACCCCGAAATTCTCGGCGCGCTCGCGCCCGGCCATGCGCTGATCCTCGACGACGGCAAGCTGCGATTCGTCGTTGAGGCGGTGGAGAAGGACAAGGCGATCGCCCGTGTTGTCGTCGGCGGTGTCCTCAAGTCGCGCAAGGGCGTCAGCCTGCCGGACACGATCATTCCGGTTTCCGCCATGACCGAGAAGGATTACCGCGATGCGGCCGCAGCGCGCGCCGCCGGTGCCGACTGGATCGCGCTCTCCTTCGTGCAGCGCGCGGAGGATATCGCCGATCTTCGCCGCATCGTCGGCGATGAGGTGCGCATCATCGCCAAGATCGAGAAGCCGCAGGCCGTGGAACGGCTGGAGGATATCCTCGAAGCAGCGGATGGACTCATGGTCGCGCGCGGCGATCTCGGCGTCGAGATGCCGCTCGAGAAGGTGCCGGGACTGCAAAAGCGGATCATCCGGCTGGCGCGCCGCCTCGGAAAGCCGGTGATTGTCGCCACGCAGATGCTCGAAAGCATGATCACCGCGCCCACGCCCACCCGCGCCGAGGTCTCGGATGTCGCCACCGCGGTGTTCGAGGGCGCCGATGCCGTGATGCTCTCGGCGGAAAGCGCATCGGGCGCCTATCCGCGCGAGGCGGTGGCGATGATGGACCGCATCGCCCGCGAGGTGGAGAGCGATCCGCTTTTCCCGGCGTTGATCGCGAACCAGCGCTCCGCCCCCGAGATCACGGGGGCGGATGCGATCGCCGCTTCCGCCCGCCAGATCGCCGAAACGCTGGAATTGCCGGCCATCTGCGCCTGGAGCTTCTCCGGCGCCACCGCCCTGCGGATCGCGCGGGAACGTCCCCGCGCCGCCATCCTCGCGCTTTCGCCGCGCCGTGAAACCGCGCGGGCGCTCAGCCTTGTCTGGGGCATTCACCCGATCATCACCAAGGATGCCAGCGATATCAACGATATGGCGATGCGTGGCGCGAAATTCGCCATGCGCGCGGGGATTGGGAAACCGGGGCAGCGGATCGTGGTTGTCGCCGGCATTCCCTTCGGCACGCCCGGCGCGACCAACATCGTGCGCATCGCGCATATTCCCGGCGCCCAGCCGGGCAGCAAGTCCTGAATCTGGCGCCATGTCCTGAGCCGGGAATCCCGGCCAGGAAACGCTCTCAGCCCAGGATGCCGAGCCGCTCGCCGGCGATCCATGTGGTGAGGATGTCGCGCCCGTCGAAAGCCACGAGATCGGCCTGGAAGCCGGGTGCGATCCGCCCGAGCGAGGCGTCGAGTCCCAGGAAGCGGGCGGGCGTGCGCGAGGCCATGATCAGCGCGTCGGCGAGGCTGGCGCCCATCATCTCCACGGCGTTTTGAACCGCGTCGATCATCGTCAGATGCGCGCCGGCAAGGGTGCCCTGCGCATCCGTGAGCTTGCCATCGCGCAGCAGGATCGTCTTGCCGTCCAGCTCGAAGCCGCCTGCGCGTCCGCCGGCGGTGGACATCGCATCGGTGACCAGCATCACCCGCTCCGGCCCCATCGCCTTAAACGCGGCGCGCAGCGCGAGCGGCGCGACATGCAGTCCGTCGCAGATAATCCCGGCGATCAGCCGCGGATCGGCAAACGCCGCGCCGACAATGCCGGGGGCGCGCGCGCTGAGCTGCGACATCGCGTTGTATAGATGCGTGACGCCTGTAACGCCATGCTCGATCGCGCTCAGCGCTTCTTCCGCGTTTGCCTCGCTATGGCCGATCGCGAGGCGAAGCCCCGATTGCGCGAGTGTGTCGAGCACTGTCGAGGGCATGGTTTCCGGCGCGAGCGTGACAAGCGAACGACCGATTGCGCCGAAGCGCTTCAGTGCTTCGATATTTTCCGGGTTCGGCTGGCGTATCCAGGAAACGGGGTGAATTCCCTTGCGCGCGATATTGAGGAATGGCCCTTCGAGATGGAAACCCAGCACGCCCGGCAGCGCGAGCGATTGCTCGGCGCAGGAGGCCAGCGCGGCGAGCTTCTCCGGTGAATCCGTGATCAGGGTGGGCAGCAGGCCGGTTGTGCCGAAGCGCCGATGTGCCCGCGCGATGCGCTGCACGCTTTCAAGGGAGGGGGCGTCATTCAGCAGCACATCGCCGCCGCCATTGACCTGCGTATCGATGAAGCCCGGCGCGAGGATGCATCCTTCCGGCAGGGTGAGCAGCGGCAGGCCGCCGGCATCTCCGCCGCGCGCATGGAGCGCGACGATGCGGTCGTCGCGAATTTCAAGCCGGGTATTGTGGCGGAAACTCTCGCCGTCGAAGAGGGTGGCGGCGTCAATCAGGGCGTGGTTCGGAAAATTCTGGTCGAATCCCAGCACAGGCGTTTTGAAATCGGGCATCGACAGGTAATTCCGTATTCGGCGCTAGGCGTGAAGCGGCCTGTGCCGTGTGGTCCTAACTTGACAATACCAATATAACACCATTTAACCTGTTACAAGTGCCGTCTCTTCATGTTGCAGGATCTCGCACGGCTTGAGGCCGTGAAGACAGGAGGCCGGATGGATCGCCTTCGGATTGCCGGTGGCAGGGCCTTGCGGGGTGCTGTCACGATCGCCGGCGCCAAGAATGCCAGCCTGCCGGCGCTTGCCGCCGCGCTGCTGAGCGAAGCGCCGCTCACCTTGCGCAATCTGCCCGCTGTCGCGGATATCGGCAGCATGATCGGCGTGATCCGGGCGCTTGGCGCGCATGTCGAGCAGTCCGATCCCCATGTCGCGCATATCGATGCCGGTACGCTCCTCTCGCAAGATGCGCCTTACGATACCGTGCGGCGGATGCGTGCAAGCGTGCTGGTACTGGGGCCGCTGTTGGCGCGGTTCGGCCGGGCGCGGGTCTCGCTGCCGGGCGGCTGCGCGATTGGCGCGCGGCCGGTCGATCTCCATATCAAGGCGCTCGCGAGCCTGGGCGCCGAAATCGGCATCGAGGGCGGACTGATCGTCGCCAACGCCGCCGGCGGGCTCAAGGGGGCGCGTATCGTGCTCGGCTCGCCTTCCGTCGGCGCGACGGAAACCGCGATGATGGCCGCGACCCGCGCGCGCGGCGAGAGCGAGATCATCAATGCCGCACGCGAGCCTGAAGTCGCCGATCTCGCCGAATGCCTGATCGCGATGGGGGCCCGGATCGAGGGCGCCGGGACGCATCGGATCCTCATCCAGGGCGATACCGCCTTCCGTGCCGCGAGCCATGCCATCATCCCGGATCGGATCGAGGCCGGCACCTATGCGATCGCCGCGGCGATTACCGGCGGACAGCTCGAACTCACCCATGCCCGCCTCGAACAGATGGCATCGGTGGCGGAAGTGCTTGAAGCGACGGGGGTGCGGATCTGGCCGGGGGATCGCGGGCTGATCGTCGAGGGCGGCGGCGGGCTGCGCGGTGTCGATATCACCACCGAGCCCTACCCCGGTTTCCCGACCGATCTTCAGGCGCAGTTCATGGCCCTGATGACGCAGGCCGAGGGCGCGGCGATGATCCGCGAAACCGTGTTCGAAAACCGCTTCATGCATGTGCCGGAATTGCAGCGCCTCGGCGCGAATATCGCGCTTCAGGGCACGTCGGCGCTCGTGCGCGGCGGCGGGCGCCTCAAGGGCGCGGAGGTGATGGCGACGGATCTGCGCGCATCGGTTTCCCTCGTGCTGGCGGCGCTCGTCGCCGAGGGCGAGACGGTAATCAACCGTGTTTACCACCTCGATCGCGGCTACGAGCAGCTCGATGTCAAGCTGCGGCGTTGCGGCGCGGAAGTCGAAAGGCTGCGGGGCTGAGATGGAGAAGCCGGAACCCCGTTTCTTCCTTGGCGTCGATGGCGGCGGCACGGGCTGCCGTGCCCGGCTGGAAGATGCCGGCGGCGCGGTGCTCGGGCAGGGGCTTTCCGGCCCGGCCACGACCCGGCTCGGGATCGATGTCGCCTGGGGCTCGATCAACCATGCCATCGATGCAGCTTTGGATGAGGCGGGCTTCGGGCATGAGCGCCGCGGCGAAATCGCCACCGGCATCGGCCTTGCGGGCTATGGCAGGCAGGGCGCGCGCGAAGCTCTGGAGGCTTTGCCCCATGCTTTCGCGCGAATCGCCTTTTCCACCGATGGTCATGCCGCGTGTCTGGGCGCGCATGGCGGGCGCGATGGCGGCATCGTCATCGCGGGAACCGGCTCGCTCGGGCTCGGCTTTGTCGAGGGGCGCGAGATCCGCGTCGGCGGGTATGGTTTTCCGATTTCCGATGAAGGCAGCGGGGCGGATCTCGGCCTGCGCGCCATCCGCCTCGCCTTGCGCGCGCAGGACGGGCGCGCCGAAATGACCGCGCTGCTGCGCGAGGTGATGGGCCGCTACAACGACGACCCGATGGAAGCCGTGGCCTGGATGGATCGCGCCCATGCCACCGATTACGCACGCCTCGCGCCGCTGGTGATCCGGCACGCGGATCAGGGCGATTCGGCAGGAAGGCGGATCGTGCAGGCTGCTGCCGAGGAAATCGACGGCATCATCCGCGCGCTGTTCGATCGCCAGGTGCCGCGCATCGCGCTGCTCGGCGGGCTGGCGAGCGCCATCGAGCCTTGGCTTTCGCCCGATCTGCGGCGGCGTCTGCGTCCTGCGGAGGGTGATGCGGTGTCCGGCGCCATCCTGCTCGCACGCGGGCGGATTGGCTGAGCGTGGCGATTGCATCGCGCGCGTTCGACTGGTATCTCTCATTTCTACAAAGGCATTTAACTGGTATCAATACGGACACAGCATGGCCACCGAGGATGTCGATCCCCGTTTCACTGATCTCGATGCCTGGCCCTTCGCCAGCGCGATCGAGGCGATGTGGGAGGGCCAGCTGGCCGCGGTCTCTGCCGTGCGCCACGCGCTCCCCGCGATCACCCTCGCCGCCGGGGTCGCGGCGGAAAGGCTGGGCGAGGCGGGGCGGCTGATCTATGTCGGCGCTGGCACCTCCGGCCGCGTCGCGGTGCAGGATGGCGCCGAATTGCCGCCAACTTTCGATTGGCCGTCGGAGCGTCTCGGCTTCGCGCTGGCGGGGGGCGAGAAGGCGCTGATCACCAGCGTCGAGGGTGCCGAGGACGATGCCGGCGATGGCGCCGGGCAGATCGACCGCGCGCAGATCGGCCCGGAGGATGTCGTGATCGGCGTCGCGGCGAGCGGGACCACGCCTTTCACCGTCGCGGCGATCCGCCGGGCGCGCGAACAGGGCGCGGTGACGATCGGCATCGCGAACAATGCCGGCTCGCCCCTGCTCGAGGCGGCGGGCTATCCGGTTCTGGTCGAGACCGGCAGCGAGCTGATCGCCGGCTCCACGCGCATGAAGGCGGGCACGGCGCAGAAGGTGGTGCTGAACCTGATTTCAAGCGCGATCATGCTCAAGCGCGGGCGCGTCTATCGCGGCATGATGGTCAATATGCGCGCGGCGAATGCGAAACTCCGCATTCGCGCGCAGCGCATGGTCGTGCGGCTCGCGGGCTGTGACGAGGCGCGTGCCGCCGAGGCGCTCGATGCCGCGGGCTACGATATCAAGCTCGCGATTTTTCTCGTGCTCGGCCATGACGAGGCTCGGGCGCGGCATCTGCTTGCCCGCCATGACGGCAATCTGCGCCTCGCCCTTCAGGCAGCGGAAAACGGAGCTGAAACATGAGGAAGCTTCTGCGCAGCCAGCTCGACGAAGCCAGCCCGACGCCGCTCTATCTCCAGCTCGCGGAGCTGATCCGCGCGCAGGTGAAGGACGGCGATATCCGTGTTGGCGAGGCGCTGCCTTCGGAACGCGAACTCTCCGATGCGATCGGAATCTCGCGCGTGACCGTGCGCAAGGCGCTCGACGTGCTGCTGCGTGAGGGGCTGCTTTCGCGCCGGCATGGTTCAGGGACCTATATCGCCCCGCGTATCGAGCAACCGGCGGCGCTGCTGGCCGGCTTCACCTCGGACATGACCAATCGCGGCCAGGCGGCGGGTTCGCTCTGGATCGAACGCATCACCGGCATGCCGACGCCGGATGAGGCGGTGGCGCTGGCGCTCGGGCTTGATCAGCCGGTGCATCGGCTGACGCGCGTGCGCATGGCGGATGGCGAGCCGCTCGCCATCGAGCGCGCGGTGATCCCGGCTTTCGCCCTTCCTTCGACCGACGTAATCGGCGCCTCGCTCTATGACGCGCTCGAGGCGCGGGGCATGAAGCCGGTGCGCGGCTTGCAGCGGCTGAAAGCCTCGCTCGCGACATCACAGGAGGCGAAGCTGCTTTCAATCCCCGTCGGCGCGGCGATCCTGCGCATCGAACGGCACGGTTTCCTCGCCAATGGCAATCCGGTGGAATTCACGCGCTCGGCCTATCGCGGCGATCGCTATGATTTCGTCGTCGAGGTGCGCGAGATGCGGGGCGAGAATACCCGTCAGGAGACGTCGAAATGACCCATCCCTCGGCCATGGCGGCGGAAATCGCCGAAGTGCCGCGCATCGCGGCCGCCTTGCGCGAAATCCGCGCCGAGACGGCGCGTCTCGCGGCCTATCTCGATCTCAAGCGGGTGCCGTTGGCGCTTGTCTGCGGGCGCGGCTCCTCGGGCCATGCCGGCGTGTTCCTGCGCTATCTCATCGAGACGCGGCTGGGCCTGCCGGTCTCGGCGATCGCGCCCTCGGTGACGACGGCGCTGGCGCGGCCGCTGAAGGTGGCGGATGCCCTGTTCATCGTGATTTCGCAATCGGGCGGCTCGCCCGACATCATCGCGACCACCAAGGCCGCGCGCGAAGGCGGCGCCCTCACCGTGGCGATGCTCAACGCGGAAGGCTCGCCGCTCGCGGCGGAGAGCGAATTCGTCCTGCCCCTCAAGGCCGGACCGGAGCATTCCGTCGCGGCCACGAAATCGGTGATCGCCTCGATGATCGTCGGGGCGGAACTGGTCGCGCATCTGGCGGGGGATACCGCGCTGCTCGCGGCGCTGGATCGTCTGCCGGCGCGGCTGGAAGCGGCGCTCTCGCTGGACTGGAGCGCCTTCGGCACCGCTTTCGCGAAATCGCCCTGCGGTTATGTCACCGGGCGCGGTTTCGGCCTTGGTCCGGCGCGGGAAATCGCGCTCAAGGGCGCGGAAACCCTGCGCATGCCGATCCTCGCGTATTCCTCGGCGGAATTGCTGCATGGTCCGCGCGCCGCGCTCGATGCGACGACGCCGGTTCTTGCCTTGCGCTTCGAGGACGAGACGGCGGCAAGCGTCGATCATCTCGTCGCGGATCTGCGCGCGGGCAATGTCCCGGTTTTTCTTGCGGGCGGCAAGGCGGGCACCCTGCCCTGGCTGGGGGATGATCACCCCGTCACGGATGCGATCGCGATGCTGGTTCCGGTCTACCGCGCGATCGAGGCGGCGGCGCGGGCACGCGGGTTCGACCCCGACAGGCCGCCGCATCTCAACAAGGTGACACGCACGCTGTGAGCGTGCGTGCACGCTGTGAGCCTGCGTATGCCTCAGGGCTTCTCGTAGCGGCAGAAATCGCAATCCGCGCCGGCGAAGGCGCGGCGATATTGCGCGGCAAGACGCCATCCCTGGCGTTCATAGAAGCGCCGCGCGCCGGCATTGCGCCCGAAACATTCGAGCGAGGCTGCGCCCTTCCTCTCCAGTGCGGCGAGGAGCCGGGCGCCGAGACCGGCGCCCTGCACACCGGGATCGATGAAGAACATGTCGATATGCGCGCCCGTCATCTTGGCGAAGCCGAGCGGCTTTTGCGCATCCGCGATCACAAGAATGGCTTCGCGATTGGCCTCGAAGCGGGAGCGGAAAAAGGCGTCATCGTAGCTTTTCCAGTCGCATTCGGGCAGGAGCGGCGCGAAATTCCTGCGGTAATTCGCCAGGCTGATCGCGACAAGATGATCATCATCCGCCGGTAATGCCGCGCGGACCCATTCCTGCTCCCCGCTCACTTTTCTCCCCCGGTCACTTTTCTCCCCGAAGGCGTGGGTCGAGCATGTCGCGCAGCACATCGCCCAGCAGGTTGAGCGCGAAGGCGAGAAGGAGGATCGCGAAGCCCGAGAAGATCGCGCTCCACGGCGAGAGCATGAGGAAGTTGCGCCCTTCCGAGAGCATGGTGCCGAGCGATGGCGCGGGCGGCTGCGTGCCGAGCCCGAGGAAGGAGAGCGAGGCCTCGACGAGGATCGCGGCGGAAAGCAGCAGGCTGGTTTGTACCAGCACCACGCTCGCGAGATTGGGCAGCACGTGGCGGAAGAGAATGCGGAAATCGGAGGCGCCGATCGCTTTCGCACCGGAAACGTAATCGCTCTCGGTGATCACCAGCGCTGGCCCGCGCAGGAGGCGTGCGAAGATCGGGGTGTAGACGGTCGCGATGGCGAAAGCCGTCGGCCCCGATCCCGGCCCCAGCATCGCGATGATGCCGATGGCGAGCAGCATCACCGGAAAGGCGAAGAGGATATCCATGAGGCGCATCAGGATGCGCTCGGTCCAGCCGCGATAATAGGCGGCGGCGAGGCCGATCGTCCCGCCGATCGCGAGCGCGATGGCGACCGCGGCCGCCGAAATGGCGAGCGAGGCGCGCAACCCGTGCAGGATGCGCGACAGCAGGTCGCGGCCGAACTGGTCCGTGCCGAGCCAATGCGCCGCGCTCGGCCCCTTGAGCCGCGCGATGATGCTCTGGGCGAGCGGATCATAGGGCGCGATGACGGGTGCGAACAGCGCGACCAGGACGAGGAGCGCGACGCCGCCGCCGGCGAAGAGAAGCAGGAGCGGCGGTTTATGACGGGAGGCGGTTGCCATGATCACAGCCTCACGCGCGGATCGATCGCTGCATAGAGCAGGTCGACCACGAAATTCACGAGCACGAAGGTGAAGGTGATGACGAGGATCGTCGCCTGCACCAGTGGATAATTGCGCTCCGCGATGGCGCCGAGGATGAGCCGGCCGAGACCGGGAATCGCGAAGACCTGCTCGACCACGATGGCGCCGCCGAGCAGATAGCCGGTCATGATGCCGGCGCTGGTGACAAAGGGGATGAGCGCGTTGCGCAGCGCATGTTTGAACAGGATGCTCCCCTCCGGCACGCCCTTGGCGCGCGCGGTGCGGATGTAATCCTGCTGGAGCGCATCCAGCATCGCGGAGCGGACCAGCCGCGCGAGATTGGCGAGAATAGGCAGCGCCAGCGCGATGGCGGGCAGGACCAGCCGGACGAGATTGCCGGCGGGGTCCTCCGAGAACGGCACATAGCCCAGCACCTGCAGCCCCGGCGCGAAGGCGGTGAGCGCGAGGATCATCATGATGCCGAGCCAGAAGGAAGGAATGGTGAGCCCGACAACCGAGCCCACCTGCAAGGCTGCATCCCAGCCCTTGCCGCGCAGCCGCGCCATGGCGACGCCGAGCGGCACGGCGAGTCCCGCGCCGAGCGCGAGGGAGAGCAGCGTGAGCTGGATCGTCGGCCACATATGCGCGGCGATTTCCTCGATCACCGGCCTTTTGGTCCAGATCGAAAGGCCGAGATTGCCTGCGAGCACGTCCCTCATCCATTGGAGGTATTGCACCAGCATGGGCTGATCGAGCCCAAGCCGCGCGCGCAACTCGGCGATCCGCTCCGGTGTCACCTCGGTATTCGCGCCGAGCATGATCGCCACCGCATCGCCGGGGATGAGGCGGATCATCAGGAAGGTCAATATCGAGACGCCGAACATCACCACGAGGAGATCGACGAAGCGTTGGCGAAGAAAACGCATGGCGGGCCTATAAAAATCCGGCGCCGCGTCTATCCCTTACAGGAGCACGCGGCGCCGGCGGTTCATCAACGCTGGATGGCGGTATTGCCCAGATTGACCAGCGAGCGGTTGGCGATGATGTCGAAGCCGGTCACATTGGCCCGCATCGCCGTGAAGAGCTGGCCATAGGTGAGGAAGGAGATCGGCCCCTCGCAGGCCAGCATCGCCTGCACCTTGTTGTAGCTCGCCTTGCGGGTGGCGGCATTGCCCTCCGCGCGGGCGGAGTCGAGCAGCTTGTCGAGATCCGCATTCGAATATTTGAACACGTTGGTCGAGCCGCCGGTCTTGAAGGTGCGGAAGAACGTGTCATCCGGGTCCGGCGAACCGGCATTGGTGGAGACGAAGGCATCGAAATTCGAGTTCCGCCAATCCTGCACGAACTGGCCGAGTTCGGGGATCTTCAGCTCCACCTTGAAGCCAGCCTTGTTGAGCTGGGCCTGAACCACCTGCGCGATATCGCGGATATCCTGACGCGGCAGTACCAGCAGCGTGAGCGTGACCGGCGTTGCGACGCCGGCGGCCTTGAGCAATTCCTGCGCTTTCGCGGGGGAATGCTGGTAGCAGGCGAATTCCTTGGTATCGAGCGCCCAATCCTTCAGCGCGGGCGAGAGCGGCCCGCCCGGCACACCGGCGCCGAACAGGGCGGCTTGCACGATTTCCTGCCGGTTGAGGGCGTAGTTCAGCGCCTCGCGTACCTTCGCATTGTCGAAGGGCGGTTTCGAGACATTCATGCCCACCAGCGTATAGGCGAGTTCGAGCGTCTCGGCGATGTTCACGCCCGGCTTGCCCTTGATCTGGAGCGCGGTCGCCGCGTCGATATTCGGCAGCATCGCGTATTGCCCGGAGGCGATGCCGACCTGGCGCGTCGCGGATTCGGGAATGATGTTGAACTTCACGCCGTCGAGCTTCGGCTTGGCCTTGTTCCAGTAACCGGCGTGCTTTTCCAGCTCGATGAAGCCGTTGGGCTGCCATTCCTTGAACTTGAACGGCCCGGTGCCGTTGGGCTGGCGCTGGAGCGCGTCTTTGTTGGTCTCAAGCCCGCGCGGCACGATGGCGATCGCGGCGAGCGTCGCGAGGAAGGGCGCGGAAGCCTCCTTCATCGTGACAACAACCGTGCCGGCATCCGGCGCCTCGGCCTTTTCCATCGCCGCGAGGCGGCTGGCATTGGGAGAAGCGATATCCTTCGAGAGGACGCGGTTGAAGCTCGAGACCACATCCGCCGCCTCGACAGGCTTGCCGTCATGGAAGGTGGCGCCGGAGACGAGCTTGAACGTATAGGTCTTGCCATCGGGCGAGACATTCCAGCTCGCGGCGAGCGCGGGGGTGACGCGCAGATCCTTGTCGATCGCGGTCAGCCCTTCATACAGCGTGCCGTTGACGATCTGGAACGAGGTGAAGGCGGTGACGATATGCGGATCAAGCCCGGCGGGTGATCCATCAACCGCGACCTGGAGGACCTGGGCCTGTGCGGCGCCGAGGCCGAGGGCCAGCACCATCGCGGTGGAATTCAGAAAGCGTTTCATGGCGATACTCCCTGTCGGTCTGTTGGTGTCCTGCACGTGGGCGGGATGTGTTTCCCTCGGTTGCCTCCCGAGTGGTCTCAAACTATGCTAGCCCTCTAAGATACCAATTGCAAGGCAGGGACAGGAGCGACCAGCAGCATGACGCAAAGGTTTTATACCGCGCTCGGCGCGATCAGCGGCACCTCGATGGATGGAATCGATATCGCGATCGTCGAGACGGACGGGCGCGAGCATGTGCGGACCGGCGCGGGAGCGACGATGCCCTATCCGCCTGATCTGCGTGCTGATCTGCTCGCGCTGCTCGAAGACCCATCCATCGCCGAGCGCGATCCGCTTTACGCGCTTGAGCAGCGCGTCACCGATGCGTTCACACAGGCGATCCGCGATTTTCTCGCGAAAGAGAAGATCGCGCCGGAGTCGCTCGACCTCATCGGCCTTCACGGGCAGACCGTCTATCATCGGCCCGAAAAGCGCTTCACCCGCCAGCTCGGCCTCGGCGGCGTGATGGCGGGCGCGCTCGGCGTGCCGGTGGTTGACGGGTTCCGGCAGGCGGATGTCGCGAGCGGTGGGCATGGCGCGCCTTTCGCCCCGCTTTATCATGTGGCGCTGGCGAGCAAGCTTGAAAAGCCGCTCATGGTGCTCAACTGGGGCGGTGTCGGCAATGTCACCTATATCGGCGAAGACAGCGTGATCGCGTTCGATACCGGCCCGGCTTCCGCGATGATCGATGATCTCGTGTTGCGCAAGTTCGGCAAGCCTTATGATGTCGGCGGCGCGATCGCCAAAAGCGGCAACGTGCATCGCGAGACTCTTGCGCGGCTGATGGACAACCCGTTCTTCGCGGTAAAACCGCCGAAATCGCTTGATCGGCAGGATTTCCATGCCCGCGCGAAAATCGTCGAATCCCTGCCCGATGCGGATGCCGTGGCGACGCTCGCTACTTTCACGATTGAGGCGACGGCGGCGGCGCTCGCGCATGTGCCGCAGGCGCCGAAGCGCTGGCTGGTGACGGGCGGCGGGCGGCATAACGCCTTCTTCATGGAGGGGCTCGCCCGGCGGCTGGGCGCTACGGTCGAGCCGGTCGAGGCGGAAGGCTGGAACGGTGATCTCATCGAGGCGCAGTGCTTTGGCTATCTCGCCGTGCGCTCGCGCTTCGAGCTGCCGCTCAGCTTGCCCACGACGACCGGCGTGCCCGCGCCCATGCCCGGCGGCATTTACTGGAAAGCCGCATGAACGCGACCTCTTCCCCTGTCCTGACGGTCGAGAACCTTTCGCTTGCTGCGGGAGATCTCGTCCTTACCGAGGATGTCACCTTTTCCATCGCGCCCGGTGAAATGCTGGGGCTGGTGGGCGAATCAGGCTGCGGCAAGAGCGTCACCGCGCTCTCGATCCTGCGTCTGCTGCCCGAACCGCCTCTGCGGATCGCCGCCGGGCGCATCCTGTTCGGCGGGCGCGATCTTGCCGCGCTCTCCCCCGGCGCGATGGGGCGAGTGCGCGGCGGCGAGATCGGCATGATCTTCCAGGAGCCGATGACCTCGCTCAACCCCGTTTTCACCATCGGCGACCAGATCGCCGAGCCGCTGATCATCCATCGCGGCATGAAGCGGGCTGCGGCGCTCACCCGCGCGGCAGAGCTGCTTGATCTCGTGGGCATCGCCGAGCCACGCGCGGCGCTTGCGCGTTATCCGCACCAGCTTTCCGGCGGGCAGCGTCAGCGGGCGATGATCGCGATCGCGATCGCCTGCACGCCCAAGCTGCTGATCGCGGACGAGCCGACCACCGCGCTCGATGTCACGGTGCAGGCACAGGTGCTGGGCCTGATCGCGAAACTGCGCCGCGAGCTGGGGCTTGCCTGCCTTTTGATCACCCATGATCTCGGCGTCGTCTCGCAGGTCTGCGACCGTGCGATGGTCATGTATGCCGGCCGCATCATCGAGGAAGGGCCAGTGAAGACATTGTTCTCATCGCCGCGCCATCGCTACACGCGCGCGCTGGTCGATACGATTCCCGCCCGCAATCTGCCCGGCGCGCGTCTGCCGGCCATTCCCGGCCAGGTGCCCGCGCCCGGCGCGCGCGGCAAGGGCTGCGCCTTCGTCGAGCGCTGCAATGCGCCGCTCCAGCGCTGCGCCACCTCCATGCCCCCGTTCGCGCGTGATCCGATCCGCGCGCTGGCCTGCTGGAATCCGGTCCAATGAACGGCGAACAGAAAGCAAAGCCGCTGCTCGCGGTTGCGGGGCTGAGGAAGCGCTATACCGATAAATCCGGTCGGCGCGTCGAGGCGGTGAAGGGCGTGGATCTCGCGCTTGCCCCCGGCGAGGTGCTCGGCATTGTCGGGGAATCAGGCTGCGGCAAGACGACGCTCGGGCGCTGCATCATGCGGCTCATGGAGCCGGATTCCGGCACCATCCTGCTCGATGGCGAGGATTTTACCGCGAAATCGGGCACGGCGCTCAAAACCGCCCGCCGTGCGATGCAGATGGTGTTCCAGGACCCTTTCGGCTCGCTCAATCCGCGCCACAAGGTCGGCGCGATCATCGGCGAGCCGCTGGTCGTGCATGGAATCGGCGGTGTCGAGGCGCGGGTGGCGGAATTGCTCGATCTCGTCGGCCTGCCCGCCTCGGCGCGGGCGCGTTATCCGCATGAATTTTCCGGCGGACAGCGTCAGCGTATCGCGATCGCGCGGGCATTGGCGCTGAAGCCGAAGCTCATCATCGCGGATGAGCCGGTTTCCGCGCTCGATGTCTCGATCCAGTCGCAGATCATCAACCTGATCGCGGATCTCAAAGCCACGCTCGGCCTCTCGATGATCTTCATCAGCCACGATCTTTCCGTCATCCGCCATGTCTCGAACCGCGTCGCGGTGATGAAGGGCGGCGAGATCGTCGAGACGGGCGCGGCGGAGGCGATCTTCCGTGCGCCGGCGCATGATTATACCCGCAGCCTGATTGCGGCGATCCCCATGTTGCGGTGAGATAAGGCGGTAGCTGCGGCTTGACAGGTCAAGTGGCATTTGATTGGCATTATAATATAAAGACCACATTGGGATCATCGAATCCTGTGGCAGGTGGGCGGATGAAGACAGGCATGACATTTGCCGTCCGGCAGATCGCCAGCGCGGCGAGCGGACACGTCAACGACGACGCATCCGGCATGCGCGCGAATGCGATCTGGGTGCTGGACGGCGCTACCGGCGCAAGCGATGTCGCCTGTACGCCCGGCCCAAGCGATGCCGCCTGGCTCGCCTGCCATGTCTCGGACTGGCTCGGCGCAAAAGCCGATCCGGCCCTGCCGCTGCTGGGCCAATTGCCGCAACTCCAGGCGGGCGTGATCGAGACCTTCACGCGCGAGGGCTATGGCGCGGGTATCGCGCAGGAGGATACGCCCTCCACCTGCCTCGGCCTTGTCGAATATGACGCGGCGCGCGCCAAGCTCGAGATCGGGATTATCGGCGATATCTCTGTCATCGTCGCGACGCCGGACGGCATCATCCGCCATTTCACCGATCCCTCGGTGGAGGCTTTCTCGGCGAAATCGCTCGTGCTCTGGCAGGAGGCGCGTCGGCGTGGCGCCTCGCTCGAGGAAGCGTGGCGCGTCGTCCGGCCCGCGATCCGCGAGAACCGCCGCATGGTGAACCGTGCCGACGGCTATTGGGTGATCAACCCTGTCATGCCCTGGCTCGACGGCGTGCGCCGCCATTCCGTGCCGGTTCCGGCGGGCGCGCGCGTGCTGCTCGCGAGCGACGGGTATTTCCGCCTTGTCGATGTGTTCGAACGATACGATGCCGGCGCGCTGCTCGAGCGCAGCTTCGCGCATGGGCTCGATACCGTGATCGCCGAATTGCGCGGCATCGAGACCGGGGATTCCGATTGCCGCACCTATCCGCGGATGAAGCTGCACGATGACGCCACAGCGATCATCGCGGAACTTGTTCCGCCTCTAACCTTCTGAAGCCACAGAAAAATCCCCAGGGAGGATGACCATGAAAATCAGAAACCTACTCTCCGCCGCCGGAATCGCGGCGATGGCGCTGTCCGCCGGACAGGCTTTCGCGCAGAGCGTCGAATTGTCGTTCTGGAGCTGGCGTGTCGAGGACAAGGCGTTTTACGACGATATCGCCAAGGACTACGCCGCGAAAACCGGCGTGAAGGTGACATTCACGCCCTACAAGAACACCGAATACCCGACCGTTCTTTCCGCCGCTCTGGCGGGCGGCGGCGGGCCGGACATCATCCATGCCCGTGCCTATGGCGCGCTCGCGACCCTCGCGGATGCCGGCTATTTCCTGCCGCTGACGAAGGAAAACGTGCCGAATATCGTCAATTTCTCGGATCAGCTCCTCGCCGGCGCCAAGGGGCGCACGCCGCCGCATAACGCGAATATCTATGGCGTGCCCTTCGCGACGCAGGCGCTCGGCATCTATTACAACAAGAGCGTGCTCAAGAGCGCGGGCATCGAGACCCTTCCCAAGACGTGGGACGAGTTCAAGGCCCTGTGTAAGACACTGAAGGACAAGAACATCGCCTGTCTGTCCAACGGGTCCAACGACGTGCCGGGGCTTGAGCAGATGTTCGGCGTCATCGGCCCGAACTTCTACGGCGGCACCGCCTTCTTCAACGACGTGATCGCGGGGAAGAAGAAGTTCACCGATCCCGCTTTCGTGCAGGCTATCGCCGAGACGGCGGCGATGAAGGATTTCCTGCCGCGCAACCATCAGGGCGTGGGCGAGAACGAGGCGCGCACGCTCTTCGCGAACGGGCTCGCTGCGTTCTACATGTCCGGGACGTGGAATATCGACACGATCCGCACCCTCAATGCCAAGGCGGATTTCGGCATCATGGCCGCCCCGCCGCTCAAGGCGGATGGCGCGGCCTATGTCTCGAATTTCGCCGACGGCAATTATGCCGTGAACGCGAAGACGAAGCACGCCAAGGCCGCGGCGGATTTCGTGAACTATCTCGCGAGCAAGGAATATGGCCGCCGCTTCACCGATACGCTCAAGCAGAGCTCGGCGATCACCGGCGTCGCCCCTTCCGAGCCGCTGCTGGTGGCTCTGGGCGAACAGGCCTCGAAGAACGGCACGCCGTTCCTGATGCTCGTCGGCTTCCGCTACCAGAATCCGAACGGCTCGGTGATGCTGCGCGACGGGATCCAGAAGATCATCCAGGGCGGCACGACGCCGGAGGCGCTCGCGCAGGAAATCCAGACCGGCATCGCGACTTGGCACAAATTCCAGTGATTTGGCATAAAATCCAGTGACTTCTCAGAAGCGTGCGTAACGGCGCGCTTCCCTGAAACGAACGGGCGGGACACGAGCCCCGCCCGGCCTCTTGCCGAAAGCCGCAGCATGTCCTCCCCGCCCCTTTCCCGCACGCTCTGGATCGCGTTTTTCGTGGCGCCCGCGCTCGCGCTGATGGCGATTTTCATGCTGGCGCCGGCGCTCGCGGCCTTCTCCTACGCGCTTTACGACTGGAAGGCGTTCTCGCGCGGGGATTTCGTGGGCTTCAAACATTTCATCCGCTTGGCGGAGCCGCCCTATCGCGGCATGTTCCTTGCCGCTTTGGGGCATAACGCGATTACCTTTCTGGTGAAGCTCACCATCCAGAACGGCATCGCCCTGCTCATCGCCTATGCGCTGTACCAGCGGCCGATCGGCGCGCGGTTCTTCCGCGGCACGCTGTTCCTGCCGGTGATCCTCTCGCTGGTGATCGTCGGCTATCTCTGGCAGCTTTTCCTGCACCCGCTTTTCGGGCCGATCACGCTGTTCATGATGGATATTGTCGGGCTTGAGCAATTCGCGCCGCTCGGCGACAGCCGTTTCGCGCTCGCGACCACGATCCTGATGTCGATCTGGCGCAATGTCGGCTTTCCGACCATTGTTTTCCTCGCCGGGATGAACGCGATCCCGGACGAGATCATCAAGGCCGCGCGGATCGACGGCGCCAATGACTGGCAGATCTTCCGGCGGATTATCCTGCCCAATCTCGGGCCGGCCTTCACCATCATCGTCATTCTCACCTTCATCGGTGCCTTCGAGTGGTTCGACCTGCCCTTCGTGATCGGCGGGGCGACGGGCAATCCGGCCAATTCGCTCGACACCATGGCGCTGATGTTCTTCCGCCTTTCCTTCGGGGATACGTCCTCGCCGGTCACGGATGTCGGGCTTGGCGGCGCGGTGAGCGTTGTCCTGTTCGCGATCGTGCTCGCGGGCTCGAAATTCGGCGCGGATTACCTGCGCAAGCGCGAGGTCAAGGCATGATCACGCGCGCGCTGAAAGCCCACACGCCCTTCTCCATGCTGCTGATGGGCCTGTTGATCCTCAACACGGTGGTGGTGCTCGCGCCGCTTGGCGTGGCCGTCATCTCGGCCTTCAAGACGACGGGCGAGATCATGGCCTCGCCCTTCGCGCTGCCCTCGGCCTGGGCCTTCGACAATTTCGTGAAAGTGTGGAGCGCGGGGCGCTTCGATCGCTACATCCTCAATTCGATCATTGTCACGCTTGGCGCCGAGATCATCATTCTCGTGACCTCCGCCATGGCGGGTTACGCTCTGGGGCGGTTCAAATTCCGCTTCCATGGGGCGATCTACACTTTGATCCTGATGGGGCTGATGGTCCCGGCGAAGCTGCTGCTGGTGCCGCTTTTCATCCAGCTCAAGGCGATGGGCCTGCTCAACAGCCAGTTCGGGCTGATCCTGGTCTATGCCGCGGGCGGCATACCGGCCGGCGTTTTCATCATGACCGGCTTCTTCCGCGCCCTGCCGGATGCGCTCGAAGGCGCGGCGCGCATCGACGGCGCGGGCGAATGGACGATCTTCTCGCGCATCATGCTGCCGCTGGTGCGCCCGCAACTCGCCATCGTCGCGATCTACACCGCGATTCCGATCTGGAACGACTTCCTCTTCCCGATGGTGTTCCTTTCCAGCCCTGAGCTGAAGACCATTCCGCAGGGGCTTTCCGTCTTCTTCGGCGAGCATGCGGTCGATATGGGCGCGCTCTTTGCCGGGCTGACGCTGGCGGCGCTGCCGCTGGTGCTGGTCTATCTCCTGCTCTCCGAGCAATTCATCAAGGGCCTCACCGCCGGCGCGGTGAAGGGATAACCATGACAACGCTTGAGATCCGCAACGTTTCCAAGACCTTCGGCGATGTCGAGGTGCTCAGGGATATCTCGTTGGCCATCGAGGATGGTGAGTTTCTGGTGCTGGTCGGCCCCTCGGGCTGCGGCAAGACAACCTTGCTGAACTGCCTCGCGGGGCTCGAAAACGTGACCTCCGGCGATATCCTTTTCAACGGACGCCGCGTCAACGATGTCGCGCCCAAGGATCGCGATATCGGCATGGTGTTCCAGAATTACGCGCTCTACCCCAACATGGATGTGCGCGGGAACATCGCCTTCGGGCTTGAGATGCGGAAGGTTCCGAAAGCGGTACAGGCGGAAAAGATCGCCGAAGTGGCGCGGATGCTCCAGATCGAGCCTCTCTTGGGGCGCCGGCCCGGCCAGCTTTCCGGCGGCCAGCGTCAGCGCGTCGCGATCGGCCGGGCGCTGGCGCGCGAGGCGGGGCTCTTCCTCTTCGACGAGCCGCTTTCCAACCTCGACGCGAAACTGCGCGTGGAAATGCGCGCCGAGATCAAGCTGCTCCATCAGCGCACCCGCACCACCTCGGTCTATGTCACGCATGATCAGGTCGAGGCGATGACGTTGGGCAGCCGCATCTGCATCATGAAGGATGCGCGCATCCAGCAATTCGGCACCCCGCGCGACCTTTACCAGAACCCGGCCAACCTCTTCGTTGCGGGGTTCATCGGCTCGCCCGCGATGAATTTCATTCCCGTTTCGCCGCGCCGCGCGGGGCAGGAACTCGCTTTCTCGCTCAATGCAGCGGAAACGCAGACGATCACCCTGCCCGCGCCCCCCGGCGCCGCGACGGCGGATCTCGTGCTCGGTATCCGCCCCGAGGAAATTACGCTCGCACCCGCGCAAGGGGCGGGCGAAGCCGGCCTTGATTGCGAGATCCTCATGGTCGAGCCGACGGGGCCGGATACGCTGCTGAGCGTCATGATCAACGGCGCGAAAGTGCAGGCGCGCGTGCCGCCGCATGTCGATTTCCGCCCCGGAGAGCGTGTCCGGCTGGCGCTGTCGCCGGCGCGGATGATGCTGTTCGATCCCGGTACCGGCGCGCGGATCTCGGCTGATCGCTGAAGGGCCTATTCCTGGAACGTCCAGAAGAGTTTCGTGCTCAGCGCCTTCAGCGCTGCGGCGGAACCGGGTTGTTGCTGGGCGATGGCGGCGACGAGGGCATCCGCGATCGCGAAAAGCGCGGTGGGGGAATTGGGCAAATGGCCGCCATCGGAAGGGGCGAAAAGCGTGAGGTCGCACACGCGCGCGACGGGGGATGTGGCGCTGTCGGTGATCGCGAGCAGGTGCGCGGTGCGTTCACGCGCAAAATGCAGCAATTCGGCGGTGAATTTCGAATAGCGGCGGACCGAAATCCCGATGACGAGGTCCTCGGGCGTGACCGAGCCCAGGAAATGCACGGCGCGATCGAGGCCCCCGCGCGATGTCACCAGCACGATCCGCGGGCCGAGATAGAGCGAGAGCGCGTCCTCGAGATAGCTCGCGACATGATAGCTCGCGCCGGAAGCGACGACGTAGACCTGCCGCGCCGTCATCATCATCTCGATCGCCCTGGCGACCTTTTCCCCTTCCACGAGGGAGCGGGTTTCGCGCAGGTTCTCGATCTGCCGGTCGAGCGCGGCGCAGAACACCGATGCCGGCGTCTGTGAAGCCTGTTCCGTGGCTTGGCTCAGCGTTTCCACCGGCGCCATGGCGATGCGCAGCGCATCGCCGAGCGCGGCGCGGAAATCGCCGAAATGATCGTATCCCAGAGTGCGCACGAAGCGTGTCGCCGTTGCGACCGAGGTGTCGCAGGCCTTGGCCAGTGCCTCGATGGTCATGGTCGCCGCGTCGAGCGGGTGATGGATCACGTGATCGGCAAGCTGCCGGTGCCCCTTGGACAGCGCGGGATAGGCGCTCGCGATACGTTGCGAAAGTTCGGTGGTAGGTCTGAGAGAATGTGTCATGCCGGGTTCCACCATATTGACAGGTCCAGCCTTTCATGGTCGGTTGATAATGAAAATGAACCCATCAAAAATTCCTTGCCGGGGATTGCCTGTCAAGAAAAACAGCCATGGAGGAGTAGATGCCCATGTTTTCACCGAAAATCGTACTCGGGTTGACCGCGGCTTGTCTTTACGCGCTGCCGGCCGCTTCGCAAAACCTGCGTGTCGCGCTTTCTTCCGAGCCGACGGCGTTGGATCCCCATTATCACGATCTCTCGCCCAACAACGCGTTGGCGATGCATATCTTCGACTCCCTCGTCCTTCAGGACGAGAAGCAGTTTCCGCGGCCCGGCCTTGCCCTTTCCTGGACCAGCGATGGCCAGAAGACCTGGACCTTCAAGCTCCGCCAGGGCGTGAACTTCTCGAACGGCAAGCCGTTCACGGCGGATGACGTGATCTTCTCCTTCTGCCGCACGTTGAAGAACGAAACCGCGGTCGCCGGCTCTTATGCCGATATCACCGCGAATTTCGTCTCCGTCCGCGCGCCGGATCCGCATACGGTTGTGATCGAGACCAAGGAAGTCGATCCCTTCCTGCCGAACTATCTCGCCGGCGTCGCGATGCTTTCCTCGTCGATCGTGACCCATGACAAGCTCACCTTCGACGTGCCCAACAATTGCGGCGTCAAAGGTGCCTGGCCGACCATCGCGAACTTCAACGATGGATCGATGGCGATCGGCACTGGCCCCTACAAGCTCAAGAGCTACGTCAAGGGTGCGCATATCGAGCTGGAGCGCAATCCGCGCTACTGGGGCAATGCCGAGCCGTGGGAGAACGTGCGTTTCGTGCCGGTCACCAATGCCGGTCCGCGTCTCGCGGGTCTTCTGGCGGGCGATTACGACGTGATCGAAAACCCGGCCGCGCGCGATCTCGGTCGCATTCGCGATGACCAGCGCTTCGGCCATATCATCACGCCCTCGACGCGCGTGATCTACTTCCAGCTCGATGTGGGACGCGACGATTCGCCCTTCGTGAAGGCCGAAAAGGGCGGCAATCCGCTTAAAGATGCGCGCGTGCGCAAGGCCATGCTGATGGCGATTGACCGCGAGGCGATCATCAAGCGGATCATGGACGGCGCGGCGGAGCAGGCGCATCAGTTCCTGCCGACCGGCATGTCGGGCACGTTGCCCGCGCCGCCGGTCACGAAATACGATCCGCGCGCGGCCAAGGCGCTGCTGGCCGAGGCCGGTTATCCCAACGGCTTCTCGCTCACGCTCTCCTCGACCAACGACCGTTACATCAATGACGGGCAGGTTACGCAGGCGGTTGCGCAGTATCTGACGCAGATCGGCATCAAGACCGAAGTCGATGCGATGTCGCGCGCGCTGTATTTCCCGCGCCGTGCGAAGAAGGAATTCTCCGTGGCGATCGGTGGCTGGTCTTCCGGCACCGGCGAAGCCTCGAGCTTCCTGAAGCAGTGGGGTGCGACCCCCAATGCCGCGAAGACGGTGGGTGGCTCGAACTATGGCGGCTATTCCGACAAAGCCTTCGACGAAGTGATCAACAAGGCGATCACGACCATGGATGTCACCCAGCGCGAAGTGCTGCTGCGCAAGGCGGGTGCACATCTGATCGAGGCCGGTGTCTTCATGCCGCTGCATTTCGAGAGCACGATCTGGGCCTACAAGGGTAACCTCAAGATTACGGGCCGGTTCGACCAGTACACCCTTGCCATGTCCGTGCGTCCGGCGAAATAACGCCGGACCCAGGGACAAGATCATCGCGAGCAGATCGATATGGCCGCCTTTATTCTTCAGCGCCTGATACAGAGCGTCTTTGTTCTGCTCGCGGTGTCGCTTGCCGTTTTCCTTGCGGTTTACGGCATCGGCGATCCGATTGAATTGCTGGTCTCGCCGCAGGTCGGCGCGGCCGAACGTGAGGCGATGATCCGGCGGCTTGGCCTCGATCAGCCGGTGCATATCCAATACCTGACTTTCCTTCTCGGTGCTCTGAAGGGCGATCTCGGTCGCTCCTTCGTGCACGGAATTCCGGCTGTAGAGCTGATCATCAGCCGTTTCCCTGCGACTTTCGAACTCGTTCTGGTGGCGATGTTCCTTGCGATGGCCATCGGCATTCCGCTTGGTCTCGTCGCGGGGCTCGCCCCGGAGAGCCGCGGCGCGCGCGTCATCATGGCGGGTACGGTGCTCGGCTATTCGCTGCCGAGCTTCTGGAAGGGCATGATGCTGATGCTGCTCTTCGCGGTGGTGCTGCGCTGGTTTCCCACGGCAGGCCGCGGGGAAACCGTGATGGTGCTCGGCATGAAGACCAGCCTCTTCACGGCGGAAGGCTGGCGGCATCTGGCCCTGCCCGCCCTCAATCTCTCGATTCCCAACATGGCGCTCCTCGCGCGGCTTGTCGCGGCGGGTGCGAGCGAGGCGGCGACGCAGGATTACGTGCGCTATGCGCGTGCGAAAGGTGTCCGCCCCCGCCGGATCGTTGGACGGCATATCCTGCGCAATATTCTCATTCCCGTGGTGACGGTCGTCGGGATCGAGTTCGGCAGCCTTGTTGCCTTCTCGACGATCACCGAGACGGTTTTCGCCTGGCCGGGCATGGGTAAATTGCTGATCGACAGCATCTACCAGCTCGATCGCCCGGTGGTGGTGGCCTATGTCCTGCTGGCCACGGCGCTGTTCGTCACCGTCAATCTGGTGGTGGATATCCTTTATGCCGCGCTCGACCCGCGCGTGAAACTCTCCGGACAAACCTCATGACTTCGCTCCCGCGTGATGGCGCCCCGCCGCTTGCCATCGACACGCCGATCCGCCGGCGCGTGCTTCTGCTGGCCCGACGCCGCCCAACGACGCGCGGCTCCCTGCTGGCATTGCTGGCGCTGGCCCTTGCCGTGATGCTTGCGCCGCTGCTCGCGCCGCAAAACCCGTATGACCTGGCAAGCCTTTCCGTTATGGACAACCGCCTCGCGCCCGGCGAACAGGGCATGGGTGGCATCACCTATTGGCTGGGCACCGATTCGCAGGGGCGCGACATGCTCAGCGCCATTCTCCACGGCATGCGCACGAGCCTGATCGTCGGCGTGGCCTCCACCGCGATCGCGCTCGCCATTGGCGTGGCGGCGGGGCTTGTCGCGGCGCAGTTCGGCGGGGCCATTGATTCCGCGATCATGCGGCTTGTCGATTTCATGCTGGGCTTCCCCTCCATCCTCGTGGCGCTGGTGCTGCTCTCGGCGATCGGGCGCGGCGTGGACAAGGTGATCCTCGCCATCGTCCTCGTGCAATGGGCGCAATACGCCCGCCTGATGCGCGCCGCCGCGATGGTGGAGCGGCGCAAGGAATATATCGAGGCGGCGGTGAATTTCGGGCTGCCGACGCGCCACATCATGCTTGCGCATCTGCTGCCCAACTCCATCGGCTCGGTCCTCGTGGTGGCCACGATCTCCATCGCCTCCGCGATCGCGCTCGAGGCGACCTTGTCCTTTCTCGGGGTCGGCGTCCCCGTGACACAGCCCTCGCTCGGATTGCTGATCGCGAACGGGTTCGAATTCCTGCTCTCCGGCGAATACTGGATCGCGGTTTTCCCCGGCCTCGCGCTTGTGGCGCTGATCATGTCCATCAACCTTATCGGCGACCGGCTTCGCCGCAGCCTGAACCGGCGCGCATTATGAGCACGAAGAAGCGCGATACCGCCCTGATCGAGGTCCGGGGTTTGACCACCGTGTTTCATGCCGAAAACGGTGCCTGGCCTGCGGTGCAGGATGTCAGCTTCGTGCTGCGCCCCGGCGAGGTGCTCGGCCTTGTCGGCGAATCCGGCTCGGGGAAATCCGTCACCGGCTTCTCCTTGGTCGGGTTGATCGACCCGCCGGGCGAGATCGTCGCCGGCGAGATCCGCTATGGCGGCGAGGATCTGCGCACGCTGGCGCCCGAGCGCCTGCGCGCCCTGCGCGGCGATCGCATCGCGATGATCTTCCAGGATCCGCTGATGACGCTCAACCCGGTCCTGACCATCGGCGAGCAGATGGCCGAGGCGATTCTCGAACATCACGACGAAAGCCGCTCCGGCGCGCTCGCGCGTGCGGCGCAGGCGCTGGCAAGGGTGGGGATTTCCTCTCCGGATGCGCGGCTGAAGCAATATCCGCACGAGCTTTCGGGCGGCATGCGCCAGCGCGTCGCCATCGCCATCGCCATGCTCAACGGGCCGGACCTCATCATCGCCGACGAGCCGACCACCGCGCTTGATGTCACGATCCAGAACCAGATCCTGCATGAAGTGCAAAAGCTCGCGCGCGAAAGCGGCACCGCCCTGCTCTGGATCACGCATGATCTCGCGGTCATCGCCGAACTCGCTGACCGCATCGCGGTGATGTATAGCGGCTATATCGTCGAGACCGGCCCGGTCGATGCCATTATCGACCGGCCGCGCCATCCCTATACCGCCGGATTGCTCGCCTCCGCTGCGACCCATGCGCAGCCGGGCGAGCGGCTGCGCCAGATCGACGGCATGGCGCCGCGCATCGATTCGCGTCCCTCGGGATGTCCGTTCCGCACCCGCTGTGATCGCGCTTCCCCGGCCTGCGCCGGAGCGATGCCGCCACCCCAAGGGGATGAGACCCATCTCTTCCGTTGCCACAATCCCCTGCCCGCCGGAGGGACGCCATGAGCGCGCCGCTTCTTGAACTCAAAGGGATCACGCGGCATTTCTCCGCCAAGCGCAGCCTTGCCGAGCATATTCTCGGCGCGTTCGGGCATGCTTCCGCGCAGCCGAAGATCCTGCGCGCGGTGGAGGGCGTCGATCTCGAGATCCGCAAGGGCGAGGTGCTGGGCCTCGTGGGTGAATCCGGGTGCGGCAAATCGACCCTCGCGCGCGTCGCGACCGGGATCCTGCCGCCGACAGCCGGCTCCCTCGCCTATGCCGGACGCGATGTCGCGACGCTGAGCCGCGCGCAACGCCTTGAATATCTCCTCAAGGTGCAGATGGTGTTTCAGGACCCCTATGCCTCGCTCGATCCGCGCATGAATGTCGAGCGGATTGTCGGTGAGGCGCTGGCTGTCCATAAGCTCGCGCCGCGCGGTGATATCGCGGCACGGGTCGAGAAAGCTTTGACCGAGGTCGGGCTCGATCCGGCCTATGCGAAGCGCTATCCGCATCAATTCTCCGGGGGGCAGCGCCAGAGGATCGGCATCGCCCGTGCGCTTGCCGTCGAGCCCGATCTTCTGGTTTGCGACGAGCCGGTCTCGGCGCTCGATGTCTCGATCCAGGCGCAGATCGTCAATCTGTTCCTCGATATCCGCGCGAAACGCGCCATGACCTATCTCTTCGTCAGCCATGACCTGGGGATCGTGCGCCATGTCAGCGACCGCGTGGCGATCATGTATCTCGGGCGTATCGTCGAGATCGGTCCGGCGCAGGAGGTTTTTTCCAGCCCGGCGCATCCTTATGCTGCGGCGCTGATCGGCGCGATTCCCTCCCTTTCGCGGCGTAAACGCAGTTTCGAGCCGATTCCGGGTGAAATGCCCTCCCCGCTCGCGCCGCCTTCCGGCTGCCCCTTCCATCCGCGTTGCGCGCATGCATTGCCGGTCTGTTCCGAGCGGCGACCCGTTCTCGCGCCCATCGCCCCCGGCAGACAGGCCGCATGTCATCTCCACGCAGCAGAGGCCGCCTCATGACGATTTCCCTCCCCCCGGCAGGGCGCAGCGCTTTCGCCTTCGTCGATCCGAATAATCCCGACCTGCCGCTGGTGGTGAACGTGTTCCGCTCCGAGGGGTATCGCCCCGGCGGCAAGGTCGTGTTCGTCCAGCATGGCATGCTGCGCAATGGCGACGAATACCGCGATTTCTGGATCGAGGATGCCAAGCGGCATGACCTGCTGATCGTCGCGCCGACTTTCGACAATACCCGCTTTCCCGATGCGCGGAACTACAATGACGGCATGGTTCGCGCCGAGAATGGCGCGATCAGCCCGGTTTCCCATTGGCTCTACCGCATTCCGGCGCTGATTCTGGCCGCTTTGCGCGCCGGCGGCGCCGTGGAGGGTGACGCGATCTACCTTTACGGGCATTCGGCCGGCGGACAATTCGCGCATCGCCTTGTCGCGACGCAAGGTTCCCTGCCCTTCCGCGCGGTCATCGCCGCCAATGCGGGCTGGTATACCCTGCCCCTGCTTGAAAGGCCTTTCCCTGAAGGGCTGGCCGATCTCGGTTTTGCGCGCGCGGATCTCGCCCGCTGGTTCGCGGCGCCGATGACGCTTCTCGCCGGCGACAGGGATACGGATACCGCCGATCCCAATCTTCCCGCTTTGGCCGAGGCGCTGGCGCAAGGCCCGCACCGCTTCGCGCGCGCCCATTTCATGTTCGATCTCGCGCGCGCCGAGGCGCAGCGTCTCGGCTTGCCGTTCAACTGGTCGCTTGTTCCGGTTTCGGGTATCGGCCATGACGGCGCCGCGATGTCGCGCGTTGCCGCCGCGCATTGGTTCGGCGCGCCGGGTGATGTCGCCGCGGCGCGTCCATCGGCGGGCGCCGTTCTCTGATCCTGGGCGAACAAGGCGCAGCATGCCCCGTCCCTTCATCATCGGCGATCTGCCGGCCGGACCGCGCAACAGCCTCGCCGATGTGCCCGGCCTGCGCGTCGGCCACCGCACGATCATCCGGGGTGACCTGCGCACGGGCGTGAGCGCGATCCTGCCGCATGATGGCGACCTTTTCCGCGAGAAGGTGCCGGGCGCGGTGCATGTGATCAACGGTTTCGGCAAGAGCGCGGGGTTGATGCAGCTCGATGAGCTGGGCCAGATCGAAACGCCGATCCTGCTCACCAACACGCTTTCCGTCCCCGCCTGTTCCGAGGCGCTGATCCGCCGCGCCATCGCGGCGAACCCGGCCATCGGCCGCGCGACCGGCACGGTGAATGCGCTCGTCGGGGAATGCAATGACGGGTATCTGAGCGATATCCAGGCGCTGGCCGTGACGCCGGAGGATGCCGAGGCCGCCCTCGCCGCTGCTTCGGAGGATTTCGCACGCGGCGCGGTTGGTGCAGGCACCGGCATGAGCTGCTTCGGCTTCAAGGGCGGCATCGGCACCGCCTCCCGCCGGCTCGATCTCGACGGCGCGCCCTATCATCTGGGTGTTCTCGTCCTGTCGAATTTCGGTCGCCCCGGCGATCTGCGCCTGCCCGACGGGCGGCGGATCGCCCCGCCTGAGGCGCCCGCCCCTCCCCCGTCCGAGCGCGGTTCGATCATCGTTGTCATGGGCACCGATATTCCGCTCGATCACCGCCAGCTTCAGCGCGTCATCCGGCGCGCCGGCGTCGGGCTCGCGCGGCTGGGCTCCTTCTGGGGGCATGGCAGCGGCGATGTCGCGATCGGGTTCACGACCGCCTGGCGCATCCGCCACGCGGAAAAGGCGGATCTGATCCCGATCCGCATGCTCAACGAGAACCGCATCGATCTTCTTTTCCGCGCCATGAGCGACGCGACCGAGGAGGCGATCCTCGATTCGATGCTCTGCGCCCCGGCCATGCATGGCCGCGACGGCCATTTCCGGCCCTCCCTGGCCGATTCCATCTGAATCCTGCTGATTTCCGCGCGAACCGGCTTTTGACAGCTGTCAATTTGCCCGAGTTATCCCCGCTCCCGATGGCCATGCTAGCCTGGGCTTGACTCGACTCAGCGGCTGAACCTTTCTTGTCACGCCAGTTTCCCGCGCAGCCCGGTTTTCGCGCGGTAACGGTTTGTGAGCGTTTCGTGCCCATTCTCCGTTATAAAGGGATTCCAACGCAAAGTGATTCGATGAACCTTTCCGAGAGCAAGCCACAGCCCAGCGCCATCGACGCCGTCATCTCCGCGGATGCCGAGGGGTTGTCGCGTCAGCTTCAGGCGCTGCGGGCGCGCTTTTTCCCGCCCGAGGCGCAGAAGACCCTGCGGCGTTTCACCTCCGGCGAGGCCGCGCGGCTGATCGGCGTTTCGGACAGCTACCTGCGCCAGCTCAGCCTGGCGGGAGAGGGGCCCGATCCCGAATTGGGCGCGGGCGGACGCCGGCTCTACACGCTCGAGCAGATCAATCTCCTGCGCGAGAAGCTGGCGGGGCAGGGCGGCGCCAAGGCGCTTGGCTATTGGCCGCGCCGGCGCGACGGCGAACATCTGCAGGTGCTCGCCGTCGCCAATTTCAAGGGCGGCTCCGGCAAGACGACGACCACCGCGCATCTCGCGCAATATTTCGCCCTGCGCGGCTACCGTGTGCTCGCGGTGGATCTCGATCCGCAAGCCTCGCTCTCGACGCTGTTCGGCGTGCAGCCGGAATTCGATCTTTCCCCCAATGACACGCTCTATGGCGCGATCCGCTACGATGAGGAAAGGCGGCCCTTGCGCGAGATCATCAAGCGCACCTATTTCGCGGGGCTCGATCTCGTGCCCGGCAATCTCGAACTGCATGAATTCGAGCATACCACGCCCAAGATTCTCGCCCAGCAGAAGCCCGGGGAAACGCCCTTCTTCGCCCGTATCGCCACCGCGCTCGCGGAAGTGGAGGCGGATTACGACATCGTGGTGATCGATTGCCCGCCCCAGCTCGGCTTTCTCACCCTGGGCGCGCTCTGCGCCGCGACGGGGCTGATCGTCACCGTGCATCCGCAGATGCTCGATGTCGCCTCGATGAGCCAGTTCCTGTTCATGACCTCGGATCTGCTCGCCGTGGTGCGCGAGGCGGGGGGCGATCTGAGCTTTGATTTCCTGCGCTATCTCATCACCCGCCACGAGCCCAATGACGGCCCGCAGGCGCAGATCGCGGCATTCCTGCGCACGCAATTCGGCGAGCGCGTGCTCACCAACGCCATGCTCAAATCCACCGCGATCGCCGATGCCGGGCTCACCAAGCAGACAATTTACGAGGTCGGCAGGGAGAATTTCTCGCGCCAGACCTACGAGCGCGTGCTCGAAAGCCTCGATTCGGTCAATGGCGAGATCGAGGCGCTTGTGCGCCGCGCCTGGGGCAGGGGAGGGGAGAAATGAACCGCCGCCGCGATGATCTGCGTGCCCTGCTGATCGGCTCCGCCCCTGCGCCGGCGGCGGAAGCACCCCCTGCGCCGGAGGCGACGCCGCGCGCGGCGTCGGGGGCCGTCAAGGCGATGGGGTTGTCGCTGAGCCAACGGGCGCGCGAGGCGGAGGAAACCGCCCGCACGTTGGAGGAGACGCAAGCAGCCCTGACGCGGCTTCAGGCGGATATCGCGGCCGGGGCGCGCGTCGTGGAGCTTGATCCGGGGCTGGTCGATCCCTCTTTCGCGGCCGACCGTTTCGAGCTCGAGCCCGCCGAAGGCGCCGCCGATCCCGCTTTCGCGGCCTTCATCGAGGATATGCGGGTGCATGGCCAGCAGGTGCCGGTTCTCGTGCGTCCCAATCCGGGCGCCGAGGGGCGCTTCCAGCTCGCCTACGGGCATCGCCGCTGGCGCGCCGCGCGGGCTTTGGGCCAGCGTCTGCGCGCGGTCGTCAAGCCGCTTTCGGATGCCGATCTCGTGGTGGCGCAGGGCCAGGAAAACGCCCAACGGCGGGATCTGAGCTTCATCGAGAAGGCATTCTTCGCGCTCTCGCTGGATGACAAGGGGTTTGATCGCGCCACGCTCTGCGCCGCGCTCGCCGTGCAAAGCGCCGAAATCAGCCGGCTTCTGGCCGTGGCGCGGGCGGTGCCGCCTCGCCTCGTCGCGGCGATCGGGGCCGCGCCGAAGGCAGGCCGCCCGCGCTGGCTGGCGCTGGTCGACGCGCTGGCACAGCCGCGCGCGCAGACGCGCATCGATCGGGTTCTCGCCGATTCCGCCTTCCGGCGGGCAGAGAGCGACACGCGCTTTTCCATGGTTTTCGAAGCTTTGAGCCAGCCCGCGCCAATCGAAGCGCCGCAGGTCGTGCTGCGTACGCCCGGCGGCGCCCCGCTCGCGCGTCTCGATACGCGCGGGCGTGAGGCGCGTCTTGTCATCGATACGGCGCGGGCCCCTGATTTCGCCGCCCTGATCGCCGAACGCCTGCCCGCGCTTTATGCGGAATGGGCGCAGGCGCGCGGGGCAGATCCGTCAACCCAGAAAACCTGAAACCCAGGAGACCTGACCGGCAAAAGAAAAGGCCCCCGACGTTTCCACCGGAAGCCCTCTCATTGTGTAGCAGCTTGAGAATCCCACTTCCGCGAATCGCTGTCAAGAGTCCCGTAAGGGAAACTGCCATTTCGGCGGGCGCTGATCCTTTGCCTCCTTTGATGAGGTAAAAGAACCATGACGCGAGCAATGGTGACGACGCCTTTCGGGCGGCGATCGATCTCGCTTGGCCTGATCGCGACGCAGGCGCAGGCGCGGGCGATCGAACCGGAGAAGACCATCCACAAATGGAAGGTTTTCCAGGCGATCACGGAAGCGAAGGACAGGCTCGGCCTGCCGGATCGGGCGATCGCGGTGCTCTCCGCGCTTCTCTCGTTCCATCAGGAGACGACGCTTTCGGCGGGCGATCCGCTGATCGTCTTCCCCTCGAACGAGAAGCTCTGCCAGCGCGCCCATGGCATCGCCCCGGCGACGCTGAGGCGTCATCTCGCGGCGTTGGTCGAGGCGGGTATCGTCATCCGCCGCGACAGCCCGAACGGCAAGCGTTATGCGCGCCGCGGGCAGGATGGTGAGGTGAGCCTCGCCTTCGGCTTCGAGCTGACGCCCCTCGTCGCGCGCGCTGAAGAGTTCGAGGCGCTGGCGGCGGAAGTCGCGGCGGAGCGCCGCGTCCTGCGCCTTGCGCGCGAGCGCGTGACCCTCGCGCGACGGGATATCACCAAGATGATCCTGCTCGGTATGGAGGAGGCGCTGCCGGGGGATTGGGAGGGCCTGCACGCGCAATATCTGGCGCTTGTCGGACCTCTTCGGCGCTCCTCGACGGGGACTCAGTTGCAAGAGATTGCTGACGGGCTCGAAGGTTTCGCGCGGGAAATCCTCAATCATCTGGAACTCTTCGCGAAATCACGAAATCCAAGCGCCAATGAGTCTCAATCTGAGCGTCACAAACAGAATTCAAATACCGAACCATCAGAATCTGAACCTGCTTTCGAAAAAGACAGGGGTGCGGAGCACGAGGCAGATCCTCAGAGTTCGGCGGTCCTGAAAAGCAGGGAAGGTGCCGAAGATATTCCGGCCGCGGATCCAGCATCGCCGGCAGAGATCTCACGCTCCGGCCTCGGCACGCCGTTGCCGATGGTGCTCGAAGCCTGCCCGGATATTCTCGATTACATTCCGGGTCGCGAGGGGCAGGGCGGCGATCCCGCGGGCTCCCGCGCGCCTGTTTGGGGCGAATTCCTCAAGGCCGCGGAGCTGGTGCGGGCGATGCTCGGGATTTCGCCGGATGCCTGGCGCGATGCGGTGGAAACCATGGGGCAGGCGGATGCCGCGATCGTCGTCGCGGCTATCTTGCAGAAAGGCGACGAGGTGCGCTTCCCCGGCGGCTATCTGCGGGCGCTGACCGAGAAGAAGCGCGAAGGTCAGTTCTCCGTCGGGCCCATCCTCATGGCGCTGATCGGCACAAGGCTCAAGGCGATGCGCGGCGGGCGGGGGCAGCCGTGAGGAGCGTGGTCAGGCTGAAAGCGGGGCGCCTTGCAACAGGATTGTCGCCGAACCGTCATCGAGCTGTTGCGCAGGCATCCTAACGAGAGGTCAACGATAGATGGACCGAGGCCTGCCATGCTCGAAATACGGAACCTCACGCGGCGATTTGGCGACAAGAACGCCGTGGATGACGTATCCCTGACGGTGGAAAGGGGCAGTTTCGTTGGCGTGATCGGGCGCTCGGGCGCAGGCAAGTCGACCCTCCTGCGCATGGTCAACCGGCTGCAGGAACCTTCCTCGGGGGAGATCCATTGGAACGGCTTGCCGGTCACCGCGCTTTCGGGGCGGGCGCTTCGCCGCTGGCGGACCTCCTGCGCCATGATCTTCCAGCAATTCAACATCGTGGGGCGGCTTGATGTCCTCACCAATGTGCTGATGGGGCGCCTGCACGCCACCTCCATGACGCGCTCGATGCTGAAACTCTGGGCGGAAGATGACCGCGCCCTCGCGATCTCGGCGCTCGAGCAGTTCGATATCGCGAGCCTCGCGAGCCAGCGGGTGGAAACGCTGTCCGGCGGTCAGCAGCAGCGCGTGGCAATTGCCCGCGCGCTGGTGCAGGAGCCGGAACTGGTGCTCGCGGATGAGCCGATCGCTTCGCTCGACCCGCGCAACACCCGCATCGTGATGGATGCGTTGCAGCGGCTGAACAAGCATTTCGGCATCACGGTGATCTGCAACCTGCATGATCTCGATATCGCCAGGGATTATTGCGACCGCCTCGTGGGCATGGCGCAGGGGCGCATCGTGTTCGATGGCGCGCCGGAAACCCTGACCGAAGCGACCGCGCGCGAACTTTATGGCCTTGAGGCCGAGGACGCGATGAACGTGCTCCCACCCCCCGTGCCGGTTCGCCTCCCGGAACTGGCAGCCGTCGCCTGACCATACCCTTATCAGAAAAGGATCTGACCATGACGCTTCCCCGTCGTGCGGTGCTTGCCGCCGCCATTCTCAGCCTTGCCGTCCCCGCTTTCGCGCAGGATTGGAAGGCGAAATACCCGGAACTCGTCTACGCCACTGTGCCATCCGAGAACGCTTCGGGTGTGACCGAGCGTTTCGGCCCGTGGATGGAATATCTGTCGCGTGAACTCGGGGTGAAGGTGACCCTGCGCATCGCCGCGGATTATGCCGCGGTGATCGAGGGCCAGCGCGCCGGCACGATTCATATCGGCGATTACGGCCCCTCTTCCTATGTGCGTGCCCATACGGTCTCGAATGGCGGCGTCGACGCTTTCGCCACGATGCGCGCCTCGGACGGTTCGACCGGCTATTTCTCGGTCGCCTATACCCGCAAGGACGCGGCAGGCGCCAAGCTTGAGGATTTCAAGGGCAAGAACCTCTGTCTTGTCGATCCCAACTCGACCTCCGGCTTCAATGTGCCGATGTTCGCGATGAACAAGGCCAATATCGACCCCGCGAAATTCTTCGGCAAGGTCGTGAATGCCGGCAGCCATGAGAATGCGCTGATGGCGGTGCTGCAGGGAACCTGCGATGTCGCGTTCAACTGGTGGAACTCGGACGACGATTCCAACCTCACCCGCATGGCCAACAAGGGCATGGTGAAGAAGGAAGACTTCAAGATCGTCTTCCGTTCGGAGAAGATCCCCGGCTCGCCCTATGCCGTTCTGACCAGCCTTCCGGCTGACCTCAAGGCTGCCATCGCGAAAGCCTTCTTCGATGCGCCGGGCAAGGCGCCGGAGGCCTTCAAGCGCCTTTCGGACGGCAAGTCGGCGGGGTTCGCGCCGGTGAAGCACTCCGATTACAAGGTCACGGAAGACCTTCAGAAATTCGTCGATTCGCTGCGCAAGAAGGGCTCATGACGCGCCGCATTGAGCCGCTAGATGCCGGGGTTCGCCCCCGGCCTTTTTCATGAGCTGCCGATTCCCGACCTTCGCGAGCACATCCATGGCCACGGCTGTCACCCGCCTACCCGATCACCAGATCGCGCCGTATCTCGCCGCCTATGATCGCGAGCAGGCCGCGAAAAGCCGCGCCGGCCTGTTCGGGCTCGCCCTATTGCTTGTGCTTATCCTTGTCGCGAGCCATGTCGCGGAGGTCGAGCCGGCAAAATTCGCGGCGAATATCCATCAATTCACGAGCTACATCGCTCGCATTTTCTACCTCGATAACGGGCAGTTTGTACTCACCGACCCGGCCGAATGGTTCTGGGGTTGGAGGAAATGGCTCGTCCATATCGGCGATACGCTGCTCATCGCTTATCTTGGCACATTGCTGGGGGCTATCGCGGCGTTTCTCGTCTGTTTCGCCGCCTCCTCGAATCTCGCGCGCAATCCGGCGAGCCGCTTCGTGGCCCGCCGCCTGCTCGAATTCTGCCGCACCGTGCCGGAACTGGTTTTCGCGCTTGTTTTCGTTGTCGCCTTCGGGCTCGGGCCCATGCCCGGCGTTCTGGCCATCGCGATCCATACCTTCGGCGCCTTGGGCAAGCTTTTTGCGGAAGTCGTCGAGAACATCGACATGAAGCCGGTGGATGGCGCCATCGCGACCGGCGCGGGCCGCTGGCAGGTGATCCGCTATGCCGTGGTGCCGCAGGTGCTCTCGAATTTCGCGAGCTACAGCCTTCTGCGCTTTGAGATCAACGTGCGCGGCGCCTCGGTGATGGGGTTTGTCGGGGCTGGCGGCATCGGCCAGGAGCTGATCGAGGCCGTGCGTAAATTCTACTATTCGGATGTCTCCGCGATCCTCCTGCTCATCATCGCCACCGTGATGGTGATCGACCTCGTGACGGAGCGCATCCGCCATCGCCTGATTGCCGGGGAGGCGCGCCGATGAACCCGAAAGCCTCGCTTCTGGACCGCGACAGCGCAAGGCGGAACCATCCCGGCCTGATCCGGCCCTCGCCGAAGACCCGCATCGTCACAACCCTTGTTCTCGCCGCGATGCTCGCGCTTGCCCTTTTCGCGCTGGCGCGGCTTGAGTTTTCCTTCGCCCGCATCGGCAATGGGCTGGGTCAGCTCGCGACCTTTCTGGGCCTGATGCTGCCACCCTCGGCGGGCGGACATGCCGGCCTGTTCCTGAAATCGCTGGGTGAAACGGTCGCGATCGCCTTTCTCGGCACCTTGCTGGCGGCAACCATCGCGCTGCCCCTGGGTTTCATGGCGGCGCAGGGCATGATCGGCGGCCGGGCGACGCGTTTCCTCACGCGGCGCTTCTCGGATACGATCCGGGGCGTCGATACGCTCATCTGGGCGCTGATCTGGATCAATGTGGTGGGGCTCGGGCCCTTCGCTGGGGTGCTGGCGATCATGACCAGCGATATCGGCTCCTTCACGAAGCTCTTCTCCGAGGCCGTGGAGGCGATTGATCGCAAGCCGGCGGAAGGCGTGACCTCCACGGGCGGCAACCGCCTGCATGTGATGCGTTTTGGGGTACTGCCGCAGGTAATGCCGGTGCTGATCAGCCAGACGCTCTATTATTTCGAATCCAATACCCGCTCCGCCACCATCATCGGCATTGTCGGGGCAGGGGGGATCGGGCTGCATCTCGCGGAGATGATCCGCACCTTCGAATGGGATCGCGTGGCCTTCATCATCCTGCTGATTCTCGCGGCCGTGGCCGTGATCGATTTCGTCTCGTCGCGCCTGCGCATCCGCCTCATCGGCGCGCGGCGTGTGGAAGCCTGAGACTCTGTCATCCAAGTGTCACCGGAGCATCATCCGGGCGTCATCGCCAGGGTGGAAGAGACGGCATCCTGAATGAGCGGATGACAGACATGCCCGATACCGAGGCCGCGAGGCCTAATCTTGATTGCCGTGCCGTGACGATGGCGCTTCTGGCCCGCGCGGAGTGTGAAGAACTCTCCCGCCCCCTCGAGGTATTCTGGCCGGATCTCGCCTTCACGATGGTTCGCGCCCCGGAAACCGGCCTCGTGATGCTCCGCGGGCGGATGGGCGGCGACGGCGCGCCCTTCAATCTCGGCGAAGCGACCGTGACCCGCGCCGTGGTGGAACTTCAAACCGGCGAACGCGGCTACGCCCAGCGCCTTGGCCGCGATATTTCCGGCGTGAAAAAGGCTGCGATCATCGAGGCGCTGGCGCAGCGGGACGCGGATCGCCCGCTTGTGGAACGCAACGTGCTGGTGCCGATCCGGCAGCGTCTGGCGGAGGAGGCAAGCCGGAAACGCGCCGAAACCGCTGCCACGCGCGTCGATTTCTTCACACTCGTGCGCGCGGAGGGCTGAGATGAGCCTCGCTGGTCTTCAAAATCCCGTTCTTGACCAGCAGGCGACCTTCCGCGCCGTGATGCAGGCGCTCGCCGAACCCGGCCACGCCGTGCCTGCCGGGGCTGTTGCGGGGGAAGCCTCCCCGCTTGGCCCGGTCGCCCGCGCCATCGCGCTGAGCCTGCTCGATTTCGAGGTGCAATTCCATTTGTCCCCGAGCCTCGCATCGGCTGAAGGCGACCTCACCTTCCATACCGGCTCGCGGCGCGCTGCCCGGCCTGATGAGGCGGAATTCGCCTTTCTCGATCTTCGCCACGATGCGCTGGATCTCGCCTCCTTCGCGCAGGGCACCCCGGAATACCCGGATCGATCGACCACGCTGGTCTTGCGTGTTGAGAGCTTCGCGGAGGGAAACCCGCTGACCCTCGCCGGGCCGGGGATTCCCGGTTCGCGCAAGTGCCGGATCGCCGGCCTGCCGGTTGATTTCGCCGCGCAATGGGGCGCGAACGCAGCCCGCTCGCCGCTGGGCGTCGATCTCATCTTCACGACCAGCGAGGCCGTTCTCGGCCTGCCGCGCTCCACGCGGATCATCGAGGAGGCGCGCTGATGTATGTTGCTGTGAAAGGTGGCGAGCGCGCCATCGCCAATGCCCATCGCCTGCTCGAACACGAACGGCGCGGTGATCGGAGCGTGCCGGAAATCGGCACGGCGCAGATCGAGCAGCAGCTCAGCCTCGCGGTTGACCGCGTGATGAGCGAGGGCTCGCTTTACGATCGCGCCCTCGCTGCGCTTGCGATCAAGCAGGCGCGCGGAGACCTCATCGAGGCGATTTTCCTCATCCGAGCCTATCGCACCACCCTGCCGCGCTTCGGCTTCTCCGTGCCGCTGGATACGGCGGCGATGGCCATCCGCCGGCGCATCTCCTCGACCTACAAGGATCTGCCGGGCGGGCAGGTTCTGGGGCCGACCTTCGACTACACCCATCGCCTGCTTGATTTCGCGCTGGCGGCGGAAGGGGAGCCGGAGGCGCCTGCCACGGCGCCGGTGGATACGGAGCTGCGTTTTCCGCGCGTCACGGATCTCATCGCCGAGGATGATCTCATCGAGCGCAACCCGCCGGCTGATCCGGCTGGGCCCGTGGGCGATCTCACCCGCGAACCGCTGGCGTTTCCGGCGGAGCGCGACCTCAGGCTCCAGAACCTCGCGCGCGGCGACGAGGGGTTCCTGCTCGCCCTCGGCTATTCGACCCAGCGCGGCTATGGCCGCAACCACCCTTTCGTGGGGGAAATCCGCATGGGCGAGGTGGAGGTCGAGTTCGAGATCCCGGAACTGGGCATCACCGTGTCGCTCGGCGCGGTGACGCTGACCGAATGCCAGATGGTGAACCAGTTCAAGGGCTCGCTCACCGAGCCCGCGAAGTTCACGCGCGGCTATGGCCTTTCCTTCGGCCATTGCGAGCGTCGGGCCATGTCGATGTCGCTGGTCGATCGCGCCCTGCGCGCGGACGAGCTGGGCGAGGAGCGCACCAGCCCCGCGCAGGACGAGGAATTCGTCCTCTCGCATTCCGACAACATCCAGGCGACCGGCTTTGTCGAGCACCTGAAGCTGCCGCATTACGTCGATTTCCAGGCCGAACTCGCCTTGCTCCGGCAGATGCGCCGCGAACACGAAGCACGTCAGAACACCTACCCGGAGGCCGCGGAATGAGCCGGACAGCGGAAAACTATCGCGGATACAACTTCGCCTATCTCGACGAGCAGACGAAACGGATGATCCGCCGCGCGATCCTGAAAGCGATCGCCATACCCGGCTATCAGGTGCCCTTCGCCAGCCGCGAAATGCCCATGCCCTATGGCTGGGGCACGGGCGGCGTGCAGGTGACGGCGGCGATCCTCGGCCCCTCCGATGTACTCAAGGTGATAGACCAGGGCGCGGATGACACCACCAACGCGGTTTCGATCCGCCAGTTCTTCGAGAAGACGGCCGGCGTGGAAACCACTACCGAAACCGGGAAGGCGAGCGTCATCCAGACGCGTCACCGTATTCCCGAGGCGAAGCTTCAGGCCAACCAGGTGCTCGTCTATCAGGTGCCGATCCCCGAGCCCCTGCGCTTCCTGGAGCCGCGCGAAACCGAGACCCGCACCCTCCATGCCCTCGCCGAATATGGCCTGATGCATGTGCGTCTCTACGAGGATATCGCCCAGCACGGCCATATCGCGAAGACCTATGCCTATCCGGTGCTGGTGGCGGATCGCTACGTGATGGACCCTTCGCCCATCCCGAAATTCGACAATCCGAAGATGCATGAAAGCGCGGCGCTTCAGCTTTTCGGCGCCGGCCGGGAGAAGCGGATCTACGCCGTTCCGCCACATACCAAGGTCGTGAGCCTCGATTTCGAGGACCACCCCTTCGAGGCGACGAAATTCGAGCAGCCCTGCGCGCTTTGCGGCGCGAAGGACAGCTATCTCGACGAGGTGATCACCGATGATCGCGGCGGACGGATGTTCGTCTGCTCCGACACCCATCATTGCGAAACCCGCCGCTGCGAGGGCCATCTCGGCCCGCTCGGCATGCCCGTGACGGAGGCTGCGGAATGAACCCGCTTCTCGTGGCCGAAGGCCTTTCGAAATTCTATGGCGCGCGTATCGGCTGCCGCGATGTGCGCTTCGCGCTCGAACCCGGCGAGGTGCTCGCCATCGTGGGCGAATCCGGTTCGGGCAAGACAACGCTGCTCAACCTGCTTTCGGGCCAGCTCGCGCCCGATTCCGGCGCGGTGCGCTATCGCCTGCGCGACGGGCGGACGAAGAACCTGCTCGATCTCAGCGAGGCCGAAAGGCGGCTTCTCGCGCGCACCGATTGGGGTTTCGTGCATCAGGATGCGCGCAACGGCCTGAGGATGGGCGTATCCGCCGGCGGCAATATCGGCGAGCGCCTGATGGGCGTGGGCGACCGGCATTACGGGCGCATCCGCGAGAACGCGATGGCATGGCTTGGCCGTGTCGAGATCGATACGGGCCGCATCGACGACAAGCCGACGCAATTCTCCGGCGGCATGCGCCAGCGCTTGCAGATCGCCCGCAATCTCGTGACGCATCCGCGTCTCGTTTTCATGGACGAGCCGACCGGCGGTCTTGATGTCTCGGTTCAGGCGCGCCTGCTCGATCTCATCCGCGGTCTCGTGGCCGATCTCGGCCTCGCGGTGGTGCTGGTCACGCATGACCTCGCCGTCGCGCGCCTTCTCTCGCATCGCATCCTCGTCATGAAGGACGGCCATGTGATCGAGGCGGGGCTGACGGACCGCGTACTCGACGATCCGCAGGAAGCCTACACGCAGCTGCTCGTTTCGTCCGTTCTCGCGGCATGAGGCCTAAGATGAACCCCGTTTTGCAAGTCTCCGGCCTTTCCAAGGCCTTTCATCTCCACCTTCATGGCGGCACGCGCCTGCCGGTGGTTGAGGGCGTTGATTTCGTTGTCCATCAAGGCGAATGCGTGGTGCTCGGCGGGCCTTCCGGCGCGGGAAAATCCTCGATCCTCAAGGCGATCTACGGCAATTATCTCGCCAGTTCCGGCGCGATCATCCTCGATGACGGCGAAGCGCCGGTCGATGTGGTGACGGCTTCGCCCGGCGCTATCATCGCCTTGCGCCGGCACATGATGGGCTATGTCAGCCAGTTCCTGCGCGTCATTCCACGGGTGCCGGCGATCGAGATCGTCGCCGAAGCCGCCCGCGCCTCGGGGTTTTCGCCGGATGAAGCGGGCGGGCGCGCGGGTCGGCTTCTCGCGCATCTCAACCTTCCCGAACGGCTCTGGAACCTGCCGCCCGCGACCTTCTCGGGCGGCGAGCAGCAGCGCGTGAATATCGCGCGTGGTTTTGCGGGCGACCACCGTTTCCTGATCCTCGATGAGCCCACGGCCTCGCTGGATGCGGCCAACCGCGAGGCGGTGATCGCGCTCATCGCTGAAAGGAAGGCGGTCGGCACGGCCTTCCTCGGCATTTTCCACGATGCGGAGGTGCGCGAGCGCGTGGCGGACCGCACCATCGACGTCACCCGGTTCTCCCCGGTTCGGGAGATTGCCGCATGAGCGCCGAGATCCAGCCCATCCGCAAGACGAAACTCTCCGAGACGCCGCTCGTCCATCCGAGCGCGGAGATCCGTAACACGGTCCTCGGCCGCTATACCGAGATTTACGAGCGCTGCACGATCAGCGACAGCGCGATCGGCGATTATTCGTATGTCGTGCGCGATGGCGAGATCTGGTGCGCCACGATCGGCAAGTTCGTGAACATCGCCTCGCATGCGCGCATCAACGCCCCGAACCACCCGACCTGGCGCGCGACACTCCACCACTTCACCTATCGCGCCGAGAATTACTGGCCGGATGCCGAAGCCGAGGCGGATTTCTTCGATTGGCGGCGTCAGCACGCCGTGACCATCGGCCACGATGTCTGGCTCGGCCACGGCGTCACGATCCTGCCGGGCGTGACCATCGGCAACGGGGCGGTGATCGGCGCCGGCGCGGTCGTGAGCCGGGATGTCGAGGCCTACACCATCGTGGCCGGCGTGCCGGCGAAACCCGTCCGCCGCCGCTTCCCCGAGGAGATTGCCGCCCGTCTCGAGGCGCTGGCCTGGTGGGACTGGAGCCATGCCCGCCTGCGCGCCGCGCTCGAGGATTTCCGCACGCTTTCGGTCGAGACCTTTCTCGATCGCCACGAAAACCAACCCCGCGAGGTTCCATGATGAGCGAAACGCTCGTTCTTTCGAATGCCGAGATCGTCACGGCGGATCAGCAGTTCCGCGGTTATGTCGTGGTGCAGGATGGCCGCATCGCGGAGATCGGCGAAGGCCGCCCGCCCGAAAAGGGCATCGACCTTGACGGCGACTTCCTGCTGCCGGGGCTTGTGGAACTGCACACGGACCATCTCGAAGTGCATTTCATGCCACGCCCGAAGGTGGAATGGCCGGCCATTTCCGCCGTGCTCGCGCATGATGCGCAGGTGATCGGTTCCGGCATCACCACCGTTTTCGACGCCCTGCGCGTCGGCAATGATTACGACGACGAGAAATTCGGCGCGCGCATGAAGAAGCTCGCCGAGGCCATCGCCGCCGCGAAGGGGCAGGGGCTCACCCGCGCCGAGCATTTCGTGCATCTGCGCTGCGAGATTTCCTGCGCGGATGCCGTCGAGGAGATGCAGCCTTTCCTGACCGATCCGCAGCTCAAGCTCGTCTCGGTGATGGATCATACGCCCGGCCAGCGGCAATTCACCGATGTTTCCAAGTGGAAAACCTATTACGCGGGAAAGCGCGGCGCGAGCGAGGCGGAAATGAACGAACGCATTGTTCGCCGCCGCGCCATCCACGAACAATATGCCGAGATCAACCGCCGCGAAATCGTCCGCCTTTGCCGGAGCCATGGCGTCACGCTCGCGAGCCATGACGATGCGACCGTGGGTCATGTGCAGGAGGCCGTGGCGGATGGCATGCATATCGCCGAGTTTCCGACCACGCTCGAAGCCGCGCAGGCCTCGCACGAGGCCGGACTCAAGGTGCTGATGGGCGCGCCGAATGTGGTGCGCGGGGGCTCGCATTCCGGCAATGTCAGTGCACGCACGCTGGCCGAGAACGGCGTGCTCGATGTCCTCTCCTCCGATTACGTGCCCACAAGCCTGCTGATGGGCGCCTTCGCGCTGGGGCATGTTCCGGGCATCGGCGGCTTGCCGGGCGCCATCCGTCTCGTGAGCAAGAACCCGGCCGAGGCATCCGGCCTTGCCGATCGCGGCGAGATCGCCTCGGGGAAGCGCGCGGATCTCATCCGGGTTGATGCGGCCTCCGGCCAGCCGGTTCTGCGCGCGGCCTGGCGCGAGGGATCGCGCGTCTCATGAGCGCGCCGGGGTTTTTCGTCGCCGTGGTCGGTCCGAGCGGCGCCGGCAAGGATAGCATCCTCGCGCGGCTTGAAACGGTGCTGCCGCCGGCACGATTTGCCTTTCCCCGGCGCATCATTTCGCGCATCGCGGATGGCAGCGAGGCCAGCACCTTTCTCGCGGCGAGCGCATTTCCTGCTGCGCGCGCGCGCGGCGATTTCCTCATCGACTGGGAAGCCCATGGCCTGTGCTATGCGATTCCGGCGAGCACGCGCGGTGAACTCGATGAGGGGCGGCATGTCATCGCCAATCTCTCGCGTTCCGTGCTTCCGGTGCTGCGGATGAAGGGAATTCGTGTGTTTGTGGTGCATGTCACGGCGCGGGCGGAGGTGCTGGAGCAGCGCCTGCGTCTGCGCGGCAGGGAGTTCGACGCGGATCAGCGCGCCCGGCTCGCCCGCGGCGAAGCACTGGACCGGGAGGTTGAAGCCGATCTGCGCATCGAGAATAACGGCTCGCTCGACAGTGCCGTGAGTGCCCTGGTTGCGGCGCTGGCGCCGCTTGTGGCGCAGGAGCGCCGATCCGCATGAACCCCGAGCCGCGCTATGCAATCTATCTCGCGCCGGAGCCGCAGGAGAAGCTCTGGCAATTCGGCTCGGCATGGCTGGGGTATGATGCCGCCTCGCGGGCGGATGTGAAGCAGCCGGCACTTCAGGGCATTCCGTCGGATGTTCTTCGCGAAGCGACGGCGCATCCCCGCCTCTACGGGCTGCATGTCACGCTGAAGGCGCCGTTCAGGCTTGCCGAAGGCATCGGGGTGGATGCGCTGGAACGGGCGGTGGCGGAACTTGCGCGCCGGCACGCGCCGATTGGCCCCTTCTCGCTCGCGCTTGAAGCGCGACAGGCGGGCGAAGACGCGGTTTTCCTTTGCCTCGTGCCCGCGCCGATGCAGCCGACTTTGCACCGGCTTGAGGCGGAAGCGGTGATCACGCTCGACCCTTTGCGCGCGCCTCTCACACCCGGTGAAATCGCCCGGCGTAGGCCGGATCGCCTCACGCGCAGGGAGCGCGCCCATCTCGAGCGCTATGGATATCCGTATGTGCTCGATTGCTTTCGCCCGCATCTCTCGCTCACCGGCCCCATCGCGGCGGATTCGCCGTTGCGCCCGGCTCTGGCCGATTATCTGACGGCGGAGCCGGCCATGATGCAGCTTTCCGTTCTGTCCTTGCTGCTTTTCGAGCAACCCGAGGCGGGTGCGCGGTTTCACATCCGCCAGCGATATCGCCTTGGCGGCGAGGCGGATGAATAGGCTGAGCAAGAAGGAAGCTATATCCCTTTCTGCATGTAGACGCGCCGGAAATTGTTTTCGGTTGCCCGGTATATTTCCTTGTACCCAAGCTTCTCATAGAGCGTGATGTTTTCCGTCATCGCTTCGTTTGTGTAGAGCTTGATGGCGTTTACGCCCATTTCGCGCGCCTTTTCTTCCAAGAAAGTCATGAGCCGGCGACCAAAACCACGGTGCTGATGGGCGGGGCTGACGGCAATGTTATCGAGAAGAAGCACATCCTGCTCCCGAACAAGAACGAGGAGCCCGGCAACCTGTCCTTGAGCTTCGAGCACATGCACCAAATGCCGCGCGATCAAGGCTTCGTAATTATCGAGCATGGGGCCGGGCGCCCGGCCTATTCGTGAAATATAAGGCGTGTAGGCCGCTTCCACGATTGTCGTGATCGCCTCGATATCTTCAGGGGTTGCGGGCCGGATGGGGAATTCGTCTGGCGACATGATTTCGCGACCTTTCAGATGCGCGCTGCAAAGACGTTTCCTTCGACCTGGTTCTTAAACTATTTGACCAAGATCGATCGGCATGTGTCAAATACCAGTCATGAGAAGATCGGGCGCTTGCGTGGCGGCTGCGCCCGTTGCCGGACAGGGTTTTCGATGCTTTCGACCCGTTTGCGACAGATCGCCGACGCGCTGCCGCTGCGGCGCGGAATGCGCGTGCTGGAAATCGGCTGCGGTCCCGGCGCTCTGGCGCGGGCGATCGCGGCGCGCCTTGGAGATGGCTATGTGCTGGGGATCGACCGATCCGAAGCCGCGATCTCGAAAGCAGGCGCCCTGGTGGCTGGTGCGGGCGCCCGCCTCGAATTTCAATGCATCGCCATCGAGGATTTTCGATTGAGGGATAACGCGCCTCCTTTTGATCTCGCCATCGCCATTCGCGTCGGCGCTTTCGACGGAAGGCAACCGCGCGTCGCGGGTGAAGCACGGTTGCGTGTCTTCACGGCGCTGGCGCCGGGCGGGCGCTTCTTCATCGATGGCGGAGATCCGCTCAAGGAAGTGCCAAGGCCATGAACGGTGCAAGCATGCAAATCCCGCAGCAGAGAGAGACACTATCAATCGGCGTTCTCGCGCCGTTGCGCAGTCCGGGCTGGGCGGAGGCCGGGCGCAATCTTCTGGCGGGGTTGCGTCTGGCGGCCGAAGACATCAACACGGCCGGCGGGCTCGCGGGGCGACGACTGGAACTGCTGGTCCGGGATACGGCGGCTGACCCTGCGCTTGCCGTCGCCGCCGTCGACGAACTTGACGATCTGGGCGTGTGTGCCCTGGCAGGCGAGTATCTCAGCGTTGTCGCTGGCGCCGTGGCGGCGCGCGCGCATGCCCGCCATATCCCCTTTGTATGCTCCTCGGCGGTGATGGACGCGCTGACGGAGGAAACAACCGATTGGGTCGCGCGCATCGCGCCGGTGCAATCCCGGGGATGGCGTTTTTTCGCGCAATATCTCGTGGATGCGGGACATCGGCGGGTCGCCCTGCTGGCGCAGGAGAGCCGTTACTGGTTGGCGGGCGCGAAAATCCTTGAAGAATCGCTCCGCGCTTATGGTGGCGAAGTCTTCATGCTCGATGCCTCGCGCGATGCAGGGGATTTGGCGGAGGCCCTGGCCGCGACCGGCGCGCGCTGCGCGCTCCTGCTCGCCGGGTTCCCGGACCCGGTAATCGACCTCGTTCATGCGCTGCGCGGTGATCCGCGCTTCGAGAAAATGCTTCTCGGCGCGCCCGCGGGGCAGCCGGAACTGGCGAGCTGGCTGGAGCGGCTTGGCGCGCAAGGCACGGGCGTTCCGTTTCTTCGCTACATGCCGCCCGCGCTGACGCAAACGGGCATCCGGGCCCATCGGCGGCTTTCGGCGCAAATGCAGGGTGATCTGTCGTTTGTCGCGCTTGAGGGTTACGACACCCTGCTCGTGCTTTCGGAGATCATCCGCCGATGCGGGGCGGATCGTGCGGCTATCGCCGCGGGCTTCGGGAGATGTGAAGTCACGGGGACGCGGGGGAAGATCTCTTTCTCGCGCGTGCCCGGCGTGCCGGTCTGGCAATGGGCGTGGCCGGATATCCAGGTTGTCGCGCGCGCCGCCGACGATCCTGAAAGCTTCCTCGTGCTCGCGGAGCTTTCCGGGTCTTGAAGCAGGATATTCCGGCACGACGGCCATGCCCGGAATTCCGGCCCAATGGCGAGGCCTTCATGACCGCCGACATCACCATGCAGAAGGAGGGAGGCGGAACGCGCTATCGCGCGCCGGTGCGCCACAAATCCGATGCGGATCGCAGCAAGCACGAGGAAATGGGCTTCCATGGAGGCTGGGGGACCTGGCTCGCCCGCCGCCTGTGATCCGGCCTCACAACCCCGCCGCCTTGGTGAGGTTGACGCGGAAGCGTTCGCGCCGGCGCTGATAGCGGCGGGTCATTTCGGCGGAGGCATGGCCGAGCTGGCGTTGCGCATCGGCTTCATCGACCTCGGCGGATGAAGCAAGGCCGGCGCGCAGGGAATGTCCGCCAAACAGGGCGGCACGATCCTTCTCCGGCAGATCGGAACGGATGCCCGCCGCCAGCGCGGCCTGCTTGACAAGGCGGGCGATGTGCTTGTCATCGAGCCGCTCCGCTCCCACGCCGCCGTTCTTCTCCCGCACGCGGCGAAACACCGGCCCGTGCATGATGCGCGCGAGTTTCAGCCAGGTCTCCAGCGCATGAACGGGGCAGGAGCGCTCCGAGGAGCCGCGCCCGATCTCGATCTGCCGCCAGCCTGTCTTGCCGCGAATGCTCAGCAGGACGCCCTCCGCGACGATCTCGATCCAGCCGCCGGAATCGCCTGTCTGCTCCGGTCCGCAATCGAGGCCGGTGATTTCCGAACGCCTCAGGCCGCCCGCGAAGCCGATGAGCAGGATCGCGCGATCGCGATACCCCCGGAGGTTCTGCGGCAGGGTCGCGATCATCGCGAGAATATCCTCGGCGAGGAGCGCTTCCTTCTGGCGTGGCGGGCGGGCATGCTGGCGGCGGATGCCGGCCATGACATCGGCGATATGCCGGTCCTGCCGGGGCAGGGGCGTGCCGGCGGAAGCATAGGTGGTGGTGATCGCCGCGAGGCGTCGCTCGATGGTGGAAACGGCTGCCTTGGGCATGCCGTCGCCGGAGGCCGAGGCGGCGAGGAACAAGCCGACAATTTCCGGGCGCGGATCGTGGCTGTCGAAGCCTTTCCGGCGGCACCAGCGCGCGAATTGCGCCCAATCGGACGCATAGGCCTTGCGGGTATTGTCGCTTGAGCGCGCGGCGGCGTAATCACGCGCGGTCTGCGCGAGGCGAGCGAGGGCGGAGAGGGGAGCTGTTCCAGCAGGGTTGGGGAGGAGGGATGTACCCGCCGCCCGCTCGGTCTCGTCGGCGCTCATGTTTCAAACTCCGTCGGCTTCTGGTACAACAAGCTTATGAACCGGGACATCGCCATCGCCGAGATCGCCGCCCACGCCCATGCGCTCCGAGCACGTGGCGTGACCGCCGCGTATCTCTTCGGCTCGACGGCGCGCGGCGAGGCGCGGGCCGACAGCGATCTCGATGTGTTCATTGACATCGCCCCCGACGCCAAATTCTCGCTGCTCGATCTGGCGGGTGTGCATCGAGTCCTCAACGAGGAGATCGGTCGTAGGGTTGATGTGATGACGCGGGAGAGCCTCCACCCCAAGCTCAGGGCCGCCATCGAGCGTGAAGCCGTGCGCGTGTTCTGATGGGCCGCCGCCACGACGTTGTTCTGGAAGAGATCCTGCGGACGATTGATCTGGCGCAAAATGCAGTCTCCGGCATCGACAAGGCGGCGTTTGACAAGGATCTGTTCCGGCAGCTCGGTATCGAGCGAACACTGGAAATCATTTCTGAAGCCGTGCGCCACCTGCCGGACGAGATGCTGGCGATGCACCCCGATATCTGCTGGGCGGATGTGCGTGCGATCGGCAATGTCATCCGGCACGAATACTGGCGTATCGACCCAACCATCGTCTGGCGTATCGTCCTGGATGATCTGCCTGCCCTGCGCGCTGCCGTCGACGCGATGCTGAAGCGCGCGGGGACATGAGCCCTTCTTGGTGGATTGGGCGCAACCCGGCGAACCGGCTTGCCTCAGCGCGATCATTGTAACCCAGGCGATGGAGGTGCTCGTTCAGAGCTTGGTGGATGGCCGCCGTCTTGCTGACACCTTGGCGGCGCGCGAGTTCATCGGCGAGGACGACGGTGGCCGGATTTTTGATGTTGAGAGACACGAGAGGCCCCAAAAATCTACCATTTCCCCAAGATCTACCCCAAAAATCCGCCGCGTGTCAAAATGTCCGATAAGGCAAACTTATTGGACATAAATTGCAAGATACGGATACGGCGTTTATTCATCGAAAGAGTAGCATAACCGCCGTTATGGTGTAGGCTGAATCCATGGATTCGTCGGCACAACCCCTTTCCCCTGAACCGGAACGCGCCGTCGCACGTGCCTCCGGAGCGCGGCGGAAGCCGCGGCAAGGTAAAGGGCGTGACGCTGGTGATAACGCCTTGATGTTCCAGCCGCTTCCGCGCTGGGTGAATGCAGGCGATCATCGGGTGGCGGGGAGTTCCAGCCGGTCGAAAACGGCGGTCGGAGGCATCACCGGGCACGACGCCATCTCGGCCGGTGCCGCCCTTTTCGCGCTCGACCAGATTATCCGCGCCGAGCCTCCGTTTCTGGGGGCGTGGCGCATGCGGATCGCGCTTCAAGCCGCGGTTTCGGCTTCGCGCTTGCTGCGCGCCCGGGCCGATGAGGCTGAATTGCGCGACACCCTGCACCTCACCCGCGACGGCGACGAGCCGGGCCCGGCAGGGCGCGCGCATCTTCTGCTCAGGCGCCTTGCTCACAATCCGGTGCGGCTGGCCTTGGCGCAGCTGGAAGCGCTGGGAGCGCTGAGCAAGGGTGATGGCGTGGCTGAGTTGCTGGCGCTGCTCCGGGAGGATATCGCGCTTGCCGAATGGCTGGGATGGCATCGCCCCCTGCCGCTGCATCTGATGGCGGCCTATGATCCGGCAATCCGAGGCGATGCGGAGGGGCGGCGCATCCGCGTCGGCGCGCCAGGATGGGAGCAGATCCGCCATGCGGTTGCCGCGCGGGCCGCGATCGCGGCGCATCAGATGGCGGTAACGCTCGCCGGGCGTGCGGAAAAGCTGATCGCCGCCGCCGAGACCTTGCGTACGCGCGATGGCGAGGCGGGCCTTGCATTGATCCTTGGCGATGATTGCGTCGCGCCCTGGCGGATGGCGGGGGGGGAGGCCCGTGCCGCTTCCACCGGCATGGGCTCCGATCGCGCGGCGCGTCGCTTCTGCGAGAGCCTGCACGCGAAGGGCGCGTTGCGGCTCCTTACCCCGCGCCCGACCTTCCGACTCTATGGGCTTTGATGGAAGGCGCGGAGATGATATTCTTACGAATAGGTCATCGATCTAGATGGAGAAAGATATGAGCGCCAAGGCAAAGCTCTCCGCGAAGTTCCAGATCAGCATTCCCAAGGAAGTGCGCGAGGCGCAAGCCTGGAAGGCGGGCCAGGAGTTCGTGTTCATCCCCAAGGGCAAGGGGGTGATGGTCATGCCTGTGCCGGAATTGGCTGAACTCGCCGGCCTCGCGCGTGGTGCCGCTCAGACCGGCTACCGCGACCGCAATGACCGCTTCTGATGCGCGTCGTCGACACCTCTGCCTGGATCGAGTGGCTGCTCGACAATCCGCTCAAGGCCGAGTTGGCCTTGCATTGGCCATCACGGGAGGCGACGCTGGTGCCGACCCTTGTGCAGCATGAACTCACAAAATGGCTCTGCCGTGAGGCTTCAGAGGCGGCGGCCGATCAGGCCATCGCCTACACGATGCGGTGTCATGTCGTGGCGCTGGACACGCGGATCGCGCTTCGTGCAGCCGAACTCGCCGGGGCGCACAAGCTCGCGACCGCCGACGCGATCATCTATGCGACGGCTTTGGAGCATGGTGCCGGGCTTCTAACCTGCGACGCGCATTTTGAAGGGCTGCCGGGGGTTGAGTTCATCCGTAAGCCGGCAGGGTAAATCGCCATGGCGCGCGGCTCCAACCCGGAAACCCTCTCGCCGCTCGATACCGAACTTGGCGATCTGCCGCCCGAGCTGCGCTGGCGCGAATGGATGGGGCGTGTGGAGGCGGCGATCTTCGCCAGTGCCGTCCCCGTGTCGCGCGCGGCCTTGGCGCGGCTGGTGGGCGAGGCATGTGTGCTTGACGATCTGATCGCCGATATCCGCGACGAGTTGAAGACGCGGCCCTATGACCTCGTGGCCATCGCGGGCGGCTGGCAGCACCGCACCCGGCCGCGCTTCGTCGAGGCGATCCGCTCGGCGAGCCAATTGCCTGAACAGAAGCAGGTCGATCTCTCGAAGGCTGAAATGGAAGTGCTGGCGCTGATCGCCTATCGCCAACCCGTCAGTCGCGAGCGGCTCTGCGATCTCGCGGGCCGCAATGTCAGCCGCGATACCCTCGCCTGGCTCAAGCAGCAGGGCCTGATCGCCACCGGCCCGCGCCTCGCTCAACCCGGCGCGCCGGCAACCTATGTGACGACGGAGGCCTTCCTCGAGCGGTTCGGATTGAACACGATCGCGGATTTGCCGGAGGCAGGCGGAGAGGAGCGGACGGCCGGCGAAGCTCCGGCATGAATTCGCGCCGTTTCGCCGCGCCCTGAAGCGGAGCCCTGCCCGCGCGAGGCCGGGCAGGGGGTTGTCGTGATGCCATGGCTTTCTGGCTCAGCTTTCCAGGGCGACCTCGAACCCGCCATAGATCATGCGCTTGCCGTCGAAAGGCATGGTGTGGGCGCCGGGTTGCATTCGAGGGTCCTGCATCATCCGCGCCCAGCCTTCATCCCGCACCGCCTTGGACGGCCATACGAGCCAGGCGAACACCACCGTTTCATCGGCTTCTTTCTTCACCGCCATCGGGAAAGAGGTGAGCTTGCCGTCCGGCACATCGTCTCCCCAGCATTCCACGGATTTGAGCGCGCCGAATTCCTTCATGATCACGGCCATTTCGGCGGCGTGTTTGAGATAGGCTTCACGATTGGCTGTCGGCACGGCGGCAACGAATCCATCAATATAGGTCATGGTCTTTCTCCTCGGTGTGAAAGGTCAGGCGATCGCCCGCTCGATGGCGGCGATGTCGATGCGCTTCATCTGCTTCATGGCCGTGAAGGCCCGGTTGGCGCGTGCTGGATCAGGGAGGGAGATCGCGCGCAGCAGCTGCCTCGGCACGATCTGCCAGGAAAGGCCGAAACGATCCTTCACCCAGCCGCATTGCTCGGCCTCGGGAACGGCCGACAGGGCATCGGAGAGCCGCTCGACCTCTGCCTGCGTCTCCACAGGGATCATGAGGGAAATGGCCTCGTTGAACTTGAAATGCGGACCGCCGTTCAGGCCGAGAAACGGGCGGCCCATCAGGGTGAACTCAACGGTGAAGACCTGGCCGGACTTGCCGGAGGGGTAATCGCCGGGCGCCAGGTGGACGCTATCCACGCGGCTATCGGGGATGACCGAGGCATAGAAACGCGCGGCTTCCTCGGCATTGTCGTCAAACCACAGGCAGGGGGTGAGTGTTTGCATGAATTGATCTCCGCGAGTTACTCGTTGATTTCGGGCAAGACGAGTTTTTCGAGCTTTTGCAGCGAGTCCTGCCACCCAAGGTAACAGGACTCGGGCGGGAACCTGTCAGGAATGCCGCTCTGCTCGATGGCGAGCTCGGTTCCCACGCAAACCGTCTTCAGCGTGACCGCGACTTTCATCTCGCCCGCCAGTTCCGGATCGTCGAACCGCTCCGTGTAGACGAGCCGCTCTCCGGGCACGAGCTCGAGATAGGTCCCTTCGAAGGAATGGATCTGACCCGTGGTGAAGTTGCGGAACGACATGCGGTGAGTTCCGCCCGTTTTCGCCTCCAACGCATGGACCGTGCACAGAAACCCGTAAGGAGGAAGCCAGCTTGCAATGGCATCGGGCTCCAGAAACGCGCGGTAGATCTTCTCCGGCCGCGTCGCGAAGACGCGATGTAAACGCACGATTCCCGGCATGGCTTCCCCCATCGGTTAGTTCTGACTCTATGCCGCAGGCTCCGCCGGCGGCGCGCCGAACAGCATCCGGATGTAGCGGCTCAGATGATCGACGCTTTCCTCGGCGATGGCAGGCCCGCCGGAGCATTTGGCGAGAATGAAGGCGCCCTGCAGCACGGCCTGGGTGTGAAGCGCGAGGCTCGCTGCGCTCCAGCCCGTCATCGAGCCGTCCGGCGTCCATCCGCGCTTGCGCATCGCCTCGGCGATATCAGGCTCCAAGGTCGTGGCATGACCGGAGATCGAGGCATTGCAGGCCGCGCCGATCGCGGGGTGCTCGGCATAGACCTCCTGCACCATTGTTCCGACCAGGCAGGTGAACTCGGCCAGTTCGCCGCGCAGAATGTCGCGGCGGAACTGGATATAGGCGAGCAATCTCTCCATCGGGTCGTCAACACGATGATAGGGCGCTGCCGCGAAGAAGGCGCTCGTCGTCGCCGACCAATGCTCGGCCGCGGCGACGCCGAGGGCTTCCTTGCTGGCGAAATGGTGAAAGAAGGCGCCCTTGGTCACGCCCGCCGCCGTGCATAGGTCGTCCACCGTCGTGGCCGTGAATCCCTTTTCCCGGACCAGCTTCAGGGTGGCTGCCAATATCTTTTCTCGGGCTGTTCCGGTGCGGGCCATGACGATGATTCTCTGTTGCGATCATCAATACCAACTGGTCGGTATGTATGTCAATCGAAACTTCGCAACCGCCCACGATCCGCCAAGCGCTGGGCCCCAAGCGCTGGGCCCATGCCCTGATCCGCCGAGCCGGCGCCATGCTGCCTCGCGAACCGCCGGTGGGTCTGGGCGCGTTTCAGCATTGCGCGCTGTGCCGGTGCTTCCCGCCCCGCCACTACGCCCGTTTCTGCTTCTTCGGCCCGATGGTGGTGGGTTGAAGCACGCTGACGGTGTCGCTCGCGGGGAAAGTCTCCTTCAACGCCTTTTCGAGCTTGCTTTTCAGCGCGGCCTGTTCGGGGTCGGGCACGACATGCTTCTCGGGGTGCGTGTCCTTGAGGTCGAAGACCGATTCGACACCTTTGAGGGGTTTGCGTTTCATGATGCTCTCCCGGCACTGAACACTGTCTCGCCGACAGCGTTGGAGACAAACGAGCGTGTGATTGTTTGGTTCCGAAAAAGCTTCGCCATGCACCGCCTTCATGAATCCCGAGGTGGTTCAGCCTGGCCTGAAACCATGGGTCATGCTGCGCCATAGCCATTCGAACGGGCCGAATGCGTGCCGCCTTAGCCAGAGAAGGCTGGCGACGGCGAAGAGCGCGTAGATGCCTGATCCAATCAGGATTCCCGTGCTTGTACTGATCCTGCCCATCAGACCGAGGCCATAGCCATAGAACAGGAATCCGAGGACGAGCGAATAGAGCAGGTAGTTCGTGAAAGCCATGCGCCCGACCGCGCTGGACCAGCCAAGGAAAGGCCGCACGTGGTGCTGCCGGGCAAGCCAGGCGAAGAGCGCCGCATAGCCCAGCGCCACCAGCATGGAGCCGAGCGTGGCGTTGGCGAGCGCGCCGATTTTGCCGGGAAGAAGACAAAGCGCAAAACCGGCGGCTGTCAGAAGCAATCCCGCCAGCGCCACGCGTCGATCGGGGTGCGTGAAGAGGCGCGCCGCGCCCAGACGCCAGAGCACGGCGCCGAGCAGCAGGGTCGCGAGCGTGCGCGGAAGCTGGTAAAGGTGGAGCGGACCGAAGCGCAGGATTTCATCGATCCTGAACGACAGAACCGTGAGGTAATCGCCTCGGCCATATGCCGCCGCGGCCGCGTCGACATGGGCGGAAAGCGCGTCAAGGGGCGGCAGCCGGAAGGGCCGGAAAACCATCGGCAGCAGGATATAGAGCGCCAGGCAGGCGCATAGCGCGACGATCAGACCTCGCAGGCGCAGATGCAGCATTGGAACGAAAAGCAGGCCCGCAAGCGCGTATTCCGTCAGGATGTCGCCGTTCCAGAGCAGGAACAGGTGAACAAGCCCGAAAACGAGCAGGGCGAGCATGCGGCGATAGAGCATGCCGGTCCCCCTGCCGCGGGCGGCGAGGGAGTCGAACTGCATGGCCAGGCCGAAGCCGAGCAGCATGGTGAAAAGCATCAGGGTCTTGATGTGGATCGCGCCGAACAGCACCATACGGATGGCTTGATCCAGCCCCGATCCCGCGCCCGGCCTTATCCAATGCTCGAAGGCGGGAACGCGGAACATCATTTCCAGATTGGCCAGCAGGACACCGAACAGGGCTGCGCCACGCAGCATGTCGAGCGTCTCGATGCGCGTTCGGGTGCCCGAAGCGGAAACGGGGGCGGTGCGATCTGTCATCGTCGGTCCTTGGCTGTGCCCGGGATCAGTGCCAGGCTCCCGAATGGCGCGCGGCGCCGGCCAGCCTTTCCACCGGAAGGTGGCGCCGCGTCGGCGCCCGCGCCATTACGACACATGGGCTAGTACGCGGGCAGGCACGTTACCGGCCGGACGCTGCTCCCGGCGCGGATGCCGAAGTTGCGCGGAATCCTGCGGAATTCGCTGGCTGCAACCGAATGACGCGATCGGTCGCGGCCAGCGTCGAGGTGCGATGCGCGATCACGATCCGCGTCATGGGCAGGGCACGCACGGCCCTGTTGATCATGGCCTCGTTCTCGGGATCGAGATGACTGGTCGCCTCGTCGAGCAGCAGGATCGCGGGGCGGCGGTAGAGCGCGCGCGCGAGCACGATGCGCTGGCGCTGGCCACCCGAAAGAGAGCTGCCCATATCGCCCACCAGGGTTTCGTATCCCATCGGCATCGTGAGGATTTCGTCGTGAATCGCGGCGAGGCGGGCACAGCCGGTGAGATGTTCGATATCCGGCTCAGGATCGAAGGCGCAGATATTATCGGCGATCGAGCCGGCGAACAGACGGTCATCCTGCAGGACGCAGCCGATCCGGCGACGGTAAGCCGACATGGTCAGGGAGGAGACCGGGACATTGTCGACCAGAACCTGTCCCTCGCTCGGCTGGGCGAGACCCGCGAGGATCTTGAGCAAGGTCGTCTTGCCTGCTCCTGACGGGCCGGCAATGCCGACGCATTCGCCCGGCCTCACGTCAAAACTGAGATTGCTCAGGATATCGGGCTCGTTATCCGCATAACGGAAGCGGATGGCCCGCACGGAGAGGCTGGCAGCGCCACCGGATTTCCAGCCGGCGATGGGATTGTCCTGGCCTCCTTCGCTCCCTTCTGGCTCGGCAAGCGCGATATCGGCAATACGCTCGCCATGGAGGGAGAGCATCATGAATTGCTGCGCGGCATCGACGAGGCTGTTCATGCGCTGCGCGAACTGATCCTTGTAGGCCAGGAAGGCGATGAAGACGCCGACGGAGAAATCGGCTGCCACGACGCCGCGAATACCGAGATAGATGAGCAGGATCCGGTCGAGCCCGAAAATGACCTGTCCGGCGGCGTCGATGCCGGCATCGAGCTTGCCGACCCGCATCTGCGCATTGATGTGCTCGACCAGATGATTGATCCATGCGCCGCGGCGGCGCTCCTCAAGGTTGAGCACCTTGACGCTCGCGATGCCGCGCGCGGTTTCCATGAAATGGGTTTGCTGAAGCGCGGCGTGGACGATCGCATCCTCGGATTTCGCGCGATACAGCAGATGTGTCGCAACGCGAATGCCGATGAACAGCGAAACGCTGACAAGCGGGATGATGACCAGCCACCCCCCATAAAACGCCATCATGCCGAGGAGGGCGATGGACATGACGCCATCGAGCAGCGCGCTGATCGTGCTCGAGGTCAGGGTCTGCCTTGCGGTATCGAGCGAGCCGAACCGGGATACGACATCACCGACATGCCGCCTTTCGAAAAAGCCCATCGGCAGGCGGAGCAGATGATCGAACAGCGCGACTTTCCATTGCAGGACCAGGCTGCTGCCGAATTTGAGGGTGGCCCAGCTTCGCACAAGCGTCGCGGCGACCTGAAGAAAGAGAAGCACGGCGAGGCTGAGCGCGATCAGGGTCAGCAGATCGAGATCCGCGGCGACCACGACCTCGTCGAGCGCGATCTGGAACCCGATCGGCATGGCGATGATCGCAAGCTCGATCAGCAGGGAAATCGCGAGCACCTGAACGAGCGTGGGGGTGATGCCGCGCGTGCGGCGAATGAGATCGAAAAAGCCGATCCCGGTCCGCTCATCCTTCTGCTCGAAGGTGCTGGTGGGCCAGGCTTCAAGCGCGACGCCGGTGAAGCGGCGCGACACCTCGTCGAGCTTCACCACTTTCCGGCCCACGGCAGGATCATGGATCACGACCTCGCGCGCGCGTACTTCCGTGAGGACGACGAAATGATTGTGATTCCAGTGCAGGATGCACGGAAGGCGGAGCCCCGCGAGATCGCCGATATCAAGGCGCACGGCGCGTGTCGCGAGTTTCAGCTCCGCGCCCAGCCGGACGAGATCGCGCAGGGTCATGCCCTTGAGCGAGGCGTTGAAGCGCCGCCTGAGGCCGGGCAGATCCAGCGCATGGCCGTGACGTCCCGCGATCATCGCGAGGCAGGCGAGGCCGCATTCCGCGGCTTCGCTCTGGCGTATGACCGGCGTATCGGCGAAAAGGCCGCCGGTAATGCGCCGGGCGAGATCAGCGCCGGTCACGCGCGGCTCCTTCCGAGTTCGAGACGGATTCCTTCAGGCTGTAGAGCGGTTCGAAGATCCATTGATAGAGGGGGCGTGTCTCCGCCAGGATATGGGCTTCCGCGAGCATGCCGCTTTGCAGCGCTTCGGGCCGGCCATAGGCGGTGACGAAGGGCTGATCAGGCTGGACCGTGATGCGGTAGAGGGATGCGCCGCGCGCGCCTTCCGCCATGGCCACGTTGAGCTGGGTCACCTCTTCCGGGAGCAGGGTGGCGCGCGAGATCAGCGTGACACTCCCCGGATACTGGCCGAATTTCTGATAGGGAAAGGCCTGATAGCGCAGCAGGACGCGGGCCTCTTCGCGCACGAACCCGATCGCGGTGCTCGGCGCGAGCAATTGCACGACAAGCGGGCGATCCGCAGGGACGATGGTGAGCAGCGGTTTGCCCACGGTGACCGTCTGCCCGACCAGCGTCGAGATGCTCGTGATCCGCCCGTCGCGCGGCGCGACGATGCGCAGCTCGCGGCGCGCTTCGTTTTCGGAAATCTGCTGCTGGATATCGAGGATCTGGCGTCGGACTTCGGCGCGGCGCGTATCGGCTTGAAGATCGAAGCTCGCGAGCTGATTGCGCGCTTCCGCGAGCCGCATTTCCACCTGGATGCGCTCGCGCCGCAGGGCTTCGAGCTGGACACGGTAGCTGGTGAGGGTTTCCTGCCGCGTCTCGTGGTCGCGGGCGGTGGCCATGCCACGCTCGGCCAGATTGCGGATACGCTCGGTGGTGATTTCCATCTGCGCGGTGGTGCGCTCGGAAAGCTGGATCTGCGCATCGGCCTGGGCCAGTTCCCGCGTGCCGCGGGCGATCCTGTCCTGCAGCGCCAGCTTGTCGGTACGGTCGAGGTTGGCCTGGCGCTCGAGACCCAATTCCAGCTCTTCGCCCTTCCGCCTGAGAAGGGCGGTTACCGCGCTTTGCGTGTTGCCGAGCGATGTCGTGCTGTCCACGGAGAGGACATAGAGAATGTCACCCCGCTTCACGAGATCGCCGTCGCGGACGCGCAGCTCGGAGATCCAGCCGCTCTGGGGGGCGGAAAGCCGCGCCAACCCCTCCGCGGGCAGGACGACGCCCGTGACACGCACGCGCCGGGTGTAGTTCCCGAACACGAGCAGCAGGACAATCACCACGACAAAGAATAGCGACGCGATGGCAAAAGCCCTTCGCGATGGCGAGGCGTCGATCGACGGTTGACCGATCCAGGCGGTGCGCGCCGCTTCCATCGATTCGGGCCGGAACAGGGGCGGTCTGGTCGTCATCCCGTCAACTCAAGCACTAAAAGCGGCGCATGGCGCGCCGCTTTCATAGGAAGGACGCCGCGGGGTGGCAGCGGTCCTTTCACGCTCGCCTCGTGGATCAGAGGCTGATTCCGTTGCGGTAGTCCCAGCGGACAATCGAAGCGCCCTGCGAATTGGTGCAGCGGGTGACGGTCACATTCGGCTTCACGGTCACGGTGCAGGTCCAGGTCTGGCCGGCGCCGCCAGCCACCAGGTCCAGCGCGTTCATATCCAGTTCCTGGATCGCGCCGTCGGCGAAAGAGGTGTTGTTGGTCATTTCGTTTTCTCCAGTTTTTGGGGGGCTGTGCAGGTCTCGCCGCCCGGCCCGGAGACAACGCCTCCTGCGATCGCGGCAAGTTCAGCCTCCGTCAGGAGGTAAACGCCCAGGCTCTCGGCCTTGTCGTTGGGATGATCGGTCAATGCTCTTCTCCATTCCGGGCGCCGGTTCTCCGGCACCATGCGGCAACCAGCGAATCCGAAATGGCCCGCTGGAGCACACGATTCCCCGGTAGAGAAAAGCGTTCCCCGGAGGAACTAGTGCAAATCGACTAGTGCGCCGCCGGAGGAGGAAAGCTCCCTGAATTCAAAGGGGTTTACGAAGCAACTAAGTCATCTGTACTAGCCGAGGCGGGTAATGAACCAGCCACGACCTGCGATCGCTCACCTGTGCTAATCGATCCCGGGGGCAGAGTTTCTTATGAATCGGGACGGATCTGCCCTCCGTTGGTCATTTTTCTCGGAGGATTGGGTTCCTGAATAACAAGAATGGGAGAGAAAAAATGAAACATTCCAACATCATCGCGCTGACCGAGAACGACCTTGATGCCGTCAGCGGCGGCACGCTGACCTTCGGCAATGGCACCACTGGAGGGTATGGCTCCAACGGCGCTTTCGCGCGCGGCTCCGCGAGCTGGACGAACAGCAGCGGCTCGTTCTCCACCAGCGTATCGTTCAACTTCGATGGTGGCAGCGGCTTCAACAAGGTCTCCTTTACCTGGAGGTTCTGATTTTAGCAGGGCTTCCCGCCCCGCGATTCCTGCCTTTGCCTGCGAACCACGCATCCCATGCGATGCGTGGTTTTTTCTTGCGGGGACCTTGCCGGCCGCGCGCTGTGGCGTTCTGATGATGGCGGAACCTTTTTCTTTGCGTTCCCGCTCAGCAGAGACAAGGATAGTTTGTAGCAAAACTAATCGTAAATCCTGGCGGCACGCACCCGGAACAAGGTATCTATTCTGATTCCGTACTTGCATCGGGAAGAGCGTTGGAGGAAAGGTAGCGCCGTAAACAGGCTCGCCTTTCCTGCCTTCTCCCGCATTTCGACACCGGATGCTTCAGGGCATGGTCGCAGAAGGCCTGAAGACGAACAACCGGCCTTCCGGTCGGTAATCCGGCAGGGGAACCGAGATGAATTTCCACACACAAAAAGACCAGACAAACTCCAGGATCATCTCCAGCTTCGGCGATATCGAAGCCCTGCCGGACCGTGACATGCCGGTGGTGACGATGTTCAGCGGCGGGCTGGACAGCACCTATCTCCTTCTGCGCCTCCAACAGGCAGGCTTCCGCAATGTCGAGGCTGTCGCGGTCAATATGGGCGAGCCGATCGACGCGGCCGCGATGAGCGGGACCGCCGCGCGTTTCGGCGCGCGCTTCACCTATCTCGAAGCGCGCGATCTCTTCATCGAGAAGGCCGTCAAGCCCGCGATCCGCGCGCAGGCGAAGTATCATGGCATGTATCCGCTCAGCAGTTCGCTGAGCCGCCCGGTGATCGCGGAAACCGTTGTCCGCCATGCCTCGGCGCTCGGCTCCACCCTGCTGCTGCATACCGCCAATCTCTCGCAGAACAGCCTGCCGCGCCTCAACAACAGCATTGTCCGCTTCGGCTTCAAGGGCGCTTTCGGCAGCCCCTACGTCTATTCCGCGCTCTCGCGCGAGCGCAAGGCGGAAGCTCTCGCCGGAGCCGGCCTGAGCTTCATCGCCGATCGCCGGCTGAGTGGTGACGAAAACCTCTGGTGCCGCGAATTCGAATCCGGCCCGCTCGATGACCCCGAGGATTTCGTGATTCCCGAGGACAGTTTCCGCTGGACCCGCAAGGGCGAGCCTCCCGCGCCTGAAGAACTGGCGCTTCGCTTCGAAGATGGCGCGCTGGTCGCGGTCGATGGCAAGCCGGTCGCGCTCATCGACGCAATCGCCGCGCTCAACACGCGGGTCGGCAGGTTCGGTTTCGGTCGTTATGTCGGGCTCGAACATATCGCGAGCGGCGAGAAGGTGCTGGAGGTGCGCGAGGCGCCTGCCGCGATGATCATCATGGACGCCCTGCGCTTGCTCGAATGCGCCTCGCTGAGCGCCGAGGCGATCGCGCTCAAGCAGAAGCTGGAGCAGGATTGGGTGCAGGAAGCCATTGCCGGGCGTTGGGGCGGCAAGGTCCATGCCATGTGCGAGGCCGCGATCGCCTCGGCCCTCGAAGGTGTGGGCGGCTCCGTCACCTATATGCTCGATGCGCAGCGCTTCATGCCTCGCGCCATCGTCGCCGATCGGCCGGTCTATATCCGCGACCGCGATCTATGGGAGTACCAGAAGGCGAAATCCGGCTGCGCGGGCGCCATGACCGGCGGTGCCTGAATGACCGGCGGCGCCTGAGCCGCCGCACCGCCCGTTAATCACGGGGCGCGCCAGCTTTCCGGCCCCGACCAATCCAGCAGACGCTCGAAGCGGCGGGCATGGGCGAGCAGGCGTGCCTCCTCGCCGCGCCGCCCGACAAGCTGGACGCCAACGGGCAGGGAGTCGAACATTCCAACCGGCACGACGGCGACAGGGTGCCCCGTGAGCGAGAACGGGGCCGTGAGCCCGATCGTCGCCAGCGCATAGGGCACGCGCCGCCCCTCGATATCGATCATGCGCGCCCGCCCCCATTTCGGCGTGTCGAGATGCGGGTAGGCCGCCGTGGCCGAGACCGGCAGCACAAGCGTGTGATGGCTTTCCAGCAGGCGGTCGAGCGCCGCGCCCAGCGCCTCACGCTCTGCCAGCGCATCGGCGAGCAGCCGCGGCGAGCCCCAGAGACCACGCGCGATATCGCGCTGGATGGGCTTGGTGGCCGAACGGATCACGCCATAAGCCGCCATGGCCTTGCCGAGCCAGACGGGGATGGTCGCCGCGCCTTCGCTGCCGAGAATGCGCCCGTAAGCCCGCCAGGCGGCGCGGAAATCCCACGCCTCCGGCTGAATGGGGGCGATCGGCCAGCCCGCGCCTTCCAGCCGGGCGCGCAGATGGGCGAGCGCGGCTTTGGTGCGATGGCACAAGGGAAGACCGGGAAAATCCGTCCAGAGCGCGATGCGCAGATCCGCGCCTTCTTCCGGCAGGGGCGCGGCGCGCGGCGCGCCTTCGAGTGCCGCCAGCCCCGCGGCAAGGCAGGTAGTCGAGCGCCCGATCAGGCCGATACTCTGGAAGCGCGAGAGCGGATGGCCGGAGCCGGGAAGCGGCGGGATATGTCCGTCGAGCGGGAAGCGTCCCGCCGTGCATTTGAGCGCGGGAACGCCGCAGAAATGTGCAGGAATGCGTGTGGAGCCCGCGAGATCGCTCGCGAGGTCGATGTCCGAGAATCCCAGCGCGACCGCCGCGCCCCCGCCCCCGCTGCTGCCGCCGCTGGTGCGGCTCTCGTCCCAGGGATTGCTGGTGACGCCGAAAATCGGGCTTCGGCATTGCACATCACCCGCGAGCGGCGATGTGTTGGTCTTGCCGATGAGGATGCCGCCCGCGGCCCGGATGCGCGCGACCGCGGCGGCATCCTTCTCCGGCACGTGATCCTTGAGCGGCGGATAGCTCGCGGTGGAGCGCAGGCCGGCGGTCTCGAACGTATCCTTCACGCTGACGATCAGGCCGGAGAGCGGGCCTGATGCCGGTGTTTCGGCCATGGCCAGGGCCTCGGCGCGGTTCTCCGTCACGATGGCGTTGCAGCGCGGGTTGAAACGGTCGATCCGTGCGAAGGCTGTTTCGAGACGCTGGCGGATGGCCGGTTCGGGAACGGGGAAATCGGTCATGCTGCCTCCGTTTCAGGCTGGTCGGAGAAGGTCGCGCAGACGCGCGGCCACCGCCTCGGGCTGCGTATCGAGGAAGAAATGGTCGCCCTCGAACCAGTGGATCCCGCCGGGTCGCTCCGTCTCGGCGAGCCAGGGCGCGACCCGATCGGGCGGGACGATCGGATCGTTTGTGCCGGCAAAAACGTCTATCGGCTGGTCGAGCCGGATGCCCGCCCGGTAGGCATAGGTTTCCACGATGGCGAAATCGGCGCGGATCGCCGGCAGCACCAGCGCCATCAGCTCGGCATGGGCGAGAATGGCGGCGGGCGTGCCGTTATAGCGCCGGAGCTCCTCGATCAGCTCGGCATCCGGCAGGGTATGGAGCTGTTCGCGTGCCTGCCGGACGCTCGGCGCCTGACAGCCCGAGACGATGAGCCTTTCCGGCACCCTCAGGTGCATGAGCTTGCTAAAGCGCGCGAGTTCGAACGCCACCAGTGCGCCGAGGCTATGGCCGAAAAACGCGGCGGGCAGATCGCCCTCCCCCGCGATGACTTCCGCAAGCTGGCGCACGAGCGGGGCGAGGCGATCGATCGCCGGCTCGCCCATGCGCGTGCCGCGGCCGGGCAGCTGGATCGCGCAGACCTCGATTTCAGGCCCGAGCATCGGCTGCCAGTTGAGATAGGCGGCCGCGTTGCCGCCGGCATAGGGGAAACAGAAAAGGCGCAGCCGCGCCTTGGCCGTGGGACGGCGCAGGAGCCAGTTGCCCGTTCTCATGCCGGGCCGCTCCCGCAGGCGAGCTTTCCATCCACGAGTTTGACGATGCGGTCCGCCATGGCGAAATAGGCTTCGTCATGCGTGATCGCGATCACGGTCTTGCCGCGTGCCTTGAGTTCGGGAAGCAAGGTCTCGTAGAAGACGCGGCGGAAGGCGGGGTCCTGATCCGCCGCCCATTCGTCGAAGAGATAGATATCGCGATCCTCGAGATAGGCGGAAACCAGCGCGAGGCGCTTGCGCTGGCCCGTGGAAAGATCGAGCGTGGAGAAGGCGCCGTCGCGGATCGTGACCTTGTGATCCATTTTCAGCGCGGCGAGATAGCCGGCCGCGCGCGCCGCCGTGGCATCGTCTCCGGCATCCATGACCTGCTCGAACAGGTGGAAATCCGAGAAGACGGCCGAGAAATGCTGGCGATAGGCGTCGCGGTTGGCCTCCGTCACCTCGACGCCACGAAAGCGGATCGTGCCCGCCTCGGGCGTGAAAAGGCCGAGCAGGATCATCGCGAAGGTGGATTTGCCGCTGCCATTGCCGCCCACGAGGAACAGCGTCTCGCCCGGCGCGATCTCGAGATCGAGCGGGCCGAGCACGAAGCCCGGCTCGTCGCCCCCGCCGGAATAGCGGTGCCGGATGCCGGAAAAAGCAAGGATCGGCGCTCCGCTGGCCGGGAATAGCGCTTTGGCCGGTACCTCGGGCTCGATGCGCGCGAGATCGCCGCTGATCTGCTCGATGCGTCCGAGCGCGATCCCCGCCTGCCTTACGACGGGGAGAATGATGATCAGCTCCGTCACCGGGCGGATGAGGTAGAGCAGGATCAGCGTCACGGCGACGATTTCGCTGCTGGGGATCGCGAGCAGGCGCGGCAGGCCGAAGACAAAGGCGCCGATCACGACATAGAACAGGATATTCGCCGTGTTTGTCACCCGGATATAGGTGCGCATGCTCGCGACGAAATCGGTTTTCACGCCCTCCGTCACGGGGGCGATGACCTTTTCGAGAAAGCGCTCCGAACGCGCGCGGTTGAGCTGAAGCTCGCGGCTGCCTTCGATCAGTGCGCGGAAATGGGTGTAGAGCGTGTCGATCTGCTGGCGGACGGCGGCGAGGCGCGAGAGCGGCCGGCGCTCCGCCAGCCGGAACAGCGTGACCCCGGCGACGAGGATCGCGATGAAGACCAGGAACAGCTTCGGCGAAAGGCCGAGAAGATAGGCGAAACACGCGATCAGGATGACAAGATTGCCGATCATGATCGGCATGAACTGGAAGGCTGTCGTGAACGAATCCACGTCGCGCGTCAGGATGTTGAGGAGCGGCTGCCTGCCGAGCACCTGAAGCTTCGCCTGCGGGGTCGCGAGGATACGCCGGCTCAGCGTCATCCTCAGATGCGCGATCGAGAGCTGGTTGAGCTCAAGAAGCCGCGTTTCCGAATAGATCTTCGCCACGAGATGGATAAGACAGCAGGCGAAGAACAGCAGACCAAGCAACGCCTCGGGTTTTTCCGCCGCCAGCGCCCGGCTGATGAGAACCGCGATTCCCGCTGCCGAAAGGCCGCTGACCAGCCCCGCCAGCGTCGCCACCAGCACGCGCAGCCGGAACTGGCGGAAGAGATAGAGGAACAGGTTCATGGGCGCATCTTCCGGGTTTCAGGCCATCTGCCCCGCCGCGCCGCGCGCGACGAGATAGGGATAGGCGGGCGTCGTCAGCAGCACGCGCAGGCGGTTGAGGGCGGGATCGCCCGGATCGCGCCCGTAACCGCCCGCGCCCGAGGCGAGGATATCGGCCATGCGCGTCCGTCCGTCGCAGGCGGCGAAGACTTCCCTCACGCGCGGATCTGCCGGCTGCGGCGGCATGGGCAGGCGGGTCGGGCGGCTCGCCTCCTGATAGCGCGATTGCGGGTTGAGCACGAAATTCGTGGAGCTGCCTTGCGCGGGCATGAAGACCGTATCCAGGAACTGCGCCACGATCTCGCGCTGCGTCTTGCGCGGATGGCGTGAATCCCGCCGCTGCACATAGAACCAGAGCATCGGCGATTTCTCGACCAGCAGCAGGTTGCTTACCTGCCAGCGATCGAGATCACCCAGCGTTTCGTAGCGTGCCCGCGCTGCGCCTTGCGGCAGGTCGATTTCCCACTCGATCTGCCCGGAAAGCTTGTCGAACTGGTTGATGCAGGGCTGGAGCAGTTGCAGCCCGGCGCCATGGCAAAGATCGCGCAGGGTCTCGACCGTGTAGCTGAATTCCACGGGCTGGAGCAGCGAATCCGCGACGGCCGCCTCGGGCAGGTCGCGTTGATGCACGAGGAAGTCGCGCATCGAGTTCTGCACTTCGAATCCCGCGACCAGCTCCATGGTGATGGGCAGTTCGACATCCACCGCCGGCTTGCCATCCTGCCCGCCGAGGAGGCGGATCGCCTTCTGATACGCGGTGGTATGGGTGCGATGATAGTAATTATAGACCATCAATTCGAGGATGCCGTCCGGTTTCAGCCCGCGCGCGAGGGCGTTGAGCGGCACCGCCGGATCGGCGTTGTGATGGATGACGCCGGTGCAGATGACGTGATCGAAGCGCGCCTCGTGGCGCACTTCGTTGAGGCTCGCCTCCTCAAGCGTCAGGTTGGTGATGCCGAGCTGGGCGGCGATATCGCTGCACACTTCGAGCGAACGCGTCGAGACATCGGTGCCGAGCACGCGCGCCTGGGGGTATTTCAGCGCGGTCAGCACCGCCTGGTTGGTGCCGCAGCCGGCGACCCAGATCTCGCATTCGGGCGCCAGCCGCGCATGGGTGAAATCGCCGATCTCCTGATTGACGAAAGCCGGCCAGAAGGCGCCATCGCCCGCCTTCGGCAGCAGCAGCGGCAGCCATGGATAGTTGAACCGGCTGTAGAAATCACGGTTGAGGGCATCGACATCGCGCGCCGAGGTCGCCGCGCCGATGTTGAAGGAAACGGAATCACGCATGGGTGGCTTGCCTGCTGTCGTGGTTTGTCCGGTTGAGCGCCTCGGCGATGCGGGCGGCATGGACCGGTTCGAGGATGGAATAATGATCCGCCCGCAAGGTCGCGGCGTGGAAGGCGCCGGCCGCGACCTGACGCCATGTCCTCACCATCTCCTCGCGGATCGCGGCGGGGCGTTCGCGCCCGTCCGGCTCCTGCCCGGCCACGAAGAGCACGCTCTGCGCGACAAGGCGCTGGCGCGGCCGATAGCCCACGAGACTCCGGGAATTGCGCGCGCAGAGCGCGAGGATCTTGCGGATATAGGGGTGCGCGCCCGGATCCGGCCCTTCCGCGAGTTTCGGATCGAGCCTGCGACGCAGCTGCATTTCCGCGAGGAAGCTTTGCTTGAGCGCTTCGTCATCCTCGCGCAGCCGGTCGTCGAAGACGGGCGGATCGATCAGCACCAGCCGCGCGACGGTCGGCGATTCGCCGGTCAGAAGCCGGGCGATCTCATAGGCGATGGCGGCGCCGTAGGACCACCCCGCGAGGCGGATGTTCCCGGTGCGGGCGATATCGCGGATCCCCGCGAGATAGGCGCGCGCCGCCGCTTCGATCGTCCGGGGCGCGGCTGCGCCGCTCTCCAGATCCGGGTCCTCGATGCCATAGACCGCGCTGGCGGGATCGATCGCGCGCACGAGATCACGGTAGCATAGTAGATCCCCGCCCACGGGGTGGATGAGGAAGACGGGTTCTCCGCCGGCCCCCGCGCGTAGCAGGCGCACGCAATGGCCCGACGCGGCGCTTTCCTTCGATGCCCCGCCCGCCGCCGCCTCAAGCAGGTCGGCGAGCGAGAAATCCACCGGCAGCGCCGGCAGGGCGAGCCGGAGATCGAGGGCGGTATTGAGCGCATCGACAAGATCGAGCGCGGCGAGGGAATCGCCGCCAAGATCGTAGAAGGAGATGTCGCGCGCCGGGTCCGCCGTTCCGGTGAAGCGGGCGTAGATTTCGGCGATCACGGCCTCGGGCGCACGTCCTTGCGAGGCGGACGCAGCCTCCGTGATATGGCGCTCCGACAGGAGCTTGCCGATTTCCTCGGGTGGCAGCGGCGAGACGACGAGACGCGGCAGGCCGAGCGTGAGCGCGGTCTCGAGGATTTCCCAGCCTTCCTCCGTCGAGATCGCGTTGAGATCGGCGCGCGTGGCGAGATCGGCGAGTGCATTGCGCTGGCCGCCCAGCGCGGCGGACATGCCGATGCCCCGCCAGGCGGGCCAGTTGATGCTGATGACATCCGGCCCGCCCTCGCCCTTCGCCAGCGCGAGCGCGTCGAGGAAGGCATTCGCGGCGCTATAGCCATATTGTCCCGCGACCGGAATCAACGCCGAGAGCGAGGAGCACAGAATGATCGCGTCCTTGGTCAGCGGCGCGAGATGACGCATCAGCAGCCGCGCGCCCGTCACCTTCGCCGCCAGCGCCGCCTGGAGCATCGCCGGATTCTTGAGCGCGATCAGCCCGCCGCCGGCATCGCCCGCGGCATGGATGATGCCCGCGAGGGAGCCGAATTCCGCGCGGATCCGTTCGGCCAAGGCCGCTACGGCGGCCGGATCGGCGATGTCGCCGTCGATGCGGATGACGCGCGGATCGAGATCAGCCATACCCGCCCGGCGGGAAAAGGCGATGACCCGCCGCCCCGGCGCCTCAAGCAGACGGGTGATGATCGCGCGGCCGATTCCGCCTCCGCCGCCGGTGACGAGATAGACGCCATCCGGTCGCAGCCGCGAGGGCAGCGTCGCGGGAATTTCCACCCGCTGGAGCCCATGCTGCCAGATATGGCCGGCACGCAGGGCGAGTGGGCCTTCCGCCTCGAAGCCCTCTCTGCCTGCGAGGCAGGCCAGCATGGCGTCGTCCGGCGCTTCGGGCAGATCAATCAGGCGGAGACGGATCCGGGGATATTCGACGCGGATCGCGCGCATCGGCGCCGCGAGCATCTCCGCCCAGGCGCCCTCGCCCCGTTCGAAGGCGCCGTGCGTGAGCAATGTGAGATCAAGCGAACGCTTGCCGAAGGCCATCTCCCAGCCCTGAACCAGCACCATCAGCGTGGTGAAAAGCGCTTCGGCCCCTTCGCCATCCGGCTCGGGCAAGGGCAGGGTCTGCACGAGATGCATGTCTCCTTCGGCCGGGCAGTGGCGGCGCAAGAGATCCCCAACGGCTTGGGGATTGGCCGGTGGCGCGTCCGGGAGGCGGAATGTCCTGATACCGGGCGCGCGCAGGGCCGCCTCGATCGGGGCGATGGCGCCGTTCTCGCCGCCGCGCGGAATGCGCCGCAGGCGCGCCCAACCCGGCTGATGGAACCACGCGGCGCGTTCCTGCCGTGCGATGGCGGGCTTTCCGGCGCCTTGTCCGGCCTCGAGCCTGAATGGCGCGAGATCGAACGGATATTCCGGCATGTCCCAGGGAATCGGGGCATGGGGCGCTTTCGGCAGCAGATGGGCCGATCCCCCCTGAAGCCAGAAGGCGGCGATCTGCATCGGCGTACCGCCCGGCGGCTGCGCGCCTGCTTCCGCCGGGGCGCAGGCGGTGGGGGCCAGCCCCTGAAGCAGGGCGATGGCCTCGTCGGCGCTGGAAACGACAAGCGCGCCGCGCCAGGAATCATCCGAGGCATTGCGCAGGCACCAGGCGGCGACGCCCGCGAGATGATGCGGATTGTCCTCGAGATAGCCGGCAAGATGCTGTGCGAGCGCGCGGAGCGCGCTTTCGCTGCGCGCGCCGAGCAGCAGGCAATGATGCGCGTGGCGGATGGTGGCTGGCGCCGCCGGAGGGGCCTGCCCGAGAATGACATGGGCATTGGTACCGCCCATGCCGAAGCTGCTCACGCCGGCATAGGGGCGCGTGCGCGGCCATTCGAGGGCGCGGGTCGCGACCTTGAACGGCGTCGCGGCGAAGTCGATGCCCGGATTGGGCGCGTCATAGCCGAGGCTGGGCGGAATCACGCCGTGATAGCGCGCCAAAGCCGCGCGGATCAGCCCGGCGAGCCCCGCAGCGCTGCCCAGATGCCCGATCTGGCTCTTGAGCGCGCTGATCGCGCAGCTTCCGGGTTCGGTATGGGGGGCGAAAGCCTGCGTGAGCGCGGCGATCTCGATGGGATCGCCGAGGGCGGTCGCGGTGCCGTGGGTCTCGACATAGCCGATCTCGGCCGGCGAGATCGCGGCCCTCTCCATCGCCGCCGCGACGACCGCCGCCTGTCCGGCGACGGCGGGAGCGGTGAACGCTACCTTGGCGCGCCCGTCATTGTTGATGGCGCTGCCCTTGATGACGGCGAGAACGCGGTCCGAATCCGCCAGGGCGGCGGCGAGCGGTTTGAGCACGACCAGCGCGTAGCCATTGGCGGGAACGGTGCCGCCGGCCTTGTCCGAGAAGGGCCGGCAATGCCCGTCCTTCGAGAAGATATGGCCGGGCTGGTAGGCATAGCCTTCGAGCACGTCGGCGTTGATGGTCGCGCCGCCGACCACGCACAGATCCGCCTCGCCCGCGCGCAGTTGCGCCAGGGCGAGATGAACCCCCACGAGCGAGCTTGAACAGCCGGTCTGGACCGTGAAGGCCGGGCCGCGCAGATCGAGCAGATGGGCGATGCGCGTAGCGAGAAAGTCCTTCTCGTGCATCAGCGAGAGGTTGAACGGCGTCGTGCCCGGCGGACGGGCATAGCCACCGTCGAGCAGGTGATGGTGGTGGCTGTTCTCGCTGCTCGAAAGGATCAATCCCACGCGCGCATGGCTGCGGTCTCGCCAGTAGCCCGCATTTTGCAGCGCATGGACCGTTCCCATCAGCAAATGGCGCTGCTGCGGGTCCATCACCAGCGCGTCGGCGGCGCTGATCCCGAAATAGCTGGGGTCGAAATCGAAGACGCCTTCAAGGCTCGCGCTTGCCTTGACCCAGCCCTCACGATCGGCGTCGCCGACCGTGATCCCTGGCTCGCCCCTGCGCGTCCTATCCCAGAATTCGGCGGGTGAGTTGGCGCCCGGAAACCGCAAGGTCATGCCGACAAGCGCGACATCGCCCTCGGCGTTGCCGGCGGCGCCGGCCTCGCGCGCTGCCGGCAGCGCAACCGGGGCCTGCCCCGCGATGAAGGCGGCGAGATCGTCCAGCGTGGGATGCGCGAAGAAGTCGACAAGGTTGAGCCCTTCGAAACGCTGCTTCAGCCCGGCATGGATCTTCATCAGCGCGAGCGAACCGGCGCCGGCCTCGAAAAAATGCTGATCGTTCTCGATGGGATAGCCGAGAACCGCCTCGAAGGCGCGGCCGAGTTCGGCGGCGATCGCCTCGGCCTGCGTTTCCGCCGCCGGGACGGCGGCAGGGCGGACCGGCGAGAGGTCCGGCGTGTCGTCGAGACGTCGGCGCAGGGCGGCACGATCGACCTTGCCGTTCTCGTTGAGCGGCAGCGTATCAAGAACGCGGATGCGGCGCGGGACCATGAAATCAGGCAGGCGCGCGGCGAGATGCGCCCGCAGCATCGCTTCGAGCGCGCTCGCCTCCCCGGAGGCGGCGGGGAGCACGAATCCCGCCAGCGCCTGGCCGCCGCCCGCCTCCTCGCTCACCAGCACCGCCGCGCCGTGCACGCCTTCATGCGCCGCGAGCGCGGCTTCGACCTCGCCCAGCTCGATGCGATAGCCGTTGACTTTGACCTGATCGTCGAAGCGGCCGAGGAAAACCAATTCGCCATCCGCCCGGCGCATCACCTTGTCGCCCGTACGGTAGAGCCTTCCGGCGCCTCCCGCGAAGGGATCGGCGACGAAACGCGCGGCGGTAAGGTTCGGCCGGGCGAGATAGCCGTCGGCCAGCCCCGCGCCGCCGATATACAATTCGCCGGCTTCGTCCGTCGCGCAGGGTTCCATCTCCTCGTCGAGGATGTGGAGGGTAGTGTTGCGGATGGGGCGGCCGATCGGCACCGCCTCTTCCGGCGCAATCGCATCCGCCGCCGTGAAGAAGAAGGTCGAACAGCCGACCGTGGTTTCCGTCGGCCCGTATTCGTTGACGAAGGTGGCTTCCGGCAGCAGCGCGGCCCAGCGCGCCGCGAGCGCGCCAGCCCATTGCTCGCCGCCCACGACCAGCACATGCGGTGTCTGGCTTGGCGCGCGGCTTTCGGCATAGGCGATGGCGCTGGCGAGATGCGCGGGAGTGAGCTTGAAAAGGCGCGGTTCCGCCTCGAAAAGGGCGGCGACGATCGCCTCGATATCGTTGCCGTCCGGGCTGGGAAGATCCACCCGCCTGCCGGTGATGAGCGGCGCGACAAGGCTCGTGACCGTCGCGTCGAAATTGAGCGAGGTCGTCACCAATGCGGCGCGGATCGCGGGGAGGAAATAGGCGTCGCGCGCGTGGCACAGGTAATTGACCACCGCGCGATGGGGCAGCACCGTGCCTTTGGGCTGCCCGGTGGAACCGGATGTATAGATGACATAGGCCTCCCCCTTCGCTTTCATGGCATGCGGGAAGGGGCTGGCGGGCGCAGCGGCGAGGTCGGCCTCGGTTTCCGGCGTATCGATCAGCAATACCGGGCAAGGTGGCCGGGAGAGCGCGCCGCTCAGGCCAACACGCGAGACGATGAGCCGGAGCCCGGAATCGCGGATCATGAAATCGAGCCGTGCGGCGGGATAGGCGGGGTCGAGCGGGACATAGGCCGCGCCGGCTTTGAGGATCGCCAAAAGCGTGATGACCATTTCCGGCGAGCGGTCGAGCGCGATGCCGATGCGACCGCCCGGCCCGCCGGCGCGGGCCGCGATGAGATGGGCAAGCCTGTCGGAGGCTTCATCGAGCGCGCGATAGCTCAGGAGGCGGTCTCCGGCCTGCAGCGCGGGCGCGTCCGGCGTCCGGCGCGCCTGTTCGCGGAACAGGGTTTCGATGCGCGCATCCTCGGGAAAGGGCATGGCGGTCGCGTTGCGCTCCCGCATCACCGCCTCGCGCGCCTCGGCGAGGCAGGTGGCGAGCGTTTGGGCGAGCGGCGCCTCTGGCGTGCTTGAGGCCCGCGCGATCAGGTCGGCATAGGCGCGCGCGAGACAGGCGATTGTTTCAGCGCTGAAAAGCGAGCTGTCATATTCCACGAGGCCGGCGAGACGCGCGCCTTCGGCATGGAGGAAGAAGGTCAGCGGGAATTTGGCGTCGCAGCGCGTCACCCAGCGGAAACGGGTGTCGAGCCCTTCAAGGTGCAAACGGGTGTGATCGGTGTTCTCGAGCACGAACATCGCCTCGAAAAGCGGGCCCGTGACGCCCGCCTGCCGCTGGTCGTCGGAGATGTGATCATAGCCGACGAGGTGGTTTGCGCGCAGCGTTTGCGCGCTCTCTTCCGCCTTCTCCATCCATTGCGCGAGGCTCATGCCGGGGGAAGGCGCGTAACGCGCGACGAGCGTATTGACGAACATGCCCGCCGCCCGGTCGAAATCGCGATGCGGCCGGGTTCCGAAGGGCACGCCGAGGGCGATCCCGGGCTTGCCGGCGTGATGCGCGAGCAGCGCCGCGAAAAGCCCCGAGAGCAGCGAGAACGGCGAAATCGACCGCGCCGCGCAGGTGCGCTCGAAAGCCGAGGCAACCGCAGGAGGAAGATCGAAGGCGTGATAGCGCCCGCTCATGGCATGTGGGAGATAGGCCGTGCCCGCCCCGCGCGGAAGGTCGGCGAGGCTTTCGCGCCAGAAAGCGCGTTGGCGGATGTAATCGGGTGTCCCGGTCAATGCGCGCTGCCACTCGGCATAGGCGCCGTAGCCGTGCGCCGGCAGGGATTCGGGGAGGCTCGCGCCTGATTTCAGCGCGGCGTAATCTCGGCTGATCTCCTCGAGCAGGATATTGAGCGACCAGCCATCGACCGCGATATGATGGAGGCACAGCAGCAGGGTGACCTTGCCCGCGGCGCCCGCGACAAGGGCGCCGCGCATCAGTGGCGCCTCGGCGAGATCGAAGGGCCGGGCGAAGAAATCCTGCTCGAAGCGCTGCCGCGCGACGGGAGCGAGATCGCGGCGCAGATCGAGCCCCAGCGGGGCGGCGGGCATTTCCTCCGCCCAAACCGTACCTTCCGCCTCGCGATAGCGCGTGCGCAGCGCGCCGTGGCGTTTCACGAGCGCCTTAAGGGCACCCTCCAGCGCCGGGATATCCGGCATGGCATCAAGATCGAAGACGAGCGGGATCGAATAGGCGGTCGAGCCGGGCTGCATGGCCTGCGCAAGCCACAGGCGGCGCTGTTCGCCCGAGACTTCGTAACGCGTGGGCGAAACCGCCGGCAAGGCGGGGAGCGCCTGCGCCTCCCCCCCTTCCTTTTGCGCCTTGAGGCTGGCGGCGAGATCGGAAAGGCTGGCCGCCTCGATCACCGCCTTGAGCGGGACCGCGATCCCGAGCCGCGCCGAAAGCGTGTTGGCGAGCTGGCTCGCTTTCAGCGAATCGCCGCCGAGCGCGATGAACCCCGCCGAGGGGTCGAGCGCGGCGCGACCGAGGATCGTGGCGCAATCCGCAAGGATCGCGCCGGTGAAAGCGTTGAGCGCTGCCGGGCTCGCCTGCCCTTCCCCGCCTGGTAGCTCCATGCCGGAACCCGCGAGCGCGGCGCGATCCACCTTGCCATTGGCGTTGATCGGCAGGGAATCGAGCTGAAGGAAACGATGCGGAATCATCGCCGCCGGCAGGGTTTCGGCCAGATGCGCGCGCAGGGCCGCCTGCGTCGTTGCCGCCTTGAGGACGAGATAGGCGCAAAGATCGCCCGCCACCAGCGCGAGCGCCGCGTGACGGATGGCGGGATGCGCGAGCAGCGCCTGCTCGATCTCGCCGAGTTCGATGCGAAAGCCGCGCAGCTTGATCTGGTCGTCGATGCGCCCGGCATGATGGAGATTGCCGGTCTCGTCGAACCATCCGAGATCGCCGGTGCGGTAATAGAGCCGCGCGGTGCCGTCCGCTTCCCGAAGCGTGACGAATTTCTCCGCGGTAAGGTCGGGCCGGCCGATATAGCCGCCGACAACCCCGCTGCCGCCGATGAGGATCTCGCCGGTGCCGTTTTCGCCTTCGCCGAGCCGGATGGGCGTATCACGCAGAGGGCGGCCGATCGGCAGCGATGGAACGCCCGCCTGCGCACGCAGCGCCGCCTGGTCAATTTCGTGGAAGGTCGCGAAGGTCGTCGCTTCCGTGGGGCCATATATGTTGACGAGGCGGCACCTCGCTTCGGGATGCGCGGCAAGGAAGGCGCGCACCAGGGCGCCGTTCGCGCTCTCGCCGCCGAACAGCACCTCGCGCATGGCGAGGATGATGTCGGGCCGCTCGACAAGGAGGAGGTTGAACAGACCTGTCGTGATGAAGGCGACATCGACCGGCGTTTCCGCCAGACTTTCGGCGAGACGCGGCAGATCGAGCATTTCTTCCTGCGGGATCGAGACAAGCGCGGCGCCGTTGAGCAGCGCGCCCCAGATCTCGAAGCTCAGAGCATCGAAGGCCGGATTCGAGAAATGGGCGACGCGGTCGCCGGGCGAGATCGTCACGTAATCGGGCCGCAAAGCCATGCGGATCAACCCGGCCTGCCCCACGCGCATGCCCTTGGGCGTGCCTGTCGTGCCCGAGGTATGGAAGATGCAGGCGGGTCTTGCGGCATCGACCGGCGGCAGCACGCCGCTATCGGGAACGAGCGCCGCGAATTCGGCGGGCGCCAGCACGCGGCAGGGCGCAAGTGGCGCCTTCCGCGCCGAGATGAGAAGCGTGGCCTCGCAGATCGCGAGGATATCCGCGAGGCGCTTTTCGGGCATCCGCGTGCCGAGCGGCAGGAAGATTCCGCCTGCCTTGAGCACGCCGAGCACGAGGGTCAGTAGCGCCCAGGAGCGCTCGCGTTCGAGCGCCACGACATCGCCGGGGCGGATGCCCGCCGCGATCAGCCGGCGGGCGCAAAGCTCGGATTCGCGCGCCAGATCGGCATAGGTGAAGCGCGCCGCCCCTTCGATGAAGGCGATGCGTCCGGGCGCCGCCGCGACCTGCGCGGCGAAGAGGCCGAGCAGCGATTGCTGGTTCCGGGTCATGCGCTTCTCCCGCGGGTGAGGATCGGGCTCGGCGCGTTGAGCACCTGTTCGATGATGGCGCCGACACGCCGGACATCCGCGCCTTCGAGGATGGTCGCGTGGTCGCCTTCGGTGCATTTCACCCACATGCCGCCCTGGGCGCGCTGGCGCCAGAAATGCCGGAGGTAATGCAGCTGATACTTGTTGCGGCCCTTCATCGCCTGCACGAGCACGAAAGGCGCCGGGCTCGGCTGGCAATCATAGGTGCGCGTGCACAGCGTGTTGTGGTTGTAGAGGCGGTGATATTGCTCGATCTGGGCATTGTCGATGCCCGGATACATGCCGTTGTACTTCACCAGTTTCTCGCGGAATTCCTCCAGATTGGTGGTGGATTTGTCGTTGCGGATGGCGGGATCGTCCATGCCCATGCTGTCGAGCAGCACCGCGACGGAGTTGCGGTTCCCCGCCATGTGCAGCCGCCGCGACATCTCATAGGAGACGAAGCCGCCGAAGGAGGCGCCGGTGAAGACGCAGGGGCGGTCGAGCAGCGGCTCGACCAGCTTGAGATAGTAATCCGCCATGGCGCCGACATCGGGCAGGAACTCCTCGCCCGGCAGCACGCCGACCGATTGCACCCCGTAGACCCCGAATGCCTCCGGCAGCTCCTTCGCCAGCGAGAGATAGCAGAAGGCCGTGCCGCCCGCCGGATGGATGCAGATGACGTTGACCTCGCCCCTGCCCTCGCGGAAGACGATGGGGTTGACCTTGCGCTGGCGGCCATCGTCGCCGCGCACCTGCCCGCCCAGCGCCTCGATGGTGGGATGCGCGATGATCTCCGTCGCCGGCAGGTCGAGCCCGAATTTCTCGTTGATGAGATGCATCACCTTGATCGCGGCGATGGAATTGCCGCCGACATCGAAGAAGCTGTCCCGGATGCCGATATTCTGGTGCAGCAGCACCGAGGACCAGATCTCGTAAAGCGCCAGCTCGATCGGATCGCGCGGGCTGGCGGTGTTCACCTGCCGGGACTTGCCCAGTTCCGCCAGCGCCAGGGCGGCGAGCGCCTTGCGGTCGATCTTGCCGTGATTGGTCAGCAGGAGCTGATCGAGCCACAAGAAGCGCTGCGGCATCATGTAGGTTGGCAGATTGGCGGCGAGCCGGCCCTTGACCGCAGCCTCGACCGTGATGCGGTCCTGTCCCTCCTCCGCCACGCAATAGGCGACGAGTTGCTTGTCGCCGTAATGCTCGACGATATCGACGAAAGCGGCGTGGATGCCCGCTTCCTGCGCGATTTCCGCCGAGACCTCCTGCGGCTCGATGCGAAAGCCGCGGATCTTCACCTGAAGATCGATGCGCCCGAGGCAATCCATGGCCCCGTCCTCGCGCCAGCGCGCGAGATCGCCGGTCTTGTAGAGGATCTCGTGGCCGGGGCGCGCGTAGCGGTTGACGACATATTTCTCGGCCGTCAGCTCGGGCCGGTTGAGATAGCCGGTGCCCACCAGCGCGCCGGAAAGACACACTTCGCCGACCACGCCGCGCGGCAGCAGCCGCCCCTTGGCATCCACGATCATCGCGCTCGTGTTGGGCAGTGCGCGACCGATATTCGGCGGGTCCTCGTCATCCGGCAGCACCTCGCCGGCGATCGAGATGATGGTCGCCTCGGCCGGGCCATAGACGTTGAACAGCCGGAAGGCGTGACTGGGCGGGAAGGGATAGCCGGAGAGGCGATCGCCGCCGGTATAGGTCCAGCGGATCGAATCCGGCCAATCGAGCCCCACCGAGGCCATGGATTCCATCACGCCCGTGGGGAGCCAGAAATGCGTGGGCCGATGCTGGCGCACCAGAGCCTCGAGCTGAGCCGGTTCCTGGAGGAAGGCCTTGGGGACGAGCACCAGCCGCCCGCCGGAGGAAAGGCCGTTCCAGGTCTCCCACACCACCACGTCGAAGGCGACCCCCGCCGCCGAGGTGACGATCGCATCCGGCCCGAGGCCGAATTCGGTCACGGTCCAGTGCTGGAGGGTCGCAAGGCCGCGATGGGTATTGACCGCGCCCTTGGGCAGGCCGGTTGTGCCGGAAGTATAGACGACATAGGCGGCATCGGAGGGATCGGCGGGCAAGTCGAGATCGCCGGCCTCGAAGCCCGCGAGCGTCTCGTCGCGCTCTGGATCGAGGCAGGGAATGCCGCCGGCATCGAAATCGAGCGGCTGGCGATGGCTGATGATGATCGCGCCGACATCGGCATCCTGTGCCATGAAACTGAGGCGCGCGGGCGGCGCGTCGATGGGGAAGAGGACATAGGCCGCGCCGGCCTTGTTCGCGGCCACCATGGCTGCCACGAAGGCGAAGTTCTTGCCGGTCGCGATGCCGATCCGCCCGCCCGGCTCGACGCCCAGCGCGCGGATCTTGCGTGCGAGACGGTTGGCGAGGGTGTTGAGCGCGCCATAGGTAAGCGTTTCCTCGCCGTCGATGACGGCGATCGCCTCGGGCTGGCGGGCGGCGTGACGCTCGAAGACCTTGTAGAGCGCTTCCGGCGCCCAGGGCGCTTCCGGCCCGGTGCCGAGGGCGAGCAAAGCCGCCTCTTCCTCGGCGCTAACCAGCGGCAGATCGGCCAGTTTCGCGCGCGGATTTTCCGCCAGCGCCTCGAGTAGCGTGATGAAGCTCGTCGAGAAACGGCGGATGGTCTCGGCGCGGAAGAGATCGGTCGCGAAATTCCACGAGAGGTAGAAGCCTTCCTCGGTGTCGCCCACGCCCACGGTGAGGTCGAACTTGGCGATGGGCGCGTTCATCTCGATCGGGGCGCATGTCGCGCCGTCGAGCCGGATCTCGCCCCCGCCGCCATTGTTGAGCGTGAACATGATCTGCACGAGCGGGCTGTAGCCGAGGCTGCGCTGCGGGTTGAGCGCCTCGACCAGCAATTCGAACGGCAGTTCCTGATGCGCGAAGGCGCCAAGCGCCACCTTGCGGCAGCGCTCGAGATGGGTGGCGAAGGTCTCCTCCTCGTCCACATTGACGCGCAGCGGCACGGTGTTGACGAAAAACCCGATGATGCTGTTCAGCTCGCCGCGTTCGCGATTGGCGACCGGGGTGCCGAGCACGATGTCGCTTTCGCCGGACATGCGGGCGAGGAAGATCGTGAAGGCCGCGTAGAGCAGCGTGAAGAGCGAGACATCGCTCGCGCGCGCAAGCGCCACCAGCCGCTGGCGCAACGCGCGCGAGGACCATTGCGCATGGGTATCGCCGCGATAGCTGCGCACCGGCGGACGGGCATGATCGAGCGGCAGGTTGTGCAGCGCCGGCGCGCCTTCGAGCAGCGGACGCCAGTAGCCGAGCGCCTCCTCGCGCGTTGTGGCCAGCGTCTCGCGCTGCCAGACGGCGTAATCCGCGTAATGCAGCTTGAGCGGCGGCAGATCGGCCGCGCGTTTCGCGATGAAAGCACCGTAGAGACGGCTGATCTCATCGAAGAGGATGCCCATCGACCAGCCATCGGTGGCGATATGATGGAGGTTGAGCAGCAGGTAATACCGGCTCGCCCCTGCCCGCACGAGGCTCGCGCGGATCATGAGGTCGCGGGCGAGATCGAAGGGCCTCATCATATCGGCATCGGCGATTTCGCGCAGGCGTGCCTCGCGCGTGGTCTCGTCGAGCGCGGAGAGATCCTGCCGGTCGAGCACGAAGCGGGCGTCGTCCGCGATATGCTGGGAAGGTGCCTCCTTGCCTTCATGGAAGGTGGTGCGCAGCACGGGATGGCGTTCGACAAGCGCCTGGAAGACCCGTTCGAGCGCGTCGGCGTCAACAGCGCCATCAAGCGCGAGCAGGGCAGGCACGTTGTATTGCGCGCGGTTCTCGCCCATCTGGTCGATCACCCAGAGCCGCGTCTGGGCGTAGGAAAGCGGGAACGGCCCGTTTCCCGTCTGCGGCGCGATGGTGGCGGCGCTGCTGTCCGCATCCTGGGCGACGAGTTTGAGCCAATCGATGATTTCCGCCTTGCGGGCGCGGATGGTCTCGATCAGCTCGGGCGGAACCTCGCTCGCCTTGGCCGACATAGCGAGCTGGTCGTTCTGCAGCTTGAAGCGGATATTGTGCTGCCGCGCGCTTCTGAGGAGTTCGTTCAACGTCATAGCAGGATCATCTCTTCGTCATCGTCGTGGGAAGGCGCGGCGATCTGGTCGATCGCGAGCGCCAGAGCGCCGATCTCGGGCGCGGCAAAAAAGGTACGGACGGAAATCGTGACGCCGAAATCGCGCTGGATCGCCGCCAGCATTTCAAGCGCTTTCAGCGAATGCCCGCCCGCCTGGAAGAAATCGGTGGCGATGCCGATGCGCTCGGTGCGCAGCATCGTCTCCCAGAGGGCGCAGAGGCGCTTCTCCGTTTCCGTGACCGGGGCGACGTATTCGCGCGTCGCCGCCACCGCCGCATCCGGCGCGGGCAGCGCCTTGCGGTCGACCTTGCCATTGGGGCCGAGGGGCAGCGCGTCGAGCAGCATGAAGCGGTTCGGCACCATATAAGCGGGCAGCCGCGCGGCCAGTGCCGCGCGCAACGTTCCGGCCAGCCCTTCCCGCGCGGCTTCGGGCTCGGGGACGACATAGGCGACCAGCTCGCGATCGCGATCGCTGCTGCCGGCGAGGCTCACCGCCGCCGCCCGCACCGAGGCTTCACCCTGAAGCACCGCCTCGATCTCGCCCAGCTCGACGCGGAAGCCGCGGATCTTGATCTGGTGATCCACCCGCCCGACGTAATCGAGCGATCCATCCGGCAGGAAACGCGCGAGATCGCCGGTGCGATACATGCGCGCGCCCGGTTCGGGCGAGAAAGGATCTGGCAGGAAGCTTGCCGCCGTCAGATCGGGCTTGTGGAGATAGCCGCGCGCGAGCCCGATCCCCGCGATATGCAGATGCCCGGCCACACCTGCCGGCACCGGATCGAGGAAAGCGTCCAGCAGGTAGAGCCGCAGGTTGTGCACCGGCCACCCGATCGGCACCGAATCGCCATCGAGAAGCGCGGGGGCCTCTGCAGCCGCCGCGCAGACCGAGGCCTCGCTCGGCCCATATTGGTTATGCACCTTCGCCCGCGGTACGATCGCGCGGGATTTCGCTACCAGCGCCGGCGGCAGCGCCTGCCCGCCGCAGATGACATGGCGCAGTGCGTGGCATTGGGCGATCTCGTGCGTCTCCAGGAGTACCTCGTAAAGCGGCGGCACGAAAACGCTGATCGTGACGCCCGCATCGCGCATCAGGCCGGCGAGATAGGCGGGCTCAAGCTCGCCCTTCGGCCGCGCGATCACCAGCGTGCCACCGGTGATCAGCGGCAGGAACAATTCGCAGACCGAGGCATCGAAGCTCAGCGAGGTGCGCTGGAGAACCGCATCCTTGGCCGTCACCTCATAGGCATCCTTCCACCACAGGAGCTGGTTGACGATGCCGGCATGTTCGACCGCCACGGCCTTGGGCCGCCCGGTGGAACCGGAGGTGAAGATCGCATAGGCGAGGTTCTCCGGCTTGAGTGACACGCGCGGCGCCGTCCGCGGCCAATCCACCCCGGCATCGTCATCGGCATCAAGGCACAGGATGGCGGCACCGCCGGCGGGAAGGCGTGCGCTGAGCACCGCCTGCGTCAGCACGATGTCGAAACCGGCATCCTCGACCATGAGGGCGATCCGCTCGGCCGGATAGGCGGGATCGAGCGGAACATAGGCGCCCCCCGCCTTCATCACCGCGAGCATCGCCACCACGGCGGCGGGCGAGCGTTCGAGGAAGAGCCCGACCGGCTTGTCCGGCGTCAGCCCCGCCGCGATCAGGCGATGCGCGAGCCGGTTCGCCTCCTCGTCGAGATCGCGATAGCGCCTCGCCTCGCCTTCGAAGCGGATGGCGATGGCGTCGGGATCAGCCTTTGCAGCGGCCTCGACCAGCGAGACGAGTGTTTCGCCCGCGCCCGTCGGGTGACTTTCGCCGCGCCCCTCGGCGAGGAGCCCGGCGATGTCCGCCGGCGCCATCATGGCCCGGCTCGATGCGGGCCTGTCGAAGCCCCGCGCCATGTCGGCGAGGGCGCGTTCGAGCCAGACGCCGACCTCGCGCGCCAGCGCCGGCGGGCAATGGCGCAGGTCATGCGAGATATGCAGGCCCGCATAGCCGCCCTGATTGACGACCGTGACGCCAAGCGGGAAATTCGTCGCCTCGAAGCTCTCCGAGCCGAGAACCTCGATGCCCGGCGCATCCTGCATCGCATCGAGCACGTGGAAATTGATGTAGTTGAAGACCGCCTCGAACAGGTTCGCCCGGTCGAAGGCGAGGCTGATCTCGCTCATCGGATAGGCCCTGTGGGGGCTGATCGCGAGTTCCGCCTCGAAGACCGCGCTGATCAGCGCGCGCCAGCTTGCCCCCTCCAGCGCGAGGCGGAACGGCACCGTGTTGAGGAAGAGGCCGAGGATCCTGTCGCCTTCGGCGATCTCGGGCCGCGAATGCGTCACCACGCCGCTCATGACATCGGATTGACCCGAGATCATGCCGAGCATCTTGAGATGCGCCGCGAGGAAAACCGTGCGCAGCGGCACGTTGAGGGCCATGGCCTGTTCCTGGAGCCGCGCCACGAGATCGGGCGCGAGCGCATGCGTGACATGCCCCACGCCATGCTCCCGCGCGCGTCCCGGCCATTCGGGCAGGCGGCTGACGGTATGATCCGCGAGCCGTTCCAGCCAGAAGGCCCGGGCGGCGGGGTCCGCCAGCGCCCGATATTCGGCGGCGACGGCCAGCTTGCCCTCGGCCCGCATCGGCAGCGCCGCGATTTCCTCGCCCGCGAGCAGCGCCCGATAGGTCGAGAACAGCACGCTCTGGAAGGTGGCGACGCTCCAGCCATCAAGGATCGCGTGGTGGAAGGCGAAGGTATAATTGATCTCGTTCTCGCCAAGCCGGTGGATCGCCACCCGGAAAAGCGGCGCCGTGGAGAGATCGAACGGATTGCGTTTCTCCGCCTCGCGCCATGCGGTGATCGCCTCATCCTGCGTGGCCGGCGTGAGGGCGCGCAGGTCGAGATGCGCGACGGGCAGCGCGATCCGCCGTGCCACGATCTGCATCGGCGTGCTGAAGCGGGCGATGTCGAAGCTCGTGCGCAGGGCCGGGTTGGCCTCGACCACGCGCGCCAGCGCGGTTTCGAAACATTGTTCATCCCAGCGCGCGAGCTTCAGCCGGAAGCTGAAAACATCGTGATAGAGCCCGATATCCTCGCCAAGCTGACCGTGGAACACCATGCCGAGCTGGAGGCGGCTGAGCGGATAGGCATCTTCCGCGCCCTCCGGCATTTTCGCGCGATCCGCTTCCGAAAGGGCGATGTGGGAAAGCAGACCCGCCGTTGTCTCGGTGGCATGCGCTTCCCCTGTCTCCGCCAGAGCGGCGATGGTCTGGCGGCGGAAGAGATCCTCCAGCCTGATCGCGAGCCCGCTTTCGCGCGCCTTCGCGATCACCACCACGGCGCGCATCGAATCCCCGCCGAGCGCGAAAAAATTATCGTCGATCCCGATCCGTTCGACACCCAGCACCGCCTGCCAGATATCCGCGAGGAGGGCTTCCTTCGGTCGCCGCGGCGCGCGATAGGCGGTGGCGGTGACATCGCGCCCCGGTTCGGGCAGGCGTGCCTGGTCGATCTTGCCGTTCGCGGTCAGCGGGAAGGCTTTCAGCCACAGGTAATGCGCGGGGATCATGTAATCGGGCAGGCCGGCGGCGAGAGCCTCGCGCATCGCCTCGGCGCGATGCGTTTCGGGCTGATCCGGCCCCGCCTCCCCGTTCGAGGCGATGCAATAGGCCACGAGCCGCTTCTCGCCCGAAGGGCCGGGTCGCGCCAGCACCAGCGCGCCGGCCACATGCGGCAGGCTCTCCAGCGCGGCCTCGATCTCGCCCAGCTCGATACGGAAGCCGCGGATCTTTACCTGATGATCGGCACGCCCGAGATATTCGATCTCGCCATCCGCCATGAAGCGCGCGACATCGCCGGTGCGATACATGCGCGCGCCGGGTGTCATGGCGAAGGGGTCGGGCAGGAAGCGTTCCGCCGAAAGATCGGGCCGGTTATGATAGCCGCGCGCAAGACCGGGGCCGGCGACATGAAGCTCGCCATAGATGCCCGTCGGCACCGGCTCCAGCCTCTCGTCGAGGATATAGAGCCGGAGATCCGGGATCGCCCGGCCGATCCCGGCGGATTTGCGGCTGTCATCGACAATCGGGTTGTAGGTCACATGCACGGTGGTTTCCGTGATGCCGTACATGTTGATCAGGCGCGGCTGGTCGTAGCCGTAAAGCGCAAACCACGGATCGAGCGCCTTGCGGTTGAGCGCCTCGCCGCCGAAGATCACGCAGCGCAGGGGCAGGCGCCGGGCCGTCACGCTGTGTCGCCGCCGGATCTCCGCATCGAGCAATTGCTGGAAGGCGGAGGGGGTCTGGTTGAGGATCGTCACGCGCTCCGCGTCCAGCAGGGCGAGGAAAGCCTCGGGATCACGTGTCGTCAGATGCGGCACGATCACGAGCGCGCCGCCGGTGGTCAGCGGGCCGAAAATCTCCCAGACGGAGAAATCGAAGGCGAAGGAATGGAAAAGCGTCCAGATATCCTTCTCGCCGAAGGTGAACCACCCCTCGGTTGAATCCATGAGACGCAGCACATTGGCATGCGTCATCAGGGCGCCCTTCGGCTTGCCTGTGGATCCTGACGTGTAGATGACGTAGGCGAGGTTTTGGGCGAGGTTTTGGGCGCGGGTTTTCGCGGGTGGCGCGGCCTCCTCGCTGTTTCCTTCCCTGCCCTGTTCCTTGGCCTTTTCCTTGGCCTGGTCCTCGCTGGCATCGAGGGTGATGATCGGCTTGCTGAAGGGGCTGAAGCGGTCTTCGAGTGTCTTCTGGGTGAGGATGAGGACAGGGTTCGCGTCCTCGATCATGAAGCCGAGGCGCTGGGCGGGATAATCGGGATCGAGGGGGAGATAGGCGCCGCCGGCCTTGAGGAT
>JAIUNR010000009.1 GCA_020161575.1 Pseudomonadota bacterium
TCAATTGCCAAACAGCGGGAAAACTCATCCATCCGGCCAGGCCGGTTCCGAACTCAACTCGCGAATTCAGAGAACAGTCTTCGGTGCGCCGCGAAGTGCGTCGCCAGTGACGTCGGTATAGGCCCTCCAATCCCGGTATGTCAACAGGGCAAAAAAGATTCTCGAAAAAAAATTCGTCGGGCCCTCCCAGCCTACTCTTCCGGCATAAAAAGTAGATGACGCGCGCGTAAGGCGGCGCGCAAGGCGGGATGAATTGGCTTTTTCCACTTCCTGCCATAGAAAGGGCACGGAATCGGGTTCGAGAAGCAGAGCACGACTAGAAACTCCACCGGAGCATGATGCAGCTTTCCTACCGGCACATCCCCGCCGATCTGGGTCTTGAACCGCCAATCACCGCGGAGGGCGCCGCTTTTCAGGCGCCTGTGCAGGGGCGGATCAATCTGCGCTGGCTGATCGGCGTCGTTCTGGTTGGCTTCACCGGCGCCGGATTGATGTATCTTTCTGTCGAGGGCGCGCTGGCGCCGCTCAAGAACGCTGTCGCGCTGCCGCAGTTTTCCAAGGGGACAGGCCGCGATGACAGGGCTGGAACCAGCGGCGCCGTGATTGCCGCCGCGCGTGGCGAAAAGCTGATTCGTCGCATCAATCTCGTTGCCGCCAGACAGGATTACCGGGCACCGGTACTTGTGCGTGTCGGCGATGCCGAGGTGACCCGGCAGGCCGCCTTCACGCGTCTTGCTTCCCCTCTAACCCTCGAATCGCTGGGCTATTCGGACTCCATTCCCGCCTTCAATCTCGCCAAGCTCGTCTCGCTCGCGAGCGAGGATAGGGCCGCGCTCGACGCTGGCGAAAGCGGCCCGGCTGTTGACGCGGAAGTCGCGCTTGCGATGCGCGATATCGGCAATGCCCGCCATCTCGGCGACAGCGGTATCCTGCTGCGCGAGGAGGATGCCTATTCGCAGGTCGTGGATACATTGTCCGAGCGCCGCCGCGAGCCCTCCCCTTCGCGTGATGCCGCGCAGATGCGTCTCGCCAAGGTGATGCGCGCGCCCAGCGAGGGCGCGACCACGCTCTCCGCCTTCGGTGCCGGAGTGGGGGACCCGTTTTCGAAGCTTGTCGTGCGCATGGTGCCGGAGAATGTCTCGGTCCTCCCGCGCCGCGACGCCGTGCTGACCCCGCTGCCTGTTGAAGAGAAGCTTGTCCTTTCCAAGAGCGAGGCAGCAACCGCGCAGACGCTCAAATCGCATGGTGCGTCACCCCAGCAGATCCGCGACATCGTCGGCGCGCTCACACGCGGCGGCAAGGCCGCCAATCTCGATGGCAACCGGGTGATGAAGCTCACGCTCCAGCCCACGGAGCCGGGCGCGGCCAAGGAGATCATGCGGGTCGAGCTTTTCGCGGACGAGCAGCTTGTCGCCTCGACCGGCCGCCGCGATGACGGCACCTTCCTTGCGATTGAATCGCGCGAGTTGCCCGCCCGCAAGGCGGAACCGGCCGGCGAGGAGGATGACGAAGGCAACGAAACCAATTCGACGCGCCTTACCCTCTATTCCTCGATCCATGAAACAGCCCGCCGACATGACATCGCGCCGGCGATCATCGATGAAGCGATCCGTACCGTTTTCTTCGACGTCGATCTCCAGCGCCGTGTCGGCACGGGTGATTCAATCGAGTTCCTGATCGCCAATGGCGAAGCGGAAGCCGCGCGGCCTGAACTGCTGCTCGTGTCGCTGACCACCGGCGGCATCAAGCGCCGCTATTATCGTTTCAAGCTGCCGGACGAGGAGATCGTCGATTATTTCGATGATCAGGGCCGCTCCGTGAAACAATTCCTCCTGCGCAAACCGATGGATGGCGGCGAGCTGCGTTCGACCTTCGGCATGCGCCGCCATCCGATCCTGCGTTACTACCGCCTGCATTCCGGCGTGGACTGGGCGGGGCCGGTCGGAACGCCCATCCGCGCCGCCGGCAACGGCACCGTACGCCTGGCCGAATGGGATTCCGGTTATGGCCGTCGTGTCGAGATCGAGCACAATCACGGCTATGTCACCACCTACAGCCATATGTCCGCATTCGGAACGGGCATCGCTGCAGGCGTGAAGGTGCGGCAGGGGCAGATTATCGGACGCCTTGGTTCCTCGGGCCTCTCAACGGGTCCGCATCTCCATTACGAGGTGATGATCAAGGAACAGTTCGTCGATCCGCTAGCGATCAAGCTGCCGAAGGGGCGCGAACTTGCCGGTCCGCAGCTCGCGCGGTTCAAGCGCGAACGCGACCATATCGAGACCGTGCTCAAGCTCGCGCCAGGCGGGACGTCTCTGGTGGCTCAGAACTGAGCGCCGGATCGGCGGCATCCACCGCTTCGAGCACGCGCCGCACCGTGATCGGCTTCGGCACGATCCGATCCACCAGCGCACGCACAGGATCCGCCTTTTCCAAAGCTTCGCCGCTGACGATGATCAGCCGCGGGCGATGGGGCATCGCGGCGATCTTTGCGATGAAGGCGCGGGCATCGCCATCGGGCAGGTTGAGATCGCAGAGCACGATATCCGGTGCATCCGAGCGGATAAGACAATCCGCCGCATCGAGCGTCTCCGCTTCCAGGCAGACAAAGCCAGCAGCGGCGAGAATCGCCCGCAGCACCGCCCGCGCGGCGGGGTGATCGTCAACGACCAGGCACCGGCGAGAACGTTTCGCGCGCTCGACAGGCCAATCGAAGACGAAGCACGCACCCTTGCCACCTGGCGCAGGCCCGCCACTAAGGAGCCCGCCCTTTTCGGCAACAAGCCGCCCCGCGATGCTGAGGCCGATCCCCGCGCCGCCCTTCCGCCCTGCAATAGCGCCACCCTCGCGGATGAGGCGTGCTGCCTGCTCCGCCGACAATCCAGGCCCGGTATCGACAAGGCTGATCCGCGCACGATCGGGTGACAGTGCTTCGATCGCGAGCACGACTTCGCCGCCAGCAGCGAAGCGGAAGGCATTGTCGACCAGATTCTCCAGAACCTGTCGCAAAGCACCGGGCGAATGAGGGCGGAAAGCGGTTTGCGCGTGCTCCAGCCTGAAAACAGCACCGACACGGGCGGCGCGCGCAGAACAGGCCACGGCGAAGTCTTCGAGCGAGAATGCCCCGACGGGGCCCGGAACCTCCGGGTTTTCCGGCTGAAGCACGGCATCCGTGATCGCGCGCAGATGCGCGGCGGATCCCGCCAGCGCGGCGACAATCCGGCGCTGCTCGTCATCAAGCGCGGTCTTGCCCAGCATCTCGATCATGGCATCAATGCCGCCCAGGGGAGAGCGTAGTTCATGGGCGATTTCACGCCATCGCTTCTGCGTCAGCGGCACGGTGGAAGACATCGCGCAATTCCGGGTCCCGCCGGGCTTCTGCCCGGTCCATGCGCCGCCGGGGCGGCCCTGACACCAAAACTAGCCCGGCCCTCTTAAATGATGGCTAATGGCGGGTTGAAGGCGGCACCATTTGCCCCGATAAAGGATCTTCAAACTGGGAATTAGGCCTTGCTCCTCACCTCCTTCGCCATCGTGGCGCCGATCTTCGCGCTGGTCGCCATCGGCTATGGTGCTGCGCGCCTGCGTCTCGTCGGGCCGGAAGCAGGCAACGGTGTCTCCGAATTCGTCTTCGCGCTGGCAATTCCCGCCCTGCTGTTCCGCACGGTGGCGGGGAGTTCGTTTCCACAGCTCGATCCCCTGCCCTATTGGGCGGCCTATTTCCTCGGTCTTGGCGTCGTCTGGCTGCTGGCGGATGTCGCCGCGAGGCGCCTTGGGAAATCCGCGCGCGAGGCCGCCGTCGCCGGCTTTTCAGCCGCGCAGTCGAACACGGTGCTTGTCGGCATCCCGCTGATTCTCGGGACGATGGGCGAACAAGGCACGGTGCCGATCATCCTGCTGCTTGTGGTCCACCTGCCTGTCACGATGAGTGTGGTGACGCTGCTTATCGCGCGGGGCGAGGGCAACGGCGCATGGCGCAAGCTTCTCGTCTCGCTCGCCACGCATCCCATCCTGCTGGCCATCGGCGCCGGCGTCGCCTGGCGGGCCACCGGCCTCGCCATGCCGGAGATCCTCAAGACCGTGCTCAAATATCTGGGCGATGCCGCCGCGCCCTCGGCCCTGATCGCGATGGGCATGTCGATGGTCAAGGTCAGCCTGGCAGGCTCGCGGAGCCTGATCGGCATCATCGCCTTCCTCAAGCTGATTGTGCATCCCGTTCTGGTTTATGTGCTGGCGGTGAAGGTTTTCGCCCTGCCCCCGGTTTTCGCCGCCTGCGCCGTGCTGTTCGCTGCCTGCCCATCCGGCATAAACGCTTTCCTCGTGGCCGAGCGTTACCGCGCCGGGCCGGCCATCGCTTCGGGCGCCATTACCCTCACGACGCTTCTCGCGATTTTCTCGACCACCCTTGCGGTCGGTTTCGCGAGCGCGCTTCTGCGCTGATCAGCCGAAGCCGAGACGCGCGCGGATTTCCGCCGCGTCGGCACCCTCCGCCCGCCAGGCGCGCAGCGGTTTCGACAGCGCCGATTTCGCAAGCTTCCGCCCTCCCTCATCCGTCACGAGGGCGTGGTGATGGTAGCGAGGCTCGGGCAAGCCGAGCAATTGCTGGATCACCCGGTGGATCGCACTCGCGGCGTAAAGGTCGGTGCCGCGCACCACATGCGTGACGCCCTGAAAGGCATCATCGACGACAACGGCGAGGTGGTAGCTTGTCGGACAATCCTTACGCACGAGCACCACATCGCCCCAGTTTTCCGGCTTCGCCTCGATGAGGCGCAAATCCTCCAGCCCCTCCCCGGCGGCTTCACGCCAGGTGAGCGGCCCGGTCGCTGCCATGGCCGCGCCCATATCGAACCGCAGGGCGAAAGCCGCGCCTGAATCAAGGCGATGCCGGCGTTCCGCGCGACCAAGTTGACGGCACGTGCCGGGATAGACGGGCGCGCCATCAGGATCGACGGGGTGATTCGCCCCCATCGCCCGCAAAATATCGCCGCGCGTGCAAAAGCAGGGATAGAGCAATCCACGAGATTCAAGATCGGATGCAACGGCGCGGTAGGCGTCGAACCGCGAGCTCTGGCGCAGGACCGGCTCTTCCCATTCAAGACCCAGCCAGGCGAGATCCTCCAGGCAGGCTTCCACCAGTTCCGGCCGGCAGCGCCGCGTATCGATATCCTCGATCCGCACGAGAAACCGCCCGCCGTGCCGCGCCGCAAGAGCCGCGTTCAGCAACGCGGAATAGGCATGGCCGAGATGGAGAAATCCGTTCGGGCTCGGTGCGAATCTGAAAACGGGTTGCATCATCCACGAAATCGGGTTGCGGGAAGCCCGAGTTTACGCTTGGCTTCCACCAGAGGGGATTGCATGACCATCATCGCCAATGACGCCGATATCAAGCGCGGTGTCGATCATCTCGCCGCTTCCTGCCCGCATATGCGGATGATCGCGGAGCTTTGCGGCCCTCCGCCGCTGCGCTGGCGCGAGCCGGGCTTTGCCGGGCTCGTGACAATGATCACCGCACAGCAGCTCTCTGTCGCCTCCGCCAGCGCGATCCGCGCGAAAATGGATGACAGGCTCGGCGAGATCAGCGCGGCCCGGCTGCTGGCCGCCAGCGAGGAGGAACTACGCGCCTGCGGGCTTTCCGGGCCCAAGATCCGCACCTTGCGCGCGCTCTCGGAAGCGGTGGAAAGCGGCGCACTTCCCTTCGAACGCCTCGACGAGATGCCGGTGGCGGATGCCCATGCCGCGATGGTCAGGGTCCATGGCATCGGCCCCTGGACGGCGGAAGTCTATCTCATGTTCTGCCTCGGCGTGCAGGATATCTTCGCTCCCGCCGATCTCGCGCTTCAGGAAGCGGCGAAACTTGCGATGGGGCTGGAGGCGCGCCCCACGACCAAGCAGATGGCGGAAATCGCGACACGGTGGGAGCCGTGGCGCGCGGTGGCCGCGCGGATGCTCTGGGCCTATTATGCCCATGCCAAGCGCCGGCAAGGCGTGGTGGGCGCGTAGGCGCCCGCTTCTCAATTGCCCGATACGCAGACACCACCACAGCTCTGCGAGCAGGTGGAGCCCGGCGCGCATTGATTGTTGTTTTGGCAGGTGAATGTATTCGTCGGGCACCAGGTGGCATCCGGCAGCAGGCCCTGCGCCGGATGCACCGCGATAATGGTCAGGTGGGCTTTGACCGTGCGGCCTCGTGAAGCCACGAGGCGAGCACGCGTTTCCAGCAGAGCTTGACCCTGCCGAGGCAGCCGGAGCCATTCCACCCGCGTATGCGACTTGCGCCCCCAGGCAAACGTGCGCACCTCCGCAACCTTCCAATCGCCTAACAACCTGGCTCCGATGAAGCTATCAAAGACAACCTTGCCGCCTGTCGGCCGCCCTTCGCAATTGATCTCCATATTCACCGAAACCCGCTGACCACCTGCATCGTGATCGATCACTTCCCGGTCGTGCCGGATATGGCAGAGCGACGGGGATCCCTCGCGTCGCCGCTTGAACTGGGTTTCAGAGCCTGCCCCCGGCGACCAGCCGACCACTTTTGTCACCTGCGCCATCGTCACATGCCCGACACCCAGCTGGCCCAGAATGATCAGCGCCAGACATACAAGCAACCGAATGCCGCGTTCCATCCCAACCTCCCGATCGACTTCCGTCTTGCAGTCCGAAATCACACAGACAATTTCGTTATCGGGCCAGCATGCCGGTTTTCAGCGCCCGGATACATGATAAACATTATTATCCAAACGGATGGAGAGAACAATGACCACGAATGTCGGCTCTATTGATCGTATCCTGCGCATCATCGCGGGCCTCGCACTCATCGCCTTCGCGCTGGGCTATATCATGCCTGGTACCGGCTATAATTATCTGGGCTGGATCGGCGTCGTGCCGATTCTCACCGCCATACTCGGCTTCTGCCCGGCCTATACGCTTCTCGGCCTCTCGACCTGCCCGATCAGTGGGAAAAAGAGCTAAGGGGAGGCGGCGGGGAACACCGAAAGATTCAAAGGCAATCCGATCCGCCATATGCTGGGACTAAACACCCAGTCCTGCGTCTTACGCCGCCCGCACGATTGCGAGGAACTTCTGCATCTCCTCGCTCAAAACCGTCGATTGGCGTGTTAAATCAGTTGCGGATTCAAGCATTGTCCCAGACGCTGCCCCCGTCGCCCCAACAGCCTCCGTCACCTTGCCAATATTGCTAGAGACATCTTCGGTTCCCCGTGCAGCTTGCTGAACATTCTGGGCAATCTCTGCAGTTGCCCTGCTTTGCTCCTCCATCGCCAGGGTAATCGATTTCGAATTTGATTCAATGCGACTGATTGTTTCGCCAATCGTCTTGACGGAATCGATTGTTTCCACCGTGATAGCCTGAATATTCGCAATTGTCTCAGTAATCTCGCTGGTTGCTCGCGTTGTCTGGGACGCTAGTTCTTTGACCTCCGATGCAACAACGGCAAACCCACGTCCTGCTTCGCCAGCGCGTGCAGCCTCAATTGTAGCGTTAAGTGCTAGCAGGTTGGTCTGCGACGCGATCGAGTTGATTAGCCCGACGACTGTGCCGATTTTCTCCATGGCATTGGCGAGCTGTTGAACCTTCGTATCGGTGACTTCAGCAACACGAACCGCGTTTTCAGCAATCTCACTGGATTCTCGCGCCTGGCTACTGATATCGTCAACCGAAGCGGAGAGTTCCTCGCCTGCGGCCGCAACGCCCTGAACGTTGGTTGAAGCTTCATAAGCAGCGCTTGCGATGGTGCTGGTCTGCAATGAAGCCTGCTGTGCGACCATGGCCAGATCTTGTGCGGACAACTGCATCTTTCCGGTGGCGGCGCTGACGGAGGCAACAATACCGCCGACCGTCGCCTCGAACTGCTCTGCAAGCCTTTCCAGTTCAGCGCGACGGCGCTCTTCCACTGCTGCTTTCTGGACTTCTTGCTCAGCTTCGAGCTTGCGCTTCGCCAACGCGTCCTGTTGAAACTGTTCCAGTGCACGCGCGATATCACCAAATTCGCCCTTGCTGTCAGCCCCATCCACAACCTTTTCCTCGAGATCGCCAGCTGCGATCCTGCGCATTGCCTGGGTCATACGATAAAGCCCCCCAAGAACGTTGCGCATGAGGAAAACGAGGGTTGCAACGACTGAAATCGCAAGAATGGCGCTGGATATATGGACACCAAGATTGGCATTTTCGGAGCGCGTCTGAGCGAGAGCCACGCGACTTGAGGTCCTCGCATCCAGCAGGACGAAAAAGTCGTCGACCGGACGCATAATGGTGGCCTTGAAGCTGTGGTATTCTGGCGAATGCAACATCTTCACGGCACGCGCCCAATCGGGCTCTATTTTGATTTTACCCGTCTTGTCCAGCCCCTTGACGAGGTTCATGGCTTCGACCTCGAGCCCGACAAGGCCATCAGAGTTCGCCTTGGCCTCATTCAGTTTGGTGAACTCACTGGCGGTGAATCCGGCTTCCTTCATCATATCCAGAAGCGCCACAGTCTTTTCTGACGGTCGAGGGGCGCTTACGCCAGCTGCAACGAAGTCCCAGTAGATTCGATGATACTGCTCCGGACGTGGCTTTTTGCCATTCCGGATATCAATAATATCATTGTATTGGGCTTCAAATGCGGCATCTCCGGTCACCACATAGGTCCTGGCAAGACGTGTGAGGTCATCCGAGCTCTGCCGGAGTTCATCAGCGAGCAAATATGACCGAAACCGATCCTCGCGCGCCAAGCCGAGCTCCCGATAGGCATCGATGCTGTTAATCTGGCTGAAGATCAATGCGACAAACGCAAGAATGTTCAAGCCCAGAATGCCAAAAGCACCATGTCTCAGTCTCATCCGCAGCCTCCGGCACCTTCAAGCACCACAACCCTGGGTACACTATAGCCACTCTATTAGCCGAGGCGATTAAAATCCTCTTAAGCGGACTCGATACCTGCGGAGATATAGGATTCCCCTTTGCCCTGGAGTTGGAGCCCCTTCCGTTGACACCTTTGAAGTCATTTTCTGGAGTGTCCCATGCCTGGCTTCCGAAGTGCTTATCCGCCGGAGTTCCGGCGGCAGATGGCCGAACTTGTCCGATCCGACGAACGCCTGAAGAACTCTCGCGCAGTTTCTGAAAAACCGTAGGCCACTATTTTTAAGTGATATCAGTTCCAGTTTTTCCGACATACCGCTATACGGCACCCCACGAGGTGCCCCATGCTGAAGAACGAACCCGAGATCACGCCCGAACTGGTCAAAGCCCATGGCCTGAAGCCGGATGAATATGACCGTTTCGTCAAGTTGATCGGCCGCACACCGACGATCACCGAACTCGGCATCGTCTCGGCCATGTGGAACGAGCATTGCTCCTACAAATCCTCGAAGATCCACCTGAAGACCCTGCCCACCAAGGGCAGGCGCGTCGTCTACGGACCGGGCGAGAACGCCGGCGTGGTCGATATCGGCGACGGCATGGTCGTCGCGTTCAAGATGGAGAGCCACAACCACCCCTCCTATATCGAGCCCTATCAGGGCGCGACCACCGGGGTCGGCGGCATCCTGCGCGACGTCTTCACCATGGGCGCGCGCCCCGTCGCCTGTCTCAATTTCCTGCGCTTCGGCGCGCCCGATCACCCCAAGACGAAGCATCTGGTCTCGGGCGTCGTCGCGGGCATCGGCGGCTACGGCAATTCCTTCGGCGTGCCGACGGTCGCCGGCTCGGTCGGGTTCCATCCGCGCTATAACGGCAATTGCCTCGTCAACGCGATGGCGGTGGGCATCGCCAAACGCGAGATGATCTTCACCAGCCAAGCCAGCGGCGTCGGCATGCCGATCGTCTATCTCGGCTCGAAGACCGGGCGCGACGGCATCCATGGCGCGACCATGGCTTCGGCTGAATTCGACGACAAGAGCGAGGAGAAGCGCCCGACCGTGCAGGTCGGCGACCCCTTCGCCGAGAAGCTGCTGCTCGAAGCCTGCCTCGAAATCATGCAGAAGGGCTGCGTCATCGCCATTCAGGATATGGGTGCCGCGGGCCTCACCTGCTCGGCGGTGGAAATGGGCGCCAAGGGCGATCTCGGCATCGAGCTTGATCTCGATTCCGTGCCCTGCCGCGAGGAAGGCATGAGCGCCTACGAGATGATGCTCTCGGAAAGCCAGGAGCGCATGCTCATGGTGCTCCACCCCCACAAGGAGGCCGAGGCGCGGGCGATCTTCACGAAATGGGGGCTCGATTTCGCCGTGATCGGCAAGACGACGGATACGCTCCGCTTCGTCATCAAGCATCGCGGCGAGGTGATGGCGGATCTGCCCATCAAGGAGCTGGGCGACGAAGCACCGGAATATGACCGCCCCTGGATCGAGCAGCCCAAACGCCTCGCCGTGCGCCGCACAGAGGTGAGCGCGCCGATCTCGAACCGCGATGCACTGCTCAAGCTGCTCGGCTCGCCCGATCTGTGCTCGAAGCGCTGGGTCTGGGAGCAATACGATCACCTGATCCTCGGCAACACCGTGCAGCAGCCGGGCGGGGATGCCGCCATCATCCGCATCGAGGAAGGCCCCAAGGGCCTCGCCATGACCTGCGACGTGACGCCGCGCTATGTCGAGGCCGATCCTTTCGAGGGCGGCAAGCAGGCGGTGGCGGAATGCTGGCGCAACCTCTGCGCCGTCGGCGCGGAGCCGATCGCGCTCACCGACAATCTCAATTTCGGCAATCCCGAACGCCCGGAGATCATGGGCCAGTTCGCGCTCGCCATCCGCGGCATCGGCGAGGCCGCGCGCAAGCTCGACTTCCCCGTCGTCTCGGGCAATGTCAGCCTCTACAACGAAACGAACGGACAGGGCATCCTGCCCACCCCGACCATCGGCGGCGTGGGTCTCCTGCCCGATGTCACGCGCCATGCCTCGCTCGCCTTCAAACAGGATGGCGACGCCATCGTGCTGATCGGCGAGACCAAGGGCTGGCTGGGCGCCTCGGCCTATCTCGCGGAAATCTGCGGGCGCGAGGAAGGTGCTCCGCCGCCGGTCGATCTCGATGCCGAATTCCAGCACGGCCTGATCATCAGGAAACTGATCGAGGAAGGCATGGTCAATGCCGTGCACGACCTTTCCGATGGCGGCCTCGCGGTCGCGCTCGCGGAAATGGCGATGGCGGGCGATCTCGGCGCCCAGATCCAGGATTTCGACACGGAAGTGCCGAAACACGCGCTTTATTTCGGCGAGGATCAGGCCCGTTACCTCGTCACCTGCGACGGTTCCACCGCCGCGCGGATCGAGCATTATCTTACGCAGGCCGGCGTGCCCGCGAAATTCATCGGCCTCGTGATGGGCAAGGAATTGATTTTGCCCGGCGAGACGCCAATATCGGTCGACGACATGCGCAAGGCGCATGAGGGATGGCTGCCGGAATTTATGGCGCAGGCGGCGGAATAGTGTTCCGGCGTCATGCCCGGCCTTGTGCCGGGTATCCACGCCTTGATTGCGACATGAAGTCGTGGATGGCCGGACCAAGCCCGGCCATGACGGCGAGAGAAGCCGCGCTGAAGGCGCGAAAGGAAACGAGACATGCCCATGCAGGCTGCCGATATCGAGCGCATGATCAAGGACGCGCTCCCGGATGCGAAGGTGGAAATCCGCGATCTCGCCGGTGACGGCGACCATTATGCCGCGACCGTGATTTCCTCCGCCTTCCGGGGCTTGCCCAAGGTCAAGCAGCATCAACTCGTCTATGCCGCCCTCAAGGGCAATATGGGCGGGGTTCTTCACGCACTGGCGCTGACGACCAGCCCGGAATAACATCGAATACCCCACCGCCGGCCTTGCCCCGGCAGCACAGCATCCTCCGGCGAACGCAACCCGGCTCGCCTCGGCAGAATGCGAAGAGGAAGAAAGACATGACCGATATCAACGCCTTCATCGACAACGAAGTCAAAACCAACGACGTGGTGCTCTTCATGAAGGGCACGCCGCAATTCCCGATGTGCGGCTTTTCCGGACAGGTCATCCAGATTCTCGATTATGTCGGCGCGCCCTACAAGGCGCATAACGTGCTCGACAACGCGGATCTGCGACAGGGCATCAAGGATTACGCCAACTGGCCGACCATTCCGCAGCTCTATATCAAGGGCGAGTTCATCGGCGGCTGCGATATCGTGCGCGAGATGTTCCAGTCCGGCGAGCTGGCGCAGACGCTGGCCGATAGCGGGATCGAAGTGAAGAAGGCGGGTTGAGGGCGAGGCCCGCGGCCTGAACGCCACAAGCAGGGAAGCGCGGGTACGTGATCCTCACCTTCACCGCGCCGCTCTGGCTGTGGAACGGCAAGGGATCATGGCATTTCGTCACCCTGCCGGAAGGCGAGGCTATGATGATCCGCATGGCGGTGCCGCGGCGCGGCTTCGGTTCCGTGCGGGTAAAGGCGCGGGTTGGCGATACGGCTTTCGCCACCTCGCTGTTCCCGGATTCGAAATCCGCCTCCTATCTGCTCCCGGTGAAGGCGGATGTGCGCAAGAGCGAGAGGCTCGTGCCTGGCGATGCTGTGACGGTCACGCTTTCGCTTGATCTCTAGGGCACCCTAGGCGGCACGCCGAAAAGCCGCCCCCCTATCGCGCGGCAGGCGGCGTGAAACGATAGGTAACGCCGATGCGGTTCCAGGTGTTGATGATCCCGATCGCGCCAAGCAGGGCGGCGAGTTCCTTTTCTGAAAATTCGGCGCGGGCGAAAGCGAATTCGGTGTCGTCCACCTCATGGCCGGCGATCTGGGTCAACCGCTCCGTGAGCATGAGGGCCGCGCGCTCGCGCTGGGAATAGACCGGCGCCTCACGCCAGGCCGGCAGCAGGTCGAGCTTGGCCATGCCGACCCCGACAGAGCGCGCAAGGTTGAGATGGTACTGGATGCAATAGGCGCAGCCATTGATCTGCGAGGCGCGGATCTTGACCAATTCGACAAGCTCCTTTGAAAGCCCCGCCTCCTCGGCGGTTTTCGATACCGCAGCCAGCGCATCGTAAAGTCCGGGCAGCAGAGTAATGAAATCGCGGATCTCGAGGCGAGCTGAGGCGGTCATGTCTTTCTCCTGCTCTGATCGAAGCTTTTCACCGATTATCTGGTGGCGGCACGGATGAATTCCAAGGCTTCAGCACCCGCCCATTCGGCGGGACCGGCGAGCCAGGCAAGTTCGCACCCTTCCGGGTCGATCAGGAGTGTGGTCGGCATACCGAAGGCACGGCCGGCGACCTTCAGGTCCTGGAAGATCCGCGCCGAGACATCGGAATAATAGGCAAGTCTCGTAACCCTCACCTCTTCAAGGAAAGCCCTGGGCTTGTCGAGATTGCGCTGGTCGATATTGACGGCGACCACCTCGAAACCGGCGCCGCCGGCCTTTTCCTGCAGCGTATCGAGTGCCGGCATCTCGTGGCGGCACGGCGCGCACCACGTCGCCCAGAGATTGAGCAGGATCGTGCGGCCCCGGAAATGCGCGAGCGTCACCGCCTCGCCCTTGCCGTCCTGGAAGGCGAGCGGCACCACGGGGCGCGAGACATCCGGCACCTGAAGCGCGGCGATCTCGCCCTTGACCAGTGGGCGAAGCGTCGCGAGGCGCGCATTCGCCCCCTTGCATTGCCCGCCGCTCGCGATGGTACCACCGGGAAGGTTGCCGCGCGGGAAAAAGGCATATAGCGAAGCAACAACAAGAATGGTTGCGAGCAGAAGCGGTCCTGCAAGGCGGAGATTGTTCCGGCGGGGGGCTTCTGGCGCGTTCGACATCGAGGAGATGACCCTTGGCTAACGAAATGTGGGGCGGCCGCTTCGCCGAAGGCCCGGCCGCCGTGATGGAAGCGATCAACGTCTCGATCGACTTCGACAAGCGCCTCGCGACGCAGGATATACAAGGTTCGATCGCCCATGCCGAGATGCTGGCGAAGCAGGGCATCATCGACGGACAATCCGCCGAAGCGATCATCCAGGGGCTGAAGGAGGTCAAGTCGGAAATCGATGCCGGCACCTTCACATTCAAGCGATCCCTCGAAGACATCCAGATGAACATCGAAGGGCGGCTCTCCGAGATCATCGGCAAGCCGGCGGGAAGGCTGCACACCGCACGCTCCCGCAACGATCAGGCCGTGACCGGCTTTCGTCTCTTCGTGCGCGATACGCTCGACGCCGTTGACGAGGCCCTGCACGATCTTCAGCAGGCGCTGGCGGAAAAGGCGCTCGCGCACGCCGCCACCGTGATGCCCGGCTTCACGCATCTGCAAAGCGCTCAGCCCGTGACCTTCGGCCATCACATGATGGCCTATGTCGAGATGATCGGGCGCGACCGCTCCCGCTTCCGCGATTGCCGCAAGCGCATGAACGAATGCCCGCTCGGCGCGGCGGCACTCGCCGGGACCTCCTTCCCGATCGACCGCTTCGCGACCGCCGGAGCACTCGGCTTCGATCGGCCGACGGCCAACTCGCTTGATTCGGTCTCGGATCGCGACTTCGCCATCGAAGCGCTCTCGGCTGCCTCGATCCTCGCGATGCATCTGAGCCGCCTGGCGGAGGAAATCGTCGTCTGGACCAGCGCGCAATTCGCCTTCGTGACGCTTTCGGACAAATTCACCAGCGGCTCCTCGATCATGCCGCAGAAGCGCAACCCGGACGCCGCGGAGCTGGTGCGCGCGAAAACCGGGCGCATCTACGGCGCCACGATCGCCCTGCTGACGATGATGAAGGGCCTCGCCCTCGCCTATGCGAAGGACATGCAGGAAGACAAGGAGCCGACCTTCGACGCCTTCGATTCGCTGTTCCTCGCCATCGCGGCGAGCGCGGGGATGATCCGTGACATGGAGCCGCAGGCGAAAAGGCTGAAAAAGGCCGCAGCCGCCGGCTACGCCACCGCGACCGACCTCGCCGATTGGCTGGTCCGTGTGCTGGGCATGCCGTTCCGCGAGGCGCATCACGCCACCGCCCGCATCGTCGGGCTGGCCTCCGTAAAGGGCGTCGATCTCGAAAAGCTCACCCTGGCCGAGATGCAATCGGTCGAGCCGCGCATTACGCAGGACATCTATGGCGTGCTCGGTGTGGTCAATTCGGTCAAGAGCCGCATCTCCTATGGCGGCACCGCGCCCGACAATGTGCGCAAGCAGGCGCGGCGCTGGCTCGCCCAGCTCAAGCGCGAGAAGGCCCCTCGCCGCGCGTGAGCCTTCATGCTAGCCCTGTTGCCGATGGAAACCCGGAACCGCCCCATGCCTCGCCTCCTCCGCATCGCCTTCGTGACGTTTCTCGCCACCGGCGCGCTGACCGCTTGCGGCAAGCGCGGACATCTTGAACCACCGCCGGCGCAGAAGGCCGACAGCGGCGAAGCGAATGCGGGCGATCGTCCCGCCCAGACAAAACTCGGCGGCGCCAAACGCACGCCGATCACGCCGCCCAAGCGTGACCTCATCATCGACGGCATTCTCGAGTAAACAATCCGATGCACCACTTCGATTACCGCAACGGCAGCCTCTTCGCGGAAGACGTTCCACTTTCGCGTATCGCGCAAGAGGTAGGCACGCCGGTCTATGTCTATTCGAGCGCGACGCTCGAACGCCATTTCCGCGTGTTCTGCGAGGCGACCGGCGCCAAGCCGAACCACGTGTTCTATGCCGTCAAGGCCAATGGCAATCTCGGCGTGCTGATGACGCTGGCAAAGCTCGGCGCGGGCGCCGATACGGTTTCCGAAGGCGAGATCCGCAAGGCGATCGCCGCCGGCATACCGCCAGAGAGAATCGTGTTTTCCGGTGTCGGCAAGACCGAGGCGGAACTCGCCTATGCGGTGGAGACCGGCATCTACCAGGTGAATATCGAGACCGAGAGCGAACTCGACATGCTCTCGGCGATCGCCTCGGCACGTGGCAAAAGGCAGGCCGCCGTGTTCCGCGTCAACCCGGAAGTCGGGTCCGGCGGGCATGCCAAGATCACCACGGGCGATTCCGCGAACAAATTCGGCGTTTCCTTCCAGGAGGCGGAACGGCTCTATCATCGCGCGGCGAATATGCCGGGTATCTCCATCCAGGGGATCGCGGCGCATATCGGCTCGCAGATCACCGAATTCTCGGCCTATCGCGCGGCCTTCACCAAACTGCGCGGCATTGTCGAAAATCTGCGGCGGATGGGCCTGCCGGTCTCGCGGCTCGATCTCGGCGGCGGAGTCGGCGTGCCCTATGAAATGAGCTACCCCTACCGCCATGGCCCGGACACCGTTCAAGCCTATGGCGACATGGTGCGCGAGGTGACAGCTGGCCTTGATATCGAGCTTGGCTTCGAACCGGGCCGGGTGATTGTCGGCAATGCCGGCGTTCTTCTGACCCGCATCGTGCATACCAACCACCGCGCCGACCGCACCTTCCTCATCGTGGATTCGGGCATGAACGATCTCGTTCGCCCCGCCATGTACGAGGCCTATCACGAGATCTGGCCGGTAACGGAACCTTCCGCGGACGCAAAGCCTACCCCCTTCGATATTGTCGGACCGATCTGCGAATCGAGCGATGTCTTCGCGACCGGGCGCATGATGGCGCCGGCAAAACCGGGCGATCTCATCGTCTTCAAGACCGCGGGCGCCTATGGCGCCTCTATGTCCTCGACCTATAACCAGCGCCTGCTGGTGCCGGAAGTGCTGGTGAACGGCGCGGAATACGCCGTCACCCGGCCTCGCCAGACCTATGAGGAATTGCTCGGAACGGATCGCAAGCCGCCCTGGTTGTGAGCGCCCTTCGCCACGACTAGCGCCCGCCGGAACGCCTCAACTCACCGCAATGTGAATCATCCGCCCCCTTTTCGGGCGGGAAACAGGCGCATGCCCGCGTCATCGCAACTGGCGCGTCAGGATTTCCGTGCTACCCTGCATTCCGTGGGTGTTCGCGCGGACGTATTGACGCCATATCCGCGTGGCAGGTTTCGCCAGATGGACACCGGCAATGGGAGCCATGACCAGCGAAAAAGCGCGCACCCTTCCCGAGCCTGCCACCCCTGCCCCGGCGGACGCATTGTTCTCGCGCCGCGTCGCGGCGGGCGCCGGACTTCTGTTCGAGGATATCGCCCCGCGCCTGCTGGCCCCGGCGCTCGTGGCCGCCACCTTTCTCGTCCTCGCCCTCGGCGGCGTCTTCGCCATGCTCGAACCATGGATGCGCGGCGCCCTGACCGGGGCCTTCGCCATCGCGTTCCTGTACCAAGCCCGCCCTCTCGCGGCGCTGCGCTGGCCAAGCCGCGCGGCGATCGAGCGCCGGCTCGACGCCTCGCGACCGGATTTCCACCGCCCCCTCGCCACCCTGGCCGATCGGCCCGCCGCGCAGGACCCTGTCTCGCTGGCGATCTGGGCGGAACATCGCACACGCGCCGAAGCGGCGAGCCGCGCCTTGCGTGCGCCGGCGGCGGATGCCCGCCTCGCGGAACGCGACCGCCTTGCCCTGCGCGGCGCCGCGCTGGTCGCGCTGATCGCCGCCGGCTTCGTGGCCGGAGACGAGAAAAGCGCCCGCCTCGCGCTCGCCTTCGACTGGACCACGCCGCGCGCGGCGCCGGTGCCCCCGCGCCTCGACGCCTGGATCGATCCGCCAGCCTATACCGGCAAACCGCCGATCTTCCTCGCCAATATCGCGCCGGACGATCTCATCCGCGCGCCGGTCGGTTCCATCCTGACGGTGCGTGTCGTCGCCGCGGCCAGTGAAGGCGCGGCAGGAGCGCCCCCCGCCCTGGCGCTCGATCACGATCCCGGCCTCGAAGCCTTCCGCGCGGAAGACAAACCCGATGCGCCCGAGGCAAAGCTCCAACCCGGTGTGATGATGGAACGCCGTATCCTGCGCGCGGATTCCCGCGTGCGGATCGGTCTGCCGGGCAGCGCGCCCCGCGCCTATGCGCTGGCGGCCATCCCGGATCTGCCTCCCCGCGCGATCCTCAAAGAGGTGAAGGCGGAATCCGCCTCGCCGCAGCTCCACAACAAGGCGGGGCTCCGCCTGCTCTTCACCCTCGAAGACGATTACGGGATCGCCAAGGCGGAACTCGCGATGGAGCGGGTTGGCGCTACGGCCAAGACCGGGCGCACCTTGTTCCCGCCGCCGCAGATCTCCATTCCCCTGCGCATTGGCGACGGGCAGGCTTTCGCCGAAACCGAGGAGCATATCTGGGCCGGCGAGAGCGTGCGCGTGAGGCTGCTGGTCGAGGATGATCTCGGCCAGAAGGCGCAGAGCGAACCTATCGAGGTCACGTTGCCGCAAAAGCCTTTCACGCAGGCGCTGGCACGTGTGCTGATCGAGCAAAGACGCGAACTCAACACCTCGCCGGACGATCGCAAGCGCCTCGCCCTCGCCTTCGATGCGCTACTCTTCGAGCCGGAGCGCTACACCGCCCCGATCGTCGATTTCCTCGCCCTCGACATGTTGCGCACCGCCATTCGCAATGCCCGGAAGGACGAGCGCCTCAGGGAAATCGCCGAGGATATGTACCAGACCGCGCTCGCCATTGAGAATGGCGACATGACCGAGGCCGAGAAGCGCCTGCGCGAGGCCGAGGCACGTTTGCGCGACGCGATCGAGCGCGGCGCCTCGCCGGATGAGATCAAGAAACTCGCTGAAGAACTGCGCCGCGCGATGGACCAGTTCCTGCGCGAATTCGCCGAACGCGCCCTGCGCGAGCGTGACCGGAACGCACAGGACCGTGCCCCCGCCAACCCCGAACGGATGTTGAGTCAGCGCGATCTCAACCAGATGCTCCGTAAAATCGAGGAAATGGCGCGCTCCGGCAACATGGAGGAAGCCCAGCGCCTGCTGAACGAGCTGAAGCAATTGCTCGACAATCTCCGCACAGCCGAGCGCCGCAATGTCGATCCGCGCATGCGCGAACTCGGCGAGCAGATCCAGGAACTCGACAAGCTCCAGCGCGAGCAGCGCGATTTGCGCGACCGTACCTTCCGCGACGGCCAACAGGGACAGAACCGCCAGAGCCGCCGCCAGCGCGGCCAGCAACAGCAAGGCCAGCAGGGACAACAGGGCCAGCAGGGGCAGCAGGGTGACGGCGGCGACGAGGAAATGAGCCTAGAGGAACAGCAGCAGGCACTGCGCGAACGCCTCAAGCAGCTTCGCGAGCGCCTCAAGCAGCGCGGCATGCAGGAAGGCGAAGGATTCGGCGAGGCCGAGGACGGCATGGGCGAGGCGGAAGGCCAGCTTGGCCAGGGTAATTCCGGTGGCGCGACCGAAGGGCAGCAGCGCGCGCTCGATGGGCTGGGCCGCGCCGCCGAAGGCATGGCGCGCGATCTGGAGCGTCAGATGGGCCAGGGCGAGGGTGAAGGCGAGGATGGCCCCGCCTTCGGGCAACCGGGCCGTTCGCAGCGCGGGCGCGCGGATAACCGCACCGATCCGCTCGGGCGGCCACAACCCAATATGCGCCGCGATTTCGAGGACAATACGCGTGGCCTCGAGGATGGGCGCGGCAATACCCAGGGCACGATCAGCGAGCGGGCCGACAAGGTGCTCCGAGAACTCCGGCGGCGGCTCGGCGAATTCGAGCGCCCGCGCGAGGAACTCGAATATCTCGATCGGCTGCTGCGTCAGCGCTGATCACGCCGATTTTCCTGTTTTCAACCGGCCCGCACGCGCTATGTGATGCCTTTGGCGCGGCCCGGCCGCCGCGCCACGATGGAGGGTTCCGACATGGGTTCGAATGCGTTGGTTGGGGTTGCCGTCGGCGCGGTGGCATTGGTGCTTCTCTTCGGGCTGATCAATATGCTCAAGGGTGACAACCCCAACCGCTCGCAGCAATTGATGCGCTGGCGCGTGGTGCTCCAGCTCGTCGCGATCATCATCATCATGGGCGTGATCTGGTATCGCAGCTGAGAAGAAGTGATGGTCAAGCTCAACCGCATCTACACGAAGACCGGCGACAACGGCACGACAGGCCTCGGCGACGGCGCGCGCGTGGCAAAAAATGACGCACGCGTCGAAGCTTTCGGCACGATCGACGAGGCCAACAGCGCCATTGGAATCGCGCGGCTGCATACCGGCGCGATGCCGGAGCTCGACGCGATCCTCGCGCGGATTCAAAATGATCTCTTCGATCTCGGCGCGGATCTGTGCACCCCGGACCGCGGGCAGAAGTTCGAATGGGAACCCTTGCGTATTCTCGATAAGCAGGTGGAGCGGCTCGAAAGCGAGATCGACGCGCTCAACGCGCGGCTCAAGCCGTTGAAATCCTTCATCCTGCCCGGCGGATCGGCGGCGGCGGCGCATCTTCACCTCGCGCGTACCATTGCCCGACGCGCCGAGCGGCTGATGGTCGCGCTCGCCGCGATACCCGGCGAGCCGGTCGGCACGCCGGCGCTGAAATACATCAACCGGCTGTCGGATCTCCTGTTCGTGGCCGCTCGGATCGCCAATGCGGACGGCGCCGAGGATGTACTCTGGGTGCCGGGGCTGACGCGCGGCTAGATAGGCATAAGAAAAATGCTGTTCCTGCGTCGTAAAAACGACATGGGGGACTACAAAGCCGCGTTAATCCGATGCTAGTGTGCAATGCAAGATAAGAAGCACGCCGTCGGGCGGTACATGCCGCCCGCTTGAGGAAAACGGATAGGAAGCCGCGATGAAAATCCTCGTCCCCGTCAAACGGGTTGTCGATTACAATGTGAAGATCCGCGTCAAGGCGGATGGCTCGGGCGTCGAGCTGGCCAATGTGAAGATGAGCATGAACCCCTTCGACGAGATCGCCGTCGAGGAAGCCCTGCGGCTCAAGGAAGCCGGCAAGGCGGCGGAAGTCGTCGTCGTCTCCATCGGTCCGGCGCAGGCGCAGGAAACGATCCGCACCGGCCTCGCCATGGGCGCCGATCGCGGCATCCATGTGAAGACCGATGCAATCGTCGAACCCCTCGCGGTGGCGAAGCTGCTTAAGGCCGTGATCGCCAACGAGGCGCCTGGTCTTGTCATCCTCGGCAAGCAGGCGATCGACGATGACATGAACGCCACCGGCCAGATGCTGGCGGCGCTGCTTGGCTGGGGCCAGGGTACCTTTGCTTCGAAAGTCGTGGTGGATGGCGCGAAGGTCGATGTCACCCGCGAGGTGGATGGCGGATTGCAGACTGTCTCGCTCAAGCTCCCCGCGATCGTGACGACCGATCTGCGCCTCAACGAGCCGCGCTACGCCTCGCTGCCCAACATCATGAAGGCGAAGAAGAAACCGCTCGACGAAACCTCCCCGGAGACGCTCGGCGTCGATATCGCGCCGCGCCTCGAAGTGCTGAAGACCGCGGAACCCGCGAGCCGCAAGGCCGGCATCAAGGTCGGCTCGGTAGATGAGCTGGTGACGAAACTCAAGACCGAAGCGGGAGTGCTGTGATGGCTGTTCTGGTTCTTGGCGAGCATTCCAACGCTGCCCTCAACGAAGCGACGGCGAAAGCCGTTTCCGCCGCCGCCGCGCTGGGCGGGGATATCCATGTTCTGATCGCCGGCTCGGGCGCGAAGGCGGCTGCCGAAGCTGCCGCGAAGCTCGACGGCGTGAAGAAGGTGCTGCTGGCTGATGCGCCGCACCTCGCCAACGGCCTTGCCGAGCCGGTCTCGGACCTGCTGGTGAGCCTCGCCGGCGGCTATGACGCGATCGTCGCGCCGGCCACCGCCAATGGCAAGAACACGCTTCCCCGTGCCGCCGCCCTGCTCGATGTGCAGGTAATCTCGGCGGTCACCAAGGTGATTTCGGCGGATACGTTCGAACGGCCGATCTATGCCGGCAACGCCATCCAGACCGTGAAATCCAGGGACGCGAAAAAGCTGCTCTCGATCCAGCCGGCAAGCTTCCCTGCTGCCGGCACGGGCGGTTCCGCGGCGGTCGAAACCATCCCCGCGCCGGCGGATGCGGGTGTTTCGGCGTTCATTTCCGAGGAGGTCTCGAAATCGAGCCGCCCCGAACTTGCCTCAGCAAAGATCATCGTGTCTGGCGGCCGTGCCATGGGCTCGGCGGAGAAATTCCGGGAAGTGATCGAACCGCTGGCGGACAAGCTCGGCGCGGCCATCGGCGCCTCCCGCGCCGCGGTCGATGCCGGCTATGCGCCGAACGATCTCCAGGTCGGTCAGACCGGCAAGGTGGTGGCGCCGGCGCTCTATATCGCCTGCGGCATCTCGGGCGCGATCCAGCATCTCGCGGGGATGAAGGATTCCAAGGTGATCGTCGCGATCAACAAGGACCCCGAGGCGCCGATCTTCCAGGTGGCGGATTACGGGCTGGTGGCCGATCTCTTCGAGGCCGTGCCGGAGCTTGCCGCCAAGATTTGAACCTTTCCGGCCGCTTCCGGCGGCCGGAAATACGTTTGTGACAGCATTTTGCTGCCGATCGGCCCTGCCGGCGCTTGAGGCTTTCTCCGCGCCAGCATAGCCTGTCGGAAGGTAGAAAACCGAAGCGGGCAGGGACAATGCAAGGCGAAATCCGAAAAGTCGGGGTTATCGGCGCAGGCCAGATGGGTGGGGGCATCGCGCATGTCGCGGCGCTTGCCGGCTGCGAGGTGGTGATCAACGATATCAGCGACGAGCGCGTGCAATCCGGCCTCGCGACGATAAACGGCAATCTCGCCCGGCAGGTCCAGAAGGGCACGATCACCGAAGAGGCGCGACAGAAAGCCCTGACGTTGATCAGCGGCGGCGCCGACATGGCGATACTCTCCGAGTGCGATCTCGTGATCGAGGCCGCGACGGAGAACGAGGAGATCAAGCGCAAGATCTTCCAGCAGGCAACGCGCAACCTCAAACCCTCGGCGATTGTCGCATCGAACACCTCCTCGATCTCGATCACGCGCCTCGGCGCGGCGACGGACAGGCCGGAGCAGTTCATCGGCATCCATTTCATGAACCCGGTGCCGGTAATGCAGCTCGTGGAGATCATCCGCGGCATCGCGACCGACGACAAGACCTATGCCCTCGCGCGCGATTTCGTCACGAGGCTCGGCAAGACCGTGACGATGAGCGAGGATTTCCCCGCCTTCATCGTCAACCGCATCCTGCTGCCGATGATCAACGAGGCGATCTACACGCTCTATGAGGGCGTGGGTTCGGTGGAAGCCATCGATACCGCGATGAAGCTTGGCGCCAACCACCCGATGGGGCCGCTGCAACTCGCGGATTTCATCGGGCTCGATACCTGCCTCTCGATCATGCAGGTGCTGCATGATGGCTTGGCCGACAGCAAATACCGCCCCTGCCCGCTGCTGGTGAAATATGTCGAGGCCGGCTGGCTCGGTCGCAAGACCAAGCGCGGCTTTTATGATTATCGCGGCGAAAAGCCGGTGCCGACAAGGTAAGCGTCATACCCCACTCTTCGCCTTGATGGCATGTGTCGCCTCGCGGCCGGCGGCCTCGCGCAATTCGTCGCGGAATTCGTCGCGCTTCTCGTGGATAGAGGCGATGATCTTGCCCATGGGCACGCGCAGGTTCACGAGCGCGGCCTCGGAGAGCTGGAGCGAGGCCTCGATCGTCTCGGGCACGGCTTCCGTTACGCCGATCTGATAGAGATGGCGCGCATGTGCCGCATCCATCGCGCGTGCGATGATCGGCAGATCCGGTCGCGCCGCGCGCACCAGCGCCACCACCTTGTCCGTGGCCGCACGGGTACGCACCGTGATGATCACGGCGGATGCCTCCCCGAGACCGCAATGGGCGAGAAAGGCAGCATCGCCCGCATTGCCGTAATAGACCGGGTGGCCAGCGCGGCGGTCCGCCGCCACCGAAGCGGGGTCGAGATCGGTGGCGATATGGGCAAGCTTGTGGCGCGCCAGGAGCGCGCAGACGACCTTGCCGACACGGCCATAGCCCACCACGATGGCATGACCCTGCTGCGCTTCCGGCTTTGCCAACAGCGCCGGATCGACAGGTTTTTGGGCCGCGATCCGCGCCTGGAACCGCTGGAACAGCCCATCGAGCAGGGGAATCAGCGCCATCGAGAGCGCCGTGACCGCGAGCACGAAGCTCGCCGTCTTCGCGGGGATAAGCCCCAGCGTCAGCGCGGCGCCGATGCCGACGAAGGCGAATTCGCCCGCCGGCCCGAGCAGCATCGCGGTTTCGAGTGCCGCCATGCGCGGGACGGCGAAAAGCCGCGCCAGCCCGAAAAGGAGCGCGCCCTTGAGCGCCACCAGCGCGGCAACACTCGCCGCGATCGCACCGGGATCGCGCATGATCTCGCGATAATCGATCCCCATGCCGATCGTGAAGAAGAACATGCCGAGCAGAAGCCCCTTGAAGGGATTGATGATGGTCTCCACCGCCTTGCGATACTCGGTTTCCGCCAGCATCAGGCCGGCAACGAAGGCGCCCAGCGCCATCGACATGCCCGCGAGCGCAGCGGCAAGGCTTGTTCCCACGATCACGAACAGAACCGCGGCAAGGAACAGCTCCTCCGAGCGGGTGCCTGCCACCAGGCGGAGGATCGGGCGCAGCGCGATCCTCCCGAACAGCACGATCGCCGCCAGCGCGATGCCGGCCTGCATGAGTGCGCTCGCCAGCCCGGCGGCCAGCGAGCCTTCCTTGGTACCCAGAACGGTGATCATGAACAGGAGCGGTACCACCGCGAGATCCTGCGCCAGCAGCACCGAAAAGCTGGTGCGCCCGGCATGGCTCGTCATCTTGCCGCGCGCGGAAAGAAGCTCGATCACGATGGCGGTGGAGGACAGGGCAAGGCAGGCACCAATCACCAGAGCCGGTGCGGCGCCAAGCCCGGCATAATGGACGCCGGCACCGATCACCAGAGCCGAGAGGACCACCTGCGCGAAGCCGAGGCCAAAAACCATGCGCCGCAAGGTCATGAGGCGCGCGAAAGACAGTTCCAGCCCGATAAGGAAGAGCAGGAAGACGATACCGAATTCCGCAATGCCCGCGACATTGCCGGCATCGGTGACGGTGACCCAGTAGAGCGGGGGAATAACCTGTGAAAAAGAGCCCAGACCGAGCGGTCCGAGCACGGCGCCGGCGACGAGATAGCCCAGAACGGGATTGAGGCCCCAGCGGCGCACCAGTGGCACCACGATTCCGGCGGTCGCGAGCACGACCAGCGCATCGCTATAGACCGTCACATTGATCGGTGCCGCCATTCCGCCCCCTTTTTGTGGCCCCCTTCACAGGAATGTCAAATCCGCCCTACACTGTAGGTATCAGCGGCAAAGGCCGATTCGGCGCAAGAGGATTATGCCCGAGCAGCCCGCTTCCGCAGCAATGTTTTCGAGGAAAGTGCCTATCGCCTGATTTCAACGCGGTTCCAGCGGCTCGGTATGGGGGTTTTGCGTGACGGTTCATGTCCACCCACTCGTTTCTCCGGAAGCCTGCCCGGCGCTCGTTCTCAACGCCGATTACAGGCCGTTGAGCTATTATCCGCTTTCGCTCTGGTCCTGGCAGGATGCGATCAAGGCCGTCTTCCTCGACAGGGTGAACATCGTCTCTGAATATGACCGGGCGGTGTCGAGCCCCTCCTTCTCGATGCGCCTGCCGAGCGTGGTCTCGCTGAAGAGCTACGTGAAGCCCACGCGCATCCCCGCCTTCACGCGGTTCAACGTCTTCCTGCGCGATCGCTTCACCTGCCAATATTGCGGCGGCCATGAGGATCTCACCTTCGATCACGTAATCCCGCGCTCGAAAGGCGGGCTGACGACCTGGGAGAATGTCGTCGCGGCTTGCTCACCCTGCAATCTGCGCAAAGGAGACAAGCTGCCGCAGGAAATCGAGATGCTGCCGTTCCAGGCGCCCTTCGCGCCCAGCGTGCAGGATCTCCACCATAATGGCCGGCTCTTCCCGCCCAATTACCTGCATGACAGCTGGTTCGACTATCTCTACTGGGACAGCGAACTCGAACCGTAAGCGATCAGCCGCGCTGGACGAAACCGCGCGCCGCCGAGAAGGACAGCGCAGCGACGAGCAAGGAGACCACCGCGTTCCAGCCCGCGAAGGACAAGCCTAGAATGCGCATCGGCGCCTCGTTGCACAGCACGACCTTGGCCCGCCCGAGCGCCTTGTGGAAATCCTCCAGCGAAAGCGCGTTGACCGTCACCCGGCCGCCGCAATCCGCCGGGCCGAGCCAAAGCTTCCACTCGACGCCGGCGTGATAAAGGCCGAGCCCCGCCGAAACCAGGAAGATCATCCCGAGGAAAAGCGCGATTGCCGGCAGGAACCTTCCAGCCGCGCCCCCGCGCAGCCCGATCAGCGCCAGCACCATGCCGGGCATCGCCAGATAATAAGGCCAGCGCTGCCAGAGACAGAGCTTGCAGGGCACATAGTTCAGTACCAGTTCCGAAAACCATGCACCGCTGATCGAGCCGATCGCCAGGAATATGGCCAGGAGCAGCCGGCTTTCGGGACGAGACATCAAGCCGGGCATCATGACCTCACACTAGGAATTTCGCGACGGCGAAACCGCCGACCAGCGCGATGATTCCGAGAATTCCGACCAAAGTGAGGTTGTTCTCGATGAAACGCCTGAGCGGAACGCCAAAACGGTGCATCACGCCCGCGACAAGATAGAACCGGGCGCCGCGCGTGAGCAGACAAAGCCCGATGAACCAGACGAGATCATACCCCGCCAATCCGCTGGCGATGGTCACGAGCTTGAAGGGGATCGGCGTCAGCCCCTTGATGAGGATGATCCAGTGCCCGTGCTGCTGGTAGAGCGCGCGGAAGGCATCCATCTTGTCGCCATAGCCGTAAAGCCTCACCAGCCACGCGCCGAGCGTATCATAGAGCAGCGCGCCGATCGCATAGCCGACAAGCGCACCCAGCACCGAGGCGATGGTGCAGATCAGGGCATAGTTCCAGGCACGCTCCGGCTTCGCCATCGCCATGGGCATGAGCATCACATCGGGCGGAACGGGAAAAAAGGAGCTTTCGGCAAAGGAAATCACCGCCAGCGCACGCGGTGCGCGCGGCGAGGCGGCAAGCGAGAGGGTCCAGTCATAGAGCGCCTTGAACATGCGCCGGGCTTAGCGGGAAGGGGCGGCAAAGTCCATCCGCCCTCTAAGCTGGCCAAGGCAAGGCGACTCAGCCGGCATCCCCCTGCACTTCCGGGCGCGCGGAAGCGATGGCCGGGTGCTCGGCGGCGGCATCGGCCACCCGCCGCAATATCGGATAGGCATCGAGCGGGCATTCGAAACGGCGCGCGTTGTAGACCTGCGGAACGATGAAGGCATCGGCCAGGGTCGGGGTGTCACCCAGCGCGTAGCGTCCGGTCCGGCCGGCCTGCGTCAGAAACGCCTCCAGCCCCTCGAAACCAGCGGCAACCCAGTAGCGGTACCAGGCGATCTTCTCAGCCTCGGAATGTCCCAGCGTGCCGGTAACATAATTGAGGACGCGCAGGTTGTTGATCGGATGGATCTCGCAGGCCACCGTGGCCATCACCGCGCGCACATAGGCTCGCGCGGCCAGATCCTTCGGCAGAAGCGCCGGGTCCGGGTACTTCTCCTCAATGTATTCGCAGATCGCGGTGGATTGCACGAGAGGGCCGTCTTCCTCCAGCGCCGGAACGAGCCCGAGCGGATTTATCGCCCTGTATTCGGCGCTTTTCTGCTCACCGCCGCCGCGCAGGAGATGGATATAGGCCGGCTCCCAAGCCAAGCCTTTGAGCGCCAGCGCGATGCGTACGCGATACGCCGCGGAAGAGCGGAAATAGGTGTAAAGCTTCATGATCAAACTCCCGTCTTCCAGGCTGCGGGCGCTGTCGCCCGCAGCCTTGCTCTAAGCCATCAAAAGCCGAGCGCCATCCCATCCTTGCGCTGGTCCGAGCCCGCGACAAGCACACCGCGATCGTGATCGATCACGATCGCCTGCCCGCCGCCCATCGGCTGCGCGCGCGGCTTGAGAACATGCCCGCGTGAAGCAAGATCAGCCAGAACCGGCTCACCATGGGTCGGCTCGATTTCAAGCACGCCATCGAAGGCGAAGGCGCGCGGTGCATCGATCGCGGCTTGAACATCAAGGCCTCGATCGATGAGGCCCGAGAGGAAGGCGGCGTGGCCGGCGGCCTGATAATGCCCGCCCATCACGCCGAACGGCGCCACGATGCGTCCGTTTTTCGCCAGCATCCCCGGAATAATCGTGTGCATGGGCCGCTTGCGCGGGCCGATCTCGTTGGGATGCCCCTCACGCAAATTGAAGGAAGAGCCGCGGCTGTGCAGCACGATCCCGGTCTCGGGCTCAAGGCGGGTCGAGCCGAAGGCGTGGAAAATGGAATTGATGAAGGAGATGGCGTTGCCATCCCGGTCCACCACGCTGAGATAGATGGTGTCCTTGTGCTCCGGCTCGTTCCACAAGGTCGGCGGTTTCGCCCGCGCCATGTCGATGCGCGTGCGCAAATTCGCGGCGAACTCAGCCGAGAGCAGCGTCTCGACCGGGAGCGGCAGATGCGCGGGATCGGCAACAAGCGCATCGCGCTGATGATAGGCGAGCTTCGTCGCCTCCGCATGGAGATGGACACGATCCGCCAGCGGCAATCCTTCCGACAGATCGAAGCCCGAGAGGATGTTGAGGATCATCAGCGCCGCGACCCCCTGCCCGTTGGGCGGGCATTCATACACGTCGTAGCCGCGATAAGTGCTGCGGATCGGTGTGACGTACTCGGCGCCTTCGAGCGCCTCGGCGAAATCATCGAGTGTATGGGCCCCGCCAAGCGCATTGAGATGCGCTACCAGCTTCTGCGCCGTCTCGCCGAGGTAGAAGGCCGCAGCACCTTTTGCCGCAATGACCTTGAGCGTCGCGCCGAGCCTGGGCTGGGCGTGGCGCTCTCCGGCGCGCGGGGCACGCCCGCCCGGCAGGAACAACGCGCTGGCATGGGCGTCGCCCGCGAGGATTTCCGCTTCCGCCGCCCAATCCTGCGCGACGCGCGGCGCCACGGGGTAGCCATTCTGCGCATAATCGATGGCGCGGGCGAAGAGCCTGTCGAGCGGCATCGAGCCGTGATCACGATGAAGCCGTGTCCAGGCGGAAATGGCGCCGGGCACCGTGATCGCATGGGGCGAGGTGCGCGCGATTTCCTTCATCCCCGCTTCGCGCAGCTTCGCCGCGCTGATGCCCGCCGGCGCGCGGCCCGAGCCGTTGAGCGCAATGACCGGCCCACCCTTGGGCGCATAAAGCGCGAAGCAATCGCCCCCGATGCCGGTCATATGCGGCTCGACCACGCATTGGACCGAAACCGCCGCAAGCGCGGCATCCACCGCATTGCCGCCCGCCGCGAGAATCTCGAAGCCAGCCGCGCTGGCCAGCGGATGCGAGGTGGCGATGGCAGCCTCGCGTGCATAGAGCGGAGCCCGGCCGGGGCGAAGAAAATCGTGCATCCTGTCCTCTGATCTTATCTGGGGACGCCGTTCGCTGAGGCGCAACCTTGCGTCCAAGCCTTGCTTTGTTGGAATTGATAAAGAATGTTACCATCTCCATGCAAGCGGTTGCCGCCGTCCCTGACAGGTAAAATCAGAACAATCGCCGCAGATGCGTGAGGACACAGGCGCGTACATTGTCGATATGCGTCCGCATGGCCGCCTCCGCCCGCCCTGGATCGCGCGCCTTGATGGCTTCGATGATCTCGATATGCTCGCGGGCGCCGGGCTCGAAACGCTCCGGCAGGCGCCCCTTGTCGAATATCCGCGTCTTCTGGCGCAGGTCTCCGATCATCCCCAGCAGCAACCGTGATCCGGCGAGACGCGCGATCCCCTCATGCAAGAGATCATCCGAGCGGACATGCTCCTCGGTGCTCGGCACATGGCCGGCGACATAGCTCTTCATCACCGCGAGAAGCTCATCCAGCGCGCCGGCATCTCCGACTTCCGCCGCCTTGCGGGCGGCCTCCACCTCCAGCAGCCGGCGCACATGCAGGATCTCGATGAAGTCATCGAGGGAGAGCTTGCGCACGACAGGCGTGAGCCCCGCGCTGCGCAGGACCAGACCTTCCATCATCAGCCGCATGATCGCCTCGCGCACGGGCGTACGCGAGACGCCGAGCTTTTCAGCGAGTTTCTTTTCCTGAAGCGTTGTACCAACAGGCAGTTCGCCGCTGAGAATCATGTCTCGCAGGCGGGAATAGGCCACATGGCCGAGCGTAGCGCTGTTATCTTCGTCGATCATCAAGGCTCCCCCGCAGCGCCTGCGCTGCTTGATACATCCAGAGTAGGGCACGCCGGCGGAAGCCAGCGCGCAGAATCGCGAAATGTTTCGGCCGGCCGGGAGCGCTGAGCCTGATGTTGTTTACATTCTATGTGTATACTGATTGTATTTCAAGAGCTGCGAGCCCGAAGCTCCAGATTGTGTAAAAAACCGCAGAGGCAGGAGGGTCTACCCATCCCTTGGGAAAAACCCCGCTTCGAGCACCGATATCCACGATGTTCTCATCAAAGGGAGGACAATAATCATGATCGACGTGATCCGGGGCGGCACCATCGCCACTGCAACGGAGATGTTCGAAGCTGATCTCGCCATTGCCGATGGCAGGATCGTCGCCATTGGACGCAATCTCCCGGCTGGCGGGCGGGAAATCGATGCGCGAGGCAGGCTCGTCCTGCCCGGCGGGGTCGATTCCCATTGCCATATCGAGCAGCTTTCCGGCGGCGGCATCATGAACGCGGATACATTCGAGACCGCCACGCGTTCTGCCGCTTTCGGGGGGACGACGAGTGTGATCTCCTTCGCCGCCCAGCACCGCGATATGAACCTTCGCGAGGTCGTTGCGGATTACACCGCCCGCGCCGCGCGCGGCGCGTTGATCGACCACGCCTTCCACCTCATGGTTGCGAACCCGGACCGCCAGACGATCGATCACGACATTCCAACCCTCGTGGAAGAAGGGCATCGCTCGGTGAAGGTCTTCATGACCTATGACCGCGTGCAGGTGAATGACGAGCAATTGCTGGAAGTGCTGCTCGCCGTCCGCCAGGTCGGCGGTCTGGTCTGCGTCCATGCCGAAAATCACGGCATGCTCAAATGGATCGGCGAAAGATTGACCGCGCGGGGCTTCACAGCGCCGCAATTCCACGCGGTGAGCCATCCGCGCGAAGCGGAGATCGAGGCGTTTCAGCGCCTGATCACCTTTTCGCGCCTCACCGACCAGCCGGTGATGATCTTCCATGTCTCGACCAAGGAAGGCGCGGCCATTATCCGCCAGGCGCGCGGCGAGGGCGTCAAGATCTTCGCCGAGACCTGCCCCCATTATCTCTTCCAGGAAGCCGCCATACTCAAGCAGCCCGGCATCGATGGCGCAAAATACATCTGCTCCCCACCCCAGCGGGAAAGCGCAGATCAGGAGGCGCTCTGGCGCGCGCTGGAGCTTGGTGATCTGCAGGTGCTTTCCTCCGATCACGCGCCCTATCGCATGGATGCGAGCGGGAAGCTCTCCGCGGGGCCCAACCCGCCTTTCAAGGCCATGGCCAACGGCATGCCCGGCCTCGCGATGCGTCTGCCGTTGCTTTTCGATGCGATGGTCTCGAAAGGGCGCCTCGGCCTCGGCAAATTCGTCGAACTCACCGCGACCGCGCCGGCACGGCTCTACGACCTGCCGGGCAAAGGCGCCATCGCCATCGGCATGGATGCCGATCTCGCTTTGTGGAACCCGGACCGGGAGGTTACCCTCGGCGAAACCCATGACAATGCCGGCTACAATCCTTTTGCCGGCCAGAAGGTGAAGGGCTGGCCGGAAACGGTACTTAGCCGCGGGAAGGTCGTCGTTCACGACGGTGATATCCTCGGCAGGCCCGGCGACGGCCGCCTGCTCTTGCGAAAGGCCGGCCCCGCGACCCGGCCTACCGGCCGCCTTTCGGAAAGTTTTGATCCCCTGCGCAATTTTGGCGCTGAACTTTATTGAGGCTTGCGATGGAACGCACCGTTTTCGTCATAAATCCGAACTCATTGGAGAAGGTCACGGCCGGCATTGATGCGGCGATCGCGCCGCTGCGCGCCGCCGATGGCCCGGCGATCCGCTGCCTGACGTTGAAGGAAGGACCGCCAGGTATCCAGTCGCAACGCGATGTCGACAGCGTCATCCTGCCGATGCTGGCGCTGGCGAAGACGGTGGAAGCGCAAGCCGCCGCCTATGTCATCGCCTGTTTTTCCGATCCGGGTCTGCACGCGCTGCGCGAGCAGACCCGCGTGCCGGTTCTGGGTATCGCTGAATGCGGAATTCTCACGGCGATGACCATGGGGCAACGCTTCGGCATCATCGCCATCCTCCCGACATCGATCCCGCGACATCTGCGCTATGTCGGCGCGATGGGCGTGACGCAGCGCCTTGCAGGAGACCTCGCGCTCGGATTGGGCGTGGCGGAACTTTCGGACGAGACCCGCACGCTGGAGCGCATGAAGGAGGTCGGCGCCCGCCTGCGTGACAACCACGGCGCCGATGTCCTCGTGATGGGTTGCGCCGGCATGGCCCGTTATCGCGTGGCCATCGAGGACCATCTGGGCATTCCGGTGGTCGAGCCGACCCAGGCCGCGACCGCAATGGCCGTGGGCCGGGCACGGTTCGCCGGAACCTGATCAGGTGAGCGCGGACTGGATCTCGATCTGATAGCCCTCGGGATCGTTGAAGACGAAAGCACGGATGCCAAGCTCCGCGCTCGAACGCGGCGGGCGAAGCCCATCGGGACCAACTTGCTCGATATAGGCATACCAGGCATCAACATCCTCAACCCGGATGCAGATCTGCACCGGCTTGACCGGATGCGCGCGGTGGGAGCCGCGCGTCTCATCGACGAGTCCGACATGCGCCTCGCCTGTCACGTGATAAATCTTCGACCACCCCTGATCGATTGCGAGGGAGAGTCCCAGCACCTCTTCATAGAAGCGCATCGCCGCCGGCAGGTCCTTGTAGTAGAGAAAGGTGATCATTTTGCGGTTGGCCGACACTGGGGGGCGCTGCGGGTGCTTGTTCATTTGCTCTCCTTTGCGCGCAACACTCCCCTGATTGCGAGAGAGCCCGTTGATGCGCGGATTTTTATGGTGTAGCGTTTGTATACCGCGCTGAAAGACGCGACAAGGAGAGGTAATGCCATGAAGAAAATCAAAGGTTTGAAATGGGTCGTGGGGCTTGGCCTCGCAGCGGGCATGGCGGCGGTGTCGGTCGCTCCGGCCAACGCGCAGGCCACGCTCGACACCGTGAAGAAGCGGGGCAAGGTGCGCTGCGGCGTGGCGCCGACCTCGCCCGGCTTCTCCTTCGCGGATGACAAGGGCGTGCGTCGCGGGTTCGATATCGACATCTGCCGCGCGGTCTCGGCGGCTGTTTTCGGTGACCCCGACAAGGTCGAGCATGTTCCGCTCAACACCAATGTGCGCTTCCAGGCGCTGCAATCGGGCGAAATCGACATTCTCTCGCGCCAGACTACCTGGACCTTCTCGCGCGACAATTCCCTGGGCCTCGATTTCGGCCCGGTGGTCTTCTACGACGGTCAGGGCATCATGGTGACGTCCAAGCTCGGCGTGAAGAGCGCGGGCGAGCTTTCGAGCGCGGCGGTCTGCGTGCTGCCCGGCACCACGACGCAGCAGAACCTTGAGGATTATTTCCGCCCGCGGAAGATCAAGTATGAGTCCGTCGTGTTCGAGAACACGGATGAATGGCGCAACGCCTATTTCAACGGCCGTTGCGACGCGCTCACCACCGACCGTTCGGACCTGGCTTCCGTGCGTGCCATCGCCCAGGACCCGGCGGCGCATGTCATCCTGCCTGAAACGATCTCCAAGGAGCCGCTCGCGCCTGTCATCCGCCAGAATGACGCGAACTGGAAGGATATCGTGAGCTGGAGCGTCTTCGCGCTCTTCGCGGCCGAAGAAATGAAGATGACGCAGGCGAATGTCGACACCTTCCTCAAGAGCCAGGACCCTGAGATCCAGCGCATGATGGGTGTCAATGGCGATCTCGGCAAAATGCTCGGGCTCGACGCCAAATGGGCCTATAACGTGATCAAGGGCGTCGGCAACTATGCCGAAGTGTTCGACCGGAACGTCGGCCCGAACACCAAGCTCGGCCTCTCGCGCGGGCCGAACAAGCTGTGGACCGAAGGCGGCCTGCTCTACTCCCCGCCCTTCCGCTGAGTCCCTCCCCGCCGGGCGGCGAAAGCCGCCCGGTTTTCTTCCTAGGTCAGGATACTTCCCATGCGCCACGTTGCCGGGCGAGCGACGCGCCTTTTCTATGATCTGCGTTTTCGCGCGATATTCTACCAGGTCTTGGCCGTTGGCGCCGTGATCCTCGTTGGCCTCTATCTCTTCTCGAACGTCTCGCGGAAGTTGGCCGAGCAGAACATCGTCACGGGGTTTGATTTCCTCTGGCGCGAGGCCGGATTCGTCATTTCCCAGACGCTGATCGACTACAAGCCCACGGACAGCTATGCTTGGGCGCTCGTCACCGGGATCATCAACACCATCTGGGTCTCGATCCTGGGCGTGATTTTCTCGACGCTGATCGGACTCGTCGTTGGCGTGGCGCGGCTCTCGAAGAACCCGCTTCTGGCCTTTCTCGCCTTCCTGTTCGTTGAGGCACTGCGCAATGTGCCGCTGCTGCTTTACCTGTTCTTCTGGTACGCATTGATCGTCACCACCCTGCCGCCCGTGCGCGAGGCGTGGGAGATCGTGCCCAGCGTCTTCATCTCCAACAGCGGATTCACAATCCCCTCGCTGAACTGGAGTCCGGCGCATAGCGTCGTACTTGGTGCGCTGATCCTGGGCGGTTTCCTCGCGATTTTCGTGCGCCGCAAGCTGATCGCGCAGCGCGTGGAAACCGGCGTGGAGCGGGTGTTGTGGCCCTGGACCGCGCTGGCGCTTCTTGTTCCCGTCGCGCTCGCGATCCTGATCGCTCAACCCGATTTCGCCATCAATTTCCCGGAAAAGGGGCGCTTCCGCCTCACCGGCGGCGCGCATCTCAAACCGGAATTCACCGCGCTCCTGATCGGCCTCACCCTTTCCGCGGCGGCAAGCAACGCCGAGACCATCCGCTCCGGCATCCTTTCGGTGCGCAAGGGGCAATGGGAGGCGTCACGCTCGCTCGGACTGGATGACCGTCAGGCGTTGCGTCTCGTGGTGCTGCCACAGGCGTTGCGGGTCATCATTCCTCCGATGACAAGCGCGTATCTGAGCCTTTTCAAGAATTCGTCGCTCGCCATCGCGATCGGATACCCCGATCTGGTGATGGTCGCGAACACCACCATGAACCAGACCGGGCAGGCGATCGAAGGCATCGCGATCTTCATGCTGGTCTATCTCGGTCTTTCGATCACCATCTCGCTGATCATGAACTGGTATAACGGGCGCGTCGCGCTCAAGGAGCGCTGAGCCATGCAGGAAGCGAGCATCATCCGCATCGCCCCGCCACCCCAGCCGGGCTATTTCAAACGCACGTTGGGCGCCCTGTTCGCGACGCCCCTCAACGCGATCGTCACCCTGATATGCCTTTGGCTGTTCTGGCTTGTCCTTAAGGGCAGCTATGGCTGGCTGATCGCGCGCATGGTCACCGAAGGCGGTTCGACAGCCTGCCGCGCGGGGAACGGCTTCTGTCTGCCCTTCTTCCAGGCCAAGCTGCGCTTCCTCATTTTCGGGGTTTATCCCTATGAAGAGCATTGGCGCGCGGGCAGCGCGATGCTGCTCTTCCTCGCGGGGCTGGGGATCTCCATGATCCCGCGCTTCTGGGGCCGCTGGCTGCTGGTGCTGTGGACCGGCATCGTGGTCGCGAGCTTCGTGCTGATTTCCGGCGGGATCTTCGGCCTGAAGCCGATTGAGACCTCGCAGTGGAGCGGACTTCCCCTCTCGCTGATCCTCACCACCGTGGGTCTTGCGCTGGGCTTCCCGCTTGGTGTGATCCTGGCGCTGGCGCGCGCTTCGAACCTGCCGGCGATTCGTGTCCTCGCGATCGTCTTCATTGAAGTCGTGCGCGGCGTGCCGCTGATCTCGATCCTCTTCATGGCCTCGGTCATGCTGCCGCTCTTCATGCCGACCGGCCTGACGGTGGACAAGCTGCTGAGAGCGCAGATCGCGATCATCATCTTCGCCGCCGCCTATATCGCCGAAGCCGTTCGCGGCGGCCTGCAGGCGATCCCGCGCGGCCAGCACGAGGCTGCCGGCGCGCTTGGGCTGCATTACTGGCAGGCCATGCGGCAGATCATCCTGCCGCAGGCGATCAAGATCGTCATTCCGCCGCTCGTGAACATCTCGATCGGCTTCTTCCAGGACACGACCCTGGTAACGATCATCGGCCTGCTCGACTTCCTGTCCACGATCCGCGCGGCCATGACCGACCCGGAATGGATCGGCGCGGCGGTGCTGGAAGGCTATCTCTTCGCCGCCTTCGTCTATCTCGTGTTTTCCTATTCGATGGGCGCCTATAGCCGCTATCTCGAGCGAAGGCTGCGCACGGGCCACGACTGAAACAAAAAAGGGCGGCCCGCGGGCCGCCCTTCTTGCATGAATGCCCCACTCAGCCGGCGCGGGCCGCGCGGAATTCGCGGATGTAATCAATCGCCTGATAGGTCCAGTAAGTCATCTGCGCCGTCGCTGTACCGAAAGGTCCGCCCGCCCAGTTGAGCCCGAAAGGCGCATAGAGCCGGTAGCGGTCCGAGGCACCGAGAATGCCTTCCGCCACAACGCGCCCGGCAATGGAGGTGGTGTTGAGCCCGTGGCCGCCAAAGCCGTAGCAATGCCAGATTCCCGGCTGCATCTGGCCGATCATCGGCATGAGATGGCGCGCATAGGCCATGAGGCCGGACCAGGCGACCTCGACCTTGATCCCTTCGAGCTGCGGATAGGTCGAAACCATCGTCCGCCGGAGCATGTCCGCCAGTCGGCGCGGCTCGCTGGTGCGCGTGGTGATCCGCCCGCCCCAGAGGATTCGTGATCCGCCTTCGACCAGCCGGTAGTAATCGCCTGCGCGGCGATTGTCGCTGATCGCATAGGGCGCACGGATTGCCTCGGCGATACGCTCCGGTGCCTTCTCGGTAAGCAGCACATAGGTCGCGATGGGCAGAATGGCGCGCTGCATCTTCGGGGTCACGGGCCCCGTGTAGCCGCCGGTCGCGAAGACGACCTCCTTCGCCGAGACGCTACCGGCGGATGTCCTGAGCACTTTCTCGGCGCCGTCGAGTTCGGTGGTTATCACGGCGGAATGCTCGAAAATACGCCCGCCCAGCGCCTCAATTCCGCGCGCGAGGCCACGGGCATAGTTCAACGGGTGAAAGTGGAAAGCCTGCGGATCAAAAAGCGCCTCGTAGTATTTGCGCGAGCGCAGGACAGAGCGGACCTCCTCCTTCGAGCGCAGCTCGAGGGAATAGCCGAAATCGCGGGCCATATCGTCGCGCCGCGCGGCAAGCCCACCCGTATCGGCATAACGCAGAACCGAGAGCTTGCCGTAAACCGGCACGTTGTCTTCCATCTTCAGCGCAGCGAGATTCTCCTCGATGATGCGCGCCCCCTCGATGGAAAGACGATAGAGCGCATGCGCCTTCTCCTTGCCCGCCATCAAGGCGATATGCCCGAGGCCGGTCGCGTAACCCGGCCCGACAAACCCGCCATTGCGACCCGAGGCCCCCCAGCCGACCTTTTGAGCTTCGAGCAAAACCACGCTCTTGCCGGCGCGCGCCAGTTCGAGCGCCGCCGTGAGCCCCGCAAGCCCGCCGCCGACAAGCGCGACATCTGCCTCGACACGGCCCGAGAGCGCGGGGCGGCTCTGCGTGTCGGTCAGGGTGCGGGCATAATAGCAATCGATGTAGGTGGACATGGCTTTATCCTAGCCTTGAAGCGTTTCCGTTGAATAGGGGATAGGCGAGAATACCGCTGGTATGCAATACTCATGGCAACAGTGAACATGCCCGGATCATCGCGAAACCGGGCCACTCCGAACCGGAAACGCACCATGAGCACATCTGAAAGAACCACCCTCTTCCGCAACTGCGACTGGCTGGTCGCCTGGGATGCGAAGGCCAAGACGCATGTCTATCTGCGGGATGCTGACTTCGTTATCCGCGGCAAGGATATCGTGCATGTCGGCAAGAATTACGCCGGCGGAGCGGATGTCGAGGTCGATGCACGCGACATGATGATCATGCCCGGCTTTGTCGATATCCATTCCCATCCCGGCCATGAGCCGGGCTGGAAGGGCATGCTCGAAGAGCTGGGATCGCCGCGTCTGGGGCAATCCTCGCTTTATGAATTCATGCCCGTCTTCAATATCGCGCCGGAATATGCGCGCCCCTCACTGCGCGTCGCGGCCTCGGAATTGCTCAAGAGCGGGGTCACGACCATCTGTGATCTCGGCCGTCCGCGCGAAAGCTGGGCGGATGATTATGCCGAGACGGGTATCCGCGCCGTGCTCTGGGGCATGTTCCGCTCGGGCCCGTGGAAGACGCGCAACGGCCATACCGTCGAATACGATCTCGACCCCAAGGCGGGCGACAAGGCGCTGCTCGACGCCATCGCCATTGCCGACAAGGCATCGAAACACCCATCAGGGCGCATCACAGGCTTCATCGGCCCCTCGCAGATCGATACCTGCACCGAAGGGCAGATCCGCGACGCCCTCGATGCCGCACGCGAGCGCGGCCAGCCGATCCAAATCCATGCCGCGCAATCGATGATCGAATTCCAGGAGATCATGAAGCGCTATGGCGCCACGCCGATCGAGTGGCTGGAAAAGATCGGTGCGCTCGGGCCGGATACGATCATCGGCCATGGCATCTTCCTCAACGACCACCCCTGGCTTCATTGGCCGCATGCCAATGATTTCGAGCGCCTGCGCGACAGCGGCGCGGGGGTCGCGCATTGCCCGGTGGTGTTCGCGCGGCGCGGCATCGCGCTCAACACGCTCTCGCGCTATATGAAGGCGGGCATCCGCTGCGGCATCGGCACGGACAGCTTCCCCCACAATATGCTCGATGAGCTGCGCATGGCCTGCTACGCCGGGCGCATCATCGCCGGCTCCTTCACGGCGGCGACCACGCGCGACGCCTTCACCGCCGCGACATCAATGGGCGCGGACATGATCCGGCGCCCCGATCTCGGGCGCCTGGCGCCTGGCGCGAAGGCCGATTTCTCGATCGTCGACATGCGCAACCCCTATATGCAGCCGGATTACGAGCCGATCCGCTCGCTGGTCTATTCCGCGAATGACCGCGCCATCCGCGATGTCTATGTCGACGGGCGCCAGGTCGTCCGCGATGGCAAGGTGCTCGATTTCGATATCAGCGAGGATATCGAGCTGCTGCGCCGCGCGCAGAAAGAGGCGATCGACAACGCGCCGAATGTCGATTGGGCCGGGCGGCGGATGGACCAGCTCTCGCCGCGCGTCTTCGATATCCAGCCTTGAGAAAGGGCGGGCGCAAGCCCGCCACTTCCCGTTCAGATGAGCGGCAGCGAATAGGGCGCGAGCGTCGCGATATCGCGCCCTTTCGGATCACTCTTCTCGGCGATCCGGCAGGCACGACGCTGCGCATCCTGCAACTGACGCACCGCGCCATCGACATCGAGATGGATGGGCTTGCCGGCTTTGACGATGCGTGCGCCGTCGACAAAAACATCGCGGACAGCGCGCTCCGCCGCGCAATGGATGAGGTTGCGCAGCGGATCATGCACCGGCTGCATCGCCGGGTGCGAGAGATCGACCAGCACGAGATCGGCACGCATACCGGGCGCCAGACGGCCCAGATCCTTGCGTCCCAGCGCCTTCGCGCCGCCGACGGTCGCGATATCGAACATCGTGCCGCTATCGAGATCGAAGACATTGCCGCTCGAAACCCGCGAGCAGATCAGCGCCTCACGCATCTCCTCAAGCATGTTGAACGGGTAGCTGTCCGTGCCGAGACCGACATTCACGCCCGCGCGGCGATAGGCGCCCAGACTTTGCAGGGTCATGCCCGAACGCGCGAAGGTTACCGGGCAATGCGCGACATGCGTACCCGAGCGCGCGAGACGACCGAGATCCTCGCGCACGCGCTGGCGCGTCCAGCTATGGTGATCGAGGAAGATGCAATGGCCGAGAATGAGGTCCTCGCCAAGCAGGCCGAGGCGCTCCAGCATCCGGGGAGCGGTCTCGCCGGTGCGGCGCAGCAACTCCTCGTGCTCGGCCATGGTCTGCGCCGCATGGATGGTGATGCGGAAGCCGCGCTTGCGCGCCTCGGCCACGGATTCGCGCAGCAGGTCTTCCGATACCGTCTCGATCTGCGAGGGCGCGATCACCCCGTCCATCCGCCCGGACGGATGCTTGCGCGCGGTCTCGACGAAGGAAAGCGCCGCTTGATACCGCTCGCGGCCACGTGCCGCGTTCCACTCAAAATCAAGCCGATGGCTGTCCACGACCTTCCAGGCCGCCTCGCGAAAACCAGGCGCGAGATAGGCGCGCATGCCGCTTTGCGCGGCGAGCGGCAGCCATTGATCATAAACGCCGGCGATATCGAGATGGGTGGTGACCCCCGAACGCATCAGGTCCGCCATCATCACGACCTGGCAGGCCGCCTTGGCATCGGCGTCTGAATCGATCAGCGCCGAATACTCGTAAAGGGAATTGCCCCAGAGCGCGGCGGTTCCGGTATCGTCGAAAAGTCCCTTGGCGATCGGCTCGTCGCCGGAATGACAATGCACATTCACGAAGCCGGGCATGACCATCAGCCCCTCGCCTCGGATTTCCTCCGCTACCGGCCCGACATAATCGGGACCGACATGCACGATCCCCTCGGCGGAAAAGGCAATATCGATGCCTTGACGGTATTGGTGCTGCTGATCGGCAGCGTCACGGGCGATCGCCCAGGCGGCTTTTCGGATAACGGTAATCGGATAGGACATGAGGCTCACATTCGGCAGGATTTACTGGCCGAACTATCCCGCCAGCCCAAGCCCCAAGTCAAGCATGCCAAGTGTATACCGCGTGAATTTCATCCGCTCCGGCTGAGATCCGTCGCCATGTCCGGCGCAGGACCTGATCCCGCGATGCGGCGCTCAGCCTCCTGAAGCGCTTTCGATAGCTGCTGGACTTCCAGCATGAGCGCGCCATTGCGGCGGGTTTCCTCGGCAAGCGCCTCGCGGGCACGCGTTGCGTGGGTCTCTGCCTCGTCGAGGGCAATTCGGCGCGTCTCGGCCGTGTGTGTCATGCTTTCGAAGCGGGTTCGCATGGCGTCGCGCTCGGTCTCGAGCCCGAGAATCGAAGCGCGGGCCAGGGCCGCGTCATCGGAGAGCGCGGCGATGGCAGCTTCCCGCGCAGCGATATCTGCCTGAAGCCGCGCGTTTTCCTCGCCGCGACCGGCAATCTCAACCTCCAGCGCCGCTATGCGCTCAAGCAAGGTCGCTTCCGTCTGCAAACGCGCGCCGGCTTCCGCCTTGGCTGCGGCAGCGCTTTCATCCGCCTTGCGGGTCGCCTGGAGGGCGCGGGTCAGGACGATTGCGTGCTCGGCGCGCAATCGATCATGCTCGCCTTCGATCTCGTTGAGAGAAAGCGGAAGCTGGCGTTCAATTCGCCGGCGCGTCAACCGCACGGCGCGACGCCAGAACGCCGGCAGGGCGAGAAGCCAGAGCATTCCCGCCACCATCATTCCCAGCAAGAAAACGAGCGCCAGCTCGATCATCGCCACCTACCCCACGATCCGAGCATCACCATGAAACGGGGGCGCGGTCAAAGGGGCTCAGAACGGATTCCAGGTCGATTTGTCGGTAAACTTGAGATAGCCGATATTGATGCCCAGCCGCGCACCCACACCGGAGCGGATGGGAACGATGATGATGTTATCTGCCGTCAGGGCCGTCATGCCGAAACCGCCGACCAGGTAAGCCGAGCCGTCCACGCCGACAAACCGCTGGTAGATCGAGGCCACGCGCGGCAAGCGGTAGACGAGCATCATCGTGCGGTCACCGTCTCCACCCCAGTCGAATCCGACCGAAGGCCCCTGCCAGAACACCTTACGGTCACCCGCATTGCGGGTGTAGAGCACACCCTCGCCGTAACGAAGGCCGCCGATGAAAGCACCGGAAGCCTCCTGCCCGAGAATATAACCGTTCGGCTCGCCCCAGCGGCGGGTTGCCTCCTCGATCGTCAAGGCAAGCCCTCGGGATACCGTACCGAAGAATTTATGGCCTGAGGTAACCAGCTCCCGCCCCGAGAAAGTTCCGCCAGCACGCTGCTGTGCAACGGCTCCGAAAGGAAATGCTGCGACAACAAGCAGGAGCAGGAGGGCAATCCCCGCATTCAGGCCATGTGTCACCATGCGCTGATGGAAGAAGCGAGGAATTGCCATCATGAGAACCTCTTATTGGCTGTCTTGCGCCCGGAAGGGGCAAGCCCGGTGATCGATCAGCGAGCGATTCGCGATGAATAACAGAGTTTACAGACAAAACGGCGTTCTCAAGGCACAATTTGCATATGCCATGCATGCCTTCGTGCTGTCGCTGGGGCTTGCAATGTCCTTTTCCGCGCCCGTAGCCGCCCAGGGCATACGCATGAACGAGGATATCATTTCCGATCCCCTGACCGGGGCGGCAATCCTCGGTTACGATCCGGTGGCGTTTTTCATCGAGGGTTATGCGGTTGTCGGCAATCCCGCCAATCAATTCATTCATGCCGGAAAGGTGTGGTATTTCACCTCTGCCGCCAACAAGCGCGCCTTCGAAGCCGATCCCGACGCCTATGTGCCTGCCTATGGCGGTCACGATGCTGTCGGCATCGCGACGGGCGCCGCGATCCACGGCAGCCCGAACTACTTCACCATCTCGGGCGGCAAGGTCTTCCTGTTCCGCCACGCGGAAACGCGGGAGCTCTTCCTCAAGGACCCCGCCATCGCCTCGGCGGCCGAAAAGCACTGGCCCGAAGTCAAGCGCCTGCTGGTGCCATAAGGCTGTCCGCCGGGCGATCCTGCACGCAGCGGAAAGCGACAAAATCCGGGTTCGCCCATCCCGCCGACCTCGGGCCGTAGCGCAGGGCATTTCCCGCGAGATCGTAGATACCGCCCCCGAGCGAGCGCAAAAGTGCATCACCCGCCGCGATATCCCATTGCATCGTCCTGCCAAGCCTGGGGTACAGATCGGCCTCGTCCTGTGCGAGCCGGACGAATTTCAGCGCCGAATTCTCATGCCTTACACTCCCGATGCCCAGACGCGCGCAGAAATCCAGGCTGGCGCCCTCCGCATGGTGCCGTGACACCACCGCACGGCGCAAACCCGGTCGGAGAGGCGCGGGCTTCAAAGTCTCGACACCCGCGAAAGCACGGTCCCGGCTGCGCCAAGCGGAGGCGCCCGCCCACCAGCTTGCGCCTTCCGCCGGCGCGTGAATCGCGCCGGCAACCGGAACGGCATTCTCGATCAGGGCGACGAGAATACAAAAGTCCTTCCCGCCATCGAGGAAGGAGCGGGTCCCATCGAGCGGATCGACCAGCAGAAAACCGGCGCCGGGCGCAAGATCATGGCTGGCGGTATTTTCTTCCGAGATGATCGGCAGATCGGGAAAAGCCGCAGAAAGCAGGCGCTTCAGCTCGGCCTCGGCGGCAAGATCGGCCTCGCTCACGGGCGAGCCATCCGCCTTCATCTCGCGGCGGCATTGATCGGAGCGGAAACAATTGAGGACATCACCCGCTGCAGCGGCGATTTCGGCAATCTGCCGCGCGATCCGATCGCGCTGAGCACCCGAGAGCACGGCGATTCCCTTCCTACGAAACCGTGGCGATGAAGGCCTCCAGCATAGGCGCTTCTTTTCGCGGATGAAAGCTTGATGACGGGTTGGCGGGATGGCGCTTGTTTTGTATCACCCATGACATGTTCCGCGTGATTCTCGCGATGCGCAGCATCCCGGCCAGAGCAGCCCACAGATCCCGCGCCGGGAATACCATGCAGGAGACACCATGACCGAGCCGATGAAGAAGATCGACCTCGCCGCGCTCGACCTTGCCGCCCTGCTGTGCTCTCGCGTGTGTCATGACGCGGTGGGTCCCGTGGGCGCGATCGTCAACGGGCTCGAACTGCTCGATGAGGATGACAGCCCGGAAACGCAGGCACTCTCGCTAGAGCTGATCCGCAAGAGCGCGCGTCAGGCCTCGGCCCGGCTGCAATTCGCGCGCATCGCCTTCGGTGCCGCCGGATCGGCGGGGAGCGCGGTCGATCTGGGCTATGCCCAGCAATTGACGCAGCAATTCATGCAGGACGAGAAGGTGAGCCTCAACTGGCAGACCCCTCGCCTCTTCGTGGAAAAGAATCGCGTCAAGCTGCTGATGAACCTCGTCGTCATCGCGCTGGCCGCCATTCCGCTCGGCGGCACGATCGACGTGACGATGGACGGTGATGCGGACAATCCGCTCTTCAACGTCATCGCGAAAGGACCGAAACCCCGCCTTGGCCAGCATGTCCTGGACCTCCTCGCCGGCAAGAGCGAGACGGGCGCAGTCGATGCGCACGGGTTCCAGGTTTTCTACACCGGCGAGATCGCCAGGGCTTCGGCGATGGAGATCAACGTCGCGCTTGACGAGGCCGGTGTGACGCTGACGGCAAGGCCGCAAGGGTAAAATACAACCTAGAGTAAAAAAAATTCGGTGCTTGCGCTTGAAAGGCCCTAAAGCAAACCAATCATAAACCCTTTTCAGGGCAACGTCTGACCCTATTGAGCGCGTTGATACGCACAAGCAGGTCAAACGGCATGGACGATCTCCTGAAAGATTTCGTGGTCGAAACCTCGGAGCATCTCGACATAGTCGATGCCGAGCTGGTTCGGTTCGAGCGCGATCCGAACAACAGCGCCACTCTTGCACTGATTTTTCGGCTGGTTCACACGATCAAGGGCACTTGCGGCTTTCTCGGCCTGCCGAGGCTTGAGCATCTTGCCCATGCCGCCGAGGATGTGATCAGCCAGTTCCGCGACGGCAAGCCGGTGACGGCGCCGGCGGTGACGATGATCCTCAAGACCATCGACCGGATCAAGGGCATCGTGGGTGACCTTGAGCGCGACGGCACCGAGCCTGAGGGAGACGACGAGGATCTGGTCGAATCCCTGCGTGCACTGGCCAATGACACAACCGCCAAGCTCGCAACAGCGGCGGTCGAGGCCCCCCTCGCCACCGAGGCTGTCGGCAAGGAGAGTTTCCAGGTTCTCGAGCGCCCCTTGCGCGATGACGAGGTGGAACTCGACGAACTCGAGCGCGCCTTCCGCGACGCGCCGGGGCCGGAAGCCGTCCATTTCACGGAAGAGCCGGCGGCAACAATGGTCGCTCCTCCTGCCCCCGTGGCGCCGCCGCCCGTTGCGGCTGCTCCCGCTGCGGTCGAAAAGAAGACACCGCGCAAGGCCGAGGCCAAATCCGAAAACGAGGGCGAAGGCAACGATCACGGCAACGCCAATTCGGTTTCGAAACAAACCGTGCGCGTCGCCGTCGGGACGCTCGACCGGCTGATGACCATGGTTTCCGAGCTGGTGCTGACACGCAACCAGCTGCTCGAGATCGCCCGGCAACGCGATGATGGCGACTTCAAGAGCCCGCTCCAGCGCCTTTCGCACATCACCGCCGAGCTTCAGGACGGCGTGATGCAGACGCGCATGCAGCCGATCGGCAGCGCCTGGACCAAGCTCAGCCGCGTCGTGCGCGACCTGACCGAGGAACTCGGCAAGAAGATCGAGCTGGTGCAGACCGGCGCGGAAACGGAAATCGACCGTCAGCTCCTCGAGATGATCAAGGACCCGTTGCTGCATATGGTGCGCAATGCGGCTGATCACGGGCTCGAAATGCCGGACGAGCGCATCGCCGCCGGCAAGCCCGCGCACGGCACCATCAACCTGCGCGCGGCGCAGGAAAGCGGCTACATCATCGTCGAGGTCTCGGATGACGGGCGCGGCATCGATGTGGAGCGCGTCAAGGCCAAGGCGATCCGCAACGGATTGACCACCGAGCAGGATATCGCCCGCATGTCGGACGAGCAGGTCCTGCGCTTCGTCATGGAGCCAGGCTTTTCGACAGCGGCTGCGGTCACGAACATTTCCGGGCGCGGCGTGGGGCTTGATGTCGTACGCTCGCATGTCGAGCAGGTTGGCGGTGTCGTCGATCTCCGCTCGCGCGCCGGCAAGGGGCTTTCTGTCTCGATCAAGCTGCCGCTCACGCTCGCCATCGCTTCCGCGCTCATCGTCGAAGCTGCGGGCCAGCGCTTCGCGATCCCGCAGATCGCGGTGGCGGAGTTGGTGCGTACACATGAGACGGGGGAAGTGCGCATCGAGAAGCTCAACGGTCAGGCGACACTGCGCCTGCGCCAGAAGCTGCTCCCGGTTGTCGATGTTGCGGATGTCCTCACGCTTGAGCGCCAGCCGGAGAAGAGCCCGGCCAGCGACGACCAGCTCGTGGTGGTCTGCCACGTTGGCGGGCACCGCTTTGGCATCATCGTCGATTCCATCCTTCACACCGAGGAAATCGTCGTCAAACCGATTTCCTCCAAGCTCCGTCACATGTCCGTCTATTCCGGGGCGACAATCCTCGGCGACGGTTCCGTCATTCTCATCCTGGAGCCTTCGGGCGTCGCCCGCTCCGTGATGGAAAACGGCGGCCGCGAGGCTGCGGCCGCGAGCGAGGCGGAAATCGCGGCGGAAATCTATGCCAGCGGTGAGCGCTCGTTGCTGCTGCTTTTCCGGGCCGGCGGCGCGAATCTCAAGGCGATCCCGCTTTCCTTCATCGGCCGTCTCGAGGAATTCGAGCGTTCGAAGATCGAGGATACCGGCGGCAAGGCCGTGGTCCAGTATCAGGGCCGTCTCATGCCGATCCTCGGCTATATGGACCACGGTGGGTTCGACGTGGATTCACGTCAGCCGGTGCTGGTCTTCCATCAGCATGACCGCGAGATCGGCATGGCCGTGGACGAGATCGTCGACGTGGTCGAGGTGGCAATCCAGATCGACACCACCCATGCGACGCCGGGCACGATCGGCGCCACCATCATCGATGGCAAGGCGGTCGAAATCGTCGATGTCTCGGAACTGGTCGCACCACCGGGGAGCGAAGCCGTCGCCGCAGCACCGGAAGACGTGGATGTGCTGGTCGTCGAAGGCTCGGAGTTCTTCCGCGCTTTGTTCGCGCCATTGCTCCAGAACGCCGGCTACCGCATCGCGGTGGTTCCCTCGCTCCAGGCCGCGCGCAGCGCGATCGGCCGCCAGCGCCCTTCCACCATCGTGCTCGATCTCGATCAATCTGGAGACGAAGGCCTTGCCTTCGTCCGGGAGATTGCGGATGGCGGAACACCGCCTCCGGTGATCGGCCTCATTTCGAAAGGCGGCCCCAAGCTCATCGAAAAGGGCAAGGCGGCGGGCCTCTATGATCTTGTCGGCAAGTTTGATCGCCAGGGGCTTCTCAGCTCGATCGGCGAGGTTCTTGGCGGCTATTCGGCGAACCAGTGGGGAGCTGCCGCATGAGCACCGAGCAACGCACCCGTCGCGACATTGCCGTCGCCGACGAAATCCAGCTCGTTTCCGTCCGCATCAGCGGCCAGTTGATCGGTCTGCCGATCACCTCGGTGCGCGATGTCTTCTCCATTCACGCGATGACGCCGGTTCCGAAAGCCGACCGCGCCGTCGCGGGTCTTGTGAACCTGCGCGGCCATATCGTCACGATCCTTGATCTCGGCTCGCTGCTCAATTCGCGCCGCAGCGAGCGCGCGGAAGGCGTCGAGCCGATGGCTGTGGGCGTGGAATGGCAGGGCGAGGTCTTCGGCCTCGTCGTCGATGAAATCGGCGACGTGCTCTCGCTTGCCGCCGATACTTCCGAAATTATGCCCGCGAATATGAGCCCCCATTGGGCACGCTTCACGCGGCGGGTGCATAAACTCGAACGAGAATTGATGATCGAGATCGACCTGCACGCCTTGCTTGAATCCATGTCGTTGCAGGCTGCCTGAAGAGGACTAACCGATGAAGTATTGTCTTGTTGTCGACGATTCCAGCGTCATCCGGAAGGTCGCGCGGCGCATTCTCGAAGGGCTCGATTTCGAGATCGCGGAAGCTGAGGATGGCAAGCAGGCCATAGCCAGCTGCACTTCCCGGATGCCCGACGCAATCCTGCTCGACTGGAACATGCCGAACATGGATGGCTACGAGTTCCTCACCCATCTGCGCAAGATGAACGGGGGTGACAGGCCGAAAGTCGTGTTCTGCACCACCGAGAACGATGTCGGGCATATCGCCAAGGCAATGGGCTCGGGCGCGGACGAATACGTCATGAAGCCTTTCGACAAGGAAATCCTGAGTTCAAAGCTCGGCGAGGTCGGCTTGGTCTGATCTTGTACCGCCACTGCCCAGAAAGGGCAGGCCACAACCGATTGCCGGGATGACATCCCGCGGAGACAAATAATGGTGGCCGTGCCTCACCGACAGCCCTTGGGACAGAGCGCCGCCGGCGTTCGCGTCGCCGTGGTCGATGACAGCGTGGTCGTACGCGGCCTGCTCTCTCGCTGGCTGTCGGAAACCAGCGGGATCGAGGTTGTCGGCACCTACCGCTCGGGCAAGGAAATCATCGACGCCCTGCCCGGCGTCAATCCGCGGATCATCCTGCTCGATCTCGACATGCCCGACATGGACGGGCTGACGGCGCTGCCGCTCATCCTCTCCAAATCGCCTTCCTCGCGCGTGATCGTGGTCTCCTCGCTCTCGGTGCATGGCGCCGAACTGACGATGCGCTCGCTGATGAAGGGCGCGACCGATTACCTGCCCAAGCCCTCCAATCATCGCGAGGTTTCGACCTCCGCCGATTTCCGCCAGGCACTGATCGCCAAGGTGCTCGCCGTCGGCGGCGTCCGCGCCGCGATGCGTGCGCCGGCAGCGCGTGCTCCGACGGCTCCGGCAAGCCCCGCACCGATCGGCCGCTCCCCTGCGCAGCCCCTGGACCCGCTGCGCCGCAATGCACCGCCGCCTGCCGCAGCGCCCGCGCAGCCCGCCTCGCCCGTTGCCCCGTTCCGCCCGGCGCCCGCACGCCCGCACACCCCGCAAGGCGTGGTAGAGAAGGGTGGGCAGCCTCATCTGCGTGCGCTGGAGCGCATAAGGCCCAAGATCGTCGTCATCGGCGCCTCCACGGGTGGACCGCAGGCCCTCCTCGCGATGCTCACGAAAATGCGTGGCTCGATCTCGCGCGTGCCGGTGGTCATCGCCCAGCACATGCCGCCGATTTTCGGCGCGATCTTCGCCTCGCATCTCAAGCAGCATGGCGGATTGCCCGCCGAAGAAGCCGCCGAGGGCAAGGTTCTGATGCCCGGTACGATTTACCTCGCGCCCGGTGGCAGTCACACTGTCATCAAGCGCAAGGCGGATGGGAGCCATGTGATTAGCATGCTGCCCCCCGAAGCACGCGGTCCCTGGCGTCCGTCAATCGATCTTCTATTCACCAGCGCGGCCGAAACCTTCGGCAATGAAGCGCTCGCGATCGCCCTCACAGGAATGGGGCGGGACGGCACAGAAGGCGCGACCCACCTCGCGCGACGCGGTGCCAACGTCGCGGTTCAGGATGAAGCCTCAAGCGTGGTCTGGGGAATTCCCGGCTCCATCGCCGAAGCCGGCCTCGCTTCTGCCCTGCACCCCCCGGAAAAACTAGGCGAGCTCGCCGTCGCGCTGCTCGAAGGACACGCCCCATGAGCGCAAATGTAATTCTTCGCGTCATCGACTTCATCAACAAGGCGGCAGGTATCGTCCTGACGACCGAGAAGGCCTATTTCATCGAGGCCCGCCTGTCCCCTCTCCTGCGGGAGGAGAATCTCGGTTCACTCGACGATCTTCTCAGCCGCGCCGAGAAGGGCGACCGCCGCCTCGCGCAGCGCCTGGTCGATGCGCTGACTACGAACGAGACCTTCTTCTTCCGGGACAAGGCGCCGTTCGACCATTTCCGTAACATCATCATTCCCGAGCTCATCGCCCGCCGACCACCCGGCAAGACGCTGAGAATCTGGTGTGCCGCCTGTTCGAGCGGGCAGGAACCCTTCTCGCTGGTGATGCTGCTCGACGAGCTCAAGCCGGTCCTGGCCGGGCGCAATGTCGAGATCCATGCCTCGGATATTTCCGAAGGTATCCTCGCCAAAGCCAAATCAGGAATTTTCAACCAGTTCGAGGTTCAGCGCGGCCTGCCGACGAAGCTCCTGCTGCAATATTTCACCAAAGTGGGTGAGAACTGGCAGATTTCGCCCGATGTCGTGCGTCGGGTGAATTTCTTCAAGTTCAACCTCCTTGAGGATTCACGCAATCTCGGCCAGTTCGACGTGATCTTCTGCCGTAACGTGCTGATCTACTTCGATCGCCCGACACGCGCGCAGATCTTCGACCGGATGGCGGACCGTCTGCCCAGCGACGGCTTCCTCCTGCTCGGCGGCGCGGAAAGCACATTCGGGGTGACCAACCGCTTCACCACGCATCCCAAGGAGCGGATGCTCCAGATCCCGCTCGCCCGCAAGGCCGAGCCCTCGCTTGCGCGCAGCGCCATCGCCTGAACAAGGCGCTGGTTCACACGGAAACGAAAACGTGACTAGGGCCGGGAAACCGGCCCTTTTGTTTTGCTGCTCCCGCGCGGGGCGCAGGCAATAAAAAAACCCGCATTGCTGCGGGTTTCTGATCGTTGATCCTTGCCGCCCTCAGGCGGGGATGCGCTCATCCTGATCGGTCGGCTCGCGCAGGACATAGCCACGCCCCCACACCGTCTCGATGTAGTTGCGCCCTTCCGAAGCATTGGCGAGCTTCTTGCGCAGCTTGCAGATGAACACGTCGATGATCTTGAGTTCCGGCTCGTCCATGCCGCCATAGAGATGATTGAGGAACATCTCCTTGGTCAGCGTCGTGCCCCGGCGCAGCGAGAGCAGTTCGAGCATCTGGTATTCCTTGCCCGTGAGGTGCACGCGGTGACCGCCCACCTCGACCGTCTTCTGGTCGAGATTGACGAGCAGGTCGCCGGTCTGGATGACCGACTGGGCATGCCCCTTCGAGCGGCGGACGATCGCGTGGATGCGGGCGACCAGCTCATCCTTGTGGAACGGCTTGGTGAGGTAGTCATCGGCGCCGAAGCCGAGGCCCTTCACCTTGTCGTCGATGCCAGCCATGCCGGAGAGGATCAGGATCGGCGTCTTCACCTTGGCGACGCGCAAGGAGCGCAGAACCTCGTAACCCGACATATCGGGAAGGTTCAGGTCGAGCAGGATGATGTCGTAATCATAGAGTTTGCCGAGATCGATCCCTTCCTCACCGAGATCGGTGAGGTAGATGTTGAAATTCTCGCTTTTCAGCATCAGCTCGATGCTCTTGGCGGTTGCATTGTCGTCTTCAATCAGGAGAACGCGCATCCGATGGTCCCCAGCCCTTTTGTTGCCTGCAACCGCATCTGGTGGCGCGTCTGCGCCATGAACACCCCGAGCGGACGATGTCTTAAAACTTCCGTCACAAATTACGCCGGAAGAGTTAACAAACCGTAATTCGTTAAGGCAAGTTTGCGCCTCAAAAAATGTCAATTTTTCTTGCCTGATTGGCGATTGACGAGGAACGAATTCAATCAAGCGAGCGGAATCAACTCTTAAGAAAACACTAACAACCGATTCTATTGACTCATTATTTTTACAATTGGCCCCTGGCGATTTTGAAATCCCGCGAAAGCCGAGCCAGGTGCATTTCCCTCCCCCTTGCCTCCCTCCCGTTGTTCCCACTCGCCCCATCCCCGCGTTCTGAGCTAGGATTCGCGGGTGATTCGGCGGCGAATCACGGCTGAAGACGACGGGGCCCTGCCTCGGTCGGCGCAGACCAGGAGGGCCCCGTGTCGATCCAAGCCTTGGAAAGCCTCATCGAGGACATCCCGGACCATGAGGTCTTCGGGCGCGTTGGCGCCGTGCGCGGCCTGATGATCGAGATCGTGGGCCCGCTCAGCCATATGGAATTGGGTGGTCTGATCGCGATCGAGGCGCAAGGCGGCGAGCGCATCCTGTGCGAGGTTGTGGGCTTCGATGCCGGCAAGGCGCTTGTCATGCCCTTCGCGAATATCGATGGCCTGCGCCGCGGTTGCCCCGCGCATGTCGTCTCGCGCCGCGCGACGATCCGCCCGGGCCCGGCCTGGCTGGGCCGCGTGGTGGATGCCTTCGGTCGTCCGATCGACGGCAAGGGGCCGATCCAGATGGGGCCGCGCCCCTATCCGTTCCGCAACGAACCACCCGCGGCGCATAAGCGCCAGCGCGTCGGTGAGCCTCTCGATCTCGGCGTGCGGGCGCTCAATTCGTTCCTCACCACCTGCCGCGGTCAGCGCATGGGCATTTTCGCGGGTTCGGGCGTTGGAAAGTCAGTACTGCTCTCGATGCTCGCGCGTAATTCCGCCTCGGACGTCGCGGTGGTGGGCCTTGTCGGCGAACGCGGCCGCGAGGTGCAGGAATTTCTCCAGGACGATCTGGGCGAGGAAGGGCTCGCGCGCTCGGTCGTGGTGGTCGCGACCTCGGACGAGCCCGCGCTGATGCGCCGGCAAGCCGCCTATCTCACACTCGCGATCTCCGAATATTTCCGCGACGAAGGGCTCGATGTGCTGTGCATGATCGACAGTATCACCCGCTTCGCGATGGCCCAGCGCGATATCGGCCTCGGAGTCGGCGAGCCGCCCACCACCAAGGGCTATACGCCGTCCGTTTTCGCAGAACTGCCCAAACTGCTCGAGCGTGCAGGCCCGGGTGAGATCGGCTCGGGCTCGATCACCGGCATTTTCACGGTGCTTGTCGACGGGGACGACCATAACGAGCCTGTCGCGGATACCACACGCGGCATCCTCGACGGGCATATCGTGATGGAGCGCAAGATCGCCGAGCGCGGGCGCTATCCCGCGATCAACGTCCTCAAATCCGTCTCGCGGACCATGCCGCGCGCCTGCAACCCTAATTATCTGAGCACGGTGATCGCGGCGCGCAACCTCATGTCCACCTATTCGGACATGGAGGAATTGATCCGCCTCGGGGCGTATCGCAAGGGATCATCGCCGGAAGTGGACCGCGCGATCGAAGCAAATCCGGATCTCGAAGCTTTTCTCGGGCAAGGTAAGGAAGAATCAACCTCCTTGGGCGAAAGCTATTCGCGTCTCGCGGATATTGTTAACCGCCTCGGGCAGGAAGCTTGAAATTCCTGGCCGGGCACCCGGGCGTAATTCCGGGCACGGTCGAGGAGTAGAAGGGCCATGAAATCGCGCGATACGCTGATCCGCCTCAAGCGGTTTCACGTTGACGAGAAGCGCCGCCGCGTTGCGCAGATCGAAACCATGATTGCCGAATTCCAGCGCATGGCCACCGAGCTTGATCGAGAGATCGAGAACGAGGAACGCCGGGCCGGCATTTCGGATACGGCGCATTTCGCCTATCCGACCTACGCGAAAGCCGCGCGCACCCGTCGCGACAATCTCCAGAATTCCGCCGCCGAACTCGCCGGCCAGCTGGATGAGGCCAAGGCGCAGCTCAACGAAGCCTTCGAAGAGCTGAAGAAGGTCGAGATCCTCGATGACCGCGAGAAGGCCGCCGAGCGCGCCGAAATGGCGTTGCGCGACCAGATGGAAACCGATCGGGTCGCCGCGCGCATGCGTTACGCCGCCGGTCGTCTCTGAGGCCAAACTCCACTGGTTTTCGCCTTTCAACTGTCGCTTTTTCCAAAGATGACATGAACTTCGCTTGCATGCCGCGCGTCGCTCGGGCAGTGACGGGCGGCATTCTGTTTGGCTGGGGAAAGACATGAAGCGTATCAAGGACCTATTCTGGCCGCTTGTCGGTATCATCGCCGTCGGCTGGTCCTTGAAGATCCTCTATTCCAAGCTCCGCATCGAGGCGGCGGGCGAGGCGGGCAGCGCGAGCTGGAAGGCGCTGGAAAATGCCGGCCTGCTCGAAAGCCTCGGCATCATCGCCGCGCAGATCGGCCAGAAACTGGGCGCGATCCCGCTCTCGGGCTACCTGCTCGCCGTCGGCGCCACGCTTTTCGCCTATTGGGCGCTCGCCTGGTACGACCGGATCGCGCTGATCCATCTCAACCGCACCAAGGGCATCTCGTGGCTTTTCATCACGGTCTGCTCCTTCGTCACCTATGCGATCTCGCATAATATCGGCGGCTCTGTCTTCTCGGGCGGCATGGTGCGCTATCGCGCCTACACCTCGAAGGGCCTCTCTCCGGCCGAAGTCGCGGTGCTGGTGGCCTTGTGCTCCTTCACCTTCGGCTTCGGCACGATCCTGCTCGGCGGCGTGGTGCTGGTCTATGAGCCGGAGATCGTGCAGCCGCTCGCGCCCTGGATGAGCCTTGCCATGACGCGGCTGATCGGGTTCGGCATGATTGCCTTCTGCGTGATCTACACGCTCGGCTCGTGGCTCCAGTTCAAGCCGATGGTGATCCGCAATTTCAAGCTCGAATATCCGCGCCTCAACGTCGTCTGGCGGCAGTGGATCGCGGCACCAATGGAATTGCTGGGCGCGGCGGGCATCATCTATTTCGTGCTGCCCGATGCCGGCAATCCCGGCTTCATGGTCGTTCTCGGCGCCTTCCTGCTTTCGTTTTCAGCCGGGCTGCTGTTCCAGGTTCCCGGCGGCATCGGCGTGATGGAGGCGGTGTTCCTCAAGGTCATGCCGGGCATGCCGGCGACCGAGGTTTTCGCGGCGCTGCTTGTCTGGCGCCTGTGCTATCTCATCATCCCGCTGGCGGTGTCGCTGCCGATCGTGCTCGCCTTCGAGAAAGCGCAGCTCAGGCTCAAAAAGGAACAAGGCGGGCAATAGCCCGCCTTTTCTTCTTCATGGATCGGAGACCGGAGGCCCCGCCTCAGATCGAGCCCACCGTCCTGAGCCGCGCGCTCGGATGGATCTCGCCCTGCGCGATGACCGCCGTCTGCGGGCGGAAGCGCTCGATGATCATCCGCACGTAAGGCCGGACAGCGTTCGACGTGACCAGCACCGGCAATTCGCCAAGCTTCGCCGCTTCCTCGAAGCGATCGCGCAGGGCGATCACGAAATCATGCAGGCGCGAGGGCTGCATTGCGAGATGCTTCACCTCGCCGTCGCCGATGAGCGAGGACGAGAAGGCATCCTCCCATTGCGGCGAGAGCGTGATGAGCGCGAGCTGGCCGGTCGGCCCGGTATGCTGCGCGCAGATCTGCCGGCCAAGCCGCGAGCGGATATGTTCGACGATCATGCGCGGATCGCGCAGCGCGCCGGAAATCTCCGCGATCGCCTCGAGGATCGTGCCGAGGTCGCGGATCGAGACGCGCTCCGCCAGCAGAAGCTGGAGCACGCGCTGGATGCCGGTATGCGAGATCTGGCCCGGAATCATGTCCTTCATCAGATCCTGATGTGCCTTGGGAAGATCCTTGAGCAGCTTCTGCACTTCCACGAAGGAAAGCAGCTCGGACATGTTGTTCTTGATCACTTCGGTCAGATGCGTCGCGATCACGGTGGCGGGATCGACGACCGTATAGCCGCGCAGCTGCGCCTCGTCGCGCAGGGCCTCGTCGATCCAGGTCGCCGGCAGGCCGAAGGTCGGCTCCAGCAGATGCGCGCCCGGAAGCTGGACCTGCCCGCCGGTCGGGTCCATCGCCATATACTGGTTGGGGAAGACGATGCCGTTGCCGGCGTCGATCTCCTTCATCTTGATGACATACTGGTTCGATTCGAGCTGGACATTGTCGACGAGACGCACGGAGGGCAGAACGAAGCCCATTTCCGAAGCGAGCGTGCGGCGCAAGGCCTTGATCTGCTCGGTGATCTTGTCCTCGCCGTCCTGCCCCTGAACCAGCGGCAGCAGCGCATAGCCGATCTCGATGCGCAGTTCGTCGAGCTTGAGCGCATCCTGAACCGGCGTATCCTCCGTACGGGCCTGCGATGACGCGCTCGCCATGATCTGCTCGGCGGCGGCTTCAAGCATGGCGCGCTTGTGCTCGCGGTCGAGCTTGGCGGCAAGATAGCCGGCGATGGCGGCCAGTCCGAGGAAGGGAAGCGCCGGCATGCCCGGCAGGATCGCGATCACCACCATGACGAAAGCCGACATGCCCAGGGCCTTGGAGGAACTCGCGAGCTGCTTCGAGAGCGCCTTGTCGGCGGTTCCGGTCACGCCCGCCTTCGAAACCAGAAGACCGGCGGCGGTCGAGACGATCAGCGCCGGAATCTGGGTAACGAGGCCGTCGCCCACGGTGAGCAGCGTATAGGTGCGCGCGGCTTCCCCGAAGGTCATGCTGTTCTGCGCCACGCCGATGATGATGCCGCCGATCACGTTGATCATCGTGATCAGAATGCCGGCAATGGCGTCACCGCGCACGAATTTGGAGGCACCGTCCATCGCGCCGTAGAACGAGCTTTCATCCTCGAGCGCCTTGCGCCGCGCCTTCGCCTCGTCCTGGTCGATCAGGCCGGCGGAAAGATCGGCGTCGATCGCCATCTGCTTGCCCGGCATCGCATCGAGGCTGAAGCGCGCCGCGACTTCCGCGATGCGCCCCGAACCCTTGGTGATGACCACGAAGTTCACGATCATCAGGATGATGAAGACGATGACGCCGATGACGAAATTGCCCCCCATCACGAAACCGCCGAAGGCTTCGATGACATGGCCCGCCGCACCCTGCCCGGTATGGCCGTTCTGGAGGATGAGGCGCGTGGAGGCGAGGTTCAGCGAGAGCCTCAGCATCGTCGCGATGAGCAGGATGGTGGGGAAAGCGGAGAATTCGAGCGGCGCCGCGATGAACAGCGCCGTCATCAGGATCAGGACCGAAAGGATGATCGAGAAAGCCAGGAAGAGATCCAGCAGGAAAGGCGGCAAAGGCACGATCAGAACGACCAGAATGGTCAGGACGCCAAGCGCAAGCGCGATATCACCGCGCTTGAGGAAGGCACCCAGCTCCTTCGCGTTCATCACGTTGCCGAGCGGCAGCCTGCCTGGTCCGCCGGAATTGCCCGTGGTCACGTCACTCATCTGCCCGCCCCTTGCAGAGCATCGCCCTCATGCCCGCCTCCTGCCGGCCGAGTCGACACTCGTGGTTCTAGGCAATTTTTGCCGAGTCCATGGTTAATTCCGGGTTAAGGAACAGGCACTGTTCCTAGAATCCGCGATGATTCATTCATCTGCAGCCGCAGGTCATGCAGGGCGCGGCATTTGCCCTCAGCGCGCCGTCGTCGCCAGCCAGGCCCGGCAACGCGCCTCGGGGTCCTGATGGCGCAGGATATCCGAGACAACCGCGACACAATCCGCCCCCGCGTCGAGACAGGCGGAAGCGGTTTCGAGCGTAATCCCGCCGATCGCGACGAGCGGGATATCGCCGATCCGGCGTTTCCAGGCACGGATCGGGGCGAGCCCCTGCGGCGCGAAGCGCATGGCCTTCACAATGGTTGGGAAAATCGGCCCGAGCGCAATGTAATCGGGCGCAAGATCGAGCGCGCGCGCCAGTTCCGCCTCGTCATGGGTCGAGATGCCGAACCGGAGTCCCGCACGGCGGATCGCGGGAAGGTCGGCCTCGTCGAGATCCTCCTGCCCGAGATGGAGCCATTCGGCCTTCTCGTCGATCGCGATACGCCAGAAATCATTGATAACGAGCACAGCGCCGTGCCGATCGCAAGCCGCACGCGCCGCGACGATAGCGGCGCGGATCTCTCCCTCGGAGCGATCCTTCATGCGCAGCTGGATGAAGCCTGCGCCGTTTCGCGCCAGCCGTTCCATCCACTCGGCCGAATCGACGACAGGGTAGAAGGGGGCGAGCGTCTTCATGCACGGGAACCTATGTCAGGCGCCGCGCGTAAGGCGGCGCCAAATGGAATCAGGCCATCGCGATACGGCTCGCGCCGGGCTCGGGAACATCGAGACCAACCGCGACATATTCGTTGAGCTTGTTGCGCAAGGTGCGGATCGAGATGCCGAGGATCTTCGCGGCATGGGTGCGGTTGCCGAGGCAATGGTCGAGCGTATCGAGAATAAGCTCGCGCTCGACATCGGCCACCGTGCGCCCGACCAAGGCCCGCGTCGCCGCTTCGGCCGCCTCCGCGGCGCGGCGGGCGGTGCTGTCGCCGGTCTCGCGCGCGATCTCGATCCCTTCCGGCGTCATGATCGCATCGGGGCCGATCTCGATCCCCTGCGCCAGCAGAACCGCACGGTGAATCGTATTCTCCAGCTCGCGGACATTGCCGCGCCAGGGATTGGCGAGCAGCACGCGCTTGGCATCGAGGCTGATCGCGCGGAACGGCAGGCCGTTGAGTTCAGCGTAACGCTTGGCGAAATGGTTCGACAGCTCGACGATATCGTTTGCCCGTTCGCGCAGCGGCGGGATCTTCAGGTTGACGACGTTGAGGCGATAGAGAAGATCCTCGCGGAACTCACCCGCCTTCACGCTTTCGATGAGATTGCGGTTGGAGGTCGCGATGATGCGGATATCCACCGGAACGGGCCGCGTGCCGCCCACACGGTCGATCACGCGCTCCTGAATGGCACGCAGCAGCTTGGCCTGAAGGCGCACATCCATCTCGGAGATTTCGTCGAGCAGGAGTGTGCCGCCATCGGCCTCCTCGAATTTGCCGACACGCCGGGCGATGGCGCCGGTAAACGCGCCCTTCTCATGGCCGAAAAGTTCGCTTTCGAGCAGGTTCTCGGGGATGGCGGCGCAATTCACCGAGACGAAAGGCTTGGAAGCGCGCTTCGATTTCTCGTGCAGGAAACGCGCCATCACTTCCTTGCCGACGCCCGATTCGCCGGTGATGAGGACGGAGGCATCCGAACCCGCGATCTGCTGGGCGAGCTTCACCACCCGGCCCATCGCCTCATCACGGAAGATGATCGAGGTCTCGGTGCGGCTCACCGCCTCAAGGATCGCGGCGATCAGCTCGGGATCAGGCGGCAGCGGGACATATTCCTTCGCGCCGGCTTCGATCGCCGCGACTGCCACGCGCTTGTCATTGCCGGTGCCACAGGCGACGATCGGCAGCGTGATGTGTTCGCCCTTGAGGCCGCCCACAAGCGCCGCGATGTCGAGATGCGCGTCGACCATGGCCAGATCGGCGCCCTTGCCCTGGCGGAGATGGGAAAGCGCCGCTTCGATGCCGTCCACCTGCGCGACCTGCGCGCCGCGTTCGCGTGCGATCTTCGCCGCCGTGATCAATTCACCGCGCAATGTTCCGACGATGAGAAGCCGCATGGCTTTTCTCCTTCATTCCCAACCTGTCCGCGAGGTGCGGGCGGGTGTCTCGAAGCCGATATCGAAACGCTGCGATCAGCGATCCGACTTGATGATTTCCGTCATGGTCACGCCGAGCTTGTCATCGACGAGAACAACCTCGCCGCGCGCGACCAGCCGGTCGTTGACGAAGATGTCGATCGCCTCGCCGACCCGGCGGTCAAGCTCAAGAATATGGCCGGGCGTCATGCGGAGCAGATCGCCCACCCCCATTTTCGAGCGCCCGAGCACGGCAGAGACCTGCACCGGCACGTCAAAAACATTCTCAAGGTCCGCCGCGCTCTTGGTCGAGGGCGAAGCTTCGCCCTCGCCGCCATAGGCAGCCGCAACGAGATCGGCGGTGGATTCGAGATCCTGGAGCTGAAAATTACCTTCGGTCGACATGGGTTTGTGCCTTCTGGTCTTGACGGTGTTTCATTCGCAATCCGGGAACAGAGCGTTCACGGCTTGATCGAGCATGGTTTCGAGTTTGGCGCGCTCGCGGACAATGCCGCCATCGGCCCACTCGATCCGGCAATCACCGGCAGGGATATCGGGGTCGGGGAAGACGAAGAGCTTCGCCTCGATCCCGTTCTCGCGCATCAGAGCGCCGATCCGCGTCTTGCAGGCATCGACGAGTGCCGGCGCGACGCGCACCGCCACATGGGGCGAGCCGCGCAGATCGCTGAAAATCGCACGCGCGGTGGCCTCAACCGCCTGAACGGGGATGACATCCATCATCCGCCCGGCGAGCTTGCGGGCGAAGAGCCGCGCGAAGGCGATCGCCTCGCTGCGGGCCTGTTCCTCGACACGCGCCATCTCTATCGCAGCCATTTCGAGGCGAGCGGCGAGGTTCTGCATCGCCTGCGCGATCTGGAGCTTTTCCTCGTCGCTCTGGAGCTGCTTGCCTTCCTCGACCCCCGCGAGCCGGCCCGCCTCGCGCGCCTCCTCGACAAGCCGCTGATGCTCGGCCTGGGGAACCGGGCCACGTCGCCCGGCATCAAGGAACGGCGAGCCGCCGCCCGATTTGGCGAAATCCCGGTCGAAGCTGAACGCGGTATGCATCTGCGCCATCCTGTCCGCCTCAGTAGATCAGTTCGTCTTCGGCGCGGTTCTTGCCGATGGTGATCTCGCCCTTGGCCGAAAGCTCCTTGGCGAGCATGACAATCTTGCTCTGAGCCTCGTCGACTTCCTTGAGCCGCACCGGGCCGCGCCCGGCCATGAGGTCTTCCATGTTCTTCGCCGCACGGGTGGACATCTGCTGGAAGAAGAATTTCTTGATCGCCGGCGCCGCGCCCTTGAGGGCGATGGCGAGCTGATCGCGGTCGGAATAGCGGATCAGGGTCTGGACCGAGCCCGGATCGAGCTTCTGGAGATCCTCGAAGGTGAACATCAGGGAGCGGATCTTCTGCGCGGCCTCGCGGTTCCGCTCGTCGAGCGCCGAGAGGAACCAGCTTTCCGTCTGACGGTCAAAGGAGTTGAAGATTTCAGCGATCATCTCGTGGCTGTCGCGCCGCGAGGTCTGCGAGAGGTTCGAGATGAACTCGGTACGCAAGGTGTCCTCGATATGGTTGAGAACCTCCTTCTGTACCGGCTCCATGTTGAGCATCCGGTTGACCACCTCCAGCGCGAATTCATGCGGCAGGAGGGAGAGAACCCGCGCGGCGTTCTCCGAATGGATCTTGGACAGGATGACGGCGACGGTCTGCGGGTATTCGCCCTTGAGATAGTTGGCGAGAACCTGATCCTGCACGTTGCCGAGCTTCTGCCACATGTTGCGGCCAGCCGGCCCGCGCAGCTCCTCCATGAGGGTATAGACCTTGTCCTTGGGCAGGATCTTGGTGAGCAGGGCCTCGGTGCGGTCGAAATCACCCGTCACCGCGCCGCCGGCAGCCATCATGGAAAGGAATTCCGCGACCAGCGCCTCGACAGCTTCAGCGGTGACCGAACCGAGCCGGGCCATGGCACGGGAGACGGTGCGGATCTCATCCTCGTCCAGCGCCGCCCAGATCTCGCCGCCATAGCGCTCGCCCAGCACCAGGAGGATGATCGCGGCCTTTTCCGCGCCCGAAAGGAAGCGGGTCAGTTCCGGGTTCGGCGCGCCGTTGTCGGCGTTCTGTTCGGTGGTTGCGGCTGCTGCCTTGGACATGTTCTCTTCCTGTCAGCTGGATTTTGTCGGGATCAGCGCGTCTGCGCGATCCATTGCCGGACGATGGCGGTCGATTCGGACGGGTTCTCCTGCACGATCTTGCCGAGGCTATCGATGGCGCCCTGCTGAAGCGCGTGCTGGATGGCATGCTGGTTGATGGCGTTGGAATTGGCGGGCACGAGCGCGCCTTCCTGGCCAGGGGCGGGCAGGGCGAGCATCTGGCCCGAACCACCCTGGTTGATCATGCCCGAAGCGTCGATCACGCTCTGGAGGCCGGAGATCTGGGGGGCGCCCGGCCCGCCCTCGCCATCCTTGCCGGCCTTGGCGCCAATGCCCATCTGGCGCATCAGCGGGCGGACAACCAAGAGCATGACCAGCAGCGTCAGGATGCCCAGCACGCCGAGTTCGATCATGCGCAGCACGTCTTCCTTGGTCAGCGCGAGAAGCTGCTCCATCAGCGTCTGGGATTTCGTGTCGACCGCCGCAACTCCTTCCGCGAAGCGCAGGTTGATCACCTCGACCTGATCGCCACGATTGCGGTCAAAGCCGACCGAGGAGCGCACCAGCGCCGCGATACGGTCGAGTTCCTCCGCCGTACGCGGCTTGTATTCCATCTGACCGCCGGCGCCGGGCGTGTAGACGCCGTCGACCAGCACCGCCACCGAGAGGCGCTTCACGCGGCCGGCTTCGATGATCTCGGTGCGGGTCGTCTTGGAAATCTCGTAGTTGACGGTTTCCTCGGCGCGCTGGGTCTGCTCGCGCTGTTGCGGCTGCTGACCCTGCTGCTGGTTCTGCGGCAATTCATTGGCGACGGAGACCTGACCATCCTTCGATTCGGCGGATTGCTGGTTCTCGGTGCGGGTCTGCGTGGAGCGCACGACGCGGCTTTCAGGGTCGAAATTATCCGTCACCTGCTGGATGCGGTTGAAATCCATCTCGGCGGCGACCTGAACACGCGCCCGGCCACGCCCGACGATGCTCGCCACGATCTCCTCGACCTGTGTACGCAGGCGGCGCTCATGCGAGGATTGCTTGTCCTGCGCCTGCATGGCGGCATCATTCTCGTTGCCCGCGCCATCGGCGAGCAGGCGGCCGGTTTCGTCAACGATCGAGACACGCTCGGGCTTCAGGCCCTGGATGGCGGTTGCGACAAGGTGACGGATCGCGCGGATCTGGCCGGCATCGAGTTCGCCGCGCACTTTCAGCACGATAGAGGCGCGCGGCTCCTGCTTCTCACGATCGAAGAGCTTCTTTTCGGGAATCGCGAGATGAACGCGCGCCTGCTGCACCCGCTCGATCCCCTTGATCGTGCGGGCAAGCTCACCTTCGAGCGCGCGCAGCTGGTTCATGCCCTGCACGAAGCTCGTGGCCGAGAAAGTATCGCTCTTGTCGAAGATTTCGTAGCCGACACTGCCACCCGCGGGCAGGCCCTTGCCGGCGAATTCCATGCGCAGACGCGTCGCCTGATCCCGCGGGACAAGGATGGTGCTGCCATCCTGCCGGATCTCGTACTTGATGCCGCGATTCTCGAGATCGCGGATGATCGTGTTCGATTCCTGAATTGGGAGGTCCGCGAAGAGCACGCCCATGCCGGGAGTCGACATCTTCGTCATGACAAAGGCAAAGAACCCGATCAGCGCGAGCGTGACAGCGCCCATCGCGACAAGGCGTTGCGGTCCGAGGCGGTTCACGATTTCCAGGATGCCGTTCACTGCTTCACCATCGAGCTAGCTGTGTGCCACGCGATTTGCGTGGTTTGCGTTTTCTGCGCTAGGCAAGATTTGCCCGGTGGATGGTTACCGTGACGTTAACTCCGGCAATTTTTTCCGCGCCCAGCACCGAAACTTCGGAGAGGGCCTATCCGATCGAGAAGGAAGACAGGTCCCATGCAACTCCCCCTGGCAATCACGATGGGCGACGGGGCGGGAATCGGACCGGAAATCATCGCCCGCTATTTCGGCGGCAGCGCACGCGACGATCTCTTCGTCATCGGCGACCCGGATCGCATCGCTGCCCATTCAGGCCCGCACCGCATCATGCCGCTTGCAGGCGAGGAAAGCCTGAAGGATTTGCCTCGAATTGCACGGGAAGGCATGATTCCCGTGCTGTCCGCGGGGAAACTTCCGCCCACGCTGCCCTATGGCGCCATCGATGCGCGCGCGGGAAAACTGGCCTATGATTCGATCATCCGCGCGATCGATCTCGCGCTGGCCGGCAGGATCGCGGGGCTGGTGACAGCGCCGATCCACAAGGAAGCGCTGAAAGCGGCCGGAATAACCTTTCCCGGCCATACCGAGATCCTCGCGGCACGCACCGGCACGCAAGATTTTGGCATGATGCTGGTCGAAGGCCCGCTGCGGGTGATTCTCGTCTCCATTCATCTCTCCTTGCGCGAAGCGCTCGACAAGGTGACGGGAGAAGCGCTCGCACGCACTTTCCGCCTCGCGCAGGAGGGATGCCGCGCACTGGGCATCGCCCAACCGCGCATCGCCGTGGCCGGTCTCAACCCCCATGCGGGAGAAGGCGGGTTGTTCGGGCGCGAGGAAATCGAGACGATCGGCCCCGCCATCGCCAAAGCGCGCACGCAAGGGTTCGAGGTTTCAGGCCCTTATCCGCCGGATACGGTATTCATGCGGGCGCGGCGCGGCGAATTCGATATCGTGGTCGCGCAATATCACGATCAGGGGCTTATCCCGATCAAGCTCAACGGCATCGAGAAGGGCGTGAACATCACGGTCGGCCTGCCGATCATCCGCACCAGCGTCGATCACGGCACCGCCTTCGATATCGCGGGAAAGGGCTTCGCCGATCCTTCGAGCCTCGCGGAGGCTGTCGAGGTCGCCCATGCGATGGCGCAGGCGAAGGGGCTGCGCCGGGCAGATTAGCGCGCCGACACGGCACGCCACGGCAAAAAGCCCGCCGGAGCGGGCCTTCACATCGTGCCTTTACGGCGCTTACTGGCGGTAATGCTGGATGCGCGTGGTGCGCAGACCGGCGAGACCATGTTCGTCGATCGAATGCTGCCAGGACAGGAATTCCTCGACCGTCAGCGTATAGCGCGAACAGGCTTCATCGAGCGAGAGCAAGCCACCCCGGACGGCGGCGACCACTTCGGCCTTGCGGCGGATTACCCAGCGCCGGGTCTCGGGCGGGGGAAGATCCGCGATTGTCAGCGGGCTGCCATCTGGCCCGATGACATACTTCACGCGGGGGCGAAGTGGTTCACTCATGGGTACGCTCACAAAACGCAACTACTATGCCCATGAGTTTACGGGCCCGCCTCTTAAAAAACGCCTAAGCGATTCATTGCCGACGAATCGAAAGGACATCGGTCATCGGGAATTCGAGCGTGCCCACCTTGAGCGTCGGCACCGAACCCGTGACATCCACCGCATCGACAATACCCGATACCTCGGATTTGACGGTCATCGACTGGCCGCTCGCATCAAGCGCGGAAACGACGATGGAATATTGTCCATCACGCGCGGTCTGCCCGTTGGGGAGGCGGCCGTCCCATTTCAGCGTCTGGTCGCCGGCCGCCAGAGTCTGCGTCATCGAATGGACCTCGTTGCCATTGGCATCCTTGATCACGATCGTAGCCTTGCCGGCGCGGGGCGCATTGAGCTGCCAGCTCGCCTCGCCGTTCTTGAACATGCTCTTGGTGCCGTTGGCCGTGACGCGCATGCCGACAAAGCCGAGGGCATTGGTCAGGTTCTGGGTCTTGTTGGCCAGAACAAGCGCCGAGAGATTGTCATTGGTTTTGATCTGCTGCTCGACACTGGCGAACTGCACCAGCTGCTGGGTGAACTGGTTGGTGTCGAGCGGATCGAGCGGGTTCTGGCTCTTGAGCTGCATCGTCAGCAGCTGGAGGAACTGATCGAAATTGTTCGCGATGCGCGCCTTGGAATCCGCGGGATTGGCGGCGGCGGGAGCAGCACTGGTGGCGGAGCCGATCGTGGACATGGAGATTGCCTTTTCTGTCAGACCATCAGGTCGACGGAGGAATTGGGAATAAGAACGCGCCGCTTGGCGGCGTCGCCGATCTGGGCCTGAAGCTCGAGCTCGTCGGTGCCGTCATGGCCCGCGTGCCGCCCCCCGCCTTCCTGCTGGCGGCCATCCCCGTTCTCGCCACGCAGCGAGAAAGAAAGACCGTCGGCGGATTGGCGAAGCCCTGCCTGTTCGAACGCATACTCAAGGGTGGAGGCGTCGCGCTTGAGCATCGCGAGCGTCTCGACGCGATCGACAACGAGGCTCGCATGAACCTCGCCATTGTCGCGGATCTGGAGATTGACATCGACCCGGCCAAGCTCGGCCGGATCGAGCCGGATCTGGAAATTCGTCACGCCACGCACCGCCTGCATGCCGATTTCGACCGGCAGCATCTGGATCGGCGTCGGGCGCTGAATCTCATGGGTCTGGCGGTTGAGCGCGGAAGCCGCGACCTGGCGATCAAGGCCAGCGAGAATATCAGCCGGACGATGGACCGAGGCCTGATGCGTGAAACCCTCGAGCAATTCGCCGAAGGGAACGGCGCGCTTGGGATGAAGGCTGGGCTGGCCCTTGCGGGAATCGTTCACGCCCTCCGCTTCGCCATTCTTGCCCTTGCTCGCGAAGGCGGAAACTTCTTCGCCAATGCCCTGTTTGCCTTCCTCGGGGCGCGCGGCACGCGCCTCCTCCGCCTTCGCCGCGAGCTGCTGGCCGGGCGCCTCGGCGGATTTGCCCTTCACAGCCGGCACATCGACCTCGCCCTCAGCAGGCGTTTCGCCTGCTTCCGCGCCTTTGGCGGCATCCTTGAGCGCGGCCGCGAGTTCCGCTTCCGCGTTCTTGGGGCTGCGGCCATCGACGCCGAGCAGCGCTTCCTCGCCTTCCGCAGCGGGTGTCTCTCCGCCCTCGGCAATAACGGCGCCGATGACCTGCGTGGCGACAATCTCGGGGTCGGAGGGCTGAGCCGCGATCGCCGGAACCAGGCTGGCATCCGCCGCGCCCTCTTCTTCCTTGGCGACAACCGGTCTCTCGGTCGCGGGCGTGTCGGAAGAGGCGGTATCCGAGTCTGCGGAGTTCTCTCCAGCGGATTTCTTATCCTCGGACGTCTCGGATGCGGCGGATTCGCGAGTATCGGCCTCGGGGGCATCCTGACGCTTCGCTTCAACGGGCTTGCGGGGCTCGGTTTCGTTGCGGGCCTTGTTCTCGACCGGCTTTTCCGCCTCCGGAGCGGGCTTGGCCTTCTCCTGCGCGATGGTCCGCTCGGCGTCTTTCAGCGATTTGGCCTGGGCGCGGATCTGGTCCTCCCGGGCGATCTGGCCCGGCGCGGTACGCTCCGTCCGGCGTGAGACCGGACGCTTGGTCGCAGCCGGCCGTGCTCCGTTCTCTTCCGGCAGCATGCGGCGGAAAGAGGCGCCTTGCGCCTCTCCGCCCGTCTCGGCACCTGCCTCGCCCTTCTTCGGATCCGCGCGGCGGGCGGCGCCGAAATCGGAGAGAATGGAGGCAAGCGAGAAGGACACATCGTTCGACATGAAGGAACCTCATGAATAGCTCCCCTTTTCCAAGCAAGCATGAGGCCAAACCAAATTAAATCATAACCATTTGAAAATTAACATCTTTACTCAACAGGGAAGCGGAAAGCGCGCGGCAGGAAACACCAGCTACGCCTCCCATGACGGCAAAAACTGCCGCCCGTCCGCCCACCACGCGCGAATGCGCATTCCATCGTTGCCCGGGATGGATTATGAACGCCGGGACATGATAGAAGTGAACGGCGCCTTGGCGCTCAACGATCTGGGCATTGCAAAGCCCCCCGCCGGAACCCGCGTCGTCGTCGCGATGTCGGGCGGGATCGATTCGTCCGTCGTCGCGGCGTTGATGAAGCGCGCGGGCTACGAAACCATCGGCATCACGCTTCAGCTCTACGATCAGGGCGCGGCAGCGCACCGCGTCGGAGCATGCTGTGCCGGGCGCGACATTCAGGATGCCCGCAACGTCGCCGCGAGCCTGGGCATCCCCCATTACGTCCTCGATTATGAGAGCCGCTTCCGCGAAGAGGTGATCGATCGCTTCGTCGAGAGCTATGCGGCGGGGGAGACCCCCATCCCGTGCGTTGAATGCAATCGCACGGTGAAATTCCGCGATCTCCTCGCCTTCGCCGAGGAGCTGGGCGCGGATTGCCTGGCGACGGGGCATTATGTCGAGAGCCGTGCGATGCTGGATGGCCGGCGCGCACTGTTCCGCCCCCACGATCTCGACCGCGACCAGAGTTACTTCCTCTATGCAACCACACAGAAGCAGCTCGATCTGCTGCGCTTCCCGCTCGCCGGGCTGACAAAGGCGCAAACACGCGAGATCGCGCGCGAAATCGGCCTCTCCATCGCCGATAAGCCGGATAGTCAGGATATCTGCTTCGTGCCCAATGGCGATTACGCCAGCCTTGTCGAGAAGCTCAAACCCGAGGCGACGCAGCCGGGCGAGATCCGTCACCTCGATGGCCGGGTGCTGGGGCGGCATGAGGGCATCATCCGCTTCACCATCGGCCAAAGGCGCGGCCTCGGCATCGCCGCGCGCGATCCGCTCTATGTCGTGCGTATCGATGCCGAACGGGCGGAAGTGATTGTCGGCCCTAGGGAAGCGCTGGCAACGCGCGAGATCGGCCTGCGCGATCTCAACTGGCTCGGCGATACTCCGCTCGATGCGCTGCCGGCAGGCGGCCTCGAGGTTTTCGCCCGCGTGCGCTCCACCCGCGCGCCCAAACCGGCGATCCTGCGGAACAACCGCGAGGGCGCAATCGTTGAACTGCTTGACGGCGAGGAAGGCGTCGCGCCGGGGCAGGCCTGCGTGCTCTATGCCGATTCCTCGCCGCAGGCGCGCGTGCTGGGCGGAGGAACGATTACCCGACGCGCCGCACACCCTCTTTTGCCGGAACTGACGGCACGGCCCGCGATACTTCGCGCCTAGGAAACAAGAAGAAGGAAACCGCGATGGCAAGCAACAATTCCCTTTCGACCATGACAAAAGCCTATGCCAAATGGGCGCCGTTCTATGATGCGGTCTATGCCCGCATTCTGCGCGCGGGCCGTCTCGAAGCCGTGCGCGTCGCCCTCGAAGCCGGACGCGATATTCTCGAGGTCGGTGTCGGCACCGGGCTTTCTCTTGGGGACTACCCGGCGACTCACCGGGTTGTCGGGATCGACCTTTCCAAGGCCATGCTAGACAGGGCGGCGGAAAAAAACCGCAACGGCAATCTTACGGCCGTTACCGGCCTCGCCGTCATGGATGCCTGCCGGCTTGGCTTCAAGGATCAGGCTTTCGATGCCGTGGTGGCGCAATATGTGATCACGCTCGTACCCGATGCCGAGGGCGCGCTCGACGAATTCGTACGCGTCCTCAAGCCGGGTGGCGAGATCGTGCTGGTCAACCATCTCGGCACAGCCGGCGGCCCTATCGCGGCGCTGGAAGGCCTTGTCGCGCCGCTTGCGAAAAAGGTGGGCTGGAGTTCGGAGTTCAAGCTCGCGCGCATCGCCGCCTGGGCAGCACGGGCGGGTTTCGAGGTCGCCTCGGTCAAGCGTGTGGCGCCGGTGGGGTTTTTCACCGTGATCCGGCTGACGGATCGCCGCGCCGCCCAAGAAATCGCCGCCTGACTGCGTGGGAACGGCTTGCTGGAAAGACTCGCGAGAAGGACTTGGAGAAGGACTTGCGAGAAAAACTTGACAGCCAGCGACAACCGGCTTTTAAGGCAAATCCCCGGCGCGATTTTCGCCGGGCCGGATGGCAGTGTAGCTCAGCTGGTTAGAGCGTGGCACTCATAATGCCAAGGTCGGTGGTTCGAGCCCACTCACTGCTACCATCTCCCCATTGGACAGAACCCAGTCCAACTCATTGGAAACAATGAGGCTACCCGAGATGTGGTAGAAAAGCGGTATCGGGTGATCCCGTGAAGGTTCACCCCCACCTCACCCTCATCGGCAACACCCACTATTTCCGGCGAGCGGTTCCACGCGCCTTACGGGCTACGGTCGGCAAAACGATCCTGATCCGCTCGCTGCGAACCGCCGACGAAGAACTGGCCATCCTGCGGGGCAGAACGTGGAGTTTGCTCTCAGGTCGGCTATTTTCGTCGCTGATGACGATGATTCGATATGATTTCCCCAGCTCGGTGATGCGCGCGCTCCATAAGGAGATCGACGGCATCATCGCGGATTGGCCCTATTTCAACCTGATGGGCGCAAAACCTGACGTCTACGATGAGGACTTCGCGCAGGACGTCTTCCTGACGGTGCAGCAGGATCACCAAGCCAACCTCCGCAAGCTGAATGATCGGGAGAGCTGCATTGCTGAACCGCTCCGGGTTTGCCGGAGGCCATTTGGTTTAAGTTATGCGGCCATGGCTGGCTGGTCCAGCGTGGCGTAGTAGCGCTCCTCGGCCTCAGCAGGCGGGATGTTGCCGATCGGCTCCAGCAAC
>JAIUNR010000010.1 GCA_020161575.1 Pseudomonadota bacterium
TATCGATTCTTCCACGCAGCTTGAGCCACAAGCAGAGACCGAATTTCCGCGTATTCCCTGTTGTTTTCCCTGTTTGCAGGGAAAACAGGCACCAGACCGGTTCCATGTGGACTGCGCCCTGCACCAGCCATTCTAGAGCTGGCTCGGGGAATCTGGACATCGGGGATAAGTGGAAATTCTGCCTGAGATCGGCATGATGCCGGGAACAGGAGAGACCATGACGAGACGACCGCGCCGGAACCACAGCCCGGCATTCAAGGCGAAGGTGGCGCTTGCCGCCGTGAAAGGCGAGAAGACGCTGCCGAACTGGCGGCACAATTCGATGTCCATGCGAATGTCATCAAGACCTGACGGGATCAGCTTCTCGAAGGAGCTGCCGGGTTTTTTGGCGAGAGCAAGCCGGACGCGCCTCCGCCAATCGACGTGAAGGAACTCCACGCCAAAATCGGGCAATTGGCGTTGGAGAACGATTTTTTGTCCGGAGCGCTCGGCAAAGCCGGTCTTTTGGCGAGCGCAATTCCGGTGAATGCATGGCATTCACCTTGAGATGATCAACAAGGGGCATCGTCTTCCGATCGGACGGCAGGCCCGCTTGCTCAGCCTCAGCCGGGGGAGCGTCTATTATCTGCCGCGCCCGGTTCCGACTGCCGATCTGGCGGTCATGAACCGGATCGACAAGCTGCATCTGGAGTACCCGCTTGCGGGTAGCCGGATGATGCGAGACTTCCTGGTTCGCGAGAACTTCGATATCGGCCGGCTCCATGTCGCGACGCTGATGAAGCGGATGGGCATCTAGGCGATCTATAGGCGTCCGAACACCTCGAAGCCAGCGCCGGGGCACAAGATCTACCCGTATCTGCTACGAAAGCTGCCGACAACACGGCCCAACCATGCCTGGGCCATGGACATCACCTACATCCCGATGGCGCGGTGGTTCGTCTATCTCGCTGTCGTCGTCGACTGGTTCAGCCGCAAGGTTCTGGCCTGGAAGCTCTCGATCACTCTCGACACCGCCTTTTGCATCGAGGCCGTCGAGGAGGCACTGGCCAAATACGGCAAGCCCGAGATCTTCAACACGGATCAGGGCAGCCAATTTACGAGCGTGGCCTTTACTTACCTGCTGAAAAGCCACGAGATCGCGATCAGCATGGATGGCAAGGGTGCCTGGCGGGACAACGTGTGTCACCGGCCACCGAATACTCCCTGAATGTGGCCTTTGACAATCATCCTCCGGCAAGGGCGGGCGCCCCATGCGCTTTGCGGGATGTACAGCTGCGCGCGCCATGATATTGGATCGAGTCACGCCAATTGTCTCGCAGATGGCCGTCATGGGGTATCGTCTCGAGACCCAGGCATCGGCAGCGACAGCGAACGCAGCATCTGTTTTTTTGAGCCTGTGGCGTGGTCGAGCACCTCTTTCAGGAACTCAGCTTCCATTGTTTTCTTGCCGAGAAGGCGCTGCAACGCGCGGACCTGATCCGCCAGGGCCTTGTACGCAGAGGCGAGTGCGAGCAGCACGTCTCCCGCATTCAGGGCCTTGATGCACAAGGGATGGGCAGACGTGCCTCATGATTTTTGAATTGTGATTTTTATCCAAGATTATACATTTTGACTCGATATTTTGCTTGACATAAAATAGCGCTTGAGAGCAGCCAGTAACGTTATTTCAAAGATCTTGCTTAGTCCTATGCGATTCCTGAGATGCAATGAGCCAAAATGTCACGCTTAATCAATATAGTAAATATTTTTTATTTTCAATAATTTATTCCTTCTCCCCTGCTAAATTGGATGAAATTATCAGCAATATTTGCAGTCCTTATAGAAGTAAGGCGCTCAAGAATCAAAAAATTCCAATATATTATGGAATTCCATCGGATAATCTCGAATCATTTTATATGATTGATGTATGGTTTGACTCAGAATATGAATATATCGGCGGAATGGCTGGCCTTCCTCGCCCGGATGGATTGCCAAAAAGAGATTTATTGTTTGACATCAACATCGATGATGGCAAGCCATTGTCATTGGAATTCCGCAATAGCGCAAATCCGAAGACAAAAGGATTTTTTACCCTGCTTTTGTTAGGTGGAGTTAACCACCTACCGCTCTCGCGGGTGCTGAACTCATTCGCAAATGCCCCTTATGGAGCGAGTCTTGGTAAAGTCCCGACTATTGTAAGGACAGGAGAGCTTATTTCAGGCATGGGGCGGATTGATATCCCATCCTACATCCCGGACAAGGGCGAGACAGCCCCTGGGCATGATTGGTACGCCGAAATCAGCGAGAGCGGTGAATTTACAGCGCTCATGCGCTGCAATATCTCGGGCACCGTACCAATTCCACATTGCAGATTGCACGAAAAATTTATGTATTTCGAAGGAGAACTTAGCAGTTTTCGCCGAGATCAACTTGATAAATTACATTTAATTCGGCATCACGCAAAAAATTTCACAACGTGCTTGACATGGTCAGGAAAATAAAATTGGACATCTAACTCAACAAAAACTTGATTATCTGAATGTATTTTCTCAAGCCGGAGATCGTATAGCATACTATAGTGCCTTACAAAGCTTCGGGGTGAAATACGGCAATCTTGCCCTAGGGGTTGTCTGGGAAGATACATTCTCCGGCAGGGTCGCGAACACCTTTATGGTTTATCAAGGGATATTTAGAGGAGTAATCATCGACAGAGATACTGCCGAGCAAATTGGTGTGGCGCCGATGAGGGCGGATTATCAAGCACGACGAAATACTGAAGGTACCGATATAGGCCATGACCAAATCTAAGCATATCATGCTGAGGTCTTTCGGCAATACGGGCTAGACGGAAACGCATGGACAGCGACTGCTCCCTTGGATATAATCGGTAGTAATTATAGGATGTATGGCTTCTCGTCTGCTACTGAGGCCCGTGCCGCCGTTTGGGCTGCCCTCACAGAAGACGGTATTTTCAGCGGACCTCTTGGAAGATTCGCCATCGCACGCGAGATGAGTAGAGCGAGTGATCCGGAAAGCTCAAACTTCGACTCACGCGCTGCAAATTGGGTACGGAGCATGGGGTTTATGCAAGGGGCTTTCCAACCATACCTTACTTTTGGGACAGCACTAGGAAACCCATATGCCCCCCGCTGCTTCCTCGCTGGCACGCCAATTTTGATGTCGGACGGTTCATCAAAGCCGATCGAAGAAATCCGCCCCGGCGACGAAGTGGCGTCGTTCGATCCACATGCAGCGCAGGGGCTTGGGCCGCAGAAGCCGGGCAAGGTGACGCGCACCTTCACCAACGTCACCAAAACCATCATCAACCTGCGCGGCACACATATGACGCCGGGTCACGTTGTGCTGATGGAGGAGGGTTGGATGTTTTCTTCTGAAAGCAAAGCAGAGATAAAGGGCCAACAAATGAATAAATTCCTTATTAATATTACGATGACCATTGCAACGATGGTTATAACGCCAATATTTATCTTTTTTCCAATCCTCTCTCCCCTTCTTTTGTTCTGGCTAATATTCTGTTGGTGGCTTTCAAGAGGCTTATAAGGGGGTGAGTATTTTTTCTTCCCTACTGCAATAATGGACCGGGAAGCTGGCTATCTTGGCCTCATGGCTCAGACTCCGCGCCGGTGATGTGCTGGTGCTGTCTTCATTCTCAGCGCGAAAACTGGCCGCCCCCGCCATCGGTCGCTTCATCTCCCCCGCTGGTGGGACCCGCAAAAATCTGGCTTACCAGCAATTGGATTTGCACTCGGCAAACTGGATGCCAATGTCGGTGAAACCATGTGGCCCTGGTGGGGCACGGCTTCCGGGATTTGCCGCAGGACCCCCTAGGTGATTTTTTATCAGCAGCTACAACGAGTTGAGCAACAACGAATTCGGAAGCTGGAGCCTCCGGCAAACCCTGCGCGATTCACCCCGACATATCGGCGCTCCCTTTCTCAGATGCTACTTGTCATTCTTGACGCGAACCGCACAGCCATCACCAGCAATCGGAAGAAGGCTACGAAAAATACAACAGATATATAAGCAAAGTTCAAAAGATACGCGCTTAACGGAAGTATTTTTTGACTAGAGTCTATATCAAAAAATAAACAAAAATGATTATTATATTTAATTGCAACTACTCCGTAAATAGAAAATACGGAATGAAGGCAAAGCAAGAAAAGCGACGCAGATAGAAGTAAGAATATACGCTCATTTATTTTTCTCCACTTCGAGTGGCTAACTAAAAAAAAGAACGGCGTAAATATCGCTGAAATAATGAAGCTTGTTGAAATAACAAGAACTGGAATATAGTAGTAATTCTCTTTGTAATAAGACAATTTCATGAGATCATAAAAAGCGTGACAAAAATCCCCCCAAGAAATTACTGCTATAGCATAACCGATAATACACCAAATGACGTACCCCATCACCAGGCGGAATCTCAAAGATACACTAAAATTTTTCAGATACAACAACATTAACTTGACCTTGTCGCCAGTGAGAAGTCCACCAAAGATCCGCTTTGATGAGTCTATGTAACAAATAAATGTTGGTTTCTCTTGGTATCGCTTATAGAATTCAATGCCTTGGGGCGTGAAAATTTTTTAAAAAGAAAAACTGAACAAAAAGAGCTGATGGTTTATTTCGAATTGCTGTGATCTCGCTTAGAGCATAATTTATTCTAAAAATATAATTAAACAGATCGAGCATATCACTTAATCTAGTTCTGCCAACGAGGCCAAAAATTGTGTCCCTCCCGATCAGCAGCCAGCCAAAGGACCAATTATCCGGGCTACGAGGGGCACGACTGACCTGTAAAATAGGCGCCCTCAATGCTACTGCTGAGGCCGTAATGCCGGCACCATCTATTATAGGCATGTCATCAGACTCCTACGTATTTGTCATTCATTCACCATTGAAATACGTGCGTGCTGGCGTCAATACCCACTCGGAACGAGCGGTTTTTTTTGACAAGGGTTTTGTTTGGACGCGCCGGGACGCGGTGTTACGGCCAACGATCAGCAGGGCTTCCGAGGACAATCTCAAGGTCTACGGCGCCCGCAATCCTTTCAGGATCAGATGAACCGCGAGGGCGTCTCTGTCGCGCGATATGCGATCACGCGGCTCATGCCCATCATGGGGGTGCACGGTGCATTCGCGGGAAGGCTATCAAAACCACGACGCCAGGTAAGGCTGCTCCTTGCACGCAGGGTCACGTGAACCGACAGTTCCATGCGCCGGCGCCGAACCGGCTTCGGGTCTTCGCCTACACTTATCAGCACCTGGAGCGGCTTCGCCTATGGGGCCCTCAGAGCCGGCTCGGTTTGTTTGAACAGTTTTGTCAACGCTCTCCGAGTGGATTTTCGTCTCCACCTTCCGCCTCTCATCCCCCGTCGTTGGGCCAGGCTGCGTATGGATCGAGCGGGAAGATCGGTCGCCGGGTGCGCTTGTAGGGCAGTTTCGTGAGATCGGGGGTGCAAAGCGCGCCGCTGTCGCAGACGATCACCTTGCCGGCGATCGGCTCGAAAGCCGCCCGGAAATGCTGCATCGATTTGAGAGCGACCACGCGCCGCGCCGTCGGCTCGATGCCAAAGGCGCGGAACTGCTGCAGATCGAGTATCTGCGCGACGTTTGAAATCACGAGGATATCGATCCCCCCGACACGCAGGACAGCCGTGGGGCCGAAGCTCCCCTTCAGCCCTCCCATCATCGGGCCATCACCAATGTAATCCCCGTCCGAAAGATGCAGAAGCGTGCCGCTGACCTCGATCGGACCACCACCGAAGCGCGGGTCCGTCTTGCCGCCGAGGCTAAGCGCGACATCGCTGCCGATCGCATATCTCTGAAGATTGCGCACAGCTTCAGCGTCGAGGATAGGGCCGAAACAGGCGTTTTCGAGCCTTGCGTCGATCATCGCGGCGAGCAGGGCCGTGGAATCGCCATAGGCGCCGCCGCCCGGATTATCCGCGTAATCGGCGATCACCAGCGGCCCTTTGCGGGCAGCGAAGGTTTTCGCCTCGGCAACCGCCGCTTCCACGCTGAGAAAATCGGTCACGTGGGAGTGGCGCTTGTCCCAGATATCCTGGGCAATTTTCCGGATAAAGGCGCGATGGCGCGCAAGATCGCCCTGGCAGGTGACAAGCACTGTGGGCCCGACTTCCCGGATATCGGCATTGCCGAAGCCACCATCGACACTGACAGCGAAGACATCCTCCTCCCGCTCGTAGGCACGGGCCATCGCGATGCGTTCGACCATCGGGCCTATATCGGTGCGTCCGCCCGTCACCTCCTCCAGCATGGGCGGCGCTTCGCGCAACGTGACGGGATGTATCTCGCCCTTCATCGCACGGTGGAGGATTTGCCCGGCCAGCATGCCGCAATCGCGCATATCGACATGCGGATAGGTTTTATAGGCGACGATGATATTCGCGAGCCGCGCCATCCGCTCGGTGACATTGGCATGCGGGTCGAGCGTGATGCCGATCGGGATTTCGGGACCGACGATGGCGCGGATGCGTTCAAGCAGCTCGCCCTCGCCGTCCTCGGTATGCTCGGCGACCATCGCCCCGTGAAGACCAAGGAGAATGCCGTTGATCGAATGCGCGGTTTCGCCGAGGCGCGCGAGGAGCACCGCCACGATCTCCTCGTAAGCGGCCTCCGTCACCGGGCCGGACGGATTCGCGCCGGTGCTGATGGCATGGACAACATTCCAGCCCTCTTTCCTGCCGACATCCAGAAAACCCGCAAGCGGCGTATTCGCCTCGCCGCGTTCCGCGATCCCCTGTTCGCCGGGGTAGAAATAGCGCGCGCGGAAAGCCGAAATATCCGCGAGGCAACGGCTGAACGTATTGCTCTCGTGCTGGAACTCGGCGGTGAAGACGGTGAAAGTCATCAGACCCTACTCGATTGGATGGTGGCAGGCGATGGCATGGCCATTTTGGGTGAGGAGCACGGGCCGCTCATTGCGGCAGCGCGCGCTCGCTTGCGGGCAACGCGCGGCAAAGGCGCAGCCCGGCGGGCGGTCATAGGGGCTCGCGATCTCGCCCGAGATCGGCTGCACGTCACGCCGGCGCGACGGATCGGGCACGAAGGTCGAGGCCATCAGCGCGGATGTATAGGGATGGCGCGGGCGGGCACGCGGTGCCGGCAGGATTTCAACCACGGAGCCGAGATACATCACCACGATCCGCGTGCAGAAATAACGCACAAGGCCGAGATCGTGGCTGATGAAAGCGTAGGTCAGCCCAAGGCGCGCATGGAGCGTTTCCAGGAGCGCGATGATCTGCGCCTGGATGGACACATCAAGCGAAGCGGTCGGTTCGTCCAGCACGATCAGCGCCGGTTCGAGCGCAAGCGCCCGTGCGATGCCAACGCGCTGCTTCTGCCCGCCGGAGAGATGATGCGGATAATTGCCGCCAAGCGACGGATCGAGCCCCACAAGGGCAAGAAGCGCGGCGACCTTTTCGCTCTTCTCGTTCTCGCGTAGCGGAATGCCTTGAACGTCGAACGGTTCGAGGATGGTCTCGCGGATCGAGAAACGCGGGTCGATCGAGGAATAGGGGTCCTGAAAGACCATCTGCATCCTGCGCCGCAGACGCCGCATCAGCGCGGGCGAAAGACCGGCGAGGTCTTCGTTCTCGAACAGGACCCTCCCCTCGCTCGGAACGATCAATCCCGTGATCAGGCGGGCGAGCGTCGATTTTCCGCATCCCGATTCACCCACAATGCCGGTGATCTCGCCGCGCGGGATGGCAAGCGAAACCTGATCAACCGCGCGCATCGTGCGGCGCGGACGCCAGAGACCGCCTCCGGCATGATAGGCACGGCTGACGTTTTCAAGCGCGACAAGCGGCGGATTCTGCTCAGACATGCGCCGTCTCCTCAAGCCGGTCACACGCCACGCGGGTCAGCCCTAAATCCTGCTCCGGCGGAACCTTCCGTGCACAATCGGGCACGGCCAAAGCGCAGCGCGGATGATAGCGGCAGCCGGAGGGATAGGCGAAGACACCCGGGATCGTGCCGGGGATACCGACAAGCGTACCGGGCGCTTGCCCTTCCTTCGCGATGCAGGCGATCAAGGCACGGGTATAGGGGTGGCGCGGGGAAGCGAAAATCTCGCCGACAGGCGCGCTTTCCGCCATCCGCCCGGCATAGAGCACGGCGACCCTGTCGCAGGCCTGCGCAACGACACCCATGTCATGCGTGATCAGGATCAGCGCAAGCCCGCGCACGCGCACCAGATCAACAAGGATCTGGATGATCTGCGCCTGGATCGTCACGTCGAGCGCGGTTGTCGGCTCATCCGCAACGATCAGATCCGGCTCACCCATCAGGGCTATGGCGATGACGATACGCTGCTTCATCCCCCCTGAAAGCTGGTGCGGGTATTGCCCATGGACGGTCGCGGCGTCGGGAATGCGCAACTGCTCCATGATCTCGATGCTGCGGCGGCGCGCGACATCGGCGCTCTGGCCGAGATGGAGCATGCCGACCTGATCGATCTGCGAGCCGACGGTTCTGATCGGATCAAGCGAGGTCATCGGGTTCTGCGTCACGAGCGCCATGCGCTTGCCACGCAGATGGCGGTATTCCGCTTCGCTCAAAGCGGTCAGATCCACCCCGTCGAAGCGGATCGCGCCCGCGCTCACCTTGCCACCTATCAGCGGCAGGAGGCCCATGATCGCAAGCGCGGTCATGGATTTTCCCGAACCGGATTCGCCGACGATGCCGAGAATTTCTCCGCGCTCCACCGCAAGGTTGAGGCCTTCGAGCGGTTTGGCCTGACCAATCGCCACGCCGACATTCTCCAACGACAGGAGCGCCATTCAGCCCTCCCTCACTTTGCCGCGGATATCGAGCGCGTCGATGAGCGCGTCGCCGAAGAGATTGATCGAGACCACCGTGATCGCGATCACGATGCCGGGGTAAAGAATGATCCAGGGCGCGAGGAAGATCTGCGCCGTGCCCGAACTCATGATCGCACCCCAGCTCGGCAGCGGCGGCTGCGCGCCAAGACCGAAAAAGCCGAGCGTGGCTTCGAGGATAATCGCATCTCCGGTCGCCAGCATGCCGGCCACCAGCACCGGCGTCATCGCGTTCGGAATGAGATGCCGGAAGAGGATCACCGCATCGGATGCGCCGAGATTGCGCGCTGCCTCGATGTAGGTTTCCCCCTTGAGCGCGATGATCTGAGCGCGCGTCAACCTCGCGAACTGCGCGAAATACCCGACCGTGATCGCCACCGCCGTCGAACCAAGGCCAGGCCCGATGATCGCGATCAGCACCAGCGCGATGAGAATCTCCGGGAACGACCATGTCATATCCGAAATGGCCATTAGCGCGCGGTCGATCCAGCCGCCGAAATAACCCGCGAGCCCGCCGATGATCACCCCGATCAGTACGGAAGCCGCCATTGAACTCACCGCGATCCCGAGCGAGATCCGCGCGCCATAGAGGACGCGCGAGAAAAGGTCGCGGCCGAATTCGTCCGTCCCCATCCAATGCTTTGCACTGGGCTCAAGATTGGCGGCCGGCAAATTCATCGCATCATATGGAAATGGCGCGAGAAGCGGCGCGAACAACGCGCAAATGACAAGGGCGATCAGCACGATGGCGGCAGGTCCGCCGCGCAAGGTGCGGGCGGCCTTAGCAAAGGGAGCCAGAATACGCATCACGTCACCCGATCCCGAATACGCGGATCTATGGCCGCCTGAACCACATCCGCCAGCAAGGTGCCCAGCATCACGGCGATGCCGAGCATCAGCAGGCACCCCTGCACAACAGGGTAATCGCGCTGATTGAGCGAGGTGATCAGCAGGGAGCCCAGGCCAGGCCGGGCAAAGACGAACTCGATCGTCACCGCGCCTCCCAAAATCCAGCCGATCTTGAGCCCGAGAAGCGTCACCACCGGCAGCATCGCGTGACGAAGGATATGCCTCAGATAGATGTCGCGGCGCGAAACGCCCTTGGCGTGCAGCATCATCACGAAATCCTGCCGCGCGGCATCGAGCATGGCGACGCGGGTGACACGCGCGACAAGCGCGATCCCGCCAAGGCCGATGGTCAGCACGGGCAGCACCATCGCCTGCCAGTTTTTCGCGCCCGAAACCGGGAACCAGCCCAGCTCAACCGCAAAGATCAGGATCATCATCAGCCCGAGCCAGAAGCTCGGCACGGTCGAACCGGCAAGGATGATGCCCATCAGCGCGCGGTCAAACAGGCTGTCCTTTGCCATGGCGGCAAGCGCGCCGATCGCGATGCCGACAAGCGTCGAGAACACGAGCGCCGCGCTGCCCAGGGCGAGCGAATAAGGAAGGTTCTGCGCGATAAGCGCGGCGACCGGCTGCTTGAGGATGATCGCATCACCGAGATCACCCTGCATCAATTTGCCGAGCCAGATGCCGTATTGCACCAGAAGCGGCCGATCGAAGCCGTATTTGGCCATCAATTCGGCCTTGCGCTCGGGGGATGAACCGATCTGGAGGATGTGATCGATCGGGTCCCCCGGCACGAGGTGAATGATCATGAAGATCACCACCGAAAGCCCGAAGAAAACCGGGATCAGCAGCAAAAGACGCCGCGCGAAATAACTGATCATCCCGGTTTCCTTTCGTCCCCCGCCTTAGCTGTCAGTTGGTGATCTCGGAATCGAGGATCGTCTGGCTGGTGAGGCGGGTGCCGCGAACGGTCTCCGGCAGTTTCAGCTTCTTGGTCGAGTAGGCAAAGATGTTCACCGGCTCGTAAATCGGCGCAAAGGCATATTGCGAGAGGATATACTCGTGATACTTGCGGAAATTGATGACCCTCTCATCCCATGAGCGGGATTTGGTCATCGCGACCACATTGAGTTCCTCGGCCTTCGGATCATTGAGCATGGAAACGTTCGGATAGCCCGCGCGCTTGGCCGCGAAGAACCAGTCGATGATGTCCGCATTCGTCCAGGAATAGGAACGCACCGCGAGCTGGTGATCGGTCTTCTTCTTGTACTGTGCGTTGATGGTGGAGGCGTCAAAGACCGTGATGTCCGCGGCCATGCCAATAGCCTTGAGCTGGGCCTGCACCACTTCGGTAATGCGCTTGAACTCGGTGCCGTTGGTGGTCCAGAGCTTGACCTGAAGCTTCTTGCCATCTTTGACGCGGATGCCGTCCGGCCCGGCCTTCCAGCCAGCCTCGTCGAGCAAGGTCTTGGCGCGCGCCGCGTCATGGGAAATGGCGAATTTCGGATCGACTTTGGCCTCGGCGAGCCCCGAGATCAGAAAGCCGTTGGCGGGCTGGCCCACACCGCCATAGAGCGTCTGCCAAATGTCTTTCTGGTTGATCGCATAGGCGGCGGCCGCGCGCACCTTGATGTCCGTGAAGGGCTCCACCTGCGTGTTGATCGGCATGTAGACGATTTCCGTCCCGGGGATCTGCATCACCTTGACGCTCTTCTCCGCCTTCAGACGCGGCAGGAAATCCGCCGGCACCGTGTAGAGGAGATCGACGCCGCCGGTCTTGAGCTCGAGGAAGGCGGTGGAATCGTCGGCGATTTCGCGCACCGTGATCTTCTTGATCTTCGCCGCGCCCTTGTTCGTCGACAGAGCGGACGCCCATTTGTAATCATCGTTGCGCACCAGCACGGTCTGCTGGCCGACCACGAAGCTCTCGACCTTGAACGGCCCTGTGCCGACCGAAGCCGTCACCCCGAATTTGTCGCCGAGCGCGTCATAGGCTTTCGGGGAAGGAATGCCCATGAACGAGGTCGAGAGGTTGAAGAGGAGATTCGGATCCGGGTTCTTCATGTGGAACTTCACGGTGAGATCATCCACAACCTCAACCCGCTCGATCGCGGCCACGGTGTCGGCGTTTTCCGTGCCCTTGAACTTGGGCACCCACCATTCGATCACCTTGGCGTTGAAGGGCTCGCCATCATGGAACTTCACGCCGGCCTTGAGCTTGAAGGTCCATTGCATGCCGTCCGGCGTAGTCTCCCACGAGGTTGCCAGATGCGGATGGAAGGTCTGGTCCGCATCCTGCTGGATCAGGCGGTCATAAATCAGCGAATTGGCGCTGTTGAGCTTGGTCGCGGTGATCGGGTTATAGCTCGGGGCTCCAACCTCGCGCGCCGTGACGGCGAAGGTCGCCTCCTGCGCCATGGCGAAAGACATCGCGCCAAGCGCGACGCCCGCGCCGAGCAGCGACGAAATCAGCAGGCGAGCGGGTTTAGCAGGCCGGGAAGCGCTCGAAGGCATGGTCATGGGCAACTCCATACGGTGAGAGGTAAACGTTCTAGGAGGCACGGTGAGGGCCGGAATCGTCGCCGACATATCCGGTAAACAGGCTGTAGAGCTGCGAGACGCGGTTCATCCGTGCCTCGACATCAGGGCCGATCTCGATCGAGATCGCGTTCATCATCAGGTTGATGAGGGCGGCCATCTGGGCGGTTGAATCCCAGAACAGGTTGAACTCGGTCGGCACCACGAACATTTCCGCGACATGTTCGCGCCCCCAGGTGCAGAAGGCATCTGTCACCAGGGTCACGGGGATGCCGGCTTTGTGGGCATCACTGGCGAGGAGCGCCGCGAGGCGGGAGTAACGCCGGGCCTCGAAGATCACGAGGCAGATGTCTTTCGGGTCCGTCGCGAGCAATTCGACGAAATTGCCCCCGGCAAGATCGACGATGCTCACGCCGTCGCGCAGATATTGCAGCTGGTGGCCGAACATATAGGCCATGCTGCGCTCGGTCTGGAAACCCGCGACGAAAACCCGTTTTGCACGCGCGAGGCGCTTGATCGCGGGAAGCCACTCTTCGCTTTGAGCGATTTCATAAACCGCCACGAGACCCGCCATTTCCAGCTTGAGCGCCTCGGAAAGCTGATCTTTCCCCGCGAGCGATTTCTGCTGGAATTCGCGCAGGCGATCGCTGATCAGCCATGGCCGATCCCCGATATCCTGTCCGAGTTGCTCCTTGAGATCCTTGAAGCTGCGGTAGCCGAGCGAGCGGCAGAAGCGCCCGACTGTCGGCTCGCTGACGCCAACTTTCGCCGCCAAGGTTGCCGCTGTTTCAAAAGGAATTCCGCTGGTTTTCGCCAGGATATAGCTCGCAAGCGCACGGTCCGCCTTCGAGCCGGAGGCGAGACATTCCCTCAATCGCTGGCGAACGCTGGTCTGCATGTCCACTCCCCGCTGGGCTGCATTCCTGAAAGCTGAAATTTTTCTATCATTGAGTCAATTGTTTTTATTTTTCTTGCGCATTGACGCAAGATGCGCTCATCAATCAATGGTGCGAGGCGGCAACATGTGGTCGCCTCCGGTTCACGAGATGCGAAGCCCGGCATGAAGAACTATGATTTTGTGGTTGTCGGCGCAGGCATTTCCGGTGCGTCAGCGGCCTTTTACCTCGCGGATCTCGGCACCGTCCTGCTGCTCGAAACCGAGGCCGTGCCCGGCTATCACAGCACCGGGCGCTCGGCTGCGCTGTTTACCCCGAATTTCGGTCCGCCCGTTGTGCGCAAACTGAACGTGGCCGGACATGATTTTTTTGTCTCGCCCCCTGACGGATTTTCAGACCGCCCTTTGCTCACGCCCCGCCAATCACTGACGATCGCGCGGCCAGGCGAGGAAGAGAACCTCGCGGCTGTGCTCGCCTCTTCAACCGCGCAGCATCCAATATTCGAAATCACGCCCGAAGAAGCGTGCAGGCTGACGCCGATCGTACGCCGTGACGTCATCGCCGCCGCTGCCTTGGAGCCGGGCGTGACGGATATGGATGTCGCGGCGATCCATCAGGGGTTTCTGGGCGGTTTTCGCAAGAAAGGCGGCGTGATCCACATTTCAGCGCATGTCAGCGGCCTCTATCGCGAGAGCCAGGGCTGGCGGGTTGAGGCAGGCGGGGAAACCTTCCATGCCGGCTTCATCATCAACGCGGCGGGCGCCTGGGGCGATCATGTCGCCGGCCTTGCCGGAATCGCGCCGATCGGGCTCGTCGCCAAGCGCCGGACGATGATCGGAATCGAGACATCGCTTCCGCTCGCCGAGACGCCGCTCGTGGAATTTGCCGGCGAGGAAGCCTATTTCAAGCCTGACACCGGACGGATTCTCGCCTCACCCGGTGATGAAACCCCGGTTCCCCCGCAGGATGTCCAGCCGGAAGAGTGGGATATCGCCGTCGCGGCTGATTGGCTGCAACGCCATACGACGCTCGACGTTCGGCGCGTCGCCAATAGCTGGGCAGGATTACGAACCTTCGTTTCCGACCACGCCCCCGTGGTGGGAGAGGAACCCGGTCATCCGGGATTTTTCTGGCTCGTGGGTCAGGGCGGTTACGGCATCATGCATTCGCCGACGCTGGGACGCGCCACCGCCGCCTTGATCGAAACCGGCGATCTGCCACCGGATTTGCTGGTGATCGGACTCGGGGTGGACGATCTCGGGCCGGCGCGGTTGCGGCGCGCGCCAGCACAACCCTGAAAATGCAAGGCGCTTGGCTCCCCTCAGGCCGCTCAAGCGCCAAGCCGCTCTGTTTTCATGAACTGAAGGAACGAAGGATCATCGGCATAGGCAATGTTGATCCGCATTCCGGGCCGGATGCATTCGCGCTCCGGGTAGAAGACCGAACCGGGCGCAATGAAGATGCTATGACGCGAAGCGCGTGCCGCGAGCGCGAGATCATCTGTTCCCTCCGGCAGTTCGGTCCAGAGGTAATACCCGCCAGAGGGCGGTGCAAACAAACCAAGGCCGACACGGTCAAGCGCCGCCTGTGCGCGGTGCGAAGCGCGGCCGATGCGTTCACGCAGGCGCCGCAGATGATGCCGATACTGTCCGCTCTCGATAAGGTCGCTCACCATGTGTTCGAGATAGCCGGAGCTGTTGACGACCGTGAGCATCTTCATGTTGCACAGGGCGTTCGTCAGCGCCGGGCTCGCGGCGATGTACCCGATCCTGAGGCTCGCCGAGAGTGTTTTCGAGAAAGTCCCGACGCAGATCACCCGGCCGAGCTGGTCGAGCGCGGCGAGACGCGGCTGGATTGCCGGCAACACATCGCCGAATGGGTCATCCTCCACGACATGAATTCCGCCGCGCGCCGCAATCTGCAACAGGTTATGCGCGACAGGGAAGGAAATCGAACTTCCTGTCGGGTTGTGCGCCAGGGACTGGGTGAAAAAGATCTTTGGCGCAGCCTTGGCAATCTGGCTTTCGAGATGGTCGAGATCAGGCCCGTCCGGGTTACGCCGCACGCCTACAACCTCGATTCCCGCGAGGCGGAGCTTGCCGAAAAGCGGGTAATAGCCAGGGCTGTCCACCAGCACGCGATCGCCGCGCCGCAGCAGGTGCCGGATGATGAGGTCGAGCGCGTGATTGGCGCCGAAGGTGATCAAAATCTGATCCGCGTTGACCTTGATCGAACGTTCGGAAAGCATGAGCGCGATGGCATTGCGCAAAGGAGCAAAGCCGATCGGGTCTCCATATCCATGGCTGACCGGGCGGGAATGGCGCCCGCCGGAAGGACGCAGATGCCGCCCCAGTTCAGATTCCTCCATCCATCCGGCCGGGGGACGTCCATCCCCTACCCTCACATGCTGCACCTGCTGCAATTGCTCGCGCAACAGCGAGACGAGATCGACCGCTTCGACGATGTGGGGCGCCGCCACCGCCTCCATGAGCCCCTGCGTCGTCTCGTTCGCCCGGACATAAAACCCCGAGCCGCGCCTGGCTTGGAGCCATCCGCGCGCGACAAGACGATCATAAGCTTCGACCACGGTGTTTTTCGAAACGCCGTATTCCAGCGCAGCGGCTCGGATCGCCGGCAGACGGCGACCGGGCAGCAACAGCCCTTGATCGATGGCATGAGCAATACGGGCAACCAGATCTTCGATCAGACTCACGGGCGTGTCCCTACGTAATCCGGTACACATTAGCGCATTCTGGCGCAAATTGTACCTTGTTTAAGGATGGCAATGCCTCACACTGGTGGTCAACAAGAAGGCCGTCGTCTGGACGACGGCATGGAGGAATGACCATGACGGGCAGCAACGCCGGGCCAACCGGCGGCAGCGTCAACGCGCGTATTGCCGATTTTCGCAACCTTGAACCGGCCAAGCGGCTCGATGCACTCGTCGCGGCGGGCGGGTTGTCACCAGCCGATGCCGCGCTGCTGGGGAAACCAGGCGCCCTGCCTTTGTCACTTGCGAACGGCATGATCGAGAACGTTGTCGGCACGTTCGAGTTGCCGCTGGGTGTCGCCACAAATTTCCAGGTCAATGGACGCGACTACCTTATTCCAATGGCGGTGGAGGAACCCTCCGTCGTGGCGGCCGCCTCCTACATGGCGCGGATCGCCCGCACAGGCGGCGGCTTCTTCACATCCTCCGACAATCCTGTGATGCGGGCGCAGGTACAGGTTCTCGGAACATCCGATCCCGAAGGCGCACGCCATCGCCTGCTCGGCGCCAAGGCCGAAATCGTGGCGGCGGCCAACGAGAAGGACAAAGTTCTGGTCTCGCTCGGCGGGGGCTGCCGCGATATCGAGGTGCATGTCTTCCCGCACACGCCGCGCGGCGCGATTGTCGTGATGCATCTCATCGTCGATGTACGCGACGCGATGGGCGCGAACACGGTCAATACCATGGCGGAAACCGTGGCGCCGATCGTGGAGCGCGTCACCGGCGGGGCGGTCCGGCTGCGCATCCTGTCCAACCTCGCCGATCTGAGATTGGCGCGGGCGCGGGTGGAAGTGAGCCCGGCGGCGCTGGCCACGAGCGAGTTCTCGGGTGATCGCATGATCGAGGGCATTCTCGATGCCTATACCTTCGCCGCCATCGATCCCTACCGTGCCGCGACCCACAACAAGGGCATCATGAACGGCATCGACCCCGTCGTGGTCGCGACCGGGAACGACTGGCGCGCGATCGAGGCCGGCGCCCATGCCTATGCCGCTCGCTCGGGGCGCTATACCTCCTTGACCACCTGGGAGCAGGCGAAGAACGGCAATCTCATCGGCACGATCGAGATGCCGATGGCGCTCGGCCTTGTCGGGGGTGCCACGAAAACGCACCCGCTGGCGCAGGCATCGCTGCGCCTTCTCGGCGTCAAGACCGCGCAGGAGCTGGCGGAGGTGACGGTTGCCGTCGGGCTGGCGCAAAACATGGCGGCGCTAAGGGCGCTGGCGACAGAAGGCATCCAGCGCGGCCACATGGCGCTTCATGCACGCAACATCGCGATCGTTGCAGGCGCAGCCGGAAGAGAGATCGAGATCGTCGCCACCGAGCTGGCCAAGGCGCATGACGTGCGGACCGACCGCGCACGCGAGATTCTTGCCCGATTGCGCAAGGAGAGCTGAAAACCCACCCAGAATGCAAGAACGCTACACGGAACACATCATCATATGCCCGGAAAACGGGTAACAAGGAGGAACACCATGAACACGATTTCCCGTCGCACCTTCGCGGCGCTGATGGCATCGGCGGCCGTTTTCGCGGGGCCGGCCCTTGCCCAGCAGGGCGACATCAAGATCGGCTATAATGCCGACCAATCCGCCTCCGGCGCGGCCGAGCTCGGCCTTTCCGGTCGTTACGGCTTCGAGGCCGCGATCGAGGATATCAACGCGAAAGGCGGTGTGCTCGGGCGCAAGCTCGTCGCGGTGATCCGCGACGATGCCGCCGCCCCGCCCAAATCGATCCAGAACATGAATGAGCTGATCGACAACGAGAAGGTCGCAGCCGTTGTCGGCCCGACCAATTCCGGCAATGCGCTCGCATGGCTGCATATCCCGCAGCAGAAGAAAGTGCCGGTGATTTCGCATGTCGCCACGGCAACCGACATGACCGCCCGCTACGCCAAGGAATCGCAGAACTACATCTTCCGCGTCTCGATGGTCGACCGCGAACAGCTTGCGCTTCTTTCGGCTTATGCCGTGAAGGCCTCTAAGGACAAGAAGATCGCCATCATCGCCGATACGACCGGCTACGGCCAATCGGCGACCAAGGACTTGCTGGAAATCCTCGCCCTGCATGGGGTCACGCCCGTCGGGGTTGAGAAATTCGGCCCCAAGGATACCGACATGACCTCGCAGCTGGCCAAGCTCAAGGCTGCCGGCGCCGATATGGTGATTTCCGGCTCCCTCGCCGATGCCACTGCGCAAGTGCTCAAGAGCATGGAGAAGATGGATTATTACCCGGGCCTTCTTTCCACCTGGGGCTCCATCAACTCGCCGCTGATCAACATTGCCGGGCCGAAACTGGCGGAAAAGACGATCTTCGCGGCCTCGACCACGGCGGATGCCAACCCGAAGGCGACAGCACTCTCGAAGCGGCTTCTGGCGAAATACCCGAACATGCCGGCCTTCGTCTCCGCCGCGCAGGGCTATGATGCCGTGATGCTGATCGCCGCCGCGATCACCAAGGCCGGTTCGACCGATGGCGAGAAGGTGGCTGCCGCGCTTGAGGATCTCGGGGCTGTCGACGGCATCATCAAGACCTACAACAAGCCCTATTCCAAGGCGAACCACGAAGCGCTCGGCGTGGCGGATTTCCATCTCGCGCAGTGGAAGGACGGCGTTGTGGTGAAGCTTGACAATGCTGTCGTGAAGTCGATCACGGCGGCTGATCTCAAGCGCTGATCAACCGGCTCCCTCGGCCATTGGCGTTCGCGCCAATGGCCTCCTTTTCTTCATGGCAGGGCACATGACGGCAATTCTCCAGGCACTCGCCAGCGGTTTGGCACTCGGGGCGATCTACGGCCTGATCGCCCTTGGCTTCAACATTACCTACGCCACCACCAAGACCTTCAATTTCGGGCAAGGCGCCTTCCTGGTGCCGGGCAGCCTTGTCGGCGTCTCGCTGGTGCTGCTTTCAGTGGGAAAACCGCATTTCGGCAACCTGTCCCCGGCGGAAATGACCTTCATGGCCTATACGCTCGCGACCGTCGCCAGCGTGGTGGTCGTCGGGTTGATCGGCATCGCGCTCTACTATTGCGCGATCAAACCGTTCGTCGGCGCGGCCGGGCTGAACTGGGTGCTTTCGACCATCGGTTTTGGAATCATCTTGCAGAACACCGCGCTTGCCATCTGGGGCCCTGCCTCGATCGCGGTTCCCTCTCCGCTTGGTTCGGGTGTCTATCGTATCGCCGGCGCGGGCATCCGCCCGCATGAGGTGCTGATCGCGGCGGTGGCAATCGCCGTGATGGTCGGCCTTGATATCGTCCTGCGCAAGACCCGGCTCGGCAAGGCGCTGCGGGCCGTGGCATTCAACCCGCAGGCCGCCTCGATCGTGGGCATCAATGTCGAGCGGATCGTCATCATCGCCTTCGTCATCTCCTCCGCCCTGGCGGGGCTTGCGGGCATCCTGATCGCGCCCGTGACAACTGCTTCTGTGTTCATCGGCCTTGGCGTCGCGCTGAAGGCCTTCTCCGCGGCCATTGTCGGGGGGCTGACAAACCCGCGCGGCTGCATGGCGGGCGGGTTCCTGCTTGGCATCATCGAGGCGCTTGTCGGCCTCTGGCGCGCGGAGTTCCGCGAAATCGCGATCTTCCTGCTCATCATCATCGTACTGGTCATCCGCCCGGCGGGTCTTTTCGGCACGAAGACGGTGGAGAAAATCTGATGGGCCAGCATCTTCACACGCTGGGGCTGGGCGCGATCCTTGGCGCGCTTGCTGCCCTTCCCTTCCTCGGGATCAATGATTTCTACCTCCAGATCCTTTTCACGATCGGGGTGAACTACATCGCGGCGGCGGGGCTGAATGTGCTGGTCGGCTATGCGGGCCAGAAGTCACTCGGCCATGCCGGCCTTTTCGCGGTGGGGGCCTATACGGCTGCGATCGCGAGCGCCGATTTCGGGATCGGGGCGTGGACCTCGATCGGCCTTGCCGCGATTACCGGCGCGGTGTTCGGACTCGTGATCGCGGCCCCTTCGGTGCGTGTTTCCGGGCCGAGCCTGGCGATGGTGACAATCGGCTTCGGCATCGTCGTCGAGAAGATCGTGACGGAATGGACCGATATCTTCAAGGGACAGGCCGGAATCTATGGCATCGCGGCGCCCACTTTTCTCGGCAAGAGCTTCACCAATCTTCATTGGGTCATTTTTGTCGGGCTTCTGTCGGTGGGCCTACATCTGCTGTTCCGCTCGTTGTTGTCGGGACGCTTCGGGCGTGCGTTCATGGCCGTGCAGCTCGCGGAACCGGCCGCGGAATCGGTCGGAATTTCGGTGGTCCGTGCCAAAACCCTGGCCTTTGTGATCTCGGCGATCACCTGTGCTCTGGCTGGCGCGCTGGTCGCGCAGCAGAACCAGTATTTCAACTCGGATTTCATCACCTTCAACCTCTCGATCTTCCTGCTCGTGGTGGTGATTTTCGGAGGCTCTGGCTCGCTTTATGGCCCGCTGCTCGGCGCGGTCGTGCTTACCTTGCTCGATGCCTGGCTTGCGCGCTGGCCGGCGCTGCAGCACTTCACCTACGGCGCCCTGCTGCTCTTCGCGTTGTATCTGATGCCGAATGGCCTCGCCGGCGCGCTTTCCCGCTTCTTTCCCGCGAGAAGCAACATGGCGGCGAAGCCCGCGGCTTCCGGAGCGCTTGTCGCTGCATTCACGCCCGGCAATTCGGGCGCGCCATTACTCGCCGTCTCCGGGCTCTACAAGGCCTATGGCGGTATCATTCCGGTCAAGGAGGTCTCCTTCGAGATCAGCCCCGGCAAAGTTCATGCGCTGATCGGGCCCAACGGCGCCGGCAAGACGACCTTGCTGAACCTCATTTCCGGCCATGTGCCGGAAGACAGGGGTTCGGTTATCTTCGAGGGCAAGGATATCACCGGCTTGCCGGCGAACCGCGTCGCAAGCGCGGGCATCAGCCGCACCTTCCAGAACCTGAAGCTCTTCGGCCATCTTTCCGCGCTCGATAACGTGCTGATCGGCGCCCATCTCCATGTCGGAACGGGGATCGCCTCGGCCCTGCTCGGGACGCCGGGCAATCGCCGGGCCGAAACGAAAGCGCGCGAGGACGCACTCGCGCTGCTGGACGAGCTGGGCCTTGGCGCGCGCGCCTTCGACCCCGCCAACAGCTTGCCTTATGGTCTTCAGCGCCGCCTGGAGATCGCCCGTGCGCTTGCGAGCCGCCCGCGCCTCCTCCTGCTCGACGAGCCTGCTGCTGGTCTCAACCCGCAGGAAACGCGCGAACTGGGCGAGGTGATCCGGCGCATCCAGGCGGCGGGAATCACCATCCTGCTCATCGAACATCACATGGATCTCGTGATGGGGATTTCAGACCACGTGTTGGTCCTCGATTACGGCGAGAAAATCGCCGAGGGCGCGCCGGAGGCAATCCGACGCGATCCGAAGGTCATTGCCGCCTATCTCGGCGTCGAGGAGGCCGCATGATGCTGAAGATCGAGAATCTCAATGTCGCCTATGGTGCGATTCAGGCCCTCAGGGGCATCTCGCTCGAGGTCGGGCGTGGAGAAGTCGTCACGCTCATCGGCGGCAACGGCGCCGGGAAATCGACCCTGATCCGAACCATCGCCGGGCTCGTCCATCCCCAATCCGGCGAAGTCATCTTCGAGGGGCAATCCATTGCCGGGATGCGACCGCATCGCGCGGTGGCGCTGGGCATCGGGCATTCGCCGGAGGGGCGGCTTGTCTTCGGCGATCAGAGCGTGCGCGACAATCTCGCCCTTGGCGCTTTCTCACGTGACAACCCGGCGGAAATCGATGCGGATATCGAAAACGGCTTCCGCTTGTTCCCACGTCTCAGGGAGCGGCAGGAACAAATGGCGGGCACGCTTTCGGGCGGCGAACAGCAGATGCTTGCCATCGCACGCGCCTTGATGTGCCGCCCGAAGCTGTTGTTGCTCGATGAACCCTCGCTAGGCCTTGCTCCGCTCATCGTGCGCGAGGTTTTCGAAGTCATCCGCAGCCTCAAGAACCAGGGCATGACCATCCTGCTCGTCGAACAGATGGCCAATCTGGCACTCGGTGTCGCCGACCGTGCCTATGTGCTGGAAACAGGGCATATTACCCTCCAAGGGACCGGCGTCGATCTTCTGAAAGACCCGCGCGTGCGCGCGGCCTATCTCGGTGCGTGAATCCATGGTGGAACGGCGCGTCACCATCGTCGAGGTTGGCCCGCGTGACGGGTTGCAGAACGAACCGGGCTTCGTACCGACGGCCTTGAAGCTCGACCTCATCAACCGCCTGGCACATGCCGGCTTGAGACGGATCGAAGCGACGGCGTTCGTCTCGCCGAAATGGGTCCCGCAGATGGCTGATCACGCCGAGGTCATGGCGGGCGTAACGCGGCAATCGGCGATCGCCTATTCCGCGCTGGTTCCAAATGAAAAAGGCGCGGCGGCGGCAATCACGGCGGGAGCGGATGCGCTCGCGGTGTTCACCGCCGCCTCAGAAACCTTTTCGCGCAGGAACACCAATTGCTCGATCTCGGAGGGGATCACCCGCTTCCGCCCGGTGATGGCACTGGCGGAAAAGGCAGGTCTTCCCGTGCGGGGCTACATCTCCTGCGCACTCGATTGCCCCTATGAAGGCACCATAGCGCCGGAAGCGGTCGCGGATGTCGCCGCGCGGTTGTTCGATCTCGGATGCGCTGAAATTGCCGTTTCCGATACGATCGGCACCGGCACGCCGGAACGCACCACACGTGCCTTCGAAGCCACCGCGCGGCACGTGCCGATGGCAGCTCTCGCCGGGCATTTTCACGATACGAAAAACGGCGCGTTGGCGAATGTTGAAGCCGCGCTGGCCCTTGGAGTGCGCGTTTTCGACGGCGCCGTTGGTGGACTTGGCGGTTGTCCCTATGCAGAAGGCGCGCCGGGGAACCTCGCAACGGAAAAGCTTGTCGCCTGGCTTGAGAAGGCGGGCTGGGAAACAAACCTCAACGGCGCCGAAATCGCCAAGACCGCCATGTGGATACGCCATCGATTGAAGGTGTAGGCGGCATAGATCCGGGCAGGACGAGGCTCGCGACCAGCGCGGTGCTCCCCATGATCATAAGCAGCATCGTGGAAACGGAGATTCCTGCTTTTCCCAGCAGGATGATGACAAGCCCCGAGGCGATCATGGCGAGACCATTCAGGACATGCGTGGCCCCGATGATCCGGGCGCGGTGCCGCGGCTCGGCCTGCGCCTGCATCTGCCAGACCAGCGGTACGATGAACAGGCCGGTCCCCAGCGAACTCGCCGCGAGGCTGATCAGAACGAGAGCCATGCCCTCAAGATGAGAAGGGGGCCCTCCCCACCAGAAGGCCAAAGCAGGCACAGCAATCAAGCCAGAGACCCAGATGGAAAAGACGCGCAGGCTTCGGGCGCGGATCAGCACCCGGCGGCACGCGAGCGCACCGGCAACCGCGCCAAGGGTTGAGACCAGAAAGAGAAGGCTTGTCAGTTCTTCGCCGCGAAAGCGCCCCTGAGCCGCATAAACGGGGAAAAGTGATGTGCTGAAGGCCGCCTGAAACCAGAACCAGCTTGCGCCGGTCGCAGCTAGGATCAACCCCGGCTTCGCCGTCAACAGGCGGAAAGCGCTGACATGGCTGGCCATGACCCGGCCAGGATCTAGTGGCGATGTTGGATCGGCGGCATCCTGGCGCGGAAGGAAAAGGCTGGTCAGCCAGCCTACAAGAGCCAGCACCACGCAGCCCAAGGCGACAATTAGCGGGCCATTCTGCGCAAGAACACACGCGGAGCCGAAAATCATCCCCGCGAGAATGGCGAGAAGCGCGCTGGCATTGATCAGCGCATTCGCGCCGAGAAGCTGCGCATCGTCCACCAGCTCGGGCAGCATCCCGAATTTGGCCGGCCCCAGCAGGGCGGCGCCAATACCCGCCAGCACAAGCGATAAAAGCAGAAGATGCGCATCTCCAAGCCACAGACCGATAGCCGCCAATGCGAAGAAGGCGATTTCCGCGCCTTTAACGCTCTGGACGACGATCGCCTTGGGCCAGCGATCCGCGAAAAGGCCGGCGAGGATGGAGAGAAGCACATAGGGCGCGACAATAGCGATCGTGCTGATCCCTACCATTTCCTCAGCGCCAAGCCCCGGCAGGGCCAGCCCCCGGAAAGCCACGAGCGAGAGAATCGCCCCGCGCAGGGCATTGTGATTGAACGCGCCAAGCGCCTGCGCGATCATCAAGGCCAACACGCCCGGCTGGCGGAGAACATCGCTGTTTCGTGCGGGGGAAAGCATGAGCGGGTGCAGGCGACCAAAGATGGGAGGCGGGAATTCGAGCGAAATCGGGCATCTTGCGCGCAAGACACACCCACATTAGCATTTTATACCTCTTGCGACTACGAGATCAGAATGATGCGGGATCGCCAATGGAATTGGATGCCAGGCTCTGAACGCTGGCGCGAGGAGAAGCACGGCCTGCCGGAGAATCCCCATTTCCTTTCTTTCACAACGAAGCCGTTCATATCCACGCAAGCTTATGATTTCTGGTGCGAATCCGTCGCGACGGATTTCGAATTCGAGCCCCCCACGCGCGATCAGCGCCTGTCCTTCCGCGCCCGCGCTGCCGGCCTCGCCTGGCGGCAGGCGGATTTCTTCGATACCCGCTCCGATGCGATTTCCGGCTTCCGCTCGCAGCGCCATATCGAAGCGGATGGGCTCGATTCACTCTCCATCGGCTTCATCGTCGAAGGCGCGCGCGTGACTGAAGACAATAGCGGTCAGGAAACCCGCACGACGGCTGGACAATTCTTCGTCTATGATGGCGCAAGCCCGAGCCGCTTCCGCTGGACACACCATCGCGCCCTCTATCTGGTCATCCGGCGCGATCAGGTCGCCGCGGCTATCGGCAAGGCGGAAGTAAAGGCCGATACCCTCGCCGCCCGGCTTGCCACCTCGCCGGTGGCGCCGCTGCTGCGTGAGCATTTCCTGTCCATGTCCCGCCACATGACGCAGCTCTCGCCACTCCAGCAGGCGTTCGTGCTCAACCAGGCCGTGGAACTCGCGCTGCTCGCGCTGGTCTCTCCCACGCATATACGCCAGCACCCCCTCGCCCCCTCCACGCTCGCCGAGACCGCGATGGGCTATATCGGGCTCAATCTGCGCGATCCGGCATTGAGCGCGGAAAAAGTGGCCAAGGCGCTCGGCGTCTCGCGCGCGACGCTCTATCGCGCCTTCCTCGATCAGGGTTGCGGCATCGCGGAGGCAATCCGCGATGCTCGCCTTGAAAAGGCGCGTGCCCTGCTTGAAGCCGCCGCGCGCGAAACCAGCGTCACCGATATCGCCCTGCAATGCGGCATTCTCGACACCGTGAATTTCTCGCGCCAGTTCCGGCGCCGCTTCGGCCTCGCACCAACCGATTTCAAACTGGAAAGACTGTCCGCGACCGCGCCGGGGGAGGGGGAATAAGGCAGGCAATACGCCCCAATTCAGGGCATGGCGTCGCCGAATACCATCTCGACCACATCAACCATGGCGACAAACGCCTCGCAGGCGGGCTGGCCATGCCACATGGCGCAAATTTCCTTGGCGCGTGCCTGGTTGCTGGCGACAAGGAAATCCGCGTAAGTGCCATCCGCGAGCCGTAGCATGTGCTGAGCCACCCAGCCCGGCTGGTGCGAGATGAACCCGTGGACTGCCTCGCGATGGGCCGCGCGCGCCGTCGCCTCGTCAATGCCCGGCTTGAGCCTGAATCGTCCGATCTCAATGCCCATGCCCGGCAACGTGGCATGCGCGATCGGCCATTGCGGAACGAAATGCCCCATGCTGGAAACGGCGGCAATGCTGCCAAGGAAAGGCGCGAATTCCGCTTTTTCTCCCACAATCTGCGCGGCACGCTTTGCGGCGGCGAGCGAATCCCAGATCGCGATATCAGCCCGGCTCACGCCCTCTTCGGCGCCTTTCATCGGCATGAAGCCCCGGAAGCCGGGTATCTTCTCGATCATTGGCCTGACCGATTCGCGGGCGGCATCCGCCGTTTTTTCATCCTGCGCTGTGTAGACAACAATTTCGTAGATCATCGTGCTCGAACGCTCCTCTTTTGCTTGAGGCGCGCGTTCTAGTGCAATCAACTGCCAAAAAACGGCAGTATTATCCCAAAATACAAAACATTCCTGCCAAACTTACTGCCACAACGAAAGACTTCTAACAGAAGATCGAATTGTCCTTCGATACAAAAAAGGCGGGGCAAACGCCCCGCCTTGGATATTCGCGTAAATACCGGCTTATTCCGCAGCTGGCAGGCTCACGACATCGTTCGCCGCATCGCGCGCATCGGTTTCCTGCTGGGCGACGATCAGATCGTCGCGGCGCACCGCCACCTCGCGAATACGGTTCATCATCGCGCCCGTACCCGCCGGAATCAGGCGGCCCACGATAACGTTCTCCTTGAGACCGTCGAGCGTGTCGATCTTGCCGTTGACCGCCGCCTCGGTGAGGACGCGGGTGGTCTCCTGGAACGAAGCCGCCGAGATGAAGGAGCGGGTCTGCAGGCTCGCCTTCGTGATGCCGAGCAGGACCGGAACGCCGGCTGCCGGCTTCTTGCCCTGTTCGAGCAGGCCCGCATTGATCTCGTCGAAATCGACCTTGTCGATCTGCTCCTGCGCCAGCAGGTCGGAATCGCCGATATCGGTGATCTCGATCTTCTGGAGCATCTGGCGGACGATCACCTCGATATGCTTGTCGTTGATGTTCACGCCCTGCAACCGGTAGACTTCCTGGATCTCGTTCACAAGGAACGCAGCCAGTTCCTCGACGCCCTTGACGGCGAGGATGTCATGCGGCGCCGGCGGGCCTTCGAGGATGAAATCACCCTTCTCGATGCGATCGCCATCCTGGAGATGGATGTGCTTGCCCTTCGGGATCAGATACTCGACGGGCTCCATTCCCTCCTCGTCGGGGAGAATGGTGATGCGGCGCTTGTTCTTGTAGTCGCGGCCGAACTGGATCGTGCCGGAGGTCTCGGCGATGATCGCCGCTTCCTTCGGACGACGCGCCTCGAACAGTTCCGCGACACGCGGCAGACCGCCGGTAATGTCGCGCGTCTTGGCGCTTTCGGTCGGGATACGGGCAATGACGTCACCCGCCTTCACCTTCGCGCCCGGATCGGTCGCGATGATCGCATCCACCGGCAGGAGGTACTTGGCCTCGCCGCCGCGCGGGAGCTTGCCGACCTTGCCCGAAGCGTCGAGCAGCGTCAGCGCCGGCTTGAGATCCGAGGTGCGGGCGGAACCGCGCCAATCGGTGACCACGCGCTTGGCGATGCCGGTCGATTCATCGACCGATTCCGACATGGACTGGTTCTCGACCAGATCGTCGAAGCGGATCGTACCGTCGATTTCCGTGAGGATCGGACGGGTATAGGGATCCCATTCGCAGATGCGCTGGCCGCGCTTGATCATGTCGCCATCATCGACCTTGAGCTTCGCGCCATACTGGATGCGGTGCGTGACACGCTCCTTGCCATCCGGCCCGAGGATCGCGACCACGACACTGCGGCCGGTTGCGACGAGATCGCCTTCCGAGTTGCGCGCGATCGCGCGGTTGCGGATCTCGACCTTGCCCTCGAAATTCGAATCCAGCGAAGATTGCTCGTTATACTGCGCAGCACCGCCGATGTGGAAGGTACGCATGGTGAGCTGCGTGCCCGGCTCGCCGATCGACTGCGCGGCGATAACGCCCACCGCTTCGCCCATATTGACCGGCGTACCGCGGGCGAGATCGCGCCCGTAGCAGGTGCCGCAGACGCCGCGCTTGGTCTCGCAGGTGAGAACCGAACGGATCTTGACCTCCTGGATGCCGGCGGCGCTGATCGCCGCGATATCCTTCTCGTCAAGCAGGCGGCCGCGCGGCGCGACAACAGCGCCGGTCACCGGATCGATCACGTCTTCGGCCGTTGTGCGGCCGAGGATGCGCACGCCGAGGCTCGCGACCACGTTGCCGGCATCGATGATGGCGCGCATCTTGATGCCGTTCTGCGAACCGCAATCGACTTCCGAGATGATGCTGTCCTGCGCCACGTCCACGAGACGGCGGGTGAGATAACCCGAGTTCGCGGTCTTCAGCGCGGTATCCGCAAGGCCCTTACGGGCACCGTGGGTCGAGTTGAAGTATTCAAGAACGGTCAGACCTTCCTTGAAGTTCGAGATGATCGGGCTCTCGATGATCTCACCCGACGGCTTGGCCATCAGGCCGCGCATCGCGCCGAGCTGACGCATCTGGGTGGGCGAACCACGGGCGCCGGAATGGCTCATCATGTAGATCGAGTTGACCTGCTTGTCGCGGCCGGTCTCGTCCTTCTGGACGGACGAGATGCGCGCCATCATCTCGGAGGCAAGACGATCCGAGCACTTGCCCCAGGCGTCGACAACCTTGTTGTACTTCTCGCCCTGGGTGATCAGGCCGTCCTGGTATTGCTGCTCGTAATCCTTGGTGAGCGCACGGGTCTCGTCGACGATCGGCCACTTGTTTTCGGGAATCAGCATGTCGTCCTTGCCGAACGAAATGCCCGCCTTGTAGGCGTGGTAGAAACCCGATGACATGATGCGATCGCAGAAGATGACCGCTTCCTTCTGACCGCAGGAGCGGTAGACGGTATCGATCATGCCCGAAATGTCCTTCTTCGTCATGAGCTTGTTCACGACGTCGAAGGTCACCAGCGGATGCTTCGGCAGGTGCTGCGACAGGATAACGCGGCCGGCCGAGGTCTCGTAGGTCTTGCGATAGCTCTTGCCGTCCTGACCGATCCCTTCCCAGCGATACTTGATCTTGGAATGCAGCGTGATCGCCTTGGCGGCGAGCGCGTGCTCGATCTCGGCGAGGTTGGAGAAGGCCATGCCCTGCCCCGGCTCGCCATCGGACATGATGGAGAGATAATAGAGGCCGAGGACGATATCCTGCGACGGCACGATGATCGGCTGGCCGTTCGCGGGGTGCAGGATGTTGTTGGTCGACATCATGAGCACGCGCGCTTCGAGCTGGGCTTCGAGCGAGAGCGGCACATGGACGGCCATCTGGTCGCCGTCGAAATCGGCGTTGAACGCCGTACAGACCAGCGGATGCAGCTGGATCGCCTTGCCTTCGACCAGCACCGGCTCAAACGCCTGGATGCCGAGACGATGGAGAGTCGGCGCGCGGTTCAGCATCACCGGATGCTCGCGGATCACCTCATCGAGGATATCCCAGACTTCCGGCCGCTCCTTCTCAACGAGCTTCTTCGCCTGCTTGACGGTGGCGGAGAAGCCCTTGGCGTCGAGCTTGGAATAGATGAACGGCTTGAAAAGCTCGAGCGCCATCTTCTTCGGCAGGCCGCATTGATGGAGCTTCAGTTCCGGGCCGACGGTGATAACCGAACGACCGGAATAGTCGACGCGCTTGCCGAGCAGGTTCTGGCGGAAACGGCCCTGCTTGCCCTTGAGCATGTCGGCGAGCGATTTGAGCGGACGCTTGTTCGCGCCGGTGATGACGCGGCCACGGCGACCGTTGTCGAACAGGGCATCGACCGCTTCCTGAAGCATACGCTTCTCGTTGCGGATGATGATGTCCGGCGCGCGCAGCTCGATGAGACGCTTCAGGCGGTTGTTGCGGTTGATGACGCGGCGATAGAGATCATTGAGATCCGAGGTCGCGAAACGGCCACCATCAAGCGGAACCAGCGGGCGCAGATCCGGCGGGATGACCGGCACCACCTGCAGGATCATCCATTCCGGGCGGTTGCCCGATTCCATGAAGGCTTCGATGATCTTGAGGCGCTTGGCGAGCTTCTTCTTCTTGAGGTCGGAATCCGTCCCCGCGATCTCGTCGCGCATGTCCTGCGCAAGCTTGGGCAGGTCCATGCTCTTGAGGATCTCGCGGATGGCTTCCGCGCCGATCATGGCGGTGAAGCTGTCCTGACCGTATTCGTCCTGCGCGCGCAGGTAATCCTCTTCCGAGAGCAGCGAATACTGCTTCATCGGGGTCAGGCCCGGCTCGATGACGATATAGGATTCGAAATAGAGAACGCGCTCGATATCCTTCAGCGTGAAGTCGAGCAGCATGCCGATGCGCGACGGCAGCGATTTCAGGAACCAGATATGCGCGACGGGCGCGGCCAGTTCGATATGGCCCATGCGCTCGCGCCGGACGCGCGAAAGCGTCACTTCGACGCCGCATTTCTCGCAGATGACGCCCTTGTACTTCATGCGCTTGTACTTGCCGCACAAGCACTCGTAATCCTTGATCGGGCCGAAGATGCGGGCGCAGAACAGGCCGTCGCGCTCCGGCTTGAAGGTGCGGTAGTTGATCGTCTCCGGCTTCTTGATCTCGCCGTAGGACCAGGAAAGGATCTTCTCCGGGGAGGCGATCGAGATCCTGATATGATCAAAATTCTGCGGCGCCACCTGCGGGTTGAAGATGTTCATGACGTCTTGCTTCATCACCGTCTCCTGAAGGATGTCGCCGCACAAGGCGTCGCGCGCATCCCGATCCGATTTCAATTCAAACTACGCTTGTCAGTGCCGGCGGCAACAGGGTCGCCGGTCGGGAGGGCCGGGCCCTCCCCTTATCATCGGCTTTATTCGGCGGCTTCAGCCGGCGGGAGCTGTCCACTGGCGATCTTCGTATTCTGAAGATCGACATTGAGGCCAAGCGAGCGCATTTCCTTGACGAGAACGTTGAAGCTCTCGGGAATGCCGGCCTCGAAATTGTCCTCGCCGCGCACGATGCTCTCGTAGACCTTGGTGCGGCCCGCGACGTCGTCCGACTTCACGGTCAGCATTTCCTGCAAGGTATACGCCGCGCCATAGGCTTCGAGCGCCCAGACTTCCATTTCGCCGAAGCGCTGGCCGCCGAACTGCGCCTTGCCGCCGAGCGGCTGCTGGGTGACCAGCGAATACGGGCCGATCGAGCGGGCATGGATCTTGTCGTCCACCAGATGGTGCAGCTTCAGGATATAGATGTAGCCGACCGTGACCTGACGATCGAATTCGTCGCCGGTCTTGCCGTCATAGAGGGTCACCTGTCCGGTGGCGTTGAGGCCCGCCTTCTGGAGATATTCCTCGATATCGCTTTCCTTGGCGCCGTCGAAGACCGGGGTCGCGATCGGCACACCACGCTTGAGGTTCTTGGCCATCGAGGCAAGATCGTCATCGTTCATGCTGGCGATCGTCGGGTCTTTCTCGCCGTAGATGTCGGCCATCTTGTCGCGCAGCGGCTTGACGTTGCCGTGCTTGAGATAGGTGTTGACCGCCTCCGACACCTGCTTGCCGAGGCCCGCGCAGGCCCAGCCGAGATGCGTCTCGAGAATCTGTCCGACATTCATGCGGCTCGGCACGCCGAGCGGGTTCAGCACGATATCGACCGGGGTGCCATCCGCCAGGAAGGGCATGTCCTCGATCGGGACGATCTTGGAAACGACACCCTTGTTACCATGGCGGCCCGCCATCTTGTCGCCCGGCTGGATCTTGCGCTTCACGGCGATGAAGACCTTGACCATCTTCATGACGCCCGGCGGCAGTTCATCACCGCGCTGAAGCTTCTCGACCTTGTCGAGGAAGCGCTGCTCGAGCGCCTTCTTCGATTCGTCGTACTGCTTGCGCATCGCCTCGATCTCACCCATCAGGTGGTCTTCGGCGACGGCGAAGAGCCACCATTGCGAGCGCGAGAAGCCATCAAGCGCCTCACGGGTGATGTCCGTGTCCTTCTTGAAGCCCTTCGGCCCCGCAATGCCGAGCTTGCCGACCAGCATGTCCGCAAGGCGGCCATAGGTGTTGCGGTCGAGGATCGCGAGTTCGTCATCGCGGTCTTTCGCGAGACGCTCGATTTCCTCGCGCTCGATCGCCTGGGCGCGCTCGTCCTTGTCGACGCCGTGGCGGTTGAAGACGCGCACTTCGACGATGGTGCCCTGAACGCCCGGCGGCACGCGCAGCGAGGTATCGCGGACGTCGGAGGCCTTCTCGCCGAAGATCGCGCGCAGAAGCTTTTCTTCCGGCGTCATCGGGCTTTCGCCCTTGGGCGTGATCTTGCCGACGAGGATATCGCCTGCCGCCACTTCGGCACCGATATAGACGATGCCGGCTTCGTCGAGATTCTTCAGCGCCTCTTCCGAGACGTTTGGAATGTCGCGCGTGATCTCTTCCGGACCGAGCTTGGTGTCGCGGGCCATCACCTCGAATTCCTCGATATGGATCGAGGTGAAGATGTCTTCCTTCACGATGTTCTCGCTCAGGAGGATACTGTCTTCGAAGTTGTAGCCGTTCCACGGCATGAACGCGACGAGCACGTTGCGGCCGAGCGCGAGATCGCCGAGATCCGTCGAGGGACCATCCGCGATGATGTCGCCCTTGGTGACGATATCGCCGGCCTGGACCAGCGGGCGCTGGTTGATGCAGGTCGACTGGTTCGAGCGCTGGAACTTCATCAGGCGGTAGATGTCGACACCCGGCTTGGCCGGGTTCAGTTCGTCCGTCGCACGGATGACGATACGGGTCGCATCGACCTGATCGACAACGCCCGAACGGCGGGCCGCGATCGCCGCGCCCGAATCGCGGGCGACCACGCTCTCCATGCCGGTGCCCACGAAGGGCGCATCGGCGCGCACAAGCGGCACGGCCTGACGCTGCATGTTCGAGCCCATCAGCGCGCGGTTCGCGTCGTCGTTCTCGAGGAACGGGATGAGCGCGGCCGCGACGGAAACGAGCTGCTTGGGCGAAACGTCCATCAGGTCGATCTTGTCGGTCGGAACCGTGATGACATCGCCGGCATGGCGGGCGACCGAGAGATCGTCGGTGAGGCGGCGGTCCTTGTCGACAGCCACGTTGGCCTGCGCGACATAATGCTTCTGCTCTTCCATGGCCGAGAGGTAGACGACGTCATCCGTCACCTTGCCGTCAACGACCTTACGGAACGGGCTCTCGATGAAGCCGTATTTGTTGACGCGCGCGAAGGTCGCGAGCGAATTGATGAGACCGATATTCGGGCCTTCCGGCGTCTCGATCGGGCAGATGCGGCCATAATGCGTCGGGTGCACGTCGCGCACCTCGAAGCCGGCGCGCTCGCGCGTCAGGCCACCCGGGCCGAGCGCCGAAAGGCGGCGCTTGTGGGTGATCTCGGACAGCGGATTGGTCTGATCCATGAACTGCGAGAGCTGCGAGGAGCCGAAGAACTCACGCACCGCCGCCGCCGCCGGCTTCGCGTTGATCAGATCCTGCGGCATGACCGTGTCGATATCGACCGAGGACATGCGTTCCTTGATCGCGCGCTCCATGCGCAGCAGGCCGAGGCGATATTGATTCTCCATCAGCTCGCCGACCGAGCGGACCCGGCGGTTGCCGAGATGGTCGATATCGTCGATCTCGCCACGGCCGTCACGCAGATCCACCAGCGCCTTGGCCACCGAGAGGATGTCTTCCTTGCGCAAGGTACGCTGGGTATCCGGCGCATCGAGATCGAGGCGCATGTTCATCTTGACGCGGCCGACAGCCGAGAGGTCATAGCGCTCGGAATCGAAGAAGAGATCCTGGAACATCTTCTCGGCGCTGTCGATGGTGGGCGGCTCGCCCGGACGCATGACGCGGTAGATGTCGAAAAGCGCTTCCTCACGGCGGGAATTCTTGTCCGCCGCCAGCGTGTTGCGGATATAGGGGCCGACATTGACGTGATCGATGTCGAGCACCGGCAATTCAACGACGCCCACTTCCTCGAAGAGCTTGAGAACCTTGTCGGTGATCTCGTCGCCCGCCTCGGCGTAGATCTCGCCGGTGGACATGTTGACGATATCCTCGCCGACATATTGGCCGAGCAGATCCTCGTTGGTCGCGCGCAGGAAGCGCACGCCCTTCTCCGCGAGCTGGCGGGCCGAACGCGCGGTCATCTTGCGGCCGGTCTCGATCACGACCTCGCCGGTCTCGGCATCGATGTAGTCAACCGTCGCCTTGAGGCCCTTGAAACGTTCCGCCTCATAGGGAATGCGCCAGCCGGCGCCATCGCGCACATAGCTGAGGTTGCGGTAGAAGGTCGAAAGGATTTCCTCCGAATCCATGCCGAGCGCATAGAGAAGGCTCGTCACCGGGATCTTACGGCGACGGTCGATACGCGCATGGACGATATCCTTCGCGTCGAACTCGATGTCGAGCCAGGAACCGCGATAGGGAATGATGCGGGCCGCGAAGAGCAGCTTGCCCGAGGAATGGCTCTTGCCCTTGTCATGGTCGAAGAAGACGCCCGGCGACCGATGCATCTGCGAGACGATCACGCGCTCGGTGCCGTTGACGATGAAGGTGCCGTTCATCGTCATGAGCGGCATGTCGCCCATATAGACGTCCTGCTCCTTGATGTCCTTCACCGAGCGGGCGCCGGTATCGACATCCACATCGAACACGATGAGGCGCAGCGTCACCTTGAGCGGCGCGGCATAGGTCATGCCGCGCTGGCGGCACTCGTCCGTGTCGTATTTCGGCGGCTCGAACGTGTATTTCACGAATTCGAGAAGCGAGGCACCCGAGAAATCGGAAATCGGGAAGACCGAGCGGAAGACGCTCTGGAGCCCCTCATCCGGGCGGCCGCCCTTGGGCTCGTCCACCATCAGGAACTGATCGTAGGACGCCTTCTGAACCTCGATCAGGTTCGGCATCTCGATCGCCTCGCGGATATTCCCGAAGAATTTCCTGAGCCGCTTGCGCCCAACCAGGGTTTTCGCATCCAGGTTTTTGGATTTTCCCGACTGAGCCTGCTGAGCGTTCGCCATATCGATCCTCGTCAAAGCACGTTCCGAAAGGAACCGGTGCACATCAAAACAACGGCCGACCGGAGAGGCTACAAGCCTCTCGGGTCGGACGTCCCGCAGGGCAAGCACCCCTTGGAGACCAAAAGGCCCGCGCGGGAAAACCCGCGCGGGTCAATCGCAAATTCAGCCCAAAAGGGCCAAAATCACTTGAGTTCGACCTTGGCGCCGGCCGCTTCGAGCTGCTTCTTGAGCTTCTCGGCTTCGTCCTTGGCAACGCCTTCCTTGACAGGCTTCGGGGCGCCTTCGACGAGGTCCTTGGCTTCCTTGAGGCCCAGGCCGGTGATGGCGCGGACTTCCTTGATGACTTCGATCTTCTTGTCGCCGGCAGAGGCGAGAACAACCGTGAACTCGGTCTTCTCTTCGGCGGCCGGCGCGGCAGCGCCACCGCCAGCGCCCGGAGCGGCGGCAACGGCAACGGCAGCAGCGGCGGAAACGCCCCACTTCTCTTCGAGCATCTTGGCGAGCTCGGCGGCTTCGAGAACGGTCAGGTTCGAGAGCTCGTCAACGAGCTTGGACAGATCAGCCATGATAAAATCCTTAGGCTACAGGGTTTCGTTTGTCGGTTTGGCGGAAATCCCCTGAAGGCGGGAATTCCCTGATCGGGTTTCGTCTCAGGCTGCGTCTCGGTTGGCATAGGCCCCGAACACGCGCGCGAGCTTGGCGGCTGGCGCGGTCGAGAGCTGCGCAAGCTTGGTCGCCGGGGCCTGGACAAGGCCCACGAGCTTGGCGCGCAGTTCGTCGAGCGACGGCATGGTGGCGAGAGCCTTCACACCATCGGCGTTCAAAGCGGTCGTGCCCATCGCGCCGCCGAGAATCACGAGCTTGTCGTGCGTCTTGGCGAATTCGGCGGCAACCTTCGGAGCCGCGACCGGATCTGCCGAATAGGCAAGAATGGTCGGACCCTTCATGAGGCCGGCGATGGAAGCGACATCAGTGCCATCGAGCGCGATCTTCACGAGGCGATTCTTCGCGACCTTCACCGTGGCGCCAGCTTTCTTCATCTCCTGACGGAGCTTCTGCATCTGGGCGACGGTCAGGCCGGAATAATGCGCGACGACGACGACGCCGGCGTCCTTGAACACCGTGTTCAGCGTCGAGACGAGCTCTTCTTTTCCAGCTCTATCCACGTGTTTTCTCCGGATCGGGAAAGCGGTTGAAATCCATCGGACGACCCCTTCCCTCTCTGCGCTCTGCCATCCTCCGGCGGCGCCACACGGACGAAACCGGAAGGACAACGGTTAAGGCGGGTCACCCCGCCAGACCATCACGATGAGGGCGTAAAGCCCCCGGCACGATGGCCGCCTGTCCTCCCGGAGAATTGCGGGGAACCCGCGAAACCCTCAGGCCGAGAAAACGAAAACACCCCCAGGCTCATCGAGCCCGGCAGCGCCTTCCCTTCCCCATCTGTGCAGGCCGTCTGCGGAGATCGGCTATCCCCGCAAGCCGCCCGGAAGGGCGGAAATTAAGCTCGGCCGACAGAAAACCCCTCCCATGGACGCTCACGCGAACCGGATGGACAATGATTTCTGGCAGCCCTTGCACCTGCAGTCTCGGACAGGATTGACGGAATTCGACAAAACGATCACCTTGCGGCTCATCTTACCGGATCCGTTCGCCCCCCTCTCGAAGGGCGACAAAAAAGCATCGCGGAAAACCGCGATCCTTCCTCGCAAGCTGTGGTCAATAAAGCCTCCCCTCTCAGGATGCAAGAGGGGGGCTTGACAGAATCGTGAAGTTTGTCCTGCAAATCACGCGATCGCGGCGCCGCGTTCGGTGGCCGTCAGGCGCGCAGCACGGGCGCCGGCCATGAAGGGCCGCTCGATCAGCCGGTAGGTCAGCGCGGAAACCAGCACAGAAAAACCGAGCATCACAACGATTACGCCCACATCGGCAAACAGGCTTCCCGTCGAGAAAAGGCGCTCGCCACCAGCCCCGGTCACAATGAGCGGCAGCTTCAGAAACTTGATGCCGAGCTGGAGAGCAATGCCCGCGAGATAGAACAGCACGGCATGGACGAGATAAATCGAGTAGGACCAGCGCCCCAGAGCCTGAATCGGGCGGCTTTCAAGCGCACGGCTGATCAGCCCCGCGCTCTGGCTGAAGACCAGGATCAACCCCGCGAAGATAATTGGCGCGAGATAGCTCGTGGCATTCATGCCGGTGAGAACCAGAAATCCGAGCATCACCGCGACCGCGCCGATTTCGAGCCCCATACCGCCATGAATGGTCACGCGATCCGCGCTCGCGAGGCGATACACCGCCGCGCCAAGGAAGAAGCCATACAGCGCGCGCAGGAAGCCGAAATCATGCGTGGCGAACAGGTAATTCCCGGACCGGAGCGCAAGCAGCCCAAGAGCGAAAGCGGAAACGGCGAGGAAGGCCATGCTGCGATAGCAGCGTGCCCCCAGCAGCACGATGGCGAAGACGAGATAGGTCCAGAATTCGACCGAGATCGACCAGGCAGCGCCATTCCAGGATGTCGTGCCATGCAGGTTCATGGCCTGCGTCATGGCGATGTTGGAGATCAGCGTCGCCCAGGAGCGATTATCCGTGAAAGGCGCGCCATCAAGCGGCAACGCGATGAAGCCGGCGATTCCCGCTTTCGTCAGTTCGAACACGAAAAGCACCAGCAGCATCGCGAAATGCAGCGGCCATATGCGCCAGAAGCGGCGCGTCATGAATTCACGCGCGGCACCCAGCCCATCAAGACGCGCGCCCCAGGCATGCATCATCACGAAACCGGAGAGCACGAAGAACAGGTCGACAAACAGCTCCCAGTTCTTCCAGCCGGCGAAATCGCGCAGGGGATGGGCGATCGGCACATGATAGAACGCCACCGCGAGCGCGGCGATGCCACGCCATCCGTCCAGTGCCTCAAAACGTTTCGTCTGCATGTCTCACTCCGGGACAGCGTGAAAGCTACGCTGACATTCCGCAAGGAATGGACCATACGAAGGGAAAAACCGCACTTACCTCGTGGAATGGTTAAGCGGGACTATCGGCAATACAGGCAATAAAAAAACCCCGCGATCCCGCGGGGTTCTCGATTCTTGCGTCGCCTTCAGGCGATCAGGCAGCGTTCACGCTCGAAACATCGACCTTCACGCCGGGGCCCATCGACGAGGAGATCGCGATGCGCTGGAGGTAGGTGCCCTTCGCGCCGGTCGGCTTGGCCTTGTTCACGGCATCGACGAAGGCACGGATGTTCTCGACAAGCTTGCCCTCATCGAAGGACGCCTTGCCGACGCCGCCATGGATGATGCCGGCCTTCTCGACGCGGAACTCGACAGCGCCGCCCTTGGAGGCCTTCACCGCGCCGGCGATGTCCATCGTCACGGTGCCGACACGCGGGTTCGGCATCAGGCCACGCGGGCCGAGAACCTTGCCGAGACGGCCGACGAGGCCCATCATGTCCGGGGTGGCGATGCAGCGATCAAACTCGATCTTGCCCGAGTTGATCGTCTCGACGAGGTCTTCCGCGCCAACGATATCGGCGCCGGCGGCCTTGGCTTCATCAGCCTTCGGCCCCTTGGCGAAAACCGCGACGCGGACCGTGCGGCCCGAACCGTTCGGCAGGTTGCACACGCCGCGCACCATCTGGTCGGCATGGCGCGGATCAACGCCGAGATTCATCGCGATCTCGATGGTCTCGTCGAATTTCGCGGTCGCGCGCTCTTTGACGAGCTTCACGGCTTCGGCGAGCGTGTAGAGCTTGGTGCGCTCGATGCCTTCACGGGTCTTGGCGACGCGCTTGGCGAGCTTGGGTTCGTTCTTTGCTTTGGTCATGATGTCAGCCCACCACCTCAAGGCCCATCGCGCGGGCGGAACCACGGATCTGCTCGACGGCGGCATCAATCGTGCCGCAATTCATGTCGACGATCTTCTTCTCGGCGATCTCGCGCAGCTGCGCCTCGGTCACCTTGCCGACGAAAGCGCCCTTGCCCGGCGTCTTCGAGCCGGAGGCCGGCTTCTTGCCGATCTTCAGGCCCGCCGCCTTCTTGAGGAAGAAGGTCACCGGCGGCTGCTTCATCTCGAAGGTGAAGGAGCGGTCGGCATAGGCCGTGATGACGACAGGGATCGGCATCCCCTTTTCCATCTGCTGGGTCTTCGCGTTGAAGGCCTTGCAGAATTCCATGATGTTCAGACCGCGCTGACCCAGAGCCGGACCAACAGGCGGGGCCGGCTTCGCGTCGCCGGCGGGAATCTGCAGCTTGATAAAGCCGATGATTTTCTTTGCCATTGCACTCTCCAAAAGCCTTGAGGCGCGATACGGAGGCTACCCCGCGATCCCGCCCTTCCGGCTCGTTGATGGACCGTGGTCTGGCTTTTCGTGACAGGTTCCGAGCAGAACCGGCCAACCGCCTTCCACGGGTTTCATGCGGCGCGAAGAAATTCCAGCACCGCAAGGTTCGTGCGCATAAGGGAGAAGCGAAAGAAAGGCAAGCGCTATTCAGCCTTGCGGTCTCAGCCGGACCTCGCCCTGCTTGAACCAAGCAGCCGCGATGCGCCCTTCGACAACCTCGTAGATGGCGATGACATCGACCTCGCCGAGCCCTTCGGGAAAGTTGCGCGTGACAAGCTCGTGATCGACAACAAGATTGCCGACCGAGATACGCGAGAGCAGTTTGCCGAAGAGATCCGGCTCCTGAAAGCGGAGCACATGCCGGGCGCGGATCGCCTCGATCCCTTCAACGAGCAGAGTGTCGGGATGCGCGAAAATGCGCGCATCCGCGTGCCAACAGGCCGCGAAGGCGTCGATATCCTTGGCGTTATAGGCATCGAGCTGGCGCCCGACGATCCGTTCTGCATCGCCCGGCATTGACCGCCCCTTACTTCAGCTTCTCGACCTGGCTGAACTCCAGCTCGACCGGCGTGGCGCGACCGAAGATCGACACCGCCGCCTTGAGGCGCTGGCGGGCCATATCGACCTCCTCGACGATGCCGTTGAAGGAGGCGAACGGGCCATCGGCCACCTTCACCTGCTCGCCCACCTCGAAGATGATGGTGGTCTTGGGCTTCTCGGAGGTCTCGACCACCTGCCCCTTGATGCGCTCGGCCTCGGCATCGGGGATCGGGATCGGCTTCTTGTCCGCGCCGAGAAAGCCCGTCACCTTCGGCGTGTTCTTGATCAGATGGTAGGCGTCATCCGTCAGGTCGCATTTCACCAGCACATAGCCGGGGAAGAATTTCCGGTCGGTCTCGATGCGGCGGCCGCGGCGAACCTCGGTCACCTTCTCGGTCGGCACGAGGATTTCCTCGAACAGGCTATCGAGCCCGAGGCGTTCGGCACCGTGCCGGATATCGTCCGCCACCTTCTTCTCGAAATTCGAGAAGGCATGGACGATATACCAGCGCTTGGGGCGCCCGGCACGCGCTGCGGTTTCGTTGGAAGCGCTCATCACAAGATCCCTTCGCGAATTTAGCGGCCGAGGCCGAGGACCAGCCCGACCATCCAGGCGATCAGCCGGTCGGAAAGGAGGAAAAAGATCGAGGCGAAGAAAACCAGCATGAAGACCATGGCGGTCGTCACCATCGTCTCCTTGCGGGTAGGCCAGGTGACCTTCTTGCCCTCGCTGCGCACTTCCTGCAGGAACTCGAACGGGTTCGGCTTCGCCATCTTCTGGTCCTTCGTCGGTTATCCGCCCTGAACACGCGCCATGGGCAGCCGCAAGATCGTCATCGGGCGGCACCGTTGCAAGCGCCCTGCCCTTCCCGCCTGCAAGACCCCGTTCCCGCCGCGCGGGTTGAGGGTCGTCCATTTCTGTCGGGAATGTAGCGTGCTTAACTGTTTGGCGCGAGATCGTCAAATTCTGTTTTTTGCCGCCCTTTCCGTGGCGGCGCTTGCGCGGGCGGGCGCAAACAACCATGTTGCGCCTGTCCGATCAGAAGGAGGAAGATCCTTGTTTCGCAGGTTGAGCGCCCTGGCGCTGGCGGCAGCTTTCGCGCCCTTCATCTTCTTCGGGCTGATCATGCTCTCGGCCTTCGGGCTCGTCGCATTTTCCTTTGGCCCCATCATGCTGGTCTTCGTCGCCTGGATGATGCTCGGAAAATGGGCCCGTCGCGAGGCGAAAGAACGTGCCGAGCTTCAGGTGCTTGAGGCGCGTGTCGTCCGCGAGGCCCAACCGGCCTATCCGGCGGAGGCTTATTCTCCGCCCGCGCATTTCGATCTCCTGCTCGCGGCCAAGCACGATATCGGGCGCATCCGTGGCGCTGTCGCGGCAATGGATGATTCAACCATCGCCCCCCAGTTCCGCGCGCTGGCGGATCGCGCCGACGCGATTCTCGGCCGACTGACCGCCGAGCCGATAAAGCTGGGCCTCGCGCGCCGCTTCCTCGCGAGCCACCTGCCGCGCGCCGCCGATCTCGCGACGAGCTATCCGCATTACATGAAGGATGACGCCCGCGCAGTCGGTCGTCGCACCAAGCTGCTCGACGTGCTCTACCGCCTCGACATGGCGATGAAGGAGGAGGAAACCGGCCTCTCCGCCCCGGAAGCCACCCGCCTTGATGCGGATCTCAGAATGCTGACCGAGGATCTCAAGGGCTATTCACCCGATTTCACCCGCGCGCCCGCGCCGATCCTCAGCCGGGTCGATGAAATCGTGAAAGCGGCGAAGAAGAAAAAGTGATCGCCTCCGGGCGAGGCCCGACCGGCGATCAGAACATAAACTCGTGGGTTCTTCTTTCAGGCGCCGGATGGCAGGGGAGAGTCTACCATTTCTGCGCATTATCGCGCGTCAACCCGTCTCAGATTTCAGGTTTTTTGATTTATCTCATTAATTTCTGTCTCGTTGTCTCATCGAGATTTATTCCGTCGTAGGGCAGGACGTGGGGCGGAAGACTAAAATTCGGGGGCCGCGATGCTCTCGGATCCCAAAGCCAGACAGATTACCCCCGGCTCCAAGCCCCTCGCAGCCAGAGGGGGCACCGACCAGTTTCTCCTTCCTTCGACCCGACGCGGCGAGGGAAAATGGATCATGTGTTTCATCTCTCCGATGACGGGCAAACGGCGGGAACTCGGGCTTGGCACCTATCACTCGACCGGAATTGCCACAACGCGCCTGCAAGGGCTTGAAGCCAATATGCTGATTGCCGAGTGAAGGCATCCGATCGAACCCCGCCGGACTGCGGAGGTCGGAAGGCGTGTCGCGATTACCGACATGACGTTCCGTGTAGCAGCGGGGAAGGCCCGGATACAACATCGCTAGGCGCTCCTCACGGCCTGCCAGTCAAGGCTGAACCGGGCGAGGTATTTACGAAGGCGATCCGCATCATTCGCACTGGCCTTCTGCGCACGGGAGGCCGCGAAGAGCGCGCGCCCGGCAGCACTCAAGCTCGAATGCTCGCGACAGATACGGATCACCGAAGCGAGTTGGACCTGATCGAAAAGGTCGATGGCTCCAAAGCACTCCTCACCCAGAAGACTGATCAGCAAGGCTTGCCCGTTGTCTTCCCCCGCGCGCGACCAACTGCGCCTGAGGCGTGCGATTTCCTCGATCACCACATCTTCCGTGATGCGGCCTGAAGGGGCGAAGGTCGCCATGCGGGTCACGGAAGCCGCGAGATCACGAAAATTGGCGGTCCAGCTGGCCTCAGGTGAGGTCGCGAAGGCGAGATAGCGTGTCCGCGCCTCGCTGTTGAAGGTGACTAACTCGTTTTCCTGAGCAGCGTAGCCGCGCAGCTCAAAATCAAGATTGGGCTCGATATCCTCACGACGGTCTGCAAGTCTGGGCAGTTCGAAGGTCCAGAGGTTCAACCGGGCCAACAGATCTTCACGAAACTTGCCCTTGTCGACGTCAGAAGAAAGGTCGCGGTTCGTGCCGGCAATCAACTGGAAGTCGCTCGCCACTTCCTTGTCTGCGCCCATCGGCAGAAAGCGTTTTTCCTCGATGGCCCGCAGGATCATCGCCTGCTCGTCGATGCCGAGTTCGCCAATCTCGTCGAGAAAGAGAATGCCGCCATCGGCCTTGCGAAGGAGCCCTGCGCGATCCTGCAAGGCACCGGTAAAGGCTCCTTTCGCGTGGCCGAACAAAGTGGACATCGCGCCATCGCCGCGCAGGGTGGCACAGTTAACTTCCACGAATTCGCCGCGCACCTGATTCCGGGCCTTCTTCAGCGCATAGATCCGGCTCGCGAGCTGCGATTTGCCCGCGCCGGTCGGCCCTGTAAGCAGCAATGGCGCACGAGAGCGAATGGCCACCTGCTCGATCCGGTCAATCATCTGGTTGAAGGCGACGTTGCGCGTGGCAATACCGGATTTCAGGAAGGACGAACCCTCTGCCTGTTCGGCCTTGAAGCGGGTCGCAATGTGATCGTAGCGGGCGAGGTTGATGTCGATGATGTCGTATTTGCCTGGCCCACCATCCTGCCAACGCCGGGGAGGGGTGAGCTGCATGATCTGCGCGGGAATGTAATGCGCCTCGATCAGCAGAAACCAGCAGATCTGAGCCACATGGGTGCCGGTGGTGATGTTCACGAGATACTCCTCGCGATCCGGGTTGAACGGATAGGCGCGCGCGAAATCATGCATCGCGGCATAGACCTCGCCAAAATCCCAGGGATTCTTGAGGTTCATCACATGGCGGCGCGCCTCAGTTTCCGGCGAGACCTGCGCGATGTCGCTCGTGATGCGCTGGGCGAGCGTCTCGGCATGATTGTCGTGGATGATCTCGATCCGGTCGACGATCATATCCTCATGCTGGCAGACGGCGACGGTGGGGCGCCACCGTTCCCAGCGGTTGTGCTTGCCGGCATCGAGCGAGGTGCCGAGAAAGCCGATGATGACGCGACGCTTGCCCATCTAATTTATCCAAAAAAATAAAGGGAGATACTATTAGATCGTTTTTGAGGGAGACTCAATAGAGCGGCAGCGAGGAAGCCCGGCAAGGTAAATAGTACAAGATATTGATAATAAACATTTTTACAAGAATTTTGTCGCCGCGCCATCACTTTGGCACGAACCTCGCTATCATGCCACTTGTCAAATGAAGGATGAGAGCAATGGCAAACAAATCCGTGTTTGCATCGATCGTTGGAAAGCTGCTCCCGCGCCCCGATGTGAAGAACCATGAGGGCGCACCTGCCTACGGCCTTACGCCCCGCCACAAGCTGGCGCAGCTTGCGGCAACGGGCACGCTCAACCAGACCTTCTATGCGGAGGCGCGGGAGCAGCTGGACGAAATTACCCGCCTGCTTCCGGAAATCGAGCCGGAATTCATGGCGAAGACGGCCATCTATGCCCGCGAGAAGGGCTTCATGAAGGATATGCCGGCCCTCCTGCTGGCCTATCTCTCCATGATGCAGACCGAGCATTTCAGCCTCGCGTTCAATCGCGTGGTCGATAACGGCAAGATGCTGCGCAATGTCGTGCAGATCCTGCGTTCGGGTGCGACGGGCCGAAAGTCCCTCGGCACCCGGCCCAAGCGGCATGTCCAGCTCTGGCTGGAAAACGCCTCGGACCGCGAGATCATGCGAGCGGCTGTGGGGAATGCCCCCTCGCTGGCCGACGTGATCAAGATGGTCCATCCCAAGCCGCGTTCAGCGGAAAGGGCAGCGCTCTACGGCTACCTCATCGGGAAGCCGCATGATGTTTCGGCCCTGCCGGAGATCGTGCGGGATTTCGAGGCGTTCAAGGCAGATCCGACCCGCGAGGTGCCGGATGTGCCTTTCCAGATGCTGACGGCGCTCCCCCTCACGAAGGAGCACTGGATCGCCATTGGCCGCAAGGCCGGCTGGCACATGCTGCGGATGAACCTCAACACCTTCATGCGCCACAAGGCGTTCGAGGATGAGGCATTCACCCGCTTCGTGGCCAATCGGCTGGGCGACGAAAAGGCGATCCGGAAGGCGCATGTCTTCCCGTATCAACTGATGGTCGCGCATGCGATGGCATCGAACGCGCCGCCGCTCATCCGCGAGGCATTGCAGGACGCAATGGAAATTGCGGTCAGTAATGCCCCTGCCGTGGATGGCCGGGTCGTCATCTGCCCCGATGTCTCGGGCTCCATGTCGTCACCGGTGACGGGTTTCCGTCGCGGAGCCACGACTGCGGTGCGCTGCATTGATGTCGCGGCCCTTGTGGCAGCGGCATTCCTCAGGGCTAACCGCCATGCGCGGATCATCCCGTTCGAGCAGGCTGTGGTCGAGATCGACCTCAACCCGCGCGACACGGTGCTGACCAATGCGGCGAAGCTGGCCTCCATCGGCGGCGGCGGAACCAACTGCTCGGCGCCGCTTGAAAAGCTGGTGGCGGAAAAGGCGAAGGTCGATCTTGTCGTGTTCGTCTCGGACAACGAGTCCTGGGTGGATGCGGACCCGAACCGGCATCGCGGAACGGCGATGATGCAGAACTGGCAGAAGCTGAAGGCTTGGAACCCGAAGGCAAAGCTGGTCTGCATCGACATCCAGCCGAACACCACGACGCAAGCCGTGGAGCAGGCGGATATCCTCAATATCGGGGGCTTCTCCGATACGGTGTTCGATACGATCAGCGCCTTCCATCGGGGGGAGCTGACGCCTGATCGCTGGGTTGGCGAGATCGAGAAGATCGTGCTTGAATAAGACTGGCCGGGGGGAATGCCTTCGGGACTACATTGGGAACTGGTCCGCGGTCGAAAGGCTAGCGCCAGTCGGGCGCGAGCCCGGGTGTCTCGATCCTCCCTTGTCCCCCCGGTCACTTTCTAAACATGGCGAATGCCGACGGGATTACATCCACCATCTGGCGCTGGCGGCAGGAAACCGCCACCGGACTCATCGTTATCCGGAGCCGATCTCGTCATTCTTGTCGCCGTGCTGCTGAACGGGAAAGGGTGAAGACGAAAAACGTGACGAATGCAGGCGGAACTACATCGCTGTTAACGATCCGTGTCGCGGGTTCGAGCCCCGCCAGGTGCAAGCCTGTAGCTCAGTTGGTAGAGCAGGAATGTTTCGCCGAACCCTTGTCGTCACGGCTTTCCATTCACGCAGCGAATGCTTGCGGGACTCCATGGTAGCGCGCCTGCCTTTGGCAGGAGGCCGGTGGTTCGAATCCACCCTCCGCCGCAAGGCGTGAGTAGCGCAGCAAAACGTCTCGCCCATGCTCGTCGCTGCAATCCTTTCCGTTTTCGTCGTGAAGGCGTGGCGAATGCTGCTGGGACTCCATTGGTAGGGCCGCAAGGCTTGAGGTTCGACTCCTCCGCGATGCGGAGAAATCCGTGCTGCGAGACGGTCTCACCACCCCTTGTCGCCACGGCCTACACGACGCCGAATTTTGTTTTTCTGCCCCGAAGTGGCAGGTGTTTATGGAAGGAACGGACCATGGAACGGTCGTTCGAGTTTTTGACCGAGGCTTTCGATGCCGCGCGCGAGGCCAAGGCCGCGCCGGTGAAGATGTGGACGCGTGGCGTGCCGGTGGATGAACCGTCGAAACGCCAACTCCTCAACACCGCCTCCATGCCGTTCATCTACAAGTGGATGGCGGTGATGCCGGATGTCCATTACGGCAAGGGCTCGACGATTGGTTCGGTGATCCCGACCATCGGCGCGATCATCCCGGCTGCCGTGGGCGTCGATATCGGTTGCGGCATGATGGCGGCGCGCACCTCGCTCGTTGCCTCTGATCTGCCGGATACCCTGCTGCCTTTGCGTTCCGCCCTGGAGCGCGCGGTGCCGCATGGACGTTCGGTGGGGCGTGGCAAGCGCGATTCCGGGGCCTGGCACAACCTGCCGAAGGCCACCGAAGAAGGGTGGATGGGGCTCGAAGCCGGCTTCAAGGCCATCATCGAGAAGCATCCCAAACTCGCTTCGGCTAACACCGCGAACCATCTGGGAACGCTCGGAACCGGCAATCACTTCCTCGAGGTCTGCCTTGATGAGGAGGATCGTGTCTGGTTCATGCTGCATTCCGGGTCGCGCGGTGTTGGCAATGTCATCGGCACCTACTTCATCGAACAGGCGCAGAATGACATGCGCCGGTTCTTCATCAACCTGCCGGACGAGGATCTCGCCTACTTTCCCGAAGGGACACCGAACTTCGACGATTACGTCGAGGCGGTGGAATGGGCGCAGAGCTTCGCGATGATGAACCGCCAGGTGATGATGAGCCACGCCATCGAGGCTGCGCGCGGGGTGATCGAGAAGCCGTTCGAGGCTCATCTCGAGGCCGTGAACGGCCATCACAACTACGTCGCGCGCGAGCATCATTTCGGGAAGAACGTGTTCATCACCCGAAAGGGGGCGGTGCGCGCAGCGGAAGGTGTGATGGGCATCATCCCGGGCTCGATGGGCGCGAAGAGCTTCATCGTGCGCGGGAAGGGCAATCTCGAGAGCTTCTGCTCGTGCTCGCATGGCGCGGGGCGTGTCATGTCCCGTGCCGAAGCCAAGCGTCGCTTCACCATCGCCGATCACATCGCGGATACGGCGGGCGTGGAGTGCCGCAAGGATGCTGATGTGATCGACGAAACGCCGAAGGCTTACAAGGATATCGACGCCGTGATGGCCGCACAGGGCGATCTCGTCGAGATCGTTCACACCCTGAGGCAGATCGTCTGCGTGAAAGGTTAGTCGTTTGGGTGCCGAGGAGCCATCAAAGACCCCTCGGAAGCTTCGTGCGCTTCTGTTGTTTATGGATGGACGGTCACGAAGTCTTCACGCCAGCCATCCTGATCGAGAGCGTGTTCATCGATCAGGAAATCATCCGGGTGATCCTCGAGCCCGGGGAGCAGCTGGGTGCGTACCATCGCAGCCTCAGCATTGGCGCGTGACCCATAAACATCGATCAGCTTGCCATCACAGTCGCCGTCGCCAAGGTCGCGACTATGCCAGAGCAGAAAACAGAATTCATAACCATGACAGTGCCTTCGAGCCGAGGTTGCGTGATATGATAATGATTGATGGTTCCCTTGGCGAGGGTGGCGGGCAGATCCTGCGCTCCTCGCTAACATTGTCGATGGTCACGGGAAAGCCGTTCGCCATCGAGAACATTCGCGCGAGCCGCGAAAATCCTGGCCTGATGCGCCAGCACTTGACAGCCGTGAAGGCTGCCGCCGCCATTTGCGGGGCCCAAGTTCGCTATGCCGAGATCGGCTCAACGCGCCTTGTGTTCGAGCCTGGCCGCGTGGTCGGGGGGACGCATGAATTCAACATTGGCTCGGCTGGCTCGACGTCGCTCGTGCTTCAGACGCTGCTCCTGCCGCTGGCCCTCGCGACTGCGCCGTCACGCCTTGTCATTCAAGGCGGAACGCACAACCTCGCCGCACCACCCTTCGAGTTCATGGCGCGCGCCTTCCTGCCCTTGCTGGCAAGGGTCGGCTACCGCGTGCGCATCCGACTGACCCGTCCCGGCTTCTTCCCGGCCGGCGGCGGCGAAATCGTGGTGGAGATCGAGCCGTCCACGACGCTTGAGCCGCTCGTGCTCGAGACGCGTGGGGCGCTTGTTCGCCGTCGCATTGAGGCGCGGATCGCCAACCTGCCGTTCAACATCGCAAAGCGCGAGGTGGCGCATGCCGGAGAGATACTCGGCTGGAATGACGAGGAAGGTGCGGCCCTCCAGATCGATGATGCGCCGGGCTCCGGGAATGTCGTGCTGATCGAGGTCGAGCACGAAACGGTCACCGAGGTCTTCACGGGCTTCGGTCGGCAGGGTGTCTCGGCGGAAGCGGTCGCGGCCAGTGCCGCCAGAGAGGCTCGTGACTACCTCGCCGCCTCCCATGCGATTGGCCCGCATCTCGCGGACCAGCTCCTCCTGCCTATGGCGCTCGGCAGGGGCGGTCGTTTTACCACTGGCCCGCTGACGAGCCATACGCGCACCAACATCGCGACCATCCAGAGATTTCTAGATGTGCCGGTGCTGGTGCATTTCGAAGCGCAGGATTTCGTTGTGGAGTTGGGATGCCCCAGTCCATCGGGAGAAGCAGCCTAGCGGCAAGCGCAGACCATCATTCGACCGCCCGGTCTTCCACTAATCGCCTCCGGGCGAGGCCCGACCGGCGATCAGAACATAAACTCGTGGGTTCTTCTTTCGGGCGCCGGATGGCAGGGGAGGAGGGATTCGGTCCCCTACACTGCACGACCTCTAAGCCTTTGAAATTACACGCTCACTGATGATTCAGTGCACAGGAATGTGTACAGATCTGTGCGCAGTTTGAAAAGCGATTTCTCGCGCGAGTCCAACCCGCTCGGATAGTGACGTCTAGCCTGCTTTCTCGCGTCGTATGATCGCAACAGGGCATCAGGCTCCTGCACCGCAGGCGGGCACTCCAGTGGGTTTCACGGATCGAAGAATTCTTCGTCGATGCGCTTGATGGTGAGCGTTTCCTCGATCCGACAGCCAATACTGTGTGCCAGCATCAGGCGAGCAAACTGAACGCCGTCGATCAGGACGATCCGCTTCGAGAGCATTCCTGCCGTCTCACGCGCGCTGGCCGAGAAGGTTGATGTTGTGACAAAAAGGCCCTTGGTCGCGCGCACGCGGTCCAAAGAGCCAAAGAAGTCGCGGATTGCCCCTGAGCCAACCGGGGAACCATCCTGATAACGCTTGGCCTGGACGTAGATGCGGTCAAGCCCAAGGGGATCCTGATCGATCACGCCATCAATCCCCCCGTCTCCGCTCCCACCCGTCAGCGCGCGATCGAGCGCGCCAGCCGATCCGCCATAGCCCATAGCGAGCAGCAGCTGGACAATGACGCGCTCGAAGAAGGCAGGCGTCCCTTGCCGGACGCGCGTGAGCAGGTCCTCGGCCAAAGCCGTTTCAAGCCTGCGATAGGCGAGCCGGATCGTCTCGTCAGGGGTGAGCGTCGGCTCGTCGGCGGGTTTTACGGTGGTTAGTGCAACCGATTCGGTGCTGTCGGAATCGCCGCTACCATCGTTCCGGAAGGCAGCGAATTCCGGAAAGCGCTGGAGCAACTTGATGTCGATGCGCTTGGGCGGTGACGCCAAGACCTCGTGTCCGCGCGCTGTGATCGTGAACCGCCCTCTTCCGCTCAAGCTGATCAGCCCTGCCTTGCCGAGGTAGCTCTTGGACCAGTGAACCCGGTTGGCAAACGTTGTCTGCCGGCCGGATGGGAGAAGATGCGCGCGCTCATCCGGTGTCAGAGCGAATTCGTCCGCCAGGCGCTCGACGACATCGCCAATGCGAACCTCGCCTTGTGCCGAGGCGCGCAAAACCGGGAGCATGAGCGTCTGAAAATCAGGAATGGGCATCAGCGCTCTCCCAATGCCGCAGCAACGCCGCGGAACCGCTCCAGCGCCGTCTCCAGGCTCTCGACGATGTCTGCGGCGACCTCGTCCGGCGGCGGCAGCAAGTCCGGGTCGTCCAGCGCGTCATCCTTCAGCCAGAAAATGTCGAGATTGACCTTGTCGCGCGCGAGCAAGGCATCGAGCGGAAAGCGCCTGAATTTCTCGCTTTCCTCGCGCTCAAAACGCCGCCCAGGGCGATAGCAGGCAATGAAGTCATGGAGATCGGCGCGAACCATGGGGCGCTCTTTCAGCGTAAAGCGCTGGTTGGTGCGCAGATCGTAAATCCAGAGGTCCTTCGTCGCGGCTTCCTCTGACGGAGGCTTCTTGTCGAAGAACAGCACATTCGCCTTCACGCCCTGCTTGTAGAAGATCCCGGTCGGCAGCCGCAGCAGCGTATGGAAGTCGAAATTGCGCAACAGCCTCCGCCGGATTGTCTCGCCCGCGCCACCCTCAAACAGCACGTTGTCGGGGAGCACCACCGCCGCTTCGCCGTTCGGCGCAAGTACGGTCATGATGTGCTGAAGGAAATTGAGCTGCTTGTTCGAGGTGGTGACGAAAAAGTCCTGCCGGTCGTAATCCTCGCGCTCGCTATCGATCTCGCCGTCGTCGCGGACGATTCTGTAGCTCTGTTTCTTGCCGAAGGGCGGGTTGGTGAGAATGACATCGTAGCTTTTCCCCCCTGCCCCGAGCAGCGCGTCTTTCGCCTCGACGATCGAGTCGACGCCTGTGATGCCGTGCAGATAGAGGTTCATGGCCGCAAGCCGGACGACCTCAGGCACAATATCGACCCCGGAGAACTTGCCCTTGAGCGCCGAATAGACGGCCCGGTCCCGCGCGCGCGGGTGCTTCTTCATGTGCTCCCAGGCCGCGAGCAGAAACCCCGCTGTGCCGCAGGCGGGGTCGTGGATCGTCTGATGGGGTTCGGGATCGACAACCTCCACCATGGCCTCGATCACCGGGCGCGGCGTAAAATATTGCCCCGCGCCGGATTTTACATCCTCGGCGTTGCGCGCGAGCAGGCCCTCGTAGATATCGCCCTTAACATCGACCGGCAGGCCGAGCCAGGTCTCGCCGTCGATGAGCCCGACGAGGCGTTTGAGCTTCGCTGGGTCCTGGATCTCGTTCTGCGCCTTGAGGAAGATCGCGCCGATAATGCCGCCCTGCTTCGAGAGCGTATCCAGCAGCTTGACGTATTTGATATTCAACGCCTCGCCGGAGAGATCCTTGATATCGCCCCAGCGCGCGCCCTCGGGCAGCATTGAGGCTTCGCCGATCTGGGTGACGCGCTCCTCGTCCATCTTGAGGAACAGGAGATAGGAAATCTGGCTGATATAGGCCTGATAGCTGACGCCCTGATCGCGCAGCACATGCGCGAAGTTCCAGACCTTGGCGACGAGGGTTTGCGCGTTCATGGCAGCGCCTCGGGTGCGATGTCCCAAGTCGCATGGAGCTTTGTGAGCAGCGCCTTCTGACGAGCCTCAAGGACTGCTGGCGTCCATGCTTTCTCACCCAACACTTGCGTCGTGATGACGAACGGCGAGACCCCACCACTTCCGGAGAAGTAGCGATCCTTTTTGACGGAGAAATCCCAATTGCTGGCCTGAGTATTTTTGCGCAGCGTCAGCAGAACAAGATTGGCCAGCTTATGCGTCCAGCTATTTCGGATCGCCTCGTCCGGGAAATCTTGCAGCCACTGGCTCGCAGCATTCGGCGTTTGCGGTAGCACGTGTTCGACCGAAACCATATCGTGGCTATAAGTAGCCCCACCGGATGAAAGCTCCGCATCAAGGCGCAGCAGCAGCGGCAGGCGCACGCGCGTCACCTCATAGAGCGGACCGTCGAGATCGGCGCGGAAAGCAGCCTTGTCTTCCTTGCTGAGTTCGATCGACTTTCCCTTCCAATCTCCACCGACAAGATCGGTCAGCACATTGGCATAGCGCCTGATACGCTCATTGATATTGGCGCGGGTGACGAACAGGAAATAGGCTAGAGTCTCGAGCCGCTGCATGAACAAGGCTGCATCGTCGGGCGAGGGTTTTGCGTGCGCGAAGAATTTCAGTGCGACAGGTAACCAGTCGTTGTTGTCGAGCTTGGTGAGGTAGCGCAGGCGTTTGGTGGCCTCGTCTCCATGAAGCGTGGCAAAGGCGGGTGGCGAAAGCAGCATGGCGAGCGTGGCACCCAGCGGCTGCAACAAGTCTTTCATAAACTTCACATGGTCGGCGAAGTCGGTGACGAACCGCTTGAAGCCAACCTCCAATCGTTCGCGCGGTTTGTCGCGCTGGTAAATCATCCGGATGTGCTGGAAGAGCTCCGCAAATCGTTCGCGGCCGAGCTGTTCTTCGATCGCCTCCCACGAATCCGAATAGTCCTTCTCGTCGGCGGCAGCGACGCGATCCAGCAGATCGGCTTTCAGGATATCGGCCGGCGTGAGGTCAAGGCCGCGCGCGTTCAGCACCGTGAACACGCGATGCGCCATATCCACATTCGCCACCGCGATGACGACGAGATAGCAGCGCTGCAACAGGAACGCGACCAGCCGGTCGCGGTATTCGGGCGTCATAGCCTTGGCGCGATTGTGAAACAGTGTGGCGTTTTCAACGATCCGCAGGCGGCTATCGGTTAACCCTTTAGTGCCCGGCAGTGTGTTCGTGGCGCCCTTGTTCTGAACCGTAACGCGGAAGAATTCTTCATCGCGCTTGCGTAAAGTCAGGCGATATCGGCTCTTGGTGCCTTTGTCGGGGTCGCCTTCCTCGCAGATATAGCCGTGACGTTTGATCCCGACTTCAAGCGAGGAAAGATCGCGCAGCACCGAAAGCAGCATCGTTAATGTCGTCAACCGCTGTTGGCCATCAACAACCTTGGCTTCCGGCGAGCCCGGCTGCTTGATCAGCACGATGCTGCCGAGGAAGTAAGTCACCGGCTCTTTGGTCTCGACCGCATCCTTGAGCGCAGCAAGTATATCGTCGAGCAAGGCTTCGGCTTGCTCTATCTCCCAGGCATAGGGGCGCTGATAGGTCGGGATCGCGAAGGCAAACTCGTCGCTGAAAACGCGGCTGAGCCGTTCCTGCCCGGCTTTGATCGGCTCCAATTCCATCGGTTCAAACTGCATTCGGTCGCTCCTATACGGCTCTTATCTGATTAAGCTTTGGTCCGCCGCCCACGTTTTGAGCGCGGATCGGTGGAAGGGGTGGCCTTGAGCCGCGCGAGCAGGACGCTGGCGGGTTCGTCGGCGGGGTCTTGCGGCACGAGGCGGCCTTCGAAGGCGGCCTTGAGGATGGATTGCTTCAGCCGCGCGGCGTCAGCGGCTGAAGCATCGAGCATGGCTAGCGTGTCGGCGCTGGCAGCGAGCGCCTCGGAGACGCGGCGGAGGATTTCAGCGGCTTCGGCAGGTGGTGGGATGGGGATGGGCAGAGCTTCGATCTGATCAAAGCTCAGGTGCGGGCGCCCGGCTCAGTAGATCACCTTTTCCATTTCTCGACGCCCCCCATCCGGAGCGATCAGAAACATCTCCAGATACTCGGAGATCTCAGCTATCACCGGACGCATCAGCGCAACGCTTTGGCAGACAAAGTAGTCTCTCGCTTCGAAGTTCACTCGGCAGACATCACCGGTGTTGGCGCCGACAATCGTTATGAGCAGATCATCTCGTCGAATTCTGCTGCGTTCAACATCCTTTAGGTGTCCCGGCGGATCAACGTGCTTTTTATAATCGTGATTGTAACGTCCAGGCCGAACGTTCTGGGCCATGACGAATACCTTTGATCCGCGATCATAGTATTCTGCCCAATCCCTTGAGCCACTGGTCAAGTGTGACAGAAGCTCGCCCAACGTCCCCCACGCCCAGCCCTCTGGCAGTTGCGGCAGGGCGGCGGTGTCGAGCGGTGGAGCGTCGGGGCTGCGTTTGCCGCGGCCCTTGGTCTGCCCCTTGGCGGCGCGTTCGGCGCGGATGCGGGCGAGGAGGTCGTGGCCCGTCTCCGTGACCGGGTTGGTCTCGCGCCATTCTTTCGTCAGGTCGCCGGTGACGGCGGCTTTGAGCAGCGCGCGGCGAAAGGTGTCGAGCCCCTTGCGCGCCGCCTCGAGCGCCGCCTCGCCCTCGGCAATCTCGGCAAACAATTGATCCACCCGCGCCACGATGCGCCGCTGTTCGGCGAGCGGCGCGAGGGGGAAGTCGAAAGCGGCGATTGTTGCAAAATCGATCCGGGGGCGGTCGCCACTAACGGTGCTCATCGCCTTGTTCACAAAGCGGCGCGCGTGCATGAAAAGCTGAAGATACTTCGGCGATACCGCGCATGAAGGAGTGATAGCGAGCAATTCACCCGAACATGCTCCTCCCTCTGGCGCCAAAGCGGTCTTGTTGAGGTAGGGTCGAAGGCGACCGTAAAGAACATCGTTCTTTTGAAAGCGATTGCCAGCGCTCTTCATAGTGCCGAACGGCCGTGTTTGAACAATCTTTGTGCCGTGCGCCTCGATATCATCCATTCCTACGAAAGGTAGGTTCGGTTCCGATTGAGGTTCGACCTTCTCGCCGCGCAGATCGGCTATCCCTCCAAGCTGCGTCCAAGCCCACCCCTCCGGCAATTCCCAAGGCCCTTCGCTCTCGTTCTCTACGCTCTCCGCAACCATATCCATCACGCCACCAGCACATCGGAGAGTTCATCGAGCAAAGCCGACAGACGCGCGCCAAACAGGCCGTGCGCCTTGAGGATACCGCCACGCTCGGCAAGTTCCGGCAGAACCATCATGCTGACCAATCCACCACAGTGAGGCCCGGCACGCGTTCGAACTCGCGGGTATTGGCCGTCACAAGCGTTGTCCCCGCGCGGCGAGCTTGAGCGGCAATCAGGACATCATAGGGACCGATGGGCGCGCCTGCCCGCTTAAGATCAGCGCGGATTTCGGCCGCCTCGCGCGCATCTTCGGCCTCGAAAGGAAGGAGAATGAGCCGGGCGCTGGTAATAAAGATCGCAATCTTGTCTTCATTCGCCTTGCGCCGCTCGCTGGCCGCCGCGCCATACATCAATTCATGAAACACGATGATCGACAGGGCCAGCGGCGTTCCGGCAGCCCGTGCCATATCGAAGCGCGCGCGCACCTGCGGTTGCCGGTCATTCAGGAGTGCGATCGCGACATTCGCGTCGAGATGGATCACCGCTCGAACACCACGCGATCCTCGGGCCAGGCGGGCTGTTCGCGACCCTCGGGCATGAAGGTCCGGTCACCCGTCTCGTCGATCAGTCGCCATGGCATGGGGCCGGCTTCCATCGGTTCGAGGATCACCTTCTCACCCACACGGGTCACCCGCACTTCCGTGCCCTCGAAACGAAATTCCTTGGGCAGACGGACCGCTTGCGAGCGACCATGCTTGAAGATCTTGGCGGTTGCGGTCATCGCGGAATCTCCATAATTATATCGTTTGATAGATATCACGCCACCAGCGCTTCCGTCAAATCATCGAGCAGATCCGGTAGCCTCGTACCGAAAAGCCCGCGCGCCTTGACGATGCCGCCGCGCGCGGCAAATTCCGGAGCCTCCATCAGATCCTCAGTCCTGATCTCGATATTGACGGCGAGGTGATCCCGGATCGCCGTCAGCCACGCCCGCTGTTCATCGGTGTAGCTGCGCCCGGCCTTCTCCTCGCGCCCAAGCCAGAGGTTGAAGCGCCCGGCGACGAGCGAGGGCAAGGATTCGAGCGTGGCTGAAGGATCCTGGGTCTCGCCAATCGCAAAGCGCACCAGCATGACGATATCCGCCAGCGTGCCGGCCGGGTTGCCGCGCACCTTGTCGGACGCGATGCGCTTGTAGGCGCGCCAGATATCGATGGGTTCCAGCAGCCAGGGCGGACGGCGCAGGGCTTCGCGCAGTTCGTCCACCGCCTCGTAGGTCAGGCGCCGGCTCGCGTAAGGCAGCCGGTAGAGGATTTGCAATGCGGTGAGTTCATCGCGCCGCTCTTCCAGAAAGCGCTTGAAGCGCGCGACCGTGTCCGCTGCCTTCGCTTCGTCCCAGCCGGAAGAGACCACAGCATCGGTGGAGATGGTGTCGATACGGATATCGGCGGTGGATTTCACTTCCTTAAGCAGTCGACGAAGCGCGGGGTCATCAAATATCTCCACCGCCTTGTCCTTGACGGCCTCGCGCGCCTTCTTCTGCTCGGGTTCGGGCGCGTCCTTGGGCACGCGCATGGCGAGCGCATCGGGGTCGATCGCGTCGAGCAGGCGCGCGGCGAGGCCCGCGAGATCAACACCGCCTGTCACTTTGGTGATGGCAGCGCGGTCCTTCTCGCCGATGCGCCGATCCAGCGCGGCCAGGCGCGCGGCAAGCGTCGCGAAGGCGTCATCATCACGTCGCCCCGCCGCGATTTCATCAATCAGCTTGTCGAACGAGATGACCCGATCGCGCTCCAACGGCTGCGAGACGGTCTTGAGGCTTTCCGACACGCCCACGGCGTCGATCAGCACAAAGCGGGTTTTGGCTTCCGCATCAGGCGTCACCTCGCGAAGCTTTTCAGGACTAATGGTGCGCGCGCCGCGGCCTTTCATCTGCTCGAAATAGAGCTCCGACTTCACATCGCGCAGGAAGATCAGCACCTCGATGGGCTTCACGTCCGTGCCGGTGGCGATCATGTCAACAGTGACGGCTATGCGCGGATTGTAGTCGTTGCGGAAGGAGCGGATGAGCTGTTCTGGGTCGGCGCCATCGGTGCGGTAAGTGATCTTCTTGGCGAAGTCATTGCCCTTGCCGAAGACCTCGCGCACGGCGCCGACGATTTCCTCGGCGTGGTGATCGTCCTTGGCGAAGATGAGCGTCTTCGGGACTTCCCGACGGCCAGGGAAAAGCTCGGTGAAGAGCGTGTCACGATAGGTTTCGAGCACGGTGCGGATCTGGTTCGGCACCAGCACCGAGCGATCGATCTGATCGGGCGTGTAGGAAAAATCCTCCGCCAGCGTCTCGTAGCGCTCGGACCGCGTGCGCTTGTCGCGCACCGGGAGGTCGTAACCCGCCTTCACCATCGCGCCGCGCTCGCCGATCTCGGTGCGGATGCGGAAGATGTCGAAGCCGACATTGACGCCATCAACGACTGAGCGCTCGTAAGGATATTGCGCCACGAGGTTCTTGCCGAAGAAGCCGAGCGTATGCAGCGAGGGCGTGGCGGTGAGGCCGACCGTGAACGCGTCGAAATATTCCAGAACCTGCCGCCATGTGCCGTAGATCGAGCGGTGGCACTCATCGGTAATGACGAGGTCGAAGCTCTCGATCGGGATCGACGGGTTGTAGGAAACAAGCCGCTCGCTATCGGCGCTCGCGGCCTCGAAGCTGGATGCCTCCTCATCCTCCTCCGCCAGATCCTTGCCCGACAGCACGGAAAAGACCCGCTGGATGGTGGCGACAACGATTTGCGCATCCTTGTCGATCCCCGCCGCGCCAAGCTTCTGGACGTTGTAGATTTCCGAGAAGGACCGGCCCGTCCCGGGCGGGCGATAGGCGAGGAATTCGTCGCGCGTCTGGCGCACGAGATTGGCGCGGTCGGCGAGGAACAGGATGCGCTTGAACCCAGCATGGGCAAGCAGCCGGTAACTCAGCGTGCAAGCCGTAAAGGTCTTGCCCGCGCCGGTCGCCATCTGCACCAGCGCGCGCGGGTGGTTCGCCGCCATCGAGCGCTCGAGCGCGGATACGGCATCGATTTGGCAGGCGCGCAAGCCGTCCGCGACGACGGGAGGCATGGCGCGCAACCGCGCCCGCAAAGTGGCCGGCTCCTTCAGCCAGAGCTCCAGCGTCTCTGGGCGGTGAAAGGCGAAGACGCGGCGCGATGCGGGATCAGGATCGGCATGATCGCGGAACAGCAGTTCGGTGCCCGAGGCAACATATTCGAACCGGACCTGGCCCTCGTCGCGGACAAGGTGCTTCGGCATATCGGCGATGTAGCGCGCCGCCTGCTCGGCGAAGCCGGACAGCGTGGTGCCCTCGGGCTTCGCCTCGATCACGCCGCAGAGCCTGCGACCGACGAACAGCCCATAATCGACCGGGCCTGAAGCGGTCTGGAATTCGCGCACCGCGACACCAAGCCCGGCGCCAAGGTTCATCTCGCCCTTGGACTGGACCAGCCACCCGCATGCGCCAAGCTGCCGGTCGATCAACGACCGGGCTTTATCCTCAGGGTGGAAGGCGGGTCCGCTCATGACGCTGATCCTAGGCGAGGTCCTGGCAGAGCTAAAGTGCCTCGCGCGGGCGTGAGACGGAAATGCCGGTGGACGAAGGACTGCGCGGGGATCCAGCTGCCCTCCGTGCTTAAAGTCGAGACTTAAAAGGTGCATAAGTAAACTATTTTTACAGGATGGCATATGCTATACATAATATGTCAGCATATGCGGACCTCGCTCGGCACTGACGTGTCTCGCGGGAGGTCCCCTGCCCTCCGGGGGTTTAAACCATGGCACCGAAACGCGGCCGCCCGAGGCGCGGCGAGGAAGAAAATCGAACGGCACAGGTCAATGTCCGCCTGACGATAGCGGAGCAGGAGGACCTGCGCCAGGAAGCGGATAGCGCTGGTCTCTCGATCGGCGATTTTGTCCGCCGTCGGGTTATCGGTCGCCCAGTGGCAGCCCATGTCGACCGGGCGATGATCAATGAACTCCGCCGGTTGGGCGGATTGCTCAAGCTGGTTCACGGCGAGAGCAAAGGTTCATACCGCGCCGAAACGCGGGACACGATTCTGGCGATCCAGGCAGCAATCACTCGGGTCGGGATAAGCGACCAATGATCGTTAAGCGGGTCCCTGATCCCAAGCACTCCGCTTCGGTTGCGGACCGGATCCGTGCTTTGACCAATTACATCGTGCGCCCGGAGTTAACCGACCCGGCGGAGAAGTGCCTCCATGCCGGCGCCCGCGGCTTTATCTGCGCGGATCTCCGTGACCAACAGAACGAAATGATCGGATTGGCGACCGCGCCCCGCCGCGCTTCCAATCCGATCATCCATTATGTCCTGAGCTGGCACGAGGACGAGGTGCCCTCCTCGCAAGACATTGAGGAAGCGGTCGATCTGTTCCTCGGCCATCTCGGCTTGGCCGAATGTCAGGCCATCTACGGGTTGCACGTGGATACCTCCAACGCCCACCTCCACATCTGCGTATCTCGCGTAGATCCGGTGGAGGAAAAGCTCATCCGCATCAATGGTGGATTCGATCTTGAGGCGGCGCACCAGGCGATTGCAATCATCGAAGAGCATCAGGGCTGGCGGCGCGAAACCAATGCGCGCTATGTCGCTTCTGGCCCAAATGTTTACCGTTCCGGCTGGGACGCCGAGCGGCCCGAGATCAGTGCTGCGGCACGCGACAAGGAACTCCGGACGGGTGAGGTCTCGGCCGAGATGAAGGCACACCATGTGGCGAAGTTCGCATTGGAGCGCGCCAATAGCTGGGGTGAGTTTCATAAGGTTCTGGCGCGTGCCGGCATGGTCTATCGGCGCGAAGGCAACGGCGCGGTCATCATCGTCGATGGCGTGCAGGTCAAGGCCTCAAAAGCTTTGCGGGCGGCATCCTGGAGCAAGCTGGTCAAGCATTTCGGCGCCTATGAGGAGACGACAGTAGCGCCAAGAGCAGACCCATATTTCACCCCCTGGCTGGATGAGCGGCGGGATACGACCTGCGCCATCATCGGCAAAGGCGAGTCCAGAGGGTCGAGCGGCTGGCAGAAGGTTGACGGGTTCGAGGCGTATCGTTTCGACGGCCGAACCTATTACAGCCGCCGGCGCGGTGGTGCCGTTTCCTATGTCGATGAGGGCGCGCGCATCCGTGTGCTGGATTCGCGCGATGAGGAGGCTGCGCGCGCAGCCCTGAAGCTCGCAGCCGCGAAATGGCCGCAGGGCGTACACGTTGAGGGCAGCGCGGATTTCAAGCGCTTGATGATCCGCCTAGCGGTGGAGGAAGGGATCACGATTGGAAATCCTGAGTTGCAAGGCGAAATAAAAAAGGAACAGGCGATCCACCGCGCAAAGACTGTCTTGTTTGCGCGGCAGCACGATCTCAAACGTGCCGTCGCCAAGATGGTTGAACCCCTGGGGGCCGAACGATACGAAGTCTTGGTACCAGGTCGGACAAAGCCAGGCGAAAAGGCGCGGGACGCTCGCCAAGTTCTAGCCAGCCCTGATGGGCGCGGGTTTACGGCAAGCGCTATTGCCGATGCCATCCACGATGCACTGGCACGCGGAGCAAAGCCACCGGATGTTCATCTCATCCCTTGCGCTGTAGGGCGCGATTACCTTTGGGCCTCATTGAATGAGCCAGCAGATCCGAAGGAGCGCCCGAAACTACCCGGTCCTGCTCGGATTGCGTGGCACCTCCCGGAATGCAGCCCGCTCGCCATCGGGTCGGTCCCGCGTAGCAACCGCCTCGCGCTTGGTTGCCTGGCAGCGGAACTCGCCGAACCGGGTCTTCGTGATAAAGGCAGTCCGAGCTTGGCACTCTCTCGCCATGCGCTACCGCTCGGATTCACGAATCTGGAACGCGCGCGCGTTATCGCAGCTTCCGATGACGATAATCCAGCACTCGCTAACCGCCTCGCTGCGATTGCGAAGGACTGGGACAATGCCGAGGCGTCGCTGAGTGCGATCGCTCTCTCCTCGCGACATTGCTTGCGCCCTCCGCCAACCCCGGCGACTTCAAACTCGGGCATCCAGCAATCCGACCACGACAGCGACACGCGGCTCAGGGCTCTCGTGATCCAGGATTTTCCCAACGACCTCCGCGTTCACCCTTCGCGCATCGATGCGGCCATTGCTCTCCGACTCAGAGCGATGGGGCGATCGCCCGATGAAATCCAGAATATCATGACGGCCAGCGCAGCGGGCGATGGGCGTGACACCTATGTCACGCCAGACATTTATGCAGGGCGCATCAAGGATTTTTGCTGGTCAGCCGCAGCCGAACAATGGCTCAAGGACCACCAGCATCTTGTCGCGGTCTGGCACGCGGTTGCCCGAGGGCAGCCGATCCCGTGGCCGGAGCCGCAAGCCGAGCCGCCACAGGAAGATGGAACCAGTCCACTCGCCACCGATGCAAAGGTCCTCGCCGCCGTCGAACACGTTCGTCGCCGCAGGCTGAGGGCGGCCCGAGTCCGTGGGCAACACAAGGGCTCTAGCCAAAATGAACCTCCCGCCGGCGCGCAGGGCGCCGCAACGGACCAGCAAAACTCGCCTAACCCTGCTCAACCGAGCTTGGGCTCGTTGCCGAAAAAAGATGGGGGATCCGAAATCCGGCCCGATGACGATCAACGTCCAGCCACCAGAGAACCGGACGCGCCCAAGACGGATCAAAGCAGTAGCATGACCCACGCGAGTGATTTCGGCGCGATGGTGCAAGCCGCAGCCGATGCGCTCCGCGGTGAGATCGAGTTTGGCGGCCCGCTGGATCAGCCACCCCAAAAAGCCGCAGCCAACACACGGCCAAATTCCGGCGGCGAACCTCCCCCGCCCGGAAATATGCCTGCCAACAAAAACATTTCGACAGCTCGGGGCAAGGAGGAGGCCAGCCCTGGCGAACGATCGGGTGCCAAAACCATCGAGACGCACTCGTCACTGCCAGGAGTGGCGCCCGCTGCCACAATCAGCACAACGCTAAGCAACCACTCGACATCAGGACCGGCGCGCTCTGCTTCGCCGGCGCCCACGCCTCCTGCTAATACCGTCAGCAACAAAGGTGGCGATGTCGGAAACAAGGCAACAACCGAGAGCGCATCGGCGCTCGCGACCGGGGGCGAGCCCGTGGCCGCGGAAGCGAAGCCAACAGAAAAGCCAGCCCCGGCTGGGCTGAACGCACCAGCCAAGACCCAGATACCGAAGCCCACGGAGCGCCCCGCTGGCCCGTCCATGCCGCAGGCGACGGAACAACATAAAGATCCGGCATCGCATGCGCTTCGTCCGCACCTGGCGAAGCGGCAAGGACCGGGAACGGACGGGCCGGTCCAGCCAAAGCCTGACCAAGGCTTTCAGGCCGACCCTGCCAAGCATGCGGAGGTCAATACAGGTGTTCCATCTCCGCCTCCCGTATTGTCACGAGCGAGCGGTCCAGCCAGCGCGTCTAACGCCCGGTCAGCCGGACCAACCCCGCAGCCCGGTCCCGTTTCCCGGCAGAACCAAGAGACGACAAAGGCACCTGGCGTCGCAGAATCATCTTCGCCATCTTCGGTCGCGCCGAAGCCGGGAACACCAGCGCCAGCGCCGACACCGCCTCCTTCAGGTCTGCCAACGGCGACCCCGGCGACCAAGGCCTTGCCATCCGCTGGACCTATGGCCGCAGCCACTAAAAAAGAGCGACCGCCTCTCGGCAATTCCACCCCAACGGATCCGCCATCCCAGGGCGCCACGCCGTCTATCGTTGGAGGGCAACCGCAGGAGCCAAGCCTCCGGAAACTCATGAAGGGTTTGCCGAGGGAAGTCCCGATTCTGCTCGAGGCATCCCACCGTCGTGGATTTGACCCTGGTGATGACCAGCCTGCCCAAGATCCGCTCGCACCCGTTAAGCGCCTCGTGATGTCGTTTCCCGATTGCCTCGTGCCGACGCCTCCGGGACACGACGAAACCTTTGAGATCTCGCACAACCTCAACGTTGAATTGGCGTTGAAAGAAGCCTTGGCGAAAGGCGCCGCGGAAGCTGAGAAGGCAAAGGCGCTGATTGATAAATCCATCCTGGCCATCAGCATGGTCATCAAGTCGCGCTGGCAAGAGCTTGCAAGGGGTAGTCAATGTGCACTCTATCGATCCGAACCCAACTCACCCTTGCGGGCGCTTGTAAGGGTCTGGCTGGATCATCGCCGCGCGCTGGATCAATCGGGTATCACCGAGAGTCCAGACAACGCCTATCGGGCCCATTGGGTTTGTCATCGCGTCCGCAAGGGCCTCGCTGATCTGCTACCCGACGGCCCTCAGAATCCGCTGACCAACTGGCCTGTCATTCAAAAGGCAGTCGGCATGACGATTGTTGCCGAGCTGACCCTTACTGCGCGCAAGCCAGGCGCCAAGACCTACGTGGACGTATTGGCAGCAGCATATCGGGAAGCTGGCATGGGAGCCATTTCCGGCCCATCGGCAAGGGCAGGTCTGCTCGTCTGGCCTCCGGCTCGCCCTTCAGATCTGAATGACGATCAGCGCAAATGGCTCCTACTCGCCGCGCGTTTGGATGGCTTTGACCAACCCGCCTTGACGGACAAGTTGCTGGCAACGGAACCAATACTGCGCGCCCTCCATGAATTTGCGCGCCAGGCGATAGAGGCCACCCCGTCGGGTCCTGATCGTGAAAGCTTGGCCGTTGCGATCAAGGCGACACGGCAGGCAACGCTGGACCGCCCATTTGTCGAGGGCATCCTCCAGCCACTGGGCGCACTCCCCAACCTGATCAACCGCATTCTGGCGCAACCCCCTGATCCCGGGCGGCCACGCTAACCGCGCGGTTTACCGGTCTCCCGCCCGGCGCCGGTCAGAATTTTACGTCGAGAAATTTATCAATCCCCGTGAAAGCCGCGCCCCTTGGGGGCCCGGCTTTGCTGACCAGACCCATTTTTCCTTCTTCTGATTTTTTGCCTCTGGGACAACTCAAATCCCCCGAAAGGCTCCCCCTCCCCCTATCAGAAAGGAATAGCCCGTGCCGAGCGCCCGGGCGCAGACCCATGCCGAAAGCTCCAGAAAACTCTCAGAAAACCCCAGAAGCCACCCTACAGGCAGTCATCGACGCGGCCAGCCAACGTTCGGCGTTCACTCTGCCTCTTCGTGACCGGATCGATCGGCTCCAGCTCATCGAAACGACGCTCGCAACGCGGCGTGACGATGCCGATGCAAAACTCGTCCAGGAGCTCCACAGCCGTCGAACCGAGACGCTCCTCGCTCTTGCCAGTTACGCCGCGAGCGACGAGGGCGAGTTTCAGGCCAAAGCGGCAGCCATCGGAGGGGACTTCGACCTTCCCGACGGCAAGATCACAGATCAGCATCTTGTGATCATCATGATTGTAACCGCGTTGACAGCGGATGGCAGACGCCACGGCATCTCAGTCGAGTTCAGCACGAACAAGTCTGCGCAAGAAAGCCCCAAGAGGCCTCACTGACCCACGCACCAGCGCCATCACATCGCTGGTCCACCACCGACCACCACCATCAAATTCCCCTTCGTCTCAGAAAGGACCGGCACCAGCCGGATCAAGCCAACATGTCCAATTCATCCCCCAAGAAGGCACCGTCTTGTCCCAGCTCTTCGGAGGCCGACCTCGCCCCCCTGACCACGCGCAACCCTCTCGTCAATCCAGCCAAAGGCACGCATCGCGTGATCGTCTATGCTGCCGGCAGTCGCGGGCTTATCAACTTTGCACGCCCGCTCGGGATCCCGCTTTACAAGATCGGTGTGACGTCGAGCCAGGACCCGCAACGCCGAGTGGAAGACTTGCGCCGCAAGGGCTATGCCGCACTGTGGGGCCGCCCGGGTCAGCCAATGGATCAGCTCACCCGGATTCCACAGGGCCACGAATGGTGCCTGTCGCCCTTCCGCATGCAGGATCTCGAAGGCGCGCTCCCGGCCGGCTTCTCTCTTGTGGATGGTCATCTCGAGATCGAGGTGCCCTTTAAAGTCACAGTGGAGGCCATCGACCGCGCGGTGCATGCCCTCCTCGCGCGTCGTTCCCTCGAGCATTTCCTCAAGAGCGACGAAGGACAGAAAAGACTGGTCCAGGCTGGCCTCGATCCATCAGGGCAGCTCCTGACCCGCTATACCCTGATGACGCGCATCGATCGGATTTCGGCCGTCGAAGAGCTCTATCTCATTAGACCCCAGCGCGATCTCGGCAAACTTGTTCGCGGTCTCAGCCTTGCCCTCGCCCCCTTTATGGCACAGGGGCGGGAACGGGCTTGAGGCAGACATGAAGATGACCTCGACAGATCGATCCGACCTGGATCGAAACCCCTTCGACGACCCGCTCGAGCTCGAACCCGATCATCTGGCTGCTTCGGTAGAGATCCAGCCATCAGATCACGGTTCATCGTCGTTCCCGAAACAGGAAAGCCCGCCGCAATGGCGGGTTTTTACGCCTGCCGAAGCAGCGGCGCTTCTCGATGAAGCCGAGACCGAGGCAGATTTCGGCAAAGGGGCGTTCCGGGCCGATTGGATCCGTCGGATGGCAGAGGATCCACGCGATGGGCAACGGGACCTGCTTCGCCCGCATCAAGCGCAGATCGATGCGGTCGATGCCCTCAGTTCGTCTGCTCCACACTTTCAGCAATTCTTCGACATCGTGCGTCCTGCGCTCGGTGCTGCCTTACGGACGGCGCGTCCCTTTTCTCTGCCGCCCATTCTGTTGCTGGGCGAGCCAGGGGTGGGGAAAACCCATGTCGCGCGTGAATTTGCCCGCGCGATCGCCCTCCCCTTCCAATCCTATTCGATGCCCAACCAACTCGGGGCGGGTCTCCTGACTGGGAGGGACATGTCGTGGAAGACACCAGCTATGGGCATCGTGGCGAAGACGTTGATCGCCGGCGGCGTTGCCTCGCCAGTTTTCCTACTCGACGAAATCGACAAGACGCCGGGCCGAGGCTCGGAATATGGCGATCCCCTCGGTCCCTTGCATGATCTGCTCGAGCCTTCGAGTGCTCAAGGCGTGGAGGATGATTGTCTCAAACTCCATTTTGACGCCCGCCACGTCATCTGGATGGCGACCGCAAACGACCTCGGGTCTCTCCCGCCGTCCCTCCTCGATCGGTTCCTCATCCTTGAGGTTCAGCGACCGAGCCAATCGCAAATGCAGATCGTTCTCGAGCATCTCTACCGCGAGGTAATCCTGGACTGGGGCGACTGGTTTGAACCGTCGCTTTCGCCGGAAGCCCGAGAGGGGCTTCGTGCCGCACATCCCCGTAAGGCGCGCCGCATCCTTGCGCAGGCTCTCATGATCGCAGCACATCACAATCGCCACAAACTTGACCGGGCTGACATCGCGCAAGCTGCTCAGATCTTCGAGCAGTCTCCAGCCTCTTCGCGAATGGGGTTCGTTTAGGCCGGTTTTGATGAAGGGTTTCGGGTGCCGGCGGCGTACGAAAGCCTCCCATGCAGGAACCCGCGGTCCGCAGCTGAGCGTTATGGGGATTTGACGATTTCGGGCTGGGCTTTGTTGGGTTTGCGTGCTGCGCGGCAATCCGTGGATGACGGGGCCGGTCGCGCATTTCGACCCCAGTCGTTCTCGCCGAGGCCCAGACTGGCGGCCCAGACCGTGTCATTGGCGCCGTTTGCCGTGTGAACAACAAGAGGCTCCATCGGCCAGAGCGCTGGTGCTGTGACGCGGCTTCCTCGTTGTCCATGCCGGGTCATGGGGTGGCCTCCCGGGTGGGTGGTTCGGAGGCCGGCGGTCCGCGCGATCGGTAGGCACGGGCGACGATCTCGATGATGCTCATGCGACCGCCGCAGCAGGGGCAAGGTGGGCGGCGATCGGACGGGTCGGGTTCGATATCCTCGGCCTTGATGGTCGGTTCCGGCTTTGGCGCCACGGCGAGAAGGTCCCTGGCGCGGGCAAGGCTCTCCTGCCGGGTTGTGCTGGCGAGCAGGCCATAATGGCGGATGCGATGGAATCCGGGCGGCAGGGTGTGCAGCAGGAAGCGGCGGATGAACTCGCCGGTGGCCAGCGTCATCACCTGCTGGCGGGCGGCCCCGTCACGGCGGTAATCCTTGTAGCGGAAGGTGACGCCGTTCCCGTCATGGGCGATGAGGCGGCGGTTCGAGATCGCGACACGATGGGTATAGCGGGCGAGATAGGCGAGCACGGCCTCGGGGCCTGCGAAGGGCGGCTTGGCATAGACGACCCAGCGCTTCTTGGCGGCCGGCGCGAGCTGGCGCTGGAACAGGCGCGGGTCAGTGAGGATCGCCAGCGCGCCATAGAACCTGAGCTTGCCTGCGCGGTGCAACCGGGTGAGCCCATCGAGGAACAAACGCCGGAACAGCATGCCGAGGACGCGCACCGGCAGGAGGAAGGCCGGGCGCGAGGAGATCCAGCGTGTTCCATCCGGGCTAATGCCACCACCCGGCACAATCATGTGCAGATGCGGGTGATGGGTCATGGCCGAGCCCCATGTGTGGAGCACCGCCGTGATGCCGATCCTGGCGCCGAGATGCTTCGGGTCGGCGGCAATCGTCAGCATCGTCTCCGATGCGGCGCGGAACAGCAGGTCATAGACCGTTGCCTTGTTATGGAAGGCGATCTCGCCCAGTTCCGCCGGCAGGGTGAAGACGACATGGAAGTAGCCTACGGGCAGCAGGTCGGCTTCACGCGCAGCGAGCCAGGTGCGTGCGGCCGCGCCCTGACACTTGGGGCAGTGTCGGTTGCGGCAGGAGTTGTAGGCGATGCGCCGATGCCCGCAATCGCCGCAGGCCTCGACATGGCCTCCGAGTGCGGCGGTGCGGCAGGTCTCGATCGCCGACATGACCTTGAGCTGGTCGAGGCTCTGGTGCCCGGGATGGTCCGCCCGATAGGCCGGGCCGGCAGCGCGGAAGATATCGGCGACCTCGAGCGAGGCCGACATGGCTTCAGCCGTCGGGCGTTCCGTGTCTTATTGCGGCTTTACCGTCCTCAATCCCCTTGCCCGCCATCAGCGCCATGAGATGCTCGAGCGGGCTCGCCACCGCCTGGATCGTCCGGGTCGAGACCTTGGTGTAAAGCGCGGTCGTCTCGAGCTTGGTATGGCCAAGCAGGACCTGGATGACGCGGATATCGACATCCTGTTCCAGAAGATGCGTCGCGAAGCTGTGGCGCAAGGTGTGCGGGCTGACGCGCTTGCGGATCCCGGCCCGCTCGGCCGCTTCCTGAACCGCGCGATGAAGTTGCCGGGTTGAGATCGGCTCCGTCCGGCCCTGCCCGGGGAACAGCCAACCATGGGGCAACATCACGCCGCGTCGCTTGCCCTCGCGCCACCACAGGCGCAGCAGGTCCAGAAGATGCGGGGAAAGCATCGCATTGCGATCCTTGCGGCCCTTGCCCTGCTCGATGCGGATCAGCATGCGGGTGCTGTCGATATCGTCGATCTTGAGATGAGCCACCTCCGAGACCCGCAGGCCCGCGCCATAGGCGACGCTGAGCGCAGCCTTGTACTTGAGGCCCGGCGCAGCTTCGAGCAGCCGGGCAACCTCTTCAACGCTGAGGACGTCGGGGAGCTTGCGGTGAAAGCGGGTCACCACAAGGCTGCGCGCGAGATCGCGCCGGCCGAGCGTCACAGAAAACAGGAACCGCAAGGCCGAGACTGCGGAGTAACCATCCGGCGTGAGCCGCGGCTACGCTGCTTTCGGCTCACTTTGGACGGCTTTCCAGTTCCATGGGAGCAACTCAGCCAGGCGTTTCTGGGGCATGTCGGCGA
>JAIUNR010000011.1 GCA_020161575.1 Pseudomonadota bacterium
GTTGCTGGAGCCGATCGGCAACATCCCGCCTGCTGAGGCCGAGGAGCGCTACTACGCCACGCTGGACCAGCCAGCCATGGCCGCATAACTTAAACCAAATGGCCTCCGGCAAACCCGGAGCGGTTCATAACTGACCTGAAGGCGTGGGCGAACATCCGCCCAAGTGCAATCGAAAAGACCCGATCTGCTTCTCGAAACACCTCTACAAGGCACGCAACCTCGTCGAGCGCTTCTTCAGCAAGATCAAGCAGTTCCGTCGGATCGCCACCCGCTTCGACAAAACGGCCGAGAACTTCCTCGCCGCGGTGAAGCTCGCCTCCATCCGTATCTGGCTACGCGGTAATGAGCCTACGGCCTAAGGTGAAATTAAAGGAAGGTCAGGTCGTAGCTTATAATCAATACAGATGATCTTTGATCGCTGCAGCTATCATAGACAGGACAGACCATATTGCCAAGCCAACTAGAACGATCGAGGCTAAAACAGTAAATTTCCGAGGATGGGTAGCGCTTTCCGGCAAATTTGGTCGGGTAATAGGAATAACAAAAATCTGTTGTTTTATGAGTTCATCGCGGGCGGTCTCGTAGGAAGATAAGGTAATTTCATAGAGCTTTTCGCGGAAGCTTTGTTCTACCTTTAGTGTCTCGTATTCTACTAGCTTTGATGAAACAGACGAGTTATAATCTCGAATTCCCGTAAGTCTCTTCGATACAGATTCGATTTCGTTGTCAAGCGCTCTGCTTTCTTGTGCTTTTACAACCATAACCGGTGAGTCCGCTGACAACCTTCCTTTTAGAGTATTGATCTCAACGTCCAGTGCTGCTTTTCTAGCTTGCAATTCTGCTATCAGTTTTACAAGCTGTTCCGCATCAATAACAGGATCAATGGAGCGTTCAGAATCACGGAAAGCTTGCAAGCGCTGTCTTGTTTCAGCAAGCAACTCAGCGCTACGCTGAACATCATTTCCGACACGTTTGAGCGTGGTTTGTCGAGTTCGGACAGACACTTCATTAACAAGTGTTTCACAGAGTTGCAGGATCTTTTCACCAAGAATCTTTGCGTCCTTAGCCGAAAAACTCCTAACTTTGATGTTTATAATTCCCGATCTTGTATCAACCTCCGGAATAACGAGGCGTCTCCAATATTTTATTTGCTCTTCAACCGGCAAACCAGCCTCCAACCGTGAAAGCCAATCGATCTTTGAACCGGAGAATGCGGCTTCGATGTCAAAATGAGGTCGCAGATCTATGAGTATTGATGTCGAACTCAAATAATCCATAACCATAAACGTCTCTTGGCTCGTACCAGAAAAACCACTCATTTGAGCAGCAAAAGCAAGCAAGCCAGTGCCAGATCGCTGTTGCTGGTTTCCCTGCCGCACAGCAAAGCTAATATCCACTTCGTACTGATCGGCCGAATAGGTGAAAAGATAGATCCCACTGCCAACCGAGGGAACCAGCACACATAGGATGAACAGAACCCGCGCTACCGAAAAACGCCATCCGGCTCGATCTGTCATATGTTGCCCAGTAGTGTAAGAACGCGTCTTTGCAGCCACGATAGCGCGCTTCCAAGCCGGTAACAGAGTCCCCACAAATAAGCCACGCAACCAGGGTGCAATGCCCTCGTAGGCCATACGATCGTTCTCCTATGATCGGCGCCTAGCGAGCTCGGTAACTTCGCGCTGTCTTAGCGACCGAAATAGATATAGCGGTAAGCACCCAGGCAGTGAAGACTATGCCGAGCCAGAGCAGCAATCGCCTTGGGTAGATGGAGCTTTCTGGTAGCTGAGGTTGCACGAACACGCTCATATAAAGTTCGTTCCGAAGCGCGTCGATACGAGCATCTTCAAGCGCGGCCGCTGATGCAAGGTATTCCCGCCGTGCTGTATCCTGCTCAGCTTTCATCGCCTCGAATTCAGCTAAGACCTTTGAAAGAGCCCCCTGTCCTCCCGGCGGGGTCAGGCGTTTACGATGGCTGTCAATTTCCGATCGAATGCCCGCAATCTGAGCGTCCAAATTCCGTATGGTAGAGGACTCGGGGCTCAGTTGCCGCAATTGGGTCTCCCGGAGCGCAATCGTACGGGAGAGGGCCAGCTCAAGCTCATAGATGAGGCGGGTTTGCGCTTTGGTCTCAACATCACCATCTAGAACGCCGGAATGGTCGCGCAGAAGTCCAGCCTTTCTGGTTATCTCCGCTAGGCGCTCCTGTGCTCGCTCGAACCGAAGCTGGGAAGTTCGAAGAATTGATTGACGATTTTTCTCTGACAGCTCGTTGATCATTTTTTCTGATCTCGCCAAAATGCCGTTCGCAACTGCCACTGCATCTTCTGGGCTGAAAGCGCGGATTTTGACACCAAGAATCCCAGAGGAAACCTCCTCACTTACCGTCAATTTCCACCAGAAATATTTGGCGAAGTCCTCGATAGGCTTTGTGTGATCAAAGCGAGAAAAAAAATCTCCATGAGGGGCTGCATAACGCTCTCGCAGGGTAATTTCATTCTCCAGGTCGCGCAATATCGCCTCACTGCGGATGTACGTCGCGAGCATACCGGTTGCCTGGCGTGAAAGGCCGTCGGCTGATCCTGTAAATGCTGATAAAACGTCTGCTGTGGCATTCTTGGTCGCACGAACAGAAAATCGGGTTTCAACGACGTATTGGTCTTTAGCAACAAGAAAAAGGTAGAGCGCAGAAAAGATAGCTGGAATAACAAAAAAAGCCAACTTCAGAGCCTTTAGTGCTCCTGCGAATACTTGTTCATCCTTACGGCCTGCGAGCCCCCGCCCGCCACCAATGACAACCCGTTCGTCTCGAGCCAAAATGGATGCATCGGCAAGGGCGCGTGAAATGCGCAGAGGAAGGGGGCTCGCCTCCCGCACTAAGGCAGTCGACAAGGAGGAGCGCCCGTCATCCACATGAGACTCTGCAGCTACCACGCGTTTTTCTTGTAAGTCAGCCACTTGGCGAAGCCTCCTTCATACTCTGCTTCTATGGCAAATGATTGAGTTCAAAATATGCGCACGCGCTTCTCATATTCAGCGCAACTTCCCTCTAAAAATGCGTTCAAGCCAAAATCCAACAAGTAAATTCAACACAATTATAACGAAAATATATCTCTTATCAAGGATTCCTTCTTTGTAAGTTTCATAATATCCTGATCTGACCCATTCAACACAATGTGCCAGCGGGTTAAAATACATAAAATTGACCATTTCTTTAGGCATGTGACTTGGTAGAAAGAGGGCTCCCGATGTTATATACAAGGCCACGCAATATAATACACAAAACTGAACCCACCCATGCACCATAGATGCTATTATAGCATTGGGAATGCAAAAGCTGATTGTGAAAGCAACAGTAATTAATATTCCAGTTATAGTCTCAAATGGCGCTTTTGGAATAGCAGAGAAACCAAGTATATAAAGACCAAAAAATAAAATGATGATAATTATAAATGAATTAATCATCTCCAGAAGGGAGCGCCCGATTACTAAGTCCATAGGGCGGACAAGCGGAAACATCAAGAGGGCGCGATTATCGATAATAGACATGACGATTGATCGAACAGGGTACAGATAAATCATGAATGGTAGTATTCCAGATGCAAAAAAAACCATTCTATCTGTTCCGAGCAGTGCTCCTCTTCCAAGGAATGCATAAAAAGCTGAGAGGTAGATAAGGTGACCTAAGGGAACAAAAATAACCTTGAGGTAAGAGAATTTATTTCCAAGCATCCTTCCATGAATGTCTCTGATAATAATAGCACCAATAACATCACAGTGAGTTTTGAACGCTCTCTGGAATGCATAATATTTCTGATTCATGGTTGGAGAAGGCTCGCCATGGCGATTCAATAGGGGAGGGCGAGTACGCAAAAATTTCATTACCCTCTCCGTATTTCTCGCAGCACATCTCGAAGCTCGTTGTCTCCTTCGCCGGTGTTGATAGCTCTGTCGATGCTTTCTGCGACGTGTCTAAAAACACGCGCATCGTTGGTGAGAAGCCTGTTAACCTGCGGGTCTTCCCGCAGTGCGGCTGCCAATGGTAGAGCCTCAGGAATTGCAAAGAAAGCGAGGCTCTCGAAATTAAGATCAATTTGCATAGCGACTGTGCGGCGAAAAACTTCTGGTTGACTAAAAACGCCCACGGAATTGAATTCGGCGAGTAGTGCAAGTGCCACGGGTACATGACGAGGTTCAGCTATCTCTCCGGGAGCGCATCCCAACATGCGAGTTATGGGATCTCGGATTACGGAGAGCTCCGCTTCTGTCAAATTCTGAAACGCATGGGCGATTTGGCGCCTTGTTGCTTGCTCCAACCGCCCAGCCAATCCACCTATATTTGAGTATTGTGGGGGTAGAACAGATAACGGTGGTGCGTTAGCTGCCATCGTTACAGCACGAACGAAAAGCAGGCGATTGGCTAACTCTTCAAAAGGGTCGATAAGCAGGGCCGATAAATGGTAGTGGAAGCGACGAAAGAATTCGATGTAAGGCCCTACAGCTAACCGCCCCTCGGCAGCGACGGAATTGACAGCATTGTTGCCCAAAAGTGCAAATGCTGTTTCCAATCCTGCATTCTCAATCATAGCGTACGATAAAAGAAAGCGGTCTGCTAAGGCCGCCCTGATCGGCCGACTAAAAATTGGAAGATTATTAAAAAGGAAGAAGCGACCTTCGATAAAATTTTTAGCCTCTGACCGTCGGTATATTAGACGATTTCCTTTGCGCTCGGCAATAGTTACTTCAGAAGCTGTGCTCAGCCCAGGGACAGTCGAGTCATCAAATCGAAATCCCACTTGTCCTGTATCGTGCAGCCTTGCTTCGACCAGATCTGGCCTCCAGATAGCAGCCTCAACAGACCGAAATTCCCGCCCGTCGATCTCGACTCGAAAGGTAGGGATGTGCGAGGGGTTGTCTGGTGTCAGCCATCCCGCAATAGTGTCTCTTGTTACGTGGTCGAAATGAAAATGCATAGCTTAGCGGTTGATCTCACGATAGAATTCGATTGCCTCACTAACATCTTCGAATAAATTTAGTCTCCCATTCTCCAGTACAACACATTTATCGCAGTACTCTTTAATTGTTAGCATGTCGTGAGAAATCATGATGATATCCGTTTCGGCGCGGCGACGATCAAATTCTCGCCGGCATCGTTCTTGGAATCTCGCGTCGCCGACGGCAATAACCTCATCTATTAGAAAGCAATCAAAATTAATTGCTATAGATAAGCCAAATGCTAATCGTTGCAGCATTCCTGAGGAGTAAGTCTTAACTTGTGCGTCGATATATCCTCCAATTTCAGAAAAGCTCCTTACAAAATCTAGCACTTCTCTGCGGTCCATCCCGTAGATCCGGGCGACGAAAGATACGTTTTCTCGACCGCTCATCTCAGGGTGCAGGCTACCGGTAAATCCAAGTGGCCACGAAATTCGGCAGTGGCGCCGAATTGCCCCTGCATTTGGCATCTCTGTCCCTGCGACCATCCGCATGAGCGTCGATTTTCCTGCTCCATTAACGCCTAATATGCCATAGTTCATTCCGCGCTCGAACTGGAATGTCACATGATCCAGGATCAGTTTAGTCGCATGCGACGACTGGTAGAATTTGAGAACATCGCGAAATTCCACAATCGCGGGAACTGAAGCGCTGATGTTTGGGAATTCGGTCATATTTTCGCGCGTCATTCAGTAGAAGCTGCTTTGCTAGGGCGCGAGCGTCAAGAGCATACATTCGCGCAACGCCGATAAGGCTAATACCTCTAACCGATTTTATGAGAAAGAAAATTTGACCCACCCCGCTGAAAATCGATCAAATCTGAGATAGTCGGACAATGCACGTAAGTAAAAAGAGGGGCGGGCTCGGGGGTAATGAGCAGAGGCCGCCAGCCAAATAGAACCGCCCCCGGTTTGGCGGAGGCCATTTAGTTTAAGTTGTGGACTGGCCCCTTATGGCTCAGGCTCCAGCTCATAACCAGAAGCTGAAGGCTGCCGCGATGCAGATGGTGGCGAGGATGTTGGTGGCGTCCCGGTCGTATCGGCTGGCGACGTGTCGGAAGCTCCTCAGACGGCAGGGCATGCGCCCGATAGCGTTGCGATGCCGGTAGAGGACAGGCGAGAAGCCATTTTTCCAGATGCGGTTGGTCTTGGATGGGATGTTCGGCATCGTGCCGCACTCCTTGACCAGCCAGCTCAGGACATTGCTATCATAGCCCTTGTCCGCGAGCAGGGGGGCGTGGGCAAGAGGCGGCAATATTCGTCGGGTGGGGCAGGGCCTATCGATGCAGGTCCGGAGACAAGCCTTGCTCGTGTGGCCGAGGTGGATTGCGGTTGCTCCCGTGATCAAATCCAGTTCGAAGTTCGTTCTGGCCGCATCGAACCGACCGGAACATGAAGCCATCACGTTCTCTGGAAGAGCAGCTCATCGGATGCTGATGGAGCAGGAGGCCGGCTCGAGGAGCTACTGGCGGAACAGATGCTCGATAGGGCGATCTTGAAGGATGACGCCTCAAAATGGTGACGCCTGATGTGAAGCGTAAAGCCGTGACTCATGCCTGCGAAGCGCACGGAGTGAGCCAGCGATGGGCGTGCAAAGCTCTGAATGTTGATCGCGCAATCGTGCGCCACCCGAGCATACGCCCCGATGACGATCCTGTGCTGGTATCGGCAAACCTGTATCGAGTGGCATTACATCGCGCACGGAAAGCCGATGCAGAACGGATTCGTCGAAAGCTTCAATGGGTGCTTCCGGGGTGAGTGCTTGAATGATTGCGGAGCAATTGCGCGAAGCGTGCTTTCACGACATTCGTGGAGGTCCGCACAGCAATCCGATCATAGAAGGAGGATTACAACAATCGTCGCCCACTCGCTCTCGGCAACAAAACACCGACCGAGTGCGCTTCGCAAATCACTCTGGAAACCTGGGCCGCTGAGGCCCTAAATCAACCCAAGGACACTCCCCGTAACCGGAGGAAAACCGGGCCTAAGGTCACAGCGACCGAATTCTTTCGAAAGAACCCACCAATGCGCTCCAGAGCGCGCAAGCCAGAGGATGGCCTCCAGAGAGAGCTGGCTATCCTGCCTCGTTCAATCTGGACCTGTCACCTTGCCTTGCGGATGAAGCGCTGCCTGTTTCCAAACAGCGTCACTGACTTCCCGACGATCTATCCATGCTGACCTTGGGATTGGATCTTCTTTCCCAAGCAAAAATTCAGCTAAAGATCCAGGATCCACCGGATAGGGACTGCATGGTGGAAAGCTGTAAATTCTCGAATATTATCGTATTCGCTCCATCGCTGAATAATACATTTTGTCCTTGCTGTGTCATGTGGGATAGAACTTGTGCCGAATTCGTGTAGCCAAAGCCTGAGAACTCTAAAAAGTCAGAGGCTGTAAAATCTCTAATCACATCTGCACCAGTTTGGCTGGCGTCAAACACAAACCGATCTCGCCCACTACCTCCGGTCAGCGTATCGGCACCCATACCTCCAAAAATCAAATCGTCGCCGTTCCCACCATTTAAGTTGTCATTCCCGCCTTGTCCGAAAAGGAAGTCATTTCCGTCCAATCCCCAGACTGAGTCATCGCCAGCATTGGCCCAGATGTCATTATTTGCATTATCGGCGCTCAAATTATCGTTGTATGTCGACCCAATGATGCCTTCGATGCTCACGAGAGTGTCGCCTGCTGCATCACCAAGGTTGCTGGCCGGACTAAGAATGGAGACGGTGACGCCTGAGGTGGCAGTTTCGTAGGATGCATAGTCATAGCCGTTGCCGCCGTCGAGTTGGTCGGCGCCCGCGCCTCCATGCAGGCGATCATTGCCATCTTGGCCAAAAAGGTAGTCGTTCCCGCCCAAGCCTGACAATGTGTCATCGCCGGTGTTTGCCCAAACATCATTGTCATTATTGTTGAGCGTAATCACGTCATTGAAGGCAGATCCAACGACACCCTCGATATTGACAAACGTATCGCCTGCAGCATCGCCGGTTGAGCCGGCGGTAGTGGTAAGCGAGACCGTGATCCCCGTCCCTGAGCCCTGATAGGATGCATAATCATAGCCGTTTCCGCCATCGTGATGGTCGGCACCAGCGCCGCCATCAAGGCGGTCATTACCGTCCTGTCCGAAGAGGTGGTCGTTTCCTCCCAGCCCAGAGATTATGTCATCGCCTTGGTTCGCCCAGATATCGTTCTCGAAATTATTGCCTGTGATGATGTCGTTGAAAGTGGAGCCGAGAACGCCTTCAATCCCTACGAATGTATCGCCCGCAGCATCACCAGTATTGCTTAACGGTGTAGCCAAGGAAACAGTTATCCCTGTTCCAGACGTCTCATATGAAGCGTAATCGTGACCGTTTCCGCCATCCAAGTAGTCCGATCCTGCACCGCCATGAAGGCGATCATTATCGTCCTGCCCAAAAAGATAATCGTTTCCTCCCCAGCCGAACAGGGTATCGTCGCCGGTATTTGCCCAAATATCGTTGTCGCTATGGTTCCCGGCCAAGGTATCTCCGTAGGCCGAGCCGATCAGGCCCTCTACATTAATGAAGGTGTCGCCTGAACCGTCGCCTGCGCTACCGGAGGTGGTCAGCATCGAGACCCTTACCGCATAGGCTGCTGTTTCGTAGGAGGCGTAATCGTAACCCGAACCGCCATCAAGATAATCAGCGCCACTACCACCGTGAAGCCGGTCGTTTCCATCCTGACCGAAAAGATAGTCGTTCCCCCCAAGCCCGTTGAGGGTATCGTTACCGGCATTCGCCCATATGTCATTGCTGCCGGAATCGGCAGACAGGGTATCGTCAAAGACTGACCCAATCATTCCCTCTATACTGGCATAGGAATCGCCGGTTGCATCGCCTGTATTGGCAGCTGGTGCGCTCAGATGTGCATTCACCCCAGAATTAGCGGTTTCATAGGATACGTAGTCGTATCCACTTCCACCATCAAGGTAATCGGAGCCGATACCTCCGTGGAGGCGATCATTCCCGCCTCCGCCGCTCAGCATATTATTCGCGGCATTCCCCGTAATCGTATCGTTCCCCGAGCCACCAACGGCATTCTCGATCAGCGAGCGGATATCGCCATTATATTGAAGCGCATTGTAGAGGTTGCCGGCGGCGTAATTTCCGTTGCCAAGATTGGCGATCTGAACGCTGGAGAGCACCGAATAGGCACCCGGGCGAAGATCGACATTCAGATTTGTCGCGTAATTCGAGAAATCATAGGTATCGATCCCGTTGCCATCCCACAATGTCATGAAGATGCGGTTGCCCCCCGGCGCGCCCTGTCCCACACTGTTGATGAACATCTCGCCGGTGGTGGCGCTCCAGGAATAGGTCGTATTACCAGAATTCGTATTGAAATTCGCGCCATACATCGCTTGCAGGGCCGCGATATCGTACATCATGAAAGTCTGGGCGTAGCCAAACTCCTCATTCAGATATCCGCCGCTGGTCGAAGCCCCCATATAGCTCCGATAGGACATGATGGAATAGGCCATATGGTCGTATTGGCTGTTGAGCGCGATCCCCGCTACGCCGCCTACATCATGGCTGTGTTTCAGGCCCAGCGCATGGCCGAGTTCATGGATGGTCGTCGCCCAAGTGTAATTGCCCTTGGTTGCCGTCCGTCCTGCGAAATAGCTCGTGCCGAACCAGATATCGCCGGCGAGATTGCCATTGCCGGGAGAGGGAAAATAGCCGAGCGCGGTGGGATTATCATAATCCGATTGGGCAACGCGAACATCGGCTATCGCGCTGGTGGGGTTGACCTCCCGCGTCGCGAGGTTGGTGTACTGAGACAGAAGGGACATCGCATAGCGCGTCGCATTCTGGATCGATGCGTCGACCGGCGCGAAATTCTGGGTCGTCTCCAGATATCCTCCCTCATATTGCGAGGTGAGGGTGGGGAAGGAGAAAGTGATTTCTGCGCTCGTCCATTTCGAGCCCTGCAGCAGGGCATCGACGGAGCTGACTCCCGTCGCGCCGATATAGCCCGTTGTTCCCGGCCCATTTCCTCCCCGCCCGCTTTCCAGACCGGCGGATTCGCTCGATTGGAAACTCAGGGGGTTGAAGGAGCAGGCCTTGCACATGATCTGAAACCTTTCTGGAACAACGATAAAAGCACTAACGTAACAGGATTAACGCTGCGGAAACTGTTCTCGGAGCTGCCCCAGTGCGCGCTCTGCTTCTGCGCGATATGACGATAGAGGATGCCGTGCGATGAAGAGTTCCAGTGCTTCTGCCGTGCCCTTCGAGAGAGCGGCGGTCAATTCCTCATGTTCGGCGATGGCAGGATCGCGGGCAAATTGCGCGCCGGCGTGGCCGGAGGACTGAACCTCGATGATCGCGGGGGGAGGTACAGGCACACCGTCTGGCATCGAACCATCCTTGATTCGTATGAAAACCGAGAGGTATTTATCAGGAGTTGGACTTCTTGAGAATGCTCTGGACCGATACATCCGAGAGTTCGGCAAGGATGGTTGCCGCTGCGTCAACGACATCGTCGATCTGCTCGGGCGTATGCGTCGCGCTGAGGAAGAAGCGCAGCCGGGCGGATTTCTCAGGTACGCCGGGCGGCAGGATCGGAAACGCATTGAACCCGGCCGCCAGGAGACGCTCGGCAAGGACCAGGGTGCGCACGGTCTCCCCGACAATGACCGGGATGATCCCGTAGCCCCAGGCTTCGCCGGTATCGAGGCCCTTGGCCTTGGCGCGCTTGAGGAAACGCTGGGAATTGGCGGCGAGACGCGCGACGCGGTCCGGCTCGGCATTCATCAGTTCCAGCGCCTTGGCCGAGGCCGCGGCGACGCTGGCCGGCATCCCGACGCTGTAGACGAAGCCCGGCGCGTGGTGCTTGAGCAGATCCACCGCCACGGCATTGCCCGCGACATAACCACCGCAACCGACGAGGCTTTTCGACAAGGTGCCGAACCAGAGATCGACCCCGGCCGGATCGACATTCTGGTGTTCGAAGAGCCCCTTGCCTGTCTTGCCGAGAACGCCGAGGCCATGGGCATCGTCGATCATCAGCCAGCAGCCATGCTTCTTCTTGAGTTCGACGAGGCGGGCGAGGTCCGGCCCGTCGCCATCCATCGAGAAGAGCCCTTCGGTAACGATCATGGCGCGGCCGAAACGGCCACGCTCGGCCGTGAGGAGCGCCTCGAGCGCGTCGAGATCGTTATGAGGGAAATTGCGCCGCGCCGCGCCCGAGAGCTGGGCGCCGACCATGATGCAATTATGGATCAACGCATCATGGACGATGAGGTCCTTCGGGCCGAGAAAGGTCGCGATGGTCGAGACGCCGGCGGCATGGCCGGAATTGAAGGCGATGCAATCCTCGGTGGCGTAATTGCGGGCCAGCAACGCCTCGAGGTCGCGATGCGGCTGACGTTCCCCGGCGCTGATCCGGCTGGCAGAGACCGAGCTGCCATAGGTCGCCAGCGCCGCTTCCCCCGCGGCGCGGATTTCCGGGTGCCCGTTCAGGCCGAGATAATCGTAGGAGGCGAAATTGACCACCTCGCGATTGCCGATCATCGCAGTATCGCCGGAGCGCCCGCCATGAAGGCGATAATAGGGAACATCCAGCGCGCCGAACTTGGCGAATTCGCGCTGGAACTTGATCTGCTGGTATTGCGGCAGCGTTTCGAACCCGACATCGTAAGCCGGCACGGGCGGCGCGGCGGCGGCCTGGCGCGCGGGCGCCGCCGGCACCTTGCGCATCATGCCCAGAAGCCCGTCGAGATCGCTGCCCTTGCCGCTCATGTCTTGCGCCCCGCCTTTCCGATGGTCAGCCCCACCCCGCTGGCTCGCGCTTCTTCCACAACACCCTCTTCGCTGCCATGCATGACAGCCATAGATTTGGCCAGGTCGATATAGTCGTCGCCTTCGGCATCCTGCCCGCTGATCTTGGTATAGATGCCGGCGGCCAGATCGCCCAGCCGACGATCCGCCGAGCCGACCATCGGCATATCGGTGCCGCAAAGGCGTTCGATCGCAAGCTGGAGCTCAAGTGCCATCAGCGAATCGAGCCCCAGCTCGCCGAGCGGGCGGCTGATATCGATCTGCTCCTCGGGCATGCGCAGGATGTAGGAAATCTCGCGGCGCAGCGCGCGCGTGATGATTTCCGTCGCCTCCACCATGGTTTTCCCCTCGATGGCGGAAACGAGGTCTCCGCCATCCTCGCCCTTATCTTCGGCTCGGGCGAGGCCCAGGCCCGCGAAAGTGGGGCTGTTGATGAGGCGCAGTTTTTCAGCCGCGCCGCTGGGCGCAATATTGGTGTAGAACTGAGTGGCCTCCACCTTATGGCCGAGAACCAGCATCCGGCCGAGATGGGCGAGGGATTCCGAGGAGGAAATGCCCACCACGCCCGTTGTGCGCCGCAGGCGCCGGCCGAGCTGTTTGTCGCGCGCGATGATGCCGACATCGGAAATCGCGCCCCAGCCGATCGCGAGGGCGTTGCGCCCCTGCTTGCGAAGCTGGCGGGCAAAGCCCTCTAGCCAGGCATTGGCCGCGACATAGGCGCCTTGGCCCGGGCTTCCGATGACGGTGGTCGCCGAGGAGTAGAACACCATGAAATCGAGGGTGTGCTGCTCCGTCGCAGCGGCGAGATTGAGTGCGCCGCGAAGCTTGGTTGAAAGCACCGCGCGCAGGCGATCGGGCACGAGGCCCGAGATGATCCCGTCCTCAAGCAGGACGGCTGCGTGGACGATGCCGCGAATCGGGCCGCGCGTCTCGGCGAGGCGCTTGATCAGAGCCCGCGTGGCTTTCGCATCGTTGACATCCAAAGCCTCGACCAGAACCTCGGCGCCATACGCGCGCATTGCCGCGATGGCGGCTTCGCCCCCGTCTTCGACCCGCCCCCGCCGCGAGGCGAGAACCAGGGTGGTCGCGCCGCGCCGCGCCAACCAGAGCGCTGTCTGGAGCCCGAGGCCGCTCGTGCCGCCCACGACGAGATAGACGCCCGCGCGCAGTTCCGGCTTCAGGGCGGCGATATCCGGCATCGCCGCCTTGGGCGGGTGGATGACGATCTTGCCGACATGCTCGGAGGCCTGCATGGCATGGAAAGCCGCACCGATCTGGTGCGCGGCGTAAACGCGGTGGGGCAGGGCGGTGAAGTGTCCGGCCATCAGCCGCTGCGAAACCTCCCGCATGATCTGCTCGACCGCCGGCTTGTCATGCGCCAGCAATTCGTCGAGATCGACGCCGAAATACGAGATATTCCGCACGAAGGGCCGCAGGCCGAGATGGGTATTGTCGAGATAATCGCGCTTGCCCAGCTCGATGAAGCGCCCGAACGGTTTGACGAGTTTGAAGCTCGCCGCCATCCCAGCCCCCGCGAGCGAATTCAACACCACATCGACCCCGCCATGCGCCTCGCGGATGGCCTCGGCGAAACGCTCGTTGCGTGAATCGTAACAATGATCCGCGCCCGCCGCGCGCGCGATCGCCCGCCTTTCCTCCGAACTCGCGGTGGCGAGAACGGTTGCGCCCATGCTCTTGGCGATCTGGATCGCCGCAAGCCCGACGCCGCCGGCGCCGCCATGGATCAGAACTGTCTCGCCGGGGCGGATCTGCCCGCGATGCACCAGCGCGAACCAGGCGGTCGCGAAGGCGACCGGCACCGTCGCCGCCGCTTCGAGTGACAATCCTTCCGGCACTTTGAAGAAATGCCAGTCCGGCGCGACGAGGTGGGAGGCGAAGGTATTGGCGGCAAAGCCCATCACCCTGTCGCCGATCGCGAAGGCATGTTGTCCCGGCCCGAGCCGTGTGACAACACCCGCGCATTCGAAGCCGAGCGCGGCGGCGGTGAGGCCCGCCCCGAGCAGGTCGTCGTCGAGAATGCCGAGCCCGACGAGAATATCGCGGAAATTGAGGCCGGTGGCGATGACCTCGATCTCGACCTCGCCTTCGCCGGGGGCGAGGCGATCGGTTTTCATCCATTGAAAACTGTCGAGACGACCGGGCTGTTCGAAGCGCAGCAGGGCGCGCTCCTCGCCGGCCAGTTCTTCCATGAAATGCAAGCCCCGGCGCATGCGCAGCGCAGCGAGGCCCGCCTCGTCCGCGACCAGTTCCAGCTCGCCGCCGGAGAGGGTCAAAGCTTCGCCGATCCGGGCGGTGCAGGTCGCGATATCCAGCGTCGTGGCGCAATCGAGCAGACGGAAATCGACGATCGGGAATTCGTTGATCGCGACGCGCAGGAACCCCCAGAGGCCGCTCGTCGTCGGTTCAGGCGCAGGCGAGGCCTCGGTGGCGCCGCGCGTCAGAATCGTCACCCGCGGGGCGGTTTCGCTGCTTTCCAAGGCTTCGGCGATGGCTTTCACCGCCTCGATGCTGCGCGCCAACGTCTCCACCGCATCGTCCTGCGCCTTGTCGGCGAGATAGAGCAGATGAGCCGGCATCTGCCCGGCCTTGACGATCCGCTCGAGCTGGCTGGCGAGATCGGCTTCAGCATCGATGGTGATATCCGCGCGCGGCGCAAGATTCTCGAAGAGCGGGGAGCTGCGATGACCGATCACCGCGAAGCTCTGCGTCTGCATGTCCGCTTTCGTCACATGGGCCGGCGCGCGACCGGCCGCGACCAGGCCGAGGCCGTCGGGGAGGGGGCGCGCCACAATCTCCCTTGCGCCGAAACCTTCGAGCAGACGCTGCGCTGCGCCGGTCGCGGGGCGATGGTCAAGCGCGGCTTCGGGGCGCCCGGAATTTGCGAGCCAGCCGTTCCAGAAGCCGCAGACGAAATCGAGCGTCGCATCCGCGCCGGGCTGGGCGACCAACAACAGCCCTTCGGGCCGCAGAAGAGACGCGATATCCGGCAATCCCTCGGCGCTCAGCGATGCGCTCGCCACCGCGACGAGGATGTCATAGGGCACGTCCGGCCGACGGCCAGCCTCGCTGGCGAGGTCAAGGAACTCAATGGCGGAATCCACGCGCTCCATCGCGCGGGTCTGGTCGATGGCCTTGCGGTTGGGCGCGGCGAGGGTCAACTCGATCAGGCCGCGATCCGCGAGGGGCTGGAGCGTGGTGAGCAGGCCATGCGCGCCGAGTTCGGCGGCAAGCACACGCAGGCGCTTGCTGCCTCCGCGCGCGGCATCGGCAATCGTCTCCCGCAGGATCTGAAGCGCCGGTGTGGCAAAACTGCCTTCGATCTCGAACTGCTCGCGCAGCCAAACCGGCGGCGGAACGAGCCGACCCTTTGCCACGCAATCCTCGATATGGGCGAGGGCATGCCCGGCAAGGCGCAATTCCAGTGTCGCCTCGGGAAATTTTGTGAACAGCGTCTGAAGCAGGCCTTCCGGCGTGGGGAGCGCATGCGTCGCTGCGAGGCGTCCCTCTTCCACGAGACCGAATGCCTCGACAACTCCGAGGGCGGCCTCGACGATTGGGCGTGCGGTTTCAGCGAGACCAGCGGATTCAACGGCGGCGGTATCGACACTGAGAGTCGGGAAATGAGTCAGCAGAAGCCTGTGCGCCAATGAGATCGCGAAGGCGCGCATCACCAGCCAGGCCGGTTCCGGCCCTGCCTCTTCGGCTGGCCCGGATGCCGCGAGTTTGGCTAGCGCCGCATCCAGCCGGGCCTGCGCATCGCGCTGGATCGGCAGTGCAAGCCGCTCGGTGCGGAAAGTGCGATCAGCAACAGTCGCCTTCGAGAAATAGAGCGCGCGCAGCACAGCAGCCTCAACCGAGGCGACAACCTTGTCCTCGGCATCCAGCAGGATGATGGCGATGGTCTTGAAGCGATCGGTCTCTTGCAGCAGCAGAGTCATGGCGCGGCGGATCGGCACGCCATGCCGCCAGACGCGGATCTTGCGGAAGCGGACGGGAAGATGCGCCTTTTTCTCGCCTTCCTTCTGAGGGCGCGAGATGAAAAGCCCGTGGAAGGAAGCATCGAGGGAGGCGGGGTGCAGGACGTGCAGATCCTCGAAAGCGCCCAACCCGTCGGTTGGGAGGCCCTCGCCGGGGGGGCGCAGGGTTGAGAACGCCGTGACACGATCGCGTTCGCTCGCGCTCACAAGGCGGAAATGCGGGCCATATTCCAGACCGGCGCGGGTCGCCTCGTCATAGATTTCCTGTTCGGTGTCCCGCACCTTCTCTGCCTCAATCGGAGGGGCGAACGGCAGGGTCTCTGATTGATTGGTTACGCTAATCGTGCCGCGCGCGTGAAGGGTCCATTCCTGAGCGGAGAAGCGCTTGCGGCTCCAGATCTCTACCGTGGCTGTCTGCGCGGCGAAGCGGGTCGATACCTCACGGGTTTCGCCTTCGGCGATGGCAAGCGCCTTGAGAACATCGAATTCATCAAGTTCAAGCGGCACTTGACCGAAGAGATCACGTCCGGCGGCAAGCGCCATCTCGATCAAGCCGGCGGCGGGGACGATCACACCGCCATCGACGCGATGATCGTCGAGATACGGAACAATCACGGGATCGATCAGGGCACGCCATTCGGGGGAGCCATCGGCAAGGCGAGCACCCAGCAGGGGATGACGCGCCTCGGACAGCACCGCCTTGCCAAAGGCGTTGAAGGCTTCCGCCGTGCCGGGCAGATTATAATCCGCACGGGCGAAGGGGTAATGAGGCAGCGAGAGGCGGAGGGTGGGACGGGGGCCGAACACGGCCTCGGGCGCGAAGGCGGCGCCCTGCACCATCAGCCGGCCGATCACGAGATCGACAGCGGCGGGCGTATCCTTCTGCGAGAGCGTTGAAATCGCCTCGCCCTCGATCCCGAGCGCGCGCAGGTTCTCGCTCACCGCGCCTGTAAGGATTCCACGCGGCGCGATCTCCACGATAATCCGGCGTCCGCCGCCGGCGGCAGTCGCGACCGCATCCGCGAAATGCACCTCGCCGCGAATGTTGCGCCACCAATAGGTCGCGTCCAGCTTCTCGCCGGAGAGTTCGCCGCCCGTTACGGTCGAAATGAAGCGGGCCGTGCCCTTTCTCGGGCGGATCCCCGCGAGGTCGGCGATCATCCCGCGCTCGATCGGGTCCAGGGCGGAGGAATGGAAGGGATAATCGATATCGAGCGGTACCGTCGCGATCCGCGCGAGACGGCAATGCTTGGCGAAGCTTTTGAGCAGCTCTGCCGGGCCGGAAAGTGAGGTTGAAGTCGGACTGTTGGAGGCCGCGATCTCGATGCCTGGCGTGCTAAAGCCCTGAAGCAGGGTTTCCACCCGCTCCCTGTCGGTCGCGACGACCATCATCCGCCCGAGGCCGCGCACTTTTTCCTGATGCGCGGAGCGTAGGAAGATCAGCCGCGTGGCATCGGCGCGCGAGAGAATTCCCGCCACTTCCGCCGCGGCCACTTCGCCCACCGAGTGACCAAGCACGCTTTCCGGCGAGAACCCGTAACGACGCATTACGCCGGCAAGGGCGGATTGAACGGCATAGATCAGCGGCTGTGCAACCGAGGTCCGCTCCAGTTCGAGCGGATCAATACCGTCGGTGAGTCTTTCGGCTATCGACCAGCCCGCGAGGGGCTTGAAGATCGCGTCGATCTCCGCGATCTCAGCGCGAAATTCCGGGCTGCCGGCATAGGCCTGCTTGCCCATTTCGGGAAACTGCGCCCCGTTGCCCGAAAAGACGAAAACCAGCGGGGCAGGGTTGCCCGCTTCACCCGCGACGCCAAGGCCGCCGATTTCCTCACCCTTCGCGTAGGCGCGGAGCGCAGCGGTCGTTTCCGCCGGCGCACGGGCAGGAATTGCGAGGCGGAGCTTCTGGGTCTCGCGGAAATGTCCGATCTGACGGGCGACGGTGGCGGGCGCGATACCCGCGTCGATCGTTTCCGCGATGCTTCCGGCCAGTTGTGCGAGGGATTGGCCCGTCGAGGCGGAAAGCAGCAGCAGCGGCGCGTCCGCGGCAGGCTCTGCCCTGGATTCCTTGCGCTCCACGGCCCGGATCAGGGCATGGGCATTGGTGCCGCCGAAACCGTAATTGCAGATGGCGGCGTAAGTCCCGTCGCGCGCAAGGTCGAGGGAACGCGCAGCGGCGTTCGGTTCGAGCTTCAGGCCCTCAAAATCAATGGATTCGTTGCGCGTTTCAAGAAACAACGAACGCGGCAGAAGACGGTTCTCGAGCGCAAGCGCAGCCTTGAGGAGCCCCGCAAGCCCGGAAGCGGCTTCAAGATGGCCGATATTTGACTTCACCGAGCCGATTGGGAGCGTCTTGCTGCGCTTCTGCCCGATCGCCTGTCCGATCGCGGTTGCCTCGATCGGATCGCCGACCTTGGTGCCGGTGCCATGCGCCTCGACGAAGGCGATCTCGTCCGGGGCCACGGCCACGCGGTCATAGACCCGGTCAAGCAGGCGGCGCTGGCCTTCCAGCGAGGGAAGCGAAATGCCGCTCGTCCGCCCGTCGGAATTGACGGCGACATCCACGATCAGCGCCCGCTGGCGATCGCCGGCGGCTTCCGCCACATCCTTGCGTCGCAGGACGAGAACCACCGCGCCCTCGGAGCGCACATAACCGTCGGCGTCGCCGGAGAAGGGCCGGGAGAGCCCGGTCGGCGATAGCATGCGCGCCTGCGAGAAGCCGATGAACGGCGCCGGCGAGAGCAGCAGGTTGACGCCGCCGACAACCGCCGTGTCGATCTCGCCGGAGCGCAGGGCTTCCACCGCCCGGTCCAGTGCGACGAAAGACGAGGAGCAGGCGGAATCGACCGTAAAACTCGGTCCCTTGAAATTGTAGATATAGGAAATCCGGTTGGAGAGGATCGACAGTGAATTGCCGGTCATGAAATGGCTTTCCATGACCGCGGGGTCGTGCAGCGCGCCGCTCTGATAATCCACCAGCGACGCGCCGACATAGACGCCGACATCTTCGCCCGCGAGACTGGAAGGGGCGATGCCCGCATCCTCGAAAGCCTCCCAGACCACCTCGAGCAGCACGCGCTGCTGCGGATCCATCTGCTGCGCTTCTCGCGGAGAAATACCGAAAGGCGTGGGATCGAAGCCCAAAGGCTCGTCGAGATAGCCGCCGGCAAATGTATAGGCGAAGCCCGGTGTCGGGTCGCCGGGGCGCAGGAAACGCTCGACGCTCCAGCGGCCCACAGGCGCACGAGCGACAGAATTACCCTCATTGACGAGAAGCGCCCAGAAATCGGCAAGGTTCGCGGCGCCGGGCAGGCGGCACGCCGCGCCGATCACTGCGATTTCCGGCATTTTGACGTTCGACTTCACGCGCCTACCTCGTTCCGAAATTCCACTACGCAATTCACCTCAAAGGCGGTCGCGCAAATACCCTAGAATTGATTGATATGAATTGCACATGAAAACAGCCGGATAGGGGGCCGGAAAACCTGTGCGATCCAAAGTTTGGGCGCCTCTCGGTGCACCCGGTCTTCGCCTTTTCATCCTGCCGGACGAAGCCGGCGTGATTTCACTCTCGAATTCCTAATGGCCGCTGCTCCGACGGTCCCACTTTCTGAAATCATCAGTGGAACTTGAAGGTATGATTTTTTACCTGATCAATGATCGTGTCTAATTCAAAAGCCGGAATGATTTGTCAACCTCAGGCGGTACCATCCCCCCATTCTTCCTTGGATTGCAGGGGCGAGAAGTTTCCTTGTCTGGAGATGCCCCGGCACTGTCTCGACATAGAGGCTGGCTCTGTCGGCATCTCTTGTCATTTGTCTTGCCGTTCGTTTCGTCCTGATTTTCTTCTGCCTTCCGATGCCCTTGCAAAGCACGGTGTTCCGCGCCATCGAAGGGGGGAGAGGGGATGAAAGGTGCGAGACGCGCGGCCCGAAATGCGGAGACGAAAACGGCCACTGCGCCCGATGGCGCTCGCCATGGTCGCCCTGCTGATCGCGCTCCTCGCCTTTCTGGTTTTCCGCGCGATGGAGATCGACTGGCTTCCGCGCCATGACAGGGCGGCGCCGGAAATCATCGGGCAGCAGCGGGTGGTCACGCGCGAACATCAACTCTATCGTGCTGTGTTCCTGGGCGAAACATTGGGCTATCGGCAGGGTTTCCGTCGTCGTTTTGTCCTTGCCCCGCCTTATCTACCGCTGGATGTGCGCGTCATCACCTCCGGCGATGTGCGGATCCAGATCGCGGATGTCGAGGCGCCAAGCCTTTCGGCCGTCTGTCCGAACGAGGATGGTTCCCTTGCCGCCTGCGGGCTGGAAGCGCGCGCCGCCGGCTATCAGGTCTACAGGCTGGAAACGCTTGTGTGCGAGAGCGCGGCCTTCGCGGAACAAAGCGCGCAGCCCCTGCTCTCAACCTGCACTTTCAGGGGGCGCGATCTTGCGGTCGAGCTGGTGCGTGCCGGCGTGGCGCGCCCGAGCGGGCTAGCCAGTAAGGCGATGCGCGAGGCCGAGGAGGACGCGCGCGCGGCAAAGCGCGGCCTCTGGGCGCAGAACTGGCGCATTCGCCAATAGGCAGGCGTTCAGCCGCGCTGGAAATCGTCCTGGATGCGGATGATGTCGTCTTCGCCGAAATAGGTTCCGGTCTGGACCTCGACAATCTCGATATTCTCCGCGCCGGGATTTTCCAACCTATGGACGGCGCCGAGCGGGATATAAGTCGACTGGTTCGCGTTCAGGTCGGTGATCGTGTCATCGATCGTCACGCGCGCGGTACCTTTCACCACGACCCAATGCTCGGCGCGATAGGCATGCTTTTGCAACGACAGCCGCTTGCCCGGATAGACGACGATGCGCTTGGCCTGAAAATGCGGCATCAGCTCCAGCGTTTCATACCATCCCCATGGGCGATGGACGCGCAAATGATTGACCGCTTCCTGGCGGCCCGCTTTACGCAATGTCTCAACGATGCCCTTCACCTCGCCGGCGCGCGCCTTGTCCGCAACGAGGATTGCGTCGCGGTTGGCGACAACGACGAGATCCTCAACGCCAAGCATTGCGACCAATTGGCGCTCGCTCGATACGTAATTGCTGCGGCTGTCAACGAAGATCGCTTCGCCCTCGGCGCGGTTGTTCTCGGAATCGCGCTCCGAGATCGCCCATAGGGCTTCCCAGCCGCCGATATCCGACCAGCCGAAATTCCCGGTGACGACAGCGGCGTGGCGGGTTTTCTCCATCACGGCGAAATCGAAAGAGATCTTGCGCGCCTGTGTGAAGCGGTCCTCATCGAGAACCGGGGCGCCGAGATCAGGGGTTGCGCTGTCGATCGCGGCTTTTACGGCCTGAACCGATTCGGCGTCCGCTGCTTCATATTCGGCGATCACTGTGGCGGGGCGGAAAAGGAAATTTCCGGAATTCCAAAGATATCCGGCCGCGATATAGCTTTGGGCGCGGGCCTCGTCGGGTTTCTCGACGAAACGTTCGACGCGCCTCGCTGCTTCATCCAAGGGGGCGCCGACCGCGATATAGCCGTATCCTGTTGCCGGATGGCTCGGGACGATGCCGAAGGTGACGATTTCACCTGCCAGCGCGGCTTGCGCACCGCTTTTCGCCGCGTGACGAAAGCCCGCCGGATCGAGCACGACATGGTCCGCCGCGAGCACCAGCGCGAGCGCATCGGGATCGCTTCTGGCAATGGACAAGGCCGCAGCAAGGATGGCTGGGCCGGAATCGCGCGCGACGGGTTCGAGAAGGAATTCGCCCTCGGCGCCGATTTCGCTCAATTGCCGCTCCGCCATGAAGCGCAACGCCTTGTTGGTGACAATGAGCGGCTTTCCGAAAGCCGGATCGCCCGCAAAGCGCAGGATCGTTTCCTGGAATGTCGAGCGTGATCCGAGCAGCGGCGCGAATTGCTTGGGATAGGCCTCACGCGAGGCCGGCCAGAGCCGAGTTCCTGATCCTCCGCACATGATGACGGGGCGAATGAGCGGCGGCTTGAAAGACATCTGGATTGATCGCCCTGACCTGTGGGTTTCTGCAATATCCATGGGGCTCGGGAGTTGAGATTTCATGACTGCCTCGCCGTTTCTCCCGCATCTGTTACGGCGGCGGGGCAGAAACATGGCAAAATCCATGCTCACCCAAAGAGAAATCCCCGCCTCATCCACAGGGGTTAGTTTTTTGCCATATGGCAGGCGGAGCGCCTTTCAGTCCTGCCTACCTTGCGCAGCGGGCGGAGACAGTTATGGCCACAACTCCCAATACCGGATTTTCCTACCTTGCAGCCGGGCAGGCGCAAAAGCACGTGACGGTGAACGAGACCCTGCGCATGCTCGATGCGTTGCTTCAGCTTTCCGTCGTCACGCGGGGTGTATCCGCGCCGCCGCCTGCTCCCGCCGAGGGGGCGCGTTACATTGTCGGCGCGGCCGCGTCGGGCGCATGGGCAGGGCAGGAAGGGCGTGTCGCGGCTTTCCAGGATGGCGGATGGGTGATCTATGCGCCGCGCGAGGGGTGGCTCGCCTGGATCGCCGACGAGGACCGGCTTCTCGCTTTCGATGGCGCGGGCTGGGTTGCGGCTTTCGGGGCGATGCAAAATCTCGCAATGGTCGGAATCAATGCGAGCGCGGACAGCACCAACAAACTTGCCGTGTCCGCGGCAGCGAGCCTCTTCAATCACAATGGCGCCGGACACCAGCTCAAGCTGAACAAGGCGGCGTCGGCGCAGAGCGCGACAATCCTCTACCAGAACGGGTTCTCGGGGCGCGCCGAAATGGGGCTTGCGGGCGAGGATGTGTTCTCGTTCAAGGTCTCTGCCGATGGCGCGAGCTGGACTACCGCCTTGCGCCTTGGGGCAGATGGCAAGGTGGGCGTGGCCGGGGTCACGGCGCCGAGCACGGCCTTGCATGTCAACGGCGCTGTCCGGGTTGCAACCTATACTGTCGCGGGCGTTCCCTCGGCATCGGCGAACGGCGCGGGCGCTCTCATCCATGTCAGCAACGAAACGGGTGGTGCGGTGCTCGCCTTCTCCGACGGGACAGCCTGGCGCCGGGTAACGGACCGGGCGATCATCGCCTGAAAGGGGCCGGGAAAAGCGTGAAATCCGCCGGGCTTGATGCGGCGCAAGCCCGGCGTGAAAGTTCAAACGCCGCTTGACCTTTGCCGGCTGACGCGGGAAGAAGCGCGATATTACTGCGGTTTACTTCAGAACACGGGTATTCCGGCATGGCCTTACGCCTCTACACCCCCGCCCCGGTCATCGAGGAGCAAGGCGAGGATTTTTTCGTCGCGCCTCATCCCCGGCCCTTGAGCGCTCCCCCCGGTATCCTCGGTATGATCCTCGGCTCCCGCCATTCGCTGATCGGGGGCTGGATGGATGAGAGCTACGAATCCGGTCTCACGACCTTCAAGGTGCTCACGCGCGAGGTTGTGCTGGTCAACACGCCCGAGCACATCAAATACGTGATGGTGACGCGTCACCAGAATTTCGAACGAAAGAGCCCGCAGATGCGCCGCGCCCTCGAGGTGCTGCTGGGCGATGGGCTCTTCATCTCGGAAGGCGAGACCTGGAAAAGCCGCCGGCCGCTGGTCGCGGATATCGTGCACAAGAACCGGGTCCCCGCTTTCGGGCGGACCATGAAGGATGTCACGGTCGCGTTCGCGCAAGGCTGGGAAAACTACCGCGCGGACGAGGAATTCGAGCTGACCTCCGCCATGGCGGAACTGACGGCGGAAATCATCTCCCGGACGATTTTCGGCCATGATCTCGGCACCGAGGCCGCCCGGCAGGTCATCGACGGATTTGCAACCTATCAGAAATCGGTCGACAATTTTAATCTCGGCTATTGGCTCGGCTCGGACGAAGGCTGGCCGATCCTCCACGGGCCTGTGAAGAAGCGCGCCGTCGCGATGGTCCATGGCGTGGTCGAGGGGGTCATCAACGCCCATCTGGCGGGCGCGGGCGAAGAGGGGTCGATGATCGATCTTCTCGTCAAGCGCCGCCAGAAAAGCCCCGAACTCGGGCTCGATGTCACGGCCCTGCGCAACGAGGCCGCGACGCTTTTCATGGCGGGGCACGAAACCACGGCCACCACCCTGACCTGGGCCTTCTATCTCCTCGCGCGGGCGCCGTGGATCGAAAAGGCGATGCTCGAGGAGATCGCACAAATCTGTGGCGACCGCGACCCAACGATCGACGATGTCGAACAGCTCGAATTATGCCGCGCCGTGATCCAGGAGACGCTGCGGCTCTATCCGCCGGTGCCGCTGTTGCCCCGGCAGGCCCGCGAGGCGGACAAGGTTGGCGACTTCGAGGTGAAGAAGGGGGGCATGGTCATGATCGCGCCCTGGCTCATCCAGCGCGCCCGCGACCTTTGGGATGACCCTAATCATTTCAAGCCGCAGCGTTTCATGAACGGCGCGCGCATCAATACCTTCGCCTATATTCCGTTCGCGGTGGGCCCGCGTGTCTGTGCCGGGCTCAATTTCGGCCTTTCCGAAGCGATCCTGTGCCTTGCCATTCTGGTGCGCCGCTTCAAGGTGAAGGTTCGCCCCGGTTACCGTGCCGAACCAGTCTGCCGCCTTACCCTGCGCGCGCTGGATGGCGTGCCTGTCACGGTCTCTCGGCGTGCCGAAAGTGCCGCCACGCCATGAGCGGGACGCCTGTGGATTGGCACGAGCGCGTGCAAGGCGTGTTGTTTCGGCTGGTGGGACGCCTCCCGATCGATTGGGCGTCCCAGCTCGGGCAAATCCTGACCAGACGCAACGTGTGCAGGAATCGGCCCGAGATCATCGAAAACGCCCGCCAGAATCTCCGCTTCCACTTCCCGGAGGCGAGTGCCGAGGCGATCGAGGCCAAGGTCGAGGAGTTCCTCGATGGAGTCGGCCGGGTCATGGGGGAGTTCACCGTGATGAACCGCCTGATGCCGGAAGGACGGCTGGAGGCGACCGGGCTCGAAGCGTTCAAGGCCGTTGCTCAGACAAGGCCGATCCTTGCGCTCGGCCTTCATACCGGCAACTGGGAAACTTTCGGCCCGATGTTCCAGCATGCCGGTATCCCGTTGACGTCTTTTTACGCGCCGCCCGAGAATGCTTTCGAGCGGCGGATCGCCGAGGAGACGCGGGCGCGTTTCGGGGTGGCGTTACTCAGCCCCGATGCCGCCGGCACGCGTCAGGCGATGCGCCTGCTCAAGCGTAACCAGGTCGTCATGATCTTTCCCGATGAGGCAAGGGGCGGCGTTCAGATGGGTCCGCTTTTCGGGCGCCCGCCGCATCCCTATGGTAACCTCGCCATCGCTGTGCGACTCGCGCGCCATACCGGCGCGGCTTTCGTGATTTGTCATAGTCGCCGTCTGAAAGGATGTCGGTTCACGCTCGATTTTGGCACGCCGTTTGACTTGCCAGAACAGGGGCAATCCGATGTGCTGGCGGATGTCGCGTTTCTCAACAGCAAAATCGAACCGATTGTGCGGGATAATCTGCCGCGCTGGTATTTTCTGGATGACAGGCTCGACCCAGTCTCTTCCCGTGGCGGTTGAAGTCTGATCGGTTATCGCGCGGTTAACGCTGTTGCGAAATTGCAGCAGAAACGGAGCGAAAAGAAAGGGATCATTTCTTTTATCATGCGGTACGTGTAGGAAGTCCTGCAAGCTTCCGGGCGAGTCTTTGGATTGGTTGGAATGTCGTCTCGATTGTTTTTTGTCTTTCCTTGCCTTGCCGCGACAGCCTTTGCTCTGGCCGCGTGCTCGTCGATGCCTTCCGCCGGGCCTACCGCTGCGGAAGTCGCGAATCAGGCGCAAGACGGCCCGAATGTCCGCTATATCCTCAAGCCGCTCGACGAGAATGTGGTCTCGATCCTCTCGGCCAGCCGTCCGTTTTCCTTCCTGAGTGGATTCGGCGATCGCCGGCCGCCGCCCACGCAGCATATCGGCATCGGCGACACCGTGATCGTGACAATCTGGGAAGCAGCGGCGGGCGGGCTTTTCTCGTCTCCCGCTTTTGACCGTAATTCCACCGGCGCCCGCTCCGCCGTGATTCCCGAGCAGGTTGTCGCGAAGGACGGGTCGATCACCGTTCCCTATGCTGGCCGTATCCAGGTGACGGGGCTCACAACGCCCGAGGTCGAGCGCCGGATCGTCGAGAAACTCACCGGCAAGGCGATCGAGCCGCAGGTGCTGGTGACCGTGCCGCGCGGGCTTTCGAATTCCGTGACCCTGCTGGGCGAGGTCACGAATGGCGCGCGCATTCCGCTCACCGCGAGCGGGGAGCGTGTGCTCGACATCATCGCGAGCGCGGGCGGGATTCGTGCGCCGGTCCATGAGACCTTCGTGACGCTGAACCGGGGCGGGCGCAGTGTTTCCGTACCGATGCAGCGCCTGATTTCGACGCCGAGCGAGAATGTTTATGCGCATCCGCGCGATCTCATCACGGTCGTGCGCGAACCGCAGACCTTCACGGCCTTCGGCGCCGCCGGCCGCAACGCGGTCGTGCCGTTCGACGCCGTCGGCATCACGCTGGAGCAGGCGATCGCCAAGGCCGGCGGCCTGCTTGATTACCGCTCCGATCCTCATGGCGTCTTCCTGCTGCGCTACGAGAGCGCCGAGACGGCGCGTCAGCTCGATCCGACTTTCGCGGCGGCCGCGCGCGATACCCGCGTGCCGGTGATCTACCAGATCAACATGCGTGATCCGCGTTCCTATTTCCTTGCGCAGAACATCCGCATCCACAACCGCGACATGATCTACGTCGCGAATTCCGAAGTGAACGAGTTCCAGAAGGTCCTGCATTTGATGATCATGGCGAGCCAGCCGATCATCGGTGGCGCCCAGGCGGCGTCGCATATCCGGGGCCTCTGATCCTTTCCAGCGCCAGCGGGGCGGCAATGTCGCCCCGCCTGTGCGAAGCCTGCTGGCTTTTCGCCGCATTCCTCTTTATGTCCCGGTTGCGGACCAAGAATGCCCGCCGGAAAGAACGATATGACGAAAACTGCGCTGATCACCGGCATTACCGGACAGGACGGGGCGTATCTCGCCGAATTGCTGCTGGCGAAGGGCTACGTGGTTCATGGGGTCAAGCGGCGCTCCTCCTCGTTCAATACCCAGCGCATCGACCATCTCTATCAGGATCCGCACGAGCGCGATGTGCGCCTGACGCTGCATTACGGCGACATGACCGATGCCACCAATCTCATCCGCATCGTGCAGGAGACGCGGCCGGACGAAATCTACAATCTCGCGGCGCAAAGCCATGTGCAGGTGAGTTTCGAAACCGCGGAATACACCGCCAATGCCGATGCGATCGGCACGTTGCGCCTGCTGGAAGCGATCCGCATCCTGAAGCTCGAGGGCAGGACACGTTTTTATCAAGCCTCCACCTCCGAGCTTTACGGCAAGGTGCAGGAAGTTCCGCAGAGCGAGAAAACACCCTTCTATCCACGCTCTCCTTACGCTGCCGCCAAGCTCTACGCCTACTGGATCACGGTGAATTACCGCGAGGCTTATGGACTGCACGCCTCGAACGGCATTCTCTTCAATCATGAGAGCCCGTTGCGCGGGGAGACCTTCGTCACCCGCAAGATCACGAGGGCGGTCGCGGCGATCCATCACGGCCTGCAGGACAGGTTGTGGCTCGGCAATCTCGACGCCAAGCGCGACTGGGGCCACGCGAAGGATTATGTCGAGGGCATGTGGCGTATTCTCCAGCAGCCGGAGGGTGATGATTACGTGCTCGCGACCGGCGAGACGCATTCCGTGCGCGCATTCGTGGAGCGTGCCTTCGCGGTTGTCGGCATGTCTATCGGCTGGAAGGGTGAAGGCGCCGAGGAGCGCGGCTTCGATCTGGAAACCGGCCGCGAGGTGGTGGCCGTCGATCCGCGTTACTTCCGGCCCACGGAGGTGGATCTCCTGATCGGTGATCCACGCAAGGCGCGTGAGAAGCTGGGCTGGGTGCATTCGACGCCGTTTGAAACGCTCGTGCGCGAAATGGTCGAGGCGGATCTCGTCGCGGTGAAATCCGAGCGGGAACGCCTCGAGCGGCATGGGTAACGCCGTGGCAAGCAAGCTTTTCGATCTCGCGGGCAAGAAGATCTTTGTCGCAGGCGATCGCGGCATGGTAGGCGGCGCGATCACGCGCGCCCTGGCCGCGCGCGGCATCACGGCGATGGTGGCATCGCGGGCGGAGCTTGACCTTGAACGCCAGGAGCAGGTCGAGGCGTGGTTTTCCGCGCATCGCCCGCAGGTCGTTTTCCTTGCTGCCGCGCATGTCGGCGGGATTCACGCGAACAACATCTTTCCGCGCGACTTTCTCTACAAAAACCTCATGATCGAGGCGAATGTCATCGATGCCGCGCATCGGGCGGGGGTCGAGAAACTGCTCTTTCTCGGCTCGTCCTGCATCTATCCGAAATTCGCTGACCAGCCGATCCGGGAGGAGGCGCTGCTTGAGGGCGCGCTCGAGCCCACCAACGAATGGTATGCGATCGCCAAGATCGCGGGCATCAAGCTCGCGCAGAGTTATCGTCGGCAGTTCAACGCCGATTTCATCTCGCTCATGCCGACCAACCTTTATGGCCGCGGCGACAATTACCACCCCGAGCACAGCCATGTGATCGCGGCTCTGATGCGGCGTTTCCACGAGGCGAAGCTCGTGCAGGCGCAGGAAGTCGTGGTCTGGGGCACGGGAACGCCCCGGCGCGAGTTCCTCTTCGTCGAGGATCTCGCGGAGGCTGCGCTGCATGTGATCGAGCATTATTCGGATGCGCTGCATCTCAATTGCGGTACCGGCGAGGATATCAGCATCGGTGAATTGGCCGCGCTGGTCGCGCAGGTAGTCGGCTACAAGGGCAAGCTTGCTTTTGACACGACCAAGCCGGACGGGACTCCGCGCAAGCTGCTTGATGTATCGCGGCTCCACGCCCTCGGCTGGCGGGCGAAAACACCGTTGCGTGAGGGGCTTTCTGCCGCTTACGCCGATTTTCTCGCTGGAGGTGGGCGTAACCGGTGAAGGAGCTGCCCTGCTCACTTGACGGCGCCGCCACCGTGATGCGAATCATAAGCAGATTTATACGAATCTGTTGATCTAGCTTTTCAGCAGCAATCCGGAACGGGTGCGCTTTTCGATGCAATTGGGGCAGAATTCTCCCATCAAACGGACCGTCGCGCGCATGCGCCCGGCCTTGGTCGGTATTGGCATTTTTTCCGCCGTCATCAATCTCCTGGGGCTGACCGGCTCCATCTACATGCTCCAGATCTATGATCGGGTTCTGGCAAGCCGCTCCGTCGAGACGCTGGTGGCGATCTCCCTTTTGGCTCTGGGTCTTTTCGCGCTCCAGGGTTTCATCGAGATCATGCGCGCGCAGGTGCTCTCACGTCTCGGTGCCTGGCTCGAGCGCGCGCTGCTCGAGCCGGTCCACGCGCTGCTGCTGCGCTTGCCACTGATTGGAAGAAGCCCGGTCGAGGTGATGCAGCCGCTGCGGGACATGGAGGCGCTGCGCAGCTTCATGGGCTCGCAGGCACCTGTTGCCCTGCTCGATCTGCCATGGATGCCGCTTTATCTGCTGCTGATCTTTGCGCTTCACCCCTGGCTCGGCGGTCTTGTCCTCGCCGGCATGGTCGTGTTGACTGGGCTCGCGATCCTCTCCGAATTCCGCTTGAAGGAGCCCATCCGCCTCGCCAACATGGCCAATGCCCGCCGCCAGCAGGTTGCGGAATCGACGAGGATGAACGTGGAAGTCCTGCGCGCCATGGGCTTTCAGAACAGGGCCGCCGCACGCTTTTTCGAGGTGTCGCGGCAAGCGCAGGAAGCCGGCCAGCACGCCGCCGATGCCTCGGCCACGATCGGTGGCATCTCGCGGATGATTCGCGTCATGCTGCAATCTGCGACGCTTGGGCTTGGTGCCTTTCTCGTATTGCGGAACGAGATGAGCGCCGGCGCGATCATCGCCTGCTCCATTCTATCCGGACGCGCGCTTGCGCCGGTCGAGCAGGTTGTCGCACATTGGAAACTGCTCGTGGCGGCACGTCAGGCCAAAAGGCGGCTTGACGAATTGGTGCGCCTGCTGGGCGACGCGCCCGCGCGGATCGACCTGCCGGAGGCGACCCAGAGCTTCTCCGTGGAGGGGGTGGCGGTGGCCGCGCCGGGCGGGCGGATTCCGCTGATGCGCAATGCGACATTCCGTCTTAAGGCCGGGGACGGGCTTGCGGTCATCGGGCCGAGCGGTTCAGGCAAATCCGTACTCGTGCGTGCAATCGCCGGGGCGTGGCCGCCGCTCGCCGGCCATGTGCGCATCGATGGTGCTTCGCTTGATCAATGGCCGCTTGAGCGCGTCGGCGCTCTGATCGGCTATCTGCCGCAGGATGTGGAGCTGTTCGAAGGGACGATCGCGGAGAACATCGCCCGTCTCGACCCTAAGGCGGATGATATTGCGATCGTGGCGGCGGCACGTGCCGCCAACGTCCACGACATGATCCTGCGCATGCCCGACGGATACGCGACCATGCTTGGCGAAGGCGGGCATAACCTGTCCGTCGGCCAACGCCAGCGCATCGGGCTTGCGCGGGCGCTTTATGGCGATCCCTTCATCGTCATTCTCGATGAGCCCAACGCGCATCTCGATCAGGACGGCGACCGCGCCTTGTTGGCGGCCGTGGGCAGCATCCGCGCGCGTGGCGGGATCGTGATCATCGTCTCGCACCGGCGCGATATTCTCGAAGGCATCAATTACGCGGCTTTCGTCAAGGATGGCGAACTCAAGGCGTTTGGTCCGCGCGACGAGGTGTTCAAGGCCTTGCTGGCGGCGCAGCAGCAGGGAGGCGTGCCCTCGCCCCCGCCGCGCAAGACCGGTTCGGTCGCTCCTTTCCCTGGCCCCCTGAGCAGCGGCGGCGTGGTTTCGGCCATGATGCCGCAGCGGCGCGGTGCTGCGGGGCCGAACGCGCAGCCCGCTGAATCAGAAGGAGGGGGGGCGTGAGCGGTTCGCACGAGCTTGATAATCCCGCCCTTCCGCCGCTTCCGGCGTGGCGGGGCCGGGTGATCGCGGGGATTGGCGTCGGGGTTTCCGGCTTTCTCGGTTTTGTGGCCTGGCTTTTTTTCGCTCAACTATCCGGCGCGGTGGTCGCCGGCGGGCAGGTTGTGGTCGAGAGCGAGGTCAAGAAGGTCCAGCACCAGAATGGCGGTACGCTGGAAGCCATCCTTGTCCAGAATGGCAGCCGCGTGAAGGCGGGAGAGATCGTTGCCCGGCTTGATGGAACCCTCGCACGGGCCAGCCTCGGGCAGGTGCAGTCCCAGCTGGTTCAGCTCACTGGCCGGCAGGCCCGCCTCGAGGCGGAGCGCGACGGCCGGGCGATGCTGAAACTTCCGCCCGATTACCTTGAATCGGGGCAGGAAGCGAAGGATGTCGCGGCGGGTGAACAGCGCCTGCACGATGAAAGCCGGCAGGTGCGCCAATCCATGATGGATCAGCTCAAGGAACGCGCCGGGCAGTTCGAGGCGGAAATCGCCGGACTTGTTGCGCAGCAGCAATCGAACCGTCGGCAGGCAGAGCTGATCGTCGGCGAGCTGAAGGGCGTGCAGGACCTGTACGACAAGAACCTTGTTCCGGTGACGCGGCTCAACGCGCTCCAGCGCGATGCCGCGCGGCTCGACGGCGAGAATGGCGCGCTGGGTGCGGCGATCGCCAAGGCGCGCGGGCAGATTGCCGAACTCAATCTCCAGCTTCTCTCCATCGAGCCGAAAGCAAGAGCCGAGGCGGTGAAGGAATTGCGTGAGGTCGAGGCGCAGATTGCCCAGCTCTCGGAGAAGAAGGTGGCGGCGCTCGATACGCTGGCGCGGATCGATATCCGCGCGCCGCAGGCCGGGCTGGTTCACGAGCTGAAGGTGCATACGGTGGGTGGTGTCGTCGGCTCCGGCGAGACCTTGATGCTGATCGTCCCCGAGGGTGAGAGGCTTGCGGTCGATATCCGCATCAATCCCACGGATATCGATCAGCTTTATCTCGGGCAGAAAACCATGCTCCGCTTTGTCGCGCTCAATCAGCGCACGACGCCGGAGCTGGTTGCCTCCCTGTCCCGCATCGGGGCCGATGCGGTGCGTGAGCCGCATAACGGGCTCACCTATTTCGTGGCACGGGTCAGCGTCCATGAAAACGAGTTGAAGAAACTCAACGGTGCGGCATTGGTGCCGGGCATGCCGGTCGAAGCCTTTGTCGAGACGGGTGCCCGCTCGGCTTTCAGCTATTTCGCCAAGCCCCTCACGGATGCCTATGAGCGCGCCTATCGTGAAAACTGAGCGTCAGCCGGCGTAATCGTGCCGGCGGCCGGTGCGGTCGCTGATCACGAGGCGGCCGGGCGCGCTCTCCTCGATGTTCTGCGCGCCGATCTCGACCTTTCCATGCCCGCCCGGAAGATCGAGAATATAGGCGGGGATGGCGTGCCCCGGCAGCGTGCCGCGCAGGGCGGCGTGGATCGCCTGTCCGTCACGGACGGAAAGGCGGAAATGCGCGGTTCCCGGCGCGAGATCCGGGTGATGGAGATAGAGCGGTACGATGCGGTTCGCGCTCATTTCAAGGAAAAGCGCGCGCAGGGTTTGTGCATCCGCATTGACCCCCCTGAGCAGCACGCTCTGCCCCAGCAGCACGATGCCATGATCGGCGAGGCGTGCGAGCGCTTCCTTCGCCTCGCTCGAAAATTCCCGCGCGTGATTGGCATGTATCGCGATGTAATTCGCCTTGCCGGGAAAGCGCAGCGCGCGCGCAAGCTCCGGCGTGATGCGCTCGGGCGCGACGATGGGCACGCGCGAATGCCAGCGCACGGCGCGGATATGGGGAATGGCCGCCAGTCGATCGCCCAAGGCGCGGATCCGGCGTGCCGAGAGCATCAGCGGGTCGCCGCCCGTGAAGATCACCTCGAAGATTTCGGGATGCGCGGCGATATAGGCGAAAGCGGCGTCAAGTTCGGCTTCGGTTAGGTTACCGTCGCCCGCGGGGCCGACCATCTCGCGGCGAAAGCAGAAGCGGCAATAGACCGGGCAGGTATGCGTCAGCTTGATCAGCACCCGGTCGGGATAACGATGCACGAGCCCCTTGAGCGGCGAATGCGGATGATCGCCGATCGGATCGGGGCTTTCCTCGGGGCGTGTATCGAGTTCCGCCGGGGAGGGGAGGAACTGGCGGGCGATGGGATCATCGGGATGTTCGATCCGCGCCGCGATGGTTGGCGTGATCGCGACGGCGTAGCGCGCGGCCACCGCTTCGCGCGCGGATGCGTCTTCCGGCGTAATCAGTCCCGCCTCGACGAGGTCCGCGACGCGGGTGAGGGGGCGGGCGCGGGTCATTTCAGGGGCTCCCCGAATGGCCCGGGCGTGAAGATCACATCCTCCACTCTTTCCGCGCCGGTGGCGAGCATGGCGAGGCGGTCGAAGCCCAGCGCGATGCCGGAGGCGGGCGGCATGTAGGCGAGCGCGTTCAGGAAGTCCTCGTCGAGCGGGTAGCTTTCGCCATAGAGGCGCTGCTTCTCGGCCATATCCGCCTCGAACCGGCGGCGCTGTTCGGCGGGGTCCGTCAATTCACCGAAGGCATTGGCGAGTTCAACGCCGCAGACATAAAGCTCGAAGCGCTCTGCGACGCGCGGATCATCCGGGCAGGGGCGGGCGAGCGCAGCCTCGGATACGGGGTAACGGTCGAGGATTGTGGGGCGCCCGATGCCGAGGTTGGGTTCGATCTTCTCGCAGAGGATGCGGGAATAGATGTCAGTCCAGCTATCGTCGGGCGCAGTGCGGACTCCGGTGCGGCTGGCCGCCTCATGGAAGGAGCGAGCGAGAAAATCGCCATCCGGGCCGGTTTCTAACGACGCGGCATCCCACCGAATGATCTCAAGCGCGAGATCGATCCCCGCATAACGCTCGAACGCTTCGTTGAGCGAAAGCCGCTCCGGCTCGGCGAAGGGATCGCATTCGCACCCGCGAAAGGTGAAAGTGCCGCGCCCGCCGACATCCGCCGCCAGCCTCAGGATGTCGGCGCAATCCGCCATCAGTGCGGTGTAGTCTTCGCCCGCGCGGTACCATTCGAGCATGGAGAATTCGCCGGCATGAAGGGGCGAGGATTCGCGGGCGCGGAAGACGGGCGCGAATTGATAGATCCGCTTCTCGCCCGCCGCGAGCAGCTTCTTCATCGCGAATTCGGGCGAGGTGTGAAGATAGGCGTGCATCTGCTTTTCGCCGAATGCCGTCCATTCGGTGGAGAAGGCGTGCAGATGTGTCTCGTTGCCGGGGGAGACCTGCACGATGCCGGTCTCGACCTCGAGGAAATCGCGCGTGTCGAACCATGTCCGCAGGGCCGATTTCAGCCTCGCGCGCCTGACGAGCGCATCCCGTCGCGCGGCGTGGCACGCGGGTGCCCAGAAGGGCAGGGAGGAGGGGGGCGTTTCGACCAATCTCTTTCCTCTTTAACGCTTTTCCCCGCCAAAGATGCTTCTAGGCTTGGCCTTTTCGCCTTTAGCGGTTATGGGAGCGCCTCGAATTTCATTTCATCGCGCCGCTGTAAAGCGGAAAACCGGGGATCAACGTGGTCAAGGTCATCGCCTCTTCCATCCGCAAGGGCAACGTCATCGAGCTGGAAGACAAGCTCTACTCGGTCATTTCCGCCGAAAGCTTCTTCCCGGGCAAGGGCACGCCGACCACCCAGATCGATTGCCGCCGCCTTTCCGACGGGGTGAAAACCACCGTCCGCTACCGCACGACGGAGCAGGTGGAGAAAGCCTTCGTCGAGGACAAGGACTACACCTATCTCTATGGCGACGATGACGGTTTTACCTTCATGGACCAGGAGAATTTCGAGCAGGTGATCGTGCCGAAGGATACGATGGGCGATCAGGCCGTCTATCTCCAGGAGAACATGGTCATCCGTCTCGGCCTCTATAACGGCGTGCCGGTGACGATCGTGCTGCCGCAGCGCGTGACGCTCGAGATCGTCGAGACGGAGCCGGTGACCAAGGGACAGACCGCTTCCTCGTCCTACAAGCCGGCGATCCTGTCCAACGGCGTGCGCACCCTCATTCCGCCGCATGTCACGGCCGGTGTGCGCGTGATCATCAACACGGAAGACGGTTCCTACGTCGAACGCGCGAAGGATTGAGGTTTTCGCCAGCATCTGTTCATGGCCGCCTGTGGGCGGCCTTTCTTTTTGTGCCCTTCAATCTCTCCCGATCCGACAAGCGCTTGAATCTCCGGCAAAATTGAAGCAAGAGCCAGTCAACATAACTATTAAATTCGGGCGGAGATTGCCTTGGACAATCCAATTCTGGTGGAAGTCACGCGCGGCGGCATCGTCGAGTCGCGTCATCGTGGGGCGCTTGCTGTCGTAGACAGCGAGGGCAGCCTCGTTTTCAGCATCGGCGAGATCGACACGCCGATTTTCCCGCGCTCGGCGGTGAAGGCGCTTCAGGCGCTTCCGCTTGTCGAAAGCGGGATCGCGGACAAGCTGAAGCTTTCCGACGCGGAGCTGGCGCTGGCCTGCTCCTCGCATTCCGGCGAGGAGGATCATGTCGCGGCGGCAACTTCAGCGCTGGCCAAGGCCGGGCGCGATGTCACATGCCTCGAATGCGGCGCGCATTGGCCGATTTTCGACAAGGCGGCAAGGAGCCTCGCGGCTTCGGGCGGTACGCCCTCGGCTCTGCACAACAATTGCTCGGGCAAGCATGCCGGCTTCGTCTGCCTCGCGATTGGCATGGGCGAGGATCCGAAAGGATATATCGGTCACGATCACAAGGTGATGCGCAAGGTGAGCGCCGCGCTTTCCGAGACGACGGGCTTTGATCTCTCGCGCGCGGCCAGGGGGATCGACGGGTGCTCGATCCCGACCTATGCGATCCCGCTTCGCCATCTCGCGCATGGCTTCGCCAAATTCGGCTCGGGCCGACATCTCGGTGGAGATCGTGCGCAGGCGGCTGCGAAACTGCGCGCGGCGGTCGCGGCGAATCCGCGCATGATCGGTGGCACGGAGCGCTTCGACACGGTCATGACCGAGGTCTTCAAGAGCCGCGTCTTCATGAAAGGGGGAGCCGAGGGGGTGCATTGCGCCGCCTTGCCGGAACTTGGCTTCGGCATCGCGGTCAAGATGGATGACGGCGCAGGCCGCGCTGCGGACACGGTGATGGCGGCGGCGATCAACCGCTACCTCCCTTTCATGCCGGCGGAGAAGGAGGCGGTCTGGCCGCGGCTCGACTGGCCGATGGCAAACTGGAACGGGTTCGAGGTCGGGCACCTGCGCGCGACGGAGACCCTGCTTGCGGGAACGCCCGGCAGGGCTTGACCGGATAAAGCGATGAGTGACGCCAAGCGCACGCTGCTCTTTCTGCATGGCCCGTCCTCGCCGTTCTGGCGGGAGCTGGGCTTTGCCTGCGAGGCGGCGGGGCACCGGGTGCTGAAGGTCAACCTGTCCTTCGGCGAGACGGTTTACTGGCGTCGACGCGGCGCGATCTATTATCGCGGCCGGCTCTCGCGCTGGCGGGATTTTCTCGAAAAGCTCGTCATCCGCGAGGGGATTACCGATATCCTCTATTACGCTGATCGCTTTGCCTATCACGTCATTGCCGCCGAGGTCGCGCGGGCGCATGGAATTCAGGCGGTAGCGCTTGAAAACGGCTATCTCCGGCCGGATTGGTTGACGCTCGAGCGCGCTGGCATGGGCGCTTTCTCGCATTTTCCGGATGAGCCGGCCAAGATCCGCGCCATTGCGGCGGCAACGCCCGAGCCGGATCTCACGGTGCGTTACCAACACGGCTTCTGGACCGAGATGGTCCATGAGGCGACCTATCATCTGTTCGCGCATTTCTGGCGGATATTCCATCCGTTTTTCCGCTCGGGCCTCGTGCATGATCCGCTTCTTGAAATCCTGATCGGCATCCCGCCGCTGTTCCGTCAGAAAAAAGAAGAAGCGCGCGCGGTGGCTCTCGTTGAAGAGCTGGTCGCGGGGACGATGCCGTACCATGTCGTCGCCCTGCAATTGCAGGGCGATTACCAGATCCGCGACAATTCCCCCTTCACGAATTTCGACGAGATGCTCCGGCAGGTCATCGGCTCCTATGCGCACCATGCTGGACCGCAGGGGAGGCTCGTCTTCAAGCAGCATCCCCACGATAACAGCCGCCACGATTGGGGGAGGCGGATCGCACGGATTGCCGCTGAATTCGGCATCGGTGATCGGATCGTCTTTCTCAAGGGCGGGGATCTTGGCAAGCTGCTTGGCAAGGCCAGGGGCTGCGTGATGATCAATTCGACCGTCGGGCTGTTCTCGCTGCGCCTCGGCTGCCCGACGAAAATTCTGGGCATCGCGATCTACGATATGCCGGGATTGACGCATCAGGGCCCGCTGGACAGTTTCTGGATCAGCCCGGATCCGGTGGATGCTGAACTATGCGATGCCTTCGTGCGGGCGATCGCAGCGTCGATCCAGATCAAGGGATCGTTCTACGATCCCGAGGGGCGCAAGATCGCTATCGATCAGATCGTCAGCCGCGTGATCGGGCGCAGGGTGAACGAGCCGGGCGGTTTCATTGATCCGCCGCCGAGGCTTGAGAAGGCGGAGAGGCTGGGTGTTTTCTCCAAGCCGCGCGCGCCACGCCGCCCTGCTTCTTGATTTGGCCGGATTCGTATCGGAAAGGGTAAGGCTCGGCTTTCGGGCTGTTAACGCTTCCTTTCCGAACCCGCTCAATCTTTTTGTTTTGACGCATTTTTTCGATCGACCGGTATCCACTTGATCGAAAAATGCTCTAGCAAACGGGTCTTGTTTCCGACGGATATCGCCATGAAAAGCCCTTTTTCCTCTTCACGATCCAACGCGGCGCATCGCTTCAGCCGCCGCGCCGCGCTGGCCTCGCTGGCGACCCTGCCTCTCGCCGGGTGCATCGGTTCTTCGCGCAGCTTCAACGCCCATGCCGGAACCGCCGCGATCGAGAAGGAGCCGGTGCTTCACGTGATCACCACCCGCCGGCTTGCGGCGGGCGGTGCGAAAAGCCCGTTTCTTGATACGTCCCGCGCGCCGCAGCCGCTTTATGCGCGTGCGATGCTCTACCCGCCGGACCGCTCGATGCTCGGGCAGATTTCCTCGGTGGTGACCTCGGATTTCGGCGTGCGCGTATTGGAGCCGCAGCCGGGGCTTGCTTCTTCCGGCTTCGCCGAGGCGCTCCGCGGACGTGACACCCTGCTTTTCGTGCATGGCTACAACCAGACCTTCGAAGCAGCCAGCCGCGATGCCGCCCAGCTTTCGCATGGCATCGGTTTCAGGGGGAACGCGGCGCTGTTCTCATGGCCATCCCGCGGTGGGTTGCTCGATTACGGCTATGACCGGGAATCGGCGTTGCTCGCGCGCGATCCGCTCGCGGATGTGCTGGCGGCAACCTTACAGGATGAATTCGGCGCGCGCCTTCATATTGTCGCGCATTCCATGGGAACGCTGGTCACGCTCGAGGCGCTTCGCCTTTATCGCGAGCGGCATGGCGACAAGGGCGCTGATCGTCTTGGCGCGCTGGTTTTCGCCGCGCCGGATATCGATCTCGACGTTTTCCGCGCCGGCATTGGCCGCCTTGGCCAGTGGAAGGAAAGGCTCACCGTGATCACGGCGACGAATGACCGCGCGCTGGATATCTCGCGCCGGCTCGCCGGCGGCAACAGAGTTGGTGCACTCTCGCGCGACATGCTTGCGGATACCGGCGTGCGCGTGCTGGATGCGACCGATTTCACCAGCGGGCTCATCCGCCATGATGCCTTCGTCGCCAATGCCGATGTCCGCGCGGCGATCCGGCGGACGATCGAGCAGGCATGAAAAACGCCCCACCGTGAAGCGGGGCGTCGTGATTGTCAGACGAACTGGCTTAGGCCGGGGATCGCGTCGACGATGGCGCCCCGAAAGCGGTTGCCGCAGGCAAGCCGTGTTCTGCCGCTAGCGGGGGCGTCGTGATTGTCAGATGAACTGGCTGAGGCCCGGAATCGCGCCGACGATGGCGCCCCGAAAGCGGTTGCCACAGGCAAACCGCGCCCCACCGTGAAGCGGGGCGCTGTGATTGTCAGACGAACTGGCTGAGGCCCGGAATTGCCCCGACGATGGCACCCATCGTGTCCTCGCCGGCCTTCTCCTGCGCATAGGCGAAGACTTCCTTCGACAGCGACTGGATCTGGCCCATGCCGATTCCCTCGCTCATGAGCTGCTGGCCGAGCGCCATGACGCCGCCGCCCGCGCCCATCATGTTCATCAGGCCGCCCATGAGGCCGCCGCCACCTTCCTGCGTATATTGCGCGGCAAGTTCAGCAGCGCCGGGGAGCGCGCCCATCAGATTGCCGATTTCCTCGGCCGGGCCGTTCTTCTGAAGGAAGCCGAGGATCATCCCGACCGCCTTTTCGGCTTGGGCCGGATCCAGCCCGACATTCTCCGCCACGCGGTTGACAAGTTCCTGCATGATCCACTCCTCCTTTGGCCTGATCAGCCAGCAAAGGCGGGGTTACGCGATGCGCGCGGTGCTTGCAAGCGCATTTTGTTTACATATGAACATTTGCGTTTGCAGTGCGGCCGGGCGTGTTTTGCGCAAGCTGAAAAACCGGCTATAGCCAGCGGGTTGACTGGAATCGGAGGAACCCATGGCTGCAAATGACGGCACGATCCTGATCGGAAAGAGCGAGACGAAATTCGAGCAGCTCGTGCTGAAACTCGCGAATCGCCATGGGCTCGTGACCGGCGCCACCGGCACCGGCAAGACCGTGACGCTCCAGAAGCTCGCCGAAGGGTTTTCGAGCGTGGGCGTGCCGGTCTTTACCGCCGATATCAAGGGCGACCTTTCCGGTATCAGCGCGATGGGCAATGCCCTGCCGCCTTTCGTCAACCGCGCGAAGGATATCGGCGTCGAGTATCGTGCCGAGCAATATCCGACCGTGTTCTGGGATCTCTTCGGCGAGCAGGGGCACCCGGTCCGCGCGACCGTGGCCGAGATGGGGCCGCTGCTTCTCTCGCGCCTGCTTGAGCTCAACGAGGTGCAGGAGGGCGTGCTCAATATCCTCTTCCGTTACGCGGACGAGCAGGGTCTTCTGCTGCTCGACCTCAAGGACCTGCGCGCCCTGCTGGCCGAACTCGGGCAGAACAAGGAGCTTCAGGCCGAATTGCAGGCCGCTTACGGCAATGTCTCCTCGGCTTCCGTGGGGGCGATCCAGCGGCAATTGCTGACGCTTGAAAACCAGGGCGGCGCCAATTTCTTTGGCGAGCCGGCACTGGACATCAGCGATTTCATGAAGACCGATGAGGAGGGGCGCGGTCATATCAACGTGCTTGCCGCCGACAAGCTGATGAAATCGCCGCGCCTTTACGCAACCTTCCTGCTCTGGCTCCTCTCCGAGCTTTTCGAGACCCTGCCGGAAGTGGGCGATCCAGAGAAACCGAAACTCGTCTTCTTCTTCGACGAGGCGCATCTTCTGTTCGAGAACGCGCCGCCGGCGCTGCTGGAAAGCATCGAGCAGGTGGTGCGGCTGATTCGTTCGAAGGGCGTGGGCGTCTACTTCGTGACGCAGAACCCGCTCGACGTGCCGGACAAGGTCGGCGCGCAGCTCGGCAACCGCGTGCAGCACGCGCTTCGCGCCTTTACCCCGCGCGAGCAGAAGGCGGTGCGCGCGGCGGCGGAAACCTTCCGCGCCAATCCGAAATTCTCGACCTCCGAGGTGATCACACAACTGGGCGTGGGCGAGGCGTTGGTCTCGGTGCTCGAAGGCAAGGGCGCGCCCTCCATCGTCGAGCGCACGCTGATCGCCCCGCCGGGCGGGCGCGTCGGGCCGATCACGCGTGAGGAGCGCGCGGCGCTGATGAAGGAAAGCGCCTTCCGCTCGAAATATACCGAGACGATGGATCGCGAGAGCGCCTTCGAGATGCTGGCTTCGCGCGCGGAGGCGGCTTCGAAGGCGGCGGAAGGCTCGGGCGGTATCGGCGGCTGGCTCGGTGGCATCCTCGGCGGGGGCGATGCCGCGCCGGCGCCTTCGGGCGGGCGCAGCCGAACCACGGGCCGGGTTCAGCCTTCGCTCGCCGAGAAGATCGCGACCTCGGCTGCAAGGTCGGTGGCGAGTTCTGTCGGGCGGCAGATCGGCACCGCGATCGTGCGCGGGGTGCTCGGGAGTTTGCTGGGGGGGAGAAGGTGAGCGATTTTCCGAGAGATACGCTTGAAAACGCGGCACGGTGGGCATCTTTGGAAAAAGATGTGGCTGCGATCTATTCCGACGCGATCAAGACTCACTCAGGTGGGTCAATCGAATTTCTTAAAATAACTCTGCAATCTCTTATATATATAAATGCTGGTGCTTTAACGATTGTTCCGGCGTTGACGAAAATAGTTTCAGATGGAGTAACTAAGGAATACAAATATATAATTTTATCTTTAGGGGCTTTTGTTGTTGGCCTCCTGCTTGCATTGTTGTGTACATATGGAAACTATGCTCAACGCAATCATGACTACGGAGAGCAGGTAGGATTAAGAGAGAGGCAGATAGAATTTTTTAAAACAACAAAAGATGTTGCTGATCAGATTAAATTCGTCTCTTTTTCAAATGAAATGTATAATAAATTAAATGATTTTATCAGCGATAATAGTAGAAAAAGCAATTTTTATCTGCGAGTCGCGCAGATTTCTGGATCGTTGTCCGCTTTTGTATTTATCGCGGGTAGCATTTTTGCTGCCGCTCATATTCTGAAATTTGAACCCCTGTGGTTCTTGGGCTTTTGAAGTGCTCTCTCCCTTCCTCTCCGGCTTTCTGATCGGTGCGGGGCTGATCATCGCGATCGGCGCGCAAAATGCCTTCGTGCTCCGGCAGGGCATAAGGCGCGAGCATGTTTTCGTGCTGGCGCTGATCTGCTCGCTCTCCGACGCGATGCTGATCGTGCTCGGGGTGACCGGGCTCGGCGCGCTGATCGAGCGTTTTCCGGCGCTTCTCAATGCCGTGACGCTGTTCGGCATCGCGTTTCTCGCCTGGTATGGCTGGCTTGCGCTCAGGCGCGCGCTCAAACCTGCCGCGATGGTGATGGCCGAGGATCGTGCCATGCCGCTTTCGAAGGCGATCATCACCTGCCTGACGCTGACCTTCCTCAACCCGCATGTCTATCTCGACACGGTGATTCTCATCGGTTCACTGGCCGCCCCCTATTCCGGCGGAGCGCGCATCGCCTACACGCTCGGCGCTGCTCTCTCGTCCTTCACATGGTTTTTCGCGCTCGGCTATGGCGCGCGGGTGCTCACCCCGCTTTTCGCCAAGCCGATCGCATGGCGCATTCTCGATTTTCTCATCGCTGGGATCATGTTCTCGATTGCGGGAAAGCTCGGGCTTTGGCTAGTCTTGCGGTAACATTCGATACCGAAAGGCTACGCCATGTCGCTTCCCGCAACGCTTGCCCGCCTCGACCGTGATTTCGACCAGAGCCTCGAGCGGCTCTTCGCCTTGCTGCGCTACCCCTCCATCGGCGCGGACAGCGCCTTCGACAAGCAGACGCGCGCTTGCGCCGAGCACCTCGTTGAAGACCTCAAGAGCATGGGGTTCGAGGCTTCCGCCCGCGAGACCGGCGGACATCCCTGCGTCGTCGGCCATCGCCGTCGGCCGGGAAAGCCGCATGTGTTGTTCTACGGGCATTACGATGTTCAGCCTGTTGATCCGCTCGAATTGTGGGAGACTCCGCCTTTCGAGCCGCGCATCGCCGAGATCGAGCCGGGGCGCAAGGCGATTGTCGCGCGCGGCGCCTGTGACGATAAGGGGCAGGTGATGACCTTCCTTGAGGCCTGCCGCGCGATGATCGCCGAGACGGGCGATCTGCCGATCTCCCTCTCGGTGATGATCGAGGGCGAGGAGGAGAGTTCCTTTGCCAATCTCCCGGTCTTCCTTCAGGCCAATGCCGAGGAGTTCAAGGCCGATATCTGCCTTGTCTGCGATACCGGGATGTGGGATCGGCAGGTCCCGCAGATCACCTCCAGCTTGCGCGGCATCCTCTTCGAGGAGGTGATCGTCAAGGCGGCCAACCGCGACCTGCATTCGGGCTCCTATGGCGGCACGGCGCAAAATCCGATTCATATCCTCTCGCGTGTCATCGCGGCGCTGCATGATGCGAATGGCCGTATCGCGGTGCCGAATTTCTACGACGGCGTTCACGAGACCGGGGCTAACCGCAAGGCCGCCTGGGATGCGCTGGGCCTGACGGAAGAGGATTTCCTCGGGCCGATCGGCCTCAAATACGCGATCGGCGAAAAGGATCGCTCGCTGATCGAGAAGATGCAATCACGCCCGACCTGCGACTGCAACGGTATCTGGGGCGGATATACGGGCGAAGGCAGCAAGACGGTCATCGCTTCCGAAGCGCGCGCCAAGGTTTCGTTCCGCCTCGTCCATGATCAGGACCCGGCGGAAATCCAGAAGAATTTCCGCGCTTATGTGCGTTCGCTCATCCCCGCGGATTGCTCGGTTGATTTCGTCGGCAAGGAAGGCAACCGCGCCGTTCAGGTGCGCGAGGACAGCCCGGAACTGGCCAAGGCCAGCGCCGCGCTCAAGGATGAATGGGGGCACGAGCCGGTGATCCTCGGCACGGGCGGCTCGATTCCGATTGTCGGCGAGTTCAAGAAGGTCCTGGGGCTCGATGCGCTGATGATCGGCTTCGGCCAGGAAGACGACAGGGTGCATTCGCCGAACGAGAAGTACGATCTCGACAGCTTCCGCAAGGGGCAGCGGAGCTGGGCACGCATCATCACGGCGCTGGGCAAGTAAGTTGGCGGCATTGCCGGGCATGGCGCACCGTCGCTTGGTTGCGGCACTTTCCTCATGCGATCAATCCTCGTGATGATCGCATGAAATCTTCGAATATCCGCATCAAAAGCGGGGTTCAGGCCGGGGCGAGGTGTTGACCTTGCCCCGCCAACCCGTTCGAATATCTGCAAATTCAATCATGGAGATCTATCATGGCCTGGTCGGAGACCTGGAATTTCATCAATGGCGAATGGGTGTCCGGCAATCCGCCGATCGCCGGGCCGCGTAGCCACGGGATCTGGCAGGCCAGCTCGGTTTTCGACGGTGCGCGCTATTTCGAAGGCGTGATGCCGGATCTGAAGTTCCATGCCGAGCGTATCCAGCGTTCCGCGGCCACGATCGGGCTGAAATGCCCTGTCGATGCCGATACGATCATCGGCCTTGTGAAGGAGGGCGTGAAGAAATTCGCGCCGGGCACCGCGCTTTACATCAAGCCGCTGGTCTATGGCGAAGGGCAGCTTGCCTCCGCCATCCAGCCCGACCCGGATGACGCGCGCTTCGTTCTCTGCCTTTTCGAGGCCCCGATGCCCCAGCCGGGCGGGCAGAACGCGATCACGCTCTCGCCTTATCGCCGCCCGACGGTGGAATGCATGCCGACCGATGCCAAGGCCGGTTGCCTCTACCCCAACAACGCCCGTGCCCTGCGCGAAGCGCGTTCGCGCGGCTTCGACAATTGCCTCGTGCGCGACATGCTCGGCAATATCGCCGAGACCTCGACCTCGAATATTTTCATGGCAAAGGGCGGGGTGGTCTATACGCCGGCGCTCAACGGCACCTTCCTCAACGGCATCACCCGCCAGCGGCTGATCAGCCTGCTGCGCGCCACGGGTGCGGAAGTCGTCGAGAAGAGCCTCACCTATGCCGATTTCGAGGATGCGGACGAGATCTTCACCGCCGGCAATTACGCCAAATGCATGCCGGTAACCCGGATTGACGAGCGCGATCTCCAGCCAGGTCCGTTCTTCACCAAGGCGCGTGCGGCCTATTGGGATTTCGCGCATTCCAAGGCGTGAGAGGAGCGCCGAGGGAATTCCTGCGGAATCCGAGCGAAGGAACAGCCAGATGCCAGCATCCCCGGCCGTTCAAGATCGTTGTCCCAATTTGGCCTCGAAGCATCTTGCATCTCTTACGCCTCCTTAAAGGGTGGTCTGTAGGGTGAGGGCGTGGACATCGGGCTTTCGCCCCCCAAAAGAATTCTCGGTGTTACCAAAGGTTCGAGACCCCTTTGCGCGAAGGCCGCGGTGCAAACCGCGGCCTTCGTCATTCCGGTGGGCTTTTCCCGCCTCTTCGCTTGCGCCGCGAGCGCAAACCGATAGCCTAGCGCCGCCCCAAGGAGGTGATTCTGATGGCCAGATCGGCAGTTCTCGTACTTTCGCTTGCGCTTCTCGCTGGTCTTGGGAGCGAGGCTTCCGCCTGGACGCCGCCGGGCGTCGGCCGGGCCTGCAATGCCCGCGATGCCTCAACCGCCTATGCGGGAAATTTCCTTGGGGGCAAGACCGTGCGGGACGGCATTGTCAACCGCCTCTCGTTCCAGGGGTGCTTCACGAGCCGCGCCCAATGCGAGAATTGGCTTGCCGACAAGGCAACGCGCTTTCCGGTCGGGCCGGGCTTCGCGCGTTGCACGCCCGTCGCCCTACGCTGACCGGCGCAGGTTGAGCGGAAGCTTCGCGAGGCGAAAGCCGAGGAAGACCATGCCGAAATAAAGCGCTGCGCCGATTGCCCCGTAGAGAGAGAGCATCGGCAGGGGCGCGAGCACGGGCAGCAGCAAAAAACCGTGCAGGAAGAACGCGGCAAGCCAGATGCCGCCAACGCCGATGATCGCGATCTGAAACGCGAAGGTGGCATCCGGTGCTGATTTCCTTCCCCGCCAGGCGAGGACGAACAGGATCATGAAATTCGCGATCGCGCCAAGCGCGGTTGCAAAGGCCAGCCCCGCGGCGCCATGGCTTTTCCAGATCGCGAGCTTGATCGCGAGGTTGAGCCCAATCGCGAAAAGCGAGGCGTAAAGTGGTGTTTTCGTATCGCCGCGCGCGTGAAAGCTCGCCACGACCGAACGGATCGCGACGATTGCCAGAAGACCGATGGCATAAGCGAAGAGGACGGCTGCGGTCGCGCCCGTTGCTTCCGCGCCGAAGGCGCCGCGCTGGAAAATCGCCGCGACCATCAGTTCCGGCAACGTCATAAACCCGATGAAGAACGGGGTGGCGAAGAGCCAGCTCAGGACCAGCGCCCGGTTCTGCTGGGCATGGGCAAGATCGGGCCTGCCGGCGGCGATCAGCCTGCTCATCTCGGGCAGGAGCACGGTGCCTGCAGCGACGCCGATCACGCCGAGCGGGAGCTGATACAAGCGGTCGGCGTAGTAGAGCGCCGAGGCGCTGCTCTGCGGCAGGAAGGTGACGATTACCGTATCCGCCAGCATCGCGATCTGTGTGCCGGCGACGCCGATCACCGCCGGGCCGAAGGCGCGGAAGAAACCGCGCAGTTCGTCGTCGAGCCTCGGCCAGCGCGGCGGCGCGATCAATCCGGCGCGCCAGGCACCCCAGCCGAGCAGGGCGGCTTCGAGAAAGCCGGCGATGAAAACTCCCCAGGCGGCGGCATGGGCGCGGCTCGCGAAGGCCGCGCTCATCAGCAGGGTCGCGATCATCGACAGGTTCAGCAGGATCGGCGCCGCCGCGCCCTCGTGGAAGCGCTTCTCGGCGTTGAGGACGCCCTGCCAGAGAACCGCCAGGCTCATCAGCCCAAGATAGGGAAAGGTGATCCGCGTGAGTTCCACCGCGAGATCGAAGGCGACGCGCTTTTCGGTGAAACCGGGCGCGAGCAGGGCCACGAATTGGGGCGTGAACATCAGCACGAGCGCAAGGAAGAGAAGCTGGCTTGCCAGAAGCAGCGAGAGGATTCGGCCGAGAAACAGATCGGCTGCCGCCGTTCCCGCCGCTGTCCGGATGCGGGTATAGGCGGGCACAAACGCGGTATTGAACGCACCTTCGGCGAAAATCGCACGAAAATGGTTGGGAAGCCGCTGCGCGATCGCGAAAATATCCATCATGCCGCCGGCGCCCAGCAATCCGGCCAGCAGCATATCGCGCAAGAAGCCGGTGATGCGCGAGAGCAGCGTCCAGAGCCCGACGGTCAGGAAGGAGCGGATCATGCCGGCGGCTGTTCGTGCAGATCGCCGGGCGCGGGCATCCGCCGGGCTTCCGGCCCGTGGCGGCCGTTGACTTCCTCCGCCACGATGTAGAGCGGCCGGCGCTTCACCTCCGCGAAGATGCGCCCGATATATTCGCCGATGACGCCGAGGAACACGAGCTGGATGCCCGAGAAGAACATCACCGAGACGATGAGCGAGGGAAAACCCGGCACATCCGCGCCGAAGAGCAGGGTGCGCACGGCCATCACGATGGCATAGGTGAAGGCGAGGGCGGAAATGAGCAGGCCGATATAGGTCGCGAGCTTCAGCGGCAGCGTTGAGAAAGAGGAGAGCCCGTCAAAGGCGAAGCGCGTCAATTGGCGATAGCCCCATTTCGAGGTGCCATGCAGGCGTTCCTGCACTTCGAAAGGCACGCCGATCGAGCGGAAGCCCACCCAGGCATAAAGCCCTTTCGAGAAGCGGGCGCGTTCGCCAAGCCGGCGCATCGCGTCGACAACCTTGCGGTCCATCAGGCGGTAATCGCCCGCGCCGGGGGGCAACGGCGTTTCGCCGAAACGGGCGAAAAGCGCGTAGAATTTCATCGTGAACCAGCGCCGGATCGGCCCGTCGGTCGAGCGATCGACGCGCTGACCATAGACCATCTCGTATCCTTCGCGCCATTTCTCGACAAAGGTACGGATTGTTTCCGGCGGGTGCTGGAGATCGGCGTCGATCATCACCACCGCCTTGCCATGGGCATGATCGAGCCCCGCTGCCAGCGCGATTTCCTTGCCGAAATTACGGCTGAACGCACAGGCGCGGATCCGTGTGTCCTGCGCTGCGGCGCGACGGATGCGCTCGAACGTGTCGTCACGCGAGCCATCATCGATGAAGATGATCTCGAAGCTTGCCACGGTTTCTTCCAGAACCGGCACAAGTCTGGCGATCAGCGCCTCGATATTCTCGCCCTCATTGAAGACGGGGACGATGACCGAAAGCTCTGGATGGGTGTGATGATGCGCGTTCATGGGTTTCAGCGGTACAGATTACAGCGCGACTTTGCCTCAAACCGGGCGATGGAGTAAGTCCCGAGGGTAAGAGCATAAGCCTGATCCACCCCAATCTCGCAAGGTTCTCATGAACGCGCGCCCAACGCAGGCCCGGACCTTCACGCTGATCGCGGATGATTACGCGATGACGCCCGCCGTGAGCCGCGGAATTCTGAGCTTGCTCGAAACCGGAAGGATAAGCGGTACCGGCGCGATGACCAACCGCCCTTCCTGGGCCGAGGCAGCGCGTGCGCTGCGCGATGGTGCCAACGGGGCGGAACTTGGCCTGCACCTCAACCTTACCTGCGGCGAAGCGCTGACCGGGGATAGCGCTTTCGCGCCCTCGGCCGCATTGCCAAAGCTGTCGAAAATCCTCGCGCAAGGGATAACCGGCTCGCTCGCGCTTCCGACCATCGAGGCGGAAATCGCGGCTCAGCTCGCGGAATTCGAGCAGTATATGGGCCGCGCGCCGGATTTCGTGGATGGACATCAGCATGCCCATGCGATGCCGGGGGTGCGGCGCGCGCTGGCGCGCGTGCTGGCGGCGCGCTATCCGCAGGCAAGACCATGGGTCCGGGACGCGGCGGATTCATTTTCCGCCATTCGCGCGCGCGGCCGATACGCGCGCAAGGCCCTGCTGCTTTCGTTGCTGACGCGGCCTTTCGCGGCCGGAATGCGCAAGCTCGGCTTCCGGCTCAACAAGGGGTTCTCGGGCTATTCCGGTTTCGATCCGGCAGGCGATTACGCTGCGGATTTCGCCTCCTATCTCGTGAGCCCCGGCGCGGCGCATCTCATCATGTGCCATCCGGGTGAGGTCGATGATGCGTTGCGCGCGCTCGATCCCGTGACGGAGAGCCGCCGGCTCGAGCTTGCTTTCTTCGCCTCTTCCCGTTTCACCGAGATCTGCGCGGCTTCCGGCGCGATGCCGGGGCGTCTCGCTCCCCTCTGATCGACGGAGCGCCCATGGCCCTCACCCCCGCCCATCTTCTGCCCATCGTGCTGCTGCTGGCCTCGAACCTCTTCATGACGCTCGCCTGGTACGGGCATCTCAAGTTCAAGGGGACGGCCCTGCCGATCGTGATCCTCGCGAGCTGGGGGATCGCCTTCATCGAGTATTGTCTCGCGGTGCCGGCGAACCGCATCGGCCACGCGGTCTATTCGGCGGCGGAGCTGAAGACCATTCAGGAGGTGATCACGCTCGTGGTCTTCGCCGGCTTCTCGGTGTTTTATCTCGGCGAGAAGCTCACGCTCAATCACGGCATCGGCTTCGCGTTGATCTGCGCCGGCGCGTGGTTCGTGTTTCAGGGCAAGTAAGCGCGCCTCATTTCCCAATAACCGAGGGTTGCTCTTGATCAAGGCACGCTGCTAGGCTTTCCGGCAGGGGAGAGCATCACGCCAGATCAGGAGCCTCTCATGAGCCAGATTCTCAACCGCCCGAAGGAAATCATCGACTTCTGCCTGAAGCCCTCCGGGCTTTCGAAGGAGAGCGAGGCTTACGAAGAAGTCTATCGCCGACTTGAGCATGTCATCCGCACCTATCAGGTCGAGCTTGCCAAGGCCAAGGCGCCGGTCGCGGTGGATTTCAGCCAGATGAGAACCATTACCCTCAACGAGGATGCCCACGGGCAGGATTGAGCGCAATCGCGGGGCGGGAGAGAGATCTCCCGTCAGTTCATGCTGTGCAGCATATCCGGGCGATCATAAAATCGAACACCGGCGCGCGAGAGACGGAATCCCGTGAGGCGGGCATTCTTGCGGCGAAAGCAGTGCACGCCGTCTGTCTCGATATCGCAATAAAACGGCGCCTGCTCCCAGGTGGTGCCATAGGGGTGCTTCCGGAGGGCATGCGTGCAGCAACCCATCCCGTTTTTCCATTGGACGATACGGGCGGGCGCTGCATCATCATCCAGAATGACGCGCAGGAATGACGGCTGAGCCCGTGAGCAGATGAGCCGAGCCGGCAGGGGTGGGCTGTCGTCATCCGGCACCACCTCTTTTTCGTAGATGCACTCGATATTGCCCGAGGGCATGAGAAAGCCATCCTCAGCCCGAGCCGGCGCGAAGGCCATGCCCAGAAGCGCGAGGCACACCACCGCTATGCGGACAGGGTGCACCGGAAAAAACGCGCGCATGCTGAACGCTCCTCATTGAAATGGATGTTGCTGCCGGGGGAGTGGGGTGACCCGGCAGCGTGCAGGGAATAGGGCTTTGGCGAAAGAAAAGATGTAGTGCAGATGCTCTATCCATCGTGTCCGACAGACGAAAAAGGGGAGGCCTGAGCCTCCCCTCTGATATGCGGATGACGCGATGATCGCCTGAGGCGATCTCACTTCACCGCCTTCTCATACATCTCGGCGACATATTCCCAGTTCACGAGGTGCTCAATGAAGGCCTTGAGGTAATCCGGGCGGCGGTTGCGGTAATCGATATAGTAGGAATGCTCCCACACGTCGCAGCCGAGGATCGGCGCGGCGCCGGAAACCAGCGGGCTCTCGCCGTTCGGGGATTTCATCACGACGATCTTGCCGTCCTTCACCGCGAGCCAGTTCCAGCCCGAGCCGAACTGCGTGACGCCAGCCTGGATGAAATCCTCCTTCATCTTCTCGACCGAGCCGAGATCCTCGATGATTTTCTTCTCGAGATTGCCGGGGATCTTGCCGCCGCCATTGGGCTTCATCCAGTTCCAGAAATGGATATGGTTGTAATGCTGGCCGGCATTGTTGAAGAGGCCCGCATTCTTGCCGAAGCTGCCCTTCACGATTTCCTCGAGGCTCTTGCCCTCGAATTCCGAGCCCTTGAGCAGGTTGTTGCCGTTGTTCACGTAAGCGAGATGATGCTTGTCGTGATGATATTCCAGCGTCTCCTTGGACATATAGGGCTGGAGCGCGTCATAGGCATAGGGAAGATCGGGAAGGGTGAAGGACATCGAACGAACCTCGTCGTTGGGAAAGTCGCGAAAGCGAAGGGCCGCGCGGCGCGCGGTACGCGTCTCCTAATTAGGTCGCGACGGTGCCTGTGGCAATCGCCGAGGCGGGGTTTCGGTTCCATCCCGCACATGCCGTTCCCGCCGGGAACCCCGCGATGCGCCGTCAGCAAAAGCCGCGTTAGGCATATTTGGTGAAAACGCATGAAATCGCGCGGCGGCAAGGTTATATTTACCATAACGCGTCGCTTACATTGGCGACGGCCTAGAGCATTTTCCGATCAGGCGGGACCGGCTGACCGAAAGAAAATGCGTCAAAACAAAATGATGGAGCAGATATCGACCTGATTCACTCGGATCGATACCCGCTCCCGGCGAAAGGCATCCGAATGGTCGCGGCAATTGTTGTTCTGGGCCTTTTTCTTCTCCTGAGCGGGAGCACCGGGCTTGTCCTTTCCGCCACGCTGATGCCCACGGAGCTTGGATTCGCCTATTTCCAGGCTGGCGCCATAGCGGCATCCGCGGGCGTCATCACGCTGGCGATTGCCTGCGCCACCCGCCATATCGACAAACTCGCGGCGCGTTTCACGCCCGTCGCGCCGAGCCGCGCGGAAGCGCCGGTTTCAATCGCCGCCGAGCGGAGCGACCTTCCGGTGTCGCCGCCCGTATCCTCGGTGCGTCAACCCGACCTGCATGAGCAGATAACCCACGTTGATTCGGTGACACCGCACGGGAACCTCGCCGCAACCAGTGTCGCAGCGGTCGCAGTCGCGGGGGCAGGCGCGATTGCGGCAATGTCGACGCTTGCCGAAAAGAGCGATTCCGCTTTGCCTGAAAGCGAGGAACCGAGCCCCGCTGCGCTTCAGCCCGATCTCTTCCCCGAACCGGAGATCGACCACGCGCCCGACCCCGAAATGGATTCCAAACTCGTCGAGCTGATCCTGCATCCCGAGCCGGTGACGCCGGAGAATGCGGCTGCGCTTGAGATTGTCGAGGAGGAAGAGGAAGTACAAGCCCCCGCCGTCTCGGAAGCGGAAACCGTACCCGCGCCCGAGGTCACGCTTCCTTCCGCCCCGGGCCTCATTCCCGATGCCGATCTGCTTTCGCTCGAACAGACGGAAGCGCCGCTCGCGCCGATCGAGACGCTCGAAGTTGTCGGCTCCTACGATTCAGGCGGCACCCGCTTCACGATGTATTCGGATGGGTCCGTCACCGCGATCGGGCCGGAGGGCGAGCGCCGCTTCGCGAGCCTCGACCTGCTTCGCCGCCATCTCGATACGTCGTCGGGCTGAAGCGCGAAGACGCCGCCGCCCGACGCGTTTTAGATGCTTGCTTCTTGTTAGATGCTTGCTTCTTGACCCTGCGTGACGGCCAGCGCGAAAGCGTAGACGCGCGCGATATCATCGAGTTGTTCGAAGCGACCCGAGGCGCCGCCATGGCCCGCCTTCATTGCGGTGTGGAAAAGGATGGGTCCGCCGCCGGTCATCCGCGCGCGCAGCCGGGCCACGAATTTCGCCGGTTCCCAATAGGTGACGCGCGGGTCCGTCAGCCCACCGATGACCAGCATCGGCGGGTAATGCCTGGCGGCGATATTGTCGTAGGGCGAATAGGCGCGCATCGCTTCGAAAGCGGCCTTGTCGGTGATCGGGTTGCCCCATTCCACCCATTCCGGCGGGGTGAGCGGCAGGGTCGGATCGAGGATCGTGTTGAGGCTGTCCACGAACGGCACCTCGGCGACGATGCCGGCGAATTTGCCGCCATCCATGTTCGCGATGCCGCCCATCAGCATGCCGCCCGCCGAGACGCCATGCGCGACAATGCGCCTGGGCGCCGCGTAGCCTTGCGCGACAAGAAAATCCGCCACGGCAAGAAAATCGTGGAAGGTATTGATCTTGTGCTCGCGCTTGCCGCCGCGATACCAGGCGAAGCCCTTTTCCAGCCCGCCCCTTACATGCGCGATGGCATAGACAAAGCCGCGCTCGACGAGACTGAGACGATCGGTCTCGAAATCGGCGTCCATCGCGTGGCCATAGGCGCCGTAGCCGTAGAGCAGGCAGGGCGCGGTGCCGTCTTTCGGGGTTGTCGCCAGCCGCAGCAGCGTCACCGGCACGCTTTCCCCGTCATGCGCGGGAGCGAAGACACGCTCGACAACATAGCGCGACGGATCGTGCCCGCTGGGAACTTCCTGGATCTTGAGGATTTTCTCCTCGCCGGTGCGCAGGTCACGGTCCAGCGTGACTTCCGGGTCGACGGGGGAGGAGAAGGACAGCCGCAGGATGTCGCTCTCGAATTCAAGGCCGATGGTCGCGGCGATATCGCCGATGGCGGCGCGGGGCGCGAAGACCTGCTCATTCCCCGTAGCCCATTCGCGCACATGGATGCGCGGGCCCTCTTCGCCGAGGCTCGACCAGATGAGCCAGTCTTTCAGCACGTTGACCGAGAGCAGCATACGCCCCGGCGTCTCGGCAACAAGCGTCCGGGCTTTGGCGAGATCGGTCTCGCCAAGCGGCAGCGCGACGATGCGGAAATCCTCCGCCTTGCGTTCACCGCCGTGATTGGTGCGGATGATCAGCCGGCCTTCATGGTGATCGATCTCGTATTCGATGCCAGGTACGCGAGGAAAGACCGGAGCCGGCACCTCGCGCGCATCGTCGAGGTCGAGGAGGAGGATCTCGCTCGTCTCGTGATCATGCACCGAGATGAACCCGAAACGGTCATCCTGCGTGATATCGAGCCCGACGAACCAGCCGGAATTCTCCTCGCGGTAGATCTCGGTGTCCCTTTTCTGCGCTTCACCCAGTCGGTGACGCATGACGCGGTAGGGGCGCTGCGAGGAATCCAGCTCGACATAATAGAAGAAGCGGCCATCGCGTCCCCAGATCACCTCGCCGGAGGTGCGGCGGATACGGTCATGATCCTTTCCGGTCGCAAGGTCGCGGACATGGATCGTGTAGCTTTCGGAACCATTGGTATCCGAGGCCCAGGCAAGCCTTGTGTGATCGGGTGAAGGCTGCGTGGCGCCGAATTCGAAGAAATCGTGGTCGCGCGCTTCGGCCGGGCCATCGAGCAGGACCTGCTCCTTCGCCTTGCCGCCCTTGAGCGGTCTGGCGGGCTTCCGGCAGAAGAGCGGGTATTGCTGGCGCTTGCGGAAGCGCTCGTAATAGAGCCAGTCGCCATCCTTCATCGGCGGCTCGGCCTCGTCCTCGCGGATGCGTCCGCGCATCTCGGCGATCAGCGCCTTGCGCAGGGCGTCAAGTGGCGCGAGGGCCGCCGCGGCGTAGCGGTTCTCGGCGCGGAGATAGCGCGCGATCTCCGCTGGCACGCTTGCCGGCTCCTCGATTACCTGTTGCCAGTTGCGGGCACGCAGCCAGCCATATTCATCCACCAGCGCCACGCCGTGAACCATGCGCCTTCTGGCGCGCTGCATGGCGACGGGGGGAGGCGAGGAGGGGAGGGCGAGGGCAGGAGGAATCTCGGACATTCGCAAAGCCATGAAAAGAGCGGGAGGAAGTTCATGCTTCCGCATCGGGGTGGAAGACAAGGGCGTGGCCGTTGATGCAGTATCGCAGACCTGTCGGAGGCGGGCCATCCTCAAAGACATGGCCGAGATGTCCATCGCAACCGGCACAGCGGATTTCCGTCCGGCGCATGAAGTGCGAGTTATCCTCGTGTTCTTCTACCGCTTCTTCGGCCGCCGGAGCGTAAAAGCTCGGCCAGCCGCAATGCGCCTCGAATTTGGTTTCCGAACGGTATAAGGGCTCGCCACACCCCGCACAACAATAGGTTCCTTCTCTGTTTTCATGCAAATGAGGTCCTGTTCCCGGGCGTTCTGTACCGCTTTCACGCAATATCCTGAATTGTTCTGGTGCAAGAATCTTGCGCCAATCCGAATCACTGCGGAAAACCCTTGTATTCTTCGCCATACGTAATCTCCGTATTTCTTGTTTTAAAGTGAGTTCAGATGAAAGGTAGAGCAGGGAAGCCGTTGAGCAATGCGATTTCGAGCCGCAATTCAAGATTATAACCTAAGTTCTGGATGATAAGCCTTGACTTTTTGTCGATGTTGGAAAATTCAATCTTGAATGCGCGCGCATTTGCGTCGCTATGAAGTGTAACCGATCAGGTTCGCGCTGCAGGGCGCGAAGAGTGTCTTGACCGATCAAGCAATCGATGGCTGGAGCGGTTTTGCCTTGCTTCATACATTTGTAGCGCTTGGGTGCTGGCGTAGTTATTCGCCCGGCCTCAAGCTGAGAGCAGAGGAAAAAAAGAATGGTTGATACCATTGAGCACGGAGACCTGATCGAGCTGGCAGCTGAGATCGTTTCCGCCTATGTAAGCAATAATTCCGTGCCGGCTTCCGATCTGCCGGCGTTGATCAACGAAGTCTTCACGGCTTTGACCCGCGTTGGTTCCGTCCAGCCGGAGGTTGCCAGTGAGCCTTTGAAGCCGGCCGTTTCGGTGAAGAAGTCCGTTCATACCGATTACATCATCTGCCTCGAGGATGGGAAGAAGTTCAAATCCCTCAAGCGGCACCTTCGTACGCAATACAACATGTCGCCGGAGCAGTACCGCGAGAAGTGGGGTCTACCGGCCGATTATCCCATGGTTGCCCCCAATTATGCCGCGGCGCGTTCGCGTCTCGCCAAGGAGATGGGGTTGGGCCAGCAGCGCCGCCGGGCGCGCTGATCCAGCAAAAGAAGGAAAGAGGCGCCTCGGGCGCCTTTTTTATGTCTGCCGCCTCGAAAGCCGGGCAGGTTTGATCGGGTTTTCGGAAAGGTTCCATTTTTTTTCGAGAATCTTTTTTTGCCCTGTTGACATACCGGGATGTGAGGGCCTATACCGACGTCACTGGCGACGCACTTCGCGGCGCACCGAAGACTGTTCTCTGAATTCGCGAGTTGAGTTCGGAACCGGCCTGGCCGGATGGATGAGTTTTCCCGCTGTTTGGCAATTGA
>JAIUNR010000012.1 GCA_020161575.1 Pseudomonadota bacterium
GCCCGTCGAGGACGCAGCGCCATAGTTGCCCGTCGAGGACGCAGCGCCTTGGTGGCCCGTCGAGGACGCAGCGCCATAGTCGCCCGTCGAGGACGCAGCGCCACGGGTGCCCGTCGAGGACGCAGCGCCACGGGTGCCCGTCGAGGACGCAGCGCCACGGGTGCCCGTCGAGGACGCAGCGCCTTGGTAGCCCGTCGCCGTCTCACCTTCGACGGTAGCGCGCGACCACACATAGCCCCATGCGCGCTTGACGAGATCGGAGATCGACAACTCGACCTCGATGCTGATCTTCGCCGCGGCGATCTTGGTGTCGGGTGTCTCCTTATCGCAGATGGTTCCGGAGAGTTTCACCTCAGCGTACCGGGACTGGCCCGGAGCGTAGAACCCGAACACCGAGAGAGGGTGCTTGCAGGCGTGAAACCCGCTGTCGCAGGACTTCACCGGGCCGACATGCTCATACGACTTTCCGACCTCGAACTGGTAGCCACGACACGTCCAATCCTTGTTGAAGCCCTTATAGGCAACAACGGCATTCTCTGAGGCGGTGACCGTGGCGGGGCTCTCACCCGCCGCGACTTGCTTTTTCGCGCGCGCCATCTGGATCACGCCGCGATGGTTTCGCCGAAAACAACGGTCGGCTTCACGCGAAGCGTCGTTGTTTCGGTCACGCGCTCATACTGCTTGACGATTTCCTCGCCGAGCGCGGCGCGAATGGCCTTGTCGTCATAGGTCGTGCGGGCAGACGCCGCGAGCGTCACCGTCCAGCGGTCACCTTCGACGCGCTCATCACCGCGCTTTTTCAGCTCGTCCTTGAGCGCGTCCTTGTGCTCCGTGAGCGCCTTGATGCGCGCATCGGTATCGCCGAGATCGTCCGCGATCTGCCGGCTCGAAAGGTTGTGGAACTTTGACATTGGCTGCTCTCCATCGCCGTTGATGGAGAGATTGATACGCTATGTAGCAATGCGCGTCAATGCTGATTTCTACAAAATGTAGCATTCAATGTCGGGTCGGATGATTGACCCAATTTGCCAAATTAAAGTTTAAGCTTGCACGAAGTTAGAAATTTTCCATAGTACTCAGACAGATCTGAAACGTCAAATGAAGACTCTGTTTCCCCAAAAATCGGATTTTGAGTCCTGAACAATAGCGTCCGCTTATTTGCGGATGATTTTAAAAAGGATAACACTTGTCCTTTTGACCACAAGCCTATGCCAGTACTGTCTTCAGAAGCAATCCAGCCTGCGCTTGAAACGGGCTTATCTTTATCAAAGCGATACTGGACCAAATTTTTATTTCTGCCGGCCGTAAGCCAGTCTGGAACAAAATATATAACGGCTGGCTTGCCAGCTTCGCATCTAAAAAGGAGGACGGCCACCGGCGCGCGTTGCTCAGCTCTTCGCTGCGGTCGCAAGATAGTTTCCTGGGCTTTGCGGCTGATTCCAACCGTCTCTACGCCGGTGATTCGATCTTTTTCATTGAATTCCGTCCACGCCGCAACCGGGCTCGCCAACAAGAGAGCAAAAGAGGAAGCAAAAAAAAATCTCATATTGGAGCCCACCTTCCTATCACAAGACCGACGATCTCAACGGTAGTGCCGTCATCTTCATGTAACCCGCCATTGCCCTTCACGCGTATCGGCTCCTGAAATCTGGTGTCGGTTGATTCAGGCCACAGCTCATAGTCACCGTTCACAACCTTCAGCCGCTTTACGGTTCTCTCTATTGTTGGCCCTCGCCTTCGCTCAACCACTACATAGTCACCATCGATGCGCGATGACCTTGCGCTACCGTATGGGACGCAGACCACATAATCGCCGGACCTCATGCCAGCGCGATCCATTGAAGGGCCGGCTATCCTGTACGCAAACTGTTCAAACGATCGCCAACGGCCTGGGGCGGCAGGCACGGGCTCAAAGGCTGAGCCATCAAAATCTTCAAACTCTTGCCACATGCCGGCCTGTGCCATCCCCCGCACAGACACAACATCGACTGGCAAGGGGCCGGCAATGGGCGCAGAGGCTGGCGCGTCCATCTGGCCGTCGCCTGTCAGCAACCACGCGGCGGACACCCCAAAACGACGACCGTATCGCCTAGCGCTATCAATCTTGAACCCGCGCGCACCTGGTTGGCCCGCGCGTTCGTGCGCGTTGTAAGTGGATACTGATACGCCAAGCGCGATCGCCGCCTCTCGAGCGGATGAAAACCCAGCTCTTCCACGCGCAAATGCCAATCTTTCGCCCGGTGTCCTCATGTCCACACCGGTAGCATTTGAATTGCTACAATAGGTGTTGACTTGATGTGCTACATAAGGTAGTACTTCGCTCATGATGACCGTAACTGACATCTTCACCTTGTGGCCCAGTGTTAGCGACTTAGCTCGCGACTTGGGCTTGAAACGCGAGAGCCACGGCACGCTCATGAAGCATCGCGGGTCGATTCCCGTAGGCTATTGGCCGCGCCTTCTTGATGCTGCCGCCCGCCGTGGAATTCAGGGGCTTTCGTACGACGTGCTGGTCGCCGCTCATGCTGGTGCCCCCCCCCTCGCGAATGATGACATGGCCGCTGCCTCCGATGTGAAGGCAGAAGGCGAGCACAACCTCGGTTGCAACAATCATAAACGCGCGGTGAATTTCTGATGACTCGCCCCAGCTACAAGCCCAACAAGCGTGTGCCGGATGGCACCACGAAAGCGGTTCTCGCCTGCCTTTACAGCGATGCGGGCGGCGTCGAGAGCGTGGCCTTCGTCCTCGGTCTTGGGGCGGCGCGGGTTTACCAGCTTCGCGACGAAGGCACGCTGACGCTGGATGACGCGGCGCGGCTGACGCTCGCCTCCGGCTCGACCAGCGCGGCGGAATATCTTGCGACGCTCGCGGGCGGAACATTCGTCCCCGAAAGCCCGGTCGATGACGATGTGGCTTCACTAGTCTCAAGCTACGCCGAGCGCAGCGGGGACGTTCTGGCGAAGGCGGTCTTCGCACTTCGCGATGGCGAGATTTGCGCCGCCGAATGGGGTCCGCTCGCCAGCGATATCGATGGCGCGATCCGCGTTCTTGTCGCGGCGCGCAAGCTGATCAGCGGCGGGAGGCGGTCATGAACGAAGACGCCTGCACATATGAGATTGTCCGTGAGGCGATGCCGCCCGTCATCGTCGGCGCTCGCGCTGTTGGGGACGATGGCCGCGCAATCGTCGCATTGATGAATGCCGGCTTTCGCACGGCGGATATCGCGATCCATCTCGATTGGGTGATGAATCAGGCGCGGAGAATGCGGGAGGCGCTGGCATGCTGAGCATCACGCTTCCCCTTCCGCCCTCGACCAATCGCATATGGCGTGTCGCGCGCGGTCGCGTTCATCGATCCGCCGAGTATCTCGACTGGATTGACCTTGCCGCCCGCGCGCTTCGCGATGCCGGTGTGACGGGCGCGAAAGTCGTCGGGCGGTACGCGCTTCAGCTTTTCATCCCGGCGAAGGATCGCGCCGACGCCGACAATCGGCTGAAGGCGACATGCGATTTGCTGGTGAAGCAGGGCCTTGTCCCTGACGATCGATTTCTTGAATGGGCGCTGGTGCAGCGCTCGAGCGCCGTCAGCGCCGGGCTGTGCCGCGTTCATGTGTTCGAGGTTGCTGATCTCCATGCCTTTGCGCCTGGGGAAAAGCGGCCGGAGGTGGCCCTGCCGGTTCAAGCCCTCCCTGGTGCCGGCAGGGCCATCGACGCCGCGCCGAGTTGATTTCCGTGGCGGGTGGATACCGCGCTCGCGCGGAACAGCCGGCCCGCTCTCCCCGGTCCACCCGCCCGGACCCTTTCGGAGAGAGCGACGGCAAAAAGAGAGAGCGAAGATGCAAAAGCTGCAAGACAAGATCCGCGCCTTGCGCGCGGAACTGCCTCCGCGCGTGCTGATCTACGGCCCGCCCGGCATGGGCAAGACGACGCTCGCGAGCGAGTTCCCCGAACCGTTCTTCATCCAGGTCGAGGACGGCACGCCGGCAGGGCTTGAGCTTGTCGGGTCACAGCCGGCGACCTTCGACGAGATCATCGAGACGATTTCGCTCCTCTACGAAGAGGAGCACGGCTTTGCGTCGCTGGTGATCGACAGCCTCGACAAGATGCAGCCCCTGCTGTGGGACGCGGTTTGCCGGGACAACAACTGGCAGTCAATCGAGGCGCCGGGCTATGGCAAGGGCTACGTCGCGACCGAGTACCGCTGGCGTGAGCTGCTTGACGGCCTTCAGGCGCTTCGTCGCGATCGCGGCATGAACATCGTGCTCATCGCGCATTCGGACGTCGAGCGCTTCGACGATCCTACGAGCGTTTCGTACTCGCAATATCAGGTCCGGCTGCACAAGAGCGGCCGGAAGCTGGTGGAGGATGAAGTCGATGCGATCCTGCTTTTGAAGCAGGAGGCGACCGTCAAGGAGGAGGATCAGGGCTTCAACAAGAAGCGGGCGCACGCCGAGGGCGGGCAGACCCGGTTCATCTACTGCGAGGGGCGCCCCGCCTTCACGGCGAAGAACCGCTACGGCATGCCGGCGAAGATCGTTTACCGCCCCGGCGCCGGATATTCGGAAATCTCGAAGTTCTTCCCCGCCTCGGCCGACGCCGAGGCGACCAAAGCCGCTTGACCGAAGGAGATCAGCACATGGCAAGCCTTGGAAAATACAGCGGAGCAGCGCTCGTCGAATCGTCGAACGACTTCTCTCCCATTCCGGCAGGCGTTTACGACGTTGAGGTGATCGAGAGCGCCTTGGTGCCGACGAAGGCCGGCAACGGGACGATGCTCAAGCTTCAGCTTAAAGTCGTCGGGGCGCAATACGAAAACCGCCGGATCTTCGACCAGATCAATATCGAGAACGCCAATCCGCAGGCGCAGGAGATCGGGCAACGCCAGCTTTCGGACCTCGCCCGCGCCTGTGGCCTGACGGTTATTCCGGACGACTCCGATGCGTTCCACGGTATCCCGATCCGGGCGCGCGTGAAGATCAAGCAGGACCCGCAATATGGAGATAAAAACGAAGTCGCGCACTACCTCGAAGCCGATGGCAGTCCGCACCCGGCTTCGCAGCCGGCGCCTCGGCAACAGGCCGCGACCGCCGCGCCGCCCCGCGCGAACACGACGCCCGCCGCCGGCAATCGTCCTCCGCCTTCGTGGAAGAGGACGGCGTGACGATGGCGATCATCCCGGCCGTCCAATCGCTGACCTCGCGCGCCATAGACAGGGCGTGCGAGGCGGTTCTCTCGGAGGATCGCGAGCGCAGCGCTACGCTTCGTTGCTCATCCATCGGAGACCCATGCGACCGGCGCTTGTGGTACGCGCTGCGCTGGGCTCATGAGGAAGAGAAGCACGAAGGGCGCGTACTCCGCATATTCGACAATGGACACTCGCGCGAGGCGCGATTGATCGAGTTCCTCCGTGCCGCCGGAATAGTCGTTCATGACCGCGATCCCGCAACGGGCAATCAATGGCGGGTTTCGCTCGCGAATGGGGCTCTGACGGGGTCGTGCGACGGTATCGTCGAGAATGTTCCGGAGGCTCCGAAGACGCGGCACCTTCTTGAGATCAAGACGATGAAGGAGAGCCGGTATCGAGCGTGGCGCCGGCAAGGCGTGAGGGTCAGCGACCCGAGATATTGGGTGCAGATGCAGTGCTACATGCATGGCCTCGGCCTCACGCGGGCGCTGTTCCTCGTGGAGAATCAGGACACGCGGGAGATCGAGGTCGAGCGGATTGAGTATGACGCCGGCAATGCTCTGGTCATCGAGGCGCGAGCGGCGCGCATATTCGCAAGCGAGATGCCCCCCGCGAGATTGAGCGATGATCCGGGCTGGTATCAGTGCCGGTTCTGCCCTGCCAGCAAGATCTGTCACGGCGGCGAGTGGGTGCTGCGCAACTGCCGGACCTGCTATGCGGCAAGCTCGCTTCAAGCCGAGCCGTTTCATTGCGGTCGCACCGAGGCGCCGCTTTCTCTTGCCGAGCAGGCCGTGGGGTGCGGGGCGCACCTGTATTTCCCCTCGCTGGTGGAGGGTGAGGTTGTGAGTGCGGATCATGAACGGGGCGTCATCACGTACAAGCTCGCTAATGGCTTCGAGTTTGTCGACGGCGGATCTGAAGCGGCGGCGAGGTCAGAGTGATGTTCTCCATCCTCACCCACCTCGCCGCCGTCATCACCGGCACCTGCCTCGGCGTCGTCATTGCGGGGCTGCTCAGTGCGGCTCGCCCCGGCGATGACGAGCGCCACGAGCACAACCACGACTGGGGGGCGTGATGGCTGCCGCCGCCATCCTAAAAGGTGAAGCATGACCGAGCACGAGCAACTTGTGGAGCGGGTGGCGCACCCGATTGATGCAATCGTTGACCGCGCAAAAACTGCCGCCGCCAAAGCGAGCGCGCGATTTCCCCAGCCCAACTACATCGCCCTGAAAGTCGCGGAGGAAGCGGGGGAGGTTGTTCGCGGGTGCGTGCATTTCGCTGAGGGGCGAATGACATGGGAGGAGGTCGAGGGCGAAATCGTCCAACTGATCGCCATGCTGATCCGACTGGTGACTGAGGGCGACGAGATCAACGGTGTCTATCCACCAACGCGCCGCCTCGCCCCTCAACCCGGAGAACAAAAATGAAAAAGATACCCCAAATACTCGATCTAGTTTCTGGCCGCGCGCACTACATCGTGCGCGATATCGCCGGGCGGGGCCACGACGAATTTACAGTCGCGATCCTGACCCGCGAGGAAATAACGGCCGTGATGGACATCATCGACCGGGCGGCGATGCGGCACGAAAAATCGCGCGTGAGAAAGCGCATCGCGGAACTCGAGCGCGAGCTGGCCAGTCTGAAACGGGAGGGGCGCTGACATGCCGCGCGCCGCGCTTCAGCCGATGCCTGTTCGTGGGCTGCGTGCCGGGGATGCCGCGCGCTATATCGGCATGTCTGAGAGCAAATTCCGCGAGATGATCAGCACCCACCGCCTACCGGCCGGCTTTGCCGTCGATGGCATTCGCCTCTGGGATATCCGCGATCTCGACGATGCATTCGAGAGACTAAAGGGTGGACCAGACAATTCTCCAGAAAAGAATCCTGTTGACGATGGCTGGGACGGCGTTGCTCCATGAGCGATATGGATATCACCCTGAACTACCTGAGCGAGGAAAAATCACGACACGGGCGGATGCGCTACTATGCGCGGTGGAAGGGCAAGCGTGTCCGCCTCGTGGAGCGCCCCGGCTCCCCGGAGTTTCTAGAGGAATACCGCGCCGCTATCCGCAAGCTGCGCGAGGTCATGCCGACTCTTCCCGGCCCCGAGGTCGAAGAAAAGGGGGAGGCACCATTTGCTGCCAAATCCCTCGGGTGGCTGATCGAGCGCTACTTTGCCGAGAGCCCGGAATTCAAGACCCTGAACCCCATCGGCGTAAAACGCCGCCGCCGAATCCTTGAAGACCTGAAAGTCAAGCACGGTCGCCGTGGGATGATGATGACCACCGAGTCTATATCGGCCGGCGTCGCCAAGCGATCCACCACCCCCGGCGCGGCGAATGACTGGCTCAAAAGCGTAAAGGCGCTCTACTCATGGGCAGTTAAAGTCCGCATCGTTGCCTCGAACCCGGCCGATCCTCTCCGCAAGATCAAGGTCGCGACCGACGGTTTCCACATCTGGAGCGTTGCGGAGATCGCCGCTTTTGCGTCAAAGCACCCCAAGGGCACGCGGGCCTATCTCGCATTGATGCTGTTCCTGTTCACCGGGCTGCGCAGATCAGATGCCGCCAGCTTTGGCCGTCAGCATATCCGGGATGGAGTTGTGCGATTTCGCCCCGGCAAGACCAGCACGAAAACAGGCGCGGAGCTGATTACGTCGCTCGCATGGCCTCTGAAGCAAGCCATGGATGCGTGTCCGCCGCCGTCAGACAGCACCAGCATGGCGCTCTTGCTCAGCGGATGGAACAGAGGCTTCGCCAGCGGCAACGCTCTCGGTATGTGGTTCAAAGACCGATGCGACGAGGCGGGAATTCCCCACTGCACGCCGCACGGCCTTCGCAAGGCCGCAGCCTCGATCGCCGGAGATTCCGGCGCATCGGATCTCACGCTGGACGCAATGTTCGCGTGGTCAGAGAGCAGCGCCAACAACCAGTCCAGAGCCTATACCCGCAACGCGCGCAAGTTGAAGCTGGCGACCGAAGGATTCGATCTCGTAGCGGCCGCATTAGTCGGTGCCGGCGTCATCGCGCGGGAACAGACCGTGAGCAGCATTGTCGCACCAGGAGAGGGGATGTCGCACGGTGCGACAAAAACGATGTCTAAGTGACTGAGATACAATAAGCTATTTTAGGAGTGGCGCTCCCAAGGGGATTCGAACCCCTGTTACCCACGTGAGAGGCGGGTGTCCTAGGCCTCTAGACGATGGGAGCGCATCGCACAACAAAGGTGCGAAGTTGGTTGCTATAGGCACTCCGGCAGCGTATCGCAAGGTCAAAATTCAAGCTTGACCAGAATTTCGGGCCACACGGGAAACATGGCGGATCGATCAGAGTTCACTCTCCTGGCGGAGGATCGCGGTCAGCGGCTCGATAAGGTGCTGGCGAAGCATCTGCCGGATTTCTCGCGTGCGCGGCTGCAGGTTCTGATTGCTGAAGGCAGGATCCGCGTCGAGGGCCAGTGCGAGACAAATGCTGCACGCAAGATGCGTGGCGGCGAGGCGATTGAATTCGATCTGCCGCCCCCTCAACCGGCGAGCCCGATCGGCCAGGCCATTCCGTTGCGCGTCGTTCACGAGGATGAGGACCTCATCGTGATCGACAAGCCGGCGGGCATGGTGGTGCATCCCTCGAATGGGCATGAGACGGGCACGCTCGTCAACGCGCTGATCGCGCATTGCGGGGAGAGCCTGTCCGGCATCAACGGCGTCCTGAGGCCGGGCATCGTACATCGCCTCGACAAGGATACGACCGGCTTGCTGGTGGTCGCCAAGAATGACAAGGCGCATCGCGGATTGGCGGATCAGTTTGCCGATCACGGCCGAACAGGGCCGCTCGAGCGGGAATACCTCGCCGTGGTCTGGGGCGAGCTGCCGCGCCGGAGCGGGATGGTGGATGCCGCGATCACCCGTTCAAGCACCAACCGCGAGAAGATGGTGGTTTCCGGCGCGGAGCGGGCGCGCTTTGCCATCACCCATTACGAGGTTCTGGAGGCGTTTCCCGGCGAGGATGGAAACATCGTCGCAAGCCTGATCGCGTGTCGGCTCGAAACCGGGCGCACGCATCAGATCAGGGTGCATCTGGCGCATATCGGCCACCCCCTGCTTGGCGACGCGCTCTATGGCAGCGGATTTCGAACCAAGGAGCGCTTTCTCTCTCCCGCCGCGCAAGCCGCGCTCGCTGGATTGGGCCGTCAGGCGCTTCATGCCCGCACGCTCTGCTTCGAGCATCCGCGAAGCGGGGAGACCATGGCTTTCGATTCCGTGCTGCCAGATGATCTCGAAGGCTTGATCACAGCGCTGCGTGCTAGCTGAGGGGGCGCTGCCTCCCGCCAAAATTTCGTGATCGCGAAGTGATCCATGCCGCTATTTCGCCACGTATCGGGTGTGCTATAAGCACAATCGCGTCGAAGGGTGTCTCACCGCGACGATGGGTCTGCCGCTTCCGGGGGCCCGAAGGAGGTATGAATGTCGACTGCTACGATGCCCGTCCTGTCGGGTGAGGGTGGACTTAATCGCTATCTCGCTGAAATCCGCCGTTTTCCCGTCCTGAAGCCGGATGAGGAATTCATGCTGGCGAAGCGCTATCAGGAATATGCGGACCCAACCGCCGCGCACCGTCTGGTGACCTCGCATCTGCGCCTCGTCGCGAAGGTGGCGATGGGCTATCGCGGCTATGGTTTGCCGGTGGGCGATGTTGTCTCCGAAGGCAATATCGGGCTGATGCAGGCGGTCAAGCGGTTCGATCCCGACAAGGGCTTCCGCCTCGCCACTTATGCGATCTGGTGGATCAAGGCCTCCATCCAGGAATACATCCTGCGCTCGTGGAGCCTTGTGAAAATGGGCACCACGGCCAACCAGAAGAAGCTGTTCTTCAATCTGCGCAAGGCCAAGAGCAAGATTTCCGCTTTGGGCGAGGGTGATTTGCGCCCCGATCAAGTGGCGGCGATCGCGACCAAGCTGGGCGTCGAGGCGCAGGAGGTCATCGAGATGAACCGTCGTCTTGGCGGTGATTCCTCGCTCAATGTCACGATGCGCGATGATGGCACTGCTGAATGGCAGGATTTGCTGGTTGACGAGAGCGACAATCAGGAAGCGATCCTTGCCCGCTCCGAGGAGGCGGATAACCGCCATGCGGCTCTGGGCGACGCGCTTGCGACGCTCAATGCGCGCGAGCGCCGCATCTTCGAGGCGCGCCGCCTGCTCGACGAGCCTCTCACTCTCGAAGCGCTTTCCGAGGAGTTCGGGGTGAGCCGCGAGCGTGTGCGCCAAATCGAGGCACGCGCATTCGAGAAGGTGCAGGGTGCGGTCAAACGCTCCATTGCCGCGATCGAAAAACGGGCGGCATGATGATAGTAGAGATATTCCCGAAGGGCGCCCCGCGGCGCCCTTTCTGTTTTTTGCGCGCACAGAAAGGATGAGAGCGAATGGCGAAGTTCTTCAGCGAGATTGGTGATGACCACCGCGATTTCATTTTGCGGCAGAAGGTATTCTTCACCGCCTCCGCGGCGACGGATACCCGCGTCAACCTTTCGCCGAAAGGGCTCGATACGCTACGGATCCTTGGGAGAAACAGTGTCTGTTATCTCGATTACACGGGGTCTGGCAACGAAACCGCCGCGCATCTGCTCGCTGACGGGCGGCTGACGTTGATGTTCTGCGCTTTCGAGGGCGCGCCGATGATCCTCCGCCTCTTCGGGCGCGGGCAGGCGCTTCAGCGTGACGAAGCAGGCTATCAATCCCTGCTCGCGGCGCATTTCGGCGGTGAGACCCCCACCGGCGTGCGCCAGATCATCACGCTTGCGGTGGAAATGGTGCAGACGGCCTGTGGTTTCGGCGTTCCGCTCATGGATTACCGCGCCGATCGCGAGACGATGCCGCGGCTGATGGAAAGCAAGGGCGAAGCCGGCCTGCGCGAATACCGCGCGCTGAAGAATCGCGTCAGCCTTGATGGGTTACCGACGGGACTGCGTGAGCCGGCTTGACCGCGCTCACTTCCACTCTGCCAGCGCTTCCGCAACCGCCTTATCGCCGGAAACCCCTTTTTCGGCGAGGACAGCGCCCCGGCGGCCATTGGCGAGCCGGACCTCGAAGACCAGCCATTTCTGGTTCCTGAGCAGATCGAGATTGCGCTGGACACTCGCCTCCTGGCGGTCGAGCCCGATCATGAAGACATTGTCCTGCACCGGAACGACCATGCCGGCGAAAACGCTGCCGGGCTCGCTCTCACGACCACGCCATTCGATCGCGCTCATCTCGCGGATGTTCTCGACCCCAGCACCGGGCTCGAACATCGCCATCACGATATGCGAAGCGTTGAGACCGGCTTCGCTGTTACGCGCGATGGAAAGGTCCACTTTGAGGCCGCTGCCAGAAAAGTCGATCCGTGCTCGCAGGCTCTTTTGTCCCCGCAGGGCGGGGTCGGGCAGAAAACTCCATTCGACCTTACCCTCGAACTGGTTCGGTGCGCTGCCGGCCACTTCGAGCACCACGAAGGCACGGCTTCCGGCATTGACCGGACGCTGTTGCGGCTGTGCGGGTGGCTGCGCAGGGCGTGTTTCCGCAGGTGGATTGCGGGGCGCGGGGTCCGCCTGCGCCTGGCGTGCCGGGGGCTGCGCGGCTTCGCCTGCACCGAGGCGTCCTTCGGTCTTGCCTTCTTCGCCGCTCGCAGCGGTAGGCGCGGCGATGCGCGGCGGTTCGTCCTGGGCGCTGCGATCGGTATCCTTGCGCGACATAGCGAGCATGCCCATCGCGACCATCGCCACAATGGCGATGCCTCCGAAGATGGCCAGCGATCTGCCCGATCTCTTTGGTTCGCTGCGCATTGGCGCGCGAGGCCGGATCACCGCCTGTTCGGCCGCGCGCAATTCCTCGATCGGCGAAGGGAGCGGCGGGGGCGCGAGCGGTACAGGCTCGTGTGCCTCGGGTTCTGGCGGCGCAGGCTCGGGCTCCGTCTGCGCCTCTGCTTCGACCTCGGTGACCGGATTAAGCTCGCCCTCGATCCGAAGCGCCACGGCGTCGATCGCGGTGAGTTCCGCGGCGATCGCCTCCTCGGTCAGCGGGGGCTCGAAGCCGCGCAATTGCCGCTCCAGTGCGCTGCGCGCGCGGGCATAGATTGCCTCGCGATCGGCGGCATCCTTGCCGGCAATCGCGCGCTGGAGCAGGGGATAGTAATCCGTCATGCCCTTAGGTCTCGAACGGGTTCTTGACGAGGATCGTGTCGTCACGCTCGGGGCTGGTGGAGAGCAGCGCCACCGGCGCGCCGATCAGCTCTTCTACGCGCCGCACATATTTCACGGCCTCAGCCGGCAGATCGGCCCATGACCGGGCTCCGGCGGTCGAGCCTGTCCATCCCGGAACGGTCTCGTAAACGGGTTCGAGGCGCTTCTGCGCCGCTTCGCTCGCGGGGAGGTAGTCGATGACGTGTCCGTCGAGCTTATAGCCGACGCAGACCTTGATCTCCGGGAAGGTGTCGAGAATGTCGAGCTTGGTGAGCGCGATGCCGGAAATACCCGACGTCTTGATCGACTGGCGTACCAGCACGGCATCAAACCAGCCGCAGCGGCGCGGGCGGCCGGTCACGGTGCCGAATTCGCGACCGCGTTCGCCCAGCTTGCGGCCTGTCTCGTCCGTGAGTTCGGTTGGGAAGGGGCCTTCGCCCACGCGGGTCGTGTAGGCCTTGACGATGCCGAGCACGTACCCGACCGAGCCTGGCCCCATGCCGGAGCCCGCCGCAGCCTGCCCCGCGACCGTGTTGGAGGAGGTGACGTAAGGATAGGTACCGTGATCGATATCGAGCAACGCACCCTGCGCGCCCTCGAAAAGGATACGCTTGCCCTCGCGGCGCGCGATGTCGAGCGTCTCCCACACGCGGTCCATGAAGGGGAGGATCTTCGGCGCGACTTCCCGCAGCATCGCGATCAGGCCGGCGCCGTCGACTTCCTCCAGCCCGAGCCCGCGCCGCAGCGCGTTGTGATGGGCGAGCAGGCGCTCGACCTTTGGGGGCAGCGCATCAGGCTCCGCGAGATCGCGCATGCGGATGGCACGACGGCCGACCTTGTCCTCATAGGCGGGGCCGATGCCGCGCTTGGTGGTGCCGATCTTGGTGCCGGCGTTGGAATTCTCGCGGAAGGCGTCGAGTTCGCGGTGAAGCGGCAGGATCAGCGTCGCGTTGTCGGCGATCTTGAGGCTGGCCGGAGTCACGGCGACACCCTGGCTTTCGAGCCGGGCCGCTTCGTCGATGAAGGCGAAGGGATCGACGACGACACCATTGCCGATGATCGAGACCTTGCCGCCGCGCACGATACCGGAGGGCAGGAGGCTCAGCTTGTAGGTGACGCCATCAATGACAAGGGTATGGCCTGCATTATGCCCGCCCTGATAGCGCACCACGAGATCGGCCTGTTCGGAAAGCCAATCGACGATCTTGCCTTTACCTTCGTCGCCCCATTGAGCGCCGATCACCACCACATTGGCCATGAAGCCCTACTCCGGTTTGCGCGCGCACGAGTTTGCTCGCCGCGCCCGTCGTTAAAGCATCGGGATAGCCAATGGTTAGCGTGGGGTAAAGCACGAAGGTTGCCTAGGCCTTCGATCCAGACGGTTTTCCTGCCCGATCAAGGCCGGAGCGGCAGGGCGCGGATCTCCTTGCCCGCGGGCCAGCGCAGCCGGTAGGCGGTAACGAAGGCGCGTTCTTCCTGCGGCTTCAGGTTCGGAATCCACACGATGACCCCGCGCCTCTCGTCGGGCGCTTCAAGATCGGGCTTGGTCAATTCGCTCATGCGCTCGACCGTGATCGCCTGATCCTCGCTGACCGGGATACGATCCTCGATGACCATCGGCACCGGGAAGGCGTGAAGATTGCGAACCACGGTTCGGAACTGGAATTCCTCGCTTTTCGTCGAACCCAGCAGCCCCGGTCCCGCGGCCTGGCGCGACAGGGGCACGCGCGTCACCTTCACGCGGTCATCCGCTCCGAAGCCAAGGCGGGTATTTTCTCCCGGCGCGATCTGGCTGAAGCGCCCTTTGCCGATATAGGTGCCGTCGCGGCTGAGCAGAACCTCGCCGGGCAGGATCGGCGTCTCGCCCTTATGCGTGAAGCCCGCTTCGAGATAGGCGGTGGGATCGAGAACCGGCGCGGTGCGCACAACCAGCTTGATCTCTGGCTTTTCTGCCGAGAGGCGCACCGAGCGTTCCGCGCCACCCGAGGCGAGCGTCATTTTTCCCGGCAGCACGAATTCGGCCTGATAATCGCCGAGATCAACCTTCGCCTCCGCTTCATCGGCGGCGATATAGGCTTTCTGGCGTTGCTCCTCGGCAATCTTCGCGGCTGCTATTTCCGCAGACATTGGTGCCGAGCGTGCCACGGGCGCCGGGGCCATGACCGGCTTCGGTGCGGGGCGTTCATAAATCGCCACTTTCTCGCCGCGCAGCTCCGGCGCGGCAGTGCCGCGATTGACCGCGAGGGTGGAAAGCGTGACCTTCGCTTCCTTCCAGTCCTCGCCGGTCTGCTGGCGGATGAGCGCGCGCCGGACCAGCTCCAGCGCGGGAGCGGTGCCGCGCGTATCGAGCCGCGCATCATAGACAGGGCGCCAGGAAGCGCCGCGCACACGGTAGGAAACGCTCAGCTCGGCCTTGGCCGCGCTCTGCGCCTCGACGGCGATGGCGGCGACGATGCGTGTTTCCGGCTGCGAAGGAGCGATGCCTTCCGGGTTCTCGATTGCCGCGATCTCGGCATCGAGCCGCGCATCCTCGTCGCGCAAAACCCGCAACTCCTCGTTCACTGCCCGTAGCCCTTTGCCGACGATCTCGACGGCCTTGAGCCATTGTTCGGGATCGACCATTTTGGTGTCCTTGCCCTCGCCAGGCGAGGCGAGGCGGTTGATCATCGCCTTCTTGCCCTCGGCGGCGTCGATCTTGTCACCGACGCGATCCTTCTCGGCGCGCAGGGCCTTGAGGCGCTTCTGCGCTTCCGGCGTGCCGGCGCCTGCGGCGCTGGCGCGGAACTCGACCCCGCCGATCAGGAGTTTGGTGTCGCCCGCACCCTCGATCCGCAACGAGGCGGGGTCGATCTGGGCAGGAAGATCGCTCAGCACGACCTCGTGCTCGCCAGCGGGGATCTCCACGCTGACACGGCGGCTGACGAGTGCCGCATCGGGGTAGAGCGTCACGCCCTCGATCCGCGACGTGGCGGAAAGGCTCGCGGCCTGCGCGAGTGCGAAAGGCGAGACGCCTGCCAGCACGGCGCCGAGAAGCAGCTTGCGGGAAAGAACGGCAATGCGCGGCATGAAATCCCCCTTTTGTGCCCGGTGAGGCAAGGGAATGGCTTCGTAAGGCAAAGTTGGGGCGAGGAAAGGGCCCAAATCAGGCCGCGCGCATCAGCGCGCGCGGCTTCACCCGGGCCTCGATGAAATTGCGGATTTCCGTCACCCGCAATTGGGGATCGGTGACATCCGGCCCGAGGCCATGGCGCCATGCGACATGCTTGATCCCGGGTTCGGCATCGAGCGCGCGCAGATCCGCGATATAGGCGGCCTGTTGGGCTTCGTTTGCGAAGAAACCGTCCCGCACCATGTTGCGGATGCGCTTCTCGATGAGGAAGGCGATGTAGGCAGGCGAATATTCCGGGTGATATTGCACGCCCCAGAACGTACCGCCTTCGTGGCGGATTTCGGCGGCCTGCACCTGCGACATGTCGTTCGAGGCGAGGAGGGTCGAATCCGGCGGCAGGCTGGCAACCTCGTCGTAATGCGTGCAGGGTGCATCGAAGACATCCGGGCGTCCTTCGAGCAGGGGATGCACCGCGCCGGCCTTCGTCACGCGGATCTTGCGCGCGAAACCCACCTCATAGCCGCGCGGATTGGCGTGAACGCTTCCGCCCGCGGCGACCGTCGCGAGCTGCAGGCCCCAGCAGGAGCCGAAGAACGGCACATTGGCTTTGAAAACCGCCCGCGCAACCTCGATCTGGCGCGTCGCCTCCGGCGCCATCTGCCAGATATTGAGCGCCGAGCCGGTGATCACCACGGCGTCGTAATCAGCGAAGGTCATGCCCTTGGGCAAGCTGGCGCCGGCATCCGCCGCGAGCAGCACGTCATAGGCGCCGCCCCCTGCGATTCTGACCAGCAGGTTGCCGTAATCCTCGGCGGGCGTAATCCCGCGCGTTGATCGGTGGAAATCCCGGATCTCGGAACTATTGCCTTCGATCACGAGGAAGCGCACAGACATAGGAAAGATCCTTCGAACATTGCGTTGCCAAAGGGATATCCCGCCCTGCGCATTGCATCAACTGTGCCTTTCACCCTTCCGGCTGCCTTGCCCGGCAGCGTCAATTTTCCGTGAAACCATGCCGCCACCAGCTTCCGATTTTCCGGCTTCGCGCCCGATTTTCTCCAATGCCTATCTTCTGCTGGCAATCACCACCCTGCTCTGGGGCGGCAACGCGATCGCCGCACGCCTCGCTGTCGGTCATATTTCACCGATGGTATTGACCGCCGGGCGCTGGTTCGTGGTCCTCGTGATCATCGCCCTGTTCCTGCGCGCGCCCTTGCGCGAGGCGATGCCGGTCCTGCGCCGGCATTGGCTGTTCGCCCTGGTGATGGGGATGCTGGGCTACACCTTTTTCAACGCGCTCATGTATGTCGCGGGGCATTATACCAGCGCGGTGAACATCACGCTGCTCCAGGGCTCCATTCCGGTCTCGACCATGATCGGCGCCTATCTCGTCTTCGGCAGCCGCATCACCTGGCTCCAGATCATCGGGATTCTGCTCACGCTTGTCGGTGTCGCGGTGACGGCAAGCGGCGGCGATCCCGCCCGATTGAAGGCGCTGGCGTTCAATTTCGGCGATCTGTTGATGGTGATCGCCTCGGTGCTCTATGCGGTCTACACGGTCCTGCTCAACAAGCGGCCCCCGATGCGTGCGCTGGCCTTCTATTGCGGTATGGCGATCGCGGCCGCCTTGGCCTCGATGCCGTTCCTCATCGCCGAGATCCTGATGGACAAATCGGGTCTGCCGACGCTGCGTGGATGGCTGATCCTCGCCTATGTCGCGATCGGTCCCAGCCTGATCTCGCAGATATTGTTCATGCGCGCGGTGGAGCTGGTCGGGCCGGCGAGGGCGGGACTCTTCACCAATCTGACGCCGGTCTTCGGTGCGTTGCTCGCGGTGCTGATCCTGGGCGAGCATTTCGGCTGGCATCACGCCGTCTCGATGGCGCTGGTGATCGGCGGCATCGCGATCGCGGAGAAAGGGCGGAGCCGCTAGGCTCCACCCCGGTTTTTAGAATGTGAGTCGCCGCGCGCGCTTCACATGCTCGATGGCGTGGATCTCGGCAAGGATGGCATCGGAAATCCGCTCGTCCACCGCCACGAAGCAGATCGCGTCGCCACCCGGCTTGTCGCGACCGAGATTGAACGTGGCGATATTGATGCCCTTCTCGCCAAGCAACGAACCGAACCGGCCGATGAAGCCCGGCTTGTCGTTGTTGCGCACATAGAGCATGTGGGGCGAAAATTCCGCATCCATCTGGATGCCGCGGATCTCGGTGATACGCGGCTTTCCGTCCTGGTACACGGTGCCGGCGACATTGCGCGTCATGTCCTCGGCGATGACTTCAAGATAGATCCGGCTCTCGTGGTCGCCTTCCGCGTTGCGCTTCACTTCATCGACCGCGATGCCCTTCTCCTTCGCGGTCATTGGCGCGTTGACCATGTTGACCTCGGGCAGGAAGGAGCGCAGCGCGCCGGCGATGGCCGCCGCCGTGATCGGGCGGACATTGAGATTACCGACCTCGCCCTCATAAACGATGCGGATCGCCTTGATCGGCGCTTCCGTCAACTGGCCGAGGAAGGAACCGAGCTTCTCGCCGAGCGCGACGAAAGGTTTCAATTTCGGCGCTTCTTCGGCCGTGATCGAGGGAAAGTTCACCGCATTCGAGATCGCGCCGTTGAGCAGGTAATCCGACATCTGCTCGGCGACCTGAAGAGCGACATTTTCCTGCGCCTCGTTGGTGGAGGCTCCGAGATGCGGGGTGCAGATCACGTTTTCCAGCCCGAAAAGCGGGTTGGTTTCCGCCGGCTCCACCGAGAACACGTCGAAAGCCGCGCCGGCGACATGGCCTGATTTGATCGCCTCGGCCAGGGCTTCCTCATCAACAAGCCCGCCGCGCGCGCAATTGACGATGCGCACGCCCTTTTTCGTCTTCGCGATGTTCTCGCGCGAGAGGATGTTTTTCGTCTGCTCGGTCAGCGGCACATGGAGCGTGATGAAATCCGCGCGCGCGAGCAGGGCGTCGAGTTCTACTTTCTCCACGCCGAGCTGGATCGCACGTTCGGGCGAGAGATAGGGGTCATAGGCGACGACCTTCATGCCGATGCCGATGGCCTTGCGCGCCACGATCGAGCCGATATTGCCGGCGCCGATCAGGCCGAGGGTCTTTGCCTCCAGCTCCACGCCCATGAAGCGGTTCTTTTCCCATTTGCCGGCCTGGGTCGATTGATCCGCTGCCGGGATCTGTCGCGCCAGCGCGAAGATGAGCGCGACGGCGTGTTCGGCGGTGGTGATCGAATTGCCGAAGGGCGTGTTCATCACGATGATGCCGCGCGCGGTGGCGGCAGGAATCTCGACATTGTCGACGCCGATGCCGGCGCGGCCGATCACCTTGAGATTGGGGGCGTTCTCCAGCAGCTTCGCGGTCGCCTTGGTCGCCGAGCGGATGGCGAGGCCGTCATAATCCTTGATCAGGGCGGCGAGCTTCTCCTTGTCCTTGCCCAACGCGGGATCGAAGGTCACATCGATGCCGCGATCCTTGAAGATCTGCACGGAGGCGGGAGAAAGGGCGTCGGAAATCAGGACGCGGGGTTTTTTGGTCATGGGATATGTCCTCATGCATCATGTCTGGTCCGGCGACCCTCGATCTGGGAAAACCGGAGCAGGACAGAAATGGGAAAATCGTGGATGCCCGCCTCACAGGCGGGCATGACGGAAGCGGTTTAGCCGAGCTTCGCCAGTTCGGTGGCGAAGGCGTATTCAATCCATGGGATCAGCGCCTTGACATCGCGGCGCTGGATGGTCGCGCCGCACCAGATCCTGAGGCCCGGAGGGGCATCGCGGTAATGACCGAGATCGAGCCCCGCGCCTTCCTTCTCCAGAACGGTGACGACGGCCTTGGCGAAGGCGGCCTGCTTGTCCGCCGGAAGGGCGACGACCTTCGGGTGCACGAATTTGAGGCAGACCGAGGTGTTGGAGCGCGTCTTCGGCTTGACGGCGAGGAAGTCGATCCAGTCCGTCTTGCGCACCCAGGAAGCGAGCGTGCGCGTGTTGACATCCGCGCGCTTGACGAGCGCATCGAGCCCGCCGAGCTTCTTCGCCCAGGCGAGGGCGTCAATGTAATCCTCGACGCAGAGCATCGAAGGCGTGTTGATCGTCTCGCCCTCGAAAATCCCCTCGATCAGCTTGCCGCCCTTGGTGAGGCGGAAGATCTTCGGCAGCGGCCATGCGGGCTTGTAGCTCTCGAGCCGCTCCACCGCGCGCGGGGAGAGGATCAGCATGCCATGGGCGGCCTCGCCGCCAAGCACCTTCTGCCAGGAGAAGGTGACGACATCGAGCTTGTCCCATTCAAGGCGCTGGGCGAAGGCGGCGGATGTTGCATCGCAGATGGTGATGCCTTCGCGGTCCGCCGCGATCCAGTCGGCATCCGGCACGCGCACGCCGGAGGTCGTGCCGTTCCAGGTGAAAACGATATCGCGCTTCTTGGTGTCGACCTTCTTCAGGTTCGGCAGATGGCCGTAAGGCGCGGTGACGACCTCACAATCCGGGAGCTTGAGCTGCTTCTGGACATCGGTGATCCAGCCTTCGCCGAAGCTTTCCCAGGCGATCATGGTGAGCGGGCGCGCGCCGAGCATCGACCACATCGCCATCTCGACGGCGCCGGTATCGGAAGCGGGGACGATGCCGATACGGTAATCGGCGGGGACCTGAAGGATCTCGCGTGTCAGATCGAGGGCTTGCTTGAGCTTCGCCTTGCCGACCTTGGCGCGGTGCGAGCGGCCAAGCGGGGCATCTTTCAGGGCTTTGAGGGACCAGCCGGGGCGCTTGGCGCAGGGGCCGGAAGAAAAATTAGGCGTACGCGGGCGGATTCCGGGCGCGTTTCCGGGAAGTTTCGTCATCGCAATGTCTCCATCCTTGCAGATGGGTGTCTCCCGTTGGGGGGAGATGACCCGCTGACGAGGCTATGTGTTTTGCTGCGCTGCGTCAAGACGGGATATGCGGTGGTGTGAAGTGAAGGATCAAATGGCAGCACGGGCCAAGCCGGGATCAGCCGGGAATAGCCGGTCTTTTGCGATTAATCGCTTATAATTTCTGAGGCTTAACGCAGATGATAGGGCGCCTTCCCACTAATGCGTCCCGAAGCATGATTGGCATGAAAGCGCACCTTTTTCGCGGTCCTCCGGTGTGCGGCTTTTGGGGCGATACCAGAAACAACGCTGGAAATTCAAGGTTTAGGGCTTGGGGCGCAAATGTTCCGATCTCGCCCAATATCGATGTTTTTCACTGACATTGCGGGTCTCCGTCAATTTTTTCATAAGCCATTGAAAATATACATATAATGGTAGAAATTCTTAGCCGCCATTTGGCGCGGGACTTTGACGCTGCGTTGACCAGGAAACCCCATGAACAGGTCTGGGCATCATTTTTCTTTTGACTGCATGTTGGCGAGCATGGCCGCTTCCGCAGTAATCCGACCGCCCGGTTGTAAGCTCTTGCGGTATGCCGCATACCGCTCCTTCTTTTCGCTCTCCTCTTCTTCCTGCCGCTTGGCTTCGGCTTCCTTCATCGGAGCCTCGAGTGCAAATCTGACGGCGGCCGCATCGCTCGCGATCTCCTTCAGCGCCTTCAGTTGTTCGGCGCTCAGATCCGGTCTGCGTTGAGCAGCATTGATGAGCGCAACAAAGCCAAGCGAGAGGATCAACGCCAGAACAGAGAACCCGAAGCTGGTCCGAATAACTAGTTGTTGGAACACCGTGGTTCCCGAACTCCCCTCAAGGAACAAGACATCCAAGCCAGCGAAAACAGCGCCGAAGAAGGAGATAGTGGCAAACAATCCCAAAACAAAACGAACCATGAGCTTATCCTCCAGCAAGGACTAATAAATAAAAAATCAAATCATCCTTGATGCCAAGGAAATAGGACGAGCCGCCGGCAGTCACTGCAAATAGGCTGTTGACTATTTCTCCGGAGCATAGAGTTCGCGATTATCCGACACAAGCATCGGCGCTCCGTCTATCGCCGGCTGAAAGCACCTTTCTCGGAAGCCATCCTCGGTCCGGGATCCGAAGACCTTGCTCTTGATGCGGGGGCGTTTCCCGTCAGTGCTTGCCGTTTTTCGGCGCGGCGTATTTGTGGGGGAAGCCCTTGGTGAGGAACTTTACGGGGCGGTCCACCTGGCGCCCCTTGGTGCCGACGCGCTTGCCCTCGCCCTTCTCGCCCGTGCCGGCGGGCTGCCAGTTGGGCACCAGATGGTGCTTGCCCGGTCCGATGAGATCGGCGCGGCCCATCGCCTTGAGCGCATCGCGCAGCACAGGCCAGTTCTCAGGATCGTGATAGCGCAGGAACGCCTTGTGCAGCCGCCGTTGGCGCAGGCCCTTCACCGCATCCACCGGCTCGGAGACGCCCCGGCGGATCGGGCGCAGCGGGTTGAGTTCGGTGTGGTACATCGCGGTGGCGAGTGCCATCGGCCCCGGCAGATAGGTCTGGACCTGATCGGCGCGATAACCGTTCTTCTTGAGCCAGATCGCGAGGTTCATCATGTCCTCGTCGCTGGTGCCGGGATGCGCCGCGATGAAATAGGGGATGAGGAAATACTTCTTGCCGGCCTTTTTCGCCGCAGCGTCGAACAATTCCTTGAACCGCTCATAAGTGCCGATGCCGGGCTTCATCATCTTGCCGAGCGGGCCGTCCTCCGTGTGCTCCGGCGCGATCTTGAGATAGCCGCCGACATGATGCTCGACCAGTTCCTTGACGTATTCGGGGCTCTCGACCGCGAGATCGTAGCGAACACCGGAGGCGACGTTCACTTTCTTCACGCCGGGAATGGCGCGCGCCTTGCGGTAGAGGCTGATCAGCGCGTCGTGGTTCGTGTTGAGGTTCTTGCAGATGTCGGGGAAGACGCAGGAGGGGCGGCGACACACCGCTTCGATCGCCTTGTCCTTGCAGCCGATGCGGTACATGTTCGCCGTCGGCCCGCCGATATCCGAGATAATGCCTGTGAAAGCGTCATCCTTGTCGCGGATGGTCTCGATCTCGCGCAGGATGGATGCCTCGGAACGCGACTGGATCACGCGCCCTTCATGCTCGGTGATCGAGCAGAAGGTGCAGCCGCCGAAGCAGCCGCGCATGATGGTCACGGAATGGCGGATCATCTCCCAGGCCGGGATTTTGGCGCCTTCATAGGAAGGGTGCGGCGCGCGCGCGAAGGGCAGCTCGTAGATCGTGTCCATTTCCGGCGTTGAAAGCGGAATGGGCGGTGCAGTCAGCCAGATTTCCCTGTCGCCATGGCGCTGGACGAGGGGCAGCGCATTGCCGGGATTGCTCTCCTTGTGGAGCACGCGGCTCGCGCGGGCATAGGCTTCCTTGTCGTCCGAGACCTGATCGAAACCGGGAATGCGGATCACGGTACGCTGCTCGTCGCGCGTGTCCCCGTGACGGCGGCGGCCTTCATCGCCGTCATTGAGATCGTCGGTCAGCGCCTCGACCCAGCCTTCAGGCACCTGCTTGCGCACGAAGGCGATACCGCGGACATCGGAGAAATCCTGTGCGATCCCGTCCTGCGCGATACGATGCGCGACCTCAACCAGCGCGCGTTCCGCGTTGCCGTAAAGGAGCAGGTCGGCCTTTGCATCCATCAGGACAGAACGGCGTACCTTGTCGGACCAGTAATCGTAATGCGCGATGCGGCGCAGTGAAGCCTCGATACCGCCGATCACGATCGGAATGGCAGGATAGGCCTCGCGGCAGCGCTGGGCATAGACGATCACGGCGCGGTCCGGTCGCGCGCCGCCGGCGCCGCCGGGCGTGTAATTGTCGTTGTGGCGTAGGCGGCGATCGGACGTGTAGCGATTCACCATCGAATCCATATTGCCGCTGGTGACGCCGAAGAAGAGGTTCGGCTTGCCGAGCGCCTTGAACGGCGCCGCGCTCTGCCAATCGGGCTGGGCGATGATGCCGACGCGGAAACCCTGGGCTTCAAGCAATCGCCCGATGATCGCCATGCCGAAGCTCGGGTGATCCACATAGGCATCGCCCGTCACCAGGATGATGTCGCAGCTGTCCCAGCCGAGCTGATCCATTTCCGCGCGCGACATCGGCAGGAAGGGCGCCGTGCCGAAGCGCTGTGCCCAGTACTTCTTGTAGCCGAAGAGCGGCTTGGCTTCCGGCAGACCGCGCAGGTCGCTCGGCGGCGGCAATTTGGGCTCGGGTGTATAGGGAGCGTAGGGCGTGTCGAGCGAGGTCATGTCGGATCGGGCCATGAGTTCAGGAACGGCAAAGCGCCGGATGCGCCATCGCCTAGCATGTTCCGCGACAAATGTGCGCATTTCATTACACGAAAGCGCGTAATCACGGCTCGCGGCTACCGCGCGAGCGGCATTTCGCGATGGATTTCCGCCACCATCCAGTCGCGGAAGGCGATGATATCCGGGTTATAGGCTTTCGCGCGCGGATAGACGATGTAATAGGCGCCGTCCGATCTGAGCTTCTCCGGTAGGGGCGTGACCAGCGCGCCCTTCTCGATTTCCGCGCGCGCAAGGAAGGCTGGCAGCAGCGCGATTCCCAGCCCCGCCGCGGCGGCCTCGATCATCAGGGAATAATGCTCGAAGCGAGGGCCGGCGAAGCCGTTGATGCCGCTGGCGCCGGCCCGGGCGAGCCATTGGTTCCAGGCATCCGGTCGTGTCGTGTGCTGGAGCAGGACATGGGCGGTGAGATCCGAAGCGCTGGCGAGCGGCTTGGCTGCCAGCAGTTCCGGCGCGGCAAGCACGCTCAGCTCTTCATCCATGAGATAGGTGACATGTGCGTTCGGCCAATTGGCGTCGCCGTAATGGATCACGAGATCGACCGTGTCCTCCTCAAAGCGGAAGGGCCGGATCTTGGTGACGATATTGATCTCGGTGGCGGGGCGCAGGCGGATGAAATCGCCCAGCCTCGGCATCAGCCAGCGCGTGCCGAAGGTCGGCAACACGCCCAGCGTCAACGTTCCGGCGGCCTGCCCGTTCGTCATCAGCCGCATCGCCGAGAGGCGGGTGCGATGCAGGATATCCGCGACATCGCGCGCATATTCCGCGCCGAGCTTGGTCAGGTGCAGCCGTTTCTTCTCGCGCGTGAAGAGACGGCATTTGAGCAGGGCCTCAAGCCCGGAGATCTGGCGCGACACGGCACTCTGGGTGACGTTCAGCTCTTCCGAGGCCCTGCTCACGGAACCATGCCGGGCGACGGCATCGAAGCAGGAAAGCGCGGTCATCGATGGCAGATAATGGCTCATGCTTCTCGTGATCTTGTTGCGTTTTTCGAATGATTTTGCTGACGGATAATCACTTTACGCCTCTGAGGATGGCGCAATAATCTACCTCCGGCAATACAGGAATCGTGTCGTTTTGTCGCGCAATCGCGATGTTTCAGTACTTTTCTGCGTATCTGAAGCGCGAAGGAAGGCGCTTGCCACCCAAGGGAGGTCAGAAGATGAAGAGTCAATTTCTTGCATTCAAGGCAACAATCTCGGCAAATCTCATCGTCGGCGCGCTTACCGCTGCGTCGGGCGTCGCCCTCGCGCAACCGAAGCCGGTGCCGGAGATCGATTTCGTCACCTGGCCGGCGGCGAAATATCAGCATTACTACGAATCCTCGAATTATATCGCCGAGCAATGGCGCAAGCTTGGGCTGAAAGTGAAGTTGAATACGGCCAATTTCCCGAATCCGATGCTGGCCATGTGGTTCAAGGATCATCAGTTCGATGCAATCCTCTCGGTCTTGTCGGGATCGCCGTCGCGGCTTGAGCCTGATTTCTTCACCAATGCCCAGTTCAACTCGAAGAGCAACGGTCCCGGCGACTGGAATGTCGGCAGTTTTTCCAATGCGCAGGTTGATAGCCTCGGCAATCAGCAGGTCCGTGTCTATGAGGACGAGGTCCGCCGTGCGTTGATCCACAAGATGCAGGAAATCCTGCATGACGAGCAGCCCGAAGGGCTGATTTCCTCGGTGGTCAACACCACGGCCATGAATACCGACACGGCCGCGATCGAGGGATTCGAGACTTCCGCCGATGGCATCCGCTCGATCTGGAATCTCGTGAAGCTCGAATCGAAGCGGGCGCAGAAGCTGGTCCGTCTCGGCTGGACCATCGATCAGGCGAGCTGGAACCCGATCACCGCCCGCACGCTGGAGGATCTTGAACGCCTCGGCCTCGTCTATGACAGGTTGATGGTTGTCGGCACGGACGGCAAGATGCGCAACTGGGCCGCCGAGAGCGTGAAGATCGTCGATCCGGTGACGATCGATGTGACGCTGAAGGACGGCCTCACCTTCTCGGATGGCAAGCCGGTGACGGCCGAGGATGTCCGTTTTTCGTTCGAGTTCCTCCAGAAGAACGAGGCGGTGTTCTACAAGAAGTTCCTTGAGAAGATCGCCGCCATCGAGACGACGGGCCCGCGCGCGATCCGCTTCAGGCTCACCGAGCCGCATGCGCCCTTCCTGCTCAACGCGCTTGGACAGGTCTTCATCCTGCCCAAGCATGTCTGGGCGGATATCGTGACACGCGAGAACCTCAAGCAGCCGCAGGATTATCGCAACGTGCCGCCAATGGGCAGCGGGGCCTATCGTCTGCGCCACTGGAAGGAAGGGCAGGAGACCTATTTCGAGCGCAACGAGAAGCATTTCACGAAGCCCAGATCCGATCTCGCGATGATCGTGTTCGGCTCGGCCGAGGTACTCGCCGCCTCGCTCAAGAAGGGCGATCTTGATGTCTCGCTTCAGCCGCTGGTGCCCACTGTTGTCGATGAGTTCAAGAAGGAGAAGAACCTCCGGCTCTTCCGCACGCAGTCCAATGGCTACATGTCGGTGCGCTACAACGTCGCCAGGGCGCCGTTCAACAACAAGGCGTTCCGGCAGGCGCTTTCGCAGGCCATTCCCTATGAGGCGATCATCGCCGAAGTGCTCAATGGCGATGGCGGGCGCACGGCGGCGGCGATCACGCCGGTGAATGCCTATTGGTACAACGACAAGGTCAAGCCGGTTGAATTCTCCATCGAGAAGGCGCGCGCCACCCTCAAGGCCGCGGGCTTTTCGTGGGCGGCGGATGGCAGCCTGTTGATGCCGGCGCAATGAACCCCTGATCCCTCTTGCGAAGGCGGGCCCGGCCGATGCGCTGCCGCCTTCGCTTGCCCGGCCTTTCTTCCTGAATACGGTGCCCTGTTTCCGACATGCTCGAAGCGATTTCCCTCACGAAAACCTATCCGCCACGCATGGGCCTCTCCATGCCATGGCGGCGGCCGGCACCGGTTGTCGCAGTGCGCGCGGCGAGCCTATGCGTCGCGCCCGGCGAGGTGCTCGGCATTATCGGCCAGAGCGGCAGCGGAAAATCCACCCTGGGGCGGATGCTTGTCGGGCTCGAAAAACCGAGTTCCGGCCGCATCATGATCGGCGGGGAAGATGTCGCCGATTTGCTCAGGCGCGACCGCATGGCCTTCTACCGGCGGATACAGATGGTTTTCCAGGACCCCTATGGGTCCATCAACCCACAGCATGGCGTCTTCGAGACGGTGACGCGCCCGCTCCTCTATCAGCGCGAACGCGACACCAAGGTGCTTCAGGCGCGGGCGAAGGATGCGCTTGAGCGTGTGGGATTGCGCCCCGCCGCCCGCTATCTCGAAACCCATCCTCACCGGCTGTCGGGCGGTCAGCGGCAGCGCCTGTGCATCGCCCGCGCGATGATCCTCGAACCGCGTTATCTCGTCGCCGACGAGCCGATCTCGATGCTCGATGTCTCGATCAAGTGGGACATCATCCGTCTGCTCAAACGGCTCGTGACCGAGGAAGGGCTGGCGCTGATCTATATCACCCATGATCTCGCGACGGTGCGCAGCCTCTGCCACCGCGTGATGATCATGCGCGCGGGCGAGATTGTCGAAGAGGGGCCGGTCGATGCCGTGCTCGATGCGCCGCGCCACGAATATACCCGTGCCTTGATCGCGGCCTGCCCCTCCGGCGTGCCGGAGGTGGCGGCATGACCAGCTTCCTTCTCCGCCGCCTCGGCTTCATGTTGCTCACGCTTTTCGTGATGGCCAGTGCGATGTTCTTCCTGTTCCGGCTGTTGCCGGGCGATCCCACCGCCACGGTGATCAGCCCTGCCCTTCACCCGGATGCGCAGGCGGTGCTCAAAGCCCGCTTCGGGCTCGACAAGCCCCTCTGGCAGCAATATCTCGCTTATATTGCCAATCTCGCGCGGCTCGATTTCGGATATTCCTTCGAGACTGCGCGGCCCGTTTCCGAAGTGATCGGCGACAGGCTCGCCAATACGCTCCTCCTGCTCCTGCCTTCGCTCATCGCGGCTTATGTCGTCGGTGCGCTGATCGGCGCCTTCATCGCGTGGCGGCGGGCCGGCGCGCTCGATACGATCATTGTCGTACTCGCAACCGCCCTGCAATCCGCGCCGGTCTTCTGGGTCGGGATGATGGCGATCCTGTTCTTCTCCCTCCATCTCGACCTGTTTCCGGTGGGGCATATCGTGACGCCGGGTCGCCAGATGGAGCCCGGCCTCATGGGCTATCTCGACCCCGACGTGCTGCACCACCTCGCGCTGCCCTTCTTCGTCAACTTCGCCTACCAGCTATGCTTTCCGCTGTTGCTGATGCGCACCTCGATGCTCGCGACGATCGGCGAGGATTTCATCGATCTCGCGCGCATGAAGGGGCTTTCTGAGCGCAAGGTGCTGATGCGCCATGCCATGCGCAATGCCCTTCTGCCACTCGCGACCACGCTGCCGATGCTGCTGGGATGGGCGGTTGCCGGATCGGTCGTCATCGAGACGGTGTTCTCGTGGCCCGGTCTCGGCCTGCTGATGGTCGGCGCGGTGGAACGCAACGATTATCCCGTGGTGCAGGCCTGTTTCATGCTCTCCGCGCTTCTCACGGTCATGGGCACTTTCATCGCCGATCTTCTCTATGGGGCGCTCGATCCCCGCATTGCCTACGAGTAAGTCCATGCGCCTGCTTCTTGTATCCGGCCGCCAGTTCATCAGGGTTGTCACCGCGACGACGACGGGGAAGATCGCCCTTGCGATCTGTCTGCTTTGCCTTGTGATCGGGGTTTTCGCGCCCTGGATCGCGCCGTTCGATCCTGCGCAAAAGCATTACGAGGCGGGCAAGCTGCTCCGCCTGTCGCCGCCGAGCTGGAAACATTGGCTCGGCACCACCTCGCTGGGACGGGATGTGCTGAGCCAGATGATCTGGGGCGTACGGCCCGCCTTGCTGGTGGGCTTTAGCGTCGCGCTTGGCTCCGCGATCATCGGGGCGAATATAGGCCTGCTCGCGGGCTATTTCGGTGGCAGGCTCGACAATGCCCTGATGCGCTTCACCGATATCGTGATGGGTGTGCCGTTCCTGCCCTTCGTGATCGTGATGCTCTCCGTCACCGGCAAGGGGCTTTGGAGCCTCATCCTCGCCATGGTGCTGGTGATGTGGCGGGCGAGCGCGCGTATCATCCGCGCGCAGGTTCTCTCGTTGAAGGAGATGCCTTTCGTCTCGGCGGCGCGCATCACCGGCGGCTCCGAACTGGCGATCCTCTATCGCGAGATCGCGCCGAACATCTTGCCGCTGGCCTTGGTGAACATGGCCTTCACCCTTGCATGGGCGATCACCACGGAAGCCAGCATCGGCTTCCTCGGCTTCGGCGATCCCGACGTGATCAGCTGGGGCGGCATTATCTACGACGCCTTTGCCTCGCAGGCGATGTATCGCGCGCCTTGGTGGGTGGCACCGCCGGGGATCGCGATCATGGTGCTCGTTTCCGCCGTCTATCTCGTCGGGCGTGAATACGAGAGCGTTGTCAATCCCCGTCTGGGAGGGCGCTGACATGGGTGCCATGCTGTTGCCGCTTCTGACCATCGAGGGGCTGGATATTGCCTTTTCCACCGCGCGCGGCGAAGCCATGGCGGTGAAAGGGATCGATCTGACGATTCCGCCGCATACGATCTATGGCCTTGTCGGGGAATCCGGCTGCGGCAAATCCACGCTTCTCAAGGCGATCATCCGGGTGATGGCCTCGAATGCGCGCATCGCGGGCGGGAAAATCCGCTTCGAGGGAGAGGATCTTGTCGCCCTCCCGGAAGCGGTGATGCGCGCCCGGCGCTGGCGGCATGTCTCCATGATCACCCAGAGCGCGATGAACGCGCTCAACCCCGTGCGCCGGGTGGGCGACCAGATCGTCGAGGCGATCCGCGAGCATGAGCCGGTTTCGCGCCGGGAAGCAGAGGCGCGCGCGGCGCGGATGCTCGGGATTGTCGGCGTCGATCCCGGACGCATGAACGACTACCCGCATCAATTCTCGGGCGGGATGCGCCAGCGCGCCCTGATCGCGATGGCGCTGGCGCTCGGGCCGGAACTGGTGCTCGCGGACGAGCCGACGACCTCGCTCGATGTCATCGTCCAGGACGAGATTTTCCGGGAAATCCGGCAGCTTCAGGCCGAGCGGGGCTTCTCGATGATCCTCGTGACGCATGATATCGCGCTGGTGCAACGCCATTGCGCGCGCGTCGCGGTGATGTATGCGGGCGAGATCGTGGAGGACGGGCCCGCCGAAGCCGTGCTCAGCGAGGGCGCGCATCCCTATACGCTTGGCCTGAGAAACGCGGTCGCCCGCCTCGACACGAAGCGCGAGCCGATCTCCATCCCTGGCCAGCCGCCGGACCCGTTTCAGCCTGAAGCGGGGTGCCCCTTCGCGCCGCGCTGCCCCTTCGCGCTTGAAAAATGCCGGCAGGACAAACCTCCGCTCCGGAAGATTGCGCCGGGGCATCGCGCTGCCTGCCATCGTGCCGAGGAAAGCGCCGAACTCGGGCGTCAGGCCCTCAGGCCCGAAACCTGGGACAAGCTCGCTCCTCCTCCCCCACCAGCCCGAACGGAATGATCATGACCTATTTCGCCTATGCCAATCTTCTCGACATCGACCGCATGCGCTCCATGGCTCCGAGCGCGACCCCGCTCGGGATCATGACGCTGCCGGGCTATCGCCTCGCCTTCGCCTGGTGTCAGGGGCGCGACATGGGCGGCGCCACCTTGCGCAAGGAGCAAGGCGCAACCCTCTATGGCGTCAATTATGCGATGAGCGATGAGGATCTTGTCGCGATGGACAAGGCATCGCTCACGCATCTCAACAAGTGGCGGCGCATGCCGGTGACGGTGTTCGACGAAGCGGGCAAGGCGCACGAAACCTCGACCTATTTCATTCCCGATGCCGAGGAGGGCGTCTTCACGCCCCCGCTCGACAATTACGTGCTGCCCATGCGCAAGGGCATGAAGGCTTACGGCTTTCCGGTCGCCTATCAGACCCAGCTCGAGTCGTTGCTCGCGACGGGTGCGTGATCAGCCGTCTTCACAGGCCGAGGAAATCCCGGATCTCGCCGCGAAGGATTTCCGGCGCATCCACCCGCATCGTGTGGCTGCAATCCGGGACGATCCTGAGCCGCGAGCTGGGGATCAGCGCATGGATTTCCTCGGAGAATTCGGGCGCGCAGATCCAGTCCTTCTGACCGGCGAGGATCAGGGTCGGCACGCGGATGTTCTTCAGCTCCGGGCGGAGATCCAGGCGGCGCAAGGTGCCGCCCGGCTTGAAAGCCTCCACCAGAGGCTCGGGGGAGACGATCGCGTGTTTCGCGCGCGCGGCGGCGCGCTCGGCATCGAACTTCACCGAATACATTGGCCCCATATGGCGGTAGTAATTCTGCACCTTCTCCACCGTATCGAGACGGCCGGCCCAGAGGTCCTCGCAGACCGCGATCTGTTCCGCTGAACCCCGCGCGCGGACATGCGCCAGCGCTTTATCGTTGAAGCCCGCATGGGAGGCGGTGACGATCAGGATCAGATGCGAGACGGAATCAGGATAGCGCGCGGCATGGGCCATCGCCACCATGCCACCATAGCTCGTGCCCATCGTCACGATCTTGCCGAGACCGAGATGGCGGCGCAGCGCCTCCATATCCTCGACATTCTCATCCAGATTGTATTTGGCGCGATCGCCTCTCGCCGAGCGGCCCTGTCCCCGATGATCGAAATAGACGATCTGCATCGCTTCCGAGAGCGGAGAAAAACCCAGGCGCAGCTCGACATGCTCCCCGCCCGGCCCACCGTGAATGGCGAAGGCCGTCTTCTTCTCGTGCAGGCCGTTCTCGTCGATGCGAAGGCCCGTGCCCTCGACATCGAAATAAAGCTCGGTATCGCGAATGGCAGCGCGCATGGTTTTCTCCGTGGGATAGCGATGTTTGCGTCAGCGGAGCACAAGCGCCTGCCGGATTCCAGTCTTTTCCGGCTCTTTGGCCTCAGGGCGCGGCGCGCCGGAGCAGATAGGTATCCATGATCCAGCCGTGCCGGTCGCGCGCGGCGGCGCGGGCGGCGCGGATGCTCGGGGCAACCTCCGCGAGCGGGCCGGCGATCAGGATTTCATGCGGTAGACCGAGAAAGGCGCCCCACCAGATCGTGTACGCGCCCGGAAGGAGGGTTTCGAAGGCGAGGGTGCCGTCAAGCAGTACGGCGAGCGTTTCGGCATCTTCCGGCCAGCCCTTGTCGCGCAGGTTGCGTCCGGTCGTGATCGTCACCGCCCCGCCGATCGTGTTGAGCGGAATCGCGTGGGCGGCGGCCAGCGCCTGAAGCGCGGTGATGCCGGGGACGACCTTTGTCTCGACCGCGAAAGGCAGCGATTGCGCGATGCGCAAGGTGCTGTCGTAAAGCGAGGGATCGCCCCAGACGAGCAGCGCGACATGCCCCTTCTCGCCCAGCTCCCGCCGGATCGTTTCGGCCCAGATCGCGGCGATGCGCGCGTGCCAATCCTCGACGCGGTGGCGGTAATCCGGCTCGGCTTCGTCACGCCGAGGCATCGCGAAAGGCGCGAGGCGCGCGCGGGGATGGATCGCGAATTCATCGCAGATCGCGCGGCGCAGGGCCGCGAGATCCGCTTTTTCCTCCCCCTTCTCGGGGATGAGGATGAGATCGGCCCGTGCGATCGCCTCGATCGCCTCGAGCGTGAGATGGGCACGGCTGCCCATGCCGATGCCGATGAGCGCAAGCCGGATCATCGGCATCGGGTCTTTCGTTCAGGCCGGCGCGTGGAGGCGGCGCGTCACCAGCGGTGAGCCCTTGAGACCATGCGCGGTCTTCGCCAAAGCGAGAACCGCGAGATCCACCAGGGGTTCGCCAAGCACCACCAGCATATAGGCGCCGCCGAACAGCGAAAGTGACGAGAAGGTCTCGACCGAGATCCCCTGTCCGTAGAGTACCCAGAAGGCGACCCAGGCGACGATGCCGGCCTGGAAGGCGGTGGAGAGCGCCAGCGCCTGCGCGTAGCTGATATCCACATAGGCTGTATTCGGCGCGATGATCCGCTTCGCAAGCACCTGAAGCGCGAAAAGCGGCACCAGCAGGGTGGTGACGTTCATCGCGTATTGCGGCAGGTCCTGCGGGGCGAAGAAGAGGCTCTGCACGAGCAGCCCGAGCGCGAGGCCGATACCCGCAGGGGCCGCGCCCAGCAGCAGGAAGAGCGTGGAGCCGAGGATGAAATGCACCTCGGAAACACCGCCGACCGGATAATGCGGCAGGATTTCAAAAAAGCCGAACACCGCGCCGGTGGCGATGATCGCGCGCAGGGCGAGCGAGGCGAGACCCTGCTCGCGGGCGCTGTTGAGGGCGATCTTGGCGAGGCAGCCGGCGCAGGTGGCGGCGGTGGCGTAGCTGAGCGCGAGTTTCGCGCCCTGAACGACTTCAGGTTCGATATGCATGTCAGGTTCCTCCGGCCGTCATCCCCGACGGCGAGATAGGGTGAATGGGCGACGCTCGCGCGCCGGACGGCAGGTCTCCTGACTTGCGGGTCGTCGCCTTGCCCGATCCTTCCCGGCGCCCGAACTCCCTTTGGGAGATCCGGCGGCCAGTGGTTCATTCGGGGCGGCTCACCGCCTACAGTTGCGGGGGCAGTCGCGGCCTTGAGGGGTTGAGACCTCTCACCGCATTCCCTTTTCACCCTTAGGCCTAGAGGCCGCCGGGAACCGTCCTTGCCAGCGATGCACGGGCGCGGCGGCGCTGTCAATCGCACCGGCTAATCCGGGTTGTTCGTTCCGGCGAGGGGGCCGTAAAGCACAAGCGTCGGCGCGTGGTCGGCGCGCGGATTGGCGAGGAGATATTCGGCCAGTGTCCGCAGGGTCAGGCGCAGCAGGCTCTGCTCGGCAGTTGTCACTGATTCGGCGAGAATCGCGGGGGTATGGGGCGAGAGCCCGGTCGCGATCAGGCGCTCGGCGAGGGCGGGGAAGGTCGCCCGCGCCATGTAGACGATGCTGGTCGCTTCCGGGTCCGCGAGGGCGGCGAGGTTGAGATCGCCCGGCAGCGCGCCGGATACGTCATGCCCCGTCACGAACTGGATGCGCCGCGCGGTGTTGCGGCGTGTGAGCGGGATTCCCGCCGCCGCCGCTGCCGCCGAGGCTGCGGAAACACCGGGCACGATCTCAAAGCCGATTCCGGCTTCCTGCAACGCCAGGATCTCCTCTTCAAGCCGCCCGAAAATGCCGGCATCGCCGGATTTGAGCCGCACCACCTTCGCGCCGGAACGCGCGTGTTCGATCATCTCGCGGATGATATCCGCCTGCCGGGCCGAGGGGCGGCCCGCGCGCTTGCCGACCGGCACAAGGCGGGCGTTTTCCGGCGCGTGGACCAGCGCCGGCTCGGTCGAAAGTGAATCATAGAGAATGACATCGGCCTCCGCGACGCGCTTGACCGCTTTGAGCGTCATCAGCTCGGGATCGCCGGGACCGGAGGAGACGAAGGAAACAAAGCCGCTCATGGCAGCCCGCCTTCGCCGGCTGGCGCGATGAGGTGGAAGAACGTCCCGGTGACGCGCCCGCGCGCCGAACCGGTCTCCGCCACCGTCTCGCCATTGGCGTCCACGACGGCGGCAAGGGGGGCGTCGGGCTGCTCGACAATCCCGGCATAATGGAATTCATGGCCCCGAAGCAGCGTTCTGGCGGCGAAGCCGGGGAGATCGCTTGCGAGGCGCGCAAGGCGATATCCCAGATGCATTTTCCGGTTTGCGAAACTCGTGACGAGACCGAGAAGGCCAGCCATCTCGTGGGCGTTTCCGTCCGCGTCGATCAGGGCCGTGCCCAGAGCCATGTAGCCGCCGCATTCGCCATGGACAGGGCGGGTCTGGGCAAAGGCGCGAAGGCCGGCACGGAAATGCGAGGCCGCCGCCAATTTCTGCGCATGAAGTTCGGGATACCCGCCCGGCAGCCAGCAGCAATCGGCATGGGGTGGAGGCGCCTCGTCGCCAAGCGGAGAGAAGGGCAGGATTTCCGCGCCCGCTGCCTGCCAGCTTTCAAGCAGATGCGGATAGATGAAGGAGAACGCGGCATCGCGCGCGAGCGCGATCCGCTGGCCGGGTGGCCGCGTCTGCTTCAGCGTGGAAGGCGCCGGGAGGGTCCCTGCTGCCGCCTGTCTGAGGGCATCGAGGTCGATATGTGCCGCGACGAAATCCGCCATGCCGGCGATGCGCTCCGCGAGATCGGCCTGCTCCTCGGCCTGGACCAGCCCGAGATGCCGGCTCGGCATCACGAGATCCTTGCGCCGGGGTAGGGCGCCGAAAACCGTAATCCCCGCCTCGGCAAGACCTGCGCGCGCGAGCGTTTCGTGCCGTGCGCTCGCGACGCGGTTGAGCACCACGCCGGCAAGGCGGACATCGGATCGGAACGTGGCGAAGCCCCTGGCGATCGCACCGGCAGATTGCGCCTGCCCCGAAGCATCGATCACCAGCACCACGGGCCAGCCGAACAGCGCGGCGAGATCCGCGCTGGCGCCCGAGCCGGTCTCGCCCGGTTTCGCCACGCCGTCGAACAGGCCCATCGAGCCTTCCGCGAGGATGAGATCCGCCCCGGAGCCTTGTTGCGCGATCAGCCCCGCGAGCCGCGCTTTTTCCATGGCCCAGCTGTCGAGATTGAACGAAGCGCGCCCCGAGGCCGCGCGGTGGAAGGCGGGATCGATGTAATCGGGACCGCTCTTGAAGGGTTGGACAGCCATGCCCCGCGCCCGGAAGGCCGCGAGAAGCCCGAGCATCAGCGTGGTCTTGCCGGAACTGGAGGCCGGTGCCGAAACGAGGAGGCCGGGCGGGATCATTCGCCCTCCGGGAAGCGCGGTGCATCGCCGCGCGGGCGGAAGCGACGGTCGTAATCGCCCGCGTAAAGGCGGCTCTCGGCGAAATCGGTCGCGCCCAGCGCGCGCCCGACAAGGATCAGGGCGGTGCGCTCGCCCTCGCCCAGTTCGGTATCGACGCTGCCAAGCGTTGCACGGATGATCCGCTCGTCGGGCCAGGAGGCGCGGAAGACGAGTGCGATCGGGCAATCCGCGCCGTAGAAGGGCGTGAGTTCCGTCACCACCTTTTCCAGCACATGGATGGAAAGATGGATCGCCAATGTCGCGCCCGTGGCTGCGAAGGCGGCGAGCTTTTCTGCTTCGGGCATGGCCGAGGCGCGTCCCGAAGTTCGGGTGAGCACCACGGATTGCACGAGACCGGGCAGGGTAAGCTCGGCCTCAAGCGCCGCGGCCGCCGCCGCGAAGGCGGGCACGCCGGGCGTGACATCGAAGGGGATTCCAAGCGCGCGCAGGCGCCGGATCTGCTCGCCCATCGCGGACCAGACCGAGAGATCGCCCGAATGCAGCCGCGCGACATCATGGCCTTTCGCATGGGCATCGGCGCATTCGGCGATGATCTCGTCGAGGCTGAGCGGTGCGGTATTCACGATGCGCGCGCCCTTGGGGCAAAAATCGAGCAGGGCCGCCGGCACCAGCGAGCCGGCATAAAGGCAGATCGGGGATTTCGCGATGAGATCGCGCCCGCGCAAGGTGATCAGATCCGCCGCGCCGGGACCGGCACCGATGAAATGGACCGTCATGCCTTGTCTCCTTGGGCGCAGGGTATTTCAGCGCAGGGTATTTCAGCGATGGCGCAGGTCGCCATGCCGTCGTCGGAAGTTGCACGCGGGGCGGCGAGAGCGGCCCCGGTCCCCGCCGCGACAAGCGCGAGGGCTTCCGCCACCGAGCCGGTTTCAAAGCCCTTCTCGATCCGGCAGGAATGCGTGCGGGTGGCGATCCCCGCAATATTCTCGCGCGGGAGCGCGCGCAGCGGCAGGCCGAGCCGCGCCACGAGCGCCGCCAGCGCCGGGTGCGCTGTCTTGTCGGCCAGAACGGCGAGATGCGTCACGCCCGCCACACCGCCGGCACGCGCCAGTGCATTCTCCAGCGAGGTCTGGCTTGCCTTCTCGCGCAATCCGAAAGCGGCGACCCTCATCGCGTCACGCTCCATTGCACGAGCGGGCGCGCCGGCTGCCAGCCGCGCATCGAGCCGAGCGGCGCGGCCTCGGCCAGTTCGATACGCAGAAGGCTGCCGCCCTTCGCCTCCGACCAGCGCATCAGCAGGCTTTCCGTTTCGAGCGTCACGGCATTGGCGACGAGTCGCGTGCCGGCGGGAAGCCGCGACCACAGAACGTCGAGCAGGGCGTCGTTCGCACCGCCGCCGATGAACACGGCATGAGGCGGCTCAAGTTCTCGCAGACAATGCGGCGCATCGCCCTCCACCAGCGCGATGCGCTTCACAAGGCCGAATCGGCGCGCGTTTTCGGTGATGTTCGCCGCGCGATCTGCGCGCCTTTCAACAGCGACAGCCGAACCGCCGCCCGCGAGGCACCATTCGACCGAGATGGAACCCGATCCCGCGCCGAGATCCCACAGGATTTCGCCTTGACGCGGTCCGAGCGCGGCGAGGGTCAGCGCGCGCGCCGCTGCCTTGGTGATCTGCCCGTCATGCGCGAAGAGGGAGTCGGGCAGGCCAGGCGTCCGCGCCAGCGCGGGGCCGCCCTGCGCCTCGATCGCGACGGCGACCGGCGCGACGATATCGGCGAGCGTGAAATTATCGGCGGTCGCGATACGGATGCGCTCCCGGTTCCCGCCCAGGCATTCCAGCACGTGCAGGCGCGAGGCACCGAAGCCGCGCGTCTTGAGCCACTCCGCCAGCGCGGCCGGGGCAGCACCATCCCGCATCAGCGCGATGAGCCGCGCGCCATGCGTGAGATCGAGAAGGATCGTCTCGAACGGGCTGGCATGAAGGGCGTGGCAGGGGGTGTCCTCCAAAGCCCAACCCAGTCGTGCGGCGGCGAGGGAGAAGGTCGAGGGGGCGGGAAAGGCAAGCCATTCCTCGCGCGGCAAGGCTTGTGCGATGAGGCTGCCCGCGCCGAACCAGAAAGGATCGCCGGAAACCAGCACGGCAACACGTTTCCCCCGCTCCGTCAGAACCGGGGCGAGGGTGAAGGGCACCGGCCATGTGCGCCCGCGCGCACCGATTCCGGCGAGTTCGAGGTGACGCGCGCCGCCAAACACGATATCCGCGTTCCTGAGCGCCTCCGTGGCTTCGCGAGGCAGGCCGGCGAGCCCGTCCTCGCCGATTCCGATCACGGTGAGCCACTGGGCAGGGCAGGGCGGGAGGGGATCAGACATGACGCGCATCCTCCTTCTCGGCGGAACGCAGGAGGCGAGCCGGCTGGCGGCCCTGCTCGCGGAAGCGGGCCGGGATGCGCTCTTCTCCTATGCCGGGCGCACGGAGAAACCCGCGCCGCAGCCGCTGCCCATCCGCGTTGGAGGGTTCGGAGGCGTTGCGGGGCTTGTGGAATTCCTTCGTGCCGAGCGGATCACGCATATCGTGGATGCGACGCATCCTTTCGCCGCCGGCATGAGCCGCAACGCGCTTCTGGCGGCCGAGCAGACCGGCATCCCCCTGCTCGCGCTCGAAAGGCCGGGATGGACGCCCGGCGCGGGCGATCGCTGGCAGAGGGTGGCGGATATCGCACAGGCGGTCGCCGCCCTGCCGGACGAACCGGGGCGCATCTTTCTCGCCATCGGCAGGCAGAACCTCGATTCTTTCGCCGCGCGGCCCGAGCACGCCTATCTCCTGCGCCTTGTCGATCCGCCGGCAGGCGTGCCGCTGGCGGGGGCGGAGATGGTCATCGCCCGCCCGCCCTTCAGCCGTGCCGATGACCGCGCCCTGATGGAGAAGCATCGCATTACCTTGCTCGTCGCCAAGGATGCCGGCGGCGTGGTGGGACGCGCCAAGCTCGATGCCGCGCGCGATCTCGGCCTGCCGGTGATCCTCATCGAGCGGCCGGTGCTTCCGCCCCGCTTGCGGGTCGAGACGCCCGAGCAGGCCATGGAATGGCTTGCTCTTCATGGCGCCTCCGCTTTGCGGGGAGCATAGACGAAGCGCCCGACGCGGCGGGTCGAGGCATTGGCGAGAATCACCATCGTACGCATATCCGCCATTTCCGGCTTGGCCTCGGCGAGGGGAACCACCGCGATATCCTCTTCAGGGCGGAACACGGCGCGCGCAAAGATGATCAGCCGCTCCGGCCCCGCTTCCTCGCGCATCACATCGAGCAGGCGCGCGAATTGATGCGGCCGCGCGCGCGAACGCGGGTTGTAGAAGGCGCAGGCGAAATCGGCGCGGATCGCCAGCCGCAGGCGGTGCTCGATCAGCTCGAAGGGCTTGAGGTTGTCCGAGAGGTTGATCGCGCAGAAATCATGGCCGAGCGGCGCGCCGATCCGCGCGGCGGCGGCGAGCATGGCCGTAATGCCGGGCAGCACGCGGATATCGAGGTCAAGATAGGCGGGTGCGGCTTCAAGCGCCTCGAAGACCGCCGCTGCCATGGCGAAAACGCCGGGATCGCCCGATGAGACCACGACCACCTTCTGCCCGGCGGCGGCAAGTTCAAGCGCATGGCGGGCGCGCTCGATTTCCTGGCGATTGTCGGTGGCATGGAGGCGAAGACCTTCGCGCGCCGCGATCCGCTCGACGTAAGGCCCGTAGCCGACGATATCGGTCGCGGCTTCAAGCGCGGCCATGACATCCGGCGCGATCAGGCCCTCCGTGCCGGGGCCGAGCCCCGCAATGACCAGCGAGCCTGTCATGATGCGTCCTTCCCCGGTCTCCGGCCCTTGCCGTGTACGAGGATCATCGAGAAATAGGAGGGGGCAGCGTCGGGCATGTCGGTGAGCAATCCGGCGCTTTCGCCGGGCATCGTGCCGCGTTCGACCAGCCAAGCCTCGTCGAGCCGCCCTGCCGCTTCCAGCGCGCGGCGGACCTTTGGCAGATTGCGACCGAGTTTCATCACCACGAAGGCATCCGCCTCGCGCATGTGCCGTACCAGCCTTTCCTCGGGAAGGGTCGCGGCGAGCACGCTGAGCACATCGTCGCCCCAGGTGATGGGAAGGCCGGTTGCCGTCCAGCAGCCGGACATGCCGGTGATGCCGGGGATGACCTCCACCGGCACGCGGGACTTCAGCCGCACATGAAGATGCATGAACGAGCCGTAGAAGAACGGGTCGCCCTCGCACAGGACCAGGACATCGTCGTGCAATGCCAAAGCCGTGAGCTTTTCAGCCCATTCGTCGTAAAATCCGGCGAGCAGCGTATCGTATTCGGCGCTGTCGAAGGCGATTTCGGTCGTCACCGGATATTCCATGGGGAATTCGCGCGCCTCCGGGTGCAGACGCCCCTCGACGATGGCGCGCGCCTGCCCGGCTCTCCCTTTTTTGCGGAAGAAGGCGATCTGGCGCGCGTTTCTCAGCGCGCGGTCTGCCTTGACGCTCATCAGATCGGGATCGCCGGGGCCGAGGCCGATGCACAGGATACGGCCCATCAGATTTCCCTCGCCTGCGCGATGGCGTTGATCGCCGCGACAGTCACCGCCGAGCCTCCGAGCCTGCCGAGCACGCTCATCGCCGGCACGGGCGGCGACTCCATCAGAGCGGCTTTCGATTCCGCCGCGCCGACAAAGCCGATGGGGCAACCGATGATCGCGGCGGGGCGCGGGCAATCCGGCGCTTCGAGCATGTTCAGGAGATGGAACAGGGCGGTCGGCGCGTTGCCGATCGCGACTACGGCGCCGGCAAGATGCGGGCGCCACAATTCGAGCGCGGCGGCGGAGCGTGTATTGCCCATGCGCGCCGCGAGATCCGCGGTTGCAGGGTCGTGCAGGGTGCAGATCACGGGGTTGCCCGCCGGCAGGCGTGCGCGGGTAATGCCCTCGCTCACCATCCGCGCGTCACACAGGATCGGCGCGCCGCCTTCGAGAGCCGCGCGGGCGGCGCTCACCATGCCGGGCGTGAAGCGGATATGCGCGGCAAGCTCCACCAGCCCTGCGGCGTGGATCATCCTGACCGCGACAACCTCTTCCTCGGGCGAAAAGCGCGCGAGATCGGCCTCGCGCCGGATGATCGCGAAGGATTGCCGGTAGATCGCCGCGCCGTCTTTTTCGTAAACATGAGGCATCAGAGGAACTCGCGGATCGCGGCAGCGGAGGCATCGAGCCCCGTGCGCGTGGGAGAATCGGCGGCATCGCCGTCGCGGATGAGGTCGAACCCGTTTCCGGTGGCGACCAGCGTGATCGGCGCCGTTTTCGGGTGGGCACAGCCTTTGGCGCAACCGGAGACGTGAAGCAAGCCGTTTGCTGGCACCAAAGGCGCCAATTCCCGCGCCAGTTCGCGCACCGGCGCTTTTGCTTGCGCGCAGCCCGGCGCACCGGCGCAGGCGATAACCCGTCGCAGCGGATCGGCGGGATCGGTGATGAGGCCCGGCAGGGCCGGGAGCGCGGCTGCCCCCTCAACGAGCAGCATCCGCCAGGGGGTCATGCGCAGCGGGCCCAGCGCGGCGAGTTCCACTAGCGTCCCGGCGGTCATTTGCCCGAAGGCGAAACCGATCAAGGCGCCGGATTCGACCAATCCGGGCGCGGGCGCCGGTTCTGCATTCGCGCTTGCCGGGACTTGGGCGAAACGGGGGGGCAGGACCGCCCCTGCGGCGAGATGAGCGGCCATGCGGCTTGTTCCGCCCGAAGCGAGAACCCAGCGTGCCAGCGCGATCATCGCCGGGATGGCTTCTTCCGGGGTTACGATCGCGCCTGTCCCGGCGCCATCGGCGCGGCAGATCAGCGCGCCCGCTTCGTTTCTTTCAAGGCGGATATCGGCGGAAATGCCGCACAGGACGGGGCGAGACCCGCAATCGATCGCGAAGCCGAATTTCTTGGGAAGGCGCGGCGCATCGGGTGATGCGAGCGCCGCTTCCAGCGCCTCGGCAAGCGTGAGCGTGCCGTCATCCGCGCGCCAGAAAGGGGAGACGATGATGTTGCGGCGCGCTTCGACCGCGACATCGTCATCGATCAGACCGAGCGCATCGAGTCCGGCGACGAGCGCTTCGATTTCTCCCTCCCGCACACCGCGGAGCTGGAGATTGGCGCGCTGCGAGAGGTCGATCAGGCCGTTGCCATGTCGGCGCGACAACCGGGCGATTTCCGTTGCCTGCACGCCGGAAAGACGCCCGGTGCGCGGGCGGATGCGGAGCAGCCAGCCATCGCCCGAAAGCATGGGGCGCAGCGCGCCGGGGCACCAGCCCTTGATTTCGGGTGCGCTCATGGTTCGTCTCCCATGCCGGCACGGATCGAATTGCGGCGCGTGATCCAGAGCCCGGCCTGCGCGAGGGCGGTGAAGCGCGCGCGGATCGCCGCGAGCGCGGCGGGATTGGCGGCCTCCAGGAAGGCGACGACTTCGCCCCGGCCCAGAATGGCCTCGTGATAGAGATCGAACAGGTGATGAGGAACCGTGCGCGTCAGCTGCTGGAAAGCGGCAAGGTGATCCAGGGTGGCCGCGATCTCCGCCGCGCCGCGAAAACCGTGGCGCATCATGCCATCCGCCCAGCGCGGATTGGCGACCCGCGCGCGCAGGATGCGGGCGAGTTCCTCGTTGAGCTGGCGCGCGCGGGGCTTGCCCGCAATCGTCGTATCGAGATGGTAGAGCGATGGCGCGCTTGTCCCGAGGCGCGCCATCGCCGCCGCGAAGCCGCCGTGATGCGCGGCGTAATCGGCGGCGAGCAGCAGATCGCTCTCGGGTAGATCCTGCGCGTGGACATAGGCATCCGTGTTGGCGAGCTGCGCTTCCAGCGCCGCGCGGGCCTTGAATTGCCGGCCATCCCGGCCCGTCGCCCATTCCGAGGCCGCGAGCCAGGCCTCGCCCGCTGCTTGCCGCGCATCCTCGGTGAAGGTTTCCGCAAGATCGCCCATGCCGATGCCGTATTGGCCGGGTTCGGGGCCGAAAACACGCGGCGCTTGGCGTAGATAGGGATTGTCCCCGCCCTCGAAATCGCGCGCGGCGAGCGCTTCGGTCGCCGCGGCGAAGAGGCGACCGAGTTCGGGGAAGACATCGCGGAAAAGGCCCGAGAGGCGCAAGGTGACATCGATGCGCGGCCGATCGAGCATCGCCAGCGGCAGGATCTCGAAACCGGAGACGCGCTCCGAACCCTTGTCCCAGAGCGGCGCGAGGCCGCAAAGATGCAGCGCCATCGCGAAGTCCTCGCCGGCATTGCGCATCGTTGCCGAACCCCAGAGATCGACGACGAGTCCTTTCGGCCAATCGCCGTGATCCTGCAGATGCCGGCGCAGAAGCTCCTCGGCGAGCTTGACGCCCTGCGCATGGGCCGCGCGCGAGGGAACGGCGCGCGGATCGATCGCGAAGAGATTGCGCCCGGTGGGCAGCACATCCTTGCGCCCGCGCCAGGGCGAACCGGAGGGCCCGGCATCGATGCGCCGCCCGGCAAGCGCGGCCAGAAGCCCCGCGCGTTCCGTCGCGCCGCTCTCGCCCTGACCGAAGACATGCAGCCCGTCGCCGAAGCGGCTTTCCTTGATATCGCAGACGAAGCGGTCGATGCGGGTCAGCGCTTCGGCGGCATTGGCGGCTTCATCGAGCGCGAGATCCGCCTCGACGCCGCGCGCGCGCGCTTCCTCGCGGATCGCGCCGATCAGCCTGTCGCGCCGGGCGGGATCGAGCCCGTCCGCGGTGGAATATTCGTCGAGGAGCTGTTCGAGCCGGACAAGATCATCCGGCACGGATGAAGCAGCGGGCGGCGGTGGAAGATGCCCGAGCGTCACCGCGCCGATGCGCCGTTTCGCCTGCGCCGCCTCGCCCGGATCATTGACGATGAAAGGATAGATGACCGGCATGGCGCCGGTCAGCGCTTCCGGCCAGCAGGCATCGGACAAGGCCACCGCCTTGCCCGGCAGCCATTCGAGCGTGCCATGCGCGCCCATATGTACGAGGGCGTGAAATCCATGCGTCTGCAGCATCAGGTAGAAGGCGACATAGCCATGGCACGGCACGCGGGCGGTATCGTGGTAATCCGCGACGCGATCCTCCCGCCTTGCGCGCTCGGGCTGGAGCGCGACGAGGTGATGGCCGATCCGAATCGCGGAAAAATGGAAGCATCCGTCTTCGACGAGCGGGTCCGTTTCCGGCGTGCCCCAGCTTGCGCGGAGGTCTTCCCGCAGGGCTTGCGGCAGGTTTTCCAGCGCGGCACGATAGGCCGCGAGCGGCCATGGAATCGTTTCGCGCTCAAGGCATTCCGGGAGATTGGCGGGCAGGCGCGCGCCGCCAAGATCCTCGAATACGCTTTCGAGCGAGGCGAAGACATCGAGCCCCACGGCATGGGCGTGTTGGTATGCCTTGCCGGGATAGGTGGAAAGGACAAAAGCGAAGCGCTTTTCTTCATCGCGCAGGCGGGCGAGGCGGTGCCAGTTCGCGACGCGCTCCGCGATGGCCATGATGCGCGCCGCCTCCGGCTGATGCCGGAAGGGCGAGAATTCGAGATCGGCATCGCGCTCGAGGGCGGATTTGAAGCTCGCGACGCCCGCGAAGATCCGCCCGTCCACCTCGGGCAGCACGACATGCATCGCAAGATCCGCCGGGGAAAGGCCGCGCTCGGCCTCAAGCCAATCCGCGCGGGCATTGGTCGCGAGCGCGATCTGGAAGACCGGGCAGCCTGGCCCGTCGAGCGGGGAAATTCCCGCCGCGTCCTTCGCGGAAAAGGCGGTGGCGTTGACGATCGCCGCCGGCGGGAAGGCGGCAAGTTCGGCGGCGATCCATCGCGCGGCTTCCGGCATTTTCAGCGATGGCGCGAAAAGCCCGCGTGCGTGAAAGCCGCGTTCGCGCAGCGCTTCGATCAAGGCATCGATCGGCGCCGTGTCGCCGGCGGCGAGATAAGCGCGATAGAAAACGGCAACGGCGAGAGGGCGACCGGAGGCTTGAAGCGTGGCGGTCGCACTGCCTTCCGGCGGATCATACCAGCCGAAATCCGGCAGGGCGGGCGGATCTGGCAGGGGAGGAGAGGCAAGGCCGCCCGCCTGCGCGAGAAGGCCCAAGGCGGCCCGTGCGGCCTCGGCCCCGCCGCTTTCGCACAGGCGCGTCAGCTGGCGCAGGAGCGGGACGGGCAGGGTCGAGAGCGCGTCGAGGCGAAGATCGTCCCGGCCATCCGCCGGCAGAACCGCGAGGGCGATGCCGTTGCGGCGGGCCAAAGCATGGACCTCGCCAAGACCATAGGCCCAGTAGCTCTCGCCACCGATGACACGGATCAGGATTGCCTTCGCGTAGGCAAGGGTCTGGTCCAGATAGGTATCGACGGAAAGCGGGTGTTTCAGGCTCGCGAGATTAGCAAGGCGCAGCGAGGGCAGGCGCCCGCCGCTGAGCCGCCAGCCGGCGGCGAAGGCCCCGAGATCGCTATCCGAGAAGGAAAGCACCGCGAGATCGGCCGGCGACTGCCCGAGATCCACCGGGATCTCGGCGGCGTCGAGGCCGTGTTTCTCGCGGAACAGGACATGCATGGGCTTCAGCCACCCAGGATGCCGGCGATGGCCTTTTCGTCGACATGATCATGCTCGGCGATCACGACGAGACGCGAGACGCGCGGCGTGTCGCCCCAGGGGCGGTCATATTGCATGCGGACGCGCTCGCCCACGGCCTGAACCAGCAGGCGCATCGGCTTGCCGGCCACCGCCACGTAGCCTTTGACGCGCAGGACATGCTGCTCGCGCGCGAGCTTGCGGATGGCTTCGGCCAGCTTTTCCGGCTCGGCGATTTCGTCGATTTCCAACGCGAGCGTGTCGAAATCCTCGTGTTCGTGATCGTCATGCCCGTCATGATGGGAAGGGCGGGCATCGATGCCATCTTCCGCGGCAGCGCCGAGGCCAAGGATCACGCGCGGATCGATCATGCCTTCGGCGATCTCGATGATCGGCAGCTTGCGCGCAAGTTCGCTCTCGATCACGGCGCGCGCCTGCTGGCGCTGCGCTTCGTCCGCGAGGTCCGATTTCGTGAGCAGCACGATATCGGCGCAATTGATCTGGTCCTCGAAGACCTCGGCGAGGGGCGTGTCGTGCTCGGGCGCCTCGCCATTGGCCTGCGGGCTCTCCGGCGCGAAAAGCCCCTTCGCGACCGCTTCCGCATCGGCCAGCGCGATCACGCCGTCGACGGTGATCTTCGAGCGGATCGCGGGCCAGTCGAACGCCTTGAGCAGCGGTTTCGGCAATGCGAGCCCTGAGGTTTCGATCAGGATATGATCTGGCTTGTTCTTGAGGGCGAGCAGGGTCTCGATGGTGGGGATGAAATCATCGGCGACCGTGCAGCAGATGCAGCCATTGGCGAGTTCGATGATGTTTTCGGCGGGGCAGTTCTCGTCGGCGCAGGATTTGAGGATCTCGCCATCCACGCCCACCGAGCCGAATTCGTTGACCAGAACCGCGAGGCGCTTTCCTTGCGCATTCGCCATGAGATGGCGGATCAGCGTCGTCTTTCCCGCGCCGAGAAAGCCCGTGACGATGGTGACAGGCGTTTTGGCGAGGGAGGAAGGAACAGGCGAGGGCATGGGATTTCCTTATCAGCGGCGAAAGCCCCGTTGGGGGCGGCAAAGGCACGGCGTAGCCGGTTTTGCGCAGCAGTAAGGAGGGGCCTCGTCGCGCGCGCAACCTTGGGAACGGGGCGCGACCAGAGGCAGGACACGCGGGGGCACCGCGCATCGCCAGCCGGTTGCGGAACACCCCGTCCGCCCGAATATCAGGTGCTGGCAGGTCTCCCGGCTCGCGGATTCAGGGCTTTCGCCCAGCGAGGCCCCGCCTTCCCGGCTTGTGCCAGTGGCTTGAGGTCTCTTTCCGGTCACGGTCGCGGGGGCGGCTGCATTCGGGTTTCCCCTCTGCATTCCCTCTTCGCCTGTCGTTGCGCTTGCGCGGACAGGAACCAGCGAGGGATTTCTTGGGCCTGTCTCCCGGCCTTGTCAACCGACTAGCGGATTTCCCATTCGGTGGCGGCATTCTCCTGCCAGCCCGCGCGATGGAGCAGGGGCGTATCGTCATGCTGTTCGGGCCAGCCGAGACAGAGCAGGGCGGAAAAGCGCCATTCCGCGCCGAGCATGAAAAGCGCCTCGACCTTCGCGGGTTCGAGGATTGAAACCATGCCGAGGCCGAGATTTTCGGCACGTGCGGCGAGCCATAGCGTATGGATCGCCATCGCGGTGGATTGCGTGAGGGTCTCCGGCATTCGCCTGCGGCCGAGCCCGTGGCCGGAAGCTGGATCGATGGCGGTAAAGATCGCGAGGATTTCCGGTGCGCGATCAAGCCCAGCGAGCTTCAGCCGCCGGTACTCCGCCTGCCGGGCGGTATCGTATTCCTCTGCCGCCGCTTCATTGCAGGCAAGGAAGATCCGGCGGATCTGTTCGCGCAACCCGTCATTCCTCACGCGGAGGACACGCCATGGGCGGGCATTGCCGACGGAAGGCGCGAGCGCCATCGCCCGGCGCAGCCTTTCGAGCATGTCCTCCGGTACCGGATCAGGCCGGAAATGCCGGACATCGCGTCTCCATCGGAATATTGCGTCGAGGCGCTCACGATCCTCGGTTAAAAATTCCATTCTCAGCGCTCCAGGGCGGCGGCGAGACGGCGCCATTCGCTTGTCGGCCCAGGAAGGCCGAGACGCAGCCATGTGCGCGAATAGGGGAAGATGCGCGACCAGATCGCCGCTTGGGCCAGCCTTTCCTGTGCGGCTGTCGCATCGGGTGTCTCGTAGAGGCGGAAGAGGGCGCTTCCGCCAACAAGGCGCCAGCCGGCCTTTTGCGCGAGGTGATCGAGCTTGAGCGCATCGGCATGAAGCCGGGCGGCTGTCGCCTCCCGCCAGGCATCATCCGCCAGCGCGCGGCAGCCGATTTCGATGGCCGGGCCCGAGACCGGCCAGGGGCCGGCGAGCGCGGCGAGCTGCGCGATATCCTTCGCATGGCCCAGCGCGAAGCCGAGCCTCACCCCTGCAAGCCCGTAGAACTTGCCGAAGGAGCGCAGGACGATCACCCCTTCCTCGCCGGCCCGCGGCGCGAGCGAGAGGGCCGGGGTCGCATCCATGAAGCTTTCATCGACGACGAGCAGGCCGGTTTGTTTGGCCAGGTCCATGAGGAAGTCAGGGCTCTGGAGCCGGCCATCCGGGTTGTTGGGGTTGACGATGACGGCAAGATCGGCCCCTGCGAGCGCGGATGCTTCCGACACTTCCTCGACCTGCCAGCCATGCAGACGGAGGCTCGCGGCATGCTCATTGTAAGTCGGCGCGAGAATTCGCGCCTGTCCGGGCGGGCGCAGGCGCGGCAGGAGCTGGATCGCGGCCTGCGCGCCCGCGAGCGGCAGGAGGGATGCTTGCGTCCCGTAGGCACGGGCGGCGATCCGCGCGAGTCGGGCGATATCCGATTGCGGCGGCAATTGTTGCCAGATACCGGGTTCCAGCGGGCCTAGCGGATAGGGCAGACGGTTGATGCCGGTCGAAAGATCGATCCAGTCGCTGCCTCCGAAGCGGGCGATCGCCGCGTCGATGTTGCCGCCATGATCGCGGGGAAGATCGGTCGCGCTCATGCCGTGCTCCTTCACGCTGGCGCGTCATGGGCCAAGGGCGTGCATTTGTCGAGGGGCCGTGGAACTCCGCCGCCGGGTCTTCGACCAATGGAGGGCTATTCGTTGCGGGCGGGAACCGTCATCCTGTGATGCTAGGGCATTTCGAGCGATGCCTAAAATAATCAAGGAGGAAGCTCATGGCAGATATGGCAGCCGGGGGGGCGCGGTCGACGCCGCGACCGATGACCAAGGAAGAGAAGAAAGTCATTCTGGCTTCTTCCCTTGGTACGATTTTCGAATGGTATGATTTCTATCTTTACGGCTCGCTGGCCGTGATGATCGGGGCGCACTTCTTCTCTGCCTTCGATCAATCGACCCGCGCGGTGTTCGCGCTGCTCGCCTTCGCCGCGGGCTTTCTGGTGCGGCCTTTCGGCGCGCTGTTCTTCGGGCGTCTGGGCGACCTGATCGGTCGCAAGCAGACCTTTCTCGTTACCATTCTGATCATGGGCGTCTCCACTTTCGCGGTGGGCCTGCTGCCTTCCTACAACACGATCGGCTGGGTTGCTCCCGTCATCCTCATCATCCTGCGCATGCTGCAAGGCCTCGCGCTGGGCGGTGAATATGGCGGCGCGGCGGTCTATGTCGCCGAACACGCGCCCGTCGGGCGTCGCGGCCTCTACACCTCGTGGATCCAGACCACGGCCACGCTCGGCCTGCTGCTCTCGCTCGTCGTGATTCTCGGCCTCAGGCTGTGGCTCGGGGAGAAGGATTTCGCGGAATATGGCTGGCGCATTCCCTTCCTGGGGTCGATCTTCCTGCTCGCGATCTCGGTCTGGATCCGCATGCAGATGCAGGAATCCCCGGCCTTCCAGAAGATGAAGGAAGAGGGAACCCAGTCGAAGGCTCCGCTCGGCGAAGCGTTCGGCGCTTTCCCGAAGGCCCTTCAGGGCTTCATCGGCATTGCGCTCGCCGTGGCTGTCGGCGCGGGGTTCCTCGGCCAGCCGCTGATTTCGCTGGTCGCGGTCGGTGCCGTCATCCTGTCGATCGCGGCGAACATGTTCCGCAACAAGAACGGGCGCCTCGTGATCATCGCGCTGCTCGGGCTCGTCGCCGGGCAGGCGGTCGTCTGGTATACGGGCCAGTTCTACGCGCTGTTCTTCATCCAGAGCATCCTCAAGGTCGATCTGTTCACGGCGAACGTGCTTGTGGCCTGGTCGCTCATCATCGGCACCGGCGGCTTCATCTTCTTCGGATCGCTGTCGGACCGCATCGGCCGCAAGCCGGTTATTCTCGCCGGTTGCCTTATCGCCGCGGCGACGTATTTCCCGCTCTTCCAGGCTCTGACGAGCGTGGCTAATCCGGGGCTCGACAAGGCGATCAATACCGTCAAGGTCGAGGTTTCGGCGGATCCGGCAACCTGCGGCAACGTGATCGATCCGGTTGGTATCCGTGTCTTCACCGCGCCGTGCGATGTCGCCCGCGTTGCGCTCGCCCGCGCCGCGATCAAGTACGACTTCAAGCCGGCGGCGACGGGCAGCACGCCCAAAGTGTCGTTCGGTGGCAAGGACGTGTCGATCGCGCCGGCGATACCGGCCAACATCACCGCCTTCACGGCGGCGTCGATCGAGGCGGGCTATCCGAAGGCGGGTGATCCCTCCATCGTGAAGCTGGATTCGAGCAAGTTCATCGGCGGCGTCGTGCCGGCGACGAAGCAGGCCTGGACGATCGTCGGGATCCTGACGATCCTGGTGCTCTATGTCACGGCGGTCTATGGGCCGATCGCGGCGGCGCTGGTCGAGTTCTTCCCGACCCGCATCCGCTATACCGCGATGAGCCTGCCCTACCATATCGGCAATGGCTGGTTCGGCGGCTTCCTGCCTCCGACCTCCTTCGCGATGGTGGCCGCGACGGGCGATATCTACTACGGCCTGTGGTATCCGGTCGTGGTGGCGCTCGGCACCTTCGTCATCGGCCTTATCTTCGTGCCGGAAACCAAGGACCGCGATATCTACACGGTCGAGACGCGCTAAGCGCCGGCTTATGCAAACCGAGACCCCGCCGCGAGGCGGGGTCTTTTTTGTTTGTGTGCTCCTTTCGGATAGGAAGGGCTATTGCCTTCAATCTTCGCTTGAAATCGCCGGAAAACCCGCCTAAACGGCGCGGTGTTTCGCCGGGGATCCTTGAGGATCGCCTCCGGCGAAGGCTCCAACGCTGCAAGTCAGTTCGACACTGCAAGTCAAGTCAGGGAAACCGCGCATATGGCCAAGGAAAAGTTTTCGCGGACGAAGCCGCATTGCAACATCGGGACGATTGGTCACGTTGACCACGGCAAGACGTCGTTGACGGCTGCGATCACGAAGGTTCTCGCGGAATCGGGCGGCGCGACGTTCACGG
>JAIUNR010000013.1 GCA_020161575.1 Pseudomonadota bacterium
CCCTTGAGTGAGAAGAGGAGCTCGGAGGACCTCAGATTGATTTGCCCGGCCCCTGACCCCTGGTTCACCGAGAATGTCGCTCGATCAACGCTTCGGTCACCAATGTCGTGAAAGAAGCTACGGATAGCCGCATCACATCATGCGGATCAACGATTCCCTTGATAAACTCGCACAGAACGCTCTTGCCGGCTCCGGCGTCCCCGTCGACCGCCAGCACGCAGTATGGTCCGGTCGGATGCAGCGTGCTGATGATAAACCCCGCCAATAATGGCCGGTTCTCCTCGGCAACCCCAATCAGATTGAAGAATTTGACCAAGCCGGAGTTCGCTTCTGGACCGGGCGCGGGCAGTGGCAATTCCCGCATTCCTGCGGCCCGGATCAATCGGACAGACGGAGCCTTGGTCAGACGATAGCCATCACGGTCGATTTCGATAATCAGACCATCCGCGCGCCCAAGGTCATGGAAGACCCGTGTTTCATCGCCACCAACACGCAAGGTGGGCTTGATCGCCAACCCCTTGCTGCGCGCATGACCACGGATCGTCGCGAGGGCATCTTTCATGGCGCGATCAGACACGCCGCCCTCGTAGGCCCCGAAGTAAAGATCGCGGATGTAATCCTCGGCTTCTTCAGATTGCAGTTTGTAGTTGATCGATGCGCCTTCCGCTGTCGGCAGTTCGATGAACGCGCCAATCTTTTTCCAGTGGAAGAACCGCACACCCGACGCCAAGACCAGTTCGACCGCCTCATCGGCTTGCGACTTTTTGCGCTTCTTGCCGCTCCCCCCGATGAGCTTGTCCAAGCCTTTTTCGCGGGCTCCTCGGATCAAACCCGGCAGTTCTACAAGCGTATTGCCGGAATACCCCTCGGGCAGAACCGCCTTCACGATTTCCTCGATCCGCGCATCGCTCGGCTCGAAGGCGACGAGGGCGGCCGAAAAGTCGCGCGCTGCGTCATGTGTCGAAACCCCGCTTGCGAGCTGCATGAAGTGCTTGTTGGTCACGACCGCCTTGAGCAGATGAAGGCTAAGTCCCGGGCCATCGTGGTCAAACCACACGGCCGGTAGTTGGAGCAGGTCAGCGTCTTCGATCGTCGGCCCGGTCCATGCATAGGGCTTGCCCGTGTCCGGGTGGATCGAAGGCGGCAATACCGAGATTTTTCCATCGAATAGGCATTCAACGACCTTCACCTTATCCGTCTCGATGCCGTTCACGATCGCGCGGTTGCGGAACTCGGGGTTGCGCGTGAAGCTGCCTCCCGGCGTGCCGGCGACACGGACAAAGAAGGAAGCGCCCTTCCTACCGATCTTCACGACCGCAGGGTTTCCGAGCAGGCACGCAACAGCGCGAGTGTATGCATCGTTGTCGACATCGATCACGCCGAGATGGGTGCCATCCGAAATCGGCGCACCGAGAAGGAGCGCGATGCCGGCGTCCCCCGCCTGATGAGCCCAGGCGTCCAGCGTAGCCGTAGCTTGCTGGGCATCCGGCACTTGCCAGTTGTGGCTATGGCAGGCCTTGGTGCCGTCGGTGACGACGCGGGGCGACAGTCCCTTTTCCTGAAGCACACGGAATAGGCGACGATTCTCTTCACGTTCCGCCTGGCTGCGGATGATTTTGGTCTTGCTGATCGTAGACATGCGATTGGTCCTTCAATGCTGCAAAGCTCCCTCGTTGCCGGGCGCAGATGGTGCGCCCGGAGGGGATAGGCTCGAGTTGTCGAGGGAATAGAAGCTGGATCGTTTGAAAGTCCGGGCGGCGCACTCGCAGCCCGGACTTAGAGTTGCCGATTACTCCGCGCCAAGCTCCTCAAGCTCGGCTTCCGCCTTTTCAAGCACTTCGATACGCTCGATCTCCTTGCTGATGAACTCTTTCATCAAGCCGAGACCGTGCTCCCAGGCGCTCTCCAACCGAATCTTGCGGCGCGCAAGGCGGGCCATTTCGGCCTTAACCTCTTCCAGTTCTTCATGAATACAAGTCATATGATTCTCCGTATCTCCAAGGGAGTTAGGCGATTGCGAATGGCCAGGGCCGTTCAGGGTCAGTCAGCCAACCCGGTCGTCCCGTGGCGGTGCTTGCTGGCCCACTCGCGCAAATCGCGGAGCGTTACAAAGACGCGGCTCTTGCCGATGTGGTACGTCGGCAACCCATCCTTGATAGCTTTGCGAATGTTGTGCGCGCCGGCACCGGTGGCCTTGGCGGCCTGGGGAACCGTCAGCCAACGGTCCTCGTAGCTGACGCTGTTAAAGTTCATGTGCGACCTCCTTTGTTAATGGGAAGGAGGCCAGCATTGGATGAAACCGAATGCCCTTGGAGGAAGGGCTAGAATTATTCAGGACCCACTTGCCTTATTTTTAGGTCACTGCGGATCACGGATGTGTCGACGGGCACTCCAAATTTAGCCAGCACATCGATAGCATCAAGAAGTTTCTCTAGCCTATTGGTTAGTTCTTCCGGTCTATCTATGGCTCGCGCCATATTCACTTCAAATTTCCGTTTAAATCTTATCGCTAAATCCCTCGCCATAGATTCTGGGTTGACACTTAACTCGTTATGGAGATCAAATTTTTTGATTGCCTTCCTTGCCGCACTCTGTAGTTTAAATTCTATCTCATCATCATTCTCATTGATCTGACCGACTGCTTCATCGGTTAAATATCTTGCAATCTCCCGGAACAACGCTTCATCCATATTTTTTCTTGTTCCGATTTCTCTTATTCTTAGAATAGTTGAAATTATTGTTGTTTCCTGACTAAATTTATTAATTTTTGATTTTTTTGACGATACAGAAGCTAAATGTTTGCTCTCAATTCCATTTTGAATCGCCTGCAACAAAAGGTCTATTGGCGCTTCCGGCTCAATTCCATGCTCATTGAGCAGATTCCAAGAGTCTTCATCAGTATATAAATCATCATGAAGGACATCTTTGATGCCAAATCCATCTTTTAATTCTACCTTTTTGTGAAGGTGTTCTGTGAGGTATTTTGGAATCTCATTTTGCGCGAAAAGTGGTGACTTTCTGCGTGACCTGGTCTTCGTCGGTCCCCGCTTACCCACTTTGGACATGAAGCTCCCTCCAAAAACGTATCTGCGCTGCATAGAATCCAGCAACGCAGATCAATTGTCGAGCATGAGAAGACGGGCAATACTGCCTGCAGCGTGCTCCACCTCGCGTTGGGACAAACGGAGCGCTTGTCCGACGCTTAAGGCGCGACAACACGAACTATCGGACGCGGGTGCAGTCTGGGACAGGTAAAACGATTGCTGCACGATAAGCTCGTAGCCGATCACCTAGTAGTGCAGGATTCACGTCTCCGCCCCAGCAAACGGACTGCAAATATACATTACAGTTCCATATTACACCTTATGCGAAGACAGCTTCTTTTTTTTACAACCCCGTGGATTTATCGTTGTCTATGGGGTGGAGAGCTAACAGGCTTGGTTGGGCTGTACTTTGTTTCAATGAAAATCCCGGCTTTTCGGCAGGATGCGTGCATCGCGCGGGTGGCGGTTGCGTGGAGGTGGTACGAGATGGAGCGGCGAGGGGACGACGCTGTGGCGGGCATCGCGCGTATTACCGGGCGTGCCGAGTGTGGAACCTTCATCGGCGGGTGACAGCAGAGACTTTGTGAGCGCCTGACCTGAACGCTGGGCATCCCACATCAGATCCAGCGCATCGGAGCGGTCGATCACGTTCGTGGTCATGAGATGCACCACACCCTCGGGACTTTTCTGCACGCGTCCTTCGACGAGCATCAGCCGCGCGGCCATGACAGGGCGTCGAAGGGCCTCGAATTGCCGTGCCCAGAGCACGCAATTGGTGACACCAGTTTCATCTTCCAGCGTGATGAAAATCGCATTCCCCTTGCCGGGGCGCTGGCGCACCAGCACCAACCCCGCCATGCGGGTGAAACGTCCATCGGCGCGGCTTGCGGTTTCCGCCGCCGAACAGATTCCCTCGCGTCGGAACAGCGGGCGCAGCAGCGCCATCGGGTGTGCTTTCAGCGAGAGGCGCATGGTCTGATAATCGGTCGCGACATGCTCGCCGAGGCCCATTTCGGGCAGGTTGGCATCGGTTTCAACCCCGAGTTCTGGCGCGGCAGCACTCGCAAAGAGGGGGAGCGGATCATCCTCCGGCAAGCGGCGCACCTCCCATAGAGCTTGCCGCCGGTCGAGCCTGATGGAGCGGAAGGCATCGGCATCAGCCAGCGCGCGCATGGGTCGGCCATAAAGCCGCGCGCGGGTGGAAAGCTCTTCGACCGAGGCAAATCCCTCGCGTCGTGCGACCATGAGGCGCTTCGCTTCCGCCTCGTGGATACCCTCGGCCTGCCGGAAGCCGAGACGCAAAGCGAGAGCGCCGCTTTCGGTGCACTCCAGCGTGTTATCCCAGAACGAGTGGTTGATATCGACCGGGCGCGCTTCCACCCCGTGTTCGCGGGCATCGCGTACGATCTGTGCCGGGGCATAGAAGCCCATCGGCTGCGAGTTCAGCAGGGCGGCGGCGAAGATCGTGGGGTGATGGCATTTGATCCAGGAGGAGATGTAGACAAGCTTCGCGAAGCTCGCGGCGTGGCTTTCGGGAAAACCGTAGGAGCCAAAACCCTTGATCTGCTCGAAGCAGTTCTGCGCGAATTCCCGCGCATAACCGCGCGCCACCATGCGTTCCACCATCAGGCTCTCGAAGCGCCCGATGGTACCGACATTGCGGAAGGTCGCCATGGCGCGGCGGAGCTGGTTCGCCTCGACATCGGAGAATTTCGCGGCAACCATCGCGAGCTGCATCGCCTGCTCCTGGAAGAGCGGCACACCCTTGGTTTTGCCGAGAACCGCGTGGAGTTCATCCGGCGGGCCATGTTCTGGCGCCGGCGAGGGGAAGGTGACGGCTTCCATCCCCGCCCGGCGGCGCAAATAGGGGTGTACCATGTTACCTTGGATGGGGCCGGGGCGGACAATCGCGACCTGGATCACGAGATCGTAGAATTCACGTGGCTTGAGGCGCGGCAGCATGTTGATCTGCGCCCGGCTTTCGACCTGAAACACGCCCACGCTGTCGCCCCGGCAGAGCATGTCATAGGTCGGCTTGTCATCCGGAGGCACATCGGCGAGGCCCATGTCGATGCCCTCGTGGTCGCGCAGCAACTCAAAAGCCTTGCGGATGCAGGTGAGCATCCCCAGCGCCAGCACATCCACCTTCATGAGGCGAAGCGCGTCGATATCGTCTTTGTCCCATTCGATGAAGGTGCGGTCCGCCATGGCGGCATTGCCGATTGGCACAAGTTCGTCGAGCCGGTCGCGGGTCAACACGAAACCGCCGACATGCTGGGAGAGATGGCGCGGAAAGCCGATCAGCCGTTTTGCAAAACCGACCGCGCGCGCGATCCAGGGGTTATCGGGGTCGAGCCCCGCCTGCTTCACCTGATTGCGGGTGATATCCGAGCCCCAGCTGCCCCATTGCGTGCCGGAGAGCGCGGCTGTGACATCCTCCGAGAGACCCAGCACCTTGCCGACCTCCCGGATCGCGCTTTTCGGCCGGTAATGGATGACGGTGGCGGCAAGGCCCGCACGCTCGCGCCCATAGCGCTGATAGATGTGCTGGATGACCTCCTCGCGTCGCTCATGCTCGAAATCGACATCGATATCCGGCGGTTCGCGCCTCTCCTCGGAGATGAAACGGGCGAAGAGCACGTTGTGCTCGGCTGGGTCCACGCAGGTGATGCCCAACACATAGCAGACGGCGGAATTCGCGGCCGAGCCGCGCCCCTGACAGAGGATTCCCTTGTCGTTCGCGACGCGCACAATGTCATGGATGGTGAGGAAATAGCGCGCGTAATCGAGCTTGCCGATCAGCGCGAGTTCGTCGCGCAGTAGCTTCTCGACCTTCTCCGGGACACCATCGGGATAACGCATGGCGGCGTGGCGGAAGGTGAGTTCGGTGAGCCATCCTTGTGCATCCTTTCCCGGCGGCACGGGCTCATCGGGGTATTCATAGGTGAGCTGGCCGAGATCGAATTCAACGCGCGAAAGCAGGCGCTGCGTCTCGGCGATTGCATCCGGGGCATCAGCAAAGAGACGCGCCATCTCATTGGGGTGTTTCAGGTGCCGCTCGGCATTGGCTTCCAGCAGCCGGCCGACATTCTCAAGCGTTCGCCCCGCGCCGATGCAGGTGAGAATATCCTGAAGATCGCGCTGGCCGGGCTCGGCATAGAGGGCGTCGTTCGTTGCCAGCAGCGGGATGCGCTGGGCTTCACCGATTGCCTTGAGTTCCGCAAGCTTGCGTCGGTCATCACCCCGTCGTGGCATGGTTGCGCCGAGCCAGAGCGCGCCGGGCGCGGCTTCCGCGAGGCGCGGCAGCAGGGCGGAGAGGTTTCGCCGGTCGCGCTCCGGCATCACGATCCACAGGAGGTTGCGGGCATCGGTGAGAAGGTCATCGAGCCTCAGATGACACTCGCCCTTTTTCGCGCGGCGATTGCCAAGGGTGAGCAGCCGGCAGAGCCTCCCCCAACCGGCGCGATTTTCCGGATACACAACGATATCCGGCGTGCCATCCGCGAAAGCGAGACGCACGCCAGTGACGAGTTTGAAGGTCTGCGCCCGCGTCTGCACCTCATGCCGCAAGGCTTCGGCTTGGGCTTCATAATCGGACAGCGGGGTGATCTCGACGCGATATTCCCCCGGCCCGGAGCCTTCGCGTTGCTTCACCGGCGGCAACAGGCCGCCCTCGCGCAACTCCCTGAGCGCCCCCCATGCCCGGACAACCCCGGCGACGGTATTGCGATCCGCGATACCAAGCCCCGAATGCCCCAGCAGCACGCTGGTGAGAACGAGGTCCGCCGCCGGCGAAGCTCCACGCAGGAAGGAGAAATTCGTCGCGCAGGCGAGTTCGGCATACATTACGCGAAAAGCCCGTGCATGAACCAGCGCGGACGCGCGGTGGAATCCTCGTAAAGCCCTTCGCGGAAAATCCAGAAGCGATGCCCGTTGGCGTCCTCGATGCGGTAATAGTCGCGCGTGGCGGGCGGGCGATCACCCCCGCCAGAGGCTTCACGCCACCATTCCGGCGCGATGCGCTCCGGCCCTTCCGCCAACCGCACCTCATGCAGCACGCGCCGCCATCGAAAGCGCAGGGGCGGGCTATCCGGCACCTCGGCCAGCACCTCGATGAGGTGCGGATATTCGAACAGAGTGAGCGGTCGCGCGGGCGGTTGCCCCGGTTCGGGCGCAGGAAAAGGGGCTGCCGCATGGCCCGAAAGATACGGCACGCTGCCCCCGGCTCGAACGGGATCATGCGTGTCGCGCCCGACAAACCGACGCACATTCTCGCGCCCGAAGCGGACGGTGAGTCGATCGACGAGAGCGGCGATTTCACCCGCTTCCTCCGCAGGCGCGGTTCCGCCCTCCAGCGTGGATTGCTGCGCATCGAGGGGCTCGCTGCGATGAACCGCAAGACGCAGCGCATCGAAGCCAAAACCGGGATCGAGCGGATCGGTGAGCGTATCGATCCTGAGCCTCAAAAGCCGCATCAGCACGGCTGGGTCACGGGTGCCTTGCGCTGTCTCGATCATCACACGCCGCACCGCGCCATCCGAGCGAAAGAAGCTCGCCTCGAACGCGCGACCGCCCGCTCCGCGCCGCTCCAGCGCTTCAACGATATCCTGCGCAAGCCTTTCGAGCGCGCCGAGCAGGCTTTCGACATGCGCCAGGGGCTCGGCGAAATGCCGCTCTGCTACGATGAGCGGCGCGGGCCGCAGCGGCGTGATGCGGATATCCTCATGCCCCAGAACGCGGCGCAGGGCATGAGAAAGTCCTGCTCCGAAACGCGCCGTGAGCAGATGCGAGGGGCGATCGGCAAGGTCAGCCAAGATGCGGAACCCTGCGCGGCTCAGGGCAAGGGTTGTCTCGATGGGTTGATCCAGAGCCGTGATCGGCAGCGCGCGCGCGTGGATTTTCTCCTCTCCAGGAGCGGCAATCCTGTTGCGCCTGTAGCGCGCGAAAGCCCATGCAGCATCCGGCGTGTCAGCCATTGCTGCCCATGTCGTGAACCCGAGGCCTGCAAGCCTGCGCCGCGCGCGCCCGAGCATCGCTTCCTCTCCGCCGAAGAGATGCGCACAGCCCGTGATATCGAGGATAAGGCCATCGCGCCCGTGCAGGGCCACGAGGGGGGTGAACATGTCGCAGAGATCACTCGCGCGGCGTAGAAAATCGGTGTCGGCCTCATTGTTGGCCTCCGCCACCTCGAGGTTGGGCCAGAGCGCGCGTGCTTCTGTGAGCGCCATGCCTATGCGAAGACCGATGCCTGCTGCTACGCGGTCGAGCGCCGCGATCCGCAACGCGCCGCGATCTTTCTCGACCAACACGAACGGGCGTTCATCCCGCTCGTTGCGCGTGGGGCTGTTCATCGCGCGCCGGGCGCGATCGGTTGAGAGAAATGGGAACCACAGGGCGAGATAACGACGGGGCTGACCTGTCATCGGGACGTGTTCCGTATCCGGCTTCCCCTTCGGCAAAACGGTTTTCAAGGCGTTGAGCATCGCGGTTCCATTCCAGATGATGTTGCGCTCCCTCCTGCCCGTTGCGCGCACGCAGCAAGGTGAGGTGAAAAGCCGGCTGCCCCGGCGCTTTCGCGGCCAAGGCGCGCGAGGGGGCCGAGCGCGCAAGCCAGCGGGTTTCAGCGGCGCTCGCCTTCACCGTCGCGCCGCTCCGCAGCAGGAAAACCGGCACACCGGAGGTTTTCGCAGCCAGCGCAAGGCGACGGCTCGCGGTGAGATCATAGGCCCGCGCCTCACCCCTGATATCGATGATCACCGCGCCGAGAGCCTTGCATCGCGCCCCTTCGAGGCCAGCCTGAAGCGCGGATGGGACATCGAGTGCGCGAACAAACAGCAGAAGCGTCGGGTCAAACCCCAGTTCCACCAATCCTGCCGGGTATGGCGTGCCTGTCTCGCTCGCCAGAGCCTCATGCCGGATCCAGAGTTTTGCCTTATTCCCACGGCTCGCACCCAGCATCAGCGCGAGAGCCGTAAGACTCACACCATCGGCATCGGCAGATGCGTAGAATTCATGCAGTACCGCCGCCGCGAGGGAAAACCCGGGCGCTGCATGGACTTGACAATCCGGAATTCTCCTCATGGCGAAGGACATGATTGCCGCTCAAATGTTCACTTTATGTTCTTATAATCAAAGGTCAGCGTGGCGAGTCAAGAGCGCGTGCCGGTTCATCGCCAGCATGACGCTCCACTTGAGAGAAGGCCACAAGGACATGGCGGTGGTTACACCGTGGTTACAGGCTCCACCCGCGCACCCGTGGACAACTCTATATAATCTTTCACGATTTTTCACGGAACGGTCGTCCGACGTCCTTCGTGAAATCTCGTTCAAAATTGTCGATTTTCGTGTATTTTTCTAGCAATTTCTGATAGTTAAACACATCCCCTACGAATCTGGGGGTCAGAGGTTCGAATCCTTTCGGGCGCGCCATTTCTCCGAAATATCTGAATGGAAAAAACGCGTGGAAACGCGCGGTTTCGGCAATTTCCGCGTGCGTTCGGGCACCAGAACGGCGTTGGCAGGATACCCCGAAAATCCGTGGTTATACTGTGGTTACAGTCACGCTCCTCAACGCCCATGCGCGATCCCGCCAGATCGCGCCTGATTCGTCCCGCAACTGGCGGGTGATCTCTAGGGCAGCCCTCCTTTGCACGCTTGACCGCTCGCGCATGCTGATCTGGGGTACAATGACGGATAATCCGCGATACCGGGAAGCCTCGTTTCCAGCTGCGCCAATTTGCCGAGAAACTCGCCGAATGAAGGCGCATCGTCGACAAGGCCCGCATACCCGGCCTGGCAGGCATCGCCTCGATCTTTCGGCCAAGCGCGGCCACCTCGTGCTGGAGGGTGGCAAAAGCCTCAACCATGCCGGCTTCCACCGACGCTCCTGTTTCCGCCGTCATCATTCGAATTGAGTGCGCCGATACATAATCGGCGCACCTCAATTTTTAGAAGTACCTGACTTCTTCCGCCGAGACGCTCAGTGGATCCTTTCCGCGTTTCGAGAGCCAGGAATAGACCGGCGGTACGCGATCGGCGATCGACTCGACGTGGATGTCGATCAAGCAGGGGCCATCCGAATGGGCAAAAGCCTCTGCGAGCGCGATATCAAGCTCGGCGGCCGTCTTGGCCGTCCAGGCCTTCACATCGAACGCCTCGGCGATGGCTTGGCCACGCGGAGGCATGAAATCGACGCCAAAGCATTGATTGTGCCCCTTCAGGCGATGCAGTCCCTTGATCCAGCCGAAAGTGCCGTTGTTGAACAGCAATAGGATTGCCGGCACATTCAGGCGAACGAGCGTCTCAAGTTCGCCGACAGTCATGCCAAATGAGCCGTCGCCGAACATGCCGATCGGGCGCCGCTTCTTGTCCGCATGCCATGCCCCGACGGTTGCCGGCAACGCCGAACCGAGGCCTCCGAAGGCCCGCGGGATCGCAAAGCGGGTCCGGCGGTCCTTAAGCTTGAGGAACCGCGTCATGTGGGGGGTCGGCGTACCGGCGTCCGAGTAAATATGCGCTGGCTTCCCGTAAGCTTCCAGTGCTTCGTTGAAGCAGCGTACAGCTCGTTCTGGACGGAGCGGCATGGCCTCCGAACTCAGCAATGCCTCGGCGTTCTTCCAGAATTCCGCCCGCAAAGCGTTGAGGTCTTCGATCCAGTCCTGCGTCCGGCCCGTGTCTGCCGGCTCGGGAACCATCTCGATAAGACGTTGCAGCACGAGCCTGGCATCGCCCGGGATCGACAGGACGTTCTCGTAATTGTTCGCCATGATCTCTGGATCGATGTCGATCTGCGCGACCCGCTTGTTCAGCGTGATCTTCGGGAAGGTCCAACCGATGGTGACGACCGAGCCCATCCTGGAACCGACGAAGAGCACGAAATCGGCTTGCTCCAGCGCCCAGTTGGCATGGGGATGAAAGCCGTTATCGCCAATGACCCCGACAGCGAGCCGGTGGTCGTCGGGCATCGTGCCTTGGCCGGTCATCGTGGTGCAGACCGGGATGTTCAGGCGCTCGGCAAGTTCAGTCACCTCCGGTCCGGCGCAGGAGCGGTTCACACCACCACCGGAGACGATCAGCGGGCGTTTGCTGGCGGTGAGCTGCGACAGGAGCGCCTCCAGCTTGCCGGGAGCCGGTAGCGTCGGAAAGGCCGGGAATTGCTTGCATTCCTCTTCGACGTGCAACGAAATGCGCGCGGGATCGACCTCCGCGATCAGCATGTCCTCCGGAATCTGAAGATGGACCGCCCCGGGCTTGCCCGAGCAGGCGACCCGGAACGCCCGGCGGATGATCTCAGGCAGCTTCTCCGGCGACTTTACCTGCACCGACATCTTGGTGATCGGTTCGAAAAGGCGCGCGCAATCGAGTTCGGTCAGCACCCCGCGCCCTTCGCCTGGCAGCGGGATGTCGATCGTCAGCAGGATGACGGGAACAGAGGAAGCGTTGGATTCAGCGACAGGGGGCAATGAATACATCGCGCCGGCGCCCGATGGGCACTCGAAAACTCCGGGCTTGCTGGTGAAGCGGCCATAGGCGTCCGCCATGTAGCCGGCAGAGCGCTCGTCACGCGCCATGACATGCCGAATTTGATCTTCCCGCCCCTGTAGAGCTTCGTAGAAGGGCACATTCGTATCGCCGGGGACGCCAAAAACGACTTCGACGCCGTAGCCTATGAGCATCTCGACCAAAATGTCCGCACCGCGCATGTTTTTCTCCTCGAAGTGATGGTGTATTCGGTTGTCTGGTTTGGGCAGCTCCGCGATCGGTTGCCGCCGAGAATGCTTCGTCTCGTCATTTCGAAGAGCCCCTCTCATCCCGCCCGTCCGATCCAGCGGAAGCGTCGAGGAGAGAAGGGCTTCAAATCGCGATCACTTGGCCTGCCCGCGATCTGGTCGGCGACTATCCGTCCCGTGGTGGGCCCGCTGGCGAAGCCGACATGGCCGTGACCGAATGCGTAGACGACGTCGTCAGAACGAGAGGATGAGCCGATGACCGGCAGGCCGTCGGGCGTCGAAGGCCGGTGGCCCATCCATCGATCGACGACGAGATCCGTCTTGCGGCCGAGCGACGGGTATGTCTTCAGCGCGTGATCGACCAGGATATCAACGCGGTTCCAACTCGGCGGCGTATCGACGGATGCAAGCTCGACCTGCCCCGAGAGACGCAATCCCTTCGCCGTAGGCGTATTCGCCATCTTACCGTCGCTCGGCATGACGGGATGCAATGGGCCACCGCGAGGAGACGCAATGACTCCGTGATAGCCGCGTTCCGACTCGAGCGGGACCCGATCGCCTGCAATTTGGGCGAGCTTCTTCGACCACACGCCTGCGGCGATCACGGCCCTGTCGCATGCCAAAGGGCCGCTTTCGGTCAGGATCGATCTAAGTCGCCGCCCCTCGAAGGCGAGATCGACGACCTTCGTCTTCAGAAGCTTCGCACCGCGCGCGACTGCGGCATCGATGATCGCGGACACATAGGATTCCGGATCAACGCAATGCGCGCCATCTTCCGCGAGAACGCCGAACCTGTAATGTTCGGACAGGCCGGGTTCTCGTGCGGAGAGCTCGGCGGCGTCGAGCTCGCGCCAGCGTAGCCCCGTCAATCGGCGAAGGTGCCATGCAAGGGCCTCCGCCTCGAAATGCTCGCGGCTCGGATAAGCATAGAGCAGGCCTTCGCGACGGATTAGATCCTGGCGCCCGAGCTCCTCCGCGAGGGCGCTATGGCGTGCGGGACTGTCGGCCAGCAGGCTCGCCAGAGCCTGTGCCGTCCGCTCCACCCGTGGCACAGTCGAACCGGCAACGAGGAAACGGATCAGCCAAGGCAGTAGCGCACCAATATGCCGCCACCTAATGACCAACGGTCCGTGCGGATTGAGCAGATAGCCCGGAATCTGCCGCCAGAGGCTCGGCGTCGACATCGGGACGACCGAAGCCGGGCTGATCCAGCAACCATGGCCATAGCTCGCCGACTGACGTCCGCCGGGTTTACCAGGCTCCACGATCGTGACCTGGTGACCATCACGCAGGAGTTCGAGTGCGCAACTCGCGCCCACGATCCCGGCACCGACGACAACGATATGCATATTCGTTTCCGTGTCTGAAGAGTTTTCGATGGTTAGCCAGCGGCCCGGAGAGACATGCAGAGCACCAGCCCTTCCTCATCGGAGGAAAGGTGAAGCCTTGCGCAAGTGCGGTCGGACCGTCGGGATTTCGGCGAAGACACCGAACATCCTGGTTCAGAATGATGTGCGGGCGTGCCTCTGGCCGTCCGCGATCAGCGGCGCCTGCTCATGATGGGCCGAGCCCTCCATGAAAATGGCTGAGGAAAGCCTTGGTCGCGGCCTGCGACGGGTTTTCGATCACCTGTTTCGCCTCGCCCTCCTCGACGACGCAGCCGTCTCGCATGAACACGACGCGATCGGCGACATCGCGCGCAAAGGCCATTTCATGCGTCACCAGCAGCATCGTCATGCCTTCACCTGCCAGGGACCGGATCACGGCCAGAACTTCACCAACGAGCTCGGGATCGAGCGCGGAGGTCGCCTCGTCGAAGAGCATGACATCGGGCTTCATTGCCAATGCCCGGGCAATCGCAACACGCTGCTTCTGGCCGCCCGAGAGGCTGTCGGGTGGGGCGGAGGCCTTCTCGGCAAGCCCAACTTTGCCCAGAAGATCATGGGCCAGCGCCCTCGCTTCGTCCTTGGACTGCCGAAGTACGGTGACCGGCCCTTCCATCACGTTCTGCTCCACGCTCATATGGGGGAACAGATTGAAGCTCTGGAAGACCATGCCGGTGCGCGCTCGGAAGGCCGACAATTCCTTGTCACCTGGCAGATTTTGCGCCGTCGAGAAATCAATCGCCTGGTCACCGACCCGGATGAAGCCTTTATCCGGTACTGTCAGCAGGTTGACGCTGCGCAGCAAGGTCGATTTACCGGAGCCGCTGGGGCCGATCAGGGCGACGACATTGCCTCTTTTCACGTTCAGCGTGATGTCCTTCAGCACCGTGAGGTTGCCGAATGACTTCTGAACGCCGACGAGTTCGATCATTGCTTTTTCGGACATGATTGCCGCCTTTCCGCGTTCAGCGGCTCATCCGCGCTTCGAGCCGATAGGCCAGGCGCGTGAGCGGGAAGAGGATGATGAAATAGATAACGGCGATCATCGTATAGGTCTCGAGAGGCCGGTAGCTCGCCGATGTGATCAACTGCCCTTGGTAGAGAAGGTCGGGAACGGCGAGAACCGAAAGCAGCGAGGTGTTCTTCAGTTGAAGTACGGTTTGGTTCACCAGCGGCGGGATCATACGGCGCAGGGCCTGGGGTAGAACCACGCGCGCCATGAGCTGATGCCGCCGCATGCCAATCGCCCGCCCGGCGTCCCACTGGCCGGAATCAACCGAGATGATGCCTCCGCGGATGATCTCGCCGAAAAACGAGGCGCCGTAGAGGGTAAGGGTGATAAAGGCGGCCGCACCGGGCGACAGTTCGATACCTGTGAGGATCGGCAAAGCGTAATAGCACCAGACGAGTTGGACGAGCACCGGCGTGCATCTGAAGATTTCGATGAATCCTGTCACGAACGCGGTCAGGATCCTGAAGCTGGACAGACGCGCCAGCGCGACCAGACAGCCGACGATCAGGCCAGATATCGCAGTCCCGATCGTGAAGGCAATCGTGTAGAGAATGCCGACCCCGATGAGCGATTTATACTGCAGAAGAAATCCGAAATCCCACTGATACTGCACGTCTGCCCCCTCTTTTACTTTTTTATTCGTATTTAATTTTAGGACGTCCCTGCGTGCAGCCAGCAACCAAGCGTCAGGATGTCGAAAACGGGAAGCTCGAACCGCTTGCGGATCACTGCTGAGAACGGTGGCAGATTGGTGCATTCCAGCACGATAGCTCCGATGGAGGGTTCGCGCTCGATGAGACCTTCCACCGCCTGCAACAGCTCCCTTTCCAATGCCTGACGATCATAAGGTCGACCGCCTTCGATCAACCCATGAAATGCGCCGTCCCTGGGCAGTCCGACAACCGGCGGTTCCAAGGTCATCCCGGCTTCGGCGAAGTGAGCCGTCGTCAGAGACAATCGATCGTAGGTTACCACGCCCACGCTTTTCCCCGCGGGCAGCAGCTTGGCCACTTGCGGTATCTGCAGCAGGCTTGATGTCGCCAGCGGCAAGGCCAGGCGGCCGGCGAGCTTGCGCTGGCGCAGGATCAGGAAACCGCAGGATGTCGTCAGGGCGCAGGCCCCGCGTCTGTGCAATTCCTGCCCGGCAGCCACGAAGGCATCCAGCAAATCGTCGTCCCGCCCATCTACGATGGTGCGCGCCGTGGCGCCCTTCACCGTCTCGAAGAGGACGGGGAACGGCCAACTTTCCGCGTTTCCGACATCTCCGACCGGTCGCTCGAAAGCGGTATCGAGCATGATCACGCCAAGTGCCTTACTCATCGCAGTCCTGCGCTGTCTCCTGCAAGGGCTCGGGCAACGTCATTGAAGGGCCAGATCCCGTTGTCTCACGACGATTGTGAAAGCGACGGACAGGAAGTTTCCCGTCCGTCCGCTCTGTCAAAATTGGATGTCGGCCGGGATGTCCTCTTTCTTCACGCCCACCAGTTCGAGGCTCGACGTGATCCACCCGGACATCACGCCCGAGGAACGATTGAATTCCAGCCAATTGTCCACAAAGGTCCGGAACCTTCCACTGTCTTCCGCGCGCACACCGGCACAGGTCGGCTGACGGACGATCGGGCCGGGGACAACGATCTTGCCAACGCGCGGATTCTTCTTGACCGTCACCAGCGACAGCATGGCGACCTGGATGACGGCGTCCGCGCGTCCGGTCTGCACCGACAACGTCGCCTCATCCGGCGTCTTCAGGGCGATCAAGGTCGCCTTCGGCAGCACACGGCGGGCGAACAGATCATGCGTCGAGCCAATATCGACGGCGATGCGGATTTCCGGCTTGTTGAGCTCTTCCCAGCTCTTGGGTTCGAGGCCGGCTTTGGCGATGATCGTGAACGTGTTCTGCATGATTGGCCGAGTGAATTCGACCACGAGAGCCCGCGAGGGCGTCGGGCTCAAGCCGAACATTATGTCGATCTTGTTGGCCTGCAGGTCCAGCACAGCGTTGCCCCAAGTCGTCTCGCTGATCTCAACCTCGGCTTCGAGTGCCTTCGCGAGATCCCGCGCCATGCTCATGCAGAAACCTGACCATTGGCCGGTCGCAATGTCCTTGTGGTAATAGGGCTCGGTGCCGACGATACCTGCGATGCGCAGCTTTTTTGTACTACGGACCCGATCGAACGTTGACGAGGCTGTGCCGCCCTGCTGCGCAAGCGCAGGCATGGACAATGCAGCCGCGGCGCCGCCTGCGGCTAGCCCCACGAGCCCGGCGAATTCTCTCCGCTTGATCATGTCATTTTCCTCCCTTGGTAACAGGCGCATCGAGTTGATCTCGTCGCATTGGGCGCAAGTCTCGCCGATTTCAGCTGGAGGGAAAAACGTTGAATAGGCGCGGATTGCATGATTTTTATTCATACTGAAGACATCGAGTGACCCATGCGACGTTACCTCCCCTCTCTCGCCTCCCTACATGCGTTCGAAGCGGCAGCCCGTTTCATGAACTTCACGCATGCCGCGGAGGACCTGGGTCTGACGCAGAGCGGCATCAGCCGGCAGATAAAGAATCTCGAGGATTTTCTAGGCGTAACGCTTTTCCATCGCGCCGGACCACGCCTCATTCTAACCGAAGTTGGCGCCGTCTATTTTCGGGATCTCTCGCTCGTACTCGACAAACTTCAGGAAATTTCGATCGACGCCGTCAGAGGGCGAAGTGTCGATTCCTCGCTTATGATAGGCGCGCACAATGCCTTCACGACCCGCTGGCTGATCGAGCGGCTCAACCCATTCATCCTTGCGCATCCAGATATCCCGATCGAGATCATGCCTGCAGAGCCGGGAATGGATTTCGAGACGACCCGACTGGACATCGCAATTCTGCGTGGAGGCGGCTCCTGGTATCACGCGCGGGCGGTCGAGCTGTTCGCGGAAGAGCTCGTCGTCGTCGCGTCGCCATCGCTGATCCCCCATGGGCAGAAACTCAAACCGCTCGAATTCGCAAACTATCCGATGCTGCAGAATGCCAGTCGGCCCAGCTTGTGGCTGCACTGGCTGCGCACCGTCGAACTCGCCTATAACGGGCGCATTCACGGCACGCGCTTCGCCCATAACGACATGCTGATCAAGGCGGCGGTCCATGGTCTCGGCATCGCCGTCGTGCCGACCTGCTTCGTCGAGGACGAACTGGCGCGAGGGGAACTACACGCGCCCTTCGGCGATCCCATCCGCTCCGGTGATTCCTATTTTGCCGTCTATCCCGAACGCAAGGCCGGCCTGCCGAGCATCATCCTGTTCCGGGATTGGCTGATACGCCAGACGCGCGAATACAAGCGTGCCGCCACGCGCCAGCAATCCGGCGCCGTCCAGTCGCAGGGATGCTGACGGGTTAGCCGACCTGCGACAGCAACCAGGCCTCGAACAGGTCGACGATCTGATTCTCGCGCCTCGTTTCCGACCGGACCACGTAATAGGCGTTCTGCGTCGACATGGGCGCATCGAGCATGGCGACGAGCGCGCCCGAGCGGAGCTCGTCCTCGACGAGATAGGTCGGGAGCAGGGCGACGCCGAGCCCTGCCATGGCCGCCGCGGTGATCATGGCAAACTGGTCGAAGCGGATGCCGTGATAGGCATTGTCCGCCGGACCGACATGAAGTTGGAACCATTCGGCCCATAGCTTCGGCCGCGTTGTCAGATGCAGGAGCGGGGTTTCCAGCAGATCGGCGGGGCGGTCGACGCGAAGGCTCGCTGCAAGCGCCCTGCCCGCGATCGGCAGAACCGTCTCGGTGCAAAGAAAGGTCGGCATTCCGCCAGCCCAGACAGGCTGCCCGAAATGGATGGCGAGGTCGAAATTCTCTTCCGCGAAGCTAAACGGCCGCGATCTGGACTCTACGGTCACGGCGACGTCGGAATGCTGCCTGAGGAAGCCGCCGATCCTCGGAACCAGCCACTTCGCGCCAAAGGTCGGCAGCGTTGCGATCCTTAGCGAGGTCTTCATCTGTCCGGCTGCCACGGCACCGATCATCAGGCGCTCCGACTGGAGCAGGAGATCTCGGACTTCCGGCAGCAGGCGCTGGCCGGCTTCGGAGAGGACGACACGCTGGCGAATGCGCTCGAAGAGCCTGAGCCCTGTCTGATCCTCCAATTCGGCGATCTGCCGGCTCACGGCGCTCTGCGTCAGGTTCAATTCCTGGGCGGCACGCGAGAAATTTTGGTGGCGGGCGGCACATTCGAAGGCTTGCAGATTGACGATGTCCGGGATCAGGCGTCGACGCATATCATTCCAATTCCACATCAACCTAGCCGAATATCTCACAACAACGGCGCATAAACCAGCCCTATGTTGCCACTCTCGAATGACATGGCATTTATGGAAGGGTTCGATGATGTCCGATTTTCTCTCCGCCGACGAAATCCGCGCTTCGTTTTCCGCCGCCATGTCGGCCATGTATCGCAACGAAGTTCCGGCCTACGGCACTTTGATGGACCTCGTCGCGCAGGTGAACGACGACACCCTCGCGCGGCAACCGGCATTGCGGGAGCGTCTGGACGCGACCGACAGCCTCGACCGGATCTCGGAGGAGCGGCATGGCGCCGTTCGCCTGGGAACCGCCGCGGAGCTGGCGATGATGCGCCGCGTCTTTGCGGTGATGGGCATGTATCCCGTCGGCTATTACGATCTCTCGACCGCAGGCGTGCCGGTCCATTCCACGGCGTTCCGCCCGGTCGGCGCCGCCGCGCTGGCACATAATCCGTTTCGTGTCTTTACCTCGCTGCTGCGCCTCGACCTGATCGCCGACGAGGAACTGCGCGAGGCCGCCGGCCGCATCCTGGCCGCGCGCCGGATCTTCACGACCGGCGCCGTCGCACTGACCGAAAAGGCGGAGCGTGATGGCGGGCTCGCACGGGCCGATGCCGAGCGTTTCGTGACGGAGGTTTTGGAAACCTTCCGCTGGCACCGCGAGGCGAATGTCGATGCGGCGATGTATCACCGCCTGCACGAGGCTCATCGCCTGATCGCGGACGTGGTCTCCTTCAAGGGGCCCCATATCAACCACCTGACGCCCCGGACGCTCGACATCGACCAGGTCCAGGCGCTGATGCCCGAACACGGCATCGCGCCGAAGGCGGTGGTGGAAGGCCCGCCCACTCGCAAATGCCCGATCCTGCTGCGCCAGACCTCTTTCAAGGCGCTGGAGGAAAGCGTGCTGTTTCCGGGCGGTGACGGCACGCACCGGACCGGCTCGCACACAGCCCGCTTCGGCGAGATCGAGCAGCGAGGAGTCGCGCTGACGCCGAAGGGGCGCGGGCTCTACGACCAGCTTCTCGACGAGGTCCGCAAGCTGGTGCGGCCGGCGGCCGACGGCTCCAATGCCCGCGCCTATGAGGCTGCACTGGCCCGCGTATTCGAGGCCTTTCCTGACGATTGGGCGGCGATTCGCAGCGCGGGGCTCGGCTATTTCAGCTATTCCCTGACCGAGAAGGGCAAGGCGGCGGCGCTGTCCGGGCCTTGCGAAGTCGAGACGCTGATCGCGCAGGGGCTGATCCGCTTCGATCCGATCGTTTACGAGGATTTCCTGCCGGTCAGCGCGGCGGGTATCTTCCAGTCCAATCTTGGCGACGGCGCACAGCAGGAATTCGTCGCGAGCCCGAATCAGAAGCGCTTCGAGGCCGATCTTGGCGCCTCTGTCCTGAACGAGTTCGAGCATTACGCCGGCATCGAGCAGGCTTCGCTGCAAGCCTGCCTCGACATGCTGACGCGGCGTTCGGCCGCCGAATGAGCCTTCGCCCCGCCGCTATCACCCTAAACATCCGGAGTTCGTGATCATGACCGTTGCTGCAAAAGCCCTGTCCGTAGCGCAGGAAGCCGCCGCCCTCCTCAGCCGTCTCGGCGTCGACTCTGCCCTCTACACCCAGGGCGACATGCCGTCCTATTCGCCGGTAACGGGCGAGCGGATCGGCAAGCTGAAGACCTGCTCCGCAAAGGAGGCAGCGGCGGCGATCGAGCGGGCGGACGCCGCCTTCCGCCAGTGGCGGCTGGTGCCGGCGCCCAAGCGTGGCGAGCTCGTGCGCCTGCTCGGCGAAGAGCTGCGCGCCGCCAAGGCCGATCTTGGCCGGCTGGTTTCTATCGAAGCAGGCAAGATCCCCTCCGAGGGCCTCGGCGAAGTCCAGGAAATGATCGACATCTGCGACTTCGCAGTCGGCCTGTCGCGGCAGCTCTACGGGCTGACGATCGCGACTGAGCGTCCCGGCCATCGCATGATGGAGACCTGGCATCCGCTCGGCGTCGTCGGCGTAATCTCCGCCTTCAACTTCCCGGTCGCGGTCTGGGCCTGGAACGCCGCGCTCGCGCTGGTCTGCGGCAATGCCGTGGTCTGGAAGCCCTCCGAAAAGACGCCGCTGACCGCGCTCGCCTCGCAGGCGATTCTGCAGCGTGCGCTGAAGCGCTTTGGCGATGCGCCCGCCGGCTTGTCCGAGTTGCTCATCGGCGATCGCGCCATCGGCGAGGTGCTGGTCGATCATCCGAAAGTCCCGCTTGTCTCGGCCACCGGCTCGACCCGCATGGGCCGCGATGTCGGGCCGCGCCTCGCGAAGCGCTTCGCCCGCGCCATCCTCGAACTCGGCGGCAACAATGGTGCCCTCGTCTGCCCCTCCGCCGATCTCGACATGGCGCTCCGTGCCATCGCGTTCGGGGCGATGGGCACGGCCGGTCAGCGCTGCACAACATTGCGCCGCCTCTTCGTGCATGAGAGCGTCTACGAACAGCTCGTGCCGCGGTTGAAGAAAGCCTATGAGAGCGTCTCCGTCGGCAACCCGCTGGAGGGCGCGGCCCTCGTCGGGCCGCTGATCGACAAGACGGCTTATGACGGCATGATGAAAGCGCTGGTGGAGGCCGAGGCCCATGGCGGTGCGATCGTCGGGGGCGCTCGGGTCGATCTCGGCTACGCCGACGCCTATTACGTGAAGCCGGCGCTGGTCGAGATGCCGAAGCATGAAGGGCCGGTTCTCGAAGAGACCTTCGCCCCGATCCTCTATGTGATGAAATACAGCGATTTCGACACCGTGTTGGCCGACCACAACGCCGTCGGCGCGGGCCTTTCCTCATCGATCTTCACCCTCGACATGCGCGAAGCCGAGCGCTTCCTGGCCGCCGACGGGTCGGATTGCGGCATCGCCAACGTGAATATCGGCACTTCCGGCGCGGAGATTGGCGGCGCATTCGGCGGCGAGAAGGAAACCGGCGGCGGCCGTGAATCCGGCTCCGACGCCTGGAAGGCCTATATGCGGCGCGCGACCAACACGGTGAACTACTCGAAATCCCTGCCGCTGGCGCAGGGCGTCTCCTTCGAAATCGAATAAGGCTGAGCGAAACAATGACCGTCACTATGCCTCTTGGTGAGCCGGATTTCCGCTCCGCCAGCCGTATCGCCTCGGTGGGCGTCTCGAAGATCCTGCAGATCGGCGCACGCGCCGCCGCCATGAAACGCGACGGGCTGCCGGTTATTGTACTCGGCGCGGGCGAGCCGGATTTCGATACGCCTGAGAACATCAAGATCGCCGCCAAAGCGGCGATCGACCGCGGCGAGACGAAATACACCGCGCTCGACGGAACGCCCGCGCTGAAGCGGGCGATCATGGCCAAGTTCAGCCGCGAGAACGGCGTCAATTACGCCGCCGACGAAGTGACGGTCGGGACCGGAGCCAAGCAGATCCTCTTCAACGCCTTCATGGCGACACTTGATGCCGGCGACGAGGTGATCATCCCGACGCCGTACTGGACCTCCTATTCCGACATCGTGGAGATCTGTGGCGGCAAGCCGGTGATGGTTCCCTGCGAGGCCTCGGCAGGCTTCCGCCTTCAGGCGGAACAGCTCGCGAAGGCTATCACGCCGAAGACACGCTGGCTGCTGCTCAACTCACCCTCCAATCCGTCCGGTACAGCTTATGGCGCAGCGGACTATCGCCCGCTGCTCGACGTGCTGCTTGCCAATTCGCATGTCTGGCTGATGGTCGACGACATGTATGAGCACATCGTCTACGATGACTTCGAAACAGTGACGCCGGCTGCCGTCGAGCCGCGTTTGAAGGACCGCACATTGACCATCAACGGCGTCTCCAAGGCTTACGCCATGACCGGCTGGCGCATCGGCTATGCCGGCGGGCCAAAGGCGCTGATCAAGGCGATGGCGGTGATCCAGAGTCAGGCGACCTCATGCCCCTGTTCGGTTAGTCAGGCGGCCGCGGTCGAGGCGCTCAACGGTCCGCAGGATATCGTGAAAGATCGCCGGGAGAGCTTTCGGCGTCGCCGCGATCTCGTCGTCGGCCGCCTCAACGCCATCGAGGGTATCGAGTGCCGCACGCCCGAAGGCGCCTTCTATACCTTCGCCTCCTGCGCGCGCCTCCTCGGTCAGACGACGCCGAGGGGCAAGCGGATCGAGACCGATGCCGACTTCACCGACTACCTTCTCGAAGACGCGCATGTCGCGGTCGTCCCCGGTTCGGCATTCGGCCTGTCCCCATTCTTCCGCATCTCCTATGCGACTTCGGAGGCAGAACTCGTCGAGGCGCTGGACCGCATCGAACGGGCCTGCGCGGCCTTGCGACCTTGAACAAGCGGCCGCTGCATCCGCCATGACCATGATCCCGCGTCTTCGCGCTTTCCCCGACTCGAATCCCGTCCCAGCCGGGCTGTTCGAACGCCTGGTCGAAGCCGGCTATGCGGGCGATATCGATGCGGGGGCAGCAGCCAGGGCGGTGTTCGCGACGGACAACTCCATCTACCAGATGGAGCCGAAGGGCATCATCTTCCCGAAGGGCATCGAGGATCTGCGCATTCTTGCCAGGGTGCTCGCCGAGCCGCCCTTTCGAGCGATCCCCGTCGTGCCCCGCGGCGGCGGCACCGGCACCAACGGGCAATCCCTGACCACCGGGATCGTGGTCGATTGTTCGCGGCATATGAACCGCATCATCGAGATCGACCCCGTGCGCCGCATCGCGCGGGTCGAGGCCGGCGTCGTCAAGGATCAGCTCAACCGGGCCCTGAAACCTCACGGCCTGTTCTTCGCGCCCGAGCTGTCCACCTCCAACCGCGCCACCATCGGCGGCATGGTCTCGACGGATGCCTGCGGCCAGGGATCGTGCCTCTACGGCAAGACATCCAACCATGTGCTCGGACTGCGGGTCGTGCTCACGGACGGCGTGGATTGGTGGTCGCGACCTCTCGACGAGGCGGGACTCGCCGAGACGATGGCGCGCGAGGACCGGGTCGGCGAGATTCATCGAACCGTCGCGCGGATCGCACGGGACCAGCAGGGGCGCATCGCCGAGATATTTCCGCGCCTCAACCGCTATATGACCGGCTATGATCTGGCCCATATCCGGCGCCAGGATGGCCGTTTTGACCTCAATGCAGTGCTCTGCGGCTCCGAAGGAACGCTGGCGATCATCGCAGAGGCGGAGCTCAACCTTCTGCCGATTCCGAAGCACACGGCCCTCGTCAACATCCGCTACGGCAATTTCGAAGCAGCGCTCGAGGATGCCAGGACGCTGGCGGCGCTCGCGGTCGCATCGGTCGAGACGGTAGACGAGAAGGTTCTCGGCCTCGCCAAGGCCGATATCGTCTGGAACGGCATTGCCCGCTTCTTCCCCGATGACGCGGCTGGCTCGGCGAACGGCATCAACCTCGCCGAGGTTCTCGCCGATGACGAGGGCGAGCTGGAGCGCAAACTCGCGCAGGTGACGGCCGCGCTCGACGGCCAGACGAACCGTCGCCATCGCGGTTACACGGTGGCGCGGGGCCATGCCGATGTCGAGGCGATCTGGGCAATGCGCAAGCGCGCCGTCGGCCTGCTCGGGAATGTGGAGGGCCCGGCGCGGCCGGTGCCCTTCGTCGAGGACACTGCCGTTCCCCCGGAGAACCTCGCGGCCTATATCCGCGAGTTTCGCGCCCTGCTCGACGGCCACGGCCTGTCCTATGGCATGTTCGGCCACGTGGATGCCGGCGTGCTGCATGTCCGGCCGGCGCTCGATCTTGCGCGCCAAGACCATGTCCCGCTGGTTCGCACGATCAGCGACGCAGTGGTGGCGCTGACCCGCAAATATGGCGGGGTTCTCTGGGGCGAGCACGGCAAGGGCGTGCGCTCCGAATACGTGCCGGAATTCTTCGGCGAGCTCTATCCGAGCCTGCAGGAGATCAAGCACGCCTTCGACCCCGACAACCGGCTCAACCCCGGCAAGATCGCGACCCCGACGGCCGGGCCGCTGTTGAGGATCGACGACGTGCCGCTGCGTGGCGCGGTCGATCGCATCATCGGCAACGACATCCGCGCCGCCTTCGACAACGCCGCCTATTGCAACGGCAATGGCGCCTGTTTCGACTTCGACGAGTCGAGCCCGATGTGTCCCTCCTACAAGGCGACGCGCGATCGGCGCTTCTCGCCGAAGGGGCGCGCCGCGCTGATGCGCGAATGGCTGCGGCTGCTGGCCGAACAAGGCATCGATCCGCGATCCGAAGCGAAGCATCTGCGCCGCAGCTCCGCCCTGACCTCCCTACCTCGGAGGCTCTTCAACAGCCTGAACCCGACAAACCGGAGCGATTTCTCGCACGAGGTGCGTGCGGCGATGGACACCTGCCTCTCCTGCAAGGCCTGCGCCGGACAATGCCCGGTCAAGGTGAGCGTGCCGGCCTTCCGCTCGAAGTTCCTGGAGCTCTATCACGGGCGCTATCTGCGGCCGCTGAAGGACCCGCTGGTCGCGGCCATCGAGAGCCTTTTGCCGCTGCTGGCACGGCTGCGCCCGCTCTACAACCTCGTCGCCGGCACGCGGGCCGGGCGGGCGGCGCTGCGCGCGGTCGGGCTGACCGCCCTGCCCCTTCTGCCGGCATCGTCCCTGGAACGGGAGGCCGGGCGACTTGGCGTGCGGGTCGCGACCCCAGAGCGGATCGAAAGCCTCTCTGCCGAGGATCGGAGCCGCGCGGTGATCTTCGTGCCGGACGCCTTCACTGCCCATTTCGATCCGAAGGTCGCGGTGGCCGCGATCGAGCTCGCGCTCAAGATGGGGTTGATCCCGATGCTCGCACCGCCGCATGTCAACGGCAAGGCGCTGCATGTGCACGGCTATCTCGCCCGCTTCGAGAAGGCCGCCATGCGAACCGCCGCGCTCTTCGGCAGGCTCGCCCGCTCGGGAATTCCGCTCGTGGGCCTCGATCCGTCGATGACGCTCGCCTATCGCAGCGAATACCGCAATGCGGCCGAGGCGATCCCGGCGCCGAGCGTGCTCCTGCCTCAGGAATGGCTCGCGGCCAATCTCGACAGGCTTCAGGCAAGGGCGGGCGACGCGCCGCAGCGCGTCGCGCTGCTCGGCCACTGCACCGAGCGAACCAACGCCCCCGCCGCACTCGCACAATGGAAAAGCGTCTTCGGGCAGCTCGGGATCCAGCTCACCATCGCCGATGCCGGCTGTTGCGGCATGGCCGGAACCTTCGGTCACGAGCTCCGCAACCGGGAATTGTCGGAGCGTATCTACGCAACGAGCTGGGCAGGGCATGTCGCGGGCGCGACAGCCGATGTCATCTTGACGGCGACGGGCTATTCATGCCGCTCGCAGGTGAAGGCGATCGACGGCAAGACCCTCCCCCATCCAATCGAGATCATCAACCTGCTGGCCCGCTGACGGTGGATCGAGCATCCTGAAAAGCAAAGCGGCCAGGTCTCTAAGCGTGGTTTGCTCTCCTTTTGCCGTCCCTCCCGTCATCGCCCCGGTGGTCCCGACAAAGTCTCGCCAGCCAATGATGAGATCACTCGCCCAACAAACGATAGCCGACACCCGGCTCGGTTATGATAAAGCGCGGGTCAGCGGCATCATCCCCGAGCTTCTCCCGGATATGACCGATGGCGACACGCAGGTAATGCGTATCCTCGGCATGTGCCGTCCCCCAGACGGTCGTGAGAAGCTGACGGTGCCCCACCAGCCGCCCGGAATGACGTGCGAGCAGTGCCAGCACGTCGAACTCCTTGCGGGTGAGCTTTGCCTCACGTCCGTCCGCGCGCACGAAGCGCGTGGCAAGGTTGATCTCGAGGGTACCGAAGGTAAGTTCCGCTTTTTCAATCGTACCGATAGGGCGTTTGCGGAGCGCCGCGCGAAGTCGCGCGAGGAGTTCGCCGGTCGCGAACGGTTTGGTGACGTAATCATCCGCACCAGCATCGAGCGCCGCGATCTTCTCGGCCTCGCCATCACGCACCGAGAGCACGAGGATCGGCACCTGCGACCATTCGCGGATGCTGGCAATCACTGCCTTGCCGTCGATATCGGGCAGGCCAAGATCAAGAAGAACAGCATCAGGCGCCAGAACCGCCGCAAGCTCGATTCCCTTGCGGCCTCGTTCAGCCTCCAGCACCTCGAAGCCACCCGCTCCGAGAGCAATCGTCAGGAAACGCCGGATCGGCGCTTCATCTTCGATAATCAGGATGCGGGGCTGATTCATGCGGCGGGCCCTTCCGGTGATAGGCTTGCCACTGGCAAAACGAGACGAATGGTGGTGCCGTCCCCACCAGGCCCCGCTTCCGCGGTTACCTGCCCCCCATGGGCTTCCACGAGCCCTTTCACAATGGCAAGCCCCATTCCGGTTCCGGCAGGCGTGCCATCGCCCTGTGCGGCGCGGTAGAACAGGTCGAACACCTTCGCGCGATCAGCCACGCAGATACCGGGGCCTGAATCAGAGACAAGGATTTCAGCGTTGCCTCCGACGCGCCGAGCGGCAAGACTGATCGACGACCCCGCGGGCGCATATTTGGCGGCATTTTCGAGCACATTCGCAAGAGCCTGCCCGATGAGGATCGGATCGACATCCAGAGGTGGCAGGCCGGGTGCGATTTCGATGTTCAGGGCATGACTCGTGAGCACGCGACCAAGATCAGCCCGCACCCGGCCGATAATCTCGCGCAGGTCGATGGCCGCACGGTTCGGCTTCAACGCGCCATGGCCAAGGCGCGTCATGTCCAGCAAGTTCTGCACGGTACGATCGAGCCGCCGTGCCTCCTCGTGCGCGCTGGTGGCGAGCGCAGCGCGGATGTTTTCGGGGAGAGATGCGCCACTCTCCGCAAGGCTCGATGTCGCGCCGATCACGGTTACGAGCGGGGTGCGCAGATCATGGCTCACGGCGTTGAGCAAAGCTGCGCGCAGCTTGTCGCTCTCCGCCGTGACGCGGGCATTGGCGACCTCTTCCGAGAGACGGTTGCGCTCCACGGCTATGGCCACCTGATCCTCCACCGCGAGCAGCAGGCGCTTGGTCTCCGGGTCTTTCGCACGAGACGGATCGTGAAAATGCACGCCCATCGTGCCGAACGGGCGGTCCGCCGTGGCAAGCGGCACGAACTGCCATGTGGCATTCGGCAGCGTCCCTGTGCCGAAGCCCGCCGCCTCGGCCTTCTCGAAGGCCCATTGCGCGGCACCCAGATCGCGCGGGTCGAGTGCCTCGTCGATGGACGGCCAGCCCTGGACTTGCTGAAGCTGACCCTGGGCATCCGGCGTGAGGATCAGCACGTCAGCTTGCAACACGCGCGCGACATGCGCGACCGCCGCCCACAGCACATCGTCAGATTTTGTGGCCGAAGCAATCTTCCGGGCGAATTCGTAGAGGGTTTCGGTACGCGCCTGTGTCGCCCGCATTGTCACCACCTGCGCTCGGAGTCGACTCGCGAGCGTGCCGGTGACGACGGAGGAGACCACAAACACCGCCAGCCCCACCACGGCCTCGTATTGCTCGACCGCGAAGGAAAAATAGGGCGTGGTGAAGAAGAAATTATAGGCAAGAAAACCGAATACGCTGCCAAGCAGCGCGCCCGGCAACCCCCGCCGGAAAGCGACGATCAGCACCGCAACGAGATAGATCACCGCGATCGAGGCCACCGGGAGCCAGAACCAGAAAGGCCATGCAAGCAGTGTCGCGGCGAGCACCGCGAGACTGGCCTCTAAGGCCGCGCGCCAGAAGCCAGGCAGCCACGTCGCGGGATGAGGCGCCGGACCCCGTGCCAGCGCGCGGCGGCGCTGGGCCCTGGCATGCGCGGTGACAACGGTGATCTCGAAATCCGTCGCTTCATCGAGAAGCGTCTCGGAAACCGGCTCCCGGATCAGACCGACCAGGCGTTGGACAAAGCTGTTATGCCAGCGCGAGCGCCCGATGACGAGCCGCGTGACGTTCCTTTCGCGCGCAAAGCGCAGGATTTCGCGCGCGGCATCCGATTCCGCGCGCAACGTTACGGTTTCCGCGCCGAGCGTTTCGGCGAGACGCAGGGCATCCTGCGTTGCGCTCCGCGTCTCGGCCTCCATCGCCTCGTGCTTGGGCGTCAGCACGCTTACAACGATCCAGGGAATTTTCGCGCGCTCGGCCATGCGCTTGCCGGCACGCACCAGGGCTTTCGCGACCGGCGCTTCATTGACGCACACGAGCAGCCGATCAGCGGTTGGCCAGATCGTACGATCCGCCTGCGCTTTCTTGATGTCGAGCATCTCGGCGTCAACGCGGCCGGCCGCGGTGCGCAGGGCGATCTCGCGCAAGGCAGTAAGCTTGGCTTTCGTGAAGAAGTTCTCCAGCGCACGCCCCGCCTGCTGGGGCAGATAGACCTTTCCGTCCTTGAGCCGCTGAATCAGTTCTTCCGGTGGAAGATCGATCAATTCGATCTGGTCGGCGCGGTCGAGCACGGCATCCGGCACAGTCTCATGGACACGGACACCTGTGATCTGCGCGACGACATCGTTCAGGCTCTCGATATGCTGGATATTGAGCGTTGTGACGACATCGATACCGGCATCGAGAACTTCCAGCACATCCTGCCACCGCTTGGGATGGCGCGAGCCCGATGCATTGGTATGCGCGAATTCATCGATGATCGCGAGGCGAGGCTTACGGACAAGAAGCGCGTCGAGATCCATCTCCTCAAGCATCTGCCCGCGATACTCGATCACACGACGGGGGATCTGCTCAAGCGGCGCGAGCAGGGCGGCGGTTTCCACCCGGCCATGCGTCTCCACGAGCGCAACCACGACATCCAAACCGGAACGGGCGCGAAGCCGCGCCTCCTCCAGCATGGCATAGGTTTTTCCGACGCCTGGGGAAGCGCCCAAGAAGATCTTCAATCGCCCCGGACGCGAGGAAGCTTCCTCGGCGCGCGCGGCGTCGAGGAAGCTTTCCGGTGTCGGGCGGGATTGGTCGGGTGTTGTCATTCCAACCTCAGCATGCCCTCATGGCGTGGCAGCGTCGAGTGCGAGATTAAGCACCAGCACGTTAATGCGCAGCTGACCCAAGACGCCAAGATCGCGTCCTTCGGTATGCCGTTCCACCAACGCGCGGATTTCCGCCTCCGGCTTGCCGCGCGCTTTGGCGATACGCGCGATCTGCACGCCTGCACCCGAGGGGGTGATGTGCGGATCAAGCCCCGAGGCAGAAGCCGTCACCATGTCCGCCGGTTGCGGCCCCACCCCAAGTGCCTTTGCGCGCGCCTCCATCGTCTCGGCCAGAGCCTTGCTGGAAGGGCCAAGGTTCGAGCCGGTGGAATTCGCTGCGTTGTATGGCGCATCGATGGTTTTCGTCGCATCGGCAGGATCAACGGCGCTCGTCACCGAAGGACGCCCCTGGAAGTAGCGATCCGAGGCGAAGTGCTGGCCGACCAGCGCCGAGCCAATGATTGTTTCGCCGCGCTTTATGAGCGAGCCATTCGCCTGATGGGGCAGGAGGACCTGCCCCAGGCCGGTAATGGCCAACGGATAGACCAGGCCCGTCAGGAGCGTGAAGAGTATGCTGAGAACAATGGCAGCACGAAGCTGTGTCATGATTTTTCTCCGTTTTCAGGCGAGGCGCAGGGCGTTGACGATCAGATCGATCGCCTTGATTCCGACGAACGGCACCACAAGCCCGCCGAGGCCGTAAATCAGCATGTTGCGCGCAAGCAGGCTCGAGGCCGAGGCCGGCTGATAGCGCACGCCCTTCAGCGCGATGGGAATCAACGCGATAATCACCAGCGCATTGAAAATGATCGCCGAGAGGATCGCGCTTTCGGGCGAAGCAAGGCCCATCAGGTTGAGCACCCCAAGGCCGGGATAGGCCGCGATGAACAGCGCGGGCAGGATCGCGAAATACTTCGCGACGTCATTCGCGATCGAGAACGTCGTCAGTGCCCCGCGCGAGATGAGAAGCTGTTTGCCGACAAGCACGATCTCGATGAGCTTCGTGGGGTCACTGTCGAGGTCGATGAGGTTGCCTGCCTCCTTCGCAGCCGGCGTGCCGGTATTCATCGCCACGCCGACATCGGCCTGGGCGAGCGCGGGCGCATCGTTCGAGCCGTCGCCGCACATCGCCACGAGCTTGCCTTCGGCCTGCTCCTTGCGGATGAGCTCGAGCTTCTTCTCAGGCGTGGCCTCGGCGAGGAAGTCGTCCACACCAGCTTCCGCTGCGATCGACGCCGCCGTCAGAGGGTTATCGCCCGTGATCATCACGGTGCGGATGCCCATACGGCGCAACTCTGCAAAACGTTCGCGTATGCCAGGCTTCACAATGTCTTTCAGATAGACAACGCCGAGCACGGTGCCGCCCTGCGCCACAACCAGCGGCGTGCCGCCCGCGCTGGCGATACGCCTCACGATGGCCTCCAGCCGCTCGTTATGCACGCCGCCCACCAGCTCCCGAATGGCGTCGGACGCGCCTTTTCGGATGCGCCTGCCATCCGGCAGATCAACACCTGACATGCGGGTCTGCGCGGTAAAGGGCACGAAGGTAAGCTTTTCGCGGTTTTCCGGCGTTGCAAAGCCGAACTTTTTCACCGCGAGCTCGACAATGGATTTGCCTTCCGGCGTCTCGTCGGCCAGCGAGGTGAGCCACGCGGCTTCCGCCAATTCACGCTCGCTTACGCCTTCGACTGGCTCGAAAGCATCGGCCATGCGGTTGCCGAAGGTGATCGTGCCGGTTTTATCCAGCAGCAACACATCGATATCACCTGCTGCTTCCACGGCGCGGCCGGATTTTGCGATAACATTCGCCTTCACGAGCCGATCCATGCCCGCGATGCCGATAGCGGAGAGCAGGCCGCCGATGGTGGTAGGAATAAGGGTGACGAACAACGCGATGAGATAGATCACCGGAATGCTCGTGCCCGACCAGCTCGCGTAGAACGGCAGCGTCACAACGACCAGCAGGAAGACCAGGGTGAGGGCCGCAAGAAGAATGTCGAGCGCGATCTCGTTCGGCGTTTTTTGACGCTTCGCACCTTCGACCATCGCAATCATGCGATCAAGAAAGGTCTCCCCCGAGCGCGCGGTGACCCGGATCACAAGCCAATCCGAGACGAGACTCGTGCCCCCCGTGACCGAGGAGCGATCACCACCCGCCTCGCGGATGACTGGCGCGGATTCACCCGTGATCGCGCTTTCATTCACCGATGCAACGCCCTCGATCACCTCGCCATCGGTGGGGATGAGTTCGCCTGCTTCAACGAGAATCACCTCGCCGGGTTCAAGCAGATCCACCTCTTCGTGTTCCCAGAGATTGCGATTCGCCGGGTCGAGCAGCACCCGCGCATGACCCTTCGAGCGCGTGGCACGAAAGGTGTCAGCCCTGGCCTTGCCGCGTCCCTCGGCCACGGCTTCCGCGAAATTCGCAAAGAGCACCGTAAACCACAGCCAGAGCGTGATCTGAAGGCCGATCCAGAAGGTCGCCCCTCCCGTAACCCCCTCGCGGATCGTGAGAATGGTCGCCAATACCGAGACCAACGCGGTGGAGAAGATCACCGGGTTTCTCGCGAGCCCTTTTGGGTTCAGTTTCAGCACGGCCTGCTTCACAGCCGTCTTCAGGATAGCGGGTTCGAAGAGGCCGATTTCGGCCGAGACATGTTTCGACATTTATATGGACTCCTCAGAACGTCCGGCCCAGCAGCAGCGAGACATGCTCGGCGATGGGCCCCAAAGCGAGCACGGGCAGGAAAGTGAGCGCGCCGACGATCAGGATGGTCAGGACGAGAAGGGTGATGAAAACCGGCCCATGGGTCGGGAAGGTTCCAGCGGTCGCGGCGGCCGGCGTTTTGGTGGCGAGCGAACCCGCGATCGCGAGAATCGGGATGATGTAGCCAAACCGCCCCAGCAGCATCGCCAAACCCAGCATCGTGTTGTGAAATGGCGTGTTGGCAGTGAAGCCGGCAAATGCCGAGCCGTTATTGCCTGTGGCGGAGCTATAGACGTAGATCAGCTCCGAAAGGCCATGCGGGCCGGCATCCTGCACGCTCGTCTGTGCATGCCCGGTGGCGATCGCGATCGCACCCAATACCAGCACACCGATCGGCGTGACGAGAAGCGTCAACGCGGCAAGCTTCACTTCTCGCGACTCGATCTTCTTGCCGAGATATTCCGGCGTACGCCCCACCATCAGCCCGGCGAGGAACACCGTGAGGATCACGAAGAGCAACATGCCCGTGAGACCGACACCCGCGCCACCATAGATGATCTCGCCAAGCTGCATGTTCACCATCGCGACCATGCCCCCAAGCGGGGTAAGGCTGTCGTGCATCGCATTCACCGAGCCATTCGAAGCCGCAGTGGTCGCCACCGCCCAAAGCACGGAATTAACAACCCCGAAGCGGACTTCCTTGCCCTCCATGTTGCCGCCAGCCGGGTCCGAGAACGCCGCATGCAGCGGATTTCCGAAGCGCTCGGCGGCATACAAGGCGGTAAAGGCAGCAACCAGCAGGATGCCCATTGCCGCGAACAACGCCCGCCCCTGTCGCTTGTCGCCGATCAGGCGGCCATAGGTGAAGGTGAACGCAACCGGGATCACCAGGATCGCCAGCATGGATAGGAAGTTCGTGATCGCGTTGGGGTTCTCGAACGGATGCGCGGAGTTAACATTGAAGAAGCCGCCGCCATTCGTACCGAGCTGCTTGATCGCAACTTGCGAAGCGACAGGTCCGAGCGAGAGCGTCTGCTTCGCGCCTTCAAGCGTTGTCGCCTCAACCGAAGCCGAAAGGGTCTGCGGCATGCCGAGCGCCAGGAACAGGAGCGCCAGCATAATCGCGCCGGGGAGCAGAATGTAGAGCGTCCCACGCGTCATGTCAGACCAGAAATTGCCGAGATACCGGGCCTGCCGCGCCGCAAATCCGCGCGCAACTGCCACAGCCACAGCCATGCCGGAGGCCGCAGACAGGAAATTCTGTGTCGTCAGCCCCATCATCTGGCTGAGATGCGACAGCGTCGTCTCGCCGCCATAGCTCTGCCAGTTGGTGTTGGTGATGAAGGAAATCGCTGTGTTGAGCGCGAGATGCCAGGTTAACCCGTCAAATCCTTGCGGGTTGAGCGGCATCCGGTGCTGGAGCATCAGGATCGAAAAAAGCAGAGCGAAGCCAACTGCATTGAACAGCAGTAGGGAAGCAGCATAGGCTTTCCAGCCTTGTTCGCGATGCTCGCCAGCGGCACCCATCAATAGACGCTCAACCGGCGCAAGGAAGGTGATGCTGCCGGTGAAAACCTTGGCCATGTACCAGCCAAGCGGCACCGCAGCGGTGAATAGCGCAAGGGCATAGAGCCCGGCCTGAAGAAGATCGGATTGCATTCCAACCTCCTCAGAACTGTTCGGGCGCTACAAGCGCCACCACAAGATAGACAAATAGCCCAGCGGCAAGGCCAAGCCCCAAAAGCACGTCGAGCGGCATGGATAGCCCTCCATTAAAACCGCTCTGGAGTTAGGCGTTAGCCTCATAAAGCCGCGATGTGGAAAACCGGTCAGGCCGTAAAGCGAGCGTAAAGTCCGGCACGCCCCCCTATGCTCCTCGCTGAAATTCGGCAATTCGCGCGCCGAATTCGCCGCTACGCGACAAGCCCGCGCGGTTCCGTGCACAAGTCAGGAATGAAGAGGCATCTCCGGCGTGCAGGCATGCCGCGCGCACCCGCCCGCTCAAGACGTCGAAGCGCCTGGAGGTATACGCAAGAAAAGGCCGGGCATGTTTCGCCCGGCCTTTTCTTGCTTTTGTTTTGTCTCAGAACTTGAGCTGGAACTTGGCTCGCCCTGCGATCGAGGAAGCGCGGCGGGAAAGATCGGCATCGAGCTCCGCCGAGATACGGGCAGTAGCGGAAAGCTCCGTCTCGATCCCGGTGGAGATCAGCGCCGAATGATGGCCGCGACGAGAACCGCTCGTCGTAAACGCAGCCCCCCCGAAATTCACCAGCTGCGCATGCACCGTGCTCTTGTCGTGGGTGTCATACGCCCATGCAAGGCGCGTCGTGAAGCGCGTCGCGTTGCCGCCCAGCGTCGTATCGAAGGTGAAGCGCGCGCCAAGCTCGCTGCGAAGATTGGTCTGCGTGCGCGCGGCCACGCTCAGCGCAGCGCCACCCGCCGCACCCTTCTCCGTGAAGCGCGGCGTCGAGACGCTCATGACCTGACCCGCCACAACCGGCGACAGCGTGAACCCGCCATGGCTCCAGAGCGGCGCGGAAGCCTCTACCCGCGCATTGACCATGTGGCCGACATAATCCGCCTTGATCGCGGAAACGCCCAGCGCAGGCACAGTGCGGCTCGTGTTCACACCCAGAAGACCATATGAGAGGCTGCCGGAAAGCGTGGCTGCGCCGAGCTTCGTGCCGCCGTAAACGCCGAACTGGTAAACGCCCATATCCGCGGAGCCATGACCACCCGGCGCGCTGCTCCGCGCGCTTCCGGCCGCGAAGGCAAAGCCGAGATGGCTGTCGCGCCCGATACCCCGTTCAAAGCCGCCCGCCATGCCGAACGCCGTCTCGTCCTGGCGGCGCGTGCCGGTGCGCGCATCCGCACCCGTCCGGCTCAGGCCGCCATACGCGGCGCCCCACAGCGTCCAGCCCGTCGCGGACGGGAGGCTGCCCGTATGCACAGGGTCTCCGCGCCCGGATGTCCGCGCGCCATTCGCCGCCCGATCCGGCACGAAGGCCCGCGTGGCGCCGGACCCGCCGCCCTGCGACATGATCCGCCCGAAGCGGGTCATCTCACGGAAACCCGCGGGCGCGATGGTGGTGTGCACATCGCCCGAGAGCGTGCCCAGCGCCTGGCTCAGCGCATCGCCGGAAAGGGCGTAAATCGGGATCAGCCCCGAGAGATCCGCCCCCGCATCGCCGGCGACGTCGAGCCCGCCCGCAACCGCGCGCGCGTTCCGCGACGAAGCCGCGACCAGCGTTGCGAGGCTGGCGCGCGAAAGCGTGAGATAGGCGTTGTTGGCGTCGTAGCTGTCGCGGATGCGCAAACCCGTCCCGACAAGGTTGAGCGTCGAGAAGGTGCCGGTCAACCCGCCCGTGGTCGAAAGGATCGTATAGGGCGTGCCGAAGGAATAGGCGCCGCCAAGGCCCGTGACCTGCAAGGTCGTGCCCGCCGCGATCGTCGCCGTGCCGGTCACATGGATGCGATCCGCCACAGCGCCCTGCACTTCCACCGCATAGGTGCTGCCCGCAGCAAAGGCGAGCGGGCCGGCGACATTGAGCGTGCCGGGCGAATTGCCCGGCGCGAGCGTGCCATGCACGGTCAGCGCGCCGACCGTGCCCGAACCGCCGAGCGTGCCGCCGGCCTGCACCACGGTCGTGCCGGTGATCGAGCCGTTGACCACGAGGGTGCCGCCGGTGACGCTGGTCCCGCCGGTATAGGTGTTCGTGCCGCTCAGCGTCAGCGTGCCGGTCCCGGCCTTGACGAGCGCGAGCGTTCCGGCGCCGCCATTCTCGATCACGCCGGAGAAGGTGGAATCGCCGCGATCCGTGCCGTCGATTGTCAGCGTCGCGTTCGTGGCACCCCCGTTGCGGATGATGCCGGAGCCGGCCACCGCGCTCTGGATCGCGCCGAGAGTGGTCGAATAGCCGTTGAGCTGCAGCATACCGCCCGCGCCGCCCGCGGAATTGTCGAAGCTGACATGCGCTCCGCGCGTCGTCGCCTGATTGGCGCCAACCCAAAAGGTGCCGGCCTGATACAGCGTGATCGTCCCCCCGCTCACCGCATCGGCGGCCGCGGCAGAGAGCATGCTGGTATCCCGGAACGCCTGAACACCACCGCTCAAAGCATGGGCGACCGAAGCGCTGAGCGTGCTGGAATTGATGAAGTTCTGCGTGCCCCCGCTCACGGCATTGGCGGCGGTCGCATTAAGCTCGCTGTTGTTCCGAAAATTCTGCGTCCCCCCGCTAACGGAATTGGCAACAGAAGCGTTGAGCGTGCTGGTATCCCGAAAAATTTGCGTCCCTCCGCTCACGGAATTGGCAGCGGCAGCACTGAGCGCGCTGCCATGCCGGAACGTCTGCGTCCCCCCGCTCACGGCATTGGCCACGTTGGCGTTAAGGGAGGTGGTATCATAGAAATACTGCAACCCTCCGCTCACGGCATTGGCGGCGGACGCGTTGAGCACGCTGGAGTTAGAGAAAAGCTGTCTTCCACCACTGACGGCATTTGAGGCGGAAGCATTGAGCGCAGCGGTATTCCAGAGATACTGGTCTCCCCCGCTGATGGCGTTGGCGACCGAAGCGTTGAGCCGGCTGGATCCGAAAAAATCCTGCAATCCTCCGCTCACAGCACCGGCGGCAGAAGCGTTGAGCACGCTGTTGTTATCAAAGTACTGGTTCCCCCCGCTCACGGCATCGGCCACGGTGGCATTGAGTACACTGCCAGCGGCGAGATGCTGAAATCCGCCGGATAGAGCGTTGGCAACGGAAGCATTGAGCACAGAAGTGTCGGAGAGATACTGATTCCCGCCACTCACGCCATTGGTAGCGGTGACATTGATCACTGTAGAGTTGAAAAAATACTGCGCGCCCCCACTCACGGCATTGGAAACGGAAGCATTGAGGACACTGGTGTTGTGGAATGTCTGCCCCCCACCGCTCACGGCATTGGCCGCGGAGGCATTGAGCACGGCGGAATTGTAAAACTCCTGCGTCCCCCCGCTCAGGGCATTGGAAGCGGAAGCGTTGAGCATGGCGGAATTGTAGAAAAACTGCCCTCCTCCGCTCACTCCAAGGGCGGTGGTGGCGTTGAGCGCGCTCGTATCATTGAAGACCCATGCCCCGCCCGAGATCGGAGTCGCGCTCGTATCCAGAACCGAGCTTCCACTACAGGGGCTGCTCGCGCAAGCCTGAGCGACAGCCGGCTGCGACACGCCGGGCATGGCGATCATCGCTGCGCCTAAAAGCGCCGCCGGAACGATACCTTGCCCCCGTACCTTTGCAGCCTGCAAGTAAACTATCGGGTTAACCCCGATCCAGGCCGGCAAGCGCACAGAATTCTTCAGGGCGGCAGAGGCAGAATGGACAGACAGCATCAGACTTCCAAAGCAGAAAAAGACACCTTGCTTGGACAAGCAGGGCGACGTATAACAGATTACTTCAACCAGAAGTCGAGCAACCCGCGCCACACGCAGGCGCAACCTAACAGGATCGCCCTCCCCTTCAATGGGGATAGCGAAGGCGAGAGGGTTCGCGGGCGTACTAGCTCATCTCTTGTGTGGATTTTACCGCACTCCGCGGCACCACTCGCTCATGCTCATATTTTGCAATAAAAATGCCGCCCCCGGATACATTCCGGGAACGGCTCTTTCGCGCGTGGAGCGACATTGACGGGATTTCCAACTCACCCGGCAAGCCGCGCCTGCCGCCTCCTTAGCCACCATGGCAGACAGACAACCAGCGCAGCGAGAACCCAGAGCACGAGCGAGAGCGTGCTTGAGAAGAAGATCGAGAACTCTCCGCCCGAGATGGCAAGCGCATTGCGCATGTTCACTTCCATCACCTTGCCCAGAACAAAGCCAAGAATAATCGGCGCCATGTCGAACCCGAGCTTGCGCAGCAGGTAGCCCACGATACCGATCCCGAACATGATCACCACGCTCATCACGCTCGCAAAGGCGGAATACACGCCCAGGATCGACAGGGCCGTGATCCCGGGGATCAGGACCCAGTTGGGCAGGAGGAGCATGCGCGCGAAGAGCTGAACCATCGGCAGGTTCATGATCAGGAGCAGGATATTGCCGATATACATGGAAGCGATCAGCCCGCCCACGAGCTTGGGTTGCTCCACAAAGAGCTGCGGCCCCGGCTGGATGTTGTAGAGCATCAGCGCGCCCAGCATTACCGCGGTCGTGCCCGAACCCGGTACTCCGAGGGTGAGCATCGGCACGAAAGCGCCCGTTGCCGCCGCGTTGTTCGCGGCTTCCGGCGCAGCGAGACCGCGCATGTCGCCATGTCCGAAAGTTCCGTTTTTGTCGCTGATCCGCTTTTCGGTGGTGTAGGATACCGCGCTTGCAACGGAAGCGCCCGTGCCGGGCAGAACCCCGATCACGAAACCGACAACCGTGGCGCGCACCGAGGGCCACCAGATAAACCGGATCTCGGACCAGCTCGGATAGGCGCCGGACACGACAAGCGGCTTGAGCGCGCCCTTAACCTGGCTCTCCAGCATCAGCAATACCTCGGAGATCGAGAACAGCCCGATCACGAGGATGATGAACTCGATACCATCATGCAGCTCCGGCTGATCGAAAGTGAAGCGGTAGGCACCGGACGTGGCGTCCAGCCCGATCGTGGTGAGCATCAGACCCAGCACGCAGCCAAGCAAGGTCTTCACCGGCTGGTGCCCGACCATCGATCCCAATGTCGCGAAGGCGAACACCATCAGGACGAAATATTCCGCAGGGCCGAATTTGATCGCGAGCCAGGAGAGCGGCACCGCGAGGAATGTCATCGCAACAACGGCCAGCATGCCGCCGATGAAGGACGAGATGCCGGAGATCGCCAGCGCCTTGGTCGCCTCCCCCTTCCGCGCCATGGGGTAGCCGTCGAGCGCGGTCATGACCGCGCCGGCATCGCCCGGCACATTGAGCAGGATGGAAGAGATGCGTCCGCCATATTCCGCGCCGTAATAGATCGAGGCGAGCAGGATAAGCGTCGATTCCGGCGCCAAACCGGATGTGTAGGCGATGGGCAGCAGCAGCGCGATGCCGTTGATCGGGCCGATCGCCGGCAGACAGCCGATGATCGTGCCGAGAAAGCAGCCGATCAGGCCGATCAGCAGATTCTGGGGCAGAAGGGCGACGTTCATCCCCTGCCAGAGGAAATCGAAAGACATGGGTCAACTCCGAAAGCAGAAGGGGCGCGTCAGAAGCCCAGTGGGCCCTTGGGCAAGGTTCCGCCGAGCAATGGGCCGAACAAGAGCCACCAGGTCAGCGCCTGACCGACGCCATTGACCAGCGAGAGCGGCCAGGACGCGCCGAACAGCCGCGCGATCGCGCTCATCAGGATTGTCATCGCCGGCACGAAACCGATCCAATCCATGGCCAGAACGCTCGCTAGCGAGACCGCCAGAAACGTGGCGGCGGCAACAATGCCTGCACGCTCGGGCATATCCTCGCTCGCGCCGGGCTGAAGCCAGTACCAGCCACCGAGCAGGAACAACGTCACCGCAAGGCCGGCGGGAAAGCCGCGCGGCCCGATCGGATCGGAGGAGAAGGAATACTCGATCGTCAGGCCAAAATAGCCGTAGACCATCGCGAAAATCATCAAGACGGCGGCTGAAGCGCGGCCGATCACACGCTGTCGCCGGGCGAGTTCGGCTGCGGAAGGTTGGGACATGGAAACGACTCCGGGCGTTCTGGCCGCGAAACAGGGCAGGACCTGAAGGGCGCTGCGGTGCCAAGAAGCCGCCGCAGCGCTGCAAGAGACGAAAATCGCTGCTTAGAGGCCAGCATCCTTCGCCAGCGCCCGGAAGGTCATGACATCCTTCTTGACGCGCTTGTCGAAGGCGTCGCCCAGCGAATCGAAGGCGAACAGGCCACGCGCCTCGCGCTCTTTCTTGAATTCTTCCGTCTTGACCAGCTTGCCCAGCGTATCGACCCACCAGTTATACTCGGCATCGCTCACTTTCGGGCCGACATAAAGGCCCCGCCAGATCGGCCAGTCGATCACGTATCCCTGCTCGAATGTCGTGGGGATGTCCTTGAAGGCGCCGGGCAGACGCCGGTCCGACATCACGGCGAGGATGCGCAGCTTGCCCTGCTGATGCAGGTTGATCATCTCGGAGGCATCGCCGGAGGCCAGTTTGATATGCCCGCCCTGCAGAGCCGTGGTGACGGCCCCGCCGCCTTCGAGCGCGGCGTAACGCATTTTCTTAGGGTCGACCTTCGCCTCCTTGGCGATCATCGCCATTTTCATCCAGTCCTGGCTGCCGACGGCACCGCCGCCGCCGACCGGGAACGCCGCCGGGTCCTTGCCGAAAGCCTCAACCAGCTCCTTCAGCGATTTGATCGGGCTGTCGGCCGCAACGGCGATCACGCCGAAATCGGTACCAAGCGCGCCAACCCAGCGGACGGCGTTCTCGTCATGCTTGCCGAACTTGCCCTGCGCGATCAGCAGCGCCGAGCCCGAAGAAGCGGCCACAACGAGGCCGGCATCGCCCGGGCGCGTACCGATCACATGGTTATACGCCACGGCCCCGACCCCGCCTTCCATGTAGGAGACGTTCATCGGGTCCTTGATCAACTTGGCGGCATGAAGCGCATTGCCTGCAAGGCGGCAGGTGAGGTCAAATCCTCCGCCGGGCTTTGCGCCCGCAAGGCATTCCGTCTTGGCAGGCTCGGCCTGCGCGGCATGGGTCAAACCCGCGAGGGCCAGGGCAGCGATGTAGATTCTGGGGTTCATCATGTTTCCTCACTCGGCTTTTTCGCCCAGCGAGGAAGGCATGCGCGGCACGACGTGCCCGCAAGCGACAATCTCCTCCCCAGGCAGTTTTCCACCCGATTTTCCGCCCACTTGGCGGGGCGATATCGGGTAGTTACGGTGCGAACCTGTCGTCAAACTGACGAATGGCGAACATGCGCGTTTTCGTTGTCGAAGATATTGCTGATGTCCGTGAGGCTCTGGTCACTTCGCTTGAGCGATTGGGGCATACGGTCGATTGTGAGCGCGACGGCGAGAATGCCGCCGATCTCCTCGCGGTGCAGAGCTACGATCTTGTCGTGCTGGACGTGATGCTGCCGAGGCTGGACGGCTTTGCTATCCTCAAGGCCTTACGCAAGCGGCGCGATTCCACGCCGGTACTCGTGCTCACCGCGCGCTCGCAGATCGAAGACCGCGTGACCGCGCTCGATCTGGGCGCGGATGATTATCTGGTAAAGCCCTTCGATTTCCGCGAGTTCGAAGCGCGGGTGCGTGCGCTGCTGCGCAGGAAATCCGGCGCATCGACCAATCTCATCCAGTGCGGTGCGCTGGAGATCGATCGCGCGAGCCGCCTCGCCACGCTGGCCGGAAAACCGCTCGACCTTACGCGCCGCGAGCTGACATTGCTCGAGATCCTCGCCGCCAGGCCAGGACGCATTTTTCCTAAGGAAGAACTGATTGATCAGCTCTTCGGCTTCGCCGATGAACCGAGCGAGAACGCGGTGGAACAATATATCGGCAGAATACGGCGCAAGCTCGCGGGTGGAAATGTCGAGATCCGTACGCTGAGAGGGCTTGGCTACCAGATGGTGGCGCCATGAGGGCACCTTCCTCCCTGTTCGCGCGACTCACCGGCCTCATCGCGTTCGTGCTTCTGGTGGCAGCGGTTCTGCTTGGTCATGCCGCGTGGATCTATGCTCGCGTCGCCGCTGATGACGCCTATGATCGATTGCTGGTGGGTGCCGCGTTGCAGATCGCCGAAAGCGTCGCGGCGGAACAAGGCCGCGTGACGGTCGATCCGCCGAACTCGGCCTTCGAGACACTCGGCATGGCCGCGGATGATCGCATCTTCTACCGCGTGAGCGACCCTGGCGGCGCGGTGCTGACCGGCCAGGCCGACCTTGCCAGCGCGACACGTTTCCGCCCCCAGCGCGAACCCGTTATTTCGGATGGCACCTATCGCGGCTTCGCGATTCGCATCGTCTCGCTCGGTCGTTTCGTGACCGGGCCGGACGTTTCGGGCTGGGTGGAAGTGACGGTCGCGCAGACGCTCCACGCCCGGCTGATGCTGACGCGCGACCTCACGGAAAAAGCGCTGATCCTGGTGATCGGCATGTCGATACTGGCGCTGGCCGGCGTCGTTTTTGCCGTACGCCGCGCGCTTCGCCCGCTCGAACAGGTCGAAGCCCTGCTGAAATCGCGAGACCCTCACGATTTGAGCCCTGTCGCCATCGCCACCCCGCGTGAAATCCGCCCGCTCATTGATGCGATCAACCACTTTCTCGGTCGCCTCGCCAAGCGTATCGGCGGCATCGAACGCTTCATCGCCGATGCCGCGCACCAGATCCGCACGCCGCTTACCGCGCTCACGGCGCAGGTCGATCTGCTCTCCGTGGAGAACAGCGCCGTCCGGCGCAGCAAGCAGATCAACCGGGTGAAGGAACGGACGGAACAGCTCGGCCGGCTCACCAACCAGCTTCTCAACCATGCAATGGTCAACCACCGCCGCGAGGTGGTTCGCCCCGAGCTCATTGACCTTGTGCCTCTCGCCCGGGCGGTGCTGGCGGAGACGGTTCCCCTTTCGCTTGAGCGGGATATCGAGGTGCGTTTTGAAAGCAGCGCCCCCTCCATGCCTGTGATGGGGGATCGTGTCTCCATGCGCGAGGCGCTCATCAATGTCGTTCACAACGCCGTTTGTCATGGCGCGCCCAACGAGCTGGGCATGATGCTGACGAAGCAGGACAGCTGGTGCGAGGTGCTCATCGAGGATGACGGCCCCGGCATTGCCAGGGAATTCTGGACGGAAGCGCTCAAGCCATTCCGGCGGATCGGTGGCGAGGATGGCGCCGAGCGGCAGGGCTCGGGCCTAGGGCTCAGCATCGTTGCGGATGTGATGGCCGCGCATGGTGGTGAGATCGCCGCGGTTACCCGTCCTTCGGGCCGCTTTGCGATCGTCCTGCGCTTTCCGGCGCATCAGGAAAAATTACCATCTCGGGAACACAACGATGCGCAGGCATAACCCGCCCGGTCTTTTTCGGCATTGGCTGCGCCACTGGTCGATGCTCGCGGTTTCATTCGGCAGCATGATCGGCGTCGCGGCGCAGGATGTGGAACACCATTTCCCTGCCACGCAGACCTCCAGCCGTGAGCTTGTGATCCATTCCGCGACCGACATCGAAGCGATAGCGCCGGTACTCACGGCCTTCCAGCGGATCGCACCGGATCTCTCGATCCGCTATAGGGAAATGGGAACGAACGGGCTTTTCGAGGAAAGCCGCGCCGCCTGCTCGGCCAAGGCGACAACAGCGGATATCATCATTTCCTCGTCGGTCGATCATCTCGTGGTGCTTGCCAATGAGGGGTGCGCACTGCCCCATCGCTCGCCGTGGAGCACCCCCGCCTGGACTCACTGGCGCGGTGAAGTCTTCGGCTTCACCTTCGAGCCGGCGGTGATCGTCTACAACAAGACCCTGCTTTCCGAGGCGGACCGCCCGCGAACACGGGCCGCTTTGATCGAACTCATGCGCGCGAAGCCCGAGCTGCTCACCGGGCGGATCGGCACCTATGACATCGCGCTTTCCGGGATCGGTTATCTTTTCGCCAGCTTCGATGGTCGTGATGCGCTCATCCATGGCCGGTTGATCGAAGGTTTCGGTCGGCTCCAACTCACCAGGCGCTGCTGCACATCCGACCTTATCCGGGAAATCGCGGACGGGCGGCTTCTGCTCGGCTACAACCTGCTTGGCTCATACGCGGTCGGTGCCTTGCGGCAGGGGGCGCCGATCGGGATCATCGTGCCCGAGGATTACGTTCTGGCGCTCAGCCGTGCGGCCATGATCTCGATGCGCGCGGCTAACCCGGACGCTGCCCGACGTTTCCTCGATTTCCTGCTCTCGCGCGAGGGACAGCGCGTGGTGCGCGAGAACTCGTTCTTTTTCGACTTCTCCGGTCAACTACCGGACGGGGTGGAAGGGCCACGCTCGCTCGGCGATGCCGGCGTCGTCCGGCCTATCGTCATCGGGCCCAGCCTGCTCGCCGTACAGGATCGAGCCCGACGCGAGCGCTTTCTGCGCGACTGGAACAAGGCGTTTGAGCGAAGCGGCGCGCTCGTGCCTTGATCAGACGCCTTGTTTGGCTGATTGCGAAACTTTCTGTCCGGTTTCTTTCGACATCACCCGCCCGCGTTGAAGCATGCGTTGGTGGCGCGAAGCCCATCGGGGTGACGAGCAAGGAATGATCGGAGCGGTCATCACATGCTGCCTTCGGGGGCGGGCCTATATGGAATCAATTGAGGCTGAAGCTTGGTGGACGCGGCGAATATCGCTCAAGCTTATGCAGGACTGGAAGGTCAGTTCCACACTCCTATCCAACGCTTGCGCGCAGGGGGACGCGAGAATAGTGGGACAGACCTGCAAGAAAACAGTCAAATTATTGAAATACAATACAAATGGCGGAGAGGGAGGGAAACCCGATACGGATATTCTTCTCTGGTTACCGCGCAATCTATCACTCTGGCACGAAATTTTGAGTGATGCCGGACAACTAAACACTATCAGAACGACCAGTAGTTTGTCGCATATTGAACCGCTCCGGGTTTGCCGGAGGCCATTTGGTTTAAGTTATGCGGCCATGGCTGGCTGGTCCAGCGTGGCGTAGTAGCGCTCCTCGGCCTCAGCAGGCGGGATGTTG
>JAIUNR010000014.1 GCA_020161575.1 Pseudomonadota bacterium
CGGGTGGGCGGAGCAGCCGATTTTGGCGGCTATCGACGCCACAGCCGCCCAGCGCGAAGTGTGCTCACCTTCGTGATCCATAACCATCCGCACGGCACGGGCGCGGACTTCGGGTGAAAACTTGTTCCTCGTTTTGCTCGTCATGGCTCCATCCTATTTGTAAGTTGGAGCCTCCGGCAAACCCGGAGCGGTTCAACTCCCCATTTTGATTTATCGCGCGACCATCCTTAAAGTGTACGTTAGGTTGCTCTTTATACGCGCGTGGATGATCAGCCCTAAGTACACTTTTGGGCGCTTGACCTCTCTCTATTTCCTTCTGCATTTTTCCTGGGGATGACGGTGTGCTTTCTTCATCGCCTGCAGCGGCAGTGGGCGCACCACCTCTGGGAGGTTGTTTCCCTCCTCCTGCAAGCGTTGCCTCCAGTTCGGCCATTCTTGCATCATATTGCTCCTTGGTTTCCCCTGGGCGAGCGTCTCGTGGCCCACGATTTCCAACAGGAGTAGCGCCGAATAGAGCGTCAACAAGGACCCCCAGTGGGCCAAGAGCGCGCAAACCCAACCCCGCTCCAGCCTTTGTCGCTGCGTCAATTGCCTGCTTGGGCTCCAGATAGAAAGCTTGATAGTCTTCGGAGAATCCATACCCGCCACCCCCATTCGGCCCTCTGATTCCTCCCCCTCCGGGTTCGCGGGCGCCTTCGACGACAGGCTCCGCGCCTTCGGTTTCGGCGCTATGCCCATTTGGATCTGACTTATTGATGGGGTCGTTATCCGAATACGCGTATCGGTTCGTCCCGACGCCGGGCTTGTTGGGGTCCCACCAGTCGGGTGAGATGAAGCGGCCGATGGCGGGGTCGTAGTAGCGGGCGTGGAGGTAGAGAAGGCCGGTCTCGGCGTCATGGCTCTCGCCGATATAGCCCTTCTCCTCGCTATGCGTGGCGGCTCCGCTCTCGATCCCCCTGTCGCCATAGGCGAAATAGGTCGTGCGCTTGACCGACGCGCCCGTATCATCCGTGATCAGCCGCACCGATTTGAGATGATCGCGATGGTTGAAGAGCGCAGGGCGTTTGGCGCGGCCAAGGCCTCATGCCGGTGGCATGGGGCCAGTCCGAAGCCCGAGGAGCCATGCGGCGCGGCTGAGCCGTCGGCCCAGTCCCCACCCGCTTGAAGTCGGGATGCGGGTATTTCGTCCACACATCCGCATTGGCCTGCACGTTGTACGAAAGCTCGTATTCCGGCCCCAGATAGGCCGTCGCGCGCCCGCATTTTCCGATATTCCAAGATGAGCCCCGAGATCATCCGGCTCGCGGTCATGATGTATGTTCGGTTTCCGCTGTCGTTGCGAAATGTCGAGGATCTGCTGCATGATCGCAGGATCGATACATGCATGAGACGGTCAGGTTCTGGTGGAACTGGTTCGGTACGATTTTCGCCTGGGAGATCTGGTGCACGAGTGTTCAGGCGATGCGGCATTTACACAGCCGACACTGGCACGTTGACGAGATATTCGTGAAGATAGCGGCGTGAAGCACTATGCGACAGGCACGAAGCTGCTTCGCACTACCCCCATTCAGCCGCTTTGGCCCGATTCATGCGATTTCGCTTCAACCCAAAGAGCTTCCATCTCGTCCAGGCTGGCTGAAGCGGGGGTGGAGCCGCGCGCCGCAAGGCCCGCCTCGATATGGGCGAAGCGGCGCATGAATTTCCGGTTCGTTCCCTCAAGCGCGCCTTCCGGCTCTATCCCGGCATGGCGCGCGAGATTGGCGATCGCGAAGAGCATATCGCCGATCTCACCTGCGAGGGTGGGGGTGTCCTTGTCGAGCGCTTCCTCGATCTCGTCGATCTCCTCGCGCATCTTGGCAAGAACCGCGCGCGGATTGTTCCAGTCAAACCCGACGGTGCCGGCTTTCTTCTGCAAGGCCACGGCGCGGCTGAGCGCGGGCAGGGACGGCGATACCCCATCAAGCAGGCTTTGCGCCGGCGCCGAAGAGCCGGCCAATGCGCGGCGCGCGGCTTTTTCCGCGCGCTCCCGGGCCTTGATGGCTTCCCACAACTCCTTGACCTCGCCGGGATTGTTCGCGCGGTCCCTGGCTGCGGCATCCTCGCCGAAGACATGGGGGTGGCGGCGGATCAGCTTGGTCGTGATGGCCTCGACCACGTCGGGGAAGGCGAAACTGCCTTCCTCCTCGGCCATGCGGGCATGAAAGGCGACCTGCAGCAGCAGATCGCCCAGCTCGTCGCACAAATCGACCCGATCGCCACGATGAATGGCATCGGCAACCTCATGCGCTTCCTCGATCGTGTAGGGCAGGATCGAGGCGAAATCCTGCCGGATATCCCACGGGCATCCGGTATCGGGATCACGCAGGGCGGCCATGATCTCAAGGAGTCGGGAAATGTCGCGAGCAGGTTTCATGGCATTCCGGGGCAGGGGAGCGCACATAAACATTCCTGTTGCGAGCCTTCAATGCCCTATGCTCTGCTGAGGGCGGATCGCGCGACTCATAGCTTTCCACTGCTTTGGCACCTGCTTCAAATTTTTAATTGATTTTGCAGTAATAACAATATATTGCATGAATTAAATGAACTTGTTTCCAAAGCAGGAATGCAGCCATGTCCCGTGAGAATGCGCTTCGCCGTGCGCTTGATGAATTTGATTCCGGCCGCTTCAAGGCGACGCTCGCAAAGCGAATCGCGATCCCTACGGAAAGCCAGAATCCCGATCGCCGCGCCGATCTCGCGGCCTATCTGCACGACAATCTGCTGCCTGCCTTCAAGGCCATGGGGTTCGAGACGCGCGTGGCCGAACATCCCGCCGCGAAGGCGCCATTCCTGATCGCGCAGCGGATCGAGGATCCCGCGCGCCCGACCATTCTCGGCTACGGGCATGGCGACGTGATCCGCGGCTTTGACGGGCAATGGCGGGACGGGCTTTCGCCCTGGCAGCTCACGGAGCGGGACGGGCGCTGGTACGGGCGCGGCGTCGTCGACAACAAGGGGCAGCACTCGATCAACATGGAAGCACAGCGGGCGGTGATCGAAGCGCGCGGGCGGCTTGGTTTCAACGCCAAATGGATCATCGAGATGGAGGAGGAGATCGGCTCTCCCGGCATCGGGCAGGTGGCCGCGGCCTTCAGGGACGATCTCAAGGGCGATATCTTCCTTGCCTCCGATGGACCGCGCCCCGTGGCAAGCCGTCCAGCGCTGGTGCTCGGCGCGCGCGGCGCCCAGCTCATCGATCTCGTGATCGAGGCGCGCGAAGGCGGACATCATTCCGGCAATTGGGGCGGCCTGCTTTCCAATCCCGGCATCCAGCTTGCCCATGCGATCGCCTGCCTTGTCGGGCCGAAAGGTGAAATCCGCGTTCCCGCGCTGGTTCCGCAGGGGGGCATCCCGGCGAATGTCCGTGCCGCTCTTGCGGATATCACGCTCGAGCCTTCGCCGGGCGATCCCGAGATCGATCCGGATTGGGGCGAGCCTGGCTTCACCCCGGTCGAGCGCGTGTTCGGATGGTGCTCGTTCGAGGTTCTCGCCTACGAGACCGGCAATCCCAAAACGCCGGTCAACGCGGTTCCGCCGCGCGCCTTCGCGCGCTGCCAACTGCGCTCCGTCGTCGGTATCGACCAGAAGGCGGTGATCCCCGCGATCCGTGCGCATCTCGATCGGCATGGCTTTCACATGGTTCAGGTATCCGACGGGCGCGAGAACTACTTTCCGCCGACACGTCTCGATCTCGATCATGCCGCGGTTCGGTTCATCGCCAACTCGCTGGCGAAATCGAGCGGCAAGAAACCGGTGCTGCTGCCGAATGCCGGCGGGTCAATCCCCAATCACATCTTCTGCGACGATCTCGGCATGAAGACGATCTGGCTGCCCCATTCCTATCCCGGCTGCTCGCAGCATGCGCCGAATGAGCATGTGCCTGTCGCGCTTTTCCGGGAGGCAATGGCGCTGATGACCGGGCTCTACTGGGATCTCGGCGAGGCAAGCCGAGCAGACCTCGGAATTTAATAAAATAGATAAGGAAGTCACCGCTTGATATTGAAATACAACATCAATCAATAGGCGGCCTTATAGATTTCGTAGGCTTCCTGCTCGGCAACCGGGCGTGGATTGTTGATCAGCAACCGCGTCTGCTTCATCGCATCGCGCGCAAGCAGGGGCAGGGCGGCTTCACTCACACCTGCTGCACTCAGCCGTGCGGGCAATTCGAGCGCGGCGCAGAGCGCGACCAGCGCCTCGACAAGCGCCTGTCCGCGCCCCGCCTCGGGAATCGTGCCGAGTTCCGGGAAAAGATCGGCGGCGATTTCGCCATAGGCCCGCGCCGCGATCGGCAGGTTGAAGCGCATGACATGCGGCATGATCAACGCATTGGCGAGGCCATGCGGAATGCCGAAGCGTCCGCCCAGCGGGTAGGCGAGGGCGTGGATGGCGGCGACGGGCGAATTGGCGAAGGCCTTGCCCGCGAGATGCGCGCCGAGCAGCACCTGCGCGCGCGCGGCAGCATTGGCCCCGTTGGAAAAGGCCTCGCGCAAATTGCCCCCGAGAAGCCGCAGCGCTTCGCGCGCCATCGCTTTCGAGATCGGGTTATTGTTTTGCGACACGGAGGTATAGGCTTCGATCGCATGGACAATCGCGTCGATCCCGGTCGCGGCGGTCACGGTCCTGGGAAGGCCGAGGATGAGTTCGGCATCGAGAATGGCCATATCAGGCAGGAGGAGGGACGAGACGACCGCCTTCTTCTCGTTGTCAGCGGTGGTCAGCACCGAGACCGGCGTCGCCTCCGATCCGGTGCCCGCGGTGGTGGGGACCAGCACCAGCGGCAGGCGCGGCCCCTTCGCGACGCTCACGCCATAAGCCTCCGCCAGCGATTCACCGCTCTTGCCGATCAGCGCGATCAGCTTGGCGACATCCATCGGCGATCCGCCGCCGATGCCGAGCACGCCGGTCGCGCGATGAGTACGGGCGATATGCACGCCGGCAAAGACGCAAGGCTCAGGCGGCTCGGCAGGAATGTCGTCGAACACCGCCACGGCGATCCCCGATTGCGCCAATTGCCCGAGAATGCCCGAGAGAAGCCCCATCCGGCGAATGTTCTTGTCGGTCACCAGGAGGATGCGGTCACCCAAGATGGGGCGGACGTGCTCGACAAGGCGACCCGCAGCACCAAGACCGACAATCGTGGTCCTCGGGGAGTGGAAAGTGAACATGCGGGTTCCTTCGAGCCTTCTGGTCCGGGCGGTTACGCTGCCCCGCATCCCTGATTCGCATAAGACATATTATGGAACTGAACGACATCTCCAAGGTGATCCAGCATGGCGCCAGATCGCCCCGGCTGATGGTCACCCGGACAAATTTTCCTGCCCCTTCAACCGACTATTGCCGATTCTTGCAGCTATTGCGACTGCCAGATGATCCTCATCCCGTCATAGGCCGGAACAATTTCCTCTGGAAGTTCCCGCAAAAGCCGTCGGTAATCGAGATCGGTATGGAGATTGGTGAGAACGGCCTGTTGCGGCTTCTTGCGCGCGATCCAGCCCAGCGCGTCGCCAAGGCTGAAATGCGTCGGGTGCGGTGTGTCGCGCAAAGCGTCGATCACCCAAGTCGCCAGCCCTTCAAGATGAGGCTCGCTCCTTGCGGGAATGGCATTGACATCGGGCGTATAGGCAAAGTCCTCAACACGCAGACCAAGCGCGACAAGATTGCCGTGCTCGAGCGCGAAAGGCTGGAAGCGGATCGCCCCACCAGCGCCATGAATTTCAAATTCACTATTACTATCAATGATATGATGCGTCAATATTGGCGGATAATCGCTTCCTGGCGGCGTCTTGAAGCAATAACCGAAGCGCGAAGTCAGCATGTCCATCGTGGCCTGATCCGCATAGACCGGCACCCGGCGGCGCATCACCAGCGCCAGCGGGCGCAGATCGTCGATCCCGTGGGTATGATCGGCATGTTCATGGGTGAAAACCACCGCATCGAGCGCGTTCACGCCCGCATCGATCAATTGCTCTCGCAGATCAGGCGAGGTATCGACCAAGACGCGCGTGACGCCTTCAACCCCCTCGCGCTCGATGAGGATGGAGCAACGCCTGCGCCGGTTGCGCGGTTCGTCCGGGTCACATTTCCCCCATCCCTGCGCCACACGCGGCACGCCGCCCGACGAGCCGCAGCCAAGGATCGTGACCACCATCCGCGTCATGGCGTCACGCGGTCAGTTTTGAAAACAGCCGGTTGGTATTCGCCTCCAGAACGGGCGCGAAGGCGTCGAGCGGCTTGCCGCGCAATCCCGCCAGAACGGCCGCCGTATGCGCGGTGAAAGCCGGCTCGTTCGTCTTGCCGCGATGCGGGACGGGCGCGAGATAGGGCGCGTCGGTTTCGACCAGCAGGCGATCCTCCGGCGCCTCGGCGGCGATGGCGCGGATTTCCTCGGAATTCCGGAAGGTCAGGATGCCGGAGAACGAGAGGTAAAGCCCGAGCGCCACGCCGCGCCGCGCCAGTTCCGCACCGGAGGAAAAGCAATGGAGCACGGCCTTGAAGGCGCCCTTCGCCATCTCCTCTTCGAGGATGGCGATCATGTCGTCATCCGCAGCGCGTGCATGGATCACGAGCGGCAGGCCCGTCTGCCGTGCCGCCGCGATCTGGAGGCGGAAGGAAGCGGCCTGCTGATCGCGCGGGGACTTGTCGTAATGATAGTCGAGCCCCCCTTCCCCGATCGCCACGCATTTCGGATGATCGGCGGCGCGGAGGATGTCATCCAGCGTGACATCCGGTTCCTCGGCGGCATTATGCGGATGCGTGCCGGCGGAGAACCAGACATTGGAAAAACGCTCGGCGATCGCGCGATAGACGGCGATCTTCCTCACACGCGTCGAGATCGTGATCATGCGCGCAACACCGGCGGCCTGCGCGCGCGCGACTACACCCTCAAGATCCGCCTCGAAATCGGGGAAATCGAGATGGCAATGGGTATCGGTGATAACGGGGAGGTTCACGCCCCCTCTCCCGCCTCGACGACGATGCGCGGGAAAAGCCCTTGCGGCGCCGGCAGTTCAACGCCCGGAACGAGGGCATGGCTGCTTTCCGCATGCGCCATCAGGCGCTTTTCTTCGGCCACTGCCAGAAGATCGAGCAGTTTCGGCGCCGCGCCCGGAATGAAGGGCTGCGTCATGATGCCGATGACGCGCAGGACCTCCGCCGTCACCCAGAGCACGCTCTCCATGCGCTGGGGATCGGTTTTCCTGAGCGCCCAGGGTGCCTGCGCCGCGAAATAGCGGTTGGTGTCGCCCACCACCTTCCAGATCGCGTTGAGAACGCCATGGAGCGCGTAATCGCCCATGGCCGTCCGCGCTTCCGCCGGCAGCGCGTAGGCGGCATCGAGCAGAGCCCTGTCCTCGTCGGACAGCGCGCCTTTCGCCGGCACCTTCGCGTCGCAATTCTTGTTCACCATCGAGAGCGAGCGCTGCGCGAGATTGCCGAGATCATTGGCAAGATCGGCATTGACGCGGTTGATGATCGCCTCTTCGGTGAAGCTGCCATCCTGCCCGAAGGGGATCTCGCGCATGAAGAAATAGCGCAGCTGATCCGCGCCGAAACGCTTCACGAGTTCGAACGGGTCCTGCACATTGCCGAGCGATTTCGACATTTTCTCGCCCTTGAACAGGACGAAGCCGTGGCCGAACACCTGTTTCGGCACCGCGACACCCGCCGACATCAGGAAGGCGGGCCAGTAAACCGCGTGAAACCGCGTGATGTCCTTGCCGATGATATGCACATCCGCCGGCCAGTATTTGCCGCGCGGGCCGTCAAGATCCGGGTAGCCCGCGCCGGTGATGTAGTTGGTCAACGCATCGATCCAGACATACATCACGTGCTTGTCGTTACCGGGCACGGGAATGCCCCAATCGAAGGTCGTGCGGCTGATCGAGAGATCCTGCAGGCCGCCCTTGACGAAGGAAACGACCTCGTTCCGCCTTGTCTGGGGCGCGATGAAATTACCGCTGTCATAGAGCGCGAGCAGCTTGTCCTGATAGGCGGAGAGGCGGAAGAAATAGGTCTCCTCCTCCACCCATTCCACCGGCGTCCCCTGCCCGCCGAGGCGCGTGCCGTCGGGCTGGAGCGTGGTTTCCGCCTCGTCGTAGAAAGCTTCGTCGCGCACCGAATACCAGCCGGCATATTTCGAGAGGTAGATGTCCCCCTTCTCCTCCATGCGCTTCCACAGCGCCTGGCAGGCATGGGTATGATCCTCATCGGTCGTGCGGATGAAGCGGTCATAGGAAAGATCGAAGGCTTCGCCCATGGCGCGGAACTGCGCGGAAAGCCCGTCCACGAATTCCTTGGGCGTAATGCCCTGCTTCTCGGCGTTGCGCTGGACCTTCTGCCCGTGCTCGTCCGTGCCCGAGAGAAAGAACACATCGAAGCCGTCCAGCCGCTTGAACCTGGCGATCGCATCCGCGCACATCTTCTCGTAGGCATGACCGATATGCGGTGAGCCGTTGGGATAATCGATCGCGGTGGTGATGTAGAAACGCTTCGACACGGGGTCTTCTGCCTTGAACGCATGAAATGGGAATCGGGGGGCCAGAACACCCCGTCCCCTCTCTCTATCAGCGCGGCGCGCCGGAGACCAGTGCCGCGAGGCTGTCGAACAAGGTGATCACGAAGGCGCGGCGGTCGAGATTGACGGCCTCGACCCGCGCCGCCTCCTCCTGCATCCGCGACCAGAATTCCGCGAAGAGACTTGCCCGCAAGACATCGCCGGCAGCGGCGTGATCACGGATGCGGGCATGCAGCCAGCCTTCCAGCGCCTCGAGCAGATCCGCCAGCGCCTGCTCGCCTTCCGCGCCCGTCCGCGTGGTTTCCGCGATCCGGTCGATCTCGGCATGGCGGCGCTTGGGGAGATTGGCGAGAATCTCGTCGATCAGCGCGATAAAGGCGCGAAGGCCCGGCTCGGAATGCCGGAGCAGGCGGCGGACCGATCCGCCGGCGCGGGCAAGCGCGAGGGAATCGGGTTTTGCCGTCGACACCGCTCCCGCAACCGCGGCCAGATCGGCGTCGCCGAGCGGTGAAAACGCCAATACCCGGCAGCGCGATCGGATCGTCGGCAGCAATTTCTGCGGCTGATGCGCGACAAGAAAGAAGATCGCCTTTTCGGGGGGCTCTTCCAGGGTCTTCAGCAAGGCGTTTGCACTCGCCTTGTTCAGATCATCCGCGGCATCGACGATGATCACGCGCCAGCCGCCGAAAGCAGCGGTCTTGGCGAAGAGATCCAGCGCCTCGCGGGTATCCTCGACGCTGATTTCCGTACGGAATTTCTTGGTCTTGCTGTCATAGCGGCGCTTGAGCACGCCCAGATCGGGATGGGCGAGATGCGCGACGAGCTGCGTGGCCCGCGCCTCTTCCGGCACATCCAGTGTCGAGGCGCCGCCGAACAGGCCATTGCCGGCCTCCGCGCCGCTAGCCAGCAGGAAGCGCGCGGCCCGGTATGCGAAGGTTGCCTTGCCGATCCCCTCCGGCCCCGTCAGCAGGAAGGCGTGATGCAGGGTGCCGGCGTTGTAAAGCGCGAGAAAGGCGCGCTCCTGCGCGTCATGCCCGACGAGGGAAAGCATCTCGCGCGGATGCGGCGCCCCGGCGACACGGTCGATTTCGGGGATATCGCCGGGCTGCGGCGGCAGGAAACGCGGCGGCAGGATCGTCATCCCCGCCCTCCCGCCGCATCTGTGAACCGAGCGGTGTAGGCAGCGCGGATGGCCATGCCCACCGCGGCCTGATCCTTGCCGGCATCGATGCGGGCGATACGACCGGGATTTGCTTCTGCCAAGGCCAGAAAACGAGCCCGGACGCCATGATGGAAAGCAAGATCAGCGGTTTCGAAAGCATCGACCGCGACATTGCGGCGCGCCGCGCGCTTCAGCCCGGTTTCGGGCGCAAGATCGAGCAGGAAAGTCAGGTCCGGTTCGCGCCCGCCGGTCGAAAGCCGGATGGTCTGCTCGATAAGCGCGTGATCGAGTTTGCCGCCCTGATAGGCGCGGGTGGAATCGGTGAAGCGGTCGCACAGCACGATCCTGCCCGCGGCAAGCGCCGGTTCGATCAGGTTGAGCAGATGGTCGCGCCGCGCGGCGGCGAAGAGCAGCGTCTGCGTCAGCGCATCCTGCGAGCCGCCGGGCCCGAGGATCACACCCCGGATGGCTTCGGCAAGCGGGGTTCCGCCGGGCTCGCGGGTCAGCGTCACGGCGTGGCCATGTTCTTCCAGCCATGCCGCGAAAGCGCGGATCTGCGTCGATTTTCCCGCGCCCTCGCCGCCTTCGAAGGTGATGAAAAGGCCTTTTGCGCTCACGATTTCGCCTTTTCGCCGCTTTTGCTCCATCCCGCGCGCTGGGCCAGCCAGGACAAGCCGTTCTGCGCCCATTGCCGGCCGAGTTCGAGCGCGGCATCGCGCGCGCGGGCGATGATACCGCCCTTCTCGACCGATTCCGCCGCGACAAGCGGCGCCGATTGCACCAGCCTGCCATCCAGCAGGATATCGAGCTGCGCCAGTGGCGTCCCCTCGGCAATCGGCGTCGGCACTGGCCCGCGATAGGCCAGACGGAGGATCAATCCCTCGTTCGAGCCGCGCAAAAGGGGCAGACGGATATCGGCGGCGGTCTTCACCGCCACCGTGCCGCGCGCGCCGCCATAGGCCGAGATCTCGCCGATCCGGCTGCCGGCGGCGAAGAGCGTGCGGATCTCGAAGCGCCGGAAGGCCCATTCGATCAGCTTGCGCGATTCAAGGCTGCGCTCCTGCACGCTCTCGAACCCGGCCGCGGCGACGATGACGCGCCGCCCCTCCTGCACCGCAGAGCCGACCAGCGCCTGCCCGGTTTCCGGCAGAAAACCCGTCGCCAATCCATCGGCGCCGATCTCCATGGGCAGAAGCGGATTGCGGCTGACCTGCCGGTTCTTACCCAGCGGAAAATCGCGCTGGGCGAAAAGCGGATAATATTCGGGATAGGTCTCGATGAGATGCGCGGCGAGGCGCACCAGGTCGCGCAAGGTCGCGACCTGTCCCTCCGCCGCATAGCCTGTCGCGTTGCGGAATCGCGAACGGTTCAGCCCGATGCTCTTCGCATAGGCATTCATGAGATCGACGAAGCGCTCTTCCTTGCCCGCGATATTCTCGGCGAAAGTCAGGGCGGCATCATTCGCGCCGCCGACGATCAGCCCCGTGAGCAATTCATCGGCACGGATCACGCGGTTCGGCGTCAGAAGCATGTTGGGATTGCCGGAAACCGCGCCGCCGCGCCGCCAGGCATCGACCGAGACCACCATCTCCGCCTCGGGCTTCAGACGCCCTTCGCGGAACTCACGGAAAATGACGGCGATCGTCATCAGCTTGGCAAGGCTGGCCGGCGCGATTTCGCGATCCGCCTCGCGCTCGAAAAGCGTGGAGCGCGTTGAATAATCGAAGAGAAGCACCTGTTTCGCGCTGGTTTCGAAGGGCGCGGGCTTTTCCGTCTGCTGCGCTTGGCTCGCTCCGCAGGCCAGCATCAGCCCCGTGACGAGGCTCAGGCAGCGAAGAACGGAACACATCCGCCATAGCGGAGCCGGAATCGGATTGGGCAGCGCGCGCAAGTTGGCCTCCTCCCCTCTCTTAGCCGGAGGGAAGCGGCGGGATCAACGGGGTGGATCGTTCAGCGCGTGGTTTCGCGCGCCAGAACGAAACCCTCATCGGCAAAGCGCGCGAAGACATGATCGCCGCCAAAGCGCGAGAGCATGCCGGAAGCGGGGCCGAAGGAAAGATCGGTTGGGCGTGCCGGCGGCAGGGCGGAAAGCCGGCGCGGCGGCGGCGGCGCGACGATGGCCGGCAGCGAGCCCGGCGCGACGGGCGCGGCGGCGCCGCCGATCGTATCGAGATCGAAGGGACGCGCGGGCGGCACCGGCATGTTTCCGGCCGGCGCGAAGCGCGTCTCGGTGATCACGCCCGGATTTTGCGGCGCGGGGCGCGACACCGGCAAGCCTGTGGCATTGGCCGTGAAACCAAGTGCACGGCTCTCTGTCGGGATCGCGGTCGCGACCGGCTCGATCGAGGCGACCATGGTCGGCGCGTTGTTGCCGAGAGGCGCGGCGGCAGGGCCGTCCGTGCGGAGTGAAGCGGTAAGACGGGTATCGTCTGACCCTGCCAGCGCGGCCGGGCCGAGATAGTCAACCTTCACGCGCGCCGTGCCGATATGCTTGAATTTCAGCAAGTTCGCGGTGCGCTCGGAAACATCGAGAACGCGTCCGCCATGATAGGGGCCGCGATCGTTCACGCGCACGACAATCGAATGATTGTTGTTCATGTTGGTGACGCGCGCATAGCTCGGCAGCGGCATGGTCGGATGCGCCGCGGAAATTGAGTTGCGGTCATAAACCTCGCCATTGGCGGTCTTGCGGCCATGGAAAGCGATGCCATACCAGCTCGCATTGCCGGTCACGGTGTAGCCGACTGGCTTCTCGCGCGGGACATAGCGCTTGCCCGCCACCGAATAGGGATTACCGACCTGATAGCGACCGCCACCCTTGGGCGCGTCCTCGTCCATGCCGACGACACGCGGGCTCGCCTGCCCGTATTTCGGATGGGAGAAGGCGCCGATTTCCTTGGAGACATGCGCTTTGCCGCCGCTGGGTTGCTTGGCGCAATTGGCCAGCGTCAGGGCGCCGGCACAGACCAGCGCAGCGCGAAGCGCCAGTGCGCCGACGCGCGTGGCATCGGGGGTTTTCGAGGCACGAAACGCCCCTGACGACCGTGATCCCGGAAGCTGCATCCTGTCCCCTACCCCGCCGTCCCGAAAGGATGAACAATCCTTCGAGCCGGTCACGTCAATGTGACTCACCGCGTCAACACATAGTCCAGAATAAGGCGGGTTAAAGGCGAGGAGGCACGGCGTCAAGCAACCCCGCCCGACGCGGTTGAATAATCGTTAACGCTCGTTGAAGCGAGTGCGCGCCTTGTATCGGCGGGCGGATCAGCAGATCGTTGGATATCGTATTTGTATTTTCGCTCTATGCTCGCATCGTGGCATCGCATCCCGGCGGATGGAGGGATCGGGCCTCCGGCCAACCCGCCCGTGTCCCGCCCGGCCAAAATCCCGCGGGTCCGACGCGAACAGCAACGGATCTGGAGCTATCATGCGTCTTGCGATCCTCTCGGATATCCATGCCAATCGCGAAGCGCTGGATGCGGTCTTGGCCAGCCTCGACGCGCACCGGATCGACCGCATCGTCCTGCTGGGGGATATCGTGGGCTACGGGGCGGACCCCGTCTATTGCCTTGAGCGCGCCGAAGCCCTGATGGCGGCCGGCGCGATAGGCATTCTGGGCAACCACGACCTCGCCATAACCTCGGATGATTTCGACATGAACAGCGCGGCCCGCGCCGCGATCGAATGGACCCGGCGGCAATTGGCACCGCCTCATCTGGCGGTTCTCGCGCGCCTTGAGGAAACACATCGCGAGGACAATGTGTTGCTGGTCCATGCCAGCGCGCGCGCGCCACGCGCCTGGCATTATATCACCGACCCCGGTTCGGCCGAACGATGCCTGCGTGCGACGGATGCACCCGTCACGCTGGCCGGGCATGTGCATGTTCCTTGCCTCTGGCGCCTCACCAGCGCGGGTACGGCCACGCCGCATATTCCCCTCGCCGGGCAGGAAATGCCGCTTTCGCCGCGCCAGAACTGGCTGGGAATCATGGGTTCCGTGGGCCAGCCGCGGGACGGATCGACCGCCGCCGCCTTCGGCATTCTCGATACGCGCGCCCGCACGCTCACCATCGAGCGCAAGGCCTATGATCATTATGAAGCGGCGCGCAAGATCCGCGAGGCCGGGCTGCCGATCGCGCTGGCGGAGCGGCTTCTGCGCGGACGCTAGAAGCATTTCCTGATCACGTGGACGCCGGTTGATCGAAAAAATGCGTCAAACCAAAATGACAGAGCGAGAATGGGGAGCTCGATGGGGCGGATGCAACTTCAGACCGGCGCGGTGCTCGACGGTTTTCTGATCGGAGAGAAGATCCATCAGGGCGGGATGGCTGAAATCTGGGAGGTGACCAAGGCCGGCATCGATGTGCCGCTGGTCATGAAGATTCCGCTCATCCTCGATGGCGACGATCCGACCATGATCGTCGGGTTCGAACAGGAGATGATGATCCTGCCCCGGCTGACAGGGCCGCATGTGCCGCGCTGCTACGGATGCGGCGATTTCTCCGCCCAGCCCTATCTGGTGATGGAAAAAATCGCCGGGGAATCACTGCTTTCCCGCTTCAAGCAGGCGCCGATTCCGCTTGAGGAGGTGATCGATCTCGGCGCGAGGATCGCCACCGCCCTGTGCAGCCTGCACAAACAGGATGTGATCCATCTCGATCTCAAGCCCTCGAATATCATGCTTCGGCCGCTTACGGGCGATCCGACCGCGCCCGGCGGCGAAGCGGTCTTCATCGATTTCGGGTTGTCGCGGCATCTTCGCCTGCCCGATCTGCTCGCGGAGGAATTCCGAGTCCCCATGGGAACCGCGCCCTATATCGCGCCCGAGCAGGTTCTGAAGTTGCGCGAGGAGCCGCGCAGCGATATTTTCGCCCTTGGCGTGCTGCTCTATACGCTCGCGACCGGGCAGCGCCCCTTCGGCAATCCCGAACACAAGACCAAGGCCCTGCTGCGCCGCCTTCACGAGCAGCCCGTGCCGCCGCGCATGCTGCGCAAGGACATGCCGGGCTTCCTGCAGGAAATCATCCTGCGCTGCCTCGAGGTCAAGCCCGAGCGCCGCTACCCCACCGCCCAGCAGCTCGCCTTCGATCTCAGTCACCCCGATCATGTCGCCCTGACCGAACGCGCGACGCGCAAGCCCGTGGGATGGCTGCGTAATTTTCTTGCCGGACGCTTCGCCAATAGCGCCGATGCACCGCTCAGCCGGATCGAAAGCTATCGCCATGCCACCACGGCCCCGATCATCATGGTGGCGGTGGATCTCTCGCCAGAAGGCGCGCCGCTGAGAGAGCAGGTCCAGTCCCTCACGGCGATGCTGCTCGAAGCCAAGCCGCTCGCCCGGCTCGCCTGCGTCAATGTCCTCAAAACCGCTCGCCTCGGCATCGATACGATGACCGAGGAAGATGGTACCTCCACACATGTCAAAAGACTGGTGGAGCTGAAGAACTGGGCCGCGCCGATGCGCCTGCCGCCCGAGCGGGTCACCTACCACGTGCTTGAAGCTCCCGATGCGGCCGAGATCCTGCTTTCCTTCGCGCGCAACAACCATGTCGATCATCTGATCGTCGGCGCGCGCGGGTCGGGCGGCGTGCGGCGCTATCTCGGCTCGGTCTCGACCGCGATCGTCGCGGAAGCGACCTGCTCCGTAACGGTCGCGCGGGTTCCCTCCGCGCAGCAGGAGGAGGAAACGATGCAGGAAAGCGTGCTGCCCGCCCCTACCCCCTGAGCACGAGATAGATCGCCGGAATGACGAGCACCGTCAGCAGGGTCGACGAAGCGAGCCCGAACAGCAGCGAGATCGCCAGCCCCTGGAAGATCGGATCGGCGAGGATCGTCACCGCCCCGATCATCGCCGCCAGGGCAGTGAGCAGGATCGGCTTGAAGCGGATCGCTCCCGCCTGCATCAGCGTCTCGACCAGCGGCACATCCGGCCGGCGGGCATGACGGATGAAATCCGCCAGCAGGATGGAATTGCGCACGATGATGCCCGCCAGTGCGATGAAGCCGATCATCGAAGTCGCGGAGAACGGCGCGCCGAACGCCCAGTGCCCGAACAGGATGCCGATGAAGGTCAGCGGGATCGGCGTGAGGATCACGAGCGGCAGCTTGAACGAGCCGAATTGCGCCACGACGAGGATATAGATCCCCAGCAGGGCTACCGCGAAGGCCGCGCCCATGTCACGGAACGTGACCCAGGTGACCTCCCATTCGCCGTCCCAGAGCAGGACCGGCTTCGCGACATCATCCGGCTGGCCGTTCAGGCGGATGATCGGCTTCGGTAAGCTTCCCCAATCGGCGGCATCGATCGCGCGCTGCACCGCCAGCATCCCGTAGAGCGGTGCCTCGAAACTGCCGGCGAGTTCCGCCGTGACCATCTCCGCCGCCCGCCCGTTGCGCCGGAAAACCGGGAAGGAGGCGGTCTCGTGGTGGATGCGGGTGACATCGCCCAGTTCCACCGTCGAGCGGTCGCCCGGGAGCAGGTTGGCGGGCACGGGAATCGCCAGCGCCCTTTCGTCAAGCACCATGCCGCTCTTGGACAGGCCGAGACGGATCGGGATCGGCTGGCGTCCGCCGCCGCGATGCGAATAGCCGACCACCTGCCAGCCATAGAACAGGCGGATGGTCTCGTGTACATCGCGCTGCTCGACGCGGAAGAATTCGAGCTGGTCCTGCGCGATGGCGAGGCGGCGACGCTCGAGGGGCGTGCCGAAACTGTCGTCGATATCGACGATGAAGGGAATGGTGCGGAAGGTTTCACGGAGTTTTTCCGCCACCGCACGCCGCGTCTGCGCATCCGGGCCGTAGATTTCGGCGAGAAGCGTGGCGAGAACCGGCGGGCCGGGCGGCGGCTCCACGACCTTCACCCGCGCGCCGGCCGGCAGGCCGGCCTCGGCGATGCGTGTGCGCAACTCGAGCGCGATGGCATGGCTGGCGCGCTTGCGCTCGGATTTCGGACGCAGATTGACCTGAAGATCGCCCATCTGCGGTTCGGAGCGCAGATAGGAATGGCGCACCAGTCCGTTGAAATTGAACGGCGCGGCGGTGCCGGCATGGCCTTGCAGGCTCTGGATCTCGGCCACGGGTCGGAGCGCGGTCGCGATCTGGCCGAGAACGCGATCACTCTCCTCGACCGTGCTTCCACGCGGCATATCGAGCTGGATCGCCAGTTCCGGCTTGTCGTCGAAGGGGAGCAGCTTCACCGTGACATGCTGGGTGTAGAACAGCGCCAGCGACGCGAAAGTCGCGATGCCGACCCCGAGCAGGAACAGCCAGGCCGCGCGCTTGCCGGCAAGGATCGGTCGCGCCATGCGGATATAGAGCGCGCCGAGGCGACCGCCTTCCGCGTGCTCGGCATGGCCGCCATGGCTCGCGCCGAGTTTCACCATCAGCCATGGCGTGAGCATCACCGCGACGAAGAAGGAAATGATCATCGCCGCCGAGGCATTGGCCGGGATCGGGCTCATATAGGGGCCCATCAGCCCGGAGACGAAGAGCATCGGCAACAGGGCGGCGACCACGGTCAGCGTCGCGACGATGGTGGGGTTGCCCACCTCCGCCACGGCATCCACCGCCGCGTCGCGCCGGTCGCGCGCATCGCCCATGCCCCAATGACGGGCAATGTTCTCGATGACCACGATCGCATCGTCCACGAGGATGCCGATCGAGAAGATCAGCGCGAACAGGCTGACGCGGTTGAGCGTATACCCCATGATCCAGGCGGCGAAGAGCGTGAGCAGGATCGTGACCGGGATGACGATGGCGACCACGATCGCCTCGCGACGCCCGATCGCGAACCAGACCAGCGCCACGATGGAGAGCGTGGCGAGACCGAGATGGAACAGCAGCTCATTCGCCTTTTCGTTGGCGGTCTCGCCGTAATCGCGCGTGACGTGGAGGTCGAGATCGGCCGGAATGAGGCCGCCCTTGAGGCGCTCGGCGGTCGCGATCACCTGATGCGCGATGGTCACCGCATTGGCGCCGGCGCGCTTGGCCACGGCCAGCGAGACCGCGGGAACGCGCGTGAAACCGCCCTCGCCTGTCCGTGCGAGATGGGAGACCCGCGTTTCGCGCGTTTCCGTCGCCAGCGAAAGGGTCGCCACATCGCGGACATAGATCGGCCTGCCGTCGCGGGTCGTGACGGTCAGATTGCCGATTTCCTCGATGCTCTGGAGCGTCTGGCCCGAGACCAGCGGTATCTGCCGCCCGTCCTCGCGCAAGGTTCCGACCGGGAAGGCGCGGTTTGCGCCTTCGAGCTTGGCCGCGAGCGCCTGAAGGGTCAGACCCGCCGTGGCAAGGCGTTCGGGATCGGGCGCGATACGGATTTCCTCGGGCTGCTCGCCGACGAGATAGGTCAGGCCGACATTGTCGAGCTTGGCGATCTCGACGCGCAATTCGCGCATCACGCGGGTCAGGTCGTTGGCGCTCCAGCGTCCTGCCGCCTCCGCCTTGGGCGCGAGCGTAAGCACGGCGATGGCGACATCGTCGATCCCGCGCCCGACGATCAGCGGTTCCGGAATGCCGACCGGGATGCGGTCGAGATTGGCGCGCACCTTCTCGTGCACGCGCAGGATCGCGGCATCGGCCGAGGTTCCGACCATGAACCGCGCCGTCACCATGGCGCCGTCGTCGCGGGTCTGCGAATAGACATGCTCGACGCCCGCGATCGATTTCACCAGGGTTTCGAGCGGTTCGGTGACGAGCTTCACCGCATCCTCGGCGGCAAGCCCCTCCGCGCGCAGATGGATATCGACCATCGGCACGGAAATCTGCGGTTCCTCCTCGCGAGGCAGCGCAAGAAGGGCGACAAGCCCGAGCGCCATCGCCGCGACGAGAAAGAGCGGCGTGAGCGGCGAAGCGATAAAGCGGCGCGTGAGCGCGCCCGCCATTCCCAGTTGCGGCATCTTCACGGCGTCACCACCCGGTCCCCGGCGCGAAGGCCGGAAAGGATCTCGATCCAGACGCTTCCATCAATCGCGATTTCGCTGCCCGTGACGACGATCACATCGCTTTGGGCGCCCTTGACGCTGATCGTCACGAAATCAAGCCCCGCGCGCGCTTTCAGTGCGCCTTTCGGCACCGCGATCACCTGCCGTTCCCCCACGGGAACCTGGGCGAGGACGCGCGCGCCGACGAAGAAGGTCTCGATTTGCGGCAATTCGACATCGGCGATCACCCGGCCGTTCTCGATCTGCGGGAAAATCTTGGCGAGATGCCCCGTCAGCTGTCGTCCGCCTTCGAGCGTGACCGGCACCTCGGCGCCAAGCCGCAGCTGAGCGGCATGGCGCTCCGGCAGGGCAAGACGGAGAAAGAAGCCGCCCCCCGCCACGGAAGCCACCGGCTCGCCCGGCATCACGACCGAACCATGGGTGACCGGCACTTTCAGGATGCGCCCGGCTACCGGCGCGAGGACCTCGCCCTCGGCGCCCTGCTGGATGATCACCGCCTTTTCCGCTTCGCCCGCGCTGATCTGGCTGCGGACCACCTCCATCTGGGTACGCAGCGTATCGACACGCTGCTGCGTTCCCGCCCCGCGTTCGAGCAGGGTGCGGGCGCGCTCGAATTCGGCCCGCACATTCTCCAGCTCGGAATTGAGGGCGCGGATCTTCGCCTCGGCCGCGCGCAATTGCAGCGCCAGCTTGTCATCCGCCACGGTGGCGATGGATTGGCCGGCCGTCACCAGATCGCCCTCGCTCACCGCCAGCCGCACCAGGGTCCCCCCGATGCGCGGCCGCGCGGGCAGCACATCGCGCGCCTCGAAGCGCCCGAAAACAGCCTTGGCCTCCACGATCCGCCGCGGCTGGATCTCGAGTTCGGCAGCAAAAGCCCCCGCGAGGCCAAAGCCCGCGAGAAGGCCGAGAGCGGCGACAGCCTGTCTTTTCATGATGCCTCCCGGTGCTCAGCGGAAAACGCAACCGGATTTGAAGCCCAACTTCCGGAAGACATTCGCCGCCGGGCAGAAGCCGGTGAAGGCGGTCTGGAGGAGGTTGAGCCCGACAAAGCCGGTCAGCAGCATGAACCAGGGAGAAATGAAATAGGTCAATGCAAGCGACAGGAGAATCATGAAGCCTGCAAAGGCGAGAACGGCATTTTCGATCTGCATGGGACAACCTCGTTTCAGTGGACAAGGCCTTTATATTCATTCATTCATATGTTTGCAAGTGTTGAATCCCCCCTTCCGCAATGCCGCCGCTCCTCACGGGAACAGCCCCAAAAGCAATCGGCCTGCCGCAGGGCGGCAGGCCGATGAGTTTCGCGGAAATGGCGGAAAAGCCGAGATGAAGCGCCCTATGCGAAGGCCTTGCCGGCATGGTGACAGGCCGTCCTGCCATCGAAGGCAGGTGCCTGCGCCTTGCAGATATCGGTAACCAGCGGGCAACGCGGATGGAAGGTGCAGCCCGAGGGCGGGTTGATCGGGCTCGGCACCTCGCCCTGCACCGGTACACGGTCCCGGCCGATATCGGCGAGATCCGGCACGGCATCGATCAGAAGCCGCGTATAGGGATGCTGCGGATTCTCGAAGAGCGCCTCGGTCTCCTGAACCTCGACCAGACGGCCGAGATACATGACGCCGATCCGGTGCGCCATGTGCCGCACGACCGCGAGGTTATGCGAGATGAAGAGATAGGTCAGCCCCAGCTTTTCCTGGAGGTCGCGCATCAGGTTGAGGATCTGCGCCTGAACCGAGACGTCGAGCGCCGAAGTCGGCTCGTCGCAGACGATGAAGGCGGGTTCCGACGACAGCGCCCGCGCGATGGCAATACGCTGGCGCTGGCCGCCCGAGAATTGATGCGGAAACTTTTCGCCATCGAGCGGGGAAAGCCCCACCAGCGTGAGAAGCTCCCCTACCCGCGCGGCCCGCGCCGCAGGATCGGCCGGGCGGTTCAGCGCGCTCATCGGCTCGGCGATGATGTCACGCACCCGCCAGCGCGGATTGAGCGAGGCGTAGGGATCCTGGAAGATCATCTGGACGCTGCCCGCCTCGGGCTGTCTTCCCTTGGCGATGCCCTCGAAGGTGACATCCCCGCCGCTGGGCGGCAGCAATCCGACCACCAGCTTCGCCACGGTGGATTTACCCGAGCCGGATTCCCCCACCAACGCGAAGGTCTCGCCCTTGCGGATCTCGAAGGAAACGCCATCCACGGCGCGCAGCAGGCGCTTTTTCTCGCCCGAGAGCACGCGCTCCAGCCACGGGCTCGAAACATCGAAAACCCGACGCAGGTCGCGCGAGGCGACCAGCGTTTCACCGGAGCCGGAATTCATATGCGCATTCATGCCGGAATTCATGCCGGAACTCCCTGATCGACAAGCCAGCAGGCGGCGCGGCTCTTGCCAGCCTGCATGAGATCGGGGCGCTCGGCGGCGCAGCGATCGAATGCCTTCGGGCAGCGCGGCCTGAACGCGCAGCCCGGAGGAATGGCGTTGAGGCGCGGCATCGAGCCGGAAATCTGGGCAAGCCGCCCCACATTCTTCTTCAGGGCGGGGATCGCCCCCATCAGTCCCGCGGCATAGGGATGCTGCGGGTTGCGGATCACATCCGCGACCGGGCCGATTTCGGCCACGCGCCCGGCATACATCACCGCGACGCGATCCGCCGTTTCGGCGATCACGCCCATATCATGCGTGATGAGCATCACCGAGGTGCCACGCTCGCGGCACAGCCGCTTGAGCAGCGTGATGATCTGCGCCTGAACCGAAACGTCGAGCGCGGTTGTCGGTTCATCCGCGATGATCAGGTCAGGCTCGGCGGCGAGCGCGAGCGAGATGACGACGCGCTGACGCATGCCGCCCGAAAATTCGTGCGGATAGGCGTCGATACGCGATTCCGGCGCGGGAATGCCGACCTCGGTCAGCAGGGCGAGCGCGCGCGCGCGCGCCTCTGCCCTGGAGACATTCATATGTGCCATCACCGTTTCGGCGATCTGGTCGCCGACGCGGAAAAGCGGGTTGAGCGATGTCAGCGGGTCCTGGAAGATCATGCCGATCTTGCGGCCGCGGATCTTGCGCATCGCCTCCGGCGAGAGGTTGTCGATCCGCTCGCCGTTGAGGCGCACCTCGCCGCCGGAAAGGCGGCCCGGCTTTTCGATGAGGCCGATGATCGCCGAGCCGGTGAGCGATTTGCCGGCGCCCGATTCCCCGACCACGCCGAGCACTTCGCCGCGCGCGATATCGAAGGACACCCGGTCAAGCGCCTTGAGAACTCCCCGGCGCGTGACAAATTCCAGGCTCAGATCGGAAACCGAGAGAACCGGGCCTGAGGCATTGTTGTTCTTTGTCATTGCAGCCTCGGATTCAATGCGTCGCGCAGCCAGTCGCCCAGCAGGTTGATGGCGAGCGCGAGAATGATCAGCGTGATCGCGGGGAAGAAGAGGATCCACCACTCGCCCGAGAACAGGAATTGCTGACCAATGCGGATCAGGGTCCCCAGCGAGGGCTGGGTCGGCGGCATGCCGACGCCGAGGAAGGACAGCGTTGCCTCCTCGATGATCGCCAGCGCGAGATTGATCGTCGCGATGACGGTGACCGGCCCCATGACATTCGGCAGGATATGCTTGAGCATGATGAGGAAGGGCGAACGCCCGATAACCCGTGCCGCCTGCACATATTCCTTGTTCTTCTCGATCAGGGTCGAGCCGCGGACCGTGCGCGCATATTGCGCCCAGTTCGAAAGCCCGATCGCGAGGATGAGCAGGATCAGCGTCGCCTCCTCCTGCTGCGCCGGCGGAATGATGCCGCGCGCCACGCCGAAAACCAGCAGCGCGATCAGGATCGCCGGGAAGGAAAGCTGGATATCGGCGATACGCATGATCAGCGCCTCGGTCTTGCCGCCGAGATAGCCGGCCATCAGGCCGAGGACCACGCCAAGCCCCGCCGAGAAAACGACCGAGGCCGCGCCCACGAGCAGCGAGACGCGCGTGCCGTAGAGAACGGCGGAATACATGTCGCGCCCTTGCGGGTCGGTGCCGAAGAGGAAGCTCTTGTTCGTGAATTCATTGGTGACGCCCGGCGGGGTCAGCCCTTCCATCAGGTTGAGAACGGCTGGATTGAATGGGTCCTGCGTCGCAAGCAGCGGCGCCAGCAGCGCGGCCGCGATCATGACCACTGAAAGGATGAAGGACGCAATCGCTACCGGCGAGGTTTTGAAGGCGAAAAAGAGATCGCTGTCGAGAAAGCGGGCCCAGCGCGAGGGCGAAGGCGCCGCTTCGCCGGTGGGTGTGGGAGATGGGTTTTGCATTTCAATGCCCCTTGGCGATCTTCGCGCCAGAGCGCAGGCGCGGATCGAGGAGGAAATAAAGGAGATCGACGGTGAGGTTCACGACCACGAACACCGCGGCCACAAACATCAGATAAGCCGCCATGACGGGAACATCGGCGAACTGGACCGCATTGACGAACAACGCGCCCAGCCCCGGCCATTGGAACACGGTCTCCGTGACGATGGCGAAGGCGATGACGGAACCGAGCTGCAACCCCGCGATCGTGACGACCGGAACGAGCGTGTTGCGCAGCGCATGGCGCAGCTGGATCGCCCGCTCGGGAATGCCGCGTGCGCGGGCGAAGCGGATGAAATCGGCCCTCATGACCTCAAGCATTTCGGCGCGCACAAGGCGCATAATCAGCGTGAGCTGGAAGAACCCGAGGGTCAGAACCGGCAGGATCAGCGATTTTCGACCGGATTCGGTGAGAAGGCCGGTTGTCCACCAGCCAAGCTTCACGGTTTCGCCGCGCCCGAAGGAAGGCAGCCAGCGCAACTCCACGGAGAAAATGAAAATGAGCCCGATACCGATCAGGAAGGTTGGCAGCGAGACCCCGACAAGCGACCCGGTCATGATGATATTCGAACCAAGTCCGGTACGGTTGATCGCGGCATAGACGCCGAACAAAACGCCGAACAGCGTGGCGAAAGCGGCGGAAAGCACCGCCAGCTCGACTGTCGCGGGCAGGCGCTCCTTGATCAGGTCGGAGACCTTGCGCCCCTGGCGGTAGGAAACCCCGAATTCGCCCTTCACGGCATTGCCCATGAAGCGCGCGAACTGCACCGGCCACGGATCCGTCAGGCCGAGACGCTCTGCGAGCTCCTGGCGATCCTGAACGGAGGCTTCCTGACCCACCATGTTGGCGACAGGATCGCCCACGAAGCGGAACATGGAAAATGAGATAAACGCAACCGCCACAAGGACAAGCAGCCCTTGTGCCAGCGAGCGGATGGCATAAGCGAACATGTGAATCTCGAATGCGAGAGGACAAAAACCGGCCGGCCCGATTATCGGGCCGGCCGGGATTTCCTACTTGCTTACTTGACGGCGACGGATTTGAGCTTGGGCGTGTTGCTCACGTCAACCGGGATATCGAACGCGTCCTTCATCGCATAGCTGAGCGACTGGTGATGGACCGGCAGGTAGATCGCCTCATCCTTCAGGGTCTTCCAGATGTCGGCGATCGTCGCGTTACGCTTTTCGATATTCGTTTCGGTCGTCAGGGAGACGATCTTGGCGTCGACATCCTTGTCGGAATACCGGGTCGCGTTCCAGGAGCCGGCGCTGCCGGTCCGGGTCTGGTAGAGGAACGAGAAGATATAGTGGCTGTCGAAGGTCGGGACGCCCCAACCCACCAGATAGAAGTCCGTTTCCGGCGGATTCTTCTGGATCAGGGTGAAGTGGATCGACTTCGACTGGCTGACCAGGTTCACCTTGATGCCGATCTGGCCCCACATGCCAACCGCGGCCTGGCAGATCGCTTCGTCGTTGACATAGCGGTCATTCGGGCAATGGAGAGTCGTGGAGAAGCCGTTCGGATAGCCGGCATCCGCCAGCAGCTTCTTGGCGGCAGCCACATCCGTCGTAGGCGCAGCGTCGAGCTCCTTGGTCCAGCCGGTGACGAAGGGAGGCATGATCACGCCGGTCGGGACCGATTCACCGCGCATCACGACGCGCTGGATCGCCGAACGGTTGATCGCCATATTCATCGCCTGGCGAACGCGCTTGTCGGCGAAGGGGTTCTTGCCCTCGACGTTGTCCGACTTCAGATCGTCCTTGGAGACATTCATGCCAAAGAAGATCGTGCGGTTCTCGGGGCCGCTGTTGATGCGCAGACCCTTGCCGCTCTTCAGGCGCTCGATATCCTGCACCGGCACGTCCTGGACGAAATCGATCTCGCCGGAAAGCAAGGCGGCGACACGGGTCGCGTCCTGCTTGATCGGCGTATAGATGATCTCGGAAATGCCGTGGGGAACCGCGCCCTTGCCCCAGTAATTGTCGTTGCGCTTCATGACGGTTTTGACGTCGGGTTCGCGCGAGACGAGAATGTAAGGGCCGGTGCCGTTGGCGTTACGGACCGAGTGGTTCTCTTCCTTGTTCTTGAAGTCCTGCGCCTTGGTCGCGTTGTGCTTCTCGGCCCAGGCCTTGCTCATGATATGAATCTGCTGGGTATTGTTGACCAGCAGCGGGTTCGGCCCCTTCGTCACGATATGCACGGTCAGGTCGTCGACCTTCTTGGCCTCGACGACATCGGTCAGCAGACCCTTGAAGTCCGAGGTCGGCTGCATCGCACGCTGATAGGAGAAGACGACGTCATCCGCCGTGAGGGCGCTGCCATCGTGGAACTTGACGCCGGGGCGAATCTTGAACTCCCACACCTTCGCGTCGTCCGGCAGCACGCGCCAGGAGGTGGCAAGCGCAGGCAGGAGCTTGCCCGTGTGATCACGCTCCGTCAGGGCTTCATAAATATGGCCGTTGAGCGCCGTGGTCGGCCCCTCGTTCTGGCCATGGGGATCGAGCGTCAGGGAATCGCCGGAGCGCGCCCATTTCAGCGTCCGCGCCTCGGCCGCCCCCACGAGCATGGTCGTGGCGATCAGCGCTGCCCACAGCGAAGTTTTAGATACTTTCATCAGGTTCCCCCTAATTTGGCCGGATTTTTCCGGTTTTTTACGCAGCCTTTGGTCAAAATACGACTTTGGTCGCGCTCTAGCGGACCCTAGCCACAAGAATTCGCGCCTTGCAAGAGGCTAAGATGAACGATGCCGGGTCGCTCGTATATACCGATTGCCGGGCAGGCTTTGAAATACTGGCGATGCACTCTTTCTGGCATGGAATAAAAAAATACTGCCAATCCTGCGAGATGGTCATCCGGGTGCCGTCTGCCGCGGCTATCACACTTGGATATCGCGCCTGCAATGCGGGCTGAGACCGTGCCGCCTATCGTCCCCGAGAGAGATGCTGGGAGACACGTTCAGTTCGCGCTTGAAACGCCGGGCTTGCTCGGGCATAGAGCGTTCTCCCGGCGCGACTCGTCGCGCCGGTGCGGAGACGTGGCCGAGAGGCTGAAGGCACTCGTTTGCTAAATGAGCATACCTCGAAAGGGGTATCATGGGTTCGAATCCCATCGTCTCCGCCATCGCCCTCTTAAGTGATTGATGGCGTTATACGTTCAATGATTTCAAAACGTTCGACACCCCGCTTGGTACAAAATGCCGGTACAAAAGGGGGAGACGACGTGCCCGCAAAATGCCTCATCAAGAGAGGCAATTCCTGGGAGTTCAGGCGAGGCGTTCCAAAGGACGTGCAGCCCGAAATCAAGCTCCGTGAGTTCAAACAATCGTTCGGACCGATCGGCCTTCGGGAGGCGAATAGCCTTGCTGCGCTGAAATATGCCGAGAGCGAAGAGCGCATTGCTGCCGCTAGGGCTAAGCTGCGTGCGGCTCCCGTTGATGCGGCAACACAATCGCGCTCTCACGTCCTCTATCTTCTCCGCTCATATTTCCATGAACGAGAGAAGTCGTGGGACCTTGCCCCGCTCGGAGAGGAGGCGCGCGAAGAAGCGCTCCAGGTCATAGAGGGCGATCTCGGCGGGATAGATCAAGGTGCACCGGGAGACTTGCAATGGCTGGCCGACCAGTTCCTGCAATGGGCAAAGCTCTCAGTTGAAAAGCGTGGGCCGCTGTACCACGACATTTGCACCTGGATTCAAAAGCTCTGGCACGAGAGCCTGGAGCGTCAACGTGATCGTTTGCGCCGAGCGCCGGAGGTTCGAAGGGAACCCATTTTTCGTGACGTCGATCGTGACACAGCGCCGAAGCCGCCAATCTCGTTTGCTCAAGCCGTGGAGCTGTTCGAGAGCTCGATGGAGGCACAGGGAGCTAGCGAAAATACTCGGAAAGCGCGCCGACTGAGACTGAAGACGTGGCTGGAGCTGCTGCCTGCTCGCGAGACGATTGCCGACATCACACGGGCCGACGTTCGCGAGGCGATCGCACTACTCGCACAGGCGCCAGCGCGTGCCGCCATTTTCTATCCGAAAAAGACATTGAGGCAGGCTATTGAGCTCAACGCCGCAAGCCAGAAGCACAAGCCTCTGGATGCCGCCTCGGTTGATAACTACCTCAACACGCTTAAGGCGCTGTTCAATTTCTTCTCGCGAGAGGGCGTTATAGCGAAAAGCCCAGCGGAAGGGCTTACGGGGCCGAAGATTGGCAAGAGCAAGCGCCGGAGCTTCACTAAGGGCGAACTGAACCGGTTGTTCTCGGTCGAGCCTCACACCAAGCCCTGGGCCAACGACCGACGTTCTGCTCTGCTGTTCTGGATGCCATTGATTGCCCTGTTCACAGGCGCTCGCTCGGCTGAAATAGGCTTTCTGCGCAGGCAGGATATCGAGCAGATTGATGGCTTCTGGTTCTTCAACATCCGGGAGACGGATGATCGGGGCGTGAAGACTGATGCCGCCGAGCGCCGCGTGCCGATTCACCCGTTTCTGGTCGAGGCTGGCTTGCTCGATTACGCCAATGGACTGAAGCAAGGGAAGATGCTGTTCCCGGAGGTCGAAGGACCTCCCGCCATGTCACGCGAGGCCGTCAGCAAGCGGCTGATGCGACATATTCGATCGGTGGTCCCCGATCCCAATGCCGTCTTCCACTCCTTCCGTCACAGCTTCCGCAAGGCTGCAAAGAAGGGGAACGTCTCAGTTGAAGACACGATGAAAATCGGCGGCTGGGAAGCTGGCTCCGGCCAAAGCAGCATGTATGGCTACGGCAGAGACTTCGACCCCGAGGACCTCTCCGCTTCCGTGCAGGGGATCAGGTTCCAGGATTTGGAGCTGGCGCATTTGAGGCTGGTCAACGATATTAGGGCGAACAATTCTGATCCTTGAACGGTGCCGATACCTAGGGGAGCTGCACGCAACGAAAGACATATAGCTAAACTGACGATCTCATCAACGTTTGCCCGTAATCCACCGCAACGATGATCAAAAGGAAATGTTCTTTTCTAACGTTTTGGATTTCGCGATATTCCTACAGTGTCCGTCTGAACTGCGATTCGTCATATAACTCTTAGGTTCCAGCCTTGACTGTCTGCGAAAATCCAATGCTGGGGGGGGATATGCACCTAAGAGCGTCGACGCTAGATGATCTTCTCCAAAAAGTATTTCATAAGATTGTAAAGAGCAAAGTTCGGCTCACTGCGACCAAGGGGCCCAATTCTGAAATCTCCGGCGTCTGTCTGGAGCTAACTCAACCCAGGGCGCGACTCAGTAGATCGGAGTCAAAGGGGACTATCTATAGCTGCATCGGGGAATTTCTTTGGTATGCATCAAAGTCAAACAATGCAGATCATATGATTTACTACCTAAATGAATACAAAAAATATTGTGAGGAAGATGGGACGGTATGGGGGGCTTATGGCCCGAGAATATTTGGGGGTAGTCCCTCACAGTATGAAATTGTATTTGATATTTTAAAAAGAAAAAATACATCTAGACAAGCCGTTATACAGATATTTGATAAAAAAGATGTCATTGCAGAGCATCTAGATATTCCGTGCACTTGTACTTTACAATTTATGATTCGTGATGATTTTCTAAACTTAATAGTTCATATGCGGTCAAATGATGCGTACTGGGGATTGCCGCACGACGTATTTTCTTTCACTATGATTCAGGAGATATTGGCAAATCATCTTGGCGTTAAGCTTGGAAATTATAAGCATTTTGTTGGAAGCCTTCATGTTTACGATAGCGTTCAGGATCGTGTTGCTCGATACTTGGGCGAAGGGATGCAGTCCACAGCGGCAATGCCCGCCATGCCCGCTGGTGATCCCTGGCACGAAATTGAAATCCTATTAGAGATAGAAAAGATGTTGAGGACTAAGGGGCTTTCGAGCGTTGATGACGCGATCGAAATGGCAGCTTCTTTGCAGCCTTATTGGGCCGATATGGCGCGACTGCTAGCTATTTTCGCCTTAACGCGACCAAACGACAAGCAGCGAGACCGTCTGCGGCGAGTTGTAGAGCTTCAAAGCTGCATGTCGTCCCCTTACTACAAGACCTATATTAGAAAAAAGAGAAACGCCTTGGTTCGCGCTCAGGAGCAAGCCAGCCTTCTCGATGCCTCTAACTTTGGCGGAGATGAATAATGCGCCCAAATGATGAAGCGCGCGCTCAAGAATTAACTGCGCGGCTTGTGAAATTTTCGCAAGAGAAGCGCGCTCTTTCGGGAATTGGCACGGAAATGCGACTGAATAGCTTGGTCAGGCAGATGATCGATAGTATTCATCGGGTCGAATATATTCTAGTTCTGCGAGAGCGACCAATTGCACCCGAGAGGATCGATCCTCACCACGATCTTTTTGACCCGCTTAAGGCAGCGCTCTTGCACTTTAAGGCAGGCAACATCGATGAGGCTGGCTGGCTCGTGTTTCTGTCAACACACTTCGGTTTCCATAGGCAGCTTCGCTGGCAGGCGACGCGCATGGTCTATGGTGCGTTGGGAGGAGAGCCTTGGACTTGGTTGCGGACCAGCACCAATTTGGGTGGCTTTCGAGCCTGGTTCGAACAGAACGCGGTTGAATTAAGTGCTATACGGTTTGGAAACCACCGGAAATATGAAAGTGTAAGAGTTGACGTGAAGGAGAACTTGGCTGACGTGGTTGAAAGTTACGTATCTTGGGTTGGCGCAAACCGAGGTCACGCGCATTTAATTAATGAGAATTTTGAGGCTGCGAATGGTGACCCACGCTCGACATTCGAAATGCTTTTTAATGGTATGAATGTTCAGCGCTTCGGGCGAACGGGGCGATTTGACTATTTAACTATGATGGGAAAGCTTGGGATTTGGGATATTGATCCGCCTCATCCATATTTTGGTGCCGCGACCGGGCCAGTGAGAGGGGCATCTTTGCTGTTTACAAATAATACCAATGAGACGCTTTCACGTGCTGTGCTCAGCCAATTTGTTGTGGAGCTTGGAGACTATCTCCGCGTGAATATGCAGGTGATGGAAGACAGTTTATGCAATTGGCAAAAAAGCCCAGATCAATATCTACCCTTTAGGGGGTAAATGGCTTGACCTGGGACCAGTCGTATCTTGTCTTGAGAAAGTTCATTTCATCATATCGAAGAAGGTTTCTCTTCTGCATTTGACCGACAACGATTCCGGCAGAGATTCCGCAGCGCCTAGCAAATCTCATGATTTTTTTGAAATCTCTGCCGATCTCTGAAATCTCGTGTTGGGAGCTCGGGGGTATTAGCGTGTTCTGAGCAAATTTATCTGCTTCTGCTTCCTCGTCGGAAGCTAGGCAATCAATCCCTTCAACGAACATGGGCGAATTGTGGTGCAGAATTAGATGCCCAATTTCGTGAAAGACCGTGAACCAAAAATGGTCATCGGATCGATATCTGAAGCTCAGTTGGATAATAGGAGTGCCATCGGGTGCAAAATGAGTTGCACCACTTGCACGACATCCTTTTGGTGTCCTTACGCAAACTACCGAAACGCCAGCTTGAAGCCCAATTTCAACAAGTTTTGGGAAGAAAACAGTCGGATTTTTTTCGCGAGATAAAATTCGAATGCTATCCAAGGAGCGCCGGAGAGTGTCAGCATTCCAATTCTTGCGTGGAAGCTGTCGTGCCTGAATTACGCCTTGCCTCAGCCAGGCGGCGACAGCTGCGGGCACAGCTGCGTGTGTTTGGGAGGTTCGGAATGCTACGGCTTCGAGCAGGTCTCGCCCATTTCGTCGCCAATCTCCGAACTCATCCTCAAAGAAGCTGAGCACTGCTTCGTTGCGTGTGTTGCGGTCATAGTCGCTTATCCAACCGAGCTTCCGCATGTCAGAAACAGGCAAGTTGGCGATGAAGGATGAGCGTTCTCCGGCTAAGTCCTCCCCACGTGCAGGGCTTCGCGCTTGGCGGAACGACTCCTCTCGCCGGAGCCAGAACTTGGGGCTCGTCCCAAGCACTTCAGCCAATCTATCTGCCATGCGTTGATCGATCGCCTTTCGCCCCTCAATTAGGTCGGAAAGGTCCTCCAAATCGAGGTCAAGCTGGGCGCTGACGTCAGCTTCCAGCAAATTCCGTGACGCCATGATTGCGCGAATGGTTGCGCCTGGCGATACGGACCAATCTGGTTCGAAGCGGGGGCGAAAATTCATGGTTGTGTGATCTCTTTCAGAAGAATCCGGCCGACCCGTGTCCAGTCTATGACTCCATTAGTAATTGGAGCCTTAATTTCGTTCGCTTCCACTAGCAGCCGAAAGCCTGGGTGGAATTCTAGCTGAGCCTGAGAGGCATCATACTCAATTAGAGCCCAGGTTATCTCAGTTATGGCATCGACTGCTTCCAAGTCGGATAGTCTCGCATGAAGGTCTGCTGCGGCATTCGCTCCCAGTACTTTCCTTGCTCTAGCCTCGCTTTCGCATATATAGCGGAGCGCTTTGTCACAAAATGATAAGTCCAATGACGTCCCACCATGAGCAGCTCAGTGTTCAACGCAAGCGCGCAAAAATAACTAGATGAATGATTCGATCAAATAGTCACCTTAAGATGTGTTTGCTCTCGATCGGGGCGCAGAATGCGTGCAACCGCGTGGGATCATTTTTTTGAGCATGCCCAAACCGAACCAGGCAACCAACGCTCTGAAATAGTTCGATAATTACATTTGACCGGTCAAATCGAACTGATATTATAAGAACCAGTTAAATCAGACTGGATCGGGAAATGTTTGTTCGGGGATATCTGCGTGCGTCGACGGTAGAGCAGGACGCCCAGCGCGCGAGGGGAGA
>JAIUNR010000015.1 GCA_020161575.1 Pseudomonadota bacterium
TCATGATCGAGGACGCGAACCCTGTCCTCATCCTCACCCAGAAGACACTCGAAGACCGCTTCAGCCCCTTCAGCAAGCCGATCATCACCCTCGATGCCAGCGAGGACCAGGCCAAGGAAAAGGCCAACACCACCATCCCACCCGGCGGAGCAGGCGGAAAGCTTGGCGTGACGGACACCGACCACACGGCTGAGCCAGATCCCGGAACCGACGCCGCAAACCCCGCCCGATCCCAAACCCGCACCCAAAACCTCGCCTACGTCATCTACACGTCAGGATCCACAGGCAAACCAAAGGGTGTGGCGGTACCCCATGCCGGGGTGCTCAACCGGCTCGACTGGATGCTCCGAGCCGGCCTGATGCGCGCGGATGACCGCGTGATGCAGAAGACGCCGCTCAGCTTCGATGTGTCGGTCTGGGAGCTGTTCAACCCGCTGATCGCCGGCGCGACGCTCGTGATCGCGCGACCCGGCGGTCATCAGGACCCGGCCTATCTCGCCGGCCTCATCGCCGCCGAGCGGATCACCATCGTGCATTTCGTGCCGCCGATGCTCGAGGTCTTCCTTGATGTCGCAACGCCGGCGCAATGCGCGAGCCTGCGCCATGTCTCGTGCAGCGGACAGGCGATCCCGCCGGCTCTGCGCGCGAAATTCCTCGCGCGCCTGCCCGGTCTCGAACTCAACAATCTCTACGGCCCCACCGAAGCTTCGATCGAGGTCACGCATTGGCGTTGCGGCGCGGATGACCCGCCGCATCTCGTGCCGATCGGCTATCCGATCGACGGCGCCGCGCTCTATATCCTCGACGAGAGGCTCGAGCCGGTCCCGACGGGCATTCACGGGGATCTGTTCATCGGCGGACTTCCAGTGGTGCGCGGCTATCTCAACCGCCCGGATCTTTCGGCGCAGATGTTCCTGCCCGATCCGTTCTCGCCCGTGCCCGGTGCGCGCATGTATCGCACCGGCGATATCGCGCGGCATCTGGCCGATGGCGCGATCGATTTCCTCGGACGCGGCGACGATCAGGTGAAGATCCGCGGCTTCCGCATCGAGCTGGGCGAAATCGAGACCGTTCTGCGCAAGATCGCCGGCATCGGCGAGGCCGTGGTCGTCGCCTATGGGCGGGAAGGGCAGGAAAAGCGCCTTGTCGCCTATCACACGCACGCGCCGGGCGCGGACCTCTCCGCCGAGACGCTCGCGGCGAAGCTGGCGGCGGATCTGCCGGAATACATGGTTCCGGCGCAGTTCATCCGGCTCGATGCCCTGCCGCTCAACCCCAATGGCAAGGTGGACCGCAAGGCGCTGCCCGCGCCGGACATGCTGCGCGAGAGGCCGCAATTCGTCGCGCCGCGCACCCCGACCGAGGAACGCATCGCCGCGATCTGGCGCGCGGTGCTCCAGCTCGGCGAGGTCAGCGTCACCGACAATTTCTTCGCGCTCGGCGGACATTCGCTGATGGCGGTGATGGTGCTCAACGCGATCCGGACGCAGTTCGAGAACGATCTGCCGCTCGAGAAGCTGTTCACGCTCCAGAGTGTCGAGGCGCTCGCGGCCTATCTCGACGCGCATCCGCGCAGCGGGCGCTCCGGGAGCAAGCCCGGCCATGTCCGCATCCGCATCTGACGCGGCGGAAGGCCGGGGCTGAAAAACAAGAACGAACGGAAGAAACCCGATGGAAGTCACCACGCTCCTCGAGAAAATCGAGCAGGCCGGAATCGAGATCGCCGTCGAGGACGGCGATCTCGTGCTCGACGGGCGCATGGAGGCGCTGACCGAGGATCTGCTGGGCGAAATCCGTGCGCTCAAGCCGCGCCTGATCGGCCATCTGAGCGCGCCGGCGGCTTCGGAGCGTCCCGTTCCGCAACGCGCGGAATGGCGGGCACCGGATCGCTGCGCGCTCTCCTTCGCGCAGCAGCGCCTGTGGTTCCTTGAACAGCTCGCGCCCGGAACGGCGAATTACACCATTCCCGCCGCTTTCCTCCTCACGGGTCGGCTCGACAGGGCGGCGCTCGCGCGCACGCTCGAAGCGTTGATGGCGCGCCATGAATCGCTGCGCACCACTTTCGAGGCTCACGAGGGCGAAGGCGTCCAGCGCATCCATGCCGCGATGCCTTTGGCTTTTGCCGAATGGGATCTCACCGTGCTTCCCCCAGCTTCGGGCGAAACCGAAGCGCGGCGGATCATCGCGGAAGAAGCCGCGCGCCCCTTCGATCTCACCGAGGGGCCGCTCTGGCGCGCCGGGCTGATCCACCTCGGCGAAGCGCGGCATGTGCTGTTCTTCAACATCCACCACATCATCTCGGATGGATGGTCGCTCGCGGTTATGGCGCGCGAGGTCCGCGCGCTTTACGGCGCGCTGAGCAAGGGCCTGCCCTCGCCTCTGGCGCCGCTCGAGCTGCAATACGCCGATTTCGCGCATTGGCAGCGCAAGCGGCTGGAAGGCGCCGCGCTCAACCGCCAGCTCGCCTTCTGGCGCGAGAAGCTGGAAGGCGCGCCGGGCCTGCTTGCCTTGCCGACGGATCGCCCACGCCCGCCGCTCCAGAGCTTCCGTGGCGCTTCGAGCCCGCTTCGCGTCGAAAAGCCGCTGCTCGACGCCCTGCGCGCGCTGGGCGAGAAGGCTGGCACCACCTTGTTCATGACGTTGATGGGCGCCTACGCGCTCCTGCTGGGGCGGTATGGAAGGCAGGATGATCTGTGCCTCGGCACGCCGGTGGCGAACCGCAACCATGCCGAGATCGAGGGTCAGATCGGGTTTTTCGTCAACACGCTGGTCCTGCGCCACAAGCTCGACGCGCAGGAAAGCGTCCTCGATTTCCTCAAGCGCGTGCGCGCGGAGGCGATCGCCGCCTATGCACACCAGGAAACGCCCTTCGAGCTGATCGTCGAGACGCTGAAGCCCGAGCGGCACCTGAGCCATGCCCCGCTGGTGCAGGCGGTTCTCGCGCTTCAGAACACGCCGCCCGCCGCGCTCGATATCGACGGTCTCGCCTTCGAGATGCTGCCGCTCGAAAGCACGACGGCGAAATTCGATCTCGCCCTCAATCTCGCTGAGGCGGAGGGCGCGCTTTCCGGCACGCTCGAATACAATACCGACCTCTTCGAGCCCGCGACGATCGAACGCATGGGGCGCCATTTCGTGCGGCTGCTTGAGCAGATGGTGGCGCGGCCCGGCTCCCGCATCGCCGATCTCTCGCTGGTGGATGCCGGCGAGCGTGCCCTCCTGCTCGATACCTTCAACGCAACGCGGACGCCGCTCACGCCGCGCCCCGTCCACGCGCTTTTCGTCGAACAGGCCGCCGCGCGCCCCGAGGCGAGCGCGCTGGTCTGCGGCGAAGCGCGGCTCTCCTTCGCCGAACTCGACCGCCGGAGCGACCGCCTCGCCGGACGCCTGATCGCCGCCGGCGTGCGGCTCGATGACCGGGTTGGCCTCTGCCTCGACAACACGCCCGAACTGGTGATCGCCATGCTGGCGATCCACAAGGCGGGCGCGGCCTATATCGCCCTCGATCCGACCTATCCCGCCGAGCGCCGCGCCTTCATGATCGAGGACAGCGCGCCGCGCCTGGTGGTGACGGAGGCGCACCACGCCGCCACGCTGGGGCTTTCAACCGCGCAATGCCTCTTTCCCGCCGAGGAGGCGGGCGAGGCGGCGCAGAAGCCGGCGCTGCCGGCGGTCCTGCCCGACCATACCGCCTATATCGTCTACACCTCGGGGTCGACGGGGCGGCCCAAGGGTGTGGCCATCACGCATCGCGGCCTCGCCAACCTCGTGCAATGGCATTGCCGCGCCTTCGCGCTGAAGGCCGGGGAGGCGACCTCCTCCACCGCGCGTTTCGGCTTCGACGCCGCCGGCTGGGAGATCTGGCCCGCGCTCGCGGCAGGCGCCTGCCTGCATCTGGTGCCCGCCAGCCGGGCCGGCAGCGCCGAGGACATTCTCGGCTGGTGGCACGAGCAAAGCCTGGATACCGGCTTCCTCGCGACCCCGCTCGCGGAATACGCGATGGGCAACGCGCTGGTGAAGCCGCCCCTGCGCACCCTGCTCACCGGCGGCGACCAGCTCCGGCTGCGCCCGCCCCCCGGCGCGCCTTTCGCGCTCGTGAACAATTACGGCCCAACCGAGGTGACGGTGGTGACGAGTTCCGGCGCCATCGCGCCAGAGGAATCCTGCCTGCATATTGGTCGGCCGATCGACAATCTGCGCGTCTATATCCTCGATAATGGCTTCGATCTCGCGCCGCTCGGCGTGCCGGGCGAGCTGTGCATCGCCGGCGCGGGGCTCGCGCGCGGCTATCTCAACCGGCCGGATCTCACCGCCGCCGCCTTCCTGCCCGATCCTTTCGGCCCGCCGGGCAGCCGCCTCTACCGCTCCGGCGATCTCGCGCGCTGGCGCGCCGACGGCACGATCGAGTTTCTCGGCCGTGTCGACGCGCAGATCAGCCTCAGGGGCTACCGCATCGAACCCGGCGAGATCGAGAACGTGCTGCGCGGGCACCCCGCCGTCGCGGATGCGCTGGTCATCGCGCGCGAGGACCGGCCGGGCGACAAACGGCTCGTCGCCTACTGGATCGCGGCGCCGGGCACACCGGAGACGCCGGAGTTGCGGGCCCATCTCGGCCCGCGCCTGCCCGATTACATGATCCCGGCGGCCTTCATCGCGCTGGATTCTTTCCCGCTGACCGCCAACGGCAAAATCGACCGCAAGGCGCTGCCCGCGCCCGAATGGAGCGGCGATGCGCCCTTCATCGCCCCGCGCGACGAGATCGAAGGCGCCCTGGCGGAAATCTGGTCCGGGATTCTCGGCGTCGCGCCGATCGGTGTCGAGGATGATTTCTTCGCGCTCGGCGGCCATTCGCTGCTGGCGACGCAGCTTCTGGCGCGCATCCGCGCGCGTTTCGCGGTGGATCTGCCGCTGCGCGCGCTGTTCGAGGCGCGGCGGATCGCGGATCTCGCGATTCTCGTGCGCGCGGCGCTTGGCTCGGGGGAGGCGGAGGACGTTGCCGCCATTGTGCCCCGTGCGCGGACAGGGGAGGCGCTGGCGCTCTCCTTCGCGCAAAGGCGGCTGTGGTTCCTCGATCAGCTCGAACCGGGCAATCCGTTCTACAGCATCCCCGCCGCGCTGCGGCTCGACGGCGTGCTCGATCGCGACGCGCTGCGGCGCTCGCTGGAGGCGATCGTCGCGCGACATGAAGTACTGCGCACGCGCTTCGAGCCGCGCGATGGCGAACCCGTGCAGATCGTCGACGCGGCCCGCGCGATCGCCCTGCCGTTGACGGATCTCTCCCATCTTCGCGAGGAGGATCGCCTGGCGGAAGCGCGGCGCCTCGCACGGATCGAGGCGGAAGCCCCCTTCAACCTCGCCACCGGCCCGGTGATCCGCGCGCATCTCCTGCGCCTGTCGGACGAGGCGCATGTGCTGCTGTTCAACATGCATCACATCATCTCGGATGGCTGGTCGATGGGCGTGCTCATCCGCGAGGTCGCCGCCTTCTATTCCGCTTTTCACCTCGACCGGAAACCCGATCTCGCGCCGCTCGCGATCCAATATGCCGATTTCGCGGCGTGGCAGCGCGAATGGCTGAGCGGGGAACGGCTGCGCAAGCAGGAGGATTACTGGCGCGAGAAACTCGCCGATCTTCCCGCGACCCCGCTCGCGCTGCCGACGGATCGTCCCCGCCCGCCGGCCCAGAGCCATCGCGGCGCGGTCCATGCCTTCCGCGTGCCGAAGGAACTGGTGGCCGGGCTCGAAGCGCTCGCGGCCCGGCAGGGCTGCACGCTCTTCATGGTGCTCGCGAGCGCCTACACGGCGCTGCTTGCCCGCTACAGCGGCCAGCGCGACATCGCGATCGGCACCGCGATCGCCAATCGCCGCAATGCCGATATCGAAAGCCTGATCGGCTTCTTCGTCAACACGCTGGTCCTGCGCAACGCGGTCGATCCTCAAGCGCCGTTCCTCGCGCTGCTCGCCGCCATGCGCCAGAGCGCGCTCGATGCCTATGAGCATCAGGATGTGCCCTTCGAGCATCTCGTCGACATGCTCAACCCGGAACGGAACCTTGGCTATTCGCCCCTTTTTCAGGCGAGTTTCGCGCTCCAGAACGCGCCGATGGGGGCGCTCGAACTGCCCGGCCTCACGCTCGGCGCGCTGAGCGCGGAAGCGACAAGCGCCAAATTCGACCTCGCCATGATGGCGTTCGAACGCGAAGGCGCGCTCGAAATCATGCTCGAATACGCGACCGATCTGTTCGATTCCGCGACCATCGCGCGGATGGCAGCGCATTATGTCGCGCTGCTCGAGGCGATCGTCGCGAACCCGGCCCAGCCGATGGGCCAGCTTGACATCATCGGCCCGGAGGAATGCCAGCGCCTCGCATGCTGGTCCGAAGGCGCGCGAACCGATTGGGTGGAGCCCGCGCCCTGGCGGCTCTTCGAGACGATGGCCGCCCGCCATCCCGAGGCCCCGGCCGCCACTTTCGAGGGAAAGACCCTCACCTATCGCGCGCTGGACGAGGCCGCGAACCGCCTTGCGCGCGCGCTTCAGGGGCGCGGCCATGGCCCGGCAAGCCTGATCGGCCTCGGCACGGGGCGCAATCTCGATTATTTCACCGGCATGATCGCGGCGCACAAGATCGGCGCCGCCTTCGTGATGCTGCCCGTCGATGCGCCCGCGGGCCGGATCGGCTTCATCCTGGCGGATGCCGGGATCGACGCCGTGCTGACGACAGCCGCCACTGCCGCCCTGTTCGACGATCCCGCGATCCCGGCTTCCTGCGACATCCTGCGCGCGGACAGGGCGGAGGAAGAAGACACAGCACCGCTTCCACGCCCTGCCTTCACCCCGGAACGCGCCTATATCGTCTATACCTCCGGCACGACCGGCCTGCCGAAAGGCTCGATCAACACCCATTCCGGGCTCGCCAATCTCTGCCGCTGGTATCGCGAGGCCTACGAACTCGGCCCTGAAAGCCGCGTTTCGGTGGTCGCCAATCTCGCCTTCGACGGCATCATTCCCGAGATCTGGCCGGCGCTCACCGCCGGAAGCTGCCTCGTGCTCGTGCCCGAGGACACGGTGCGCGACGCTTTCGCCCTCGAACGCCTGCTCGAAGCGGAAAAGGTCGATACGCTCTATCTGCCCATGGGCTATCTCGACGCGCTGGCGGCGGGCAACTTCAACTGGCCGTCCAGCCTGCGCCGTGTGCTCGCCGGCGGGGATCGGATGAAATCCTACTGCCTGCCGTCCGCGCGCGGGCTGGAACTCGTCAATGTCTACGGGCCGAGCGAAACGCAGAGCATCTCGACCGCCATGGCGGTCGGCCCCGGCCATGCCGGGGCGGTGCCGATCGGCCGCCCGATCCCCAATGTCTCGATCCATATTCTCGACGAGGCGCTCACGCCCGTTCCGATCGGGGCGATCGGCGAATTGCATATCGGCGGCGCGGGTGTGGGCGAGGGCTATCTCAACCGCCCGGCACTGACGGCGGAGAAATTCATCCCCGATCCGTTCAGCGCAATCCCCGGCGCGCGGCTCTATCGCAGCGGTGATCTCGCGCGCTGGCGGGCGGATGGCACGCTCGACTTCATCGGCCGCGCGGACGATCAGGTGAAGATCCGCGGTTTCCGCATCGAGCTTGGCGAGATCGAGGCGCGGCTCAAGGATCAACCCCTCGTGCGCGATGCGATCGTGGTCGCGCGCGAGGAGCAAACCGGCGGCAAGCACCTTGTCGCCTATGTGGTGCCTGCCGAGGCCGAGGACGATACCCGCATCGTCGAGCAGCAGACCAGCCAGTGGATCTCCACCTTCGACCAGATCTACCGCGAGGATGCGGTGGTCGAGGGCGATGCCCGCTTCAACATCGTCGGCTGGACGGACAGCTATACCGGCGCGCCGATCCCGCCTCCCGAAATGCGCGAATGGCTGGACGAGACCGTCCGCCGCATCGAAGCCTGCGCACCGCGCAGCGTGCTCGAGATCGGCTGCGGAACGGGCATGATCCTCCACCGGATCGCGCCGGGCTGCGCGCGCTATATCGGCACCGATCTTTCGCGCACCGTGCTCGGCAAGCTTCAGGCCAGCCTCGCCCGCGATCCTGCGGGCAATTGCGACGTCACCCTGCTGGAGGCGCGTGCCGATCAATGGGCGGCCCTGCCCGCGGAAGCCTTCGATACGCTCATCATCAATTCGGTGGCGCAATATTTCCCGAACCTCGCCTATTTCGGCGATGTCCTGGCCGAAGCCATCGGCCGCATGGCGCAAGGCGGTCACATCTTCCTCGGCGATATCCGCCATTTCGGCCTTGCCGAAGCGTTCCAGACCTCGCTTGCGATTTATCGCGCGCCCGAAAGCGCCGATGGCGCCGCCATCCGCGCGGCGGTGCAGCACAATCTCGCGCTCGAACCCGAACTGTTGGTCGATCCCGCCTGGTTCTTCGCGCTGGCGAAGGCGCATCCCGCGATCACGCAGGTCGAGATCCTGCCCAAGAGGGGCGTCGGGATCAACGAACTCACCAAATACCGCTACGATGTCGTGCTGACGCTCGGTGGCGAACAGCCGGTCACGCCCGCCGGCTGGGAAAGCTGGTCGCCGGCGCTCGAGGCGGCGCTTGCCGCGCGGCTCGCGGAGAAGGAAGAGCGGATCGCCATCCGTGATATTCCCAACGCCGCGATCGCGGGCGACCTCGCCCTGCGCGACCGCCTCATCCGCGGCGCAAACGGGTTCTCGAAAGCCGAATTGCTGGCCGAGCAAGCACGCGGCGCGCAGGGCGGCGTCGATCTCAACCGCCTTTGGGCGCTGTCGGAAGCGCATGGCTACCACCTCGCGCTGACTTTGGCGCCGGGTGCGAGCGGGCATGTCCACGCGGTTTTCAGCCGCGAGAAGCGGCCCGTCGCCTGGGCCTCGCTCCTGCCGGAGCTGCCCGATCTCATCACCGGGTTTTTCGCCAACCAGCCCTTCGTCGCCGAGCACAAGGCCGAGTTGCGTGCCTCCCTACGTTCCTCGCTTGGCGCTGTTCTTCCGGATTACATGGTACCCGGCGCGTTTGTGTTTCTGGATCGGTTGCCGCTGAGCGCGAACGGGAAGGTGGACCGGCGCGCGCTGCCGGCGCCCG
>JAIUNR010000016.1 GCA_020161575.1 Pseudomonadota bacterium
AGCGCAAGGTATGCCGACCTGGGGCGTAACGCTCGCCTATCAGGGGACGAGCGCCGAGGATGCGTATCGCGTTGCCGCATTCAACATCCAGAGTTTTGTTGAGGTAGGGCGTGGTCTTTCAGGGTCTGTAAAGGCGTCGGGCTCGGTCGCTGCAACCTCAACTGGAATCCATGTCCATCGCGCGAAAAATGAAGCGGTCGGGCGTTCCGAATATCAGGGGATCGCAGTTTACGCGCAAGTCGCCAATGGTGCAGGGACTGCGGTAGATGACGGCATAAACTTATGGGGACAAGAAATCACGGTCGGAGGGAAGGTTTCTACAAGTACCGGATATGACGGCATGCTCGCGGGCCAGATCATCATGGTGCATAAGCGCAGCGCTGGTCGCCCGTCCGGTGCCGAGTATAGCGGCTCAGCCGCCATGTTTATCGGCACGAAGCCCGGATCTTCAGGGTTCAACCCCGAGGGGATCGATGGGACGATTCGAAACTACGCACTTGAAAGCGGAATCCATATCGCTGGTTGGTCTGGGCCGGCTACCGCAACGAGCGGAGTGCACGCTTCCGCCGAAGATGGATACTACGCCGGGCTGCGCGTAGGGGGGGGGCGTGCGGGGGCGTGGTTTGACATCGCGGCCCGCTCGCGCATCGCGCGCGGCCTTTCCGTGACCGACTTCACGATTTCAGGTGCCGAATTTTTCAGTCGGCATCCGAACGCGCCGACCGGGACGCCGGCACTCATTGCTTATGATGATGGGGGTCCGCTCCAGATTGGTGTTACCGCGATCCAGGCCGACGAGACCCGCCTTCAGATCCGGAACACAGCCGGGCAATTCGATCCGACAATTAAGCTCCTCGCTGGGGGACATGCGACATCCAAGCGTGTCTCGGTGGCTTTTAACGGTGCATGGACGATCGGTAACTCGTCCGCAGGCGACGGCACCGAGGATTTCTTCATCTTCGGCGCCGGGAAAATGGTTCTCCGGTTCGATACCTCCGGCAATCCGGTTTTTTCGCCAAACAGCTCGGTAACGCCCGGCGCCAACGGTGAGATGTCGTTCCAGGCGACAAGCAACACCCAGCTTACGTTCAAGCTCAAGGGATCGGATGGAACGGTCCGGTCTGGCTCTATCACCCTGTCATAAGGAGACACTCGTGAAAATGACCTATGCAAGCGCACTTGAGGCGTTATCCGCGCTGGAAGCGCTCGATGGCGAGAACACAATTATCCGCGATGGCGGGCGCGAACAGGTTATTCGCAAGCCCTATCAATTTTCAGCGGCGACACGGATGGCCATCGCGCGCAACCTCTGTGCGCTACAGGCTACCAGAGATGTCTTCACGCTTGCGCGAAACGATGCGATCCGCCGGATATCGGGGGGGAAGTCGACCGTGCCGGATGATCTGCGCGATGATTTCGCGTCGGAAATGGCCGATCTCGCAAGGCAGGAAACAGATGTCGCGCTGGCCCGCGTGATCGAAGCGGATCTCAATCTTGCGGAGAATCGCCTTCCGCCGACGGTTCTGGCGGCTCTTCTCCCGCTGGTCGACGCCTGATCCAGCTTAAAAATTACATGAAACTCGTCCGAAACTGGCGGCGCGTGCTCGCGCGCGCGTGGTCCGCCCGGCTCGCGCTCGTCAACGCGCTCGTCATGGCGGCGGGAACCTATTGGTTCGCGCTTGCCAACATCGTGCCGCCCCTCCCGTTCTTCCTGATCGGGATCGGCCTCGCCATCGCGCCGGCTGTGGCGCGCATCATCCGGCAGGAGGATCTGCATCGTGATCCGTAATCACAGAAAAAAGGCAGCGGCGGCGGCGATCGCGGTCGGGCTTGTCGGCGGGTTCGAAGGGCTGCGCACCACGGCTTACCCCGATCCCGCCACGAAAGGCGAGCCGTGGACCGTGTGCTACGGCGAAACGAAAGGCGTCAAGCGCGGGGATCGCTACACGGTCGAGCAATGCAAGACCATGCTCGGCGAAAGCCTCGACAAATATCTGCGGGGCATCGCGGATTGCGTGCATGTCGAGATGGGGCCGCACCGCTTCGCCGCGCTCACCAGCTTTGCCTATAATGTCGGCATCGGCGCGGCCTGCAAATCCAGCGTGGTGCGTCGCCTCAATGCCGGCGAGGGCGCTCCGGCTTGCGATGATCTCATGAAGTGGAATCGCGCGGCCGGCGTGGTGATGCGCGGTCTCACCCGCCGCCGCGCCGAGGAGCGCGCGATGTGCCGGAGGGAGGATTGATGCTCGCCCTTCTCGATCCGCGTCTGTGGGGCGCCGCTGCGCTGGCCGTGATGCTCGCCTATGGCGCGGGCTGGTGGCGCGGCGCCACCCACGCGAGCGGTGAATGCCGCGCCGCCGCCGAGCGCGCCCGTGCCGATGCGCTCGCCGCCGATCTCGCCGCCGCGGCCCGCGCCGCCGAAGCCTATCGAACCGAGGCGGCGCGCAATGCCGCCGCCGCCGATCTCAACCGCGCCCTGATCGAGGAGATGCGCAATGCGCCGCCTGATTCCTGCACTCTTTCTCCCGATGATGCTGAGCGGCTGCGGCGCATCAAGTAGTCCGGTCTTGCGCACCTTGCCGGAAACGCGGCTGACCATCCCGGAGCCGGAACCCCTGCCCCCGATCCGCGCCGGCCAGCCCTGGCGCATCACCGCCGCCGAGGCGCGCGCCAATGCCGCCGGGAATATCCGCCGGCTCGAAAGCGCCGGCCGGAACTATGACGCGATCAGGAAGAGCTACGGGGCGGCGGAATGATCGACGATACGCGCGAAAGATTGATCCGCCTCGAGGCGGAGGTCGAGCATTTGACCGCGACCGTCGCCACCGTCGCGGCGAAGGTCGATGCCATGCATGAGCTGCTTACCCAGGCGCGCGGCGCGCGCTGGGTGATTTTCGCCCTGGTGCCGCTCGGCGGGTTTCTCGGCGCCAAGTTCCACGCCCTCCTGCCCTGGCTCGCGCCGCTTCCGAAATAGCCTGATCCCTCATCCACAGCCCCGACAGGAGCATGCCATGCCTTTTTCCAGCGCATCTGTGACGACCAGCAGCGCGATCATCATTCCGGCCAGACCGGAACGATCCGTCTATTTCATCGCCAATCCGCCGACCAGCGGGCAGACCATTTACATCCAGGAGAACGGTGCGGCAATTGTCGGCGCGGGGAGCCTTGCGATCGCGCCCGGCAATGATTTTGTCGGGCGGGGCGGCGCGGCGGTTCATGCCATTGCCGGCGGCTCGACCAATGTGACCGTGACGGAGTATTGACCGTGACGATTCGCGGCAGCATCGGCCTTTCCTCCGGCATGTCAACCGTGCGCCTCGGTCTGGGTAACCGCAATTTCGTACCGCCCGCCGGCAACATGGTTGCCAATTGGGCCGGTGCCGGCACCGGCGGCACAAGCGGCCTGCCCGATGATTGGACCGCGACCAGCGTTGCCGGCGTTACGTTTTCCGTTCTTTCGCGGACGCCCTACAAGGGCGGCACGATCATCGAGTTCCAATTCGCGGGCACGGCATCGGCGGGCGGTGCCTGCTTTATTCGACCGGCGAGCCTGCTGGCCGTCGCCGCGCCGGGGCAGGTGTGGCGGCACCGCGTGTTTTCCGAGGCAGTGGGCGTGCCTTCGCCGTCCCAGATGGAGCTGCGCCTCCATTGGTCCGACGCGGCCCAGGCATTTCTTTCGGCGGGAAGCATCGCCGGCATGGGCGGCGCCATGGCCGGCCCTGAAATCGCGCCTGCTGACAGTGTGGCCCCCGCTGGCGCTGCGTATTGCCGGCTGTTCTTTTACCTGCTGGTCAATAGCGGGCAGAGCATCAACCTGCGCTACAAGGTCTTCGCGCCGACTTTACGGCGGATTTCCTGATTCCTGCGCCTCTCCCGAACAGGAGATACCCATTCGAAGACTGATCCTTGCCGTGCTGGCCTTTGCCGGCGCGCTTTGTGCTGCGCTGGCGCATAGCTGGTACCCGATCGAGTGCTGCTCGGAGAAAGATTGCTTCCCCGTTCCGGTCGAGCGCGTGAAAACCGCGCCGGGCGGCTGGGTGCTGGAGGATGGAACCTTCATCGCGTTCCGCGATGCACGCCCCTCGCCGGACGGGCGCTATCACCTCTGCCGCTACAACGATGGCGCCAGCGCGCTGATCACCGTGCCGGGCAAGCCGGCGTGCTTCTGGGCGCCCATGGGTGCCTCGTGAAAACATCCGAGATCATCGCCGAGATCGAGATGCTCCTCGCCATGCTCGCCAGCAACACGACGCCTGCCCATGCGGTGCAGGTCATGCAGGCCATGGTGGATGAGCTGCGCGGGGCGATCGCCACGACGCAGTGATCCGCTCGCAATCCGCTGGCGCGAGCAGGCCGCGCTGCCATTCAGGGCGGATGCGCGATATCGCAGGGCTGGGGGCTGTTCCTGGCTCTCGAAAACAGCGGCGGGACCGGCTCACTGACGAGGTGTGATCACCCTCGTAAAGCCGCAACTTCCGTTTTTCCGCCTCCCGTGCGGCGGAGAAAATGAAGCGGCCCGCTCTCTTCGGGGGGGCGGGCTTTTTGCGTTTCGGCTCGGCGCTCGAGAATCGCCCAAAATAATCGGCAAAGGTGCGACAACCGCTAGAAATTTCCATTATCAGTCAATGGAGGTTGGTGCGACAAGAACTCTATCAGAGCCCTTGGAATCGTTCGATTATATCGCACCCCTTGGGAGCGCCACTTCCTCTGCTGCTCATCGCAAATAGAAGAGGCCAGCGTGGGCGGCCATCCGTCGGCAGACGTACCGTCCCCAAATTACGCTGCATTTTGTGGTTTGTTGGGTAGTTTTGGCGCGTTTTTTGCGCTCGCAATTTTGGGCCCTGCTGGCGAGAGCCTGGCGGGGCTTTGCGTAAGCTATTGAATTATCTTTTGTAATTTGGTTGCGGGGGCCAGATTTGAACTGACGACCTTCAGGTTATGAGCCTGACGAGCTACCGGGCTGCTCCACCCCGCGTCACCAACATGGCGGCTATTATGAGCCGTT
>JAIUNR010000017.1 GCA_020161575.1 Pseudomonadota bacterium
TGAAGCGGTCTTCGAGTGTCTTCTGGGTGAGGATGAGGACAGGGTTCGCGTCCTCGATCATGAAGCCGAGGCGCTGGGCGGGATAATCGGGATCGAGGGGGAGATAGGCGCCGCCGGCCTTGAGGATGGCGAGGACGGCCTCGATCATGGCGAAGGACCGCTCGAGCGCGACGCCGACGAGCACATCCGGCCCGACGCCTTGCGCGATCAGGCGATGGGCGAGCCGGTTGGCGCGGGCATTGAGCGCGCGATAGGTGAGGCTCTGGCCTTCGAAGCGCAGGGCGATCGCCTCCGGCCTTGCGGCGGCCATGGCCTCGAAGCGGCTTGCGAGATCGCCCGAGACGGCCGTTTCCGCCATGGCCGGGAGCGCCGGGCGGTTCCAGTCGGTGAGGATGCGCTTGCGTTCCTCGTCGTCGATGAGGGCGAGATCGCCGATGCGCGCCTGAGGATCGGCGGCGATGGCGGCCAGCAGATTGGCGTAATGCCGGCCCATGCGGGCGATGGTCGCGGCATCGAAGAGATCGCTCGCGTATTCGATCACGCCCTCGATCCCCTCGCCCAGCTCCTGAAGCGAGACGGTGAGATCGAACTTGGCGCTTGTGCCTTGAAGATCGAGCGGGGCGAGATCGAGCCCTTCGAGCGCCAATGCGCCGAGCGGGGCGTTCTGGAGCGCGAACATCACCTGGAAGAGCGGGGAATGGCTCAGATGCCGCTCGGGCTTCAAGGCCTCGACGAGATGCTCGAAGGGCAGGTCCTGATTGGCATAGGCGTCGAGCGCGCCGGCCCGCGCCGCATCCAGCAGGGTGGTGAAGGGCATCGCGCCCTCGACGCGGTTGCGCAGGACGAGGGTGTTGACGAAGAAGCCGATGAGCGGCTCGATCTCGGCGCGGTTGCGGTTGGCGACCGGGGTGCCGATGAGGATATCCTCTTCGCCCGAATAGCGATGGAGCAGCGCCGCGAAGGCGGCCTCGAGCACCATGAAGAGGGTGGCGCCGCGCGCGGCGGCGAGTTCGCGCAGGGCGTTGACCAGCGCGCCGGGCAGGGAGAAGCCGGCGACATCGCCGCGATGGCTCTGGAGGGCGGGGCGCGGCCTGTCGGTGGGCAGGTTGAGCACGGCGGGTGCGCCGGCGAGGCGGTCGGTCCAGTAGGCGAGCTGGCGGGCGAGTTCGGGCCCGGCGAGCCATTCGCGCTGCCAGGCGGCGAAATCGGCGTATTGGATCGCCAGCGGGGGCAGAGGATCGGGTTTGCCGGCGCAAAAGGCGGCGTAGAGCGCGGCGACTTCCTTCACCAGCACGCCGAGCGACCAGCCATCCGAGACGATGTGATGCATCACGAAGACGAGGACATGCTCCTCGGGCATCAGCCGGACGAGATGCGCCCGGATGAGCGGGGCGGCGGCGAGATCGAAGCCCTCGCCGGCAAGGCTTGCGGCGATGCGGCGCGCCTCGGCCTGCGCTTCGTCGCGTTCGAGATGGCTCAGATCCGTCAGGGGCAGGTCGAAGGCCAGCTCCGGCACGATCTCCTGACGCGGCACATGGCCTTCGAGCACGAAGCGTCCGCGCAGCACCTCGTGGCGGGCGAGGATGGCGCCGAAGACGCGCGTGAGCGCCCCCCGGTCGAGCGCGCCGGTGAGGCGAAGCGCGGCGGGGAGGTTGTAAAAAGCGCTCTGCGGCTCGAGCTGGTCGAGGAACCACAGGCGCTGCTGGGCGAAGGAGAGGGCGAGGGTTGCGCTCCCTCCTTCTTCGCGCGGGAGGGGCGTGATCGCGCCGCCGCTTCCCGTTCCGGCCGCGGCCATCGCCTCGACGCGCCGGGCGAGGCCTTCGAGGACCGGCGCCTCGAAGAGCGCGCGCAGCGGCAGTTCGATCGCAAACGCCTTGCGGATCTGCGACATCACCTGGGTGGCGAGCAGCGAATGTCCGCCCAGCGCGAAGAAATTGTCCTGCGCGCCGACCCTGTCGATCCCGAGCACCTCGCTCCAGATCGCGGCGAGCCGGGCTTCCGCCCCCGCGCGCGGGGCCACGTAGCCCGCCTCCCCGCTTCCGCGCTCGGGCGCCGGCAGCGCGCGCCGGTCCACCTTCCCGTTCGCGCTCAGCGGCAACCGATCCAGAAACACAAACGCGCCGGGTACCATGTAATCCGGAAGAACAGCGCCAAGCGAGGAACGTAGGGAGGCGGTGGCCTCCGCCGCGCCGGGCGCATCGCCTGCATGCACGCAGTAGGCGACGAGCTGGCGCTGGCCCGGCCTGTCCTCGCGCACGATCACCGCGACATCGGCAAGCGCCGGAAGCGCGCGCAGGGCAGCCTCGACCTCGCCCGGCTCGACGCGGAAACCGCGGATCTTCACCTGATCGTCGGCGCGGCCGAGGAACTCCAGCACGCCATCCGCCCGCCAGCGCGCGAGATCGCCGGTGCGATACATCCGCGCGCCGGGCTCGGGCGAGAACGGATCGGGCAGGAACATCTCAGCCGTCGCGTCCGGCCGGTTGTGATAGCCCCGCGCCGGCGCCATCCCGCCCACATGCAGCTCCCCCCACACCCCAACAGGGCTCAAACCATATCCCCCATCCAGGACGTAACACCGTACATTCCATATCGGGGTGCCAAGGGGCGGCCGGTCATCCCATTCCGCCGAGCTGGCGGAGGGCAACGCGAATTGCGTGACGACGTGCGTTTCGGACGGGCCATATTGGTTGAACAGCGTGGCGCCGCCCAGCTGGCCGAGCAGGGCCGCGCGATGCTCGCCGGTGACCAGCGCCTCGCCGGCGCTGATGATCTCGCAGGGGCGCGAGGAGACGCCGTGATCGAGCAGAAGCCATTGCTGCAGCACGGCATTCGGCAAGAACAGACGGCCGATTTCCTGCTCGCGCGCATAACGGGCAAGCGCCTCGATATCCTTGTTCAGCCCCGGCGGGAGAAGGACAAGGCAGGCCCCCACGCCCAAGGTGGAGAAGATCTCCTGAAAGGAAACATCGAAATTGAGGGAGGCGAATTGCAGCACGCGATCGGGCGGCGGCGCGGCGGCGATCTGCCATTCGATCAGGTTAGCGAGCGTGCCGCGCGTGAGCGCCACGCCCTTTGGTTTGCCTGTGGATCCTGACGTGTAGATGACGTAGGCGAGGTTCTGGGCGAGGTTCTGGGGTCGGGTGGGGTTGGTGGTGTTTTGCTCGCGGGTTTGCGCGCCTGCGTCCGGCTTACCCTCTTCCCTTGCCTCCTCCCCGCTGGCATCGAGGGTGATGACCGGCTTGTTGAAGGGCGTGAAGCGGTCTTCGAGTGTCTTCTGGGTGAGGATGAGGACAGGGTTCGCGTCCTCGATCATGAAGCCGAGGCGCTGGGCGGGATAATCGGGATCGAGGGGGAGATAGGCGCCGCCGGCCTTGAGGAT